>CAWJZH010000020.1:0-55149 GCA_963847155.1 uncultured Acidobacteriaceae bacterium | reverse complement strand
GGTTAGCAAGCCGGGGCGATTTTGCTCGAGCGCAGCCTGCAGGCTTTGCCAGGACTCAAGGTAATCGCGAATGGCTGCTGTTTCCGTCTGCTTTTGGAGTGGCCGGCTCGATCGCTGCAGACTTGATGGTTCCACATGCACCGTGGGCTCGCCTGCCAATAGCGCGATTGGCGTAGCTACGAGGAAGCCGAGCATCAGGAACTTCAGCACACTCACCTCTCCCAACGAATCTCATTCCCCAGTACTACCCCGCTAGCCACGGAAACCCTTGCGCCGCTGTGTGCCGGCATTTCCACCCGCGCGATCCCGTGTTTAAGCGGTACGTCTACAGTCGATTGGCTGTCATTGTAGTTCTCAGTAAAAGTCACGATCGTACCGTCTGGTACAGCGTTGCCGCTACAGTCCCGGACCGGGTCCGTTTCCAGCGCGAGCCGCTGCCCTTCCGGCCGAGCTTTCAGCGTCAGCTTGCAGGGGTCGCCTGGAACCTGCTCGACCACTCGAATGCTCGAAACTGCGCCGGCACGAGCTGTAAATTTATCCACGCCTTCTTTTGCGGTCGAGTCGAATTCCGTCCAGGCTGATCCATGGCGGGTATTCAGTGTGCGCTGTTGCCCTGAGCTCGATGGATTAGACAATGAAAAAGACACGGGCGTGGGCGTAGTGATGAGATTGCGATAAGCATCGAAAACATACACGGTGCCGCTGATTGCGTCATGCAGACCAACAGGAAGGCGAGAGGGTCTGGCCAGAAAACTCAGGTCGGCGGGTTCGTGAGCGGGTACAACATCGAGGGATCCACTTGTTGTCGAAGATCCCTGGACCAGGATGACCAGGTAGCGGCCGGCGTTAAAAAGAGATCCGGCAGGAAATGGCGTCATCTGTCCCAGTTGCACATCTCGCTTGAGAACCTGCCCAAGGCCGACGATATACAGCACACCTTTTCCACTCCCGGCGCTCTGCACCGAAAAGGCATCACCGGCCTGGACAATTTTTGGCAAGCTTACGCTCGCATTTTGCGCCCAAGCCGGTTGCCCTAAGGCAAGACCTGCGAGGCCAAGCAGTAGTGCGCCTCCCCGCCTCATGAGAATCCTCCGACGCTGTACGTCGCGGCAATGGCTCGCTCGCTGGTAACTTTCCGTGCAAGATCCTCAGGTATATGGATGTCGAAAGATACCGGGGTTTGCGGCAGCAGGGCACGATCGATATACCGGTCTGCCACCCACACCACCTGCCCGGATTTGTCGTAGAACGTCCCCAGCACATGGGCGATGTTCACCACCTGCCCACTCTGGTTAACCAGTTGCGCCGTCAAGGATGCTTCCGGCGCAGGATTCAACCGCTGTTCCTGAATTTCGATCACCGGGTCGGCCGATGCCGGCACCAGGGTAGAGACGGGGTCCATTCGGATACTACCAACGTCGGACAACGTTGCATCGGGAAAGTTGATGAGGAAAGGTGTGACTTGCTTGGGCAAGAGGGTGTGCGAAATCTTATCGAAGCTATCTTCGCTTGCGATCGCGGAGCCGCCTTTTGACAAGAGCGTTGCCCGGACGGAAACATAAGCGGGCACGACATCTTCATTCAGCAGCTCACCCAGAATGACCACCCCTTCTGCTCGTTGAACCGGGTGCATATCCACGATACGTATGTGGGGGGATTCCACGTCCTGGGTTCCCCAGCCATCTCCCGGGCCAGGGTAGATCACATCCCAGCGCAGGTAGTTCACCGCAATCACTTGTGGGGGCACATTGGCCTCCTTCACGAGAGGCCAAACCACGTTCCAGCGATCTCCGTTCTTAACCACCCGGAGATCACGCGTATTGGCGAAGGTGCCGACTACTGTGGACCAATGCAACCTCAGCTGAACGTCCGCATCCTGGCCTGAGGCGTGAAGTGGGCGGACCTCAAAGCTCTGCAGCGTCGCATAAGTGCGCAAGCTGGGATAGTAGCCCGTCAAATCGTGCACGAACTGTTCCTGGGTGAATTGCGCTTTGTTTGCGAGGCTGGCGTAGGCGTCTCCCCATGCCTGCAGACGAATCCTGTCGGCAAGATTCTCGACCGCGGCTTCGGGCGTTGAAGACGGCCGCAACAGACTCATGCCGCCGGCGAATGCAACTGCGGAAGGAACCGGCCAGAGAGTTCCTATCACCACGAGGGCTAAGGTTGCGACGGTGATAAGAGCAGCGATAAGGCGTCCTTTGTTCACGAGACCATACTCCCGGCTAGCAAATCAGGCGATACCAGGGAAGGGTCGCCCCTTTGTTCGCGGCGCATATCGTCCGGCATGAGAACCAGCAGTAGCGCTAGAAGGCTGCTGCCAAAGGGTAAAGTTCCCCACAAGATGCCTTGCCAGTGTGGAGGCATCTGGGGGGCGTTAAGAGGCGTCGCCGGAGGTACTCCATCTTTGCTCCATATAACGACTGTCTTGTTTTCCAGGTCATCCACCGGGCGCCAGCCGGCAAATTTTAGCAGCGGATCGTAGTAGGGGTCGCGCACGAGAACCCACTTCAATCCGTAACGATCTGCATGTTGAAGGATCGCGCGGAGCGCATCCAGGCCCGGTTTGCCATAGTATTTCGAGCTCGTGAGGGGTCCCGCCCCGTAACGGGTCAACTCGGGGAGCATGCGGCCGGAATTCCATTCGCCGTCCACGCTGCTGGCATTGGTCTGTACCGCCAACCGCGAAATTTTATTACCAAATCCCAACGTGACATAGCGGTATTGGTCATGGCCGTCGCGATTGAGCCATGCGGCGATCGAATCCGTTTTGAAATCGGAAGCGTCGGCTGGTCGATAGCTCACCCACGCCACGGCCGCCGCACAGGTCAAAGCGGCCGCGATGCTAAGAAACACCACCGCACGCATCCTGAACCGATCGATAAGTTCTGTGGCCAGAAGACCGACAAAGGGAAGCGCGAGAAGGGTGGCCCAGTAGCTGAAGCGCTCCATCGTCAAGACGTCGAAAGCGCGCCCCAGCAGCAGATGGCCGACGGGGGTCGTCCCGCCTAGCCCAAGCAGAAAGGCTAACCAGAATCCCAGAAGCAAGGGGCGAAGCCGAACCGACAGAGAACCGCGCAACACGATGAACGGAAAAGCAAATATCAAGGCTCCGTAGGGAATGATGAAGTAGTTCAGACCCCATTCCGGGCTCAGGATGTAGTTTGCCCGGCTCGCATGAGGAATGGGGGTCTGAGTGACGGGGTAGTGAATCAAGGCGATCCAGAATGGAAGAAGCACGATCGCTATTGCGGCGCCTACCAGTACCGTAATCGCGATTGCGCGAGATAAGAACAATCCCCATGCAGTGTCTTGGCCCTCTCCGGCGTCCACCGCTACGAGTGCGAGGACGGGTAGAGCGAAAAACAGGGATCCGAAGAGCAGGGTGGCATGGTGGGCCGCAGCCGCCGCTGTAAAGAGGACGGTGGCCTTGAGAAAAGATCGCCATCGCCCATTTCGAACCCAGTCATAAAGGTAAGGCAAGGCGTTCAGGTAAATCGGCGCCGCCGAGGTAGTCCCCAGCTGCCCCGCCGAGTAAACCAGGAAACTTTCTGAGCCCAGGAAAACGCTCGCTAACGCGGCATAGGACGCCGCTCGGGGAGTCACCCAAAGTACAGAAAAGCGATACACCCCCAGGGCAAGGAGCAGGATAGCGGCGAGTTGTACCGCCATGTACGCCATATCCAAACCGATGATGCGCGAGATCAGTGCTACCCACTGCTGCGGTAGGGGCGGATACGTAGCTTGGGAAAAGCCGGCATACCACTTTGCATTCCACGGGTTGAACCAATGATGGACATAATGAGAAGCGAAGAAAATATGAAAGTTGGTGTCGAACGACTGAAGCGGTAACTTCATGAGCAGAAGTGGAAGGTGAACCACCAAGGCTGACAAGAGAACCAGGCTCACCGCGACCGGCGGGGCAGAAGGTGTAACCAGCTCTATTTTTTTCACAGTAAACTCTCGGTGCTTTAGATTCTGCACTTCGCGTACTCGTTGCCTTCAAAGATCGCCGCCAACGAATTTGGTTTCGCAAGTGCACAAGCAAGCCAACGTTAGCCGCGTTTTAAGAATCAAAGCATGTCACGGCCTGCTTACGTTGGTGACCCGTGTGATTGCCAGATTTGAATTTCTCAAGCTCCTTTGCCTGCCGGTTCTCTTCGGAGCCTGTTGTTCTTTTCAAGGCCAAATTTACAAAGTAGGTCCTGATGCTTCCGCAAAGCCTCAGACACAAGTGGACCAGCGGCAAACTGAAAACCAATCGTTAGGTTGGGGATCGAATATCCAAACCGCTCGTCTGGCGCGAGCGGCACAACTGGCGCTGCAGCGTGGGGACGATTCGCTAGCCGTGGACTATGCGCAACGCGCCGCTCAGGCCAACTCCAATGACCCTCAACTCTGGTTCCTGCTCGGCTATGCAGCTCGGCTCGATGGCAAGTTTCAGCTCTCGGAATCGGCCTACGAGCGAGGCCTACGCTTGAGCCCGGCTTCCTTAGACGGACTTTCGGGCCTAGCTCAGACCTACAGTGTCAGCGGGCGAAGCTCTAACGCTGAGCAGACATTGATGCAGATAGTCTCGTCCGATCCCAGGCGGCGCAATGATGTGCTGCTTCTCGGAAATCTCTACATGAAGGCCGGCGACTACACCAACGCGATTGTTTGGCTGCGCCGCGCGGAATCATTGCAGGCCGACGCGCGTTCGGAGTTGCTATTAGCCCTCTCCTATCAGCACCTGAATAACATGGAGTTGGCAAGCCACTATCTCGACATCGCTAAGCGCCGAGACCCGGCCAACCCCGATGTGCAGCGCTCTCTTGCCGGGTATTATCGGGAAAACGGAAACTATGGAGAAGCCGTAGCCGCGCTAAAATCGATCCGCGATCCCAAGCCGGAGGTCGTGGCCGAGCTTGCGTACACCTGCCAACTCGATGGCAAGCTGAGTGAGTCCGCCCGGCTATACGCGCAAGCCGCGAATGCTACGTCGCGCGATCTTGGTTTGCAGCTTTCCGCAGCCCAAGCTCAGGTGGGTGCCGGCTTAATCACTGATGCTGACCCATTCCTCCAGCGTGCCGCTGGGCTCGACCCGAACTACTACCGCTTGCACGCTATTCGCGCAGAGATTGCGCGGCTCCAGGAAAAAGATCGAGACGCTGTTCAGGAATACAGCGTCGCTTTAGCCCATTTGCCCGAAACCCCGATCGAAGGGCCGTTGTATGGGATCCAGCTGCATATAGATCTGATGGAGCTGAATCGCAAACTGCGCGATGCAAAAGGCGCCCAAGAACAACTCGCGATCGCGCAAAAACAGATTGCCGCGGTGAATGACCAAGCTTCCCGCAGGCCGCAGTTTCTACGCCTCCGGGCTTTGATCAAAATGAACGCCGGTGAGCTCGACAGTGGGCTCAACGATATGAAAGAGGCGCTTGCGATGAGTCCGCGCGACCCCAATAATCTCCAGCTCGATGGAGATCTGTTAATGAAAGTGGGGCGGACTAATAATGCAATTGAGGTCTATAAGCGGATCCTCGCCATTGATCCACACAACCGGTTTGCTCTGACGTCCTTGGGCTATGCCTCACGCGCCGTTGGACGTGACCAGGATGCAGAGAAATACTTTGAAACCCTGGCCCGTGCTTATCCTTCCCTATATGTACCGGATCTTGCCCTCGGAGATCTCCACGCGGCCCATGGAGAGTTCTCGAGAGCCGAGGACTACTATGCCAAGGGCTATGCCTTGGCTCCCGGGAACGCCTTGATTGCGGCCGGTGGGATGAACGCCGCTATCGAAAAGCACGATCTCAACCTCGCGGGTCTGTGGCTGAGCCGTGCCACCAGCGAAATGCAGCAGGAACCGCAACTGCTACTCGAGAAGGAAAGATACCTGAGCTTCAAAGGGGACTATCAGCAATCCGCCGAGGTGGGCAGAGAAACGATTAAAGCGCTCCCGCAGGACCGGGACGCGGTGGTTTATCTCGGATATGATTTGCTGCGCCTTGAAGAATACAACGAGCTGCTGCAGCTGACTTCCCAGTTCAGTTCCGCGTTTCCGCACGAACCCGATCTTCCACTCCTGGCCGGTTACGTCCATAAACATCTCGGGCAACGCGAGCAGGCGCTGCAAGACTTCACCCAGGCGCTCGAACGCGATCCCAATGTAGTGACGGCGTACGTGAACCGCGGATATATCTTGAACGACTTACACCGGCCCAAAGCAGCTGCCGCAGACTTCGACTCCGCGCTGAAGAGGGAACCCAAAGATGGCGAGGCCCACCTGGGTCTTGCCTATGCCGATCTCGATTTACGCAAGCCGCAGGCAGCGTTACGGCAATCCGAATTGGCAGAACAGCAGATGGGCGACTTCAAGGTCTTGCACATGATTCGCGCAACCGCCTACGGACGGCAGGGCTTGTTGATCAAAGCCGCTGCTGAATACCGGGCGGCTTTGCGCTTCACCCCGAACGACGGAACCCTTCACCTGGGGCTGGGGAATATTTTCTTCGCCCAGCGCGATTACCACCGGGCTGTAGACGAATTGCAGACTGCGGAAAAACTCTCTGCTGATAATGCGGCTGTGGATGCGCTCCTCGCGCGCTGTTACGCTCACCTCGACGACCGGGAGCGCGCTCTGCACTATGTTCAACTGGCGGAGCATCACACAGGCGTCACGCCCACAACAGCGGACGACACGAGTTCAGGCGACAGCGAGATCTTTCTCGCGACCGGAGAAGCGCTCAGCCAATTAGGTGATCAACGGGGCGCCATGCAGCGTTTTCAAAAAGCGCTCACGACACCGCACAGCAATCGTGTGGATGTGCGCCTTGCCATCGCGCAGCTGATGGCGCAGCAGGATCATGCCAGGGATGCTGAGCGGCAAATTGGGTTGGCCCTGATGGAGGCAGAGGTGGGGCAAACTGTGCCTCCCACAGGCGACCAATACATTGCGGCCGCGGACGTATTGCGGCAGATGCATGAGTACCAACTGTCACAGACGTATCTTGAACGTGCCAAAGCAGCGGGTGCATCGGACATCGCCGTGCGCGTCGGCTTGGCCAACAACTACCTCGCGCTGGGCGATACCACCAGGGCCGGCGCTCAGCTTTCGGCCGTGAGCCATGTAGCCGACAGCGAATCCAACTACCAGTATCTGCTCGCTCAGGCCAACGTCTATCAACAAGAGCACCAGGGTACGCAAGCGCTCACAGCCTTCGCCCAGGCGGCCAGTGCAGCCGGCGAAGACCAGACCGCCGAGCAAGACCTTCTGCAAGCGGGCGCCAACGAGGGGTACAGAATAGATCCCGCGGTCAGCTTGCTTTCCAACTTTTCAGTGCAACCTGTTTTCGAAGACAGCACAGTGTACGTTCTTGACTCCAAACTGGATGCAATCACGCCCGTACCAAGCGACGCAACCGCGCTTCTTCCCCCGCCGCGTTCTTCCCTGGCCGCACAGGGGACTGTTGCGTACCATCTGCATGTTGCAAACGCGCCGACTCTCAGCGGATTCTTCCAGGTGCGGAATGCGCGCGGAGAAATCTCTGTCCCGGCGACCAGCTCAATCGTCAACCGCAGCACAACCGACTACTCTCTCAACTTCGGAGTAGATCCGACCATCCATTTAGGCAGCAACGTATTGACGTTTTACAGCGGTATTCAGGGAACTATAAGACGAGACTCATTGTCTCCCGTGCAGATGAACCAGAACCTGTTCCGCGTATTCACTTATCTCACTACCAGCTCATTCTTCAACGCCGTATCTGCTGACGGTTATTTCATTCGCGAAGTTGGCCCTTTCACCGAAAGCAATATCCACTCGCGGGCCCTGGCGGGGGCCGTCGATTTCCGCGTCGGAGCGCCGTGGGGGAAAACTGCGTTGGTGACAGGTTGGGGTTCAAATGACCAGCTGTTTTCTCCAGCCGCGACCGAGAACTACTACACAGCCTCCTACATTGGCATCAGTCACCGTTTCTCAGATCGTTTAAGCATCGAGGGCGTTGCGGAGGACCTCCGCGCATGGCGGACAGTGGGGGCACGTTCGGGGATTGCGCAAGCCCTGCGGCCGGCTGGAACCATCGATTTCGCCCCAACGCGTCATTGGGACATCCAGGCATCGACAGCCTATTCAAGTACCCGGGGGTTTCATGTCTTTGACGCCGTCGAGAATGGCTTTGCCATTTCGTACGCTGCACCTCTCCGCCGAACCTTCAACGACGAAAATGGAGAAGTTCACTTGCAATATCCAATCCGCTTTTCCGCCGGCATGCAACAGCAAACCTTCTTCAACTTCTCCCACGGACAGAACCAACAGTTTAGACCTTATGTGAGCATCACGTTGTTTTGAGGGACCAATGAAAATCTGCCTAGTTGCGACCTTTCCTCCCAGCGGACGCCAGTTGAATGAGTACGCGTTTCACCTGGCCCAGGAACTTCAGAGCAATGCAGAAATAGATCTTACGATTCTTGCGGACGAACTGACGGACTATGAATTTGCTACCGACGCCAACGGCCATTCACTGAATGCTCCCAAACAGTCAGAACTGCCGGGCTTCAAAGTTATTCGGTGCTGGAAGTTCGGCAGTGTAGCGACGCCAGTACGCTTGCTGAAAACCATTCGCAAACTGAACCCGGATGTGGTGTGGTTCAATCTGGTGTTCTCGAGTTTTGCCACCCCCGAAAATCCCTTCGCTGCTTTTGCCGGGCTGTCTGCGCCTGCGCTAGCCCGGGCCTCTGGCTTTTACACCCATATCACGCTGCACCACATCATCGAGCATGTCGATTTTTCTGCAGCCGGTGTGAGACGGGAACGCATTCTGCGGATGGGTTCCGATGTGGCCACCCGGGCTCTCCTCAAGGCGCATTCTGTCTCAGTCCTGCTTTCGCGTTACCGTCGAACTTTGATGACGAAGTACTCCGCCCAGAATGTCTTGCTGGGCACGCATGGTACCTTCGCCTCTGTTCCCAGCCCGCCGGACTTTACTAAACGCGGCAATCCAGATCTTCGCATTCTCGCCATTGGCCACTGGGGAACCTACAAACGGCTGGAGACGCTGATGGAAGCGTTCCCCATGGTCCTCAAAGCAATCCCAAATGCCAGGCTGATTATTGCCGGGGCTAATCATCACACCAAAGCCGGCTATTGGGAGTCGATTCGGGAGGCACAGCCGGCGGATCTGCCTATCGAATTTCGCGGGTACGTTCCTGAAGAAGAGATTCCAGAGCTCTTTCGCAGCACCTCCATTGTGGTGATGCCGTACGACTCGGCCACGGGATCAAGCGGCCCGGCCCACCAAGCGTGCGAGTACGGAGTTCCCATCGTGTGCGCCGATATCCCTGAATTTCGCGAAATGGCGGCGGATGAAGGAATGGCTGCGCGCTTTTACAACGTTGGCGACGCAAACGGGCTCGCCGAGCAACTGGTTACCATTTTGCAGTCGCCGAAATTGCAACGTCAGATGGCGGAGTGTAACTACGGTGCGGGAGTTCAGATGACGATGTCCAGCGTTGTGACCAGCTATCTCCGCTGGTTTGAACTCAATCACTACAAGAGAGCAATGCGGAAGCCAGGCGCTCTTGGTTTTCTCCGCCGGCCTTCGCTAGCTCCCTTAACTGATCGTGCGGCTTTGCCTGCCTGGATTTTGGAGTCAAACCTCTCCGTTGACGGCATAAATAGCACGGCGCTGCATGACGGCCTCTCCGTCGATTTCAGTGATTCGATCGACTGGCGAAGGTCGGTGGCTGCAAAAGAAGAGCCGGATGGCGATGGCTATCGGGTGAGCCCAACGTTCGAGTCCTAACGTAGGTATCGGGGAGATCCTTGCCTTGGAAGTTTGGTGAAGGTAGTGCAGATGAGTGGTGTCACCTATTTTGGGTTTCGCGGCGATTGCCTTAACCGGGTTGGGAGAAGAACGCCATGTTCGATGTAATTATTGGCTGGTCTTTGTCGCGCGTAGGGCGGCAGGTAATCTTTCTTTCCGCTCTATCGCTCGTGCTGGTTTTTACGGGCTGCGGGTACACCTCGAACAGCGCTTCCGAGGCTACAACAGCCACCGCGGCGCCAACAGTCAGTGCTGCTGCGATTCCCACTACTATTACATCGGGCAACTCGTCCACGGTGACGGTGACCGCGGCCAATGCTACACAGGTGATGCTCACTGGTTCGGACGGCAGCACATATAACTTATCGCCGGCCGGTGGCACGCAAAAAGTTAGCCCAACGGCGACAGCGACCTATACCGCGCTTGCAACCGGCAGCGGTGGAAAGAGTACAGCGACGGCAACCGTAACTGTCACAGGAGCGGCGCCCGCTGCGCCGACAGTCAGCATCGTAGCGGCACCCGCCTCCATTACCGCAGGGGGCTCGGCAACGTTGACCGTAACCGCAACCAATGCGACCCAGGTGACGGTGACCGGCAGCGATGGCAGCACATACAGCCTGCAACCCGCCGGCGGCACACAAAACGTCAGTCCGGCCGCGACGACGACCTACACCGCGACCGCAATTGGAGCCGGCGGGAAAGCTTCTGCGACGGCTACCCTCACGATTGTGGCGCCGCCCGCCTCCACGGTGAGCATCGCAGCGAATCCTGCTTCTATTTCCTCAGGCAGCTCATCAACTTTGACCGTTATGGCGACGAACGCCACGCAAGTGACCGTGACGGGTTCGGATGGCAGCACATATACCTTGCAGCCGAGCGGCGGAGCGCAAGCCGTGAAGCCGACTGCGACCACCACGTACACGGCCACCGCCACGGGAGCCGGAGGAAAGATCTCGGCCACAACGACCGTAACGGTGGTGCCCGCCAGCGTTCCCACGGTCAGCATCATGGCAAATCCTACTTCGATTACTTCGGGAAATCCGTCCACGCTAACAGTTACGGCGACGAACGCTACCCAGGTTTCTGTGACGGGGACAGACGGCAGCACGTATAACATGCAGCCCAGCGGTGGAACGCAATCCGTCAAGCCCACCGCAACCGTTACCTACACGGCAACCGCGACGGGAGTGGGAGGAAGCGCCTCGGCAACCGCAACCCTGACGGTGACCGCGCTGGCAGGTCCCCAATCCATCGACCACGTCATCTTCATGATGCAGGAGAACCACACCTTCGACAATTACTTTGGCATGCTGAATCCATACCGCCAGACGAATGGGTGGAATATTGGCGATGACGGCAAGGCCTATAACGTAGACGGCATTGATGACAAGCTGACCAAGATCAGTAATGCCGACGATGAAGGTACTTCTTACCCGCTGTTCAAATTCACCAGCACCTGCGTCGACGATGAGAGCTCGGACTGGCTGGCGAGTTTCGGCGACGTAAACACTTACAATTTTCTAGCCAATCGCCCCATCCAGATGCAGGGGTTTGTCCACAATGCCGAGGGTTATGCCAAAAGTTGTGTGGCCGGGATTTGTCCCGGGGCATTCACCGATCTGACTGGCCAGCGTTCCATGGGATACTACGACCAGGGATTTCTGAATTACTACTATTACATGGCATCGCAGTTCGCTTTGTCGGATCGGTGGTTCTCCCCCGTGGCCAGCAAGAGCGTTACCAACCGCATCGCGACCTTTACCGGAGGGACCACCCAAGGATTGGTCAAGGACACCGGAAACGAAGATCACCTTCCCCAACTCGACATACCAAATATCTTCCAGGAACTTGATCAGGCGAATGTGTCGTGGAAGATCTACTATACCGTCACCGAAGGCTTTTGCCTGGAAGGCGATGACTGCACTGTTTCGCCCAACGGAAACTATCCCGCCACGAATTTCTCATCCCTCTCATATTCCTATCGATATCTGTATCAAAACCCGTCCAAGGCGGCTTGCACGTCGCCCACTCAACCGTCGAGCGTTGTAGGAGATACAACAAGCTCTTTTTGTATCGATCCCAATCACATCGCTCCGATTTCCACTTACTTTAGCGATCTGACCAACGGCACGCTTCCCAGCTTTGCTTTCATCGAGGCCGGTTACGGTAACAATGATGAGCATCCGGGTTCCGGACAATCAATCCTCACCGGGCAGGCCCAGGTTGCAAAGATCGTGAATTCGTTCATGACCAGCTCGGCGTGGAAGGATTCTGTCTTCTTCCTCAGCTACGACGAGGGTGGAGGACCGTATGACCACGTCCCACCGGTCACAGGCCATTCGAATGACAACACGGATGGGTCGCTGGGAACCATTCCGGATATTTCCGCCATTGCGGTAAGTCCCGACACGTATAATCCCTGCCTGCCCAGCGGTGGAACGCCCACTCTCCATTGCGACTTGACTCCGATTGACCCGGGCGCCAAGGCGGGAGATGCCGCAGCTGTCAGCGGATTTTCCGCTCAGCTTGGATTCCGGCTGCCGAACATCGTGATCTCACCATTCTCACGCAAACACTATGTGTCGCATGTGCCCATGGATCACACGGCGGTGATCAAGTTTGTCGAGAATCGTTTTATCGGCCCCTCTGCCCATCTGACGGCCCGCGATGCTGCACAGCCGAACCTGCTGGACTTCTTTGACTTCGGCGGTGTCCCCTGGGCCACGCCGCCGACCCCGCCCGCGCCGGTCAGCCCCGCTTCACTGGGTTACGACCCCTGCACACCGGCAAACTTTGCGCCCTGAAGGGGATCAGACTGCTTAAATCCCTGTGATCGATGCGCCGACGAACGCTCGCAGCACAATCCGGTTGCATGCCAAGGTAAGAGGGGCAATCGATTTATAGAGGGGAACTTTGGGAGAGGGGAACTTTGCGCCGACTAGCTGCCGGTAATGGCGCTCGCCACATAGCTTGCGCCATCGAAGCTTGCGGTCACTGAGACGTAGTCTCCTTGATGAAGCTTCCGGCTCATAGGGAACTGAGCGGGATTAAAGGAAATCCGGTATGTGCGATCGCCCCGTGGGTCCACCAGCACCAGCAATCCGGAATGAAGGTCGAGGAACGACAGGTTTCCGTTAAATACAAAGCTTGAGCCCGGAGTCGCTAAGATCGTGATCTGGCTGGCAACAGCTCTTCCCTGGTTGTCGCCATTAAACCTGGCGGAGATGAGAGTTCCCGCAGCGAATTCTGATGTGTTGCGCCCGGGCGCAGAGGCTGTCTGTTCCTGCCGAAGGACCGGCGTGCCCGCCGGCACCAGCAGCTTGATCGGTGCGTGAGAGAGGGCGCCGCTGACCGTCAACTCGTGTGTCGCCGGGTTGTAATGCAATACCTGACCCTGGCACTCGCCCTCTGGTGAATGAGACAACATGCGAATGCTGGCAGCAAAGATATCCGTACCGTCCAGCACGGTCTCTACCGAGGCGTGTTCGTTGGGTTGCAGATCATTGGGGGCGATCTTGACTCCGTCTCGATAAAGCCGGGTACGTGCGTCGAAAAGGATCCTCATCGGCCTGCCCCCGAACACCGCCAAGGTAAATTGATCACGCACAGGGTCGACATTCCGGATGATCCCGCCCATCACCGTGCTTTTCCCGGAGGGTGCGGCGGGCAGGGGCATCAGATCAACCGGAGGAACAGAGGCGTCGGGCTGCAGCACTCCGGATTGTTGAGCCATTGCACCAACGAATGCTACGGGTGCAATTGTCATAAGACCGATAGAAATTGTCAGGAAGCGACCCATTCTGCGCACCCAATTGAAGTTCACCGGCTGAGTTTATTGAGATGAGCGTATGCACCAATGGGTGGCCCAAAGGGAGTGCCGCTTCAAGGAGTTTTGTCGTGTGCCCGGCAAACAAATGCAGACAAAACGCATCGGATGATATGGCACTCTATGTCTTCTCGCTTGTTCGCTAGAGTTACAAAGCGACTGTTTATGTTACGGCTAACGCCGATGCTTGTCCTTGGCGGTCTGACGATGCTTGCGATACCTGCGGCGTGCGCGCGAGATGTTCAGATAAAGATTCCACGCCGGAGCGAACTAACCCCGGTGCAACGCCTCAATCGTGAAGGTGTGGACGCCATTCGGAAGCACCAGTATGAAAAGGCCGAAGCAATCTTCTACAAGGCGTATCTTTACGATCCCTCTGATCCTTTTACGTTGAACAATCTCGGTTACGTCTCTGAGCTGCAGGGAAACCTGGACCGCGCGCTGAAGTTTTACGCGCTCTCCTCGGAACAGGGGGCTGACGCAGTGATTGATGTCAGCAACCTGAAGCAATTGGAGGGCAAACCGATGAGAGACGCGCTCAGCAATCTCAAGGACCTTCCCATGCGCGTCAACCGAATGAACGTGGAGGCGATAGAGCTTTTGTCACAGCGCCGGAACTTTGAGGCGGATATTCTACTGCGGCATGCATTAGCCTTGGAGCCGGCGAACCCCTTCACGTTGAACAATCTGGCAGTTGCCGAGGAAGCTACCGGAGACTTCGAGGCGGCTTTGCAGCATTACGATGCGGCCGCGCGTGTGCACTCCCCGGAGCCCATTGTGGTTACATTGGATCGCGCGTCGAGGGGTAAGCCCGTGAGTGAGTCAGCAGCGGAAAGTGCCCGGCATTTGAGGAAACAGCTGCAGAACATCAGCAACGCAAAGGAACGTGCGACGATGCTGACCATGCGTGGCGTTTCTGAAGCCAACCAAAATGATTGGGAGAACGCGAAGCAAGACTTTCTTGAGGCCTACTCACTGGATTCCGAGAGTGCATTTTCGCTCAACAACCGGGGTTATGTCGCAGAGAGAGATGGCGATCTGGAGACGGCGCAGTTCTATTACTCCAAGGCCCGCAAGGCTGAAGACGCGAAGGCTCGTGTCGGACTGGCGACACAGCAATCAGCGGAAGGCCAGCCACTCCTTGCTGTGGCTGCTGATAGCGGACATAATGTCGGCGGGAAGCTTGACCAATATAAGCAGACGCAACGCGAGCAAACCGGCCCGATCGAGCTCATCCCCCGCGGAGACAGCGGCCCGCCGGAGCCGAGTGCATCGCCTGAGAGCCCCTCCTCGCCCGCTAATTCACCGGCTGTTCCCCAGACTCCCCGGTAGGGATGAGAGGGAGTGTACCTATGTCTGACTCGTCCAACCGTTCTTCTCCGAAGGATGCAATGGTTCTTCTATCTCGCTTGC
The DNA here is from genome assembly GCA_963847155.1 of uncultured Acidobacteriaceae bacterium. GTDB lineage: Bacteria > Acidobacteriota > Terriglobia > Terriglobales > Acidobacteriaceae > PALSA-350. The sequence goes on along the minus strand of CAWJZH010000020.1, from coordinate 40,104 downwards.
TCTTACAGCCTGGCGGCGAAGGGCTGAGTTTCTCCGCTGCGCCGTTTGAGACCGCGGAGATGAGCAAGGAAGAATTCGACGTTTTGGTTGCGCTGGCGAACACGAATCATGTGATCGTCCGCGGTCTCGAAGTTCTCCTCAGGATGATGCGCGGCGCTCAGCTGGGAGCTTGCGCGGAATGGGCAGCCGGCGCTCTACAAGTGGAACAAAGGCGCATCGAGTATGCCCTATCTTTCTTGCACGCCATCTGTGCGGTATTAGCGGAAGAAGGATACGAAGCAATCGTAATCAAATCGCTGGACCACTGGCCGGACCTGGGCAGCGATCTGGATTTGTACACCAATGGAAACTCAGAAGAAATCTGCCGTCTCATGAGCAGGCGCTTCCAGGCGCGTATAGCCGCACGCAGTTGGGGAGATCGCCTGGCGCGCAAATGGAATTTCCTGATACCCGGACTGCCCGAAGCGGTTGAAATTCATATGGGCCGGTTGGGCCAGACCGGAGAGCAGATGGCGATCGCTTCGTGGCTGCCTGGTCGCGCGCGCTTGGCCGCGATCGGCGACCATACCTTTCGCGTGCCGGCCGTTTCGGATCGCCTCATGATCTCCACGCTGCAACGTATGTATCGCCACTTCTATTTCCGTCTATGCGACATCGTCGATACGGCTAATATTGCCTCACAGGGCGCTATCGACTATGAGGATCTGCGTTCGTCGGCAATGACCGCAGGTATCTGGGAAGGTGTGGCAACTTACTTGGCGATTGTTTCGGACTATGTCAGGCAGTGCCGAGGCTCAGGAATCGAGCTTCCGGATTTCGTGACCGCCGCTGCTCGATTTGGCGGAAAAGAAGTTTACTTCGGCCGGGGCTTCCTGCGGATCCCGATCCTGCCCCAATCGGCACAACTCTACGGTTCACAACTTTCAGGATTGCTCCGCAAACGGGAGCTGCACAACAGCGCGAGGCTCGGCCTGTTGCCATGGCTTGCGACAGCGGCCCTGGTTGGGCAAAAGATTACCGGGAGCGATAAAGGTATCTGGTAAACGGCGGCCGCCCAACAATCGCCCTGAGCCAGTCACTTGGCCTCGGCGACGGTCGGGTTGTTTGGCGCGCTGCTGGGATAATAGCCTTTGCGTGTTCTCACCGCGAGCCTGCCACGATTCGGCGCAACCGCCTCGACGCGGACGGTTCGGTAGCCCCCCAGGTTGGGAGATTTGGTGGAGTGGTAGCCGATGGTGTATTGGTTCCGGATGTCGCGAGCCACTTCTCTGGCGATCTCGTCTACATCCTGCAAGGATTCGGGAAAGTACGCCACGCCTCCAGTCTCCGCGGAAAGAGCCTCCAGTGCCTTTCTTGCTGTCTGCGCTTCTTCCTTATCGTCGCCAAAAAGCATCCCGATGGAGTACACCACCGGACCCCCGAGGAGTTGCACACGCTCGATGGCTTGTTCCAGGGTCACCCGAGACGCATTGTCCGCTCCGTCCGTGATAATCAGTACCACCTGCTTGGGCTGTTTGGCATGGGCGGCAAGTTCCTTGGCAGAAGCAACTACGGCATCATAGAGAGCCGTGGTGCTCCGGGAATCGAAACGCGCGAGTCCCCGCTCGAGTGCTGCAATATTTGACGTGAGGTTTTGATCGAGATACGCCCGGTCAGAAAAATTTACTACAAATGCGGCGTCGTCCGGGTTTGAAGATTTTACAAGGTCCAACGCGGCGAGAGTGACAGCTCCGCGCTTATCGCGCATCGATCCGGAGTTATCGACCAGGATCCCTATGGATACAGGCAGATCCTGATGCTGGAAAGATTCGACCTTCTGCGGAACTCCGTCCTCCCACAAACGAAAGTCACCTCGGTTCAGATCCAGCACCAGCCGTCCCTTCTGATCTAAAACCGTGCAGTTCAGCAGTACCTCGTTTACGTTTTCTTGCAGCGTGAATACACCCTTCTGGTCTTTTCGAAGGTCTCCAGGCTTGCCGGTAGTAGAGAACCCATCGGCGTTGATCGGAAGATTGTCCTCGGCATCGGGCGAGACAATCGGATCGCGATCGAGAGAGAGATTCGGCTGAGCTTCCGGTTGCGTGGGATTGGCGGCTACGAAATTTGTGACCGACGTTTGCGGGGATGGCGCCGGCTGGGTTTGGGCCAGCGAGAAATGTCCCTGGCCACAAAGGAAAACCAGCATTGCCGGCGAAACCCACCGGAGAAGGCGCGGTCTTGGGCAAATCTTGACTAGCATAGGCAAATCTCAGCAAATTCGGTTCAAGCTGGCTCGATGGATGAATGTCGACGACAATCTACCACCGGTCAGCCGGTACGAGGCAGACCATCACCACGCTCGATGGTGACTGTCGCCTGTGGGCGCATTTTCAGTTCCGCTGCGCGCACACCCGCTTCGAGCATTTCTCTGACTACAAACAACGGCCGCTGTTTTATCTCGGTATAGATGCGGCCTATATATTCCCCCACGATTCCGAAACAGAACATCTCTATGCCGCCTGTAAGCAGAACCGCAAGGATCAGCGTTGCCCATCCGGGTACCCAGTTAGGCGTGAAGATGCGCACGACCAGCGAATAGAGGATCCCCGCCGCGGCCATGCCGGCCGTTACCAGTCCAACGGCTGTCACGAAGCGCAGGGGCACGGTCGAAAAGGAGAAAATCCCATCCAGCGCGAGATTAATCATCTTTCGGAATGGATATTTCGTTGTACCGGCAAAACGCGCATCGCGAGCATACTTCAATCCGAACTGGCGAAAACCAATCCAACTAGCCATGCCGCGGAGTAGCCGATGCCGCTCGGGCATCTCGAGTATCGCTTCGACGGCCCGGCGGTCCAGCAGCCTAAAATCTCCCGTATCCAGGGGGATCTCCACGTCAGAAAGCTTATTGATCAAGCGGTAGAAGATTTGCGCCGTCCACAGTTTGAACCCGCTCTCGCCCGCGCGCGTCTCCCGAACGCCATAGACGACTTCGTAGCCTTCACGCCAGAGATCCACCATCTTCGAAATGAGTTCCGGCGGGTCTTGCAGATCGGCATCCAAAATGACCACGCATCGGCCTCTGGCAGCCGTAAGCCCCGCGGTTACGGCCGCCTGGTGGCCAAAGTTTCGCGAAAGCATCACCACCCGCGTTTGCGGATAGCTGATATTCAGATAGCGAAGGATCTCTTCTGTACCGTCGGTAGAGCCGTCATTGACATACACAAGCTCAAAGGCATCGTCGGGCGTGGACTCGAATACCCGCATCAGGCGGGAGTGGCAATGGAGCAGGACTTCCTCTTCGTTATAGCAAGGCACGATCACGCTGATAGTAGGAGAGTGCGATGACATTTTGTTCCTCAAGGCTCTGAAACAATCAAAACGTCAAGGTTCCGGTCATCATCGAGCGGACGACGGAGCCCGCAACGTAGAAACAGGCGCAGTCACGGTTGTTGGATGCAGCAATTCACGGTCGTGTGATCCGCGACTGTCAAAAATAGAAAGCTTGAGGAGGAATGGCACTGCGGTCAAAGCAGGGTACAGCCGCGCCGTCCATGGGGGAGCGCGTGCCGGTATCCGGAGTCGAGGGCTCCGCAACCGATACGGCTGCGGAGCCCTGCTTTCAGTCCGGTTTTTGAGCCCAAAGTGGCAAAGAGGAAGCAATTGCCACCAGCGTATCCGCGATTTGGGGTCAGACGGTCTTTCGCCTTGACCCCCGATCACGCGGCCACGGGTTCGTGAGGAGCTACCAGCGAGAGATGGTCAGATTATCGAGATAGACGGTAGGTGAGCCGCTTGCGCCCAATCCGTCCACCTGAAAGTTGGTTAGCAGCACTGGCCCCCAACCGAGGGCGAATGCCGAGTTTACGGTAGCGTTGATGTTCGAAGCATGGCCGTCCAGCGAGACGCTATGGTAGGTGACGTTGCCCGATTCATCGCGGGAATAGTACACCTGCACATGATGCCACGTGTTCGTGGACCAGGTACGTGGGTTGCAACTAGCGCGGGAGTGAACCCATTGGTCTGAAGGTTTGGCCGGTGTACCCGCATTTTTGGTGTAATCCCAGGTGCTGCTATAGCCGTCGCATTGGACTCCATAGATCACTGTTTGACCGTTCGACATGGTCTGGTTCATGTCCAGTTCCAGGTTGCCGATCTGGCTGGCAGAACCCGCAATATACACCCAACCGTCATAAACGAAGTTGCTGGCCGTTTCGTCGTCTCCAAAAGTCACGCTGTAACGTTCTCCGCCTGAGTTAGTGAAATGCGTCAGGAATTGCCGTGCATGACCGTTTTGCGATGGCGAGCTGACGATGTTCATTCTTCCACTGGCGGAGCCGACGCCGGAGTTATTGTCGTAAGCTGCAATCCAGTTACTCAGACTCTCGATACTGCTGACACTTTGTGCACCCGGGGGAATCGTTGAACTGCTTTCGTTGGAGTTGAGGACCGTGATACCTACATCGGTGACGCAAACAGCCCCTTGGTTGCCCCATGCTTTTACGTGCAATGTGTGTGCGCCCGGCCCGGTTGAAACTGAGCTATTGACAGAGGTGCCGGTCACGATGGTCGTGTCGGTGCTGCTGTCAAACGAATATCCCATCGAAACGACCGATTGAGACGAGCAGGTTGAGGCATTGGCTGAGAGTGTGAACGGCGACGAAACGTTGGCGCCATTCCCCGGGCTACCGACAGTAACTGTTGCGAATGCGGGTGCGGCAGTCAGGCCGCACAGGAGAGCGAAGGAAAAAGCTAATGCCTTCTTCATTGAATGAGCCTCGTGCGAATGAAAGCCCGTGCGAACAGGGCTTCGTTTTAAGTCCGAGTGGGGCCGCGTCCGCGGCGCAGGGCAACGGAGGGGCCGAAGCAGTTCGATTTATTTGGGCTTGTCGAGCGAGGACAACGTGCGCCCGTGGCAGAATTCGATGACCGCTTTGTAGGTTATTGCGGACGCAGAAGAGAACACTATTCCCGCGTCCGAATTCGGCTTAAGTGCGCAGCACGAGAACAGCGATCGACCCCAGCGACTCGCAGAGGTCTGCCTGCCTCAGGCCCTGACCTCAAGCTCACAGACAAATTTGGTTAACGATTTCTAGAAGGCATAATACACAGTGGTTCGGTATCGTAAAAACATTTTTTCAAATTTCTCGAATTATTTTGGAACCGAGGCAACCAAATAGACAATCTGCGCAAAAACTTCGCACTTAGCCTGCACATATGTCTTCCGGCTTGGTGGATTTACACGATCCCGCGCTGACATATTGATTGCTTTTTTCGGAGGGGCAGCCACCTGACAATCTGCGACTGCTGATGCGGACTGTTGAAATGCAAACCGGAGGCGCGTGGGGAGCTTATCTTTCGAATAGGCGCGGATGTGAAAGATTTACGCTGTTGCGCGTACATTCTACCTAGTTGAGGTTAAGCTTTGTTTACTGTTTAGGGAGTGCTGGAAATGTGACAGGCGAGGCCGTCACCTTCGCGAGTTCTGCCAAAGCGATGCCGTACACCAACGGCACCGTCACTAAAGGGTCCACAGGCGGGCACTGCGTCAACCGGCTCCTAACGCGAAAGTTGTACAGCGAAGTCTAAAGAGTTTCATGGCTGATTTCGCCACGCCGTTCAGGGCCCGACGGGCCGTCAGTTCTCCCATTTCTTCAGGCAGTGACCAGGGCAATACCTCCTACGCGGTGTCGCTGTTGGATTATGAGGAGTGGTGAAGGACAATGAGATATCAGTTAGAAGGAAGTTAGCTAGTAAGTCACTTTAGCAGGGTCAACTTACTGCATGTAACTTACTACCGGGCTCAGACGGATTGGGCCCCGGTGGCAATCCCGTCGCAATCGTTTCTGTAAAGATACGAACCCGGCTGACTTGCGGCAAACGGACGACGCAGGTGGCCGGCTATTTCGATAGCTGTCGCGCGCAAACGAACGGATACATTACACCGCTGTGGCGATCGCTACCACCATACGTAGCCGTCGCGGCGATGCGGTGACTCTGGCCGAGCTTCTGAGCTTCTGAATCTTATTTGGCAACGTTGCCAAATAAGTCGTTTGTTTCGTGAAGATGCTCAAGGTGCTCAAGTAATTAATTTGAGCATCTTGCCCCGTTGACCGGCGGGTTGACAGTGATGCCGTGCGTGGCCGGGCGCAACGTAACAACGGTTGCCTCTATGCGACCGGTTGGGCATAAAAATCTTGTCTTATGGCCCATAGTAATGCGCTCGGGAGCCGCCGTCCATAGTCCTGGGAAATAATCATGTGGAAGAACGGGTAGTAAACTCGTGATTACTCCCTGCTGTCCAAGAATAACGAAGTAGTTAGCCCCAAGTTATCAACGGCCCTGTGGGCCAAAGGAGCGTTTTATTTTGATCCATCATGGGATTTCCTGTTTGCGGCTCGACTTCGCACGGTCTGCTTTCTCAGATCTTCGAAAGCGGAGCCAATGAGGGGATCGCCTTTGTGTACGATCTGCCTTTCGCGATAGTGCACCGCAAAGATCCGGCCGCTCACCTGGCTGAAAATATTGACCGTTGCATATCGTGCGTGACTGTGCCGAGCGCATCGATCTATAGGCCCATGTCTCTCTCGTTGCGCCGCGGCGGCATGATGATGACAGGCTCGTCGGGCGAGTTCGCAGATACAGACACACTCTTGTGTCTTCCAAAGCGCAGCGCCAGAAGCACGCCGAGGGCGAGAACCGCCATCAAAACTAGTGCGACCTTGATCTTCGACTGTCCAGACCGATGCGTCAGGGTAGCCTGCGGAACCTCCGCTGTGGCCATTTGACTACTGCCCTCTCCGAAATCCGCGCTCACTCGCTATCGCGCCCGGGTGATTCTCAGACGCATCTCCGCTTGCACTCCGATCATGCGAAACAGAAACAAGAGTGCCCCACAAAACTTGTTAAGTAGCCATCCTCTGAGCATGAACCGCCTCCAGAGTTCCTATTCTGCAGGCGGCAACGGAAGAGCGCGGTCAAGATAAGTCAGCCGATTGTAAGGATTTGTAGAGGCCGGACTTTGAAAAGGTGAAGGGCGGGATTCGTGCGGAGTGACTGCTGTTTCCGTTCTGTTCAAGACCTGGTTAGCTGATCTTTCGACGGCTGACTTACAAGAGCGATGTGATGAGCCGCAGGCAACCGAACACTTATTTCCAGGCCCGCGGGCGCAAGATTGGCAGCAGAAATATTCCCGCCATGCATCCGAATCGCCTGCATAGCGATGGCAAGGCCCAGGCCATTGCCCCCTTCCGAGCCATGATCACTTGACACTTGAACAAATGGTTGAAAGATAACCTGGAGGAACTCTTCGGGCACTCCCGGCCCAAAGTCACGAACAGAGAGAAGAGCAACCGGTTCCGGTGTGCTCTTATCCATTTCCAATACGACCTGGACATTCGCCGCCGGTGGAGTGAAGCGGATGGCATTGCGGATGATATTCTCACAGGCGCTTCTAAGCGCATGCGGATCGGCGTTCTCGAGAAACACAGAGTCCGTTGCACGCAGGCTTACGGATTTCCCCAGAGCTTGCGCTTCAAAGTTGCCGTCGGCCGTTACTTCCTCCACAATTTCGCCGAAGTCTACTTCATCTCTCTCCGCCGACGACAGCCCGGCTTCGAGACGCGAGAGCATCAAGAGCTGGCCCATCAGCAGATCGATCCTGTTGACATCGCTTTCCAGCCGTAGCAACACGTCGTCGTTGGCCGCGGACAAACGCTTCCTCAGAATAGCCAGTGAAAGATTGATGCGTGCCAGCGGTGAGCGCACCTCGTGCGAAACGGAGCTTAGAAGGTCCTTCTGCATACGAATCAGGACTTCAAGACGATCGACCATCGAGTCGAAATCCATGGCCAGAGCGGCCAATTCGTCGTGACGTTTGGAAACAGGAGCTGGAATGCGCGCCTTAAGGTCTCCCTGCGCAACCTTTCGCGCCGCTGACTCAATGCTGTGTATGGGTGACGCAATGTGATACGCCAGCCAAAAGCAGAGCAGCGTGACTAGAAGGAACAGGCTTAGACAAAACAGGCCCCCGTAGGCAAACAACGCCTCTCCGAGAGCACCCAGGCCGGACCGCAGGTAAAGCATCAATATGTAAGGATGCCCCGAGGGGGAGATAAACTTATAGGCAGCGATATGGGATCGGAATAGGACAAGTTGGTCCCTCTTTGCTGCGTGCGCAACGCGAAGACCATCACCTGTTATCGGCCGTGAGAGCACATCTTTGTAAAATCCGTCGAGCAGGTAGAGTTTACGTTCCATACCATGGTCATCCCTTTGCGAAAAGCGAACAAATGCCTGAGGTCCGCCGGACTCATACGCCTTGACAGCCTCTGCCGCCAGTATCTGCGCGACCGTCGCATACATATTCGGAGCTGTGACCGGCCGCATGCCGGTCAGGCGGCTGCTGAGAAATACGATAGCGAGAATGCCCCAGACTGTGAACCAAAACCAGAGAAAGATCTTCACGAAGAGCCGGTGCATGGGCACTTTGGATTTAATTCTCAGGAGCCTGGAGTGAACGCCGGAATTCATAAGCTTCCCTTCTCCGCTCAATCACTTCTTCACTCCAATGTATACAACACTCTTTCGCGGTCGTATACCAGGGACAGCGACTCTATACAAATCCTTACACACGCTTGACTTTTCCTGACAGCAGTCGGTTCCCTGGACCCATACCTTTTGAACATGGACGTGCGTACCGTCGGAAATCTATGCGTCCAGGGGCAAACAAGCCTGACGCAAAAGGTGAATAGCGCCACACACTCACGGCAGCTTCCACAAGCTTGATTCTTTTCCAACGCAAGGGGAACCAAGCACACAGGCTTCGTTTTACCCCTTTCCTGCTAATGGCGGGCGACACGAACGGAAAGCGTCGCCACAAACCTTAATTCATGCTCCGAACCATTCACACACGCTGCGTTAGAAGAATTTCGGGGGATTGCTCACTATGCAACTGTTCATTATTCTTCACCTCGTGCGGGTGGCGATCACTGCACCGCGCGCGGTGACTTTCTCTCTGGTCTGGATGCGCACCTCAAAAAGGGGGCGATACCCCTTGCCCCATGCTCTTTTTGCATGTGCTTCCCTGCTGCTCTGTGTAGCTCCTGCGCGTTCATTTGCGCAGCAACAGACTGCCGCGTTACGGGCTGACAGCGACTCCCTCCCGGATGCACCTCTACCCCAGCCGACCGCGCAGAACTTGGCCGAGGGCGCATCCTCCCCGAAGGGGTCAGCCAGCGTCTCAGGCACCGTTTTAGACGGAAGCGGAGCTGCCATCCCCGGGGCACAGGTCAGCTTGACGCGTAGGGACAGATCACGATTGCAAACGGTGGTGTCCGGGGCCAGCGGTGACTTTACCTTTACCGCGCTTCCTCCCGGTTCTTACCTGGTGACCATTAATGCCGGTGGTTTTGGGCCTTTCACCTCTGCAGAGTTCGACCTTGCACCGGCGCAGTCTTACGAGATTTCCGGCATCTCATTAGCGGTGGCTTCAGCAACCACAGAAGTTATCGTCCGTCCCACTGAAGTGATCGCTGCCGAGCAGATCAAGGCCGAAGAGAAGCAGCGTATTCTCGGCGTCTTCCCCAACTTCTATGTAAGCTACGTTCACGACGCAGCCCCGCTCACGACGAAACAGAAATTCTCCCTCGCTACACACGACACGCTCGATTGGACATCGTTCGTGGGCATCAGCGCAACGGCCGGCATTGAGCAGGCGAACAACACCTATGCTGGATACGGGGGAGGCGCAGCAGGATACGGTAAGAGATGGGCAGCAAAGTTTGGCGATGGCCGTTCAGCCTATTACCTGAGTCACGCTGTCTTTGCCTCGCTCTTTCACCAGGACCCACGTTACTACTACCAGGGAACCGGATCTAATAAGTCTCGCCTTTATCATGCACTGAGTAACGCATTTGTTGCCCGCAGTGACAGCGGACATCTGATGCCAAACTATTCTTATCTTCTCGGGGCTATGTGTTCGGGCGCACTCTCCAACGCGTATTATCCCCACGCAGATCGCGGGGCGAATCTGGTCTTTACCAATGCCCTCGTTGGCATTGCCGGCCGGGCGGGTGCGACGGTACTTCAGGAATTTGTCGGGAAGCGCGTGACAAAGAACGTGCCGGACACAACTAGACCATGAACTAATGATTGGCTGATCGCAGACTAAGTCGTCGAAAAACATTTCCAGGAGAGGTCCGCGGAACTGCACATCCATCCACGGCGCTCTTAATGAACAACGGGTTCTGCGGCTAATCCTTCAGCCGTCCCTTCGGGACTGGATCGTTTGCTTTGATCTACCCAGGATTCCATCTGGGCTATTCTCAGACGTCCCAGGCAGTCTGCACTTTCGTGGCATATGCTTGTTCCATAACCAACTTGCCGCATGCGCCCGTCATCTGCACCCACGGCACGTCGGGCATGCGGGATGACAAAGGGAAACTTGGAGTGTCTACTTCCGAACAAGAGCACAGCGGGCGTTTATTCTTGCAGGGGCCACGCGTAGAGATAGCCAATTCCTCGCACGCTGCGGATTCTCTCGGCGCCATCGTTCTGCCGGCCAAGCTTGCGGCGCAGGTTGCTGATGTGGAGGTCGATGCTTCGATCGAAGGGAGAAAACTTCCGCTCAAGAACCTTCTCAACCAGCGACTCTCTGGTCAAGACCTGTCCTGGAGTTTCGAAAAACGCGCGTAGAATATCGAATTCTGCAGAGGTCAACCTGAGAGGCTCTCCCGCCTTCGACACTGTGCGCGTGGCCGAATCGAGTTCGATATCGCCGGAACGCATCAGAGGTGGTCGCGATGTGTTATTGCTTTCCGATTGCCAACCGGACCTGCGCAGTATGGCCGAGATGCCGGCGATCAATTCGCGGGGGCTGAATGGTTTTGGTAAGTAGTCATCGGCGCCAAGTTCGAGACCCAGGATCCGATCTATTTCGTCCCCTTTTGCCGTAAGCATCAGTACCGGCGTGCGAACTCGATTTCTAATCTCCCGAAGTACATCAAAACCCTTCTTGTCCGGCAACATGACATCCAGCACGATCAGCTCATGATTGCCGTCGATTGCGCTTCTTATCCCGTCTCCTCCCGTGTGTACGAGGGATAGAGTGAAGCCCTCCGGTTCCAGGTATTGCTTTACCAAATGGCACAAGTCACGGTCATCGTCGACCACCAGGAGACGTGGGTTGGCTCGCTGTGTCGCATCCTTTGAGCTGTGCAAGGTCCGTGTCTCCGCAAGCCAACAAGCGGCTCTGATTCATCATACCTCCGAAGCTTACCGTGCGCCCTCTCAACACTGGAGCCACAATAATTCGCATTCCCAACCAGCCTACAAATCTTGACACTTTGCAGAGGTTTCTTGACAGCACGCTCCACGCCTTCCCGGGACAATGACAACTAGGGAGGAACCCATGAAACGCAGCATCTTGCTGAACTTCAACAAATTTGCATGGACGGTGTCGTTCTTGGCAATTCGCGTGGCCATCCTTCTTACCTAAACGCTTGTGTACCCGTAAACAGGTCTGTGAGTCTTGCCTTATGTCAACATTCCAGAATTTAAGCCACCTTGGCAGACACCTTCCATTACTTGGGTTCTGCTTTTTATTGGCCTGGCTTCCGCTATCAGCACAGACAACGCGGGATTTGCGCGGAATGGGCGGCCGGTGCTCTACAAGTGGAACGACGGCGCATCGACCATGCCATGTCTTTCTTGCAGGCCCAGCTCCCAATACAACCATCGAGCAGGCCCTGCAGCAATTAACCCTGAAATAACGTAGTCCGGCCCGTTCCATCCCGATCGGTACAACAGCATTTCAGGGAGGTCAAAGCAATGATTGCCGAATCTACCGACGTAATTCCGAGATCTGAAAGAAGACATGTCATGAAGAATCTGCTCAGGATAGTGGTGACGTCGGCAATCGTGCTCATCGCTTTGCTAGGCGCGGCGTTGGCCTACCTAAGCTATCCGGGAATACCGAGCCGATCCAGGTTCATGAGATTCGACGGATATATCGGTCTTCCTCGGGATGGAGTGCTCAATGTGCTGGACTATCTCACGCTAAACGGAAATACGTTGTTCGTCACCAGTGAGTCGTCGGGCTCCTTATTCAAAATCGTTTTGGATTCGAGCAATCTGCCCGCAAGTACTGTAGCGGAAATGTCCGGGACCGGCGCTGCTCACGGGGTCGCACTCCTTCCCGGGCGGAATGTGGCCTTCATCACACGGGGCGAGGCAGACACGGTTGACATTTTCGATCCAAACTCTCTCAACCAACTTGGAAGCATTCCGGTCGCGGACGATGCCGATGCCATACTCTATGTCCGATCGGCTCGACTCGTGTATGTAGCGAATGGAGAGGCAAGGCTAGCGACTCTGATCGATCCTGAGAAGCGGGTGACGGTCGGAATCATACAGCTTCCCGGAAAGCCGGAGTTTTCCGCGCTGGACCCGCAAACGGGATTGCTCTATCAAAATCTTGAAGACATCAACTCGATCGCTGCCATCGATCTCAACAAGCGATCAATCGCCGGGCAATGGTCTCTTGCTCCTTGTGAAGGACCTTCCGGTATGGCCATGGACCCCGCACAGCGGCGTCTCTTCGCGGTTTGTTCCGGCAATGCAAAGTTGGTGGTGTTTGACCTTGACACGCATCGGGTGATCACGTCGCTGAAGATCGGCGGCGGCCCTGATTCGGTCGCGTTCGACCCAGGTCTTCATCGAATCTACTCCGCCGGAAGAGCCGGAAAATTAACGGTGATTCAGCAAGACGGCCCTGACGCATATCGGGTGTTAGACAAAATAAACACCCACTACGGAGCGCACACCCTCGCGGTAGACCCTGCCACGGGCAAGGTCTTCGTGGGCTACGCGAGTCTTCTTGTACACCCCAGGATTGCAGTGTTTTCTCCGACGATGTGAAGCCGTGTGAAAGCCATGAAGACCATGAGCGAAGCTGTCTACGTGGGCCGGGAGCCCACTCCCCAGACGCCGACGGACACCATCGACGGCACGGTCATCCAGTGCCGGGCCCCATCTTCGCGCTTGCCACTGCATTCACGTGCGCGCTGACTGCCTGTCTCCTCTTATGGCGAGGTTCATGGCACGGTTCCGCCACGTTCATGTCAATAGGTGCACTGATGGGACTTTGGCAGATTCGCATCGCCTACGATGCGCCGCGGCAGATCGAAACGACCACTAGTGATCTATTTTGACGACAGGAGTCAGAGGGATCAGCTGCGCATCTTTCTTCGAGCTCTCAAGCTGGAAGAGGTGATGCTTAGGGTTGGACTGGTCCGTGAAACGGACTCGCATCATGACGACGGAGACGGGACGCCTCGATGAAGCAATGGCCCAACCTCGATAAGCACGGGCAAGAGCCCAGCGGTGTGCGGCGAATCTGTCTCTTTATGGGCCGGCTTGCACTACTCCTCTGTGGTTTCCTGGGCGGCCTGCTGGGGCCGTTAGCACCACCTGCACTGGGATATCAGGATGAATCCATCACCGTGGCCATTACAGGTGCGGATGGCGGAGCCTTGCCGGACGTCAACATAGTCCTCATGAGAGACGGGAAACTAGTCGCTGGGCTGAAAACCGGGGCCGACGGCCGCGCTTCCGTTCGAGTGGGCCAAGGTCTCTTAACCGTGTCCATCCATCAGACCGGGTACCTGCCCGTCGAGGAGGTCGTCGACACCCGAACCTCATCAAGGTCTGTCGTCGATATCAAACTCGTGCCCGTTCCGCACGCACAGGAAACAGTGAATGTCGACGCGAGCAATGAGGACATTACAGAACAGACTTCGTCACCGGGTGAGCAGATCAAGCCTCAGGAGGCCAACGAGAGCCCCTTACGGCCGCTTACGCTAACCGATGCTTTGCCGCTTGTTCCCGGGGTGTGCTAGCGCCCAATGGCCAGACCCAGATTCAAGGATCGGGCGAGATGCACAGCGCGCTTCTTGTCGACTTGTCGTAATGTGGGTCCTGCTACTGGACGGCGTGGTATCAAGCTTGCCCATCGATGTGGTCGACTCACTTCACGTTTTGACCTCGCCTTATCTGGCCCAGTACGGGCGTTTCACAGCAGGAGTCTTGACTGCTGAAACGAAACCGGGAGGTAGCAAGTGGCATTACGATCTCAACGACCCTTTGCCGGAATTTCGCATTCGCAGCGGTCACTTGCGTGGCCTCAAGTCGGCCACCCCTTAGATTGTCCTTCGGCGGACCGATTGTTGCCGATCGCGTCTCTTTCTCAGAAGGATTGGAATTCGTGGATAACAAAATAGAAGTCCGAACGCTACCCTTTCCTTTCAACGAGACTAAGACCACGTCGGTCAATTCTTTCACTCAGGCGGACTTCACGCTGACGCCGCGGCAAACCCTGACCACCAGTTTCCATGCGGCGCCCCAGAATATCCGATATGCAAACCTGGACTTCTTCAACCCCCAGCCCGTTACTCCAAACGGTGATACTCAGTCCTACGCCGGCATTGGTACGCATCGGCTGGCTATCGGTGAAGGGCTGCTGCAAAGCACAATCTCCTGGAGTAACCGTAATACTACGATCTTCCCCCAGGGTCCCCTCGGCATGGCCGTTCAACCCACCGGCAATAGCGGAAACTATTTTGCCAGCCAGGGCGAAAATCCCGTCGCTTTGAGTGGAATGAGTTGTGGTCACTCAAACCAATCACAGGCCTTGGTATTCACAAGATTCAAATCGGATCTTCAGTCGCCAACGCGACAGACGACGGGCAACTGACTGCCAAGACGGTGACCTTATTCGACAGCCAGGGAGTGAAGATCCGCACGATCGACTTTGCCGGCGGCAGCCCGTTTGATCGAACCGATCAGCAACCGGCCATCTTCGCCCAGGACCATTGGAGCTTTAACTCAAGGGTTGCGATTGACGCCGGCATTCGGGTGGAAGCCCAGACCATCACGGCAACGACACGTTTGGCCCCAGAATAGGATTCGTCTGGAATCCATCCAAAGCCGGACGCACAACGGTGAGCGGGGGTATCGGGACCTTCTACGACAGCGTGCCCCTGAATGTCTATGCGTTCAGCCATTATCCAGAACAAGTCATCACGACGTATCAGCCCGATGGGACGATTCTCGGCAGTCCGCAAACTTATCTGAATTTGACTTCGGAAGCAGCGTCTTCAGAATTTCCTTTCATCGACCGTGAGCATAAGATTGGCAATTTTGCACCCTATACAGTTGCCTGGAACCTTCAGATGCAACATCAGTTTTCCAAGTACGTCACGACGCGCGCCAAGTATCTTGAAAGCCACGGAGATGGGCTGATCACCCTCTCCCCGGGAGTTGTTCAGGGACAAAACGCTTTTGTTCTTGCAGGAAACGGGAGCTCGATCTATCGCCAGTTTGAACTGACCACGCAACTTGCATTGCAACCCAACAACCGGATCTATGTCTCGTATGTCCGCAGCTTGTCCCATGGCGCACTTAACGAATCGGACACCTATCTGGGCGACTTCCCCTCACCATTTATCCAGGGCGATCTTTATGCCCACCGTGCAGGAGATGTCCCGAACCGCTTCTTAGCCTGGGGAAGCATTGCCCTCCCATGGAAGATGAAAGAGTCTCGGAGATTCGCGGCTGAGCAGCGGCTTTCCGTATCAATCTTTTGATGTCTACCAAAACTACATCCAAACGGCGAAAGCAGAGAACGGCCGATTTCCGACATACTTCTCCGCGGACGTGCGGGTTGCCAAAGACATCAAGCTGAATTCGAAATACACACTGAGACCTTCGATATCAGTGACCAACATTACGAACCACTTCAACGCGCTTCAAGTCCATGCCAACACCGCCGATCCGCAGTATGGACAGTTCTTTGGAAGCTACAATCTCCGCACGCGTCTCGACCTCGACGTGGTCTTTTGAGTGCGGGTCAGGCTCGTACAAACTCTTACAAACCTCCTACACATACCTATTGCAGTAGTTTCCGGGGAATAGGTATGCTGTCTCCTTAGCTCTTTTGGCACGGTTTACCACGGTATTTCTCGATCGCGCGCCAGGGCAATCCGTCGATCCAAAATTGAAGGAATTTTTGTATTACATTCTGAGTCCGTCGGAGTGAGAGGCCGTGGTTGAGGATGGCGCGTATCTGCCGCTCAACGCGAAGCCAGATTGAAATCGGGCGGAAGAAACTGGAATGAACCTTTGAAAGATGCGGATTCCACTGCGGTCGTGGGACTTCGGTCGGAAATGAATGCAATTTCATTTCTGTTTCAGACGTCCCTCATCTGTGGGATCAATCTTATACAGGGCGTATGCGGCGAGCCGTTCAGGGGAACTGATCCTTCATCGCCAAAGGGAGATGCGAATGAAAAAAGTCGTTCATATAACTTGTGTAACCACACTAGCAGCCCTAAGCGTAGTCCCGGTTTTTGCGCAGGAAACACGGGAGCAGGCCGTAGCCGGGATGAGAAAAGTTGATGCGAAAGAGATGGATCCCACTTACAAGACTCCAGCTCCGTTTGCGCAGAAGCTAGTGGACGAGGCCTTGGCGAAACATCCCGAGGTCATATTAATTGCTATTCACGCAACCCCGCCGAAGCATAGAAATTTGATCGTAGCTTCGAACTTTGGACGCATTGGGAAGATTGGGGATGAAGATGATCTGCGGTGCATCCGGACAGGCAAGAGCAACCTGGAGTTGAACTCGACCGGGAAACACTTCGAGGATGAGTTGATCCTGCAGGATGCCTCCGGGCAAACAATTGGCGCCCTGGGCGTGGTGTTCAACTACAAGCAGGGCGATGATAAAGAGGCGTTGGCGAAGATCGCAACTCAGATTCGCGATGAGATGAAGGCGCAACTGCCGTCGCCAGCAGCATTATTCGGGCCGGCAAATTAGATGCCATTAGAATGAAGCGCCTGAGCGTGCGCGCCGGTTCCACGGTGCGCACGCTCACCGAGTGCAAATTTAACAAAGCAATTCGTTGACTCAAGTGGGGGGCGTGCCTATGTGCGTCCCCCTCCTGCTTTGTGTATCGACCGATGAGGCGAGACTGCGTGTGCCACGCCCCACAACCGCAGTCCCCTCATAGCCCGGAAGACTCGCCTAGAAGATAACCTTCAGCGCGAACTGAGTCTGACGGGAGGTGGTTGCGGTTGCCGTCAGCGCGCCGGCGGATGCGATGGGAGCTCCGACAAATGCCGGAGCCGGATGCGCGGCAGAAGGCGCTGGGGCCGCGGAGAAGAGCTGTGTGGAAGCCTTCAGGGGATTGGCGTAGTTAACTCGATTGATGATGTTGAAGAGCTCCGCTCGGAACTGGATGTTTACGCTCTCGCCGAAGCGCGGGATGCGATTGTTCTTGACGAAAGACATGTCCACGTTCTCCAGTCCCGGCCCATTGATAGAGTTGCGACCGGCGGTGCCCAGGTACGGGTTGTACGAAGCAGACTCTGTCGGGTAGGAATAGCAGGCTCCATTGATGTAGTGAACCTTGTTCTGCTTGCTGACCGGTTTACAGCCGGTCCCGTAGTTGAAGTTGGGGAAGCCGAAGGTATCCGAACTGCGCAGACCCAGCGGATCGCCGCTGATGAGCGGACTGATGGGCAAGCCGGAGCTGGCTTGAAAAATACCACCGTACTGCCAGCCGCTGATTACCCAGCCAGCCGCTCCAAAGGATTTCGGGGCATCGGGCAGGAGGAGGAGGTAGTTGAAGACGAAGTTCTGTCCTATGTTGAAGTCGGAGACGGCAACTCTGCGGTTCGGAGCAAAATAGGGCAGGCTGCTGACGGAGTTCGCAAAGGTGTCCCCAAACGTGGAGGAAGAACCGTCGTCGGTGGATTTGGCCCAGGTATAGGACGCTTGCAACTGGAGCCGATGCGAGAGCCTCTTGGTGAGGCCGGCTTGCAAAGCGGAATATTTCGAATAGCCAGTGGGCAACATGGCGCTGATCTGGCCCACGTGGGTGTTAAGCCGGGGGTTGGCGGTTGAGGCCGAGATGTTGTTGGAGAGGCTGGGGAACTCATAGATTCCTCCGCCCAGCCTGGCGATGGGTTGCACGGTATTGATGTCGTCCTCGCGATAAGCGATATCGACGCCATGGGAGCCGGCAAAGCCGATCTGCGCCATCATGTCACCCGGGAGCTCCTGCTGGATATTCAGGCCCCACTGCTCCACGTAGCTGCGCTTGGGATGCTGCGGAGTGTAGCCGTAGCGGAAACTTGCGGGAGTCAGCAAAGGATATGCCTTTTGGGGAAATGTGCCCAGGAGCGCGCCGGCGCTGCTGACGCTGCCCGACTCAAAGAAAGGCGCTGCGAAGATGCTCAGGCCTTCGAAGAGATAGTTGAGCGGCAGTGCATCGTAGATGCCGAACCCGCCGCGGACGGCTGTCCTGTTTTCCTTGAAAGGGCTCCACGAAAAGCCGACCCGCGGGGCGAAGTTCTTTTTGGTGGGGTTGAAGAAGTAAGGTGATCCGAGGTTTGGCGTCGCCGCGGTGAGTGTTGGCAGGTTAGATTGACGCCCCGCAGTCTCCGTGGGGACGGTCGCCATTTCATAGCGAACGCCCAGGTTCAGGGTGAGGTTGTGGGCAAGGCGATAGTCGTCGGTAATGTAACCGCCGTAGACGGATTGGCGCAGGTCTTTGGGGGATGTAGTCTGCCCCAGCGGAGCATTGAAGCCGGTCGGCTGATTCTGAAGGAATCCGGCAAGTGAGCCGAAGTTGAACTGGCCATTGGGATTCGAGGTTCCCAGCTGATTGTTCTGTAGCCGCTCAAACGCGAAGCCCGTCTTGAGCGCATGTTTCCCATGGGTCCAGTAGAGGTCGTCATAGACCTGATAGGAGTTGTAGTGGAAGATGAACTCACCGACGGCATGGAGCCCGCCGGTGAAGTTGCTGAGACCGCCGACGTTGATGAGGCCGACGGGAAGGTTGGGAACGAAGCCGAGGCCGGGGTCGGAGATGGGGCCGAAGATCGCGTTGAGGGTGGTTGGCGCGTCGGAGACGACGCGGCTATAACCAGCGTGCACGCTGTTCAGAAGGTTTGCCGTAAAGACGTGCGATTCGCTGATGGACGCCATCTGGCGCTTGTCGATGTTGCCGGTAACCTTCTCGTTGAAGGCGTCAGGGGCTGTGAGCGTGCCGCTATCCCAGAAGTAGGTCCCAGCCAACTGGTCCTTTGCCGAAATCGTGTGATCGGCGCGGGTCGTGAAGTAGTTCTCCGTGGTGCGAAACGGGTCGGCGAAGAGAAAGATGCCGGTATCGCCGTTCACCGTGCTGTTTGGGAGAGGGTAGAACTGCAGATACTTGGCCACGTTGGGATCGACAGTAACGGTGCCTGCGACCAATTGCCCCGTGCGAGCCTTCGCTGAAGGCACAGTGCTGCTGGCGTTGGTGCTGTTGAACCAGCGTAATCCTTCGTAGTCTCCGAAGACGAAGGTGCGATCGTGGACGATTGGGCCACCCGCGGACGCGCCAAACTGGTTTCGCCGGAGGGGTGCGATGTGGCCTGGGGTATCAAACTCATTGCGAGCATCAAGGGCATTGTTGCGAAAAAACTCGTAGACGTTGCCGTGGAGCTTGTTGCCGCCGGTGCGCGTTACGGCGTTGATGATGCCACCGGCGGTCTTGCCGTAATCGGCGGTGGCGTTACCGGTGATGACGGAGAACTCCTGGATCGCATCGACGCCCAAATTGCTGCCGATGACGCCGCCGGGGCCGCCGTTCGAGTAATCGTTAATGCTGATGCCATCCACCCGGTAGTTGTTCATCTGTGGCCGGGCGCCGCTGACGGTCAGCTGGTTGCCGACACCGCGGTTGGCGCGCTGGTTGCTGACGGCGACAACCGACTGGCTGCGCACCGCTGACACCCCGGGCTGCAGGTTGGCCAGCGCCGCCCAGTCGCGTCCATTGAGCGGAAGTTCGACGATGGTCTTTTCATTGACCACCGGCATGACGACCGAGCTAACCGTGTCGACTTCCGAAGCAACTTCGGTCACCACAATCTTCTCGTTTGCGGTGCCGACCTTCAGGGAGAAGTTGACCGCCTGCTGCTCGCCCACGTCGAGAGCGATGTTCGTGGTGGACTCACTGCTGAAGCCCTTGGCCGAGATGTCCACCTGATAGTTGCCCGTGGGCAGGTTCGGAATGGCAAACAAGCCATCACTATTGCTTGTCGTGGAGTGCACTATGTTCGTCGCGAGGTTGGTGGCGGTGACGGTAGCTTCGGGAACTACCGCGTCGGTTGAATCGACTACAGAGCCGACGATAGAGCCGGTGGAGACCTGGGCACGGAGCGATCCGCTCTTGCCCAGTGGGAGCAGCAAAAGGATGATAGTCAGCAGCCTGGTGAGTTTGATGAAACTGTTCATGATCGAGTGCCTCTCAAATGCGACCGGCACGAGTGAAAGCCAGCAAAGGAGGGAGCGTCTGAGCAAGGAACCAGGAGGGAAGCCCGACTTCGAAGATCTTCACACCGGCAAATCAGCATCATTCTTAACCATCGTCATTTATGTGCGACGGAATGAAGCATGAATGAAGCCGACATAAAAAATCGTTAAGGTACCTCGTCGAGGAGGTTAGCCCTCAAAGTGGATTGAATGCAATTTCATTGTGGTTCGTTGCTGGGTCCGCCTGTAGTAGGCGACTCACTCGGAGCTGCGAGATCAGCTATCCGCAAGACAGGCGGGCTAAGACACGGATGGTGGATGCCCGTGCTGCGGGGTCTGGGCAAACCCAGTCAGAGCCGGCAGATGAGCAATTCGCGTTCGTAAATCATCTCTGGCGGCAGGTGATCATGGAGATTCAGGAAGAGCTCTTCGTGGCCCATAACCTCGCGGCGCCAAGCGTCACGGTCAACCTGCTGGAGGGCTTCGAACTGCTCACGTGAGAAGGGGAGGCCAGTCCATTCGATATCGTCATAGTAGGGCGTCCAGCCGATCGGAGTTTCCTTGCCCTGGGCACGACCGCGGACACGGTCGACAATCCATTTGAGGACGCGCATATTGTCACTGAAGCCGGGCCAGAGGAAGCGGCCGTTCTCGTCTTTGCGGAACCAGTTGACGTGGAAGACACGCGGGGTGGCGGAGAGACTGCGTTGCATTTTGATCCAGTGACGAAAGTAGTCGCCCATATGGTAGCCGCAGAAAGGCAGCATCGCCATGGGGTCGCGCCGGACCTTGCCGACAGCACCGGCTGCTGCCGCGGTAGTTTCCGAGCCCATGGTGGCGCCGATATACACGCCGGCAGACCAGTTGAAGGCCTGGTAGACGAGCGGCATCGTACCGGAGCGGCGGCCGCCGAAAATAATGGCGCTGATGGGTACTCCTTCGGGAGACTCCCACGCCGGGTCGATGGCTGGGCATTGCGAGGCGGGCGCGGTGAAACGTCCGTTGGGGTGGGCGGCGGTGGCCCCGGTTTCCTTTGCGATTGCCGGGGTCCAGAGCTGGCCGCGCCAGTCCAGACACTTGGCGGGTGGCTTTTCGGTCATGCCTTCCCACCAGACACCGCCCTCAGGTGTGAGTGCGACGTTGGTGAAGATGGTGTTGCGCGTCAGCGTCGCGATGGCGTTAGGGTTGGTCTTGGCGCTGGTGCCGGGCGCGACGCCGAAAAAGCCGGTTTCGGGGTTGATGGCACGGAGCTGGCCGCTGTGGTCGGGCTTGATCCAGGCGATATCGTCGCCGACTGTCCAGACCTTCCAACCCTCGAACGCCGGCGGCGGGATGAGCATGGCGAAATTGGTCTTGCCGCAAGCGGAGGGGAAAGCCGCCGCTACATAGGTCTTTTCGCCGCTCGGTGCTTCGACACCGAGGATGAGCATGTGCTCGGCCATCCATCCTTCGTCGCGCGCAATATTGGACGCGATGCGCAAGGCGAGGCACTTCTTGCCTAGCAGTGCGTTGCCCCCATAACCGGAGCCGTATGACCAAATCTCGCGCGTCTCGGGAAAATGGACGATGTACTTTTCGTCGTTGCAGGGCCAGGGAACGTCCTTTTGGCCAGGAGCAAGGGGTGCGCCGACGGAGTGCAAGCAGGGAACCACCCGCTGGATACCCTTATCGATCTCCTGAAAGACGGGCACGCCAATGCGCGCCATGATACGCATGTTGACCACAACGTAAGCGGAGTCCGTGAGCTGGACGCCAATGCGCGCCATAGATGAACCGATCGGGCCCATGCTAAACGGCAGCACATACATAGTGCGCCCGCGCATCGAACCGCGGAAGAGCTGCTTGAGCTTGCCCCGCATGACGTATGGGTCTTCCCAGTTATTTGTGGGGCCGGCGGCGTCTTTGGAGAGCGAGCAGATGAAGGTCCGGTTCTCGACACGAGCCACATCGCTGGGTGTGGAACGCGCGTAAAAGCAGCCGGGCCAACTCTCTTGATTCAGCCGGATGAAAGTGCCGGCGGCGACCAGCCGGTCACAGAGAAAATCGTACTCGGCCTCAGAGCCATCGACCCAATGGATGTTGTCGGGTTGGCACAAATCCGACATCTTCTCAACCCAACGGATGAGGTGCTTGTTGGCGGTAGGTGGTGCAGTCTTTACCAGGCTTCGTGTGCCTTTCATTCAGCTCCTGTCGCGCTCGTTTCCTAAGAGAGTAAGGTTAGGTGCTTACCATACGCAAGCATGTCTCCCCGGGCCACGCCACCAAGACGAATGGCGATTCTCAAAAACAGGGAGACCATCTCCTCTTGAGAGTTATTCCATTAGCGGCTGCAAGGGTGAAGCGGCGCTGAACTCCGAATGAAAAACTAGTCATCTCTTTGCAAGGTAGGGGGGCTGGTGGGTGACCACCCTGGCCGCAGTGCCGTTCTGCTGGAAGGACCTACATCCTTGCACAAGATGATCGAAGAGACTAAAGTCGGGAGTCAACAGCGGCGAGCGAACCGGTCACCTCCGTTCAACTAGTTGGAACGACTTGCAAAATGAACGGATTTTCATGGTCGATTCAGACGTGCTTAAGGTCCGCTCATGGTAATGGGTGGCGCGAACAGATATGCGGATCCTGATCGTAGAAGACGAGCAGAAAGTGTCAGCCCTGGTGAAGCGTGGGCTAACGGCGGAGCGGTATGCGGTCGATGTGGCGGCCGACGGACTTGAGGGCTTGGAGCTGGCGGAAGCCTATCCCTACGATTTAATCATTCTCGACCTTATGCTTCCGCGCTTGACCGGGGGCGAAGTGCTGCAGCGCATCCGGCGGAAGAATTCGCATGTTCCCGTGCTGGTGCTCACCGCACGCGACTCCATCGACGACAAGGTGAAGCTATTCGAGCTTGGGGCTGACGATTACCTGACCAAGCCCTTCGCGTTCGCCGAGCTTCTGGTTCGAGTCAAGGCCCTCTTGCGGCGAGGGCCGGTCAATCGCTCCAGCACCCTGCGCATTGGCGATCTGGAACTCGATCGGCTGACGCAGCAGGTAAGAAGAGGTGGAAGGCGCGTGGAGTTGACCGCGAAAGAGTACTCGCTGCTTGAGTATTTAATGCAAAACGAGGACCGCGTGCTTTCACGCAACATGATCATCGAGCATGTATGGGACCAGAGCTTCGATGGAGTCACGAACATCGTCGACGTGTATGTCAAACATTTACGCAGCAAAGTGGATGACGGCAATCCCCTGAAGATGATTCGCACTGTCCGCGGCACAGGATACACGATCCGCCCGGGACGAGAATTGTGAATCGGAGTTCGCTTCGCTATCGCGTAACTTCCTTTCATGTAGCTCTGCTTGCGGTCGCACTCGTCATCTTCAGCGCAGCCGTGTACCTGGGGGTTCGGGCCTTTCTTATAAGATCGCTCGAACACTCACTGAACATAAACGCATCCGCGATCCTGACCGACTACGTCAGACCCCTGGAGTCCAAAGGCCTAAGCTGGTTTCAGGTCGAGATGAGCGAATCGTATCCGGTCGGGGTGAGCGATACGTTTGTGCGTGTGTCTCGCGGATCTGAGGTTCTATACCAGACAGGTGACATGGGCGAGGCCGTGGTTAGCCGATCGGCTACGCTTTCGGCAAACAACGTTGAAGATGCGGGTGAAATGCGCCGCGCGCACATCAAGGGACAGGACCTGATTCTGTTCACCCTGCCATATCGCACCTCGAAAGGCGATGTGATCGTGATCGAGACAGGCGCCGGCATGGAGCCAATCCATCGTGTTCTTCGCAGTCTCTCTCTGACGCTGTTGATCGGGACACCGGTTATTTTGATCGCCGCGGCGCTTGGCGGCTTTGTCCTGATGTCTCGGCCTTTGCGGCCGGTCGTGACGCTGACAGAACAGGCAGAAAGGGTTGGTCGTCACGACTTGGGAGAGCGTCTACCGATCATCCGTTCAGGGGACGAGTTGGAGCGCTTATCCCTGGCGCTGAATCGGATGATCGAGCGTCTGGAAGAAACGGTGGCGCACAATCGGCGCTTCTCTGCGGATGCCTCGCATGAACTACGCACCCCTCTCACCATCATCCGGGGTGAGCTTGAGGTTTTGTTGCAAACGCCGACGTTGCCGCCACCGCTGGCTGAGGGTATTGCCAGCGCACTGGAGGAAAGCAACCGGATGTCGCACATCGTTGAGAGCTTGATGACGATCTCCCGTCTGGAAGCCGGTAGCGAGGGGATGGCCATGTTACCGGTGGAGCTGGTGTCAGTTGCCACGGCGACCCTGGATCACATGAATCTCTTGGCTGAGGAAAAGCAGATTCGTCTCACTTCCGACACTTCGGGACCGGTCTACGTTACCGGTGATCCGATGCGATTGAGACAGGTAGTGGTCAATCTTCTGGACAACGCGATCAAATACACGGCAGACCGAGGAAGCGTGACCATGTCAGTGACGGCGGAAGCTGGCCTCGCGGTGCTCGAGGTGTCCGATACAGGGATCGGCATCCCGCCAGAGGCTCTCCCACTGGTCTTTGAGCGGTTTTTCAGGGCGGATAAAGCGAGGTCGCGCGAATCGGGCGGAATAGGGCTGGGTCTTGCGATCGTAAAGTCTATATGCACGGCGCATTACGGTGCTGTATCCGCATCCAGCATCGAGGGACGGGGCACAAAGTTTCGCGTCGAACTCCCGCTGCTGCGCCAAGGTGGCGCTCCGAAGACGGTTGAGCAGCCATCTGCCAAGAGTGCATCCAATGCTCAAGTGCAACAAAGAAGTCGTCTCCGCCCGGTGACTTCCGCTCCGCCTGATCGCGTGCTTTAGG
Source organism: uncultured Acidobacteriaceae bacterium (assembly GCA_963847155.1). Classification (GTDB taxonomy): domain Bacteria; phylum Acidobacteriota; class Terriglobia; order Terriglobales; family Acidobacteriaceae; genus PALSA-350. The sequence goes on along the minus strand of CAWJZH010000020.1, from coordinate 14,960 downwards.
TGCATTTTCACTTCTACGCTGCACAGGTAAGTACAGCGATGTGCGGCGATTCTTGGGGAAAAGCCGCGCGGAGATTCGTAGCTTCGGTTACATGAGAATGAACATGCTAGGCCGCCACGCAATCAACACGCACTTCCGACTTCGCGGCACCGTGTCGCGTTGGTTCGGTGAGGACAAGGCCATACGGCTGACCTACTGAGTGCGATAGGTCAAAACCTTGGCCATCGCTTTGGACTCACCGGGCGATACGGCCACAATCATCTCCTGCATATCGGGCAAGAGGATGGCCGTCTTCGCGCCAGGAGCGGATTTGACCTTGGCGACTTCCTTAATCTGGTTAGGCCCGGAGGTATCGTAGACGCCGATGTATCCCTCGCCGCCCGGAACGTAGAGCCGATGCGCTTCCGCGTTGTAAACCACTTCGTCGGCGCGGAGCGGAGCCGGAGCGGTGGAGACCACTGCGCCGGTATCGGAATTCATGACCACCACCATGCCGGGGTCGCGGCAGACCACGTAGAGGCGGTGGGCGGCCTCGTCAAAGGCGACCATGGCATTCTGCTTGGCCGGCGGCACTGGCCAAGTGTGGATGACCTTCATCGTCTTTCGATCCACAACGGCGAGCTGATTGGTCTGGGCAAGGTTAATGAAGATGCGAGGACCATTCTTTTCCAGGGCCATCGCTTCGACGTGGTTGTCCATGAATTCGATGGAACCGAGTTTTGCGCCTGTGTCGGGATCGATGGCTTCCAGCTTCGCCGTAGCCATCTTCACATCTTTGCCTCCGGTCACAACGTAATAGACGTTGTTTGCTGCGTCGTATCCGGCAGAGTCGGCGCCAGGCGTGAGGGTGATCGTGCCCATCTCGGCATAGTTATCGGCGTCCAGAATGTGCGTCATCTTGTCACTATCAGTCACAAGGACGATTTTGGAGTTGGGCCGGATCAGAATGCTGTGCGGCGCGCCAAAACCCTTGACCGTGCGCAGATGGGCCCCAGTTTTTAGGTCGAAGATCTCAAGCGTAGCGTGGTCCTCGGCGGCAAGCAGAAGCCGGCCCCGCGTGCGATCGACGGAGAAGTGATCGAAGTCTCCGGAGTATCCGGGCAAGGTGACGGTCTTCATCAGATTCAGCGGAGCGGTCTCCTGTGCGGAGGTAGACGAGATTGCCTGACCCAACGGGATGATTGCTGCCGCCATGACGGCGAGAATTGACCTTTTCATTAAGATTGTTTCTCCTTGGCGGCAGTCAATGCTGGGAACTTGTCGAACTGCCACGGCACACCCGAGCGAGCTGTGCCAACCCTGACTAAAAGTCACCACAAACACTACGTGGAGCGACCTGAGTGCACGCTGAAGTCGGGATGAAATTTTGTTCATGAAAGTCTCTCTCTGCCCGGGTTTCCGGCGGCAAACCGGCCCCTGCAGGAGAGACAGGACAAGATTTTTCAAGGCTTCGGCGGAGCTTCAAGCGGCCGGGATACGAGAAGGGGACATGAACGGGATTGAGCCCGGCGAATGACGAAACAAATCGCTGATGGGATCACTGGGCTCACTTGTCCCATGCACGGTCCTTTGAAACGGCCGTCCACGCGACGCGTCCCGAGAATTGGAGGCTGTTGGTTTCGGCGACTCCATTGTTGCGATCTATGGAGGCAAGGAGCCCCTGAGGGCGAAAACCGGAAGGGTATGGTTGGCTTGCCTGCGATTGTTCGAACAAGGTTTCTTGCGAGCAGCTTCGCTTCTCTCAAAGCGAACTGCGCCGCGAGTGACCGCCGCGCTCCAGATGGTGATGAATTAAGTGCATCCACGCCGGGTGTTTCATGGAGCCTAAAGACGAAGCTTGTCGCGGGTTCTCCCCGCGCACCATGCCGCAGCGTGAACGTTTCGCCTTGAGTGATTAGCACGGGCCGATCTTCCCATCGGCTCAAGGGGAAGCTAAGCGCGGATCAACTCCTCCGCAAACAGCTGTTCGGCGATGTACCCCTACAAAAGCTCACTCAAATGGCACTGGAGCAACATTTCGATTCGCTGCTCGTGAGCGGCGGCAGGAAGACAGCAGAGCATCCGGACGGCGGCCCCCTATCTCCGAAGACTGTTCGAGAGATCGCAGCGCTGGTCTCTCAGGCGCTGGACAAGGCCGTGAAAGAAAAATGATCCCGCCGCCCAATCCGATGGACGACGTCGACCGACTAACCGCGCATAAGAAAGAAGTCCAGATTCCGCCGGCGGACGAATACGAGCGGTTCCTCGACCAGGTCCAGGGCACGCGCTATTACGCGTTCTGCGTGCTTGCCGCGGCCTGGGTTGCCGGCGTGGTGAACTGCTCGCTCTACAGTGGCCTGATATCGACGCAAAGGCCGGAGTCGTATCCGTCTCGAAATCGGTATCGGAGACTAAGGCAGGTTTTGAAATCAAGAGCACGAAATCACGGAAAACGCGGTACGTTCGAGTCTCGCGAACCACGCTGCAGGTGCTGCTCGAACACAAGAAGCAGATAGACCACGAGAAATCACTTTTCGGATCGGATTACAAGGCAAACGACCTGGTCTTTCCGACGCCCGACCGGAGCTACTACAGTCCCGATCGAGTGACCGGCCGGATCAGCGAATTCATGCAAAAGGCTGGGATCGATGCCTCTCTCCATTCGCTGCGCCATCTCCACGCATCGATGATGCTGAGCAAGCATGTTCCCATTCCGATTGTCAGCGAGCGACTCGGCGATGCGAACAGTCAAGTCACCCTGGACTTCTACGCACACGCGATGAAGAACGATGAGGCAAGCGCCGCGGAACTCTGGGATGAGGCGACGTCCGAAATCATCGGGCGCACGCAAGAGCCCGCGCGGAAAGAATCGCCGGCCAAACCTGCGGTTGTCTTTGGTTATCCCAAGCCCGGCAAGACTGCTTTAAATGGATGAAATCAAAAGGCTTGAAATGGTCGGGGAGAGAGGATTCGAACCTCCGACCCCCTGGTCCCGAACCAGGTGCTCTACCAGGCTGAGCCACTCCCCGAACTTGCGGTTGGAAGGACGTTTACCGACCGAAAGGCTCCTGCCTGGTGCCTTTGTCAACGCCCCTGAACTACAACAGAGTGTATCAGAAGATAGGGCCCCACCCGGACAAGCCGTACACTGCGGTCTGGAGCCCCATAACTCCCACAACGATGAAACCGTTCCACCAACTCGACCTGACCGGCTTGCATGTTCTCGATGGAGCCATGGCCACCGAACTGGAACAAAAAGGCTTTGACCTCTCCGGGCCGCTGTGGTCCGCTCATGTGCTGGAGAGCTCACCCGAAGCCATTGCCGCCGTACATCGCGATTATCTCGAGGCGGGAGCCGATTGCCTGCTGACCGCCAGCTACCAGGTCTCCGCAGAAGGTTTTCGGAAGATCGGCTATGACGCCCCAAGTGCCACCACGGCGGCAGAGAACGCTCTTCGCGCCTCGGTCTCCATCGCCGAAAAAGTCAGACGCGAGTACCAGGCCGGTTCACCACGCAGGATCTGGATTGGTGCTTCGCTGGGGCCCTACGGCGCAATGCTGCACGACGGGTCTGAGTATCACGGCAATTACGCTTGTTCCTTCGATGACCTGGTGGGATTCCATACCCGGCGAGTTGCCGTGATGGCAGAAACCAATGCCGACTTCCTGGCGTTCGAGAGTATTCCCTCCCTCGAAGAAGCCAAGGCCATTCTGGCCGCGCTTATCCCTTATCCCAGCTTGGCGGTGTATTTAAGTTTTACCTGCCGGGATGGACACCACGTTTCGCATGGCGAAACTCTGCGGGCATGCGCCGAATTACTCGAAGGACAAGCACAGGTGATCGGGATCGGTGTCAATTGCACCGCACCCGAACTCATCGGCAGCCTGATCGGGGAGTTGGCCGAGGTCACGGGTAAGCCGATCGTCGTCTATCCGAATTCCGGGGAGTCGTGGGACGCGGTGCACCGGTGCTGGCAGGGCGATGGGCAAATACAGGAGTTCGGCGAATTGGCGCGGGGATGGCGAAACAAGGGCGCACAGTGGATCGGGGGCTGTTGCCGCACCGGACCCGAACACGTGCGGGCGGTCGCCGATGTCTGGCGTAGCTAATCGTTGCTATTTCGTCGGCCTTGATTGCCAGCCTATCCAGACGCCAATCGTAACTGCTGCAAATCGCGCGAAAACTTAAGTAATTCCATCCCGCAGATAAGTGCCGGACTTGCCGCCAGGCAGACCGATAGACCAGAGACGCCGAAATTCGGCTGGCCGTCCTGAAGGGATATGAATGCCTAAGCAAGTCAAATTCTGCTCGTCTCTTTTCGCCTTTTTGGTTATGTACGGATTCGGCACATCTGCCCCGGCACAAGCACCCACCAGCCGGGTAGCGGCCCGGATTGACGAAACGCAGGTAACAACCCTGCAGGGAAACGTACATCCGATGGCGCGGGGGGACTTGACCAAGGAGGGGTGACCCCGGAGACGCCGTTGGAGCACATGGTGCTTCAACTCGAACCTTCGGCGGCGCAGCAGGCAGGGTTGGATACGCTAGTAGAAGCACAGCATGATCCGCATTCGCCCTTGTACCACCAATGGCTCACTCCAGCCGAATATGGTTCCCGTTTTGGGGCAAGCCAGCAGGATCTGTCCAGGATTAGCGGCTGGCTGACAGGGCATGGGTTTGTGGTCAATGAGATCGCCGTGAATCACCGGCAGATCACCTTTTCCGGCAATGCAGGACAGGTTGAGGATACGTTTCATACCCAAATTCACCGCTTCCTGGTGGGCGGCGTGAATCACATCGGGAATACGCAAGACCCGCAAATTCCTGCAGCGATGGCCGGCGTTGTGAGCGGAATTCTGTCGCTGCATAATTTCCGCCACGTTTCGGACATCCAGTCACGAGTGAGCCTGGAAGTCCGTCCGCGGTACACGAGCGGGGGCACTCATTACCTGTTTCCGGCGGATTGGGCAGCCATCTACGACCTGAACCCGCTTTACAAAGCGGGGACCAATGGTGCGGGAACCTCGATCGCGATCGTTGGGCGGAGCAACATAAATTTAGCCGATATTTCTGCGTTTCGTGCCGGCGCGGGCCTCCCCGCACGCAACCCGACGGTGATCCTGGTGAGCACGAATCCGGGGCTGGTCGCCGGCGATCAGGACGAATCCACGCTGGATGTCGAGTGGTCCGGCGCTGTGGCTCCTTCGGCCACGGTCAAATTTGTAGTGGGTGCTTCCAGTTCGACTACAGATGGCATCGACTTGTCCGCGCAATACGTGGTGAACCATGCAACCGCTACCGTCATGAGCACGAGTTATGGAAGCTGCGAAGCGGAGATGGGCTCGGCCGAATTGTCCTTCTATAACAGCTTGTGGCAGCAGGCAGCGAGTGAGGGCATCACTTCCTTTGTGTCTTCCGGGGATGCGGGCGCGGCGGGCTGTTATAGCGGTTCCTCCAATTCGGCATCGAGCGCAGGCGTGAATGGACTATGCAGCTCGCCGTACTCCACCTGCGTGGGTGGAACTGAATTCAACGAGGGTTCCAATTCGACTGCTTATTGGGCTGCGAACAACGGAACGGGGTCCGGTTCAGCACTGAATTACATTCCGGAAGAGGTATGGAATGAAAGCGCTGCCAAGGGCGGTTCGGGTTTGTGGGCCTCGGGCGGCGGAGTAAGCCTCTACTTCAGCCAACCGGCGTGGCAACGGGGCGTCAGCGGGATCGGGGCAGCCAATGGGATGCGGGCCGTTCCGGATCTCGCGGTGTCGGCCTCCGCACACGACGGCTACATCATCATCGAGAACGGCAACTATTACGTAATCTCCGGCACCTCGGCCTCATCGCCCTCGATTGCGGGTCTAATGGCACTGGTGGACCAAAGCAAGGGCGGAGTGGGCCAGGGCAACGCCAATCCATCGCTCTACGCTTTGCTCAACGCGAGCAAAAATCCTTTCCACGCCACGCCCTCTGGAAGCAACAACGTGCCGGGCGTAGGCGGCTTCACGGCGAGTGGCGCTGCGTACAATCTCGCCACCGGTTTGGGATCGGTGGACGGATCGTTGCTGGTGGCCGAGTGGGGCAGCGGGTCGAGCACGACTAATCCGAAAATAGATTTTGTGCTGACGCCGTCGGCCACCCAGGGGACCCTGCTCCCCGGCAGAACGACTACCTTTACACTCAGCGTGACAGAAAGCGGTGGCGCCAAGAATAAGGTCTCGCTCACGGCAACCGCGGCTCCCGGCTTGGCAGGCAGCATCAGCCCGGCATCGATCACCCCTGGCACAACGGCTACTGTGACGATAACGGCAGCGTCGACCATTGCATCGGGGGCAAAGAACATTGTCATCACCGGTACTGATACCACGGGTACGCAGACTTCAACCTACACGCTCACAGTGACGCCGCTGCCTACCCTGGCGCTCAATGCAGCGTCTACATCGTTGGCAGTTGTGCAGGGCACTTCCGGTACCGTGGGCCTCACCGCGGTCACCGGTGGGTCCTTTACCGGCATGATCGGCTATTCGGTAGGCGGCCTGCCGGCGGGCGTCAGCGCGAAATGGTCGGCCAACCCGGCGACGCCTCCCGCAAGTATCAGCACCAACAACGAGACGCTGACGCTGACGGCGTCTGCTACGACTCAGCCGTCGTTGGCCACCGTGGTGGTTACTGTCGCCGGGGATGGCGTTTCCGCCAACAGGAGCATCACGCTGCAAGTGCAACCCGCGCTGGGCGTGGTGTTGGCTGTGTCACCGCAGACACTCGCGATGTCGTCTATTTCCTCCGCAACCGTGACGGTGACAGCCGCACCGCTGGGAGGAACAGTCCTGGCGGCCAATTCCGGCTGGTCGAGTATCAGCATCTCCTCGGGGTTGCCGAAAGGTATCACGGCCTCCTGGGGCGCACCAGGCGTAACCTCCGCCGGGATCTTATTCCGTACGTTGACGCTGACGGGCAGTGCCAGCGCCATCGCAGGAACATCAACACTGAACCTGGACGGGACGTTCACGGCCAAGACGGGCAGTGTATACAAGTCGAGCACAAATCTGCCTTTAACGGTCAGCCTGAGTGCGGCCAAACGGCTGCGTGCGCGACCGGTGCAGAATCATCATAAGAGTTAGCGAGCACGGGATATTGCGTCACCCTGGGATTGAGGGCCGGACTCTAATCACCTGTCCTAGGAGGATCCCAGGTCTCAAAAGAGACCTTGACCCTTCGCGTTTCCAGCGCTGAATCGGTTCGAGTGCCCGGGCTACCGATTCGGCTTTCGTTGCACTATGCCAGAAAAGCCATTTCAGTTTGGCGCCGCTACGCAACTGAGCTAAGCTGTTCTGCGTGCAAAAACTATTGGTTTTTCTGATGTTGCTCAGCGTTGGTTTGTCCTTATCTTCCGCCGTCGCTCAGTCGGGCGGAAAAGCTGCCGGCGTGGATCAGGAAGTTCTGTCGCAGATCCCACAGCGAATAAAGTCGTTCATCGACCGGCAGACCGTCGCCGGGGCGGTCACTCTTGTGGCCCACGGCAGCGACATTGTGGAGTTCGAGGCGGCAGGCATGGCCGATATTGAAGCGGACCACCCCATGCGCAAAGACACGATCTTTCAGATTATGTCGATGACCAAGCCGGTCACCGCGATCGGCATCATGATGCTGGCCGAAGAAGGCAAGCTGGCGCTGCGCGACCCAGTCGATCTCTATTTGCCTGAGTTTCACGATCTGAAAGTTGCCACTACGGTCGGCCCCGACGCCGCGCGCTTGGCAATCCCAAACCACGCCATTACGATCCGCGACCTGCTTACCCATACCGCGGGCATTCAGGATTACCCCGGACCCGCCGGCATACGAGACTACGCACAAACGATGAGCGTTCCGCTGGACGAAGTCGTCAAGGCGCTCGCCAAGCAGCCTCTGCTCTTTCAACCGGGCACACAGTGGAGCTATTCGAGCCCCGGGATTGAGATTCTGGGGCGCATCATCGAAGTCTGCTCGGGCGAGAAATATGTCGATTACATTACGGAACACGTGCTTCGGCCGTTGGGGATGAAGGATAGCTTCTTCTTTCCGCCGGCGGACAAAGTCGACCGTATCGCCATGGTCTACGCACATAAAGACGGGAAGCTGGTGCGCTCACCGGCAAGCATCCTGGGCGGCGACCCAGCGAAGCATCGCCAGGGTGCCGTGTTTCCCGCGCCCGGATGGGGTCTTTACTCCACCGCTGAAGACCTGCTGCACCTCTACCGCATGATGCTCAACGACGGTGTTTATGAAGGCCACCGCTATTTGTCACCATTTTCGGTGCATGTGATGACGGAGCCCCAGACCACCGGCATTCAACCGGTGGGATGGATGCGCGGCTCCGATTATGGCTTGGCGTGGGAGGTGGTGACAGACCCCCTCGGTGAGTTGGCGGGGCATACGATCGGCAGCTACGGCCACGGTGGAGCTTTCGGGACCCAGGGCTGGATCGATCCCAACAATAACCTGATCTCCATCATGCTGATTCAGGGCTCCGACGGAGGCGCAGAAAGCATGACGAACGTCTTTCTCAACATGGCGGAATCCAGCGTCGGGAAATAGGGCGCTCTACCCTGGGGCTAAGTCCTTTCTCTCCGTCACACTCCTGCAACATGCGACAATGGATTTAACCGCATGAAACCTGAGTCGCTCTCCGTGGACCTGGAATCAGTCCCCATTACGCCGGAACTTCTGGCCCAGCACAGCATCACACCCGACGAGTATCAACGTATCGTTGCCGCCCTCGGGCGGGACCCTGGGCTGACGGAGCTGGGCATCTACAGCGTGATGTGGAGTGAACACTGCTCGTATAAGTCTTCACGCGTGCATTTGAAGCGGCTACCGACGCGCAGCGACCGGGTGGTCCAGGGGCCGGGAGAGAATGCAGGCATCATCGACGTTGGCGATGGCTGGGCCTGCGCCTTCAAGATCGAGTCCCACAATCACCCGTCGTTCATCGAGCCCTTTCAGGGCGCCGCGACCGGTGTCGGCGGGATCCTGCGCGACATCTTTACCATGGGCGCCCGGCCCCTCGCCGTGATGGATTCCCTGCGGTTCGGGCCCATCGTCGAGGAGGAGTTGGGCGAGGACCCATCCGCCTCCGCGGTCGTGCATAAAAACCATTCCCTGCTCGAAGGGGTAGTCAGCGGGATAGCAGGTTACGGAAATTGCTTTGGCGTCCCCAACCTGGGCGGGGAGACTCGTTTCGCCGCTTGCTATTCAGGCAATCCCCTGGTGAACGCCTTTGCTTTGGGCTTGGTCAGGCGGAATGAAATCTTTTATGCCAAGGCCGCCGGCATTGGCAATCCGGTGATCTATGTGGGTGCGAAGACGGGGCGCGACGGCATCCACGGGGCCACCATGGCCAGCGAAGAGTTCAAAGAAGGCGCAGAACAGAAGCGGCCCAACGTGCAGGTGGGCGACCCCTTCATGGAGAAGCTGCTGCTGGAGGCGTGCATAGAGGCTATGCGCACCGGCGCCGTCGTGGGTATTCAGGATATGGGGGCTGCCGGGCTCACCTGCTCGACCTGCGAGATGGGCGCCCGTGGTGGCGTGGGGCTGGAAGTAGAACTGGACCACGTGCCCCAGCGCGAATCCGGCATGTCTGCCTACGAAATCATGTTGAGCGAAAGCCAGGAGCGGATGCTACTGGTGGCAGACAAGGACCGCGAAGACGAGGTGATTCGGGTCTTCGAAAAATGGGGTCTCGACGCTGTGATCGTGGGTGAGGTGATCGCAGAACCCAGGTTGCGCATTCTCCACCACGGCCAATTGGTCGCGGATATTCCTAACCAATCGCTCACCGATGATGCTCCGCTGTATCATCGGCCGGTTGGGGAGTGGAAGGCGCCGGTTCGGCTGAGTCCGCCGCCGCAAGTGCTGGATGAGCTCACTTTCTTCGAAGGGACGCTGAGCGCCGCTGCCCCAAACTATGCGGACGAGCTGCGGGCGCTGCTGGCTTCCCCGAATGTCTGTTCCAAGAGCTGGATCCACGAGCAGTACGATTCGATGGTGCAGACCAACACGGTGCAGGGCCCGGGTGGCGAGGCCGGTGTGATGCGCATCAAGGGCACCGATCGCGGCCTGTCGATGGCGCTCGACGGCAATGAACGCTGGTGCTACCTGGATCCCAAGCTGGGAGCGTCGCACGCCGTTGCCGAGGCTGCGCGCAAGGTCGCGTGCACGGGCGCGACGCCGGTAGCGGCCACCAACTGCCTTAATTTCGGTAACCCGGAAAAGCCGGAGATCATGGCTCAGCTTTCGCTGGCAATCGACGGCATCTCCGCAGCGTGCGTTGCCCTGGGAACGCCGATCACAGGGGGCAATGTGTCGCTGTATAACGAGACCCGCGGCCAGGGCATTTATCCTACCCCGGTGATCGGGATTGTGGGCATTCTGGACCAAATCGGCAACGCGGTCGGGCCGGATTTCCAGCGTGCCGGCGATGCGGTGCTGCTGATCGCTCCCGCACTCGTTTCACCGCTGGAGGAGCGCATGCAGGAGTTTGGTTCCTCGGAGTACGCCAGAAGAGTTCTTTCCACGATGTGGGGCACTCCGCCAAGCCTGGATCTGGCGGTAGAAGCCAACCTTCATCGCTGCCTGGCGGAGTTAGCAAAGCAGGATCTGATCCACTCCGCGCGAGATGTCTCCGACGGTGGCATCGCGGTGGCTTTGGCGGAAGGTTCTTTTTGTCATGGAGTCGGCGTGCGTGCCAATCTTTCCAAAGCCCCGGATCTTCCGGCGGAATGGGATCTATTTGGCGAAACGGCCAGCCAGTGCATTCTCAGTTGCTCCAAAGCATCGGTGGCCCGGATCGAGAAGCTGGTTGCGAACTACCCGGGTCTGATGGTGGCAACACTGGGTGAAACCGTAACTGATCTCTTTGAGCTTGCGGTCGACAGCCGGGTGCTGATCCGGGAACGAGTCTCCGGGCTGCGCAACGTGTGGTCCTCCGCACTACCGGCGCTGTTACGCAACGACTCGCCGGTAAGAAGCTAGGGCATGGAGAGTACAGCCATCGAGCATCTGGATAAGTTGAGGGAAGAGTGCGGAGTGGTCGCGGTGCACGGCCATCCCGACGCGGCGCGGCAGGCTTATCTCGCTCTGTACGCGCTGCAGCATCGCGGGCAGGAGTCCGCGGGCATCGCCACGGCCGATTACACCAACCTTTACAACATCAAGGGCATGGGCCTGGTGGCTGATATTTTCACTGATGACGTGCTGGCCAAATTGCCCGGCGAATTATCGATCGGACACACTCGCTATTCGACCACGGGCGATTCGGCGCTGCTGAATGCGCAGCCGATCCGGGTGGATTCGACGCGGGGCTTGATCGCCATCGCGCACAATGGCAACCTGGTGAACCTGGGCACGCTGCGCACGCGGCTGGAGCGCGAGGGCGCTTACTTTCAGACCACCAGCGACTCAGAGATCATTGTGCAACTGATTGCACACTCCAACGCGAATACCCTTATCGAGGCGATCGGCGATTCTCTACGCCAGGTAACGGGCGCTTTCTCGATTGTGATGATGACCCGGGACCGCATTTTTGCTGCGCGTGACCCGTATGGCTTCCGGCCGCTCTCCATGGGGCGTATCAGCAATCCGGATGGACCCGACACCGTGGTGTTCGCATCGGAGACTTGTGCGTTTGATCTGCTGCGCGCCAAGTACGAGCGCGATGTGCGGCCTGGCGAAGTGGTGATGGTGACGCGCGACGGTGTCTTTTCGGTGCAGTACGCGACCGGCATACGGCAGGCGAGCTGTATTTTCGAGCATGTGTACTTTGCCCGGCCCGACAGCAAAATCTTCGGCCGATGGGTCCAGGCGAGCCGGGAGCAGATGGGGCGGCGCCTGGCGATCGAATCCGGGGTCGATGCCGACCTGGTTGTGCCGGTCCCTGACTCTGGCGTTACGGCGGCCCTGGGATACGCGGCGGAGAGTGGAATTCCTTTCAACTTCGGGCTGATCCGCAATCACTATGTGGGGCGCACGTTCATTGAGCCGGAACAGCGGGTGCGGGATTTTGGTGTAAAGCTCAAGCTGAACCCGGTGCGGAATTTGCTTGAGGGTAAGCGGATTATCCTGATCGACGATTCGATTATTCGCGGGACTACCAGCCGCAAGATCGTGCGTATGGTGCGCGCGGCGGGAGCGAAGGAAGTACATCTCCGGATTAGCTGCCCGCCGACGATTTCCCCCTGTTATTACGGAGTCGATACACCGAACAAGAGCGAGTTGATCGCCGCCAACTCTTCGGTCGAAGAAATTCGGCAGTACATTGAAGCAGATTCGCTTAGTTACCTGTCGCTGGAAGGATTGGAAAAGGCGTGCGACGGGGGCGAGGGCAATCAGTATTGCACTGCGTGCTACACGGGTGACTACCCGACACAGTGGGTGGACGTGGCGGAGATTCTGCCGGCTACTGCTAGCCGTTAAATTTTTAGGCGACAAGCTCAGTCCCGAAGGGACGGCTGAAAATAGGCCGTGACTCAATCCTGGAAATTTTCAGCCGTCCCTACGGCACTGGATCATGCTTCACCCAATCCAGGACTGGCGTCCTGGGCTATTTTCAGCATGACGTGTCCAAAATTAGATTTAAAAATGCCTTGGTTCAGCAACCGCCCTTTCCTCCAGCACCCCCCTTTCCTTGCAACAACCCTCTCCTTTTTGTCATCCCGAGCGCAGCCGAGTGGATCTGCAGTTCTACGGACTACTCCTGGAAACCCGGAATAACAACGGGGAGATTGATGTTTCCAGGAGGGTTCGGTGGATGACTAGTGGAGGTTGTGGACCCGGTAGGAGCGGGACACACGAATGGCGCACAGCAGATCCGCTCGGCTGCGCTCGGGATGACAAAAAGGAGAGGGTTGTTGCAAGGAAAGGGCGGTTGCTGAGCCGAGGCATCGTTTAAATTCAATCTGGGCAGCAGACGTTCTACATGCAACCAGAATTTTATTCCTCCAAGCGCGCTTCAAAGCAATCAACAAGTTACATCCTCAGAAAGCCAGTCCCTCCGCTAATTTGGACAGCTCTGATTTTCAGCCGTCCCTTCGGCACTGAGCTTGGAAATGGAGTTCTCACACACGAGCTGAAGGCCGTGTTCTTCACACGATTCCCGCAGGACAAGGTTTTTACATCCCTACATATGCGAGATCATGAGTGACGCATTTCCGTCCACCATGAACACTTTGAGGTCGAGACTCGTGGAATTCCACTCCGGCCCTGAGATTAGTCGGATTTGCTTGAGGAAGTAGATGGGGCGGCAGCCGGAGCGGTTTCCGTCTTCGCAGCCGGCTTGTCAGTTGATCCCTTATCCGCTCCACCCTTGTCCCCAGCAGTGGAACCGCCGTCTGAGCCGCTATTTCCGTCCGGCGACTTGGAGGAGCCAGCGGGCTTGGCAGCATAGTCCGTGGAGTAGAAACCCGAACCCTTGAAGTGCGGGCGGGCCGGAGTGGAAATCAACCGTTCCACTTCGCCCTGACAGACCGGGCATTCTTTTTCGTCGGGGGCAGAAAAGGACTGAATCCGTTCAAATCGATGTCCGCAGCTTTTGCACTGGTATTCGTATAGCGGCATTTATCTTCCTTCATTCGGTAGCTACGGGCGTTGGCTGGCGGTCGGCCAGCTCGATCAGGCGAACCTCGGTAATCGCTTCCGTTGACTGCAATGCGACCAGGACCGACGGTGCTACACGGCCATCGATCTGCACCACTGCGAGCGCGTTGTGCCGGCCCGTTCGTACGCTCCGTCCTAACGCAAAGTTGGCAATATTCATTTTATGCTCGCCGAGAATAGTGCCAATTCGGCCGATCACGCCGGGCACGTCGAGGTTGCGGATGAAGAGCAGGTTTCCGTGCAGCGGAGCTTCGATGTCGATGCCATCGCAGGCGAGCAAGCGCGGCGAACTTCCATGCAGCACGGTGGCGCTCGCAGTGGTGTCTCCAGTCCCGGTATGCAGGGTAATCTTGAGCACCGTTCCCGCACCGCCCGATCCTTCTTCCTTCTTATCTTCGTGCACCCGGATGCCACGCTCCGCAGCCACAGAAAGGGCATTGATGCGATTGACATTTTCCGAGTTCGCAAACACGCCTTGTATGGCGGCGTTGCGGACCAACTCGGTCTTGCCCTGCGCCAGACGCCCGCTATAGGAGATGTGGATGCTCTCAAGATTTCCCGCTGCGAGGGGCGAGAGGAAGGCGCCCAGGCGCTCGGCCATGAGGATGTAGGGGGAAACTTCCTGATATTCCTCGTACGTCATGGAGGGCAGGTTGACCGCGTTCTGCACCACTCCGAATTTCAGATACTCCTTGACCTGCTGGGCGATCTGCACCCCAACCGCCTCCTGGGCCTCGCCCGTGGAACCGGCAATGTGGGGGGTCAGGATCACATTATCCAAACCGAAATAGGGTGAGTCCTTCAAGGGCTCCTGGCTGAAGACGTCAAGGGCGGCACCGGCTACCTGGCCGGACTTCAGTGCCGCCACCAGGGCCGCATCATCGATCAGCTCGCCGCGAGCGCAGTTGACGATGCGCACGTTTTTGCGCATCGTAGCCAGCGTTGCGGCGTTGATGATGCCCGCAGTTTGCGGGGTAAGCCCTACGTGCAAGGTTAGAAAATCGGCGCTACGGAATAGCTCGTCCACGGAGCAGAGCCGCACACCATTCTCGCGGGCAACAGCGGGCGCAACGAAAGGATCGTGCCCCAACAGCTCCATGCCGAAAGCCTTGGCCCGACGCGCCACTTCAAGTCCCACACGGCCCAGACCGAGAATGCCGAGTTGCTTGCCGCGCAGCTCGGCTCCCTGGAGCGACTTCTTTTCCCATTTGCCGGCGTGCAACAGCGTGTTGGCGCGGGGCAGTTGACGCGCCAGGGCCAGCATCAATCCGATGGTCAGCTCAGCCACGGCGATGGCATTGGCGCCGGGCGTGTTCATGACCACGATTCCCCGGCGGGTCGCTGCATCGGCGTC
>CAWJZH010000019.1:0-223802 GCA_963847155.1 uncultured Acidobacteriaceae bacterium | reverse complement strand
CACCCTGCCCTTTAGCAACGGTCTTCTCCTTACAACAGCCCTCTCCTATATGTCATTCCGAGCGCAGCCGAGGGATCTGCAGTTCTGCGGACCTTTCTTGGAAATGCTGGCGTACGCATTACGAAAACTATGAGCGAAGGCGGAAATCGTATGATCGATAGGGATGAAGAGCGAGACCAGCCAGGATACCTGTACCCCGGAAGTGACGGAATTGGTCGCACGCTTGCGCAAGGGAGACATACGCGCGCTGGCGCGGGCCGTGTCGCTGGTGGAGGACGATGCGCCCTCCGCCTGGCAGATTCTTTCCTGCTGCTTTGCTCTACACGGCTCCGCCATGCGTATCGGTATTACCGGCTCTCCCGGCGCCGGCAAGAGCACACTGGTCGACGGGCTCGCGCGCAGATATCGAGCGCACCAGCAGACCGTGGGAGTGGTCGCGGTTGATCCCACCAGCCCCTACACCGGCGGAGCCATCCTGGGCGATCGGATCCGCATGCGGGAACACGAAGCTGACCCTGGCTTCTACTTGCGAAGCATGGCCACCCGCGGCTCGCTGGGCGGCCTCGCTCGTTCTTCCGCAGATGTTGCCATGGTCATCGAAGCCAGCGGCAAGCAGCGTCTGCTGGTCGAAACTGTGGGTGTCGGACAAGATGAAATCGACATCGTTCGCCTGGCTGACATCATTGTCGTGGTCCTGGTGCCGGGCATGGGCGACGATGTCCAGAGTCTCAAGGCTGGCATTATGGAGATTGCGGATATTTTCGTGGTCAACAAGAGCGATCGCGATGGCGCCGATAACGTAGAAAGAGAAGTGCGAGCGATGCAGTCGTTGGCGGCCGAACACGGAAGCTGGATACCCCCCGTGGTCCGAACCATCGCCACCACGGGCGCCGGCATCGAAGAACTGGAACACGCAATCGATGAGTTCTGGTCCTTCCTGGCACAGGAGGGAAGACTAGCCGCCCGGCGAGAGATGCACTGGCGCGCACGAGTCATGGACATGATGCATCACGAATTGCTGCGCGCATTGCGCGGACGCGGCCTGAGCAACCAGATACTGGAGACGATCAGTCACCAGGTGGCGCTTGGACAACAAAATCCCTACCAGCTTGTACCGCAGATGTTGGAACAATTAATGCGAGCGTTAGGAGAGAAGAATGGCAAATATCGACCACCTGGGCATTGCGGTCAGGAGTATTGAGCAAGCCCAGCGGCTCTACCAGGCCCTGGGCCTCACGGTGCTGAAGGAAGAAGAGGAGGACGAAGGAGTGCGCAGCGTGATGATTCCCCTGGGCGACAGCCGGCTC
The DNA here is from genome assembly GCA_963847155.1 of uncultured Acidobacteriaceae bacterium. GTDB lineage: Bacteria > Acidobacteriota > Terriglobia > Terriglobales > Acidobacteriaceae > PALSA-350. The sequence continues at coordinate 222,495 of CAWJZH010000019.1, read as the reverse complement.
CGGTTGCTGGAACCGCTGGACAAGACAACCTCCGTAGCCAGGTTCCTGGAACAACATGGAGAAGGCGTGCACCACGTAGCGCTGCATGTGGATGACATCTCGGGCGCATTCGAAGAGATGAAGCAGGCGGGCTACCGGCTGCTCTCGGATGAAATCGAGATTGGCGCCGGCGGGCGGCTTGCATTTTCTGGTCGACCCATCCGCTGCCAACGGCGTGTTGCTGGAAATCTGCCAGGATCCTATTTCCGCGGTTTAAAGGGCCCCATGCTTCTATCTCTCAATACCTGCGGAAACACAGCCAGCGTGGCTCTTGGCGTGGCTGACGAGAACGAAGTCCGGATTGTCGCCACGGCTGAGCTTGCAGTGCGCACTTATTCGGCCCGCCTGATTCCCGAGATTGCCTCGTTGCTCCAGAGCCAAAATGCGACCCTGCGCGATATTGAGGCTATCGTGGTGGTCAAGGGGCCAGGAAGCTTTACCGGTATCCGGGTGGGTTTGAGTACCGCCAAAGGGCTGGCCGAAGGAGCCGGGATCCCCTTGATTGCACTCTCCCGTTTAGCGTTGCTGGCGAACGCGAGCGGTCTGCCCCATGTGCTGGCCGCGGTGGATGCAGGTCGCGGTGAATACTACGTGGGCGAATACCGGAACGGCAACAGCCTGGGCGAAATGCTTCTGAGCGGAGAGGAGACGGTGGCCGCCGCCAAGCAGCCCGGAGCAGGGGTGCTGGTTTGCGATGAGAGCCGCGCCGATGACGCCTCCGCCAGCGCTTGTTCTGCTCTTGCCATCTGCGGACCGGTTTACGTGCAACCACCCGATGCGGCCGAGGCGCTTCGTTTTTCCCTGGGCCGCTTTCGTGCGGGCGACTTTGACGACCTCGAAACGCTGGACGCGAACTATCTCCGCCGCTCCGATGCTGAGGTTTTGCGCGCCGCCAGAGTGGGGGCGTGAGTCTTCTGGTCCGCAATCTGGCGGAGCAGGATCTTGACGCCGTGTTGGTGCTTGCCGCCGAGTCTTTGGAGGCTCCGCACTGGAACCGGCGCGATTACGAACAGATACTGCTCGCCGAGCCTTCGGACCGGCTGCTAGCGTTGCGGATTGGTCGCGGATAGCGGCGGCAAGGTTGCCGGCTTTGCCGTAGTCAGCTGGTTGCGGCAGGAGGCCGCGGCTGAGGTCGAGGGCCTGTTTGTGGAGCTGAATTGCCGCCGTCAGGGCGTAGGAAGCGCCCTGATCGCCGCTTGCATGGCTTGGGCGGCAAAAGCCGGAGCCTCTACGGTGCGGCTGGAGGTAAGGGCGTCCAACACCGCCGCTCACGCTCTTTATCGCCGCTACGGCTTTTCCACCGCGGGGGTCCGGCATGCCTACTACTCGGCTCCGGTGGAAGATGCACTGGTGCTGCAGGCGCCATTGCTTCCCCATACCTCGGTACCTCTATAATTCCCCAAGGGTTTGATCGAAAACATGGTTCGTGACGGATATTTTTATGGATTTGGGTTCATTGCGGCCGGCGTTCTGGTGTTTCTGGTAACCGGGCATTGGATCTGGGCGGTGATACCTATCCTGCTGGCCTGCTTTTTCCTCTGGTTTTTTCGCGATCCCGAGCGTCCAGTGCCGGCTGAGGCGGGCCTGGTGGTTTCGCCGGCGGACGGCAAGATTACAGAGGTCGCCCGCATCCAGACCCCGGCCGGCGAGCGGATTCGCCTGAGCATCTTCCTCAGCGTTTTCGATGTTCATGTCAACCGCTCTCCGATCGCGGGAACCGTGCGCGAGGTTCGCTACCAGAAGGGCCAACACCTGAATGCGCTCAGCCGCCACTGTGCGGAAAAGAACGAGCAGAATATAGTGACGGTTCAGGGCGATGAGTTCGATGTAACCTTTAGCCAGATTGCCGGGATACTCGCCCGCCGCATCGTTTTCCGCTTTAAAGTAGGGGATTTTGTGGAGCGCGGGGAGCGGGTGGGCCTGATCAAGTTCGGCTCCCGCGTGGACGTGATCTTGCCCGGCCACGCGCATATCCGCGTCGCTCTCGGCCATCGGGTCAAAGGAGGCGCTTCCGTTTTAGCCGATATTCATCCGCCGCAGGACGAAGAGTCGCTCGATGTTCTGCAGGAGAGTTTTGCTTGAAGCGTGCCGGCCTCAGATCGCCCGAGCGCCAGCGGAGAGGCCGCTTGCGCCGGGGTCTGTATATCCTGCCCTCGCTATTTACCTCAGGCAATATCGCGGCCGGCTACTACGCCATTACGCAAAGCCTGCAGGGATCGGTGCAGGAGCCGCGGCATTTCGACTATGCCGCACTGGCCATTGGCTTCGCCATCCCATTCGATGCCATTGATGGCCGCATTGCTCGCATGACCAAAACCACCAGTGAGTTCGGCAAGGAGCTCGACTCGCTCGCCGACGTCATCACCTTTGGCGTCGCTCCCAGTCTCCTCGCCTTCACCTGGGGCTTTCAAACGCTTCCTACGGCCATGGATCCTGGGCCTGCGGCAGCACGTGGTGCAGTGGGGCGCGTTCGTGTGTTTTCTTTTTTTGCTCTGCGGCGCCGGACGCCTGGCGCGCTTCAACATCAGCGTCAGCCCTGTACCTACAAATCCCGGCCGTCCCGGGCGAAAATACTTCGTGGGCATGCCCATCCCGGCGGCCGCCGGAGTGATTGCCGCGGTCGTCCACTTCTTTTTGGGAACGCCCGTGCCCAACTGGCGGGTGGCGATCATGTGGATGGTGCTGGTGTTACTCATAGGCCTGCTGATGGTCAGTACCTGGCGCTTTTGGAGCGGGAAAGAAATCGACCTTTCCGACCGCCATCCGTTTCAACGCATCGTACTGATGGGACTGGCGATCTATGCCACGGTTGCTTTCTCTCAATATGTTCTTCTCGCGCTGGCCGCTGTTTATACGTTTTCCGGCATCTTCGCTCGGGCCGCCTATTCCTGGCAGCGGCGCCATCGGCGGATGGCGGCGCCTGAGGCAGCGGCGCTCAGCGAACCCCCTTCTCAACCGCCCTTGCATCAGTGAGCAGACAGCTAAATAGATGACCCCCAGCTACCGTATTGCGATTGTTGGCGCCGCTTCCATTCGCGGCAAACAGCTCAGCGAAGCCCTTGCGGAGTCCAGTTTTGCGGCTGCGGAGTTCCTGCTGCTGGACGATCAGGAGGCCTTGGGGCAATTAGAGGCGGTGGGTGATGAGATGACCTTTATTCAGCCCATCACGGCCGACTCCTTTGAGCGTGTCGATTTCACCTTCTTCGCGGGGGCGCCGGAGTTAACCCGCCGCCATTGGCAAGCCGCGCAGCGGGCCGGTTCCAGCATCGTGGATCTTTCCGCCGGGTTGGAGGGTCAACCAGGAGTATTGGTGTGCGCTCCCTGGGTGCAGGAGGCGATGGGGGAAACGGCCGTGGCCAGCTCGCCCGATTTGCATACGCCGGCCGTTGTTTCCGCCCACCCGGCTGCGCTGGTGCTCGCCTTGTTGCTGGAGCGCCTGCAGCAAGCGGGGGCCATTCGCCATGTGTCCGCGACCGTACTGGAGCCCGCGTCGGAGTATGGTAAGGCCGCGTTGGACGAGCTGCATCAGCAAACGGTGACGCTGCTTTCCTTTCAAAGCATCCCCACGAAGGTGTACGACGTGCAGGTTGCCTTCAACACCGTGGCCGCCTTTGGGGAAGCAGCAAAGATCAGCCTGGCGGATAGCGAGGCGCGGGTCCGGCGCCACTTCGCCCTGCTTTCTGGCGGACGCTTGCCGCAACTGTCGCTGCAACTGATTCATGCGGCCGTCTTCCACGGCCATACTTTTTCGATCGCGGTGGAGTACGAGCAGCCGGTGACGCTGGAGCAGATTGAGGCGACTCTTTCCGCGCCTCATCTGGAGGTGATCCTGGGCGACGCCGACGCGCCCGGCAACCTGAATTCCATTGGCGACGAGGACGTTTCGGTCAGAGTGCGTTTTGATGAGGAGGGGGTTTCGCAATCGCGACGGTTGTGGCTTTGGGCTTCTGCCGACAACCTTGAGCTGTCGGCTCTGAATGCGGTGGAGTGTGCCCAGGAGCTGCGCAAGCTGAGGCCCCAGGGCACGGTTCAGTGAGCGTAGGAGCGACCTTCGGCCGCTCAGTTTAAGCTTCCGCCCTGGGGCGCCGGGTAGGTTTAGGAGAACTGCAGGTCCCTGCGCTCTATCGAAAAACATTTCAAGAAAGGTCCGCGAAACTGCAGATCCCTCGGCTTCGCTCGGGATGACAAAAAGGAGAGGGTGGTTGTAAGGAGAGGACCCTTGCCAAGGGACAGGGCGTTTGTTGGGTAGGAAAACCATTGGTGACTGCCCCCTCCTTTAGCAACCGCCCTGTCCTTACAACCGCCCTCTCCTTTTTGTCATCCCGAGCGAAGCCGAGGGATCTGCAGTTCGGCGGACCTTTCCTGGAAATGTGTTTATTCCCAGAACGTCACGTTCGTCTTTCACGAAAAAAAGAGCGCAGCAACTCTCCGCTTTCCTCTGCCAGCAGTCCGCTGGTAACAACCATTTGATGATTGAGCTTGGGGTGATTCAACACCTCCAGAACCGAGGCGACAGCTCCTGCCTTGGGGTCTGCGGCGGCGTAGATCAAGCGGCTAAGCCTGGCGTGAATCATCGCACCGGCACACATGGCACAGGGTTCCAGGGTGACGAATAGCTCGCAGCCGGAGAGGCGATAGTTGCCCAGAGCACGGGCCGCTTCCCTTAGCGCGACGATCTCAGCGTGGGCTGTGGGATCGAGATCGCGTAGAACTCGATTCTGACCTCGGCCCATGACAACGCCATTTGCAACCACGATGGCGCCCACCGGGACTTCACCGGCAGCCGCGCCGGCGCGCGCCTCGTCCAGGGCAAGGATTAGCGCCTCAACGTCGGTCATGACTCAGGCGCCTGCGGGCTGCTGCTGCGTCATGCAGTGCAGCGTCCCCAGACCCCAGATCAGATCACCACTGTGGATACCCACTACCTGGCGGTCAGGGAAGACGTCGGCGAGGATATTCAGAGCCTTGCGGTCATTGGAGTCGTTGAAGGTGGGCACGAGCAGCAGTCCGTTCGCGATGTAGAAATTGGCGTAGCTCGCGGGCAACCTCTGACCTTGAAAGACAACCGGAGAGGGCATAGGCAACTCGACGATCGTGTAGGGCCGGCCCTGAGGATCGCGGGCTGCGCGCAACCGATCCAGATTTTCCGCCAGGGGAAGATGATTGTCGTCGGCTGCATTTGCCTCTGTGACAGTGACGATAGTATTCGGATTCACGAAACGAGTGATGTCATCGACGTGGCCATGGGTGTCGTCGCCGGCGATGCCGCGATCCATCCACAACACCTGGTCGATGCCGAGATAGTCGTGAAAGGCGCGCTCCAGATCTTCGCGGCTGAGGCCAGGATTACGCTGCTGCACCGTGCTCAGCAGGCATTCTTCGGTGGTGATCAGAGTGCCCTGGCCGTTGACGTCGATACTGCCGCCTTCAAGTACTACCCGATGCGCCGCCACTTCCGGCGTCCAGTTAGGCAATTGCAGTAGCTCGCTCGCCTTCAACGGCAGCTGATCGTCCAGTTGCCAATCTTCGTACTTCGCCCATGCATTGAAGCGCCAGTTGGTGATGGCAACAGGGTTTTCCTGCGACCCGCTTCGCGTGATGAAGATGGGACCGGAGTCGCGCATCCAGATCCGGTTCGTGGGCCACTGATGAAAATGCACGCGGTCCAACTGGGCGCCAGTTCTTTTCAGCATGCTTCGCGCACGCTGCTCTGCGGTGCCGTCTTCGACCAGCAGGTGGACGTCCTCCACCCGGGAAAGGTGGCGGATGATGTCGCAATACACCCAGGGAATCGGGTGAAACCTGCCGGGCCAGTCAGCGGCGTTGTGGGGCCAGGCCAGCCAGGTTGCGGCGTGGGGCTCCCACTCTGCCGGCATACGATAGCCCAGGCTGCGCGGGGTTACCGAGTCATTTGCCATCGTCGAGAAAGCGAGCCGTGATCGGCGGGTAGAAGTCGATGCGCCGGTCACGCAGAAAGGGCCAGTTGCGGCGTGTATCTTCGAGGTTCTTCAAGTCCACTTCTTCGATGAGGATGGCTTCCTCGTGATGGGGAGCCTGGGCCAAGTACGCGGCCAAAGGGATCCGCGATAAACGACCCGCCCCAGAACTCGAGTCCCACACCGGGAGCGCGGTTGCCGCGGATGTCTCCATGTTCGTGGCCCACGCGATTGACGGAGGCGACATACACACCGTTGGCGATAGCGTGGGAGCGCTGGATGGTTTGCCACGCCTCATACTGGGCCGAGCCGAAGCGCTCTTTTTCCGCCGGATGCCAGCCGATGGCGGTGGGATAAAAGAGCAGGTTGGCGCCGCGAAAGCGGTGATGCGGGCCGCTTCCGGATACCACTGGTCCCAACAGATCAGCGCGCCTACTTGTCCGACCGAAGTATCGAAGGCCTTGAAGCCCAGGTCGCCGGGTGTGAAGTAGAACTTCTCGTAGTAGAGCGGGTCGTCCGGGATGTGCATCTTGCGGTAGATCCCACCCAGCGATCCGTCGTTCTGCAGTAACGCGACGGTGTTGTGGTAGAGCCCGGCGGCGCGGCGCTCGAAGAGGGAAGCCACCACCACCACTTTTTCCTCTCGCGCCACGGCGGAGAGCCGCTCCGTGGAAGGCCCCGGTATAGGCTCGGCGAGGTCGAAGAGCTCGGCATCTTCTCGTTGGCAGAAATACTGGGCGCCGAAGAGCTCGGGAAGGCAGACGATGTTTGCCCCGCCACGTGCGGCTTCGCGCACGCGGTCAGCGGCTTTGTCGAGATTGGCATCGGGGTCCGGTGAACAGGACATCTGTACCAACCCAACGCGGTAGTTTGTTTTGCTAGCCATTCTCTTACTCAAATATCAGGATTGCGGCGGCGATGACTGTTGTCCAAAGTGCTCGCTTGTCGCCGATTGCCGACTGGGTAATATTTGTTGTGCGGACAATCTTGTTGGAGATGCGATACATTTCTTTCTTCTCGTCCCAGCTTTTATCCGGATCGAAATCCACGTTGAGGGTGGTGGCGAGCATCTCGGCCGCCAGCTCCTCCGCGTACTCACCCGCCTGCTCTTCCGCTTCGCCGAAGCTGTGGTGCTCGCTCAGGTAACCGTAAGTGTTGCGATCTGTAGGGATCGCCACGCCGATACTGGAAACCACCAGGCGATGCGGCTCCCGTGTGGAGTTTTCTGCAACCACGGCGAAGACGACCTCACCGGGCGAGAGATATTTCAGGCCTTCCTTGCGGGTAACCAGTTTGCACTGCGGTGGAAAGATGGAAGAGACTCGCACCAGGTTCTGGGCGGCTATGCCGGCGTCTCGAAGAGCCAGCTCAAAAGACGTTAGCCGCTCCTTGTGTTTCCCGACGCCCTTGGTCAAAAAGAGACGCTTCGGGACCATGCTCTTGCCCAATGCCGGATCCTCCCAGTCGAACCTAACACAAACAGATGAATGGATGCGGAAGAGCGCCTCGATGATGGAAAAAGATGCACAATAGCTGTGAGATGGCGTACCCAATCAAGGTGGAATATGCGGAAGCTCGCAGGATGCGCGAACGCAACACGAGGCGATACCGCCTGGCTCACTTGCCGATATGGATCTGGGTGTTTTTTCTTGCGCCCGGACCGTTGACGTTCGACCTGTTTGCCCACGGCGGTAGCGGAAAAAACCTGGCTTGGCTTTTGCTGGTGATCGGGGCAACAGGGATTGCCGGCTATTTCGGGCAGCTTCCCGGCGTAGAGCCACGGCCCTACATTCTTCGCTTTACCGAGGACAAACCGAACCCGTTATACCGAAAGATCTGTTACACATTTGCCTGGAACGCGGTCATTACCTTCACCTTGCTGAACCTGGCCGGGCTGGTGATTGCCGTCGTGACCGGGCAGTGGGTAATGAAGCAGATCTATCTCCAGGCTTATTTCCCGTTGTGCGCTATCGTGTTGTTGCTCGGGCTTTTGGGGCTGCTGCCTCGGGTTGGGCGTTCCACCAAGGGTGAAGGCATCGAGAGGCGCTATTTTTACGGGGCGGTGTGGGCTGCTGTCATTTCTCAGACGATTTTGCTCATGCTGTGGAAGACACTGCCCCGGTCAGCGGCGACGAACCAGATCAAGCTGGCAGCGTTCGTGCTGAGTCTATGTGCGATGGGTGCGGCCGCTGCTTTCGGGATGCTGCCCCGCACCCGGCCGATTGTTCCAGGACAGCTCATGGTCGCGGACTAGAATCGACTTCCTCAGAAAAGTCTTCGGGAATGGGACGGGTGCCCCACGTTCGCCCGAGCGTACGTGGGCCGAAAAAGATGGGCGAAGCCCTACAACAGCCTTTACTTTCTCAGTCAGAGATCCCTGTGTGGTACAGGGAAAGCATTCGAAACGTACCATTTTCGGCCCACGTACGCTCAGGCGAACGTGGGGCACCCGTCCAGTTCCTACGCGGTTGCTAGGCGTGGGTGGCGGTTCGCTTTGGCTTCCTGGACAGCGCGTAAAGCATGGCCAGCAGCATGAAGAGCGAACCCATGGCGGCCAATCCCATCACCCGCAGGATCGACACCGTGTACTTGCCGGCACTGGGACTGTAGTTGCAGCAATACAGCAGGATCAGGTCACTGACCGAGCCGATATGGTGAGTGCTGGCCTGGATCACTGCCAACCGCACATCCCGCGGCTGGTAGTCGATGCCGAAGAGATACTTCGACATGCGGCCGTCGGGCGTGGCAATCATGATCACGCTGGAGTGGGCAAACTGGTCCATCTTCCCATCCGGTCCGGGAACCCGCACGTAGTTGAAGCCCGTGGCTGAAGCAAGATCGCTGATCGACGCTTGCTGGCCAGTCAGAAAGTGCACGTTCGCCCCGGCATCCGGGGTCCCGAGTGAATCCAGGAAGTGGACTTTTTCCGCCGCGCCGTCGGCAGGCGTATCCATGGGATCGATGCTGGTGACGACGATGTCGTAGTCTTTGCCCGGGGTGAACCCCACCTGGCGGAGTGTCCTGGCCATGCCACTGAGAACCTGGGGGCAAAGCATCTTGCACTTGTAATAAACCAGCGCCATCACCACCGGCCGATGCTCAAAATAGGCGCCCAGAGGCACGCTGCTGCCAGCTGGAGTCGAGAAAGCGATCATGGAGCGGCAGTTGATTACCAAGGTTCTGGCTGATGCCGGCCTTCTTGAGATAGGCCGGGGTCGACTGCGCCGCTGTCCCTACAGGTTTATCCGCAGAATACTGCTGTGCCCAGGCGGGCATCACGACGGAAAAAACGAGAACCGCAGCCATACCCGGCAGGCATCTGAAACGCATACCTATAGACTACTCCGATTGCCACTGCAATTCGCATGGTGATAGCCTGAACATTCGTTCGCGCTACCACTTATCCGCTCTCGGAGATACGCATCCATGCAGAAAAGCTACAACGGTCTTTCCTTGCCCACGGGGGGCGAGGCGATTCAATATGCCGATGGAAAATACAAGATTCCGGACCATCCCATCATCCCTTTCATCGAAGGCGACGGCACCGGGCGCGACATCTGGCGCGCATCGCAGCGGGTTTTTGATGCCGCGGTGGAAAAAGCCTATGGCGGCCGCAGGTCGGTGAAGTGGTTTGAAATCTATGCCGGCGAGAAGGCCTTTCAGCAATTCAGCACCTGGCTGCCGGATGAATCGGTCAATGCAGCGCGCGATCTACGGATCTCGATCAAGGGACCGCTGACGACCCCGGTAGGCGGCGGCATCCGATCGCTGAATGTCGCCTTACGGCAGATCCTTGATCTCTATTCGTGCATCCGGCCGGTCAAGTATTACCAGGGTGTACCGAGCCCGGTGAAGCACCCGGAAAAGCTCGATGTGGTGATCTTCCGGGAGAACACGGAAGACGTCTACGCCGGCATCGAGTTCAAGCAGGGCACGCCGGAAGTCAAAAAGGTGATCGACTTCCTCAACAACGACATGCTCAAGGGCGGCAAGAAGAAGATCCGTGAGGACTCGGGCATTGGCATCAAGCCGATCTCGATCACCGGGACCAAGCGGCTGGTGCGGTACGCGATCAAGTACGCGCTCGAGAACGGCCGGAAATCCGTCACCCTGGTGCACAAGGGAAATATTCAGAAATTCACAGAGGGAGCCTTCCGCGAGTGGGGCTACGAGGTGGCCACCCAGGAATTCCGCGACCAGACGGTGACTGAGATGGAGAGCTGGATCCTGGGCAACCTGGAAGCCAACCCGAAGTTGACGGTGGAAGAAAACGCCGCGCTCATCGAGCCGGGGATCGCTTTCGGATCCGATGATTTCCGGGCGGAGATGTACAAGAGCGTGAAGGGCGTGATCGATTCCATCGGCAAAACGCACGGCAACGGGCAATGGAAGAAGAAGCTGCTGATCAATGATCGGATCGCCGACTCCATTTTTCAGCAGGTCATCATTCGACCGGAGGAATACAGCGTCCTGGCTTGCCCGAATCTGAATGGCGACTATATTTCCGACGCTTGTGCGGCGCAGGTGGGGGGCCTGGGTATTGCCCCCGGTGCCAATGTGGGCGACGGCTATGCGGTATTTGAGGCCACTCACGGCACGGCGCCCAAATACGCCGACAAAGATGTGATCAATCCCGGGTCGGTGATGCTCTCGGGGGTGATGCTGTTTGATTTTCTGGGCTGGAAAGAAGCGGCTAAGCTGATCGAGAATGCGCTCGAGAAAACCATTCTGCAGAAGTATGTAACCTACGATTTTGAGCGGCAGATGCCTGGAGCCACCAAGGCGAAGACGAGTGAATTTGCCACGCGAATGATCGAAAACATGGGTTAGGAGAAATATGCGAAAGAAAGTAACCATCGTAGGAGCAGGCAACGTAGGCGCGACCGCGGCGCATTGGATCGCAGCCAAGGAATTGGCCGACATCGTGCTGGTGGACGTGGTGGAGGGTGTTCCGCAGGGCAAGGGCCTCGATTTGCTGGAGGCTTTGCCGATTGAGAAGCGGGACGTCCACGTCATCGGGACCAACGATTACGCCGACACCACGAACTCCGACATTGTGGTGATCACCGCGGGCATTCCGCGCAAACCGGGCATGAGCCGTGATGACTTGCTGCACACCAACTACAAGATCATGTCGGACGTGGTGGGCAAGGTGGTCGCAGCCTCGCCGAACGCTATCCTGATCATTGTTTCCAATCCGCTCGATGCCATGGCGCAAGCGGCGTACAAGCTGGCCAAGTTCAACCGTGAGCGAGTGATTGGCATGGCGGGTATCCTCGATTCCGCCCGCTTTCGCTCCTTCATTGCGGAAGAACTGAAGGTTTCGGTCGAGAATGTAACTGCATTTGTGCTCGGGGGCCATGGGGATACGATGGTTCCTCTGCCGCGCTATTCGACGGTCGCTGGAATTCCGATTACCGAGCTGATGGATGCGGCCACGGTCGAGCGCCTGGTGCAAAGAACGCGCGATGGCGGGGCTGAGATCGTGAAGCATCTTAAGACGGGCAGCGCCTACTATGCTCCGTCCGCGGCGGCGACGGAGATGGTCGAGGCCATCCTGAAAGATAAGAAGAAGATCGTTCCCTGCGCTGCTTATCTGGAAGGCGAGTACGGCATTCACGGGCTGTATGTGGGCGTCCCCTGCAAGTTGGGCGAGCGAGGATTGGAACAGATCATCGAGATCAAGCTCACCAAGGAAGAAGACGCTGCGCTCAAGAAGAGCGCCGATGCTGTGAAAGAGCTGTGCGCTGTCATTGGAGTCTGAACGGTGAAAGAACGCGCCCGCCAGGTCGTGACCGCGAACGTTGCCGAGGCCAAGGCAATGTTGCAGCAGTTGTTGGAACTGGAAGCGCAAATAGAGGCGGCCTCCGCGATGATTGCGGAGGCTTTGCTTTCCGGGCATAAGTTGCTGGCATGCGGGAATGGCGGCAGCGCGGCGGATGCTTCCCATCTGACGACCGAATTTGTCGTTCGCTTCGACCGTGAACGCCGGGCCTACCCGGCGATCTCCCTGGCCTCCCACGGTGGCGATTTAACGGCTATTGGGAACGACTATTCCTTCGCTGATTTATTTGCCCGGCAGGTGCAGGCGTACGGTCAGCCAGGCGATACGTTGGCGGTGTTCACCACCAGCGGAAACAGCGAGAATATCTTTCGCGCACTGGTGGCGGCGAAAGATCTCAAACTAAAAACAATCGCATTCCTGGGGCGGGGTGGCGGCGAGTGCGCCGGGTTGGCGGACGTCGAACTGCTAGTCGCGGGAAAAGCGACGGCGCGCATCCAGGAAGGTCACAAATTCCTTTTGCATACCATTTGCGAGTTGGTCGACGAGCAGCTCGCGCAGGCAGGGTAGACCGCAAGGGTTGAGAGCATGCTCTACGAGCGACTCAACGACCGGGCACGCTGTTTCTTCTTTGTCGTCCTGTACACCCGTCCAATGACCCGGCCCGCCGGACCAGGTCTCTGCAACCTTTGCCGAGACGCGAGCGACCGCGAAGCTTACCCCTTTCAAATTGCGCTCTCGTGGCACTCCGGGAATATCGCGAGGGTAAGGCGGGGCCGTGTACACCGGCTTTCGGTAGCGATAACAGACCTGGTATTGATCTGCCTCCATCACTCCTACGACTCCGGCAAGCGATCCGGGCAACGCAGGATGGCCGCTCATTTCGAGCGCAGAAACGATCACCGCTCCAGCCGCGCGAGTTCTCTCAACTGCGTCTTCGAAGGCGCTCCGATACTCCGGATTCAGCGTTCCCAGGCTGAGATTGATGACCTGAATGTCATGCTCGAGGCACCAGTCGATAGCCCGGATGACCGCACGCAGGCTGGTGGCCAGTTTGCCATCAAAGATTTTGACCGCGACCAGATCCGCATCCGGATTCAGGTGGTGGACAATTGCCGCGACAGCCGTACCGTGACCAAGGTTATCTTCATAGCCGGCGATCGCTCCGTCCGCGTTGATGGTGATGCCATCGACGATCTTGCCCACGTGGGGATGCGTGCAACAGACGCCGCTATCCAGAATACCGATACGCACTGGCTGATTCATTCTAGGCAGACTTCTTAAGCGGCATCACCACCAGGTTCGAGGTGGTGTCTCCTTCGAGATTGATCGTTTGCAGCAGCTGCAATGTCTTCGCGTCGTATAGTTCGATTTCAAAACCCGCGTTATAAATCATGAGTTTCGACCCATCCGCGGTCATGCCGAACGCAAGACGAGTGCGCCCGAGGAACTGATGGCGGTTGATGATCTTCTTGGTCTTCATATCGAAGACCCAGAATTCAGTAACCCGGTCCCCGTGCGTTCCATACACGGAGACGGTGTAACCCAGCTTTCGATCAGGAGTGAGCATGAGGGGCTCCATCTCCTCTGCGGAAGGACCCACAGGGGTCAGATCGTAGGTCATGTTGGCCAGGTCGAGCTCCGCGATGCCAAAGACCCGCCGGTGCACGTAAGGGTCCGAGGAATCGAAAATCCCGATGACCTTCCCGGACGGCTCATTGGGATCGTTTACCAACCCGGCAAAGGAGCCGTCGCTGGAAGGGTCGGTGGGCTTCGCGAGCTCGATCTTCTTTACGAATTTGAAATCGCTGGTGTTGAAGACCATGACGTTGTTGCGGAACAGGTAGAGGAGCTTTCCATCAGGCGAAACCCGGATGGTATTGCGGTAGCCGGCCGGTGGCGGCTCATCTTTTGGATAGGGTACGATGCGCGTGATCTTACGGGCTGCGAGACTGACCTCGAGGATCTGCGGTGGATCGATCTGATAATGGTCAATCTTCTTTATCACCGGCGTAGCAAACGTGTAGATGAATTTCCCCGTCGGATCGACGGCAAAGCCTCCGATGCGGTAGTTCGTGTCGGAGGTGTTGAGGGAAAACTTATCCACCACCTTGCGGGTTGCGAGATCAATCGAAACGATGGAGTTGTCTTTGAGGGTGGAGGCATACAACGTCTTCTCATCAGGCGACAACACCAGGGTGCGCACGATGTCAGTTGGAAGATCGATCTTGTCGACAATCTTTCCCTGGGCCGAATCCATGACCAGCACTGTATGTGGCCAGACCCCGAGATACATCAGTTGACTGCTCGCTGGCGCGGCGAGGCTGCCGGCAGCCCAAAGTGAAAGACCCACAAAAGCAAAGATGGCGCGCATGAAGTTCCTCCAAGCGAAGCGGATCAAGTAAAGGTGAACAGATCAGGGGAAGACGATGTCCACATTGCGCCAATCCTTGGTCGCGGAAGCGCATTTGCTGGTCCAGTCCGGAGAGTTGTTGAGGTGATCAGGAACCTGCGCCGGCCAGAAGCAGGTCGCGTAGCAATCGTAGATATCGCGTTCCACTGGCTGGCATAGCCCCGCTGTGCCTCCGGCGGAGTCGACCTCCCAACCCGGGGAGAAGATGATGGTGCATCCCATTGGGACGTGGACCTTCGGTGCGGAACCACCCGGGGCTTGCAACGCAACAATGTCTTCTTTCAAAGCCTCAGCGTTGCTCTCGATGCGCCGTGCCTTTTGGTTAACGGCTCGAAGATGCTTCATGAAGCCTTCCTTTCGGAAAAATGATCGAGGAATGAGGGATTCTGCGCAGCGATAGCGCCGTACACCTGCAGGCATTTATCAGTCCAGCCGCGAATCCAATCGCAATAGTGGAGATTGGCATGACCGGTATCGCCATAGCGGACGAACGCCTCGTGGTGGCATCCACCGGCGCAGAGCGGCCGCGCCCAGCATTCATGGCAGTCGTACTTGGTATCGATATTTCCTCGCGTGAGGAAATCATTTTGTTTTTCCCGGTCGATGCCGGTGGTCACGTTACCCAGGACATGCTGATCGGAATCGACGAAGCGATGGCAGGGCGCAATGTCGCCTGACGGGCCCACGCCGACCATGCCCAACCCGGCGCCGCAGGGAAGGGATTTGTTTACCCCCTGGTGCAGCTCGGAAAGCGTGTCGCTCACGTTGGAAAAACCGTGGTGCTCGCCGCGTAGCGCAAACTCGAGGTACTCATCGGCGAGTTCAGTAAATTGCTCCAGAACGCTATCCATCCCCGGCTCGTTGATGGAGTAAAGCCGATTGGGTGAAGTGGTCACCGGGGCAAAGCCCACTTCGTAGAAGCCCAGCTCGTGCTTCAGGTGCTGGTAGATCTTCTTAACATCCATCGCGCCCGAGGTCAGGGTGACGCGAGCGGCAATGGGGCGGGTCTTATGCGTGGCCAGTAAATTCTCAACCTTCGGCCTGATGATGTCATAGCTGCCGCGGCCATTGGAGAAGACGCGGAACTTATCCTGCATCTCCTTGGGCCCATCCATGCTGACGGTAACGCCAATGGCATTCTCCGCCAGGTACTCGATGATGGTGGGCGTCAGCAGCGTCGCGTTGGTGGTCAGGCTGAAGTCGATCTTGACCCTCAGTTCCTCAGCACGGGTTCGCGCGTAAGTCACCACGTGCTTCAGCAGGGGGAAGTTCATCAGCGTTTCTCCGCCAAAGAAAGTAATGTGGACGCTTTTTCTTCCCTGCGATTCAGCAAAGAGGTAATCGACAGAGCTCTTCGCCGTCTCCCACTCCATGAACTTGGGTTTGCCCTCGGGAGTGGCTACCTTGTCCTCGCCGAATTCGTAGCAATACTGGCAGGAAAGATTGCACTGGTTGGTCACGTTCAACACGATGGTCTGCAGAGGGAATGCTTCAGGCAGCGGCTCGGACTTGGCGTACTCCTTCTGCCCGTTGCGGATGGCCTTTACCTCGCGGAGCTCGTCGATGCATTCCTCTACATCGTTCGCAGCGTGGCCGTCGCCGCACAGGCGCCCGACGAGGTCTTCGCGGCTGAGAGGCGCCTCATCGAGCTGCTCGAGGATCTCGGAAGTCATCCCATCCAACGCAACGATGCCTCCACTGGGAACGAGATAGAGAAAATCCTGGCCCCCGCCGTGGAATTTGTGGAATTCACCGAGCGAGTAAGTCGTCACTGTGCTACCTCCGGCTGATCCCAGGACACGTATTGCGGCACGGCGACTACCAGGTAACTTCTTCCCTTGAGGGCCTCGTAGGTTGCGGTGATCCAAACGTCTCCGTAGTTGTTGCGCATGGATTTGCGTTTGGGATCAGGGCCATCCGCTGCGGGCGTAAACAACCCGGTTTTGGAATCGACCGAGCCGACAAAGTCTGTATCGTCGTCGCCGTACGAGGCGACAAACTCCTCCATTTTGTAGGTCGCAGGTACAGGCCCTAGATTGATATCGTCATCGGTGTTGGCCTTCCCGTCTGGACCGTTACTAAAGGCGACGGTTTCGAATTGGACATACCCTTTGGGATGGGGCGCACCGCCCAGGTGGGCGATCGAGGTGGCCGGCGTTACCTTCAGGAAGTCGATGTGATCGTAAACGGCATAGGCGGCGGGAAGGGTCGCACTCTTTACGGTTACCAGGCGGTTTCCCGGGGCCGCCGTCCGGGCTTACGCTGGCGCTCACGGTCACGAAGCCAGGCTGTTGGTCAACAATCTTCGTTACCTTGACCCCAGGCCCGAGATCCACATCGCTCGCGCTCAGGTTGGTGGGCAGGGCATCTCCATAAATGATCATGGTTGCGTCGCCGGCGCCGGCTTTCAGAGAAGGTTTATCGACACCAATAAGCATGGGTGCCGAGGTGGCGCGCCGCATGGTAACGTCCATTCCGAACTCCGAGTACTCACCCCAGAACCAGCGCCCAGTCAGTTCCTGCTGATTCTTTGACAGCGCCATCACTTCCCGCACCGTCTGCGGGGTCTCAGGAGTCGTCGTTGCGCCTGGTTCTACGGTCGATCGTCCGCGCCACGAATATCCCGTGTACACCAGGGCTTTCCCCGAAGTAGCCATCACGGAGCTGGCGTCGTTACAGGTGATCTTTGTCTTGGTGACGAAGCCATCTCCCGAGCTGCTGGGCTCGATGGTCATCTCTCCGAAAAAGCGGCCTTTGCCCGGTTCATCGCCGGAGATCAACCAGCGCCCGGCAAGTTTGGGGGCCTGCATGGATGCTTGCCACTCCGCCCATTCGGTGGTGTGGAGGGGTGAGCTCTTGACGATATAGTCGAGTGCCTGCTCCGCCGGCGTGGGGCCCTTGGGCGGGCCGGCGTCTCCGCGATCGCGAGGATGATCGAAGGCGGTGAACCGCACGGAAGGGAAGAATGCGACGTGCATGTTTTCCAGGTATTGCCAGTCCGACGCTGTGCGGTGCCATGAGAGTGGCTTGGCCAACGCGTGGCAGGCGGCGCAGGCATGCGCCACTTCGGGAGTGGGAATCTTTTCGTCGAGGATGCGATGCTCGGTAAAGTACGCGATCTTCGAGTTTTCTTCAGGCGCCAGGCCGTGATAATCGCTCAGGTAGCGGAGAATGCTGCGGGCTTCTTCGGGTGACAGTTGCAGGCCATTCAGCCGGATCATGCGCTTCATCGCCTCTTCCCATCCTTCCGGCGTGGTCCGGATGTAGGAGATGCGGGTCATGTTTCCCTTGGCATCAGCGGCATGACAGCCGCCGCATTTGCTTAAGGTGAGTTGGTCTTTCACCGGAAAACCGGCTTCATCGGGACTGTTCGTGGGCGTGGAGGTTTTTACTTCGGGAGTCGATCCTGCTTTTTGGGAGACTGCGGGCAGGCAGCAGAAGGAGGCGAAAAGGAGCGCTCCGAGAACACGACAAGCCATCGATTCAATTCCTCCAGACGCACACTTGCCACCCTGATCAAACAACCGGGAGGTGTTCTGGCCCATGAAGCGTTGTTGTGTTCTTCGACTTGGAAGAGGATGTTAGCTGCGGCAACGAACGAAATCGTATCAACCGATGGTCGAACGGTTTGCCTATAGTGTCAAGTCTTTTTGCTGGTGGGCAAAGGACGGGAGCCGGTTCCCCGGTTCATGGAGGTGAGTCACCCAGAATCTGAGGTCTAGATTTGTGGTAACCCACATCTCGCGAAAAACCAGCGAGATGTGGGGCACCCGGGAGTTGTTGGCTGTTGAAAGGTGAACGGGAAAACGCAGATCTCTCCTTCGGATCTTTCCGCGTGAGCAGACCTTGGGTGCCCCATATCTCGCTCGTTTTTCGCGAGATATGGGATACCACGGCTTTCGACCTTAAACCCGTTCGATGACCACGGATTCCAGGGTGACTGGCTTATTCGGCTTGTCCTGCGAGTTGCGGGGCACCTTCGAGATTTTCTCAACCACGTCATAGCCTTCCACAACTTCGCCGAAGACCGTGTGCTTACCGGTGAGCCACTGCGTCGGCGCAACCGTGATAAAGAACTGTGACCCGTTGGTGTTGGGACCAGCATTGGCCATGGCCAGCTTGCCCGGCGCATTCAGGCTGTGGGGCGAGCCCTTGGTCTCATCGGCAAATTTATAACCTGGGCCACCCATGCCGTTGCCCGCCGGATCTCCACCCTGGATCATGAAGTCGGGAATCACGCGGTGAAAAATGGTGCCGTCATAAAGCTTGCTGGTGCTCTTCTTGTTGCCGACGGGGTGTGTCCACTCTCGTTTGCCCTCGGCGAGTTCGATGAAGTTCTTTACCGTATTGGGCGCGTCTTTTTCGAAGAGGCGGCTGACGATCGTACCTTCACTGGTGTTGAAGATGGCATAGGTTCCGGGTTCACGGGACATTCAAGAACTCCTGGTATTCGGTTTAGTTTTGATTGGGGATTGGGGGCACAGGGGGCGGGCCCGCGGGCGCCGGAGGAGCAGGGGGCGGAGGTGGCAACTGCTGACCCGGCTGCACGATCGTGACTTTGTTGAGAACGACCGGCTGGACCGGCTTATCTTCCGCATCCCGCTGCACACGGGCAATCGAAGAGACAATCGACAAGCTGGGCTGGTCACACTGGCCGAAGATGGTGTGCTTCTGGTTCAAATGGGCGGTCGGTACTTCGGTGATGAAAAATTGAGACCCGTTGGTGCCAGGTCCGGAGTTTGCCATCGCCATCCGTCCGGGTACATCGAAGTTCAGGTTGGGGTCGAACTCGTCGGCAAACATATATCCCGGATCGCCGGTTCCGGTGCCGGTCGGATCGCCGCCTTGAATCATGAAGTCGGGAATGACGCGATGAAAGGTAGTCCCGTCGTAGAAGGGCTTGTTCTTCATCTTTTCCTTGGTAACAGGGTCTGTCCACGGCTTGGTTCCCTGGGCCAACGCAATAAAGTTGGCCACCGTAAGCGGCGCCTCTTTGTCAAAGAACTTGCAGGTGATGCGTCCCATGCTGGTATCGAGGACCGCGGAAGGTCCTGTCGGCTCTATGGTGGGCGGGACCTGGCTGGTGGGCATGTCCGGCAGCTCGGCGGGAGGAGTCTGTGCGGGCGGCGTTTGGGCCGGAGGTGTCTGCTGTGGAGTGGACTGCTGAGCAATAGCGAAAACAGTCGAAAAGAGAAACAAAACTGCGAAACGACGACAGGGTCTCATGGATAGTTCCCAATTCAGACTAATACAGCCATAGGAGAATTGCTTGCCCGCCTACTTCTTGTCAAAAGGCTGCTTTTCACTGATGCGCGGGCGGTTCTCGGATTGTAACTGCCGGGAAACCTCCTGCACCTTTTCAAACACCCGAAGGAAGTTGCCGCCGAGAATCTTGTTCATGTCCTCGGCGCTGTAGCCACGCGCCATCAGTGCCTGTGTGATCTTGGGCAGGTCGGCGGCGGAATCCATGCCCTCCGGGCTCGAAGGAATGCCATCGAAGTCCGAGCCCAGCCCGACGTGGTCGATGCCGGCAATTTTGGCGATGTGGTCAATGTGATCGATGAGCACGCTGAGCGGAGGGCGCGGTATTTTGGCCGTGTAACTCTTGCCAATTTCCTCGGCAAGCTCGTTGGGTACGGGCTTGCCCTCGGCCTGAAGTTTGGCCTTCGCGTCCGCAACAGCCTGGTTGATCGCGGGCTGCATGGCCTGCGCTGCCTTGCGGTAGTCTTCGCTCAGAAAGCTGGAATAGAAATTCACCATCACCACGCCCCCGTACTGGCCGACGGCATGCAGCATGTTGTCATCCATATTGCGGGGAACGTTGCAAAGCGCGCGCGCCGAGGAGTGGGATGCGATGACAGGAGCGCGGCTGATGATCAGGGTACGGTAGAAGGTCTTGTCGGATACGTGGGAAATATCCACCATCATGCCCAGGCGGTTCATCTCGTACACCACGTCTTTGCCAAAGTCGCTCAAGCCGTCTTTGGTATGAGGAACCTTGGGGTCGTCAATATCGCCGGAGGAATCGGCCCAGCCGTTGGAATTGCTCCAGGTGAGCGTCATGTAGCGCACACCCAGCCGGTAGTAGTCCCGCAGCAGCCCCAGGCTGTTTTCGATGGAATGGCCGCCCTCGATCCCCATCAGCGCAGCCAGCTTGTGCTCGCGATGCGCGGCCCTAATGTCTTCCGGTGAAAAGGCCATGCGCATTTGCTGGGGATGTTTGGCGGCCTGTTGGTAGACGGCGTCAATCAACTCGAGCGTGCGCCGCGCTTCATGTCCGTTCGGGTAAGCAGCCGGGTCCACCCAGATGGAGAAGAACTCCGCTCCCAGGTTGCCCTTGCGCGCGGATTCGAAATTGACATAGCCGCCTTTGAGCGGGTCTGCCAGATCGTACCCTTCGTCGAGCATGCGCTGGGTGGTGTCGGCATGCGTGTCGATGACAATAGCGGCCTGGTGTACGGCGAGCGGATCTTTCTGTTTGGTCACGGAGGCAGTCTTCGAGGTTGTCTGTGCATGGAGCGGGAGAACCGCGGCGAACAGGAGGAGCGCGTGGGCAATCTTCATTCGCAGCTATTCTTGCACATTAGGGCTGCTGTACTTTGCTCCCGTGCTCCACTCGGTGAAGGGGGTGATGGTAGTGCCCAGCTCATCCCGCCGGTTGATGCTGGCGCGGAGATAGTCCCGGTTCATTACCGCAATCACTTCCAGTTGGATCTCTTTCGGGCAAACGCCTGTGCACTCGCCGATATTGGTGCAGCTCCCGAAGCCTTCGGCGTTCATTTGCGCAACCATGCCGAGGGCGCGCTTGTCGCGCTCGGGCTTGCCCTGGGGCAGGATGCTGAGATGGGCGATCTTGGCGCCGGTAAACAGTGCGGAAGAAGCATTGGGGCAGGCCGCGACACAAGCTCCGCAGCCGATGCAGGCAGCAGCATCCATCGCCCGGTCAGCCGTCTCCTTGCCGATGAGGTGGGTGTTGCCGTCGACCGCATTCCCCGTGGATACGGAGATGTACCCGCCGGAAGCAATGATCCGGTCGAAGGAGCGCCGGTCGACAACCAGATCCTTGATGATGGGAAAGGCGGAAGCGCGCCATGGCTCGAGGACGAGCTCTTGACCGTCTTTGAAATGGCGCATGGTCAATTGGCAGACGGTGGTGGCCCGTTGCGGTCCGTGCGCGACGCCATTGATCATGAAGCCGCAAGAGCCGCAAATGCCTTCGCGGCAATCGTGCTCGAACGACACCGGCTCTTCGCCCTTTTCAATCAGTTCCTCGTTGAGCACGTCGATGCACTCCAGCATCGACATCTCTACGCTGGCAACCTCGACCGGATAACTGACGAACTTGCCCGGTTCCTTACGGTTCTTCTGACGCCAGATCTTCAGCGTTACCTTCATTACTTGTAGCTCCTCTGGCTCGGATGAACGTAGCGGAATTCCAATGGTTCCTTGGTGAGCGTGGGCGGGTTGCCGGGGCCGCGATAATCCCAGGCAGCCACGTAAGAGTAATTTTCGTCGTCCCGCTGGGCTTCGCCCTCGGGAGTTTGATACTCCTCCCGGAAGTGGCCGCCGCAGGACTCATTGCGATTGAGGGCGTCGATGCACATGAGCTCGGCGAGCTCGAAGAAGTCCGCTACGCGGCCGGCTTTTTCCAGGCTTTGATTCAGGTCCTCTCCGCTGCCCGGAACGTTGACGTTCTTCCAGTACTCCTCCTGAAGAGCTTGAATCTGGCCAATGGCAGATTCGAGACCCGGCGCCGTGCGCGACATGCCGCAGTAGTCCCAGACAATCTTTCCTAGTTCGCGGTGAAAGGAGTCGACCGTGCGTTTGCCGTTGATCGACAGCAGCAGGTCAATCGTCTGCTTGACGCACGCGACCGCTTGTTTGACCTCGGGTGCGGTGTCGAGTACGGCAGGGAATTTGTTGGTCGCGAGATAGTTGCCGACGGTGTAGGGAACGACAAAGTACCCATCGGAGAGTCCCTGCATCAGGGCACTGGCGCCCAGCCGGTTCGCGCCGTGGTCAGAAAAGTTAGCTTCGCCGATCACAAACAGGCCGGGTATTGTGCTTTGCAGGTTGTAATCCACCCACAGGCCGCCCATGGTGTAGTGGATGGCGGGGTAAATGCGCATGGGAACCTTGTAGGGGTTCTCATCGGTGATGCGCTGGTACATGTCGAACAGGTTGTCGTAACGATCGCGGATAGTCTTTTCGCCTAACCGTCGAATGGCGTCGGTAAAGTCGAGATAGACTCCCAACCCGGTCTCGCCCACACCGCGGCCTTCATCGCACACCGCTTTTGCGTTGCGCGACGCCACGTCGCGCGGTACGAGATTTCCGAAGCTCGGGTAGCGGCGCTCCAGGTAGTAGTCGCGTTCTGCTTCCGGGATCTGATCGGGCGGGCGCTTGTCCCCGGCTACCATCGGGACCCAGATGCGCCCGTCATTACGCAGCGATTCGCTCATCAGGGTGAGCTTCGACTGGTAGTCGCCGGAAACAGGGATACACGTCGGGTGGATTTGCGTGTAGCAGGGGTTGGCGAACAATGCTCCACGCTTGTGGGCGCGCCAAATGGAGGTCACGTTGGACCCCTTGGCGTTGGTGGAGAGGTAGTAGACGTTGCCATAGCCGCCGGTGCCCAGAATGACCGCATCGGCAAAGTGGGTGCTGATGATGCCGGTGACCAGGTGCCGGGTGACGATGCCGCGGGCCTTTCCATCGATCACGATCAGGTCGAGCATCTCGGTACGCGGATGCATGGTAACGGTACCCGCGTGGATCTGCCGTTCGAGCGCCTGGTAGGCGCCGAGCAGCAACTGCTGGCCGGTCTGGCCGCGGGCATAGAAGGTACGCGAGACCTGGGCGCCCCCGAACGAACGGTTGGTGAGCGCGCCGCCGTATTCACGTGCGAAGGGAACTCCCTGCGCCACGCACTGATCGATGATGTTGACGCTCATCTGGGCCAGGCGATAGACGTTGGCCTCGCGCGCGCGGAAGTCTCCGCCTTTCACCGTGTCGTAGAAGAGACGGAAGACACTGTCGCCGTCGTTCTGGTAATTCTTGGCAGCGTTGATGCCGCCCTGCGCGGCAATGGAGTGGGCGCGGCGGGGCGAATCCTGAAAACAGAAGCAATGAACCTTGTAACCCAGTTCGCCCAGTGTGGCGGAGGCGGAGGCTCCTGCAAGACCGGATCCAACCACGATGATGTGGTGCTTGCGTTTGTTCGCAGGGTTGACCAGCTTGAAGTCGAAACGAGCCTGTTCCCAGGCTTGCTCGATGGGGCCCGTGGGTGCTTTGGAATCAAGGATCATCTATTTCACCAGCCCCAGTAGAACGCTGATCGGAATGGATATGTAGCCGAGGGTGATGAGCAGAGCGATCACCAATGCGGCCTTCTTAAATCTCAATGTGTGTTGTGGCTGGTGGATGCCCAGCGTTTGAAACATGCTCCAAAGTCCGTGGCGCAGGTGCAGTCCCAAAAGGCTGACGGCAACAATGTAGGAAAGCGATACCCACCACACCTGGAAGCCGGAAACCACATTGTGGTAGACATCGCCCTCAATGTAGGCCGCGCCGGGATGGATGTAGCCCGCGGTCAGGTGCAGAAGATGAAAGACGATGAAGGCCAGCACGATGGGGCCCGACCAGTACATCGTCCGCGAAGCGTAGGAAGAAGCAATTGCCTTTTTGACTGAA
Organism: uncultured Acidobacteriaceae bacterium; assembly: GCA_963847155.1. Classification (GTDB taxonomy): domain Bacteria; phylum Acidobacteriota; class Terriglobia; order Terriglobales; family Acidobacteriaceae; genus PALSA-350. The sequence continues at coordinate 198,632 of CAWJZH010000019.1, read as the reverse complement.
TACTCGACCGGCCGCGCCCGCTTTTTCCGCAAAGCCAATTGCACGGTCGCGACAATGTGCAGGGTGACGGCAATCAGCAGGATGACGCGCACCGGCCAAAGAAACTCGCCGATGTTGTGCAGAAACGCGCCGTAGGCGTTCAGTTTTGCCGGCCCTTCAAATACCTGGAGGTTGCCCAGCAAATGGCCGATCACGAAGACGAACAGGATGATGCCGGTGACGGCCATCACGATCTTCTTGCCGACGGTGGAGGCCCAGAACCCGGGCGCCCGATTGTCCCGAGGGACGGCTGCCATTGTGCTCATTTGAGTTTTTCCGATGCCTCAGGAGGGGCTGAAATTGAATCTGGCCCAACTCTCTATTATTGGTGCGTGAGCGGAGCACCGTCAAGGTATTCAGACCAGGACTTCCAATAGGGCACGAAAGGCTTGTCCACGATGGCTATGTGTCCACCTGGCTTGATCGTCAATCTCCGCCATAGTGCGGTCGAGGGCAGGCACATAAAACAGCGGATCGTATCCGAACCCACCGCGGCCGCGCGGAGCAGTCAGGATGCATCCTTCGACCGCTCCCTCGGCGACGATCGAGGGTACTCCATCCTGAGCAACGGCCAGCGCACAACGGTAGCGGGCGCCCCGTTCGCTCTCGGCGACCCCCTCGAGCTGCTGTAACAGAAAAAGATTGTTGTTGGCGTCCGGAGTGTTGGCTTCGCGGAACCCGTTGTCGGCGGCAAAGCGGGCGGAGCGAACACCTGGGGCGCCCTGAAGAAAGTCAACCTCGAGCCCGGAATCGTCGGCTAACACCATCTCGCCGGGCAGAAAGCGACTGTAATAGATCGCCTTTTCACTGGCATTATCGGCAAAGGTCGGCGCATTTTCCGCAGGCGCCTCAATCGCCGTTAGCCCCGGCAAGGGAAGAATCTCGATGCCGTGCCGCGACGCCGCGAGGCTAAAGTCGCGCAACTTGCCCGGATTGGTGCTGGCGACGTAAAGCGTGCGAGCCATCACTGAAAGGCGGCCAGGGGGCAGCCCTCACAACGAGCCTTTGGGCCGCAATGGTGTTTGCCCACGGCGACCACCAGGGCGTGGAATTCGTTGTAGAGCGGCAGGCGGAATTCCGCCGGGTCGTTGGCAAAGGCGTCATCAACCATTCGTTGCACCTCGCCATATTTCCGGTCGCGGCCAGCCAGGCCGTGACGGTCGGCAATACGGCGCAGATATTCATCCACCACCGCCACAGGATGGAGGAGCGCGTAGAGCAGAATAGCGTCCGCTGTTTCCTCGCCCACTCCGGGCAAGTTCAGTAGCTGGCGGCGTACCACGCTGGTCGGTTGGGCCGCGAGCCGGGCCAGTGAAGAACCGTGATCGCGATCGAGAAAGCTGACAAATGCCTTGATCGCCGCAGCCTTGCGCACCATGTATCCCGAGGGCCGGATGAGCGTGCGCAGCTCGTCCTCTTGAATCGCCCGCAGCCCATTGAGATTCATCACGCCATGTTCGACCAGGTTGGCGATCGATCGCTCTACGCCGCGCCAGGAGGTGTTCTGTGTCAGATAAGCGCCGACGATCACCTCCAGCGGCGTCTGCGCCGGCCACCATTGCTGGGGGCCATACGCGGCAGCCAGCTGGTCGTGAAAATTACGCAAAATTGGGCCCGCTGCTATGGTCATGGTTTCGGCTTCTGTTGCCGCAAGTGTTTCTTCCAGCCCAGCAGCTTGGCCTTCAGCGCTTCGGCTTCTGCCTCCGCGATCATACCTTTGTGTTGGTAGAGGATGGAGAGGCTGGTATGAGCCAGTACCTCGTCCGGGTCGAGCTCAAGCAGGCGGCGCGCCACCGCGATCGCCCCATCGAAATCAGCTTGCTCCTGTAAGGCGCGGATGAGCCCGTGCATGGCATCCAGCATGCCGGGGTCGGCTTCGAGGCACCGGCGAAGACTTTCAGCCGCAGCGGCCGCATCACCTTCCGCGAGGCGGTCGAGCCCCTGGTGGTAAAGCTCTTCGGCGGCGGTGGGGTGAGCGGGCATGATCGCAATGGCCTGACTTCATGATAGCGGTTAGGATGAACCAAACAAAGCAAGTGCCTGGAGGTCCCACCGAATGAGTTTCATCCTCGCCGATGGCTGGCTGATCACTATGAACGAGCGCCGGGAGATCCTGGAGAGTGGCAGCGTGTGTGTCGAAAACGATCGCATTGCCGCGGTGGGCACCCGTCAGCAGTTACAGCAGAAGTATCCCGGGGCCGAAGTCGTGGATTGCAGCGGGCGCATCGTGATGCCGGGGATGGTGAACACCCACACCCATTTGTTCCAGACCCTGCTCAAAGGGCTGGGGGACGACATGGTGCTGAAGAAGTGGTTTACCTGCATGACGGCGCCCAGCGCGGTACATCTGACTGCGCCCGATGCCCATGCTGCAGCTCTTCATGGCTGCGTTGAGTCCATTCGTTCCGGGGTAACGACGGTGGTGGATTTCATGTACGTTCATCCGCAGCCGGGTTTGATCACGTCTGTGGTGGATGCGTTCCACATGACGGGCATGCGCGGGTTTGTTTGCCGGGGGTTCATCTCCGACGGGGTGCAGTACGGCATTCCGGAAGCGCTCATCGAGCGGCCGGCGGTTGCTTTGGCCGATGCGAAAGCGCAGATACGGCGATACAACAAGCCAGGAGGGCGGGTGCAGGTGGGGCTTGCTCCCAACATGATCTGGGCGGTGAATGAGGAAGGCTACCGCGCAGACCCGGAAGCTGGCCGATGAGGAGCATGTGCTCATTACCACCCATGTGGCGGAAACCGACTTCGAACTGGAGACTTCCGCGGCGAACTATGGGATGAACGACACGCAGTTTCTGAGCGAGATCGGATTTCTTGGCCCCGATGTGATCGCGGTGCATTGCGTGCATTGCAAAACCGACGACATTGCCATCATGCGCAAGCACGATACCAAGGTGTCGCATAATCCCTGCAGCAATATGTACCTGGCTTCGGGCTGCGCGCCCATTCCGGAAATGCTGGCAGCGGGGGTCACGGTGGGTCTGGCGTCCGATGGGCCGGCAAGCAGCAACAATCACAGTCTCTTTCAGGCGATGAAGTTTGCCGCCCTGCAACAAAAGGGTGTGCATCAGGATGCCACCATCATCACGGCAGAAAAAGTGCTGGAGATGGCTACGATTGGCGGAGCGCGGGCGGTTGGTCTGGAGAAGGAGATTGGTTCGATCGAGGTGGGCAAGAAGGCCGATATTGCGGTGGTGGATTACAACAATGCATTCATGACGCCCATTCATCATCCTGTTTCGGCGATTGTGTATTCGGCGCTGGGGCATGAGGTGACGAGTGTGATGATCGATGGACGTTTCGTGATGCGCGATGGAGTGGTAGGTAGCGTGGACGAGGCCGCGGTGCGCAAGCAGGCGCAGATGAGCGCCGATGCGCTCACCAAACGCGCGGGCACGGATGCATCCAAGCATCGTCCTTGGCCGAGATAAAAACTGCAGCTTCTAACCCTTACTCTTTGGCGTAGGGGACCATCAGTGCCGCTGGTTGCACGGCTCTGCCTCCGAACAAACCGGAGATCGCCAGAATGGTGACGAGGTAGGGCAGGGAAGCCAGCAGTTGAGACGGCACGTTTCCGCCGCCTAATTGCAACGACAGCTGCAACGCATCGCACGCGCCAAACACCAGCGCAGCTAACGCCGCCTTCCAGGGATTCCACCGGCCGAAAATAACAATCCCCAGCGCGATAAATCCCTGCCCGGACACAATTGATTCCCGAAACAATCCGATCTGCGCCAACACCAGGTAAGCGCCAGCCATGCCTGCGGTAGCACCGCCAATCAACACGCCGATATACCGCATTCGGGGGACAGAAATGCCGGCCGCATCCGCTGCACTGGGGTTTTCTCCCGCGGCGCGTAGCGCCAAACCAAAGCTGGTGCGGAACAACACGAAGTGCGCCAAACCTACCAACACCAAAGTCAAGTACAGCAAAATCGGCTGCGCAAACAGAACCGGCCCGAGCCATGGAAGGTCGCTCAGCCACGGAACATGCAGCGGCGCGAACATGGCGACGCTTTGTGGTCCAGAGGATTCGCCCAGAGCACGGCGATACACAGTCGCAGCTATACCGATCGCAAGCACGTTGAAGACCAGGCCGACGACCACCTGGCTGGCGCGCACTGTGACATACATCCAGGCCAGCAAAAAATTAAACGCGATACCCGTCAACATTGCCGCCAACAGACTCAACCAAACCGAGCCGGTTACATAATCCGTAAGGAAACTCGCCAACGCTCCCAGAAGGATGGTTCCTTCAATGCCAACGTTCAGTACACCCGACCGTTCAGCGAATGTCTCCCCAATCGCCGCCAGCAGGACCGGTCCCGCGAGCCGCAGGCTGGCGGCCAGCCAGGTCACAAAAAACGCTGACGTCAAAAGCCGGTGTAGATTCATGTCAGTTTCAGCCGGTAGCGGCGGAACATGTCGCTCGCCAGCACCATCAACACGATCAGACTCTGCAGAATGAACGTAATGGAAGAAGGAATCCCCGCTCTCCGTTGCATGGCATTGGCGCCCACTGTCATGCCGCCGTAGAGCACCGCGGCGGGGACCACGGCAAGCGGGTTGAGTTTTGCCAGTAAGGCGACGATGATGCCGGTGAATCCGACACCGCCGCTGATGCCGTCCATTAAACGATGCTGCTCGCCCAATACTTCAACCATGCCACCCCACGCACCCAGGCCGCCGGCGCAGAAGGCAGCAAACAACAATCGCGCGCCCACGTGGATGCCACCAAACCGTGCGGCGGACGGGCTCAATCCGCTGACAATTAATTCGTAACCTATCCGGCTCTTGCGCAGTAGCACCCACACCAACAGGGTCGCCAACAGAGCAAGCAGGATGCCTGCGTGGGCGCGGGTTCCAGGCAGGATAAACGGAAGCCACGTCGCATGTGGCAGCAGCGCGGTTTCAGGCACGCCGCCAGGAGCGCGCAAGGGCCCCGACACCAGGTATTGCACAATCAGGATCGCGACATAATTCATCATCAGGGAGATGAGCACCTCGTTGCCTCCAAACCGTACCCGGATCAGCGCCACCACCCCTGCCCATGCAGCTCCCGCAGCGAAACTCAATAGAAGTGCCAACGGCAAGAACGCCCATAAGGAAAGTGCCGTGTTAAGCGCCAACCAGCTGGTGGCCGCAGCGCCAATGACAAAGCATCCTTCAAACCCCAGGTAGCCGAAGCCCGACCGCCAACTGACGATCGTACCCAGTGCGATCAGGGTCAACGGCGCCGTGCGGACCAGGGTGTAGCCGAAACCTCGCCAGCTTGCGAAAGGTTCGTGGAAGAGCGCGAAGTATGCCTGGAGCGGATTAGCCTTATAGAGGGTAAACAATAACGACGTAATGAGCATGGCCACCACCGCGGCGCCGACCATGGCGATGGTGACGGCAAGGGGCGAGTCTGCGGGACTTACACGGCGTTCGATCAGCTTCATGATTCGTCGCCCAGGCCGGAAATCATAAGACCCAGCTTTTCTGTCGTAACGCTGGCCGCATTGAGAATGCCGACAATGCGCCCTTCGAACATGACGGCGATCCTATCCGCCAGGTTCATCAGTTCTTCTAACTCTGCGGAGATGAGGAGAATGGCTTTCCCCCGTTCGCGTTGGGTGAGCAGCTCCGCCCAAATCGACTCGATTGCGCCGACGTCCAGACCTCGCGTGGGTTGTTCCACCACCATGGCGGCTGCATCCTCCAGAATCTCCCGGCCGAGAATCAGCTTCTGCAGGTTGCCACCGGAAAGCTTGCCTGCTTTTACAGCGATACTCGCTGCCCGAACGCCGAACCGGGTGATCAGCTTTTCTGCGTGTTCGCGAATTTTGCGCGCATCGAGAAACGGCCCCTTGGAGTGCTTCCGCTGCGATCCGAGAATGGCATTGTCGGCGATGGACATCTCCGTAACCGCGCCTACATGCCTGCGATCGGCCGGCACATAGGAGAGACCAAGCGCACGATGCTGCGCCACCGTCAGCCGGGTGACTTCGCGGTCGTGAAGAAAGACGCGTCCCTTATCCGCGGGGCGCAAATGCATGATGGCTTCCGCCAGTTGCGATTGCCCGTTGCCATCGACGCCGGCGATGCCGACAATTTCTCCGGCATGCACGTCGAGGGTCACGCCACGGACTTTTTCCTGTCCCAGCTTCATCGCGCACGTGAAGCCCTTCGATGCGCAGGATGGCCGCGCCGCGTTCAACCAGGGCTTTCACCGCGCGGAGATTCACGTCGCGGCCTACCATCAGGCGGGCCAGCTCCTGCTCCGTGGTCTCTCGCGTGGAGACCGTGGCCACGACCTGGCCGTCGCGCATAACGGTTACACGATCGGCGAGGTCCACGATCTCCTGAAGCTTATGGGTCACGATGACGATCGAGTGACCCTGATCGCGCAGTCCGCGTAGCACGGAGAACAGCTGATCCTTTTCGTGGGTAGTGAGAACGGCGGTGGGTTCGTCGAGGATGAGCAGCCTGGCGTCGCGATAGAGCAGCTTGAGGATCTCAACTCGTTGTTGCACGCCAATGGGCAGATGCTGCACCTGTGCATCGGGATCGATGGCCAGGTGATGTTGCTCGCTCAGGGTGCGCAGCCGGCGTGCTGCCTCACGCAGATCGAGCTTACCCTTCAGGCCGAGCACGACATTCTCGACCACGGAAAACCGCGGCACCAGCATGAATTCCTGGTGCACCATGCCGATGCCGAGCGCGATGGCGTCCCTGGGGCTGGCGATTTCAACTGATTTGCCGTCGATCAGGATTGAGCCGGAATCCATGGAGTGGAATCCGTACAAAATCTGCATCAGGGTGCTCTTGCCGGCGCCGTTCTCTCCGAGCAGCGCGTGGATTTCACCCGCTTCTATCGTGATGTCCACATCGCGGTTGGCCACGACTCCAGGGAACCGCTTCACGATTTTTCTCATCTCAAATGTGGGCATTCAAGGTCTCTTCCTTGCAACGAATCGACGGGTGGGCGGATGCGACGAACCCTAACGTCAAATGGCCGGTATAGCCGAGAGCTTGCAGGTCTACAGCTGTGGTATCCCATATCTCGCGAATAACGAGCGAGATATGGGGCACCTGTTGATTCGTTGCAACTTCACGCGGGGACCTCGATCCGACCTGCGGCCAAATCGCTCCAGGTCTTTTGAAACCGAGCCCAGTCAGCAGCAGAAACCAGGTGCGGGTTGTAGTGACCGTTGGCGCCTGCTTTTAAAAGCCACATCCAGTCCACTGCCGGTTTCCACTCCGTTCCGCCGGAAAAAGAGCGGTTGGCTACCGCATGCGAAACCGTCTGTACCACGCCTCCGAGATTCATCTCGAAGCTGGTCGCCATGTTGCTTGGCGCAAGACTTGTCTGATCGGAATAACATCCCATCACCTTAGCCTTGCCGGCGAGCGCACCCTGGATCGCGCCCAAGCCGGTTACATCGGCCGCATGCCAGATCACATCGGCGCCGTTGCCAATCAACGTGGAAGCAGCCTCACGCCCTTTGGCCGCGTTATCGTAATCCCCGGTAATGATTCCCAAACCCTGGATTCCCTTCACCGTGTTGCGGGCGCCGGCAATGAAGCACCTCTGGATCCTCTGCTGCGTAGGATCATCTTCACCCCCGACGAAATCCAACCACCTGCTTCTTCTCCGATATCAAAGCAGCGAGCGCACCCGCTCCGTAGGCCGCGCCAAAATAACCCAGGTTGATAAACATGAGGTTAGGCGGGACTTTGGGCTGAGGCAGATAACTGGTGACAAAGAAATGCTGCTTGGGATAGTCCGGCGCAATGTCGAGCAGAGCACTGCTGAACTCGAAGCCATGACCCAGGATCAGGTCGAACCCATCGTCGGAGTAGCCACGCGCGACCTCCTGCATTTGTGCAAGGCCGATATTCTCCGCGTACGCCGTCTTGAATCCCGGTCCCAACGACTTCAGCCCGTTGAAGGCAAGCTGGCTCCAGCCGCCATCCGTGATGACGCCAGTGAGCAGCAACACCACGCTGGTCTGCTTAGGTTGGGCCCAACTCGTCGAAGCCATCGCCGCCATGGTAAGAAAGGCACGGCGCGAGAGCTGGCTCATCCCAGGGTCCGCAAGCGCGCCGGCAGAAATGGCCGCACCATGAACTGGTACGCCGCGCCGCCCACACAACCCCCCAGCAGTGGCCCGGCAATTGGCACCCACCAGTAGTTGCCCGGAGAAGGGAATGCAGCCGGTCCCCATCCTGCGAGATAACAGAAGATCCGTGGGCCCAAATCGCGCGCAGGGTTGAGCGCCCAGGCCTCGAGATAACCCATCGAGGCGCCGATCAAAGCGACCAGCAAGCCGATCATGAGAGCGCTTGAATTCGCCTGGGGCGCCATCTCGTTGTATTGCTCGGTGATGGCGAAGATGCCGAAGATAAGAAATGCGGTCAGGATGATCTCGTCGGCGAAAGCATGCATGGGCGTGATGGCCAAACCCGGATGAGTAAAGAAGACCCCGGCCGCGCCGCCGGCCGCCCGCGTGAGCTGAGCGCCCTGGTTGAAGTGGTCGATGACGGGCACGTACAAGATGTAGACCAGACCCGCTCCGAGGATGCCGCCAATTACCTGCGCCACGAAATAGGGAATCACTTTGCGCCAGGAGAATTTCCGATAGACCGCCAGCGCCAGCGTGACCGCGGGATTGGCGTGGGTTCCGGAGATGGATCCTGTGGCATAGATGGCCATGGTGACCGCCAGACCCCACGCAATACAAACTCCCCAATAAGAGTTGAGGTAGGGGCTGGGGTTGTAAAGCGAGTACATGGCCGCCACCGAATCTCCGAACGCAATAATGATGAAGACTGCCACGGCCTCCGCCAGCAATTCGCCAAAATCTTGTCTCTTCATCGGTAGATGCCCTCTACGGTAGCAGGTATTTTGCCGCGAGGTCATTGAATTCCCGCAGTTGCTGATCGATCCAATCCTGGCCGGAGCCGAGTTCCTGCGCCATCAGGGCTGCGACCGCCGGAGCCATTTCGATGGCCGCCCTCGCATTCAGAAACAACGCACGGGTGCGGCGGGAAAGCACATCGTCCACGGTGCGAGCCATCTCCTCCCTTACCCCCCAAACTACTTCTGCTGCGATGTAGGGCAATGCGGGGTGAAGGCGCACGGCGAGACGTTTGTCGCCGGCGGCCAGGGCAAGGATAGCGTCCGCGTCAGAACCGTAGACGCCCAGGCTGGTCAGCGACTCCTCTTGCCTGTAGCCATGGATCTTGAGGTCGTGCGTCTTGCTCGGCACATCCGGAAGCTCGCCCAGGGTAATGGCGTGGTTCACCGTGTCCTCGGCCATGTGCCGATACGTCGTCCATTTGCCGCCCACGATGGTCAGCAAACCCGAATTATCGATATGGATGGTGTGATCGCGCGAGAGCGACGACGTCTTGCTCGAAGCCCCGTTCGCTTTCACCAGCGGACGAATGCCGACATACACGCTGAGCACATCACTCCGTTGCGGAGGGCGGCTGAGGTATTGGGCTGCGGTGTCGAGAACGAACTGGACCTCTTCCTCAAAGGGAAGCGGGTTATACGAAGGTTCCTGAATAGGAGTATCGGTCGTGCCCACCACCGTGTGCTCATGCCAGGGGATGGCAAACAACACCCGCCCATCGCTGGTGTGCGGCACCATGATGGCGGTGTTGCCACGCAGAAACTCCCGCTCGAAGACGAGATGGATGCCCTGGCTGGGCGCGATCATGCTGTCCACCTCCGGCTCTGCCAGCCGGCGCACTTCGTCGGCAAAGATGCCCGCTGCATTCACCACCACGTGAGTGGCTATCTTCATGCGTTGACCGGATTCGCTATCGACCGCGATCACCCCATCCGCGAAGCCGTCGGGCCCTCGGGTGATCTCGACCACTGGAGCATAGTTGAGCAGAACGGCTCCCTGGTCGGCCGCGGTGGCCGCGAGGTGGATCAGCAGCCGGGTATCGTCAAACTGCCCATCGTAGTAAATGACACCACCACGGAGTCCATTTGTCTGGATGGTGGGCAGCCGCTCCAGCGTTTCTTCTCGGGTGAGCAGTCGAGATTTGCCAAAGCCGTATTTTCCCGCGAGCAGGTCATACACTTTCATACCAATGCCGTAGAAAGGAGCTTCCCACCAGGAGTAATTGGGGACGACAAAGCCCAGGTCATGGACCAGGTGCGGGGCGTTCTGGCGCAGCAGGCCGCGTTCCTTCAACGCCTCCATCACCAGCGACACATTCCCTTGCTCGAGGTACCGGACTCCGCCATGAACCAGCTTGGTGCTGCGGCTGGAGGTAGCCGTTCCGAAGTCCATCCGCTCCAGCAGCAGCACGGCAAACCCGCGGCTGGCGGCATCGACGGCAACGCCCACGCCGGTGGCTCCCCCTCCGATCACGACGATGTCCCATGGAGTGGAACGTTGTTTCACGCGAGCTAGCATTGCGGGGCGATTCATCTACTCATCTCCTTCATGCCAGTTCCTGGACCGCTCGACCGCGCGCTTCCAGCGAGCGCGGCCGGCAACGATCTTCTGCTGCCCGGGATGTGGTTCATAGCGAGTGTCCGCTGCGCGCAGCTTGCGGATTTCTTCCGGGCTGTTCCAATACCCTACAGCAAGTCCAGCCAGGTAAGCGGCCCCAAGTGCGGTGGTCTCGCTCACTGCAGGGCGGATCACGGGCACACCGAGCAGATCGGCCTGGAATTGCATCAGTAGATCATCGACCGATGCGCCTCCATCGACCCGCAATTCTCTGAAGGGGCACTTGGTGTCGGCATCCATGGCCTCGATCACATCCGCCACCTGGAAGGCGATACTCTCCTCCGCAGCCCGGGCGATGTGGCCGGGCTTGGTGCCGCGGCGCAGCCCAATCATGAGGCCGGCCGCATATGGATCCCAATAGGGCGCGCCCAGGCCCACGAACGCGGGTACCAGGACCACTCCATCCGAGTCTTCGACGCTGGCCGCCAGTTGGTTGACCTCGGATGAACTGCGAATCAATTGAAGGCTATCGCGCAGCCACTGCACTACAGCTCCCCCAATGAAGATGCTGCCTTCGAGCGCGTATTCCAGTTTCTTGTCCAGGCTGCAGATGAGGGTGGTGATCAGCCGCTTCTCCGAGAGAACGAACTTCGTGCCAATGTTTTGCAACAGGAAGCAGCCCGTCCCATACGTGTTCTTTGCATCGCCCGGTCGAATGCAGAGTTGCCCAAACAGTGCGGATTGCTGATCTCCAGCGATGCCCGCGATCTCAGTTGCCTCGAGACCGAGAGACGTAGTCACGTGGCCGATCTTCTCGCTCGACCACACGACCTCGGGCATCATGCTCTCGGGTATGCCAAACAACTTCAGCAGATCCGAATCCCAGCGGTCTTCGACGATGTTGTAGAGCATGGTCCGCGAAGCGTTGGTCCGGTCGGTAACGTGCTTCTTGCCGCTGGTCAGGTTCCAGATCAGCCAGCTGTCGACGGTGCCGAAGGCCAGTTTGCCCGCTTCGGCCTTTTGCCGTGCACCATCCACATTCTCCAGAATCCAGGCAATCTTGGAGCTGGAAAAGTAGGGATCGATCAGCAGCCCCGTCTTCTGGCGGACGGTCTCTTCCGAGTCCTTCATCTGGTGGCAGCGTTCGGCAGTTCGGCGATCCTGCCACACAATTGCGTTGTAGACCGGTCTACCTGTTTCCCGGTCCCAAACAATGGTCGTCTCGCGCTGATTCGTAATACCTACCGCGGCGAGGTCCCGAGCCCGTATGCCCGCTTTGCCCAGAACCTCTACCACCGAGCTCATCTGTGAGGTAAGGATGTCGAAAGGATCGTGCTCGACCCATCCGCCCTGGGGGTAGATTTGTTGGAACTCCCGCTGAGCCTGGGCGACGATATTGCCGTCTTTGCCAAAAACAATGGAACGAGAACTGGTGGTTCCCTGATCGAGCGAAAGAATGTACGCCATGGCGCCCTCGCTGCAATGCCTGCAGATTTATAGAGTACCCGGCATCCTCCCGTCAAAGAATCAGGGGTGAGTGACCCGATTGGCCGAAAAACATTTCCAGGAAAGGTGGGTAGAACCACAGATCCTGGGCTTCCCCGGATTTCCTGTCGAGAATTGCGGCTTCGGGCAACTGGTGGTTCTGGTGAGAGTTGTGAGGTAGGAAATCCGGGTACGCTCGGAATGACAAACAAGGACAAGGTCGTTGTAGGGAGATGGTGTTTGTTAAAGGAGATGGTAGTTGCTGAAGGGTTTCCCGCCCCATAACCACCCTGTCCTTTAGCAACGGTCCTCTCGTTGCAACGACCCCCTCCTTGTTTGTCATCCCGAAGCGAAGCCGACCTGTCCCGGCGTGCCGTGGAGGGATCTGCAGTTTCTTTCGGGCCGCCACACTGCATCGGTAAGAACCCATGGGTGCCCCAGGTCTCGCTTTTGAGACCTGGGATCCCTGCAACCGATCTCCGATGGCAAACCCGAATCTCCCAAGACCCGCCAATCAATGGGCAGTGGACTTACGCGTTACCCTAACACCGGAGGCGACCGGAACGTTTTCAGGTGACTGAGTCCCCGCAAACCGCAAAGCAGGTGCCGCGATCGCGTTTTTACCCTCAAACGCAGCGTAAACCACCGGCAACAATAAAAGCGTAAGCGCTGTGGAACTAACCAAACCGCCGATGACCACAATTGCCAGCGGGCGCTGAATCTCAGATCCCGGCCCGGTAGCAAAGAGAAACGGCACCAGCCCCAGCGCGGCAACGGTAGCCGTCATCATCACAGGCCGGAATCGCAACCTGGTCCCCTCGCGGATTGCATTAGCCTGCGTCAACCCCTCCTCACGCAGCTTGCGAATGTACGACACCAACACCACCCCATTGAGCACAGCAATGCCCCAAAGCGCAATAAAACCAACCGAAGCGGGAACCGAAAGATACTCACCAGACAGAAACAGCCCGAGAATCCCGCCAATCGACGCCAGGGGCAGCACAGTAATGATGAGCGCAGCAAAACGCACCGACTGAAAGAGGATGAACAACAAGAAGAAAATCGCAGCAATGGTGATGGGCACAATCACCATCAAATGGTGCAGGGCGCGTTGCATGTTGTGAAACTGCCCGCCCCATTCGATGTAATACCCCGCGGGCATCTGGATCCGTTGTTCCACCTTCTCCTGCAGCTCCTTGACGTACCCGCCCAGGTCGCGATCCTGCACGTTGACGCCGACGACAATACGCCGCTTGCCCATGTTGCGGTTGATAAGCGCGGGCCCTTCAACCACCTTCACACTCGATAGATCTTTCAGCGGAATACGCGGTCCGTCCGGTGAGCTGATCTGCAGTTCGCGAATGTCTTCCACGCTGTCGCGCAGTTCCTCCGGCAGTCGAACCACCCCAGCAAACCGGCGCTCTCCTTCATAGACCTCTGTCGCAGACTTGCCCCCGATGGCGGTTTCGATGACCTCGTTCACATCGGCTGCGTTCAGGCCGTAGCGAGCGATGGAACCGCGGTCGATGTCGATCGTGAGGTACTGCTGGCCACCCACGCGGTCGACGCGAGTATCCTGCGTTCCCTGGATGCCGGTCGCGACTTTTGCGATTTGATTCGCCTTCTGCACCAGCGTATCCAGATCGTCGCCATAGAGCATCACGGCAACATCGGCGCGCACACCCGAAACCATCTCATCCACGCGATCGCTGATGGGCTGCGACATCACCAGGTTGATCCCAGGCAAAGCCGTGAGCCGTTCGCGGATCTGCTCGGCAATGCTGTCCTGGGTCATGCCATGCGGCCGCTTGTCATGAGGAGTGAGCGAGGCGAGCACGTCGGCCTCATTGGGACCAGCTGGATCCGCTGGTGATTCGCCGCGGCCTAGACGGGAGACCACATTATCCACTCCGGGTACTTGCAGCATCAGGCGCTGCATCTCCTTTTCCATCTTGAGCGATTCCTCAAGCGAGATGTTAGGCACGCGATCGGCATTGGGTGAGAGCGTACCCTCCTGCATTTCCGGGATGAACGACGTACCCAGCAAGGGAAAGAGAGCCAGCGCGCCACAGAAGGCGGCGATCACCGCGATCACCGTAATCTTGCGATGCATCATCGCCCAGTGTAATAAAGCTTCATAGGGCCTGCGCAGGATGCGCACCAGCCAGGTGTCCTCTTCCGACCCGCCCTTCAACAGGTAAGAAGAAAGCACAGGCGAAAGCGTGAGCGAAAGCACGAGGGAGATGGCCAGGGCGATGGCAATGGTGTAAGCCAGTGGCGCAAACAACTTGCCTTCCATCCCTTCCAGGGTCATCAGGGGCAGGAAAACGAGGATGATGATGGTCACGCCGAAGAGCACCGGCGTCGCCACCTCCTTCACCGCCGAAAGCACCACGTGAAGCTTTGGCATGGATATCTCCGGGCTGGTGATCGTGTCTGGCGTGGCTAAGCCGGGCGAAGATGTTCTCTACCACCACCACCGAACCATCGACCATCAAGCCGATCGCGATGGCGAGTCCGCCGAGCGACATAAGGTTGGCAGACAAGCCGATGCGATTCATTACCAGGAAGGTGAGCAGCGGCGTGAGCACAAGGTTCGCGCTGACGATGAGGCTGGAGCGCAGATCGCCTAGAAAAAGAAACAAGACCACCACCACCAACAGTACGCCCTCGCCCAGCACCTCGGTCACGGTGTGGATGGCGGCATCCACCAGCTGCGAGCGGTCGTAATAGGGCACGATCTGCAGGCCGCCGGGGATCATGTTTTTGCGATTGATTTCCGCGACGCGCTCTTTCACCCGGCCGACAATCTCTTTGGCATTGCCGCCGCTGGTCATCAGCACCACGCCACCCACGGCCTCGGTGTAGCCGTTCTTCATCATGGCGCCGTAACGGACTTCTGTGCCGATGCGCACCTCCGCCACGTCGCGAATGTAAACGGGAGTGCCCTTGGTCTCGGTAAGCACGATGTTTCGGATGTCATCGAGGTCGCGCACCAGGCCGACGCTGCGGATAAGATACTGCTCGGCGTGCTGGCGGCAAAACGCCACCGCCGGCGTTGGCATTGTTTTGCGCCAGCGCGTCCCGCACATTGTTGATGGTCAGGTTGTAGTAGTGCAGCTTCTGCGGATCCACCAGGTTTCATATTGCTTGACGAAGCCGCCGGTGGAGTTGATTTCCGCAACCCCGGGAATGGAGCGAAGCAAGGGACGCACCACCCAGTCCTGCAACGTGCGCCGCTCAATGAGTTCATCGCGGGTCAGGGGCCGATGCGATTCACTTTCGTTCGGCACCTCCAGCGTGTATTGGTAAACCTCGCCCAGGGCATTGGTGATCGGCCCGAGCACCGGGCGTGACGCCCTCGGGCATTCGGTCGCGCAGTTCCGACAGGCGTTCCGAGATCATCTGCCGTTCGCGGAACAGATCGCTGCCGTCGGTGAACACCAGCGTGATCAGAGACAGGCCCGGCTTGTTGAGCGAGCGCATATCCGTCATGCCCGGCAAACCGGTCATGGCGATCTCGATCGGAATGGTAACGAAACGCTCCACCTCTTCGGGCGATTTGCCCGGAGCCTCGGTGGCAATCTGCACCTGGATGTTGGCCACATCGGGAAAGGCATCCACTGACAGATGTTCGGCAGCGTTGACGCCGAAACCGACCAGCACCAGGGAAACGACGACCAGGATCGAGCCGCTGCCGCAAGGCCCCCGCAATGATGGAGTGCAGCATCTATACGCCTCCCTTGATGGCGTTCTGCTTGCGCTGATTGTTCAGGTGGAACGCGCCCTCGGTGACGATGTGTTCCTCCTGCCCGACGCCGCTGAGCACAATGCGACGATCGTTCTCCTCATCGCCCAGCGAAACCTGGCGGAGCGCGTAAGTCCGGGGGCCGTTCTGCACAAACACGTAATCCCGGTTTTCTTCGCGTACGATCGGCGGCGTTGGGCACAGTGAGTTTGTGATCCGGGCGGCCGGTGAGCACCATGCTGGCCAGTTCATCCGGCTTGAGTAAGCCGTCAGTATTGACCACGTCCATGCGGACTTCCACCGTGCGCGTGGACGGGTCCACAATCGGAGAAACAAAGGCAAGACGCCCGGCCATCGGTTGCTTTCGAAGAGCGGGGATGCGTACCTGCACTTCCATGTCCTTTTGCAGTTGCCCCGCATCTTCCTCCGGCACGTTGGCGACAATCCAAACACTGGAGAGGTCTGCGATGGTGAATGCCGGGTCAGCTGGCTGCACCACTTGCCCGATGGTGATTTCCCGCTTCAAAACCGTGCCGCTCCTGGGAGTAACGATGGGATAGTCGGCGCTCAGCTTGCGCGTGTTCTCCAATTGGCGAATCTGGGCTTCTGTCATACCCAGCCCGCGCAGTTGTGTGCGGCACGACTCCACTTCCGTGCTCGCCTGCAGCAGCTCTGCCCGGCGGCGCTCCAGCTCGGCGCGGCCGATCACATCGGCTTCCACCAGCTGCTCCGCTCGCTTTTCGGATGCTTGCGCGAGACCGCGCTGCGACGAGGCCTTGATCAGGGCTCGTTGGGTGTCTGACAGATCGGTACTGTGCAGCATCGCCAGAACCGTGCCGGCCTTTACCTTTTGCCCTTCAAACGCCAGGAGCTCGAGAATGCGCCCCGAAACCGGAGAACCCACGCGGGCGATCCGCCGCGCATCCGTCTCCACGTGTGCGGCCACTTGTAACGTGCCGTCCACCTCCGCCATTTCCGGCGTGCCGAATGTGAGGTTTCTTTCGAGCGCCGGCGTGATCGTTACTTCGTTCGGATTGGTTCGTCGCTCGGCGGCATTGGCCTTTTGCTTTCCCTTGCAGCCTTGGGTTGTAAACAGGAGCACGATCAGCAGCAAGAGTGCTCCATAACCATGGAGCCTGCTACGACCTCGGAAAACCTGCAGGGCAAAATGAAGAGGAATCATCAGGGTTTTACTCCGGGCGCAATGGCGCCAAGTTCTTCCAAATCCACCAGCGCGGATTGGCGCGCGAACTGCGCATCCACCAGGTCGCCGCGGACGCTTTGCAGCACGCGCTGCGCATCGAGCACTTCCACGATGCCGCGCTCGCCAAAACGATAGGCCGCCTTGGCCGCGTCCACCGCGCTCACTGCTGCGCGCAGCGAACCGGATTCGAGCGACGTGACCTGCTGATCGGCCAGCTGATATTGCTCGTAGGCGCGTTCCAACGCCGAGACCAGCTCCAGCGTTCTCTGGTAGAGCACTGCGGACGCCTGCGAGGTAGCCGCCTTTGCCTCACCGATTTGTCCCTGGCGTCGATCCCATAAGGGAATAGGCACGGTGAAGCCCGTACGCCAGAAGCGAAGGTCCGGTTGGTTTTCGAACTCTGCAAAGGCGACGGGTTGGGGGATGCGCAGAGCCCGTTCTCGATCCAGTGTGGCAAGCGTCGCCTGGATATTCGCCCGGGACGCGGCTAAGACCGGGTGAGTCTCCAGCACATGGTCTCTTAACTGCTTCAGTGGCGGTAGCGAAATACGCGCTTCAAACTCGCCCTGAGGGTCCAGGTCTGCGTCTCCGGCACCGGCGATCGTGACCCGGAGCAGCGCAATCGCGTTGGCGTATTCAAGTTGTGCGCTGGTGACCGCAAACCGCGCGCGTCCCAGTTCCGCTTCCGCGCGCGTCAACTCCAGGCGCCCTTCTTCTCCAACGTTGACGGAGACTTCCACCCGCCGGCGCAAGTCCTCCACCAGTTGCAGATTTTCCTGCGCGTGGCCGATCTCTTCGCGCCTGCGGAGCGCATTGTAGAAAGCATGTTTCGTGTCCCCAACCACGGACAACGCCACGGACTGCTCCGCCGACCGGCTGCTCGCCACGGAGTACTGGGCGGCGCGCTGGCGCGCATGGCGCTCAGACGGAATTTCGATGGTCTGATAACCCCCGTAGTGCTGCAACACGCCGGGAAGGCCCGGTATGGCGACCGGCCTCGCATATTGCTCGCCCTCGTAGATTTCCAGGCTCGGGTTGGTATACGCGTGTGCCACCCGGGCTGCGGCCGTTGCCCGCTGCGTGACCGCCGAAGCCTCCTGCAGTCTCGGGTGGTTTCGCTGCGCCATGGCGATGGCCTCTGCCAGGGTGAGGCCCAGGCGTTTCTCGGGGCCGAAGCAGCAGGGGGCTTGGTGGTTTCCTGAAAAAGAAGAGGAGCCTGGAGGATGGGAGCCTGAAGACGCTTAGCCGGCGGGAATTTGCTGCCAATGGGTAGTGGGGTTGAGTCCGTCGCGATCTGTCCCGAGGAGGCGCTTACCGGCGAGGGAGCCTGGGGCAACGACTGTCCACAAAGAAAGCAACCTGGCAAAATCAGCGGAAATAGAATCAATCTGCAAAGCGTCACGCCAGGGTTGAAGCAATTGGCTCGCCAAAGGAAGAATCGTCAAATGCGGGCAAATCAACGCATTCGACCGCACAGTAGGTGTTCCATAAGGGACACCCCATGTTCCGAAAGGTACAACCCACACCTGGGCGGGGCTGGAAGCCTTTGCCGGATGCAGGGAATTGGGCGAACCGTACTTGGTCATCCAAATGCACTATCCCGCTCGGATGATTACCAGGCTTACGTCCGCGTCGTTGTTGCTGCCCGCTCTGGATAGCTATCCCTGGTCAACGTGGGAGAATGGAAGCATGTCCTCCCGTCCGTCCAGCTTGCGTTCTTCGCAGGCAAAGGCTCTGCTGATCGTGATCCTGGTGATCGCGCTGGCGGTTTTCAGCTGGATGGCTCCGGCGCGCGACGTGATCCTGCACAACGTGCTCCATCATCTCAACATTTTGCCCTTCATGTTGGCAGGCATGTTCTTCGGATGGCGCGGAGCACTGAAAACCATCCTCCTGGCTACGGTGTTGCAGGGTCCTTCTATCTATCGTCACTGGTTTCAGGAGCCCCTGGATGCGCAGGACCAAGTGGTCGAAATTAGTACGTTCGGCGTGGCCGCAGTCATAGCCGGTCTTCTGGCCGACCGCGAACGTACCCAGAGGAGACGGGTGGAAGCGACCAAGGTGGAACTGGAGCACGTTTACTCCGAGCTCCAACACAATATCGACCACCTAAAAAAAACGGAGCGGCTTACTGCCGCCGGCCAACTGTCGGCCAGCCTGGCCCATGAGATCCGCAATCCATTGGCGAGCATCAGCGGAGCAGCCGGCATTCTGGCACGAGGGCAAGTCTCTACCGAAGCCCGCACCGAGTGCCTCGAGATTCTCACCAAAGAGTCGCAGCGGCTCAACAAGCTGCTGACTAACTTTCTCGATTTCGCACGTCCGCGCCTACCCCGTCTGCAGCGCGCAGAACCATTGGAGTTGGTTCAGTCTGTAACCGCTCTCGCCCAGCACACCGCCAGCCGGCAAGGCGTAACTCTCCAGTTGTCCGCAGAAGGGCAGCCGCGCGAAATCGAGTGCGATCCCGAGCAGATTAAGCAATTGCTACTGAACCTTATTCTCAACGCCATTCAAGCTACCGAGGGCGAAGGGGCAGTCGTAGTCCGGACCTTGTTCACGGAAGACAGCGTGTGCGTCGACGTCTACGATCGGGGTGTCGGCATCACGGCGGAGGACCGGGAACGTATCTTCGATCCGTTTTTCACCACCAAGGAGAATGGGACAGGGCTGGGCCTGGCCATTGCGTTGAATATAGCCACCCAGCACGGCGGCATGCTTGCTTGTAGACCCAATGTGGACGGCGGTTGCGTCTTTCGCATGGAATTGCCTGCCTCGACGAGCCTCCCGCAGCCGGCAAGCAAGGCGGAAGTGTTATGAGACCCAATCACATCCTTGTCGTCGATGACGACAGCAGCCTTCGCCGGGTTATGAAGATGCAGCTCGAAGAGGCTGGCTACGAGGTATCTCTGGCTGCGGATGGTGACGAGGCGTGGAAGATGCTCAGGGAGGTGGAACCCCAGCTCATTATCACTGACCTGAAAATGCCGACCACCGGACTGGAACTTCTCGGCCGCATCGCGAGAGAGGGCATGCAGACAACGGTCATCGTGGTGACTGCCTTTGGCACCATAGAAACCGCGGTGGAAGCGATGAAGATGGGCGCCTACGATTACGTGACCAAGCCCATCGACTTCGAAGCCCTGGTCCTGATTGTGCATCGTGCCATGGAGCGGCAGAACCTGATTGAAGAGGTGCGCACCCTTCGTTCGGCGCTTGACCAACGCTATGGGTTTTCGGGTATTGTTGGTCACTCCAAAGGCTTCCTGCGCGTGCTCGATCAGGCGGCGCGGGTGTCACAAAGAACCACGACGGTGCTCATCCAGGGAGAAACAGGCACGGGCAAGGAACTTGTGGCGCGTGCCATTCATCACAACAGCCGCCGCAGCAACCGGCCGTTTATAGCGGTCAATTGCGGCGCCATCCCCCGGGACCTCGTCGAGTCGGAGCTGTTCGGCTATATGCGCGGCGCGTTCACCGGCGCGCTCTCCAACAAGTCCGGACGCTTTGAGGCGGCGGATGGAGGCACAATTTTTCTCGATGAGGTAGGGGAACTCCCGCTCGAGGCTCAGGTGAAACTCCTGCGCGTCCTGCAGGAAGGCGAAGTGCATAAACTTGGCGCGAATACGCCGGTCAAGGTGGACGTCCGGGTCATCGCGGCGACCCATCGTGACCTGTCGGCCATGGTAGAAGACCAGACGTTTCGCGAAGACCTTTATTACCGGCTCGCCGTAGTACCCTTAACGGTGCCTCCGCTCCGTGAGCGGCGAGAAGACATACCTGAGCTAATCGAAACGCTGTTTCAGAGAGCCAAGGAACGTCATGGCCTTCTCGATGTAAGGATGGCCTCGGCCGTGCACCAACGGCTGATTTCCTATCGTTGGCCGGGCAATGTGCGTCAACTTGAAAACGTACTGGAGCGCCTGTTGGTTCTCTCTTCGGGAGATCTGATTACAGCGGAAGATTTGCCGGAAGAATTAGTACCCGTCTCTCCCAGCACCGCCATTCTGTGGCCAGACCTGCCCGAAGACGGCATCAGCCTGGAAGCCATCGAGCGGGAACTAATCAGCCGTGCCTTGGAAAAATTCGATGGAAACCAAACCCAGGCCGCCCGCTACCTCGACATCAGCCGTCGCACCCTGATCTATCGCATGGAGAAGCACGGTCTGGCCCCCGTTGATTCGGAAACCGCCGAAAACCCCTCCTAGCACCGTCGAAAACATTGCCAGGAAAGGTCCGCGGAACTGCAGATCCCTCGGCTTCGCTCGGGATGACAAAAAGGAGAGTGTCGTTGTAATGAGAGAACCGTTGCCAAGGGACAAGGCACTTGTTGGGGCGCGAAACCCATTAGCGACTGCCCTTTCCATTAGCGACTGCCCTTTCCTTTAGCGACTGCGTTTTCCTTTAACGACTGTCCTTTCCTCCAGCAACCACCCTTTCTTTACAAATGCCCTCTCCTTTTTGTCATCCCGACCGGAGCGAAGCGCAGGGGAGGGATCTGCAGTTCAGCGGACCTTTCCTGGAAATGTTTTCCGCCCGAACCCGCAGCTTATTTTCCTGTCACAAACTCACCACGCCTATCGTTATAGAGGTGTAGAAGTGGTGAGCATGAGTGGTCGCTGGGTAGAAGCTGAATTCGAAGCGATCTTCCGAGAGCACTACGGGCGCATCATCCGCGTCACCCGTCGCGTACTGCAGCGCGACTCCGAGGCGGAAGAGGTCTGCGCGGAAGTGTTTCTCCGGCTCTACCGAACCGGTCCCAGCGTCGCCGCCGACGGATTGGTCGGAGCCTGGTTGTACCGCACCGCGACCCGAGCCTCGATCGATGCTCTGCGCGCGCACCGGCGGCGTGGCGCCGAAATCGAAGACGAGGGCGCCCTGCAAAGTGAAGACCCCGGCGAGGGCCCTATCACTCTGCTGTTGCGGCAAGAACGTATCGCCGAAGTACGCGACGTATTGGCAAAGCTGAAAGTCGAGAAAGCGCAGCTATTGCTGTTGCATCACAGCGGCCTGACGTATCAGGAGATCGCCCAGGCCATGCAGGTGAACGTCCATTCAGTGGGCACAAAACTCGCGCGGGCAGAGGCAGAGTTTTCCGCACTCTATGAACGGCATCAAAGGCGTCATCGCAAAACACAGCAGTTACAGACCGCAAAGGAGGGGCAATGAAGCACGCAGACACAGGAACCTTACGAGCCTACCTGGATGGCCAGCTCGACCCAGCGAAACGTGCTGCCATCGAGCACCTTAAAAGCTGCGCAATGTGCGAAGGGGAGCTGAAGACACTCGGCGACCACGCTGCACGAGTGCGTGACGGCCTAGATCGGCTGCCTGAGTTGTCCAGCGCAGATAACTCAGCGATGGCCTGGGCTGCATTTCAGAACAAGCGGGAGGACTGGATGGAGGAGCGTCAGAGTGGGTGGTCCTTGGGCCGAAGATTGTCGCTTGCGGGCGCCGCTCTTGGCGCCATCGCGGTGGTGTTGGTCTTAACCGTCGCCCCGGTTCGGGCGTGGGCGGAGAGCCTGTTGGGTATCTTCCGTGTCGAGCGCTTCACCGTGCTCGAGATCGACCCATCTGCTCTCAAGGGAAATGCGTTGCAAAACAACCAGCTGCTCAACCAGACGATCAGCCGCGTCCTTTCCGACGAAGTCACCGTGACGCAGAAACCGCAAAAACCCCAACCCGTAGCGGACGCGGCCGCTGCATCGAAAGCCGCCGGCTTTGCCGTCCAGTTGCTGCCGGGCGAAACGCCCTCCGGTGTGCTGGTGGAGAGTGGCGCTGCCATGCAAATGAAGCTCAATCGTGACCGCATTCAGTCGATCCTCGACGAGGCCGGACGTAGCGACCTTCAAATCCCAGCTTCCGTCGACGGCGCTACCGTCGGTGTGCGGGTGCCTGCCGGTGTGATGGCCTTCTATGGCAACTGCGGCAATAAAGCGACGGGAAGGGTCTTCGATACCTCCGACGGAGGCGGCAAAGCGGCGAAAGAGGCCGACGCCAGCTGTATTTCGCTGATCGAGCTTCCGAGCCCGGTTGTCTCCGCTCCACAGGAGATCGATCCGGCGCAGATTGCTCAAGTGGCCCTTCAATTCATGGGCATGAACGCCAACGACGCAGCCAACTTCACCCAGACCGTCGATTGGACCTCGACCATCGTGCTTCCCGTAGAACGCGGGAAGACGAAGTACGAGCAGGTGCACGTCAACGGCAACGAAGCCGCGCTGATCCGGCCAGCGAATCAGGGCCCAGCCGGCCACTATTCGCTGATGTGGGTGGACAATGGAATAGTCTTCGGGCTGGGCGGAACCGGTGACGATACCACCGCCATCAACCTGGCCTCGCAGTTGCAATAAAGGAAGGTGCATGGCAGCTCTTACCATCGATGCTTCCCAGCTCAGAAAGACCTACGGAACCCGTGCCGCCGTGCGCGATCTGACTCTCCAGGTCGCGCGCGGAGAGGCCTTCGGGTTTCTCGGTCCGAATGGAGCGGGCAAGAGCACGTCGATCAAGATGCTGTTGGGCCTGGTAAAGCCAACCGGTGGTCGCGCTCTGCTTTTAGGTGAGCCCGTAGGTACGCGTGAGGTCCGAGCCCGCATCGGCTTTCTTCCTGAACACTTTCGCTTCTACGATTGGCTTTCCGCGTCCGAGCTCATCCTCTTTCACGGGCGGCTCTGCGGCATGGCGGAGGATACCCTCCGCCGCAAGATTCCGCAGCTGCTCGAAAGGGTTGGCCTGGGCGCGCAAAGCAACAAGCCGATCCGCAGCTTCTCCAAGGGAATGATGCAGCGCGTCGGGCTGGCGCAAGCTATCGTCAACGACCCCGAGATCCTCTTTCTCGACGAGCCCACCTCAGGTCTCGACCCCGCCGGACGCAAGCTGGTGCGCGACGTGATCAGCGAGCAGCGCAATCGTGGTGCGACTGTCTTTCTGAACTCGCATCTGCTTGGCGAAGTGGAGCAGAGCTGTGACCGCGTAGCCTTCATTCGCGACGGCCGCATTGTCAGCCGGTATGAGATGGGCGGATGGCAATCGACGGACACGGAAGTTCAGATCAGGGTCGCCCGCATCAACTCCACAGCAATGGAGCGCCTCAAAGGGTTCACGCAGGATGTGCGCCTCGAGGGAGAACTGTTGTGCCTTCGAGTCACGCAGACGGATCATCTTCCCGAGGTCGTTCGCTGCCTGGTGGAAAATGGCGCGGAAGTCTTTTCTGTCGTTCCCCAGCGCGTGAGCCTGGAAGAGTTGTTTTTGCAGATGATGGGACCGGACACCGGCTTATGAGCGAGAACGCAATCCACGTGCATGCCGCTGCGTCCGCAACCGGGACGCCGTCGCTCAGCCTCGCGGCCGGTCCAGGTGCGTTGCGTACCACGTTGTTGATGGCGCGAATTACTTTCCTCGAGGCTGCCCGGCGTAAGATCCTGTGGATCGCAACCTTAGCCGGCTTCGTCTTCCTGGCCTTTTTCTGGACGGCTCTTCATTTCGTGCTCAAGAACGCGGCCCGGCAAGCGAATACTGTCAGCCTCCGCGAAGGCATCGTCATGATGACCATGATGGTGCTTTATGCCGGAAGCATGATGACCTCGCTCATGGCCGTGCTGACTTCCTGCGACACTCTGTCGGGGGAGATCGCATCCGGTACGATCCACGCCATTGCGACCAAGCCCGTTGAACGCTGGTGCCTGGTCCTCGGCAAATGGGTTGGCTTTGTGGGCATGCTCACCCTCTATGTATCGCTCATCGAGGGTGGCACCATCGGGCTCAGCTGGCTCCAGAGTGGTTACTTACCTCACCATGCCCTCGCCGTGCTCGGCTTGGTCTGGTTGCAGGCTATTGTTCTCCTGGGCGTGACCATGGCTGCCAGCACCTGCTTTTCTTCGCTGACCAGCGGCGCTGTCTCTCTGGGTCTCTATGGCCTCGCTTTTGTGGGTGGATGGATCGAGCAGTTTGGGGCTTTGCGGCACGTCCAGGCTTTGGTCGACTTGGGAATTCTCTCCAGTCTCATCATGCCGTGCGATGCACTCTGGCGTCGCGCGGCCTTTATATTTCAGCCGCCGCTCATAGGCAGCGTCGGTGCTTCTCCCTTCGGCAGCAGCCTCGTCCCGAGTAATGCCATGGTGGTCTACGCCGCGCTGTATGCGTTGCTGGCCATCCTGCTGGCCCAAATTCTCTTTTCCCGCCGGGATCTCTAGCCGTTTTCGCGAAAAAATCGATATATGACATCAGATGGCATATTTGCGAGCCTACTGTTCTGGACATAGGCCAACTGGCCTGGAGGACGATCCTATGGAAGTGAGCAAATCCCTGCTACCGGAATTCGATGAAGAAATGGCAACGACCCGGAAATTCTTGGAACGAGTGCCCGACGAAAAGCTTGGTTGGAAGCCCCATGAAAAGTCGATGACGATGGGCCAGCTAGCGTGGCATTTGTCGGATATGCCGTCGTGGTGTATCTCCACGTTTAAGCATGATACGTTGGCGCTTTCCGATGAGGACTTCCAGAAAAAATTAGCCGAACGGAAAGATAAAGGCGCTAAAGAAATCCTGGCGCAATTCGAGGGTGATCTCAAGGAAGCTCGCACCCGTTTGGCCGCTGCCGACGATACCGTTCTCGCTCAACAATGGAAGATGACCTGGGCAGGTCAGACCGTTGTCGACATGCCTCGACGCGAGGTACTTCGCAAATGGGTGATGAACCATCTCATTCATCACCGTGCACAGCTGGGTGTCTTTCTGCGCCTCAATGGAATCCCGATTCCGGGCGCTTATGGACCATCGGCGGATGAGATGCCTTCGTAGTAATTCTGCAATGCGTCGTCGTGCTAGACTTACGCGAATTCATGAGTCATCTGCTCGACAGACGCACTTTCCTCTCGCTTGGCGGAGGCATGGCCCTTTCTGCGGCGGCCTCCCCCAAGCTCTGGGGTATTGCAGCGATCCCGGGCCCGGCTGCGAAGAATGAGGTCGAGAGCAAACTCGACGCCTTCACCACTGTCTACATGAAGGCCATGAATGCCCCGGGAATGGCCCAGGCGCTTACCGATAAAACGGCAACCGTCCGCACTGCTGGCTACGGCTACGCGAACCTCGATTTGAAAACGCCGGTGTCTCCGGAACAGCTTTTTCAAATCGGCTCCATCACCAAATCCTTCACCGCCCTGATCATCCTGCAGCTGCAGGATGAGGGCAAAGTGGACCTTCATCGGCCCGTACTCGAATATCTGCCCTGGCTCCCGGTGAATATGCCGTACGGGCCCATCACGGCGCATCATCTGCTCACGCACAGCTCCGGTCTTCCCGATGCTTCCGACATTTTTCGAAGCGACCCCGCAGCCCGGCACGTGCAAGGCTTTGCTCCTGGAGCTCATTTCCATTACTGCAATCTCGGCTTTGCCATTCTCGGTCAGATCATCGAGAAGCTCGATGGACGGCCCTGGTATGAATGCCTCCAGGCACGTATTCTCACCCCGCTTTCCATGACCCAGACGGCCGCGGTGATCACAATAGATTCCAGTGCTCGCAGCGCCACCGGCTACCAGCCATTTTTTGATGACCAGGTGTTTCCCCGGCAGGGCCGTTTAGTGCCCCGGCCGCCGGAAGTCTTCGATAGCCCGGCAGGCAGCATCGCCGCCCGTTCGGGCGACATGGCGATCTACCTGCGCGTGTTGCTCAATGGCGGCCACGGAATTGTATCCACGGATGGGTTCCGCTTGTTTTCCACCCCATACATCCAGGCTACCGAGTTTAGTCCGACAGCCTATTACGGCTACGGAATCGCGGTCGATGTTCTCGACGGTCATAAGATCCTGCGGCACACCGGAGGAATGAACTGCTTCGCATCCTCCATCCACGTGGACCTGGACGCAGGCGTCGCCGCCTTCGCCTCCATCAACGCGATGCAAGGCTATCGTCCAACGGCTGTCACTCAATACGCTGTGCAGTTATTGCGGGCCAGGAGCGAAGCGAAGCCCTTGCCGGCCGCCGAAGCCCTGGTGGATCCAACGCAAGTGGACAACGCAGGCGAATATGCTGGTGTGTTTCGCAGTGCGCATGGCAAAGAGTTGGTCTTCGAGGCGAATGGCAAGAGCCTGCTGCTATCCGGACCCGAACAGATCCTTCTCCAGCGCTCAAGCGGAGATACCTTCGTATCCACACTGCCGGGTTCCTTTTCTGACTACAGCCTGGTCTTTGCGAGGCAACAGCCTGCTGGCGGAGCCACTCCATCGCCGGTCGTCGAGGTAGGTTATGGCCCGGACTGGTATGCCAATGAGGCATATCGCGGAGATCGAGAGTTCACCGCACCTGCCGCCTACAGTGCCTTGATCGGGCGCTACCGCAGCGAGAGCGGTGACGATGCGCGCGTCTTTGTCCGAAAAGGGAAGTTATGGCTCGGAGATAACCCACTGACCGAGATCGGCTCGTCGCTCTTTCGCGTGGGCAATGATCCCTGGTCGCCTGACACCGCAGAGTTCCTGACCATCGTGGAAGGCCATGCCCGCCTGCTGCGAGCCATTGGCGAGGACTGCTGGCGAATCGAAGTCGGCTCTTAGAGCAACGATGGATCGTCTGGATATCGATGCAGAGAAATATTGCATACGCCAACCCTAGTCCTGGAGGGACGTGGCACCCGTCACTCGTTACGCATTGAGATCTCACTACCGGCAGCGATTCGTTTATCCGTTACCCAGTGGTCTGTGAGAAAGGTCGACTCATGGTGCATTCGCCCTCATCCTAAGGTTTCACGGCCGCAAGTCCGATCAGTCTTCCCGATAAGTCTTCCGATAATATCTGGAAGCCGGCCGTGGATAGTTCCGCCCGTACCCACGTAATCCCCAGACGCAATTTCTTGTAGCTGCTCTTGTTGAGGGACCAACCCGAATCATGACGCACATGCACGAGGTCGTGGACGACCACGGAATCCGGATTTTCGAACTCAAGAAAGCACGTCATGATCTTCTTCTCATCGCTCCGGACAGGAATGAAACGATCGGCCCCGAACAGCTCCTTCGTCAGGTCCCGGTAGGTGATAACGAACACTCCACCCTTCCGGAGCCTGTCGAAAACACTCCCAAACAGGGCACTCACATCGCTCTTCTCCGGCAGATGGGTCAATGTATCTCCCATGCATACAATCACAGTGGCTTGTCCCGCTTGAACGATAGCTCGGCAAATCACGCAGATCTGCCTTTTCCGTTCGGACGGGAAGGCTACCCACGTGAGATCGCAGCTCATCCAGCAGCCCCGCACTGGTGTCGATGGCGATCACCGGCGAAAAATCGAGCTCAGCCAGGGCAATTGTCTGAAAGCCGGGTCCACATCCCAGGTCCACGGCGAGCCCTCTCTGAATCGGGCCGGGAAGAGACTCCAGCGTACGCGAGAGAAAGGATTTCTGATCCTTCACTCTTTCTTCGAAAGACATGCCGAACATCCATGTGTAGTGCTGCGACAGCAGGCGTTCGTAGTGCTCGTCTACCGTAGACATGAGCCTATTGTAGGCGGGCGGCTAGCCAGCGCATGGACTGACTCAGAATTCAATTCTTCCCTGAAATGCGATCATGCGCGGCGAACTGTCACCGCCGAGCCCTACGCCCAGTAACCCGGTAGGCGGAGAAATCGTGCTGGTTAAAGCGCCAAAACCTGTCTGGGTTGCGGGATTACCCGGAGTACCCGCCTGATTGCCGGGCAAAGCAAAGTTGGGATGATTGAGAAGATTGAAGACCTGCGTATCCAGCCGAAAGGTGACGCGCTCCGTGATTGGAAACTTCTTGGTCAAATAAAGCTCAGAATAGGTGAAATGAGGGCCACGATAGTTGTTGCGGCCTGAGTTTCCGAACTGGCAGTGAGCGGCCGAATCCCCGCCGGCACAGGCGCCCGTGCCGGGATCGACTACTGAGGCAAACGCGTCAGGGTTGAGCCATTGACGGCTGCCGGTTTGCGTCACACCCGGAACTGGACTTTTGCGATAAACCGAAACCCCAGCGACCCGGTTCGCAAATTGCGGCCCGCTCCCCTGAAAGATTCCGTGGTTGTTCGCGGTATAAGGCGCGCTGAGCACGCTGAAGGGCACTCCACTGTGCAGGAAAGCCGTCGTCGATACTTGCCACCCGCCGAACATATACCGCGAAATCATGTGGCTCGAATGAAACGGGATCTCGTAGATGCCAAAGGCTGAGAAATTGTGGCGTACGTCGTAGTCGCAGTTACCGTATTGCTTGCGCAGATCGCCGGGCAGCGGATAGAGAATGCCAAGCGAGGAGAAGGGAAGCAGGCCACCATTCGACACTTCGTCGAGACAATGACTGAAGGTGTAGTTTCCGCGCAGCGTCAGACTGCCGAACTGCTTGGTGGCGCTGGTTTGCAGGCCGGTATAGTTGCTGCCCGCATCGGTGCGGAATTCATTTACGTTGCCAAAGCGTGCATCGAGAGGCTGGTTATACGCAAAGGGAGCAAAGCAGCCATCACACACTGTCTGGTACCCGTTTAGCTGCACCTGGTACGGCTCATGCACGGCGCGCGTGCCCACGTAGTCGACGCGCAGCGCACCGCGCGTTCCCAGCTCGCGCTCGAAGCCCAAGCTCCATTGCAAAAAGTATGGGGTCTTCAGCGTGCCGCTGGGAAATGTATTCAGGTTGACGGCCAAGGGACAGTTAGGAGCACCCGCCGCCGCTCCAACACACGGCGAGCCACCGGAACGAAACACACTCTGGAAAGACTGATTCGCCGCGGCGGTCGCATCCACGGCACTGCCGGGAACTCCAGGCGCAATGGCAACGCCGCCCACCTGTCCATTGATTCCTCCCACGAAGACCGGCGCGTAGGGGGCATTGGTCGCGCCAAGGTCCGCAATCTGCGCCGGGATAATGTCGTTGAAGACGCCGCCGCCGGCGTGAACCACCAACTTATCCGACAGCTTGTAAGCCGCGGAAGCACGGGGCTGCCAACTCAACAACGGAGTACCCGGAAACAGCGTGCGCACGTTGGTCTGAATGGCCTGGTTCAGAGGCTGATGGACATCGTGAGCCAAATCAAGAAACGATCCTTTCGGCCGTGCGAACAATCCATGTTGGTTCACAGGATTCGTGTTCCACGTCACCCGCAATCCGGCGGTTATGGTCCATCTCTGGCTGGGCTTGAAGGTATCCATGGCATACAGGTCGAGGTTGCCGAGGGCGATCCGCTCCTTCTGCGTCACTGGAAAGCCCGCCGTGGCTGTGGATGCAGCGCCGTAGGTGAACTGCGCGAGATCGTTGTAGATCACGCTGGGCACCACTCCTTCGCCCAGATCGTAATCGCTGATATCCAGCCTGCGCGAGTTCTCTCCGAACTTGAAGGTATGGCGCGAACGGGTCCAGATAAGGTTGTCGTTAATCTGCCACTGGGTAACTTTGCGCCCCTGGGTGTAGGTCTGGTTGTTTCCACCCAACGTAGTGAAGGGCGCATTGGAACTGCCACCAGCCAGCACAATCGGAAACCGCTGCAGCACCTGCGGATAGTCATTCGGCAAAAAGAGGCTCGAATACCAGCTGGCGCCGGGATTGAATTGGTTGACCAGCGTGGGTGTGAACAGGTGCGTATAGCCAAGCACAAGAGCACGCTGCGGCTGCGGGGAGTAGGCGTTGAATATCGGATTGATCGCGTCCGTGTATGCGGCCTGCAACCCCGTGTCCTGCTGAAAGCGATACCAAACGCTGTTGTTGGCGTTGAGCGTATGGTCGATTTTGACCACGATCAAATTTTCACTGTCGATGTTGTTCAGCGATTGCGTGCGCTTGTTGGCGCAGCCCGATCCATTGAACAGGTTGGCGGACGTCTGGGTTCCTGGAAGCAAGGTTCCGCTCGCGTCCAACGGACAACTAAGAACCGGCGTAGGTGTGCCCGCCGTGTTGCTGTAAAGCCCGAACATCTTTTGGTAGAACGCGACTTCCTCGGGTTGGGCCGGCAGCGCGGTTCCGTTAATAGGATCGAACCCGCCCCGGGGCAACTGCTGCAGAACGTATTGCTGATAGGCAGGGGAAGGTACCGTGGTGCGGGCAACCAGGGGCAGCGCGATGCGAATGCCTTCGTAATGCCCAAAGAAGAAAAGCTTGTCTTTGCGGATCGGACCGCCGACACTCACGCCGAATTCGTTCACCGTCGAACGAGGCTTGTGCGCAATGTTTCCCGGCGTGTCGTTGGCATGGAGAAAGTAGTCAGTACCATTGAATAAAGATCCGTTCCAGATCTCATACGCATCCCCGTGAAACTGGTTCGATCCTGACTTGGTGAAGTAGTTCACCTGCGATGCCCCGTATCGTCCCTGATCGACCGAGTAGGAGTTGGTGTTCACCGTTGCTTCCTGCAAAGCATCGAGCCCGATGACCAGGTTGGTTGACAGCCCGATGTTCAGCCCGAGAAACGGATCGTTCGCGTCGAAGCCGTCCAGAATATAGCCGTTGGAAGTTGCCGGCAGTCCGTTGAACTCGACATTGCCGTAGCCGCCCGCGGCCTTGGCATCGTTCGAAGATCCCGCTGTGTTCATCAGCGCACCCTGGGCAAACTGCGCGACGTAGGTCAGGTCCTGACCCGGGTTGGGCAGGTTCTTGATCGTCTTCGCCTCCAGAGTGGTCGAAGTATTCGCGTTCTCGAGGCTCATCAACCCAGCTTGCCCGGTCACTTCCACCGACTGCGAGATGGCCGCGGGAAGCAGGGTGAAATTCACCGTAGCGGTCTCTCCCACGGAAACAAGCGTGGGTTGGGACTGGCCGGCTCCCGAATCCCTCGGCGCGCACATCAATCCGGTAGGTTCCCGGGTTTACCTGGGAGAAGAGGTAGCGCCCCTCCTGGTTGCTTTGGACGACGCGAACCGAACCCGTATTGACTTCCGTTGCCATGACCTGGGCCCGGGGAATCGATGCGCCGCGGTTGTCGAGAACGCTGCCGGCGACCGCACTGCTGGTGCCGCTCTGTCCCCAAAGCAGACTCATGTTAACCATGGTTAACATGAGAAAAAACATCAAGGCTGCTCTCGCGATTCTGTTTACCGCCATCGGAAAAACTCCAGTGTGTCGTGCGCTGGGGAGAAGTCACTCAGGTTGCCCAGGATCCAAACGGCGACGGCGGCGGCAACGGGTAGCCTCAATATTTAGGCTAACCTAAATATTAGGTACGCCTAAAATAGACGCATGTCAATATGGAATCCGGAGATTTGCCCGTGACGGTGCGCCGCGAACCAGGCTCAAACAGCGAATCCGTGGACAATTACCTCAAGGCCATTCTGCTTTTGAGCGGACCTGCGGAGAATAAGGTGGCCAGCAACCTCCTGGCACGCACGTTGGGTGTGGCCCCCGCATCCGTCACCAATATGCTGCAAAAGCTGGCCTCTGGTTCGCCTCCAATGGTCGAATACGAGCGCCATCGCGGTGTTCGGTTGTCTCCCGCGGGCGAGAAGCGAGCGTTGGAAGTAGTGCGCCACCACCGGCTGATCGAAACATTTCTCTACCAGGTGCTGGATTATCCCATCGATGAAGTGCATGAAGAGGCGGAGCGCCTGGAACATTTCATCTCCGAGCGATTCGAAGAGCGGATCGCGGCCAAGCTCGGCCACCCGAAAATCGATCCCCACGGGCATTGCATTCCAGAGATGGACGGCGCGATGCCAAAACAGAACTCCATCCCGCTGACCGATGCCATGCAAGAGGGGATTTACGTGGTCGATAGCGTCTCAGATCGAGACGCCGGCACGTTGAGGCTACTCAAGGAAAACGGTATCGCACCGGGTGTGAGGCTTCGCTTGAGGGAGAGACCTTCAATCGCGAGTTACGCAGTATCCGTCGGCCGTTCGTCCAGGGTTTTGAATCTGCAGGAAGAGGCGGCTGGGACCATCAGGGTGTGCGCCCTGCACAAATGACCTTTCCACAGTCAACCACGGACCGCTCCACCTTCCCCGCCACCCGCGTCTCAATCCTATGACCTTACGCCGCAAGCTCCTCCTTCTTCTCTTCGCAGTTGCCTTCAGCTCAACGCCGGCCCTGCAAGCGCAGGCACCGGCCCCGGCCTCGCATCCAACCAGCACACCCTACGCCGGCGACCTGAGTATTTTCGAAGAGCCAGGCCGCGACAAGCGCCTGCAGATCGATCGCGTAATGGATTTGCTGAATATCCGCCCGGTAGCACAGTTGCCGACATAGGCGCCGGGGGTGGCTGGTTCAGCGTTCGCGCCGCGCGCCGCGTCGCTCCCAACGGTCGCGTTATCGCCGAAGAGATCAATCCGCAAAGCCATTGCCTCCATTCAGCAGCGCGCCCAACGCGAGCATCTCGGCAATATCGTGACCCTGCTGGGCACACCCGACGATCCCAAACTTGCCCCTAATTCCCTCGACGCAGCCCTGATGCTGAAGGTCTACCACGAGATCGCCCACCCCCAATTCGTTCTGGCCAATCTGCGTGCAGCGTTGAAGCCGGGAGCCCGGTTCGGGATCATCGATCGCAACGGCAACGGTGCCGACCATGGCTTGAACGAGCCCATCCTTCGCGCCGAGGTGGAGCGCGCCGGGTTTCGCCAGGTCGCACGCTACGATTTCACCAAGGCCGACGGACAGGATTATTTCCTGATCTTTGAAAAACGGTAATCCCCGGAATCCGTCTATACTTCGGTGAACATTTATCGTTGTAGTGAGGACGCCTTGAGACGTCTGTTGATTTTCCTTCCCCGTAAAGCTCTGCTGTTTCTTCTCCCCGTAGCGCTCCTCGCAGCACTGAGCGTGAGTACGGCCTGCGCCGCAACCACTTTCTCTATCCCCCTGCAGCAAAAGACGCTGCCCAACGGACTCACCGTAATCGTTTCTGAAGATCACTCGGCGCCGACCTTTGG
This sequence comes from uncultured Acidobacteriaceae bacterium, assembly GCA_963847155.1. Lineage (GTDB taxonomy): Bacteria > Acidobacteriota > Terriglobia > Terriglobales > Acidobacteriaceae > PALSA-350. Next base: position 164,841 of record CAWJZH010000019.1, on the reverse strand, counting down.
CTTGTGCATCGCCTACCGCATCGGTTTCCGATCTGGAGCCGGAGGGGAGAACCGGCTTTGCCCACCTCTTCGAGCACATGATGTTTGAAGGCACCCCTGTCGCTCCCAAGGGAACGATGAACCAGATCGTGGAGGGCGGGGGCGGCAACCTCAATGGCGATACCCGCTATGACTACACCGAATACATCGAGACCGCTCCTGTATCGGCGCTCGATCCCGTGCTCTGGCTCGAGGCCGACCGCATGAAGGCTCTGGAATTCTCTACCAAGAATCTGGATAACCAGCGCCAGGTGGTGGAGGAGGAGGTCCGGGTCAATGTCCTGAACCAGCCGTACGGGCTATTTTTTGCCATCGACCTGCCTATGAAGGCATATCGACACGTATCCCGATAACCATAACTTCTATGGCGATTTTCATGATCTGGATGCGGCCAACATCGAAGACGTCCGGGCTTTTTACTACAAGTACTACGCGCCGAATAACGCAGTGCTGGCGGTCGCCGGGGATGTAAAGGCTGAGGAAGTCTTCGCCAAGGTAGAAAAGTACTTTGCCACGGTGCCGCGCCGTGATGTTCCTCCGCTTCTTAAAGTGGTCGAGAAAGATCAGACTGCCGAGCGGCACGCAGTCGAAGAAGACAAGCTAGCCAACCTGCCCGCCCTTGCCGTCGGCTACCGTTTGCCCGAACGCAACACGAAGGATGCGGTCGTCGGCGCTGTGACCGGCGAACTGCTGCACAACGGCGAGGCTTCGCTGCTCTACCAGCACCTGGTGAAAGAAAAGCAGGTTGCTGTTTCGGTGGATGGCGGAGCCAACTGGCCGCTGGGGAATCCTTTTGAGTACAACGGGCCTACCCTCTTGACGACATTCCTGATTGAGCCGCAAGGAACCCCGGCGGATAAAGTGTTGGCCGCGTATGACGAAACCATCCAGCAACTCGCCACCAAGGGCCCGACCGCGGAACAACTGGCGCGGGTGCAGACCAAGATGCGTTCCGACTGGTACGACCAGATGGAGCAGCCGATCAATCGCGCTTCGCTGATCGCGCACGCCGCCTTGTTTGACGGCAACGCTGCGCGGGTCAATACCATTCCCGCGGATATCGACAAAATCACTCCCAGCGATGTTCAGGCCTTTGCGCAGAAATACCTGGTACCTCGGCAATCGCACGGTTGTCGAACGTAATCCGGCGCCCAAGCCGCCCGCGCAAAAGGTTGGAGAATAGACATGGCCCACTCTCTGCACCTCGCAAGCTTTTCATCTCTGCCGTGCTCGCCCTCAGCTCGATCTCCGCAGCGTCGGCGGCAGATATCAAAATGCCTCCGGGGCTGCCGGCTTACGGCCCGATGCGACTTACCGGAAGCGCCCAAGGTAAAAAGCGAGACGCTTGGCCAACGGGTTGACTGTGTGGCTGGTACAGCAGAACAACCTTCCCAAGGTTGCGATCACGCTGACCGTGCGTGGCGGCTACTGTGCCGACCCGGCTGACGCGCGGGGGATTTCAGATCTGCTGGCCGCCACTGTAAAACTCGGAACCAGCAGCTTGAGCGCGCGCCAGATTGCAGAACGCTCGCAGGCTCCGGGGGGCGATTTGAAGGCAGCAGCCAGCACCGAGAACCTCACCCTTTCTATCGAACCGCTTTCCGAGCATGTTTCCGATTCGATCAGCCTGCTTGCCGACCTGGCCACGCATGCATCTTTTCCAGACAGCGAAGTGGAGTTGGCGAAGAAAAATTTACTTTCCAGCATCCAGCAGAATGAGAGCGATCCGAAGTTTCTGTCGCGACGCGCGTTCGGTCGAGTTCACTATGGCGATCATCCTTACGGAGTCGTTTCGCCTACGTCGGCCGTGGTGGAACATGCGAGCCCCAGAGTTATTGCGCCAGCTTTATGAAGACACCTTTGCTCCCAACCAGGCAGTGATCGTGGTTGTGGGGGCGATCGATCCGGCGGTAACGCTGGCTGCGATTCATTCCTCGTTTGATCACTGGAAGAGTAGTAGCCGCTCGGCAACACCAGGCGGCAGCGGCAGCGGCAGAGCCGGCGTCCCCCGCAGAGAAGAAAGTCTTCTTCGTGCCGCGTCCTGGTTCCGTGCAGACCGCCCTGCTGATTGGTGCAGCCTGCTCCCATTCGCACCGATCCGGACTACTCCGCCCTTGAGGTGGCAAATGCCATTTACGGCGGTATGTTCGGATCCCGGCTGACGAATAACATTCGTGAAGATAAGGGCTACACTTATTCGCCTTATTCTTATCTCGACATTAATGGGAAGGCGGGCGTTGTGATTACCCGTGAGGATGTGCGCAATGCAGTCACGGGCCCCAGCTACAAGGAAACGGTTTTCGAACTAAACCGTATTGCGACCGCACCGGTCAGCGATCAGGAACTGACTTCCGCTAAGCGCTACCTGTTAGGTACGCTTGGTTTTCGTCTACAGTCACGATCTTCGGTAGCGCTTCGTCTGGCGAACCTTTGGATCTTCGGGCTCGACGCACAGTTCATCCGCAAAGATGCGGACCACATCATGAGCTCGACCGCGGAACAAGTGCAGCAGGCTTCTGGCCGCTACCTGGCGCCGGACAAAATGACCGTCATCGCAGTTGGTGAAGACAAGGTGGTACACGAGCAGTTTGCGCCCTTCAATCTGCCGGTCGTGGACGCTCCCAAACCCTAGAAAGAAGGCCCCGTGAACGATATAGTTTCGTCCTTTTCGAATCGCAGAAGCTTTCTTGGCCGGGCAGCAGCGGCAATTGCCGCCGTGTTGAGCGGTTCACTCGCGCTTTCTCCGGCTGCGCAGGCGGATGCTCCGGACCTTAATATTCTTGGACCCAGGCCGGGATTCTCACCCCAGGTGGGTACGTTTGTATCCACGCTCACCTGGATGCGCGATGCCAACGGAGTTCTGGCTGCCACCAAAGGGCTCACCCAGGCTGACCTGGATTTTCTTTTCGATAAGAACGCCAACACCATGGGCGCGCTCATGCTGCATCTGGCGGCGACCGAGACTTACTACCAGATGAATACGTTCGACGGGAAGAAATGGGACAGCTGGTCCTCGGAGTTAAAGCAGAAGTGGGATCCCGCCATGAACCTGGGGGACGAGGGACGGAAGACCATCAAGGGACATGACCGGCAATATTACGTCGACATCCTGCACGAGGTGCGGGAAAAGTCATTGGCGGAATTTCGCAAGCGCGATGACGCGTGGCTCATGGCCGTCGACAAGGACTGGCCCTGGGGTCCGACCAACAATTACTGCAAGTGGTTTCACGTGTGCGAGCACGAGGCGCACCACTCCGGACAGATTGCCCTGCTCAGAAAACGTGTTCCCGGCGCAAAGCCTGACGCTGCTTAGGATCAGGCCTCTTCAAACCGCCGGAAGGTCTGCACCACTGTCTCCATGAGCGCATCATGATTCTTCTTGGCCAGAAGTTCATGACCGGCGCCCGTAACGCTCAGCAGTTCTGTCCGTGCTGGGATCAGCGTTAGCGCCGATGCCAACTCATCGATCGAACCGAAGCCATCGCAGGTACCGCTCACGAAGAGCGCAGGAGTTTGCAGGCGAGGGAAGTGTGCGGTACGTAATTCGCCGGGTTTTTGCGGGGGGTGAAGCGGGTAGGAGAGCAGCAGGAGAGCATCCGCGAGCCCGGGCTTGTCCGCAGCCAGCATAGACGCCTGCCTTCCTCCGTACGAATGGCCACCCAGGAACACACGGCCTGAAGTCTGCCGTCGTGCGCATGCTACGGCGGCCGCCAGACCCTGTTGGTCTCGTTCGGCGCTGCCGCGTGGCGGCGGACCGTGCGGCCGCTTTTGTCGAAAGGGAAGATCGCAGCGGAGGACTGTCCATCCGGAAGCGCAGAAGCTATCTGCCAGCGCAACCAGCAGCGGTGCCTTGCAGTTCGACCCCGCTCCGTGGGTTAAGACCAGCCAGTCATCCTTGATGCCTGGCGAACGATGGAGGAATCCGTGAACGGGCACTTCCTTCGGCGAGTCGTCCCGGAACTCTTCAAAAGTATCCATGGTCGCCGTCCATTGTAGTCAATGACAGCGATTCGAAAAGGCCCCTCGATCCGCTTTTTACAAGAGGAAGCTGCCGTGCTGGGTGCCGAGATCGACCGCGATGAGTCCGGTTGAGCGGGCGACCTTATCTCTTCGGTTTCTGATTGCGGTTGACTTGGTCGAGTACATCGTTGACCGCCTGAGAGACTGCTTCAGGCTTTTGCTGCTGCATGAGATGGCCTGATCCCATGATGGGCCGGAGTTGTCCATATTTCGACCGCCGGGAAAGATCTACCTGGAAGCCATGCCATGCGCGGTTGATTTGATCGCACTGCGACTGCGTCAGTCCAGGGAAGGCGCTACAAGGAGGCAGTTCCGTTCGTTCAAGGACGATCATCGGGACATCATCATGCCACGTCAAATGCTGACCTTGAGGAAGGAGACCGTTTTCTCGAAGAGACTGCGGGTTACTCCAGGCTGGATCAAAGCTGGTGGATATGGCTGCATCGCGCCATTCCATTTCCTCATGGGCTGAGTCCACGAAGACGAAGCCTGCGACTTCAGATGGATATCGCTCCTGATACTGCCGAATGAGCACTCCTCCCAGCGAAATGCCCACGAGGATTAAGGGGCGCGGTATCTGAGCAGAATGGAAGAGATCGTGCATGTTCTCGACGATCTCGCTGACCGGGTGTGATCCAGGAGTGTGATCGCTCTCGCCCGCACCGAGTGGATCATAGCTGCAAACTCTAGCAAAATTGGCAACTCGCGACTGAACCAGAGCCCAGCCTTGGTAGCTGCCGATCCCGCGACCCGTGGCCAAGATGACCGTAGGCGCTGGATGGGATTGACCGGTGCATTCGAGGAACATCTTGTGTCCGCGAGAGATCGAAACCAATCTGCCGAAGGGAGTATCTTCGCTCGGCCCTGACTGATTGGTATTAGCAGGCGGGAAGCCATAGGCGGCGGCGACAGCCGTGGACCAGATACTTAGCGCAAGGACTGTAACGAGCCTGCATGCGGCTAATACGCGGAAATCGCATGTTTTCTTTTTACCGGTTCTCATGGTCGGATTCCGACTATATCGGAAGGCGACGATTTCGGCAAATCGGCAGAGGGCCGTTGTTGGTAGTGCGGGATCTTCCGTCTGGACAAGGATTCTTGGTTCTTCGGTTCTTCGGTTTGACTTCGCCTACAAGCCTCCAAAAGCGTACCTCAGTGGCTGAAGCCGTCAAGCAAGTATGTCTTCATGGCAGGGCTGAAGCCGTGCCCTTTGTCGAAAGTATTGCCCACCCTCTCAAGGGGTAGTGGAGGCCCGCTGTGCTGTCCAAATTGGCCAACTGATAAAACCAATCTGGACAGGCCTGCCGCGCTATAGCGCCTCTGTTTGCTCATCCATTATGACGGCTGAGTGTCCCATCTATCCCTACCGCTGTCTCACTCTTGGGGTGCACGGCAGTGGTTGCGTCTGAACAATGCCGTCCCTGCAAAGGCGGCTTTGCTATTCGTCCCTTAGAGCGATCATTGGATCCACGCGGGCCGCCCGGCGCGCTGGAATCCAGCTCGCGAACAGCGTCATGGCCCCAATTGCGCACGCTATCGACACGTACACCACAGGATCGTCCGGCCGCACGCCGCGCAGCAGGTTTGCCACGAGCCGCGCGAGCATAAACGCCATCACCAGCCCGGTTGCCACGCCCACTCCGGCCAGCACTGTGGCGCGGCGCATCACCAGGCGCAGCACATTCTGGTAGCTCGCCCCCATGGCCAGCCGCACGCCGATCTCGCGCGTTCGCTCGCCCACCATGTTGGCCATCACGCCAAAAATCCCGATCGCCGCCAGCAGCAGCGCAATCAGCCCGTCGAGCGCCAGCATTCCGGACGCATAGATCAGCCCGGTCATGTTGTCGTTCTGCAGTTGCGCGTAGGTCTCCACCGTGTTCAGGGGCAGTTGCGGATCCAGGCTCGCCAGCGCCTTGCGCGCCGCCGGCGCCAGCGCCAGCGGATCGCCGGTCGTCGTCACGGCGTACTTGGTTCCAGTGGGCGGGACCTGCATCGAGTCCATATAGACGGCCACATAGGGCGTCGAGTCCCACAGCGAGTAGCTCGTCTCCTTCGCCACGCCCACAATTTCGAGCCAGGGATCGTGGGTGTCCTTCCCGCCCATCCGGAGGCGATGGCCGATCGGATTCTGGCCGGGAAAATACTGCTGGGCAAACCGCTGACTCACCACTGCAACCGGCTTCGTGGTGAAGGAATCGCCTGCATTGAATCCGCGACCGTCCACAATGGGAATCTTCAGCTCGGCAAAGTACCCGTCGCTCACCGGCAGCCGCAGCGCTCCCTGAAACTTACCCGGAGCCACCGGCCGGTCCTCGATCGTCATGTCCTGCACCCAGCCGATTTCGTTGTAAGGCAGCGCCGTCGCCACCTCGGCGTGGGTCACGCCGGGCAGCGAGCGCAGCTTCGCCAGACTGGAGACATACCAAGCAGCCTGCTTTTCGGGAGTGTCGTAGCGCCCCAACGGAAGATCGACGTTGAACGTCAGCATCCGGTTCGGCTCGTACTGATCGGCTGCATGCAGATACGCGGTCATTCCTTTGGTCATCAGCGCCGCGCCGATTACCAGCGCGACCGCCAACGAAATCTGCGCCACGGCAAACATATTTCTCAGCCGATGCGTGCGCGCTGAACCAATCGCCGACCGCGAACCCGCCTTCAGCTGCTCCACCAGGTTCACCCGTAGCGCTTCAAGCGCCGGAGCCATCCCCGCCACCAACCCTGCGGCGCAGGCCACCACAACGGAAAACGCAATCGCCCGCCCGTTTAGCTCGGTGTTCGACCAACCCGACATGTACCGCGCTACCCGCTCCGGCATGCTCGCCAGCAGATATCGGCGGTAAAGCTCCGCAACCAGGATTCCGCCCGCTGTGCCCAGCGCACTCAGCAGAATATTTTCGGTCAGCAGTTGCCGCACAATCCGCATTCGCCTGGCGCCCAGCGCCGTGCGCATGGCAATCTCCGGCCGCAGCGAAATTCCGCGCGCCAGTTGCAGATTGGCGATATTCGCGCACATCACGAGCAAGACAAACAGCGTGGCGCCCATGATGAGCTTGTAATAGAGCGGCGTATACGGTCCGTTGATCCCTGCGAGCAGCGTCTCTATGTGAACGGACCATCCCGCGTTCGTCGCCGGATACGCGGCGGCCATGTGCTCGGCAATCGTCTTCATCTCCGCCTGCGCCTGTTTCACCGTGACGCCGTTTCGGAGGCGTCCCGTCACCAGGTAGTTGTGCGCTTTGCGGTCCGAAAGCTGCTCGGCGGCCGGGGCAAATGGTAAATACACATCGGCCAACGACGGGTACTGCATCGATTTAGGCATCACGCCCACAATCGTGTACTTGCGCTGGTCCAGCTCGATCGTCCGACCCAGGATGCTCGCGTCGCCCGCAAACTGCCGCTGCCACAACCCGTAGCTCAGCACAGCCTCCGCGTCCTGCCCGCGCTGCGTCTCCTTTTGGCTGTAGACGCGTCCCAGGAGCGGCGTCGCCCGCAGCACCGGGAAAAAATTCGCCGACGTCACCGCGGCCTCCAGGTGGGCCGCGTCGCCAGCTCCCGTGAGTGTCCTGTCTTCTTCCTTCCGCACTGCCAGAGACTCGAACGAGTGGCTTTGACGCGTCCAATCGTCGTAGTCGGCCAGCGCCACCGGCATATAGCCAAACGTGCCTGGTTTGCGGTCTTCCTGCTCGCCCACTGTGACCACGTGGTCCAGCTGGGGCACCGCGAGCGGATGCAGCACTACCGCGTCCATGTTGCTGAACAGGGCGGTGTTGATGCCAATGCCGATGGCCAGCGTCAGGACCGCCGCGGCGGTGAAGCCTGGTGACTTCGCGAGCCGTCGAACCGCGTAACGGAAATCCTGCCGAACAGTGTTCATGGCGCAAACTCCTGCAAAAGAGTGGATACCTTCACAGTGCATTCCGAACACCAAATCGTTACGGAGGACAAGCCGCAGATTCCAAGGCGATTGTTGCAGGTCTGCCGGAAGGTCCCGTCATTTCTCTGTCCGGTTCCACCGCTCGCCGTTCAATTTCGAACAGTCGCCGGCACCAAGCTTGGCTTCCGTGCGGCCGTATCCGACCGCTGGCCAGGTTTTGCGGACTTGCCGTTGGCATCAAAATTCCGATTGCGATCGGCTTCAGTTTTGAATGGCCAGACAATCGCTAATTTATTTTTTGAATTGCCGAAGGAAGACTGCAATGACCAATCGTTTTTGAGAGCAGATCAGTCGCACGGCACCGGCCCGAGGTGAGCCCGTGCCGTGCGAACAAGATTTGAACGAATTCAACTTCGCCTGTTATCAGCCTTGACGCGAGTACGTCTCTACCGCTCGCACAAATGCTTCTCCGCTTGGCGGTGGCGTCACCGTGCCGTTCAGGATTTCCTGGCTCGAATGCGCGGCTCCGTAGTAGGTGGATGTATCCTCCCTGTTTTGACTGACTGACGTTCCATCCACGTCAACCCCAGCGAGCAACCCTTGCTTCGGGAATAGGTGAGAAGTTCCGCGTTCAGCTTCCAATCAGTCGAAGCCTGTGCGTTGCGGCCTACAGGACCTGCTGCAGCGGCAGCATCTCCGCCGATCTTGAACTTATTTTTCAGGAGATCCTGCATCCCCCTCTGGTTTACGGCCACCAACACCAGGTCGGTCCCTTGTCCGCCGGCCTGGAAGCCAAATGAGCCCCCTTCCATCCGTATGAAGACGGGTCCGCTCCACCCTTGCCCGGTGCGGCAGGTTACAACTCCCTGGCCATATTGGGCGCCAACGATGAAAGTACCTTTCTTGAAGCTTGGAACTACAGCGATGCAGGTCGCCTTCTGCATCACGCTCGAAGGGATGCTCTTGTCCGGTGTGCGCATGATCTCGTCGATCACGTGCGTCGAAGCTTACACCCGCTGATCCAGCGCAGCTTTATCGCTGGCAGCAAGCAGCGGGAAACACAATCCTGCCATGCATAGTGAGATCAACACCTTCTTCATGGGATATCTCCTCCATTCCTATTGTTATGAGTGAACCGGCCGGCAGCAGACCCCTTTAGGCGGCTGGCGATGCCAGTCATACCGATTTGCGAGTCAGCCGGCATCATCTGCACTAATTTGTCTTACTTTTCCCAGGCCAACTTTCGCCGAAATCAAACGGAAAACCCAGCCGCTCGGGGCAGTGCTAACCGCCGGCCATGAGACGGTCCAATCCCCACCATGACTCTCATCACTTGTCTCCCAGCCATGCACCCAGGCCTTCCAGGGAATCGACGTAGTCGCAAATTTTCGCTGCCCCCACGATTGGTATAGCCAGGATCACCCCCATTGCTCCCCAGATCCAGAACCAAAACAACAGCGAAAGAACAACCGCCAGCGGGTTCAAGCGAACCCGCTGTCCAATGAGCTTCGGATAGAGAACATTCATCATGACGACATGTGTCCCGATAACAGCCAAGACAAGGAGTAGAACGTCAGTCTTGCTAAGAATGCCAATGCCTCCGGCCAGAGGAGGGAGCAATGCCAGAAACACGCCGAACGAAGGAATCAGGCTGGCGAAGCCACTGATGATACCCAACAAGTAAAAATAGGGGATACCCAAGAGCCCAAATACTCCGGTACACACCGCTGCACCGAGCAATCCGGCCGTGAGATTCCCCACTATGAAGCTGCGAATCATAGCCGAGATTCGAGCTATCGTTCTGTAGGCAATTGGCCGGTGTTCTTCCGGAAAGAGTCTTACAGTCGCGGAATGAGAATGCTCCTTCCAGGTCAGCATGAAATAAGTCAGGAACGGAACAAAGCCGATAGCCATTATGGTCTCCCCGATCACCGCACCGTGGGCGGCCACTACACGGGAAAGAATCGGCGTCTCCTGGATTTCTACCGGGACCGGTCGTTTGCCATCCGTGGAAGACCTGGGCATCGAATGGGTGCTGCTCTCGAATTTCCTGATAGGCTCTTGAATTTGTGTAAGGATCCGTTGAATCCGCTCTGAGTACCTTGGGAGTTCGGCGGCGAAATCTCCGGCTCGCCCCAAAAGAAAGTACCCGACACCGGCCGCCAGTTCTGCCGCGAGTGCAACGCATCTTTCCCACATCGTAATATGCAGAGGCAGTGGAAGCTAGCGTAAACCTGAGGAGAGGTGGTGCCCGCTTCTGGTAGCTCGTCATGAGCGGGCATGGTTTATCGCGAATGGCTTCTTCCTTGCCATGTCGGGGTATTCCTCGGGTCCACCAGGATATCCTCCTGATTGCACTGATGGATGGATTCTCGTGCATGAAGGTCTGTTTCACTCGCGGCTGAGGCAACAGTCAGAAAGCAGAACCCGCAAATAGCATCAATCGTGCTATCGACATTCCGGCGATAAAAGAACTGGGAGTAACTCCCTCTCGTGGTAGCCATATATAGACCTCCCGTCGTGTGGTTCAAACGAAAAACAGCGTAGTCTAAAGCGGAAATACGCGAAACGCTACCGTCATATTGCGCCACAGTGCTGCTGGTCTACCTCCTTCTTGGAACGAAAGACATGACGCCGGAAGCAGCCGCGAAAGCCGGGCTCGATAGCTCACTTGCTGTCAGTCATAAGGCCGGAGTTCCCGAGGGCTGATACTGCCCATCCCCGACAATGATGATGAGTCGCGATAGGAATGCTGTCGCCGCATTACACCTTAGTGGCCGTGGCGGCCCGCTACTCTCCGGCAGCGATCAGTTCTTCCCATGCCAATGCGTAGCCAACCGCGCGCTTCACCTCGTGGGCTCGCTTTTGCGAGAGTTTCGCAATCTTCTTCACCAGGTGAACCTTCGAAATGGTTCGCAAATTGTCGCAGTTGACGACACAGGGCTTGGCCATTCCCTCGATCGAGCCAAGAGGGAATACAAGCTTGCATCCGGCCCATTTCCAGCCGTCCCTGCGGGACTGGTCGTCTCACATTGTCTACGCCGGAATGCGTCCTCGGGCTGGAGTTTCTACATTTGTCCCGGCATTGCCCCACGGCACGCCGGGGCGCAGCGGATTGCTGATCATGGCAGGATCAAACGCACACGGTTCGGTACGAGGTGCATTCCTTCCCAGCCCGGAGCTGCGACAGCTGTTTGTAGCGCAAAGTCCCGCAGGGACGACCTGATAATAGCCCAGTACGGTTCGGCGCATACAAGCCCTACAGGATGAGAACGAAGGTCCAGCGCCGAACCAGTGCTGGGTACAATGGGCCAGGAAGACCAGTCCCGTAAGGGACGGCTGATTCTCATGCCTCATAACCTCGCCGCGAGTCGTTACCTTTTCCCGGGCCGGGCGCACCGGCTTGAACCTCCTGTCATACGGAAACTCGAACCGTCTCGCGGGTTGCTCCTCCAGATATGGCAGTAAGACTTTTCATTAGAAATCGAATTACGCCGTCTTCAATGATCGAAGTCGCGGCTGTTCCCCGACAGCCCTTGTGGATTTGTCGTCGAAAGAAAGGTCACAATTTCCTGTTGGTTTCCAAAAGGAAACATGCGATCATTCCTATTGGAAACCTAAAGGTGGGACTCACGATGAAGGAAAAGCCGGACGTCCTGCAAGGAACGCTTGCCCTGATGGTCCTCAAGACATTGGACCTCCTCGGGCCGCAGCACGGCTATGGTATCGCCCGGCGCATCGAGCAGATCAGCGGAGACCTTCTGGATGTGAATCAGGGCACGCTCTATCCCTTGCTGCTGAAACTGGAGCATGAAGGCTCGATCGCTTCGCAATGGGGAGCATCGGAAAACAACCGCCGAGCTCGCTTCTATCGGCTAACAGCGGCCGGCCGCAAGCACCTTCAGGCAGAGACCCGCGATTGGGAGCAAACCGCGGCGATCATCGCACGCTTTTTCAAAGTCAACGCGGAGGACTTACTGTGAAATTCCTGCGACGTTTTCTGATTCGCCTTTCCAATTTCGCGGCAAAGCGGAGTGCCGACCAGCGCCTGCAGGAAGAGATTGCCGAACATCTTGCGTTCCAGACGGAGGAGAACGTGCGCGCCGGTATGTCATCCGCCGAGGCGCGGCGCCAAGCCGCACTCAAGTTTGGCTCGGCCGAAGCGATACGGGAACAGCATCACGCTGAGCAAAGCCTCCCCTTCTTCGAGAATTTGCTCTTCGACCTGCGGTACGCGGTTCGCATGCTTGTGAGATCTCCTGGATTCTCCTTCATTGCGATCGCCACCATGGCGCTGGGCATCGGCGCCACCACCGCAATTTATAGCGTGATCGACGCCACGCTGCTGCACCCTTTGCCGTACCCAAACCCTGCCGAGCTGGTGCGCATCCAGGACGATCTTTCCGGCGTAGGCGCGGAGAACGTCGGGATCTCCGTCCCTGAGTGGAGAGATCTGCAGAGTTCCGGGATATTCCAGTCCGTGTCGTTTTCCGGCACCGGCGCAGACGTGAATCTCACCGGCAGTGAACAGCCCGAGCGTCTCAGCTACAAGCACGTTACCCCGAATTACTTCGCGGTGTTCGGTGTAGACGCGCAGTTAGGTCGCACATTCGATCCCCACGATGCTACTCCTGGCTTCAACTTAGAGGCCGTGATCAGCGACGAGCTGTGGAGGAGGGAATTCGGAGCCGACCCGCACATCGTCGGCAAAGCTCTACGACTCGACAATGATGTTTATCACGTCGTGGGCGTCATGCCCCGCGGTTTTCGCGATCTGGGCTCAACCAGCGAGGAGCGGAAAACGGAAACGTGGTTGGCGGCCGGCATGGCCGGTCTGCCGTTTCCGCCCCCGCTGCGCGGTACCCGTCTGCAGGGTCGCGCGGTCGGGCGCCTGATGCCCGGTCTCTCGATCGCGGCCGCGCAGGACCACCTCGATGCGCTGGTTGAATCGCTGAAAAAGCAATATCCGGCGGAGTATCCGGCACAGACCGCATGGACCGTGCGCCTCAGTCCGCTCAGCGAAAGCGTCGTCGGCAGCGTTCGCCAAACTCTCATTCTGCTGTTCGGCGCCGTAGGATTGGTCCTGCTGATCAGTTGCGTCAATGTCGCCAATCTTCTGCTTGCCAGGGCCAGTGTGCGAGGTCGTGAGGTCGCGGTTCGCCAGGCTCTGGGAGCGCAAAGAACGCGCCTCATCCGCCAGTTTCTCACCGAGACTCTGCTGCTCTTTCTGCTTGGCGGTATCGCCGGTTTTGCGATTCTCTTCTTCACCAGAAAATTCCTGCTCGGGTTGATCCCGGAGAGCCTCCCGCACCTGAGCGAAATATCGATCAACTGGGGCGTGCTGGTGTTCGCTCTCGCCGTCTCCGTCGCAGCCGGAACCGTCTTTGGGCTTGCCCCCGCCTGGCTCATGAGCCGCTTCGATTTGATCGGTACGCTCAGACAGGAAGGCCGCGGCACTAAAGGTTCGCCGGAACGCTCGCGCGCCCGCCAGATTCTGGTCATCAGTGAATTGGCGCTCTCCCTGGTGCTCATGGTCGCCGCGGGCCTTCTGCTGCGCAGTTTCTGGGACTTGTTCAAGGTGCAGCCCGGCTTCAATCCTGACCGCGTCATGGCCATTCAAACCTGGCTTCCGGGCCCCAACGATCCCAGTGCGGATATCTACCGATCCGCCACCCAGGAATCGGTCTTGCTGCGCGAAATTCTTCGCCGCAGCCGAACCCTGCCGGGCGTAGAAGAAGCGGGTGTCGGCGACGTGGCCGCTCTTCCCCTGGGCCACAGCCATCCCAGCCCGCTCCCGTTGATCCGCGAAGGTCCCAACAGGAACGATGACACGATGGACAATGAGGCTCCTCTGATCGATAGTCCCATCGTTTCGCCTGAATACTTCCACCTGTTGGGCATGCCGCTGTTGCGTGGACGCCTTTTCCGCGATCAGGACCTTGAGGATACGCCCCAGGTTGCCATCATCAATGAGGCCGCGGCTCGCACTTACTGGCCAAACCAGGACCCGCTCGGCAGACGCGTCCGTTTGCGCCTGGATTCCCGCGAGAAGTCGAGCTCTGCCCAGCCAGCCTGGACCACGATCGTCGGCGTGATTGCGGATGCCCGCACGGAATCGTTGGCGGACGCGGCCGTTCCGCAGATCTACCGCAGCGTGTACCAGCACCCCGCCAAAGACCTGGCCATCTTTCTTCGCGGACAACTCGACCTAAGCGCCATCTCCGCACAAGTGCGTGAGCAGGTTCGATCCATCGATCCAGGACTCCCGGTCTTCCATGCGCAGACGCTGGATGACGTGCTCTCCACCTCGCTTTCCGTTCGGCGATTCTCGATGCAGATGGTGGCGTTTTTTGCAGCCACTGCCCTCCTGTTGGCGGGACTTGGAATCTACGGGACTATTTCCTATGTTGTGAATGAACAAAGACGGGAGTTCGCCATTCGCCTCGCGCTGGGAGCGCAAAGAGGCAATATCCTCAAGATGGTCCTGCGGCGGGGACTCGGTCTGGCTGCCGCCGGCGCCGGGCTGGGTGTGACCGGTGCGCTCATTGTCTCTCACCTCATGGCCGGACTGCTCTACGGCGTGTCGCCTACCGATCTGCCCATCTTCGCCGGCGTCACATTTGTACTTACTACTGTCGCGCTTGCCGCCAGCTACATTCCGGCGGTACGCGCTATGCGCCTCGATCCAATCACCACACTCCACTCCGAATGACTCCCGCCTTGGGCCAGCGAAGGGAAAATTCAACGACAGAAAGTTCAGCGACATGATACCTATTCACCGTAGCGAGTGTTCGTTCGGTGCAATCGCTATCATGTCGGTGAATCAATGTCTGAGTCTCGGTGACAGCGCTATAGATTTATCATCAATTGAATCGGTTCGACGTAGCTCAAGAACCGAATGACTTGCCATCGAAGAGCGTGAAAGGACTACTCGTATCGGAGCGCGACGATCGGATCAACCCTCATGGCGCGCCGCGATGGCAGATAAGTCGCGAGCAAGGCGATAGCGAGAAACAAGAACGAGACGCCTACGAACGAGATGCCGTCGACTATGTTGACCCCATAGAGAATGCCGCGTAACAGGTAAGACGCTCCGACAGAGAGAATCACACCGACGAGCAATCCGGCGAGCACGGGCCGCGTGCCCTCGCCCAGCATGAGTCCGAGGATGTCTCGTTTCTTTGCGCCAAGCGCGATGCGAATGCCGACCTCGCGTGTGCGGAGAACGACGATATAGCTTGCGGTGCCGAAGATGCCCATCGATGCAAGAAGGAGCCCGAGCATGCCGATGATCGAAGCGATGGTGGCTGCAAGACCAGAGATGAGGAAGGGCGGGGTTTGATGCAGCATCTGGTCCAGTGTCGATGCGGTTACCACCAGGTCGGGATCGAGAGATGCGATGACCGGACCGATGCCATCGATGAGATGCGATGCATCCGCCCTGGTCCGGATGAGGATCGGGTAGTCCTGAAGGCGGCTTTCGGGAAGTGGTACGTAGACCTGCTGGGAGTCGCTGCCGTCCAGCTCGATGCCGCGTGTATCGCGCGCGACTCCGATGACCTGGTAGGTAGGTCCATCGGGTAGAAGTTCTTCCTTGCGGTGGAACTGATCGTCCGTTCCCAGACTGAGACTGCGGCCGATGGGGTTCTGGTTGGGCCAGAGCTGATTTGCGACGGATTGGCTGAGGATAACGGAGGGCTCCGGTTGGCCGGATTGCGGCGAAAAGCTGCGTCCGGAGAGCAGAGGAATGCCGAGCGTTGCGAAGTAGTTGGGCTGGACGAATGTGTAGTAGAGGGTCGCTTGCGTGTTGTGAGGCGAGGGCTTCGCTCCATTGAGCGATACGGCGGCAATGCGAATGCCCCCGCCGTCGGGAGGCCGCGCGCTGGTGATTGCGGCGACTTCCGGCAGACCAGCCAGGCGGTTGCGCAGCTCACGGGCGAGGGCGTGCCGGCGGTCGGCGCTGTATTTCGGACCTTCAGGAAATTGCAGATCGAGATTGACGACGTGCTTCGTGTCGTATCCGGTGGCCATCTTGAGCGCATGGATGGAGCTGCGAATCAACATGCTTCCAGCGATCAAGAGCACGAGGGAGACGCCAACCTGGGCGGCGATGAGGATGTCTCGCAGCCTGCGGCTGTGAATGGGCGACGATGCATTGACGGCAGAGGAAAGCGCGAAGCGTGAGCTTTCGAGCGCCGGGGCGAGCCCGAAGAGAATGCCTGCAACCAGAGATATGGCGAAGACGTAGGCAAAGATCCCAAGGTCGGGGGTGACATGCAACACCAGCGAGCCCCATTCGGCAGGTATCGCCTGGGCGAACATTGTCACGGACACTCTGAGCAGGGCCCAGGTGAAGAGGAGCGCGATGATGCCCGCGATCAGGCCCAACAAAGCGCTCTCGGTCAGGAGTTGCCGGATGAGGCGCTGCCGGCTGGCGCCAAGTGAGAGGCGCAGGCACAGTTCACTCTGGCGGGAGGCAGCACGGGCGAGTTGCAGACTGGCGACGTTGGCGCAGGCGATAACCAGCACCATCCCGACGGCGACCATGATGAGCAGAATGGAGAGTTTCAATCCACTGTCCAGATCGCGGGGGAAGGGAGAGCCCGGCGAAAGGAGCGCGGTGACGGGTTTACTCAACTCAGAGTGAGCATCGTGCAGAGTGCGGAGGTGGTTGGCGAAGAGCGTCATCTCAGCCTGTGCCTGACCGATGGTCACACCGGGCGCGAGCCGCGCAAACAGCCGGCACCACTGGTTTTCGCGATCCCGGAGCAAGTTTCCGTCGGGGTGGATCAGCGGCACAAGGCTGAGGGGAAACCAGAAATCCGGCGCGGCTACGCTGGTGCCCACGAAGTCGTGCGGCGTGACGCCGATGATGGTGAAGGGCAGGCCATTGAGTCGCACGATCTTGCCGAGAATGGATGGATCTCCCGCAAAGCGCTTTTGCCAGTAGCTTTCGCTGATGAGCACGGAGGGCGATGCAGCGAGTTCTGAAAGGCTCATCGCATCGAAGGTTCGGCCGCGCAGGGCATTGACTCCAAGGACTGAGAAGTAGTTTTCGGAGACCTCGTTTGTGGCGGCGAACTCCGCATCGATGGCGCTGGGGGGCAGCAGTCCCAGTTTTCCGAGCACCGTCCCCGCGGATGAAATGCGCTGGCCGCCGCCCGCTTCAGCAACGATCAGCCGGTCATTGCTGAGGGCGATGACGCCGCTGAAGGAATGAAGATTGCTTCGATATGCCTGGTAGTCGGGATAGCTGAAATCGTATTCCGTACCGGCGGATTGGCGGACCAGCGAGATGTTGACCATTCTTTCTGGATCGCGAGCATCGAGCGAGCGTGTAAATATCGCTTTGTAGAAGGTGAAGGCAGTCGTGTTGACGCCGATGCCGAGGGTGAGGGCAAGAATCGCAACCGTGGTGAAGCCCGCGTTGCGGAAGAGCGTTCGGGCGCCGTAGCGCAAATCCTGCAGGATGGTTTGGGGCAGGATCATGAGGTCGATCTCGCTCATGTGCTCCCGCCACACGGAAGGGTTGCCGAAACGGCGGCGGGCATCGCAATGCGCTTCTGCATGTGGCATGCCCTGCTCGACATTCCATTGCTCGCGCATGGAGAGATGGAAGGCGAGCTCTTCGTCCAGCTCTCGAGCGAGTTTGTCCCTGCGAAAGAGTGCGCGAAGACGAGAGATCCATGCCATGAAGAGCTCCTGAGTTTATGCCGGTTCGAAATCCAACACCAGCGCAACTGCTTGCGTGACCTTCTGCCAGTTCTCGCGCTCGGCTCGTAACTGCCGGCGGCCCAGGGCTGTGAGCCGATAGAAGCGCGCGCGGCGATTATTTTCGCTTAGGCCCCACTCGGAGGCGATCCAACCTTCCTGTTCCATGCGATGGAGTGCGGGATAGAGCGAGCCTTCTTCCACCCGGAGGACTTCGTTGGAGATGCGCTGGATGTGCAGCGTGATTCCCCAACCATGCATGGGGCCTAGCTCCAGGCTCTTGAGGACAAGCAGAGCCAGAGTTCCCTGCAGATTGTCACTTTTCGTTCCAGTCATCGCCGCTCGTTCCTATAGATGTCTATAGAAGACTGCCGCTTTTCGGTTCTTGTGTCAAGGTAAGTATTCAGTGCTTTTCTGTCTGCTCTACGGAGACTCGCCTACGGATCTGCCCATCTTCGCCGACGGCATCCTTGTACTTACTACGATCGCGCTCGCCGCCGGCTACATTCCGGCGGTGCGCGCCATGCGGCTCGATCCAATCACCACACTCCACTCCGAATGGCTTCTGCCTTCGGCCACCGAAGGAAGAATTCGGCGACATGACACCTACTCACCGCAGCGAGTGTTCATTCGGTGCGATCCGTATCATGTCGCCGAATTAGCGCCCAGCGCGTCGTATTTCCCTGAAGAGTCGGGTTCTCGGTAAGTTCCCTATGACCGTCCGTTTCACGGGTGCTTCCTCATGCAAGCCGACTCCGCATCGTTTGGATCACTTCCCGGCTACTCACCCAGAGCACAAAAGAAATGGTTTTCACGTTTACCGCCACAATATTTCTGTTCCTCAAACGTTATTACATACAGTGCCGTACTGGAGCGAAGGGCGATTGAAGACGGATCTGATTAGCCAAGTAGGAGGAAATTCTGCGTCATCAAGCCGGAAGTGATTTATGGGTCGGTTAACGAGAATAAGGGTGAGGATCATGACAAGTTTGAAGGTGAAAGTAGCTATTACAGGAGGCCCCAAGGCTGTCGGGGCAACCCCTTCGAAGGAACTTGCAGACTTTGATGAATGTGGGGTGACCCATTTGGCTGTTCCGGTGGCAGGTGAAGGCCGATGATGAAACCTGACCCAAACTGCAAGTTTGACCCGGGCGTTATGGTGCCTGTTGTCGATCCAATGCGCTGCGAAGCAGCAGGACCATGCGTTCCCATTTGTCCCTATGACGTTCTCATCATCCGGACGGTCTCGCCTGAGGAGAAAGCCAAATTCCCATTGATGGGGCGGTTCAAATTGCTTGTGCACGGCGGAAAGCAGGCGTTCGTCCTAGCCCCTGAAGCTTGCCGGGGGTGTGGCCTCTGCGTGAAAGCCTGCCCTGAGAAAGCGATTAAGCTGCAAAAGCGACCAGATCGGTTTAGTTGACAGATTGTCGGAATAATTTCGTTGCTTGTGAATATTGCGGCATTGCTCCCGGAATCATGGACAAACAGAAGTAAAGGTCGCATGTTGCCTGAAAATTTCCTCCGGCAACTTACCGGAGCATCTCTAGTCGGGAGAGTCGAAGTTACCTAAAACTCCGTTTCAAGTAAGCCGCTCGCGCGACGGACGCTACGCGTGCCGACAATCAGGCGTTTTCTTATGCATAGAACCTTCATTGTTGGAGCATAATGGAGCCATCGTGACCAGCTGCTTCTCTCAACGATACCGTTTCCAGGCAGCCGTGAAGCGGTCAAGCAGCAAAAGTCCGATTGAATTCCCATAGCAAACCGCATCCGCCGCAAACGCGAGCGACCCACTTGAAACGGCTCTATCGAAACTGCCCACCAGAAATGCTCTGCCTACCCGATTTCGCCTCGGGGCAGTCCCGATAGAGTCCTAACGTTTCAAGGAAGTTCGCTGAACCCTGGAAGCATGCGTGTGCTCGCCCGAAACAAACGGTATTGTCGGAACTCAACGTCATTCAACCAGACCGCTTCCGGTCCCTGCCATAGAGCGACGCCCTTCAGGGGACAGATGTATGTCTTGCCCCCAAGCTCCACGGCACCGTATTCGACTAAAATGTCGGCAACACGAAATGGATCGAGCGGCGGTGGGTCGGCTCTCAACACAAGACGCACGACCACTCCGTCGGATGGGTCGATTGTGATCTCTCCGTTATATCCGGAGACTTGATTCTGTACTTGAAAATGCGAATCTTTGGCGGTGACGGTGTAACGATATACCGCGTCTGGTCCTGTCCCTCTCGGCTCCCAGTGACTCCACATCAGATTGCCTTGCGCAGCATCGAGGAAAGCCCCAGCCAAGATGGGTCCAAATTCTCCTGACGTGGTCAGCCCCGGCACTTTGGAATTGGATTCCATGGAATTTAACTCCTCCTCTCCATCGCGGTAAAGGATAATACCGCTGCGCGTGCCATCGAGATGCAGCGCACGGTCCGCTGGCGACAGGTTGGCCTTAAAGCTAGTGGTGAGGCGAGTTGCGAAGAAATTCGGTAGTTGGTGAATAGTCGTTTCTATGTAGTTCACCATTAACGAAATCATCTTACGTTGAGCCTCGGGGTCCGGCTTCGCTGTGACAGGGATCTCAGTGGTCGGGAGCTCAAGAAACGCGGACATATCGGCTAGCGCCACCAGAGCCTGGCGGGCTTTAGGTCCAGATAGGCCTTCGCGGAAGCTTGAAAACCTGGCCGCACTCAGCCGTTCCGTCAGCTCCAGCCCAAGGAGTTGCTTGGCGACCTTCGCATCTGGCTTACCATGGGCCGCAACCAGGATCTGTTCCAACTGGTCGCCGGTGACGGACTGGGCAGCGAAAGCGGGGAATGCGATTGCGGCCATGAACAACGGGAGGGCGACTTTGCGGTTTGCGGACGAACGGCAGGCAAAAATCCACCGGTTGTATAGCTGCAACAGCGTGGCTTCGAAAGGGAAATTATTTTCCATGACCCAACCGCAATCACTATTGTCCCGCTAGCGAAATCCAATCGGCATTAGACTCTTTTTCGGATTCGTTGCAGGATCTTACCCAGGGTGTGCCAATTTTAAACCGGGTTACCGTGTCTTTCTACGTTAGATCGGATTGCAACTCACTCACTTTCAGATCCTCCCTCGAACTGAATTGATGCAAGTCTCATTGTTCCGTAAAACGACCAGCCGGAGACGTCAGGGATCAGCATGTTACCGAAAATCCCGTTTTCCGGGCCAAGGCTAAAATGAAGTGGCGTTAGGAGCCTGAGGTGAATCGTTCCCAAGCCTTCAAGATCATGCTCCCATTTATCGCGGTGACATTCGGCCAAGCGTCGGGCAAGTTGCATGCGCCGCGGACGGATACAGTGCAGCATGCGCCGCTCTTATCCGAAGCCAATGCGTTGCCCCTCGGTCAGGATAGCGTCGATTCTAAAGGAGACGCCCGCTACAAAATGCAAGTGTCGATCGACGAGGTCCGGCTGACCTTTCACGCCGTCGACAAGTATGGACGGTCCGTGAACGATCTGAAGCGGGCCGACCTTGACTTGTTCGATAACGAGGTTGGCCCGGGCGCGATTGTTGCCCTACAGATGTTGAAGGAACGCCCCCTCCGCATAGGATTTTTAGTCGATGCCAGCGGATCCGTTTCAGGTGATCTAAATCGGAGTCGCGCAATTGCCATAGCGGCGGCAAAAGCACTTATGCAGAACAAGGGTGACCAGGGTCTTGCTATCGGGTTCCGCAGAGTAAGGGACATCGATCAACCTTGGAGTCGCGATTTCAACGCCGTGGCTGATGGCATAAGGCGAATTGGTTCGAGACCCGACGCTTCGCTTGACGGAACCAGCCTTTTCGATGGCTTGTGGAGCACTTGCTACTATGACTTTCGCGGACAGCAGGAGGATGTTCAAAATATGCTCCTACTATTGTCGGATGGGATCGATACCTCAAGCCATGCCACGTTGGAGCAGGCCGTCGGCGCTTGCCAACAATCTCATACCAGTGTATTTGTCCTCACTTCAACCCCAGATCTCTCCGACCTATCCATGGGGCATCGAACACTGCGGAAGCTAACCGAGCAGACGGGTGGCAGCGTCATCCTATGCGGTGGATCAGAAGTTGAAGTCAGCCACGCTATCGACGCACTCGCGACAGACATTCGCAGCGAATATCAGCTCTTCTACCGTCCGCAAAATTTGAAACGCGATGGTTCTTTCCATCGGATCGTCTTGGTTGGGCCGCCCCGAGTTGCCGCCATTGTTGGCCAATCCGGATACTATGCACTTCCCAAATAGGGCCGGTCGCGGGGCCCTACCTGCATCGGTATCTTCGGTGAATCTCAAGGCAACCTCAGTCGTAGCCGCAAAGTCTTAGGGCGATCGGTAACTTGCTCCCCATCAATCCACCTGATCCGCAAGTTGCTGTTGATATCGCGGCGTTATATGCCCAATCGGACCAGGGGGAGACTTTCTGCCCAGTGTCCGCAAACCTCAAGGGTGGTGCGTGGGAAGAGTGCTCACCATGCGGCGGGTGAGGCTGAGTTTCAAAGTGGCGCCGAGAACGTAGGTGGCGGGGCCGGAACCCGGATTCCTCTGAAGGTAGTAAAGGTCGAGCAGCCAGCGCGGGTGAAGGCGTACTCCCGCACCGGCCTGGACTCGGTTCTGGTTGAACTTGGCCGCAGAAAGATCAAAGAACACCTCGTCATTGAGGAACGCGTGGGCGCGACCGTCGGAACCGAGCGGGTGATCCAGCAACAGGCGATTGCGATAACGGACAGGATTGCCTCGATAACCGATGAGCTTTTCCAATCGATTTCGGTCGGATAACGAGAGGTGTTTGAGGTGGGTTATTTCGGTCAAAGCCAACAAGGGCAGATGGACTAGATCATTGCCTTGCGGCAGGTCCGCGAACAGGTAGCCGGGTGTCAGGGTCAAGCCCCAACGGAGCGGCAGATCGGCGGTGAGCCCGGTGGCAGCGAGTTCGGGATTCGCGGAGCCCGGGCCGATACGCGCGACGAAAGGCGCAAGCAAGTCTACGTGCCGCCAGGAGGCGCTCAGATCAACTTCGTTCCATGACTGCAACTCCTGTGCGTGGCTCGCAGCACCCATCAAGAACAGGAAGGTAACACAAAGCAGAGAGTCCGAGTTGAGGGCTCGGAACCGATTCATGCCTTTGCCATCTCGTACAAAATTCCGATCGCCTGCTGCGCCGTCGGCTGGCGGAAGTCCCCGGCAATTTCGCCGGCCAAGGCCATGACGGAAACCGGGGTAACTCCCGCTTGGATCATGCGGAGGAGGGCGGCTTGTTCGGTGCGCTCACTCATACCGCCGCAGGCATCAAGAACCACATACACCCGGTATCCCTGATCGGACGCTGTCAGCGCAGGAAGCTGGACGGCAAGCTCCGTGGCCACACCGGCGATCAGAAGTGTCTTGCGGCCGGTGCCGTTGATTGCCACCACAATATCGGGATTGAGAAATGAATCGCATGTGGTGCGGTGATGAGTGGGGAGTTCCCCCAGGGCTTGAGCAATCTCGGGAAGAACCTTCGCCGGACTTCCGTCTTCGCCCTGGATACCGGAGACGATGGCCGGCATGTTGAACAGTTTGGCTAACTCCGCCAGCCCCAGCACGGCTCTCTTCAGCCGAGGAAGCGGATTGGTCTGGGTGAGCTCCACGATTCCAGCTTGAAGATCGGCGAAGAGGATGACGACGTCTTGAGAGTCGATGCGAGAGACTGCAGTATTCGTGGTCATAGATGTCCTTATTAGTCGATTGATCCAGTCACAACGGCACGTTGGAAGAGACATAACCGCGCACGCCTTCGCGGTCGTTTTGCCTTTACGGACCAGGTAAGAGTTCTGGGTTTTGCAGGAGGCGCTGGCGCGCCCGGTCAGTAAGAAATTTGCTCTCCTCCTTGAGTATCCGAAAGGAGAACCTCGTCTCGCGAACCAGCATCATCGCCCCTACGACCAATGAACAGACCCCTAAGCTTCCGGTAAGCATCGCAATGACAAAGCAGAGGGTTACGCCATGTTGTACGCTGGCCGAGACCATCACCGCTCCGACAAGAGAAATCAGTGTGCTGGATACGAAACCTGCCACCGCGGTGTAAAAACAAGTGAGCGCTCGCACGATCAAGCTCGTTCGTTGTTGGGAAGCTTCCAGCTGACGAATACGCAGATGGAGTTCCGAAGGCATAACCCCTTCTGCTGTTTCAATCATTGCGGACAGCTCGTGGACCCGATCAATTGCTCGTCCGTAACGATTGCCGGTTCCGAAGAGCAACACACACGACGCATTGGTGAGCACGGCGGGTGCAGAGATCAAAGTCAATACCGCAAACGGATTCGACGAAATTTCCATCAAAGGACTCCCGTCCGTCGACTCAGGGCACAAGAGAGCGCTCCAATGAGGCAACCCTGGTGAGAGCGAGGGTATAACGGAGCGAGAAACTCCGGAAGTAGGCACAATTTTGTACCCCAGGGGACGCAGTGGGATTCGCCGGCGGCTTGATTGGCCGGCCCAAGGCAACGGCCTGCCGGTACCAAATCACAACCCGTGAAGCCGGCCTGGATGATCGTTAACCGGCGCTTATTGAGCGAGCGCGGCCGTCGTGACCGGAGAGGATCGACGGGCTCTCCCTCTATAATCCACAGAGAGATGACCCTGGCGAAGTGAATGAGGATTCTTGTACTGAGGGGTTCACTGTGAAGCCACACTTTGGGTGTCCGGTTCAGGCCACATCAAATGTTTTCTCCGGCAAATGGAAGGTGCTCATCGTTTGGCATCTGGCGTTTGGGTCCTTGCGGCATGCGGAATTGCATCGACGGCTGCCGGGTGTGAGCCAGAAGGTATTAACCGCACAACTGCGCGAATTGGAGCGCGATGGAGTGATCGCTCGCCTTGATGCCGAGGGCTCTTCACCTCGCGTTGATTATTTCCTCACCGACTCAGGGAAAGAGCTGATCACCATCATGGACGCAATGTGCGGATGGGCCAAGAAGTATCTTGGCGTCGCTCCCACGCTGCCTCCCCGCCCCGACGTGATACCGGACGTGATACCGACACAACCCGCAGGAAATTAAATGAGACCCTCGTCCACGCACCAAAAATGAAACCTCCAATCGCTCCGCGTCGCGTGCGACCATTTCCTTTTAGGAGGCGCAGGATCGAGGGATCGCTGGCTACGGATGGGAGGCCAGTTCCTTCTCCGAATCCGCGATCAGCTTGCGGAAGGCCTCGACGGCTGGCACCGAAGGCGATGCGAGCGCATCTTTGCCTGAATAGCGCCACACCGACGGGGCATCGAGTGGAGACCAGTTCGGATCCGTGCTTCCGCGATAGACGACGAACATGTCTTGCGGAGAGCCACCCTCGATTTGCGGCCTGGGAGTGGATGGCTGAGTTCCGGCGTTCGACGGATCGTTAGGGATTCCCGAGCCCCAACGAACACCCGCACGAGTCGTAGATTGGGTCGGTGAGGTGGTGGTGCCGCCACTCACTGGAGGAGTTCCATTGATCGGAGTACCGCCGATAGTGGGTTGTACAAATTTACCGTTGCCCTTGCGTACCGTTATGACAAGGTCCGCAGTCAATCCTTCCTGCACGAGCGTAAAGCGTCCCCACTGATCCAGGGCTTTCTCCACATCTGCGCGGGCGGCACGATTGGCGTTCGGGTCCCTGGCATCTACGGCGGCGCCTGGATCGACGATCACAAGGACTGTCCTGGCGCGGAGGACTTCGGCCGGAAGAATTGCCTTCTTCTTGCCGGAAGCAAGAGCAGAGCAGAGGATGATTGCAGTGACAGCGAGGAGTTTGCGAAGGGGCATAGCGGTCCTCCTGCTATGCGTGAAGTTTACACCTCGCCAACTGACGATGAAATATCATAAGGCGGGGTTAACTACTTGGTTAGATTGAACACTAGGCAGTAATCACGAGTTTACTACCCGCTCTTCCACATGATTATTCTCCAG
The DNA here is from genome assembly GCA_963847155.1 of uncultured Acidobacteriaceae bacterium. Taxonomy (GTDB): domain Bacteria; phylum Acidobacteriota; class Terriglobia; order Terriglobales; family Acidobacteriaceae; genus PALSA-350. Next base: position 139,261 of record CAWJZH010000019.1, on the reverse strand, counting down.
GACCATGGACGGCGGCTTCCGAGCGTATTAGTGTCGGCAGTAAGGCAGCATTTGTTTGCCGATTCCTGCAAAGAGGGCACGGCGGAGACAAATTGGATATCGGCAAATCAGGTGCCTGGTGGTGGACTTTGCCCCGTCCGGAGGATTAGCACCCTCCGGTCAACGAGGCAAGATGCTCAAATAAACTACTTGAGCACCTTGAGCACCTTGAGCACCTTGATGAGCACAAACGACTTATTTGGCAACCTTCGGGGACAGAACCTCCAAACAGACGGGAACCTTCTTCGGGACGAACGGAATTTCCCTAATGCCGGCAAGGCATCCCGAGCAGCCGACTCGCTGAAGCGAGTCGGGAGAGAAATGACAAAGCTTATGCCCTTTGCAATCGAAGGGTGAAACCGATGGGTGCCCCAGCCTGCCCCGGCTAGCCGTGGGGTCTCGCGTTTGAGACCTGGGACCCCTCGAACCAATTCCCACTGGAAACACCCATTCCCTCTTTGTCATTAGGAGCACGCAAACTGGAAGATTGCGACCGCACAGGCGTGGAGGATTTTCAACCGGCACTAAAGCCATCTTTGCGCCAACGCTGACTCGGGAACCTTTGCCCGATCCATTACGTAGCGTCTTCAAGCGAAAATCCCACGCTTCGACTGCTTGATCTTCCGGAGGGCACGGTGAATTCCTTTTCCAGCGAGCTAGGACAGATCTTACGCAGGCTTTGGCGCACCCGGGCATTCACAATAGTCACGCTGATTATGCTGACCGCCGGCATTGGAGCCAACACTGCCGTCTTCAGCGTGGTCGAAGGGGTCCTGCTGAAACCGTTGCCTTACCCGCATCCTGAGTCTCTGGTCGGGGTCTGGCACACCGCTCCGGGACTGAACCTCGACGAAGTCAACATGGCGCCCTCGAATTACTTCATCTATCGCGAGCAGAATCGCGTGTTCGAAGACATAGGAATCTATGAGGGAGATTCGGTGAGCGTGACAGGGCGAGGAAACCCTGAGCAGGTGCGGGCATTAGCCGTGACCGAGGGCGTGCTCCCGACGCTTGGCCTCAAGCCGCACCTGGGCCGGTGGTTTCATCGGGAGGATACCAGCCCGCACGGCCCCGACACCGTCATGGTCAGCTACGCCTTCTGGCAAAGCCACTTGGGTGGAGATCCGGCCGCCGTTGGAGAAACGATCCAGGTAAGTGGCAAGTCCCGGCAGATCATCGGCGTCATGCCAAGAGAATTCCGCTTTCTCGACTGGGAGCCGCCGGCGCTGTTCCTGCCGTTGGTGCTTGACCGGAACAAGACCACCCTCGGCCAGTTCAGCTATGAAGGTGTTGCCCGCCTGCGGCCCGGTGTGACCATGCAGACGGCCAATGAAGATGTAGGGCGGATGTGGCCGATCGTGCTCCGCAGTTTCCCTGCACCGCCGGGATTCAACATCGACCTTTTTGCTAAGTCGCGGCTTGCGCCGAAGGTCCGGCCGCTCAGCCAGGATGTGGTCGGCGACGTAGGCAGACTGCTATGGATACTGATGGGCAGCATCGGTGTGGTGCTGCTGATTGCCTGCGCCAACGTGGCCAACCTGCTGCTGGTGCGGGCCGAAGGACGCCACCAGGAACTATCGATCCGTACTGCCCTCGGCGCCAGTCCCTGGCAGGTGGCCAGGGGCTTTCTGATGGAGAGCGCGCTGCTGGGTCTGCTGGGGAGCGTGCTTGGGTTGGTGCTCGCCTGGTGCGCGCTGCGCCTGCTGGTTGCACTGGCCCCTGCCGGGCTGCCCCGCCTGCATGACATTGGCATCGATAGCGGCGTACTCGTCTTCACGCTCGGGATCACCCTGCTTTCGAGCCTGCTCTTCGGATCTGTGCCTGCGGTGCGCTATGCGCGAGCGCGAGCCACCTCAGGTTTGCGAGGCACCCGAACGGCCAGCGCGGGGCGAGAACGCCACCGCACCCGCAACACGCTCGTGATCATCCAGGTGAGCCTCGCGTTCCTGTTGCTGATCTGCTCCGGGCTCATGCTCCGCACCTTTCATGCGCTGGTCCATGTCGATGCCGGGTACGATACAGCCGCAAGGATTCAAACCCTGCAGCTCAGTATCCCCGAAGCAGAGATACCGAAGGAAGAGGAGGCTTTCCGCAGGCAGCAGGCCATCCTCGAGAAGATCGCAGCCATCCCGGGTGTGCAGTCTGCGAGCTTTGGTAACGCGGTTCCCATGGATGACAACGGCTGGCGGGACCAGGTAGCCGCGCAGGACCACCCCGATGATGGCAACGCCGCTACCCGGCTGCGTCGATTTACCTTTGGCGCACCTGGCTTTCTGAAGACGCTTGGCATCCCTCTGGTTGCGGGCCGGGATTTCACCTGGAACGAGATCTTTGCCCGGGTCCCGGTCGTGATGATCAGCGATAACTTCGCGCGCGAATACTGGGGCAGTGCGTCCAATGCGCTCGGCAAGCATATACGCGTGACCACGAAGGATGACTGGCGCGAGATCGTGGGAGTCATCGGCAACGTGCATTGGGAGGGCATTGAAAAGGATGCCCCATCGGTCGTTTACTGGCCGACGTTCTTATCTCATTTCGAGAGCAGCGACACCAACCTGAGGCGCTTCATCACGTTTGTTATCCGCAGTCCGCGCGCCGGCTCGGAAAGTCTGATAAACGACTTGCGCCAGGCAGTCTGGTCCGTGGATGCCAATCTGCCGCTCACGCAGATGCGTACACAAGACTACTACTACCGGAAGTCGATCTCGCGCACCTCGTTCACGCTGGTCATGCTGGGGATTGCGTCGGCCATCGCCCTGATGTTGGGTATCGTTGGGCTCTACGGCGTGATTGCCTATTCCGCTTCGCAGCGCACGCGCGAGATCGGCATTCGCATTGCGCTCGGGGCGCAACGAAGCACCATCACGTCGATGTTTGTACGCCAGGGACTGATACTGACCGCCGGGGGCATCGCCTGCGGACTGGTATTGGCGTTTTCTGCGAGCCGCCTGCTGCAGTCTTTGTTGTTCCACGTCAGCCCAGTGGATCCTGTCACGTACGTCGTGGCCGGCCTTGGCCTATGCGGAGCTGCATGGCTGGCCAGCTACATCCCTTCACGGCGAACCGCGACGGTGAACCCGGTGGACGCGTTGCGCGCCGAGTAAGGCGACGCCTCAGGCGCGGCTCTCCGCAACATAAAGTATGTTCTGTAAGCTGAGCATTGGGGCAGCCGGCGGTGCAAACCTAATCGCAGGTATGGTGGCTACTCCGAACTGTTTACAAAAGGTGCGGGAGGGCTCGATGATGGCGGCATGACCGGAAGTAGATAGAGGGAGAGACTCCCGCTCATGAACCAGGTGCATCTTCCAAGAATGCGGGCGCCTACTTAGGCGCCCCTCGTGCCAAGGTTTTCAAACTGCCGAAGCAGAACCTCGCATGAAATGAAAGATGATGGAAACCACGGCCAGCAACAGAAGGATGTGAATAAAGAACGCCGTGACATGGAACACGAAAAAGCCGCCCAGCCACAGCAGCAACAAAATGAATCCAAGTCCTAGAAACATAGTTCCTCCTTTCTAGTCAGGACAGATTGACTTACCGTTGGCGTCTTCCTGCGAGAGGCGGAAGTAACGCTTGCTCGCCCTCCAGGCCTGCCTTCTAAAGGATTAGGTGTCTGCAAGTTGACAAGTGTTGCCCTCAGCTCTAAATAAAGGCTTTAATGATACTGTTCTGGCAATCAGTGAGGAAAGGTGTGCTTTTCGCAATGAGCGGTCGAATCAGGTCATTGAAGCTGTATTAGCCACCGTCACCGTCTAATAAGTCTCTCCATCGCGGCGTGTCCGTCAGATAGTCCTCACCGGGCGCGGGCAGCGCCATTGCTCAGCTCTTCATCTTCGTCGCGATGCGCTCGATGGCGTGGTGAGCAGAAAGTACTGCGCCTTCCTGCCACGCCACCAGGTGAGATAGGTAGTCTCCCGCGAAGTAGGTTCGTCCCTCAGGCTTCTCCAGTTGGTTATAGGCCGCCTCACTGCTCGGAACCCGATTATTGGCGAAGCACCCAAGAGAATACGGAATCTTCAACCAGCTGACGTAGATCGGTTTCTCCAGCAGCTTCGAGCGGCCGGGGTGTAGCGCTTCCACCGCCGCCCGGGAGGCGTCCAGTTTGGCCTCGACAGAAGGAAGAGCTCCAAAGGGTGTGAGTCCGCCCGCGCTGTCCCCGAAGGCTTTGCCGAATCCGGCTTCATTGCGTTCGATATTGAAGCCCGAAATCAACACACCCTTGGGCGAAAAGAGTTTCGCGCTCGGGTACCACACCAGGTCGACCGTGTTTTTGAGGAAAGAAATTCCCCCATAGATGTGATTTTCCTTCTCCCAGAAACGCGGAGATTCCCAGCCGATCTTGTAGGCCGCAGCCATCGACATGCCGGTGAACGCGCGATTCGCCTCAGGAGAGAAGTTATTCCTGGTCTTGGCAAGGACCGGGATGGGCATGGTACAGATGCAGAAGTCGGCAGTGATGGTTTGCGGCGCTCCGCCCTTGGAGTAGGCAACCGTCACGCTCTTGTCGCTGGTCGTGATCTCCGTCACCTGGCTTTCGTAGTGGATCATGCTCGGAGGCAGCGCTCGGACAAAACCATAGGGGATACGGTCCATGCCGCCAATCGGCTGAAACATCGTTGCCTGCCAGTCAATTTCCTCTTCATAGAACTCGCCCTTGGAGAGGTCTGCCGCCAGCAGCTCATGAAGCTTTAAAGGCTCGTGCAGCACAAAGTCCGTGGGCCCTGCTCCGCGGGGTCTGGTAAAACCGGCCCGCAGGGAGCCAACATATTTCCCGCTGTCGTTCAGGTCCCCGAAGGACTGCAGGAACTCGAGCAGCAGGGAGGTGTCTTCTTTCGAGAGCGCATTGTCCAGCGTGTCCGCATGGATGCACTTGGAGAGCAGCTCCGCCAGGTAGCCGCGGGTATCGTGGATCACCTGGCGCTGCTCCACAGGCTTGCCGCCATTCAGCGCCGGCGCCTGCATGAGCGCAGAGCGGGAGACGTTCACCTCCACTTCCAGCGGCACCCCCAGCTCCTGGCAGTAATTGAGCAAGTTGGTGTGGATGGAGGGGATACGAGCAGGTCCCGCGTTCAGATAGCCATCCTCGGACCAGCTGCAATCCTGCGTGGTCCCATCGATGAACTCGACTTTGCTGCCGTTGCGCACTGTCCAGTTCCGGCCGCCGGGACGGCTGCGCGCTTCAAGGATGGTGCAATCGAAACCTGCCTTGCACAGTTCGTAGGCCGATACCAGCCCTGCAATACCGCCGCCAAGGATGACTACGCTCTTGCCTTTTCCGAAGTCCGCGCTCAGCGGCGGAAGGGCGGAAGCCCCGCCGGCTACTGTCAGCCCGAGAACCTGCATAGTGCGAAAAGCCGCGGAGTATCCGCCGATCTGGGCGATCCGCTCCAGGAATACACGTCGAGTGAGGCTCATTGAGTCTGCTCCGCACCAAAAATTGTGAAGGGGTCCCACTCCAGTCTGTAACAGGTGGGGTTGCCATGCAAGCAGAAACCGAGAATGACGCTCAGGCGTGCGGCTTGTGCGGGGAGGGAATACCCCTCTACAATCTTCGCGTGTGAACTAACTGTCCCCGAAAGGACACCTATGCGTCGCATCTGCGGATTCATTGCTACTGTCTCTCTCGTCATCCTGATCTTTTATCCCGGCCTGCTCCAGGCGCAGATGGATAGTTCTCACCCTGTTGCGGGTGGAGGCATCTCTGCCCCCGGATGGACCGGCGAGATCGATGCTGGTGCACAGCAGGCGGGGCAGACGATCAAAGACACCAAGCTCGCGCAGGAAGGCAACAAGCTCCAGGTGACGACTGGCCCGGCGGCAGCCTTTTGGAAGCCCACGAACATGGCGGCCGGCGACTACACCGTATCTGCCACTTTTACTGAAGCAAAATACATGAACCTGAACAACCATCCCCACCCCTATGGCATTTTTATCGCCGGTCATGATCTGGGTAGCGCTCTGCACAGCGAGTTATACTGTGCGGCCTATGGTGACGGCAGATTCATCGTGCGTGGGTTTGGACCGGAACCGTTCCAGATGAACGGCCACGGGGAAACGAACGCCGCCGTTCACAAAGCGCCCGGCCCCGGCGAGCCGGTCGAGCAGAAAATTGCGCTGTCAGTGAAAGGTGACAAGGTGGAGTGCGCGATCAACGGCATGGTGGTCGCAACCTATGACAAATCCGCGCTCGTATCTCCGGGCAAGCTCAAGTCCACCGATGGCGTTTACGGGATTCGCTTCGCCCACAATACCGAGGGCACCGTCTCCGACTTGAAAATGACCAAGCCCTAGTGACCAAGCCTTAGTGACTAAGCCTTATGACAAGGGGTTTCTCGCCGTCCTTGCGAGCGAGAAGGGCGGGGGCAAGTGTCACTGATCGCTCTATTCGCTGCGTAAGGTCGTGGCGGGATCGGTGGAGGCAGCCCTTTGCGCGGGCAATAATCCCGCCGCAGCGCCGACGATCAGCAGGGCAGCGAGAGCCATAAGGAAAGAGGGAATCACGTCCACTCCGAACGCCGCAAAGCTGTGCTTAAGCGTCGTAGTAACAAAACCGGATATGATCACCCCGATTGCCAGACCCATGATGACCCAAGTGAGCGCGCCCTTCAGCACCAGCCCGACCACTTGGCCTCGCTGGGCGCCAAGTGCCATCCGAATACCAAACTCGTTCGTACGCTGCACCGTCACATAGCTAATCAGTCCGTAGATACCGATCAGAGCGAGCAGGAGAGCCAATCCGGAAAAAGCCGTAAGCAACCAAACAATCAGACGCCGAGACGCAAGCGAAGTGTTTACCCGCGACTCCAGGGAGTTGACGTCGAATATTGTCTGCGTAGCATCGGTAGCGGTGATGGCCCGCCGGAGGAGCGGGGCGAGTAAATAAGGGTTGCCCTGTGCGCGCACGACGAAACTTGCCCCAATCCCGGGCGATTGCGAATAGGGATAGTAACGCATACCATCTCCTAAATCCTCTTCAAGAGAGCTGGAGCGAACATTCCCAACTACACCAATGATGGTCGCCGGCGTGCCCGGGCCGAGGACCGATTTCAGCCTCTTACCTATTGGGTTCTCATTTGGCCAATACTTATGGGCAAGCTTCTGGTCTATTACGACCACAGGCTCGGTATGCGCACGATCGTCGTTGCTGATCCATCTTCCCGCGAGCAAGGGTATCTGCATCACCTTCAGATAGTCCGCACTCGCCGTGGCGTTCTGGCTGTGCGGCCCGGGATCATTCCCCGTCTCCGGCCTGCCTTCGATATGAAATGAACTTGCCCCGCCTTGATTGCTAAACGGCAGCGATGAGGTGGCCGCAGCCGCCTGCACTCCGGGCTGATTCGCGAGATTGTTCAAGACAGTCGTCACAAAGGTTTCTTGCCGCTCTTGATTGTTTTTGTAGGCAGCACCGGCATAATACACAATGCCTGCAAGAATGCCCCTTGGATTGAATCCTGGATCGACCTGCTGCAGTTGCTTCAGGCTAGCGATAAACATGGCGGCCCCGGTCAGGAGCACAAAAGCCAATGCTACTTCTCCGATTACGAATAGGCTCCGTAACCGCTGCTTTTCCTGCGATGCGGTCATCGTTCTGCCGCTGCCTTGCAAGCTCAAACTTGGTTGCAGGCGGGTCATTTTTACCGCCGGCCCAACACCGCAGATCAAAGAAGTGAGTAATCCTACCCCGGCGGTAAAGATCAGGACTCCCCATGAGGTGTTGGCCGTATATCCCTGTGCCAGGCTGTGGGGAACCATCCAGAGCAGCGCATTGCCAAATCTAGGTCCGAGCGCGATCCCGATAAGCGTTGCAAGGCCTGCGAGGAGCAGGGTTTCGCTCAGCAACTGACGCACTAAGCTCCCCACGCTCGCGCCCATGGCTGTGCGGATGGCAAATTCCCGGACGCGGGTCGACGTTCGCGCAAGGAAGAGCCCGGCGACATTCGCCGAGGCGATCAGCAAAACCAGCACAACCACCCCAAAGAGCACATAGAGAGGCCGGCGCAGCGGGCCGGCCGCAAATTCGGTAAGCGGCACCGCGACCATGCCCCAGCCACCTTGTTTAAGAAGCGGCCCAAATTTTTTGTTGCTCAAACTTTCCTCGCTTACCTTCGCCGCAAGCCCGGCATTCAATTCGGCAAGTGTCACCTGCGGTCGGAGTCGAATGACGCCGGTGTAGTTTTCATTGAGAAGATTTTCAGGTGCGAACGCTTGTGGCGGTAACCCAATAGGCGTCCATATAGCTGTTCCACGCGGCCAGTCGAAATCGTTTCGCATGACCCCCACAACCCGATACGCTGTCTGATCGAGCATCAGTGATCGGCCGATGACATTTCGGTCGCCGCCGAAGACACTCTGCCACACGCCATAACTCAAAATGGCCACCTGGTTGGCAGCGGGATGATCTTCTTCCGGTGTAAAGGTCCTGCCGAGAATTGGCTTCGCTCCAAAAACATTGAACCATTGCCACGACACTTGCGCGCCGTCAAAATGCTCCACAGTGGCATCGTGATCGGCGTTGTACGCGACGGGCTGCGCAATGGCAGCGCTCTCGACCTGGTGGGTGAGAGAAGCAGCGTCTGCATAGTCCGGAACCGAGACTACTGGAAAATCCAGATCCATGCGCGCATATCGCGCACGCATCACCGCTAAGCGCTGTGGCGCATCCACTCCTGAGGGATGCATCAACACGGCATCAATAACACTGAAGATGGCAGTATTAGCCCCGATGGCCAACGCCAGAGTCAAAATAGTCGTGACCGTGAAACCGGGTTGTTTACTCAGCCGGCGTAGTGCCAGGCGAAGATCGGCAAGTAAGTTCATGCAGCGCCTCTCAGGAGACTTACTCGCACGTGGCTTGCCATTCCCGCGACCGTTAAACATCAGAAAGAATGGGGAACACCTTAGCTCGGGTTGTCCAGCTTTGCAACCAACCGTCCGCTTTTGGACATACACGGCGCCGGGAACCACCCTGACGCTCAGCGGGCGATGGCCAATTCCTCTTCCAGAAGCTGCTTTTGGAACAGATCGGCATAGTACCCGTTCTTGGCCAGCAGCTCGTCATGCGTCCCCAACTCCACGATGCGGCCGGCGACGAGCACCGCAATTTGATCCGCGTGACGAACCGTAGATATGCGGTGCGAAATGAAAAGCGTCGTCCGACCCTGCATGACGCGCTGTAGTTCGCCCAGAATCTGCTCCTCGGTGTAGGTGTCGACGCTGGCAAGAGCATCGTCAAGGATTAGTATCCGGGGGTTACGGATAACCGCGCGGGCAATGGCAGTGCGCTGCTTTTGCCCGCCGGAGAGCGTAATACCGCGCTCGCCGACCATGGTCCCCAGACCGGCAGGGAACTCTTCAAATTCGCGGCGGATATGCGCCGCCTCCGCCGCTTCGAGGACTTGCGCTTCACTGGCCCCCGGAGCGCCAAACGCAATATTCCCGCGAATCGTCTGGCTGAATAAGAAAGTCTCCTGGGGAACGAAGCCAATATTCGCGCGCAACATTTCGAGCGGGTAATCGCGGATAGGGCGTCCGTCAATCAGAACCGCTCCCGGGGCCGCATCGTAAAGCCGCGGGATCAGATTCACCAGGGTCGATTTTCCAGAACCCGTCGGCCCCACGATCGCAAGACTGCTCCCTTGCCGGGATGCGGAGAGACAGCGAGTGCAACACCTCAGAGCGGCCGGAGTCCGCGCCGGAGTATGAAAAATCCAGATTGCGAAACTCGATGTCGCCGCGCAGTGTCAGGTCGGCGGGAATGCCGGGGTCGGCCTCGGCATCGTCAATGGTGGGCTTATCCGACCAGCAACTCATTGATGCGCACCACCGAAGCCGTGCCCCGCTGCCACAGGTTTACCACCCATCCCAGCGCGATGACCGGCCATGTGAGCATGACCATATAGGTATTGAAAGCGACAAAATCACCGATGCTGATGCGGTGGGTCAGCACCTCATGCCCGCCCACCAGCAGGGTAATGGCCATGGCAAGTCCAAGCACAAACTCCAGCGTGGGCCACAGCATCCCCATGAGCTGAACCAGGCGCAACCCGCGCCGGATGTTCTCCTTATTCGATTTTTCAAAGGCCGCGATCTGGGCCTCTTCCTGGGCAAATGCCCGCACCAGCCGTGCTCCGGAAAAATTCTCCTGCGCCTGCGCGGAAATCTCGGAGTACATGGCCTGAATGCGCTCGAAGCGCTCGTGAATCTTGCGCCCCAACACCTGCACCAGGATGCTTGCCAGGGGTAGTGGGACCAGCGCCACCAGCGTCAGCCGGGGGCTGATGCGAAGCAGAAAATATAAGGCGCCGATCGAAAACAGGACAGTGTTGGCGCTGTACATGATGGCCGGACCCAGCAATTGGCGCACCGCATTCAAGTCGTTCGTCATACGGGCCATGATGTCGCCGGTCCGGTGCTGGTGGAAGTAAGCAGCCGGCTGCCGCTCCAGGTGACGGAACAGATCGTTGCGCAGATCGAACTCGATCTCGCGGGAAATGCCGATGATGATCCAGCGGGTAAGAAAGAGAAACACGCCTTTGGCGGCGGAGATCGCAACCAGCAGCCCGGCGTAGAGGAAAATCTTCCTCTGGGTCACGCCCTTGTTCAGGTCATCGATGGCGAAGCGGATGACCTGGGGAAAAAAGATCCAGATGGCATTGGAGATCACGACTGCCAATCCGCCCCAGACGAAGTCGCGGCGATAGCGGCGCAAGTAGGGGAATAGAGGCCGGAGCGTGGCAAGCATGCTCTCGCTATTCTAAATGCCTCAGGTAGGCGTGCGCAGCAGCAGGTAAGCTCCGGCCAGGGCAAACAGCAAGTCCGGCGACCACGCCGCCAGCAAGGTGGGCAGAAAATTAATGTCGCCCAGGGCGTCGAACGTAAGGTTCACCACCCAGTAGGCGATGGCCACGCCGATAGCGGTAGCGATGCCAGTCAACGATCCGCGCTTGCCCATGGACAGCGCGAAAGGAATTGCCAGTACCGCCATCACCAGGGTGACCAGCGGATAGGCCAACTTGACGTTGAGCTGCACACTGAGGTGCTTGGTGTCGAAGCCGCTTTGCTTCAGGTCGCGGATGTAGCGCTGCAGCTGGCCGAACGTCATCTCTTTGGACTGCAGGTCTTCCTTCTTGAAATACTGCGGTTGCTCAGTGATTTCCGGATAGCTATCCACACTGAATTGGCTAAAGCTGCTGACCGCTTCGCCATCGAACCGGCGCTCCCAGCCATGCTCGAAAACCCATTGCCGCAGGTGTGAGTCCCAGTACGCGCTGGACGCAAAGATGCGGCGCGAGAGAGAGAAATTCTCCGGGTTGAATTCGAAAACGGTTAGGTTGGCAAACCGGTTCTGATCCGGATCGAAGAACTGGTAATAGAAGATGCGGCCCGGCTTGCCCGGCTCCTGCCGGCCGAAGATCCACTTCTGATCGGGGCGGAGAAAGGTTTGCGCCGGTCTGTTCTTGATCACGCTACGGAGTGCCTCCTGTCGGCGGTTAGCGCCGGGCAGGTATGACTCGTCGAAAAGGAAAAGGGCAACAGCGATCATCGCCGACACCACCAGGATGGGCATCATCACCCGGTACAGGCTGATGCCGGTAGCCTTCATGGCGGTAAATTCGTTGGTTCGGGTCAGCACGCCAAACGTTACCAGCACGGCTACCAGCACAGCTAAAGGCGCAATGTTGTAGATCATGCTGGGGGTCAGGTTGATGAGATATTCGCCGACCGTGACCAGCGGAGTGCGGTTGCGGATGATGTCGCCCATCAACTCAAAAAAAGTAAATATCAGGAACAACACGACAAAGCTGGACATGACCAGGGCAAACGTGGTCAGAAATTCTCGCAGCACATAGCCGTCTAGAATAAGCGGAAAGCGTCCGCGTTCGTGACGGTTGCGCTCCTCCTCTTTCGGGTTCTTTTTTCTTGCGCTCAGCAGCTCCGAGGTTTTGAACTTGTTGGTCAGTGAAGCCAATTGCGTGCCCACAGACCCGCCGACAGCCATTTGCCGCAGTAACAGCAAGCCGAATAAAGCGAAGAGGATGTTGGCGGCCCATACCCCGGCAAATACCGAGACCTTGCCCTCGCGGGCGAGCTGAATGCCGGTGTTGGAAAGGAAGTAGTAAATAAAGACCAGCGCGATGGTTACCACAAAGCCCGCACTCTTGCCGCCTCTCCTCGAGGCAAGGCCGAGTGGAATACCGATGAGCATCAGAACCAGACAAGCGGCCGGGTACGCGAATCGCTTGTGCAGTTCGATCAGGTAGGGTTTACCCCCAGGTCCTTTCGTGTGCTCATAAAGAACGTGATTGTCCATCGCGAGAATGGGCGTATCGGCGCGGCCGATGTGCGCGTCTTCCTGGGTGCCGATGGTCAGCGGAAGTTCGGACTCGACAAAAGTCGACACCTGGTATTGGGGCGCGCCGTTGGTGCTCGCCATGTCGTGCTCGGTTCCATTGCGCAGACGCATAAGGATGGTATGCGCTCCATTGTCGGCAACCACGGCTTCCTCGGCCGTAGTCACCTTGGGCGCGACGGGGTCACTCAGGTCGGCGAGAAAGATACGTTGCCATCGTGAGGCTCCGGTGCCGGCGCGGATATCCTGCACGTACAGGACGTAATTTTTGAAGTCCTCATAGAACACGCGCGGCTCTACTTCAAACGAAGCCTGCTGATCTTTGAGCGAGCTTTCGATCCTCAACAGGGCAGCATTTGCCTTGGGAGCGATATAAAGCGAATCCGCCAGGGATATACCCCACCCAACGATCGCGATCGCCGAAACCACCCGCACAAAGAACCAGACGCCGATGCCCACCGCCCGCATGGCAGTAATCTCGCTATCGGCTGCCAGCCGGCTTAGGCCGAGCAAAACCCCGACCAGCACCGCCATGGGGATGGTGAAGCTCAGGATATTGGGCAGCATGAACAGAAAAATCTTGGCCACGCTGCCCAGCGACGCGCTGTTGCGCGCTGCCATCTCCAGCAGCTGTCCGAGATATTTCATAAACAGGATGAAGGTAAACAGCGCACCGCCAAGAAACGCGTGCGACAGCACTTCATGCCAGATGTAGCGGGTAAAAAGGCGCACAGGGATCCAGATCTTTCTGCTGCTAGTCTAGAGCATTCCGTCGCCGCCGCGGCCCGAGGTTCGGGATAAACTCGGACCCAATTGGGGAAAGTCCCTTCGGGACTCGAAGCACATTTGAATTTGATGAGAGAAGGGGTGCGCGTAGTAGAAGCCGCCGCGCGTAACATCCGAGCGATATCTTTCGACGTGGAAAGATGTATCGACTCTGCCGGCGCACCCAAAGGAGGGAGAGCATGCTGCTATCTGGGAGTCTGCCTTTGCCATTCAACACCGGCAATGGCGAAAAGGTGTTAGGACGCGCTATCAGCAGCGCTGCCACCCACCTTGGGCAGAAAACGATACCCGACTCCCCGCACAGTCTCGAGAAAAACCGGCTCAGCAGGATTGTCTTCAATGTAACGGCGCAAACGAACCATGAAGTTGTCGATGGCGCGCGTATCCGTATCCTCGTGCACTCGCCAGACCTGCTCCAACAACTCCTTGCGAGAGATGATTCGCCCCTGGTTGAGCACCAGGTAACGAAGCAGTTCGCACTCCATCAAGGTGAGACGGACGTTCTTCGATGGAGTCGTTAGCTCAAGGGAAGCGAAGTGGATGGTCCGCCCGGCAAAGGTAAACGTGGAAAGCGGCTCGACCTGGGGCGATGACTGAACGGGCGGCGGAGCGACCTCCGGCCGAAGCCACGCCATACGACGGAGCAGGCCCTTAAGACGCGCCAGCAGGATAGCGAGATCAAACGGCTTGGGAAGGTAGTCGTCCGCTCCCGCACTGAATCCGTTGAGTACATCCTCCGGCCGGCCGCGCGCGGTGAGCATCAGGATGGGAACAAAATTTTGTTGCGCCCGTAGCTCCGCCGCGACCGAGAATCCATCCCGCCCTGGAAGCATTACGTCCAGGATGATGGCATCGATAGTATTCCCGGCGATCACCTCCAGCGCGGTTTCGCCATCCACCGCCAGCTGCGCGGTGTAGCCCTCTGCGCGCAAATTGAACAGCAGACCCTGCGCCAGGTGAGCTTCATCTTCCACCACCAGTATGTGGGCGCCCACGTTATCTCGCCTCTTTGCTGGAGAGGGCCCGGGGAAGCTGCAACCGGATGGTCGCCCCACGGCCTTCGCCCTCCGATTCGGCCACCACATCTCCACCGTGCTGGCGGGCGATGGAGCGAACCAGGAAGAGCCCGAGGCCTGTGCCCTTGATGCGAAAAACATTCCGGGCCGGTACGCGGTAGAAGCGGGTGAAGATCCGTTTCAGATGCAGAGGCGCAATGCCCAGGCCATGATCCGAAACGGTAAGCATCATCCACGCATCGCCGTCGAGTGCAAGATGCACCTCCAGTTGCGGGCCCTGGGGCGAATACTTAACCGCATTATCCAGAATGTTGAGCACCGCGGTGCGCAGGTCCTCCGGATTGCCTACCACCGCCAACTGCCCCGCGGCCGGGTCCACAGTGAGCTGGATCGTGGATTCCTGCAGGTGGTAGCGCTGCAGTGTAGTCCGAATGCAATCCCGAACCACATCGTCGAATAGCACTTGCAGCCGGACCTGGTTGCGCGCCCGTTGGCCTATTTCTCCCGCTTTGAGCACCTGCTCTACCGTGGCCAGCAGCCGTTCGCTATCCGAGAGCATGATGTCGTAGAACTCCTTCCGTTGGCCCTCCGGTACCTCGTGTCGCAGCAGGGTCTCCAGATAAAGCCGGATGGATGTGATGGGCGTTTTTAATTCGTGAGTGACGGCATTGAGAAAGCTGTCGTGGCGCTCGTTGCGCTTCACCTCACGTACCAGAAAAATAGTATTCAGAATAAGACCCGCAATCAGCAGCAGGAAAAAAAGAACCCCAATGACCAGCAGGATCACGCTGCGCCAGTTGATGATCACCCACGGAACAGCGAGCGCAATCGCCACCGCGACCAGGCACGCGCCAAGAGTGATGGAGAGAACGATCGCATTTCGGCGTCTGGTGATGCGCATCCCGAAGGCCTTAGCAAAGTATAGCGGCGCAAAAAGGGAAGGGCGCGACCGAAGTCGCGCCCAGGGTTTGGCAACCCAACTGGATAGCTAGGAAACACCCGCAGGGCGGGGATCCTTAGGATCGAACTGAGCCACTTTCACATTGCTGGCGAGGCCGGTCTTCTGGAGCAGCCAAATGCCGTAATAGTTCACGTCGAACTCCCACCAGGTAAGGCCATGCCGGACCGAGACAGGATGCGCATGATGATTGTTGTGCCATCCTTCGCCGCCGGTAAGCAGAGCTACCCACCAGTTGTTGCGTGATTCGTCGCGGGTGGAAAAGCGCCGAGATCCCCACATATGGGTGGCGGAATTGACCAGCCAGGTAGCGTGCAAACCAAGAGTCACGCGTAGGAAAATGCCCCACATGACGCAAGACCATCCGCCAAAGGCCAGCAGGGCCAACCCAACCACGATCATGGGCACGTAATGGTATTTGCTCAGCCAGATCTGGAAGCGATCCTTGGCCAGGTCGGGAGCATAGCGAGCCATCAGAGCCGTCTCGTGGTGGAGCGCGTCGCCGGAGAGAATCCAGCCCGCGTGCGACCACCATCCGCCGTCATGTGGGGTGTGGGGATCACCTTCCCGATCCGTAAGCTGGTGATGAACGCGGTGGGTGGCTACCCAGAAGATCGGCCCGCCCTCGAGCGCCAGGGTGCCGCAAATCGAGAGGAGATACTCCAACCACTTGGGCGTGCGATACCCGCGATGCGTCAGCAGACGGTGGTACCCCATCCCGATGCCCATATTGATCGACACCACCCAAAGCCCGAGGAAGCAGAAGAAGGCTTTCCAGGTAAACATGAAGAGGGCAACGACGGCGAGCACGTGGAAAGCCACCATAAAACTGGTGGTTACCCAGTTCGTCTGATTCGCCTGGGTGTCTCGTCCAAGTACTGGCACGTCGCCTTGTAGTCGCGCGCTCCGCGGCTTGCCGGTTCTGCGGTCGCCGGCTTCCGCCGGAGCAACAATGGTTGAGGTAGTGGAGTGCTCTACGATGTCAGTCAACATGGTCTGGGGAAATCCCTTTCGAACGTCAAACCGCGGGATCGGTTAACTTCGAACCTAACAGGGCTCCTGGCGGTCCGTTCGTAAGAGTTTTGTAATGACAGTTGTTCATACTGGTAAGCACCATGGTTGCCGGGCTCGAATCGCTCGCAAGTATGTCTGCCTGGGCGGTTTGCATCAGAATCTGATGGGGGTGTGGATGGTGGTGAATTCTTTTGCGCGTTTTTGGGGACTTTTGGGTCATGTACTTTCACTGGTTCTGGTGGCTCAGGCGTCGTCTGCGCTGGGACAGATCGATCTGCCCACCAGCAAAAGGCTGGCCGAGCCCGTTCCGGGTGCGCCACAGCGGCTCAACAGCCTGCCCATGACGGCCGCCATTTCTCCCGACGGACGCTACCTCGCGGTGGTGAATGCCGGCTATGGCACCTTCGAGTCGCGCTACCAGCAATCGATTGCTGTGCTCGATATCCAGACCGGCAAGGTGACCGATTTCCCCGAGCCGAGAACCGCCATGGGGCTGCCGCAAACCCTCTATTCAGGGCTGGCCTTCGGTAAGGACGGCACCCACCTCTACGCGGTATTCGATTCGCTCAGCGCACCCATGGGAGACAACAAAGAGGCGACCGGCAATGCCGTCGCTGTTTATGAGTTCAACAACGGCCAGATAAAGCCACAGCAATTGCTTCCCGTCCCATTGCAGCAGTTGGCCTTGGGAAAACTGCAAAATCAGGTGAGCGTTTCCCTGCCCCCAGGTACCGCGATTCCGTCGCCGGCAGGCATTGCCGTCCGCAAAGGGCCCGACGGGATCGATGAATTGCTGATTGCGGACAATCTTTCCGACGACGTTCTGCTGATGAATGGAGTCACCGGCAAGGTGCTGCGGCGTTTTGATCTATCCCAAGGCAGCGTGGTGCCCTCCACCTACCCCGTTGCGATTGCGGTCAATCGCTCGGGAAGCCGCGCTTATGTTGCATTATGGAACGGTTCGGCGGTGGCAGAGCTCGACCTGAACAAGGGCAAGGTCGTCAAGAACCTGGACCTGCTCCCTCCGCACGAGCCCACGTCGCCCAGTTCCCATCCAGCGGCTTTTGCCTGGGGCCCGGATGAGAAAACTCTTTACGTGGCGCTGGCCAACCGAGATGCGGTGGCAGCCATGCGAGTGGGTGGCGATGAACTCAAACTGGAAACTATCTTCGATACCCGCCTTCCCGGGCAGACCTACTTCGGAGCGATGCCGGATGCGGTCGCCGTATCGGAGGACGGCAGACGCCTCTTTGCCGCCAACACCGGTTCCGATGCCATCGCGGTCTTCGCCCTGAGCGGACGGCAACCTCAGACCAAACCGGTAGCCTGGGTGCCTACCGAATGGTATCCCACCGCGTTGGCGCTGAAGGGCAACAAGCTCTACGTCGCGACTGCCAAAGGCCAGGGCACGGGTCCCAACAATATGCCGCAGGCTCAGGTTCCCGGCGAGCCCGCGCTAAAGAGTGCAGCCTCAACCTACATCGCCACGCTTCTGCATGGTTCGATGGCTGCCATCGACCTATCCAAAATCGATGCCCACCGCCAGCAGCTGACGCGAACCGTGATAGAGACAAATATGATGAAGGCGGCGCAGCAGAAGATTGCTTTCCGCAATGGAACCAACCCCATCCGGCACGTGATCTACATCATCAAAGAGAATCGGACCTACGACCAGATCCTCGGTGACCTGGGCGCAGGCAACGGAATGCCCGCCCTCACCATGTATGGCGAAGACATTACGCCCAATGAGCATAAGCTGGCCAGGCAGTTTGGCGTGCTCGACAACTTCTACGATTCAGGAGAAGTCTCAGGCGACGGTCACGTGTGGTCGAACGCTGCCATCTCCAGCGACTACACCGAGAAGACCTGGCAGCAGAGCTACCGGGGGAAAGAGCGCGTCTACGACTACGAGGGCGAGGTCGAAAACGGTTATCCACTGCGCGAAGGCATTTCGGATATCAATGAGCCCACCAGCGGATACCTCTGGACCAATCTGGCCCGCCACAGCAAGAGCCTGTATCACTTTGGGGAATTCATTTCGACCCGGTTCTGCTCCAGCCCGGATTTGGCGCCCAAGGGATCGTCCCCGACCCAGGGGACCCCTGAACCCGAGCCGGCGCAATGTGGAGCGCGGGGCGACATCCGGCACGGCGAAGCGATCCCGCAAAACTATGGCGGCGGAACCAGCCCCTATCCCTGGCCAATTCCGCTGATCAACGAAAACATCGCGACCAAGCCTGAGCTGGTCGGTCATTTTGACCCCCAATATCCTGACTTTGAGCTCAGCTTTCCCGATCAGTTGCGGGTGGAAGAGTTTCTGACCCACTTCCGCAAATGGGTCGAGGATCGCCGGCAGGGGCACGATACGATGCCGCAGTTCATCCAACTCCGCCTCCCCAACGACCATACCGCGGGCACCACTCCAGGGATGCCGACCCCCAAGGCCTCGGTGGCAGATAACGATCTGGCGGTGGGACGGGCAGTGGAGGCCATCGCCCACAGCCCCTACTGGGACGACACCGCATTTTTTATCCTGGAAGACGATGCCCAGGACGGAGCCGACCACGTTGACGCCCATCGCAGCGTAGCCCTGGTAGTGAGCAAGTACTCGCCCCGCGCCGCACAGCCGAAGGTAGACAGCACCTTCTACACCACGGTCAGTGTGGTACGGACCATGGAAGAGCTGTTAGGTTTGCCGCCGATGAACAACAACGACGCCTTCGCCCCGCCCATCGCCTCGCTGTTCACAGGCGCCGGAGACCAGCCGCCTTACGAAGCCGACTATCGTAATCGGGACAACGGGTTGTTGTATCAGGCAAACGGACCCAAAGCGCCCGGTGGGCAAGCCTCCAGCCGCATGGACTTCACGCACGAGGATCGAGCCGATCCCAGGGTGTTGAATGTGATCCTATGGCGGGATGCAATGGGGAATAAGCCGGTGCCCGCCATGCTGCTAAGACCCACCGCGAAACAGCGGGACGACGACGATCGATTGATAGCGGCGAGAAAACATTTCCAGGAGAGGTCCGTAGAACTGCAGATCCCTCGCTTTGCTCGGGATGACAAAAAGGAGAGGGTGGTTGTTAGGACAGGGCCGTTGCTAAAGGACGGGGCGGTGTCAGGGCTAAACCGACTATCAACTGGCTCGGTCTGCCTCTGAGCAACTCGACAAACTGTCCTTGAAAGGTCCGCAGAACGGTCTTGTCCTTTAGCAACGGGCTGTTGCTAGGAAAGGACGGTTGGTCGAGGCTTTAGCGGTCCTCGCCTCAACAACCGCCCTGTCCTTTGGCAACCGCACTGTCCTAACAACCACCCTCTCCTTTTTGTCATCCCGAGAGAAAGCGAGGGATCTGCAGTTCTACGGATCTCTCCTGGAAATGTTTTCTCGAGCAAGCGTTACCCGACGAAGTCCACCTGGACCGGGTTGGTAATGATCCCTCGCTCATAGCCCATAGTGAGCAGCTTACGAATGGCCTCTTTCCCATCATCCCCGTAATTCAGCGTGCGCTGGTTCACGTACATACTCACGAACCGGTTTGCCATTTGTGGGTCGAGGTCGCGGGCAAACTGCATCGAATACTCGAGCGCCGCTTCACGATGATCCAGCGCGTGCTGGATGCTGTCGCGTAACGCTTGCGTAACCGTGACCATGACCTCCTCACCCAGGCTGCGGCGAATGGCGTTGCCGCCCAGGGGCAAGGGCAATCCAGTCTGCTCCCGCCACCACTGGCCAAGATCGATGACCTTGTGCAATCCGCTGGCTGCGTAAGTCAACTGCCCTTCATGGATGATGAGTCCGGCATCAAAATTGCCCGCGACCACCTCCGGGATGATCTTGTCAAAGGGAACGGTAACGGTTTCAATCTCCGGCGCGAACAGCTTCAGGGTGAGATAGGCGGTGGTCAGAGTGCCGGGAACCGCCACCCGCACACGCCCGATTTCGCTGGCCGGGATGCGCTGGCTGGCAACAATCATGGGGCCGTAATTTTCTCCGACACTGCCCCCACAAGCCATCAACGCATAGTCCTTCTGCACGTAGGGATAGGCGTGGAACGAGATCGCGGTCACGTCGTAGAAGGCCTCATTCATTGCCTTATGATTCAGGGTCTCGATATCGCAGAGCGTATGGGTGAACTTATATCCGGGGACCCGGATCTTGCCTGTAGCCAGGCCATAAAACATGAAGGCGTCATCGGAGTCCGGACTGTGAGCAATGGCGATCTCCCTCACCGCGCTCGAACTCTTGCTCAAACCCTTGGCCGGGGCATCTGGCGGAAGCGAAATAGGCGTAGTGGTCACAAAGTCCTTTCTAGTAAACCTCGACAGAGCGACCTTAAAGAACCTGGTCGCGGGAATCGTTGCCGAACGATCCCAGTATGCTTATGCAGGCCGTCGCGGCGAGGATCTTGACGGCATCGCCGGGGAGGAACGGTGCGACCGACTGAGCGAAAACAACAGAAAATTTCAAGTGGGTGAGCAGCCCGAGCCAGGTGGCGCCCGCAGCAAGAATGACAATGCTGCCCAGCCCGGTGGCCATGAGCGCAGTCAGGAATGAGCGACGGCCGCGGCGGTACAGCAGACTAGCTAGCGCTGCGGCAAAAGGGTAGGAAAGCAGGTACCCGCCCGTAGGGCCAAGCAGTTGCGCTATCCCGCCGGGACCATGAGGGCTGAACACCGGCAGGCCGACGGCGCCTTCCACCAGGTAAAGCGCCAGGCATGCAAAGGCCGCCCCCGGGCTAAAGAGCAACCCCAGCAGCAGCACGGCGAAGGTCTGCATGGTGACGGGAACTGGTGTGAAGCCGAGCGGAACGGCGATGTGGGCGCAGATCGCAACCAGGGCCGTAGCCGCCACCACCGTCAGACGGGTCTTCAAGGCAATGCGGGGCACAGGCAACGTGTGAAGACTGTCCTGCTTAAAGCCGATTTCTGCCATCTTTGATCTCTCCATCCGGCTCCCTTGCGCTCGCGCCTTGCTGCGCAGGGTCATGCCGCAAAATTCGCCGGGCAACTGAGAAAGCCACCCAGAGTAATGCGCAAAAGCTGATCGCGAAAGCCACGAACAAAAGCCGCATAGAGGACGACCGGGCTCAGGAACAAGTTGAAGGATACCAAAAATGGCAGTCTACCGCAGGCTGTCTCTCAGCCACGCAAGATAAGCGTGCGAACCGCCAAAGACCGGGAGCACCAGGAACTCGGGAACGTCGTACGAGTGCAGGCTCCGCGATGGTCAATTCCACCTCCGGGACGAGCTCCGCGCTGGTCTTGATCACCATCAGTACTTCGGCCGCTGTTTCGACCTTGCCCTGCCAGCGGTAAATCGATTGCACGGCGGGCAGGATATTGACGCAGGCAGCCACCTGCTGCTCGACCAGGCGATGGGCGATGCGTTCGGCCTGCTCGCGGTCGGCACAGGTGGAAAGAACAATCTGAAAATCGGTCATATGTTTACCAACTATGGTTCCTTCGATGGCAAGCGTAAAAACTTTCCCTAACGGCACAGGGTTCGCTGAGAAGATGAGATCAACAGCATTGCGGGGCGATGGTGATCACAGAAAAACAAACACCGTGGAACAGTTTGGCGCGGAGCGTCTCACTCTACTTTTCTCGTTCGGGTCGCCGGGTCGCCACCGTAATGGCCATAGTCATTGCCCTCTTGCTGGGATACCACGCAACCTTTGGGGCCAACGGCCTATCGGCTTATCAACAGAAGCGCCACCAGCACCAAATGCTGCAGCAGGAAATTCTGCGCTTACAACAGCAGAATAGCCGCTTGCAGGACCACGTGCAGCATCTACAGTCCGACCCCGATGCCATCGAGCACGAAGCAAGGACCATCCTGCGCTACGCCAAGCCAGGAGAAGTCATCTACGCCTTGAACGACAAGCACCGGCCGGCCCAACCCGCCAAGTAGGGAGGCGTCTGGAGGAGGGGGCTAGATCGAAGCGCCGGTGAGTGCGCGAGTTTTGACTCTAGTCTGATACAAAAACAAAGTCCAGATCCATTCGCGAAATGGGATTCTCAGACCGCCTAAAAAAATACTTATTTCTCTTCCGGCAGAGGGGTGAGCACCGGGACTGAGGGGCTCTCCCGTTCGATGGGTATGACGAATCTCAGCGGAGAGCGCACCATCTGGCGCAGAAGATAACGGACCAGCAGCAGCTGTTCGCGGCCGCGGACATCGTACGCGCGCAAGGCGACAAACGCTGAAATGGCGAAACTGACCCCGAGGTTGAGAACGAACGTCACCCCGATGCCGGCCATCGCGTAGTAGAACCAGTCCTTGCCAAAGGAACTGGTGCCGAATCTTGCCGCGGCCAGCGCCAGCGTCCCGGTGGAAAGAGTCACGTGGCGCACATCGAAGGGTATTCCGAAGAAGCGGGCGATCACCGGCACGAAACCCAGCAGATAACCCAGCGCGATGCTGGTGCTCCAACCGGCAAGATTAAGCTCGATCCAGGCGGCAGCGGACGCCATCTTGTTCTGCCCGATGCGACGGCCAAAGGGGTGCTGAGAGACGGCTTCCGTCAGCCGATGGAACACCGCAAAATTCTCGCACCACCCGCCGATCAACGCGGCAAGCCATAAGATCACTCCCGTCCCGGCCGCATAGATGATGGTCCCGGAGGCGAAGGGATGAAGCGCCTCGTAAACGTGCCGGGCGCTTTCATCGGGGAGGTAATGCTGGGCAAACATCACCCGCCATAGCCGCTCCAGGGCTACGCAGCCGATGCACACCGCAATCACGTTGCCAATGGCCGCTGCCAACTGGGTGCGCGTGATGCGGGCGGTGAAGTCGGCAATCTTACTCCAACTCGCGTTGCCCGGATTCGTGCGGACAATCCCGGCAAAGGTAGCGGCAGTAGCCGAAGGCTGCTTGGTGGCCAGCACCAGACCGAACACCTGCAGCAGGACGAAACTGACAGCGTAGTTGGTGCCGGTAAGAAAACCCTCCACAAAGAGCGGGAAATGCTGCTCCACGATGCGCATCTTGAACGCAGCGGTCAGCACGGTCAAAAGCCCACCGCCAATGGCAGCGAGCCACATTTGCCAATACTCCTTACGGCTGTGAGCGATGTAGTGTTCGCCGCTCCGTCCCGTACGCTCGACTGTCTTGCGCGCCAGCAAATTCAGGTTTTGCTTAAGCAGGGCGGAGACCCGTTTATCTTCGAGCCGCCCTTCGATCAGCTGGTTCAGCAGATTGCGGCAGGCCGCGAGACTATCCACACCCGGCACCGGTACCGCGCCGTAGGTGAGAACCCTGGCCAGCCCGTGCATGCGCATCAGGGCCAACTCGATACTGCGCAGGTCGAGCACCAGGTCTGCGCTGACCCCGGTCGTCTCCATGCCCAGGCGCACCTGGCCCAGTTCTTTGCGGCAATTGCTGATGGCCGTTTTCCACACCTCGAACCGAGGCGCGGCTTCCTCCGCATCCGTCGCCTCTACCAGTTGCTGGGTGGCAAAGATCAGATGGTAAAAGGGCGAGTTCTGCACCTCTGCGCTGGCCGCCGCGCTCGCGCATGGCTGCGGTGACGCCGCGGCCCGCGGTGCGCGTAGCAATCAGGCAAAGTGCCTGGCGTAAATCGCTCTGCAAGCGAGGCGAGGAACGCGGTCCTCCGCCCGTAGCCGGCGGAGCGAGAATCATGTTGAGACGTTCGAAGAGAGCCTGCGGCAGCTCCAGAAAACGCTCCACATCGCGGGAGTGAGCGAACAGCGCGATCATCAGGCGCGAGCTGTCCGTGACCGCCATGGCCGAAGGCAGAAGGCGATTGAAGAGGCGGCGAAGCCCTTCGGAGAAGACCGCATGGTGCCGCGGCATACCCGCCTCCGCCAGTACGGCGACAGAGTCGAGCTCGGGAAACCATGGATTGAAAGGCTTCCTGAAAGTCGAGCCGCAGCAGATCGTCATGCTCCACCATGCGCAGCCAGCACAGCAGGCGCACGTTGAACGACCGTTCGCTCGAGCCAGTCCAGATGGTATGGAAAAGACGGGTAAAGCTCGCGGTTTGCGTATCCAGAGTAGTAGCGGCAGAAAATGCCTTAGTCCGCGCACGCAACTCGTCTTTCGCACGAGCAAACGCAGGGCGGTGCCGCGAATGCCGGCGTAGACGCAAATACTTGCGGATGGATCGGCGCAGTTTCACCTTGCGTTCATTTTAAACGGGGGGTTACGTAGCGGGCGTAGGGCGCAGCTCCTCAATTGCCAGCGAAAGCGCTGCCTGCAGCTGCTTTTGGGTTTCCGGGTCCAGTTTGGCGCCCCCAATGGTGAGGTAAAAAACATCGATGGCGATCTCTCCCTCGGTATCGATCAGGGCCACCTCGATATTGCAATGTGCGCCAGCCAGGGTGGTGGCGATCTGCCGCAGCAGCCCGGGCCCGTCCTGGGCAACCACCTGCAACAGGGTACTGTGGGTAGACGCGGTGTTATCGAAATCAAGCCGAGTTTCGACCTTGACCATGATGGGAGCACGGACCGCCTGGCGGCGGCGCAATAGGACTTCGATCGGGGTCTTCAGCGAGATGACGTCCAGCAGGCTCTGGCGGAAGCGATCCACCTCAGACGGATTCAACTCCAGGGTGCGGAAGGGATCGGAAAACTGAAAAGTGTCGACGATGATGCCGGCATCGTCGGAAAACGCCTCGGCTTTGACAATGTTCATGCCCCAAGACGAGAGCGCGCCGGCCATATCGGCAAAAAGCAGTGGCCGATCCCTGGTGATCACCGTCAATTCCCAGAGCTGGCGCACGCTCCGCAGGTTGATTTGGACGGGTGATTCGGCCATCTGCAGTGCCATCTGAAAATGGTCGTGAATTTGCTCCGGCATGCGTGTCTGCAGATAGCGCTGGGGAAAACCTTCCAGAAAACTGCGCAATTCCGGGCGCGCTCCGGGGCCAAGAGTCAGAATCCGCCTGAGCAGCGTAGGGTCTACATCCGCGCGATAGCGCTGCTGATCGACGCTGCGGTCCATGAAGTTAGAGGTGGCGATGTAAAGTTGCCACAAGCTATCCGCCTTCCATGGGGTGAGCGCATCGGGGTTGACCGCCTTGATATCGGCATAGGTCATCAGGCACAGCATCTTGAGGTGGCTCTGCGAGGCCACCTTTTCGGCAAAAGCCTGAATAGTCTCAGAGTCAAAAATGTCCCGCCGCAAGGTCAACGACATTTCCAGATGATTGCGGATCAGCCGCCGCACCTGGTCGCGCTCTTCGGCATCCAGTTCCAATCGCGCCAGCAGGCTGTCGGCCAGCACTACACTCTGCACTGTGTGCTCGCCCGTGCGCCGAGCCTTGCCCGTGTCGTGCATGAGCAGGGCCAGAAAGAAGAGGTCGAGGCGGTCGATCTCCGCCAGCAGGGTAGAGAAGCGCTGTTCCCAGGCCAGATGCGGTTGGCGCAGCGCGTGCACATTGTCGATGACCAGAAAGGTATGCTCGTCTACGGTGTAGCGATGATAGGAATCGCGAATCACCAATGCGTCGATGCCGTGGAACTCGGGGATCAGCAACTCCAGAATGCCCAGCGCATGCATGGTGCGCAGGGAGTGTGCGGCATGCGGCCCAAGCAGGATCTCGCGCAGCCCGTTCCACAGAAACGGCCCTTCCGGGATGTGCACATCGAGTACCGGGAGAGCGTCTGCGAGGCGATCCTCAGCATTTTGCGTCAGCCGGTAGCCATGCGCCGCAACCAGGGCAAAGACGCGAAGAATGCCTTCAGGACCTGTGAACTGCGCGGCCTCCGAAACATCGATGCGTCCGTCCTGGATCACGAAATCGGTGCCTGGGATGGGAACCCGTTTCCGCCGTTGCGGACGGTAAAAAGATTGCCGTGCCGGGGAGAGCTTCCATGGCCAGCACTGCGCGCCGGTAGACCGTCCGCGCATGCCGGTAGTAGGTCCGCATCCAGTAGGCGGGATCTGAGGTGCCTTTGGTTTCGAGGCCGATACTCTGGGCCGCCGCTTCGTCCTGCGCATGCCAATCCAGGCTGTTGTCGTCGCGCCCGCTGCGCAGATGGAGAAAGCAGCGGGTGGCGCTGAGAAATTCAAAGGCCGAAGCGGCGTCGTTGTGTACCGAATAGAGGGAATTGCCAAAACTCGTGGGCCAGGCCTTGTGTTCGCGAACGTGGTGCAGAAGATTGAGCCAGTGGGCTAACTGATGGTCGCGCAAACCGCCCGGACACTCTTTGATATTGGGCTCAAGATGGAAGATGGTGTTGCCGTATTTCTGGTGACGGGCGCGGGCCAGGTCGGCAAGCCTGTGTACGATGCCGCTCCATTCACGCAGCGCAACTTCGGGCAGTGTGGTGGTCTGCAGAGCCTGAGATAAAGCGTGATCCCCGGCGATGAACCGCCGGTCCAGCAGGGAGAGGGTGAATTCGATGTTGTCCGGGTCGTAGCGATCGCATTCCTTCAGGGTGCGAATCATGGGGCTGGCCCGCAGACCGAGATCCCACATGGCCTGATTACAACCGCGGATGTGCTCGCGAAGCTTGTCCTCCACTTTCTCATCGGCGCAAAGATAAAGCAGATCGACGTCGGAACTGGGGAAGAGTTCCTTGCGTCCGAAGCCGCCTACGCCCATCAGTGCCAATCCGGGTGGGATCGGCCCTCCGCTTTCGAACCGCCACAGTGGCTCCAGCAGACAGTCGACCACCAGGGCGCGGCGGCGGATACAGAGTACTCCGTTGCCCGTCCGCTCGAAGGACTGCCGCATCCCCGCCATCTCGGCCTGGTAGTACTCTCGCAACTGCTGGTGAGACGTGAATGCAGCTTTCATGTCGACCGCGTAAGAGATTTAGACAACAAGAGCTTGCTCTGGGGACACCTTTGCGAATCCATCCATGAACCCGGGAACGGGTGCATGGGTGGGCCACCGCGATCTTCACATCGCAAACTTACAGCGCGGCTGCGCCACGTTCTCCGTTGCGGATGCGGATAGCTTCATCGATGGCGGAGACGAAGATCTTTCCATCCCCGATCTTTCCTGTCCTGGTTGCTGTGATGATGGCCTGTACAGCCTTTTCCAGCAGTTCGTCCGGAATCACGGTTTCGATCTTGATTTTGGGTAAAAGGTCGACCGTATATTCGCGTCCGCGATAAAACTCCGTGTGGCCCTTTTGCCGCCCGTGGCCCCGTGCTTCAAGGATTGTCATCCCCTCCACACCAATGGCCATCAGAGCATCTTTGACTGCGTCGAGCTTCGACGGCTGAATAACAGCTTCTATTTTTTGCATAATCTGCTTTACAGAGTAGCAAGAGTATAGCCGGGAACGCATGATGCCCTTCGGGTTTCAGGTGATACCGCGCCGCGAAGGGGTTATTCCCTCCGTGCTGGGGCCTGGAGTTATACGAGAGAAGCTGCTTCAGGCGCTAGGTTCGGGCTTTGTAGCATGATGCAAAATGAGTCCCGCAGGGACGGCTGAACTTCAGACGTGTCCAAACTAGATTTTTAAAATGCCTCGGTTTAAGAATCGCCCTTTCCTTTAGCAATCGTCCCTTTCCTTTAGCAACCGCCCTTTCCTTTAGCAACCGCCCTTTCCTTACAACTACGCTCTCCTTGTTTGTCATCCCGAGCGCAGCCGAGCGGATCTGCGGTGCGCCATTCGTGTGCCCCGCTCCTACCGGTCCACAACCTCTAATAGTCATCCACCGAACCCTCCTGGAAACATCAACCTCCTCTTTGTCGCCAGGGCAGATCCGCTCGGCTTTCACTCTGACTCCAGGACGCCGCCGAGTTTTGTGCCGCGCCTCCGGCGCTTGGATCGCTCTGGGATCGATTTCCCAGCTCTTCAGGGCTGACGTCTGGCATCGGCCCCTCCGGCAAGCTCCCACGGCTCGCCGGGGCAGGCTCAGGGGCAGTCTCTACGGGCCTAGTACCGTCTGCAATCGGTCTTCTTCGCATGAGTTCTCACGCAGAGTCTTTCGCCTTGGATCTGGCCTATCGATGCGCTTTTTTGAGACGTTTTGAGTGGGGGCGGATCCTTTTCGGAATCCGCCTCCCAAATGCCTTATAGTGTTAGATATGAGCGCACCAGGCACGGACCGGTATCTGTTTGGAAATCTCGAATCCAGCGGCAAAAATCAGGAGAAAGTTCGCGAGGTAAATTTCGGTTACGAGCAACCGGAGGGAGTCATCATGACCTCTCTCGATTTTGCCGTGAACTGGGTCCGCAAAAGCTCAGTGTGGCCCATGACGTTTGGCTTGGCTTGCTGTGCCATCGAGATGATGTCGATGGGCGGCGCTCGCTTTGACGTGGCGCGATTTGGCGCCGAAGTGTTTCGCCCGTCACCCCGGCAATCCGACCTCATGGTCATTGCCGGCCGGGTATCGCAAAAAATGGCCCCTGTCATCCGCAGGCTTTATGAGCAAATGCCGGAGCCCAAATGGGTCATCTCCATGGGCGCCTGCGCCACTTCCGGGGGAGTGTTTAACAACTACGCTCTGGTGCAGGGAGTCAACCAGATAATCCCGGTCGACGTCTATGTGCCCGGGTGCCCGCCGCGTCCGGAGCAGTTGATCTATGCCATCACCCTTCTCCAGGAAAAAATACTGCGCGAGCGGGGAAGCGCAAAACGCGCATTAAACTTCCAATAATTGTGCAATTGTAATAACTTTGCTGGGCGGTTCCTTTTGCGTGTGAGCCGGAGAGTCTTGTTGGCGAACCAGGTAACCAGAAGCTAACTCCCTTCGCGTTCCCACCGTTAAGATGTTGAGAATTAAGGCTAGTCGATATAAGAAATATGCTGTAGATTACCGGATGTGACTGTTTTGCATCCAACGGTCTGAATTTGCGTGACGCGAAATTGATTGTTGAGTCGAGCCACGTCCCATTTGGCTCGATGCCTTGTTGAAAGACTTCCAGGTTTTGTATGACTTTCCAGTGGTTGCGGAGGATAGACGCATGCTCTCTCGCCCCTTGACTTCACTGGGCCGAATTCTGCTAGTGGCTAGTGCAGTGGGACTCGGTTCGGTGAGTCTCCTAGCTCAGGATTCGACCAGTACAGCCCCCAAGCCGGCTGCTCCTGCAGACTCGCCAGCTTCACGAATCGACATTTTCCTAGGCTATTCGTATCTCGCCCCCCATGGCTCGGTTACGATTCCGTCCGGCGCCCTCATTGGCGTCAATGGCCCGGTTTCGTACTCGTCCATCAATTACGGCGCGATTGGTAGCGTGAGCTACTTCTTCAACCGCTACGTCGGTGGGCAGGTCGAATACGCCAACCATCCGGACGGTAACAATGACGGAGCCTCTACCGGTCAGCTGGGTATGATTTTCCGCTACCCGACCGCGGAGATTACGCCGTTCGTTCACGCAGACGCCGGGTTTGTAAGGTTGGGTGGCCCCTACCACCAGCCTTACACCTACGGCCCTGCGCTGACCGTCGGCGGTGGTATGGATTACGCATCTGCCGTTCCTCGGTGGTCACCTCGGGCTGCGCCTGTTCCAGGCAGACTACGAGTACTTCCACGCCAACTTCGGTCCCCAACCGCCATATCCGACCGGTGGCCGGGCCAACCTGAAGGTTGCGCGCTTGAGCACCGGCATTCTCTATCACATGGGCAGCATCGTTCCGCCGCCTCCTGTGACCTACAGTTGCACTGCGTCTCCTTCGCCGGCATTCCCTGGCGATCCGGTCACGGTTACCGGCACGGCGGCGAATCTGAACCCGAAAAAGACAGCAACCTATAGCTGGACGGGGACTGGTGGCGTCAACGTGAAGGGCGACAACACCACCGGTACTGTCGATACCGCTGGTCTGGCCCCCGGCAACTACTCCGTCACCGGTCACGTTTCCGAAGGCCAGAAGGTTGGCCAGTTCGCCGATTGCACGGCCAACTTCACCGTCAAGCAGTACGATCCTCCGACCCTCAGCTGCTCGGCCAATCCGACGACCGTTCAGCCTGGTGGCACGGCGACCATCACTTCCCAGGGTGTGAGCCCGCAGAACCGGCCGCTGACTTACTCGTACAGCGCGTCGGCCGGCCAGATCAGCGGCAGCGGCAACACCGCTACCCTGAGCACAACCGGTGCACCTGCCGGCACCATCACCGTCACTTGCACAGTGCAGGACGACAAGGGTCAAACGGCGACCTCGACCACCAGCGTCAGCGTCGAAGCACCGCCGCCGCCGCCCGCCCCGAAGACCAAGACGCTTTGCTCGATCAACTTCGATCGCGACAAGAAGCGTCCGGCCCGGGTCGACAACGAGGCGAAGGCTTGCCTCGATGACGTCGCTCTGAACCTGCAACAACAAACCGATGCCAGTGCGGTCGTGGTTGGCGAGGCGGCTCCGACAGAGAAGAAGGCCGACACGCTGGCTGCGCAACGCGCCGTCAACGCGAAGGACTACCTGGTCAAGGAGAAGGGCATCGATCCTTCCCGAGTTCAGGTACGGACCGGTACCCAAGGTAACAAGGAAGTGGAGAACTACCTTGTGCCCGCCGGCGCCACCTTCGACAGCGACGTACCTGGCACCACTGCGGTCGACGAGAACTCTGTGAAGGCGCAAGCCAGAACAGCTCCGGCTCGTGCCCATCGCAGGAAGAAAGCAGCAGCCCCGGCCCAGTAACGGTACCGGTGGCGTTTAACAGGAAAGGGTGGCCAGTTAGTAATGGCCACCCTTTTCATTGTGCTTGACCCTGCCCCGCTCCCCGGTGCACGGTTAAATCCGGATAGATCTCGTCGAGCTTTTCCAGATTTCCAGGCACACAAGTAGAAAAACAATGACTCCATTCATCGGGCGTACACTTTCCTCAGCATTCCTCCTGGCAGCGCTTCTCCCCAATCAGCCGGCCTTTGCACAATCTGCATCCTGGGTACCCGTAGGTCCTGACGGTGGCGACGGGCGAAGCTTTGCCGCTGACCCAACTAATCCAAAACACATTTATCTCGGAACCACCAACAGCTGGATTTACCAGACCGACGACGGTGGCGCGAGCTGGCAGAGGCTGGCCAAGCTGGCCAAAACCGACGACCTGCTGGTGGACAACATCGTGGTAGATGAGTCCGACCCGAAGACTCTGCTGGTCGGCACCTGGGTGGTAGATCATCCTGACGGCGGCCTGTTCATCAGCCACGACGCCGGCAAGAGTTGGACCGCGATCGAAGGCATGAAGGGCCAATCGATTCGTGCCCTGAGCCAGGCGCCATCAGACCCTAAGATCTTCATTGCCGGCACCCTGAAGGGTGTCTTCCGTAGCGAAGACAGCGGCGTGCACTGGAACCAGATCACGCCCGCGGGCAGCATGGACCTCCATGAAGTGGAGTCCATCGCCATTGATCCAAAGGATCCGCACACCATCTACGCGGGTACATGGCACTTGCCGTGGAAGACCACCGACGGGGGCGCCAACTGGCACAACATCAAGCAAGGCCTGATTGATGACTCGGACGTGTTCTCCATCATCATTGATCCGACGGTGACCAGCGTGGTGTACACCAGTGCCTGCTCAGGAATCTATCGCAGTGACAGTGGCGGCGAGCTTTATAAAAAGATCCAGGGCATTCCATCCACTGCGCGCAGAACGCGTGTCCTGATGCTCGATCCAACCAATCGCAACACCGTGTATGCGGGCACTACCGAAGGCTTGTACAAAACCCTCGACGGGGGGACTACCTGGAAGCGCATGACCGGCCCGGATGTGATCGTGAACGATGTCTTTGTCGATCCCAAAAATCCGCAGCACGTACTGTTGGCAACGGATCGCAGCGGCGTCCTTGAAAGCGAAGACTCGGCGACCACCTTCAAAGCCTCCAACACCGGCTTCTCGCAACGTCAGGTAGCCAGCCTGTTGATCGATGCCAAAAACCCGCAGACCATACTGGCCGGGGTGGTCAACGATAAGACCTACGGCGGCGTGTTCTTCTCCCACGATAATGGCGCCACATGGACCCAGCAGAGCAATGGCCTCCAGGGCCGCGACGTATTCGATATGGCGCAGTCCGCTGACGGCATCATCCTGGCCGGAACCAACGCCGGTATCTTCCGCTGGGACGGCACGAATTGGCAGCCGGATGGAAAGATCGTCAAGCCGCAGAAGAAGACATCCTATGTCGTGCACAAAGGCAAGCGCTCGAAGGTGGAAACAACCGTGATGGTTCCGGGCGGCCAGATGGACACGCGTGTCAGTGATATCGATGCTTCCGGGAGCACCTGGTATGCCGCAACCGCCAACGGGGTGTTTGCCAGCACGGACCAGGGCGCTACCTGGGCAGGTGGCCCGGTACTCGACAAGACGGAATACCGTTCGGTTGCTGCTTCAGGATCGACGGTGATCGCGGCGCAACGTACCGCACTTGCGTGGTCGGAGGACGGCGGAAAGAATTGGCAGCCGATGGCCATGCCGCACAAGCTCACGTGGTTGCAATCCCTCTCCGTAGCCGGCAACGGCAGCGTCTGGCTGGGTGGCCGCGAGGGCGTCTTCTACAGCGAGGATCGCGGTCAGAATTGGACTGAGCTCTCCACTCTACCCATCTCGGACATCAGTGGGCTCGGCTACGACTCCGATCTCAAACGCGTCGTCATCACTTCATGGGCTTCCAGTTGGGTGCTGGCGGTAGACCCCGCGGATCGCACCTGGAAGTTCTATGACCCTGGCTGGAAGGTACGGCATGTCCGCTCCATGAGCGGGCGTCTGGTGGCCGCTACGTTCTACAACGGAGTAGTTGTGGAGCCGCAAAAGACAACGACAAAAGTGGCCGTTGCCGACACCCACTAAAGTTGTTCGGGCGTGATCCAGCTGCGCAGCTTTGAAGCACGTGACTTGCCTGCGCTGCATCAGCTGGATCAGGTCTGTTTTTCGCGGGGAATTGCGTACTCCAAAGCGGAATTGCAGTATTTTCTAACCCATCCCAGCTGTTCTTGCTGGGTCGCCGAGCAGCCCAATAACAGGCTGGTCGGCTTTGTCATTATTGAGCGCGCCAGCCTTCGCGGGTCTCCTGCAGGGCACATCGTAACCCTCGATGTGGATCCAGTGGCGCGCCGCCAAGGTTTGGGAACGCTCCTGATGCAAACCGCCGAAGAACAAATAAAGCACGAAGGCGCAGCATGGATGACCCTGGAAGTGGCGGAGAACAATACCGCTGCCCGCCACTTCTATCGCAACCTTGGCTTTGTCACCCGCGGAAAAATCGCAAAGTACTACGGTGGAAAGGTCGACGCCGAAGTAATGGAGAAGGCGGTCTGACCGGACCTTCTTTCGAGTCTGAGAACAGAAAGAAACCCGCAGATGCGGCAGTCGCCTCACTCCATGCACGCTTACCCGCCGAGGGAATCTGTTGCAGCAGATTCGATGAAGGTCGCTGTCACGCCGTGGGCATGATTACGGTTCCGATCAGTATTTTTAGGGGAGGCCTTACCGGGGGAGGTCGGTCGATCCAATGCCGGGAGAGAGCCGCCGGCGTATTGCTTCAAGGGGGAGGGCGATGCCGAGGTTAAGGAAAGCCGGTGTGTTCCGCGCAGCGACAAACGCGCGCGTCATGTTTAGTGGATGAAGAGCCTCCAGCAAAGAACCGCAGCCGCGACTAATGCTGCCTGAAACGCGAAGGCAAAAACGATGCCACGCGCGCATCCCAGTTTGTCTTCGTAATAGATCTGCTCCGGATCGTCAGCGCATACATCCGCGACATTAAGGGAAACTATGGACTCCTCTTTGCGCACTATGCGCAACTCCGGCCTCATCGATTGCCCCGCTAAATTTGGAAATGCTTGTATGCCCATGGTGTCCCCTTTCAGCTACTGAGTGTAGCGGGAAGAGAGGCGAGTATCTCAAGAGTTATGTACAACTTTGGTCGAGTAACTCGCGGATACGGCCCGGAACGGTACTGTGATGGTTCCGAAATGGGCATGATGTTGGGCTGTTTTGGCGCGTTTTCCCCCAACTTCATTACCCAGGTAAGGGGAAAATGAGTGCGGAAGAGTAGACAAAAGAGTGCCCAAAGTGTTGGAACTCAATCCTTGTCGAAATCTGAAACTAAGTTCCCGTCCTATAACTCCGCCAACATCAGCCCTGGGCGAGCGTGATGACCGTGATCTCCGGCCGGCACCGAAAGCGAAACGGCAGGGTGACTGCACCGATGCCTCGATTGACATAGAGCTGCATTCCATCGCGCATCCGAAACAGCCCTTGCACGTACTTGATCCCCATGTCCGGTAGGAGCAGTGGCGGCAACAAGGGGAGAAGAATCTGTCCTCCGTGGGTATGTCCGGAGAGTACGAGGTCAACCTGCCGGCCGACGGCATAATCCGCGAAATCGGGCTCGTGTGCCAGCAGGATCACCGGTTCATGTTCGGATCTGCCGGCGGGAAGGGCAGCGTCCAGGTCGGGCTTATCCTCGAGCACATCCTTGATCCCGGCGAGCCAGATGCGCTGGCCACTTCGCTCCAGGGGCACACAACTGTTGGCCAGCACGGGAATGCCGTGGGTGTGCAAGGCATCGGTGATGGCGTGAGCCCCTACCAGGAGGTCATGGTTACCCAAAATCGCGTAACGGAGCGGGCACGTGAGCCGGCTCAGATGTTCGGCACAGTGATAGCCCAGGCCAACTGAAAAGTGCCGCGGAAGTGGCTTGGAACTGACGAAATCCCCGGTCAGCACGACGAGATCCGGGGCCACCGCGTTTACCTTGCGGACAATTGCATCCAGAAAAGCCGCTTCGGTGTACTCCTGGAAATGAAAATCGCTGATTTGCACGATCTTCATGCCGGCAAATGCATCCGGCAACCGGGGGAGGGTGATGGTCAGATAGACGATTTCGAGTTCATGGCGTGCGATTTCACCCGCATAGAACGCCAGGGCGGCGGCAGAGCCGGCAGCCAGCCCGAGAAAACTTCTACGGGTGAACACGGTGTCGCGCAGCGACGCGGTCCTGGGAGGGGCGGCAACCAGGGTGGGTTCCATTAAGCTGCGTTTACCCCACGTTCTGAAATCAAGGTCACCTTCCGAGTTTAAGGCGGTGCGCCCCTTCCAACCAAGTTACCGAGTATCCCAAAAGGGAACATTCTCTCCTTCCATGCCCCAATCTGCCACTTGTGGGTTACCGCTGCAGCTCAGGCAGGTTCGACCGGGATGATACTCCGCAAAGCGGGGTAAATGCGGCGGTATTTGGCGTAGCTCTCCCCCATGACCCGTACCGTCTCGGGATTGGCTGGCGTTTGCTTGGCAACCCGCACCACCGCGTCGCAGGCTGCATCCACGGAGGGCCAGACGCCGGCTCCGACGCCGGCCAGCAAGGCAGCTCCATAGGCAGCGCCTTCTTCTGCCTGCACTGTCTCGACCGATTGGCCGTACACATCGGCCTGGATCTGCCGCCACAGGGGCGACCGCGCGCCGCCTCCGCCCACGCGAATGGCTTTCACCGGAATGCCAAGCTCCCTGAAGATGGTCAGCGTGTCTTTGAGGCTGAAGGCGACGCCTTCGAGGATCGCCCGGACTACATGCGCGCGGGTATGGTCCGCGGCCAGGCCCAGCAATGCCGCACGGACGTCGGGGTCCAAGTGTGGTGTTCTTTCCCCCATCAGATAGGGAGCCCACAGCACTCCTCCAGCGCCGGGAGGAACCTCCGCTGCCTCTGCGCTCAGCTGGTCGTAAGACGTGGTGGGGGCCGCGAAGTTGTCGCGAAACCAACGTAGGGAAAGGCCGGCCGCCTGGGTCACTCCCATCACATGCCAGCGTCCGGGTATGGCATGGCAGAAGGTGTGCAGCCGTCCCCAACGGGTCGGTGACCGGGGCGTCAGAAGCGGCAAAGACCACCCCCGAAGTACCGATGGTGGCGCTTACATCGCCAGGACGGACAATGCCCATCCCGGTGGCGCCCGCAGCCTGGTCGCCCGCGCCCGCGACCACCGGCGTGCCGGCCTTCAGGCCGGTGCTGGCGGCGGCTGATTCGGTCAACTGACCGACGACCTCCTGCGATTCATGGAGAGCAGGCAGGCAATCGGGGTTGAGCCCCACTGCATCGAGCATGGCATCGGACCAGCGGCGATGCGCCACATCGAGCAGCAAGGTGCCCGAGGCATCGGCTACGTCGATTGCCCGCACCCCGGTGAGACAGAAGCGGACGTAATCCTTGGGCAGCAGAAAGCTGTGAAATCGCCGCCAGATTTCTGGTTCGTTGGTCCGCACCCACAGCAGCTTGGTAAGGGTGAAGTTGGTGAGCGCGGGGTTCGAAGTCAGCTCCACCAGGCGCTCGCGGCCCGATGGTTTCGTTGAGATAGCGGCACTCCGCCGCCGTGCGCTGATCGCACCAGATGAGCGCGGGCCGCAGTACCTCGTCGTTGCGGTCCAAGAGCACCGCGCCGTGCATTTGGCCGCTAAGCCCGATGCAGGCAATCTCCGAGGAGGGAATTCTCGAATCCGCGAGCAGCTTTCGCACCGCGCGCTGGCAGGCCTTCCACCAGTCGCGCGGGTCCTGCTCCGCCCATCCGCTCCGTGGAGACGCAAAGGGCTCGTGTTCGTGGATTGCCGAAGCGACAACCGTGCCTGATTCGTCGATCAGGAGGGCGCGCGTTCCTCCCGTCCCCACATCGATGCCTAGCAGCTTGATGGCTCTGTCCCCCTTGGTCCCGCACCAGTGTATGAGACCCGCACTAGTGTACGAGGAATGATAAGATAAGCGTGCCTCAGGGTTCTCATGGACATGCCCTATAGGCCTCGATCCATTTGATTCTTCTTGGGGCACAGCTGCACGCTGTGCCCCAAGGTTAGAACTGGTTCCACAGGAACTGGTTATAAACGTCGTGATGGAATTGGATCTCGGGAACCTTGATCAGGCTTCCGAGCAGCCGCGGGCAGCGATCGGCCGAGGCCTGCTTGAGATCGGCGTAACGAGCCTTTACATCCGCTCCCAGCAGAGTGGTCGTCCATTTCGAGCGGCGGAAATCGTCGATCGCGGTGTACACGTTGTCGGGCAGGTATCGCTTGGCTTGGCGAATATCCTTGATCTTGGCAATTTCCCCGTCGAGGCCGGTGCGGAAGATGGAATATAACGCCATATAAGGATTGGCGTCCGGGCCCACCGACCGCACTTCCACTCGCGAGCTCTTTTCGTTGGCAATGGGCACCCGCACCATAGAGCCGCGGTCAATGGGAGACGCCTTAATCTGATTGGGCGCTTCAAAGTGCGGATCGAGCCGGCGGTATGCGTTCACGCTGGCGTTCAGGATCAGGCAAATGTCGTTCGCACTGGAGAGGATGCGATCAATAAAGCTCCAGGCCATCGGGGCGAGCTTTTCCTCTCCGGCGGGATCCCAGAAAAGGTTCTTGCCGTTTTTGCTCACGGACACATTGGTATGCATCCCATTCCCGTTGACGCCGATGACCGGCTTAGGCAGAAAGGAGACGGAGCCACCCATGCCCGTGGCTACCTGGCGGCAGATGAGCTTGTAAAGCTGGATCTGGTCGGCGGCAGCAACGACCTCGCCGTAGCCGTAGTTGATCTCGAACTGTGAGGGTGCGACCTCGGGATGGTCC
Source organism: uncultured Acidobacteriaceae bacterium (assembly GCA_963847155.1). Taxonomy (GTDB): domain Bacteria; phylum Acidobacteriota; class Terriglobia; order Terriglobales; family Acidobacteriaceae; genus PALSA-350. Next base: position 101,637 of record CAWJZH010000019.1, on the reverse strand, counting down.
TTTTCATTCTCAAAGCCCATGGAGCGCAGCACCTCCGCCGTGGTGTCGATGAAGGTGCGCAGCGGATCGCCCGGCAGAGAGTGGTAGTATCCGCCGGTATTCACGTACTCGAACTTGCCCGTCTCCGGGTAGCGCCGCTCGGCATCGATCCCCTCGAAGAGAAAACCTTCAATCTCGTTTGCGGCGTTGAGCGTGTAACCATTCTTCTCGTGCTGTTCCGTGGCATACGCCTTGAGCACGCTGCGGATATCCGCGGGATAGACCGCTCCACCCTTGTCGATGACTTCGCCGAAGACCATGACCTTGCCGGCTCCGAAGAAGTCGGCGGGCACCCAGTAAAACGCGCTCCAGTCGATTCCCAGCCGCAGGTCGCTTTCCCGCTGCGCAGAAAAGCCGCGGATCGAAGATCCGTCAAAGGTCAGGTTGTCCCAGCTTTTGATGATGAATTTCTTGTCGTAGTCGAGCATGTGCAGACGGCCTTCAAGGTCGCTGAAAAGAACGGTGACGGCCTTGATGCCTTTCTCGTCGGTCAGGTACTTGATCCGTTCCTCCCGGATCTGCTCCAGGGGAACACGATTCCTTCGCTGCTCTTTCGCCTTCAAGTTCAACTCTTCGAGCGCTTCATAAGGGAGCGTGAGAAAACTGCGCAAATCGTTCGACATGAATCTCCTTCTAGGTGGATATTGCGGTCTTGGCCGGCCTCATGGGGGACGGCAGATCAAATTCAGGATATCGCGTGCCGTCACCCGGTATCATGCTGAAATCATTCTGACTGGGCCGCAACGCCTGAATTAGTATCCGCAACCGCCGGGAACGCTTATGCTGGTGGCGGCGTCATTGCTTCATTCGTTATTGCATCATTCAGGAGCTGAGAGCATGGTCACATCCCCGAGCAGCGTCTTAGGAGCAACCGGCTCGTTTCCCACCTGGTGGGCCATTCTGCTGATTATTGTCGGATTCTTAGCCCTGGCTTTGCCCTTCGAGGCCGGCGTCGCGATCGCCATCGCCGTCGCCATCCTGGTCATCATCGCGGGCGTCGTCCACCTGGCAGGCACTCTTGCCGCGCGCACCACCGGAGCCTTCTTTTGGCGGCTGCTGGTAGGCTGCGCTTACCTGATTGCCGGCGTTTACCTGCTCATGCATCCCAAGTTGAGCCTGGTTTCGCTGACTCTCGCGTTAGCCGTGCTGTTTTTTCGTGGAAGCCATTTTTCACATCGTGACCTATTTTCAACTCCGCAGTGCTCCCGGTTCCGGCTGGCTATTATTTGACGGTATCGTGACCTTTATACTGGCGGTGATGATCTGGAAGAGCTGGCCGGCCAGCGCAGTTTGGGCGCTGGGTACGATCGTTGGCATCAACCTTCTGATGAGCGGCTTCACCCGCCTGATGTACTCCCGGGCACTGCGTGCGTCATGACCCTTACCGATACTGAAAAAGCTGTTGCTGCTCGCAAGAGTCTGGAATTCGTCAAGGATGGTATGGTCGTCGGTCTGGGTAGCGGCTCGACCGCAACCTTTGCCATACAGTTTCTCGGGGAACAGGTCCGCGATGGTTTGAAGATTCGCGGAATACCTACCTCCCGTGCAAGCGGAGAGCTGGCACGCTCGTTGGGCATTCCGCTCACCAGTTTCGACGAAGTGAGCTATACCGATGTGACCATCGACGGCGCCGACGAAGTGGCTCCCGGCCTGGCATTGATCAAGGGTGGCGGGGGCGCTTTGCTGCACGAGAAAATCGTGGCCGCCTCTTCGCATCGCCTGGTGATCGTGGCCGACGAACACAAGATCGTGGAGCACCTGGGCCGCTTTCCGCTTCCGGTGGAAGTGATCCCGTTCGCGGTTGGGCCGGTCAAGAGGAAGCTGGAAGCGATTGGGGCTCATCCCGTGCTGCGCAGCGGGCCCGACGGCTCGCCTTACGTCACCGACGAAGGCAATTTCATTCTCGACTGCCACTACGAGCAAATCCTGGATCCCGCCGCGGTCGCCCAGACCATCAAGAACATGACAGGTGTCGTCGAGCACGGGCTTTTTCTAGGATTAGCCTCCGTTGCGATCGTGGCAGGCCCCAACGGCGCCAGGGTCATTACCCCCTAGGGTGTGCTCTGCTGCAGGCCGGACCCGTGAAGGGAGTGGTACCGATTACCAGCCCATCTGGCGCATCCGCACCAGGATGAGCGAGCTGTACTGATTCATGCGCGCGGGCCGTCGCTTCAGAGGAGCCGGTAGAATCGCGGCCAGCCGTGCCGCCTGCTCCCGGTCGATATTGCGGGCCGCGGTTCCGTCATAGGAGCGGCAGGCCGCGTCCGCCCCATAGATCCCGGGTCCCCATTCGACCACATTCAGGTAAATCTCCAGAATGCGCTGTTTGCCTAGTACGAATTCGGCCACCGGCACCAGTGTGGCCTCTGCACCCTTGCGGAGGATCGAGCGGCTCGTTCCGAAAAACAGGTTCTTCACCAGTTGCTGTGTAATCGTGGAGGCTCCGCGGGTGCGACCGCCTTCCAGATCCTGGTGGGCAGCCTTTTCGATTTGCTGCCAATCGAACCCATGGTGTTGGTAGAAGCGCCCGTCTTCCGCGGCGATGACGGCGTGCTGCAGATTGGGCGAGATTTGATTGAGGGGAATAAATTTGTAGCGCTTACGATACGGCGGCTGCTGAAACAGGCCCTGCAAGCGACGCTCGATCTGCACCGCGGTGAACGGAGGATCGACCCATCGGGCAGCCACAAGGATAAATGCGGCGAAGAGCCAGAGAAGCGCCACACAGATGCCGAGCCAGGGGGCAATTGATCGGAGGAGACTCAGGGCGGTCCTGGCGTGTAATTGGGTTTCACTCATCTTCACAGGATCATAACTGGGGCTCCTTTACGCGCGTGGAAGAACAGCGTGCAACGACCGCATTCATGGCCAAGTGGCGCGGAACAGGCGAAGCAAGTCTATAAGCAACGATCACAGATTGCGGAGTTTCCACACGCCTGGATCAAGCAGCACTGCGGGCTTCGGCAATTCCGACGCCGGGGTCGATGGAAAGCCTCTATGGAAGCAACTTGGGCTTCCCACAGTCACAACCTCGCATCTTTTCTGGGATTGTCGGCTCTTTAGGTTTTACGACCCGCGACACCCTGAGTGTTCTCTCCAATCTGACGCGTGCGACAGGGACCCAGTGGTAGCCTGAGGATTACCAGTCCTCCACTGTGGCGAATGCCGCAAACTACATGCGTCCAGTCATTGAAGTATCCGGAGTTCGCAAGACCTACGGCCGCACGGTGGCTGTCGATGAGGTGTCGTTGGAGGTAAGCGAGGGCGAAATTTTTGGTTTGATCGGCCCCAACGGCGCTGGAAAGACCACCACAATGGAATGCATCGAAGGGCTCCGCAGGCCCGATCGGGGCACCATCTCGGTTCTGGGTCTTGATCCCCATCGTGAAGTCTACAAGCTGCAGAATCGCATAGGGGTTCAGCTCCAGCAGGCGCAGCTGCAGAAGCGGATCAAAGTGTGGGAGGCAGTTGATCTGTGGGCCTCGCTGTACAAGAAGGGCGCGATCGATGCCGAACATTTACTCGCAACAGCTCGGCCTCACCGATAAACGGAACGCCTGGTTTATGAATCTCTCCGGAGGCCAGAAGCAGCGGCTGTTTATCGCCCTGGCGCTGATCAACGATCCGGAGGTGGTGTTTCTCGACGAGCTGACCACAGGGCTGGACCCGCAGTCGCGACGGGCGATCTGGGATCTGGTGCGAGGCATCCGCGACCGTGGCAAGACCGTCTTCTTGACCACCCATCTGATGGAGGAGGCCGAGCGGCTGTGCGACCGGGTAGCTATCATCGAGCACGGACGGATCATCGACATCGACAGTCCGGATAGGCTTGTCGACCGCCACTGCCCTGAGCGAACCGTTGCTCTCACTACGGAGGACCCGATCGTGGCAGAGCGCTTTCGGGCGATCCCAGGAGTTGACGCCGTGATCTATAACGATAAAAGAATCACCATTCGCGGCCGGGGCGACGACCTGGTGACCGAGGTGATTGACTGTCTTTCAGAGAACCGGATCCGGGTCACCGATTTCCGCACGATTCTCCCCAACCTTGAGGATGTGTTTCTCAAGCTTACAGGTCACTCGATTCGGGAATAGGCGCAATCATGGTGCTGCGTGGACTTTGGAAACTGACTTGGATCGAGATCAAAATCTTCCTGCGCGAGCCGCTAGGAGCATTCGGCACCATTGGGTTCCCGGTTCTCGTTTTCCTCGCGTGGGGTCGAGCCGCCAGCCGCAGGCTTGCACCGTCGACACTCGCTGCCAGCAGCTTTATCCGCGTAGATCTTCCGGTTTTCGCGTCGCTCCTGATCGCCATCAGCGCGGTGCTTTCGCTGGTCACAATTGTCTCGATCTACCGCGAGGGCGGCATTCTCAAGCGACTCCGCGCCACGCCGCTGCGCCCGCAGACGATCCTTACCGCCCAGGTGCTCGTCAAGCTGGCGCTCACTGCGGCTACGCTGGCCTTGATGGTCCTGGCAGGCAAGCGCTATTACCCGGTGAGCGTTCATGTTCCATTGTTCTCGTTCACGATTGCGCTGTTGATCAGCACTTGGAGCATCTTATCGATCGGCTTTCTCATCGCCAGTATCGTTCCCACGGCGCGCTTTGCGCAGCCGATCGGCGCAATTATTCTGTACCCGATGATCGCTCTCTCAGGGCTCTTCGTGCCGGTTGAATCGCTGCCGCCAGTGCTTCACGCGGTGGCGCGAGTGCTTCCGCTAACCTACGCTGTGCCCCTACTCCAGGGAATCTGGAACGGCGACGCGTGGTTGGCCCACGTGGGCGACCTAGCGGCACTGGCCATGGTCTCTGTCGTTTGCGTGGCGCTCTCGGCGAAGGTGTTTCGTTGGGAGTAGCAATATCAGCCCACGCCGGTGCGCCATCGCGGAGTGACTCAGCCTGCTATGGGAGTTGTGATACCTATTGCTCTGTAAGAACGCTCTGACCCAAGCCACGTGCCGGCTCCGCCGGTCAAGGCGGGCCGCGAATCAGTAACGGAGGATTGATGAGGCAATATTCCCGATGGTTGTGTGCTTTGGTTTTGCTGCTGGCGTCCTTGTCTGGGTTGGCGCAGACCCACGCCCCCAAGCTCATTGACGTCCACATACATTACGACGGCGAACCCGGAGTTCTCGAAAGGCTCCTCGACAAATTAGATGTGGCTGATGGCTTGGCTTTTCTGCTGACAACTCCAAACGGGTTCGCTCAAGCCACCAGGTTCATCCACGAACATCCCGACCGCTTCATAGGTTTTGGCGATATCAAGCTGGATGATCCGAATGTCTTGCAGGAGATAGATCGCTTCCATGCGGCGGGATTTCGAGGCCTGGGCGAAATCAGCTCTACGCTGAGAGCCTATGACGATCGAGCATACTGGCCCATCTACGATCGAGCCGACAAGTATCACATGATTCTTCTCTTTCACACCGGCATCGTGAATCGATTGCACCCTGAACAACCAGCGGACATCAGCTTCGACCGGAGCCGGGTTACGCGCCTTGACTTGATTGCGAGGCACTGGCCAAAGCTGACTATCATCGGCGCCCATCTCGGAAATCCGGATTACGCGGAAGCAGGTGAAATCGGAAGATGGGACCCGAATCTCTATTTCGACGCTTCAGGCACCACTCTCATCAAGAAGAAGGATGACTATGGCTTCTTCCGCTCCATTTTCTGGTGGACAGGAGTGGCGAGCCCACATACACCAGCCAGCGGCGCCAGCGCCTTTGAAAAACTCGTTTTCGGCTCTGATGTTTTTGGTGGAGACGTGCAGGAATTCGATCTCGCCCTGGCCCGCTACCATGCGATGTTGGACACCTGTGACGTGCCGCAAAAGGCACAAGAGATGATCTTTTCGGGGACCATGTGGCGCATTTTGCAAGCTCAGGAAGCGCAATCAGCAAAGGATCCTGGAACCGGAAAACAATAAGCATCGGGACGATGCGGATGACGCTCTCTCCTTGACGGGAAAGGAGACAGCGCGTACTCTCCTTTCTCAGATAGGGGAGAGCCTTTGACGAAACCGGTTGAGCTCCCGCAGGGCACACTCGAGATGCTGATCCTCAAGGCGGTCTCGCTCGGTCCGCTGCATGGTTACGGCATCCTGCTGCGCATCCAGCAGATCTCGGGCGAGCGGCTCGAAATCCTGCAGGGTTCCTTCTACACCGCGATCTATCGTCTTGAGCACCGGGGCTGGATCAAAGGGGAGTGGGGTGCGTCGGAGAACAATCGCCGCGCCCGCTTTTACTCGCTCACCGCCGCCGGTACGCGCCAGCTCAAGGCCGAGACCGCCAAATGGACCGACATGGCCGCGGTCGTCGCCGCGATTCTCGACAAGAAGGCGGATGAGATATGAGTCTCCTCGCCGCAATTCGCAAGCTCCGGCATTCCATCGCGCCACGCACCCAGCGCGACGTCGAAGAAGAGTTTCGTTCTACCCTCGACACCTACCAGGAAGATTTAATCCGCCAGGGCCTCTCCGAGGAAGAAGCCCGCCGCAAAGCCCGCATCGACCTTGGCCAGCCCGCCGCTCAAAACGAAACTTACCGCGATGCCATTGGCCTCCGCCTCTTCGATGAGTTAAGGGGCGACATACGCTACGGTCTGCGGGCGATGCGCCGCAACCCTGGCTTCGCCGCCGTCGCTGTATTGTCACTAGCGCTCGGCATTGGCGCCACCACGGCGATGTTCTCGCTCATCTATGCTGTCCTGTTGCACCCGTTTCCTTATCAGGGCGCCGACCGCATCATGAACCCGGTCGTTGTTGACACGCAACATCCTGACTACTTTGGCTGGTTTCCCTTGAGCAAGGCGCAGTTTGATGACCTACGCCTTGCAGCCCCGGTTGAGTCGGTGCTTGGCTTCAACCCCACCCCGATGGAGATCACTGGCGGCGCACTGCCGGAAGACATTTCCGGCATCTACCTCACGGAGAATGCCGGGGCTTTCTTTGGTGTACGCCCGCTCCTGGGCCGCAGCCTGGAGCCATCAGATGCAGAGAACGGTGGCCACTCTGTTGCTGTTCTCAACTACCGCTTTTGGCAGCGCCACTTCGGCGGCGAGCGAAGCGTCATCGGGCGAACACTGGAAATCAATCAGACCGCTTACACCATCATCGGGGTTATGCCGCGCAACTTCGCTTTCAATGACAGCTTCGGCGTTGGCGATGTCTACCTGCCGGCCAGTCTCATGCGCGGTGCTATGACCGTCCCCTACCTGGCCTACGTACCTTGGATCAAGCTTCGGCACCACGTCAAACTGGCCGCCGCCAACTCTGCACTTGAGCCTATCGTGCGCCAGTTTGCGCAACAGCATCCCGACCGCTTTCCCGATCACTGGCATCTAGCGCTGCAGCCGATCGTCGTGCCTTTCCAGCGGGGAACTGGGCGCACTCTGACGCTTCTTCTCGCGGGCGTCTTGCTCCTGCTGATCATCGGCTGTGCCAACTGCTCTATCCTTCTGCTGGCCCGTGGCCGTGCGCGCCAGCATGAGCTCGCCATCCGGGGTGCGATCGGCGCCAGCCGTTGGCGCATCGTCCGCCAATTGCTGGTCGAAGCCGTTGTCATTTCTTGCTCCGGCGCCGTTCTTGGCGTTGCCGCGTCTTACTGGCTGGCAAAGCTTCCCTTGTTGCTTTCTCCGGATTCCTTTCCGGCCGAATCCGTCATCCGCATCAATAGTCCCATCCTCGCGTTCTCCGTCGCGCTCGCGCTGTTTTGCGGCATTCTCTTCGGCCTTGTGCCCGCATTGCGTCTCTCGCGTCACGATTCCGCGCATATGCTACCCGGCCGCCAGATTGGGGTTGCCGCGGCTCCCGCAAAGCATCGCTGGAGCATTCTCATCACGGCGCAGGTCGCGCTCACCCTTCTTCTCATGGCCACTGCTGGCACCGCTATCCGCAGCTTTCTTGAGCTCGTAAAGACGCCGCTTGGCTATGATCCCGCAAACGTTATGAAGGTCGGCATTATGCTGCATGTCCTGGAACCGGGCGAGTGGAGCCGCATCCAATCGCGCGAAGCCCGCATCGCTTACATCGAGCAGATCCGGGAGAAGATCGCTTCGGTCCCCGGTGTCTCTACGGTCGCTGTCGGCACCAATGCCACGCCGCCCAACAACGGCGCTGAGAACTCCTTCAGCATCGATGGAACTCGCGATCGGGAGCAGACGCAGGCCCGTGTGGTGCTGGTCGATCCGCGATATTTCACTACACTCCACATCCCTCTGCTTCAGGGCCGCATCTGGAATACAGATGAAAACACCGCGGAGATTTCACCGCGGTGGTCAATCGCGCTTTCGCGACGTGCTGTTTGTCCTCCTCCAATGCCCTGGGCCGGCAGCTACGCGTTCCCGGTCTCACCGTGCCCGGTGATCGTTTGGCGGTCACTTCTGCGCAAAGCACCGCCTGGCGTCAGATCATCGGGGTCGTCGGTGATGCGCGCAACGACGGAGTCGATCATCCCGTCGTCCCTGCCATCTATCTTCCATATACCGTTGTGATGCCGGCCTACGTGCAGTTCTTCGTCCGCACACAGGGCGACCCGCTCATCTACCTGCACTCCGTCCGTACCGCGATCGCATCCGCCGCTTCCGACCAGCAGATCTCCAACGGCACCTTCAACGGCACCTTCACCCTCAACGACGCCATCGAGCGCGACGCGCAATACAGCCGGCAGCGGCTCTTCTCCATTTTGTTTGGCGTCTTCTCTGCCATGGCGCTCGCCCTCGCGCTGGTTGGCATCTTCAGCGTCGTCGCTTATAGCGTCGCGCAGCGCACTACGGAGTTCGGCATCCGCCTGGCGCTCGGAGCGCCGCGAGCGCACGTCCTATGGGTTGCCGCGCGCATCGCGCTGGTCAGCGCGGCTGCGGGCATTGTCATTGGTCTTGCCTTTGACAGCTTGCTCGGCGCCGTCCTCGCCCACTGGATGCAAAACGCCTTTGCCGCAGGCAGTCTGTTCGCAGCCGCCGCGCTGCTCGCTCTCAGCGCACTCCTCGCCTGCCTGTTGCCCGCCCGCCACGCCATCGCGGTCGCACCCGCAGAAGCTCTCCGCTGTGAATAAAGCAGCTGCGAACGCAAGCCTCACTTGTTCAAATTAGATTTTGGTCGGCCAATTTGGACAGGACACGGAGGATTTACAGGCGTTGAGAAGCCTAACGAAGACTTGAACGATGGCGCGGCTTACGCGAACAAACGGGACGGCTGAAGATTGTCCAGGATTGCGCTGGGGCCTATTTTGAGCCGTCCTCACGGACTAGTCGTCCTGGGCTATTTTTAGTCCAAATTAGCGGAGCAACTGGCTTTTTGAGGATGTAACTTGTTGATTGCTTTGAAGCGCGTTTGGGGGAATAAAATTCTGGTTGCATCTAGATCGTCTGCTGCCCGAATTGGATTGAAACAATGCCTCGGCTCAGCAACCGCCCTTTCCTTGCAACGATCCTCTCCTTGTTGTCATCCCGAGCGCAGCCGAGCGGATCTGCGGTGCGCCATTCGTATGCCCCGCTCCTACCGGTCCACAACCTCCATTAGTCATCCACCCCTCCTGGAAAAATCAATCTTCCCTTTATTATTCCGGTTTTCCAGGAGTAGTCCGTAGAACAGCAGATCCGCTCGGCTTCGCTCGGGATGACAGAAAGGAGAGGGTTGTTGTAAGGAGAGGGCGGTTGCCAAAGGAGAGGGCGGTTGTGGGCGGTGGAGATTTCGACAACCAGCCCTTTTGCGAAATGAAAAAGGTCACAACCTTTCGGGATGACAACAAAGAGAGGACCGTTGCAAGGAAAGGGTGGTTCCTAAACCGAGGCATTTTAAAAAGTCTAATTTGGACACGTCTGATTTTCAGCCGTCCCTGCGGGACTGGTTGAGCGCCGGCACCTGGTTCCAGGGTGCTACCGTTTCCTCGTACTCCATGGGATCGCCGAAACCCTGCGTCTGGACGCCGAGTTGACGTAGAGCGTCCAGGGCCATCAACCGGCGATGTGCGTTGAATGTCATGATGTGGGCGAAGACTCCGCCGAAGGTGAAGGTCTCAGCCGGTTCGCACAGAGCGTCGACGAACGTATCATCCCATGCGGAGCGGCTTCGGACATCACTCAAAATACGATGTAGTTCAGCATCGGTCTTTTCGAGCCTTTGCAACATCGCTTGCGGGGAGCGCAGCGACTCGGGAGGGCCGTTCATATCCATTTCGGCTCCGGATAGCGCGGCGGTCCAGACTTCCTTAGTGAAGATAATGTTTTCCAACAGCTGTCTTAGAGTCCTATTCGACTCCCGCCATGGAAGCACCTCTATGACCGTGGGCAGCGGCTTATCCAATTGTTCCGCTGTCAAAGTGCTCGCGTAGTCCAACAAACGCCGTGTGTGCCAGGAGTCGTTGCCTGCAAAGCGATCGAATAAGTCCATGTCTCCTCCTCCTTTTGTTGGGGAACCTGGGGCAAAAAAGTGAATTTTGTTGGACGCCGGCAAGTGAAAGTGCGGATCACGCATTCGCCGGTAAAGGCTGGGGGAAGTCCGAAAAGCTTTTCGAAAAGCGCGAGTGAACGCCTCCAATGAACCGTAATTCGCGTCCAATGCGACATCCGTGACCGACATGCCGGTATGTGCCAGCCGATAGGCTGCTCTTTCCAACAAGAGCCGCCGTCGCATGGCTGCCGGGGTTTCTTCGACCACTGTTCGGAACAACCTGTGGAACTGCGTTCGACTTTGGTACGCCTGGCGCGCCAGATCTTGTGTTTTTCCCTGAGTGTCCAGGGAGTTCGCCACAATTGCAGAGAGGCGGTCTGCCGTGCCCTGACCATCCGCTTTATTCATGCGCCCCGGTTCCTCATCTTGAATGAATCATAGACAAAGACGACTCCCCCGTGCCTGATCGTACGTACCAATCTTCTTTCTACCGCAAAGCCAACGACTACAGGCTTTTCGGTCGGGCTGATCTCGAATCGACCGCTCTGCCAACGGGCCGGTCATTGGATTCTTCACATCGAGCGGGACGCGAGGAGGTTCGATCGTATAGGTGTTCATAAAAACTGAAGTGACCGGCGCGGACCGACAAGAGATGCAGCTGCGGATCTGGCGGCGCGTCCCATGGCAAACGCATTTGCCACCACGCCGGATTATTCGTAGCGAATGGCCTTGACCGGGTCCAGCGCCGCTGCTCTGCGAGCAGGCAGCCAACAGGCGACGAGGCCGACTGCAGCCAGAACAGAGGCGACCAGGAGGAAGATGACAGGGTCTGATTGCGAGACGCCGATGGGAAGACTGGCAATGAGGCGCGTTAGAGGGAGTGCGGCGCCCAACCCGATAACAAGGCCTGCAGCAAGTTGCCACAGCCCGCGTTTCATCACCAGCATCGTGATGTTGTGCGTGTTCGCTCCTAATGCCATGCGCACGCCGATCTCCTGCGTGCGGCTGCCGGTGGCGTGCGCGATCACCGCATATAAGCCCACGGACGACATCATCAAGGCAATCAGCGCAAAGCCCAAAAATACCCTGCTAAAGAGGTGGAGAAACCATTCCCGATGCTCCACTGCCCCGGCCAGCATGGATACGTCGCGGAGAGGCAAGTCCGGATCGAGATTCTGGACAGCTGCACGCACGGCAGTTGTAGGATCGACAGTCGATTGCACCAGGAGAGCCATGCCACTCCAACCTTCCTGGCGAAAAGGTTCAAAGAGCAGCGGCTTGGGGTCATTCTCGTTGAGGTCCTGAACCAGGTTGGCGGAGATGCCGATGACGGTCATCCAGTCGCCGGCTTTGTTGTCGTCGTAGAGGCGAAAGCGTTTGCCGATCGCGCTCTGATTAGGCCAGAAATGCTGGGCGCAGGCGCGCGTTAGAATTGCGGATTTGTGGCCGGCCATGCCATCGGTCTCGTTGAAGTCGCGGCCAAGCAGCAGGGGCAAACGAATGGCGTCGAGATAGCCCGGCGACTGGACCACGAGTGCGACCTGAGGACGGTTTCGCTTTGACATCGATTGCGGAATGCTCGATCTCGATTTGACGTTCCGCCGAGCCGAGGCCCGGTAGGTTCGAGGTGATTGCCGCGCGAGCTACGCCGGGAAGCGTTCGCAGACGCGGTATGAGTTGATCGTAGAAATGCTGCCGCGCGTCGATGTCCTTGTAGCGCTCTTCAGGGAGATCGAGGTGCGCTGTCATCAGCTGATCCGAGGGCACGGATGGATTGGCGGAGAGGCTCAGGATCAGGCTGTGGACAAACACTCCGGCGCCGCTGAGCAGCACGAGCGTGACCACGAACTGAAAGACAACCAGCACCGCTGAAAACCTGGCGCCGCGAGGTTTGCCGACGCTACGCGCGCCCTCTTTCAGGACTTCGTTCAGTTCCACACGGGAAGAATGCAAGGCCGGCGCGATGCCGAACAACACTCCGCTGACGATGCAGAGTGCCGCGAAGTAGCCGAAGACGGAGTAGTCCATGGAGAACTGTATCCAGTAGGGTTTGCCCACGTCTCGCGTAGCGAGATCGAACCAGTGCACTCCGAACAGGGCCAGGGAAAGTCCAAGGATGCCGCCCAGCGTGCTAAGCAGCACGCTCTCGATGAGCAGTTGACGGACGACTCGCCATCGCGAAGCGCCGAGCGCTGTGCGGATGAACATCTCCCGCTGACGTCCGAGAGCACGGCTCAGCATCATATTGGCTACATTTGCGCAGGCAATCAACAACACGAATCCGACGGCAGCAAGCATAAGCAGAAAAATGATGCGAATGCCCCCGCCGTTATAGTGCTGATTAAAGGTTTCGACGCTGGCGGTGAGGTCCTTGTTGGTGTCGGGATACTGAGCCGAAAGACGGTGGGCAATTGCGTTGAGCTCGACGCTCGCCTGCGATATCCGGACATCCGGCTTCAGCATGGCAAAAACCTGAAGCCGGCGGTTATCGCGCTTTTCAAGTTCCGCAGTAGACAGCAAAGGCATCCACATGTCGGTGTTCTGGGGAAATTTGAAGCCGCTGGGCAAGACGCCAATGATGGTGGCCGGCTTCTCATCCACGCGTACCACCCGGCCAATTACGCTCGGGGAACTGCCGTAACGGTCTCGCCAGACGCCGTATCCCAGCAGGAGTACGGGGGCCGCCCCAGGCTTGTCGTCTGCAGGCAGAAATCCGCGGCCCAGTGCCGGATCGACGTGCAGCATGCGAAAAATGCCGGACGATGCCCGCTCCAGATGGTAGGCCTGCGGAGGATTGCCGCGCTCGCTCAAGACCCCTTCCTCATCGCTGGCGCCTTCGAGCGCTTCGAAGGAACTAGCTTGTGCCCGGTAGTCGCGGAGGTCCGGCATCGAGAGGCGTAACGTTTGTTCGCCATGGGTATGATTCAGATTGCTGATCGTCACCAGCCGCGCGCCGCCCGAGACCGCCACAGGTTTGAGCAGCACCGCGTTGACCAGGGTGAAGACCATGGTGTTGAGGCCGATGCCCATCGCCAGTGTTGCCACTACGGCGGCCGAAAACCAGCGATGGGAGAGGATCATACGCAAGGCGAAGCGCAGGTCATTTCCCATGATGCGGTTACGTACAAGACGGGCGTCTTGTTCCACACATTATCGCCAAATCGCCACACATTGCGAATTTGTCCAGGATCGGATACTGGCTCTGCTGGGGCGACGCGGATTATCCATCATCAAGAGGCATCTTCCGTCTTTGGCTCGTCGCTCTAACGAAGGGGACTATGCTTCGATCCAGACGCAGCGGATAATTCCAGGAGCGGGCTCGAACGTAAGCGCAATTCAAGATGGGCGAGAGGTTCTATTGGTCGCACTGCGATAAAATGGAGCCGAATTACGAGGGCAGAGGGTTGCTTCCTTGAACGCGATCGTCATGATGGTCTCGATACCGTCCGGGCTCTTTGTGTTGGGCGTCATTGCACTCATCTTCCTCACCGCTTTTTTGCTGTCAGGTATTTTCGGCCCTACTCCGAAGTACGACATTGCGAACCGGGACCAGCTGCCTTCCAATGATTCGCCACAGTTCCTCGTTCTCGTCGAATCGATGGTGGATGCCAAAGTGAATCGCACAGGCACCCTGGAAGTATTGAAGAATGGGCCTGCTTTCTATACTGCGGAGTTGGAGGCGATCCGGAACGCCGGCAGCAGCGTGAACCTGGAAGCGTACATTTTTCAAAAGAGCGCCATTGGAAGCCAATACCTCGACGCAATGACAGAGCGGGCGCGATCGGGCGTTTCGGTTAATGTCGTACTGGATGCGTTTGGTAGCGCCGGAGTGACCCGGGGGTTCTTTCGCCCGCTGCTCGACGCAGGGGGCAAGGTCAAATGGTACAACTCGCCCGCATGGCATCGCATGACGCGGTTGGGCAATCGTACTCACCGGGAACTGCTGATCGTCGACGGTAGAATTGGTTTTATCGGCGGAGCCGGAATCGCGGACCAATGGTTCTCGGGCTCGCATGGACAGCCACGGTGGCGTGACACCATGGTGCGCGTTGAGGGTGAAGCAGTCCCCAATCTTCAGGCCACTTTTGCGGAAAATTGGCTGGCAGCCTCGGGTGAGCTGCTGAGCGGCGACGCCCATTTTCCTGACATTTCCTGTCCGAACAAGACGGCTGCGATGGTCATCAACAGCACGCCTACCATCGGCGGGTCCACGCGGGCCCGCGTGCTGTTTCAACTGCTCCTGGCCTCGGCCAAGCGCAGCATCTCCATCACCACGCCCTATTTTCTTCCCGACAAGAGTCTGACGCGGGAGTTATGCCGTGCTATCGAAGACAGAGGTGTGAAGGTGCGCATCCTCGTGCCGGGACGCAAGAGCGATCATCTCCTGACACGGAGCACGAGCCGCGGCGGATACGGTCCACTGCTAAAGGCCGGGGCCGAGGTCTACGAGTACCAACCTTCGATGATTCATGCCAAGGTGCTATGTATCGACGGGCTATGGGCCGTAGTCGGTTCCACCAACTTCGATAACCGGTCCTTCGGGATCAATGACGAGGTCAATCTCGCTGTCTGCGATCCGGCATTCGCGGGGCGGCTGGAGCAGGACATGTCAGGCGACCTGGCAGAGAGCCGCCGCGTTTCGTTCGACGAATGGCGACACCGGCCGATGACCGAGCGCGCGCCGGAGCTGCTGGGGTGGATATTCGAGCGGCAGCAGTAATGGCAGACGTAACCCGCTTCCGGGTGGCGACCTACAACATCCACAAATGTCGCGGCTTCGATCGCAAGACCTCGCCGGACCGCATCAATGCGGTTATTGAGGAGCTGGAGGCGGACGTCCTCTGTCTGCAGGAGGTGGTCGATGCACCGGAAGGTCCTCGGATCTTCGATCAGGCTCGACAGATCGCCACAGCCTTTCCTGAGTATTCCTGGTGCTTCGGCGCCAACCGCGCCATTCATGGCGGCCGCTATGGCAACATGACACTGACACGGTTTCCTATACAAAGCTGGCGAAACCACGATCTAACCCACCGAAAGCGCGAGGAGCGAGGTGTGCTGCAGGTGGACGTCCAAATCGGTACCGAACAGGCGCTTCACGTATTCAATATCCATCTTGGCACCAGCTATACGGAGAGGCGTTCCCAGGCGGCTCGGCTCTTAAGTTCGGACGTGCTTGGGCAGGAGGCGCTTAGTGATCCCCGATTAATCGTTGGCGATTTCAACGAGTGGACATCCGGGTTGACCACCAGACTTCTTCGGGGCAGCTTCAAGACCTTCCGGCCGCAGCATGGGTTGCGCTTTCCCCTCACCTATCCGGGCATGTTGCCGTTTCTCTCCCTGGACCACTATTACTACGAGCCGCCACTCGAGCTTGAGCAGGCGCGGCTGTGGCGTAGCCGAAAGGCGCTGATCGCATCGGATCACCTGCCGTTGATCGCCGACTTTCAACTAAACCCGGCCAGCGGCGCCCGGCAGTCTCCGGATCTACCCTCCCGAAAATCAGGTATGGGCTAAGGAGCCCATCCCTTTTGGGTTTTTGGAGGGTATGGGCTTCCATGTGTCTCGATACGCAGGAACATGTCGGACCCGTCACAGAGGCGAGTGCTCCGCACGCAGAAATGGCATCAGACATTGGATGAAGTCTCGGAAGCATGCACAGACTCGTCCGTCACCGGTGCCCGTTGCGCTGTTGCTGATCGACGTCCTGACAACGTTTCAGTTTCCGGATGGAGACGCGATCGTGCGAGGTGCGCTAGCCATGAGGGATGCTCTGGTCAGGTTGAAGGGGAGGACGCGTGAAGCCGGTATCCCGGCGCTATATGTGAACGATAACTTCGGCGACTGGCGCAGCGAAAAGGAAGTGCTGATGGGCCGCTGCCTGGAGGCAAAGGGGGCGGAATTTGTACGACCGCTGTTGCCGGATAGCGAGGACTACTTTGTGCTGAAGCCGATGCACTCGGGGTTCTATATGACTCCGTTGGAAGTGCTACTGCGGCATCTGCAGGTGGAGACACTGATTCTGACGGGCCTGACATCGAACAGCTGCCTCGCCGTCACGGCGCATGACGCGAACATGCGCGGCTTCGACATTTACATTCCCCCCGATTGCTCATGTGCGCGCAATGCAGAAGAGCACAGGCAGGCGCTCGCGCAACTGGAAGCCATGGCTGGAGCGAACCTCCGGCCTTCGACTTCGCTGAGACTGCCGAACCTCATTCGTGCAGCGCAGATCTCGCAGCATGCGGGTGCGGCGCGCTAGATCATCCAATCTGCGCAGCGCGCTACTCTAACCATCGCCGGGCGCCGTCAGCACGGCAAACGATCAGCGTAAATCAAGGGACCATTCCGCATTCGAACATCTTATTGGCGATCGGTCCGGCAATCTTGTTCAAAAAATGCTCGCGCATCTTAGGATCGTTGCGCAGCATCATCACCACTTTTTGTTTCATCTGTTCCTGATCAGCCGGTTGTGCGGATTTAGGAGCTTCCTTCTTAGCCTTCAAATCCGCGCAACTGGTCGTCTGGTACTTGTCGATCACCTTTTGGGCGAATTTGTCCAGGATCGGATACTGGCTCTGCTGGGGCGACGCGGATGGGGCACTGGCAATCAGGCCTAACAAAGCAATCAGCGCAGAGGTACGAGAAAGGGCCTTCCTGTTCATTGCTTCTCCTAAATGATTCGAATGGCCTTCGCATTATCCATCATCAAGAACCAGCTTCCAAGCTCGAAGAAAATCTTTGATGGCGGCCGTCGCCTGTGTGGCCTCTAGTCGCAACCTGCCCGGGAGTAATTTGAGGACGGTAATCGGGGCCTTCAGGGAACTCCTAACTCTTTGTCCCCGCAACCAGGGTCGTTGAAAAAGATCCTTGAAGGGCAGAACGCAGATGCCCATACGTGGCGACAGACGGGCGAAAAGTACCCCATTGAGTGGGAATCGCACACAGTCTCAGTTTTGTCCACGAGGCTTCGGGCAAGAGCGCGGTATCACTCGGTCCGGAGCACCTGCATCGGCTCGATGGATGCGGCTCTTCGTGCGGGGAGATAGCAGGCCAGTAGGGCAGCGGCCAGCAGGATGAGGGCTACGGAGGCGAACGCGGAGAAGTCGAGCGCTCGCACACCGAACAACATGCTCTGCATGGCGCGGCCGACGAAATAGGCGCCGATCAGGCCTAATCCCATGCCGATGGCGGCCAACACCGAGCCTTCCCGCAGCACCAGCGACACCACACGGTTGCGCGTTGCGCCGAGTGCCATGCGGAGCGCGATCTCATGCGAGCGCTGCGCGACGGAAAACGCGACCACACCATAAATGCCGAGCGTGGCCAGAAACAGCGCGACTGCGGCGAAGGTACCGAAGAGGATTAAGGTGAAGCGTTCGTCGGCCAGGGATTCCTCTCGGATTTGATCCAGCGTTTTCGGTTCGGCCAGCGCTATTTGCGGATCGACGGCATGGACGGCTGCTGCGATGCTGGTCTGCATCGCAGCCGGGTTCTCCGCCGTGCGGACACTGACGGTCGCCTGCGGCCACGGAATTTGCCAGAAGGGAACCAGCATCTCCTCCAGACGCTGGTGCTGGTCTGCTGCGTGCACGTCCTGATATATGCCGACGATCTGCCATTCCACCGGAGGTCCAAGTTTTTGCACGCCGGGAATGAGCTGCTCCACGACCACGCGTTGCCGGAACGGATCTTTCCCTTGAAGGTATTTCCTGGCGAACGACTCGTTCACCATCACAACTTTTACGCTGTCGGCGGTGTCCTGTTCGTTGAATGATCGTCCCTTGATGAGATGAGCCCCCAGGGTGGCAAGATAGTCGGGCGTCACCATGCCGAAGCCCGCCCCTGGCCGCTGCGATGGATCGGCGTAGCTCGGTCCTCCAGCCATGGTGAAGGGCATGCCGAAACCAGCGCCATAGAGGGGATATCCGGTCATAACGGTTGCATGAGAAACGCCGGGCACGGCGCCGATGTGGGCGAGGATGTCGCGGTAGTAGGCGCTGATGCGGGCCGGATCTTTCGAACGTGCATCCGGTACCGGAAGTGAGAATGTCAGCACGTGATCGGTGCGGATGCCAACGTCTACCCGGGTGAGATTCCAAAAGCTGTGAACCGCCAGGCCCGCGCCGGCAAGCAACGCCACCGCCAGCGCAAACTCGCCAATCACCAAAAGACGCCGTAGGCGATGCTTTCCGGCGGTCATCCCGCTGCGACCGCCTTCCTTCATGGTTTCACCCGGATCGATGCGCGAGGCATACCATGCCGGCGCGCTGCCTGCCAAAAGCCCGGCCAGGGTGGTGGCTGCCAGGGTGAAGAGGAGAATCGGAATATTCAACCGCAAGTCCGCTTCATTGGGAAGCATGCCCCGCGGCATCACGGCCATTAGTCCCTGCAGCATGGCGTATCCGACGCCGATACCCAATAAGCCCCCGGCAAGGGTCATCAGCAGGCTTTCGGTTAGCAGTTGTGCGAAGATGGTGGACCGCGCCGCTCCCAGGGCGCTGCGCACGGCCAACTCCTTTTGCCGGGCCATGCCGCGCGCCAGCAGCAGATTGGCCACATTGACGCAGGCAATGAGCAGCACAAAGCCGACGGCGCCCAGCAGCAGCCAGAGCATTTGGATTCGTTCCGGCGGCAGGAAATCGTTCTGCAGTGGCTCGACTTTGGCGCCCCAGCCCTTGTCGCTCTTGGGGTAGACCTGCGCGATATGCGCTGTCACCGCATCCATATTCTGCCGTGCCTGCTGGAGCGTGACGCCCGGCTTCATGCGGCCCATGACCAGCAGCCAGTGAAAGTCGTGGTTCAGCTGTTCCGGCTTGAAGACCAGGGGCACGGTCAGCTGGTTCTGCCCTCGATCCGCGTCGCCCGGGGCCTGCACGCCCACTACTGTATAAGGTTGGTTATCGAGGCGCAGCGTGGTGCCAATGATCTTTCGATCGGCTCCGAGCTTCAGCCACAACTTGTGAGTCAGGATAGCCACGTGTTCATGGCCGGGCTGTCCTTCTTCCGGGAGAAAGTATCGGCCCAGAAACAGCGGCTCGCCCTGCATCTGCAACAGTCCTGAAGTAGCGAGGCTCGCCTGCAGAAATTGCGGCTGATCTTTGGTAGCGATGTTGAAGCTGGTGCCGCTAAAGGCGTTGAGGTCGGAAAAGACGGTGTTCTGCTGCTTCCAGTCGGTAAAGTCGCCGGCGGCCACTCCGTTCCGGTTTCCCTGGATGCTCGACCAGACCATCACCAGTTGGTCGGGATGGGGAAAGGGCAGTGGAGCCAGCAGGGTCGCATAATCCACGGTGAAGATGGCCGTGTTGGCGCCGATGCCCAGGGCCACTGTCAGCAATACCGTGATGGTCAGGCCGGGATTTCTCCCCAGCAGGCGCAAACTGAAGCGGAGGTTTTGAAACAGCGTTTGCATACTGAGCCTCTTTCCCATTGACTATATGGTTAAACAAAGCGCTCGACGGCAGAAAGACGCCCGGGCCCCTGTGAACGCTCCTGGGTTAACGAATTCACTGAGCGGCGCGATTTGACCAGTGGGGCGCAAGAGGGCGCGTGAGCAGCGAACTGTTCACAGAAGGTACGGATGGCGCGGGACCGCGGTTCCCGAATTCATTGAGGTGTTCCGGTCTTTTCCGGCTCCGACCGTCATATGGGGTAACACGATCGGCCCCAGCCAGCGAGCTTAATCGGCCGGGCCGGCAAAGAGAATGAGATTTCCGTCGGGATCCAGGACAATGAAGGTTCTGGCGCCCCAAGGCTCCTTCTTCAATGTTTGACCAAAGCGCACTCCTGCGGCCTGGTAACTCAAAAAAAGCTGTTTGATCTCGTCTGAGGTAGCGACGGTGAGGGAAGCGGAGAGCAGATGCTCACGCTCCCGAATATCGCCGGCGAACACAGGTTCGCCGACAACCCTCAAATTAAGCCGCGCATGGTCGCGGGTGACCTGCCCGTAGTATGGCGGATCGCCATAGACGAAGGCGACCGTGAAGCCGAGCTTATCGGTATAGAAATCGCAGGATGCTTTAATGTCGGCAACGAACAATTGTGCTTCGGTTGAACTGAGAATAGGGCGTGGTACAGTCTGTCCGGCTTCATGGGTCATGGCATGGGCTCCTGATTTGAGCGCCGGCCATCCTTCGAAACCCATTTCTCGCGCCACGAGCTCCAGTGCGTCGGCGAGCTTGAAGTCTGCGTTCAGTACCTGCTCATCGCTGAGGTGGCGAAACCGGGGCAAGCCTGCCCTGATTCTGGCTGCGACCGGATAGTACCGTTCGCGATGCCAACGCAGATATTGTTTAGCTTGCTTCTTGAGGTTTTCGATGTTCGGCATCGGCGCAGCAGTATTCACCTGTCGTAGGTGGGCGTTGCCCTTTCGATCTGCACCGATGCGCCCTACGCAGCCATCAAAATAGTGCCTCTGCCGGAACGGAATTGTCAACATCCGCCTTTTTCAGCGGGCTGCTCCAGCTGCGAGGCGGAACTGCACAACTTCGATATCATCCTGCTCGACGTGATGCTTCCGGGTTGAATAAAAGGCGCAAGGCGGCCCATATCGCAGGTGGAGGTGAAGCCAGGGAGACCTCCCGTCTGATGTCATTGCCACGCTCGCATCGGCAAAGGCTACTCACGGGTGTTTGGTGGTGAAAAAAGTAGCGAACACGCGGCACTGTAATTCTTAAAAGGAACCATGATCCATTGTTCCGCTTCACGTGGTTTGCCTGTAGGTGTTTTATAACGGTAGTGAAGCCCGACCACATGCGGTATTTGCGCTCTATCCAGCGCGACGCACGGATCTCTCTTTTCAGATATGTCTTGAACGATGACGAGCCTGCGCCAACGCAGGAATGCGGAGTTGTCGTTGCGTGAGATTCTCATTTTTGTTCCTTCCCTGAACTTTGGTAACGGCTATGTCCTGTATCGGCACGATGGGGAAATTCGATAGTGCGAATTTTGGGGCTATAGGATTTCCAGGGGCACGGCTTTCAGCCGTGCCCCTCGGGCTCATGAGCGTGTGTGTGAGAACTTGTCGAGACCGCCCTTTCATTCAGCAACCGCCCTTTCTTGCAGCGACCCTCTCCTTTTTGTCATCCCGTCGACTTGCTTGCGGCAAGTTGAGGGAGAAATGACACTGCAAACATCGTCATAGACGCAAGGCCCGGAGGGCCGACCACCAAACGTCAGCCCAACCCGGAAGGGCTGGGAAATCGATCCCGAAGAGGATCTGAGCGCCGTAGGCGCGGCACTAAACCGAATCGTCCGCACTCCCTGTGCCATTAGGAGCGCAGCCGAGCGGATCTGCTCTACGGACTACTCCTGGAAACCCGGAATAACAAAGGGGAGGTTGATGTTCGAGGAGGGTTCGGTGGATGACTAGGTTGTGGACCGGTAGGGGAGGCGCACGAATGGCGCACAGCAGATCCGCTCGGCTGCGCTTCCCCGAATTTCCTGTTGAGATTGGTGGCGTTGGCGAACTTCATGCGCCTTTCCTTAGAGAAACGCGCACACGCAACTGTGTCCAGCGCAGCGTGGCAGGAAATCCGGGTCGGGATGACAAAAAGGAGAGGATCGTTGCAAGGAAAGGGCGGTTGCTGGATGAGAGGGCGGTTCCTACACCGAGGCATTTTAAAATCCAATTTGGACACGTCTGAAGTTCAGCCGTCCCTCCGGGCTCGATTCGACGGTTTCCCAACCTCTTTAAGGTCAGTGAAGGCTCACGTGCCGTCCAAACTCCCCAATCTAATTTAGGCAAGCCTCCACAGCTGTAGCCGCGGCGTAAATGGCACTCGCATGAATGAGTGTGCGTGAGAACGGCCGGTCAGTGCCCGCCGTCGGAGTCGGGAGCTCCGTCCGACCACCTCGCTACCGGAACCATAAAAACGGTCATTCGGTCCGGAGCGTTGTCATCCTCAAAAATCGGAGAGCCGGACAGATTTGCACCCCATGCAGCAGCCTCCGTGGATGGAAGGAAAAACATCAGGTGCGGATGCCAGCGGCCGTCACGGTCGCTCAAGTAGGCCTGTCGCGACAACATGTAACACATTGCGCCGGATTCGAGCGCCGGCAATTCCTTATTTTCGAATGCACCCTTGAGAGCATCAAACATTTGAGCTTCCGACCGCCCAGCTAACACCAGGTTGGTCCTCATGATTGTGTTGGGAAGGTACGATCTTGCCGCCTGCGCGTTAAGGCACATTGGACCGCGCCGCTTGGGGTTCCAAAACTCCGGATCGTCGGCCTCTGACGTCCACGAACGATGCACTATGCAGACGAAACCGTTCTTGCCTTTGACGGCGGTTTCGTAGCCTTTCCGACCAAGCACCATGACTTCGGCATCTCTCGCAATGGACTCCGGGGCGGCGCTCCGCGCCAGCGCTATTTCAGCATCTCGATCCATCAGGTATTGGTCGACGGGAGCCATGACGAGATACGGCGATTTGACGTCCAGCGCTTGCATCGGCCACGCCACGACCGTGGCGACCATGAAAACGAATGTTCTGAATGCGGTTGATAGGAGACCATTCCGCTTCATTCAGTCCTCCTGAGACGGAGATAGGACCGGATCGATCAGCCTGCCTTTTCCTTCCATCTCCAGAAACAATACATTGATATCAACATAATGTTGGGATGTCAAAGGCTACGAACCTGATGAATTGGCATTCGGGCTGATCCCCGTCCATTCCGGAAACCTGCCGAAAGATGACGTTGGAATCCAGGCCAACCATCGGCGGTGGCGCGCCGTCGCGCCGACTCGCGATGCTCATTTCGTCAACAGAGATAGGCCGGTTTAGTTTGGACCCGCTGCAATACAGGGGCACCTTGAAGGCAGCGCCAGGCAGGCAATTATCTCCGGGCCGAGCGAACGGCCGCCGCCAGCTCTTTGAGCAGGCCATGCGTTTCGCTCCAATCGATGCAGGCATCGGTGATGCTTTGCCCGTACACCAGCGGCTTTCCGGGTACTAACTTCTGCGCACCCGCCACCAGGTTGCTCTCGATCATCACGCCGAAAATGCGGCGGTCTCCCGCGGCAATTTGCGCGGCGACATTGCGGCACACCAGGCCTTGACGGGTGTGGTCCTTGTTGCTGTTGGCATGGCTGCAATCGATCATGATACGCGGTGCGACGCCGGCCTTTTCCATCTGCTCCGCGGTCTCGGCGACCGCGGCAGTATCGTAATTCGTCATCTGCCGTCCGCCGCGCAGAATAATGTGACAGTCCGGATTGCCCGCCGTAAACAGAATCGCCGACTGCCCCGTCTTCGAGTGCCCGAGGAACGTATGCGGATGAGACGCGGAGACGATCGCTTCAATCGCAATTTGTACGTTGCCCGAGGTTCCGTTCTTGAATCCGACCGGGCACGATAGCCCCGACGAGAGCTGCCGATGCACCTGGCTTTCCGTCGTGCGTGCGCCAATTGCTCCCCAGCTGACCAGCGAGGCGACATATTGCGGTGAAATCATGTCGAGGAACTCGGTCCCGGCGGGAACACCCATCTCCGCTAGGTCTAGCAGCAGGTGCCGCGCCAGCTTCAAACCCTCATTGATGCGGAAGGACTCGTCCAGATGCGGATCATTGATCAGCCCCTTCCAGCCGAGCGTGGTGCGCGGCTTCTCAAAATAGACTCGCATGACAATGAGAAGGTCTTCCGAGAACTCGGCAATGGCGCTGTTCAACAGGCCCGCGTATTCCCGCGCCGCTTTGGTGTCGTGAATGGAGCAGGGGCCGGCCACAACCATCAGCCGGGAATCATTGCCTTTCAGAATGTTGACAATCTCATTCCTTGCTTGAAAAACCGTTGAGGAAGCGCGCTCTGTTGCCGGCAACTCTTCTTCGAGGAAAACCGGCGGAAGGACGACTTTGGTTGATTGAATACGAAGATCATCTGTGGGATAGAGCATGGTCTTACTCTTAATCTAGCAGCGTTAGTCGCAACGGCCCGCGCTTTCTGCCCAGCGTTGGAGTTTCCTCAAAAGAATCCCTCTCCGGTACGATGATGACGGGACGGAGGAAATAAGGATGGTCGCAATCAGCCGGCGGGCATGGCTGCGGGGAGCTGCTGCCCTGGTGTTTACTTCGCATTCGTGGGCGGAGCAGGCTTCGGTGGCCACAAAAACTGCCCTGGAGCTGCCTCACGCCCGACCGGCCGTGGGAGCACGGCACTTCACCAGTGAAGCCGTCGAGACAGTCATCCAGCGGGTAAAGAAACAAATCCCCGATGTGCCGCTGGCTACGATCTTCGAAAATTGTTTTCCCAATACGCTCGACACCACTGTCTTTCCGGGGAGCTACGAAGGCAAGCCAGATACCTATATCGTGACCGGCGACATCGATGCCATGTGGCTGCGCGACTCCTCGGCGCAGGTAACGCCGTACCTCGCCCTGGCAAAGCAGGACCCTCGACTGCGCGAGCTGCTGGAAGGTGTCATTCGCCGCCAGGCGCGCATGATCCTGATCGACCCCTATGCGAACGCGTTCATGCGCGATTCAGCGGCTAAGCCACTCAAGTGGGCAGTGAACGACAAGACCAAACACTATCCAGGGGTGGGCGAGCGCAAATGGGAAGTGGATTCCCTCTGCTATCCCATCCGCCTGGCGTATGGCTACTGGCAGCAAACGGGGGATACCAGCCCCTTCGATGGACAGTGGAAAGAGGCCGCGTGGACAATCGTACGGACGTTTCGCGCGCAGCAGCGTAAGCAGGGCAGGGGCCCGTATTCCTTCCAACGCGAATCAGAAACACCGACGGATACGTTAATGCTGGATGGATTCGGCGCTCCCGCAATTCCCGTGGGCATGATCTTTTCCATGTTTCGCCCTTCGGACGATGCCTGCATTTATCCTTTGTTTGTTCCGGCAAATCTCTTCGCGGTGGTCAGTCTTCGCCAGCTGGCAACGCTGGCCAGCCAGGTTCTCAAAGATGCGAAGCTGGCCGAGGAAGCGCATGCGCTCGCTACGGAAGTCCAAACGGCGCTCAACCAATATGGCAAGACAAAGCACGCCAAATATGGCGAGATCTGGGCCTATGAAGTTGACGGCTATGGAAACACGCTCATGATGGATGATGCCAATGCGCCGGGGTTGTTGAGTATGCCATATCTCGGCTGCTGCGAAATCGATGATCCGATATACAAGCGTAGCCGCCAATTTGTGCTGGGGAGGCCAATCCGTATTTTTTCCGGGGCACAGCAGCCGAGGGTGTGGGCGGTCCGCATGCTGGGCTGAATATGATTTGGCCGATGTCGATCATCATGCGCGCGCTCACGTCCACAGATGATGCGGAGATCCGGGAGTGTCTTCGCTGGCTGCGCAACACCACCGCCGGCACAGGTTTTATGCACGAGTCCTTCCAGAAGGACGATCCGCAGGTATTTACGCGGGCGTGGTTCGCCTGGGCCAATACTCTTTTCGGCGAGCTGACGGTGAGACTGGTGTCTGAGCGGCCGCAGGTATTTGGTGGTGACAGCGGGTATTGGGGCGGAATTTGAGGGAGAAAGAAGACGGCTACGAAATGTTTGCCGTCAACCCAACTGTTTCGGCGACCTGCGTAGACGCCTGACGGGTAATCCAGCAAAGAGAAGCCGAGCCTGTTTTCTGGGGCTGGTGGCGAGTTTGCTCATGCCCGTGGCGTCCGCGCAGCAATACATCGATTATCCGCAGCATCAGGGCAAGCAACAGCCGCTGGAGTTGAAGTGGGTCCCGGCCTGGGCGACCCTGGATATGGATCTGCGGGAGCGTACAGAAGCTCAAACTGCCACTAACTACGTACCTGGAAATCTTCAGGTTTATGACTTGACGCGAGTCCGCGGCGGGCTTGCGGTGCGGCCATTCACATGGGCCACGGCATACATCCAGTTCAGTGACAATCATGTTCCCGGCCTACCGTCGAAGTATGTGGCGGCGAACATGCGCGACCAGTTCGATGCACGCCAGGCCTATCTGCTGTTGCATCGGGAACAAGCCAAGCTCTTTGTGGGGCGGCAGGAGTTGAAGTACGGGGGAGAGCGGCTGGTTGGTATCAGCGATTGGACAAACAACAGCCGCACCTTCGACGGCTTCCTGGGGCGCTATGGAGAAACGAATCGCCTGGATCTATTCAGCAGCTCGGTGGTGGTTGTGCATCCCACGTCGCTGGACACGCACGGCGCTGGGCTCACTTTTCACGGCGCGGTCGGCACCATTCAGACATGGGTGCCGCACACCACGATACAGCCATTTGTCTTCGTGAAGGCTCTTCCGCGAGTGTCGAGCCGGCAAGGCATTGTCGGAACAGAAACGGAGGTGACGCCGGGTTTCCAGGTGGTGGGAAGCCTGATGGGTGGGTTCGACTATGACGGTCTCGCAGCGCTGCAGCGAGGCAGTTTCTCGAACAATTCGATCAGCGCCGCTGCCGCATACCTCAAGGCCGGCTATAACGCGCAACACCTGCCCTGGAGGCCGCGCCTCCGCGGGGAGTATGACTATGCTTCCGGTGACCCGCATACCGACCCACAGAGGCACGGCACCTTCGACCAGCAATATCCAAGCAATCACAATGCGTTTGGGCTGACCGACCAGTTCGGTTATCAAAACATCAAGGAGGATCGCATCAACCTGGACCTCAACCCTGGTCGCCGCCTTATCTTGCTGATCCAGCAGGGTTGGCTCCAGGTGGCGTCCACTCGCGACAACGTCTATAGCGGGACTGCTGGAACACTCATCAAGGCCCCTGCGTCAGGTTTTCGAAGCGCCGACATCGGACGGGAGTTCGATGTTTCCGGCAAGTATCTATGTACCGACTATCTGGTGCTGGCTGTCGGGGTCGGGCACTTTTCTCCCGGTACGCTGATGGTCGAGAATGCGCACGGCGCGCCGAATACGATCGCTTATCTCAGCCTCACCTACCGTTGGGTCAGTGTCCCCGGGAAGGCCACTACCCCCAAAAGTGCGCTCAATAAACCATGACAGACACAAGCATCACTGCTTCAGAGCCGTCTTGATCACGGTGATTTTGTGCTTTGTTGTTGGAGTCGAGAATCATCGATTTCTCTCCCTCAGCTAGGGCGGAGTAGAAAAAGGTTCCGTATCGTGGAAGCGTTTCATGTCGATGCCGGCCATTCTTCCTTCCGGATCGTACAAAAAAATATCGGTGAACTTCGCGTCCCAAATGATCTCGTCGGCGCGGTACGAGGATCTCGCATTCACCACCTGCGAGAAGGTTTCGTCCATGCCCGTGAGCAGGATCAGAAACTCAGCGCCACTGGCGCACAACTGATCTTGTGTAACTCCGTACAACGGGCTGTTCTCATCGACGATGTGCACAATAGTCCAGGAAAGAGGAAAGAACACCACGCTCTCCCGCTCCAGGCTGAGCGGGTAGTACCGGCGCACCGCTATCCCGCTCGCGTTGGCCTCAAACCGCGACACCAGCAAACGAACGTGGAGATCGATGATCTGGTTATTCCGCGTGTTAATGATGCGGAATTCAAAGGCGCGACGGTTGCCGATCCACGACATCACGGCATTCTGACTGAAGAGGATGTCGGCGACCGGGCGGGAGAAACGCGCGAAAACCAACCCGGTCACTACCGCAAGGCCCAACAAACTTACGACGGACTCGAGCGCGACCAGGATGTTGGTGGCCAGACCCACGGGCACAGTACTTCCGTAGCCTATCGTTGCCGAGGTGTGAATGCTGAAGAAGAAGGCCTTGAGAAAAGGGGTGTTGATCCCGGTATTGAGGGTATTGACCAGGCCGTCTGGTCCGCAGGCGTCGTAGAGGATAGCGAAACAACCGTTGAGCGTAAGGTAGACGGCAGCGACGAAAGACAAAAAAACGGCTCCAGGACGTACTGACCAGGTTGGAGTACGCCAGAAAGGTTCGCAGGCCCCGGCCTCGCTTCTGCACATTGAAGCTGCCGTCCCGATTGAGCAGGCGAAGCTCACGCTGCGACGATACG
This sequence comes from uncultured Acidobacteriaceae bacterium, assembly GCA_963847155.1. Lineage (GTDB taxonomy): Bacteria > Acidobacteriota > Terriglobia > Terriglobales > Acidobacteriaceae > PALSA-350. The sequence goes on along the minus strand of CAWJZH010000019.1, from coordinate 73,280 downwards.
ACTCTGCCAAACCCCAGATCGCTGGAAGGGTCTTCGGGAGCTTTCGCGGGTGCTTTCAGTTCCTGATCAGTCACAGTGCCAATTTCCGGTGTAGCAGGGCCAGCGTCATTTGCATACAGATCGCCGCCAGCTCCGGGTCATAGCGGTAGCCCTCGTCGCGCATGAACGCGTGCGCGCCGTTCACTTCCAGCCACTGAAAATTAGCGCCTACTTCTTCCAGCCGGGCCTTGATCAGGTCCCGTCCAGCAAGGGGCACATGCGGATCCTGACGTCCCCAGATATGCAGCAGCTCGCCCTTAATGTCGCCGGCTCGCTCAAGGGAGTCGTCGTGTTTGCCCAGGCCCAGGCTGTGGCTGTGAATGTCGGTGGCGTAAAAGCACACGGATGCGCTTACATCGGGGTTCATGGCCGCGCGGAAGGCCAAATGTCCACCCATGCAAATGCCAATCGTTCCCAGACGGCCGGTGCAATCTTCGAGGCCGTGAAGATAGTCCAGCAGTGCGCGGGCGTCGCTATCGTAGGCGGAAACGGCTTTGCCGTATTTGTCCGCGTTGCCTTTGTCGGAGCCGGCCTGATCGTAAGCCAGCACAGTTCCCGCCGGCTCCAGCTCGTGATACACCTCGGGAACAGCGACAATGTAACCATGGCCGGCGATGAAGGCGGCAAAGCGGCGGATAGGGCCCGTGGCCTGGAAGATTTCGGAAAACAGAATGACCGCGGGATACTTTCCCTTGGCCACAGGACGGAACATGTAGGTCCGCATAGGGCCCGTTGGGGTAGCAAGATCGACGGCTGTCTGCTCTTGAATGATCATCAAACTCTCCGGGGTCAGCTTAACTGATAGAGGCCCCGCGACGGCAAGAGGATTCGCATGGTAATTGGGTGGTTGCAGCAAGAGCAGGAAGACGGCGCAGACGTGGGCGCCTCCGCTTGGGCGCGGGTGGAAGCGGCACAAAGACAGAAGCGCTCGACCTGCCTGCTGGTGCCCCAGCCGGCGCACGCTGTGCTCGCGGGAGAACTCGCCGCGGGGTTGACCTGCTTTGGCGAATTGCCGCCTGAGATCACGCGGGCCATTCAGATGCACGATACAGGCTGGGCCGCGAGCGACGCGCAGCAGATTCAGCGGTTGCGATCCGGTGGCGCCCAGGCAGGCCATCCTGTTTCGTTCATCTCCATTCCACCCCGGGAAGTAGAAGAGGCGTGGACGGCTTCGATCAACACGGTGGAAGCCCTCTCCAAGACAGGAGGCATCATTGTCAGCCGCCACTTCAGCCTCCTGGCCGGGCATGATCCTGTGCACCAGCCTTTCGTGCAGGCAGAGAAAGCGCGCCAGCATCGGCTCGCGAGCGGAGGAAAGGAAGACGACCCAACGAAAGATGAAGATCTCGCGCGGTGGACGGCAGCCCTGGGGTTCTGCGACCTGGTGTCGCTTTCGCTGCTCAGTGGGCTGAGCGGGGAAGTCGACCTTCCCCTGGCCCATCCTGCCTCGCCCCAGGCGCAAACCGCGGCCCGGGTGAGGATGCATGTCACGGGACCCAACCTTCACTTCTCTCCGGCAGTAGCGCGCGCTGGGTGTGTTTTATCTATCCAGGCGCTCAAGCATCCGGTACCAAAGCAAGGCCCACGCGTTGAGACGCTCACCTGGGAGGTGGAATGAACGACGTGATTGTCGTGGGCGCTGGGATTTCTGGACTGGCAGCAGCCCGCAGATTAGCGGAAGCCGGGCTGCAGGTTGTGTTGATCGAGGCGCGAGAGCGGGCTGGTGGGCGGATCTACACCGTCCCACCCGTGGCCGGGGAATTGCCGGTGGAGCTGGGCGCCGAGTTTGTTCATGGTCTGCCTTCGGAGCTCATTCATTTGATTGAAGAGGCAGGACTCACCCGCTTCGAGCTAGCCGGCGAGACGCTTTGTTTCCACAAGGAGCGTGGCGTGCTGGAACCTTGCGCCGCTCAGCCCGAGCTGGACCAATTGTTTAACGAACTAGCCCACCTGGAACCGCCGCAGGAGGACCTGAGCTTCAGCGAGTTCGTGGCCCAACGTGGACTCTCGCCCGAGGCTACAGCCCGGGCTACCAACTATGTCGAGGGTTTCAATGCGGCGGACGCGGGGCGCATCAGCATTCGCGCCCTCGCGCGCCAACAGGCTGCCGAAGATGCGATTTCGGGTGATCGCCTCTTCCGGCTGGAAGAGGGCTATGCGCGCGTGCCGGAGTTTGTACTACAGAGGTTTCTGGAGGCTGGCGGACGATGGGTAGCCTCAGCTCCGGTGCGGACCATTACCTGGGAGACGGGAAAGGTGGAGGTGTCTACCCGAACCGATCAGGTCTTCGAAGCGAGTGCCGCAGTCATCACCGTACCTTTGGGGGTGTTGCAGGCGAGGCGGATCGCATTTGTGCCCCAACCCTTCGACATTCTCGCCGCAGCAGACCGGCTGGCCATGGGTACGGCGGCACGCGTGTCCTACGAATTCGATCCCGGCTTCTGGTCACAGTTCAGCAAGTTGAGAGGGATGAGCTTCCTTTTCGCGCCGGAGTTCCTTCCCCCCACATGGTGGACAACCGATCCCTGGCCGGATTCGACGCTGACTGGGTGGCTGGGCGGCCGAAAGGCGGACGAGTCGGACCTGGCGGACTTGCCGGAAACAGGGTTGGCGACGCTCGCCGCCCTGCTCCGCAGTGAACTTCCTGAACTGCGCAAGCACCTGGTCCGATGGCATCAGCATGACTGGAAGAGCGATGAGTACAGCCTGGGAAGCTATACGTACGTGCCGCGAGGGGCGATCCGAGCTTCCGATGATCTTTCGGTGCCGGTGGAGAAGACGCTTTTCTTTGCCGGCGAACATACCGACACGAGTGGGCATTGGGGAACAGTTCATGGAGCGTTGCGGTCTGGATATCGTGTCGCCGAACAGGTGAGATTGAGCCGGATTTCCAGGCTATGAAGAGGAGTGTGCCCCCGCTGGCGGCCATGGGGACTGAACCGCAGATCCCGCCTTTGCTCAGAGCCTGTGACTTTTTCGATCTTTGCGTGTTTTCTGTATCCTAAGCAGCCGCATTTCAAGCCCCGACAAAACCGTCATCCTGAGCGAGCGCTTCGCAGATCTATCGCAAACAGAGGGCTTTATGGCGCGGAGTCGAAGGACCGCGGCGATGTTTCTTGACAGATGCCTTTGGAAGCTTTCCGGCCGCGAACTGCAAAGGAGATAAAAAGTCACGCCTCAGGACGACAGTGGAGGAGATTGCTGGGACCGGCAGCGGCTGGGGCGGGCTCGGTGAGACGGAAGAAGAACTGCAGATCCGTCGGCTTCGCTCCCCGAACCCCCACGTCTGCCTGAGAGACCCAGAGCCTCTAGACCAGATCCCCTACTTTTTCGGCGATGTTGCTGGCCACGGAGCTGACGTTAGTGGCGACCGAACTCACCCTGGAGGCTACGTCGCTGGCCCGATCCTTGGTCGTCTTATAGACCTTGTTGGCGTGTTTGCTCAGGTCGTCGCTGGTGTCCTTGATGTAGTCACTGGCATCTTCCAGGTGACGTCTGAGCTGCTTACGGGTTTTTTCACCGGTCTGGGGAGCATAAATGAGAGCGGCGGCCGCGCCGGCGGCTACTCCGAGGGAGAAAACTGCCCAGTAACGAACTGCGTTCATTGACCATCCACCTTTCATGATTGCAAGTAATTCATCCATTTGGAGTGCACCGGCAACGGATAGGTTGCCGTAGGTCGTTGATGCCGTTGCGGGAAGCGGCACTACGTAGCTCGAATTTGCTATTGATTTTTGGAGAAAAAATCCTTAAAATAAGAGCTTTGACATGTACCGGCGGGCGCGATTGTCTGGAATTTACTAGCCGCCGGGCGGTGTTTGTTGCTCATCTCCCTAGAGGATAACGGATCAAATGGCAAAACGACGTGGTAATCCTAACTGGGGCAAGCCGGAGCCAATAGGCCCGGTCGTCCCGACTGTCACTTCTTTCGAGCAGGTTGTGAAAGAGTTTAAGCTGACCCCCGATCAATATGTGCGTTCTACACGGTTGCGCGAGTGGGCTCGCCGCAACAAGAACTCGAAGTATATCCCGGAAGCGCTTCTCGAGGCGTGGGGCTTTGAGATCGAATCCACTTTGTAAACTAAAAGGGGAAATGCAGAAAAAGAGAACGCCGCCACGAGCGGCGTTTTTTTGCGTGTGGAATCTAACTGGCGGAGAATGTAGCTATGCAGTCGAAAACGCCGTTTACCGATGTGCCGGGGGCCCTCGCAGAGTTCAAAGCTGGACACATGATCGTCGTCGTGGACGACGAGGATCGCGAGAACGAAGGCGACCTGACGCTGGCGGCGGAGTTCGTGACCCCGGAGGCCATCAATTTCATGTCCAAGTTCGGACGGGGTTTGATCTGCCTCAGCCTGACCGAGGAGCGCGCCGACTATCTTCGCCTGGGCCCGATGACGCAACAGAATTCGTCTCGCTTTGGCACTGCGTTCACGGAAAGTATCGAGGCCCGGGAGGGCGTGACCACGGGCATCTCCGCTTATGATCGCTCGCATACCATCCAGGTCGCGATTGCCCCACAGATGACAGCGGCGGACCTCGCCCGGCCGGGGCACGTGTTTCCTTTGCGCGCCCGTCGCGGCGGTGTCCTGGTGCGTGCCGGACAAACCGAAGCCTCGGTCGATCTGGCACGGATGGCGGGGCTGATTCCGGCAGGAGTGATCTGCGAAATCATGAACGATGACGGAACCATGGCGCGGGTTCCCGACCTGGTGGAGTTCTGCAACCAGCATCAGTTGAAAATGCTGACCGTGGCGGAATTGATCCGCTTCCGGCTGCAGAATGAACGCTATATATTCCGCGTTGCCGAATCGATCATGCCCACCCGTTTTGGCGATTTCCGCATGATCGCCTATGAGAGTGAAGTAGATGGAGGAGAAAGCCACCTCGCGCTGGTGCGCGGTGACATAAACTTTGAGCATAACCCGGAGCCGGTTCTGGTACGGGTGCACTCACACTGCCTGGCGGGTGATGTCTTCGGTACTACCCAATGCGATTGCCAACAGGTCGTACAGCGCTCGCTGGAAATGATCGCGGAGGCGCGACGGGGTGCCCTGATCTATCTGCACAATTCAAGTAAAGGATTTCGAAATCGATCGCAGCGTGATGCCACATCGGTTGTTTCTGCACCGCAGCGGCGAGCACAGGGAGGATCGGCACCAGCGCATTTTGCGCCAGGTTGGCTTGGGCGGGCAAATCCTCTCCGACTTGAATATTCGCAAGATTCGCCTGCTTTCGAATACTCCGACGCATGTTCCAGCGCTGCAGGGATTCAATCTGGAGATCGTGGAACAGGTCCCTCTGTCGCTTGCCAAGCCTGGCCTTTTTTGAAGGGTACGGGCTTCAGCCCGTACATTAACTCCCCAACATGGGACGGGCTTTAGCCCCTGAGGGCATCTCGTTGGCTCGCTTGAGCGGACCTCGGCGGCTGAAGCCGATTCTATTGACTGCTAAATGTACGGGCTAAAGGCCGTACCCTTCAAAAGGTGAGTTCGAGCGGCGGTAGTGGAAACCCTCGCCGAGCCAAGTCGTTTTGCAGCTGTTCAGGGTTTTCGAAGAGAGCGGCGTGAAGGCCGATGGCTTCGGCGCCGACTATGTTCTTCTGCAGGTTGTCGATGAACAGGGCCCGGTCAGGCGAGACATTCAGCTTCTTTACCGTTTGCAGATAAATAGCAGGATCGGGCTTGACCACGCCAAGCTCACAGGACCAGGTCAGGTGGTCAAACTGGGCCAGCCAGGGAAAACGCGGCCGTAGATAATCCAGTACTCCGTCACCCATATTGGAAAGGATCCCGAGCCGGAAGCCCGCCTGCTTGATTTTGGGAATCCAGGCCAGCATGGCTGGGTTCAGGTTCATCCACATGATGGCATCCTGCTCCAGCAATTGGCTGATCTGGTCGGCCGTGAAGTGAACACCGGTGTCACGGGCGACAGTTTGCCAGTAAGTTTGGCCGTTCAGGATGTCAGCATCGTAATCCAGCCGGTGGACCCAATAAGCCTTTTCGAACGCCTCCTCTTTAACCCCCGCAATGCGCAGCAGGTTGCGATGCGCCTGAGGGTCTGGCGGACCGCTGAGAACTTCACCATAGTCGAAGATAACGGCTTCTAAATCCATGCGTTGCGGAGCTCCTGCTGTTTCTGCTCTATTACAACATGCGACAAGGGAGGGAAGGTTGAAGGAGGCACAAAGATACCGCTGGTCAGCGCGAACCGCGTGGGATTTGACGCAGACGCCGTGGGCCCAAGAGCTGGCGCGATTGCGCACGGCCGATGCCCAGCTCTGTGACCTGACCGCCTCCAATCCGACCCACTGCGGATTTAGCTATGACGCTGCTTCGATCCTGGCTCCTCTTAGCGATTCGGGATCCCTGACCTACAACCCTGATCCGCGGGGTCTCCGTGCAGCGCGCGATGCAGTTTGCCGCTATTACCGGGACCATGGAGCGCCGGTAGAGCCGGAGCAGATCTTTCTTACCACCAGCACCAGCGAGGCCTACAGCTTTCTATTCCGATTGCTCTGCGATCCGGGGGATGAGGTGCTGATTGGCCAGCCAGGTTATCCGTTGTTCGACTTTCTGGCCCGTTTGGACGATGTGGGTCTGGTTTCCTACGAGCTCTTCTACGATCACGGCTGGCACCTGGACCTGGAGTCACTGCGCCGGCACGTTACCTCGCGCACTCGGGCCATCATGATCGTCCATCCGAATAACCCCACGGGTAATTTCACCAGCAGTGGGGAAAGGGAAGCGATCGAAGGGTTGTGCCGCGAGCATGGGCTGGCGTTGATTGTGGACGAGGTCTTTCTTGATTACGGCCTCGATCAACGAGGCGAGAGCTTTGCCATGGGCAGTCATGCGGTGCCCACCTTCGTGCTCAGCGGTCTGAGCAAGGTAGCTGCGCTGCCCCAGATGAAAGCTGCCTGGATCGCATGTTTTGCCGAGGGTGAGGCAATCGAGCGTCTGGAGGTTATCTCCGACACCTTTCTTTCCTTGAGCGCACCTATCCAGTGCGCGTTGCCCGTCTGGCTAAGCCGGCGGGCAACACTGCAAGGGCAAATCAGGGAACGTTTACGAGCGAACCTGGTCAGCCTGGACGCAATCCTTCTACGGCAGGAACTGGTGAGCCGGCTTACCGTCGATGCGGGGTGGTATGCCGTCCTTCGGGTTCCCGCGTTGCGATGCCAAGAGGATACGGCGCTCGATCTGCTGTTGCAGCGACGGGTGGTGGTGCACCCAGGCGGTTTCTTTGGCTTCTCAGGTCAGGGATGGCTGGTCGTGAGTTTGTTGACACCGCTGGCGGAGTTCCGAGAAGGGATGGAAGCTATTGTCGAGCAATTCCATTGCCTATGATTAAGCAATTGAGGGGCCATCAACGGCAATCGAGTGTGCAAAAGAGGACTCAAGTTTGTTACTAATACTTTCGTGTCATTCAATTAAAGGTTTACTGAGTCCGCGTAAGTAGCAGATTGTAATAATATTACTGATTCAAGCGTAAGCTAACTTTTGCTTCATGTGACCTGATAATGATCGGATTGTTGTACGCCGCTGGAACAGCTTAATGTGTCACATTCGGAAATTTGGCTGAAGGAACGGATTTGATTGCCTTTCCTCACCAATCGTCGTATCTGGCCCGTGGCCCGGCAACACTCGTGTTGTATCCGGCAACACCATCAGGCGGTCGCGCAATGAACGTAAGATCTGGCGCCCATCACCTCCAGGAAGATCGGTTCTCCCGATCGATCCCGCAAAGAGAGTATCGCCTGCGAGCAGTAGGTGTTGTTGCGGAAACAAGATGCAGATGCTGCCGGGGGTGTGTCCCGGGGTGTGGATCACTTCTGCAGGGAGTGTGGCGAGACCCACGGTCAGACCGTCGTCCGCACTCGCGTCCGGAGACTCGACCTCGGGGGTAGGAATCCCCAGCCAACCGGCCTGCATCTCCATCGCGCCCAGCAAACCCAGATCGTTCTGATTGAGAAATACCGGCGCCCCGGTTGCTTTCTTGAGCAGGGCTGCTCCGCCCACATGGTCGATATGAGCGTGGGTAATGACGATCTGGCGCAAGGTGAGGCCATGCTTCTGCAGCCGGGAGAGAACCTCTGCAATGTTGTCTCCGGGATCGACAACGACGGCTTCGTGGGTAACCTCGTCGCCCAGGATGCTGCAGTTGCAACGCAATGGGCCGACGGGAAAACTTTCAAGGATCATGGCTTCATTTTAGGGGATTGATCTCAGGTGAGGTGCCGCTGGTTACAATGCGCCATGCGCATTTATGCGGCGGTCGGGGCGTTGCTGGGTTGGTTTGCGCTGGCCCTGCAGCTTTATCTGATGCTCGTCCAATCCCCGGCACCAGAGAGGTTGGGGACGGTCATCACTTTCTTCAGCTTCTTCACCATCCTCACCAACATTTTGACGGCGTCGGTTTTTACGGCGGTCGCGTTCCAGCCGAAGGACGGATGGGGAAAGTGGCTCTGCTCGCCGTCCGTGCAGGCAGCCACGGCTGTTTATATCGCCATTGTCGGGATGGTTTACCAATTATTGTTACGTCAGTTATGGAACCCGCAGGGGGCGCAGTGGGTTGCCGACGTACTTCTCCATAGCATTGTGCCGGTGGGCTACGTGGTGTACTGGCTGTTGTTTGCGCCGCGCGCGGGGCTGAGTTGGAAGGATTCCGTCACCTGGCTGATCTACCCCGGCGTCTACCTCGTTTACATCCTTGCGCGTGGCGCGGTGAGCGGGTTATATCCCTATCCTTTTGTTGACGTGAACGTCTTGGGATATGGCGGAGTTATGGCCCGCTCGGGATTGCTGCTGCTGGTTTTTCTGGGAATGGGCTTACTGGTCGTGGCTGTCGGCCGATGGATGCGAGCGCGCTCCTGAAGGGTACGGCTTCAGCCTGTACATTTAACTAACCCAACGACGGGCTTTACAGGTTGCGGAAAACCACTTTCTTTGAAGGGGACGGCCTTCAGGCCGTCCGTAAAAGATTGAAAGCAGGTGCGGCTTTAGCCGCCGAGGGAACGGCTTTCGCTCCCTATTCGACCTTTTTCCGCAACCTCTTTAACCCCTGAAGGCATCTCTTGTGCTCGCTTAAGCAGCCCTCTGCGGCTGAAGCCGATCAGCTTATCTGCCTAAACGTACGGCCTAAGGGCCGTACCCTTCAGAGCGACCTTACTTGGCGGGGGTTGCAGGCTTGGCCGGAGTGGTATGCGTCGTCTTGATGCCGGACAACACAGAATGAGCTCCACTGCTTCGCTGGATCAAGACGGTAAGCCCAATCGAGGTGAACATGAATACGATGGCGGCCCAGGTGGTCACCTTGGTCAGCAGGTTGGCGGCTCCGCGGGGGCCAAACGCAGTTTGCGATCCCTGGCCGCCGAAGGCGCCCGCGAGGTCGGCACTCTTGCCCTGCTGGAGAAGAACCACCCCAATCAGGATGAGGCAAACAATAACGTGAATCGTACCCACTAACCAGATCATTTGAACGTGAACCTCAATCGATGGTGCGGAAGGGGGGATTTGAACCCCCACGCCCTTGCGAGCGCAGCCACCTCAAGGCTGTGCGTCTGCCAATTTCGCCACTTCCGCGCTGAGAACAATAGTCTGGACGGCGTCCACCGTGAGGATAGGCGCAACAATCCGTCATGCTGATGTTATCGTGCCCGGCTATTGACTGCAAACCGGGTACAGTGGATTACCGTCTATGCGGGTGAAAGGTGACAAGACGAACGCCGGTGTCGTCTAAGGTGGGCATGGTTCTTATGCGTATCCCCCTGCTGTTCTGCTTTCTGCTCCTGGATTCGTCGCTTCAATCTCAGAACCAGGCACCGCCCCCGGCTACTAGGCCGGTCACTACGATTCCGGTCGACGTGAAAGAGGTCACTTTGCCAGTGACCGTGCGGGACAAGAAGGGCAAGATCGTACGCGACCTGACCAAGGACGATTTTGAGCTGGAAGAAGACAGAAAGCCGCAGACCATCCGCTACTTCAGCCAGGAGACGAACCTTCCTCTGACCGTGGGTCTGCTGGTCGATACCAGCATGAGCGAGCGCGACAATATCGATCGCGAGCGCAGCGCCAGCCGGAGCTTTCTGGACCAGATGATCAACCGGCCGGTGGACCGGGCCTTTGTGATCCACTTTGATCGCGAGATCGAGCTGCTGCAAGACCTGACCTCCGATCACGCCAAGCTTGAGAAGGCAGTAGGGCTCATCGATACCCAGCAATCGGTCGAGAGCATTCCAACCAGCGACCAGGGGTCCCACCGGGGTGGGCGAGGCGCGGGCACGAAACTCTACGACGCCATTTTTCTGGCGTGCGACGAAATCACGAAAAAGCAGACCGGCCGCAAGGCCATCGTTGTCCTGACCGATGGGGAGGACCGGGGCAGCCAGGAGAATGTGAACAGCGCCATTGAATCGGCTCAGAAGGCCGAAACCGTGGTCTACACCATTTACATCGGTGGCCATGAGGACCGCGATAGCGGATTTAATGGCCCCATGGACGACGACCCCATGGACCCGCGCTACCCGGGGGGCAGGTATCCGGGGGGCGGGTATCCAGGGGGAAGATATCCTGGCGGATACCCAGGTGGTGGCTATCCCGGGGGAGGCCGCTATCCAAGACAGGAGGATAACCGCCCCAACGGCAAGAAAACCCTCCAGCGAATTGCTGAGGAGACAGGGGGAAGATACTTCGAGGCCAAAAAGAAGGACTCGGTGGACGACATTTATGCCCAGATTGCCGAGGAACTGCGCACGCAATTCATGCTGGGCTATACCCCGCCTAAAGACCAGGCAAGCGGCTACCACTCCATACATTTAACTGCTAAGAAGAACGACCTCGCGGTCCAAACCCGTACCGGGTACTACTCCGGGCAGTGAAATCTTCACCCTTGCTAGTATCGGTGCATGAGCGAGATTGGGATTGCGGTCGACCCGAGTCCAGCGCCTCGTCCGCAGCCTACGATTCTTGCCGGGCGAGTGGTCACGCTTCGCCCTTTTGACCGGGCAGGTCAGGCGGAGGCCCTCTACCAGGCCACGCACGGGCCGGAAAAAGAGGATCAGTGGCGGTATATGAGCGAGGGCCCGTTCGCCAGCCGTGGCGATTTCGATGTCGCCTTCGATAGGAATGCCGGCTCCAGCGATCCGCTCTTTTTTGCCATCGTGGATAACGCCACCGGCTTTGCAGTCGGCCAGGCTTCGTATCTGCGGATTGAGCCTCGCCATCGCGTCATCGAGGTAGGCAACATTATCTTTACGCCCGCGTTGCAGCGGAGCAGCGGCGCAACCGAGGCCATGTATCTCATGGCGCGGCACGTGTTCGAAGATCTGGGCTACCGCCGTTACGAATGGAAGTGCAACGCGTTGAACCAGCCCTCCCGGCGGGCTGCCCTGCGCCTCGGTTTTCTCTTCGAGGGAGTTTTTCGCCAACACATGATTATCAAAGGCCGCAACCGTGACACCGCCTGGTTTTCCATGTTGGATTCAGAATGGCCCTTGCGCCGGGCAAACTTCGAACAGTGGCTCGCACCCTCCAACTTTGACCCAGCCGGGCGCCAGGTGCTTTCCCTTTCCACACTTGAATGCCAATGTGGCGCCAAAGACGTCATCTGCCCCATTTCGGTGATTGCGACCCCCTCTTGCGGCCCATAGAGTTGTGGCAATCGGAGGGCACTACCAATGATGAACAGTTCGGGGACGGTGATTGGTAAAGGTATTTGCATTCGCGGTGAAGTGACGGGCGAGGAAGATTTCTTCCTCGATGGAGTATTGGAAGGCAATATCACGTTGACCGGCAAGCGGCTCACCGTAGGAGCCAACGGCGTTATCCATGCGGACATCGTCGCCGGAGACCTGGTAGTTTTTGGGCGCGTCGAGGGCAGTGTGAAGGCCAGCGGCCGTGCAGAATTGAAACACTCCGCAGTTTTCATCGGAGACATCGCAGCCAGCCGCTTGTCGATCGAAGACAACGCCACGCTGCAAGGCTACGTCGACCTCACCGAATCGGCCCAACCGGCGAAAAAAGAGCCCGTGGCCCACAAGGAAGCCGAGCCAGAGGAAGCCAACGAGTATGTCGAGCAGTACAGCGAAGCAGTCTAAGCTGCTCGAACCAACCGGCATCCGCCTTTAGACGTCCCCGTTTCCGACCGTCCCGCGCCCTGCCACGCAAGGCGCGGGCAGTCGCGTTTTGCGCATTCGGAGGAAATCGGACGGGTGCCCCAGCCCCGCCCCGGCTTGCCGTGGGGTCTCGATTTTGAGACCTGGGATCCTCCTAGTAGCCTGTCGCAGAGAAGTCATTACCACGCAAACAGAATCGTCATCAAGTGGGACCCCCGACGAAGCCGTCATCCTGACAGCCTGTGACTTTTTCGATCGATATAATCAGTTGATTTCAAGCCCCCCGCCCCCCAAACAAAGCCGTCATCCTGAGCGAAGCGCTTCGCAGATCTATCGAATAACAAACGGATTTATAGCGCGTAGTCGAAGGACCCCGGCAATGCTTTCTTGGCAGATGCGCTTGGGAGCTTTTCAACCGCAAACTGCACCGGAAGATAAAAAGTCACAGACTCTGAGTGAAGCGGAGTACAGGAAACTGCTCTTTTCCCCCTTTCTCCGATTCTTTCATCAGTAACGTTTTCTCAGCGACAGTCCACTAGTGAACTCCGGTTCGGGCCCCATAATGTAACCCCAGGGCAACCGCATCCACCCATGGGCTTTTCAGAAGTCCATTGACGTACGATTTTTCATCCTCCACTTACTGCGCGATCCCATCCAGATCCATGTTGAGCAGCAGCACATTCACCCGCTCTTGCCCCATGAAACCGAATTGCCGCCGCTCTACGTGGCGCTCTACCAGAGCGCGCACTGCCACCACCGGCAGATGCCGGGCGTTCGCCACCCGTGCCACCTGGAACATGGCCGCAGAAGGAGAAATATCGGGGTCAAGACCAGAGCCGGAGGCGGTCACCAGATCGATGGGCACTGGCTGGCCCTTATTCTCTGCGGCATAGTGCGCCACGTCGCCGTCGATGCGGCTGATCAGCTTCTGATTCGACGCAGCGTAGTTCGAGGGACCGGACGCAGTCGCGTCGTAACCGTTGCCGGCGGCCGACGGGCGTCCATGAAAATACTGGTCCCCGGTAAAGCTCTGGCCGATCAGCCTTGAGCCTGTCACTTGGCCATTCGTAACAATCAAGTTTCCGTTGGCCTGGTGGCGAAACGCCAAGTGCCCGATGCCGGTCACCGCCAGTGGATAGAGGATGCCCAGCACCACCGCGGTGATCAGGGTAAACCGAACGGCGATCTTGAATTCATTGCGCAGCATAGAAACTCCGTTCAGGACAGGCCCAGGCCGGTCAAACAAAGGTCGATCAATTTGATGCCGATGAAGGGAACGATCACCCCGCCCACTCCGTAGACCAGAAGATTCCGCCGCAACAGGGCCTGCGCCGATCGCGGTTGATACGCCACACCGCGCAGAGCCAACGGAATCAACGCGACAATGATCAATGCGTTGAAGATTACCGCGGACAGAATGGCCGAGTGAGGCGTGCTCAGGTGCATGACGTTGAGCTGATTCAACACCGGAAAGACTCCGGCGAACATAGCCGGAATAATCGCGAAATACTTGGCAACGTCGTTGGCGATCGAGAACGTGGTGAGCGCCCCGCGCGTCATGAGCAGCTGCTTGCCGATCTGCACAATTTCAATCAGCTTGGTAGGATTCGAGTCCAGATCCACCATGTTGCCGGCTTCCTTGGCGGCCTGGGTGCCGGAGTTCATGGCCACGCCCACGTCGGCCTGAGCCAGCGCGGGCGCATCGTTCGTGCCGTCGCCCGTCATCGCGACCAGCTTCCCCTTCGCCTGTTCGCGGCGGATCAGGTCCATCTTGTCTTTTGGTTTTGCTTCGGCCAGAAAGTCGTCGACGCCTGCTTCGCGTGCGATGACGGCCGCGGTCAGGGGATTGTCCCCCGTGATCATGATGCTGCGGATGCCCATGGCGCGCAGCATCGCGAGTCTCTCCTTCAATCCGCCTTTGACGATGTCTTTGAGGTAGATCACACCCAATGCGGTGGCATTCTCTGCCACTACCAGGGGAGTGCCGCCCATGCCGGCAACCTGTTCCACGGTTTCACGAACCTTTTGCGGCAGGTTCGATCCTTGTTCGACCAGAAAGCGCGTGATGGCATCTACCGAGCCTTTGCGGATGACGTGGCCGGCGAAATCAACTCCCGACATTCTGGTTTGCGCGCTGAAGGGGATGAATTCGGCATGCAGGGCATTGAGATCACGACCACGCAGTCCGAAGTTCTCCTTCGCCAACACCACGATCGAACGGCCTTCCGGCGTCTCATCGGAAAAGGAAGAAAGCTGCGCTGCGTCCGCCAATCGCTGCGCGCTGATGTTGGGGGCGGGAATAAACTCAGTTGCCTGCCGGTTGCCCAAGAGTGATGGTGCCGGTCTTATCCAGCAACAGGGTATCGACGTCTCCCGCTGCTTCGACCGCACGGCCTGACATAGCCAGCACGTTGTACTGCACCAGCCGATCCATGCCTGCGATTCCGATGGACGAGAGCAACCCCCCGATGGTGGTGGGAATGAGGCAGACCAGCAGTGAGACCAATACAAATATTGTCTGCGGCGCCTGGGAATAGACCGCGATGGGCTGCAGTGTTGCCACGGCCAGGAGAAAGATAATCGTGAGCCCGGAGAGCAGAATGCTCAGGGCAATTTCATTGGGGGTCTTCTGCCGCTGAGCTCCTTCGACCAGGGCAATCATGCGATCCAGAAACGTCTCGCCGGGATTGGAAGTGATCCTCACCATGATCCAGTCGGAGAGCACTTTGGTTCCACCTGTGACTGCGGAACGATCGCCGCCAGCCTCACGGATTACGGGCGCGGATTCTCCGGTGATGGCTGACTCGTCGACCGAGGCGACGCCGTCGATCACTTCGCCATCCCCGGGGATGTAGAAACCCGCTTCCACGTAGATGATGTCGCCGCTGCGCAGAGCGGCACTGGAAACCTGTTCCCGCTCTGCATCTTTTTTCTCACTCTTCAGGCGAATGGCCGTGGTTTCGCCTTTGGCCTTGCGTAGCGTATCGGCCTGGGCCTTGCCGCGGCCTTCCGCCATCGCTTCGGCAAAATTTGCAAACAGCACCGTGAACCACAGCCACAGCGTGATTTGCAGGTTGAACGCAAAGCTGCCCTGGTGCGCGACGACGCCTTGTATCAGCAGGATGCTGGTGAGCACGCTGCCGATTTCCACCACCAGCATGACGGGGTTCTTCACCATCAGGCGCGGGTCGAGCTTGCGAATCGAATCCACCGCAGATTGGCGGAGGATCGCGGGGTTCCAGAGGCTTTGTTTTTCTGCCATATCGTTTCTCCGCTTCTCCGCTTTAGAAAGTTTTCCCCGCATGCAGCAGCAGGTGCTCGAGAATGGGCCCGAGACTGAGCGCGGGAAAGAACGTCAGTGCGCCGACGATCAGGATTACGCCCACCAACAGCACGGTGAATAAGGCGGTGTTCACCGGAAATGTTCCCGATGAGGGGGGAACGCTCTTCTTTTGCGCCAGGTTGCCGGCCAGGGCCAGCATGGGCACCTTCATGAGAAAGCGGCCAGCCAGCATGTTGAAGGCGAGCGTCAGGTTGTACCAATTGGTGTTGGCGTTGAGGCCGGCAAATGCGGAACCGTTGTTGCCTGCCGTCGAAACGTAGCCGTAAAGGATCTCGGAAAATCCGTGAGGCCCATTGTTGGTGAGGCTGGCGAGGGCGACTGGAGAGAGCACAGCGATGGCGGCGAGCACCAGAATGATCAGCGGAAAAATCAGCACAAACAGCATCGCCAGCTTGACGTCATAGCTCTCAATCTTCTTGCCCAGGTATTCCGGGGTTCGGCCCACCATCAAACCGGCAATGAAGACCGAGAGCACGACGAAGATCAACATCCCGTAGAGCCCCGAGCCCACACCGCCAAAGACCACTTCACCCAACATGATGTTGACCATGAGCACCATGCCGCCGAGCGGAGTGAACGAGTCATGCGCGGAGTTCACCGCGCCGCAGCTGGTGTCGGTTGTGGCAGTGGCAAAGAGCGCGGATTGCGAGATGCCGTTGCGCACTTCCTTGCCTTCCATATTGGCGCCGGAATTGATCAGCGTCGTCTTCTGGTCGACCCCGTGCAGCAGCGGGTGTGGTCGCGACTCCGCCCAGTAACAAACGGTGTAGGCGCTGACAAAAAGGATGACCATGGCGGAAAACACGGCCCAGCCGTGGCCCGAAGAACCCGTCATCTTTCCCAGCGTGACGGTGAGTGCAGCAGGGATCAGCAAGATCAGTTCCATCTCGATGAAATTGCTGAAGGGGGTGGGATTTTCAAACGGGTGGGCACTGTTGGCGTTGAAGAACCCACCGCCATTGGTGCCCAGTTCCTTAATCACTTCTTGCGATGCTACCGGTCCCTGGGACAGGGTTTGGGTTCCGTGCTGCAGGGTAGTGACGGCGGTATACGGTTTGAGATTTTGTATGACCCCCTGGCCGATCAGTATGGGCGCAACCACCAGGCAGATCGGCAGCAGAATCCACAGGATGACGCGCGTGGTATCCACCCAGAAGTTGCCGATCGTGGCGGATTGCTTACGGGCGATGCCGCGGACCAGGGCGACGGCCACCGCGATGCCGATCGCCGCGCTCAAAAAGTTGTGATACGCGAGACCCACCATCTGGGTGAAATAGCTCATGGTGGTTTCGGGTGTATAGGACTGCCAGTTGGTGTTGGTGGTGAAGGAGACAGCCGTGTTGAAGGCGAGTGCCGGGGATACACCGCCCAGGTGCTGCGGATTCCATGGCAGGAAGCCTTGTGCCCGTTCGATCACGTAAGTAAGAAGCAGCGAAACGAAGCTGACGAGCAACATCGCCACGGAGTACTGCTGCCACTTCATCTCCTGTTGCGCATGGATTCCGCAAACGCGGTAGAGGAGCCTTTCGATGGGGCGCAGAAGCGGATCAAGAAATGTTTTTTCGCCTTCGACCACGCGCGCGATATAGAGTCCCAGGGGCCGCATGAGAAGCAGCAGCACGGCCAGAAAAGCGACAAACTGCAGCCAACCGTTCGCGGTCATTCTTAGAATTTCTCCGGATACAACAGCGTGACCACCAGGTAGGTCAGGGTCGCGACCGTAATGAGCAGCACGATAGCCGTGGTATGGGACATTTCGGTCATTACCTCAACTTCTCGCAGCCGCGAACGTAGAGCAGCGCGACGCCAAAGAAAACGATTGTCAACACCACCATCAGGAGGTCCTGCATAGAGTCAATTCGAACAGTGGGGCACTAAGAGGGGTGTAAGCGAGGCATAAGGAATTCATAAAGATGAGAGAACGACGCAAGGTTCCAGGTACAAGTGTTTGCTGGACATACGGCGTTTATCCGGCAGCTAATTCAACCCGGAAGCGCCACCATCCCCTTATCATCCCGTCGCTGACTTGCTTGCGGCAAGTTGAGGGAGAAATGACACTGCAAACATCGTCATAGATGCAAGGCCCGGAGGGCCGACGACCAAACGTCAGCCCAGCCCGGAAGGGCTGGGAAATCGATCCCGAAGAGGATCTGAGCGCCGTAGGCGCGGCACTAAACCGATCGTCCGCACTCCCTGTGTCATTAGGAGCGCAGCCGAGGGACCTGCGGTTCCGCGGACCCCTCGTGGAAATGTTTCTGCACCCCGGTAATGTGGGCCACCCAGGATCTGGTTGAACAGACAGAGTGGAAAGACCCATTACCCCAACCGACGCAGTCCTTTTACTCCGGCACACCTTCAGGCAGAAATCGATAACCCACCCACGGTTCCGTCTGGATATATTGCCGCGGACCTTCGGCTTCGAGTTTCCGCCGAAGTTGCCCGATAAACACGCGCAGGTACTCCGGCTGATGTGCGGACTGTCCTCCCCAAACAGCCGTGAGCAGAGCGCGATGGGTAAGAGCTTTGCCGGCGTTGCGCCCCATGAAGAGCAGCAGATCGAACTCCGTCGGCGTCAGATGCAGGCTCTTGCCCCCTACGGTCACGGTATGAGCCCCGGCATCGATGACGAAATCTCCAATCTCGATGGGCGCGTCCACAGCGCGTTCCGGTGCGCGCCGCAAATGCGCCCGTACGCGGGCCAGCAGTTCCTGAATGCTGAACGGCTTGGTCACGTAGTCGTCGGCACCCGCATCGAGCGCCTCTACCTTGGATCTTTCCTGATCGCGCACCGACAACACGATGATGGGTGTCGCGGACTTGCTGCGTACCCGCCGGCAAAGGTCTACTCCACTCATGCCCGGCATCATCAGGTCGGTCACCATCAGGTCCGGACTCCACTCCTCAAACAAACGAAGGGCTTCTTCAGGATCATTGGCGGCGCGAACGTCGTACCCCTGAGCGGTGAGCGCGGTGCGCAACACTCGCGTGATCTGGGCCTCGTCGTCTACCACCAGAACTCGTTCTGCCATCTCTATCCTTAGGTCCGGGCAAGGCTACGATATGATCGCCACTGATGCCTCTTTCCCGGTTTCGGGCGCTCGTCTTTCGTTACGTGGCGATGACCTCGGCCGCCCTGCTGGTGGTGTCGGTCTATCGCAGAATACTCCATGTAAACCAGACCACCGTAGCGCTCACCTTTCTGGTGATGGTGCAGGTGGCGGCGTTTCGCTGGGGACTGGTGTATTCGGTGTGCCTCGCCATCGGCTGCACACTGCTCTATAACTTTTTTTTTCTCCCTCCGATTGGCAGCTTCAACATAGCCGACCCACAGAACTGGATCGCGTTGTTTTCGTTCCTCGCGTCCGCCATTTTCATCAGCAAGCTTTCGGAAAACGAACGGCGGCAAACCGCATTGAGTGAAGGCCGGCGCGCCGAGATGGAGCGGCTTTACGAATTCAGCAACCAGCTGTTGATGGAAGAGAATCTGCACGACGTAGCTGCTCACGCGCCGCAAGTGGTGGCTTCTATTTTCGCCTTCGACGCAGTCGCCCTCTACCTCACCGAAAACGACGCCGCATACTCGTCGGACCCACGGCGAACCTTTGTTTCACTCGACGAGCTGCGCGCGGCGGCGCGTTCGCCGGAGGGGCCGCGTCCGCGAATCGACGGCATATGCATCGTGCCCCTGGTGCTGGGAATGCGCGCCAGCGGATCGATTGCTATGACCAAGGCGGGGTATTCCGACGGATTGTATGACGCCATCGGCGGCTTGCTCGCCATTGCTTTGGAGCGTGCCGCGGCACTCGACCGTTTCAGCCGGGTGGAAGCGGCGCGCGAGGGAGAACGTTTGCGCAGCGCATTGCTCGACTCCGTGACCCACGAACTGCGCACGCCACTGACCGGCATACGAGCAGCGGCAACCAGCTTGTTGTCGCAGCCAGCGCTCGAAGAAAGCCAGCGCCGCGAAATGTACGCCATTCTTGATGAGGAAAGCGCGCGGTTGGACCGGCTGATCGGTCAAGCCGTGGAAATGGCCCAGCTCGATACCGACGGCATTGAAGTGCGCTGGAAATCGCAGCGGTTGCAGGAGGTGATTGAGTTGGCGCTTGAGGATTGCCGCGCCCTGCTGCGCGGGCGCCCGGTGACGGTTGAGTTGCCACCGGCGATGCCCGCAATCCTGCTTGACCGGGAACTGATCCGCCGCGTGCTGCGCCATCTCCTGGAGAATGCCGCTCGCTACTCCCCTGCCGGCTCGCCAGTGCGCATCGGGGCTGCGCTCGAAGCAGACCGCCTGCTGGTAAGCATCACCGACCAGGGGCAGGGCATCGATAACGCCGAACAGGCCTACATCTTCGACAAGTTCTACCGCGGCAGCCGGCATCGCCTCTTGCATGGCACGGGAATGGGTCTGGCCATTGCCAAGGCGATTCTCCGTGCGCATAGTGGGGGCATCGAGGTGGTCAGTCATCGCGGCCAGGGGGCGACGTTTACTTTCTGGGTGCCCCTCGCGCCGGCCCCTCCCACTCCTTCTTCGTGATACAGAGCCCTCTCCACGCAGGCTTTTAGGGAACACGCCGTAAACTCGGAGTTCTGTTTTGACGTCTGTTAGCTACGGAGAGTGACAAGTAACTTGCACAGCGACATGGCCGCGGGAGACACTTCTCCTCTATAGAATTGAATATAGACTCGTTTCCATGACCTTTTTGACTTGATGCGTCTAACCGATAACCGGTAATGTCGGTTGGACCTTGAAATGCTGTGACGTTGAGCTCCGTCGATCGGGCTCCGACCCCTAGGAGAAGGCCTTTTGCGCAAATTCTGTAATTTCCTCTCGGTTTCCTTTGCTCTGTTGCTTGGTGCGAGTAGCTTCTTCCAGGTATCCCAGGCCCAGGTGGTACTTCAGGATCGGATTTCCCAAACAGTCGATAGCTCCAGTATGTCGCCCCTGACGGGGAGTTTGCATCCCATGGCGAAAGCCGAGTTTGACCAGGGACTGGCTGACAATTCCAAGGTCATTCAAGGGATGAGCATCAACTTCAAGCGGTCCGCGGCGCAGGAAGCAAGCCTGAACGCTTTGCTCAAGGCGCAGCAGGATCCGGGATCACCTTCCTATCACAAATGGCTCACGCCGGCGGAGTTCGGACAGCAATTCGGGATGAGCTCGGCGGATGTGGAGAAGGTTACGGGGTGGTTACAAGCCGAGGGATTCACCGTTACCTCGGTGGCCGCCAGCAAGAATGCGATCGGCTTTAGCGGCAACATTGCGAACGTTGAGAAGGCGTTTCAAACAAAGATTCACAATTACAGCCTGAATGGCGAAACCCATTTTGCCAACGCGGATCAACTCTCCGTTCCCAGCAGCATCGCGGGCACGGTGAGCGGCGTTCGCGGTCTCGATGACTTCCGCATAAAGCCTCGAGTGCAGGTCCATCCGGACTTTACCTCGGGTCTTTCCGGAGCACACTACCTGACTCCCGGCGATTTTGCAGTGATTTATGACGTGAACCCCCTCTACTCGGCAGGAAACACGGGCAAGGGCGTCACCATCGCCGTGATCGGCCAGACCGATATTCTCCCGGCCGACATCACCGACTTTCGCGGGGCGGCCGGCCTCACGGCCAGCCAGATAGCCAATATACCGACAGTTTTCACTGTTCCCGGTACGACTCCCTTGTCAGTCGCCGCAGGTTCGGCCTCGAACGATCTTTCAGAAACCGATCTGGATCTGGAATGGTCTGGAGGTGTGGCCACCGACGCATCGATCGTGCTCGTGAACTCCAGCGACATTTTCACTTCCCTGGCTTACGCCATTCAGAATCCGATCAACGGCATCACCATTCCCATCATCAGCCAGAGCTATGGCACCTGTGAGGCGAATGTCAGCACCTCCAACCAGACCACCATCGAGGGCTGGCTGAAACAGGCAAACAGCCAGGGACAGACGATAGTATTGGCCTCCGGCGATTCCGGCGCTACGGATTGCGACGATACCGGGGTCACCTCGGCAACCCTGGGTTTGGCAGTCGACTATCCGGGGAGCAGCCAATACGTAACTGATGCGGGTGGCAGCGGATTCATGGGTGACGGTACGGCGCAGAACCCCGCAAACCGGCGCGGGTACCTATTGGAGCGCGAACGGCTCCGGCAGCGTCTCGGACGATCTGATCACCTCCGCCAAGTCTTATATCCCGGAGATGGCGTGGAACGACACGACCTTTTCCATCGCCAATCAAGGCACTTTATCGGCGGGCGGTGGCGGCGTCAGCGCATTGTGGCCCAAGCCGTCGTGGCAGACCGGAGTGCCTGGTATTCCGGCCGATGGCAAGCGAGATGTGCCGGATATCTCGCTGAATTCCTCCCCCGACCACGACCCATATTTGTACTGTACGCAGATACAGATCCAGCCAAACAAGACCTACGCCTCCAGCTGCCAGGCGACTAGTTTTCGATTAAGCAATGGAAGCAACTCTGATACCAACAACCTGACCGCAGCCGGTGGAACTTCTTTTGCTGCTCCAGCTTTTGCCGGTCTGCTGGCCATCCTGGAACAGAAATTTGCGACGGGTGGTGGCTTGGGGAACGTCAACCCGGCGCTTTACCAGTTGGCCGCGAACTCCACCACATATGCGTCGGCGTTTCACGACATCACAACGGGCAACAACAAGCAGCCCTGCACCACCGGTTCGACCGGTTGCCCATCCGGCTCCAACTCCACCATTGGGTATTCAGCGGGCACTGGCTATGACCAGGCGACTGGACTGGGGTCAGTCGACGCTAACAACCTGGCGACGGCTTTTGGCGCCCTGCTCCAGGCGACCGGGACCAAGACGGCCCTTACCGTTGCGCCCGGAAACTCTGTGGAGATCAATCAGGCGTTGACCTTTACCGCAACGGTTACGCCAAACACCCCAACCACGGCGCCCACAGGCACGGTGAACTTCATCGTAGACGGCGGGACACCGACATCCGAAACCCTGTCCAGCACTTCGCCGTACACGGCCACGTTTCCCTACGCTTTCCCTCAGTCGGGTACGCACTCCGTGACCGCGGTCTTTGTCTCGGGAAATACCACCTACACGAATTCCACCAGCGCCAGTCAGACGATCAATGTCGTGGCACAAGGAACAGCGGCTACCACAACCACGGTTACCATCACTCCAACCAGCTTTCCCCTGGGCAATAGCGTTACCTTGGCGGCTACCGTAAGTGGAACCACGGCTGGCACGCTTACCGGTCCCATGACGTTTACCACCGGAGGAAAGACCATCGGTACGGTCCAGCAAGTGACCATCGGGCCGGGCAACACCGCGACCGCTTCGCTCACTGTGAACGCCACCGCTTCCCTGGGATTCGCCGCCGGTACGGACACCATCACCGCCAGCTATGGCGGGGACACTTACAACGCAACATCCAGTGGGACGACGACGGCGACGGTCAGCAACCCGGGTATTACGCTTTCGGCTACGAATATGACCATCTCGTCGCCGTCGCCGGGGAATAGCGGCACCTCGACCGTCACCGTTACGTCGACTGGTGGCTATGCGGGCACGGCTGTCCTGACGGCCTCGGCTGCCACGCTCAATGCAAACTACGGATTTGGCAGCACCGGCTCGCAGACGGCGAATGTCGCGTTGACATCGGGTGGCACGGGAAGCACGACCATTACCATCACCACCGTGCAGGCCAGCGGGAATCTCCAGAAGAGCCCGGCGGGCAACTTCCGCAAGACGGCAGCCCGGATTGCAGCAGCAGGAGGAACGGCCGCAGGTTGCATTCTCTTACTGCTCATCCCGGGAATACGGCGAAAGAGGTGGCCGGTTGCGCTCGCAATGCTGGTTTTCCTGAGCGTGGGTGCGGGCATGGGTTGCGGTGGCGGGGGACCTGCCGGCGCTGCTCCGAAGGGCACTTATACCGTCACCATCTCCGCCGTTGACAGCAGCAGCTCAAACATCACTGGGTCGACAACGTTCACTGTAACCATCCAGTAAGCGCTTTGCCGTGAGGGGCTGCCTTAAAAGGGGCAGCCCTTTTTTTGTGTGGAGATCGAGTCCCGTAGGACGGGTTGAATTCAGAGCTGTCCAAATTAGCGGAGCAACTGGCTTTTTGAGGATGTAACTTGTCGATTGCTTTGAAGCGCGCTTGGCGGAATACATCCTGGTTGCATGTAGATCGTCTGCTGCCCAAATTGGATTTAAGCAATGGCTCGGCGCAGCAACCGCCCTTTCCTCCAGCAACCGCCCTTTCCTCCAGCAACCGCCCTTTCCTCCAGCAACCGCCCTTTCCTCCAGCAACCGCCCTTTCTTTACAACTACCCTCTCCTTGTTTGTCATCCCGAGCGCAGCCGAGCGGATCTGCGGTGCGCCATTCGTGTGCCCCGCTCCTGCCGGTCCACAACCTCCATCAGTCATCCACCGAATCCTCCTGGAAACATCTACCTCCCCTTTGTTATTCCGGGTTTCCAGGCGTGTCCGTAGAACCGCCGATCGGAATTCTCAATTGAGGAAAGTTTCGAAATGGAAGTGCCCGGGTTTGCCTGAGGCTACGTTCAGTCGTCTCTACTGGACTCATTTAGGCTTGTGGTGAGATAGCAACAGGTGGAGTGTGATGAACAGACGGAGTTTCAGCAAGCTGCTGGCGGGAACGGTGTCGGCGGCGGGAGTCCATGGGATGAGCGAGGCGGAGCGCAAGCCGGCTTTGCAGGAAGCACCTGTATCCGCTATCCCGCCCAGTGGTGGGAGTGATTCGTGGGAATTGGTGATCCTCGATGCCGCTCCTGCACATTCCACTGAGACGGGCGGCACGGGAGCTGCGGATATCGACGGTGACGGCAAAACGGAATTGATAATCGCCGCCAACGGAGCGCTCCTCTGGTATCGGCCTTCTACCTCCGAGAGAGGGGTCGTGGCCCGCGGCTACTTCAATGTGGGCATGGCGCTTGAGGATATCGACCACGATGGGCACAAGGAAATCGTGATCGGCAAGAAGCTGGAGGGAAGCTGGGGCCTCTGCTGGTATAAGTTCGGAGCCACTCTTCACGATCCGTGGAAGGAATACATCCTGGACCCTGCGTGCACGGGTGATCCGCATGACGTGGTGTTCGGCGACCTGGATGGCGACGGTGAGCAGGAGATGGTAGCCAACGCCATGTATGTGGATCATCCAGGACTCTTTGCGTACAAGATTCCTCGGGACCCAACTCAGCCCTGGAAAAAGCAACCCGTGCAGTTAGGCCTGGCGGCGGAAGGCACGGCGACGAGCGATCTGGATGGAGATGGCAAAGCCGAAATCGTATCCGGCCCCTATTGGTATTCCGCCCCGCGTGCGGGTGCTTTTTCCGGCGAGTTATGGAACACGCATTCGCTCGCGCCTGACTACCGCGAGTATTGCCGCGCTGCCGTGATCGACGTGAATGGGAACGGCCGTCCGGATGTGATTCTGGTGGAGGATGAGTATCCCGATGGCCGCCTGGCGTGGTTTGAGAATAAGCTCACCGCGGGTTCGGAACATCCTGCAGAAACTTCATGGGTAGAGCATCCGATTGACGCGCCTTTCAATTTTTGCCATTCGCTCCAGGCCTGGCGCGATCCAAAGACCAAACAAGTGCAGATCCTGGCTGCAGAGATGAATGAGGGAGGCTGGGAAGCTCCTTACAACTGGAACGCGCGGCTGATGCGTTTGAGCGCCGTAGAAGGCGGTAAGTCCTGGCACAGGGAAGTTCTCTATCGGGGCGAGGGATCGCATGAGGCGGTCTACACCGATCTCGATGGTTCCGGCCGGCACGTCATCTTTGGACATTCCGCGCAGATCCTGACCGAGAAGAAAAGAGTGTACACGGGGTGGGTGCAAATGTTCCGCCCGCGCACCACCGCGCCCATCTTCTCGAATTACCAACACACCTTTGTCGATCGCCAGAAACCTTACACCGGCATCGATATTCACGCGGTCGATGTGGATGGCGACGGTGTGCTCGATATCGTATGCGGAGCCTGGTGGTACAAGGGGCCCGCCTGGGAACGGCACAACATTCCTGGAGTAGCGCAGATCATCGCTGCGTACGATATTGACCACGACGGGCGAAAAGAACTGATCGGGATCAAAGGCAAGCCCGGAGAGAACAACTTTTACAACGCGCTTTCGACCGACTTGGTGTGGCTGAAGCCTACGGATCTAAGCCGCGACCTGTGGGAAGAACATGTGATCGGCAGCGGAGACGGAGACTGGCCGCACGGCAACACCATTGCGCCTTTGTTGCCGGGTGGCCGGGTTGCGCTGATCTGTGGATACCACGATGGCAAAAACCCGCCCCAGCTATTTGAAGTTCCCCAGGATCCGAAACAACCCTGGCCGAAACGGGTGGTCGCGGACGTCAAGTATGGCGAGGAGATGATCGCCTACGATCTGGATGGGGACGGGAAGCTGGACATCGTTGCCGGACCCTATTGGCTGGAGAACCTGGGCGACGGCCAGTTCCGTCCGCACTTGTTGATTGATGAGGAGTATTTGCAGTCTGAGAATCTACATGCCATCAGCCGCATAGCGATTGCTGACGTGAATGGGGACGGCCGACCGGATATCCTCTTTACGGTCGAGAATGTTGACTACAACGTGCACAAGGCATTCTTCTCGCCTGTCGGGTGGTTGGAGAATACCGGCAACCCTCGCGATCAGAAGTTCAAGGTGCACATCATCGACAAGATCCGTTCGCCGCATTCCATTTCCGTGGCTGACCTGGATGGGGATGGGAAGTTGGAAGTGGTCGTAGGCGAGCACGACCCCTTTAAGCCATACCGCAGTGAAAGCCGCCTGCTCGTGTACAAGCAGGCTGATCCCCACGGCATTACCTGGAGCCGGTTCCCCATGGACAACCGGTTCGAACACCATGACGGCGCCAAGGCGGTGGAACTGAGCCCCGGCAAGCTTTCCATCATCAGCCACGCCTGGAACGAGCCCGGTTACGTGCATATCTGGGAGCGTCGTTAAGAGCCTCATCCCTGGGGAAAAGACCACTCAGGTGATGAGAACGCCTCGGTGCGGCAGCCACTGCAAATGGAACCATTGCCCTTTCCTTTGTCATCCCGAGCGCAGCCGAGGGGATCTGCAGTTCTCTTCACCAGCAACCAATCCCAGCTCGAAGCGGTCCCCTCCCGATTGGCGAAGGGCCTCCAGGCCCGGTCGGGAAATGGCTCAACGAAGCGCACTAAGCGCACTGAGTTTCCTTTTTGCCGGGCTTTCTTCCAGTGATCGAAGTAGCTCATGACTATTGGGTGCATTTCAGGGTGTTTAGTGTCGAAAAAAAAGAATTTTTTTTGAGGAACTCCCAAGGGGCGGTATTTTCGCCGGCTGGGCAAAAGGCATTTCAAAGTGCGCGCCCCACGATCGATACCCGGCCAATCCCCCGCGGACGGGGACCTCGGTGCAGATTCTGCAACTAGGGCCGGACAATCGTTCCGTCAAGCATGCGGTCATTGCCACGGTCCTCAAAGTCTTTGGTATAGGGGTAGCGGGCTGCCGCCTTTTCGTCGATATCGATGCCAAAGCCCGGCTTGTCGTTGGAGTAGATGTAGCCTTTGCGAATCTCAGGCGTCCCCGGAAATACTTCGCGGGTCTTTTCGTCGAAGAAGGTTTCTTCCTGGATGCCGAAGTTCGGAGTAACCAGGTTCAGGTGCAGATTGTAACAGTGACCGACCGGATCAACGTTGTTCGGCCCGTGCCATGCCGTGCGTACATCGAAGAATTCGCAGCAGTGCGCCACTTTCCGGCACATATTCAACCCGCCCACCGACGACTGGTGGATGCGAATAAAGTCAATCCAACGATTCGCCACCAGGCTCAACCATTCGTTGCGGTTCACAAATAGCTCTCCCATGGCCAGCGGCGCCGAGGTTTCCTGGCGAAAGATCTGGAACCAACCCACGTCTTCCGGCGATAAAGGATCTTCCATGTAAAACGGCCGGTACTGCTCCACAGCCCGGCACAGTTGGATCGACTGGTTCGGCGCCGGCCGCTCGTGAATGTCGTGTACCAGGCCAATGTCGAATCCAAACTTTGCCCGCACCGCCTCGAACATGCCAATGGTAGTAGTGAGATAACGGCCGGCGTCAAAGACCGGGGATGGCGTCACTCCGTCGGGCCGCAGCGCCTGCACCGCGGCTGAAGTTTTCGCACCGCTGACGCCGTAGCCGGACCAGCCCGGAACCGCCAACTGGATGCGCACTACCTGGTAGCCCTTTTCGATATAGGCCTGCACCTGGTCGTTCAGTGCGCTTTGCGTAAGCGCGGAGGCGTGGCCGTAGAGAGGGACTGCGGCACGAACCTTTCCCCCCAACAGTTGATAGACCGGAACCCCGAGACGCTTGCCCAGAATGTCCCACAGAGCTCCATCGATCCCACTCAACGCATCGTTGCCCTCGGGTCCCGAGCGGAAGTACTCCTGCAGATACGCGGACTGCCAGATGTCCTCGATTTCGTCGCAGTTCTTGCCGATGACAAATGGCTTCAGGCGCTTTTCAATGTAGGCCTGCGCGGCCTGGGGAATCTCCTGGTGCGTGGCCGCGCCCAGGCCATAGAGCCCGGGTTCGCTGGTTTCCACCTTGACGATGGTCCAGTTGGAACCGGAAGGTGCGGTGGCGATGATTTTGACATCGGTGATTTTGAGCGGAGGCATACCCCTCCGGGCCGCATCCTTTGCCTGCGCCAGTGGGCCACCGTTGCCCATCGTCCTGACCACTCCGGAAGCCGCTTCGGCAGAGAGTGTGCGTCCGCCGCCCAGGTTAGTGACCGCACCCACCGCGGCGGCGGCGGAAAGATTTTTCAGCAGACTGCGACGCTCCATGACTGTTTCCTTCCCCTTATCGCTGTTCGGAATATGGAACCCTACGCAAATACCACGCGCACGACAGCAGAAACGCTGCCCCGCCCGCGTAGGCGAGTGTAAACTGCGGCGCAACCCACCAGCCAATCAGGCTCTCCACGCCGTTGGAAGAGAGCTTGTAAGCGTGAATGACGCCGACGGCAGAAAGACCCGCGGCCGCTGCCAGCCACGCTGCCGCAGGAGCAAAGCGGCGCTGCACGATGTACGCCAGCGCCGCGGCCCATAGCATCGAGGTCAGCAGCGATCCCTGCCCCAGCGCGATCATTCCCCCTAAGGCCAGATCGCTGCCCATGCGCGGCGCGACGTCCATCAGGCTGCTGCCGGCTTTGCGCGCAACCGTATCGGCAATCCCGGTGACCCACTGCGCAAGCGCGGGGATCAGCCCCATGACTACGGCGATTGCCTGTTGCGTAGGCACCTCGCTGACCGCTTGCCCAACTGTGATCAGACCAAACCAGATGATGACCGGGGCCGCCACTTCCAGAGGCACAAAGCGCAGGACCACCGGCAGGATCCCCGTGGTGCAGAGAACCAGCGTGACCAGGCCATTGAGCACGGAATAACCGGAGCGCGCGCCGTTGGCCTTGTGCGCAGCATGGCCCAGATAAAGCGTGGTGGGGAAGGGACTGCCCAGGCAGGCAGCAGCGATCGTGCCCACGCCATTCATCAGCAAAGACGGCCGGGTCGCGTAGTCATCGCCGGCAATCTTGACGCTCTCCAGGATCATCAGCGAGGCCAGCGTATCGAGCGCAGCCAGTGGGACGATGATCGTCAGGTAGGGCCAATACACGGATTGATGGAAGAGGGCAAATATATTTACCGCGTGGGGCAGGTATAGCTTCACCGCCGGTATAGCGGGCACGGGAGCACTGTAGAGACCAAGCCAACGCAGCAGCGCCACCAGGATCGCGCCGATGCCGATGGCCAGCAGAGCCGGCGGCACACGAAACGGCAGCTTGAGATGCGAACCATAAAGCGTAAGCAGGATGAGCATGGGCAACAGGGCAATGGCGGGCTGTTGAAAGATGCCGAAGACGAAGCCCAGGCAAAGGTAGGCCAGGGCGAGTCCTGCCAAAGGGGAAAGCAGAGCCGCGCGCGGTGTGTTGCGGCGCAGCCAATCGGTGCAGAAGGCTCCGGCAGTTTGCACGATGCCACTAAACAGGCTGGCGAAAACGCCCGCGTGCCACGCCAGGTTTTCGTCATGCGTCCGGACGTAGATGGGTCCCATGATGAGGAAGACGTAGGCGAAGATGGTAGGGGCATTCACGCCAAAAGGGAGCGCGGTCACATCGCTGCGGCCTTCTCTCAACGCCAGGCGCCGTGCCTGCCAGGCATAAAAGAAATTTCCCGCCAGGACGGAAATTGCCACTCCGGGAAGGATGCGGCCGGCGACGAAGCTAAGAGGAAAACCACACACCGGAGCCAGGCCCACGATGAGCAGAAGATCGGGAAAGCCGCTGAAGAAGAGGCCGAAGAAGCCGTCTACGTCTCCAGCGGTGAACCACTCAGGCCGCCCCTTGAGTTGCATGCTAAGACGCTAACTGGCATTCGCCCTTTGGGCAAACGAGATGGCAGAACGGGTGTGCCGCGCCTACAGCGCTCGGGTTCATGGCGGATAGATAACCCAGCCCTTCCGGACTGGGCTCACGTTTGGCGGTCGGCCCTCCAGGCCTTGACGAGCATACTGTCGCAAATTCCGTCGTTCCGTGCTACTTCTCGTCTTCGATGCTGATGAGGCCGCTTCGAGGCGGCTTGTATAGCGCAGACTGATATCTTTACCGCGTCGCCAAGGCCCGGAGGGCCGACCGCCAAACGTGAGCCCAGTCCGGAAGGGCTGGGTTATCTATCCGCCATGAACCCGAGCGCCGTAGGCGCGGCACATGTTACCCAGGATTCGCTCATAAATCCTCATTTACACTGACCCGAGGATGCGACCCAAACGGATGAAGAAGACCTTCGGTCTGATGTTGATCGCAATCGCAGGATTGCTTATACCTTGCCATGCGCAGACCATGGCCACGGAACAAACACGCTGGGCCGCGGAAGCGGCCAACGTAAAGATTGTCCGTGACGACTGGGGCATCGCGCATGTTTATGGCAAGACCGACGCCGATGCCGTGTTTGGGATGATCTACGCACAGGCCGAAGATGACTTCCATCGCGTGGAGACAAATTATCTGAACGCGATGGGGCGGCTGGCCGAGGCAGAGGGCGAAGGGAAGATCTATCAGGATCTGCGCATGAAGATGTTCATCGATCCCGAAGACCTGAAGAAAGAATACGCGGCCAGCCCGGAGTGGCTGCGCAAACTGATGGATGCGTTTGCGGATGGAGTCAACTTCTATCTCGCGAAGCATCCCGAGGTGAAGCCCCGCGTGATTCAACACTTCGAACCCTGGATGGCGCTCTCGTTTACCGAGGGCAGCATCGGAGGCGACATCGAGCGCGTAGAGCTGAAAAAGCTGGAGGCGTTTTACGGCAGGCACGACCAGACAACCGCATCGCTCCCGGCCCGGGAAGTCGAGCCGGGCGGATCGAACGGAATCGCCATCGCCCCATCGAATTCCAGGAATCATCACGCGCTGCTGCTGATCAACCCGCACACCTCATTCTTCTTCCGCTCGGAGTTGCAAATGGCCAGCGGAGAAGGCCTTGATGCGTATGGGGCGGTTACCTGGGGCCAGTTCTTCATCTACCAGGGGTTCAATGCGCGGGCCGGCTGGATGCATACCTCCAGCGGCGTGGATGCGGTGGATGAGTACCTGGAAACAGTCCACAGCAAGAACGGAAACTACTCCTACCACTACGGAGACGGCGAGCGGCCAATCGTCGAGAAGCAGATCATCGTGCCGTACAAGACTGCGCAGGGAATGGCAGAGAAGAAGTTCACCGTGTACTACACCCATCATGGTCCGGTCATTCGCGAGCAGGATGGTAAGTGGGTGACGATCCGGCTGATGCAGGAGCCGATCAAGGCGTTGATGCAGTCCTACTTGCGGACCAAGGCGAAGGATTACAAGCAGTATCTCCAGACCATGGAACTGAAAGCGAACTCGTCGAACAACACCATCTATGCAGATGCCGATGGGCACATCGCCTATTTTCACGGCAACTACATTCCACGCCGGGACACGCGCTTCGACTTCACCAAGCCGGTGGATGGCAGTGACCCGGCAACGGACTGGAAAGGTTTAATGACCGTCGAGGAATCGCCGCACTTGCTGGATCCGAGGAGTGGATATCTTTTCAACGTGAACGATTCGCCGTGGAACGGCGCGGGGGAGAGCAGCCTGCATCGGAAGGATTACCCGGCGTACGTGGAGACGGGTAAGGAGTCGGCCCGGGGCGTGCACGCGATGCAGCTGTTGCAGGGCAAAAAGGACTTCACTCTGGATGGGCTGATGACCGCGGCCTACGACAGCTATTTGCCATGGTTTATCCAGCCCCTGCCGGCGCTGGTACAAGCGTGGGACCAGTTGCCGGCAGACGTCGGAAACCAAGGTGGCGCTGGCGGGTCAAATCGCGGTCCTGCGCAAATGGGATATGCGTTGGGGCGTGGATTCAGTGGCCACGTCCCTGGCCATCTTCTGGGGCCAGGAAATTGCGAAGGTGGGCCACACCGCTGCCTACGAGGAACAGTTTTCCGCGCCGGTGGTGCCGGCAGATGTGGCTCTGAAAGCCCTGGCTACGGCGTCTGCCAAGCTGACTGCGGACTTCGGCACGTGGCAGACGCCGTGGGGGCAGATCAACCGGTTTCAACGGCTAACCGGAGACATCGCGCAGCCCTTCGACGATGCGCAGCCGAGCACCCCGGTGGGGTTCACGGCTTCGAGCTGGGGCTCGCTGGCCGCGTTCGGCGCGCGGCCGTACACCGCAAAGGAAACCGGCCGCGCCACCGGGACCAGGAAATGGTACGGCACAGGCGGCAATAGCTTTGTTGCCGTGGTGGAGTTTGGGAACAAAGTGCGCGCCCGGGCCGTAACTGCTGGTGGGGAAAGCGGGCATCCTTCGTCGCCGCACTTTAACGATCAGGTGGAGCGGTACAGCACCGGGAACTTGCGCGAAGTGTACTTCTATCCTGAACAATTAAAGGGGCATACGGAGCGGGAATATCATCCCGGAGGCTTGTGAGGCGCTCCTTTTCCTAATAGGTTGGAATGAGTGAGGGTTGCATGAACGCGCGCATTACGCTTTCGTTTTCACTGTTATGGTTTGTGGCGGCGCTGCTGCCTGCTTCAGCGCAGAAGACACTGAAAGCGTTTGACCCGAACCTGATGGATACCACGGCTGACCCGTGCGTGAACTTCTTCCAGTACTCCTGCGGCGGATATCTGAAGCAGACTCCGATTCCGGCGGACGAATCCTCTTATGGGCAGTTCGACGAACTGAACGACCAAAATCAGCTGGTGCTGAAAGCGATTCTTGAGAAAGCCGCAGCCGGCGGCGCCGGACGGACCGCAAACGAACAGAAAATCGGCGACTACTACGCCACCTGCATGAACGTCGAAGCGGTGGACAGCACTGGGCTCAAGCCTCTGCAACCACTGCTGGATCGCATCGCAGCTCTCAAGTCGAAAGACGAATTGCCGGAATTTGCCGGCCTACATGGACAGCATCGGCGTGAACACGCTGTTTGCTTTCGGCTCCGACCAGGATTTCAAGGACGCCACGCAACAGATCGCGATTCTGGACCAGCTGGAATTGGGACTACCGGAAAAGGGATACTACGAGCGCAAGGATGAAAAGTCCGTGAAACTGCGCGGCCAGTATCTGGTCCACCTGGCGCGCACCTTCGAGTTGCTCGGCGAAACCCACGCGCAGGCGGCCCAGGATGCGGAAACAGTTCTGAGACTGGAGACAGCACTGGCTGGTTTTTCCCTCAGCACCGTGGACCGGCGCGATCCTGCCAAGCTCTACCACAAGATGGACCTGGCGAAGTTTGACAGCACCACGCCCTCCTTCAACTTCGCTCGCTTTCTGCGCGCAGCGCATACGCCTCCGGTGGAATCGCTCAACGTATCGACGCCGGCTTATTTTGCGGGTCTGAACAAGGTCCTCGCGAGTACCAGCCTGGCGGATTGGAAGACTTACCTTCGCTGGACGATGATCCGGCATCTACCGTCGACAGTTTTCCCCCAGGCGCTCGATCGCGAGAGATTCGACTTCTACGGCAAAACGCTGGATGGCCAGCCGGAGCAGAAACCAAGATGGAAACGGTGTGTCCGGGCGACCGACGATGCACTAGGAGAGGCGTTGGGCCAGGTCTATGTCGAGCAGAGGTTCAGCCCGAAAGACAAAGCAAGAACACTGGAGCTGACCCACGACGTGGAGGTAGCGATGGGCCGGGATATTGAGCAACTGCCCTGGATGAGCGCGACGACCAAAGCCCGGGCGAAAGAAAAGCTGCATGCGGTGGCGGATAAGATTGGGTATCCCGATAAATGGCGTGACTACTCGACCCTGACCGTAACCCGCGGCGATGCTCTGGGGAATGCTCTGCAGGCGGCTGCGTTTGAAGAACGCCGCGAGATCGCGAAAATCGGCAAGCCGGTGGATCGCGGCGAATGGGGCATGAGTCCGCCTACCGTGAATGCTTACTACAATGCGCAGATGAACGACATCAACTTTCCTGCCGGTATTCTGCAACCGCCGTTCTTCGATGACAGCCGGGATGATGCGGTGAATTACGGTGCGGCAGGAGCCGTTATCGGCCATGAGCTGACCCACGGCTTTGACGATGAGGGGCGCCAGTTTGACGGCAAAGGAAATCTTGAAGAGTGGTGGACGCCTGCGGACGGCAAGCAATTTACCGAACGCGCCGATTGTGTAGTGAAGGAGTACGACGGCTTTGTCGGGGTGGACGATCTGCACGTGAACGGCAAGCTCACCCTGGGCGAAAACATTGCCGATCTTGGTGGGCTTAAGTTGGCTTTCCTCGCCTACCTTGACCGCGCACAGAAGGACGGCGTCGACCTGGAGAAGAAGGGAAGCGCGGAGTACGGAGGACTGAACCCCCAGCAACAGTTCTTCGTTTCCTACGGTCAGAATTGGTGCCAGAACAACCGTCCGGAAAATCTGCGCCTGCGCATACAGACCGATCCTCATTCGCCGGAGGAGTTCCGCGCCAATGGAGTGGTGAAGAACCTTCCCGAGTTCCAAAAGGCCTTCGCGTGTAAGACCGGGCAGCCCATGGCTCCGGTGAATCGTTGCACTATTTGGTAAGAGATTTCGAGCCCGCAAAGGGCGGGGTTTCGGGGATGGCCGCGCCATCTGCTCGAGGCTCAGAGGCTCCAAAATTAATATTCGTACTACTGTCGCGGAGTACCGCCTGCCCGCGCCCCATGGTGGTGGAATACTCCTTGCGGATGTCGAACACGTGACCCATGGCGGTAAGCTTTTCGAGCGACGCCGGTGGTACCCGTGACTCGATAAGGATGTTGCATCCCAGCTTGCCGCTTACCGTGAATCGCGCTTCTTCCATCGCGGCCTGAATGTTCATGTGGTAGTCGACGATGTTGGAAACAAATTGCGCATGCGCCAGCGGTTGATTCATGCCCCCCATGATGCCGAAACCGATGTGTTGGTCCCCGTGTTCCATGAAGGCGGGAATGATGGTGTGGAAGGGACGTTTGTGGCCGGCAAGCGCATCCGGGGATTTGCGGTCGACTGAGAAGAGTCCGCCGCGATCCTGAAGTGCGAAGCCCATGCCCTGGACCGTGACATCGGATCCAAAGGCTTCGTAGTTGCTCTGGATAAGGGAGAGGATATTTCCTTCGCGGTCTACCACCGAGAGATAAGTGGTGTCGCTTTTAGGCAAGGCGCCGGGAGCGACTTCGCAGTTTGCCTTGCCGGCGTCGATCAGCGCTGCGCGCTTGGCGGCGAACGGCTTGGAGATGAGTTGGGTCACCGGGATGGACGCAAATTTTGGATCTCCATCGTAGGCTTTTACGTCAGCATAGGCTAACTTCATTGCCTCGATCCGCGTGTGCAACTCGGGTGCGCTCAGGGGGCCATCGGTCGCGGGTTTGAAGTTCTCCATGATGTTGAGCATTTCGAGCGCAGCCATGCCATCGCCATTGGGGGGAAGCTCATAGACTGTCCAATCACGGTATTTGGTGGAGATGGGTTCGACCCACTCCGCGGAGTATTGGCTCAGGTCTTCGGCGGTCATGGTGCCGCCCAGTTCCGAGGAGGTCTTCAGAATCGCCTTCGCAATGTCACCTTCGTAGAAGCCGGCCTCGCCTTGCTCGGCAATGATGGTGAGCGCATGGGCCAAATCGGGATTGCGAAAGATCTGGCCGGTGGCAGGCGCTTTGCCGTCCGGAAGATATACACGCCGGCTCTCCGGATAGGGAGCCAGGTAGGCTGCCGCGCCTTGCCAATAGTCGCTAATCGCTTCTGGTACAGCGTAACCATGCCCGGCGTAGTGAATTGCCGGCTGAAATAATTCGCGCCAGGCTAGCTTACCGAACTTGTCATGAAGCTTGGTCCATCCATCCACAGCGCCGGGCACGGTTACAGAGTCGATGCCCGATTGAGGCATGGCATGAATGCCTTTTGACTCCAGGTGATCGATGGTCAGACCCTGGGGCGCCCAGCCGCTGGCGTTGAGTCCGTATAGCTTACCTGTCTTCGCATCCCAGTAGATGGCGAACAGGTCGCCGCCGATGCCGTTCATCATCGGCTCGGCCACGCCGAGGACCGCGTTGGCGGCGATGCCGGCGTCGATGGCAGAGCCGCCTTGTTCCAGGATGCGTGCGCCGGCTTGTGAGGCTTGCACATAGCTGGTGGCCACGATGCCGTAGGGTGTAACCACCATGGAGCGGCCGTAGGAGCGGTCTTCGGCTGATGTCGAGAGAGCCGTTATTGCCACTACTGTAGAGACGAGAATTGTTCTTAGCATTCTTACCAACCTGACTACGACAAGCGCTTCGCTAACGGCGTGCAACCGGCCTCAAAGTTTAACCCTACTCCAGCGACCGCCCTCTCATCCGGCAACGCCCCTTCTCTGCAACAACCCTCCCCTTTCTGTCATCCCGAGCGAAGCCGAGGGATCTGCAGTTTCACTCTCATGAGTCGCCAAGGCTGAGGAAGAGAACTGCAGATCCCTCGGCTTCGCTCGGGATGACAGAAAGGGGAGAGCAGGTGCATGGAGAAAATCGATGACAGAAAGGGGAGAGCAGGTGACAGGAGAAAATGATGACAGAAAGGGGAGAGCAGGTGACAGGAGAAAATGATGACAGTAAGGGGAGAGCAGGTGATAGGAGAAATTGGATGATAAAGGGTTAGAGTAGGCATCGTTCGTCGGCTTACGCCTGCGTCAAGACCGGTTTGTACCGCAGCATCAGTGCATAATAAATCGCTGCCGATAAAAAGAAGCCGACGAACCAGGCGTAGTCATACAGGAAACGCACCGCCGGCACCGCGAGCCCGATGAGAGCCACAAACACCCCGACCACCAGCGCCACGACAGCACGCGGATTCAATCCGCGCGAGTACTCATACGGACCTCCGCGATGATAGAGCGACGCTACATCCAGATGCGTGCCGCGGATCAGGAAATAGTCCGCCACCATGATGCCGGCTACCGGGCCGAGCAATCCGGAATAGCCGACCAGCCAGCCAAAGATGTAAGTGCCAAAGGTGCTCATCAGCTTCCACGGCATCATGGCCAGGCCGAGAAAGCCGGTGATGAGGCCCCCGGTACGAAAGCTGATCAGGCGCGGCGCAAGGTTCGAGAAATCATTCGAAGGCGAGACCACGTTGGCGCCAATGTTCACGTTGAGCGTCGCCACCAGCACCGCGACCAACGCGAGTATCGCCGCCACTGGCTGGTGAAACCGGCTGAGCAGTGTGATGGGCGACCAGATCGCCTCGCCGAAAATCTTTTCCGAGGCCGACGTGCAGGCGATCCCAACGAACGAGTAAAGCGTCATCGCCACCGGCAAACCAAAGGCCTGGCCGACAATCTGCGAGTCCTGCGACTTGGCGTAGCGGGTGAAGTCAGGAATATTGAGCGAAAGCGTAGCCCAATAGCCCACCATCGCCGTCAACGACGGGAAGAAGAAGTGAAGAAAGGCGCCGGTGCTGTGGAATCGGCTGGGCGCCGAAAGCATGGGCCCAAAACCGCCTGCCTGGTGCAGCATCCAGAAGAGCAGCGCCAGCGACATCACCAGCATGAAGGGCGCCGAAAAACTTTGCAGAAAGCGGATGGACTCCACGCCGCACCAAACCACGAACATGTTCAGCAGCCAAAAGCCGAGAAAGCTCGACCACAGAACCGCGGGATTGTGAGCGGTTGCCGGCCATACCACAGCGATCATGGCGGCGATCGCCTGGCCGCCTAACCAGGACTGAATACCGAACCATCCGCACGCCACCAGGGCGCGCAGCATCGCGGGAATATTCGCTCCAAGGGCCCCGAAGCTGGCACGCACGAAGACCGGGAAAGGGATTCCGTATTTCGCGCCTGCGTGCGCATTCAAGAGCATGGGCACGAGCACAATCAGGTTGCCCAGCAGGATGGTGAAGAGGGCCTGCTTCCAATTCATGCCCCCGGCGATCAGGGAAGAGGCCAGCATGTAGGTGGTGACCTCCATCGACATGGAGAACCACAGGGCGATGTAATTGTAAGTGCTCCAGGTACGATTCGCCGGCGAAGTCGGCGCGAGGTCCGCGTTGTAGAGGCGCGGATCTACGTCGGTGAGCACCGGCATCAGGCGAATCCTCCGGCATTGGCTTCGCGCTTGAGGAAGCGTCCGCGCCCGGTCTTTCCGATCCACTGGCCGTCTTTGACCACCAGCTCTCCGCGGGAGAAGACGTGCCTGGCGTTTCCCGTCACTTTCCAGCCTTCAAACATGGAGTAGTCGGTTGCCATGGCTTGCGTAGCGGCGGTGATGGTGTAGGAGACCTTCGGATCCCACAGCAGGACGTCGGCATCCTTGCCCGGCGCCAGTACGCCCTTTTGAGGCATGCCGAAGATGCGTGCCGGCGCGGTGCAGCAGAGTTCGACAAACTTTTCCGGCGTGAGTTGGCCTGCATTCACTCCAAACTGCCACAGGATCTGCATGCGGTTCTCGATGCCGGGGCCGCCGTTGGGAATTTTGGTGAAGTCGTCTTTGCCCAGCGACTTCTGATCGGCAAAGCGGAAAGGGCAGTGGTCGGTGGAGACCACGGAAAGCGTGCCATCCTGCCAGCGCTTTCCAGAGCGGCGCCTGGTTCTGTTTTGCGCGCAGCGGCGGGGTGAAGACGTACTTCGCTTCGTCCCAGCTCTTGCCGGGCATGTGCTCTTCGAGCGAGAGCACCAGGTATTGCGGGCAGGTCTCCGCCAGCGCACGCAGGCCGCGCTGCTGCGCATGCTTCAATTCGCGCAGTGCGTCTTCGTTGGAGAGATGCACGATGTAAACCGCGGCGCCGGCCATTTCCCCGATATGGATAGCCCGGTGGGTGGCCTCGGCCTCCGCTTTGGCCGAACGGCTGTGCGCATGAAAGTGCGGCGCGGTCTTGCCCTCGGCGATCATGCGCGCTACGACGACGTCGATGACGTGGCCATTCTCCGCATGCACGCAGCAGAGCGCGTTCAACGTGCCGGCCTTGTGCATGACCTTGTACATCAGGCCGTCGTCGATCATCAGCACGTTGGGGTAGGCCATGAAGAGCTTGAATGATGAGATGCCCTTGGCCACCATCGTTTCCATCTCTGCCAGCCCTTGCGAACCGTCGCCGGGACCGAGATCGGTGACGGCCATGTGCA
Organism: uncultured Acidobacteriaceae bacterium; assembly: GCA_963847155.1. Taxonomy (GTDB): domain Bacteria; phylum Acidobacteriota; class Terriglobia; order Terriglobales; family Acidobacteriaceae; genus PALSA-350. Next base: position 34,159 of record CAWJZH010000019.1, on the reverse strand, counting down.
GCCCGAAGTCAATGCAGGCTTTCCCGTCGCTCTTGCCCAGCCAGGTTTCGAGCGCCTCAGCCATGGTGTGGCCGCGTGACTGCAGGACGAAGTCGATGACCGTGGTGGTTCCGCCGACGGCCGCGGCAATGGTGCCGGTGCGGTAGTCGTCGGCGGAAACGGTGCCGCCGAAGGGCATATCCAGATGGGTATGAACGTCCACTCCGCCGGGCATGACCAGCAGGCCGGTGGCGTCGATGACCGTGTGGCCGTCGGCGGGAAGATCAGGGCCGACCTTCTGAATCGTTTCGCCGGCGAAGAGCACGTCGGCCTTGCTCTGGCCATCGGCGTTGACGACGGTGCCGTTCTTGATCAGGGTAGCCATAGAAGATCTAGTTACGACCTCACCGGCGCTGCCGTAGTGCGCTCCGCCCAACTCTGCGGGGCAAGACCATTGTCCACCCGCTCCATGGTGATGCAGCCCTCCACCGGGCAGACCAGCGAGCAGAGATTGCAACCGACACAGTGGTGTTCATCCACGCGCGGAATACGCTCCAGCGGAGTGACCGCATTGGTGTGAACCGCGCCGGCGTCGAGTTTGGGAATGGGCGTCGTCGAGATGCGGCGGGCTGCTTCGGCCTCGACCATGGCCGGGGTGCGAGTGGTATCAGGCGCGGGCGAGGTGCGATCGAGGTGAATGCACTGGTGGGCGCCATCCCAGCAGGCGGTGTAGCAAAGCTGGCAGCCGATGCACAGGTCCTCGTGAATGCGCGCGACGATCTGGTAATTCAGGTTGAGCTGATTCCAGTCGACGACGGTGGGGAGCGATAGCCCGCGGAAGTCGTCGATGGTGGCAAAGCCCTTTTCCGCCATCCACGCCAGCAGTCCGTCCTGCATATCTTCGACGATGCGGTAGCCGTAGTGCATGGCGGCGGTACATACCTGCACCGTGCCGCAACCGAGCAGGATGAATTCGGCGGCATCCTGCCAGTTGGCGATGCCGCCGATGCCGGAGATGGGCAAGCGCGCCTTGCGGGTCGGACAGCACCTGCTGCACCATGTTGAGCGCGATGGGTTTCACCGCCGGGCCGCAATAGCCGCCATGGGAGCTTTTGCCATCGACGTTGGGGTTGGGCTGCAGGGTGTCGAGGTCGATGCCGGTGATGGAGTTGATGGTGTTGATGGCGGAGAGCGCATCGGCGCCGCCGCGCTTGGCCGCGCGCGCGGGCATGCGGATGTCGGAGATGTTCGGCGTGAGCTTGACGATCACCGGTGTGCGCGCTTTTTCTTTCGACCCAGCCGGTGATCTGCTGGCAGTACTCCGGCACCTGTCCGACGGCGGATCCCATGCCGCGCTCGCTCATGCCGTGCGGGCAACCGAAGTTGAGCTCGAGGCCGTCGGCGCCGGCGTCTTCCGCGCGCTGCACGATGTCGTGCCAGGTCTCGCGTTTGCTCTCCACCATCAGCGAAGCGATGACCACGTGCTTGCGGGTAGCGCCGCTTTACCTCGGCCATCTCCTGCAGGTTGATCTCGATGGAGCGGTCGGAGATGAGCTCGATGTTGTTGAAGCCCATCATGCGGCGGCCATCCCAATCGATGGAGGAGTAGCGGGAGCTGACATTGGTGATGGGCTCGCCGATGGTCTTCCATACCGCGCCGCCCCAGCCGGCATCGAAGGCGCGCATGATCTGCTCTCCGCAATTGGTCGGCGGAGCGGATGCCAGCCAGAACGGATTGGGGCACTGGATGCCGCAGAAGGTGGTTGCGAGCGTTGGTTTAGGCATGCTTGACCCCCAGCCACGCGGCGATGCCGATGCCTGCGCGTTTTCCGTCAGCGACCGCGTCGACCACTTCGCGGCCGCCGTTGGTGCAGTCCCCGCCGGAAAAGTATTTTGGAACCGAGGTCTGGCCGGTAGCTCGATCGATGACGATGCGGCCGCGTTGGAGTTGAATCTTTTCCGACAGGCTGGTTTGGTTGGCTTGCCCGATGGCCAGGACTACCAGATCCGCCGGGAGGCTGAATTCCGAACCCGGTTGGGGGACGATCGATCCATCCGCGGAGGCCGCCAAGGTGATCAGCTCCAGACCTTCCACGGCGGCGCGCGCCCAGAATTCGCGTGGGCTGCACATGCCAGAGGAACTTCACTCCCTCCAGGCGCGCGTGCTCGTATTCGAAGGCAAAGGCGGACATCTGCTCCGCGCCGCGGCGGTAGACGATGTGCACATCGCTCGAGCCCAGACGGACCGCGGCAACGGCGGCATCGATGGCGGTGTTGCCTGCGCCGACGACGACCACCCGCGGCGGCGTCGATGGTGCATGTGCCGGACTTGTAGCCAGCGATCAGGTCGAGCGCGTTGGTTACGCCGGGCAGTTCTTCGCCGGGGACGCCAAGCTTGTGGATGGCGCCCAGCCCGATCCCGAGGAAGACGGCATCGTGGTCGCGTTCGAGGTCGGCGAGGCCCTGGGCATCGATGAGGGTGTTGAAGTGAAATTCCACTCCGAGCTGCGAGAGCATTTCGATTTCGCGCAGGCTCTCGACCAGCGGGAGCTTGTATTCCGCGACGCCATAGGTGTTCAGGCCCCCGGGCAAGGGCCGCGCGTCGTAGAGGATGGCCCGGATGCCGCGACGGCGCAGTTCGGCCGCGCAGGCAAGCGAGGCCGGGCCGGCGCCGATGAGCGCGACCGAGCGGCCGGTATCTGCTGCCGGAGTAAAGGGAAGCGGGGCGCCGCTCGCGTGGAGCGAGTCCATGGCAAAGCGCTGCAGCCGTGCGATTTGGATGGGCTGCTTGTTGTAGCGGTGCATCACGCAGGAGCCTTCGCACAGCACCTCGACCGGGCAGGCGCGGGCGCAGCTGGCGCCCAGGATATTGGCGTCCAGGATGGTGCGGGCCGATCCAGCCAGGTTGCCGCTGGCGATCTTCTTGATAAACCGGGGCACGTCGATGTGCGTGGGGCAAGCCGCCGTGCAGGGCGCATCGAAGCAGTAGAGGCAGCGATTGGACTCAGGAATCGCGGCCTGCCGGTCAAGCGGCGGATGCAGATCCCCGAAGCGCGCAGAGGTTTCCGGGTGCACCGGTGCCTGCTGGACAAAAGAAGTTTGACCGCTCATTCGGGCGATACCCTCTCCCTGCGTCGTTAGTGGGGAAACCACCATTATGCACTATGGGTGGGTCCCTGCCAAATACAAACCCGGAGCCCCACATCTCGTGAAATCGAGCGAGATGCGAAAAGCAGCGTTGTACGAAGTGCACGGCTTCAGCCGTGCCATAAAATGCTGCAACTGAAGAGGGCTTTGGCTCCTGATGTACGCAATTTTGTTATTCCTAGCGCTAAGTCGTTCGGAGGGTAGCAAAATGCCGTACCTCAGGGGCTAAAGCCACTCTTCCACCGGTCGTTTATGGCACGGCTGAAGCCGTGCCCTTCGTACGAAGTGGTTTGCCGGCTGAGACGTGGCATGCATGGTTTTTCTGGCCAGCCGGTCGAAGGCTTGTACCGCCAGCTCCAGATGCTCCGTCTTGGTGTTTTCCGCCGGGTTGTGGCTGAGGCCGGCGAGCGATTGAGTGAACATCATCACCACCGGAATCCCGGCCCGCGCGACCTCGGCGGCATCGTGCAGAGGTCCTGACGGTAGCCGGTGAGAAGTGCCCGCGGTCTCGCGAACCGCCTGGTCGCAAAGCTCGATCAGCGCCGGATCAAACGGGATCGGTTCGATGCTCCAGATCCTTGACCACTCCACCGTACAGCCCTCTTCCGCGGCGAACCGGCGGCTGGCTTCCTGGGCTTCGGCCAACATCGATGCCAGCACGCCCGCATCCAGATCGCGCATGTCCAGCGTGGTTTCGCAGCGGCCGACGACCGCGGTCACGATGCCGGGAAAGGTCTTGACGCTGCCCATGGTCGCGACCGCGTCCGGATGTTTGCGGGCAATGGGGCGAATCTCGAGCGCGAGCTTGGCCGCGGCGGCGAGGGCATCGCGGCGCACCGCCATAGGCGTGGACCCGGAATGTGCCTCCTGGCCATGGAAGGTGATCGCGTGGCGCTCCACTCCCTTGGTGCCGAGCACCACGCCCAGGGGCAGACTCAGGCGTTCGAGGACCGGTCCCTGCTCTATATGCAGCTCCAGGTAGGCCGCGGCGTGAGCCCGCTCGATGCCCGCATCCCCGATGCGGTCGACGTCGACATGGCACTGGCGCAAAGCATCTTCCAGGCGGATTCCATCGCGGTCCGTCCGGCCGCGATCGGCTTGTATGGAGTGGGTCCCGGCAAATGCAGAGGAACCGAAGAGGCTGCGGCCAAAGCGGGCGCCCTCCTCGTCGGCCCAGTCCACCAGGCGAATGGTGACCGGCGGTTTGCCGTGGTAGTCCTCGGCCAGGCTGCGCAGCACCTCGAAGCTGGCGAGAACCCCGAGGCAGCCGTCCAGCCAACCGCCGTTGGGGACGGAGTCGAGATGACTGCCGAGGATAAGGGTGCGATCGGATTCGCCGCGGAGCGTGGTCCAGGAGTTTCCCGCGGCATCCAGGTGGTGCTCTACCGGCAGTTCTGCCAGCTTGCTCTGAAACCAGGCGCGCGCTTTGAGCCAGGTTTCGCTCCAGGCGATGCGTTGTGCTCCGTGGTCGTCCGCGGTGAGCGCGCGAAGCTGGTTCAGGTCAGAAACGGTTCTGCGTGGGTTGAGTGGCATGCGGATTTCTAGAATAGCGCGCGCATGGCAGGCGATACCATGGGGCATGCAGCTTCCTGTGAACCCGCCGGTCTTGCCCATGCTGGCCAAACGAGTCGGCGAATTGCCCGCAGGCGAACGCTGGGTATTTGAACCGAAGTGGGATGGTTTTCGAGCCCTGGTCTTTCGCGATGGAGACGACATCCTGCTCCAGAGCCGGGACCAAAAGTCGCTGAACCGCTATTTCCCTGAGCTGGTCGAGACTTTGCGCGCGCGATTGCCGGAGCGATGCGTGCTCGACGGCGAAATCGTGATCGCGACTGAGCGTGGTCTGGACTTCGATTTACTCCAGCTCCGCATTCATCCCGCTGCTTCGCGGGTGAAGCTGCTGTCGCAGCAAACGCCGGCATCCATGGTGTTCTTCGACCTGCTCTGCGAGGGCGACCGCAATCTGTGTGGCGAGCCGTTCCAAGAGCGGCGAAAGCAGTTGGAGCGGATGCTGGGCGCGGCTCCGCCGCCGATCCATATCACTCCTGCAACCGACGAAGTGAGTGTTGCCTCGGATTGGTTTCGCCGTTTTGAGGGCGCGGGGCTCGATGGCGTCATCGCCAAGCAGATGAACGGAACGTACGAGCCTGATAAGCGAGTGATGCTCAAGATCAAGCACGAGCGCGATTGCGACTGCGTCGTTGCCGGGTTTCGCTGGCATAAGACGGGCGAGGGCAACGTCGGCTCGCTGCTGCTGGGGCTGTTCGATGATTCCGGAGCCCTGCAGCACGTTGGCGTCTGCGCGAGTTTCACCGCAGGCGAAGCGTCGCGAGCTGGCAGAATTTCTCGCGCCCTACCGAAGATGCGCTCGGCAATCATCCTTGGGGCTGGCTGGGCGGAGCCTGGACGCGGGTGAGCAACGCATGCCGGGCGGCCAGAGCCGCTGGAGCCAGGGTAAAGACCTTTCCTGGGAGCCGCTGCGGCCGGAGCTGGTGGTGGAAGTGGCTTACGAGCACATGCAGGGCAGCCGCTTTCCGCCACATGGCGCAATTCCGCAGGTGGCGCACGGACAAGCAGCCGAGGGACTGTACCTACGCGCAACTGGAAGTGGTTCCGCCGCAAGAGCTGGCGGAAATTTTCGCCACCGGCCGCTGAACGATTGCAGAGGGAACAGGACGGGTGCGTGGATGCCAGACGACCCGTTCTGTTCCCGTCTTGATTTCGTCGGTCCGGAACTAGATTCTGGAACTCAGCACAGGCTTTTTCATGGTTCGCTTCCGCGGTGCGCCATTCGCGGGTGGGATCATCGTCCGGGTCGGGAGTTTCCTGCGGCGGCCTTTGCTCTTCGGGCACGTGGCGGAGGTTGACTCGTATGCGGGTCCACGTCGACGACGTGCCGCGCATGGAATCGACCAGCACATCGTCCACGGCCAGAAGCGCGGCTGCCTCAGGGTGTTTGCTCTTCCATCTTTCCAGACCGGCGAGCGCATCTTCTTTGCTGGGAGAGTTCGCGACCACGATCAGAGGCATCTTCGTCCGCGGCGGCGCCTTCTTGGCGGCGGACTTGGCACGCGACGGAGCCACTCGGGGCGCCTCGCCTTCCATCTTGCGAAAGTGCGGCGGCCATGGCGCGTCGCCCAATCCCGGCGGACTCATCTTTTGCCGCCAGCTCCAGCAAATGTTCGAGCGAACCCGCCGCGGCATCCATGTCTGCGTGCGGATCGCCGATCTCCGCGAAGCGCGCCGGCATGGTGAGCACGGTAAAATCCGCCGGATCGCACTCAGGCACCTCGTGCCAATGAAGAGGCGCGGACACGCGGGCGTCGGGCAGCGGCCGCACCGAGTACGCGGAGCAGGTCGTCCGATCCTTGGCGTTCTGGTTGTAGTCCAGGAACACGCCGTGGCGTTCTTCCTTCCACCATTTCGAACTGGCCAGCGCAGGAACGCGCCGCTCCACCGCACGCGATAACGCAAGCGCCGCGCGGCGCACCTCGCTGAAGGTCCAGCGCGGTTCGATGCGCACATTCACATGCATCCCGCGGGAGCCGCTGGTCTTGGGCCAGCCGCGAAGGCCCAGCTCCTCGAGCAGCTGCCTTCACCTCCAGCGCGACCTGGCGAACATCCGTCCAGCCGACGCCCGGACCCGGATCGAGATCGACCCGCAACTCGTCCGGGTGGTCAAGATCGGCGGAACGGACCGGATGCGGATGTAACTCGATGCAGCCCAGGTTGACGATCCAGGCCAACCCGGCCGCATTGTCGACCACGATCTCTTCGGCGGTGCGGCCGGAAGGAAAGGACAGCGTGACCGTCCGCATCCAGGAGGGGCGATCGCCAGGTGCGCGCTTCTGATAAAACGCTTCCGCCTCAGCGCCGTTCACGAACCGCTTCAGAACGATCGGGCGATCCCGGATTCCTGCAAGCGCTCCCGGTGCGACCGACAAGTAATAGCGCACCAGGTCGATCTTCGACAGCTTCGTCTGCCGGGAAAAATAAGGCTTGTCCGGGTGCGTTACCCGGACCTCTTGCCCCTCGATCGAGAGCAGCTCAGCTTCGTCTTTGCTCACGCAAACAGCCTACCCTTTTGGCCACGTTCTCACCAGATCTTCACTCGATCCTGTGGGGCGAGATACAGTGCCTGTCCGGGCTTAACGTCGAATGCCTGGTACCACGCGTCCACGTTGCGCACCGTGTCTGCGCGATACTCGCCCGGGGCGTGCGAATCGGTCAAGACCTGTTGGCGTAGTGCTGCGGGGCGCGTCTTCGATGCATAGTTCTGGCCGAAGGCGATGAAGAATTGCTGGTCTCCGTTGAATCCATGCGCGGAAGGGGCGGCTTTCCCTTGAAGGGAAGATCGGTAACCATCGTAGGCCGCGGAGATGCCGGCGATATCGGCGACATCTTCGGCCAGTGTCTGCTTGCCGTTTAAGGAAAGGTCAGGAAATGGTTTGTAGGTGTCGTACTGGGCGGCGAGTTTGGCGGTCGAGGCTCGAAAGTGTGCGAAGTCCGCGGGCGTCCACCAATTGCGCATGCGGCCCTGGGCGTCGAACGCGCTGCCCTCGGTATCGAAGGTGTGGCTGATCTCATGACCGATCACCGAGCCGATCGCGCCGTAGTTGGCAGCGTTCGGCGCCGCGGGATCGAAGAATGGAGGCTGCAAAATCGCGGCAGGGAAGTTGAGCGCATTCTGCAGAGGAAGGTTCACCGCATTCACGGTCTGCGGGGTCATCGACCATTCCTTGCGATTCACCGGCTTACCGATGCGCGCCACGTTGAAGTGGTAATAGAAGAGGCGGCCGCGGCGAAGATTGCCGACGATGTCGTCCGGCTTTACTTCGTAGCCGGAATAATCATGCCAGCTTTCCGGATAGCCGATGCCCACGTACAGAGCGTTGAGCTTGGCGATCGCCTCTGTTTTGGTTGCCGGCGCCATCCACGTCAATCGCGCGCAATCGCTCGCGATAATTGGCAATGATGTGGGCTACCAACGCTTCTGCGTCCGCTTTGTCCTGCGCAGGAAAGTACCGTTGCGCGTACATCTTGCCGACCGCGTCGCCCAGCTCACCGTTGACCACCGCCACGCCACGCTGCCAGCGGGGGCGCTGCTGCAGCGTGCCGGAAAGCACCGGACCCTCAAAGGCGAATTCCTCGTCAGCGAGCGCCTTGGGCAAGACACCCGCGTAGGTTTCGATCAGATGATAAGCAAGCCAGTCTTTCCAGGCATCGAGCGAAGTGGAGTTGACCAGGGCCGCTTCCCCGGTAAATGCGGAAGGCTGCCAGACGATAAACGCTGATTGCTGGCTCAGACCCGCGCCGCGAAAGTATTCGTCCCAGTTAAGCCCCGGGGCCTTTACCGGGAAATCGCTCCGCTTCCAGGGATTGTTCGCCTTTGCCACTTCCTGGTTGTCCGCCAGGCTCCAATGGGTTTGTGCGATGGCATGTTCGAGCGCAAAGATGCGGGCAGCCCGAGCGTCGGCATCGGCGAAGCCGGCAAGCCTCAGCATGGCCGCGATATGGGCCTGGTACTTGGTCCGTATCTTGCGCATGCTGTCGGTGTCGGAGAGATAGTACTCGCGATTGGGTAGTTCCAGACCGCCCTGGAACAAGTAAGGGGCGTAATGAGCCGAATCGGAAAAGCCCGGGGCGACCCACAATCCAAATAAATTGTGGGTATGAAAATTGGTGTTGTTGAGCGCGTCGACGTCGGCGCGCAGGCTCTCGCCCAGGGCGCGCGCCAGTTGGGTCTTGTCGGCAATGGCGGCCACTGCTTTGAGGGATGGCTCAATGGGCGTCAGGCCATGGGACTCGATGCCGGCTTCGTCCATGTACGAGTGATACAGGTCGGCGACTTTACGGGTATCTGAGCCCGCTGGCGCGTTGGCTTTGCCCGCGTCCTCAATCAGGGTGCGGGTGCGTTGGTTGCTTAGATCGTTCAGCATCGTGAAGACGCTGATGCTGCTGCGATCCGGCGGAATGACGGTGCGCTTCAACCAGCCGCCATTGGCGTAAAGGTAGAAATCGTCACCCGGTTTGACTGGAAGGGTCCATGTTGGCGATGGAAATGCCATGAGTTACCGGCTTTTCGGCCTGTTGGGCATGAGCGAGAAAGGCGAGAGCCAGGGCTCCGAGGGCGGCGCGGACTGGGAGAGAGGGAAAGGGTCGGCATAGGGCTTCGGCTGTTAGACGAGCGTAATCACCTCTACCGCCGCATCTTTTTTCGTAGTCACTTCGACGGGATTACGCAATGGACGCCCGAAGCCGTTAAAGTGGATCTCCATCACGTCGCCATCCTTAAGCTCGATTCCTTGTCCAAAGCTTAGCGAATGAGCGCCGAGAAAATGAATGTGCACGTCTCCCGGACGCCGGTGCAGCTCGAACTTGAAATGGTGGTGTTCCAGGTTGCGCAGGCTGTGGGACATCTCCTCTTCACCGCTCGAGATGGGTTGCGACCAGAAATTACTGGCCACCGCGTTCAATGGTCACCGTACCTGGCACGCTTCGAAAATCCGGATCAATCACAAGTTCAGGCCCGATGGAACAGGTGCGCAACTTGGATCCTGCGAGGTTGAGGTAGTTCTTCTTCTCGAAGCGATGGTCAGAGAATTCGTTGCCCTGGGTCATGCCCACCCGATAGGGCCGGCCATCAGGACCGATCACATAAGCGACCGCGATCTCAGCCTCCTCGCCGCCATCCTCCGCGTAGGCGGGGACGACCAGAGGGTCGCCATGCGGGTGCACCATCGAGCCATAACCTTTGTGGAACCACTCGGGGGCAATCCCGATCTCGCCGTCACCGGGCCGGCCGCCTTCTACGCCCCAGCGAAACATCTTCATGCTGTCGGTGAGTTCCTGCTCCTTGGCCATGTGCATGGAGGCTCGATCGCGCGCGCTGCCGAGGTGGGTCAGGCCGGTGCCGGATACCAGGCAGCGGGCTATCTCCTGCGGGTGATCGATGGGCGCGAGCAGCTTCCACTCGGCGCGTCCTTGGTAAACCTGGTCGTAGTCGATGAGATCATCAGTGAGATGGTTGCCGGCCAGGCTGGTCAGGTTGCCGCCGTTCGCGATCGCCGCCTGGGCCAGGGCGTACATGGAGTCGAAGTCGCGTAACAATCGCAGCTTCGGTTCTTCCACCACCGCGACGCGGCGCAGCTCGCCGGCTTTCAATTGCACCAATCGCATGGGCACTCAGCGGAGAAATTTCATCCGTTCTGCATCTGTCGGTAAAGGGCAAACTTCATATCGGCCGGTCAACCGGTAGCGATTGCGCGCGAACAATCCGTAGGCCGCATTGCGCAGAAACGCGGGCACTGCGCGCAGCAAATATCCCAATACCCGCCAGCGTCCACCCAGGAGCAGCAGCATGTTGACGGTCACGTTCGACTTCGTCAACAGTCTTTCGTGCTCCGTGCCGGCGTCCAGCACCAGGTAGACGGTGTTGCTTCGGAGCACTGCCTCGCGGTCAATGCCATGCCGGCTGAGAATGACCGCGGTCAGTTCGGACTGCAGGGGTGTGAAGCGAAAGCGATCGGCTTGATCATGTTGGGTGACCCATCGCACGGCGCCGTTGCACAGCCCACACAGCCCGTCGAAGAGCATCAACGCGCGACTGCCTACTTGTTCGCTCAACACGATCTCGCTTGCCGTTGCGCCTTGGCTCATAGTTGGCCCGCACCATCTTACCTTGTCCAGAGGATGGGCAAAGACCCGTAAGTGCCTGTTGATAGTGATCTTTGCGGTTACCTTTGTCATCGACCGAAAGGATGATGGATAGCCCGGTCACCCTGCCTTTCCCGCTCAAAAATGCTGGCGTAGACCCGCTCATACGCTGCCACCATAGTTGCGATCGAGAACCGTTCTTCCACTCTTTTTCTGCAGGCGCCGTCCTGTATGGAAGGCACGCCGTCCAGCGCCTTCACCGCCTCGGCGACATCGTTCACCAGAAATCCTGTCACCCCCTGCTCGATCACCTCGCGGCAGGAGCCAAGATCCATTGCGATCACCGGAACACCCGCCGCGTTAGCCTCGGCCAGCACCAGCCCGAAGCGTTCCGGGATGGTATTCAGGTGAACCAGGGCGTACGCCTGCGCGAACAGGGCATTCTTCTCCTCCACTCCAACCGGCCCCACGTAGCGGATTTGCTTATCGTCCAGGTGCGGCTCAATCTTCGTCCCGGAAGTAGGCCGTGTCCTGCACGATGCCGGCGATCAATAACCGCCGGCCACTCAGGAGTGCGGTCTGGATCGCCAGGTGAACGCCCTTATCCGGATGTATCCGGCCGATGAAGATGAGTTGCTCTCCCCTGGTTTTGCGCTGGGGATACAGTGCGAGGTCGATTCCGTTGTAGACCGTTGCCAGGTAATTGAGCCCTGGCGCGCGATCGGAATCGCTGATGGAAACGAAATATCCGTCACGGTACTTCTCGTAGACCGGCATGATGCGCGGCGAGGAGAAGCCGTGGATCGTGGTCAACACTGGCGTCTTCACCAGCCTCGTGTAGGCCAACGCCATAAAGTCATAATGGCTGTGGATCAGGTCAAACTCCGCGGCGTGCTCAAAAACCTCTGCGATATGCAGGTATTCAGCTACTTTGGGATCGATCGAGCGATCCTCTTCGTAGCCCCGTTCTACCACTGCATGCAGATGGGCGCGGGTGAGCGAATCGCCGGTGGCGAAGAGGGTCACATCCCATCCCCGGTCCACCAGGCCTTCGGCGATGTTGCCGGCCACTGTTTCCCAGGCGCCATATTGGCGCGGCGGCGTTCGCCAGGCGACCGGCGATAGGATAGCCACTCTTTGTTTTGAGGACCATTCTCTAGGACATGGCCGCCAGCACATCGTCCAGGGCGACGGTGGCAAAGCCGGTGGCGTGATCGGCGAGCCCATAAGGAATGATCAGTTCGCCCTGGTGCAACAAGGCGCCGCAGGAATAAACCACGTTGGGTACGTAGCCTTCGCGCTCACTCGGCTCCGGTGTCATCATCGGCTCACGCAGCCGGCCGATCACTCTGGATGGCTGCTTCAGGTCGAGCAGGAAGGCGCCAATGCAGTACTGGCGCATCGGCCCTACTCCGTGGCTCAGCACCAGCCATCCGGCCTCGGTCTCAATGGGCGAGCCGCAGTTCCCAATCTGCACCAGCTCCCAGGGAAACGCTGGCTTCAGCAGTAAGTGGCGTTCGTTCCAGAAATGCACGTTATCCGAACACATGAGAAAGATGTTCTCGTTGTCCTGCCGGGAAATCATGGCGTAGGAGCCATTCACCTTGCGCGGAAACAGCGCCATGCCCTTGTTCTCCGCTTCGGGGCCGTTCAATGAAATAAATCGGAAGCGGAGAAAGTCAGAGGTCTCGAGCAGCTCCGGCATGATGACTCTGCCGTCGTAGGCGGTAAAGGTGGCAAAGTACACATGCTCGCCATTGTCCTTGCGGAAGCGCACAAAGCGGGCATCCTCGATGCCGTTGCGTTGCGAAGGCGTGGAAGGAAAGATGATCCGCTCAGAAAGATCCTGCTCCGGGTCAAACTGCACCTCATAGTTGGAGCGGGCCAGCATCCAGATGCTCTGCGCTCTCAGCTCGTCTTCCCCTATTTCTCCCTGGGCGTGGCCGGAGCTTCTGCAACTCCGCAGCGAGGGCATCCTTCAATTGCGCCAGTCCAAAAGCGCGTCCCAGCCTTTTCAATACCCGGCGGGTAAAGTCGCTCTCCAAGCCGAGCTCCCAGAGTTTTCGCTGAAACAGCGGGCCTTCATAGACGGTGTTGGCGATCTGGCGCGGCTCCGTGAGCAAGCTGCCTGCGGGATCCACTTCAATACGAAGATCGCTGTGCACGATTCCGCTGCGAAACGTGATCGAGGAGACGTGTCCTTCTCCGGTCGCGCGCAGGCTAAGAATGAAGCGCACGGCGCCGGGTGGCAAATTTGTCTGGTCCGGGTGGGGCACCATCGATGGACTGAACAGCGCAGCCGATTCCAATGAGTATTCCGACAAAAAGTAGGAGCCGATCAGCAGCCGCCGTTGCTGGCGTGATCGCGGCGCCTTCCGGCAGCAACTCCTCCAGATCTTCGAAGCGATCCAGAAAGCGTTGCGGCAAATTACGGTGGCGCTGCGCAAAGTCGGCCGAAACCTGCTTGAGCAGCGTGCCGACCTGTGCCTCCGGCAAAGCCATAATTCTTTTTACGATCCCACTCATGCGTTGGGCATTCCCGGGATCAAACTGCCGCAAAAGGACGCGCGACGGATCTGGCCTCAGCACGGTTTTAGAACGCTTCAGAGGAATCGCCAGTGCAGTTCCATTTCCCATTGGGGTCCCATTTCTTGTCGCGCAAATACAAGAGCAGGTATCAGTGGATCACAGGCTCTGCGAGCGTTTCCTCTGTTTGGGCGTTTCTTTACAGAACAAGTGCTTAAACGTGCTCTTCCGGTACATAGTCCTTGGAGTCCCTTCAAGACACTCACCCCACCGAGATAGGCAGGGGAGGGTAGTCCTCGGCGGTGATGGGTTGCTTAAAGCTGGTCAGCATGTTCTGCGCCTGGCGCATCTCCACCAGCGACAGCAGAAAGGCCAGCGTGGACTCGGCTCCCTGGTTTCCGTTCACCCGGTCTATATGCAAGCCATCGCGGCATCCGCCGGTCTCAGGCACGTAGAGCTCGAGGCCGAGATCGTTGCCGCCGATGAACCAGTCGAAGGCGTGTTCCGCCTGCTCGTACCAGCGCAGATCCGCCGTCGCCCGATAGGCTTCAAGACAGGCCGCGACGGTAGCCTGGGCCTCAATTGGCTGCTGGTCGAAATTGGCCCGCGCGCCGCCCCGGTGATAGAACCCGTTGCTGCCGATGGGCCGCAGGTAGCCCTTTCTCCGTGGTCTGCTGCTCCGTCAGCCAGCGCAGGGTTTTGAGTCCGCGGTTCAAAACAGCCTCCTGCCCGGTGGCCCGTCCGCTCACAATCAAGGCATGGGAGAGCCTTGCGTTGTCATACGAGAGCTCTTCCTCAAACCAGTGCCAATCGGCATGCGCATGCCGGTCGTACAGCTCCATCAATCGAGCGGTGAGTGTCTCCCGCGCCTGGTTCACCTGGCTATCGCCGCCCAACCGCCGCAGGTACTCGTGGATACCCAGGAGACCGAAGGCCCACGCGCGTGGCGAGCTGAATTCGCTCAACGCTGGCAGGGCCCGGGCAAAGAGCTGGCCGGCCATCATCTGAAAATTACGCAACTGTGACCGTCCTACGCCCACTCCCAGCGCCCACAGCGCCCGGCCGTGGCTGTCTTCCGATCCCTGTTCGTCCAGCCATCGGCGCTCGAAACTCATGTGGTTGTGAAATCGCCCACTCGCGGGGTCGAACGCATGGTGGAGAAAGGCCGCGCTGGTGCTGGCCAGGCTCCGCTCAATTTCTGCATCGTCGGCAAGTTCCGCCATCAGCACCGCAAGAATGAAGGCACGGGCATTGTCGTCGGTGCAGTAGCCCTCGCTGAAATTGGGCACGCTGAAGATCGCATGCTGAAACACGCCGGTGGAATCCGTCATCCGGGAGAGGTGGGTCAGCTTCAGCTCCGGCAGTTCTCGATGTTTCTGGTCGAGGGTTTTGATCGCCAGAGATTTGCGCGGCAAAGGCGCGGCTTCGAGGCGAGCCAGTTCGAAGCTGTGCATGTAGAGCTGGGCCACATTGGACCAGATCATCTCCCGCCCTAGCCGGTAAGCATTCGTGCGCATGGCGTTGCGCCGTGTATCGTCGCGCAGCAGGCCAAGAATCTGCTCCGCCATGGCAGACGAGTCAGCAAACGGCACCAGCGCGCCTCGGCCGTCGGCCAGCAGATCTGCGGCATGCCAGTACGGAGTCGAAACCACTGCTTTGCCTGAACCGAAGGCAAACGAGAGCGTGCCCGAGGTGATCTGTGCTTCATTCAGGTAGGGCGTGATGTAGAGATCGGCGGCGCCCATGAACTCCGTCAGGTTTTGCGGATCCACGAACTGGTTGTAGAAGATAACGTGCTTTTCCAGTTTGTTCTTGGTGGCCAGAATTTCCAGGCTCAGCCGGTAGGCTTCTCCATACCTGCGCAATTCATTGGGATGGGTGGCGCCCAGCACGATGTACACCACATCGGGAAACTCCGCCAGAACTGCGGGCAGGGCATTGAGCACATATTCGATGCCCTTGTTCGGGGAGAGCAAGCCGAAGGTAAGCAACACGGTGCGGCCTTCCACCTGGAACTGGTCCTTGAAATAGGTGGGATCCACAAACGGGACGTCGAGAATGCCATGAGGAACCAGATCGATCTTGCTCAGCGGCGCCTGGTAGATCTCGTGCAGCATCTGCCGTCCGCGATCGGCCATTACCACCAGCCGGGTCGAGAGGGCAATCAGCTCTTCGATCACGCGCCGCTGGTCTGGTTTGGGTTCGCGCAGGATGGTATGCAGAGTCGTAACCACCGGCATTTTCAACTCGCGCAGCATGGCCAGAATGTGACCGCCGACCGGGCCGCCGAATATGCCGAACTCATGCTGCAGGCACACGATGTCCACATCGCTGATATTGAGAAAATCAGCAGCACGCAGGTAAGACGGCAGATCCTGTTCTTCGATCTCGAAGCGAACTACTTCCGGATAGTCGTACCCGCCCTCTATGTCGTTGACCGAAACGCATAGGCACTGGCTTTGCGGATATTGGTTTTGCACGGCGGACAGCAGATCGGTGGTGAACGTGGCGATACCGCACTTACGCGGCAGGTGATCGCCCACAAATGCAATTTTGCGGATCTTTGCGGTCTCTTTTGAGAGGCTTCCGTTGGTCGCCATGCTTCTGGACCTCTTCCGTCATTCGGTTGCCGGTACGCTGAACTTCGGGGAGGGTAAGCAGGGAAAGAACGGTGCTCACGATCGTGGACCGTTGGGGACGGTATCTCCATGATAACAGCCGAGGATGTTGAACCGGATTCTAGTACCTTGGAAACGATCGGAGTCTTT
This sequence comes from uncultured Acidobacteriaceae bacterium, assembly GCA_963847155.1. GTDB lineage: Bacteria > Acidobacteriota > Terriglobia > Terriglobales > Acidobacteriaceae > PALSA-350. The sequence goes on along the minus strand of CAWJZH010000019.1, from coordinate 18,083 downwards.
TGTCATGAAATTAGCTGTCGTTACAGGAGCGGCCCAGGGTATTGGCCGCCGTACTGCTGAGATCCTTGCCGGGGCTGGTTATTCCCTGGCTCTGCTGGATCTGCAATCGTGCGCTTCCACGCTTGCCGCCGTGCGCGCAACCGGCTGCGAAGCCGCAGACTTTCCCGGTGATCTATCTGATGAGGCGGTGGTCGAAGGCACGGCCGAAGCGATCCGCGCGCGATGGAACCGGTCGACGTGCTGGTCAACAACGCCGGCATCAGCTCGATCGCCCCGGCGGAAACGATCGAAGCACGGACCTTTCGCCGGGTGCTCGAAGTCAACCTGGTCGCGCCGTTTCTGCTGGCTCGCGCTTTCGGGAAGATGATGCTGCGGGAGCGTGCCGGCAGCATCGTGAATGTGGCATCGATTGCCGGGCTTGCCGGCATTGCCGACCGCGCCGCCTACAACGCATCCAAGCACGGGCTCATTGGGCTTACGCGCACGTTGGCTGCGGAGTGGGGAGGGCGCGGCGTGCGTTGCAATGCTGTTTGTCCGGGGTGGGTCAAGACGGAAATGGACGCAGCCGATCAGGCAAACGGCACTTACACCGATGAGGACATCATTGGTGTGAACCCGATGGGCCGTTTTGCGTCACCTGACGACATTGCCAAGGCCATCCTGTTCCTGGCTGACCCGGTGCAGAGCGGTTTTGTGAATGGCCACGCACTGGTGGTGGACGGTGGCTGGACTACTGACGCCAGCTGGCAGAGCCTGCGGTTGAGTCATCGCTAAGCCTGATAAGAACGGCAACCGAGTCCCGTAGGGACGTCTGAACTTAGTCCGTGTCCAAATAGATTTTAAAATTCCTGGTTTAGGAACCGCCCTTTCCTTGCCACGACCTCTCCTGTTTGTCGTCCCGCAGGCAGCCGAGTGGATCTGCGGTTCTACGGCCTAATCCTGGAAACCCGGAATAACAAGGGGACGGTCGATGTTCCAGGAGGATTCGGTGGATGCCAGTGGAATTGTGGACCGGTAGGAGCGGGGCACACGTATGGCGCACCGCAGATCCGCTCCGGCTCCCCGGTTTCCGGAGCCGTGGCGTGGCTAACTCATGCGCCCCGTCGGAAGGCCCACGCACCGTGTCAGGCATCGTGCATGGCGATGAAAAGGAGAGATCGGGCGAAAGGGCGTGCTGGATGAAGCGGTTCTAAACCGAGGCATTTTAAAATCTAATTTGGACAGCTCTGAAGTTCAGCCGTCCCTCCGGGACTCGCCTTGTAATGGCCGTGTTCCCACACAGGCCGTCCTACTCCACCAACCGCAGCACTCGCTCCACCTGCTCCCTTAGTTGCGCTACTTCCTGTCGTAGTGCGGCGACTTCGGCTTCGAGGTGGGACGTTCCTCGTCCGGGCAGCGATGTCTCTATAGGGGCGGCCTCCATCACTTCGCCCGACAAAAGATGGGCATACCGGGCTTCCTTGGTGCCGGGCTGGCGTGGGAGCACCATCGCAAGCGGTGGTTCGCGCTGCATCAACCGCTGCAGTGTCGACTGCACGTCACTCAGCTCCTCAAAGCGATGCATCCGTTCCGTCCTTCCCCGCAACTCGCCGGGTGTTTGCGGGCCGCGCAGCAACAGAACACACATCACAGCGATCTCTCCACGGGTGAAGTTGAACACCTCCTGCATGTGGTGCTCATACTTGGCCACGCGGCTTTCCGTCCCGCGCGCGGCGCTCGCCAGCCCGAAGTCTTCCAGCCTGTGGAGTGCCTGCCGGATCTCACCTTCGTCCAGATTGGTCACCGGCTCGCGGTTGTTTTTCTGGTTGCAGGCGTTCGCCAGCGCATTCAGAGAAAGAGGATAATACTCGGGCGTGGTAATTTCTTTTTCTACCAACGATCCGAGGACGCGAGCGGCAATAGGAGAAAGTTCAATCGTCACGGCATCCAGTCTACCTTGATGTAGAACAGGTCGGTCGCTACCTGGAACTGGTCTTTCGATAGTGGCGTCTGCATCGTTTGCCAGCCGGTCGTGGGCTGTAATTTTTTGCCAGTGCTTCGGGCTGCCTACCAGCACCGGCATCGCGAAGGCAGGCTCATCCGCCTGCCATCGGTAGCGGATGTTTCCTCCTGGACCCCACTTCAGTTGGAGAACCGGCAACGCCGCATGCCGTAAATATTCATCGAAGATGGGCGTCAGGTTCATCCCGGTTTGTTGGTTGAAGTACTGCGACCACATCCTCGGTCATGATGTTCTGATACTTGAAGTGTTGGTAGAACCCATGCAGCAGTGCCCACCAGCGCGGGTCGTTATCGACCACGCTGCGCAGGGTGTTGAGAAACAGCGCGCCCTTGAAGTATTGGTCGATCGGCGGCGTGCTGTTGACACCGCGCGCGGAGATGATCGGCTCCAGGTTTTTCACCTTGGGCTTCAATCCGTTGAGATATTTCAGGGCGTCGGCTCGACCCCAGCGCGATTCCACGTACAGGCTTTCCATGTAGGTGGCAAAGCCCTCATGAATCCACATGTCTGACCGGTCAGCGGCGGTGACGCTGTTGCCGAACCACTCATGCGCGCTTTCGTGGATGATGATGAAGTCGAAGCGGAGGCTTAGCCCGGAACCGGCCCAGTCCCGTCCCAGGTAGCCGTTGGTGAAGTGATTGCCATAGGTCACCGCTGTCTGGTGTTCCATCCCGGAATACGGCACCTCGATCAACTTGTAACCGTCCTGGGGAAAGGGATAGTCACCGAAGTAGTGGCCAAAGATCTGCAGCATGCCTTTTGCCTGGGTGAATTGCTGCTCCGCCTTCGGCTTGTCCTCGGGCAGCACATAAAAATCAAGGGGCAGATCGCCCAGGCGATCGGAGAAGTGCACGTAGTTGCCGATATTCAGAGAGACGTCGTAATTGTTGATGGGGTAATGAACCAGCCAGTCCCAGCGTGTGTAACCATCACCGAGATCAGTCTTGCCCACGAATTTTCCGTTGGAGACATCGACCAGGCCGTTGGGAATCGCTACGCTGATCTCCATGCCTTCCACTTCATCGCGCCACTGGTCTTTGTTCGGCCACCATACGCTGGCGCCCGTCTCTTCGCACGCGGTGTTGATCCAGGGATGGCCCGCGGGATCTTTGCGGAAAGTGATGGCGCCGAAGCGGCCCGTTTCGACCGGATGGCCGGAGTAGTAGAACTCGATAGTGTACTCACGACCCGCTTTTAGAGTCTGAGGGAAGTCGACGAAGACCGCGCCTGAATCGCGCGTGTATCGGAGTCGAACCCCACCCAGCAGAATCTTGTCGATCTGAAGCGCGGGGTGCAGATCGAGCTGGATGCGCCTGCCGTCCTTGAGCATCCTGAAGCGGATGGTGTTCTTTCCCTGAAGAAACTTCTTCTCCGGATCAACACGTATGTCGAGGTGATAAAACAGCAGATCGTTATTTGCACGATAAGGTCCGTACGCCCCACGCAGAAGGTCGGCGCGGGTTGCCCCGTGCGCGGAAGCCACGGTTGCGGCGAATACCAGGAGCAAGCTGAAACGACAGAAAGAGAAGAGTTTCAAATGCGGACAACCGCCCAGCCAAGAATAATTTACCGTCCCGGCCCGTGGTGGGCAAGGCCACAAAGACGGAGTAGAGCGATAAACTGAGAACACATGACCCTGCTGCTGACCCAGATGGCCATCATCCTGTTGATCACGGTTAGCTGCGGCTGGCTTGCGCTTAAAGTCGGCCAGGCGCGCGTGATCGGCGAGATCATCGGCGGCATCCTCATTGGACCGTCGGTCTTCGGGCGCTTTGCCCCCCACCTCTCCGCCAAGCTCTTTCCTATCAGTTCCTTCGGCCCGTTTGAAACCCTTTCGACGGTCGGACTGGTGCTTTTCCTCTTCCTCATTGGGATGGAGCTTGATTACGAGCAGCTTTATCGCCAGCGAGTGACTGCGGTCATGGCCAGCGGCATGAGTATCCTGCTGCCATTCGGCATGGGCGCCTTGTTGGCGCATTCGCTGCGCATCCGCTTCGCGCCCCATGGAATCGGCAGCATTCCGTTCGTGCTCTTCCTGGGCATCGCCATGAGTATCACCGCCTTCCCGGTGTTGGCCCGCATTCTCGAAGAACGCAATCTGCAGGGAACTGCGCTGGGCACGACCGCCATCCTATGCGCGGCGGTTGATGACGTAGTGGCGTGGAGCCTGCTGGCCTTCGCCCTGGCGTTCATCGGTGGAGAGGACGCTCCTACCTCGCTGATGTTCCGCCTCAGCGGCCTGATCGTCTACCTTTTCGCTCGATGCTCGGTGTCTTCGCCCCCTGGCGGCGTACCTGGTGAGAGCGCTATAAGAAGCCGGAATTAAGCCTTGAGCTACTTGGCGTTGTGGTCGCGGGCGCGCTCCTCTCCGCGGCGGCCACGGACAAAATCGGCGTCCATCCGCTTTTCGGCGCCTTCCTTGCCGGGGTCTGCTTCCCCCGTGTCCCCCACTGGCAACTCGCCTGCGGGAGCGTCTCGACATGCTGGTTTCGGTGCTGCTTGTTGCCGCTCTTCTTTGCCCTCACCGGCATGAGGACCCGGCTGGATCTGCTGAACGATACCAACATGTGGCTTTGGGCGGCGGTGGTCCTGCTGGCGGCTGTTTTCGGCAAGATGGGCGGCGCCGCGCTGGCCGGTCGCTGGACCGGACAATCCTGGAGAGACGCTGTTGCCCTGGGAGCCCTGCTCAACACCAGAGGCCTGGTGGAGCTGATCGTGCTCAACATCGCCTACAGCGTCGGCGCTTTTACTCCTACGCTGTTCACCATGCTGGTGGTGATGGCGCTGGTTACTACCATGCTGACGACGCCAATCCTGACCCTGCTCGGCATCCGCGGTACGGCGAAGAAACAGCCGGGTTCGGTGCCGGTTTCAGTAGGTTAGCCAGACACACCAAAGCGCCGGCCGGTTATGCCAGACCGGCGCCCGAGTGAATCCTACAGCCGCTGGCCGGTGGCTGCCGGCGCAATCCCTGCCTGGGTTGCCGCCAAAGCGCCGATAACCGGCAGTTGAAACGTCTTGCCCTGGTAAGCGGAATACATCAGGTAGATCCAGATGCAGAAGCCGCCCACGGTGACCAGCAGATTGATGGGCAGCTGGATGATGAAGAACAAGCCATGCGAGACCGCGCCCAGCACCAGGCCCACGATCATCCAAACGACCCAGAAAGCGATCCACGCCAGGTTGAAGAAGATCGACTGGAAGGCATGGAAGCGAACAAATCGATCGGCTTTGAAAGGATCAATCACCAGAAACAGGATTCCCGTAATGGCACCGACCAGGTAGGCGAGCGCGCCGGCGACATTGGGGGTAAGACCGGCTCCGGCTGCGGGCATCGGGGCTGGCATGGCGCCTGGCATAGGACCGGGAGTGGGACCGGGAATGGGGCCGGAGCCGGGCATCGCCCCGGGCGCTGCACTGGAGGCAGCCACCCCCTGGCTAGCTCCACACGCTGTGCAAGTCGAACTCCCATCGGGCAGGCTGCTTCCGCAGGTTTGGCAAAAGCTCATCGTCTTCTCTCCTTGACACTTCTATGGCAGGGGGCTGGCAACACGTGCTCTTGCCATGGGCAAGCAGTGTACACAATGGAGGGGTCACTGTCTCGCTTTTTGTGCAATCGCATCGTCCTGGATAAAGTGGTAACTCACCAGTAACCCTGGTTACTTCTAAGCGCTCTGACCCTATCGGACTCCAAAACGGGGAGAAGCCTTTTCACGGAAATCCGGGAAGCACGATAGCATGCGTCTTGGATGACCCGTTTAGATCGGATGATTGTCGCGCAACTCAGTCCAGCCGTCCAAGCTTTTTTCGCTCGGCTCGCAATCCTGCAGATACTGCTGACTATTACTCGCAGGGTTTAGTTTTGCCCAAGCGCTGCAAGCCCAGCAGCCGCTCAACGAAAACGCCGGCTGGAGGGGACAACTTCACAACGCCGCGGGCAAACCACTGAGCGGGGCAGTGATCGAACTGATGGTCGCTGGCCGTACCGCAACTGCGACTACTCAAGCGGATGGCAACTTCTCGTTCCACCAACTCCGGCCTCTTCAGTACGAGCTTTTTGTGACCGTGGATGGCCGCCGCATCGCATCTACCCAATCCATCGATCTGACTACCGCTCAGGCGGACGCGCTGATCACCCTAACCGGCAAGGGAGGGCTCTCATTGCAGCCCCTCGCCAGCCAACAGGAGACTACCGGCGGCGTTGACCTCTCGAGCAAATCCGTCAGCCAGCTTCCTTTGAACAAGCGTGACTTCAGCCAGTTGTTGCTGCTGGCGGCCGGCACCATGACCGACGCCAATGGGGCCACCAACTTCACCCAGCAGTTCGCCATTAACGGCCAGCGCGGCGTCGAAGCGACCTTCGCCATGGACGGCGCCGACATCAGCGATCCCGAGATGGGCGGTTCCACGTTCAGCAACTTCAACGTGGACGCAGTGCAGGAGATTCAATCTCAATCGGGCTGGATGCCGGCGGAGATCGGCCGCGGCGCCTCCGGCTTCACCAACATCGTCACCCGATCGGGAAGCAGCGGCTTTCACGGCTCCTTCTTCGAATTTGTGCGCAACTCGGCCTTCGATGCCAGAAACTACTTTGACCACTCCTCGATCGCGAATCCAGGCCGGCTTCCGCCCTTCCGCCGCAACGAGTTTGGCTTCACCAACGGCGGTCCGGTCATCCTTCACGGCATCTACAACGGGGCAGGCAAGACCTTTTACTTTGGCCAGTACCAGGGCTTTCGCCAGGTGCTGGGAACGACCCAGGTATTTCCCGTGCCAACGGAACAGGAACGCGCCGGTCAGGACACTACAGCCTTTCCCGGCGACGTGCTGACCATTCCGGTCGATCCGGGCATAGCCCGCGTGCTCGCGCGTTACCCCTTGCCCAACAATCCTCTCGGCTCCTATGGAGTGCATACGTACGCCAGTTCATCGCCGGTGGTGACCGACGCAGACCAATTTTCCCTGCGCCTCGATCATCGAATCTCCGACCAGTCACAGTTCTTTGCCCGTTTCAACTTCAACAACCTGAACGGGCCCACCACTAACCCCGATCAGACCGTGCTCGATCCCGCCTTTGCTATTCGCTATGTCGATCGCCAACGCAACCTCGTCGTCACCTACACGCGCACTATTTCCCCTCGCCTGGTATCGGAATCCTCCGTCTCCGCCACGCGCGCCACTCCCTCTTTTCCCACTACCGACCTGACCGACCCCGCGGTCAAGTTCAATGACGGCCTGTACGAACCCTTCAATCAGCCGGCCGGAACGCGTCATCAGCGTCTACGGCAATCTCTTCCAGGGGCGCCAGAATCTTTCCTTCACCACCGCCAGCCACGCCTTCAAAGTGGGGGCTGAGGTGCGCCTGAACCGCGACACCACCTACTTCGGTATCAGCCCCAATGGCGAATATGACTTTGGTGGCGGTACCGCGTACTCCCCGGTGAACATCTCCTCGCAAAGCGGCAAGCACAACATCGGTGTGGGCGATCCGCTCCCCGACACGCTTTCCGGGCTGCTCAGCGGGAGCCCTTTCTTCTACACCGTCGCAGTCGCACCGACGTACTTCTCTGGGGGAGAGCACATCGGAGCCGCGGCCATTAACCGGAACGCCTTTGAGTTCTACGCCCAGGACACCTGGAAGATCACACCTCGCCTGGTGGTCGATTACGGTTTGCGGTACGAGTTGTACACGCCCGTTTCCGAGCGTGCAAAAAGGACTTCAGGCATTGCATTTTCCACCACGCCCACCGGGGTCGCGCAGCAGTATCGTGATCAATCCGCAGCCTGGCTATCGCTTCAACCTCAACGGCCTGGGACCACGTGTGCAACTGGATTGGCTGGCCGGCTACCAGGTCCATGTCCGCGCCGGCGGCGCCATCACCACCATTCCGCCCAATCTTTACCAGGACAATTCACTCACGGGGTCGACTCCCTTTGCGGTTTATCCTCGCCTCACTTCGGCTCCCACGGGACCCATTCCATATGGGTTCCAGATCACATCGAACGAGTTGCCGCGCGTCTATACGCCTGAGGGGCAGGACATTTTTGCCAACGGCACCAAGGCGGTTCACGGCAACACGGTCATGGATTTGAATCGCTACCAGCAGGATCTGGCAGCGCTTTCGCCAAGCCACCGGATCACTCCGGTGAATCTCAATTCTGTCTATCCAGGCTTTGGCAACGCGTATCTTCAGACCTGGACTCTGGGCCTGGAGCGTCATTTCGGCGGCCTTGGTCGGCGACGCGACTTACATCGGAACCGCAGCTGCCAAGCTACCCCGGATGAGTTTTTTCAACGGCTATCCCGGGGCGGGTCCCGCCTTTGCTCCCTACACCCAGTTCGATTCCGCGGGGAACATCATCGGGCGGCTTCGGCACCGAGAACGTCGTCACCAGCACCACCCACTCGTCGTACCACGCGTTGCAGACCTCGCTGCAGGGAACGGTGGCCCATGGCGGGCCCGGGTGTCCAGGCCAGCTATACGTGGTCCAAGTCGCTCGATGAGACCAGTTCCGTGGTGGGGGGATTCATTACCGGCGGCACCGGCGCCGTTTCCCAGATCTCTCCCCAGAATCCGTTTGATACTCATCCGGAGAAAGGGCCGTCCACCTTCGACATAGCCCACACCTTCACCCTGAGCCTGGCGCAGGATCTCCATGGGGAGGATGTCGCCCTGCTGCAGCCACTGGGCAGGACCGTGACCGGCGGCTGGGAGCTGTTAAGCATCTCCACCATCACCAGCGGTGCACCCTTTACCGTCTACTCGGGTGTGCAGCAGACGGATGCCGGCACCGAACGGAGCCGACCGGCCCGACCAGGTCGGTATTCCGCACTTATCGACAAGCCGCAAGATTCGCGAAGACTATTTTGGGTTAGGGGCCAACAACGCATCGTACTTTTCGATTCCGATCAATATGGATGGGGGCACCGGTCCGAACCATGGGCGGTTCGGCACGCTAGGGCGCAACACGTTTCGCGGACCGGCTTACTATGACTTTGATTTTGCCTTGATCAAGAGCACGCCGTTTGGCCGGCGATCGAGCGGTATTGAGTGGATGGATCTGCAGTTTCGCGCCGAGTTCTTCAACATCTTCAACATCGTCAACATGGGCTTGCCGGCGAACACGCTGGTGGGAGCAGGTTTCGGCGAAATCAGCCATACGGCCGGCACTTCGCGACAGATTCAGTTCTCGTTGAAGCTCATTTACTAGCTGTCTTGTGGAAATGTTTTTCATCTTCAGGGAACAATCACCGCCGACCCACGCTCGGTTTCCTCCTTGACCGCTAACAGAGCCTTATTTGCGTCCTGCAAGGGAAACACGACCACCTGTGGGTGAATTTTCAGTTCCTGCGCGATCGCCAGAAAATCGCGAGCGTCCTGGCGCGTCATGTTGGCTACGCTGCGGATCTGCCGTTCGCCCCAAAGCAGCTTGTCGTAGTCAAACGCAGGCATCTGGTCGAGGTGGATTGCATTGATCGCCACCACTCCCCCTTTGCGCAAAGCCGACAAGGCGCTCACCACTACCTTGCCGCTGGGCGCAAACGTGATCGCCCGATCCAGCTTTACCGGAGGCGTCTCATCTTCTTTGCCCACCCAGGTTGCACCCAGCGCAGACGCCATCTGACGATGGGTCTCGCCCCTGGTGGAGACATAAACTTCGCACTTCCACGACTGCAGAACGGTGATGGCCAGACTCGCCGAGCTGCCGAAGCCGTACAGTCCCACGCGCTCTCCTGGTTCCACCCCGGCCACGCGCAGGCTGCGAAAGCCGATGATGCCGGCACACAGCAGGGGAGCGACGTGCACGTTGTCTAACCCAGCAGGCAGAGGAAACGCGAAGTCCGCCCGCACCAGGGCATACTCCGCGTAGCCTCCATTCACCGTGTATCCAGTAAACGCCGGCTGGTCGCAGAGATTCTCCATGCCGTGGTGACAGTACCAGCAACTCCCGTCCACCCCGCCGATCCAGGAGACCCCGGCCCGGCTTCCCAACGGCAGCTCTGCAGTCGCACCGCCCGCCACTTCGCCCACAATCTGGTGACCGGGGATGAGCTGCGGGCGAATCGGCGGCAAATCTCCTTCGGCAATATGCAGGTCGGTCCGGCAAACCCCACACGCAAGAACTCGCAGCAGCAAATAGCCGGGCTGCGGTTCCGGACGAGGAACCTCCTCAATTTGCAGGAATGGTTCGGGCGCTGTGCGACGAGAGACAAGGACGGCGGCCTTCATGAAGTCTCGCTCCTGCCCACTTGGATGCGCATAGCCAAGCAACAGTACCATCGCGCCTCTTCATCATAGCTGGGGGCCTGAAGGCCCAGAATGCTGGAGTGTTAAGAAAGCGCACTGGGTACTGACGGACGCGGGGCTTTGCGAGACAATCGGTACTGCGTCGACTGCTTATACGACAGATGCATGAGGAAGTAGAGCCTTGAATAAGATCAATCCCAAGGCCGGGCAACTGGCCACCGCCGCCGATCTCGTTGATGTACAGAAGCTAATTGCCGCCTACTTTGCGGAGAAGCCCGACCCCAAGGTGCCCGAGCAGCGCGTTGCCTTTGGCACGTCCGGACACCGGGGCTCATCCTTCGACCGGTCTTTCAATGAGTGGCACATCCTGGCGATTACCCAGGCGATCTGCTTGTATCGCAAGCAACAGAAGATCGATGGACCGCTCTTTCTCGGCATCGACACGCACGCGCTTTCCCGCCCCGCGATGGATAGCGCCGTCGAAGTGCTGGCTGCGAACCAGGTCGAGCTGATGCTGGCGGCAAAAGACGAGTACACGCCGACCCCTGCGGTCTCGCATGCGATCCTCACCTACAATCGCGGCCGCAAAACCGGCCTGGCCGACGGTATCGTGGTCACCCCGTCGCATAATCCGCCGGACTCCGGAGGATTCAAGTACAACCCTCCTCACGGCGGCCCTGCGGGAAGCGACACAACGTCCTGGATTCAGAACAAGGCAAACGAGTTTCTGGCCGCGAAGCTCGAGGGCGTCCAGCGCTGGCCGCTGGAGAAGGCTCTCGCTGCTCCGACGACGCATGAGCATGACTACATCGATGCTTACGTCGCTGACCTGGGAAACATCATCGACATGGAGGCCATTCGCAGTTCCGGGATTCGCTTCGGTATTCATCCCCTGGGCGGCGCCGGCGTGCACTACTGGGGACCGATTGCGGAGCGCTACAAGCTGAATCTCAACCTGGTGAGTGACGAAGTCGACCCTACGTTTCGTTTCATGACGCTGGACTGGGATGGCAAGATCCGCATGGATCCGTCTTCGAAATATGCGATGCAGTCGCTGATCGCTTTGAAGGATAAATTCGATGTTGCCATGGCCTGCGACACGGATCATGACCGTCACGGTATCGTGACCCGCAGCAGAGGCTTGATGCCCGCCAATCACTACCTTGCGACCAGCATCTATTACCTCTTCGGGCACCGTCCCCAGTGGGGACAGAATGTCGCGGTAGGGAAGACGGCGGTAAGCAGCAGCATGATCGATCGCGTGACTGCGGGGCTGGGCCGGGAATTGTTCGAAGTACCCGTGGGGTTCAAGTACTTCGTGGATGGCCTGTTGGAGGGCAAGTTGGGATTTGTTGGCGAAGAGAGCGCCGGCGCATCGTTCCTGCGTCGCGACGGCACAGTGTGGACGACCGATAAGGACGGTATCATCGCGGCGCTGTTGGCAGCGGAGATGACGGCCACGGTAAAGAAAGACCCGGGCGAAATCTATCACGAGCTCACGCAGAAATACGGCGACCCGTTCTATGACCGGACGGACGCTCATGCAACCACGCAGCAGAAGGCGATGCTGGCGAAGATGAGCAAAGAGAGCATCCAGAGTCCGACGCTGGCGGGTGAGAAGATCAAGACCATCCTGACGCACGCGCCCGGCGATGGCCAAGCCATCGGCGGGGTGAAAGTGATCGCTGAGAGCGGGTGGTTCGCGGCACGGCCTTCTGGGACGGAAGAGATTTACAAGATCTATGCCGAAAGCTTTCGCAGCCAGCAACACCTGGAACAGATCGAAGAGGAAGCGCAGACGATCGTAGGCCAGGCGCTGAACGCCGCGGTGGTACAGAAGGCGTAAAACATTTTCAGGAAAGGTCCGTAGAACCGCAGGTCCCTCGGCTCCGATCGGGATGAAAAAGGAGAGGGCTGAGGCAGAGGAGAGGGTGGTTGCTAAAAGAAAAGGCGATTCCAAAGGAGGAGGCATCGTCTCCATGCTCGAACAACCGCCCTATCCCTTGGCAACGGTCCTCTCCATTCAACCACCTTCCCCTTTTTGTCATCCCGAGCGCAGCCGAGGGATCTGCGGTTCTACGGACCTTCCGTGGAAATGTTTTCGACCGCGGTTTGCTCAAGAAAACGCGAAAAGCTTTTTCGCGTTGAGGCCCTGTATGTTGGCTCGTTCGGCAGCGGACGCTGAGTCAAGCATCAGGTCAAGCACCTGAACGGCCCGCTGAAACTCTGTCGTGTTTACCCCTAATTCACCCCAGAGGATTTTGTCGGGACCGAATGCCTGGTAAATGCGTTTGACCAATGGCTTTGCATCCTGATGGGGAAACGGCTGTTTCGATGCGGAGGCCACACCCGTGGTGGTGTATTTCATGTAGACGCGCGGGATCTGGGCCAGCTTGAGAACCTGCTCATATTCTTCCGGCGTCCCCTGTCCCGGGCGTGCTAAGTGATCAATGATGACGGGGGTCTGGGGAAATTTGCTCGCCAGCTCGCCAATGGCCGCCGCGTAATGCGGGATGCAGTGGACCTGGATCGCCAGCCCTAGTTCCTGTGCGGCACGCCAGGTGACGGCCATCTGTGGGTTCTTCAAATCGCGATCTCGGATGAGACCACTGGTCGTGGAAGGGGTTCCAGCCTCGTGCGTCTCGTGAATTCTTAACGCTACGATTCGTCCCGGATTTCTCTTGACCAGCGCCCGCATTCGTTTTGGTGTTTCCGGATCGATGGGATCAAAGAGGCAAGTCCCCTTGAAAAAACCCCGCGACGGTTCGTGCGCAAACGAATATTCCAGGTAGCGGTGATCATCCTGGTAAGGTTCGGGATGAACGATGACCGCATGATCGATGTGCGCCTCTTGAGCGAACTTCACATACTCTTCCACCGGCTCGGGTTTAGGCGGATAGGAAGCGCTGTTGTAAGGAAACCTGGGATCGCCGGCAAACAGGTGGATATGTGTCTCGATCAATACTCCCTCGTGACCGGGATATCCACTCAGCAGTGCATTTGCCATCCGTTCAGCAGTCCATCCATGTGCAGCCGCGAGCGCTCCCAGCATCCACTCTCGTCGAGAAATCATAGAGCCTCATTAAAACCCGAATCGCAGGCCGACGCAAAAACCTTCAAAAGTAATATGGGTTCCAACTTGGCAACAACACGGAGCACAGGATGGGATCTTTCTACCGGAGATCAGGTGAGTCTGCCAACTCAGGACAGTGGCTTTTCGGATCAGGGGAAGATTGCGGCGTTGCGGGGCAAGTATATTTTCGGGGACATCACCACCGGGCGCATATGGTATGTCAACGTGATGCAACGATATGGTGGCCGCCGATGATGGCAATCCGCGTACGATGGCCGCCATGCATGAAGTGCAAATAGCGTGGAATAAGCGGCAGTACAGTACGATGGCGCCGATCACGGAGATTGCTTACCACACCTGCGGAGGTAAAGCGGCAGGGCTACCCGGTCAGGCGGTGATTTCGGGGGGCCGCTCCGATATGCGTTCTGCATGGACCGCGAAGGTGAACTCTACATCCTGAGCAAAAGCGATGGGATGATTCGCGCAGTGGTTGGTGCCACAAGTCAGTAGATTTACCCAGAACCGCCCCAGGGGAAAGACAAAGTAGGTTGGTTGGCGAATCGTTTCATTTTCACGGTCAACTTCGCACCCGCGCCAGGCGCCAACCTCACGGCGAATGACCGGTCATTCACCGGTTGTGTCCGCGTGCCGTCAGAAACAGAGAGAACGTTGTGTTCGCCGTAGGCTCCCGCTTGCACCGTCACCAATCGCGAGTCGCTGTCATTGACGTTAACCAGCGTAACAGTAACGCTGTCGTCCGTCATCGTGTCGATCAGGGCGGCGACGTCTTCCGGAATACCGGCACGCTGACGGTCCGGATCGAAGTAGCGCAGGCGACAGTGAAGCAAGGCTCCTCCTTGCGCCGGCGACGTTGGCGCCCACCCCGGATGCTGAATGTATAGCCCGCCTTCCATTAACTGGGTCAATGCTGCGACACTAGCCGGGTTGAAGTCCATGACACTATCGGCTAGCCGCGTATCCGGAGTAGTGCGGTCCGCGCGGATCGACTCGCCAGACTTGCGGATATGGGAGAGTGACAATTGGAGGGCCTTCACCGGGAAGTCAGGATTTTTGCCTTCCAGGAACGAATACCACGGCGTCTCTTCGCAGCGGGCGCGATCCTCCGGCTTCATCGAGAGGTAATAGATCTCAAGGAAATTGAGATTGTAATCTCCCGGTTTGTAACTGTACCACCCCTGGTCGCCATACATGCGAGGTGTTGAGGCGACACCGTCGATGACTTTGCGCTGCTCGTTGATCCTGTCGGCTTGTTTCCGCCAGACATTCAGATAGTGGTCATCACCGCACGACACGAGGTAGGCGTTCATAAAGCCGACGAACGACCACGGCACACGATTGCGGTCCTGGCGTTTACCCGTCATGGGCACAACAGGACTAAAGCCCCAGCCGTAGACACCGCCATACCACTTGCCGTCAGTCGCGCCGCCGATCTTCCCGTCCAAGCCGATATTGCTGGGAAGGATGTTGTTGTTTTTACCGGCGCGTTCGGCCCACGCATCGACGTATTCGAGCAGCCAGTTCTTGTATTTGGCTTCGTGGTCGAGCATGTACGCATTCAACGCCAGACCGGTGGTATTCAAATTCAGAGGATTATCGCCGACTGTGTCGGTATAGTCGACGAAGTGCGCGAGCATCTGCTGATAGCCGTTCTCTCCATGCTGCAGAGTGCCGCCAACGAAACGGTTTTCGGTTTCTATAGGGTCACCCGTCCAGTCGAGTGCCGTGGCCTTGCGCATCAGAGGTCCACGGCTCCCGTTGAACATGCTCTTGATGATCCGGTGCTCCGGGTCATAATTCGGCGCCCCGGGATCCTCGTTCATGTAGAAACCGATGAAGCGTTTGGTGCGGCCGCGGTAGCGGAGGTCATACGGGTCGGATAAACCCATCAGGTTGAAGACAGTCAGACCTTCGGCATTGTGCTGCCAATCCATCATGACAGGGAATTCTTTGTAATACATCCCGTCTTTGGCAAAGGGCACATCCGTGGTTTTAGCCAGAGTGTATTGCCGTACATGACCTTCGTAGGCTTTTCTGTACATGTCGCGGATGCGGGCGGAAGCGCCCAGGGCGTGAAGGTGCGGCCAGTCGTTCACATTCTGATGGCATCATCCGGACCATCGTCGCCGCCCCACCGGGGCACGCACAAGAGGAAACCCCTCTCGTCGAAATAGCGGTCAAAAAATGCTTCGCACGCCGCGGTGTGGGCATGAAGCACCTGGCGTTCGAGCAGCGCCGATTCCGGCGGGTCCATCGGCGTGGCAATCTCCAGAACGGGTTGCGACGCCAATGCCGCAGAAGGTCGAACTGCTGTATAGGCCGAAGCTGCCGCTGTGCCGAGAAGAAAAGAACGCCGCGACCTGATCATCAGAAGCTGATACGGCCGGCGAGTTGTACTGTCGCGGGCCTATGGCGCCATCACCGTTGATTTCACCAAATGTACCGTTCGTCTGCTCGCCTTCGGTCGTAAATACGGCAGTGTTATCCACGCTGTTGAAAGACGGATGATTGAAGCAGGTTGTAGAACTCCCCTCTCAACTGCAGAGTCACTCTTTCCTTGATGATGAAGTTCTTGAACAGCGACACGTTGTAGTTGTCAGTACCCGGTCCGCGGAAGACCACCTTGCCCGCGTTCCCGACAAAGTTTGAATATTGACCGTTGCTGCCGAGTATTCATCGGTGGCAAACTGACCGCACTGGTGTCGAAATATTCCAGCACCCCGACGCTGTCCGTGAGGCAGAACCGCATTGCCGGTGATCAGGGCACGTGGTTCATCCGAACCCCCGTGAGGTCGACGCCGCCAGTATCCAGGATGATCCCTTGAGGCGCCCCACCGATATAGGAAATGATGGACGAAAGTTGCCAGTTGTCGAACATATTGCGAATGATTATGTTGTCAACGAGGCTGCTGGCCTTGGGTATGTTCCACAGAAAATTGATTACGGCGGATTGACTGGGTCGTAGCCTGCCAGACCGTATCCGAGACGTGTCGGGGAGCGAAGGTCGGCAGGCCGTCCGGGGTCCCGACGCGCAGGTTGTGAAGCAGGTTGAGGTGCTGGTATTGGTGTAGTCCAGCGCCTTCGACCACACGTAGTTCGCGCCGATAGAAAAGCCCTGCGTAAACCGCCGCGTAAACGAAACCTGTAGAGAGTTGTAGTTCGACCCTCCCCCAAATCGATGAACGGGATCTTTCCTAAGCGGGTATAAGGGCGCAGAAAATTATCCGACAGGGGCGTGCCTGGCGAGGTTGGTCCTCATTTTCGCCCATGAACCGCACTCCCGGAGCGATTGCATTGCGGTCGTAAGCCTGACCGAGATGCCGGCCCAAGTTGCCGACGTACGCGATATCGAACACGGTGGAGAAGCCGATAGCTGCGCTGAACTCCCAAGACTGTAATTATAAAAAACCGGCCATTGTCCGTTGCGCTGCACCGCCCGCGTTCAAGTTCGAAGGAAATATCACGCTGTTATCAGTAGAGCTGAAAAGCTGGCTGACGGTACCAAAGGAATAGATAGAATTTCTCCTGATTGGGCGGATTGGTTGTCAACATTCCAGATTGCGGAGAGGGGGAGCGCAAGTTGTAATAGATTCCCGCCCCGCCGCGAAAAGAAGTCTTGCCGTTTCCAAAGACATCCCACGCAAATCCGAACCGCGGACCTACCAGCAGCCCCTGGCCCTGGATGGGATTGCTGCTCTTTGATGATCGCCATGCCGTAGAAGGCATTTCCCGATCCCGGAACGACTGCACCGATCAAGACCTGGTTCACCTGGTTTCCGTTTCTCGGGTCTACGCCTACCTTCACGCCGCCAACCACGCGGGGTGGTACAAAACCGGTGTTTGCGCGGGGTCGTAGGTTGTGGGAACAAAGTTTCTGCGGAGTGCAGCTGCTGCGGCAGGTCGTAACTAAAACGCAGTCCATAATTCAGGGTGAGCCCCCGCCCAACCTTCAGGTGTCCTGGACATACCACTCCAGGATGCGGGTGGAAAGGATCGGAATCGGGAGCGCTTGTGCTTTTGAATATTGCCGAAGTTCCCAGTAAGGCGTTGGCATAAGTGTTTCCGATATCCAGCGGATCTGCGTACTCACACTGAAATTGTAGAGTCCGGCGAAATTCCCCGCGACATGGCGTTGCACGAACCGGTCGAAGTGGAAGTATATGCCGCCCTTCAAAATATGATTTGTCCACACTTTCGTTATCTCGTCCGTCGCTCCATAGGAGCTCGCTTGCGAGCTGATGGGAAACCTGGTGCCGGTCGAACCCTGGAAGCCGATTTTCGGCAGCTTGCTCAACCCCCCGCCGCCAAAGATGAGCCCTGGAATCAGGTCGAGCGGATTCAACTCCGGTCGGAACTGTGGCAAGCTGATGCCGAGTGCGCTCTTCTGTACCGCCTTCAACTCACCCTGCCCATTCGGGAACTGTTGATTCTCCGACCACGCGGAATATCCAATCGTCGCTTCGTTCACCAGCGTAGGGCTCGCGATATAGGTGAGGTCTAAAATCACGTTGGGACTGCTATTGATGTAGTTGACGGGAAAGTCGGTGAGGTAATTCATCGGCGTATCGGCGGCCGCATTTCCGTCGACGATACGGACATGTTTAGACCCCGGAAATAGGCGCGCCACTTTTCAGAGATGTTGTAGTCGACCCGCAGTACTTGCTGATTCACCGGATTATGCTCAGTCAGGTTCAGAATGTAGTTGGTTTGACCAGACGGATCTACATATCCGGGAGTAGGC
>CAWJZH010000018.1:0-9410 GCA_963847155.1 uncultured Acidobacteriaceae bacterium | reverse complement strand
CGAATATGGTGCGGGAACGGGTAGAGAAGGCTTCTGCCGCTCATTCCGGCCCCGTGGTGGCCGGAGATCGGCGGCCGGCGGCTCCTCTTCAGAAACGGGCCAGCATCAAGTTGGATAGCAAGGTGGCCGGTGCAAAACGAGGCGCTAGAGCCTTTGGCCAGGCGTTTTTGGGGCCGTTCACCCATGCCGGCAGCATCCTCTGGCTGGAAATCACGGGGCTGTTCTTTGCGCTGTTTGCACTCTTTTTTGTGCAAAATGTCTACCGCGTGCGCGCCGCCTGGTGGCAGGGGGCGGAACATGCGCACCTGCTGCTCTACGCTGCCTTGGCGGTTGGTTTCGCCTGGTTTTCGGTCAGTTCGTTCCTGCGTGCGTATCGCAAGAGCAAGCGCGGCCCCAAGGTGCGATCCTGAGGTGGATTTCTGGAGAACCGCATCTCCAAACGACATTGGTCAACTATCGAACAAATCCGGCGAGACGCGAGTTTTCCCGGTTCACGGCCCCCGATAACGTTGTATCAGGGCACGACTTCAGTCGCGCGGTAAAGGCCCAACAAAGATCCGGGCTGAAGAGCCTGTGCGAGAACTCTATCTCCAAACTCAGTCCCGCAGGGACGGCTGAAAATAGCCCAGGACGCTAGTCCTGGGTTGGATTTGCAAGAACGATCCAGTCCCGCAGGGACGGCTGAAGATAGGCCGCGACGTAATCCCTGGATAACGTCAGCCGTCCCTGCGGGACTCAATCATGTTTCATGAACTACCCAGGACTGACGTCCTGGGCTATCTTACAGTCGTCCCTCCGGGACTAAATTGATAAATTATGGTTCTCACACGCGCCCTTCCGCCCCTGGTCTTTTCTGAGAAATTCCGCTGGACGGATATTTTGGGCAGGACCACGCCCGGGCCGCGTTGAAGCCCAATTCTCTTCCATTCTTTACGGCCCGACTAAGTCGTGCCCTGATACAAAACCAAAAATCTAAAGCCGCGCAGTGCGAGAATTTGCGGCAACGCAGCCCCTGAATTCAAATGGCTTGTCCCAGAGGTCTCCAGGAAAAATGGATCGGCCCTTCTATGAAGCAAAGGATTTGCCTGATTTTGACCCCCATCGCGAGCTTGGCGAGCCGGGCCAGTTCCCTTTTACCCGGGGCATCCGTCCCAGCATGTACCGGAGCCGCTTGTGGACCATGCGCCAGTACTCAGGGATGGGCGATGCGGAGCAATCCAACCGCCGGTACCAGTTTCTGCTCGCTCAAGGTGGCGACGGGCTCTCCGTCGCGTTCGACCTGCCCACCCAGATTGGCTACGACTCCGACTCCCCTCGGGCAGCCGGGGAGGTGGGCAACGCTGGGGTGGCGATCGATTCGATCGAGGATATGGAACGGCTCTTCGCCGGCATACCCTTGAACACAGTCTCGACATCCATGACCATCAACGCCACGGCGGCGATTCTGCTCGCCATGTACTTCGCCGCCGCCACCCGCTCGGGTTGTGCACGAGCCAAACTCTCCGGCACGGTACAGAACGACATCCTGAAGGAATACATCGCACGCGGCACCTACATCTACCCCGTCCGGCACAGTCTGCGTTTGTTGACCGACCTGTTTGCCTGGAGCGGCCAGAATCTTCCGTCGTGGAACCCCATTTCCATTTCCGGCTATCACCTGCGAGAAGCCGGGGCGACCGCAGTGCAAGAGATCGCGTTTACCTTGGCCAATGCGTGTGCCTACCTCGCCGCGCTAGTCGATGCGGGCCTCGATCGCGAGCAGGCGGCGTCCCGTTTCACGTTTTTTTTTGCCGCACACAACGATTTTTTTGAGGAAGTGGCCAAGTTCCGGGCTGCGCGCCGGCTCTGGGCTCGTGTGCTGGAGGAGCGGTTTGGCATCCGGGGGACACGGGCCGGGGCGCTGCGCTTCCACACCCAGACGGCAGGCTCGACTTTGACAGCGCAGCAACCGGAGAACAACCTGGCGCGCAGCGCACTGCAGGCGCTATCGGCCGTTCTTGGAGGGACCCAGTCCCTGCATGTCAACGGATACGACGAAGCGCAGGGATTGCCCAGCGCAGAGGCAGCCCGGATGGCATTGCGCACCCAACAGATACTGGCGGAGGAGTCGGGCGTTGCCCACACGGTGGACCCACTGGGCGGTTCCTACTACGTCGAATCGCTGACCACCGAGATCGAGCAGCAGGCGCGCGCGTATCTGAACCGCATCGATGCTATGGGAGGCATGGTGGCAGCGATCGAACACGGCTGGGTGCAGCGGGAAATTGAAGACGCCGCATTCCGTCAACAGCAAGCCTTCGACTCCGGAGCAAGCGTGGTGGTGGGCGTCAACCGATTTACTGGTCCGGACACAACCGAGCCGCGCGAACAGTTGGAGGGCGGGGTGGAACAGGACCAGATCGAACGGGTCCGCGCGCTCCGCATGCGCCGCGATCCCTTGCGCTGGCGAGCAGCGCTCGATCGGGTCACGGACCAGGCTCGCGGCAACGAGAACCTGATGCCGGCCATCCTCGAGGCGGTCGAAAGCTGCGCCACTGTGGGGGAGATTGCTACCAGCATGGGCGAGGTTTTTGGCGAATACCAACCGGAGTTCCGCTGAATTAGAGAATGTTCACCGCCCGCGCCGCCAGCAAAGCCAGGGTCGCGAGCGAGATGCTGGACTGGAGCATCATGGCTATTTTTGCCCAGCGGGCAAGCACGGGCGAATCGGTGGGCGAAAACGCCGTGCTGGTATTGAAGGCCAGAAAAGATAGTCCACAAATCCGGGGCTCCAGGCTGGATCGAGTGGTTCCGAACTTCCTGGAGCGAGGGTCATTTGGGGGAAGAGGAAATCTCCGTTGGTATGGCAGACGCTCAAACGGCGGGCGTGCGGGCCACCCGCGTCGAGACGCCAATACCACGATGCGAATACAAGGATGTTGGTGATCCAAAGTGCGGCCGCGGAGCGAAGCAGGACTAAAGGCGACAGCACATGTCGAGGCAGGGACCAGACCAGCAAGCCAAGTGACCACAGCATGGCGCCCGTGACGACCGCCAGCAAGAAATAACCAAGTTTCTGGTTGAGGTCAAACGAGCCCCGCATGCGGGCGATCAACACCGGAACCAGCAGCACGGCAACCGCCGCCAGCAGCAGCCAGGAGGGGCCAAAGGTCAACGCTTCGGGCAAAGCCAGATGAAGGCCGCCCACGGCCAACACGGCAACCGCCGCCGGCCAGACCGGTTGGGCCGCGTTCGTCCGCTTTCCTTGCGGTTTGGTATGGGTCTGTGTCATTTGCGTGCTGAACCAGCTTATTGGTTCCCTCTCCACCGAAGTGTGGTTGTGGCGGATATAATTCTTGCGCCATGAACATGAATAAGACCACCGTCGTGTATCTTTTTTCCGCGCTTTGCCTGGTTCTGCCTGTGAGCCTGCTGATGACCGATGCTTCTGCGAGTCCTGATCCGCCGGCAAAGCCGATGCTGGTAGCCACCAACCAGGGTGATCGCGACCTGAGCATCATCGACCCTGCCGCCGCCAAGCAACTGGCCACCGTGCCCGAGGGAGGCATCACCGGACACGAGGTTGCCACCTCCCCGGATGGCCGGACTGCTTACGTGCCCATCTACGGAAGCTCGGGGGTTGGGAGGCCGGGGACCGACGGCCAGGAGATGGTGGTGATTGACATTCCCAGCCGACAGGTCACGGGCAAAGTTGATTTTGGGCATGGCGTCCGGCCTCACTGCCCGGTCTACGATCGGGCAAGCGGCATGCTTTATGTCACCACAGAACTCGACCAGACGGTGACCATCATCGACCCCAAGACGCTCAAGATCGTGGGCACTGTGCCCACCGGGCAAAAGGAATCGCACATGCTGGTGATCTCCCGCGATGGGAAGCGGGGTTACACGTCGAACGTAGGCGCAGGGTCGGTCTCAGTGCTGGATTTGCCTGGGCGGAAAACCGTCGCCATTATTCCTATATCGTCAGAGTCGCAGCGCATCGCTATCTCCAACGACGACAAAATGGTGTTTACCTCGGACCAAACCAAGCCGCAATTGGCGGTCATCGATACGGCGACCAACAAGATCAAAACCTGGGTACCTTTGCCGGCGGTGGGCTATGGAACATCGCCCACTCCGGATGGCCGTTTTCTGCTGGTCGCGATGCCCAAGGCGAACCAACTCGCGGTGGTTGACCTGGCCGCGCTCAAGGTGGTGCGCACGATCGATGTTCCCGAGGATCCGGTCAAGGTTCTCGCCCGTCCGGACGGCAAGGTAGCGTATGTTTCCTGCTCCAAAGCGAAACAGGTGGCGGTGGTCGATCTGTCACAGTGGAAGGTTGATTCCCTGATCGATGCAGGCAAGGGAGTCGATGGCTTGGCCTGGGCCGCGCCATCAAGCCCGGGAGTTCCGCACTCCCATCGCCAGCCGGCCATTGGGCGCCGGACGGGGGAATAAGCCAGCGGTCGTCGCTGCTTGCTTTCGAAGCCGTGGGCTGCCTCGCGCGGCCCAGGTGTTTGCCCACACGATCCTGAGCTCGGGAATCTTTCGCCCACCCAATCCTTGGTAAGCCTGCGCACGCAAGGGACGCGAAACCTGCGCCATCTCCGTGCTACCGTGAGATAAGTCATTTCTCGGTAAAGGAATTCATCGTGTCTGCTCCCCCTGGTTCTGCCTCACCTGCCGCTCTGCGCAAGACTGCGCTCAATGGTGTCCACCGCCGCCTCGGGGCCAAGATGGTTGATTTCGGAGGCTGGGATATGCCAGTCGAGTACACCGGGATCACAGCGGAGCACATGGCGGTCCGCACCGCGGTGGGGTTATTCGACGTCAGCCACATGGGCGATATTCAGTTTCGCGGGCCTGGCTCGCTGGCTGCGATTCAAGCTCTCTCCATGAATGACGCATCGAAGCTGGCCACCGGTCAAGCGCAATATTCGGCCATGCTTTATCCGCAGGGAACGTTTGTCGATGACATCCTGGTTCATAAATTCAGCGACAACGATTATCTTTTAGTCATCAATGCCGGAACCCGGGAAAAGGACTATCAGTGGATTCGTTCCCAGGTGGGATCGTTTGCGGGGGTGCACATCAGCGACTACAGCGATCATTACACCCAGCTCGCGATCCAGGGTCCGCGCGCGCAGGAGACGCTGTCCAAACTCACCAAGACGGACCTGGGAGGCATCAAGAATTACTGGTTCACCTGGGGCACCGTTTGCGGCCTGCCCAACACTCTGATTGCGCGCACCGGCTACACCGGCGAAGACGGATTTGAAATCTATCTGCCTTCCGACGAGCCCACCAGCGAGCGGGTGTGGCATGAGGTGATGGAAGCGGGCAAGGAATTCGGCATTCTGGCCTGCGGCCTGGGAGCGCGCAATACACTCCGCCTGGAAGCCGCCATGGCTCTCTACGGCCACGAAATATCGGAAGAGATCAACGTCCTCGAAGCCGGGCTGGAACGCTTCTCAAAATTGGGCAAAAGCGACTTTCTCGGTTCGCAGGCGCTCCTTTCACTTCAGAAAAGCGGCGCACCCAAGCGCAAATTGGTGGGCCTGGAGATGGTGGATCGCGGCATCGCACGCGACGGCTACAAGGTGTGCAGCCTGCAGGGCGAGCCGATCGGTTACGTTACCAGCGGATCTCCTTCGCCCTATTTGAAAAAGAACATCGCACTGGCATATGTTCCGGCAGATCACATTACACCTGGGACAGAGGTGGCGGTAGAAATACGCGGGAACCTGGTCAAAGCCAAGGTGGTGCCGACGCCGTTTTACCGCCGAGCCAAAAAGTCTGTCGCAAAACCGGCATAGGGCGAACCTAGAAAGCCATGAGGACGCCCACAAGAATCGCTGAGCAATTCACAAACCCGTAAGATGAAAGGGGAGACCAGAAGGATGGGCTATCCAGGATCGTACCGCTATACCCGCGAGCATGAGTGGATCGAAGCAGGGGCGGGCAAAGTGGGCATTACCGATTACGCACAAAGCACCCTGGGAGACATTGTCTTCGTAGACCTGCCGAAGGTTGGGGCAACGATCGAAAAAGGCAAGGTCTTCGGCAGCGTCGAGTCGGTCAAAGCCGTATCCGATCTCTATTCGCCTGTGACCGGCACCGTCATCGAGGTGAACGAGGAGCTGGCAACGGCTCCGGAGAAGATCAACACCGACGCCCACGGCGCATGGATGCTCAAAGTGAAAATCACCGATCCCTCGCAGCTGGATGGTTTGCTGAGTGCCGAGGACTACGAGAAGTTCGTCAAAGAAGAGACTCACTGAACCCTTGACCGCGAAAAGCACGTCAGAGGAAAAGACTCAAGGGGCCACGAATAGAGGACGCTAGATGCGCTATTTGCCGAAATCACCGGGCGAACGGATCGAGATGTTGCAGCAAATCGGCGCTGCCTCCATCGACGACCTGTTCTCCAACATCCCCCAGGAATACCGTCTGGAACGGGATCTCGCAGTTCCCCGGCAGATGGCCGAGTCGGAAATCGTCGACTACTTTCGCCTTGCAGCGTCCAAGAACGCGGCCGGCTACACCAGTTTCCTGGGCGCCGGCGCCTATCGCCACTACCGCCCGGTGGTGATCGATTCGCTGGTACAGCGGGGCGAGTTCCTCACCTCCTACACGCCCTACCAGGCGGAAATTACGCAGGGGACGCTGCAGGCCATTTTCGAGTTCCAGACCATGATCTGCGAACTGACCGGCATGGACATTGCCAATGCCTCCATGTATGACGGCTCGACGGGCGCGGCCGAATCGGTATCCATGGCTGTCCGCGTGACCCGTCGTACGGGGGTATTCGTAGCCAGATCCGTGCATCCCGAGTACCGCGAAGTGATGCGAACCTACGCCCAACATCAGGGACTGGAGGCCGCAACGCTTCCCTTCGGAGACGACGGACGGCTCGACCTGGCGGCGCTGGAACAAAGCTTGACCGAGGAGACGGCCTGTGTGCTGGTGCAGTCGCCGAACTTTTTCGGCGTGATTGAAGACATACCCGCTATCGCCGAGATGGTGCACAAGAAAGGCGCACTGCTGATTGTCTCCATCGCCGAGGCGATTTCGCTGGGCGTCGTGAAGCCGCCGGTCGAAGCCGATATTGTTTCCATGGAAGCTCAATCCTTCGGGGTTGCCCTAAGCTACGGCGGCCCTTACTGCGGGGTAATTGCCGCCAAGGAACAGTACCTGCGGCAAATGCCCGGCCGCCTGGTCGGAGAGACGATTGATACCGAAGGGCGCCGCGGATTTGTGCTCACGCTTTCCACCCGCGAACAGCACATTCGCCGGGAGAAGGCTACCAGCAACATCTGCACCAACCAGGCGCTGGTGGCGTTGATGGCGACCATCTTCCTGGTGGTTTATGGCAAAGAAGGTATGCGTGAGTTGGCGTTGCACAACCTGGCCAAAGCCGACTATGCAGCCAAACAGTTTTCCAGCAGTGGAAGGCGCACGGTTGCTGTTTGCGGCGTCTCCACGCTTCCATGAGTTTGTGCTCGAAACCCAGGAAGCGCCGGAGCAGATGAATGCCAAGCTGCTCAAGCAGAAAGTGATCGGTGGCTTGCCGCTGAGCCGCTGGTACCCCGAACTGGGCAACGCCAGCTTGTGGTGCACCACCGAGCTGAATACGCGGGAGCAGATCGATCACGCAGCCTCGCTGCTGCAGCTTGATTCCGAAGAAGCGTTAACCCGGGTTTGAAAGGCAAACCGTACATGGCAACGACCACTCAGGACCTCGCCGCCAGCAAGTTATTTGAGGGCATGCGTCACAAAGTGCAGTCACATCTGACCCAGAACGAGGCTCTGGTATTCGAAAAGTCTTCGCCGGGCAAAAAGGCTTACAAGATGCCGCCGCTCGATGTGCCCGTGGTGGACCCGCAATCGCTGCTGGGCGAAGCCGCGCGGGCGGATCTGGGCACTGATGCCGGAACTGAGCGAAATCGAGATCATCCGCCATTTCACCCGCCTCTCCACCTGGAACTACGCCATCGATCTGGGCATGTATCCGCTGGGCAGCTGCACCATGAAGTACAACCCGCGGGTCAACGAATTCGTCGCCCGCCTGGAAGGCATCGCCGAAGCCCATCCTTATCAGCCCGAATCGCTCTCCCAGGGAGCGCTCGAGTCATCCATCTGCTCAAGTCCTGCCTGCTGGACATCACCGGCATGGACACCATCACCCTGCAGCCGGCGGCGGGTGCGCACGGGGAGTTCACGGGGATCCTGCTGGTGCGGGCTTACCATCAGTCGAAGGGAAATCCGCGGCACAAGATCATCATTCCCGATTCAGCCCACGGCACCAACCCGGCGACGGCCGCCATTTGCGGTTACCAGGTGGAGAACCTGCGATCGAATTCGCTGGGCATGGTCGATGTGGCCCAGCTGGAACAGATGGTCACCGAGGACACAGCAGCGCTGATGCTGACCAACCCCAGCACCATCGGGGTCTTCGAGAGCGAGATCCACAAGATCGCCGACATCCTCCACGCCAAGGGCGCTTTGCTGTACATGGATGGCGCCAACATGAACGCCCTGGTGGGCAAGACCCGCCCCGGGGACTTCGGTGTGGACGTGATGCACCTGAACCTGCATAAGACCTTCTCCACCCCGCATGGGGGAGGTGGTCCCGGCTCCGGCCCGGTAGCGGCCAAAAAAATATTGGAACCGTTTTTGCCGACACCGGTGGTGGTCGAGGGCAAGCCCGACGAGACCGGCCGCCGCACGCTGCGCCTGGATTACGATCGCCCGCAATCGGTCGGCCGGGTACGCATGTTCTATGGCAACTTCGGCATGTTTGTACGCGCGCTTGCCTACATCATGGCCAACGGCCCGGACGGCCTGCGCCAGACCACGGAAGATGCGGTGTTGAACGCGAACTACATTCGCAAGAACCTGGAGGACGTTTACGAGCTGCCCTATCGGACGCCCACGCTGCACGAGGTGGTCTTCAGCGATCGCCGGCAGACGCAGAATGGGGTCAAGACCGGGGACATTGCGAAACGCCTGATCGACTATGGTTTCCATCCCTACACCACCTCGTTCCCGCTGATTGTGCCGGGGGCCCTGATGATTGAACCGACGGAGAGCGAATCGAAGGAAGAGCTGGATTTGTTCATCGACGCCATGCGGCAGATTGCGCGCGAGGCGGAGGAGAACCCGGAGCTGGTGCTTAATGCGCCCCATGCCACGCGCATTTCGCGCCTGGATGAGACCAGGGCTGCGCGCAATCCGGTGCTGCGGTATACCCCGCCAGTGGATGAGCCTGGATAGAGAAGAAAGCAGTCTGCGTGAGGACTGAAAAGAAACCGCAGATGGATTTATGGCAGAGCTTCCCTATTACAACCTAGCCTGGATTTCTCACAGCCCGGTCTGCGACAAAGCCCGGGTGCCCCATCACTCGTTACGCATTGAGATCTCACTACCGG
>CAWJZH010000017.1:0-318035 GCA_963847155.1 uncultured Acidobacteriaceae bacterium | reverse complement strand
GCAACGGTTATCAAGGCAGATTTGCTGGATCTGCTGGCGCAGTTCCGTGTCCGCCTGGCGCGGCAGGTGTTCATCAAAGTGCCGGTAAAAACCTGCACGGCTAACACGCGCGGCATCGCATGCTTCCAGAATAGAGAGTCCGGCTTTGCCTTCCAGCTGCATCACTTCTCCGTACAACGCGCTTCGCCAGGCGCGTTGCTCTTCGAGCGTGCTTCCTTTACTCGCTTGAAGGCTCTTCTTAAAAAATCATTTTCCAGCGCCATCCTTCCCAGTCGACGCTCTAACTCCGCGATTCTTTCGCTCCGCCGTTCGTCGACGGTTTAGCCATGGCGCTTCGTTTCGCGCCCGGCCGGGGCCCCCTGGGCTGGCCGAAACCAGCCTTCCCCTTTGTCGCGATACGCATCTCGCCAGCGATAAAGAACGCTGCGCTTGATCTTGTACTGGCTGCTCAGCGAAGACACACTCTCGCCATTTAAGATCCGTTGCGCGACCGCAATGCGGAACTCCACTTTGAAAACACGGGCTGCCATCCGAACCTCCGTTCGCTGCAGTTGTCCCTGTTTCTCAGTGTCCACACCATCCTGTCCCCTTATCTCCCCAAACCAGCACAAGAAATTTTCGGTGACCACTGGAGCCCAGGGAATAGACTGTCCCAGACGAAGGGGCCAGGGTTCACCCGTGCCATAAAACTTTGCACGCTTGACGGCTTCAGCCGCTGAGGTACGCTTCTCAAGACAAGTTAAATCGTCCAAAAGGGAGTTGTTCCGTCAATTCTCGGACAGCCTTGACGCGGTAAAGGCCGTGTTCGATGAGAACTTTGGCCTGTTCTCGCGAAAGAGAATTAAATTCAGAGACGCTGGCTGAGCATGGAAATAATTTCGTCATGACCCATCTTTCGCGCCCAGGCTAGTGGCTGTGCCCAAGATTCGCCATCTCTTTCTACCACCAGCTCCGTGCTCGACGAGTAACCTGACAAGTTTGATTCGGCCCCAGCGGCACGCCCAACCAAGGGGAGTGCTTTTCAGAATGTCGTCGCGACCAGCTGGGCGCGCGCCGGCCTCTAGCGCTGCATGCCCAAATGCGATTACCTCGTCCTCCGTGATCCAATCGCGCATCGCAGCGATTTCGTGGAGGATAGTTCGGCCGAATGAGCCGACGATGTTCGCGTCGCACCTCCTAGCACCAGGCGGAAACACGCTAAATACCCTTTTCGATCCAAGTCTTTGTTGCCCGCCTGGAGCCATGGGATGTGGTGCCAGAAGCTCAGAGGGCGATGCAAGCATGCGGTACCAACGCAGTCGTTGCGAGCCAGTCGACCCGCTCCAACGCCATCGGACGATCTCGGTGGCGCCTGCGTCGCCGCCGAAACGGAGCAACTCTTCAACACAGATCCTTAGTAGGTGGGATAGTCCGCGGAGAAATGCCGCGCTCGCTCATCGTCCAGAATTTGCCGGGCAACTCCGTCTCACGATAAGGCTGCTGTGTCGCCCGTTACCATATCCACCTCGCGCCCGCAGCAAATCCACCATTTTCCACTGTTTATGGCTGTATGCGCTTGCACCGGCGATCCGCTGGAATCGACATGGACGTTCGGGTTGGCCCCGCGATCAAGGAGCAAATTCGCAATCTCACTAAATCCCATGGCGGCGGCGTTCCACAACGGATGGCCTTGTGAGTATGCTATCCAGTCGCCCTACCTCCAGCGGCACGCTCGTCCGGATCAAACCCGCATTGTCGAGCAAAAACCGGAGCACTTCCGGACGATTATTCCTCACGGCGATAGTCAATAAGCCGCCGTCACTCCATCGCACGTGATTGGCGAGCTTTCCTTCCGCCAGCCGGGAACGCAGCCACCTCAAATCACCGTTTGCCACAGCGGTTCGCTCCTCGTTATCGAGATCCATGGCTGGAGCGATAGTTGACTCGTGCGCAGGCTTAGCCTTGCGGTTCTCTTCTTCCTCGATGATAGAGACAATCTCGTCGTAGCCACGTTCGTGCGCCAAGGTCCAGGCCGAAGTGGCGTCTCGATGCGGGTGGATACCCGCCCGTGCGTTCGCGCCTTTTCCATGAGCAGACGGGCAATTTCCGGTTGACGGTGCATCACCGCGTAATGGATCGCGCGATGCTCATCCCCATAGGACACGCCATATTGGCGAGTTCCGGCCGCGCCTTTAACATCGTTTCCACGCTCGATCGGCGCCGTCCGCACCGCTTTCACCAATCTCTTGATGGTTACGCCGTCAACATAAGCCTTAAGCTTTGGCCAACTATCAAACCCGTAGCTGCGGGCGATAACTAGTTGCGCATCGTGCAGCGCAAACATCGCAAGCAGCGGCGCATCGTAATGTGCGTCGACCTCCGTCGCATGCCGCGGCATCGCCGCCGCAAAACATTCAACAGCTCTTTCGACTTGACGCTTGAGTTGTTCAAGGTCCGGATGCTGGCGCATCCGGCGAGTAGGTAGCTTTCTGCTTCACAGGAACTCCTTTCTTGCGCGCCCGGTGTCCGCTAGCTCAGGCAGAAAAGAGTTGACTCAAAAGATTTCGATGAACGACAAAGTTCAGTAGGGACGCAGTCCCTTTCCGCGGACACGGAGGCGTCCTGGAATCGCCTCTTTAAAGATACCACTCTGCGTGCAAAAGAGATGACAGACAGGACGATCACCTATGAGCCATGAATATGTAAGTAATCGTCCTGTCTGTCACCTGTTTTGGTCTGAACGCACTACATGACGCGGTAAGCTAGCGAGGCCGCCAGGTCCGCCGATGCACATGCCTGTCGTTTGACTGAGAATTCACGGCTCACAGGAAGCGCTGGAATGCGTTTCCCCACCTATTTTTGCGTTTGCGCATCGCGCTTGGGTAACGCGATAGGAGCATCCGCCGATAACACAACCAGGCATTCGTTCGGAAGCAGTCCTGGGCTAATTGTTTGTCGGCCTCGCGAAGTCTGCGATGCAGATGTATGACTGCCAAGGAACGGCTGACGTTTGCCTCCGCCGAGCCGGTTACTTCGGTGATCAGCTAAGCCCACGGGGGGGAGAAAAGCAATGAAACGACTGTTGATCGGCGCGATAGCGTTCGCCCTTGGGACCATCCCTGCAGCGGCGCAAAGCCTTGACGATCTGAACCTCCAGATCCATGGCTATGCCACGCAGGCCTACATCTACACCAATCACAACAACTGGAACACCGCCAACACCTCTGACGGCACCGCCGCATGGACCGAGATCGTCGTCAACCTGACCGCCGTGCCAACACCCAAGCTGCGCATCTCAGTACAGGCCCGTTACTTCCTGCTCGGCTCCTACGGCAACAACATCGCACTCGATTACGGGCAGGTTGATTACAAAATCAACGAATTCTTCGGAGTTCGAGCCGGCAAGGTTAAGACGCCGTCCGGCCTCTTTAACGAATCCCAGGACATCGATCCCACTCATGTCTGGATCCTTCTCCCGCAGTCCGTCTATCCCATTTCCAGCCGTACCACACTGCTTTCGCACTATGGCGGCGTACTCTACGGCACGGTGCCAGTCGGCGAACGCTTCGGGAAATTCCAGTATCGCGGCTTCGGAGGCGAGCAGATTGTCAACGCCGACGACGGAGTCTTGCAGCCGGAGCGCGACAACGGTACCACCTTCCCCTCCGGCCTCACCGGCAAAATCTACGGTGCTACCCTGCACTACAAGCCGCCCGTCGATGGTTTGCTCTTCGGAGTCAGCATCGAGCACGAGCGCCATGTCGGCGCGATCGTCAACGGCGCCAAGACCGGCACCTTCGACTCCGGACCCTTCGATTCAGTCTTTTACTACGCTAACTACCAGCACCGCTCCCTCATGTTGGCCGCGGAGTACAACCGCTTCCCCCCCAATCCCACCAGCACGTTCGTCGGCTACCCGCCTAACTCCAACCCGTCCAACGCCCACAACTGGTACGTGATGTCCACCTGGAAGTTCAAGCCGAAAATCTCCGCCGGCGCCTACTACAGCTACTCCATCGACCTCAAGGCGCCCTACGATCAGAATCGCTACCAGAAAGACTGGACAATCAGCGGACGTTACGACGCAAATGAGTACCTCTACCTCAAGGCAGAGCAGCATTTCGTCAACGGCACCAACATCAACTTCAGCGCGCTCGACAATTCCGGCGGCCTCAGCACCAAGTTCAATATGACACTCGTCAAACTTGGAGTCATGTTCTAACTGCTTCTTTGCCAAAGGACGTGATCATGAATAATTTGGGCAGCCCACGATCCCTATCTCTTTTTGCGTACCGCATTGCCACGGAGGAAAGCGTTGTAATCGGCTTCATCGAGGCTCCCATCCGCGAGCTTTAGAACCGCTTGCGCAGCATCTTCCTCGCTCGCGACAAAGCGATAGCCGTTGAGTTCGAGAAACAGGATGCCCACTACGAAGCCCGTGCGCTTGTTGCCATCGACGAACGGGTGATTGCGCACAATACCGGCTGTATAGGCCGTCGCCATATCGATAATGTCAGACCTCTCGGCGTAGGCATCTTGCTGTTGAGGGCGGGCCAATGCCGATTGCTGCAGCCCGCGATCGCGTAAACCTTCCGCTCCACCGTGCAGCGCTAGCAGGCGGCCGTGCAGTGCGATCGCGTCGCGCTCGTCAATCCAGACGGGCTTCTTCACTTGGCGAGGACATGCAGTGTGTTGCGGTAGCGGCTGATGATGTCCTCCGCTTTCTCCATCTTCTTCTCGAATCCGGGATCGTAGGGCGTAAGCTGGTAGCCTCCGTCCGGCGCTTCGATCAGGAACAGAGCTTCGCCGTCCGCGGTCTGCAGACGGCTGATCACTTCCTTAGGCAATACCACCCCGAGCGAGTTCCCGAACTTTCGCACTTTCAGTTCAACCATTCCGTGCCCCCTTGCGTCGTTATTACAATTGTAATAACACGACGGGGCTTTTGCAAATAACCAATGCACGGCAGCCTGGGGCACAAAGGGGCAAACCTTACCCTTATCTACCTGTCCCCCTACTACCCTAACTGTGTGGTTAAAAAGATCGAGCATTCTAGCGCCAGATGAGAACGCCTGTTCCGACGCTAATTCCTTCTTGGGCCCCGCGCGCACCGATCACCTTGGCCATACTGTTGGGAACGTAAAGGATGTCATCAGGCCGCATCTGCAAGTCAGGTGCTTTGTTTTCCATGATCTTCTTAACGTTTGCGGAAATCTGTTGCCGGGTCGGGCCGCCATCGGCGCGGAGAATCCTTGCCGAACTCAAGGCTGCCGTTTTGTTCCATCCACCGGCCAAAGCAATGGCTTGCGTGATCGACATGGTTTCGTTTTCTGTCATGACGTAGCCACCAGGCCTCGCGACATTGCCCAACACGTAGATCAAACGAGCGCGGGGAACCGTAATCACATCGTGCGGCTTGATCTGGATATTTGCTTCGGGATTCTTGCCGCTCATGACTGAACGTATGTCGATGTGGGCAATGGAGTACTTGCCTGTGGGATCAGTGAAGGCGCCGGACACTGGAATCGGGCCTTCGCTCAGGTTACGGGTGATCATCACACTGTCACCGGCATCGGCTTGCAGACCGCCGGCCTGTCCGATCACTTCCATCAGGTTGCGATTTCCACGCAACTGCACCACGCCCGGCCTGGTCACATTGCCCGCAACAGACACAGGTTGACTGCGGAAATCGGTCACCTGCACGGCAACTTGTGGATCCTTGAAGTACTTCTTGTAAGCGGTCACCAGGTTGTCCTGCAACTGCTCGACGGTCAAGCCGGCGGCATGCACCTGCCCGATCATCGGCAGGGTCACTGTGCCATCGTTGTCGATCTGTAACGGCGTGTTGGGAATGTCATTCGCTGCGAAGACTCGCACTGTGATCTGATCTTCCGGTCCAAGGACATAGCTGGTCACATTGGTAGGGGCGGCCGTTGGGGCCGCTGTTGAGGGTATGGGAGCGTTCATCGGAACACCCACGCGACCATCCGCGGGGACTACGGCCTGGGCTGATGCCGGAGCCATCATCACGCCCTGAACGCACAAACACCATAGGATCAGTTTGGCTGGAGACGTAGGCATAGGTTCACTCACGGTGGGTGTCGGCCACCTTCGTTGTCAGAATCGGTTTGGGTCCAGACGGGTTGTCTAGACTGGCCACGTTGCTTCAATGAGCATGGGACCTACGCATATGATCTTGCAAGCTGCGGAAAAACTGAATTCTTTGAAGGGGACGGCCTTCAGGCCGCCCATGAGTGATTGTAATGAGGACCGGCTTTAGCCACTGAGGGTACGGCCTTCGCTCTCTACCAAACCGGTCACATGGAGGCAACCTTTCTTGCGTTGCGCCCGGCCCACGCATGCTCTGCGAAACGATAAGAAACCAATCATGCCCGCCTGAGTCTGCGCTATTTCTGTCTCGACGGAGCTTCCGGACGGGAAAGACCGTTATCCACATCTGGGTTGAAGCCGGGCATCACACGCGATTCTCCTCGAAACATGTGATAACCGCTATACGTGATATCGTTCACCACCGTCGCCCAGGGGCCATAAGTTCGAAAGCCGTCATTCCATTCCGCCATCATGGTGATGGAGCGCATCCGCACAATCGAAACGCTTCTTTGCGGACAAATAAAACTTTTGCCGCCAATCTCGACCGGGCCGTAGCTAATCATTATGTCGGAGCGCGAAAGTGGCGGGTAGTGTTTGATCTCCGCCTCCGCCTGCAATCGAAGGATCGCTCCACTGGAAGGATCGATGGAGATTTCCCCGTGATACCCCACCATGCGCTCAAAGCCGGTCGTTCCCTCTCCATCGGGAAGGCAGCAACCCCATTGACCATATAGGGATTTCTCTACTGGAATTCGATAATGGAACACTGCGCGCCGCCCGCTCGGGCTGTGCTCCCACCGGCTCCAGGTCAAGGTGCCGGGAGCCGAGATCGCGTCATGTATAAAGCCCAGTACCGGACCAAACGTACCGTATGTGATGAGGTAAGGTTCTTTGGCATTCCGCTTCTTACGCTCTCCCGCTGCTGCATCCGCAACTTCGCTGCCGTTGCGATAAAGAACGGTTTCCTTGAAACTTCCCGCCGCATGCATAGGCTCGCGTTGAACCCTTCGATTCGCGCCATCAAACAGCGCTGTCTCCTGGTAGTGAGCCGTGGTACGGTCGGCAAAGAAATTTGGCAATTTTGGAATGATCTGCTGCAAGTAATCGGCGGTTAACGAGATCATGTGCTGTTGCGTCTTTAGATCCGGAGGCGGATCGGCCGAGACCTCTGCAGCAGGAGGAGGCAAAAAAGCCGACGCATCCGCCAGCGCGGTCAGCGCCTGCTCTGTCTTCTTTCCCAATTTGGCGGAGGACACAAGCGACGCGGCGTCCACCCGTTCAGTCAGTGCAAGCGTGGAAAGTTGCTTTGCCACCTCCGGATCCCCACTCCCGTGGGCCGCATCCATAATCTGCTTTAACTGGGCGACCGTAACTTGCCTGATCGCAGGGTCTGCTTGGTCGGAATAGAAAGGCTGGTCGTAATATCCGGTATTGGTGCGAGCCGTTAGGCCCTGTTTGTCGATCTGCACTTTCAGTTCGTGATACTCATCCGGATGGTCTGCATGCGAAGGGTCGAATGACAGGGTGTAGAAAACGCTCGCCTCCCTGACACAACTCTCCATTTCGCTGACCAGGTCAAAACTTCGGTTGAGAACGCGGCCGCCGCTCTCGACTGCCAGTACCTTCCTGTTTAGGCTCATGAAGGTGGCTTTCTTTACCAATTCCACGCCCTGCAGGTAATGCACATACGATAGCGAGGGATCCGTTTCCCCCACCGAAAAGCTATACAGGGCGACACGTGCCTCCCGCAGCAGCGTGGAAAACCAGCAGATTGCATAGAAGGTGTTTTCTTTGGGGCCCCTGGCTTCGTTGAAGGCTCCGCTTCCGATACTCCCTCCGGGGCCAACCCATAGCAGCAGTTTTCTGCCCGGCATCCGTCTCTCCGTTGTGCCGATATCGGCGAGCGCCTCCAGGGCCCTCATCGAGGGAGGCTCGCTAATGGCCGGCGACCTGCCTCCGGGGCTCGTGGCAAAGTGGCGAATCAAACGGAACTCTGCATTGTGGGCGACCTGGGAAGCCAATGCTTTGCCGTCGCGTGAGGCTTCAGCAACCTGCCAAAGGCCACTCTCCTGCATGGTGAAGATGCAAACCGGTTCGCCGAGATGGCCGTCGTTCCGAAGCAGGAAGGCCTGGACTGAATTCAGTTCATTCGAAATCAGATTTCCTGGCAACTGAAGCATATCGATAACCAGAATCACTGAGACCGGCGATTCGGCTCGCGCTGAAACACCGTCGAATGCCTGAAAGGAGACGACCCGATTCGGCACTCCGTTGTCCAGCAATGCAAAATCATTGGAGAGAAGGCCGGGCACCGGTTTCCCTGAATTATCTGTTACGACCACATCGAGTTTGATCAGGCCCTCTTCTCTGTTAGAAGAGGCAGGATGTGACGTCTGAGCATTCGTCCTTAGTGCCCCACTGAATGACAGAAAACATAAAACGAGCGCTGGAAAAATCTGCTGCGATGGGAGCATAGCTTCGGACCGCTGTTTGCGTTACCCGGCCAGTATACCTGCCCAAGCTAAAACCGGCAGGGGCTGCCGTCTCCACCGGATGATGTATCTCTACGCGAGGCCGACTGGCCGCACTCAGGGTGCTGCTCGCCCACCGGGATCGGGGCTAACTACTTCGTTATCCTTGGACTATAGGGAGTAATCACGAGTTTACTACCCGCTCTTCCACATGATTATTTCCCAGGATCATGGACGGCGGCTCCCCGGCGTATTACCGTGGGTCATAAGACAAGATTCATATGCCAAACCGGTCACGTGGAGGCAACCGTTGTTGCGTTGCGCCCGGCCACGCACGGCATCACTCTCCATGAACGCGAAGCCCCGCGAAATGGTGAATAGATGGCCATCAATCGGTACAACAACAGTTTCTTCAATGGGGCTTGGACTTTGTTCCTCCGGAGGATGAGTACCCGCCCGTCAACGAGGCAAGGTGCTCAAATCAATTACTTGAGCACCTTGAGCATCTTCATGAAACAAACGACTTATTTGGCAACCTTGCCAAATCCTAATCTGCAGGCAATGAATGTCACTACTTTTGAAGGTGGTTGCGGATGGAATAGATCCTGGTGATGGCATCGTTTTGAGCTCGGTCCGTGGGACATCGCGGAACACTGACGAGTGGCCTGTAACAGCTGATTGGATTTCTGCGGGTTCCTAGAAAATTCGTCAAAGTACCAGCTCCAGTCTGCATGCGCAATCCAAGTCAGCGCTGCCGGGTATTGGCGAGCGCCCGAAGGATAGTGCGGGTGCTCTTGTTCGTGACCTGGCGAAGATACATGGTGATGGCGAACAGGAGCACCAAAAAGAAGAGATCGACCCGAAGGAGTGAGTGCAGGAGTCCTCCCAGGGTCTCCGGCGGGAACATGTGCATGTGCATCCAGATAAACGCCACCACGGCAAGGATGGCGAGCACACCAACGATAATGCGAGAAGTGCGTTCAGACCTGTCGGCTTCCGCAAGGGCTTGCCGGACGAACGCGAGTTCCGCGTTGGAATTTTCGGAGTTGGGCTGCTGAGGATCGAGGCTCATGCTGGTTTCCTTTCGGTGGTTAGATATTTGCGAAGGGTGGTGACTCCGTAATGGAGGCGCGACTTGGCGGTGCCGATCGGAATCTCCAGGATGGCGGCAGTTTCTTCCAATGTGAGGTCGTGCTGATAGCGGAGCAGAAGGACAGCTCGACTGGCCGGTGACACCTGGTCGAGAAGGGTCAGGAACCCTTCATCCGGTGGCTCGCCGAGACTAGCGGCGAAGGTAGTGAGGTGTTCCGTTGGCGCGTCGTCAAGGGCTTGCCAGCGGCGGGCCTGTTTGAGATGTGAGAAGGCAATACGCGAAGCTATACGGAACGTCCACGGGCGGAAGACAGCGGGCTCGCGCAAAAACGGCAGCTTGCGGAAGATCTGGAGCGAGGTTTCCTGCAGGATATCGTCAGCAAGGTCAGATCCGGCGAGATGGGTAATGTAGCGTCGCAGCGGCGCATAGGCGTCACGCAGAAGCTGCTCCAGTGCGGTCCGGTCGCCGGATTGCGCAAGAAGGACCAGCAGGGTTTGGTCGGGCGGCGCGGGCTCCTTTGCCTGGATCGGGGTCTGCATGCTTGAGAGAGGCATTGCGCTGGAGGAAAGTTCGATTCTTGCGAATAAATAATTATGAACGTTTAAAACCCTCACAACGGCCACGGATAGCAGTATGCTGGATCGGCGCTCAGAGGGGTTACCACCTGCGCGTTGGGGAGAGAATATGGCAACCCAATGGAGCGTCAACCGCGCCTATGGCCAGGCAGCCGCTCAAGTCGCACCTGCTCCGGTCCCCGCGGCTGCCGCAAGAGTCCCTGTCGGTTTGCTTATCGGAGACATCATCATTCAAAACAACTTCCACGCGTACATGTGGGTTGGCGACACGGGGGGCGTTCTCGAAAGAGAAGTAGTCCACAATGTCGAAAATGCAGTCTTTAACGGAATCCAGCGAGTGCAAGCCCGCTTCTCAGCGGATTACACGTACCTGATTTTTCGGATCGCCAATAACCGGCCGCTGGCTACCAACGCAGCTAAGCATGCCGCTGCTTGGGCGACGGATACACCTCGGGTAGCAAAGGGCACGCCAATGCAAACCCTTAAAAGCAAATACTCGCACGACAGATCGGTGCAGGCACAAGACCTGATTGAGGCGAAGGCCACGCCGGCTTGGTCGATGGAGTCCCTGCTAAGAGCGGTAAAAGCCTCGATAAGAGAAGAGCATCTTGCGCGCAAGAAGGGAAGCACGTGTTCCTCATTCGTCACCTATTGCTACCAGGCTGCAGCCATTAGCCAGCGGATGGGAGAATTGGAGATTCCACCCCATGTTCTCAATCTCTTGAAGGGGGACCGGACCGGTTGCGTCAAATTGAAAGCGTCTGCGCCGGATGTCATTACTTTTTTTCAGGCGCTGTTTCAAGAGAACAAGATTCCTTTTCCCAAGGGAATTCGGGTGGACGCAAAGACTACCTACGTTAAATTGCTGCAAAAGGATCTGCAGCAGCCGGATTCTGGTTTCGACCTGATCACCGACAGCGCGTCTTGGAATGGCGCCTGCTTGGTAAGGTGATATACGGCGACAACTTTGACAGCTTTCCGATTGCAGCAATTTCAACGGCTCGCCTTCGGTTATCGCGACAATTGAACTGCCATCACTGCGCCAATGCAGCTTATCTTCTGGGGTAGCGAGTGGAACTAGGCGGCTACTTCTCCCTCGGCCGGGGCGATTCTCAGCTCGGTGCAGACTCCAGAAGCCCATTCCCAGCTTGAACGCTTTTGTCGTTGCGCTTTAAGGGTCCCACGGGAAATTGTCATCGTAATAATGGCTCGACGCGCGCACGCCTTGAGGCGTATATCTTACCCACCACGGGTACCGCAACTCGGACCCCGGTGAAAGAGAGAGTCGATCGCATGCAATACATGATCACTTGGAACGAACGTCAGCAAGGCTCGCCCATCGAGTACGAAAATGCACAGAAACGAATCCTGGAAGTCTTCAGCCCGTGGAAGGCGCCGGCTGGTTTCAAAATCCACTCGTTCGTCATCCGCGTCGGCGATTGGGGCGGCTACATGTTGATGGAATGTGATGACCCGCTCGAAGTGCACAAGTTCTGTTCAATGTTGCCTGCTTTCACCTTCGAGGCTCGTCCCGTCGTCCCCGTCGCCGACGCCATTCGCGTGGAACTCGAAGCGATGGCCTACCGCGATGGACTGAAAAGCAAGTGAAGCAGCTCAGACCCAGACTTCGAAAACCCGGTGACAAGTAAAACCCAATAAAACCCAATGACAGACGGGACGATATCCGCTCGTTAGACGTGAGCACGGACAACGCCCCGTCGGTTCGTTTACGGGTTACCGAAGTCACAAAGCGGCTCGTCGCGTGACGAATCCTGCGGTAAATACTGTGACGGTTATCGCGGTGACGGAGTAGCCTAGACGAGTCGCCTATGACCTACTCTCGATCCACTCTCCTCGCCGCTGTCTCTTTCAGTCTGCTACTCTCCCCGGCTCTCGCCCAGGTGTCGCGCGTTCCACCTTCCAACCCCCAGCTCGCCGGCCCGCAGATCGAGCGCAGGGTCGATGCACTGCTCAAACAAATGACGCTCGACGAGAAGATAGGCCAGCTGGTGCAGTACAGCGCGACCGAAGCGCACCCGGCGCCCGCCACCGGTAATACAACCACCGCTCTCAACGTGAACCCGCCCGCGCCTGGGGGAGTCGACAGCTACGTGCTCGCGCAAAAGGGGGAACTGGGCTCCATGCTCAACACGGTTGGGCAGGGCCTTACCAACCATTTTCAGCACGCTGCCGTGGACAACACGCGCCTGCATATCCCGCTGCTTTTTGGAGCCGACGTCATCCACGGCTTCCGCACCATCTTTCCTGTTCCGCTGGCCACCGCATCCAGTTGGGATCCCGCGCTGATCGCGGATCTGGCGCATATGGCTGCCATCGAGGCCCGAACTGCAGGCATCGACTGGGTCTATTCCCCCATGGTCGACATTGCGCGCGATGCGCGATGGGGCCGCTGCACCGAGGGCGCGGGAGAAGACCCCTACCTGGGTTCTGCGATCGCTCGTGCCTATATCCGCGGCTATCAGGGAGAGGGCCTCTCGGCGCCAGGTTCCGTCGCTGCCTCGGTCAAGCATTTCGCCGCCTACGGTGCTGCCGAGGCCGGCCGTGATTACAACACCACCGACATGAGCGAACT
The DNA here is from genome assembly GCA_963847155.1 of uncultured Acidobacteriaceae bacterium. GTDB lineage: Bacteria > Acidobacteriota > Terriglobia > Terriglobales > Acidobacteriaceae > PALSA-350. The sequence continues at coordinate 305,213 of CAWJZH010000017.1, read as the reverse complement.
GCTGCTCCGCCAGGTCTATCTGCCGCCGTATCACGCAGCGGTGGAGGCCGGCGCAGCCACCGTGATGTCCGCCTTCAACTCGCTGAATGGGGTGCCGGCGACTGCCAACCCGTTTCTGCTGCAAACCATCCTGCGCGATGAGTGGGGCTTCAACGGCCCCGTGGTCTCCGACTACACCGCGGTCATGGAACTCACCCGTCATGCCATCGCACTCGACGCCGCCACGGCGACCCAAAAGGCCCTGATGTCCGGCGTCGACATCGACATGATGTCGCATTACTACGACGCAGAACTGCCCGCTCTGGTCAAGTCAGGCCGCGTGCGCATGGCTGTGGTGGACGAGGCCGTGCGCCGCGTCCTACGCGTGAAGTTCGCGCTTGGTGTCTTCGAACACCCTTTTACTGAAGGCCCTGAGGTAACGGGAGCAGTGGCCGAGCATCGCCCTCTCGCCCGCCGGGCGGCGGAGGAGTCTCTGGTGCTGCTGCAGAACAATCCGGCGCCACAGGACATGCTCCTGCCCTTGAACCCGGCTACCAGGAGGATCGCGCTCATCGGCCCGCTGGCCGACGATGCCAGCGATATGGTCGGCGCCTGGTCGGGCGCGAACAACTTTGGCGATGTGCGTACCTTGCGCGCCACCATGGCCGAACGTGCCCAGCAAAGCGGCGCCATCCTTACCTATGAGAAGGGAACTGAGATCTCCGGCACTTCCGACTCGGGATTCCCTGCAGCGGTTGCCGCGGCTCAGAACTCCGATGTCGCCATCCTCGCCCTGGGCGAGTCGAGCGCCATGAGTGGCGAAGCGGCGTCGCGCGCCTACCTGGATTTGCCGGGGAACCAACAGCAGTTGCTTGAGGCGGTGGTCGCAACCGGCAAGCCTGTCGTCCTGCTTGTTTTCTCCGGCCGGCCCCTGGTGCTCGACTGGGCCGCTCAGCATGTGCCTGCGATTATGGAGGTCTGGTTCCCGGGGGTCGAAACCGGACCCGCAATCGCCGGCACCCTGTTCGGAGACGTAGCTCCCAGCGGCAAGCTCACCATGAGTTTCCCCCGCGCTGTAGGGCAGGAGCCGCTCTACTATAATCAGCTGCCTACCGGCCGCCCCATCCAGCACGCTGATCCCGCTCACCCCGGCTACGTGGAGATGAAGTATGTGTCGCGCTATATCGACGTACCCAACGACGCCCTCTTTCCCTTCGGACACGGTCTTACCTACTCCACATTCGGTTACTCCGGCGTTTCGCTTTCGACCCAATCCATTAGCACGGCCTCGCTGATGCGCAATCGAAAAAGCCAGCCTGTGGTCGCAACCGCCACAGTAACCAATACAGGAAAACGACGCGCCACCGAGATCGTTCAGTGCTATGTCAATATTCGAGGTGGCAGTACCGAGCAGCCTGTGCGCAACCTGAAGGGCTTTGCTCGTATTACGCTCGACCCGGGCCAATCGCAGGCAGTGCACTTTCCTCTAGGTTTCGCAGAACTTTCGTTCTACAACGTCAAGGCTCAACCGGTTGTCGAGCCGGCTGACTATACCGTTTTCATCGGTGGCACTTCGACCACCACCAATGCCGGCCACTTTACGACCACGCCGTAGCCACTTCTGGATATTCCAAAATTTCCAGGAACCATTTCCGGGCCAGCTCCGTATCACTCTCTTATGAAGACGAACTATGCTCTGCCACTGGCCGCGCTCGCCGTTTTCTCCTCGTTGACCGGCCTCGCGCAAGACCCCGATCACTCCTGGTCCAGGACCTATCCGGTCACTGGCAAGCCTACGCTTACCCTCGAAACCTCGGATGCCGGCGTTGAATTTCGTTCCTGCGGAGACTGCCATGAAATCCGGATCCACGTCGAAGTGGTGGGGCGGAAAATGAGCGACTATCGCCTGGAGGAGAGCCAAAGTGGTGATGAGATTCACTTTCTCTTCAAAGATCGGCCGCACCTTGGCGGGCACATTGCCTGGCACACGGAGCAAACCCGGGTAACCGTGGAAAGCCCCGCCCAGATCACACTGGAAGCCAGGACCTCTGACGGAAACGTAGCTCTTTCAGGGTTGCAGGGCGACCTCGGTCTGACGACCGGCGATGGGAACCTGACTCTTGATCATGTCTCGGGCAACCTGCGCATCAAGTCCGGTGATGGTCAGGTGAAGATCACCAACGCCGATGGCGCCATTGACGCTCACACCAGCGACGGCAATCTCAGCGTCGATGGCCTCTTCCAGGCTCTTGCGCTGCACACCAGTGACGGTACGCTGGACGTCAGCTTACGTGAGGGAACCAAGCTCGCAGGGCCCTCGACCATTCAATCGTCTGATGGTTCGGTGACCATTCGCGTCCCCCAGAACTTCGCCGCCGACCTCAACGTGCATACCAGCGACGGCCATGTGAACTGCGCTCTTCCGCTTACCATGGACCATTACCAGTCCGGCGGAGACCAGGGCCATCAATTGCGCGGAAAACTAAACGGCGGAGGCACGCCGCTCACCATCCACACCTCCGACGGTAACGTAAAAATCGAATACCTATAGGATTCGCCGTCACAGAGTTTCCATGGAACGATGGATGTGGCACTTTGCAAGTTACTTTTAAATTGCCATTTCCATCCTCCACCTGTTACTTGTCACTGTTTTGCCTTAAGGTCAAGGATTTTCATCGCTCGAGCGGTTGCATACACATAACTAAAGACATCGACAAGATGGCACGAATGGGGGATATTGCCTCTGCAGCTTCTGATTGAGAATCCGAGACGTGCGTGAGACCCTTCCGTTGCTTCGTGTTCTCGGGCACATTCCCAAGAGACAAATTCTCACGACAGGGGTCCCGATGAAAACATGTATGCGAACCATAAGCGCAGCCATAGTTGCAATAGTCCTCGTCACGTCTGCGGCGGCACAAGACAGCAAGTGCCCGGTGGGCCTGAAGTACGTGGGACGATTGCACTATGAAACCAACGCAGACAATGGACATGAAACCAAGACCGTGGCGTTTCCAGTTGGTATAGGGCTCGATCCGACCTATCAGCAGAGCAATCTGAAATGTTCGGGGGGCGGAAGTGACACCAGGTGCGATCTTACGAATGCAGATGTTCCTCGCGGCCTCCATCTAGCCATGAGCGGAGACGAAGCTGCTTGCCCCGGCCTTGTTGGGGAACGCAAGGGGTGGGCGGTTAATCGACCGATCAACCTTACGGCCCTGCAAGTGAGCGGGAACACGGTCGAACAATTTGGGTTTTCTGCCAATATGTTTTGCACTCACGGCGCCAATGCCTGCGGTGCCTGCAATGTCGATGTTAAAGTATGCGCAAAACTTCTCACGCCTGCCGCGAAAAAACACCACCAGACAACGGGCTCTTCCGGGCAATGATGATTGGCACTAAAACCCGGTGACGTCACTTGGTTTTTGTGGATTCGCGTGAATGTCATGTTCGTGGGACTTGGCTGCGGTCGACAATACCTCGACGTCTACCTCGGGCTTGAAGGGGCCGGACGAAAAGTACCCCAATCCCAAGGCCGCATCGCTCTATGCTTTGACGCAGGAGACGAAATACATTCTGGGGGCAAAGATGGCTACGTCGGGCGTGTCCGCCGCCTGCTGCATCTCGAGCAGGGTGTTCGCCAGTTGAGCTTCAGTAATGAGGCCTGCTCCCACAAATGCCGGCCCCGCTTCTTCCACGCTCCACTTCAGAAGGTGACGGTGTTCGCTGGTGATGCAGGGAGGCTGATGGTCCACGGCGCGAGCGTCAGAGATCCCGGCGGTCTCTACTAAACGGTGAAGATTTTTGGCCATCGAGTAGTCCAGACCGCGAGTCGGCCCAAGCTGCCGAAACAGGTCGGCGAATGCATTTGAAGCAGTGGGTGGTTGACTCTTCGCGGTGGTTAGGTCTCCGTCTTCGAGAACCAGAATGCCGCCGGGCTTAAGAACCGCCAGCATCTCCTCGATACAGGCTGCGGGATTCGGCAGATGGAGCAGCAGGTACCTGCAGTATGCGAGATCGAAGCAAGCGCGTGGCAGACCGGTCTCACAGGCATTGGCCTGGAGGAAGGATACGTTGTCGATGCTCGCGCGAGCGGTGATCTCTCTTGCTTCCTGAACTTGAGCCGTGCTGAAGTCTACTCCGGTTACAGAACCCGAAGGACCAACCATCTCCGCAAGCATGCGGGTCGTCATCCCGACGCCGCAGCCAAAGTCTGCGACGTTCATTCCAGCTTTTAGCCCCGCGCCGGCCAACACCCCGCGCGCGAACGGCGAATAGACCTCATGCAGCGCACGGAGACGGCGAACCGCAGCGGAACCTGTCGCTAACGCGTAGGGAGCGTGATTTGGTCTCGGCGCAGAAACGCGCTTGGGATCGGGTTCGGTCACCGCGCGAGTCTACGCGAGTCCTTCTTCCTGGAGCAATAGAAATCGATGCCTTAAACCCGTGGTATATCAGGAGCGCAAGCGGGTTCCGTCCTGTTGCCGGAGGCTTGAAGGGGAAAGTACCCAATGTTCAGAATCCGCTCCTCAGTGCGGGTATATTCCGTCTGCGTCCTTCAAACCTTAGATTCTCGGATACTCTGTGTCCCGTGCGAAAGTAATCAGACTGCGGACGGCTCGGCTATGATCGGGTCCGCCCAGCATAAACCTTGCACCACACCCTGAAGTTCTGCTAGAAACGGTGCGACCGCATTGTTTGTTCGGCGCCGTTATAACCTTTCGGTCACCTCGATTCCGGCTTAGTCTCCAGATTGTTCGGCCCAGCGATTTGAAAGGAAAACACTCATGCTGAAGAAACTCGCTCCGGGAGACCGCTTCCGGCTAAGCCTGTACGAATTGAACAGGCCGCCGAGCATTCCGGCGCTTGCCCTTGCTAATATCCCGGCTGATTTTGTGCAGGTGAGTGACAGGCGGTACAAGCTTCGCCATCCAAAACCAGTGCCCAACGGGCTCCCTACCGAAGCTCCTGCCAGCCCGGTTGAGGCTGGCACCCACACCAGCCCGGAAAGGAATTTTTTGTGGATACCGTGGCTTCCCGGGAAAGTTAGTTACGCTCATCCTCAGCCAGGATTGCCGATCATTACCGGGCTAATGAGTGGCTGCTGGCTGGCTCTCTTCAGAATGAACGGTCAAACCTATTTCGGTCACATCGGCACGGAAGACTCCGCCAACACGCCGAATTCCTTGAAGGCGAAGAATGCCTGGAAGATCGCTATCGGGCGCGGCATGGTTACTCCCATCGAAGTCTTTAATCCAGCAGCATCCGCCGTTGGAGACGCGGTATTCGGCGCAGTCTCTGCAGACAATCACCTCTATACAATCAGTTGCACCAAGGGCACTGGAGGCACCTTCATCGTCGCCGGAATAGCTCGTGCGGTCGGGCAGCCGCACCCCGTCTTCCTCAACCGCTGAAAGATTCGGGCTTAGTACGTTCTACCGATCCTTTTCTTGCCTTGCGCTCCTGATCCTGAAAATATTCCGTCATGGGGACGGAAGACCCGTTCCACGGATTATCGACTTCGGTGTGGCCAAAGCAATGTCTCAGCAATTGGACGCAGCTACCCTGGTGACCCGTGTCGGCATGGTAGTGGGAACGCCGGGCTACATGAGTCCGGAGCAGGCCGGGTCCGCAGGCGAAGACATCGATACGCGCAGTGATGTGATCGAGTGTCCTGCGGGACGAGCACAAATATTCTGAAGCCGAACCGTTGCTGCGACAGACGTTGGCGGTCGAAGAGCGAACTCTGGGCAACGAACATTCCGACACTCTGGTCAGCACCAGTGATCTGGGCCAGGTCTTGACCGAGGAAGGTTATTACGCCGAAGCCGAGCGCATCCTTAAACGGAGTTACGATACCTACCAGCGGCTGTTTGGACTGGACCACGATGACACGGCGCTGGCAGCTTATGACCTGGCAGATCTCTATGCTGCGGAAGGCCGAAAGTCGGAGGCCCTGGTGTTACTCACCAGCGCCATTGACCATGGCCTCCCATCTGAGTCCGACCTTGAGTTGGGTTCGGATCCTATGCTCAAGTCCCTCAAAGGCGATCCAGCATTCGAAGTAATCCTGGCCGATGCCCGCCGCCATGCAAGCGCCTCCCAAGCAGCAAAGTAACAATGAATAACAAAGGCGAGAGCAGACGAAATGTGCTGCTCGCCTTCGCGTATCGCGACGGCCTTTTCTCCAGTGCGGCAGGATGGTTCAGCTACTTTTTGGCCAGGTCTACGTTTTGGTCTTTGGCCAGCTGTTGCGCCATTTGCAGATGTTCGGAGATGGTCTTGCTGCCTTGCATGGCGGCGTCCTTTACGCTGGGATCGTGGCCGTTTGAGGCTTCCATCTGGAATTCGCTCAGATCCTGCTTGTGGTCTTTGACCATATCTTTGATGTAGGCCTGGTCGTAGGCAGGGCCCGAGAGAGCTTGCATCTTGCCGATGAGCGCTTTGTCTTTTTTGGAGACTTCGGTGGGGATATCCACGCGGAGTTGTTGAGCTACGGGCTTCATCTGCTCGTTCAGCTTGGTGTGGCCGTCAATCATCTTCCGGGCAAATTGCTTCACCTGGTCGTTGTTGCTCTTTTCCAGGGTGAGCTGGCCCAATTGCACCTCTGCGATGCTGCCCTGCATGGCCTTCTTGACGAAAATTTTATCGATGGCGGCTTGCTGTTCTGATTTCACGCCGCCCATGTTGCCCAACTGGTCTGCAGGGTTCGGAATAGTAGTTGTTCCGGGCGTCGAGTTTATGGCCGCTCCCGGGGTTTGGCCATCAGCGGGTGACTGCGACAGGGCAAAGGGGGGTGCGATGCAGATGGCTCCGAAGAGCAGCAATATGCTGCCGAACGCAACCATTTTGCCGTGAATTGTGGGATTTTTCATCATCTCCTCCGCGTTGAGTTGGATGCCAAAGGGCGCGGTGTGACGGCCGCCCAGCGCGGGAGACCGTCCCTAGTATATCGATAGATTTTACGTCCGCCCATCGCCCGCAGGCATATCCTTTTTGGCTTTAGGGTGCTCCGCGTAACCAGAAAGAGTGAGAGGCCCTAACGCAAAGGTAACTGAAGTTTCTACGAACGGTGTTGTGCCTGTACGCGGTTGACCGTACCATATTGAAAATGAAACGGCGAGGATAGCCGGAAAACCCAGGCAGCCAAGCCCAATCGAGAGCGCTGTGGCAGCCGCACGACAGGCATCGGGGCTGGGGCGTGTTCTGTTTCCTGACTGCCTTTATGGTTCTGTTCTTTAGGCTGTAACCCAGCCCATCTTCTCCTGAAGCTGCTAAAAGGACCGGGAGTTACGGCATGGGCACCTCGTCGCCAGAATTAAAACAGCTATGGATTCGAGTTCAAAAGCGCGTTCATCCTGATCTGGCAATTGACGAACAGGACCGGATACGTTGCGAACAACTCACAAAGCTGGCGAATGAGGCCTATCAGGCCGGCGACGTAGCGGCGTTGAGAGGAGTTCTCAGCCCCCCACAACCACCAATCTATTCTCCGCCTCCGACCTCGTTTTCCTTTAAACAGTTGCGTCCTGTAGCGATAGCGGTCGTGACTCTCATTTGCGGAGGTTTCTCCCTTTATTCGGTAACAACCGGTCAGCACGCGGCGCCGAACAGCCCTGTAGCACAGGTCCATAACTTGAACGCTCACGTTGAGGCGGGGCAGCCTTCTCCGTCCAAGTGGTACGGAGACGTGATTCACAACAGGATCTCCCGCAACATCAATCCATCCACCCTCGTCAACACACCTGCAGGAGCTACCGCGGTCATTGGGTTCACCATCTCACGCGAGGGTTCTCCTCAAAGCGTCTCCCTGGTTGCCTCAAGCTGGAATCCCTCGCTGGACTTCTCATGTGTGAACGCAGTGCGGCAAGTCAAAACGTTTGGCCCGCCGGAAGGGGGGACCAAACCCAGTCTGAACGTTATCTACGACTGCTCATACCACCCGCAGGATGCTCAGCAGGCACCTCATACTGATCAAGCACCGCAAAAGACGAGCCCACCGCCCGTAGTGATTCCCGCAAAACCCTCCCATCTGTACATGAAGCAAATGGCTGAGAGGCTACATCAGAATTTTCGTGGGTACGAACTTGTGGATGCCAACGTTCCTGCGGGACACTCGGCAGAGTTGTGGTTCGATGTGAACCGCGATGGTTCTCTCAGCAATGTGAGAATCGGCAAGCCCAGCGGCTGGAATTCCCTGGACTACGCTTGTATCCGGGCCGTTCAGCGCACTCCGACCGTTGGCGCATTGCCAGAGGAGTACAAGCTTCGCACTCTCCGCGCGAGCTTTGCCTGTAACTATACCGGCAACAATTCCTCGCGAACGAATCTGTATGTGGTCTCTGTCCGCGACACAACCCATGGCCCGTCCACCGGCCGCGAGCATTGATAAAATTCACAGAGCGTCTGTAGGCTTCGACTACCCTCCCCCTCGGACCCTGCTTTCAATCACCAAACAGGCCTGCGGGCCCAAGCTTCGCCATTTGTTTGGCATTCCTTCGTTACTTCTCCCCCTGGCTGTTGCTAGCTTTTACCTGATGAGGCGCTGCTCCCTGTTTCCCGTGGCTTAGGGCGTTTCTTCACAGGAGGGCACCCCATGAATGCCAGAACGTACTCGCTCCCCGGAGCAACCGGAACCGGCCACCATACAGCCACCAATGCATTGTTCAGCACCTTGTACTCCGAGTTGCACCGGCTGGCGAAGCGCGAACTGCGTCGTCTCTGGAGTCCAGGAATCCTGGGTGTCACCACGGTTTTGCACGACACCTATCTGAACATGGTCGCCCATGCCGGTCCCTCGTTTACCGACCACGCGCAATTCATGGGATATGCCGCCCATGTGATGCGCGGGCTGATCGTCGATCATGTCCGGAAACAACGCTCAATCAAACGCGGTGGCGCGTTCAAGATCACCTCACTTGAAACAGAAGGGGTGGGGACCCCAACCCATGCCAGGGAACTGGTAGAGATCAAGGATGCGCTGGATGAATTGGCGAAGGCCGAGCCCGGTCTCGCAGAAGTGGTCGATTTGAAGTTCTTCCACGGTCTATCCCTTGCCGAGATCGCTGCCGCGCAGAAGCTGTCGGAACGCACAGTGCAGAGAAGATGGGAAAGAGCCCGTGCTTACCTCCGCCGCAGCATTTGTTCGACCCGTAAGTCTGAGAAGTAGAGATACTTACTAACCTCAACCGCTCGCCTCAAGGGCATGAGTGGAGCGAGAGGAAAAGTACCCCCATCAAAACAGGCCCGCAGAGCAACCTGCATAAACTTTCCACCTGGCATGTGGCGGGATTTAGAGCTCATTTCCGATATATAGAGAGAGAAGGATGTCTGAACAAAGACACTTCACACAAAGGAGATCATGTCATGAAACAATTTGCTGTAACTGCGCTGCTCGCTGTTGCAAGTCTTTCCACCGCTGCCCGGGCACTCTCGCCGAGTTCAGCATTGCAGGCCAAAGTACCGTTCAACTTCACCGTCGGTTACAAACAGCTTCCCTCAGGAAACTACATCATCAAATGCAATTCGGGGGGTCTAATCACCGTTGAGAGCATTGACCACCAACGTCGTGTAGTTGTCACTTCGATAACTAAACCTGAGTCAACCCGTGGTGACAAATTGATCTTTCGTAAGTATGGTGACCACTATTTCTTAGGAAAGGTCTCCTCAGCGGCTTTCAGCGCTGATTTTCCTTCCTCGAAACTGGAGACGACCGTCCGCGACCACGCAGAATAACCGTTCGGCAAAAAAAACTAGACTCGTCAGTAGTCAATAGCCACTTACATTCAACTATTCAGTCAGACCCGGTTCCAAGCCGGGTCATTTTGTTATCCGGTGATCTGATTGTGCCCGGCTATTCGCGGGATATAGATGTGGCGAGTCGGCCAGGCTTCAGGAGCATGGATGTGGAAGGGGACCGGCGCTCCCGATGAAATCCGGCGAGCCTAAGGCCAGCAATGATCTGGAGTGCTTCCGGCAGGTTCATGATTTACCCTTTTGCTCCAGGAGCTGGAAAATTGCGCATCCTTTCTTGCCTTGTGATCGCCTGCCTGGCACTTCCCCCCGCGACTCTCGCCCAACTACGCGGCGTCCCTACCGAAAACATCGATCCGTACCGTCAATCCCTGCACGGATTTCGATGCGTATGCCAACGGCCAATGGCGCGCAACCCATCCCATGCCTGCAATCCAGGTGGTGTGGGCAATCCGCACCATCACGCAGGACGACACACTGGCACGACTGCGCTCCATCGCGGAAGAGGATGCGGGCAAAGCAGCGTCGCTGCCCAAGGGCTCCCCCGGCCAGCTGACCGGCGACTTGTACGCTGCCTGCACGGATGAACCGCGGGTGAATGCGCTGGGGTTTAAGCCTCTGGAACCGTTGTGGGGAAAGATCGAAAGCGCGCAGGACGCGGAGACGTTGGATGCCGAGATCGCCGCCCTGCAACAAATCAATATCAGCGCACCCGTGGAACTGTCATCCGCACAGGATCTGCACGACCCCGCGCGCGTGATCGCGGAGATCGACATCGCTGGATCGGGCCTGCCTGATCGTGATTACTATCTGCGGGATGAGCCGCGCTTCAAGGATGCTCGCGAGCAATATCAGGTCTATGCGCACAAGATGTTCACTCTTGCCGGTATGGGCGAAGCGGCGGCGAATCAAGCGGTGGCTGCGGTGATGCAGATCGAGACCGCACTGGCACAGGCGCGCCTCAGCCGCGTGGCGTTGCGCGATCCCGCGGTACGGGATCATGCCATGAGCTTCGCTGAGCTGAAGGCACTCGTTCCGCATTTCGATTGGGACCAGGAATTCGCGCTGCTGGCTGTCGGGAAAGAAGGCCGCATCAATGTTCCGCAGCCCAAATTGATGACCGCGTTCGACAACCTGCTCACTACGGTTCCGCTCGAACAGTGGAGGTTTTACCTTCGGTGGCAACTCTTGAACGCTGAGGCCGCCTCCCTCGCGGCGCCGTTCGACTACGAGCATTTCGCCTATTACGGAACCACCCTGACCGGGGCCAAAGAACAACGCCCGCGGTGGCAGCGATGCGTGATCGCCACCGACCGGATGCTGGGCGAAGCGCTCGGACACGAGTATGTGGATCGCTATCTGCCGCCCGCAGCCAAAGCCCGGGCACGGGAGATGGCGTTGAACATTGTCGAGGAATTGAAGCACTCGATCGCTACCCGCGACTGGATGACTGCACCGACGAAAGCCAAGGCCATGGAGAAGCTTAGGCAGCTGAATATCAAGATCGGCTACCCAGACAAATGGAAGGAATATCGCGGGGTGGTGGTGGACCGCTCAACCTATTTTGATGACGTGCTGAGCGCCGCGCGCTATCGAGTGCGCGACGATTTGCAGCAGATTGGCAAGCCCGTCGATCGTGGCCGCTGGGATATGACGCCGCCCACCATGAACGCCTACTACAACCCGAATATGAATGAGATCGTGGTTCCCGCAGGCTATCTGCAACCGCCCGGCTTCGACCCCAAAGGCCTGGACGCGATCAACTATGGCGCCGTGGGCGTGAGCATCGGACACGAAATCTCGCATGGCGTGGACGACGAGGGAGCGAAGTACGCTGCCGACGGAAGACTGGAGAATTGGTGGACACCTGCCGACTACTCCAACTTTGAAGCCCGAACGGGATGCACCACCAAGCAGTATGACGGCTACTTTGTCGAGCCCGGGCTGCACCTGCAGGGCAAACTGGTCACGGGTGAAGCGCTGGGCGATTTGGGTGGTGTAAACCTGGCTTATCGCGCCTACAAGCGCTCCCGTGAAGGCAAGGGACCCGAACCTGCCGTCGATGGATATACCGCGGAACAGCAATTCTTTCTGGCTGAGGGACAGTGGCGGGGAGCGATCGTGCGGCCTGCGGCGGCACGGCTCAGCGTCTCGACCGATCCTCATCCGCCGGGAAAATACCGGGTGCTGGGGCCACTCAGCAACATGCCGGAGTTTCAGCAGGCCTTCCAGTGCAAGGCGGCCGATGCCATGGTGCGGGCGGAGAGCGAACGCTGCTCGGTATGGTGATCGTAACCCTCACTGCTGCAATTCGGGAAAGTCGGACTCCCAGAATTCGTTTTCTTGACCGATGCTGACACGCCGGAAACGCACTGATCAACCCTTTTCAGCGACGCGCTCGATCTTCCCAACCAGGAAAATATAAGACCCGGCTCCAATCAGCGCCATGGCAGAAACCGCGATCAGCGGCTGCGTGAAATCATTCCCCTTGATCAGAAATCCAATGGCCAGGGGGACGACGATGGCGGCCAGATTGCCGATGAAGTTGAACACGCCCGCCGGTCAGGCCGATCAAACGCTCCGGCGCGATCGCCGAAACCAGCGACCAGGTGATGGACCCGAACCCACAGCCGAAGAAGGCAATCGTGAGGCAGGCGCTGATGGAAAGCGGGTCGCTCACGTAATTCGCCACCACGATGGAACTCGAAAGCAGCATGCCCACGATAATCGGGAGCTTGCGCGCCATGGTCAGCGAGATGCCTTTTCGCAGCATTCCATCCGAAACAAAGCCTCCCAGCAGCACGCCGGCGAAAGCGCCCAGGAACGGCAGTGCCTCCAGCAGTCCCGATTTCGCGAAGCTCACGTGACGGTAGGTGACCATGTAGGTTGGGAACCAGGTCAGGAAGAACCATTGCGTCGCGTTGATCCCGAACTGCCCCAGGTAAATGCCCCATAGTTTCCGCCTTCCCAAAACAATCTTCCAGTCTGCCCACGCGAGGGTTCTCTTCTGCCCCTGGATGCGCTGGCTCAGATCGGGAATGCCTCCGCGGGCCGCGATGTGATCGATCTCAGCCTGGTTGACTCCGCCGAAATCCGCCGGATCGCGATACAGCAGGTACCAGGCCACGGCCCAGGTAAGCCCCACCGCCCCGGTGACGGCAAAGACCGCTCTCCACCCATAGGTGAGGTCAATCCACGACAACAATGGGGTCAGAAATCCGAGGCCCACGTACTGGCCGGAGGTGTAGACCGCGATGGCGCCCGCGCGCTCGTCTTCCCCGAACCAGGTGGTGACCACTCGATTGTTGATGGGGTAGGCGGGTGCTTCAAATGCTCCGACCGCCAGGCGGAGAAGCAACAGGCCTGCGAAGCCAGTGACCAGACCCAGCGACAGGGTCGCCAGCGACCACAGGCCCAGGATGCAGCCATAGAGGTAGCGCGGATGCACACGGTCCACCAGCCATCCGCAGGGAATCTGCAGGGCGACATAGGTCCAGCCGAAGCCGGACAGGATGATGCCCAGTTTCACCGGCGTCAGGTTTAGCGTGCGTGAGAGCTGCGGTCCCACGATCGAAATGTTGCTGCGATCGAGGTAATTGATCACCACGATGACGAACAGCATCATGGCAATAAAGAATCGTCGCTGGCTGGGGGCCTCGGGCATCACGCGCGGATGAGTCAAAGTTCGTTAGCGGATTGTCGCACAGAAGACGTTAAGAAGCATATTGATTGAAACGAAACATTAGCTCCCGACACTATCCTATGTAACTCATCCCACTGACGAGGGCTTCGAAATGCCAGGTTATCGATTTGGAAAACATCCGCCTAAGGTTGACTACCGCACACTTCTCTTCAGAAATTACCTCAAGCCCGGGATCGCCGCACCCCCTGCCACGTTCAACGCCTTGACCACCCGCGTTTATCCCAACCTGAAAACAACCGATCCGACGAAATTGTTTCCCATGGACGGTAACGATACATTGGGAGACTGCACGATCGCCGCGCTCGCACACGCCGAAACAGTTTTTAACGGGTTTCTCAGCAAGGAAAAGGTGGTTTCGAAGACTGCGGTCGTTAAGTTATACATGCATCTGACAGGCGGCGTGGACTCCGGCCTGAACGAACTCGATGTGCTGAACTATTGGCAGTCGCAAGGTGTTTCAGGTGAAAAGATCCTCAGCTTCGTGGCCATCGATCCCAAAAATCACGTCCACGTGCAACAGGCCATTCAACTCTTTGGCGGCGTCTACCTGGGTTTCCAGGTTCAGCAGAACTGCGTTCAGGAGTTCGATAATCACCAACCCTGGACTCCTGGTCCTCTGACGAATGATGGGCATGCGGTTTATGCTGTCGCGTACGACCAGACTGGCGTGACCGTGCTGACCTGGGGCAATACGCAACAAGCTACATGGGCCTGGTGGGATGAGTGTGTCGACGAGGCGTATGCCATTTTACCGACAGAAGCCCAGAAGGACGGCTTTGCGCCCGGATTCAACTTTGCTCAGCTAAAAACTGACCTTGCCGCGGTCGCCAGCTGATTCATTAGCCACGCAACACTCGGCCCGTACTGGGACCATGTCAGGGCAGACGGAGAATAGCATAAGGCGATACTCAGGCTGGCAATGCTGTTAAGCTTCTCCGAAGATGTTAGATTTCCATTTGGCTCATCTCCGTCTGTTTGACCGTCATTTAAAAGACCTTCGGAACCTCAAGCTCTTGCTGTAACCATTGGCCTCATCCGCTCTTCGGCCTGCCTGGTCAGGTGAGGCACAATGCCGACCTGCCGCTCGATAAGCATCAGCTGGCCACGATGGTGCATCTCGTGTTCCTTGGCCCCGAGCAGTTGTTCAAAACGCGACTTTGTGCCTGAGTTATCCGCCACCGTAACCATTTCTCCCAGAAACTCGGGCGTCAGTGAATCTAACCATCCAGCAAACGTTTCGCCCTCTTGGCGCAAGAGATCGAGGATCTCCGCCTTGCTTCTGGTTCTCCCTTCCTCAGCCTTCACGTCGCTGCCCAGTTTGGCAAAATCGAAGCCGACCAGCGTTTTCATCCGTTGCTTGCCGTGGATTTCAAACCACATCCGTGGAGACACTGCGATGTGGGTTAACAAAGCGGCGACGGTGCGGCAGTTAAGAGCCGGCAGAAAGCCGTACTTCGATTCCGGAATATCCTCGGCAATCTGGAGAGTGTTATTGCGCACCACGCGAAATTGCCGGGCAAAATCTTTCCCGCCGTAGACAGGCATCGTCATAGCTAGCTCCTTTGCGAATGAAGTCTACTCCTTCGCAGTTTCTCCGGGAAGGGGAGCGAATGCGGGGTTTGAGCATCTGGCTTGCGCCCGCAACGGAAATGTTGGTAAATGATCGGATGCGGCGTTGCGGCGTTCTCGTCCTCGTGATCGGCAGCTTCTTTCGGGTTGAATGTTGTCTCGCGCAATCGAATGAAAGTCGGCCACTCCCCGCCCCGGCGTATACCTTCCATGTTCCCACCGACGAAATCTCTCTCCGGTTTCACGCTTCCGATCATAGCGGTAAGCCCCTTACGCAACTGTCCGTCAGCGATCTCAAGCTTTCCGACAATGGCAAAGTCCAAAACCATATCGTGATGCTGCAACCCCTTGACGATCTCCCGATCCGCGCCGGTTTCTTATTCGACGTCAGTGCCTCGGTGCTCAAGGATATTAACTTTGACCGGTCCGTCATTGAGACCTATGCTTCCCGCCTCCTTCGTAGAGGCTACGATTTGGCCTTTGTCATGCAGTTTGACACCGGTACGCTCCTCACCCAGGGCTGGACCGACGTGGACTCCGACATCGCCGCGGGGGCGAACGGAATTGGACCACGGCCTAATCGCTACGCTCCTTTTACGTCCATCTTCGACTCGCTCTACATTGCCTGCCGGGACCAGTGGACACAGCAATCGGAATCTACGGGCAACTTCATCCTGCTCTTCACGGACGGCGAAGACAATGCCAGTCACGCATACCTGAGCGAAGCCGTCGACATGTGCCAGCGCAAACGTATTGCCATTTATGTTTTCGATAGCAGCCGCAGCGCGCGTAGCTCTGACGGTTACAAGACATTGAACGATTTGGCTCGCCAGACGGGTGGCCGTGCCTTCATCCATCCGCGCCCTGCAGATATTTGGCGAGATCTCCAACTGATGGAGGCAGAACAGCGGTACCAGTACTTGCTCGGCTATAAGCCATCCGAACTCAAGGATGATGGGTCTTACCACCGGGTTGAGATCCAGTGCTCCGTTCCTGGAGCGCGCATCGTCACTCGGTCAGGCTATTACGCCGTCGCGCGACCGTGATCAACTCGGTTCTTGCACCCTTTGGTCGCCATATTTGTTACTTTGGCGCCCAGAAGGGCTCACCGGTTCTAATCAGCTGAACGGGAACCTCAGGCACGAATCCCTTGATCCACTGGGCCATTTCCAGCATTCCCTGCTCTTCAGAGATAGAGTGGCCGAGCATGATCCAGCCTTTCGGAATTCGTAGGGTTGTCGCATCGAGGACGTAGGCCGGGCTGTCGAGAAAGCCATCGCTTTCCTGCTGTTCGCCGCTCGCCACCACATCCACATCGGGATTGTTGATGCTGGGCGTCGCGTATCCCACGCCTAGCTGTAGACGGCTCACCCTTGCCTTAGGGTCGCCTACGACGCGCAACGCTTTATCGCCAAGGCGCCTCTGGAATGTCGCGGCCAACTCTCCCAGGGTTGTCTCCGGAAGCGTGAAGTGGTGCGACTGTGGCGTTGTCTCATATTGAGCAATCTCAAGCGCCCGGGCCAGACCAACCCAGATAAAGTCTGGCTTCTGCGCATGCATGTGATCGTGCATACGGAAGATAACGACATCGTGTTCGCGCATGAAATCGACCTTGAGCTTGTAGCTCGGATCGGCGCTCACGATGTTGATGTCGTCGTGGTCGTTCCAGTACGTGTCCTCATGCGGGACGATCATGTTGCAGCCCGCCGCGGCGGCACGCCGGATCGTGTCGTAGGAGCAGAACATGGTCGTCGCGATTCCTTTGACCACGGTCTCGGGGCCGCCGAACTTGAAAGTGTCGCGGTAGGTGGTGTCCCGCCAGGGAAAACCGAGATGGGACTTGATGCGGGCAACCACTTCGCCCGCGGTCAACGGGGCGCTCATAGCGTTGGTCTCCAGTACGGATCGCCGGCGGAAATCCATGTGGATGCGACCTCAGGAACGATCTTGTTCAACCATTGGGCGCAGAGGCCCATCCCGGGATCTTCTGAGACAATCCTGCCGGTGAGGATCAGCGCCTTCTTGCCGCCGAGATCGTTCGTGTCGCGCACGTATTCGACAGACTCCCACTCGCGCACTTCGCCGGCAACAATCGCGTCCACGGCGGGAAGCGCTGCGATCGCTGCCTCGATCGGTGTCGATCCCGGCAGCAGCGCTACCTTCCGCACGCGCAGCCGCGGGTCGCCCACCACGCGCATGCCGCCGCGGGATTGCAACGCCTTCTTCGTGCGCGACACCAGTACATCGAGCGCGGTCTCCGGGATCGAAATATGTTTTGTATCGCCGGCGAGCTTCGACCAGCCAAGCGTATCGGCGAGCCCCTGTGCAAATGGATCAGGGTTGCGCAGGCGCCAGTGATCGCTCAAGCGGAAGACGACGAGATTGTGTTTTTTGAGGAAGGCGTCCTTACCCAGGAAAACCGGATCGGGAGGAGCCGGCGGGACGGGCGCGGGGGCCGCGGCGCCAAGCTGACCGAAGGAGGGTCTGATCGGAGGCGTCGGAGTGTCCGCCTTGGAGTAGAAAGTTGGTTCGGAGGTGATGATCAGGTTCGCGCCCGACTTCACCGCACGATTGAGAACTTCCAGCGATGCAAGCGACGTGGTGACGATGCGGGTCACGGCGGTCGAGGGGTCGCCGGCTTTGAACGTGTCGACTGTGTCCGTCTTCCAGTCGACGCCAATATTCTCCTTGATGCGATCGACCACTTGCTGCGCTGTCACGGAGCCGCCGGTCGTACGCGCCATCAGCGGTGCAGTCGCAACCCCGGTTGCAGCCAGCGCGACGAATTTACGTCGTGAGAGGTACATGGACTCCCTGTTTCACCGGGCCAAGTATAACGGCGGACACAGGTCTTTGGCGATCAGGTTAAAGAACACGAGCGCTTCTCAGCGTGGCGAAAATTCATTTTGTCGGCAACCGGGATTGTTCAGGTCTCGGTCCCCACGCAGCCGCACCTGGCTTTACAGTGCACTTGCGGGCTTCCGCTTTGACCTCCAGCGGGCATATGGTTTCCATGAACAGGCTAAGTGAATGATTGGAATTTCGTATCGTGCGGCAGTGTTATGCACGCGACATATGGGCAGGTTAGGATAGAGGGAGGGGTCAGTCATGAAGCTCTGCGCGGCACTCACCCTCGCAATCCTTCCTGCAGCGTTCGCCCAAACCTCGGCTCAAAATTCAGACCAGGGTTCGCCACAGCCTCATGTTGCGCGAAGCCCGACTCTAACATCCCGATCCACCCTCGTGCAGGTTCCCGCGTTGGTCCGTAACCATGCCAACAAACTCATCTATTCGCTCACTGCGAACGATTTCGTCCTCACGGATGATGGAGTTCCCCAAAACCTCCATCTCGAGGAGGACACCGGCAGCGAACCCCTTGCGCTGGTGGTCGACATTGAGAGAGGGGGCGCAGGTGCCCGCGAACTTGCCAGGTGCGCCGGGTTAACCTCCATGCTCGATTCAATAGTCGGTGGCGTCTCCCACGAAGTTGCTATCGTTGGCTTCGACAGTTCACCCGTCCTGGTCCGGGACTTCACTACGGACACGGACGCAGCCGGCGGCGCCATTCAGGCCCTCGTTGCCGGCAAAAGCGGACATGGTGGGGCTGTTATCCTCGACAGCCTCGGCTTCTCTATCGATCTCTTGCGCAAGCAACCTCAGCAATACCGACGGGCTGTCCTGCTCATCAGCGAAACCCTCGACACCGGTAGCCATCTAAAGCTCGACGAGGCGCTACGCGCCATCGGCGATACCAACACGACGATTTACGCGGTTGCATTCTCAAGCAGCAAAGATTATATGAAGCGAGAAGGGCCAAAGACGTTTGGCTCAGGCCCGATCCCGTGGTTGTCCTCGAAGACCGCCGTTCCGCCCGGCCCGGCTCATGGTTGCATGAGCCGGGATCCGAGCGACCCACAGGTGGATCTCGATAAGAACCCTGCCAAGCAAACTTACGAGTGCCTGAGCCTGCTGGCGCCGCCCCTTCGTTTGGCGAAGATAGCGGCAGTTTCGGCTTCGGATGGCCTACAGAAGAACGTCCCTGAGACGGTCACCCGCCTGACCGGTGGCGAGTATTTCAAGCTCACAGATGAAGCGAGCCTTGAGCGCAGTTTGCAAGCCATCTCCAACCATATTCCGAACCGCTACATCTTGAATTTCCAGCCACAGTCGCCGCACCCGGGCTTCCACTCTGTGGTGCTGCAGGTGCACGGCTACGACGGCCTTAAAGTGTCGGCCAGGGAAGGCTATTGGGCAGAACCCGAGAATCGCACCCGCCATCCGGAGTGTCCTGCATGTTAGCTGAAGAGTCGACCAGATCCTGCCAGAATGGCATGGGACGGGAGTTCGGACTCCCAACCTGGATCACCAGTTGTCATTTACGGATCCAGTGCCACTGGCCGGGACCGTGTAGAAATGATTGCTACCAGGCTCCCAGATGACACTGCCGTTCGATTGAATATCAATGTACTTATATTGAACCGTAGTCCCCGCAGGCAAAGAAACATTGAGGAACCAGTTTGGATAGTTAGGGTCGAGCATGGGTCCGACGGCTGCCTGAAACGTAGTGCCCCAAGTACCGAGTTCCGGAACATTCCCACTGACGAAAATGTAATCACCGACGTTCGTTGGCTGCGCATTGTTGACCGTGAACGTCACCGGGACAAGCTTTCCGGTGAGGACGTTGAAGTTGGTGCCGTTCGATTGCGTTCCGGCTGAGTTCTTTACCGTGACACTGTAAGCGCCGGCGGTCATGGAGGGTACCGTGACAGTTACCGAGCTGTTGGACCAACTCTTGATGGTGGCTGTGGTCGTTCCGAACAGCACGCTGCCGGTGGTGGTCCCGAAGCCGTCGCCCACGATGGTGACCGTCATGCCATGCTGTCCTACGTATGGTCCAACGCCGCCGACCTCAGGCGTGGGCGCGTTCACCTGCTTCTGCCAAACAGCAACCGTCGAGGGCCCAAGCGTAAATGCGGTCGCCGGGTTGTTCCCCCCGGAGCCGCTTGCGACCGTCAGGCTTCCACCGCTGAGCAGACCACCCAAGTAATCAGAGTACGCACCGGCCGGCAACGCGGTATTCAAACCGGTGATGTTGTATCCAGTTGTATCGTTCTTGTTGATGGCAACCAGCACCACGTCGTTGTAGAACTGCCGCTCGAAAATATAAACGTCGTTATTGATCCAGCGCTGTTGCGAAGTGCCATATCCCAAGGCGTCATTACTGGCGCGCAAAGCCGCCAGCTTGTTGATAAGTTGATAAGCCGTCGTGGTGGTCGAAAACGAGCTCATGGCAACCCGGTTATAGGGGTCGTTACCACCATTCGTGGTGTTGTAAAGATATTGCTCATCTCCGTAAAAGATGTTCGGGATGCCGCGGCAGGTGATGAGGAAGGCAAGCGCCTCGTGCAGGCGGTTCTTGTCGGTCGTGATGTTGCCGTAAAGACGGTTCTCGTCCTGAGAATCGAAGAACGTGACCAGGTTGTTGGGAAAGGTAAAATTAGCATTCTCCGTGGAGAGCGTCGAATTGATTTCCGACATATTGTTGTTGCTGCCGAAAACATCGCGGATCGCCTGGTTCAGCCCGAAGTCGAGTTCACTGATGCCCGAGCGGTTGGCGAATTTGTATGCATCCGCGTAAAGCGCGTTGCCCGAGTTATTAGGATTCCACTCGCCAAATAAAAAGCTCGGCTTATTGTTGAAGACTGCATTCGCGAAGGAGTACTCCCAGCCCCACGTCACGCTCTTGAGGGCATCCAGCCGGAACGCATCCGCGCCATTGTTTTGGAACTGCTCGGCGGCGGTTTTCAGGTAACTGTCGATGGTGGAGTTTTCCTGGTTGAGATCCTGCAGATAATCCAGGTTGTAGTACTGAACCTGGTAGCGGTCGTCGTAATTGGAGATGTTCCCATTGTGGTGAAAGAAACCGTTAGGGTCGTTGGAGGGTGTCGCCATCAACGTCCCTTTGTTGTAGAGCGCGCCGTTCTCTCCACCGTTGTTGGGATTCGAATGGTTCTGAGCCCAGTCAACGATGACCTTAATACCGTCGCTATGGGCTGCGGAAGTCAGGTTACTGAACTCCGTCCACGCGTTGGCGTTATCTCCGAAATGCTCCTCCACGCGCATGAAGTCGCGGTTCCAGTAGCCATGGTATGGAGCGGCAATGGGGGTCCCCGAGTTTGTGTTCAGATTTTCGTTGTCATTGGTTGGCGAGATCCAAATCGCCGTGGCGTTTAGCCCCTTGATGTAGGAGAGCTTGTCCTGGATGCCGAGCAAATCTCCACCCCAGTAGGCCTGCCAGTTCGCAGTGGTATCTCCGCTTCCATCTTCGGCAAAGCCGTTGGAGTCATACAGCCCCGCGCTCTGAGAAGGATTGTCGTTGGATGTGCTGCCGTCATAGAAGCGATCCGTGACCACTTGATAGATGACGGTCTTCTTGTAATCCTGCGCGTGAACGGCAAGCGCTGATGCGACAGACAATGCGAATAGTGCTAATACTCCACGGGTAAGGCGATGCATGCAAACCCCCTCGCGACATCCCAATTTGCAGCGGAGGGTGGTATTCCGCCGCTCAGCATCATGCTCCCGGTTCATCGAGACCGTCAACGGAAATATCAGATAGGAAGCTTCGTGAAACCGGTGGGGCCGTAAGTGTCCTAAAGGCGGATTACCAATGACTAGTTTGTTACCTCCACTGTTCGGCCGGTCCTCTAGCAGGATGCTGAAAAAGTCGCACATATGCAGAAGGTCGTAGCTCAGGGGCTAAACAGGTTGCGGAAAGGTCGGATAGAGCGCGAAGACCGTATCCTCAGCGGCTAAAGCCGGACGTAATTGCAACCACTTACGGAAGGCTTAAAGGCCGTCCCCTTCATATCTAGCAGCCTGCCAGAGCCCGCACATAACATTCATAAGGGGCTGATTGAATTATTAAGTTGCATTTATGTTTGTACACGCCCGGCTAGAGATGGGTGGCGACCGTCAGTAAACAGACAGCTACTGAAGACCGAACCCTTTCATTGCCGGGTCAAGGGTCGCTGCGTTACCGTAGATCTCGAAAACCAGAAAGTAGAGCCACAGTGAAAACGGAATTGCTGCGATTTAACGGCGCTCTGGAACGGGATCCTGCCATCGATGCGTGGATGAAACAGCACCAGGGTGAATTGGGAGCCATCGCGCATAAGTGGTTTGAGGTGATGCGAAAATGCGGAGACGAGGTTCGAGAGCTCTTGCATGACGGCTGCCCGGTCGCATGCCTGGGAGATACGCCCTTCGCCTACGTGAATGCCTTCACTTCACACGTAAACGTGGGTTTCTTCCAGGGCGCAGCGCTGTCTGATCCGGCCCGCTTGTTGCAGGGGGCCGGCAAGTTCATGCGCCACGTTAAGCTGAGACCGGGAACGTCCACAAACGACGCAGCTCTGAGCAAACTCATCGATACGGCGTATTGGGATATAAAGTCGCGCGTCGAGAACGGCTGAAGTCAAGAAGCCGGAGCCATCTCCCAATCCCCCGGGAAAGCAGCGATTCGTGGGCCGGAATTTCACCATCTTGACAAGCCGCCGGTAGGGGCAGACTATTGCGGTGGCCAGCTCCTCCTCTGGGCTACCGGGCCCGAAACAGAAATTCATATAGGTGAATTCCCATGAAGCCTCTTCCAATGAGCCTCTGCGCTCTGCTCTGTTGTGTTGCCGGAGTTCTTCCCTGCGTGGGACAGAGCAACCCCTGGAATGGATCGTGGAAAATGGACGTATCTTCGATCAAATATGCTGGACCCACCTTCTCCATCGCGATGGATGCGGAAGGTTACGCCATGACAAGGGGTGGCAAGACAGACCCCAAGAGGATCTGCGACGGCCAGCCCCATAAGGCTTCCGATGGCACGACCACGATATGCACCCGCAACGGATCGGGCTATCAGGTGGACACTACGAAGAGCGGTGAACCCACGGTGAAAGCGACCATCTCCCTTTCCAGCGGTGACAACATGATGACCAGAAAGGCGCTGATTTCTCCGCCCGGCGGTGCTCCCTTTACGATCACGACTATCTCCAAGCGAGTTTCGGGTGGACCCGGCGTGGCCGGTACATGGAAGGAGGTGCATTTTGACGAGTCTTCGGAGACCGGGGTGCTTACCGTCGCAGTTGCCGGCGACAGCGTGGCATTCAAAGAGACTGATGCCGCAAAGCCAACCATGTGCAAACTCGACGGCACGGAAGTCAAGCTTGGCGGTACCGCGACGATGGCAATAACGATGGAAGGACCCCACACCATGAAAGTCACCTATCGAGCGGAAGGGAAGATCCGGAGAGAGAACACCTTTGAGCTAAGCCCCGATGGGAAAACAATTAAGGAAACAGACGTTACCCCCGAGCCATCTCCATCGACGACCTCGATGCTGTTCCACAAATCCTAAGGAAGGGGATAGTTGGAGACATAAATCCGCGAGGGAAGTGGCGCATTATCGATGAACTGCGTTCGAAAGCGGGCACGATGTATGGAGTGTCTGCACCCTACCTGGCCCTGCGGCTGCGATTGATCCCGACCATTCCAGCCGTCCCGCAAGCGACGGTGGAATTGTGTTTACTGGCCGTTCGAGGTGGGCCCACCAACGGAATCAATCCAGTTCAGTCTGCAGGGGCGGCGAACAATTTCGGCTTGTGGGAACCTGGCGGAATCAATTTCGATAACGTGTTTCGCGGTCTCCACGAGATCGGTTATACCGGCTACTTCACCGTACATTCCAGGACCTCGCAGGCCAACACCCCATCGATCTCGGAACCAAAATCTTCGCTTTCCTCAAACCCTACGCCGGCGGCACGAAAGGTTTAGCGCCAAAGTGAGCCGATTGGATCGCATTCGCGATAGACTCATTTCGGCACATTTATGAGACAAACTGGATCAATCGGAAAGACATGTATCTGGGCCGGCGCTGCTGTGCTGGTCGCAACTGGGATCGCAAGCTTACGGGCGCAGGGACCGGGCGGAGGGCGAACTGCTGAAGCGCTATTTGACGCCCTCGATACCGATAAGGATGGGACGCTGACAAAGCCCGAAGCTCGAGTCTGGCTTCAACGCCTGGTTTACCGCCTGGAACAGCAATCAAAGCGGGACCCTGACCCAGCCTCAGATTCTGGCCGGAATCAGCAAGGTGCTGCCGCCGCCACCCGCGGTCAAACCCGGGCAATCCGGCACGTTCAACCCCGTAGGAAATTCGACGCCCTTCGAGGCGCCTCAAGCCGCTGTTGATGCCATGATGGCGGCCTTACCCACTACCCCCGGTAGCAAGCCGCTGCATGCGCGCAGGGTGCTGGTGATGGCGCATACGGGCGCCGGCGGGTTCGTGCACGCCTCCATCCCGCTGGCTGCGAAAACGGTGGAAGCGCTGGGAAACCAAGGCGGGTTATGGACCACGACGGTGAGCTACGACGCGGCGGATATCAACGCCGATAACCTCAAGAAATACGACGCCATTTTCCTGGACAGCACAACCTCCTGCTTCCTTGACGATCCGGATGCTTCCGTGACGGCCGCCCGCCGAGCCGCACTCCTGAACTTTGTGAGAGGCGGAAAAGGGATCGCCGGCATCCACGCTGCGACAGACTCTTATCACACTGACTGCCTGGCCAGTGAGGCCGCCGTAAAGAGCGGCAGTCCGGGGCGGAATCTGGGGGCGATGGCTCTGAGCGCCAGGTTGCTGGAGGGAGCGGACAAGGACAGTGATGACACCGTGAGCCGGCAGGAGTGGACCGCCCTTGCTGACGATTGGTTCCAAAAGTTGGATACGGCCAATACCGGGAAGGTCACCCGCGCCGATTTTGTGGAGCACTTCAACTCGTTGTTGCCGCCGCTGGAGCCGCGACGTCTGGGACTGGAATCGAAGCCTGTTCAGCAATGGCCGGAATTCAATAAGCTCATTGGCGGTTACTTCAAGTTCCACTGGTCCGATCCGCAGCTGATTTACGTCAAGATCGATGATCCGAACAGTCCCTTGACCGCCATGTTTCACGGCAAGGAGTTCGAGATCCACGACGAGACCTATACCTTCGAGCAGGAATCGTTTTCGCGCAAAAACGTGCATGTGTTGACCAGCATCGACTACGACAAAATGAGCGCCGAGGATAAGGCGAAGGAGGCGAATCCGCGATCCGACGCCGATTATGCCTTGAGCTACATTCGCCGCGAGGGCAATGGCCGCGTGTTTTACGAAGGGCACGGTCACAGTGATCGGGTATATGCCATGACGCCGATGCTGGAACACCTTCGTGCCGGGATTCAATACGCGTTGGGCGATCTGAAAGCGGATGACAGCCCCTCGATGCGGTGAAAATGAAGGGCGCCGGTTCGAAATTGAGCCGCTAGCGGTGTAGTTCAGCTCAGGCGTGGAGTCTTACGCCTGGAGTCCATCCCATGACCAGTGTGGGATGTTGAGGCCGTTAGGCACATCATCGGCAGACTGGTGGTAGCGGGACATCGTTGTTGTGGTCGCCCAAGCGAAGTAGTCGTGCAGTACCTGTCGCAACGCACGGTCGTCGGCTAGTCCGACATCTGCGAGAGCCTGGTCGAAGCAGGCAATGGCTCGGCGATCCATTTCGTCGTGCTCCCCATTGCCGCTGTGCATCTTGACGACGGTGGTCTCGTCGCCATAGGCGTCGGAATACGTGCTGGGGCCTCCGAGTGCCTCGGCCCAGTAAGCGGCGAGTCGCTCGACGTGCTGTGGGTGGAAGCCGTGGCTGAACGCATGGCCGACCACGTCGTCGGCCATCACCCGACGATGCCAAGCGCCGGCAAGACGGCGCAGGCCGTCGGTTCCACCCGCCGCCTCGAAGACAGTTTGCATGCCTCCATAATGACAATCGTCCCGTGTCTTTGCAAGGCCATTGCCGCCGCGAGTTCAGCCGAGGTGTCCACGCGTTATCGGGCCGACCGAAGTTGTGCCGATTAACCGGCGACTCGCCGATCCGGGAGCGTGGCCGGTAATCCGGGAGGAATGCGGTCAGAGCGTACCATTTGCAGCAGATGAGCGCTCTTGAGGGTAAATAAATATCATGTCACCCCATAAGCCCCAATCTAGAGTGGGCCCCAAATCGGGGAAATCTCCGAAGTTCCGTATCCCCAAAGACGGCAGCTGCGTATCTATGAATATGAATACCAAAGGTGACGATGACGTCGACTCGAGGGGCGAATTCGATGCGAGGTACCTCGCCTTTTTGGAGACGATCGTTCAACTGCGGCCGCGCTTGCACCGATACTGCTCGCGCATGACCGGGTCGGTGATGGACGGCGAGGATGTTGTTCAAGACGCGTTATTCGAGGCTTATCGGAAGCTGGAGCAGTACGACGACAGCCGTCCTCTTGCCCCTTGGTTGTTTCGGATAGCTCACAATCGGTGCATCGACTTCTTGCGCAGGCGTGGTGTCCGGGTCGAGGCTGAAACTGCTTCCATGGGGCCAGATTCAGTCATGCCTGCCAATCTCCCCGTCTTTGGCGTGGGTCGAGCTGTCGAACATCTGGTGATGAGTCTGCCCCCCATGGAGCGCGCTTCCGTGCTGCTCAAGGATGTTTTTGATTACACGCTGGAAGAGATCGCAGAACTTGTCAGCTCCACCGTGGGCGGGGTGAAGGCTGCGCTCAACCGTGGCCGCACGAAATTGGCTGCGTTGCCCGAGCCCGTGAGATCGCGCCGCGAAGTGAGTCCTGAGTTGACACGGCTGTTAGGTCTCTACGTTGACCGGTTTAACAAGCGAGATTGGGAAGGGGTCCGCGAACTCATTCGGGCAGATGCGCGACTCCGTGTCGTAGATCGCTTTGCCGGCCCCATCGACGAATCGTCGTACTTCGGGAACTATGAACGATTGATAGTGCCGTGGCGAGTGGTCGTGGCAGAAGTGGACGGTGACTTGGCAATTATTTCGCTTCGCCAACACAGGGACGAATGGAAGCCCTATTCGGTCTCCCGCCTTGAACTGGTCGATCAGCACATTCTGCGCATCGTGGACTACGCGCATTGTCCATGGGTTCTACCCGCAGCAGCTTCTGTCACCTTGGCTGACCCGTCCTGAAAATTCTGCCGGAACGAGTATCCCGGATCGTTCCCGGATCGTAATAGAGAGTGGAAGGCGATTTCAGGAGGAAAGAAATGCATACGAAAGACGCTATTGAATTCGCGCTGACGATTTCGAACCGGGCGGTGTTGAGTGTAATCGACGAGATGAGTGGCGCCGCAACGACGTTTCCGACACCGAATGGCGGGTGCCACCCACTGTGGGTACTTGGTCATCTCACGCTCGTGGAAGGGATGATTCCAGCGGTCCTTTTCGGAGAGAAGAATCCGGCGGCTGATTGGCAACAGTATTTCGGCGAGAACTCGGAACCCGTCGCCGATGCCAAAGCGTATCCGCCGTTCAGCGAGGTTCGAGAGAAGTATCGCCAATTGCGCGAGCAGAACCTCAAGATTCTGGACTCACTGAGCGATTCGGATCTCGACAAGTCAACAAAGGCGCCCCCCAAGGGACGGGAAAAAGAGTTTGCCACGTATGGGCAGAGTTTCCTCGTGCTGGCCCTGCACCAGACGATGCATCGGGGCAACGTGACTGACGCTCGGCGAGCCGCCGAAAATGTTGCTGTTGCGACGCGAGCCGCCAACTGAAGATCTTCTAATCGGAGATCGCAGGCGAGCTTGAGGCGCGGCCCGGGCTCATATTTCCTGCCGCTAAGAGCCGCAATAATTCGATGAGGAGATGATTCGAAATGAGAAAAATGATGGCTGCGCTGGTGCTGGTTATTTTGAGTATGCAAGTTGCAACGGTGTGTGGGCAACCCCCTAAGTACCCTCCGCTCAGTGAGTACATGATGCCGCAGGACGCCGAAGTTGCGTTAGCCAAGAGTGCGGCGCCGCATAGTATCTCGGACCAAGCAACGGTGAGAGTTCTAACCACCTCGGGTTACAAAGTAGTGCATCAGGGTGATAACGGTTTTGTGTGCATGGTTATGCGTGGATTTACGGGCGCACCGACGTTTGGCCCTGCCCAACTTCGGATGTTCATTCACTACGATTCCAAAACCCGTGCACCCATCTGTTTCGATCCGAACGCGGTAAAAACAGTGTTGCCCTACTACGACCTACGAACCAAACTCGGACTGGAAGGCAAGACTCCTGACCAGATTACGGAAGCCATTAGGGCGGCCTACGACAACGGCAAAATCCCGAAGCGCGCCGGCGTGAGCTTCGCATATATGTGGTCGGCGGACCAGATCCTGGGGCCCAGCGGACATTGGCATCCTCACATGATGGTCTTCGCTCCCAACTACGAGAATTCCATGCTTGGCAACAATGATCCCGGAAGTCACCTTCCGGCCGTGGGCGATGATGCCGGAACACCGCTCGCCATTCTTGTAATACCCGTGGATGAAAAATTGTTTGTCAAAGCGCAGCCGTGAATGCTTTTGTTTCGAGGAGCTCGTTTTCTCGATACCAACCCGATAGCTAGCCAAAGTATGCTGTGGTTGTGATCCGCACTCTCGCCGTCCAAGGATATCGATCTCTACGTGAGTTGGTGCTTCCGCTCGGTCAATTGAGTATCATTACCGGCGCTAACGGCAGTGGCAAATCGAGTGTGTACCGTTCCCTGCGACTGCTTGCTGACGTTGCCCAGAATGCCGTCGTTGCCTCCCTCGCCCGCGAGGGAGGCCTCCGTTCTACCTTCTGGGCCGGACCGGAAACCATCGCACGAAGCGTGCGCCAGGGAAGTCATGCCGTTGAAGGTTTAGCGAAACGGAATGTCGCCAGCCTCAAGCTCGGCTTTGGCGGCGACACCTACGGATACAGCATCGACCTGGGTTACCCTGTCCAACCGCCTCCGGCAACGATGTTTGAACTTGACCCGCGCGTGAAGCGCGAGTGCATCTGGCACGGTCCAGCGTATCGCAAAGCGTCTGCCCTGGTTGACCGTAGAAACAATTTCGTCTGGCTGTCGACTACAAGGGATGAAGAACCCGTCATGTTGACACAACATCTATCCGATACCGACAGCATGCTCGCCAGCGTGGCTGACCCGCAGCGGGCTCCCGAGATGCTGGCTGTACGCGAAGCCGTCCGTGGCTGGCGCTTTTACGATCAGTTTCGCACCGACTCCGAATCGCCGGCGCGAGCGGCCCAGGTCGGCACGTTCACTCCGGTCCTGCATCACGATGGCAGCAATCTCTCCGCCGCCATCCAAACCATCATGGAGATTCGTTCCGATGAAGCGCTCGCCACCACGCTCGAAGACGCGTTTCCCGGCAGCCGCCTCTATGTTGAAGACCGAAACAGTCGCTTCGAGCTACAACTACAGCAACATGGCCTTCTGCGTCCTTTCTGCGCCGCTGAACTCTCGGACGGAACCCTACGCTATTTGCTTTGGACCGCAGCTCTCCTTACACCGCGCCCGCCAGAGCTGATGGTTCTGAACGAGCCCGAAACCAGCCTCCATCCAGACCTATTGCCCGCACTCGCCAGGCTGATCTTGGCTGCAGCATCACAGACACAAATCATTGTGGTTTCTCACTCTCAAATTTTGATCGATGCGCTGGCATGCGCGTCGATTTGTACACGCCTGCATCTTCACAAGGACTTCGGGGAGACCAAGCTTGAGGGTGCGACACTGTTCAATATTCCAAAGTGGAATTGGCCAACTCGGTAGGCCGGCATGTGCACTCTGGGAGAGAGGAGTAGTAGGTCGAGGTAGTAAAACTGGCAGCCCCGCCTGGCGACGAAACTTTGGCGACAAAACTTGGTTACTGCTAATTCGCTGGCCGGTCCTTAGGCAACGCGAATGCGATGTAGGATCTGTGCACCGGCTGCGCAGGCTGCTCCTCAGGCCCGTCCCTTGGTATGTCCGTCTGCTTCGCCGAGGCGGCACAGAGAACGATGTACTCGCGCCCATCTACCTCGTAGACTGCCGGGACACCTTCAGAAGCTGCGGGAAGATCCGTTTCCCAAAGCACCTTGCCGTTCTCGCCGTCATAGGCGCGAAGCTTGCCTTCGTCTTTCGTGGCTATAAAGACCAGGCCAGTCGCGGTGACTACGGGCCCGTTTCTCGACATCATGATGCCCGTGTCTTTCAGATTCTCGGATGCGCCCTGGGGAGCGTTGCCCAACGGTACTTGCCACTTGATCACTCCGCGGTTCAGGTCGTAGGCCGTCATCACAGTCCAGGGTGGACGAATGATAGAAGGCTGCAAGCCGTAGCCAGACCAGTAGCGAACCGGCTCCGATCCTGAGCCGGCCGTAGCTGGAGGAGGTTCGTCTCTCGAGGGAATTGGCTCAGGCGCACTCGCAGGATTGCCAAGATACAAGAGCAGATTGTCCAGAAGATGGTCAGTGAGATCAGGAAACCCGGGCATATCGTTGAGCCCGTAATTCGCCACGCTTTTGATCGTTTTGGCTCCAAAGACGGCAGGCGCGTCCACCAGCGAGGGAATTGCGGGCGGCGCACCCTTTCGCTCCGTGCCGTGACACCGCTCGCAGTAAACCTGGTACACCGCTTTGCCCTGCATTGCGGGAGCAGCCCTGCTGGGTATTTGCCAAAGTGAGGGCGGCTCCCGGCGCTCATTCTTGAGTATGGCCGGAATATCCATAGACACGACGTACATGATCCCCTTTGCCGGATCGGCTGCGGTCATGCCCCAATTGACACCGCCATGGTTACCGGGCATCTCGACGGTGTCTGTCAGCCCGGGAGGAGTGAAGAGGCCCTGGTTGGCCGCATTCTCCACCACCTTCTTCCAGTGGGCTCGATCGGTCGGGCTCAGGATATAAGGATTCAGATCGGCCACTGTGAACGCCTGGCGTGCGAAGGGCGGCGGGGCGGAAGGGAAGGGCTGAGTGGGAGAAGCGGCTTCATCCGGCATGTTGGATGGGGGGACGGGGCGCTCCACAATGGGCCAGATTGGTTTACCGGTGGCACGGTTGAAGACGTAAAGAA
Organism: uncultured Acidobacteriaceae bacterium; assembly: GCA_963847155.1. Lineage (GTDB taxonomy): Bacteria > Acidobacteriota > Terriglobia > Terriglobales > Acidobacteriaceae > PALSA-350. The sequence continues at coordinate 274,253 of CAWJZH010000017.1, read as the reverse complement.
ACCCCTGTTTCGAGGCCTGGGCCACGATGGCGATTTCTTCACCGTTGCGCCGCACCGTCAGAAGTTGGGGAGCGGCCATCGCGTCGTAGTCCCACAAATCGTGGTGAATCAGCTGGTAGTACCAGACCAGCTTCCCGGTGTGGGCGTTGAGTGCAAGCAACGAGTCCGCGAACAAATTATTACCTTTGCGGTCGGCGCCGTAAAAGTCGTAAACCGGAGCTCCCGTAGGGATGTAGACGATGCCGGTGTTTTGATCGAGGCTCATTTCGCCCCAGCAATTGACCCCGCCCCCGGATTTCCAGGCGTCCTTCGGCCACGTGTCATAGCCGGGCTCTCCGGGATGAGGGATGGTGTGAAAAATCCAGGCCATGCGCCCGCTGCGCACATCGTAGGCGCGAATATCGCCCGGAGGCGAGCCGTAGTCCTCTCCGGTTGAAGAACCCAAAATGATCACATTCTCAAAGACCACACCGGGAGTGCCGGACTGGATTTGGTGTATCGAGTTCGGGTCCCGCCCGAGGCCCTCTTTCAGATTAACCGTGCCGGCGTTGCCAAAGGAAGTAATCAACTCGCCGCTAGCCGCGTTGATGGCTTCCAGGTTGTTTCCGAAGCTGATCAGCAGGCGCTTATCTGAACCATCGCGGCTCTGCCAGAAGTTAATGCCTCGATGGCCCTCCATTCGCTGACCCAGGCTGCGGGAGCGATAGGTCCATCGTTCCTTTCCTGTGGCGGCATCGAGGGCAACGATCGAGCTATTTTTCGCCAGGACATACATGGTTCTGCCGTCAACGACGGGGTTGAACGCGTAGGGCTCCTCGCTTCCGCTGTCGTATGACCACGCCACCTGCAACCTGCCTACATTCGAGCGGTCAATTTGCCGCAGGGCAGTGTAGTGCGACGCATCCGGGCTGCCGAGATACGTGCTCCACGTGGTGTGAGCCTCTGGAGTGTCTTTTGCCGGCGCGATAAGGCTGAGGGCTAACACCGTGAAGGTTGCAATTCCACAAAACCTCCGTGCACCGCAGCCACGCCTTACAAAGCCCATGAAGTTTTTCTCCGGAGGCCTTGCTTCAGGCACGCCCCACCAACCCAGAATTGTAGCCTGAGCTGGGGCGACAAGACGGCGGGGAGGGGAGGAAACGGCGAAAAAGATTTCCCTACGGAACTCGGCGCTTCCGCCGGCGCCAAGGCGCTCTACAAGACGGGGATGCGCGTCGGCAATGCTATGCCGAAGCTGAGAGCAAACTCATCCGGCGTAGTTCACCCGGAAGACCGGCAGCCGCGCGCGGTTACCTGCTGACGGATCGCGGGCTGCGGCGTATAGTGTGTCGATGAAAACGCAACAGGCCCGGGGAACCATACGCATTGCAGCGCCTTTTTGGCGGCGGCCGCCGCAACCAACCATGGAAGATCTCCCGCAATCGCCGGGGCTAAGAAAGGAGCGGCGCGATGGTTTTCGCAAAGCGCCTCCGCGAAGGAGTTGTCGAAGGAAAAATAACCTGCAGCGTTAGAATCTGGATGAGTCCCCACGTGAAAGAAGGCAAGCGTTATCGCATGGGGGAGGGAGAGATCGAGATCGATTCGGTCACACTGATTGGGCTTTCCGACATTACTCCAGCGTTGGCGCGAGAATCAGGTTTCCTGGGCGTGCTCGATCTGCTCAAGGTGGCTAAACATGGTAAAGGCGAGAACGTGTATCTGATTAGCTTTCATTACATACCTCCGCGCGCTCATCGCACGGCTCGACAAACAAAGCAGCAAAAAGCTAGACTGGCAGAATCGGAGCTATGAAACCGTTGACGACACCCAAGTTCATCCCGAGCAGCGACGAGTTGAGCAAGCTTGACCGCGACCTGCGATTTCATCCTTCGACGACGGAGCATCCCACAGTTCTGACCCGGGAGCAGATTGCAACCTTTAATCGCGACGGTTACCTCGCCGGGATTCGCATCTTCGGCGAGGAAGAGATAGCCGGCATCCGTAGTTACTTTGATGAGCTGCTGGCCAGAACGCTTGCTGCAGGGGGCGACAGCTATTCGATCAGCACAGCGCATCTCCGCTATCGACGTGTTTACGACATCCTGACCGAGCCTCGTATTGTGGCCCGCATCAAAGACCTGATTGGCGAGAACGTGGTTGCTTGGGGTTCGCATTTCTTTTGCAAAATGCCTGGAGATGGCAAGCGCGTCTCCTGGCATCAGGATTCGAGTTACTGGCCCTTAACGCCGTCGATGGCGGTGACCGCATGGCTGGCGATCGATGATGCCACGATTGAAAACGCCTGCATGCGGTTCATCCCTGGTTCGCACCACCTGGGTCATCTGACCTACACACTGAGTGAAAACGACGAGGGGAATGTTCTAAACCAAACTGTTCCCGGCGCTGAGAGCTCTTGGAAAGCCAGTAGATGATGAACTGAAAGCCGGGGAAATTTCCATCCATAGCGATCTGTTATTGCACGGATCCGAAGCAAATCAGTCGAGCAAACGACGCGCCGGGCTGACTCTGCGCTATTGCCCTACGATCGTGAGAGCGGATCTGGGGTGGAACGCGAAGGGGGTTATTGTGAGCGGGAAAGACGAATCCGGTCACTGGGAGAATCCGCCGCGGCCACAAACTGACTGAGTATGATCTAAGCAATTTCCACACTAAGTCACTTCATTTCCACATAGCAAAATGTTTTAGAGCCCGCAATTCTCGTGGGGAACGCGAGTAGTATTCAAGTTAACGGAAGAGCAATCTTCCAGGGAGAGAGTGGACTTCGGCCACCAAGAGAATCGGCAACGAGACTCGTGCGGTCTCCAGGAAACTGGACGACGCTGATGGCGCAGACAGAAAGCTCTTGCAATGAATGTTGGAACGGAAGACTGGGAGAACCGCAAATTTTGTGGGGATCGAGGAATTTCGCGATGGCAATCTTGTGATCTGGTGACCGAACCGGATCTTCAAAAAATCGGATCGAGGGGGGCGGGATCTCGCAAGAGAACTCGCCCCCTTTGCTTTTTGATACCGAAGTAATGCGCCAAAAGTGCTAATGCGCAGCTTATCTCCGGCAGTGTAGAACTGGCAGGAGGTTTGCCTGTGAAAACTCTGCTCGTCACGCTCATCCTCTGTTCCACAGCGTTGGCCAAAGACAGGACCGTCCCCACTTATCGGAACGCTATTTTCCAGGAAACGCATGCGGAATCCGCCCGCGTGAACTGCGATCAGGTTGGGTACGACAGCAGCATGACGACCTGCCATGATGCCGAAACGCTCGTCTATACCGTCAAAATTGGGGAAACGGTCTACACGTTGATTCCTTACGGCACGTATCCCCATCGCGAATCTCTCTGGAAGCAACCGGCAGGCGCCACGGTGGGGGTCTGGAAGGATGGAAAGCGTCTGCACGTCAGGACCAGCGCGAAAGAATCCCAGTACGACATCTTGCAAGAGAGCGTCGAGTCCGCGGCCAGATGATGGACCTGGTCCAGGACAGAAAGCGGCTACGCGTGATAGAAAATGCGGCGCCGGTCCTCACCAGGAAAGAAATCCTCCGTCGAGCACCAGAGCCTGGCCATTCATGTAATCGGATGCCGCCGACGCCATATAGACAATGGTGGCCTCAAGCTCCTCAAGCTTTCCCATCCGGGCCATCGGCACCTTGGCCAGGAGTTTCGCTCCCAGTTCGAAGTCCTGTTCGAACTGCCAGATCGTCTGATCGGAGCGGAAAAATCCCGGAGCCAGGGCGACGACGTGCAGCCCTCGCGGCGCCCACTCGACAGCCAATTCGCGGGTAAGGCCGAGCACTGCCGCCTTGCTGGCTACATAGGACGCCTGAGAGATGCAGCTGGAAGCGCTGATGCCGTACATCGACGAGATATTGATGATTTTGCCGGCGCCGGCGCGCAGCATCTGCCGCGCGGCGCTCTGGGCGCAATAAAACAAGCCGGAAAGATTGGTATCGATCACGCTTTGCCACTGTGTTGACGACATGACCTCGGCTTCAGCAACCGCCGAGATGCCGGCATTGTTGACCAGGATATCCAGATGGCCAAACTCACCGATGGCGCGTTGCACCATGGCTTCGGCGTCCTTTATATGGGCCACATCGGCTTTCATGGGAACGACACTGACACCGTATTGCTCCAGGTCAGAAGCGACCGCCGTTAGTCGCTCAAGGTCCCGGGCGGCGATCACCAGGTTGCAATTTGCCTTGGCGAGGCCCCGCGCAAAACTGATACCAAGGCCGCGGGAAGCACCGGTGACGAGGGCTGTCTTGCCCGACAGGTCGAATTGTGACAAAAGACTCGGATGCATAGCTAGCTAATCCTAACTGGCTTGCGCCTCTTTATGATTCTCTAACTCCGGCGCAACTGAAATTGCTCGAACCTGTGCAAGGCGCCTTCCACCTGCTGCCGGTGGGTGCGGGACGAGCCGCGGCCGATCCAGTTCCACTGCTGCACCAGGAGTTTTTGCTGCGACCGGTCGGTTTTCAGGTCGAGGCCGGCAACGATCTGATCCCCGATCAGAACCGGGCAAACGAAATAGCCAAATACCCGCTTGTGCCTTGGAAGATAGGCCTCCAAGGAATACTCGTAATCGAAGAAGAGCCGAAGCCGCTTGCGATGGATGACCAGCGGGTCGAAGGGGGACAGGATATGTACCTGTTCCTGTGGCGGATCAGGAATGGCGTCGAGCGTATCCGGACGGACCCAGTGCAGCGATTCAGCCAGTTGCACCGGTATCAGTTCCTTGCGACGGACGCGCGACTCCACCAGGCGCCTCATCGCTGGTTTGCGCGGGGGGTCCAGATAACAAATCGATTCCACACTCACGATCCCCTGCGACTGCAGGGCACGATCCAGCAGGTAGTTCAACGTTTCCCGTTCGGTCGCTGCGCGTGGCAGATGATCCCAACCGAAATGGCGAGTCATGAGCTCATAGGTCTTCAGCATTCCGGCCCGGTGACTGATCGTCACCAGGCCTTTGTAGAAGGCCACCTCCAGAACACGCTTGGAAGGCTTGCGGCTGGCCCGCGAGTAGTCTTTTTCTACCGGCTCGTCGTCCATGTCGCGCATGGCGAGTGCGCCCTCGCTGCGGATGCGCGACAGCACTCTGCGCAGATCACCGGGGGAAACCTTTTCGAACCAGACGATGTGACGCTGCCAATCCTGGCGCATAGGGCGCACATAAAACCGCAGGCTTTCCGTGGGCACGTACGACAGGGCGTGCGTCCAATACTCGAAAACGGTCTTGTCGATGCTTTGGGCCTGATGCAGATGCTCTCTCCGATACGTAGGAATGCGCGTGTAGAGGATGTGATGATGGCAACGCTCGATGACGTTGATGGTGTCGATCTGCAGGTAGCCCAGGTGCGCCACCGCTGCCGGCGTGGCCTTCGGGCCGGAGCCGAAGGGTTCGGTGGTGTCCAGGCGCTGGGCATGCAGCCAGATTCGGCGGCCCTCGACGGAGGTGAGCTGGATGGGCGGGTTCACCGCAATCCAGGACGCGCTACGCGCTGATAGGTATGAACTCTGTCGCAAACCTGGCGGAGTTGCTCTTCGAGATTGTTGGAAGCAGGGTCGCCCTCGATGAGGGGAGCGCCCAGAACAACCAGGCGCGCTCCGAATTCAGGAGTGCGGATCGCCTGTTCAACCGAAAGCCCGCCAACCGCCTGGACCGGCACCTTCACCGCCGCAACGATCTCCCGCAGTTGGTCGAGCGGACTGGGATATGGTTTTCCCATCGCCGTGAGGCCGCGGCGTTCATCGTAGCCGATATGATGAATGACATAATCGCAGCCCAGATCCTCCAGCCTTTTTGCGGCCGCGACCCTGTCCTCGGCAGCGAGATTGTCGCCCATAACCTTCAGGCCGAGATCCTTTGCGGCCTGCACCATCGCTTTGATCGTCTCCGGATGAGCACGCTCCATGACTACGACATGGGTGGCTCCCGCCTTTGCGGCTATCTGGGCCTCAAGCCGACCGCCATCCATGGCTTTTAGGTCGGCAACGATGGGAACGTCGGGAAATTCGGCGCGCAGAGCGCGAATACTGTTCATTCCTTCGGAAACGATGAGGGGAGTGCCCGCCTCCAACCAGTCGACCCCTGAACGGATGGCGATCCGTGCGGTTTCGAGAGCTTTTGCGATGGAGGTGAAGTCCAGCGATATCTGTACGATGATTTTCATCATGATTGTGGTGGATCTTGCCATTGGCAATGCCGAGTGTACCGGAACATCTGTTACAGGTCCCGTCTCGCCGCTGAGGCTGCGAAGCCGCTGGGTTTTAGCTGACGCCTGTAAACTGAACCTGCAATGCCAAGCTATAAGCAGCTCAAAGGCGATGCCAAGATCGGGTGGTTAGAAAAGCTGCCCAAGAAGACACAGATCCTCGTTCTTATGATGATCATGCTGGCAGCCGGCGTGATTCAGTTGCTCATGGGACTTCATTCCGTGCACACCGGCCGGGACATCGTTCTGGGCAATAAGAGGATTAGCGCCGTCGAATCCTTCTTCTGGTGCGCCGCCTGCCTGGCCATTGTCGGCGGCCTCTTTGCCGTCTTCATGGGATGGGCAAAAAGCAGCAAAACGGACCCTTCTGCCTAGCAAAATCTTGCCCCGGCAAGCGAACGCTCTCATATCAGAATCGATCCAGGCGCGACAGCGACGCCGGGAATCAGATTTGTCCAAATCAGATACTTCAGTTGGCCAATGAGCCTATGAAGCCTTCACTGGACCTCAGATGCTGCGGCAGACTGTCGAACGAAGGGCACGGCTTAACAGGCTGCGGGAAGACTCACTGCATTGAAGGGTACAGCCTTCAGAGATTGCGGAAAAGGCATGATTTGTATCGAGAGGAAAGGAAGAACGAACCTCTGGGCTTTAAGAGTCTGCGTGAGAACTCGCCTGTTTGAAGGGTACGGCCTTTAGGCCGTACGTTGAGTAGTCAGGATGAATCGGCTTCAGCCGCTGAGGGCGGCTTAAGTGAGCACAAGAGATGCCCTCGGGGGCTAAAGCCCGTCCTATGTTGGTTAGCCAAAGTACGGGCTGAAGCCCGTACCCTTCAAAAAGACGAGTTCTCACGCAGACTCTAAAGCCCGAGGGTTTTGCCGGGATTATGTACGGGCTAAAGAAGGTGCGTGAGAACTGGAAAAGATCGCAGCCCTGAAGCCTCCGCCGTCGAAAACGGGGGCGCCGGTTTGATAGAGCCATACCTCAGGGCTAAAACCCTCATATGCCTCCCCGAATGGCCCAACTAAAGTCGTGCCCTGATACAAAGCACAAGCCGGTGACTTCGAGAGAACGGGCCTATCCGTGGCTGAGAACAGAGTTCTCACACACCATCTAAAGCCCGTACGTACCTTTCCCTGTCCTGGAAATGTGTTTTCGCAGCCTGTGACGCGGTATCTTTCGCGGCGGGGTCGAAGATTGCCCACTATTTCCGTTCTGCCATCATTTCGGTGATCCTGGCGCGTGCAATTGCAAGCTGCGGACGCTCGTCGCCGTTGGCGAATGCAAGCAATTGGTTGTAGTAGGTCTTTGCGGTGCCCGCGTCTCCAGTCGCGAACGCAGCTGATCCGGCTCCATAGACGGAGTTGAAGCGGTTCGGCTGCAGGATCAATACAGCTTTGTACTCGGCAAGAGCTCCGGACTGATCTCCATTCAGGAGCAAAAGGTCGGCGAGCATCTCATGCACGGGCTTGATGACGGTGTAGTTTGAGCCTAACCGGTCCTGGAGATCGGCAGCTTTTCGTAACATTTCGACAGCCAACTTCTTGTCCCCTGCCCGCAGGGCCTGCCATGCGGCGACGGCGAGGCGAAGCGGTTCCACGGAATTGTCGAGAGTCTGGCCCGGCAACCTGCTGCGGGCGTCGCGCATGGCGGTCAGGTGTTGCTCCGCTTTGTTCGCACGCGCGTCGTCGCCGGTCCGAGCCGCTCCTATACCAACCGCCATCCACATCGGTCCTGCGATCGGCGAATTATCCGCTTCATCAATCTTGATCTCCGTGGCTTTTTCCCACTCTCCGGTTTCGAGGGCATACGCGGCGAAAACCTCGCTTTTTGCACTCGCGCCGCACTTATCCCCGCCGCTCGCGGGTGAGGTTATTTTATTCGCGTGATCGAGAACACCGCGGGCTTCCTGCATGCGGCCTGTCTCGATCAGCGCCACAACGAGAAAGTCCATCGCATGGATGGCGTTGCCGATTTTCTCACAGCTCGCAGCATTCGCGCTCTGCTCTGCTGCTTTCAGCGACGCCCGATTGGAGTCCACCATCTCGTTCCATAAGCCCATCTGAGCAAAGATGTGCGACGGCATGTGTGTCGCATGCGTGGATGCAGGCGCAATCTGCGCATATTTCCGCGCAGCTTCCAGCCCTTCGGAGGCCATCTCAGGGTTATCGTCGCAGTGAATGATGTAGTGGGCGACGCCGGGGTGGTTCGGCATCTCGATGAACAGGGGTTTCAGCAACGCTGTGCACTGTTTGAGATCTGCGTGGGTCTTGTCGCTGCGCTTCGCGCTTATATCCAGGGCCAGGGCGTAGAAGATCGTAGCTTCTCTGTCGGCAGGATATTGCTGGTGCAACTCCGCCATGCGCGCGGTATATTTCAGCTCGGCGGCGCGAGCAGGTTGAGAGTAGCCGGAATGATCGGGTTGATTGTCGCCGCTCTGGCTGGCTTTGATGGCTTCTTGGGTAAATATCTCGCTGATGGCGGCGATGTACATTTTTTCGCGATCAGAGGTCTGCGGATTGTCCGCGGCGAGGCGTCTTGCCGCAGCCGCTGCCTGGGCACCGGAAGCGGCGTTGTACTCGCCCCACAGACCGTGGAAATAGGTCATACTCTCGCCCCATCGGGCCATGGCACAGTTCGGGTCTTTTCGAAGGATACCGATGAAGGCCGCACGGGCCTCTTCGTATTCAAAGGAATGCAGGAGTGCTACCGCACCGTTGAAGTCGCCTACCTGTGAGGGTGCACAGGAGGTAGTGAACTGTACAGTACCGAAGCGGTTTGCGGTAGCGGCAGTATCACCGGACGCACTCGTTCCGGCGTGTTTGTGGGGAGCGTCCTGAGCCAGCCCAGGAACTGCCAGAAGCAGAAGAGCTAACTCTATATACCGCATGGTGAAGGATTTTACGCTATTTCCGTAGGGTAGATTGTGCGAATTCGGTGAAGCATGCGCAGCATCCGGGCTTTCGCTGCGGGCTGTCTCTTGAGGACGCCCGCCGAAATTCCCACGAACATTCGGTGCATATATTTCGGAGGCCACGCTCAAGGTGGATTCGGCGTCTCACATCATTGAGGGAACGTGATGAAGAAATGTCCAAGCTGCTACGCGATCATGAAGGAAACAATTATACCCACCGGGGTTCCCAAATTGCAGCAGAAGACGGTCGACAGTTCGCCGGAGGTCTCACCGTTCAGAATTCGATATGAATGCACCCAATGCGGTCATATGGAGGAAGCATTTGCAAAGCCGGCGCCAGCCAGGCAGCCTGCTTAGGGTGTCGCTTTCGCATTGGGATGTGACTTCAGGAAAGCGCTAAGGGCGTCGGGCATGAACTCTGCCGTGCTGAATGCGAAGGGCAGAGCAGACGCAAACGTCGTGACTTTATATCTGCCCTGACCGTCGGTGAGGATCAACAGGATGGGGGGCTTTCCTTCCGCGCGATTGAAGGTGCTTACCTCGTAGCCGTATTGGCGATCGCGGTAACTCACGGCGGGCCATTGACCCGGTTCGCCGGCCACTACGATGGCACGCATCAGGTAGTCGCTTTCTGTGGCGGCCTGCTGCAGCAGTCCACCGATGGGATACCGGTAGTGAAAAGCCGCATCATCGGCTCCTGCGGCGCGATAGGTTTTTCCCGACCAGGATAATCCGGCGGCGCCGGTATTGTGTCCGGGGGTAAACAGCGTAATCCCGGCGCGCCGTGCATCTTCGGCGGACTTTACCAGGGCCGTGAGTTCTTTTGTGCTCAACGGAAGTTTCGCTGCTTCCACGACTGGGAAATCCCGCTCGCAGACGAGTTGATCCATAAAGCGGCGCACGCGCACGGTGTGGTCGGATGCCTGGCCGCAGGCGATCAGCAAATGCTCGTAGTCAGTGGTCGCGATCTGGTAGTCACGGCAGTCGCCGCAGCTTCCCGTGGTGCCGCAGGTTTGACCATAAAAAGCCACGAAGCGCACATCGTGGTGTGTTGCATGGGAGCCATAGAGCACCATTACGTGATTCAATAGCGACGTTTCGCCGTGGATTCCCTCAGGACGCCCATATTCCGTGTTGCCGCCGAGCACCACCTCTTCGCGGCCATTTACCTCGAGCACGGTGGCGGCGCGCACCTGGTAATGGGAGATGAATGTATCGGTGTGGACCTTCTCCGCCGCGTCGAGCGCCTTGAAGATCTGGCTGCGGAGTCTGGCGTCCGGCACCACTGCTTCGGATTCGCTGGTCAACGTCCATTGGGGAGTGGTTTGGAATTCCGGGTTCCGCATCCTGCAACAACGCCGAACAGCAACAGAAGAACAGCACCGGTGCGCTTCAATCGATTGGTCCCCCTGTAACAGCTGGACGATTGAACCAATCATACGGACTTTCAGTCTGGATCGTCTGCCGACCAAGGGCCATCTATTCACCGACGGCGCTGATTGGGCGCTGATTAGTGGAATGTGAGGAGACAGCACTACGCGTATTTTTGTGAACCGGGGCGACGGGATTCATCGGGTCGGCGCTTGTTTGGGAGTTACTCCACGCCGGGCACGACATGCCGGCCTCCAGCGCGCTGACCAGGCAGAAGCTCCACTGGACGCCGGCCGGGCCTGATTGCCGACCTGAACGGAATGGACTACACCCAAGCCTGAGCCTGAAAGCCCAGGCCCCAAGCCTAAGTTGGCCAACGGCGCATCGGGGATGCCTTTCGGGCTCCCGGTGCGCTGTATGTTGCGTGTAGCGGCGTGCAACGCAATCCGAAAATATTGATAATTAGTGAATGGAAGCCAACGGGTTACCCTCCCGAACCTCGATTCTGACTGCTGCGGTGCGTGCCTTTGGAGCGCGTGAACCCGATGCCAGCGTACGCAACCCCGACTGGGTCGCCGAACGGCTGATCGGTCCGGCGGAGCTGGCTCTGATAGCAGAGCATCCCATCAGCAAGGCGTTCGACCAGGATTTTCATCAAGCCATGGACGATCCCGATATTTTCGGTTTTACGTGGCTGATGCTGGTGCGGACGCGATTCATCGACGAGCTGATGGAGCGCGCCGTGCGCAGCGGGATGACGCAGCTGGTGATCCTGGGCGCCGGATTCGATACCCGTGCCCACCGCTTCACCGAACTGTTGCAGAACGTCGCAGTCATCGAGATCGATTACGGCGCTACCCAGGAGTACAAGAAGAGACGCGTCGACGCGGCTTTGGGCGGGGCGCCCGCTAACCTGGTTTATGCCCCGATTGATTTCGCGCGCGAAGGCCTCGGCGAGGTGCTGCGTGCTGCGGGTTTTGAGCGCGGACGCAGGACGTATTTCATTTGCGAGGGCCTCAGCATGTACGTTCCCGAAGAGGGGATGAAGGAAACCCTGCGCGTGATCGGTGCGGAGTCCGCTCCGGGCAGCGCGCTGCTGCTGGAGTATTTCAACCGCGGCGGGCTCGACTTGCTGAGAAAATATCCCACGGGGATGGTGAAGAATGCCTTCGACTGGGGAGAGCCGTTTGTGTTCGGCGTGCCTGACGGCCAGGACCGGGAGTTCTTCCGCGAAGCGGGTTTGGAACTGGGGGAGACGCTCAAGATCAGCGGCATGGAAGCGATGACACGATATGCCATGCGCCAGGATGGTACCTACTACGGCGCTCATCTGGAGAAAGTGTTTCAGCAGCGCCGGGAAGCCGCCCTCAAAGCCATGGACGATGAGGGCCGCCGTCAAGCCGCCCAAACCGGTGCTATGTCCGGCTATTGGCTGGCGGAGTTGACCGTCCCCAATTAAATGGGGAGGGGAAGTGAGGCACCGAAGAAACCAGCACCCAAGAAAGCCTACTCCACCCGCAAAGCTTCCATCGGGTCAAGCTTTGAGGCGCGCGTCGCAGGCAGCCAGACGGCCAGCAGGGCAACACCCGTCAATACAACAGGAACAGTCACAAATACGACGGGATCCCACGATTTGACCCCGAACAGAAAGCTGGCGATCAGGCGTGTCAGCCCGAACGCCGCGCCAACACCCAGGATCACACCGGCAATCGTCAACTGCATCCCTTGCCACACCACGAGGTTACGAATCCGGCTGCGATCCGCTCCCAGGGCCATACGGATGCCCAGCTCCTGTGTCCGCTGCTGCACCGAATAGGCCATCAGGCCATAGATCCCAATCGACGCAAGCACCAGCGCGGACGCCCCAAATATCGAGAGCAGCAGCATGTTAAAGCTCTCCCGTGCGGTCGAGTGCACCACCACCTCATCCATGGAACGCACCCGTGCTACAGAGAATCCACCGCTCGCCTGGCGTAACTGCTCGCTGGCCGCAGAAGCGAAATGGTGCGGTTCGCCTTGCGTGCGCACCAGCCAGACAATAGGCCCGATGCGCGCATTGAGCGCAGTCATGCCATCGGTCACCTGCCCCACAGGAACGATCATCAAGGGAAAGGGATCGCGGTTTAGTCCATTCGCGTGAATGTCACCCACCACGCCAATAATCTCGCGCGCGGGCTCATCAAATTCTTTTCCCACCCCTTTGCCAATGATGAGCTGCTGTCCGACCGGGTTCTCTTTGGGCCAAAACTGCTTCGCCATGCTCTGGTTAATTAGCACCACGCCGGGGGAGCCGGTCGTATCGTTGTCTGTGAAGCCGCGGCCGCGCAGAATAGGAATCTTGAATACGTCGAAGTATCCAGCCGATGCGCTCATCCATCCGGCACCCGTTAGTTTCTTCTGATCCACTGGGCGCCCAACGATGTTGAATGGCAGACCAAAGCCCCCCTCCATCGGCAGGCAGCACGCAGACGCGGAGGCCTCCACCCCGGGAATCGAATTCAGCCGCTCGCGCCCGTTCCGTACCAGCTGCGCGACGCCGGCCGTCTTCTGAAACCGGTCACCGGTGAGGGACATCTCCATGGTGAGCACATGGTTCGCGTCGAAACCGGGATTCACGTGGCGTATAGCGATAAGAGTTCTAATCAGCAACGCCGCGCCTATCAGCAGCACCAGGGCCAGCGAAATTTCGCTGATCACGAGCAGGGAGCGAGCTTTACTCTGGTGGAACCCCGTGCCGGCGCGGTTGCTGCTCTCCTTCAACGTGGAATTAAGATCAGGGCGGGAGGCGCCGATTGCCGGGAACAAGCCGAACAAAATACCGGTCAAAAGGGAAGTGGCAAGGGTAAAGACAAGCACGCGCCAGTCGATGGTCACAGCCGCCCCATTCTCGCCGATGCGTGGAATATTCCCGGGGCTCACGGCCAATAAGGCGCGCAAGCCGAAATAGCCCAGTACCAGGCCAAGGATGCCGCCGGTGACCGAGAGCAGAACGCTTTCCGTGAGCAACTGGAAAATGATTTTCCATCGCCCCGCGCCGAGCGCCGCGCGGATGGCGAATTCGCGCTTACGGCCAGTGGCATGAACCAGCAGCAAGCTGGCGACGTTGGCGCATGCGATCAGGAGCACCAGGCTTACAGCGCCCAGCATCACCAGCAGGGAAGAGCGTGCATCCCCCACAATCGAATCGCGAAGCGGCTCAGCCTCATAGTGTTCATTTGGTCCCAGCCCAATCACTGGATAACGGCGGCGAAACTGTTCGCTGGTTACCTTCAACAAGGCGTTGCCCTGGGCCAGGGTAACGCCATTCTTCAGCCGCCCTGCCGCCATGAAGTAGTGGCCTTGATTGACGGTGTTGCGGTCGAACTGAAAGGGAATCCAAATGTCCGATGCCGGATCAGAGAAGAAAGCCTTTCCCAGCACACCGACGATCGTATAGGGCTCATTGCCAATAGAAAGGGCGGTGCCAATGATGTTCGGGTTGCCGCCGAACTTCCGCTGCCACAGCCCATAACTCAGCACCACAACTTTGCCGCCGTTCGGCGAGTCTTCCTTCTCTGTGAAGGTGCGGCCCAACACCACGGGTGCGCCGAACAGACGAAAATATGCTTGGGTCACATGAATGCCATGCACCAGCTCAGGGCGGCTATCGGTCAGGTTGAACCCGGGGCCGCCGAAATCATAACCGGCAACATCCTGAAAGCCGCTCCCCTGGCGTTCCCAAGCCAGAAAGTCGGGAATGGAAGCGCCGCCGCCTTTGCCGTCCGGGGATACGTGCATGAATTGAACAATGCGATCCGCGTCAGGGTAAGTCAGCGGCTTGAGAAGCACTGTGTCGACGACAGTGAAGATGGCGCTGTTGATCCCGATGCCGAGCGCGAGGGCTGCTATCGCGAAACCCGTGAATCCCGGGTTAGTGCGGAACATGCGCACGGCGTGTTTGAAATTGTCCCAGAAATCAATCATCAGCGTTTGCCTCTCGCGAACATTGCCATCTTAGCCGATCGGTTCACGAACTGTTAGTGACTAATGGCTTCCAGTTCCTGGCCCGGGGGAATTTTCCTGAGCAGCACGGACGTCCACATACCGAGCGACATTCCCGTCGCGACGACCAGCCAGGTCAGCATAGGTTTAGCGAATCCGGATAGGCCAGCCCACAAGAGGCTGCCGAGGATAAAGCCCAATACCTGCACTGCGCCCAGAAATCCCACTGCTGTCCCACGGAGCCGCGTAGGAAAGCTCTCGCCCTGATAAGCGTAACCCGCACCCGACCAGGTGCCGTTCGTAGCCTGGTATAGGAAGAAATACACCAGAATCACGATCCATCTCTGCTGCGCCAGAAGGAAAAGGACCGTAAGCGGCGCAACCAGTGCTCCGGTCACGACAATGACCTGGCGTCTCCCGAAACGCTCGCCGAGCCATCCCCCGAGGATGTAGAAAAAAAAGCCTATGCCGCCACAAGCCAGAAGGAGAGAGCTGGTCTCCGACGAGGAGAAACCCTTATACATCGTTAGCCAGTACGCGATGTAAAAATTGGTGGCAACGCAGCTCGCGCCATAAAAGATCCATGTTATCGACAGCAGGATGAGTTGCCGGCGAATCTGGCCCGCTTCCGCAAACAGCTGGCGAATGGAGACGTGGCCCTCCGGTTCGATCTGGACGCTTTGCTTTTGCAGCAATGCATCGACGGCGGTTTGATCTCCCTGGCGCACCGCTCTCCTGACCTCTTGCACATGCTCGAAGCGCTCAGACTCACGCACGAAGAAACGGCCGGCGATCACGGCCACGATGGGAAGCACGCCCAGCAGAAAGACAACACGCCAGCCGAACCGCCCAAACGCGAGATAAACCCCTGAAGCCAGGAAGACGCCCAGCGGCCAGCCACCTTGAACGATGGAATACAGGAGTCCGCGGCGCTCTGCGGGCAGTTGCTCGTTGACGATGGTGATCGAGACCGCCAATTCCGAGTAGGCAAGCCCGGACGCCAATGCCCGTACCAGTACGAGCTGCTGGAAGTCCTGCACGAAATAAGTCAGCCCGGTGAAAACCGCCGATCCCGTAAGACAAAACATCCAGACGCGCCGGCGTCCGAACCGGTCCATCGCGTAACCGGCAAGCAGCGTGATGAAAAACTGCGCACCGTAGACGAAGAAGCCAAGAATGCCAATCCCCGTTTCTGAGATGTTGAGGCTTTTCGCAATATCCGGAAGCGCCAACACCAGTAGATTGATGTCGTACGACGCGAGCGCCCACCCGGCCAAAGCAATGATAACCAGGTACCGCACGTAGTTTGGCGAGGGTCGTTCAGGATTCTTGCGTGTTTTCTGGATGATATTCGCGTCCTTTGATGAGCATGTTCATCACGCCTGTCCGCAGGCCATATTCATCTTCGACCCGCTTCTGTGAGAAGTCTAATCGATAGATACGCCGCTGACGCCAGGTTACGATTTCTGCGAACGCCATTGCCGATTTAGCATACGGGTATGGAACAGATCGTGGTTGGCAGCAGACGCAAGATCAACCTCGAGACGTGGGAGCGCCGCGCGGCTTTACACTTCTTCAAGGATTTCACTGAACCCTATCACGGCGTTTGTCTCCGCGTTGACTGCACGGCGACCTTCCGCTACGCCAAGCAGCATTACCTTTCGGTCTTTTTGTCACTGCTGCATCGGTCCCTCATGGCTGCACACCAGGTTGAGAACTTCAGGACACGTATTGTCGAAGGCGATGTCTGGCTCTACGAACAGATCAATGGGGGCAGCGCGGTCGGCCGCGCGAACGGCACCATCGGCTTGGGACATTACCAGTTCTATAGGCAGATTCACGACTTCGTGAGGGAGGCGGCCATCGAACTCGACCGCGTGCGTCAAAGAGACGATATCGAACGCTATGCAGAGGCCAACCTAATCCGCTATTCCGTTCTTCCCTGGTTTGACTTCACCTCCATCTCGCACGCGCGCGACTTGTCCCACGCCGACTCCGCGCCCCGCATTACGTTCGGCAAAATTACTGAGGCCGACGGACGCTGCACCATGCCAGTATCGATCCACGTCCACCACGCTCTAGCTGACGGCCTGCATGTGGCACAGTTCGTGGACAAGTTTCAACTATTTCTCTGGATAACCCGGACGCCTGCTCGCCAAGTCGGCCGTTCTGTTAGGCTTTGAATCATGCGTCCTCAGCCTCTCATCTGTGTTACGGATGTTGGAGCCAGCGGCCTGTGGTACCAGCGCCTGTTGGGCTGCCGCGGAGCTCACGGCGGCAGGCAGTATGAGCAACTGGTAAAGGATGGTCAGCTCATCCTGCAATTGCACAGTTTTGAAGTCGAGCATCACCACGGCCCCATTGGCAATCGCGCCGACAGACCCTACGGCAATGGTGTGCTGCTCTGGTTCGAGGTGGAAGACTTCGATGCGGTAATGCAGCGCGCCGCCGAAATGAGTGTCGAGATCGTACTGCCCCGCCATCGCAATCCTCCCGATGGTGACGGCGGCCCCAACCACTGGGAGTGTTGGATGCGCGATCCGGACGGCTACACCGTCGTGGTTGCCAGCCCTTATGGAACCGCCGATGGTGCGTGGCGCCCCGATGGGGATCTATTCACCTAGTGGACTGTTACTGCTGAATCGGTAGAGCCGCAGGGACTAAAGCCCAATTCTTTCTCAGCCCTTTGCGGCCCGACTTAAAGTCGGGCCCGGCGCAGGACTTAAAGTCGGGCCCGTTCGCACAGGAATGAAAGAGAATTCGGCTTCAGCCCCTGCTACCCTTATCCGGCAAAGAAAAAACCAGGGGCTTGAAAGCCCGTCGTCAATGGCCGAGGTCGAGTACGATATGCACCGGCCCCAGCGTGTACGTACGTGCGGAGTACCGGTGTGGTATCCCGAGAGGTGGGCGCTTGTTTCATGCATGTGGTTGCCCTAGGGTTACATTATGCGGCCCGAACCGGGCTTCACTAGGAGGATCCCAGGTCTCAAAATCGAGACCTGGGGCACCCGTCCGATTTCCTTCGGATTCTCACGCAGACTCAGTGACTAGTTCTCACGCAGACTCTAAAGCCCAGATTTTGTTGGACCCTGAGCGGCCCGACTAAAGTTCTGCCTTGATACAAAGCATGAGAGCCGCGACCCTAGAACGGCCGCGCATTTTCACAGACTTGTTTCTACTCCTCTATCAGCTGTTACAGGCCGCTAGTCCGCGGTTTCAGTACCAGGCGCGGGGCCCAGCCACCGCCGACGAAGAGCCTCTCCGTGCCGGGCAAACCACAGCAGCGCCAGTTGCGCCATGATGTTGACCACGGCGCCTTGGTCCGCGGCTGCGAGAGCATCCTCAACGCTGAGGATGATGGTGCGGATGTCCTCTCCTTCCGCCACATGCCCATGCACGCCGCCGGCTCCCGCAGAGTCCACCTCACCGACATAAATGCTCACCAGCTCATCGCTTAGCCCGGGGCTGCTCAAGTAGGAGCCGATGAACTCCAGCCTTCCTACTTCGCAGCCGGTTTCCTCCTTCGCTTCTCTGCGCGCGGTCGCCTCGTTGGTTTCCCCTTCATCCACCAGGCCGGCGACACATTCCAGGATCCATGCAGAGGGAAGATGGTTGACATAGGCGCCGACGCGGAACTGCTCAATCAGGATCACTTGCTGCGCGACAGGATCGTAGAGCAGCACCACGACAGCAAGCCCGGAACGAAGAATCTCGCGCTTGAAGGGCGGAGACATCGTGCCGGCAAATGTTTCCGTCCGCAGCGTGAGCTGTTCGTAGCGAAAGTATGCTTCCGCCAGAAGCTCCTTGTTCAGGCACTCAACTTTTCTCGGCCGCGAGCGATCGGTAACCAGATCCATCGGCTTCTGTGTTCGCGGACGATTCATGTTTTCGGTCAATTGCCTTTCCCCCTGGTTCTGAATGACGGAGCGCTCGCGGGTCAGAGCGAGATGGCCCACAACAGCCACGTGACGCCGGTTAGACCGCGAAGCAATTATCAGATTGTAGGCGCCTGATATCTCGCGCCGGGCAAGCTTCGTCAATCCCACTCACTGGACGCTATGCGCGGGATAGCCCTGCCAGACATACTCGAGCGCTTCGGGGAGCGTCTGTGCCCTCACGGCGCGGTCCACGTGTCCCGCATTCTCGGCAAAGACAAACTGGTAGGGATAGCCCTTTGCTGCCAGCACCTTCGCCATGCGCTCGTTGGCCTCGACCCAGTCGTGCATGTTATCGCGCATTACGTTGGGGTTGTAGAGATCTTTGTCGCCAACCTCCATCCAAAGACGGATCGGCTTCCGCGGGCTCTGCGGAATCAAGTGCTCGTGGAAATCCCAGGCTCCGCCCGGGCTCTTCGGGTCGTAGGGCCACTGCTGGTTCACGTAGGTTCCTGAATAAGTCAGCACGCGGTGATACAGCTCGGGATGAAACCAGGCCATAATCAAAGCGCACGATCCTCCGGAGCTGCCACCTGTGGTCGCCCGGCCGTCGGGATCGTGGGTCAACTTTACGTGCGCCTTCTCCTCCACCAGCGGTAGCACTTCGTGTTCGACAAATTCCGCGTAGCGGCCCGACATTGTGTCGTACTCGAGCCCGCGCTCGCTCCCCTGTGCGTCGCCGCTACCGTTGCCGATGGAGATGGCGACCATGAGCGGTAGCTTGTGTTGGGGAATCAGGCCATCCAGGGCGGTGAAAAGCAATCGATCCGGGCCGTCCGCGCCCACCATGAAGGGGACCACGGTGCCTGGCACGTAGTCCTTCGGCACATACACCGCAACCTTGCGGGTATACGAAGCGGGATGACTTGTCGTCAACACCAGCTTTGCCGGGTTGTCCGGATCTGGCGTACCGAATGTACCCTTATCCCGCGCTATCCCCGGGTAGTACTTGCTATCAGCCGAACTCATGGTGAATTCAACTACGGAGCCGTGGGTCAAGTCCGGGGCCGTCATCTCCGGCGCCGGGGGGTGGGTTGGCCCGAGGAGGAAGTTTCCGTTCTGATCCGCCGGCGGCACGGTTCCGTCGGGCAGTTCTTTGGCTTGCACATAGCCCGGCGAATGCGGATCGCGCGTTGGTGGCACCGGTCGGGCGGTCTGTTGTGCTTGCGGTACGGCGGTCTGTCCAGCCGAGGCCAACGCCACGGATCCGGCCAGAATCACCGATACTGAAAATCGAATTCTCCAATTCATGCGGTCCTTGCCCCTGCAGTTCATCTGACGTATTGACCCGAAAGGAAGTATCTCTTTCGAGAAGTCACTTGTCGAGCATTTCCCGCGGCGTGCCGCCGTTCCGCTCTGAACTTTTCTCTAAGGGATTTGGCGGGATTCACTGCCGGTTTTCGATATAGGGTGAAGAACGTGCAGGCAAAAACACCCCGGGCGCTGAGCTCAAGGCAATTTGTTATGCTTCGGAGGAACAAGCGATGTCAACTACCGCACCAGTCCAATCCATTGTCTACCACAAGATCGTATCCATTTCGGTCGATCTGGGAGTCACCACTCCTGACGGCGTGCGTCATATCGACTTCGGCCTGGAGAAAGATACCGCCGACGATGGCACCGTTACCTGGACGATTCACTTTGCCTTCCAGACCAGGGCCACCACCAGGGATGCCTTCACCGATGAGGTAACGCTCAAGATCGTAGTCAAGACCAGGGACTTTGAACATGCGCAGGCGACGGCAACCGAAGGCCTCTCCGATCCGCAGGTCGCTCACCTGAACGGACCGGTCACGGCTATCTGTCACGAGCGGACCGTGGGCAATGCCACCGATGCCCAGGTCTCGCAGATAGCCGCGCGCACCATAGCCAAGCACTAGTCTGCAACCTTCCGGGCCAGAAAAGACAATCGATGAGTAAGACCTATAGGTGCTTCTGCCTGTGGTTACTAATGGTGGCCACACCCGTGGCCGCTGCCGCCGGTGATTCCTCACTCTTGATCTCCGGCAGCTGTGACCACACCCCCGGCTTCTATGCCGGCTCGCACTACCGGGTGGGGCAGGTCATCGTCAATTCACCATTCGATTACCTGAACAGCCTGCGGACCGTCATGCAGCAAGCTGCGGCGGCAAACGGCCCCAGGCCTGGTAGCGAATACAACAGCGGCCAGGTCACTGCCGGGCAACATGAAATCCGTGCCCGCCTGAATGACCAGGCCGCGCGCCTCCATCTGCCCGTCACCGTCAACGTAGTGACCGCCGAAATTCGTGACTGCCGCGCGGATACAGATCCGCCTACTCTCAACGTGGCTTATTACGCTTTCGTCAGTTGGTTCCCGTTCAGCCCCCTGGCCACCTACGAGAGCCGTGCCGCCGCCGCGGGCGACCCCTCCAGGGCAGCCCACGTCGAATCCAAATTTGAGCTCGTCCCTCAGCTGCTCTACAACCATTCCATGCAGGCCTCAGGAGGTGTGCGCACCTCCCTAAAGACCGCGTTTGGCAAATTTGAAATCGATGCCATCGCTTCTCCATCAGGAGAAATTGCGGAAGCAACCCACGCGGTCCACTTCGATTGGAGAAGCGGTCCGATGCTAAGTGCGGAATGGCGTACGGGCTTTCTTTACTCCGACGTGCCCGCTGATCCTGGCCGGCTAAAACAATCGCGCCTGACTTCGCAGTTTGTCGCCAATAGCACCCCACTGAAGCATCCGGGATTCGTTCTCCGTTTCGGTGCGTCGGTCGGTGGCGGCCACGATCAGGCGGGGATCCCTCCCCAGTCGCTGCCGCCTGCGACTTTCCTCAACAATCCCGCCGGTGAAGTGAAGGCGTTCGCCGGGGTCAGCCTCGATCGTAGCCATCAGTCTTTCGCAGCTTCTTACGGAGTGAAGTTCGGGCAGGCGCGAACCGGCTTACAGCTGGACTTCGTCAAACAACTGGCGGATGCCGCCTACGTCGCGCGCATCCCGACCCGTAATCCCCATAAGCCCCTGGAACTGGACGCGCATGTTACCGGCGGCTGGATCGACAGGATTAACGGCATTCCCTACACCGAGCGGTTCTTTGGCGGCAACTACGATTACAATTTCCTGCTGGGTGACCCATGGCGCATTCGCTCTGAACCATTCATCCGGAGTTTCCCGCAAAATACACTCAATCGGCTTGCACCCAACTCTGCCATCGGAGGAGAACAATTCCTCTCTTCAAACTTGACCTTTGCCGCCACTGCCTGGCAACGGGCCCTAGTTCCCGCAGTGGTCATCGGCTCGCCTGGTTTTTCGCAGAGTGTAGATGCGGCATTGAATTCGGCGCAGAAGGAAATGGCCGCTTACTGGAGGTCGAAAGACCCCGCAGGAGCGAAAGCCATTCAGGCCATTCCGGAGGCCGAATCGGCATTGCAGCAGGCAATGACAGAGCTGAAGAATATAAGTGATTCGATCCCCAACACTCTTAGCGAGAGCTACAAAGACTGCAGCCTTACCGTGATTGTGGATCAAGGCTACCTCGATGCGCTGGCTCCGAAAACCGGGATGATCTTTGCGCGTTTCACCACGCTCCAGAGCCTTTCCACGAGCGGCGAGGATGGCTCCATCCAGGCGATCTCCGGCTGTCTTCAGACGTTTCGCGCCCAGATCGGCGCTAGCGTCGCCGACGCAACCATCGTCCGGCTGTCAGCCGTGAATCGTACGATTCAGGAATCATTGGCAGACATCGACGCCGTCGAGGCAACAAGGAAGGCTTCTCAAGACACCGCGTTCGTTCAACGCACGGTGAATACCTTGCTCTATGAAATGAACCTGGCATCCATCGGTCCCGTTCTCAATTTCGACGCCGCGCGCATCGGCCCTCAGCCTTCTGGCGCCGGTGGCGGATTTCGGTACGGGATAGGGAGTGGCGCGAGACTAACATTCCTCGATGCTCTCCAACTCACCGCCGGCTATGCATGGAATCCCACCGCAAAACCGTGGGAAGGCGGCGGAGCGGCCTTCTTCGCAGTGGAGGTCCTAAGACCGTTTCATTGAGAAAGTTTGTCGTCTTTTGAGGGAGCCCGTCTCATATCGCAACGGGCTTTAAGGGAGTGTGAGAAGCACCATGACGGGGTAAGTTTAGCCGTCCCTGGGGGACTCATTTTGTATCCAAGGCCCTCGGTATAAAGTCTTCAGCGATGCGGTCGATAACGCTTTCAGAAGACGTCAGGCTACCTTTGCGTCTGATGTTGAGGAGTGATCGCTATGCCCAGTCGCAAGAACGCACTGCCCTTCAGGTTAATTCCCGTGTTCGCCCTGCTCGCTTTGACGATGCCGGCGGCTGTCTGTCAATTAAACTCCAACACCGCCAGCGTTGCTCTGAATGCCACCCTGGGTGAATCTCTCACCGTCGCGGCGACGCCTGCCACGGTAAATATTCCCCTGGTGTCCGGGGGAACCGCGACTGGTTCGTCCCCGGTAGCGATTACGACCACTTGGGTTTTGAGTGCGAGCCGCACGGCGGTTACGCTGGTTGGGTTCTTTTCGAGCGCAACTGCCGCGTTGACCAACGGAGCCTCGACGCCGACGAATATCCCGGCTTCTGAAGTGCTGGGTCAGATGACCACGGGATCGCCAACAACCTTCACCGCATTTACCCAAACTGCGCCGCTGGGTCCAGCCGGAGCGGGCTTGACGCTGTTCAGTCAGTCGCTTACGGCGACCAACCGAACTGCGAACCGGACGGATAATTTGAACCTGGAAATCAACCTGGCAGGGCAGCCCCAGTTGCCCTCAGGCACGTACACGGGCACCTTGAATATTCAAGCCCAAGCACTGTAGTTTTTCGCCCCAGGATTGCCGCCAGCGGTGATCGCGATGGCAGCCGGCTTTCGATCGGGAACGATCAGTGACCGGCTTTACCGCAAACCGCGCTTCTCATCTGCGTGAGGGGAGAAGGTTTTGTCGTTTGAAGGTTTGCTTGCGTGCGCCTGCATGCTGCTGGGAAGTTCTGCCTTTGCGCAGACAGTGCAGCCGGTCATCTCGGAATACCAGCTGAAAGCGGACGGGAAATTCGCCCTCACGAATGGCACCCTCACGCCCATGGTGGTGGTGCTGGAACCGAAAAGCTTTAGCATCACGCCCGATGGCCAGGGAGTGTTCCGTTCGCTCGACCACGACATTCATGTCGAACTGTCTGCCATGAGTGCACGCCTCGAACCCGGACAAACGTATTATGTCTTCTACAAGGCCCGCGCTGATCAACTACCAGCCTGGTTCACTATCTACTCCACCTTCTCCTCTGCGCGGCACAATCCCGGCCTCGACGTTCGCATCATGCTTCCCCACACCGTTTACCTTTACCAAAAGCATCCTCTGAACAAAGAGGAAATCTTTCTGTCTTCAGCCACATGGCAGAGTGGGACCAAGACCATTGCGTGCGATGTGGAGAACCACGGCACCAGCCTGGTTCGGGTGCAGGAGGTGCGCATTAGTGGGCCTCATGCGTCTGAGACCACTGCAGGATTTCCCCTGTTGCCTTTGGGCCGTCGTCACCTGGAGTTCAGCTGGGAGGAGAAGCAGCCCCCGGATTGGCTGCAGCTGCGCTTCGAGCACTTCACTCTGAAGGCCCCCATCGTCCCCAGCAGCAAATGATCCCAGTTCACACGCTGGTCCTGCCGGGCGGAATATGGCGTGCCAGTCTGTGCGTCATCTGCCTGATTACGGCCACTGCACTCAGGTCGAGGGGACAAGTGTTTCAAGTGCACGGCGGCGCCTCGAGTCTCTACCAGGCGCAGGGCGGAACAGTGTCGGTACGTGGGTCCGGGTATACCGGCTCCGTGGGCGCAGGAACAGTGGCCGGGCGGTTTGCCGGCGGCGCCAATTTGACCAAAATGGTGGGGCGATCGACCTGGATCCTGGGGGACGACTTCATTCACTTCGTGCTGCCGACCGACATCTTCGACGCCAGCCACTTCATCGTTGCCCAGGGCCTCGGGGTTATGACGACGTGGAAGCGGACCGGCGTGTTCGCCTTTGGCGGAGCCACCTCCACCGTGTTCGACAGCCCGTTGTTCGAAGGGGCTCGCGCAGAGAACCCATCGTTTATTCTCTTTTTGGACAAGCGCCTCGCGCCAGGTCTTGCCCTCTCGTCGAAGATGATCTTCTCCAGCCAGACGACAGCGATCGAGGGTCTGGACTGGTATCCGGCTGACAGGCTGAAGCTTGGGATCTCCGGCGGGATCGGCGCCAATCAACCTTACGGTGCGGCGAGCCTTGATTTCCGACGGAAATGGATCACCGTCCAGTTCGCCTACGTCGAAGCGGGCAGCCAGTTTCACCGCACGGTTTTGGAAGCGCCGCTGCAGAGCGAACCCGACCGCGAGAATGTGCTGGTCACTTTGAAGCCATTCAAGTACCTCAGTGTCAGTGGCGGACGCCAAAACTTTCTCACACCCATGAGCGTCTCTTCTCCAGAGAACGTGCACAGCTCCATTGATCAGGGCACGGCCACTCTGGATGTTAAGGGAGTCGAGATGCAGGCATCGCTCTATCACTCCACCTATCTCGGGAACTCGAACAACTCTAACGCATACACTGTGGGCAGGGAACTCACCAACCGCCTGCATGCCACGGCGAGCTACCTGGAAAGCCGGCCGGACAACGCCCCCAAGGCCAGGTCATTCATCGCCAATTTCTCTGAGCTGCTTACCCCGAGGTGGAACCTGACCGAGGTGATTACCCGCTCGCATCGGCAGACCTCGGTCTCGTTTGGCGGCGGATTTCTTTCGAACCTAGTATCGGCAAGCGCGGAGTATGAGACGTATTACGTTCCCCAGCGCAATTCGTCGCCATTTGTGCAAGCGATGATCGTCGATGTGCAGATTCGTCTATTCCGTGGGTTCAGCCTTCACGGTGGGAGCTTTGTGGCCCCGGATGGCAGCCTCCGCTATACCGCGGACGCTTCCGGGATCATGACGCGCGAGTCCGCAAGCGGTGGCGGTTCGATGCAGCATTATTCCATTGGGAGCAGCGTGGTGCGCGGCCGTGTGGTGGATATCAAAGGACAGCCGGTGGACGGGGCGGCGTTGCTCATAGACAAGGCGGCCATCTTTACGGATTCTGATGGGCGCTTCTTTTTTCGGGAGCCGAAGCCGCACACCCACACGCTCCAGGTGCTCACGGAGAAATTCTTGAATGGCGGCAACTATGAAGTGGAATCAGCTCCGTCCAGCGTGACCGCAACGCGAAATGCGCAGCCGCCGGAGATACGGATCGTCGTTAGACACAGGCAGGGAGAGAGTGAGTCCGGCGAACCGGCTTGCGGACTGGGCCCAGGAGCTACAAAGTGCAGATGAAAGAGACGATCGTGGTGTTCTGCCTCCTGTTGTGCGTTGCAACGGGACAGGCGGCGGGACAGGCGGTCCGGGTGGGCAGGAGTGCGGTCATGCCCGGAGCTACCATCGGGGGTTCCGTAAGTGTAACCGCAGCTCCTGCATTTGTAACCTTCCAGTTGGTGCCGCAGGGTGTGGCTGCCAGCTCCAGTGGGGTGAGCGTCACCACCACGTGGACGGGGCTCACCCGGCTCTGCAGACTGAACCTCTACGGTTTCTTTTCCGGCGCAGGCGCGGCGCTCTCCGGCGGCGGCTCTCCGGCGGCCAACATACCTTCCTTCGCGGTACTGGGCCAAGTGGTCACCGGGTCTCCGGTGCAGTACACACCATTCACGCAGCGCAACCCGCTGAGCGGCTCCGGCGCCAGCCTGCTGTTTTATTGTGAACTGTTTCTGAACGGCGGGACCGGTTCGCGTACAGACACATTGAACATGGAAATCAACTTGAAAGATTTACCTCAGTTGCCGGCGGGCGCCTATAACGGAGTCCTCTACCTGCAGGCACAAATGCTGTGATCCCGGCAAGCCCGCGGAAGCCGCTGCCTGCCGGCGTCCGGGGTTCGGCACATAGTAGCCGGTCTGCATCCGCTCCATCTTCCCCGAGTTCCGCTTCCCACGTTCGGCTCAAATACCACGCTGGTGGGACCTCTGTTCGCGTTCATGGCACATTGGGCGCATGGAAGGATCGGCCCAAAAGCCGTTCCTCTCTCTAGGCAAATGGCTTATGTGAGGGGTTCTCAAGCCTCATGGGCCTTGCCTCGAAGGATTCCATCATGTCGTGCCGCTTTGTCGCTGCTGCGTTTCTAGTTTCGTCCATGGCCCTTGCGCAAACCATCGATGCAAGCAAAGTGGGCACTGTCCACGTTTACCGTGAGGGCAGACTTTTGAGGGGGGTTTCGCTATATGCCGATGGCAAGAACGTAACTTCCCTGAGCCCCCACCGGATGGCGACTTTCTACCTGGTCCCTGGCTACCACGAACTGGTGCTCCAGTCCGGCGAAATATGCCCCAAGGCCTCATTCGAGACCAGAGCTGGAGAAGAGTATTTCTTCCGCGCGGACTATGAATACGTGGTCTCCGCCACGTCCCTGAGAGACCTGAAAGTGAGCCTCAGTGTGCAGCCCAACGCCGGGAACGCCGAGGATCTTAGGGAAATGACGATCGATGAAAACAAGTTGACGGAGATTCTTGCCCAGAGTAACTCCCGTGGGCTTGAGCCAACGGATTCGACATCAACGGGCGCAAATGCGAAGACCGCGGAGCAATCACTCCCAGGAACAGCATCGTCAAGCTCCGGAGGAAGATAGAACTCGCACTCATCTGATGCGCAGTCTCAAAATGAGACATCCGCGGACTTTTCCGGTAAATCGGGATCGAGACCGGAGGGACGAATGAACTTCAGACGTGTCCAAATTAGATTTTTACAATGCCTCGGTTTAGGAACCGCCCTTTCCTTGCCACGATTCTCTCCTTTTTGTCATCCCGACCCGGCTTCCGGCCACGCTGCGCTGGACACGGTTGCGTGTGCGCCTTTCTCGCAAGGAAAGGCGAATGGAGTTCGGCAACACCACCAATCTCAACAGGAAATTTGGGGGAGCGCAGCCGGGTGGATCTGCGGCTCTACCGACTACTCCTGGGATTGATGTTTCCAGGAGGGTTCGGTGGATGATCAGTTGTGGACCGGTAGGAGCGGGGCACACGAATGGCGCACCGCAGATCCGCTCGGCTGCGCTCGGGATGACAAAAAGGAGAGGGCAGTGGCAAGGAAAGGGCGGTTGCTGGATGAAAGGGCGGTTGCTGAGCCGAGGCATGGCCGCAGGATTTTCAGACTACTGTTAGCGAATGGCAGTGGTGGCCGGTACCACCGGGAGTAACACACCGCTCGCGCCGGAAGGGCCACGCTCGATCGAGATGGTTGCCTTCTTATAGTCCTGTGGTTGGGCGAAGAAGATGTTGGGCACATACGTCTGCGGATTGCGGTCATACAAGGGGAAGAGGCTCGATTGGATCTGGACCATGATCCGGTGCCCAGGTTTGAAGACGTAATTCATGGTGGGCAGCCGGAATCTATATTCCTGGACTTCGCCCGCAGGGATGGCGCTCGGCTCCGCGAAGTCTTTGCGGTAACGGCCACGGAAGATATCCATGCTTACCGGCAGTTGATAGCCACCCATCTCGGGCTGCTCCGCCACTGTCGGCGGATACACGTCGATAATCTTGACCACAAAGTCTGCGTCCGTGCCGGTGGTCCGGGCAAAGATATCCGCAAACGGAGCTCCCTCCACCAGCACCGGCTCCGTCAGCAGAGAAGTCTGATAGGAGAGAACGTCCGTGCGAGTGGAAACAAAGCGCTGATCCTGCACGAGCCACGTTCTCCATCGCGGTGCAGCGTCGAACTGTAAGGGAACTTCCATAAACGGCACAGGTTTGTCCGGGTCCGAAACATAGCTATCCTCGCCGGCCGCTGCCTCCCGGAAGTTTAGGCCGCCATTGACCTGCAGATAAAGTGGAGTGAGATGCTTTTCCGTCGCGCCCGGCCAGTCGGAGAACCTGTCCCAGTGATTCTCCGCCGGGTTATAAATAAGCACCTGCGGGGTTGGCTCCGCCGGCTTGCGATCTTTGAGATAGGTGTCGAAGAATGGAACGAGGACAGTTCTGCGGAAGTCCGCAGCGGTGTCACCCTTCCACTTGAGGGGGCCCAGGTTTGCCGCCGCACCGTTGACCTGGCTGTGATACCAGGGCCCCATGACCAGGTGGTTATTGGCCGCCATCCCTTTGTCTTTGAGCGCCTCCCAGGTGTGGATGGCTCCATAAATGTCCTCCTGATCCCACAATCCTTGCAGCCACATGGTGGGAATCGTGGAGGGATGGGCGGTCACCGCTTTATCGAGCGCCTGCCCTTGCCAGAAGGCATCGTATGCGGGATGCGCAGAGAGGCGGTTCCAAAAACCGAGCTGCTGAAAACCATTCTTATCCGCCAGGTTGCCCGCTGAACCGGCATCCAGAAAATTCTGATAATCATCCGCGCCCCAACGCGGAACCGTTTCTCCTTTGCCTGTCTTGCTCGACTGCCCGGTAAAGTAGTCGAGGTTCACCTGGCGAAATGCGCCGTAGTGAAACCAGTCGTCGCCCATCCATCCGTCGATCATCGGGCTTTCGGGCGCAGCGACCTTGAGGGCAGGGTGTGGCCCCAGAAGCGCCATGGTTACCGTCCATCCATCGTAGGAGGAACCAATCATGCCGATACGCTGATTGGATTCCGGGACGTTTTTGCTCAACCAATCCACGGTGTCCCACGCATCGGTGGTGTCGTCTGTCTTGGAAGGGTTCAGAGGTCCAATCGGGGGACGGGTCATCACGTAGTCGCCCTGGGAGCCGTACTTTCCACGAATATCCTGGTAGACGAAGATGTAGCCGTCGTCGACAAATTCCCGAATAGCTGCCCAGACGGCGTCTTTGAGATGAGGACTGTCCGTTGGTGTAAAGAAGTTGGCGTCGTACGGCGTGCGCTCCAGCAGCATGGGGAGATTGTGCGCGCCCCTGGGGACGACGATGATGGTGTGAAGCTTGATCCCGTCGCGCATCGGGATCATCACCTCTCGCTTAACGTAGTCATAGTTGGTTTCGGGCTTCTGCCATTTGGCGGGAATATCGCTGCCCGTCTGAACCATATCCGTGTTCTGTGACCACGCGGGGGAGACTGCGAGAGAGACGAAGAGCGACGCCATGCTGACACTTGCAAGAACCTTCACACACATCCTTTCGTGGCATGGATACGAGGTCATGCCGCGCTGCGTGGTTTTACTGAATGGATTGTCGCAGAGAATGAGCAGAGCGGGAGAGAGATTTGCGCGGGGGAAAAGGCGGTTGAAAAGTGGCTCAACAAGAAAACGACGTCGGGGTTTTGGCCGTCACCGGCGCTTTACCTCGCCACAAGTATGTCCCCTTTGACATAATCATGTCATGCCCGTCCGCACCACAGTCGATCTTCCGGACCCATTGCACGACCGCTTGCGGAACCGGGCCGAGAAGTCCGGGGCTTCCATCCGTTCGCTGATCGTGCGGGCGATCGAGCAAACCTATCCCGACGCGAACAAGAGCAGCGACTGTCTCACGCGGCCGCTTATACAAGGATCGGGGAAGCTTGGCCCCGCGTTTCCGGAAGATGAGAATCCGCATGACCTCGTTTTTTCGTGATCTGAATGTCTGGCTGGCCCTCTCCGTTGCCAGCCACTCTCACAGCGCGACCCCCTGGACGTAGGCGAATCTGCTGCCCCGGGAAACGAGGCAACTCTTTTGCAGCTATACCCACATAGGCCTATGCCGCTTGTTGACCAACCAGGCCGTCATGGGTGAGCAGACGTTGACACTCCGTAAGGCATGGAGCGTATACGACCGGTCGCTCGCCGATCCGCGGGTCGACTTTTATCCCGAGCCGCGAGATGCGGACTCGGAGTTTCGCCGGGTCACCGAGCCGTTCAGCGCCAGGCCAGCCTCCAAATGGGTCGGCGACGGTTGGCTCCTCGCATCCTCGAACGCCTTGCAGTCCACGCTTGTTACTTTTGATAAAGCCCTGTACCAGCACGCCCGCAAGCAGGGCTATCCCGTCGTTATGCCGAGCTGAGATTGCTGACCGGCGTGGAATCTAGCCATCGACTTAGTGCGCACATTTTTCCAAACTTCAATGCCCAATGAACCCGGAAGCACGGGCAGTGAAAGTGCGCTCCTACACCCTTGCCAGCAAACCACCACTCAAATAGAGTGGGGATCGTGTTCGGGAGGGTTTGATTGAAGCGCCTGACGATTCTCACGGTCCTACTGCTTACCTTGCATGTCCTGGCACAACAAGCGGCTGTGCCGGCGATCGAATATAGCTCCGTCCCCAACTTCCTCAAGCTTCCCCCCGACCGCTATCTGGGAGAGATGGCCGGTGTGGCCGTCAACTCCAAGGGACATGTGTTCGCCTTGTCACGGGGCAATACCACCGGACCAGCTTATGGCGCGGCTGCCTCCCAACTGCTCGAATTCGGACCCGACGGCAAGTTCATCCGCGAGATCGGCCACAATCTGTACGCCTGGTCCTTCGGCCACGCAGTCAAGGTCGATGCGGAAGACAACATCTGGGTGGCGGACAAGGGTTCGGACATGGTCATCAAGTTCGACCCCGAGGGCCGAGTGGTAATGGTGTTTGGCCGCAAGCAGGAAGCCTCGGACGAGGAGACCGAACCGCTCAAGCATCCCAAGCCTCCGCTGCCTGCCGAGGACGGCGAGTTTCGCCAAGTCACCGACATGGCGTGGGATCAAGCCGGGAATACCTACATCAGTGATGGATACATTAACTCCCGCGTGGCCAAGGCGGATAAGAACGGCAACTGGCTAAAGTCGTGGGGCGAGCCCGGCGACAAGCCTGGTCAGTTCCGTGTGCCCCATAGCCTTGCCGTCGATGCCAAGGGAAATGTCTACGTGGCCGATCGCGGCAACCGCCGTATCCAGGTGTTTGACGGCGACGGCAATTTCCTTCGCCAGATCACCATCGATGTGCCTTTCGACGAAAACGCCCGTCCAGCCATTGGCCCCAAGCCTCCGCAGAGCTCCTCTGCTAACGGGACCATGCAAGCTGGATCCCCTTGGGCCCTCTGCATCACCCCCGGACCGAACCAGGTGCTGTACAGCTCCGATGCTTATCCAGGACGGATCTACAAGCTAAGTCTCGATGGAAAGGTGCTCGGTTATCTGGGTGAGTCCGGCAAGCAGCTTAAGCAATTTGGATGGATCCATGAAATCGCCTGTCCATCGGAAAACGAGCTTTATGTTGCCGAGCTGCTGAACTGGCGAGTGCAGAAACTGATTCTGAAGCCGGCTGCGAAATGAGCAACTAAAGCGGGATAGGGTCCCGTACAGGCGACTCCGGGCGCCATCCAAACACTGCGGCGGAGCCGGCAACGAGCAGGACCACGATGACCAAGGCCACACATCCCGGCCAGCCGCCGTACTTCCAGAACAGCCCCGGGAGAACGCCGCCCACCGTTCCGCCAATGTAATAGCTACAGATATACATGCCGGCGGCCGAGACGCGGCTGCCTGCGGGAGCGGCATCGCGTAAAAAGCTGTTGGCGCACGTCTGCGCTACGAAGACACCCGAGGCCTCGATCGCCAATCCTGCGGCGACAATTACCAGGGATGGAGCGAGCGTCAAGGCTGCGCCCGTTATGCACGCGGCAATGGCGGCAATCATTCCGTGCCGCAGACCCACCCGGGCCAGTACGGTACCCGCTACCAAAGTCGTGCCGAGGCCGCATAGATAGACCGCGAACAGGTAGCTGAGTTGCTTCGTGGACAAATCAAACGGCGGCGCCGCCAAGTAAAAAGTGATGTAGCTGAAAGTGGCCACCAGCGTAAAAAGCAGGCAAAATCCGATGCCAAATGTTGCGAACAGGCGCCGGCTTTTCAGGTTTGCCAAGATCGGCGCGAGTCTGGACGAAGCGGCGATCTTGTGCGGACGTGTTCGCGCCGGCCTCAACAGCCACTGAGTCAGTCCTGCGCCGCCAAGTCCCACCAACCCCAGCACCACGAACACAGAACGCCACCCGTACTGCTCGGCAATCAGCCCGCCCAGCATCCGGCCCATAAAGCCGCCGAAGACGGTGCCGGCGACATAGAAGCTCATTACCCGCGGCACCAGAAATGCAGGCCACTCTTCGGTCACGTAGGCGATGGTGATGATGAATATTCCCGGCGTCACCACGCCTTGCAACAACCGCCACACTGCCAGCATCGGCAGGCTCGTTGCCGTGGCCGTTAGCAGGGTACAAATCGCGAGAGCCGCCATCGAGCCCACGATGGTTTTCTTGCGGTCAACTCTCTCGGCGAAGATAGCCAGCATGCCGGCCGAGAAGGCTACGCCCAGCGTGGATGCACTGATCGTCCAACTGACCCTGGCCTCGGACGCGTGGAAAACTCTGGACAACAACGGCAACAATGGCTGCGTGCAATAGAGATCGATAAACGCGAACATACCGCACAGAAATGGCGCAAACACCTGGCTATAAGGCCGAAGTCCCACCGTCGATGCTGGCTCTGTGGCCGGTTCAAACTTCATGAAAGCGTTCCGGCCGAACTTTCCTTTACGGGATTTCTCCCAATCAGGGGATATTGCTCCACATCGAGCACCGCACCGTTGAGCAGCGCGGCCTCGTCGGAAAGGAAGTAAACCGCGGCCCAGGCGACATCTTCCGGGGAAAGGAGCCGTCCTGACGGCGCAAAGGTTCGGGACACCCGGGTAGGCCAATCCTCGGGAAGACCTTCTTTCATCTTCAACGCAAATTCGTTGGGGGTCAGCGTCCAGCCGACGTTCAGCTGGTTCACCCGGATACCTTCTGCTCCGTAGGCATCGGCCAGGTTGCGGGTCAGGGTCATCAAGCCACCTTTGCAGATGGAATAGATGAACTGGTTACGCTCGCCGCAATACGCGTTCATGGAGCCGATGTTGAGGACTCGGCCGGTGCCTTGTCTGCGGAAGTGGGGAAGGGCGGCCTGGATCAAAAGGAACGGCGCCTTCAGGTCGACAGCAACCGTTCGGTCGAAGAGTTCGTTGTCTGTCTTCTCGATGCTACCCCGGGTAATCGCGGCGGCGTTGTTTACCAGGCCGTCGATTCGTCCAAACTTATCGACCGTCTCTGCGATCAGCTTCGCCGGCACCTGCGGATCCTCGAGCGACCCGATCACGAAGGAGCACTCGTTGCCAATCTCGGCCACCAGTTTCTGCGCCGCATCTTTCCGTCTTCCATGCACCATCACCTTCGCGCCCTCACGCGCGAAGATCCGTGCCATGCCTTCGCCAATGCCCGTAGTCGAGCCAGTGACCAGAATCACTTTGTCTTTCAGTCGCATTTTGACCTCCGACATCGTTCAGCTCTCGAGGAGAAACGTCTCTTCCACCCGTCCATCGCGCACGCCGAACATACGGCGATGGAGACTGGCCGTGGCGTCACTGTAGTGGGCCCACAGCTCTAACTGGTCGCCGACCTGCGCGGAAAAGCCGGGGCCGGTGATGTCGACGATGGCGTGCTCCGCGTTCAGTTTGCGCAGCCGCGCGCCGGCAGTGTTCTTGAGCAAAGGCAGGCCTCGTTCGCCGCTGATTTCCTTCAGCCCGATGTTGAGAATGAGGCGCTCATTGGCGCGCCGGCTGATGACCGTGCCAAGCACACTCAGCGCCAGTTCGAACTCGGGACATACCGTCTGGTAATCCGTATCCATCAGCAGATACGATCCACCTTGTATCTCGGTCACCCCGGGAATCCTGCCCGAGATAGCGTGCGTGCCTGTTCCCCCCGCGCTGACAATTTCTACCGGCAGCCCGTGTGACTGGATCAGCCTGGCAGTACCAACCAGCTTGCCCATAGCCTGCTCGATGGCTTCGACTTTTGCGGGTCCGGGAGGCAAGCGGACGCAGTGTCCTTCATAGCCAATCAGGCCGCGAAAGCGCAGACCCTGCGCCGTCGCCATCTGGGCCAGGGCGAGAGCCGGTTCGCCGGGAGGCGCTCCACAACGGCCCATCCCCGTGTCCACATCGACGACCACACTCAGCGGCAATTTTGCCTGAGCCGATGCCGCAGCAAGTGCAGCGACCGTGCGCTCATTGTCGACACCCACCATGATGTCGGTGATCCGGGAGAGTTGGACAAAGCGTTCGATCTGGGGTGCGCCCGCGATCTCATTGGCTATCAGTATGCTTTCAATGCCGCTCTTGGCCAGCGCCTCGGCCTCGCCCAACGTGGCGCAGGTGATCCCAATTGCTCCGTGGGCCAACTGCCGCTTCGCAAGGGCCACGCATTTGTGGTTCTTGTAGTGTGGGCGCAAGCGGGTTGGGCCCTCAGAAAAGAAAACAGCCATCCGCTTGAGGTTGGCTTCCATGGCATCCATGTCGAGCAAGAGTGCCGGGGTAGGTATTTCGGATTTCAGCAAAGGTTGTTCGCTTTCTGTATTTCTATCCGCGGCCGATGAACGGCATGTTGGTTGCCATGATGGTCATGAACTGCACGTTTGCATCGAGCGGCAGGCTGGCCATATGAAGGACCGCGTCGCCAACATGCTTTACGTCCATCCGGGGTTCCAGGACTACGTCGCCATTCGGCTGCAGAGATCCGCTCGGGGCTTTCCCACCCATGTCCCCGGCGTTGCCTATGTCAATCTGGCCGCAGGCGATGTTGTGGGGCCGTCCGTCGAGCGAGATGGATTTCGTGAGCCCGGTGATTGCATGTTTGGTGGCGGTGTAGGGCGCCGAGTACATGCGCGGAACATGGGCGGAGATCGAACCGTTGTTGATGATGCGTCCCCCTTTCGGCTGCTGGGTCTTCATGCGGCGGATGGCTTCCTGCGCGCAGAGGAACGAGCCGGTAAGATTCACGGCGACCACATCCGACCATTGTTCATAGGTCAGATCTTCCATCGGTAGTGGGGGAGCATTGATGCCGGCGTTGTTGAACAGCACATCCAGCCGGCCGAACCTGCGATCCGTAGCGGCAAACATGGCGCGGATCGAATCGGGTTGGCGGATGTCGGTGGAGATGGGGAGCATGGGTCCACCTCCATCCACGGCCAAGGCGGCCGTTTGTTCCAGTTCCGCCATGCGCCTCCCTGCCAGCGTCACCGAGTAACCGGCAGACTGCAGCGCCAGCGCGGCCGCTCGTCCAATCCCACTGCCCGCGCCGGTAACAATCGCTACCTTGCCTTGTCCAATACTTTTCACTTGGGCCTTTTCTTCGCTATTTGGCATAGAAGCGATAGTGAATGTTCCAATGTGCTGTTTGTCCTGGCTCGATCACCAGGTGATGGTAGGCCTCGGGGCATATGGCGGTGCGCGGGGACCAGAAGTTGAACCGGGAAATGGGGTTGTCTCCGGTCTGCTCGACGCCGACTCCTGTTCGTGTGTCCTCGACCACAATGTCGTAATCCGAGGGCTTGTCGGAATAGCCCGTCAGATAGCTTTCCACGTACTGGTCTGGTTGCAGCTCTTCCCGATAGACGATCTGCTTGCCCTCGATCCCGGCCCGGGGCTCCATGGACTTTTCCGCTTTGGGTTCAAAAGGGAACCGAATCACCATGCCTGGCCCGCTGGGGGCAGCGTCCAGCATGAAAAAGTCGTGGTCATAGACCTCGGTGTCGATCGTTTTCGTTCCGGTATTTTTTAAGCTGTGCTGCAGAGTCAGGACCGGCTCATGCACATCCAGCGACACGGTTTTCTCATAGTCGTAGGCGATGCCAATGGGCGAGTGGAGCTGTTGCCGGAAAGATACCTTGCCTTGGCCGGCGTGCACCGTCCACTTGCCGCCATCCACCAGGGGATAGGTGTACATGAATTTGTAAGGCGTGTCGCCGGCCTTACGCAGCACGCCGACACCGATCTTGACGAAGAGTCCGCCCGGCTTGGCCTGGTTATAGTCCAGAGCTCCGTCAGACGATCTGAACTCTTCGACCGGGCCGGTGATCGCATCGGCGATCATCGGATCGTAGTGAGAAAACCAGACGCCAAAGTAAGTGTGGCCTTTGTATGACAGGCAAGGAATGACGCCCGACCAGTCGAACCGCGACGCGCGGTAATAACCGTTCTTTGCATCGGGCAGATAGAGCACCGCCTGGACGGGGCCGTTGGAGATGGAGGCTTTCGGGTAGTCCGCCTGCATCGATGAAGAGCATCCGGCGGAAGCGGTTTCCGCCACCGCTATGCCTGGAGCGGCCCCCAAAATAAGAGCGGCACATGTGAGCAGGGCCACAGAATGTAATTTCAATGCTTTCGTCCGCCTTCCGCACTAACCAGATGTCAGCACGTATTTTAGCCTCACATTCCGCCGAGCGGACCAGGGGTCAGGCCATTCGCTTGAGCACTTCCCGTTGCGCCGTACATCCAAACCAGGCCAGACTGAATCTTTATGTAGAGTTTGTTAAACACATGCGGGGCTGGATTGCAAGGGCGATCATGTGCCTGCTTGCGATCAGCTGTTGACAAAACGCATTTTTCACGAGGGGATCGAAGCGGAGCAACCTCGCCGCGAAGGAGAACGTATGCTGATCATTCTGATCATTTTGCTTTTGGTGTTTGGTTTTGGTGGCTACAGGCTCGGGCCGGGACTCGGATATTACGGCGGCGGCGGTATCAGCCTGATTATCTTGATAGTGATCATTCTGTTGCTGTTGAAGGTGATCTAAAAAGGGCGCCCAGATGGGCGCCATCCCTTCGGGCGCGCAGAAAGAGGTGGAGTGCAAAACGGTGATTTTCCCCACGTCGCCCGCCCGGGTCCCTCCCCCGAGGAACCAGACTAGCAAGCTGGAGAAAACCACCGTTGGGGCAAAGATTACAGGGTTCGGGGTGTCCTGGGGAAAATCAGTGGTAACCACTTCGTAATCACGGCCCCCGAGGTGTTTCCTTCCATGCGAAGGCGTTACATTAAGTAAATGGCCGACTCAGCGGAACTCCCCTACTCCGACGCCGTAGTGTTTTTCGGCGCTACCGGCGACCTGGCGTACAAACAAATTTTTCCCTCTCTGCAAAAACTGGCCAAGCACGGAAAGTTGGCGGGCCCCGTCATTGGCGTTGCCAAGGCGGGATGGAATCTCGACCAGTTCAAGGCGCGGGCAGAAGACAGCGTCAAAACCCATGGAGGCATTGACCCTGTCGGCTTTCCGATCCTCCTTGACAAGCTCCGCTACGTCGATGGGGACTATAAGGACGCGCAGACGTTTGCCAACGTCCGCAAGGAACTCGGGGATGCAAAACATCCCATTCACTACCTTGCCATTCCACCAGTGCTGTTTGGCGTAGTTCTCGAACAGTTGAAGCTTTCCGGTTCGTCGGAAGGGGCTCGGGTGGTCATTGAAAAGCCGTTTGGGCATAATTTGGCTTCCGCGATGGCGCTGAACAAAATAGTGCATGATGTTTTCTCGGAAGAGGACGTTTTCCGCATCGACCACTATCTGGGCAAGAATACGGTCCAGAATGTGATCTACTTTCGGTTTGCCAACTCCTTCCTGGAGCCGATCTGGAACAGTCTCTATGTAGAGAGTGTCCAAATCACCATGGCTGAACAGTTCAATGTGCAGGACAGGGGAGCTTCTACGATGCAGTGGGAACGGTCCGCGATGTAGTCCAGAACCACTTGCTGCAAGTGCTGAGCAACATTGCCATGGAGCCACCGCCGACCCTGAGCATTGAGAGCCTGCGCGACGAGCGAGTCAAGGTGCTCAAGAGCGTTCAGCCGTTGCACGAGGACGATGTGGTGCGCGGCCAATACGCCGGGTACCTCGATACCCCGGGAGTAAAGAAAGACTCGAAAACGGAAACCTATGTGGCCTTGAGGCTGACGATCAATTCCTGGCGCTGGCGAGGCGTTCCGTTTTTTGTCAGAGCAGGGAAATCGCTGCCGCTGACCGAAACCGAGGTCGTGGCCAAGCTGCGGCCTGCCTGCCCGATCTTCTCTGCGGAAGCGCCGCCGGCCAACTATGTGCGCTTCCGGATCAGCGGCGAGCCGGTGATCGCGATTGGAGCCTCGATTAAAACCGCCGGCGACCAGTTGCGGGGATGCGCTATCGAACTCGTAGCCGACCAGGAGTGCGGAGAAGACGAAATGCTGCCGTACGAAGAGCTCCTGGGCGATGCCATGGCCGGGAACCAGACCTGGTTTGCCAGGGAAGACTACGTGGAAGAGGCGTGGCGCATCGTGGACCCGATTCTGGACAGTCCGAAGGTGTCGATCTACCAGCCTGGGACCTGGGGTCCTCCAGAAGCGGCCAAGCTGATCGCGCCGTATGGGGGTTGGTGGGATCCCAAGTAGAGCCTCAGGCGAGAGCGTCCTGCAGCCGGAAAAGCGAGCCTATACGCTGGGAAGGCCGGCTGCTTAGGGTCTGCCAATCACCCGACTCCGCGACCGAGCCATTTTCTATCAGGTAGATGATGTCCGCACGCTGGATGGCGGAGACGCGATGGGCGATCAACAACACGGTCGCCCGGCCTTTTAGCCGTTCGATGGCGTCGAGGATTCTCTTCTCGTTGTCGAAGTCGAGACTACTGGTGGCTTCATCGAGAATCAGCAGCCCCGGCTTCCGCAGCAGGGCACGCGCCAGCGCGATGCGCTGCCGCTGACCATGGGAGAGGAGCATGCCGCGGTCTCCCACTGTGGTATCCAAACCCTGAGGCCATTCAAAGACGAACTCAGCGGCGGCCAGGCTGAGACTTTCTTTCATCTCCTGCTCAGAGGCCTCCGGATGCGCCCAGCTTAAGTTGGCGCGGACGGTATCGTGAAAGAGGACCGTGTCCTGGGCTACGTAGCCGACGTGGCGGCGCCAAACCCGCGCAGCCTGCGGCGTAAGTTCGGCGCCATCGACCAGCACCCGGCCCGTGCCGGGGGAGAGCAGGCCATTGACCAGGTCGGCGACTGTGCTCTTGCCTGCACCCGACGAGCCCACGATAGCGGTGACTTTGCCGGCGGCGATGGTAAGCGATAAATCCCTAAGTACCTGGGGCCGATCGTCGTCATAGCGGAACCCAACCCGCTCCAGGCGGATTTCATGGGCTGACCGTGGTCCCAAACTTGCCGAGCCGGGAACTTCGGCATTGGCCAGGCACTCGCGATAAATCGTCATCAGGTTTTCAAAGGCCGGCAGTTCGCTGAAGAACGCCTGGAACTGGCCTTGGGTTGCGGCCAAACGAGGGAAAAGACGGGTAAAGACGGCCAGCAAGAGAAGAATGGACGCAGGGGCGACGTTGAGAATTTGCAGTGAAGCGAAAATGATTATCCCCAGCACGATGAGCGAGCCGGCTTCGAACCAGAAGGCGGCGGCTGCCTGGCTCCTGGTGCTCTCGAGGGTCTGCTGCAGGGCCGAGGACTGGAGCGAAGAAAACATTGCCAGATCGCTGGTCTGGGCATCGTAGAACTTCATTGCTTTGAGATTCTGCAGATGTTCGGTGGCCGCCGAGTACACCTCGCTCACACTCTCTGAGACGGCGGTGCCGCTCTGGTGGACGGCGCGAATCCACCGGCGGGACAACAACAGCAGGATTGCCCCAGTGGCAAGGACCAGCGAGGTCATTCCCGCGGAAAGCTTCAGGGCGATGACGATGTATACCAGGGCGAGGATGCCGTTGGCGAGCGTGCCGATCAGCAGATAGGTGCAGTTGGAGACCCGGGTCAACTCGCCGGTGAGCGCATGGGTAAAGTCAGAAGAACGACGACGTGCCAGGAAGAGCCAGTCGGCGTTGATGATGGCCTGGTAAAGGCGTCTGCCGAGAGAAAGCTCGTAGGTGAGGGCGGTGCGTAAGGTAAGCACGGACTGCATGCGGCTGAAGAGGGAACGCAGCGCCATGAGCAGCATAAAGATCAGCAGCAGTGACGCAAGCCACAGCGAAGGCCGAAGGCCGCTGCGCACCAGCAGATCGCGAACCTCGCCCGTGTAGTGCCCCACGTGACCTTGATTGGCCAGGTTGAAACCGGCTACCTGCAGGATGGGGAAGAGCAAGGCTACGCCCAGGCCTTCTGTCAGCGAGGTGACGGTCATGATGACCACGGCGGCTACGAGTTGCCAGCGGGCAATCTGGACCAGGCTCGAGATGTATTGCACCAGGGGTCGTTTGGATGCCAGGGAAACCGCGGGCTGGGGAGCGGCTTCGCTGCGGGGGACTGGCATGGTTCAAACGATAGCAGAGGCAGGGTGCGGCGGAGATTGTCAACATGGGCACGGGTGTGGAGGGGTAGTTCTTTCCCTATGAAGACGGTTTGGTAGTCTCTGGACGACGGGCACTCCTTCAGCCGTGGTGAATGAGTCCCGCAGGGACGGCTGGAAGTTATCCGGGACGATCCCTCGGAGCACTTCATTCAAGAGTCTTCGGCGATTGATGATTGGTGATCCGGGGATTAAAATGCCTTGGTTCAGCAACCGCCCTTTCCTCCAGCAACAGCCCCTTCCTTGCAACGATCCTCTCCTTTTTGTCATCCCGAGCGCAGCCGAGCGGATCTGCGGTGCGCGATCCGTGTGCCCCGCTCCTACCGGTCCACAACATAGTCATGAACCGAAGCCTCCTGGGAACGTCAAAGCTCCCCTTTGTTATTCCGGGTTTCCAGGAGTAGTCCGTAGAACCGCAGATCCGCTCGGCTGCGCTCGGGATGACAAAAAGGAGAGGATCGTTGCAAGGAAGGGGCGGTTGCTGGAGGAAAGAGCGGTTGCTGGATGAGAGGGCGAGATTTTGTCCTGCTAACATTTGATCAGTTATGGCTAGTTTGAGTTCGACGTCGATCGTGTGTCATATGCCCAACCAGGTGGCCGCGGATGTTGCTGGTGAAACCGTCCTTATGAGCCTGGCACGCAGTCGTTGTTACGGACTCGGCGAGATCGGCAGTGATATATGGAGCCGCCTGATGTCGCCGGTGCGAGTGTCGGACCTGGTCGACGAGTTGCGCCAGCACTACGAGGCCCCTCCCGGGGTCATCGAGCGCGATGTGCTCCAGTTACTTTCCCAATTGTCAGAGGAAGGGCTCATTCAAGTCAGCTGAACTTGACAAATCAACGGCAGAACGCAAGAATGCCCGCGGTTGTGTTTTTCAGAGAACGGCATGTCATCTCACAATGCGGTACCGGAGAGCGGCGGAGTTTATAAATTGCAGGCGCTGGATCGCGCCTTCGCGGTGCTGGATCTTCTCGCCACCAGCAATACGCCGCTGGGGCTGGCGGAAATAGCCGAAGCCCTCGGGTTGCACAAGAGTACGGCGCATCGTTTCCTGATGGTGCTGGAACGGCACCGCATGGTGGAGCGCGCGCTGGGAGGGAAGTTTCGTCTCGGCCTGCGCTTGTGCGATCTTGGCGGTCGTGCGATCGAACAGTTTGATCTGCGTGAGCGCGCCCAACTCCATTTGAAGACCCTGGTCGCTGAGGTGGAAGAGACCGCGCACTTGTGCATCATGGAAAAGACGCACATGGTCTATATCGACAAGCAGGAACCGGAGCGCAGCATCCGCATGATCTCGCGGGTGGGCGCGAGCAGTCCCATCCACTGCACGGCGGTGGGCAAGGCGATCCTGGCAACGATGCCGCGTTCGCGAGTAGAGGCTTTGTTACCGGAGTTGCGCCTGGAACGCTTTACCCGTCGAACCATGACCAGCCGCGAGGCTCTGCTGAAGGAACTGGAACGAACTAACCGCCGCGGGTATGCGGTGGATGACGAGGAACGCGAAGAGGGTGTGCGCTGCGCCGGA
This sequence comes from uncultured Acidobacteriaceae bacterium, assembly GCA_963847155.1. Lineage (GTDB taxonomy): Bacteria > Acidobacteriota > Terriglobia > Terriglobales > Acidobacteriaceae > PALSA-350. The sequence continues at coordinate 232,245 of CAWJZH010000017.1, read as the reverse complement.
GTGGCGATTCTTGATGGCCGAGGGGAAGCGGTCGCGGCGGTCAGCATATCCGGCCCTTCGTTTCGCGTGACCATGCAAAAGATTCCGCACATCGCCGACAGGCTGATGACCTGCGTGAAGGGAATTCAACAAGACCTGGGATATACACCGCTGTCACGTTAAAGGGAAAGGGACCATGGAAGAGTTATTGATCAAAGGCGTAGAGACGAGCCGCTGGGATTGTGTGAGCTTAGGGGAGGTCATGCTGCGTCTCGATCCGGGTGAAGGCAGGATCCATACCGCACGGCAATTTCAAGCCTGGGAGGGCGGGGGAGAATACAACGTGGCGCGCGGATTGCGGCGCTGCTTCGGCATGCGCACGGCGATCGCGACCGCGTTTGCCGATAACCCGATCGGCCGGCTGGTGGAAGATTTCATTTTGCAGGGCGGTGTCGACACCAACTTAATTCGTTGGGTGCCCTACGACGGAATTGGGCGCACGGTGCGCAATGGCCTCAACTTCACCGAGCGCGGTTATGGCGTGCGCGCGGCGGTCGGGTGTTCTGACCGGGGCAACACTGCCATCTCGCAGACCAAGCTGGGCGACTTCGATTGGGAGGCGATCCTGGGGCCGAAGAATGGAGCTCGCTGGCTGCATACCGGGGGCATCTTTGCCGCTTTGTCGCCTTCGACTCCGGAGGTTGCTGTCGAGGCCCTGGATAAGGCACGCAAATATGGGACTGTCACTTCTTTTGATCTCAACTATCGCGATTCGCTGTGGAAGTCCATTGGCGGCAAAGCAAAGGCGCAAGAGGTGAATCGGGAGCTGGTGAAGAAGCTGGACGTGCTGTTCGGCAACGAGGAAGACTTCTCCGCCATGCTGGGGATCAAGCTGGAAGGGGTGAAGGAAGACTTCGATGAGCTGCCTGTCGCGAGCTACGAGAAGATGCTGCGCGAGGTGGCTGCGTCGTACAGCAATCTCAAACTGGTGGCGACCACGCTGCGCACGGCACAAACTGCTTCCCGCAATGCATGGGGCGCGATGGCTATCTATAAGGATGAGATTTTGTATGTGCCGCAACGGGAGATCGACATTCTGGACAGGGTAGGAGGCGGAGATTCCTTTGCCTCTGGCCTGGTCTACGGAATGCTCGTGGGCAAACCCGCGGCCTGGGCTGTTGCTTGCGGAGTGGCTCACGGAGCACTGGCCATGACCACACCCGGGGATACCAGCACGGCGTCTCGCGCAGAGGTTGAGCGCGTGATGCTGGGCGGATCGGCGCGTATTGCCCGCTAGAATTTATTGAGAACGAGGGTCAAAGGAAAACGGAATGTCGAAAGAAGTGCAAGAGCAACTGGAAGCAGCAGGGATTATTCCTGTCTTGAGGGCCCGCTCCGCGAAGGAAGCCTTAGGTGTGGTCGAGGCGATGGTTGCCGGTGGGGTCACGGTCATTGAAGTCACCATGACGGTGCCTGGTGCAATCGATGTATTGCGCGAATTGAAACGCAGCTACGGCAGCAAGCTATTGCTAGGGTCAGGCACGGTCACCGATGGAGCGGAATGTGCCGCGACCATCGATGCGGGTGCGGAGTTTGTAGTGAGCCCCAGCCTGCACATGGACGTCATTGCAGAAACCAAGAAGCGGGATAAGGTTTCGTTACCCGGGGCGCTCACGCCCACTGAGGTGATTACCGCATGGCGCGCCGGGGCGGATTTCGTCAAGGTGTTTCCCTGCTCAGCGATGGGAGGAGCCAGCTATCTCAAGTCGTTGAAGGCTCCGTTTCCTTATCTGCGGTTGGTGCCGACCGGCGGCGTCACGCTGCAGACGGCGGCCAGTTTTCTGGAAGCGGGAGCTTCAGCTTTGGGTGTCGGTGCGGACCTGGTGAACCTGCAGGCGCTCGCGGACGGGAAGCCGGAAGTCATCACCAACACCGCGCGCGGGTATATCGAGGTCATTGCTCGCACCCGGGCGGCGAAAGCGTAAACTGCTTTTCACCTCAAGGAAAGAAAAGGTATAGCGCATGAAACGAACCTCTGTCGTTTTGCTGACCGCATGTTTAATGACGAGTTTGGGGGCGTTGGCGCAGGACGCTGCGCCGACTCCGGATAAATACTCACCGGCTGAATTGACGGCTATGGAGAAGACGCTGGAGCAGAAGAAGGACGCTTCCGGATTGGCTACCGAGACGCTGAAGAAGTATTCCACGGACTACAGCATGCTGGCGTTCCGCAGTCAAAGCGGAAAGGCTGAGCTGCATGAGAAGTTTGCCGACTTTTATGTGGTGGTCGATGGGAATGCGACACTTGTATCCGGCGGGACCATGGTGAATGGTGCGCCTTCCGCAGCGGGCGAGGTACGAGGGGATTCCATTACGGGTGGTAAGGAGATGAAGCTCAAGAAGGGCGACATTGTTCACATCCCTGCTAATATTCCCCACCAGCTGGTGCTGGCTAAGGGAGACACTTTTCAGTACTTCATTATCAAGGTACAGGAAGTTAATTAGTTTGAACCTTGGGTTATAACAGGGGACTTAATAGACCTTCACTAGGAGGATCCCAGGTCTCAAAATCGAGACCCTACGGCACGCCGGGGCAGGCTGGGGCACCCGTCTATTTACCTACCGATAGAGCGCGTTGGTAGACTTCTAGGGTTCGGGCGGCCATCGGCTCGCGGTGAATTGCGCGCTCCACAGTTCGTGTCCCGCGCTGCCTAGTGCCAGACGTAATGCAGGATCGGCAATCAGACGAGCCAACGCTTCCCTTAGGCCGTCGACGTCGGCGTGGCGCGTTAGTAATCCAGTCTCTCCTTCGCGGACCGATTCAGAGATGCCGCCGACATCGGTGGCGACCACGGGCAAGCTTGCACGCATAGCTTCCAGGATGCTGATGGGGAAGGCCTCGAAGTGGGTCGATAGTACGTAGATCTGGGCTTCCATGAGCATACGGTTCACGTTGGTTTCCGGCGGTAGTATGCGGACACGGCTGTCAAGGCCAAGTGCTGCCACTTGTGCGCGGATCTTTGGTTCCAACTCGCCCGCTCCCACCAACAGCAAGCTCCATTCCATGCAAAGCAAGCCGGACAGCGCCTGCAGGAGTGTTGCGTGATCCTTTTGCGACGCGAAGCGGGCTACCATGACGATCAACGGCGGTTGCGTATCGATCGGCCGCAGTCGCGTCAAGCGAATTGCCGCGATACCGTTGTGTACTACCTCCAGCGCGTTTGCCGGGCAGACTCTCCATTGCCGTGCGAACTCCCGCTCAAACTCGCATACATTGATGACGCGTGTGCCGAGCCTTCCGGCGACGCGCTCTGCCCAGCAGAAGAGGGGATTCCATTGCAGCGAGTTGCGATCGAAGATCGACCAGCCATGAGGGGTAAACACGCTGGGAATGTTATGCAGCCGGGCAACGGCGCGTCCTAGCGAGCCCGCCTTGGCGGTATGCGCACACACCAGGTCCGGCTTCAACTGGCGCAGGACGCTCCATAGCTGGATAAAGGCCGCCAGATCGCGGTGTGGCCGCACAGGGCGAACCAGGCTCCTCACTTGCAACCAGGGGATTTCTGCTTGGCGGAGCTGGTCGGTAAAGATGCCGGGCGCTCCCGTGAGTACGGTCACTTCATGGCCAAGCCTGCGCAGCTCGAGCGAAAGCTCGCGCACATGACTCTGGGCTCCGCCGAGGACGTCGCCTCGGGTGAGGATGTGAGCAATTTTCATGCGCGTTCGTGTTTCTTGGTTGCGACTCGTAACAGTGACGAGGGCAGAAAGATCTCATTCGTTGGCCGTCCGAACCAGGTGGAGAGCAGGAGCCAGAGATTGCGCCACCGCGCCAACTCGCTGGTGGTGGGCGCCTGGGCGGCCTGGTGACCCAGGCGATGCTCAAATCCTCCCAGCGCGACTGTGCAATTGGCGCCGAATCTCGCACTCGATACGGCCAGGAGCTGCAACTTCTGCCAGCCATTCCTGACAGCGCCGGGTTGCCGAGAAACGTATTCGATGTGCAGCAATTTGTAGCGAAAAAGCTTCCTGAGGGTGACTCGCTCGCGGCGGTATCCGAGGAGAACCTCGGGTAGATTTGCGAAGCGGCTAAGCTGGTAGCTGCGCAGTAGCAACTCCTGATCTTGCGCGAGCCAGGCAGTCTCATCGTAGCGCCAACGGCGGAACCATTCGATGCGCCCCATCCAGAGCGGGTGCCAGAGCGGAAAGCCCCGGAATGGAGAGCGGGTAATGACGGCGTGATCCTGAGCCGGGCTGAAGCGCCACAAGGGACGGCCATGTTTGCCAAAGACCATGGCGCCGGCACTGCACAGATCTACCTCTGTGTGGGTTTCAAGAAAAGCCAATTGCCGGGCGAGCCGGTCCGGATAGGCTACATCGTCGGCATCCATCCTGGCCAGATAGCGGCCGCGCGCGCGGTCGATACACTCGTTCAGGCGCGCGGCGAGATGCAGGCGGCGGCCGTCACTCCAGCAGACCAGGCGCGGGTCATCGAAGCTGTGCGCAATCTCGAGGCCCTGATCGTTGGAACCATCGTCGCAGAGTAAGAGTTCAAAGTCGCCGTAGCTCTGGTTCAGGAGCGAGCGAATAGAGAGTTCCAGCGTAGCCGCGCTGTTGTAAAAGGGCATGGCGATGGTGATGAGGGGGGCTTTCATCGGATCCTAGACGGGGTTGGGGAGGGAGTGACCTCGAGGCAATGTTCCGCCCAGGGAGTGGAACGCGGCCGCGTACTGCTGGGTTAACCGCTTCAGGCTAAAACGTTCTTCGACGACGGCGCGGCCGGCGGCGCCCATGTTGCGGCGCAGGTCCGGATTGTCGACGAGCGCGATGAGTGCGTCGACCCATTCCCGCTCGCTCGCGGCGCTCAAACCCACCTCGCCTAAGGCAAGCACCTGGCGATTCATGCCCGCAGCGGTGACGACGACCGGCAGACCCGCGGCCATATAGCACAGCATTTTGTAACTGCATTTGCCCTGGCACCAGGCGGTGTCGGCCAGGGGCATCAGTCCGATGGACATGCGGTCGAACGCGGCCTGTTCCGTGCGCGGTGTCCAGGGTTCGAACTCGATGCGAGATGCAGGAAGCGATTTAAATTGCGGTGGCCGATCGGCGACGACGAGCAACTTCGCCTGAGGACAGTGCTCGAAAACCCTGATCAGTGCCCCCTCAATCGTGTAGAGGAAGGGAAAGTTGCCGCTGGTGCCGGTCCATCCCATGATGAGGGCGCGGCTCGTTTTAGCGGTGCTGCGGGGCCGATACCATGCCGTATTCACCGCTGTGGGAATGACGGTGACGTTGCTGTTCCAGCGTGAGAAATGGTTCGCCAGAAATGTGTTGCCGCACACGATCAGGTCACTCGCCATGGCCAGAGCGCGGACGCGGTGGCCGCCGGTATTGAGCCAGACAGCGTCATCCACGTCGAGGACCATGGGGCGTTTCGCCATTGCCTGGAGGGGTGTGAAGGCAGGCAGCAACTGGCGCGATATCCAGGTGACGTCGGCCCTCCAGGAGCAGGTGAGCGCTCCCGCACGTGCTGCAGCCGTGGCTGCTATCCACAACGGGCGGAGGGCCAGCGGCCGCGGCAGTATATTTCCCCAAGGCAGGGGGTACTCGTGCACCTCGATGCCAAGATGGTTGAGGGGGCCAATGTACTGGCGCACGCGGGCCCGGGCGCTGGGCACCATGACCCCGCCGGTGTAGGCTGCTATGCGCACGGTTGGGTCCCCGATGTGCCGGTCCACCGGGCACGGGCGTGCCGGGTGATGCTGGGAGCGAAATAGACCAGGGTCGAGACCCCACCCGCTTTGATCCAGAACATGATCTGGGCAAAGAACTCTTCGGAAAAGATGGTCATGACCGTGGCATAGACGAAGGCTCCCAAGGTGAACACCGCCCAGCAATTGCCATGGAGAGCACAGCGGTAAACATAGGTGCTGAGAAAGCCGACGAGGAACATCAGCCCGATGACGCCGGGCATACCGCCATGGTCCATGTAGTAAGGCAGAAATGCGGTGTAGACGTTGGTTGCCTGGGTAGGCGAGATCCTGGTGTATTCAAGATTGCGATCGCGCTCGGAGAAGGTGGCGCCGAATCGATTGAGGATCCGCTTGGCGAATTTCCCCAGATCCCAACCGTATCTGAGCTCAGGGTTTTGCCGGTTCTGATCGAAGGCGATAATGCCGCCAAGCCAGTAGGTGCCGAAGCCTTCCGCGACCCGGGGAAGGTTATCCTGCAGAGATGCTTCCGGGTCTGCGCCATATTTGCTCATGGAAATCTGACCCACAGAGAAGACCAGCAAAAACAGCAGACCCATGATGCCCAGGAGACGTAGAGGCGGGGCGCCGCGCGTGAGCCAGAGAATGACGATAGAGCTGATCAGCAGGAGAAGGACTTCGGAGCGGGCGCCATTGAGCAGTTGATATCCCCCGGCCAGCAGCACGAGGAAGACGGTGCGGACCTTCCGTCTGCCGGTATCGGCGTATTCATAGACGCCGATCAGAGCAATGATGGTCAGGAAGGGCAAAATGAATGACTGAATGGGAAGGGCTGCCTGACCGGATACGTTGGCTTTAGTGGTTGCGATGCGGATTTGCTTCCACAGGCTTTCACGGGGCGCGATGGTGGTGCTGAGTTGTGTGTAATAGAGATAAGAGAAAGGTATATTGAGCAACAAGACTATACCTGCCGCGGTCAGCCAGCGGTCGACCTGCATCCGCCGTCGCGTACGGACGGCATCCAATGCTCCCTGCACGCGACAGGGCGTGGCCATTGCGCAGGCGCCCCCGCCGGAGAAGGCGAGCACACCTGCCAGTACGATCTGATTGGCGGTAGTGGTAAGAGGGTAGTAGGTATCTCCGCACATCCAGATGGCGAGCAGCGTGACGGTCCATACGATCGCCAACGAAGCAGGCGGAAAGAGGACGGAACGCCCGTAGCGAACCATCGCCACACTCCATAAGGCAAGCAGCACAATGGTAAGCGGCAGTGTCACGTTGTGCTCTCCGGCGTATTGGTTGCGGATGGCATTTTGTCACCGGGTTGAGAGCAGTTGACGGGGTGCGAGATGGCCTCTTGCAGGCACGCTAATCACTAGGCGCTGTAGTAGCGAGCGAAAGCCTTGTAAGTGGTGTCGGTAGCGATGGCCGATTCGTTCAACACGATGCCGGCGATGGGAGCATTTACCCGGCGCAGGATTTCTACGGCTCCGCGCAGGGCTTTCATCGGAGTCTGCCCACTGCGCACACTCAGCACGGTTACCTCCGCCGCGGCGGCCAGTTCCAGTGTCTCCGCACAACCCAACAGCGGGGGCGAATCCAGAACGACCAGGTCGAATTCCTTGGTAGCCTGGGCGAGGATGCCGCGCATTTGCGGCCCGATCAGCGCCAAGGCAAGAGGCAGGGGCAAGCCGGTGCCGAGAATGGAAAGATTGGGCCGGCCGGGAACCTGGCGGGTCGCTGTGCTCCAATGACTTCTGTGGGCGAGCACCTCGGCCAGGCCGGCATCGGGTTCCATGCGCACCAGTTTTTCAATCGTCGGTTGGCGGAGGTCGGCGTCGATCAAGAGGGTGCGCTTGCCTTGCTCCGCGTTCACCATGGCGAGGGAGAGGGCGAGGGTCGATTTCCCTTCGCCGGGCAACGCGCTGGTAAAGAGCACGCTTCTGGGCTCGTTGGGCTGGAGAGAGAGCATGAGGTAGCCCCGCAGCTGGCGCACGCCTTCATCGAAAAAGCCGCCCTGCAATCCGCGCCAGCGACTCCCTGCAACGCGCAGGCCATCGGGCCCAAGTGCCAGCCGCAGTTGCATATCCGTTACCTGGGGTAGGGAGCAGACCACGGGAATATCGAGCGCTTCCTCCACCGCCTCGGCTTCCCGGGCAGTTACATCTGTCAATTCTGCCGAGATCACATAAGCAGCACACGACAACATGAAGAAGGCCAGGGAAAGCGCAACGATGAAGGGCCAATTGGGAAAGACCGGCCGGGAGGCGGGACGGGCGGAATCTGCCAGCCGGATGAGGTTGTTTTGCAATTCGGAGTTGATGCCCGACTGCTTGATCTTGGCGAAGAGATCCTCGTAGATTCGTTCTGCTGCTCCGGCTTCATGCTTGAGCTGCAGGTAATCAAAGGATTGCGCTGTGAGGGTGTCGACTTGCTGCTTGGTTTCGGTAACCGCGGCGGAAAGCATGCGCTCGCGGACCAGCGCCTGCCGGTAATCCACGCCGATGCGGGTGGAAACGTTCTGACGGCTTTCGTCAAGGGCGGCGCGGGCTTCATCGACTTGTGCAGCGGCTTTGCGGTATTCCGGATGCTGATCTCCATACGTCGCACCCACGAGGGCCAGGTTTGCCTTGGCGACCTTGAGTTTTTCTACATCGCGAGTGAGGTCGCTGGATTGAGTGGAGACTTCCACCTCTGGCAAGGACCCATCTTTTGCCTCGCGAAAGACGGCTTCCTTGGAGATGCGATCTGCCTGGGCCACGCTGTTCTCAGTATTGAGTGCCTGGAGCCTGGCAACCAATACACTGGTTTTCTGCTCCGGGTCGGCGGTTCCGAGTTCTCGCTGGTAGAGCATGAGTGCGCGGTGGCTCGACTCCATTTTTTCTTTCAGGTCGATCAGCTGCCGCTCCATGGAGGAAGTAAGACGCCCAGCTTCCTTGATGCGCGTTTCGAAGATATTGCGCAGGTAGGAATCGGCAATGGCGTTGGCCGCATTGGCTGCCACCTGAGGATCCCGATCGCGATAGGTGATGGTCAAGAGGTAGGTGTTCGGTTTGCGTTCGACCCTGAGATGCTTCAGGACGATGGGTGCATTTCTGATCGACTTTTCCCTCTGCGGGGAGTAACGCCAGAACCGGTAGCGTCGGAGCTGGTGTTCTCGCTCGAGCAGGTTGTAGCGCTCGGTGACTGGGCGCAGGATGGTGTCGGCCAGTAGCAGGTTCTGCTGGGTTGCCATGAACTGATCGTCGCCCGTTGACAGGAGGTGATTGTCGCCAATGGTCTCAGGCGCGGCCTGCCGGTCGATGGCAATGGTGGCGTAGCCTACGCTGGCGGGGGGCAACATGGCGCACACAAGCACGACCAGGGCGGTGAGCACCACACTGAGCGACGCGATCATGACCCATCGGCGGCGCACAGCTCGCACGTAAAAGGTAAGTGGGCGCTGGGCTTCAGCGGGATCGCTCAACCTGAGGTGTGGCTTTGGAATAGCGATCGAACCGGCCATGCGATTGGCTCCGTTCTGGAAGTAACCCAGGTGCGTGGTATGTGTAGGGCGCTCAAGGGCGGCGCTCCGTAGGCAGGTTGCATGGCGGCTTCAGTGAGCCCAGATAGCGGCCGACACGGCGGTGTTGCCCATGCCGGTAACATGATTCAACACGCTGACGCTGGCCTTCAGTTTCCCATTGGTAGGAACGTAGAGAATGTCGTTGGCCGCGAGCTTTATATCCTGTGCCTTTCGATCGAGTATGCGGCGCAGAGGGATCTCGATTTCTGTTTTTTGCGGGGCGCCCTGGGCCTCGCGGTAGATATAGGCTTTGTTGAGGCTGAAGGAGTCAAGGCCGCCGCTGAGCGCCAGCAGTTGGAGCACGGTGGTGTCCTGCAGGTTCTGGAAAGGAAAGGCTCCGGGCCGCTTCACGTTGCCGACCACGTAAACGCGCTCGCATTGCGGCACGCGGATCTGTGCGCCTGCGTGGATCAGGATATTCAGCTCCGGGTGATATCCGTCGAAGAGCTCACGGACAGAAAGGCGTTGCATGCTCCCGTTTGCCTGCTCCACGATGACTTCGGGGCCGGCCTCGGAGAGCAGGCCACCGGCCTGGCTTAGCGCGTCCAGCAGGCGCAGGTTGCCGATTTCCTGAATGGTTGTAGGTGTTTTGACGGCGCCGGCGATGGTGACGTCACGGCTGCGGTACTCGACGACCGAGACAACGACCACGGGATTCACCAGAAGATGTTGCGCGCAGAGGGTGGCTGCGATTTCATTGCGCAGAGCGTCCGGCATCATTCCTTCTGCGTGGATAGGCGCGCGCAGCAAGGGGAGGTTCAGGTTTCCCTGCTTGTCGACGCGGAAGGATTGCGAGAGTTCCGGAGAATCATCGACTGTGAGGTGAACAAGGTCGGAGACGCCAATGGGCTGAAAGGGCAGATTGGCGCCTCCGATGGCGACAGGCGGTGCAGGGAAAGCTGGCCCAGGTTGGGGGGACGACAAACGTTGTGCCATGGTGGCGATAGAGATAAAACCCGAAACAATCACTATTGCCAAACCTAATGTTTTCATGGCGCCCGCTTGTTATTGCCGAAGAGTAGAGTGGGGTGATTAAACGAACGCGCCTGTGATGATTAAGTTTTTCTCAGGGCCTGTGCATCGTTTTGAATCGTGCCGCCTTGGCAGGATATGTGGATAAGTGACTACGACCGGTAGCCGATGACCCTGGCAGGGACGCCGGCGCAAATGGACATGGGCGGCAGATCGGTGGTGACCACGGCGCCTGCTCCCACCACCGCCCCTTCTCCAATGGATACTCCTGCGGTTACCACTACATTGGCGCCGAGCCATACGTCATCGCCGATGCGGATGGGAGCATCGCGGCCTGGCTGGTTGCGAATCAGTTCACCGCGGGCGATGCCGTGATTGGAGGAGATGATCGAGGCGCAAGGCCCGAGGAGCACATTGTTTCCGATAGTGATGGGGCCGCCCGGAGAGGCCCACACCGAACAGAGGTGGTTGATGAAGGAGTGGTCGCCAATCTGGATCATTTCGGGGTATTTAAAAAAGACAGTGGGGAGAATCTTTGCGCCCTTTCCCAGGCGCTGGAGCTTTGCTTTACGCAGGTAGTTGCCGCCTGTGACTAAGGCCAGCAGGTAGAGCCACCCCTTGATTACCTCGGTGAGCGATCGGATCACTTTCACTCCGGGAGGCAAACATAGCAGAGGAGTTTGGCTCACGCCATGTTTGTTGTTGCGGGTGGGGGGAACTCCAGGTCCCCCCCGGCACGCCCCACGGCGAGCCGGGGCAGGCGTGATGACAAGGACAGGGTGGTGTGTGGTTCAGGTTTGATGTCGAGGGGCAACCCGCCGATTGCCTTCCACTTTGTGCTATGGGCGGAGCTGCTTATCGATACTTAGTAAGTAGTTTTCTCAGGTCATTACGGCGGTAATACATAGCCTAGGTCATTGTTGGTTATAAGGGCCAGAAGGATAGTGGGATGAGGTACATCCGCCAACTTAGCAGTTATACCGGCAACAGGGGCTATGGAATGAATAAGGTACTATTGGCACTTATTGTCCTAAGCATGGGCGCACCGGCGTCGGCTACTACCTACGTTGTGCCCGCTGGTTCTAGCGCGGCGGCTATACAGGCGATTGTGAACACTGCTGGAAATGCCGCCGGCAATACAGTTTCGTTCACTCCGGGCACCTATACGCTCTCGGCCACAGTGGCTCTGCCTTGCTTTTACGGAACCATCTACACCGGGCCAAATGTCGGACTGGTCACCCAGACCAACTTGCCTACCGTGGTGCTGACTAACACGGTCCCTACTCAGTATGCCCTGTCCACAGACAGCAACGGTACCAGTTTCACCGGAAATCAAGGATGCACCATACAGTACCTGCGCTTTAGCGGCACGCAGGGCGGCATCCTGGTGTATGATCCCGCGTCGGGAATCGTGATTCAGGATAACGCCTTCGACAACAACAATCCACCTGCGGGAGGCGCAAGCTCCGAACCGAATATATGGATCGACGGCAAGAATGCGGGGTTTACTGCGGCTACCGGTGTACAGCACATCACGGTGGTGTGGAATACGTTTTTCAACAATTGTGCCGCCATTCGAGCCAGCGCCTACCCCGATTCCGGCGGACGCTGCGCTGCCACCTGGGTGAATGGCTACAACAACTATCTGACATGGTCAAATAACACGGTCAACCTGACAGAACAGGGTCTAAAGCTTTCGGAGCAATCCGCGTTCGGGATCACCAGCCTCAATGCCGATGTGGAAAACAACAACATGCAAGGTAACTCTCGTATCATGATCGAAACACAACAGGATACGAACGGCGCCGGCATTTATAGCCACAACGCGTTTTATCAGCCGTTTAACCCCAGCTACAACACTTTTGAATTGTCAGTGCCGGAATTCACGCCATCCATCTCACCGACACACGTCATCAGCGACAATGTGTTTATCGGCAATGTGCCAGTAACGTACGCCGGCCCCGGGGGGCACTACGGCATAGGACTCGAGTTGTGGGGCGCAGGGAGCATCGCGACCTACAATCTTTTTCAGGGCGGAAATGGGCCGCCCACTTGCCCTGCCGGAGGCTGGTGTTCGGGCTGGCAGATATGCCTGGGAGGAACCTTCACAGACGGAACCGTCATCAACAACTATTTCTCCGGAAACGACGTTTGGACGGGTACGGCCAACGCTATGGGTAATGCGTTGACTTATGAGGAGAGTGCCACCAAGTCAAATGCCGGATTGATTCAAACTCCTAATACTGTGGTTCAAAACAGCACGACCATCCCGGTGACGGCCCCGGCCATCCTGGCGACGGCGGGATCCGACGGGTCTACCATCACGCTCAGTGACAGCGATACGAACCACAGGCTCACGATTTTCTATACCACCGACGGGAGCCCGCCCGCGATCTTTCGTCCCGGGAGCACGGCGGGGACTTCAAAAGTCTATATAGCGCCGTTTGTGGTGCCGGCGGGTGCTACGGTCAAGGCAATTGCATCCTGGGGGCAGGGAGCGAACCAGGGGATCCTGTTTCCGTCGTTTGGTTACGTTCCGAGCAGTGTTACGGCTCTCGGTGTCACCTCTGCAGGGCTTGGAGGAAAGACGCTGAAGAGTGCATATCTGCATGCCACTGCGAATAGGATGGTGGCGGGGAGGACTCTGCAATTCACCGCCTATGGAGTTTATTCGGACGGCTCGGTGAGTGCGCTGTCCAACTCAGCAATTGCGTGGGGTACCAGCAATCGTAAGGTAGCTGTCATCAGCATGGGCGGCCATGCAACGGCGATGGCTGCGGGAGTGGCCAACATCCAGGCGACAATCGGCGGCTTGAGGGCATCGTATTGGACGTTGACGGTCAGCCCCAAGCTGCAGGCTTCTGCCGTCCAACCGGCTGCTTCCGCGGCTCTGCCCGGAGCCCCTGCCGCCCCTCGGGAAGCGGAGCCAGTCACCGCTGCCAGGGCCGAGGCGTCTCCACCTAATGAACCATCTGCTCCAGATTCACACGGGGGACCCGGATCACCCGAAGGTCCCGAAGCGGCGCCGCCTGCGTCTAATCCGCTTGGGCCCGCAGCGGCTACGCCCGGCGCCTCCTCGCTTGTGTCGTCAGCTCCGCCACCAGCGGCTCCGGGGAAAGTACAACCAGATGGATTCCAAGGACCTTTCTGGAGAGTGGTGACGCCGGCCGGTGGGTCTGCCTCGATCTCCAACTCTCACCTGTACATCGGCGTACCCGGAGGAAGCAACCACGACGCGATGCTTTCTTCCAATAAGGCGGTGCGGGTGGTGCAGACCATCGGCAAACAGAATTTCGATGTGGCGATCAAGATAGATTCCCCGCTTTTTGCCACGGATGCGAATACCAGCCAGGGTCTTATGGTGTTGTCCGATGACCGGAACTATATTACTTTTGCGCTGCAGACGGATGGGACGAGGGTCGGTCTTAGTGCGTACACGGTGGCGGCTGGGGTTGCAACCTCGGTTTTGCAGGACGGTGATTTCAGTCAATATCAGAATCCGATGTACCTACGGTTGACGAAGACGGGGAGTGCGTACGTAGCGTTGTACTCGGTCGATGGGATCAATTTTACCCAGGCAGCGAGTTTTACGGACACAGCGGCGCCCACCGCCATTGGGCCCTTCGCCAGCAATTACAACGACACGCCAGCCAACGCTGTGCCGGTGGTGATGTCAGTCAATTGGTTCGATGTTCAGCAGTGAGTCAACACCAGGCGAGGGTGGCAACCGCGTCGCGGGGCAGAGCAAGGGAGACCTGTTGACCGGCGTGAACGATGCGCAGGTCCATCGCTTCTCCAGGGTTGGTGAGGACCACGGCGAATCCGCCGTCAGGATTGCGGACGGCCAGGTGGCGCACGCCAGGAGCATCACTGCCGCTGGCAATGCGCACGCCATCGCGCTGCAGATGCCGGGAAAAGTGACGCAGGGCGTGATACTGGCCACTCTGCAATATGCTGCCGTCGTCGTTGAGAGTGACCAGGCCACCACAGGTATAGGGTCCGACGTTGGGCCTGCCTTTGGAATCGAGCATCAGGTTCCAGGTAATGGCGCAACGGCACCAGTTCTCCAGCGCGTCTGTGAAGATGCCTCCCCATTTGGCCCAATCCCGGGCGTAGTTGGGATCGTCGATGAAGGGACCGCCTTCGGTCCAGTGGAAGGGGATGTTCGGCATCTTCCGGTGGAGCAGGCTCATTTGATCGGGCGTGCCTGTGTACCCGTGCCACGCCACTCCATCCACGTACCTGGCTAAGTTCGGGTCCTCGAGCTGAGTGGCGACCCTTTGGTAATAGTTATAGTTGTGGTCGAGCAGCCAAATCTGGGTTTCCAGATGTTGTGCGCGCAGTGAAGGTCCCAGGTGGTCTCGGACGAACGCCGCTTCTAATCCGGGTGACCAGCGACAGGCTGGCATTTTGCCGTTCTGCGTGGTTTCGACTTCATTCTGGCAACTGATCGCCTGGACTGGGGCTCCGACCTGGGCGTAACCTTGCAGGAATTTTTCGATGTAGCGGGAGTAGACGCCGAGGTGCTGATCCGACATCCATCCGCCCAGCATGGATTCGTTTGCCACATCCCAAAGAGAATGGGTGTAAGGGCCGAGAATGTTTTCCGTGGTTCGACCGCCGAAGGTTGTGCCATAAGTCTTCATCCAGCCTGGAGGACTCCACGGGCTCGCCATCAGAAAGAGCCGTGGATTGATCTGGCGGATCTCGCGCAATGTGGGCAGGACACAAGCCTCATCATGCTTCAGCGTGAAGTGATCAAGGTTCATGTCGTCGGGGACATCGTCATAGCAGTAAATGCTTCGCGAGTAGTCGCTGGCGCCAATGCAACTGCGGCCGACACTCAGGTTCAAGCCCAGGGGCGAATAGGCTTCGGTCAGGAATGCATGCCGCGCGGCTGCCGGCATGCCATGTAAGAGGAAGCAGGAAGCTTCTGTAAGCGCGGCCCCAAACCCGAGAATCGGCTGATATTCGAGTGTGCTATCGATTTCGATAGTGGCAACGCGCACTCGGGCTGCGGCCCCGCTCCATTGTAGCCGGGGCCGCTCAGCATACTTTTCCCGTGCGTCCGTCACATAGAGGGTAGCCGGCCTGTTAGCGGTGGATTGCGATCGCAGCCACTGCGGCGACAGGGCGAATATAGAACAGGAGGCTGCGCGGCGAAGGAAGGCGCGGCGGTCGGGGTTTTCCAGGTTCAGATCGATAACAGCACGCATAGGGTACCTCTGTATCGCGGAACACCTGGATGCTTTTTCGACTTATTAGAGGGAAAGGTCTAGTTATGTAGTGGAATGAGACACAATATGCGCCCCGTCGGGACCGCTGAACCTGATAGTTGTTCAATCTGAAAAATGCCTCGCTTCAGCGACCACTCTTTACCAACCGTTGCTCTTTCCTTTTTGTCATCCCGAGCGAAGCCGAGGGATCTGCAGTTCCGCGGACCTCTCGTGGAAACGCCGAATACGATGCTCAAAGAGAATCTTGGTTTCCAGCAATGAGCCCGGTAGGCGAGTTTAAAGGCGGGGTGGAGCAGGCGAGATGACAACTCTGTTTATGCATCGTATTCCGCGTTTCCACGAGAGGTCCGCGGAACTGCAGATCCCTCGGCTTCGCTCGGGATGACAAAAAGGAAAGAGCAACGGTTGGTAAAGAGTGGTTGCTGAACCGAAGATATTTTTCAAATCTAATTTGGAGGGACGTCTTGACAAATCACGCTATTTGAAAATTCTCGACCCGCTGTTCGAATTCAGGACGATTTCTTGCTATTTTTTCTGGGCTAAGTGCAGCCGTCTCCGTTCGATAAGCGAGCCACGGCAAGCAGGGCAGCTCTGCGGGACTCTATGTCGTCATCTTAGTTTCCACCGAGAGTAGAAAAATGTCTCCGGCCTTGTAACTCCAGTAATGCACAGCAATGGTAATTGCCGGAGTGGTCACCCAAGGACGATGGTGACAAGAGAAGGCGTGGCGGTTCATCGAACGAGCGGAGGCAATCGCGATGTTTCGAACTAGAAGAGAATGGATTGGTGTTCTTGTTTCCTCACTGGCCATGATGCTGGTTACTCACTCCGCCAGTGGCGGAACGGCTGCTGCGGAGCCGGGAGCTCCTCTGGCAAGTAGTTTCCCTGGGCCATTGTGGGAAGTGGTGGCGCCTAACGGGGGAACGGCCTCCGTGGAGAACGCGCACCTTACGCTGACGGTTCCCGGCGGCAGGAACCACGATGCGCTGCTTCCGTCGAACCAGGCGGTGCGGGTGGTGCAGTCGATCGGGAACGAGGATTTCGACGTTTCCATCAAGATCGATTCGCCTGTCGTGGCCACTGCTGTTGGCACCAGTCAGGGTCTGATGGTGCTTGCGGATGAGCAGAACTTCATCACCTTCGCGCTGGTGACCGACGGAACCAATATTTCGCTCACGGCCCACAAGGTCACCGCCGGAGTTGCGGCCACGGTGCTCGACGTGGTCAGTTTTAACGAGTATCACAATCCCATGTGTTTACGGCTTACGCGCGCCGGGAGCACCTACACCGCTTATTATTCTGTCGATGGAGTGGTCTGGACCCAGGCCGTCAGCTTTGTCGACAACAACGTGCCCACGTTGATTGGGCCTTTCGCCGGCAACTATAGCCGGACGCCTGCGAATGCGGTTCCTGTGGTCATGGCCATTAACTGGTTTGACGTACTGTGATGGATACAGTGTGAGGGACGGCTTCCCAGGCCGTTTCGCATTCCGGCGAATTCGCTGCATAAATGAAAAGAAAGAGTCTGCTCATGGTTAAGAAGAAAATTCTCATCGTCGATGACGACCCCGATATGCGATTGAGCTTGCAACTACGGCTGACGGCCAACGAGTACGATGTGATTTCCGCGAGCGATGGAGTGGCGAGTATTGCCGAGGCACGGAAGCACGTGCCCGATTTGATGATCCTGGACCTGGGCCTGCCGGCCGGCGACGGTTTCAGTGTTTTGGAACGGTTAAGGGTCAGCGGGAAACTTTCCTCGATCCCGGTGATTGTCTTGTCCGGGCGGGACCGTGTCGGCAACTGGGATCGTGTGCTGAAGGCCGGAGCGAGGACGTTTCTACAAAAGCCGGTGGCGAACGAGAGGCTAATGGCGGTGATTCGGTTGGTTCTGGCCGAACAGGACCGTCCGCGGGCCGTGGTCTACGATTTAGCGGCTCCTGATTCGAGTCATACCCAGGATTAATTCAAACCAAGCTGGACGGGTGCCCGTGCAGGCTGGCAGGGGCACCCGTCCGATTTCCTCCGGGCCATGGTGGCTGCCGGCTCGCAGAACCTGCCGCAAAACTCTGGTTGCATCGTTCCTGATCGTTTTCTTTCCGTAGCGGATACTCCGGTGCTTTAATGGTGCTGGCCTCCGGCCCGCAGAGCCATGCCTTGAAAGGAATCGCAGATACGCATGAAGATCCGGCTTTCAGCTCTTTGCACTTTGTTGTTGATGGTCGCAGCGCCAGTGTTGGCGCAGCAGGTTTCCGTCAACTACGTTAAAACCCAGAATTTCTCCGGCTTCCACACCTATGCGTGGGGAGAAGAGAATGGCAACCAGATTCGCAACTCCATCCTCGCTCAGGTGGCCAAAACAGATATCGAAAACGCCATGCAGAGCAAAGGTTTAACCAAGGTTGCGAAAACCGATAACCCTGACCTGATCCTGCTGGCCAGCGGCGGCTCGAAACAGCAGACCTCGTACAGTGCATGGGGCGCGGGTCCGCGCTTTGGGGGGATGAGCACCATCACTCCACAACAGAGTAGGGAGGGCACCCTGATCGTGAGCCTGTACGACGCGAAAGCCAAGCAACTGGTTTGGCGAGGCATTGCCACGGGTACTTTGAGCGACAACGGCGACAAGAACCAGAATCTGGTGCACAAGGCCGTCGAGAAAATGTTCAAAAAATATCCGAAAACGTAGTTGTCCGGCTTGGCCCGGGAGGTAGGTTTGTCTTCATACTCTGTGCCATCGATCATGCTGCGGTTGTGCGGCGTGGCGATGTTTTTGATGTGTGGTGCGGCCGCTGTGGCGCAGGATACCAGGTTGGTCCTGGACCGTGGCGGCAGCACCATAGTTTTTGAACCGTACGCGCCGAACATCATCCGGGTGACGCTCAGCCTGGACAAACAGCCTGCGCTAGCTCCGCCTGGATACGGATTCACGGGTACTCCCAACGCTGCGGGGTGGAGTCATCAGCACACGGACGATGGGGATACCTACCGCTCCGGCCGAATGAGTGTAACCCTTGCCGCCAACAAGCCGGGCGGTAACGTTTTGCCCACGCAATTGGATATCGCCAAGTACTTCAACGGGTCGGCTCCGGGTGCGCATATTACGTTCAGCACGGCGGAGGGAACCCGGCTGCTCGATATGGAGGGTTGGGCGATGGCGGTGCCTAACCATAAAGACGGCACAGCCGGCGTGCTCCACGATAAGCGTCCCGGCGATGCGCCGTTTTACCAGGTGGGGGCTACCTTTGCCTCGCCGGATGACGAGCACTACTATGGGTTGGGCCAGAACCAGGAGGGGTTTCTCGACCATCGCGGGCATACGGTGGAGTGCTGGAATAATTACACCGCGACGGGTGGACCCACGTTTTGCGTTCCCCTGATGGTCACGAATAAAGGGTACGGCGTGCTCTGGGATAATCCTTCGCAGACCACCGTTCAGCCGGGATTCAATGAGCAGACGCGGTGGACTTCCCAGGTCGGCGACCGGGTGTCATTTTTTGTGATCGCGGGCGCCAAGACGGATGAGATCTACGAGGGCTACCGGCTGCTGACGGGGTCCACTCCCATGCTGCCCAAGGCGGCCTATGGGTTTATCCAGTGCAAGCAGCGGTATAGCACCCAGGAAGAGGTGATGGCGGTAGCCAAGGGCTATCGCGAGCGGCACCTGCCCGCCGATGTGATCGTGGTGGATTGGTTCTACTACTCGAAGATGGGGCAGATGGATTTCGTGCCGGATAAGTGGCCGGATCCGGCGGCTATGAATAAGGAACTGCATGCGATGGGTTTCGAGACCATGATCAGTGTGTGGCCGCGGTTTGAGAAGGGAACACGCTACTACGATCTGGTGTTGAAGAATGGCTGGTTTGAGCATCTTGCGGATGGCACTCCCATGGATGGGCTGCCTTATGATCGGGCGGGGTCGGATATCGATACGACCAATCCTGCGGCTGCCAAGTGGTTTTGGGCGACGATCCGGGACAATATCATCAGCAAAGGTTTTGATTCTATCTGGGCGGATGAAACGGAGCCCGATCTTCCACCCAATGGCGGGTACTTTTCGATTGGACCGGGTACCCGGTATTACGATGTGTATCCGCTGTTTCACACGGCGGCGCTCTATGACGGATTCCGGCGGGATGTTCCGCATCGCGCGTTGATTCTTTCGCGGGATGCCTATCCTGGCGCTCAGCATAACGGGACCATTTTCTGGTCGTCGGATATTTATGCCAACTGGGATACGCTGCGGCGGCAGATTCCTACCGGGTTGGATGTTGCGGCTTCAGGGATTGCGTATTGGGGGAATGATATTGGCGGTTGGCAGTATTTGCCGGCGGTGCATCATCCGGCGCATCCTCCTTTGCTGGATCCTTCCGATGCCCGGGAGAATGTGGGTGGGTACGATGATTATCCCGAGTTGTATACGCGGTGGTTTGAGTATGGGGCGTTTCAGCCGAATTTTCGTACGCATGGGAGCCGCAGGTATAACGAGGTTTGGTCCTACGGGAAAGAGGCGGAGCCGATTCTGGAGAAGTATCTGCGGCTGCGTTATCAGTTGATGCCTTATATTTATTCGCTTGGCTACCAGACGCACCAGATGGGGGCTCCTTATATGCGGGCTTTGTTTATGGATTTTCCCCAGGATCCGAAGGTGGCGGATATTCGCGATGAATATATGTTTGGGCCGGCTTTTTTGGTGGCCCCGGTGACGGAGCAGGGGGCTACCAGCCGTATGGTGTATCTGCCTGCCGGGACGGATTGGTATAACTACTGGACTAAGGAAAAAGTTGCCGGTGGGCAGACGGTTCAGGTGGCGGCCCCGATTGATACGCTGCCGTTGTTTGTTCGTGCAGGGTCGATTTTGCCGTTAGGGGAGATGGTGGAGAATACTGGCCAGGTGCAGAGGTTGGCTAAGATCCGGGTGTATCCCGGGGCTAATAGTGACTTCACGATGTATCAGGATGATGGCAAGACTTATGCATACGAGAAGGGGACCAGTAGTGTGACCACGCTGCATTGGGATGATGGTGCAGGGAAGTTGACGCAGCAGGGGGTTTCCGTGGGTTCGGTGGATGAGTTGGTAGAGGTTGTGGGCCGGTAGAAGCGGGGCACCCGAAGGGCGCACTGCAGATCCCTCGCTTCGCTCGGGATGACAAAAAGGAGAGAGTTACTGTAAGGAGAGGACCTTTGCCAAGAGCCAGAGCGGTGGTTGGGGCGGAAAACCGATTAGGACTGCCCCTTACCTTAGCGACTGCCCCTCCTTTAGCAACTGCCCCTCCTTTAGCAACTGCCCCTCCTTTAGCAACTGCCCCGCCTTTGGCAAGCGCCTTTAGCAACTCTCGCCTTTGGCAACCGCCTTTTCCTTAGAGTAACCCTCTCCTTTTTGTCATCCCTCGCGGAGCGAGGGATCTGCGGTGCGCCCTTCGGGCGCCCCGCATCAAAAGGGAAACCTGTGATCTGCAGTTTCGTTGGCTATGTAACTATGATTGAGGATAAATGACTTCTATTGACGAATTGAATCGGCGGTTCGCTATTCCTGGGGTGGCTCAGATAACTGCCGGCAATGGCGGATTGCCGCGGATAAGCATCACTACCCCTGTGGCTACCGCGGAAATCTATCTGCACGGAGCGCAGGTTACGTCATGGCGTCCGGTGGGCCACGAGGAGGTTATCTTCCTGAGCGAGCACTCGCAGTTTGAGAAAGGAAAGGCAATCCGCGGCGGCATCCCCGTTTGCTTTCCCTGGTTTCGTAATAAGGTGGATGATCCCAAGGCGCCTTCGCACGGAGTGGTGCGCACCAAGGCCTGGGAACTCGACTCTGTGGAGAACCATGGAGACACCGTGGTGGTAAGCCTCTCGACCGTGAGCGATGAAGGGACACGCGCGTGGTGGCCGCATGACTTTCAACCTCGTCCACCGGGCTACCATTGGCGCTGAGCTTACTCAGGAATTAGTGACGACCAACACGGGTGCGGCGCCGGTGCGCTTTGAAGAGGCCCTGCATACGTACTACCGCGTAGGCGCAGCAGACCAGGTTCGTATCCATGGACTCGATGGAGTAGCGTACCTCGACAACACGGATGGGAACCGGGAGAAACGCCAAGCAGGCGATATCGTGTTTACCGCGCAAACGGATCGCGCTTACCTGGACACGACGCATGCGGTGGAAATTGTGGACCCCGTGCTGCACCGGCGGATAAGGCTGGAGAAGCAAAATTCGCGCACGACCGTGGTATGGAATCCCTGGAGCACGGGTGCTCAATCGCTTTCGGATTTGGGCGACGACGAGTGGCGGAGCATGGCTTGTGTGGAGGCCAGCAACATGCGCGCGTTTCCTGTCGATCTCGGGCCGGGACAGCAGCACACCATGAAAACCGTGATCACGGTTGCGGCGATTCAGGGCTCGTCGCAGTTGCCGTAGAGGGCTTCGATCAAAGGCGCTTCCCAGCGACGGCGGGAAAACATGTAAGGCTGCTTGCCGGTGAAAAGGCGGACTTCCGCGGTGTCCAGTTCCTTGGCCGAGGCGAGTCCAAAGACGAGCAGACTCTCGCGCAGAAATCGCCAGGATGAAAAGGAAAAGACCTGGTCCGGCTCGTCTACCAGGGAGGGTTGAAGTACCAGAAAGACCCCCGGCCGTACCCGCGAACTGCCTCGTTCCGACCTCGGTTTGACGATTGCTGTGTACTCGGCGGCGGGAATTCGGACGGGGGCTGTGATGGATGGGCCTATTCACACCAGAGCTATCGGCAGGCGAGGGTCCTCAGTTTCGCGCTGTCCGAAATTCAAACATTGATTTGTGCCCACGGCGGTTGCAGGCGGGAGATGATGGCGTCCACATCGTAGACACATCCTCCCCAGACTCCTCCGCTGGCTTGAACCAGTGCGGCCCACAAGCGCGTGTCATCGGGGAGCGCGGGATGGGGCCGGAGGTCGGCGCGGGATGGCCTCGCGCTTAAGCGGACGGCTCCTTCTTCCGGACCGAAGTGCTCGCGGGCATCGCCTACCAGGTTGACCGACCCGGTTAATTTTTCGCGATCAATGATGATTTCGATTTGATCCCCATCGAGCAGCTTGCCGATGGCTCCGCCGGCCAGGGCTTCGGGGGAGATGTGACCGATGCAGGCTCCGGTGGAGACTCCGCTGAATCGCGCGTCGGTGAGCAAGGCTACGTGTTTGCCCGAGGGCAGCCACTTGAGGGCGGAGGTGATCTGGTAGATCTCCTCCATGCCGGCGCCCGCGGGGCCGCCGCAGACCAGCACCACGACGTCGTTCTGCTGGATCTCACCGTTCTTGATGGCGTGGATGGCGGCTTCTTCGGAGACGAAGACCCTGGCGGGTCCGACGTGATGGAAGATGCCGTCGGGGCCGATGACCGACGGATCGATCGACGTGCTCTTGACCACGGAGCCTTCCGGGGCCAGGTTGCCATGCGGGAAACAGACGGTGGGGGTGAGGCCGCTGGAGCGGGCGCGATCGGGATCCATGATGACGTCGTCGGGATCGATGCCGTCGCGGGTCCATCAGGTTCTTGCGCAGTGCGTGGCGGCGGGGGCTGCTTTCCCACCAGTCGAGGCAGGTGTCGAGGGTTTCTCCGGAGACGGTTTTTACTTTGGTGTTGAGGAGTCCGGCGCGCCTCAGGTGGAGCATCACTTCAGGAAGTCCGCCGGCGAGGAAGACTTGCACGGTGGCGAAATTGCGCGGGCCGTTGGGGAGGGCGTCTACCAGGCGTGGGACTTGGTTCGGTTCATTTGCGCCCAGTCCTCGGCTGCTGGGCGTTTGAGTCCTGCGGAGTAGGCGATGGCTGGGAGGTGCAGGAGGAGGTTGGTCGAGCCTCCAAAGGCGGCGTGGGCCACCATGGCGTTTTCGAGCGAGGCCTGGGTAAGGATGTCGCGGGTGCCGAGGTGGAGTGCATGCAGGCGCAGGATGGCGCCGGCGGAGCGGCGGGCTGCGTCGAGCCAGATGGGTGCGCCGGAGGGCGCGAGCGCGGTGTGGGGCAGGGCGAGTCCCAGGGCTTCTGCAATCACTTGTGCGGTGGCGGCGGTTCCCAGGAATTGGCAGCCGCCGCCGGGGGTGGCGCAGGCGCGGCAGCCCATTTCCGCCGCGGTTTCCAGGGTGATTTGTTTTTGCGCGTAGCGGGCGCCGATGGTTTGGACTTTGCCTGCGTCTTCTCCTGACTCGGGTAAGAGGGTGACTCCTCCGGGGATGAGGATGGTGGGCAGTGGGCCGGCGGAGGCCAGGGCCATCATCATGGCGGGCAGGCCTTTGTCGCAGGTGGCGATGCCGATCACGCCCATCCTGGTGGGAAGGGAGCGCATGAGGCGGCGCAGCACGATGGCGGCGTCGTTGCGATAGGGGAGGGAGTCGAGCATGCCGGTGGTGCCCTGGGTGCGTCCGTCACAGGGATCGGTGCAGGCTCCGGCGAAGGGGATGGCGTTGAAGGATTTCAGAGTGATGGCGGCTTCGGCTACGAGTGCGCCCAGTTCCCAGTGCCCGGTGTGGAAACCGAGGGCGATAGGGGTTCCGTCGGGGGCGCGCAGGCCTCCGTGGGTGCTGAGGATGAGGACTTCCGAGCCGATGAGTTTTTGCGGTTCCCAGCCCATGCCGGCGTTTTGACTCAGGCCGAAGAGATTGCCTGAGGGCGCGTTGAGCAGCATTTCCGGGGTGATAGGGAGCTGGCCCTGTGGACCGGGGGCGTGGGTGGCTACGTCGTCCAGCTTCAGGTCGGTGGTTTCCAGGACGGAGGCTAGGGTAATGGTGGGAATGGGGGTCTCCTGTTCAGGTCAATTGTAAGATGGCCGGCATGGTTGAGGGGCTGGAACGGCGGCAGGGGGAGGGGGATGTGCATTTTGTCACGTTCAGTTGCTTCCACCGGCTTGGGTATTTGGGGAGTGTGGGCGGGATTTGTTTGAAGACGCGCTGCAGAAGGTTCACACGCGGTATCGATTTGAGATTTTCGGGTATGTCGTGATGCCGGAGCATGTGCATCTGTTAGTGAGTGAACCGGCAAGGGAATCGCTTGCCGTGGCTTTGCAGGGTTTGAAGCTTTCGGTGGCGAGGAGAGCGAGAATGCGGCCGTTCTGGTTGCCACGGTACTATGACTTCAATGTACTGACTGATGCTAAGAGGTTCGAGAAACTCAATTACATGCATTGGAACCCGATGAAGCGCGGACTGGTGGATAGGCCGGAGGATTGGCGCTGGTCTAGCTACCGTTATTACCAAACTGGGGAGCAGGGACGGGTGACGATCAAGGGTTGGTGATTCCTTCGGTGAAAGCATTGGAAGGGGCTTCGCCCCATCGTTTTCGTCCCATGTACGCTGAGGCGAACATGGGGCACCCGTCCAGGGGGTTGAGTTGGTCTATAAGGGTGAGTTCGTTCGGGGATGAACTTACCGAATTGTTTACGTCATCTCGAACTAAATGAGTTAGCTTGATCTTTTCGAACCAAATAAAAGGCCGAGGAAATGGACGGGTGCCCCACGTTCGCCCCAGCGTACGTGGGCCGAAAACGAGTTGTTTTCGAACGCTGTTACTCGATGAGTAGAAAAGGTTGAGGGACACCCATTCGATTCTCTGAGGTATTCGCCCGATGGGCGGCATATGTTGGGGTTGTGCTCGCCAGCGTTTGGGCGGTGATGGCTTTAGCCATCGATTTGCCGCTTCCACGGTTGCGTATTTTTGCTGCGATTGTTTATGGGTTGACGATCGTCTTCGTTCTCTGGAAGCGGCAGATCCTCATTGGACTGCTTTGTTTCCTGGCGGTCTTGATCTGGTGGCTCACTCTTCGACCTTCGAGATAAGCAGTGGGGGGCCGACCAATCCAGGACGGCCTGGGCGGATGTCCGGGGCGGGGAGGTGACCATCCACAACCTTCGCGATTGTGACTACCGGGCTGAGTTCGACTACACCTGCCAGTGGCTTACCCGCACCGTTGAGATTAACCAGATCGAGAGCCTGGACCTGTTTATGAATTATTGGGGGTCTCCACTGATTGCCCATACCATCCTCAGCTTCCAGGTTCGCGGCGAAACGCCGATAGCCTTCTCCATCGAGACCCGGCGGCAAGAGGGACAAACGTATTCCGCTTTGCTGGGATTCTTCCGCCAGTACACGCTCATCTCCGTCGTTGGCGATGAGCGGGATTTGGTTCGCGTGCGCACCAACTATCGGCATGGCGAAGACCTCTATCTCTACCGCACCACGGCGACCCCGGCGTTCGCACAGTCCCTCTTTATGAACTACATCGGGATGGCGAATCAGTTGCACGACCATCCGCAGTGGTATAACGCCATTACCCATAACTGCACCACGGAGATCTACACTCTCAAGAGCATGAAAGGGCAGCCATTTGACTGGCGGATATTGCTCAACGGCAAAGGGGATGAAATGGCTTACGAAAAAGGTCAGATCGTCACGGGCGGGCTGCCCTTCAAGGAATTGAAGCAGCGTGCCTGGATCAATCCCGCCGCAAAGCAGGCCGATCACGATCCTGATTTTTCAGCGCGCATCCGGGAAAACCGGCCGGGGTTTTGACGGCCGTTCTACTGCTGAAGGCGTGTATCGGCCTTGCTGGGCTTTGCGGACACTTGCGCCGGCGTCGGCAGTTGCGAGGTGTCCCAACCCCCACCCAGGGCTTCCACCAGCAGCACAGCACTGGTCATCTGGTTGATCTGCAGACTGGTCAGCGTCTGCTGGCTGCTGAACACGGTGTTCTGCAGGGTGACCACGTTGATATAGGGATCGATGCCGGTTTCGTATCGGCCCATTTCCAGATCCAAAGATTGCTGGGCCGATGCGACCGCAGCCCGCTGCTGCTGGATCTGCTGGGAAAGAATGCGCGTCTGTGCGAGATAGTCCTCTACCTGCTGAAAGGCAGTGAGCACCGTCTGCCGGTAACTCGCGACGTCGGCGTTGTACACCGCCACATATTGGTGGAGGGCCGAGCTGAGGGCGGCGTTGAAGATGGGCTGGGAGAAGCTCGGGCCGACCGACCAGAAGCGGCTCGGCCAATCCGTGATGTGCTTGAAGAGGGAACTCTGGTAGCCCCCGGCCACGGAGAGCGTCAGGGAAGGGTAGAAAGCGCTGTAGGCGACACCCAGTTGGGCATTGGCCGAAGCCATGGTTCGTTCGGCCGCGGCAACGTCCGGCCTGCGCTGCAGCAAGAGAGACGGCATGCCGATGGGAATCGGTGGTGGCGCCGTGGTAATCGGACGCGGCGGGAGAGAGAACCCCGATGCCTCCTTGCCGATCAGCACGGCAATGGCGTGCTCGTACTGCGCCCGTAAGATCCCCAGGTTGGTCAAGGACGCCAGGGCTGATTGCAGAGTGGTCCGTGCTTCCACGACGGAGATTTGATCGCCGATGCCGGTTTCGTACTGTGCCTGGGTCAGGTCCAGCGACTTTTGATACTGGGCCACCGTCTGCTGGAAGAGCTGGATGAGGGCATCCTGTCCGCGAATCTCGAAGTAGAAATTGGCCAGGTCCGCCTGTTCTATCAGGCGTTCGTTCTCCAGATCCGCCGCGCTGACCTGGGCGTTGTACTGCGCCTCGCGTACCTGGCTGCGGATCCTGCCAAACAGATCCGGGGTCCAGGAAATGTCCACCGGCAGGGAGTAAACCTGCCCGGTTCTTTCCGGTATTCGCGCTGGCAGTATTACTAAGATTTCCCGAGGATCTCGCACCGGCTGTACGACGGCCCAAAAGAACTGGTCGGGAAGTAAAGCGCACGCGCCTCACCCACCAGGGCACGGGCTTGCATGTAATTCTGAAAGTACAGCTTTAAGTTCTGGTTGTTGATGTTGAGCTGGCCTTCCAGGTCATTCAGCTCAGGCTCGTTGAAGATGGCCCACCAGTCTCCGCGGATTTTTGCGTCGGCTGGCTGGGCTACGGTCCAGGTTTCGGTCGTATTGTCTTTCGGCGCGTCGCTCTGCTGGGCTTGTGGAGGGTTCGAAGTGGGGCCCGGGGGCGGCGCTTCTTTGTAGGCAGGAGGCGGCTGGATGGCGGGCGGATGATACTTCGGGCCCACCGTGCAGCCGGTCAGCATCACGCAGAGAAGCAAGCCAACCTGGCTTCGCCGATTTGTTCCTGTCGATTTCTCCATAGCCGAGACTCTTTCTAGCTTTTTTCCTAATGGTGCGTACCGGAGGACTGCGCCTGATGCGGCCCTTCCGTCAAAGAAGAGCCGCGCATAACCGATATCACCAGACAATCGTATTAGGAAAAATGCGTTAAACAGCTCCTTCGGGGTTCGCGGTGAAGGTGTCGTGATGTTTCCCTAACGCGCGCAGCCGCAGCCGATCCATGTACAGATAGATTACCGGGGTGGTGTAGAGGGTAAGCATCTGGCTTACGATCAGGCCACCCACAATGGTAATGCCCAGGGGCCGTCTCAGCTCGGAACCGGTGCCGGTTCCGAAGGCCAGCGGGACCGCGCCAAAGAGGGCGGCCATGGTGGTCATCATGATCGGCCGGAAGCGCAGCATGCAGGCCTCGAAGATGGCATCCGTGGTGCTCTTGCCGTGCTCGCGCTCGGCCACCAGGGCAAAGTCGATCATCATGATGGCATTCTTTTTCACCAGGCCGATCAGCAGTACGATGCCGATGATGGAAATGACGTTGAGGTCATTCTTGAACACCAGCAGAGCGAGCATGGCTCCGACGCTGGCGGGGGGCAAGGTGGAGATGATGGTCAGGGGATGCACCAGGCTCTCGTACAGGATGCCGAGCACGATGAAGACCGCCAGCAGAGCGGTGGTGACCAGGATCGGCTCGGTGCTCAGGGACTGTTGATAGGCCTGCAAGGTGCCGGCGAAGAAGCCGCGGATGGTCGAGGGCATACCCATCCGGGTCTGCATTTCGTTGATTTCGAGCGTGGCGTCGCTGAGAGAAAGGCCGGGAGCCAGGTTAAACGAAACCGTCACTGAGGGGAACACGCCGGTATGGTTGACCTGCAAGGGCGTGGTCCCCGCCTTGGCGGTCGAGACGGCTCGCAGTGGAGTGACGCCGTTGGTAGAGGAGGCGGAAGGATAGATGAAGTTGAGTCCTTCGGGAGACTGCCAGTACCGGGGAGCGACCTCGAGCACCACGTAGTACTGATTTAACTGGGTGTAGATCACCGACACTTCGGCCTGGCCAAAGGCGTTGTAGAGCGACGAATCGAGCGAGCTGGGAGTCAGCCCTAAGCGGGCGGCGGTGACTCGGTCGTAGTTCAGAACCTCTTCCAGGCCGCCGTTTTGCTGATCGCTATTCACGTCCTGAAAGCCTGGGAGGCGCTTCATCTGCGCCAGCAGGAGGGGTCCCCATTTCGCCAGGTCGCGGACACTGTCTGCCTGCAGGGTGTACTGGTACAGCGCATTGCCGCCTCGACCGCCGATGCGCAAATCCTGCGCCGGCTGCAGAAAGGCGGAGGCGACCGGCAGCCGGTTCATCTTGGGCCGTAAACGGTTGATGATCTCCATTACGCTTACTTTTCGCTCATCGAGCGGCTTAAGGGCGGTGTAGATAAATCCGCCATTGCTGCCGCCGCCGCCACCGCCGATGTAGGCATTTACGTTGGCAACGGCTGGGTCAGCTTTGATGACATTGACCAGTGCTTTGATGGAAGTGTTCATCACGCTGAAGGACGCGTCCTGCGGTCCCTGCACTCCGCCCACCATGGCGCCCGTGTCCTGCTGGGGGAAAAAACCCTTGGGTATCTTGACGATCAGCACCACGTTTAAGGCGATGGTCAGCAACAACACCACGAGCATCAGGCCGGAATTGTCCAGCACCCACAGTAAGGAGTGCCGATAGATGTTCAACATCCCCTCAAAGAAGCGCTCGCTGGCCCGATAGATGGGCCCGTGCTTCTCTCCACTGTGTGGTTTGAGCAGGTGGGCACACATCATGGGGGTGGTGGTCAACGAAATGAGCATGGAGACGAGGATGGCCGTGGACAGGGTCACGGCGAACTCGCGGAAGAGGCGGCCCACGATGCCGCCCATCATCAGCAGTGGAATGAACACGGCAATCAGCGACGTGCTCATGGTGAGAACGGTGAAGCCGATTTCCTTGGCGCCCTTGAGGGCGGCCTCATGGGGAGTCATCCCCATTTCGAGATAGCGGGCGATGTTCTCCATGACCACGATGGCGTCATCCACCACGAAGCCGGTGGAGATGGTTAGCGCCATCAGCGAAAGATTGTCCAGGCTGTAGCCCAGCAGATACATCACGGCGAAGGTGCCGATCAGGGAGACGGGCACGGCGACGCTGGGGATCAGGGTGGCGCGGGCATTGCGCAGAAATAAGAAGACGACCAGGATCACCAGGATGACGGAGAGGATCAGCGACGTCTCAACATCGTGCAGCGAGGCCTTGATGGTGGTGGTCCGGTCGAGAACGATGGTGGTTTTAATTCCCTGCGGCATCACGGCTGCGAGGAAGGGGAGTTGATCGTGAATGCGCTGGTTGGTCTGGATGATATTGGCGCCGGGCTGGCGGAAGATGATGACGGTGACGGACGGAACCCCGTTGAGGTAGCCGGCGGTGCGGATACTCTGCGCCGAATCCTGAACATCGGCTACGTCGGAAAGATGGACGGCCAGCCCGTTGTGATAGCCGACAATCAACGGCTTGTATTCGTCGGCCTTGGAGATCTGGCCGTTGGTGACGATGTCGGCAGTCACCATGTTGTTGGTGATTTGCCCGCGAGCGAGGTCGGAATTTTGCAGGCTCAGCAGTCTCTGGATGGTGGCGATGGTAATTCCGTAGTGGTTCAACTGCGGTGGATTGACATCGACCCGCACCGATGGATAGGACGCGCCGCCGACACCGACCTGGCCCACGCCCTGAATCTGCGAGAGCTTCTGCTGCATGATGGTCGAGGCGGAGTCGTACATGGCCTCTTTGTCGTACTTGTCGGAGGTGAGGCCGATGATCATGATGGGCGAATCCGCGGGATTCACCTTGCGATAGCTGGGATTGGACGGCAGGTTCGCGGGCAGGTAGGTTCGCGCCGCATTGATGCCGGCTTCCACGTCGCGCGCCGCGGCGTCGATGTTGCGGCTCAGGTCGAATTGCAGGGTCACGTTGGTGCTGCCCAGCGAGCTCGAGGAGGTCATTTCCGTGACGCCCGCGATATGGCCGAACTGGCGCTCCAGCGGAGTGGCCACCGAGGAAGCCATGATCTGCGCGCTGGCTCCGGGCAGCCCGGCCGAGACGGAGATGGTGGGAAAGTCCACCTGGGGCAGGGGCGAAACGGGCAGCACGTTGAACGCGATGCCGCCGGCGATGGCGATCGCCGCGGTCAGCAGGGTTGTGGCCACCGGCCGCCGAATGAATGGCGCGGAGAGGTTCATGCGTGGCCTGTCGGCTCGGGCTCCGGGCCTCCGGCGCGGCGGCCCGAACGGGAGAATCGTTGCGACAGGTTGTCGAAGAAGATGTAGATGACGGGCGTGGTGTAGAGGGTGAGCACCTGGCTCAGGAGCAATCCTCCGACCATGGCGATGCCTAGCGGACGGCGAAGTTCCGAGCCGATGCCCGATCCGAACGCCAGCGGAATTCCGCCCAGCAGCGCGGCCATAGTGGTCATCATGATGGGGCGAAAACGCAGCAGGCTGGCCTCGTAGATGGCATCGGTCGAGTTCAGGCCTCGCTGCCGTTCCCCTTCCAGGGCGAAGTCGACCATCATGATGCCGTTCTTCTTGACGATGCCGATCAGCAGAATGATGCCGATGATGGCCACCACGCTCAGATTCTGGTGAAACAGGATAAGCGAGAGAAGTGCGCCCACGCCGGCCGAAGGCAGGGTGGAAAGAATGGTGATGGGGTGAATAAAGCTTTCATACAGCACGCCCAGAACGATGTAGACCGTGACCAGGGCGGCCAGAATCAGCAGCGCTTCGTTGTCGAGAGAGTTTTCGAAAGCGGCGGCGGTGCCCTGGAAACCGGCTTGCACGCTGGGCGGGAAGTTCATGTTCTTGGCCGCTTTGTTGATGTCGTCGATGGCCTCGCCAAGCGAGGCGTTGGGCGCCAGGTTGAATGAAACCGTGACGGAAGGGAATTGACCCTGGTGATTGATGGACAGCGATTCCGTGCCCATTTCCATTTTAGAAAACGCGCCGAGGGGGACGGCGTTGCTGAAATTGGAACTGGTGGCGGTGTTCGGCGGAACTCGATCGCGGTGGTAGCAGTGGATCCGAGGGCGATGCCGTTCTGGGGCGGGGTGAGGACTCCGGAGGAGGGCGTGTACAGCGCGGGCTTGGTGGTGGCGTTGGAACCGGCTGTCGCCGAGGCTGAAGCAGAGAAGGAAGTGCTGGCTGCCGCGCCCGTTGCGCCCGACGATGCGTTGCCCTGGATGTAAATCTTGTTCAGCTTGTCTGGGATCGTGGGTGAAGCCGGGCATGGCCTCCATGATCACGTGGTACTGGTTCAGCTGGGTGTACATGGTGTTGATCTGGCGCTGGCCGAAGGCGTCGTAGAGGGTTTGGTCGAGAGTGGAGGGAGCGATGCCCAGCCGGGAAGCGGAGACGCGATCGATGGCCAGCGACACGGTCAACCCGCCCGTCTGCTGATCGGTGGCTACATCTTCGAGCGTTGACAACTTCTGCAGCTTCTCGACGAAACGGTTGGCCCAGGTGTCCAGCTCGGCCATGTCCGGATCTTCCAGCGTGTACTGATATTGCGTGCGGCTCACGCGGTCATCGACGGTAATGTTCTGCACCGGCTGCATGAACAGCCGGATGCCGTTGACCTGGGTGAGGCTGTTGTTGAGACGGCGAACGACGTCGGCGGCGCTGAGATCGCGCTGGTCGAGGGGTTTGAGGTTGATCGACATGCGGCCGCTGTTCAGTGTGGTGTTGGTGCCGTCAGCGCCGATGAAGGACGAGAGACTTTCGACCGCGGGATCCTGGAGGATGACTTTGGCCAGCTCCTGCTGCGCTTTGGTCATCGCCGTGAAGGAGATGGATGCGGGGGCCTGCGAGATGCCCTGGATGACGCCGGTATCCTGCACCGGGAAGAATCCCTTGGGAATGATGATGTAAAGGAAGATGGTCAGGGCCAGGGTGGCCACGGCCACCAGCAGGGTGAGTCCCTGGAAGCGCAAGACCACCTTGAGCGTGCGGCCGTAAAAGGCGATCATGCTCTCGAAGACCCGTTCCGATGCCCGGTAGAAGCGTCCCTGCGTGGCTTCCGGGTTGTGGCGCAGAATGCGGGAGCACATCATCGGCGTGAGGGTCAGCGAGACCACGGCGGAGATGATGATGGTGACGGCCAGGGTCACGGCGAACTCGCGGAACAGGCGGCCCACTACGTCTCCCATGAAGAGCAGAGGGATGAGCACGGCGATCAGCGAGACGGTCAACGACACAATGGTGAAGCCGATTTGCTCCGCGCCCTGCAGCGCCGCCTGCATGGGCGTGTAGCCTTCTTCGAGATAGCGGGAGATGTTCTCGATCATGACGATGGCATCGTCCACCACGAAGCCGGTGGAGATGGTGAGCGCCATGAGGGAGAGGTTGTCGAGGCTGTAGCCGAGCGCATACATGGCGGCGAAGGTGCCGACAATCGACAGCGGCACGGCCACGCTGGGAATGATGGTGGCGTAAAGATTGCGCAGGAAGACGAAGATCACCATCACCACCAGGGCGATGGTCAGCATCAATTCAAACTCGACGTCGGCGACCGAGGCCTTGATGTCGGTGGTGAGATCGGTGAGGGTGGTGATGTCGATGCCTGTTGGCAGATTGGCCTGCAGCTGCGGCATCAGTAACTGGATACTCTTGACCACGCTGATGGTGTTGGCGCCGGGCTGGCGTTGCACGTTGAGAATGACCGCCGGAGTCTGGTTCATCCAGGCGGCCTGCCGGGTGTTTTCTACGCCGTCGATCACGTTGGCGACGTCGTGCAGAAAGACCGGAGCATTGTTGCGATACGCCACGACGACGTTCTTGTAGTCACTGCTGGTGATGAGCTGATCGTTGGCGTCGAGCTGATAGTTCTGGCGGGGCCCGTCGAAGTTGCCCTTGGCCTGGTTGACGCTGGCGGAAATCAAGGCGGTTCGTACCGCTTCGAGATCGATGCCATAGTTCTGCAGCTGCGCGGGATTCACCTGGATGCGCACCGCGGGTTTCTGGCCGCCGCTGATGCTGACCAGGCCGACTCCGCTGAGCTGGGAGATTTTCGGCGCCAGGCGAGTGTCGACCAGATCCTCTACCTGCGACAGAGGCAGGGTTTTCGAGGTGATGCCCAGGGTGAGAACGGGCGCGTCGGCAGGGTTGGTCTTGCTGTAAATCGGCGGCGCGGGCAAGTTCGCGGGCAGGAAGCTTTGCGCAGCGTTGATGGCCGATTGCACTTCCTCTTCTGCGATGTCGATGTTGAGGGTGAGATTGAACTGCAGCACCACCACGGACGTGGCGCCGGAGCTGGTGGAGGTCATCTGGCTGAGACCCTGCATTTCGCCAAACTGGCGTTCGAGCGGGGCGGTCACGGTGGTGGCGACTACGTCCGGGCTGGCGCCGGGGTAGAAGGTGAGGACCTGGATGGTCGGGTAGTCGACCTCAGGCAGTGCAGAGACGGGCAGCTGCGTGTAGGCAACAATGCCGACCAGCATGATGGCGGCCATCAGGAGCGAAGTCGCGACCGGCCGCAGAATAAATGGGCGGGACGGACTCACGGTGCATCGCTCTCATTATTCGAGGGAAGAATCTTCGCCTTGGAGATGACGACCTTGGCGCCGTCCGTCAGTTTCTCGAAACTGCTGTCGGCGACCACGTCCCCAGGATTGAGCCCTTGCACCTGGGTCGTGTTGGACTCGGTGACGCCCGGTTTGACCTCATGCATATGGGCGACCCCGTTTTGAATGAGGTAAACAAAGGACGCGTCGCCGTTGTGCTGAATGGCGGAAGAGGGGATGAGCACCACATCGTGAAGTGTATTCAAGAGCAACCGGGTATTCACAAACTGGTTGGGAAAGAGCGAATTGTCCACGTTCTTAAACAGGGCACGTAATTTCAAGGTTCCTGTTGTGGTGTCGATTTGGTTATCGGTCGCTTCGAGGGATCCGGTTCCCAGCGTGTTCGCATTGGAGCGATCGAGCGCGTCCACGGGGAGTGCCTTGCCCTGCCGCATCTGCCGTTGCAGCTCGGGGACACTGTCTTCCGGGATGGTGAACACAACGGTGATGGGCTGTATCTGGGTGACCACGGCCAGGGGAGAAGTGGTGCTCGATGCGGTGGCCAGGTTACCGGGATCGACCAGGCGGAGACCGACCCGGCCGGTGATGGGGGAAGTGATGTTGGTAAAACCTAATTGCACCTGATCGAATTGCAAGGTACCTTGATCGGCTTTGACCGTTCCGGCGTATTGCAGGACGATCTTCTCCTGATCCTCCAACGTCTGCTTGGGGATGGCATTGCGCGCCCAGGCGTCCTGGTACCGTTTGAGGTCCATTTGCGCTTGCGCCAGCAGGTTCGAGTCGCGCTCGAGCTGCCCCTGGGCCGTGGTTACGTTGGCCTGGAAGGGGCGGGGATCGATCTGGACCAGGGGCTCGCCGCGGTGTACCAGCTGGCCTTCGCGGTAGCGCACCTGGGTGATCACACCAGTTACCTGGCTGATGATCGTGGTGGTGTACACCGGTGTGACGGTACCGATGGCGTCCAGGTAAATGCCGATGCTTCCCTTTTCTGCCGTGGCGGTGCTCAGGGTGACGGTGCCGCCCATGGCTGCCCGCCGGCCTCCGCCACCGGCCGCTGCGGGGGCCTGGCGGTGGTGCATGACCCACCAGAAGAGCAGGGCAAAGAGCAGCAGGATCACCACCCACACCAGGACGCGGACCCCGGTGGAGCGTTTGGGCGGGGGCAATTGGTCGTCTGGTCCGATGGGCGGTGCGATCGGCGTTTCGGGGGCGCGCGGCTCTGTACTTTCGTGCCTGGCTCGGGGATCGCGAATGTCGTCTTGCATCAGTTAACCTGGTGTCCTCTTTCTTGCTGCTGCCGGAATTGCTCGACGGTAGGCGTGGCCATGTCCCGCCTGACTTCCGGGACTTCAGTCCGGGAAATCAGGTTCATGGGCGAGGCGACAGCAAGCACAGGCAAACGTTATCAGAAGGCTTTGCATAACCACCCAAGGAAGACTGATCGGTACTAACAGGCGGATCTTGACCCCCAGTCACTCGCGGACCGTGTGGGAAAAGTCCAGAAGCCGCCGTTCAACAGGCGGAAGGCACGATGAATCTCTGGCCCGTGAAAGTTCTGTGGCACCGTAATCCATAGACGGAGGATCCGCGTCAGGAGACGCACGCAGTCTGCCGTGGTATGGGATGAGGATAACGCACGCCAGGGTCCGGGGAAAAGGCATTCACGATTGCGGGGCTGAGGCTTGACAAGAAATGCCCCGCAGTATGCATATGAGGCTCCGCATGCGAAGAAGGTTGCCGGTCATGTTGTGAGTCACGGACCGTTACGTTTTAAGCCGGGGCTCGAGCCGCGGCGTGTTATTTTTCCGCTGCAGGAGCGGTGGACTTCTTCTGGGCCTTCACTTTGGCCCAACGCTTGCGTTGTGCTTCTGCGATCGCGTGCCGTGCCTTAGCGCCTAGTTTGCGGCGTGGCTTAGGCTGAGAACCTGTCGCGACGGACGATTTGCCTACCGTCTGGCGGCTTGTTCCTTTGCCGGCATTTTCGAGGAGGTTGCGCGCCTGGCGCAACCGCGCTATCTCTTCATCGATAGCCTTCAAGATGTGGTCGTCCATCGGGCATTCCTTTCAGCTCCAAGCCAAGAATAACAGGTGGGTATACCGGTTTTCTTATGGGAACTTCGGCCAGCGAGACGCCGTTGTTGCTCCGTACTCCTGCAATAAGTAAGTGTTGTAGTTGCGTTTGGGCGGTTACCAAATGGGAGGTTACCCCGGTGCGCCCGAGTAATGGCGCTAAAGTGACACCACTCGTTCGCGACGCTGCCCGTTTCGTAAGATGGCGCTTTTCTGAAACTCGATTAGTCTCACTCTTGCAGGAAGTCGCAGTCATACCAGGGGGAACGATGAAGCGGTATACCAAGTCAATTCAAGTGGCGATGTTGGCGGCGGCGGCCGTCGTGATGGCAGCCGGTTGTGCGGATTCGAGAGTGGCGAGCAAGGAAAGCCTTACGGTCGCCCTGAACCATGACTACCAGGTGAACCAGGATTGCCTGTTCGCCAAGGCCATGCCTTTTCCTTACGAAGTGGCGATGAATGACAAACTGCTGGCGGAAACGCGGCGCCGGTTGGATGCGCTGTCCGAGGCGGGATTGTTGGAGCGGGAACAGAACGTCGATCACGGTCAAACCATTAACCGTTATGTATTGACGGCCGCGGGCAGCCGGACCGAGGGAAAAGGCCGCTTCTGCTATGGGCGCCGCCAGGTGACGAGCGTGGAGAAGTTCACCGCGCCGGTCGACTATCAAGGCATGCCTTTGACTAAAGTGGAATACCATTTCGTGCTCAAGAATGCTCCCAACTGGGCCAGGCAGGATGAGGTGCGCAGCGCGTTTCCGTCGGTAGCGAAGGCTACCTCGCAACAGCCGGTGGATGAGGCGACGCTGCTGCTGACCCACGATGGTTGGGTGCTCACCTACTAAGCAAAGCTCCCCGGCGCCCTTATCTGGCCACCTTGTTGTGGCGGATAGGGGCGCCTTTCTTTTTGGGGCAGGCCCGGCCAGGGCGGTTTATTCCACCTTTTCCAAATCTGCTTAACCACTCTTTGAAGGGCTATCTTTACTTTTCCAATATAACAATTTGTGTTATATTGGAATGGAATGGATAGAGGGCTGTGCCATGACAGGAGCCAATCTTAAAGAAGCTCGGCAGAGGGCTGGATGGACGCAACAGCAGGCCGCGTCTGCTCTGGGTGTCACACAAGCCTATTTGTCCATGGTGGAACGTGGGCATCGTCCTGTGACTGACAGCGTTGCTGCCAGGGCGATGGACACTTTTGATCTGCCACCCACGGCATTTCCGTTAGTGCCGGAGAATTCCCTGTCCTTGAACGATGATGATTTGAAAGCCGAGCTGGGGACGCTGGGGTACCCGGGCTTTAGCTATCTGCAGGCTGAGCACAAGCGTAATCCTGCAGAGCTGCTTTCTTATGCACTCAAACAGCCGAATCTGGATGCGCGTGTCGTCGAGGCTCTTCCGTGGATGACTTGTGAATACGCCGATATGAATTGGGACTGGTTGGTGGGACATGCGAAACACAATGACCTGCAAAATCGGCTTGGGTTTGTGGTGACCCTGGCGGGAGAACTGGCAGAGAGGAGCGGGGACTCTTCCCGTTCAGAAAAGCTGAACCGGTATCGAGAGTTGCTGGATCGTTCTCGACTTGTTCGCGAAGATACGCTCTGCCATGATTCCATGACGCGGACTGAACGAAAGTGGCTGGAGAATAATCGTCCGCCGGCGGCACGCCATTGGAACCTGTTGACCGATCTTGACGTGAAACACTTAACCTATGTCCCGGCTTGAGCCACTTCCCGAGCGCTGGTTCTCTTTCCTGCGGAATCTCCGCCTCATGGGACTTGATGCCCTACGATCTTGCGCTCACCAAGCTGGAACGGTCAGCTCCCGGTCGGGACGATGCCTGCGTTTTCAACCATCAGAATGACTGTGCGCTCGGGGGCACGGGTGCGATGAAGAACGGTGCGTGGCACCACGAATCCCTGGCCCGGGTGAAGCTCGATCGTTTTGTCTTCTAAATCGATCAAGAGCCTGCCTTCAGTCACGAAGAAGAACTCATCCTCTTCGTCGTGCTTGTGCCAATGGTACTCACCCTCGATGATACCCACGCGGACGACGGAGCCATTGACTTGGCAGAGCGTTTGATTGAACCACTTGTACTGGCAGCTCTCGGCCATCGCTTTGATATCGATTAACTCGAGTGGAGCATGCAGAATGTCGAGGCGGGTTTCGTAAGGGAAAGTGGCGGGTTCTGACATAGTGATCTCCTCGCAGAGAGAATAACGTGAAACCAATTTCGCCGC
Organism: uncultured Acidobacteriaceae bacterium; assembly: GCA_963847155.1. Taxonomy (GTDB): domain Bacteria; phylum Acidobacteriota; class Terriglobia; order Terriglobales; family Acidobacteriaceae; genus PALSA-350. The sequence continues at coordinate 193,797 of CAWJZH010000017.1, read as the reverse complement.
TTTTTCGAGCGCCTGTTTCCGCTGGCGCAGGTCTCGAATCTCCGCTATTGAAAAGAGATCGCCCGCCGCAGAGGCAGATCCCGAGACGAGCCGCCCACAGAAATCTCGTACTCTCCGGGGACAAGTTTCCAGGAATCGGTGGCCTCATCATAGATGGTTAGACGATCTCGGTTTATGGGCACGGAGACCTGCTTCGATTCTCCCGGATCGAGCTGGACCCTTCTCCACTCGATTAAGCGTTTTGGAGGCTCGTCTGCAGCTTGAGGCAACGATGCATAAATCTCCGCGATCTCCGTACCTACGCGCCCACCGGTGTTCTTCACAGCAAACGAAACCATGGTATTTTCGCCACGCGTGACGGTGAGCTCGGAATATTCATAAGTGGTGTAGGAAAGGCCGAAGCCAAACGGAAAGAGCACAGGCTTCCTCTCTGCGTCATACCACTTATAGCCCACCTTCAACTCCTCGTCGTATTTGATCTGGAACGCCGGGAGCGGTTGGAATAGTACGTTGAAAATATTCGAATCGTCGGCCACGAGATGACCGAAATCCGGAAGTGATCCAGGCGGGGGCTGCAACAGATTCGGATGCGGAAGGTCAGCATCGCTCCTCGGGAACGTGACGGCTAGTTTGCCGGTCGGAATCACCGCTCCCGTGAGGATGTTCGCGAGCGCTTCAGCTCCTCGGATCCCGGGATACCAAGCTTCGACGACACCGGCCACCTTGTCGATCCACGGCATGGTCGCCGGACTTCCGGTTTCAAGCACGACAATGGTCTTTGGATTCGCGGCAGCAACAGCTTCGATGAGTTTATTTTGCTCCTGAGACAGATCCAGGGTCAGCAGGTCGACAGCCTCCGATTCCCACTGATACGCGAAAACAACAGCGACGTCAGAGGACTTCGCGGCAGCTACGGCGGCGGTCAAATCATCGCCTGAGACATACGAGATCTTAGCCGAAGGCATCTTCTCGGTGAGGGCGCGCAAAGGTGAACTGGGCATCCAGGCTGGCCGAATGCCAGCTGAGAAAAAGTCATGCGGCGCCGGAGGCGGAACCGGTGAGCCGCCTGGAGGATCGACCTGTGCCGAGCCGCCCCCGGACGGCACGGCTACATCAGCATGCCCTCCGATAATAACCACTGAGCGAACGTTAGCAGAAAGCGGGAGCACATCGTTTTGGTTCTTCAGTAATACGATGCTCTTCTCGGCGATCTCCTGAGCTATCCGATAGCCGCCCTCCACGTCTGGCACCTGCTCCTTCACCGGGTGGTCGAACAGACCGGTTGCGAAGACGGTACGCAGGATACGGTGCACGTGCTCATTCATCTCGTCCTGTGAAACGTCACCGCGTTCGACAGCTTGCTTAAGCGCGTCGCCGAAGAAGATGTTGTGAGGCTGTTCCATATCGAGGCCGGCGTGTGATGCTTTCACGGTTGAGTGCGTGCCACCCCAGTCGGAGAGGACGAAGCCCTTGAATCCGAAATCCTTCTTAAGTACGTCGGTGAGCAGGTAAGGGTTTTCGCAGGCGAAATCTCCGTTGACGCGGTTATAGGCGCACATGACAGAACCAGCATTGGAGATGCCGAGCGCAATCTCGAAAGCGCGCAGGTCGGTTTCGCGCATCGCCCGCTTACTGATGTTTGCATTGAGAGAATTGCGACCGCTTTCCTGGTCGTTGACAGCAAAGTGCTTCAGATCGCCGATGATCTGTTCAGACTGGATGCCCCTTACGAAGTTGCCCACCATGGTGCCGGCGAGCAGCGGATCTTCACCCTGATATTCGAAAGTGCGGCCATTGCGCGGTTCGCGCGTCAAGTTCACACCGCCGCCCTGGGACAGGTTGTATCCTTGGTCCCGCAACTCGCGCGCAATGAGGGCTCCGTATTGGAAAGCGAGGTCGGGATCCCATGACGATGCTGCTGCGAGATTGTTGGGCAACACAGTGGAATACCGGCCAGATGCAGCCCCCTTGGTGACTCCATAGGACGAATCCGCCATTTGGAGGGCCGGGATACCCAGGCGGGGAATGGCCTTTGTGCCATCTGATCCGAGGGGATTGAAGAAGTGCGCTCTCTCGCCGTGCAACAACGAGACCTTCTCGTCCAAGGTCATCTCCTTGATGACAAGATCGGCTCGTTGGTCGGGCGACATAGCCGGGTCGGACCATGGAAAATGTTTGGGTTGAGGCATACCCGGAAACTGCGCATGCGAAGCTGGTGCGATGGCGAATGTTCCAGCAAGCAAAAGTGCCATGCAGGCAGAGAGGGGATTAGTTGCAGACCTATTCATGTCGTTCTCCAATCTTGGTAACTGATTCAGAGTTTGCAGGCGCGTGTGAATTGACTTGCATTCGGCGCAAACCCACTCAGGTTCTGAGTTTGCAGGTACCCACCCACTCAAACAGAGGGTTCAGACTTGCCGGGTGCAGTCGATAACACCTAAACCGACCGCGCTTGATAACAGTTACTACGCCAACCTCTTTCAGCACGTGAAGGTGTTTGGACGCAGCGGGTTGGGCAATCTTCATTCGAGAGGCTATTTCTCCGACGGTCCATTCCTCGCGATCGCGTAAGAGCCCGATGATCTGCCGCCGCCTCGGCTCCGCAATTGCGTTGAAGACATCGGATGTTGTAGCAGCTCTGGTCACATGAATTCGGTCTCTCTTGGCCAAGGTGTTGAATGCCTAAGGGGTCCAACCGCCGCCGAGCGCCCGGAAGGAACTGACTGCCGCGCGCGCCGCACTTTCGCGGGATGAAGCGAGTTCGTCTTTCGCAACGAGGAGTTGATTGTTTGCGTCGAGCGCATCGGTCAGCGGAATTACTCCAGCTTCGTAAGACTGCTGAGAGAGATCCTTAGCCCGCTGAAGGGAGCCGATCTCGCGGATAAGCTCATCGCGCTGCGATTCAGCTTGTACCAACGCACTAAAAGAATCTTCTACGTCCTCGGCGGCACGCAGCACGGAACTGCGAAATTGGGCCAGCGCTTCGGCATTGGAGCCGCGAGCCTGCTTCACCTCCGCATCGATGCGGCCGAAGTCGAATAAACGCCAGCGAAGTCCGGCGACAACCACTGGCTGAAACCCAGCCTCGCGAAACAGGTTCGCCGGGGTTTCGGCTTCGCTGCCGAGCAAAGCCGAAAGCGATATTTTCGGGTAGTACTCAGCAAGAGCCTGTCCGATGCGCGCATTGCTGGCCGCGAGTCTTCTCTCGGCGGCGATGATATCGGGCCGGCGCCGGAGCAAATCGGCGGTGTCGAGACTCTTGGCGATGCCGGGGATGGCCGGAATATCCCTCGGCGCGCTCAGTTCCGCGGCATAGGTACCGGGCTGCGCGCCCATCAAAACATCCAGCCGATTAAGCTGCGCCTCAAGGATTATGTTGAGCCCTGGAACGGTCACTTTCGCCTGCGAGAGCAGAGCTTCTGTTTGCGCGACCTCCCGATCTGATGCAACTCCAGCATTCCGTCTTTGCAGGATCAATTTCAGCAGATGTTCATCGGTGACAATCTGTTCGTGGGCAAAAGCGAGACGCACTTGTGCGCCTCTGATCTGTAAGTAGGTGTCCGCCGCCTCTGCGGCAACCGAGACTCGAATCCCGAGGCGTTGCGCTTCAGCCGCTTGAGCCTCCGCGTTAGCTGCTTCGGAGCCGCGCCTAAGGCTGCCGAAGAGATCTGTCTCCCAAGTGGCTGCAATTCCGAGGTCGAGAATGTTCTGGTTTCGGTTGAACCCTGGAATGACGCCCGAAACAGCTCGTCCTATGGGAGTTGCGATGGACTGGCGAGAGGCCACGTCGCTTCCCGCAACATCGAATTCCGGCTTGCGACTCGCGCCGGCTTCCTGTGCTGCGGCCCTGGCCTGCTGGACGCGTGCGAACGATGCCGCAAGATCGAGATTCTGAGCGAGTGCTCGCTCGATGATGTTCGTGAGCTCCGCGTCGTTGAATCCCGTCCACCAGGTATCAAGCGAAGGAGTGGGAAGAGCGGCCGTACGGGATTCTATGCCTGGAGCATTGTGGTAAGGCTGAAGGGCTGCGATGGGTCGCTTGTACCGAGGCCCGACCGAGCACCCGGCCAGGAGGACCGCCGCAACCGACAGAACCATACACGATATTGATGTTGAATAGAGCGCAGGGCCGGTTCCGATTTCGATGGACGAGGAGGATACATAGCTTGACCGAGCCATAATGAGTAACGATTATCGTAAATCATAACATTGTGTCAAGCGCAATCGTAAGCTATGATCAAAAATGCTATGGAGCAAGAGGCGACAATCGAAGCCAGCGGGGTTTCCGGCCAGAGGGGCCCGGTCGAGCACAAACGCCGCCAGCAGATCCTGCAGGCGGCTGACGAACATTTTCGACTCTACGGCTATAAGAAAACGACTCTTGCCGATATCGCCAAGTCGATTCACCTTTCGACGCCTTATATCTATAAGTTCTTCGATTCCAAGCAGGCGATCGGAGAGGCGATGTGCTGGCATTGCCTTGGCGCAGCTCTGGGGGGCATCGACGAATCTGTGGAGCAAACCAAATCCCCAGTTGAGAAATTACGCCGGGTTTTCTTGGGTTTAGAGGCAGTCACATGGCGATTGCTTAGCGAACAGAAAAAGATACATGAAATGGTTTCGGTGTCGTTCGAAGAAAACTGGGACTCTATTGGCCGATTCAGAGAAGGCATCTACCAGATGATTCGGCGGATTATCACTCAGGGACGCGAGTCTGGTGACTTTGAGCGCAAGACGCCTCTGGAAGAGACCGCGAGGGCGATCGCTCGCATGACCGAGTTGTTCTACCATCCAACTCTCCTCGATCAGGCCGGCAGAAGTCAGCAGGAAGAAGCACTTGCAGTCGCCAATGTCGCAATCCGCTCTCTGACTGCCTGAATGGTGGAATAAAACTTACAAGTAATGAGTTGACAAATTCATCACTCGTATACTAATTTCGACTCCAGTTGCTTCTGTGGAGTCGAATCATGCCAGCCTCGAAATCGCCTTTCGCGCTTCTGATTGCCCTTCTTCTGATGGTGGCCATCTCAGGATGCAACACCAAAGAGCGTCAAGATCCCAGGACCATACCGGAACTGGTGCGCGTCGCGACAGTGACGCATGCGCAAGAGGGTGACCGCAGCTTCACGGGGGTCGTCACGGCTCGGGTTCAGAGCGACCTCGGATTTCGCGTTCCGGGCAAAGTGACGAAGCGATTGGTTGATGTCGGGCAGACGGTTCGCGTTGGTCAGCCGCTCATGCGCATCGATGTGACTGACTATGCACACGTCATCACTACCCAGACTCAAAACGTCGAAGTGGCGAAAGCCAAAGCGGCACAGGCCGCCGCTGACGAGGCGCGCTATCGCGGATTGGTCAGCACCGGCGCCGTTTCTGCTTCCGCATATGACCAGATCAAGGCAGCAGCTGATGCCGCAAAGGCCCAACTCGCGGCAGTGGAGGCACAAGCCCTGGTGGCCAAAGACGAGGGCGACTATTCGCTCCTCGTTGCCGACGCGGATGGGATAGTCGTCGAAACCCTCGCCGAACCTGGGCAGGTCGTTGCGGCGGGACAGACCGTGATCAAGCTCGCCCATGCCGGTCCACGCGAAGCCGCAGTTTACCTTCCCGAAACGGTGCGCCCCAATCTTGGCTCAGTTGCTCGCGCCTCGCTTTATGCGGCGCCCGGAGAGCTCTCCAGCGCGCTTGAGACAACTCTCTGAAGCGGCGGATCCGGCAACGCGCACCTTCGAAGCGCGGTTCGTTCTCGAAGGCGCCGATGCGAATGCTCCACTTGGAGAGACGGTCACGATCGGCCTCCCGACGCCTGACCGATTAGCGCGCTCCAAAGTTCCGCTCGGCGCTCTCACCGATCGAGGCAAGGGGCCTGGTGTCTGGGTCCTCAATGAAAAGTCTTCGACTGTTTCGTTTCACCAGGTAAACGTGCTGCGCTTAGAAGCAGAAGACGCCATCCTTTCCGGCTGGTGTGCAGCCAGGGGAACGGATTGTCGCCTTGGGAGCGCATCTGCTCAGTGAAGGCCAACAGGTCCGGGTCGACGACCAGAGGGCGGCGATCCGATGAGCAATTTTGAAATCCAGGAACCCGATTTCCAAAAGGAACGCCATGCCAGGAGCAGTCTGAATCTTTCCGCACTTGCGGTGCGAGAGCGATCTGTCACTCTCTTCTTCTTACTCGCGGTCATCCTGGCGGGAGTTTTCGCATATTTCAAGCTGGGTCGTGCCGAAGACCCCAACCTCACGATCAAGGTGTTTACGGTCGTCGCAGCATGGCCGGGTGCAACGGCCGAGGAGATGCAGGACCTGGTGGCCGACCCTCTTGAAAAGCGGATGCAGGAACTCACCTACTACGATCATGTGGATACCTATACGAGGCCGGGCCTTGCTTTCCTCACCGTCCAGCTTCAGGACTACACACCTCCTGACGCAGTTCAACAAGAGTTCTATCAAGGGCGTAAGAAGATCCAGGACGAAAGCTCCAAGTTGCCGCTCGGAGTCTTACCGCCAGTCGTAAACGACGAATACAAGGATGTGGTCTTCGCAGTCTATTCCCTGGAAGCGCAAGGGCTGCCGCCCCGGCTGCTGACCAGAGAGGCCGAGACTCTGCGGCAGAACTTGTTGCATATCGACGGCGTCGAAAAGGTGAATATCTTCGGAGAGCGGCCCGAACGAATCTTTGTTCAGTTTTCGAATGATCGGATCGCAACGCTAGGTGTCAGCGCGCGGAACATCTTCGATTCCCTTGTAAGGCAGAATGCTGTAACGCCCGCGGGATCGATCGATACCAAAGACGCCCAGGTATATATCCGCCTGGATGGCGCTCTGACCAGTCTTGACAAGATTCGAGATACGCCTATTACCGCGGGCGGCAGGACTCTGAAGCTTTCAGATATCGCAGATGTGGGACGAGGGTACGAAGACCCGCCGACCTTCCTTGTCCGTCACAATGGCCAGCCTGCCATGATGCTCAACGTCGTGATGAGGGAAGGCTTTAACGGCCTGGAACTTGGGAAATCGCTGGAGGCAGAACGGAAGAAGATCCAGGCGAGGTCTCCCTGTCGGAATGACCTTTGAAAAGGTGACCGATCAATCGGCCATCATCAAACAAGCGGTCGGCGAGTTTCAACAGAAATTTCTAATTGCATTGCTTGTGGTCATGATTGTGGGTCTTGTCAGTCTCGGCTGGCGCGTGGGCATCGTGGTGGCCGCGGCAGTGCCCATTACACTTTCGGCGACGCTCGTCCTCATGCTGATGACAGGCAAAGAGCTCGACCGCATCACGCTGGGCGCGCTCATTCTCTCTCTCGGTCTGTTGGTGGACGACGCGATCATTTCGATCGAGTCGATTGTCGTGAAGATGGAGGAAGGTTGGGATCGCGTGAAGGCAGCGACCTATGCCTGGAGTCACACAGCAGCGCCGATGCTCGCCGGAACGCTCGTGACGGTCATCGGACTGATGCCCATTGGTTTTGCGCATTCGGGAGTAGGCGAATATTGCGGAAACCTGTTCTGGGTCGTCTGCTTCGCGCTGCTCGCATCCTGGATTGTTGCTGTTACGTTCACTCCTTATCTCGGCGTCAAGCTTCTCCCTAAGATTGCCCCGATGGAGGGAGGCTATGCTGCAATCTACGAGACGCCCAACTATCGACGATTTCGGAGGCTGATCGTCTGGTCTGTCGAGCACAAGTTGCTGGTCGCCAGCGCAGTCGTACTCGTTTTCTTCGCAGCGGCGTTCGGAATGGGCTTCGTCAAGCAACAGTTCTTTCCTACATCCGACAGGGCGGAGGTGTTGGTTGATATCACGCTGCCGCAGGGTTCCAGCATCGAAACGACCCAGGCTACGGTAACGCAGGGTCGAAACCTGGCTCCGCGCACAGCCTGAAACCAAGATTGTCAGCTCGTATATTGGCGGGGGCGCGCCGCGTTTCTGGCTCGCCTACAATCCCGATCTTCCTGTTCCAAATTTCGCCAAGATGATGGTTCTGACGCCAAATCCAAAAGATAGAGATGAGCTCATCCTCCGATTTCGTCGCGAGGTAGCGGCGGGACTTGCTCCCGAAGCACGACTTCGGGCTAACAAGTTCGTATTTGGTCCATATTCGCCCTGGCCGATTGCGTTCCGAGTGATGGGGCCGGATCCAAACGTATGTGCGAACGATTGCCGATCAGGTGTTAGCGAAAATGCAGGAAAATCCGTAATGTACGGCAGGCCAACGAAGACTGGAATGACCGCGCTCCCGTCGAGCATTTTGTACTCGATCAGGATCGTCTTCGACTCATGGGCCTTTCTTCGTCCGATGTCGCCCAGCAGATCCAATTCCTCACCACAGGCGTGACCGTAACGCAGGTCCGCGAAGGGATCCGTACAGTCGACGTGGTGGCCCGCACCTCTGGACCAAACCGCCTCGATCCGACGAAGCTGCTCAACCTAACGCTAACCAGCAATAGCGGGCGATTGATTCCGCTAAGCCAGATCGGAACGGTCAGCGTCGAGGAAGAGGATCCGATTCTGAAGAGGCGCGACCGCGTGCCAACGATCACGGTGCAAAGCGATCTCGATGACTCGCTGCAGCCACCGCAGGTGACGGCGGAAATCGCAAAAGCGATTCAACCGATCATTGATCGACTGCCGGCCGGCTACAGTATCCGCGCCGGGGCAAATGAAGAGGACTCTGCAAAGGCGAACGATTCGATCGCCAAGATGTTTCCCGTCATGCTGGTTTGCATGCTGCTCGTCATCATCGTTCAGGTCAGGTCTCTTTCCGCGCTGGCCATGACCATCCTTACCGCTCCTTTAGGGCTCGCCGGCGTGGTTCCTACGCTTCTCCTGTTTCACGTGCCCTTCGGCTTCAACTCCATTCTCGGTCTGATTGCCCTGGCTGGGATCCTGATGCGCAACACACTGATCCTGATTGGGCAGATCAAGACGAACAAAAGCGAGGGCCTCGATGACTTTCACGCGGTCGTTGAAGCCACCGTGCAGAGATCCCGCCCAGTCGTGCTTACGGCTTTGGCTGCAGTGCTTGCCTTCATTCCGCTGACCTTTTCCGTGTTCTGGGGATCCCTGGCCTACACGCTTATTGGCGGCACTGCGGTTGGGACGGTGCTCACACTTCTGTTCTTGCCCGCCCTATACACGATTTGGTTTCGAGTTAAGCCAACGGCCCGAGAAACCGCTCAGGATGCCCAGCTTGTCTATTGATTGCGCCGCCCGCATGGATCCCGCGGCGTTGATAGCTACGAACTCGCAATAATCGGCGGGTGGCATGGCGTGCGCTATGGCAGTTTGCAAAATCGGTCTGAAACCGATGAATCGTTCAGATCAACAATCGCAACGGAATTACCAACTGAAAGGGATATCAATGAAAGTCACACTGTACGGCGCCTCAGGCATGATCGGGAGCCGAATTCTCGATGAACTCGTATCACGTCAACACAAGGTAACTGCAGTCGTCCGCGATCCATCGAAAATTACGCGCACTGACGTAGATGTGCGCGCTGGAGACGTGCTTGATTCGCAGAGCGTGGCCGACAGCGCCAACGGGGCAGACGGTGTCATCAGTGCGTATGCTCCACCCGAAGATGCCACGCGTCTACTCGCGGACGCAACCCGTTCACTGCTCTCGGCTCTGGAGCAAACAGGAGTGCGGCGGTTCCTGATGGTCGGAGGAGCCGGAAATCTTGAAGTCGCTCCAGGCGTTCCAATTGTAGACACGCCGCATTTTCCACCCCAGTGGATATCTCACGGACTGGCCCACAAAGAAGCTCTCTCAATCCTGAAGCAGTCAGACCTCGATTGGACGAGTTTCAGTCCGGCTGCGCTCATCCAGCCTGGCGAACGTACTGGCGCGTTTCGGCTTAGCGGAAACACGTTCATGACGGGCCCAGACGGCCAGAGCAGCATTTCGGCTGAGGATTTTTCTGTCGCACTCGTTGATGAGCTCGAACATCCCCGCCATGTGCGCCAAGTGCTGGGTGTGCTGTATTGAGTCGGCTTTTTGACAGGTCCAGAGGTGCGGTACCGGAACACACCACAATTGACACTATTCCATCCAGGCCATGGCGTCGTTCGTCCACTGAGCTTGCGATTGGAATCACCGAAGGGTAGGAGGCGCACGACTGATTCAGGCTTACGCAGAAGGACACCGGTCAAGCGGGAGCTTGCCGCGGAGTCTTTTGGATCTCGCCATGTGATGCAGCCGCAGCTTACAAATTGGTGCGGTTGCGAAAGCTGACTACAGTTGCTGCCGGGGCCTGATGAGGCCGTGTGTCTCTGCAAACCGCCAAAACGGCTAGCAGAGCATAGAAATCTGCCAAATCCAGCAGCAAAACACCGCTAAACCCAACTTAGACAAGAATCAAACATGCAAAATGTAGCTTTTTCAGCAGCCTGCTCGGACTGTTTTCGAAGTAGGTCGAGGCTCAGCTCTTCGGAGGCTGATCGCCCTCAACGACACAATCCATTGTCCTGAAACTCCCCGCTGGTCGCCATCGCGGCCAGGGAGTGTGCGCAATTCATGATTTTCTGGTCCAGCGCATCCTTCTTCAAACTGTCTGGAGTAATGTAGCTCAAGTTTTTGCGCGCCGTGAGAATCTTATTACTGAGCTCTTGCATATGGTCGAACTCCTTGCTCAGCAACTGAAGCGCATTGCGATCGGAATTGGTGGCGGCCGCTACATATGTCAGATGAAGGTTCTTGGTGGCTTGCGAACGGTAAGCATCCAGCCAAACTTCCGTCAGCGGGAAACCGTTCTGAACCGCGTTCAGGAGTGCGCTTCGCCATTCCCTGATGTCGCTCAGGGTTTCAATGGTTGCATTTGAGAAATCCTTGGAGAGCCCGGTAGTCGCTGGATGACTACCCCGAGGAACGGAGCCAGTTGCGGCGGCCGGCAGTGTCATTGTGATTTGACTTCCCTGATAGCTAAGGGAACCACTCATTAGTCGCGCTAATGCGTCGACAGCCACGTAAGAACGGCCGTTGACTTGGATTAACGGCGCTTGCCCGGAATGAGCGCTTACCATAAAGCTCCCGCTCTGTTGGTCGGCTTGTGAAAAGGCGGCACCCTGCGCTAAGAGAAGCCCAGCCAGCATCAGCCATTTACTACATACAATTCCTCGCATGAGTTCTCCCCGGAACTTCGTAACTACGCTTCGCGAAATTGGATGACGAGCTTGCCGTCGTTTTCCCTTCTCCGGAACGCACATACTCAAGATGTATTTTCCTCCATTTCACGCCGCACTGGATAACGGCTTGTCAATTGTCGCAATTGACGTGGAAAAAGCGCGTCGGAGGAGCCTCGTAATCCAACCTTGATGACATCGACTCTCCTCCGTTAGCGAATCAACATGAAATGGTGAAATCCTGACCTTAGCTCTATCGTCGCTCGTTCCGATTGCGGGGGTTGTCCCTGGTGTCCTCGTTCCGGTCGTCCAGACAGCCGGACGGTGACGTGACCAGAGATTCGACAACGGGCTGAAGCGCCTTGAAAACGGCCACGAAGGCTTCACCGGTTCCACCATCCCCGTTGCCTTGTAACGCCCACACGGCTCCGGAGCAGGTGTAGTACTGGACGCTAGCCGAATAGCCAGGTTCACTGCCGGCATGACCGAGCGAGATGATACGGTTGGTCCGCGGGTCGAATTGGATGACAACACCGAGCCCGGAGTCGCTGCCCGGTGCGACATCGTCGATGCGAGCGCGGCGCAGCTTCTTTGTCAGTCCGAACCCCTCGCCGAGTGCAACCCCCCATGCGTGCAGGTCGTCGATTGTTGAGGCGAGCGCGCCGGCAGCGAAGGAGAACTGCACCCACCTTGACGTGTCGGTGTGTGGAGGAAGGTTCGGGCAGAAGTCTGTGTACCCACGGCTGAATGGCGGGTCGAGCCGGCCGTCGGTATCGAGCTTCGTACGTTGGAGCCGGAGCGGCTCGAGGAGGTGCTCGCTTATCAGCGACTCATAGCTCTGGTTGGTGACCTTCTCCAGGATCCGGCCCAGGATGATGGTGTTTGTGCTCGAATACAAGTAGCCATCCCCGGGAGCGAACGGCGCTCGAGGCAGTGCGGCGCCGATCTCGATGAGTTCCTCGGGATTCACGAAGTGATCCGGATCGGCACAGTGCAGATCGACCTGCTGTTGGCCGATGTCGGCAATGCCGCTCGAGTGGTTCATCAACATCTTCACCGTGATGAGCGACGCGTCGGCAATCCACGGGTACCAGTGGTCGATGGTGTCGTCGAGTCTTAGACTCCCTTGACCAACCAGGTGCAGGGCGATCAGGGCGGTGAAGGTTTTCGTGATACTGCCGATCGGGGCTTGCAGATCCGGAGTCATTGGCCGGCGCGTCTCCAGATCGGCAACCCCGCGCGATGCTACCCAGCTACCATGGCCCGGAATCCACAAGCCGGCTGTGGTCCCGGGCATTCCCGACGCAGCGAACCCTTCATCGAGTGCTTTGTCGAGCGCGCTGCGACTACTCGAGTCGAGCGCCCGCGAGGTGGCCTGATCATCGCGTGCGAGGACAGCGTGGGGTGTTAAAAGCAGGAAGGCGAGCATCAATCCGGCCGCCGCAACTGGGGTGTATCGACATCGCGGACGCATGCCAAATGTCTTCACTGGAGTTCCCCTCTATTTTGGTTGGAGATTCAGTAGCAGCCGTTTTTCTGTTTTTATGTCTCTTGGCCCCGATAGCGGACGGACAGAACAAACCTGCCCATAATACACGTCTTTCATCAGGGAAACTCCAATAGCTCCATTGCTCAGCGCTCTTTGCACTGTAGGCGTCTATGCCGGCGCAACCCATAGAGGAAGCTACACATTCGTTCTGTGTGGTTCCACATATAGCAGCCGGGCAAATGAGGCAGCCGATGGAGGCGTTGGGCTCCCCGTTCAATGTTGGGATAGGGAGCGCAATATTGCGTTGACTTCCAGCAGGCTGTGCTTGAGCACGTAAGCACAAGCGCCCGCATGCCGAGCTGCTTCGCGTAGCTCGACATCATCGTAGTTTGTAACCATGATGATCTTAGCCGCAGGATGAGCTGCTTTGATCTGCATAGTTGCGGCGATTCCATCCAGATCTTTCATCTCGATATCCATCAAGACAACGTCGGGATGGTATTCGAGGTAAGCGGCGAGAGCTGTCATTCCGCTTTCACACTCATGTATTTCCTCGGCCACACTAGCGACTATGCTTCGGATTAGCCGGCGAACGGAGGTATTGTCATCGACGATCAAAAGTGTCATCACACCTGCGCCAAGACCTACTCTAATTCGATTGGACCCCATGAGGAATAGAGGGAGCCACATGATTTCTGACGCCGCCGGATTCGCGCGCACGGTCTACAACTCGGATCTGTGCTGAAGTGCAAATCGAATCAAAGTATTAGGACCGTGGAGGTTCAACTTTTCGCAAATATTGGTGCGATGGTTCTCGACCGTCCGATAGTGGATGAAAAGCTCCGCAGCAATTTCTTTGCTCGATTTGCCATGGGCGATCATGCCGAGAATGCGTCGTTCCGATGGGGTCAGATCTTTCAGGCTAGGGTGCCTCTGAGCCAAGGCCTGAGCGCGCTTGCGGTGCTGCACCAGATACGATGCCAAGGCAGCGCTCCAATAGTGTTTTCCAGCCGAAACTGTCCGTATCCCGGCAACAATTTCCGTTAGAGCGCTGTCCTTGAGGATGTAGCCCTTCGCGCCTAGCTCAATGGCGGTGTCGAAAAGATCTTCCTCGTCATGAATGGTGAGAAAAACAACTTCGACGGGAAGTCTCCTCTTCTGGATCTCTCGCAATACGCCGAGGCCATCGAGCTTCGGCATGTCCGCATCGAGGACGGCGATCTTTGGTTCCAAGGCCCGAATCTGCGCAAGCGCTGCGATACCGTCACCGGTTTCGGCGACCACCTTCAGCAGCGGATCACTCTCAATCACTTGCACGAGGCCACGTCGCAATACGGGGTGATCGTCGGCAATTACGATACGGACTTCATCGTCCATTGGGAATATCCTTGAGCTTGATTTCAATCCGAATGGATGTGCCGAGTCCAGGCTCCGATTGGACAACGGCGGCGCCGCCAAGCAGTTCCGCGCGCTCGACTATGCCGACGAGACCAAACCCTGTGCGCCTCAAATCCTCACCCGGATGCGTTGTCTGAAATCCTTTTCCGTCGTCGTTCATGGTGAGTACGATTCGGTGCTGCTCGCGATGAACCATCACGCTCGCCGCGCTCGCCTCAGAGTGCTTGATAATGTTGTTCACTCCTTCCTGCACCATCCGGTAGAAATTGATCTGAGTGAGTTTGGGAAAAATGTCATCGATGTCATCGATGGCGGAGCTAAATACGATCGGGGAAGCTGCCGCGGCAGTCCTGGTTATGGCTTGGATAGCCTTCGTCAAGCCGATGCGGTCTAATTGGTAGGGGCGCAGATTGTACGAAATCTCTTTTACTTCCCCGAGAGCCTCGGACGCTTCACTAACAATCTCCTCAACATTTCCATCTGCCCGGCCGCGCTGGCCATCACGGGAATTCAGGAAAATCGCTGCAAGATTCTTGATGATGACGAGCCGCTGCCCCAGGCTATCGTGAAGTTCGGCGGCAATTCTTTTACGCTCGCTTTCCTGCGATGCAATCAATTGGCGGGAAAATGCCTGTTGTGCCGCATGCGCCCTTTTGATTTGTCCCATGCGGTATTGCCATACAACTATCAACAGCCCTACAGTGGTGAGTGCCATGAGGGTAACAAACCACCCACGGAGGTAAAAAGGAGCGGGTACGAAAACGTGCAATTGGGCGCCCAGCCTATTCCACACGCCGTTGCTGTTGCCTGCAATCACGCGGAAATCATAGTTGCCCGACGGTAAATGAGAATAATATGCGGTGCGCCGCGTGCCCGCATCCACCCAATCGCCATCCAGTCCCACAAGTTTGTACCGGAAGGAAATTTGTTCGGGTTTGTAGCCGCTAAGCGCTGTGTAATGAATCTCCAGGTTGGCCTGTCGAGACATCACTGACAGTACACCGTTTTGAGGCGATGCCGGACGTTGATCCAGCAATGCTTCCTCGATCAAAACATCGGGCGGGTTTGACTGGATAGGTAAACTCTTCGGATTCACAATTGCAATACCGCCGACGGTTGAAAACCAAAGAGTTCCATCATTCGCCTTGTACCCTCCGGGTTGACCCAATACCGCGCAATTTGGATGAACGACGCCATCGGTCTCGCCGTATCTGGTTGAGGTGACGTGCTTGAGCCGGCCGGCCGCAAATTCACTGAGCTCGTCTTTACGCAAGCGGACTAAGCCATTCTTGGTTCCCAGCCATAGAAATCCCAAGTCGTCGTCAAGGATCTGATAAATCGTATTACCAGGCAGACCTTGATTGGTTGTGAAATAGGCGGGTGCGTCGTCCGCAATCCGGACCAGGCCGCGATCATCTGTTCCGACCCACAATATGTTATTAACATCCTCGTAAAGGGAGGCAACGGCGCCCGATTGCCAGTGATGGGTTTCTGCCCAGGGTGTGATGCGATTGCCCGAAAGACAGGAAGGGCCCCGATCTGTTCCGACCCACAGTGTGTTCTTTTTGTCCACCAGCAGCGCAGTGACCGAGTCTCCTGCCAACCCGTCCGTTCTCTTATAGACCGTTAGATGGCGGTTCCAAAGGCAGTAGAGTCCGCGGTTGGTTCCAAACCACAAACGACCCGCGCGATCGCCGACAATAGCGGAAATCTCGCCCTCGATCTTGTCCAAAGATGGATCATGACGGAAACGCCCATTCCGGAATTGTTGTACGCCTGCCCGCGTACCAACCCACAAGGTACCAGTCGCGTCCTCGTATAGTGCGGTAATCAGATTTCCATCAGAAAAGCCCGGTCCATGAGGATAGAAGCGTTGGGAGGGCTTGTCACCGAATTTTGCCAGCCCGACGCTGCCAACCCAAAGCGTTCCCGTCCTACTTCGAAGCAGAGTTGCGCCGACCTCGGGACCGCCCTGATGTGCAATCCAGCGGATCAATTCCGGCCGGACGTGAAGAATCCCGGCGTTGAGAGTGCCTACCCAGAATCCTCCGTCGGCCTCTTCCAATACATGAAACAAGGATGGAGTGGATAGATTCTTCAGGCTCTCAGTGCGCCCATCTTTCCAGAGCGCTGTGTTACCGCCGCGATCGCTTATCCATAAATGGTTTTGGTCATCTAAATAGGATACAAACGATGCTCGCGGAAGACCTTTGTAGACTTTCAAACGTCCGCCTTCCAAGCAGTAGTACTCGCCGGGATCGCGGTGCAACTTGTACCACAATCGGCGCTTTGCATCTTCGAAGATGGAGGCAATTCTTAGCTCGTTGGGGCTTTTGACCCGGGAAGGAAGAGGGAACCGCGACCATTCACCGTACGCAAAACGCTGCCACCCGAATGCATCCATGCGCCACTTACCCCAGAAAGGTCCATCGCGGCCAAAAAATTTCTCGGGGTTATCAAGCTGCGCTTCCAAAGAAGCGCCTGGCGGTGGGTGCACCTGAAAGACCTCTCCTTGTTTCCAATAACTCAACCCTGGGTTGGTGAAGATCCAAATCCGGTCATCCGGTCCCTGATCGATACGAAGGACGCGGTCGTTTGGCAATCCATCCTTGGTCGTCAGGGTCCGGAAAACACCATCGCGGTAGAAAATGGCGCCTGCCTGCGATGTGCCCGCCCATAAGATTCCTTGTCTGTCTTCCAATAGGGCGCCAAAGGAGTAGAGGTCACTAAGAAGTCCCGGTGTATTGAGCGCACTGAAAACGCGGAATTGCACTCCATCAAACCGCACCAGACCCGCGTTTGTTGTCATCCACAGATACCCGTCGCGTGTTCGCGTAATAGCTCGAATGTCGTTGTCTGGTAAACCGTTTTCAGTTGTCCATGCGGTCGAGACGTATTGGCCCAATGCTCCCGGCGCGATGGAGAAGAAAAGCAGCCAAAGCAAGACGCCGCTTCCCGCGTATTTGCGGAATCGCGACGGCAACCGCTGGCTCACCCCTCGACGGTCCTTCAAGCTGACTCCTGCCCTGGGAATTCTGGCATAAAATTTCCCGGCTGAGCAACGTCACTGCCCGTTCCCGAGCCAATGCTTCCCTGTGGAGTCACATAGAACGATTGTGTAGCTCCCTCTATGGCGCGGAATTCCAGGGAAGCCTACAGTCCAAACTACCTCGCGACCAAACGAGCTATCTCGCTCGATTGAGGCACACCGGGAAGGCTGGGCTTTAACAGAACTATATGTCCAACGCACCTAGAATCCTGCAGTTATTGCCGCGAACGAGCCGTTTATTATTTGCATGTGTTCTCATCTGGCCGAATGTCTCGATGGGAAGGAGAAGATCTTGCATACAAAATCATTTCTTAGCTTGCGCGCGGGCACTCTGGCCGGACTGTTCATCGCCGCTCTCGTCTATGTGAGTGTCAGCCCAGCCTATGGCCGCTGCCGGGACGAGCGAGATCACCACGCCGCAATCCAGAGCGATTCCCGCTATCGCGCCTTACAGCGGGCGGTCGACAACTACTTTGCCCACTGGCACCAGGCAGGCGTCTTCTCTGGCGCCAGCCTGCATGTCAGTTTCTCGGCTACTGGGCCCGCGATCGATATCGCCAGCGGCAGCACTTCGTTTCAGGATGGGGAACCCATCTGCCCGGACACGCTGTTTGAGATCGGCAGCATCACCAAGAGCTTCACCGCCGTTCTGATGTTGAAGCTGGAGGCGCAGGGCGTGCTGGATATCCACGACACAGTCGGCAAGTGGCTACCTCAGTATCCCGCCTGGTCGTCCATCACCATCCAGCAACTGCTAAACCTGACAGCACCGATCAACGACGACTACCTAAATGACACCGCCTTCCAGGCAGACTTGGCGGCAGACATTCATCGGACATTCGAGCAGGATGAACTGATCCGCTATGTCTATCCCGGAACGGGCAATCCTTCGCCCCCCTGGCAGTACATCAACACGAAATACATTCTGGCTGGAATGATCATCAGCAAGGCCAGTGGCATGTCGTATGCCGACGCGCTCAAGGAAATGGTTCTTGAGCCGCTAGAATTACACAAGACTTATTACCGTCCGCGAGTGCCGCCCAAGCGGGTGCTCGATGCTATGCCGAGTGGATATTTTAGCCAGTCATTTTGCGAGACCGTTGGGCACGTCGATCCGCCTTGTCCGCAATTCCCCATGGATAAGTTCCTTGGACAAGACCTGAAGACTCTCAACCTCTCCGTTTTCGACGCCACGGGAGGGATCGTCGCGAGCCTGCCGGACGTGAGCCGTTGGGTAAGGGCGATGTTCAGTGACACGCTGCTGCCATCCAAACAAAAAGAAGAGCTGTTCTCGCTTGTGTCTACAGCTTCAGGGCAGCCCATTGCGGCCGTCTCAAAGAATGTGCAGCAGGGGTTTTCGCTTGGCGTTTTCCAGGTTTGGTTATCTTCTTTGGCAAATCCGATTCTCTGGACCTATACGGGTCAATCGTTTGTCAACACTGTTAGTTGGTTTCAACGTCCCGGAGACGAATTGGTCGTGGTCATCGCGATAAACGGGGCCCCTGCTCAACCCGACTCCGACCTCGGATTTCTTTACCGGACAGTGCTGGGGATTCTCGAACCGCAGAGTGTGGTCGATCCCAATGCCCCGCTACCGCCTTCCTGCCCCAGCACAACCTAGCCCCTTAGATCGGATTGCGAGGAATTTGTAGGTGCGGTCGCGTCGAGGATATGGCTTTATTTCATCGGGACCAGGGCGTGCTGCGATCGTGGCCTGCTCACAGATGGCCACGGCCAAAGAAGGCGGTCGACAACTTTGCCAAGCGACACCAGGCGGATGGCTTCCTGGTATCAGCCTGCATGTCAGTCTCTCGGCTATTGGGCCGGCGCTCGATATCGCCAGCGGCAGCACTTCGCTTCAGGATGCGAGACCCAGCTACCCGGACACGCTGTTTGAGATCGGAACCAGGGCGTTCAGGGAAAGACGGAACAATCACCATGACATCAGCGGTGCTTCCATGTGGAGTCACATAGAACGATTGTGTAGCTCCCTCTATGGCGCGGAACTTCACAGAAGCCTACTGTGCAAACCAGCAAGCGACCAAACGAGCGATCTCGCTCGGTTGAGGCACACTGGGAAGGCTGGGGCTTTAACAGAACCATATGTCCAACGCATCTAAAATCCTGCAGTTATTGCCGCAGAACGAGCCGTTTACTATTTGCGTGTGTTCTCATCTGGCCGAGTCTTTATGCTCAAACGGGCGCTTCCCAGTCGGCCTCGATGAATGCTGCGCAAGGTGACTTCTCCGGTCTAGTCGAGATCGGCAACGGCCGCCGATTGTATCTGGAGTGCCACGGCACAGGGAGTCCGACCGTTATTCTTGAATCCGGGTTCCGCAACACGGCAGCAATTTGGACTATATCTGATCATCCCGGTCAAAAACCTGTTCTTCCTGAGGTTGCGGAGTTCACGCACGTTTGCGCCTACGATCGGCCTGGAACGACTCTCTCAGACAATCAGTTCAGCCGCAGTGATCCTGTTCCGATGCCCCGGACCATCCCCGAGATCGTGTCAGACCTTCACGCGCTCTTAACGGCCGCGCAGATTTCTGGCCCATACGTTCTAACGGCTCACTCGCTGGGCGGCATCATGGCCCGGATGTACACCGCTACCTATCCCTACTCAATTGTAGGTTTGGTCCTGGTCGACGCGTACCCGGAAAATCTTGCGGAACTACTCGGACCAACGAACGGGCTTCTATTCGAACAGCTCGCGATGTCAGTACCGCCAGTCTTCAAGAACTATCCGGACTTGGAAAATATCGACTTCGCCGCGGCAGCGGATCTGATGAGTAAAACGGCGAAATCAAGCCGTTGCGGCCCCTGCCCCTATATGTCCTCTCACGGGGCTTGCCCATTGCTCTACCTGCGAGCGGCTTGCCCGCCGGTTTTCCATTGGACCTGGAGAACGCCTGGCGTGCCGGGCAAAATCAATTGGCGGCTCTGCTGCCTGACTCACAGCATCGGATTGCATGCAAGAGCGAGCACTACATCCAAGTGGAGCAGCCACTTCTTGTTGTCGATGCTGTACGGCAAGTAGTTAGGGCAGTGCGGGAAGGCGTGTGGCCATGACAGAGTTTCCCTACCCGCCTCGACGGGGTCTTAAGAGGTTCCATGTGGTTCTTTTCGCCGTATTATCAGCTGCATTTACTCTCCACGGAACCGCCCAGGCCCCTGCCTACGACCGCAGCGGTCCCTGGTGGAAAGTTGTGCCGCGGCCATTGCTATCCATGGCTTACACACCCGAACCGTCGGACTACGCGGCTGTTTGTCACAACCCGGCCGAGTGCAAGGCACCGTGGGCGGCGGCAGATGTGGCATTCCGGTAAACACCTTCAAATATCCGGTCGTTGATCTCGAACATAAGCTCGCTTGGCAGAGCACCGTCAAGGCGTTCGCCCCGTAGCAAGCCGTTGGTGCGGTCGCGTCGAGGATATAGCCATATTTCATCGGGACCAGAGCCACAACCAAGAACCCAGGTGGCCCCAGCCAATAATCGCGGCAACACCGGACGTTGGTTTCGATTGGAGGGAGAAAATGTTCCAAAAAATACCTTCTCTTAGCTTGCGCACGGCCACTCTGGCCGGACTGTCCATCGTCGCTTTCATCTATGTGAGTGTTAGCCCAGCCTATGGCCGCTGCCGGGGCGAGCAAGATCACCACTCCGCAATCCAGAGCGATTCCCGCTATCGCGCCTTACAGCGGGCGGTCGACGATTACTTTGCCCAGCGGCACCAGGCGGATGGCTTCTCCGGTGTCAGCCTGCATGTCAGTTTATCGGCCACGTGGGCCCGCGCTCGATTTCGCCGCCGGCAGCACTTCGTTCCAGGACGGGGAACCCATCTGCCCGGACACGCTGTTTGAAATCGGCAGCATCACCAAGAGCTTCACCGCCGTTCTGATCTTGAAGCTGGAGGCGGAGGGCGTGCTGGATATCCATGACACAGTCGGTAAGTGGCTACCTCAGTATCCTGCATGGTCGTCCATCACCATCCAGCAACTGCTAAACCTGACAGCGCCGATCAACGAGGAATACCTAAATGACACCGCCTTCCAGGCAGACTTGGCCGCAGACATTCATCGGACATTCGAGCAGGATGAGCTGATCGGCTATGTCTATCCCGGAACGGGCAAGCCTTCGCCCCCCTGGCAGTACATCAACACGAAATACATTCTGGCTGGAATGATCGTCAGCAGGGCCAGTGGGATGCCGTATGCGGACGCGCTCAAGGAAATGCTCCTTGAGCCCTTAGAATTGCACAAGACTTATTACCGTCCGCGAGTGCCGCCCAAGCGGGTGCTCGATGCTATGCCGAGTGGATATTATAACTTCTCGTTTTGCGAGACCGTTGCGCACGTCGACCCGCCTTGTTCGCAATTCCCGTTGGATAACTTGCTTGGACAAGACCTGAAGACTGTCAACCTCTCCGTTTATGACGCCGCAGGAGGGATCGTCGCCAACCTGTCTGACGTGAGCCGTTGGGTAAGGGCGCTGTTCAGTGACACGCTGCTGCCACCCAAACAAAAAGAAGAACTGTTCTCGCTTGTGTCTACACGTTCGGGGCAGCCTATTGCGGCCGTCTCAGAGGATGTGCAGCAGGGATTTTCGCTCGGCCTTTACCAGGTTTGGGTACCTCTTTTGGCAAATCCGATTGTGTGGGCCTACGACGGTCAAACGCTTACCAATACTACTAGTTGGTATCGCCGTCCCGGAGACGAGTTGGTCTTCGTCATGGCGATAAACGGCGCCCCTGTTCAAGTCCATTCCTCATCTCTTTACCTAAGCGTGCTTCGCATTCTCGAACCGCAGAGCGTGGTCGATCCCAATGCCGCCCCACCGCCAACACAGTCCCAGCACGACTTGGCCCCTTAAATCGGATTTGAGGAATTGTAGGTGCGGTCGCGTCCGGGAATGGCCGTATTTCATGGGGACCAGTCTCAACGGAATTACCAACTGAAAGGGATATCAATGAGAATTACACTGTACGGCGCCTCAGGCATGATCGGGAGCCGAATACGCGCCGGTTAGTCGACGTTCTTTGTGTTCTACCGTCTGAACTCTGGTCTCTATGCCCAGCCTGTCCGCGTATCGCACAAGCTTGTCTATGCTGAACTTCGCGATCTTGCCGTTCATCAAGTCGCTCATATTCGGCTGATGATCGTCGAGGATCACCGCCAGTTGCTTTTGCGTATATTTTTGGCGATGGACCACGCGGAGAATTGCGTCTAACATATCCGCACGCATCCGCAGTTCAGATGCTTTTGAATGGCTGATCCCTAAATTGTCGAATATATCGCCTTTAATGACGGCCATGACGCGTTCCCTTCTTTAATTGTGCTTTTTCTTCTCTGATCTGGGCGTGTACTTCCTTCAATCGCGTCTTGGCCGTATCTAAATCTTGCCGGCTCGTCTTATTCGTGTCCTTTTCAAAGCAGTGAAGGACATAAATCACGTCCAGCACTCTCGTTAGGTAAAGGAGACGATACCATGTACGCTCGTCCTGGTCCTTCAGTTCAAACAAGCTTGATCCGACAGAAACTCGCAGAACAGCCTCTCCCCATTTTGAAGCCGTCTCAGGTTGAACCCAAACGTCGCTTCGCCGCCAAATGCGCTTGTCTTGGACTAGCCGCTGAGCATGATCCTTAGATCGCGCAGGTTGTTGTGGGTGGGGCCGGTGACCAGCGTGTCGCCGAGTGCGGTGAAGAGGGGATAGGCATCGAAGCGGGCGAGTGCGGATTCGGCGTCCATGCCTAGCGCTTGTCCGCGGGCTACGGTGGTGGCGTCGGCTACCGCTCCTGCTGCCGGACTGTTTCCATCGATGCCATCGCTGCCGGCGCTCAGAACTGCCGTCTTGCCGGCGTCGCCTGCCTCGGCGAGTTCTATCGCGCAGGCCAGGGCGAATTGCTGGTTGCGGCCACCGGCGCCATGCTCCCGGCCCAGGCGTACCGTCACTTCGCCGCCGGAGAGCAGGCAGACTTTCGCATGGTGCTGCCGCAGTTGCTCGAAGCGGTCCAGCAGATAGCGGGTAGCGTCCGCGTAATCCCAGTCGTCACAGGTGTTGTCGATCACCACTTCATAACCCAGCGATTGGGCGTGGGTCTGGGCCGCTTGCAATAGATCGTCACTCGATAGCAGCGTCTCGACCGGCCCTAGCGGTAGTTGCGGGGTCTCGGGCAGTTCGGGCTGCGCAAAGAAGGTCCGCAGTGCGGGGGTGAAGCGTTCGTAGAGGCGATAGCGCTCCAGGATCTCGCGGCATTCCGCGACCGTTGAGGAGTCGGGAAGGGTGGGACCCGACGCGAGGGCATCGAGAAAGCGGGGAGCTACGTCGGAGACCAGCAACGACAGCTTCGCGGCGTGGGGCGCGGCCGCGGCCAGGCGTCCACCCTTGACCGCGGAGAAGTGTTTACGCACCGCGTTGATTTCTGCGATGGTTGCCCCGGACCCGACCAGGGCCTGGTAAAGCACCCGGGTCTCCTCTAACGAGATGTCCGGGTCCAGGGGCAGTTCGAACATGGCGGAACCGCCTCCGCTGATGAGAAAGAAGACAAAGTCCCGGGCACTGATGTCACGCAGCAGGCTCACGGCTCTGCAGGCAGAGGCGAAGGAATCCTGATTCGGCAATGGATGACCGCCGGTAAAGTAGTCGATCCCGCTAATTCGCTGCTTGGGCAACAGGGGAGCGCAGCAAACACCGCCGGCTAACGGATGAGGCAAGTGCGCTTGCAGCGTATCGAGCATAGGCAGAGCTGCCTTGCCAACTGCCACGGCGTAGATACGGTCGTAGCGGTCGAGTGACAGGGACTTCCAATCGAGCCGGTCGAAGGCAGCGGGAATACTCGAGGCAGCGAGGGCATGGTGAAAGACGCTGCGCGCGTCGTCATGCAGTTTGCGGTACATTGCGTCGCCGGAGCTCATCATGGCGCCGATGCCAAATGCGCGGGGCAGAAGTGCTTTTCAATCCAGGAGCTGAGTGCGTGCTGCATGAACTCCAGCTTGCCGGAGAAGAAATGGTTCGCCTCGGGCACCATCACCAGTTCGGCAGGGGGCATGGCCTGGGCTACGACGGCTTCTATTTCCGCTTGCGGTCCAAATTCGTCTTGCGTTCCGCTGATAAAGAGCTTGGGCTGTTTGCAGTTGGAGAGGAAGCGGTAGCGATACTCCCGCCCGCCGGCGCTCACCGGGAGCCCCAGGGCTGCGATGCCCTTGACTCGCTCATCGCCACAGCAGGCTTTCAAGCCCACAAAAGAACCGAAGGAGAAGCCGGCGAACAGGATCGGCCGCTCGTACTCCTGTGCGATCCAGTCGAGCGCGGCGCGTACATCGTCCACCTCTCCATAGCCGTTGTCGTGCTTGCCCTCGCTCAGCCCGGCGCCACGGAAGTTGAAGCGTAGTACGGGGATGCCGAACGACTGAAAGCTCTTCATGGCGTGGTACACCACTTTGTTGTGCATGGTGCCCCCGAAGAGGGGGTGGGGATGGGAGACCACGGCGGCGTACCGGGCATCGTCTTTACCAGTATTTAACAGTGCCTCAAGCCGGCCCGCCGGGCCGAGCAGCTCGATGCTGCGGAGCAAAAATTCTGGAGGGGCTCCGGCATGGGCTGTAGATCCGTTGGGTGGAGCGTCGCTCATCCCAAATATCGTAGTGCATTTTGTAGTGTGCGTTTGCCGGTGTAGGCCTCAGGTATGCTGAAAAACGATGAAGCCTCTCGATCCCCTGGACCTGACCCGCCGCCTGGTAGACATCGAATCCCTCACCTATAACGAGGGCGCGGTGGGGGAGTATCTCGATGCCTTGCTGCAGGAGCGAGGCTTTGCCGTGGAGCGGACGGAGGTGGCCCAACCACCGCAAAGCCGCTATAGCGGTCCCCGCTTCAACCTGTATGCGAGCTACGGAGAGCGGCCGGAGGTGGTGCTATCCACGCACATGGACACGGTCCCTCCGTTTATTGCCAGCAGCGAAGACGATCTTTTCCTTTACGGCCGGGGGGCTTGCGACGCCAAAGGGATTATGGCTGCGCAATTGGCCGCGGTTGAGCGCCTGCGCGAGGCCGGTGTGGCTGCCGCGTTGCTGTTCGTGGTGGGCGAGGAACGCGATTCCGCGGGGGCGCGTGCGGCCAATCTGCACCCCAAGGGCAGCCGTTTCCTCATCAATGGCGAACCTACCGACAACCGGCTGGCCCTGGCCTCGAAAGGGGCGTTGCGCGCGGAAGTGCGCGCCCACGGCACCATGGCCCATTCCGCTTATCCGGAGTTGGGCGACAGCGCGGTGCACAAACTGGTCCGGGCGCTCGACCGGCTGCTGGACCTCGAACTGCCCCATGTGGAGGGAATTGGCTCCAGCACGCTGAACATCGGCATCATTGAAGGAGGACGGGCGCCGAATGTGATCGCGGATGCCGCGTCCGCGGCGGTGCTGGTGCGGCTGGTGGGCCCTTCCCAGGAAACGCGACAGGCGATCGAGCAGGCGGTGGCGGGCCTGGCTGAGGTGGAGTTCACGCTGGAGATTCCGTTCATGCGCATGCGCCAGGTGGAGGGGCTGGACACCATGGTGGCCGCCTTCACCACCGATGTTCCCGCGCTGACCAATTGGGGCGAGCCGTTGCTGCTGGGGCCGGGCTCGATCCATGTGGCGCATACCCCGTTTGAGAAGATCGCCAAGAAGGAGTTGCTGGCAGCGGTTGACCTGTACTTCGAGCTGGCGCAGCGTCTCGCGGGATGACCAGCGTCTCGCCGGCGAGGAAGACGTTCGGCTGGGCGACTCGGCTCAGATTTGGGTTGCTGGCTGCCGCGGTCGCCTGGTTTGCCGGTTGGATCATCAGCTTCCCGTTTGAGCTTTCTCTCGCCTGGCGTTATGTGGATGGGAACACCCGCCTGTTGCCGGAAGCGCTGGTCAAGGGATTGGTGGTGTGGGGCGGCTTCAGCCTGTTTATGGCCGCGGCAGGATTCGCTCCCCTGGTTCTGCCGGCGGTCCTGCTGGTACCCCCGCGTTGGGTGGTGCGCTGGCGAGTCATCCTGATCCCGGCCGCGGGGCTGGCTGCCATGCTGTCGGTTGACCGGCGCATGGGGTTCCTGCAGATTTATTATTTCCGCCATCCGCACGCGGTCCGGCAATTCTTTTTCAGCGCGCCCAATTTCTTCGTGGTTACCTTCGCCTTGATGGTGGTGTGGGTGTATGCGGTTTTGGCGCAACGGCGGCTACGGACCCTTTGAATGTAATCGATACGGTATCTAATTCAGATAGTAGACTTAGCTCAGATGACACACTCGACCAATTCACTTGCGGAAGCTTCCTCGTCCTATCTGCGGTCCGCCATGCACCAGCCGGTAGAGTGGCATGAGTGGGGAAGCGAAGCATTTGCCCGGGCCGCAGGGGAAGACAAGCCCATCCTGCTGGATATCGGAGCGGTGTGGTGCCACTGGTGCCACGTGATGGATCGGGAGAGTTATGAGGATCCTCACCTGGCCGAGGTGATTAATCAGAATTTCATTGCGGTCAAGGTGGATCGCGATGAGCGTCCGGATGTGGATACGCGCTACCAGGCGGCAGTGGCTGCGATCAGCGGGCAGAATGGATGGCCGCTTACCGCGGTGCTGACGCCGCAGGGCCAGCCGTTTTTCGGGGGAACGTATTTTCCTCGCGAGGATCGATATGGGCGGCCCGGTTTTGAACGGGTGCTGCGCAGCATGGTGGAGGCCTGGAAGACGCGCCGTGAGGAGGTTCTGGAGTCCGCGGACAGCGTGGTGGCCGCCATCGAGTACAACGAGAACTTTGCCGGCCGCGCGGGCCAGCTCAGCATGGAGATCGTGGACAAGATGGTGACGTCGGCGCTCGAGAAGTTCGATCGCCATAACGGAGGCTTTGGGGCGCAGCCTAAGTTTGGCCATCCGTCGGCGATCGATTTGCTGCTGGATGTAGCGGGGCGGACGGGGAATGACGCGGCCCGCGAGGCGGCCACGGTGACGCTTGAAAAGATGGCGCGAGGCGGCGTGTACGACCAGCTGGGTGGAGGGTTTCATCGCTACTCCGTTGATGATCGCTGGGTGGTGCCGCACTTCGAGAAGATGTTGTACGACAATGCCGAGCTGCTGAAGAACTATGTGCATGCGTTCCAGAGTTATGTGGACCCGGAGTTTGCCCGGGTGGCGCGGGATATTATCCGCTGGATGGACGCGTCCCTTACCGATCGGGAGCGGGGCGGGTTTTATGCTTCGCAGGATGCGGATATCGATCTGGATGATGACGGCGATTACTTTACCTGGACCAGGGCCGAAGCTGCGGCCGTGTTGACTCCGGACGAGATGGAGATTGCCGGGGCTTATTACGACATTGGCGACCTGGGGGATATGCACCATAACCCGGCGAAGAATGTGCTGCATGTAAAGCAGACGCTCGACGCTGTGGCGGCGCGCGCGGGGAAGTCTCGCGAGGAGGCTGGCCGTTTGTTAGCCGCGGCGCATGCGCGTTTGTTGGCGGCCCGGGGGGAGCGGCCTACTCCCTTCATCGATACCACGGTTTACACCAATTGGAATGCGCTGGCTGTCTCTTCTTATTTGCAGGCGGCGCAGGTGCTTCGCTTGCCCGAGGTGAAGGCTTTTGCTTTGCTTACACTGGACCGGCTGGTGCGGGAGGGCGTGCACGCGGAGCGTGGATTGGCGCATGTGATTGCCTATACCGGCGGTGGTGAGACTAAATGGGTGGCGGGCGGGCTCGATGACTATGCGTTTCTCATCCATGCTTGCCTGGATGGATGGCTGGGGACCGGGGCAGCTAAGTACTACCAGGCGGCTCTGGGATTGGCGGAGCGTATGGTAACGGAGTTTTATGACCCGGCGAGTGGAGGATTTTTTGACGCCGCGGCCAAGGGCCCGGAGTTGTTGGGGGTATTGGCTGCGCGGCGGAAACCATTGCAGGATTCGCCGACACCGGCGGGGAATCCCGCGGCTGCTTCGGCGTTGTTGCGCCTGGAGGCGTTGAACGGAAGAGTCGATCTGCGGGAGAAGGCTGAGGATACCCTGGAGGCGTTTGCCGGGGTGGTCACTCATTTTGGTTTGTACGCGGGGACTTATGGTCTGGCGCTGGAACGGTTGTTGTTGCCGCCAGTGCAGGTGGTGGTGATTGGTGACGATGCCGCGGCCGATGAGTTGGAGGCGGCAGGTACGGTCGGGTATGCGGTGAACAAGAGCGTGATTCGTTTGCAACGGGCGCAGGTGGGCGGGGCGTTGCCGCCCTTGCTGGCCGAGACGTTGCCGTTGTTGCCTGATTTGCAGGGGGAGCGGAGTTTCGCGGTGGTGTGTAAGGGGACTTCGTGCCTGCCGCCGGCCTCGGATCCTGATCAGCTACTGAAGTTGTTACAGAATTAGCCCTGAATTGGTGGAGGTTTTGGGCCGGTAGGGGCGGGGCCCACGAATGGCGCACTGCAGATCCCTCCCCCTCCGCTTCGCTCCGGTCGGGATGACAAACAAGGAGAGTGCCGTTGTAAGGGGAAGGGGCGGTTGCTAAAGGAGGTGGTTTTTGGGGTAGGAAGATGCCCTTTCCTTACACCGCCTTTTCCTTGACAATCGGCCTCTCCTTTAGCAACCGCTCCTACCCTTACAACGGCGCTCTCCTTGTTTGTCATCCCGACTGGAGCGAAGCGGAGGGGAGGGATCTGCAGTTTTCTTCGGGCTACTCTCCGGTGAAGGGGTTGGTTTCGTTGGGCTTCGCGGTAGTTGGGTCGGGGGCTTTCGCGGCTTCGGCGGCTTCGCGTGCCGGTCCGGTGCCGCTCAGCACGCGATAGGGGCTGCCGGGCAGCAAGTTGTGCTTCTCCAGAGCTAAGCGGATGCGACGCTGCATCTCGCGCATGGCCTCGAATTGCTTGCGCGGGAGGGTCCGGATCTGGATGGGGTAGATGACCTCGGTGCCCTTGATGGAATCCACTCCAAACACCTGCGGATCACCGACGAAAATATCCTTGAACGCCGGCTCGTTGCGGACCTCCAGGGCAATCTTCTTCAACAACGGGATCACCTGGTCAGGATTCGCCGAGAAGTCCACCGAGACATTCAGCGTGGAGACCGAGAAATCGCGGCTCTGGTTGGCGACATTGGTGATCTGACTGTTGGGGATGATGAAAAGCGTGCCGTCAAAGCCGCGGAGCGTGGTTTTGCGCAGGGTCATGGTATCCACCGTGCCCGTCATGCCCGCAAGGGTCACCACATCGCCCACGTTGTACTGGTCTTCCACCAGGATCAGGATGCCGTTCAGCACGTCCTTGACGATGGTCTGCGCGGCCAGGCCGATCGCCACGCCCGCGACTCCGGCGCTCGCCAGCAAGGGACCCAGATTGAAGTCGAGGACGTTCTCCATGATCTGCAGGAACGCCAGGAAGCCGACAATGCCGATGCCGGTGGCGCGGATGACGGTCGCCAGAGTCCGCACCTGGGAGCTGCTGGCCGTTCCCAGTTTTTCGCGGTGCTCGGCAATCTTGATCACCCGGCTGGTAACGAAATTGACGATCAGGATGAGGATCCAGACAAAGATCCCTATAAACAGCAGCTTAGGCAGGCCGACATGGAGAAATCTCTGGACGTCGGAGAGCCATTCCTGGTTCAGGCTGCGGAGAAATGTAGACGCGGGGTCGGACCAGCCGAGAAGGGAGGCAAAGGAGAAAATGGTGGCGTACACTGGCACCCTATGATCCTACTTGAGCGATGGGTGATTGCGGCCCTGTTGAGCCTTGGATTGGCCTCGACAGCGGGTGCTCCTGCCCAATCGCCGGCAGGGAAAGCGCAGCAAAAGCAGCCGGCTCAGCCGGCCCCGGAACTGCCGCCGTGGGACTCGGCACAACCACCACCGCCCATTCGTCCGCCTTCTCCCGAGGACTCGGCACCCGATCCAGACTTCGGTTCGCCGGCGCCGCCTGACGACGCGGCACAATCGCCGGATGGCGGCCCGCCCGCGCAGACTCCTCAGCCTGCTCCGGCGCCTGCTTCCGTGCCGGCTCCCCCGCCGCAAGCAGCACCCCGTCAGGAAGCTGCCCAACCGGCTCCCCCCGCGGATGAGGGCCCGAAGCTTCCCCCATCTTCAGACCCGGTACAACGACAGATGGAGAACGACACTGCGCGGCTGCTGCAACTGGTGCGGGAGTTGAAGGTGGAAGTGAATAAGGCCGGGAGCAATACTCTATCTTTGGCCGCGCTGCAAAAGACCGATGAGATACAGAGGCTGGTGAAAAATCTCAAGGAACAGATGAGAGAGCGAGGGCAAGTCGTTGTAA
Organism: uncultured Acidobacteriaceae bacterium; assembly: GCA_963847155.1. Classification (GTDB taxonomy): domain Bacteria; phylum Acidobacteriota; class Terriglobia; order Terriglobales; family Acidobacteriaceae; genus PALSA-350. The sequence goes on along the minus strand of CAWJZH010000017.1, from coordinate 163,483 downwards.
GCAAGCCGTGATACGCGTTTCATTCTAAGGGTTGCGAGGCGGAAGTGAGCGTTGTGGGAGCAAAGTGGGCCCTGTTTGGGGGATTGGTTGTGACGGCCGGTCTGGGGATCGCGGCAGCGCAGTTCAATCCCAGCAGTCCGACGACCAATGGGCAGTTGCAACAGTTGGATCGTACCCATGGGACCGATGAGCCACCTTTCGCTGCCCGGGAGATGCAGGAGAAGCAGTTGAAGCGGCTGCGCGAAGAGCATCAGAAAGAGGTATTCAGCGATACCGACCGGCTGGTCCAGCTGGCTACCGCGTTGAAGACAGAAGTCGAGAAGAGAGACAAGGCGGTGGCTCCGAACGTGGTTAAAGAAGTTGATGAGATAGGGAAGCTGGCCAAACGAGTGAGCGAACGGATCAAGATGCAGTGAAGGATCTGGCCGGGGAAGTCTTGATCTAAGTGAAGATCTATATCGGCGTGGATGTGGGTGGTACCAAGACGGCGGTGGTGGTTTCTTCCCAACCGCCCGAAACTCTGGGACGCATTGAGTTCGCTACGCTGCCGGAGCAGGGGCCGGAGCGCGCTTTGCGGCTCATTGTGGAATCGGCACGCAGTCTGCTGGCGGAGCATGGGTTGGCCGGGAAGGCGATCGACGGCATCGGCGTAAGCTGCGGCAGCCCGCTGGACCGGGTGCAGGGAATTATTCAGGCGCCGCCGAATCTTCCTACCTGGGTGGATGTGCCGATCCGCAAGTTGCTGGAAGAGGAATTTCAGGTGGCGTGCCGGGTGGAGAACGATGCCAATGCGGGCGCGGTAGCGGAGCATCGCTTCGGTGCAGGTGTGGGCGCGGAGCACATGATTTTTCTTACCCTCGGTACGGGGTTGGGGGCGGGGATTATTGCCGCGGGTGCTTTGTACCTGGGGGCGAATGGGGATGCGGGGGAGATTGGTCATGTGCGGCTGAGTCCTGCTGGGCCGGTTGGTTATCACAAGGCCGGGTCGATTGAAGGATGGGCCAGCGGTGGGGGCATCGCGCAGCTCGCGGTGCGGATGGTGGAGCAAGCAGGACGGCGCGGACGCTCGAGCAGTTTGCAGGCGCAGTTGGCGAGCCATGGAGTTTTGACGGCGCGCGACGTGGGGGTAGCGGCGCAGGCCGGAGATGCGGTGGCGCTCAGCATTCTGCGTCGCTCAGGAGAACGCCTGGGTCAGGCACTCGCGATGCTCATCGATGTACTCAACCCGCAGCGTATTGTGCTGGGGGGATTGGCCTGGCGTATGGGCGATGCACTGCTCGCGCCGATGCATAGGGTGATCGCGCGCGAGGCGCTGCCGCAAACGTTAAGAGCTTGCGAGATTGTTCCGGCTGCGTTGGGGGAGAGGATTGGGGATGTCTCTGCGTTGTGTGTGGCGGTTGGGCTGGAGGGTAAACCACTCTTGTAACGAGATACATAACCGGGTGTCCATTTTGGGTTCAGTTGCACGGATCCCAGATCTCAAAAGCGAGACCTGGCGCACCCATCACTTTTTACCGACACAGCGGTGTTGAGGGAGGGTTCGCGCCTGAAATCCGCCAACCCCAAATGGACACCCGGTTATTTCTGTCGTTACAAGAAGGTTAGAATCGAACTTTGTTTAAAAGGGTGAATGGATGAGTGGAAGGTTGGCGGGCAAGATTGCCGTGGTTACAGCTGCGGGACAGGGCATTGGGCGGGCAACTGCCATCGCTTTTGCTGAGGAAGGCGCCACCGTATGGGCAACCGATATCAACGATGCGGCACTCAAAGCGCTGGCCGGTGAGCAGCCGGCGATGGTGTGCCGCAAGCTGGACGTGCGCAACCCTAAAGAGATTGAAGCCCTCGCACAAGAGCTGCCGGAACCCGATATTTTATTTAACTGCGCCGGTTACGTGCACCACGGCACAATTCTTGACTGCAAGGAAGAGGATTGGGAGTTTTCCTTCGATCTGAACGTCCGCTCGATGTATCGCACATGCCGCGCATTCTTACCCGGGATGCTACGCGCGGGCCGGGGCAGCATTGTCAATATGTCGTCGATTGCTTCGAGCATTCGTGGGGTTCCGAACCGCTTTGTCTATACCAGTTCCAAGGCGGCGGTGGTGGGATTGACCAAGGCGATTGCGATTGACTTTGTGCGTGAGGGCATACGCTGTAATGCGATTTGTCCGGGGACGGTGCAGTCACCGTCGTTGGACGGACGCATTGCCGCGCAGGGCGATGTGGAGCAGGTTCGCCGTGAGTTTATCGCGCGCCAACCCATGGGGAGACTAGGCCGCCCGGAGGAGGTGGCGGCGCTGGCGGTGTATCTTGCATCGGATGAGTCGAGTTTCACGACTGGTCAGACGCACGTGATCGACGGCGGCTGGAATATCTGAGTACAGACATTTCCAGGGTATCCGCCGGTGAGCCAGCTCTTCTGTTATGAAGGTATGGTGACGACTGGATGAAAGCGGGTGGTTAGACCGCAGCTTTTCTTGCTTTTGCCCAGCGCCTTCTCTGTGCGGCCGCGATCTTCTTGCGTGCTTCGACGCTCAGTACGCGCTTGCCCTTCACCTTAGGCGCTGCCGAACCATAGCCGGAGCCCGCGGTCCGGCTGTGGCCATTGGTCGAGCCCTGCAACAAAGCCTTTACCTGCTGCAACCGCGAGATTTCGTCGTTGATGTGTTCTAAGATCTCTTTAGTATTCAAAACTTATTCTCCAGACGCAAAAAGTTGTCCGCAAATAGAATATCAAATCTGATTCCTTGGGTAGACGCGGAGCTAACTCCTGGAGGTTAATCGGTGGGCACCGCGTGCCTAAGTGGAACTGGAGTTGCCAAAAGGGTACCTGATTGTTCATGAGAACTTCACTTAACCGGCTGCGTGGCAGGTCCATTCTCGATCCCAGGGCCGCCTCGGCGGAGCAGTTATTTCTCGCTCCCCCGTTCACCGAAGAAGTTGTGGCGGCGATTCGCCTCATTTCTACCCGCTTGCCGCTCAAGGCCGATGAAGACTCACGTCTGCTTTGGCAACGCGAGAGCAACGCTGCTTCTGAGGCGGAATATGACGCGTTGCTGCCGTTGTTGCAACAAGTGGAGAAACCCAGGAGGGTTCTGGAGATTGGTCCGGGCTTTGGCCGATCGGTCGTCTTCTTCGGCAAGAAGGGACTGTTCACGGACAGCGAGATCAGCCTCTACGATGCGAATGGAACCAGCACCAGGTACAAACAGAAATATTATGAGCAACCGCCGCGGTGGCCGGACACGTCTTCGTTCTGTGGCAATCTTTCCTTGTTGCGGACCATGCTCGACTACAACGGGGTGAAGCAATATCAGATATTCGATGCGCAGCAGCTACCCCTCGCAAGGTTGCCCGGACCTTATGATTTGATTTACGGGTTCTACAGTATTGGCTTTCACTGGTCGCTCGAGTATTACCTGGATGACCTGGAGGCTTTAATGCAGGAGCGTACTTTGCTGGTTTGTACCCTGAACAAGAGTTTTCGTCGTTTCGCGCGGCTGGAGCAATTCTCCACCCGGGTTCTGGCATGTCGCGAAGTGAAGAAGAATGCAACCCCGCTTCGGCTTTTGGTCCTCAGCAAGAGTGCGCTGCCTGCTGTGGGTCAGTCACTCGCCGAGGCTTTTCCCGATTAGAGCGAAAAACATCTCCACGAAGGGTCCGCAGAACTGCAGATCCCTCGCCACGCTCCTAATGACACAGCGGTAGCGGGCGATCGGTTTAGTGCCGCGCCTACGGCGCTCGGACCGCCTCGGGATCGATTTCCCAGCCCTTCCGGGCTGGGCTGACGTTTGGCGATCGGCCCTCCGGGCCTTGCCTCTGCACCGATTTTTGCCGTGGCATTTCTCCCTCAACTTGCCGTAGGCATGTCAGTTGCTCCCACGGCACGCCGGGGCAGGCGGGATGACAAAAAGGAGAGGGCTGTTGTAAGAAAGGGGCGGTTGCTAAAGGAGAGGGTGGTTATCGGGGCAGGAAGATGCCCTTTCCCCTGGCAACGGTCCTTCCCTCTGGCAACGGTTCTCTCTTTACAACAGCCCTCTCCTTTTTGTCATCCCGAGAGTGGCGAGGGATCTGCAGTTCTACGGACCCTTCGTGGAATTGTTTAGCTTCGAGTAGGTATCATCTATCTATCTATGTGCGGCCGTTATGTGCGTAAGTCAACTCGAAGAGAAATTGCTGCCTGGTTTGGGACGGACACCGGGATTGAAGAGGGGATCACCCCCGATTGGGGTACGAGCTACAACGTGGCCCCACAGACCTTTCAACCGGTGGTGCGCCTGAACCGCGATACCGGGCAGCGCGAGATCGTTCTCATGCGCTGGGGGTTGATTCCTTACTGGTCCAAAGATGCGAAGATAGGCTACTCCACCATCAATGCCAAGGCGGAAACGGTGGCGAGCGCGCCGGCCTTTCGCGAGGCGTTTAAGCGCCGCCGCTGCCTGGTGCCCGCGGATGCATTCTATGAATGGCAGAAGTTGGATCCCCGGCATAAGCAGCCGTTCGCCATTGCACTTGCCAGCCGCGAACCCTATGGCTTCGCGGGAGTATGGGAACGGTGGAAGGATCCGCAAACGCATGAGTGGCTGGAGACCTTCTCCATCATCACGACGGATGCTAACCAGGTGGTGGCCCCCTTGCACAATCGGATGCCGGTCATCATCGAGCGGAAGGATTACGCGCGCTGGCTGGGCGTTGGCGATCCACGGCAAGCCGCGGCAGGCGGGACAGGTCCCGGACAGCCGCCGATCGACCTACTGCGGCCTTTTCCCGCGGAGCAGATGGTTGCCTGGAAGGTGGATAAGGCCGTGGGGAACGTGGGCAACGATAACGCGCAGTTGCTGGAAACTCCTCCGGAAGAGCCGATGCTGGGATTTGTTGCTGATCCGCAACAACCATAATGCTCGTTACGGCGGTCGCGCCGAAGTTTCCAGGAGTTAGGCAAGCGCCTTTCCAGCAACAACTTTGGCTGTTTTCTCCTGGCCACCCTGTCCCCCATCCGCGACAACAGGATGAGCCGAAACCGCATGAATCCTGCGGTTGTACGAATAGATAACCAGCAAGGTTACAGTAGAAAATGCTCAGCGGATATTTTTACCATGAGTTACTTACGTTGTAACAAAATAGTGGTTAGGCTGTTGCTCATAATAAAAAACTGAGGCATACTTGCACCAAGTTCAGTCATAACTACGACGAAAGTAGTTATGTTTTGAAGGATCCCTTCCCCCGGGCTGATTCTTCTTTTTGCCTAGGTTCCTCCCCCAGGAAAGTCGAGAGTCTATGAGTCCTCTTCGGAGACATGGCGGCGGACGTCCTCGCTCCGCCCATTCCATTCTGGATGTTGCCGAGCAGTGGGGTATATCACACAGGGCTGCGCGGCGTTTGGCGGCGCGCAGGCGTAGCGACGATGCGATGGCGGTTCTGGTGTGCGACATCAAACGGAACGCTGCTGCGCAACGCCGTGAAATCGTTCCCCAGGGCCGATACACCGGAGGCATGAGAGCCCTGGGGATGCGCAGCCGTGTTCCAGCAGGCCGTGCATGAGCCGAGGACCCACAATCCTGTTGCCGGCGCGCCGGCAACAGGTGAAGGACTGTGCCCGGTCGCGTTTCGGTTTGGCCGTAGACAAGCAGATACGGCAAAGCCTGATCCGGCGGGTCTGGAAGGGCGATGTGAAGTACGCCCGCAAACTTACTAACTCCCGCACCGTGATTGTGCTTGATTATGAAGGCGGGGAAATGTCGTTTCTGTACAGCAGTGCGCTCAAGGAGATCATCACCTTCCTGTCTCCCGATGCGCCGGAAACGGCGGAGTGGCGGCGCGGTCAATCGACCGCAAAAGCGGGTCCCGTTCGCCGCCGGGGAGTATGCCGGTGAGCGCACGCAGCAGCGACGTCGTTCTTCCGGCAAATGTAACCGCGGAGATGGCGATTCTGGGCGCCATCCTGCTGAACAACGGTCATTACCAGGAGGCGGCAGGGCGCATCGAGGCAGCGGACTTCTCACTCGGTGCGCATCGCCGCGTCTTTCAGCGCATGGGTGAGCTGATGACGGAAGGCAAGAGGGTCGACATCGTGACCCTGGCCGAGCAGTTACAACGTAACAAAGAGTTATCGGTTATCGGTGGGGTGGCCTGGCTCGCCTCGCTGACCGAGGGTCTGCCGCGGCGCCTCTCCATAGAAGACTACGTGCGCATCGTGAAGGACAAGTCTCTCTTGCGGCAGACCATTGCTGAGAGCGACCGGGTTGGCGTGCTGGCGGTGGATCAGTCCGGCTCTGCGGAAGAGGTGCTGGCGGAGGCGGAGTCGGCATTTCGCCGGATAGCCGGTAAGACGATCACGGCAGGGCCTGACTTCGGTGGCTGAGTACATTCGCGGCCAGTATCCCTGCATCGACAAAATCTTTGAGCAGAGCGCGCGGCTGACCGGGATTTCTTCGGGCTTCTGCGGCCTGGATAATCTGACTGCCGGATTTCAGCCGAAGGAGCTGACGATCCTGGGCGCGCGGCCTTCGATCGGCAAGACCGCGGTGGCGGGCAACATCGCGGTGCATGTAGCTAAGTCGGGCAGGACCGTGGCTTTCTTCAGCCTGGAGATGCCGAGCAAGGCGCTGATCGACCGCATGTGCTGTGCGCAGGGGCAAGTGGATTTGCAGGCCCACCGCCATGGACGGTTAAACGAGGTGCAGAAGCAATACTATCTGCGGGCGCTCGAGGAGATTGTCGATGTGCCGCTATATATCGATGATCAACCGGGGCAGACGGCGGCGTCGATTGAAGCTAAGGCGGCGCGGCTGCAAGCGAGTAATGGGCTCGACCTGGTGGTGGTCGACTACCTGGGACTGATGGCGGCCGAGCGCAAGGGGCTGGAGAACCGCGAGCAGGTGGTGGCGGCCATCAGCCGCGCAATGAAGGGGCTGGCCAAGCGCCTGAACGTGCCGGTGATTTTGTTGTCGCAGTTGAATCGCGAGTTGTATAAGCGCGTGGATAAGCGGCCGATTCTTTCAGACTTGCGCGAGTCAGGATCCATTGAACAGGATGCGGACGTGGTGTTGTTTCTGCACCGCGAGGAATACTACAACCGCGATGATCCGTCGCTGGCAGGTAAAGGTGAGTTGATCATCGCCAAGGCGCGCAACGGCCCGCTGGGAACGGTGCGGTTGCACTATGACGCACGCACCTGCCGATGGGAAAGTGAACGGGAGTGAGGGACACATTTCCAGGAAGGGTTCCGTAGAACCGCAGATCCCTCGGCTTTCCCGGATTTCCTGTCGATAGTTGCGGCTTCAGTCAGCTGCGTGTGGTTCTCTTTAGAGAGAACCACATCCGTGGTCGCCGGTAAGAGCAGTGAGGCAGGAAATCCGGGTACGCTCGGGATGACAAATAGGAGAGGGTTAGTTGTAAGAGAGGACCGTTGCCAAAGGATAGGGCGGTCATTGGGGCGGGAAACCCATTAGCTGCTTGTCTAAATCCCCATCGCCCCAACAGCTACCCTGTCCGTTGGCAACGGTTCTCTCCTTTCAGCAACTCTCTCCTATTTGTCATCGCGAGCGAAGCCGAGGGATCTGCGGTTCAACGGAACCTTCGTGGGAATGTTTTTCGCAAGACCGTTGGGATGGGTGCGTCGTCGCGGTCCAGTTCCTCGGATTTTTGTTGCCAACGAATGGCGGCGGAGCCTACGTCGAGACCACGGATGGCTTGTTGCAACAGTAACTGACGGGGCTGGGTCGCCTGCTGGACGAATGTATATACGGCGTAGCGGGTTTCGTCGGCGACATCGTCCAGCGGGTCGCCCGCGATCTTGCGGATATCTCCGGGCCTGGCTTCGTCGTGCATGCGGGTGCGCAAGGCTTCAAAGGTGCGCGGGCATACGTCGGTGATTTCGAACTCTCCGGTACGGAGCATGCGGTAGAGCAATTGCCAGCCGCCCAGGCGGTCGTTTGAGGCGCGCTCGCAGGTGATTTCCCAGGGGTCGAAGACTTCGTTGATCTGGTCGGCGATGGTGTGGCCGTCGCCGATGTCTTTAAAATTCGCCGGGTCGAGATAGGCAGCCACGATGCGGCGCCGTTGCCCGTTTTCTTCGGGTCTGATAAACGCATCGACCACCATCTCGGCCAGTTCGTACGCGGGCACATGGGGAACGACTAACTCGCCGATTTTGCGGATACGGCCGTGGGGAAAGTCCGGGGCTTCGTGCTGCGCCAGCCTCTGCGACTCGACGCCGGGGATCTCGATTTTCTGACTCATCTCGGCTGGGCCACGCACGTAGAGTCCCACCGAAGAGGAAGATTTGCCGTAGCCATAGTCGATCGACAGGAAGTGGTTGTGCCACCACTCCACACCGGCGTTCGGCCAGCGGACGCACCATGCCGGCATGCACGAAAGGGAAGTAGGCTCCTTCGAGCGTGCACCAGCAGCCCTGTTCCATGGCCGCAGCGGCGCCGCCGGACATCATGTGCAGACGCTTGGCGTAGTTTGCGTCGAGGAGATTGTGGTCGGAGAGCTTGCCGGGGATGAAGGCTACGGAGAAGGGGATGGCTTCGCCATCGGAGGGCCAGGAACGATCGTGGTAAAGCTGGCCGGATTGGGCCGCGTCGCGTTGGTTGTGGACCGGGCAATGGCCGCGCAGAAAGAGCGATTGATGCCAGGCGGCGCCCACGTTGCCGGGATTCGAGGTGAGGCGCATGCGCAGGCGCAGGGCGGAATCGGTGGCGCTCAGACGGCCCAGGATGTTGCGGACTTGTTTCTCGGTGTGCAGGGTTGATTCGTCGAAGCCGATGAAGGAGTAGCGGGGGCCCAGGTATTTCCAGACATCGTCGTCGGTTTTCATGTAGGCGAAGCGGATGGTGGCTCCGGAGGGGAAGCTCCAGGTCCATTTGGGCGAGCCTACGAAGACGCCACCGAGCGGGCCGTAGAGACGGCGGGTTTTGTCGATGATGTCGGTCATCTCGACAAAGGAGGAGCGGAAGACGATGGCGCGCAGGTTGGGGTTTTGGTATTCCTGGACGGCGTCCATGAGCATGGTTTCGGTTTTGAGGGAGCCGGCGGATCCACCGAAGAGGAGGATGTCGGCTTGGGAATCGAGCGCGGCCCGTTGGGCGGCGGTGGCCGGGCTCCAGCTATAGGTCATGGAGAAGTTGTCCTGTGTATGATCTCCGGGGTTTGATTAGGCCGACAGTAAAAAGCAGTCGAAAAAATCGTTTCCGGCCCACCTACGCCATGGCGAACGTGGGGCACCCGTCCAGTTTCCGAAATGTGTTTCGCTGCCGTCATGCTTGGGGCATCCAGGCGGCGCGATAAATTTCAGGCTCGGGCATTCGCGTTACGGGCGACCTTGGTTTGTCGCCGGCGGCTAGTTCTTCGCAGAGGGAATCGAGGGCCTTCAGCTGGCCCAGGATGTTTCCCTTGGTCTTCTCCGGGTCGAGATCGGCCAGGTCCCAGTACTTGTTCAGAATCTGATTGCGGTCGAACTTCAGGCCTTTATTGAATGGGGGCATCAGATGTATCTCCTTTTGGAAAGTCATTCGTGTAATATTTGGCTTCATGGGAAGCAAAGATAAAGGCAAGCGCGAGACGAAGAAGGCACCTAAACCTAAGCCCAAAGTAGAGCCCGGACGGAAGCGCGGGGAAGATAGCCGCCTCGGAGGGCCGCCCAAAAGCTGAGCGGACGCCCTGAGCTGCTTATGTTCGCTTGAGATCTCTGTGACGCACGGTCATGTTGCGTCCGTCTTCGGTGCGCACCCGCGCGATCCGCATGTTCGGATCCACGTAGAGGACCCTCGCCGGCGCGCCGTCGGCCAGCATTACCCGTGACCCCTTGACCACCGCACCCTTTACCACCGGACGGATGGGCTCCATTTTTGGAGTTAAAACGCTCCATGGCGCGATCGTTGAGGTCTCGGGCGGCGGCTGTGGCGTGCTCTCCGCACTGCGGCCCGCGAGCTCCGCGTTGCGCGCTCGCTTGTAGTCGTGGTGTTCCTCCCGGTTGGCCTGGAACACCGGGCGGGGAACGATCTGCAGTTCTTCCGAAGCGCCATTCGGCATCTGTAACTGTAGCGAATAGCTGCGGTAGTGATATTGCGGATCGCCGAAGGCGAAATGATCCTGCTCGCGCAACACCTTGAAGTGCTGTTTCACCGCGGCCACGACCGCATCTTTTGCTTGCGCTGAGTCCACCGCGATCTGCGCTGCGCCGTAGTCGCTGACCGTCTCCGCCGGCTGTCCTTCTCCCCTGATTTTTTCCGCCAGGCGCGAGGGATTCTTTCGCTCGCGGCTTGCCGCCAGCGTCGCCCCTTTGATGTGCCGAATGATTTCCGCCAGCCTTGCCTGGTAGGCCGGCATGGCTTCGGTTGCCAATGCCTGGTTGATCGCAGGGTTGCGGGTGGGTTGCACGATCTTACGGCCGGAGCCGGGTTCTTTCTGGCCGACCGGCATCGCGGGTTCAAACCCCAGATCGGTGAGCGAGGGAAGCAGCGGTTCGAAGCCGAGCGCGTGGAGTGGATGGGTAGCCATGGTTACCTTGGTAAAGGTTGCCTACGAAGGAACGAATAACCTGCAAATAAAGGCCGAAACCTCTCTCTGCATATCGGGTTCGCATCGTATGTGAGGTTGTTGTAAGGGAGAAAGAACCATGAAAACGAAATGGCTCGCTAGTCTCATCCTGGCTTCAGCAATTACGGCTCCAGCCTTTGCCCAAGTTGGTATCTACATCGGCCATGAACCGCCGCCGTTGCGCTATGAGGCTCGGCCGGTTATGCCGGGTCCGGGCTACGCCTGGGTCGATGGGTATTGGAACTGGGGCGGGGACAGGTATGTGTGGGTCCCCGGAGAATGGCGCCGGCCTCCTTATGCGAACGCGTACTGGACCCATCCTCATTACGATCACTATGACCGCGGGTGGGAATACAACGAGGGTCACTGGGACCACCATGACCACCGGCGATCACCACGATTGGGACCACGACCGCGATCACGACCGCGATCACGACCGTCACTAAAGACTTTACCCGGGGCTCGGCCGCAAGGCCGGGCCCTGCCCACCTTGTAAAACCGTTCAGCCCTCATCCAGCACTTTAAGATTGCTGTCTATTTGCATGGCCTGCAGCAGATTGGCTCGCGGCAGATAGCCGACCTGCCCTTTCGAGGAAACCCTTATGTAGAGGGGATCGCTGCTCCGGTCTTGTGTTCCTGTGGTCGAGCCTCCGGCGAAATAGCCTGCCAGTCCCTGGCGGGAAGGGGTCGCCTGCGAGGGTGGTTTGGCCAGGTTGCCGGTCAATGGAGTCGATTCTGCGGGCCCGCTTACCGGGGGATGGTCTGGCGGAGGCAGGACCAGGCTCTGCGCCTCCGCCGGCGACATGATCTGCTTGAGCAGCATGCTGGCTTCATCTTCCTGATGGTCTGTCATGGTTACAGTTTCCCCACTTTGCCCAGGTTGCCAGCCACGCCGCTGCCGACCTGATCCCAGAAGTTGGGCGTCTTGGCCGCTTGGGTTTCATCGCCCAGAACGCTATCTGCCGCATTGGAAGATGTCCCATAGAGCGACTGGTTGGCGCCGATAGGGATCGCCGTTGCGCCTAAGGCGGCTTGATTGTAACCAGCTTCACCGGCGATGCGCCTTTGTTGTGCGGCTGCCAGGTCGCCCGACAGGGCGCGAGTGTTTTGCTGGGCGCCGGCTGCTGCGGTGGCTGCATCGGCTGCGCTGTTCTGGCCGGTGCGCCGAGCTTGCGCCTGCAGAGCGCCGGCGAGTGAATTGGCGCCGGCGTCGGACACATTGGCCAAGCCGGTGTTGATGGTCTGGTCGTATTCGCCCCCCGGAGTATAGGGGTTGCCGGAGACGAATTTTGCCAGTTGGTTGTTGTAATTGCCGATGGCGTCTTCGGTGGAACCGAAGGCTGATTGCGCGTTGCCGAAGTCGGTTGTGTTTTCGTTGGACGCGGTGTTGAAGGCTTGCGTGGATTGACCTCTGCTCATTTTTTTCCTCTCAGGTCTTTCGCGAAGTGTGCGAGCTCACGGTCGACACAGTTAAACCCCGCTCGCTGCAGCGGTTTCTGGATCATCCTTTTGAGTTGCCGGGGGACAAAACACTCCAGCCAGCGAAAGCCCTGGAGTTTTAGATACGTAACTCAGTCCTTCGATCTCGCGGCGGCTGAAGGCGGTGGCTTTCGGGTCACGACCGACGAAGCGCAACTCCGCGATGGTCTCTACATAGATGCAGTTCCGGATGGTTCCACCTTCTTCTTCGCCCACCAGGGCGATAGCGATGGCAGGGCCAAACAGCCAGGGCAGCTCGTAGTCGGTGCCTTGTGCGGCCTGATGCTCGCGGTGCAGCTGAAGTATGCGCGGCCAGTCGTCACGGGTGGCTTGGCGCAGGGTTGATGCGCTTCATCTAACGGTCAGCCCATGTTTGCCGGCGTAAGTCAAGCATCTGTTGCTGCGACGTATTCAGCGCGGTGCTGATTTGATGAACGGCGGCGGCCGGGTCCAGGCTGCCCAGGTTATTTTTTGGATGGACCGCGCCGCATGCGGGGCAGGCGTCGTGGCCCACGGCAAGCTGGATCAGGTGGCGATTGCCACGCTCGTCGCGCAGCTCGATCACATGGAAGCCGCTTGCCAGGTCAAGATATTGCTGGTGCACGTTAAACATTGGCGTAGAGTCTCCCTCCGTTGTCGCCGGTAGCGCCGCCGCCGCCGGCGGCTCCTCCGCTGACTCCACCCGAGGCGATCACGCTGGGGGTGCTGGAATAGCTGCTGCCCGCGCTGCCCGGCGTGACTTGGGTGACGGCGCCCGCGGTCACGACCGCGGTAGCGGTTGCGCCACTGCCAGTGCTATCGGTGATGGTCAGGGCCGGCGCCGCGGTGAGCCCATTGCCCGGGTTGATGATCTGGTAGGCGACGATGGCGCCGCCGGTGACCACGGCATGAATCACCGGCAGGACCAATCCGCTGGCGTTGGCGATGACGGAGACTTTGCCCACCGGCACCCAGGTATCGGGAAAGGTCTGCGCCAGCTGCGGCTTCAGTTGATACTTCTGCCCATCCCACACCACAAAGCCGCTGGCGGCGTAGGGGACGTTCAGGATCGTGCCCGCTGCGATTACTTTAGAACCGTTACCAAGGATTGAGGTCCACGAGGTGCCGACTCCCCCGGATCCGTAGACACGCACTGTGGCTGTGCTGCCGGCAGCCACCGAATCAACCGTAGCGTAATTCGATTGGTTGAGGGATAGGTTGTTCCCGGCGGCGGCCGAGCTCATCAGGCCGGAGCTGACTGCTCCCGGTTGAACGGTGTAGCTGCTCCAGTTTTGCTGGTTATAACTCGAGCGCAGGCGCCAGTAGAGGGTTACGCCGGGGTTAGGAAACACGTAGCTGGTGTTGGTGCTGATGGGATAGACGGTGACGCCGGTGGCAAAATTGGCTACGGTTGCGCTGGATATTTCCTGGTAGATGGGCGCATTGTTCGAGCTTTGCGCAGCGGTGAGGGAGACGGTGAAGCTTCCGTTGGCTCCGCTCACAGAAAGCTTTGACGCTGCAGGGGGAGCGGTGAAGGCAGCCGCGGTGGCATCGACCTTAGTCAGCGGAGTGGTGCCAGTCTGCGCGTACAGGGATTGCAGGGCGAGATGAATGCCGGTAAGGGTCTCTCGCAGATCGCTGTTCCCCCGGGCCGCGGAGTTGATCTGCGCCAGGTTCACGCTAAGCGTCATGGCTGGTCCTCCCGGTAAAGAGCGGACGCGTAAACAGACTGCAATACTTGAGGGCAAACCAGGCATTGGCTATGGATCCGTTGGTGAAGCGCATGCGGAAGCGCTCGTTCTGTCCCCTGGCGCCTCCGTCGTAGCCTTTCCAGTTTTGCGGGGTGAGAGGGAAGGGCGCGAGCTTGACCTCGCCATTGGCGGGGCGCGGCGAGTCAGCAGTGTTTCTTGCTACCATCACGGATACAGTCATGGAACCCTCGCCGAGGGCGTTGATGCTTACCCCGCCCAGCATGGAGACTTCCATCAGGTCCTGGGTGCTGGTGGTTTCGTACTGGCATTCGATGCCGCTGCCGTTGTCGTTATAAATTCCCGTGGCGATCATTTGTACCGTGCCATCCGGAGCGGAGGACCCAATCAACACCTGGGACTGGCGGAGGGCTCCGAATGAGGAGGCATTGGCCGGCAACTGGCGCTCACAACGGATGGCAACTGTCCCGGCGATATCATCGAGGCTCCATTTACGGGCCGCGCCCATGGCTACTTCCCGCCCGGCGTATTGGCTGAAGTGGATGGGTCCTGATAGGCCTTCCATGTAGTTCATGGTCAGGGTCTGGTTGGGGACGGTCGCGTTACCTACGGGAATGCCGATGCGGATTTCCTTGTTTTCTTCGTCTACGCAGCACCAGATCAGATGCTGGTAGTCCCAGTTGATAGTTGACCAGAGGGTAGGGATTTCTTTGGTCATCAATTTGGGTTCTGGTTCGCTGGGTGTATAAGCGTAGGCTCCGCTGCGGTGGATGAAGAACAGAAACTCATTGGTCACGCAGACTGCCCGCGGCCCGCAGGGGCCGACGCCTTCCCACCGCTGTTGTACCGACCAGGTGGAGGGGTCGGTAGCCGTAGGCGAGATGGTAAAGCCGGAGCGCTCTTTCAGGGAGAAGAGTGTGCCTTGAAATTCGCGGGCACATATGCAGCGTTGTCCGTTGCCGTTGGCTACCTGGATGGGGCTGGTGTCGCCGTAATAGGACTCCGAGTCCGCGGCCAGGGAGATGTAGTGGCCGGATCCGTAGCCATCTACTCCGCTGAGCACGACGCGATCGATGGAGGGAGCATAGTAGACGTCGACCGCCGCGGGCGGCGGCACGCAACGCAGCCGGTCGGTCATGTCGGTTTCAGCCTCTAAAAATTCATCAGTAAAGTTGAAGAAGGCGGTGGTGGTCGTGTTGTCGTCAATCACGGTGGCAGTTATCGGGATACCCGCGCTTACCATGCTGGTTGGAATGTAGAAGAAAGGCCCTGCGTTGGCGCCGTCGGCGACCGTGAATCCGATGGTGCGGTTGAGGGTGTTGGCGGGCCCTGTGGGAATGTTCGCCATGTAGAGCTGATCGCCTGGCACGTCGACGCTGACCGCGGTGAAGGACGTGACGGTGGGGCTCAGGTTTCCGTTGCGGTTGGTGAAGGCGATGGTGGCATAGCGCAGGCCGGTGCCCGCATCGGGTGCGATGTTACCGGCGGGGCCCGAACTATTGATTGTGGGAGGGGCAGGCCCGCCGGCGGTCGCGGTGATGGTGGCGGTGGTGAGGGGCTGAAAGGATCCAGCGAGCGCGTAGGTGTTGGTGGCCGGTGGCGGATCTCCTGTGGGGACGTCGGCCTGGTATAAGTTCACGCCCGTAATCTGGTACAGCGTGGAGGGAATCGGGACCTGGATGGCATCGTCGAGGACGGTGTCGATGAGCGATCCGGCGAGGGATGGAAGGGTTTCGCCGGCTGCATTGGTAAAGGTGGCGATCACGTAGACGTCTCGCCCGGCGGGGAAGGCGCCCGCGCTTGAGGCTCGTTCCACGGATGGAGTGGGTGGCGGCTGCAGTCCACCGGGAGTCACCCTGGCGGTGTTCGATGGCGGTGGTGGGGCCCCGGCTGCTGTATGTGTCACGGTGACGGTTGCACCCAGGGCGAAGTTTCCTACAAGGGCGAAGGTTGCCGAGGATGGAGCACCCGCGCCGGTGGGTACGTCGGCTTCGTACACGCTGACTGAGGCCGGTTGATACTGCGACGCGAGACCGCGTATCCATCCTGCGAGAGTGGACAGGGCAGGGACCGTGAACCGCGCGGCGTCATTTAGATTCGTACCGACCAGGATGCCGGAAGCAGAGGCGATGGACTCTCCCTGGGCGTTGACGTAGGTCATCTGCAGGTAGACATCTCGTCCCGCGGTGAAGGTTCCTGCACTTGCGACGCGGATGGGCTGGGGACCGTTGGGCGCGGGCAGCCGGTTTACCAGGACGGGGGTCAGTTCCTGCCAGGTGACTCCGCCATCTGTAACCGTCGCGTTTTCGGTAATCGGCCACGATGGTTCGGCCGCTTGTGTGGCGCCCGCGGCGACGCAGCGGTAGAGATGTCCGTTGCCTCCGGTGACAGTGGGTTGCACATATTCGCCCAGGAGGTAGGGGGTGGAGGCCAACCAGGGCGCCCCCAGTGGTTTTTGTCCGTAGGGGTCCAGCTGTTGCGTGTTGAGCCCGTAAACGTTGATGGGGGCTTTGGGCGTCTTCAGGTCGGAGTAGGCGATCAGTGCCCGGTTGTATGCCTCGGTGATGATGGCATGCGCGTTGGTGGGTTGTGTGACCAGCGGACCTTGCACGCGTGTGAGTCTGCCGCTGCCGGCGGGGTTTTCGACCAGGAGGTAGCCGTCAGTGTCGAACACCATGGGGACTTGAAAGAGGGTTTCTCCGGGATTTTCCGGGGTGTAGATCAACGAGGCGAGGCCGGAGATGGGTGCCTGGTTGGGGCTTTGGAGGGCGGTTTGTAGGCCGTACCTGGTGGCGACGGTGGTGAGCTGGAATCTGCAGTTTTTGCAGAGAGCCGCAACGCCCATGGGCAGCACGGTGGGATCGTCGTTGTCCACCAGTCCGCCAAAACGCGTGAACTCGTGCGGGATGAAGCCTTTAAAGTTCATTCATTGTGCCTGTGAGTTAGGTGAGCCCGAAGAGGAACTGCAGATCCCTCTCCTCCGCTACCCCAGATTTCCTGTAGATGTTGGTGGCTCTGGTAAACATCATGCGCCTTTCCTTAAGAGAAAGGCGCACACGCGGAGTGTCCAGTGCTGCGTGGCAGGAAATCTGGGTTCGCTTCGGTCGGGATGACAAAAAGGAGAGGGTCGTTTTAAGGAGGGGGTGGTCACTAAAGGAGGGCGTCGCTAGTGGTCCCGCCCGAGCAATTGCCCTGTCCCTTGGCAACGGTCATCTCCTTACAACGGCTCGCTCCTTTTTGTCATCCCGACCGGAGCGAAGCCAGATTTCTCTCCACGCAGCACTGGACACTCCGCGTCGCCTTTCTCTTGGAGGCGCAATGTTACCACCACCAACATCTGTCAGCATGGGGAGGCGGAGGGATCTGCAGTTCCGCGGACCCTTCCTGGAAATGTTTTTTACACGCGGCGCTTTTGCATGGTGAGGACTACGGTGCCGCTGGTGACGGCCGCGTTGTAGGCTCCGGAAACGATGGTTCCGCCGGGGGCGTACACGTTGATCAGAAAAGCGTTCAACGTTGAGCCGGTGATCTTGGGCTGGACATAGTATCCGCCAATGTCCTCGAGATAGACCGCGGGGGCCAGGGTGAGGGGAAGCTCAAAGAAGCCCTCGACATCAAGACCGTTGGGATTGCTCAAGGTTGCAAGGTTAAGCGGGTCTCCACCCGTGGTGAAGGTGCCGCTGAAGGTGAGCTGGATGAAGACAGTGTTGTTACGCTGCCCGGCTGCACCCGAATAGTCGATGATCGCGCCTGAAACTGCCATGTGTTTCTCCTTAGGTAAGAAATGGAATTAACGAGTGCGCCGAGTCTGCCTACCGGCCCGTCGCACCTGGCCCTGTTCGGCGCGGACGAGTTGCTCCATGATTTCGTCCATACCTTCCAAGGCCTTCTGTTCGTAGCCCCGGGTCCACGCATCGTTGCCGCGGACGGTGGCCACCAGCGCCGCGGCGCCATAGGCAACGACGTAGCCGATGCGCGGGTGAGACAAGAGCACGCTTTCATCGCTGGTCAACGCCGGCGGCCCGAATTCGCCGCGGATGCGCAGGTCGACCGCGATGGAACAATTGGTCAGCCAGATGACTTCGCTGCGGAACTCCCAGCCGGCCACCCCCTCGCGCGGCTGCAGGTCGGGTAGGACTTCATAGTTCCGCACCAGGCGGTAATACGCAGGATCGTCGCCCGCCGGTTTCCAATCGATGCACAGCGGCTGATTGGTGAGCGCCGCGAGGGGCCCGCTCCCCGTTTGGTAGGGCGCCAGGTTTGGGGTACCTGGCGGAATACCCGGCACTTCCACCACGGCTACATCCCACGAGGATTGTGTCGATGCCAGTTGCGAATTGACATCGTCGTAGACCTCGCAGATGAGGGGCACGAGGAAGGCATCTGTTAGATACGACCCTTGCGGATCGTCCAGCAGATTGCGCACCCGGGCCTTTACCTGGCCTAGAGTCCAGCTCACGCGAGGCCTGCTTTGCCTTTCGCTTTATCGCGTTCTGCTTTGATCTGGTTTACGATTTTCCACTCTTCCGTGCTGAGACGATCCATCTCCACCGCGCCGTAGGCGATGCGCGTGTTTTTGTAAGCCTGGATTACGTTGAAGATGTGGTTGCAGTTCACGCAAAGAATCGCTGCGGTTTTGGGGATCACGGCGCAGCTGGGGCAGGGTTCAGGCTGCTTTTCGGTGAGTGTGTTGGCTTGCATGACCCAGCGGGGTAGTTCCGGGATGAGGCCTTCTTCCACTGCCAGCCGCGCCAGGTCGCGATGGGTATCGTTCACGTTCATGCGTTGCGAGTCGTTCTCGTACCAGGCGTTGGCCGATTGCAGCCGTTGCAGGATGGAGGTGTTGCGTTTTTTGCGAATGGCGGTGAGGGTTTCGTGGAAGTCACGTTCGCGGACTTCTACGTAGAACTCTCCGCGGTCGCTGTAGGCCACTTCAGGAACGCGGATGGTGGCGCCTTTTCTAATGGTGGCTGGGTCGTGATCGCCGACGTAGCAGAGCACTCCTCCGAAGCCGCCATCCTGCTGCACGTATTCACGGATGTATTCGGCGGCCAGGACCAGGGGGATGGCGGGGACCGGTTCCATCTGCATCATGTTCTGCGCGTCGCAGCCGAGATCTTTGTGCCCCCAGCGGGTCTCGCGGATTACGTGGATGGTGTAGGGTTTTCCGGGTGGGCAGGGGGGGATTTCGTCGGGGAAAAAGACACCGCCATTGATCTTGAGGGGAAAGGGGTTCAGGTTGAGGATGGTGACGGGTTTATCGGCTTCTGCTTGTTTGAGCAGGCGCTGGATTTCAGCATAGCGTTTGACCGTCCAGCGCTGGCCTGGATCGCGGAACTTGCCGGGATCCTTGCCTAACAGGGCTTCCGCATTGGCGCGCTGCATTTCAGGGGTGATGACGACTGTTGCCATGGGTAATGCTCCTTTGCATGAAAGTTGAAGGTCCTGGAGTTCGACCTTGGTTTGGAAGTCCGACTTAGAGAATGCCGATATGCTCGTTGCCGTTCCCGGTGCGGCGGGCCAAATCCTGCCGCCAGCGGCTGGCCGCGAGGCTGCTGCTGCGTAGCGGGGAGATGTGGTCGCGCATCATGGCTTCGTACTCGGCCTTGCGCTTCTACCTCTGCCTGTTCTTCTTCGTATTGGAACCGTAGCAGGTACTCTTGGGCACGGGACTCGGGGCTACCCCGGCGTCCGTGAATGCCGGCACTGTATTTGGCGATTAAATCCTGCAGCGTATCCGTTGTGGGCACCTTAGGCCACGGGCCGAACACCATCTCATAGTCGCCACATTCGGGATAAGGTCCCAACATAGGGGTGAATCCGTCGATCGCCTTGTAGGAGTACCACTCCGCCTGGGTGCCATAACTCGAGGCCGGGAACCACTTTTCCAGGATCCAACCTTCTGCATGTGGATACTTCCTTACCTCGCGCATCTCGGTGACCACGCGAATGGGCTTGTTGTCGTGACGGGAGAAGTTGCAGCCCGGCGCGTGAGGATTGGGTTGGAAATTCAACCCGCCCTTTTCCGCGGTCGAGAGCCCTTCTGCCCAGTCCCGGTAAACACCGGACTCCTTTACCAGCCGGTCGCTGCCTACCAGCAGTCTCCAGTGGGGCTTGCCGAATGGGTTCTTGCCGCCGTAAGTAGTAAGAAACCGTTGCGTGGCGGCGGGCACAATGTGGCTCATCGTTGGCTCCCGGGGTAAGTGAATGGGGCCGTCTTTCTTCCGTACCAATTCGCAGACATAGAGGCGTCGGTGCTCTCCAGGTGATAACCCACCACTTCAGGGATCAACGCTCGTTTCGCGCGCGGCCACTTTTTTGCGAACACCATGTCGCCGCGCCCTGCATCGGTATGGGCGACCGGATAGTCGCACACACCAGAGATCGCCGGGCACCACATCTGGAAGAAACCGATGGGAATATAGCCTCCGCCGTCTTTGCTGGTGACGCGTGTTCCCAGGGGAAAGGCGTTCAGGTGTACATAGGCATCGCATTCATGTTGCAGGGTGGGCATCTCCAGAAACTTGTCCCACTCGGCATAGCCCTTCACGCAGAAACGGTCGATGCCGTAGAGCATGCAGGGGTCGAGGTTGGCATTCTTGAGCAGCAGGCGGGTCTGGGGCGGTAACCAGACATCCGCGTCGAGATGAACCACCCACGCATCCTGATCCAGCCGGCTAAGGCCCTCATTGATACCCGCGCCTTTGCAGAATTGATTCCAGCGCGAATTGAGCGCGTCGGTCTTGATGCACTCCACATGGTGGAACTCGCAGATGCGTTGTGTTTCGCGATCCTCCGCGGAGGTGACCACCACGATCCGATCGAAGAGATGTTTGTTGGCCGGCAGAGTGCAGCGTAAGAAGTCGGAGTAGCGGTCGCAGACCAGGACTGCTTCCATTTTGAAGTGAGGGTCAGGATGGTTCACCGTGCCTCCGGGGCAAGGGCTGTGGTAAGACATCGGGTGGTCTCCATAAACGCTTTGCTGAGCTTTTGAAGGGTGCGGGCTTCAGCCCGTACATTACCTGCCCAACACAGGACGGGCTTTAGCCCCCGAGGGCATCTCTCGTGCTGGCTCAAGCAACCCTCAGCGGCTTAAGCCGGGTCATTGTGCCTGGCAAACGTACGGCCTGAAGGCCGTACCCTTCAAAACCAAAAAGCAAGGGCTAAGCGGGTTATCTCAGCCCTTCACCAGAGGGTTAGTTGTAGACAGGAACCTTCAGGCCGGTCACCGAGGAGATAGCCTGCGGATTATCCACGGCGTACTGCCGGGCATCCACGTAGTAGCATCCCTCGTTGGCGGTCGGGTTACCCGAAGCCGGATCGTAGATTTGGAACACCCACTGTCCGCTGCGGTTCTTGAACCAGAAGGGCGCCTTGCCCCACACCACCTTGAGCCACGAACCGAATTCCATGAAGTCGATGCGTGTCTGGTCAGCGTGGATGTTGCGCACCACCTCGCGGCCGGCAATGGTGAACTGGCCTACGTTGGCAGTGAGCCCGTCAAACCCTGGCATTTTGCCATTGGTCATCAGGATTTCCTGCTTGGCGAAGCCCATCTCTTCATACGCCTGGATCTGCGAAGGATGCGCGTGCCACACCTGCGACTTGAGAGCATCCGTGCCCAGGCTCTGTTCCACACGGCTGAGCGCCGCACGCAACATGGGCAAAGACAACGGAGCACCGCCCGCAGCCACGCCATTCGCGACCACGTAATTCTGGGTACGGTTAATGCCCAGGAACGTTCCCGTAGTGGCGGTGTTATGGAAGTACGGGATGCCGTAGAGGAATACCGGCGTGGTGGCCGCGACGCCAGCGACCATGATGAAGTCACCGGCAACGGTCCCGGCGGGCACCGCGTCCACGGTTATGGACTGGGCCGCGCCGAGCTTGTTGTTAACGTTGTTGACGTAGCAGGTGCCGCGCAGGGTGTAGGTGTTACTCATCACCTGCACCTGCTGGCCCTGGGAGATAAGCCGGGCGCCCCACGGAGACGATGCGAGCACGATGGGGTTAGCACCGCCGCCCGCGTAACCCGGGTCCACCTGGCCGATTTTTCCGTCGCCGGCCTGCTGCAGAAACTGGTCCCGGTTCTTCGCCATCTGTACGGCCACATCTGCAAGAGTCTTGGTTACGGGATTCTCGGAGACGACCTTGGGTCCGCCCTCGCCGATGATGTCCACCAGCCGCGAATACTCAACTGGAATGACAGTGGCGAGAGGAGTCAGCGTGCCCTGGTCCCAGGCGCTGAAGTTGCCCGCCGGCAGAATGCCGCCGTCCAGGTTGAACAGGGCGACGTTGCCGGGGAATGCGGTCTGGAAGCGCAGACGAAAGCTGCGCAGCGAAACTGGAGTAATGGACCCGCGCTCAGAGATGCGGGCGTCGAGTTTGGCCTCTTTTTCAATGAGCAGCTTGATGACCTCGTTCAAGGCTTCAAGCTGCAGCTGCTGGGTAGTGGATGCAGTGCCGATCAGGTTGGACATGAAATGGTTTCCTTATGTGCCGGGTGAAGTTTCAGGGTTGCTCACCGAGAGGTCATCAGCTGCAGAACGCGCGGGAGTATTTGTTCTCGCGCTACCTTGTCAAAAGGCTTACCCGGATTGGCTCGCTGCCACTCTGCCTGCGCATGGTCGAAGGCTGCGCTTGAGGTCATCAAGGCGGCCCCGCTGCCGGCTGGTCCGGTTGATCCTTTGGGTTCGGTTTTCCTGGTGCTGTCGATCTGGGCGTCTACCTTGGCGCGTTTGGCTGCGGAGGCATTGGCGATCTGTACGCCTGCCTCGCGAAGTTCTTCGCGCGCTACTTCCGGGAGATACTGCTGCACGGCCCGGTCAATGGCCGCGAGACGGCGTTGGCGTGATGCATCGCCGATGGGCAGCCGCTGAAGGGAGTGCATTTGATCCTGCAGGGCCGGGTTGGCTTGAATCTTGCGAATCAGCTTGGCGCCGATGGCTTTGGGTAGAATGTTCTTCAAATAAGGACTGACCACGCCGCCCTGTTTTTCCACGTTGGCGATGATTTTGCTGATGCCGTCGTGGATACGTGTTTGGGCTTCGGTTTGCAATCCGTTTTCGAAGGAGCGTCTTTCTTCCAGCTTCTCGCCGTGCTGGCGCAGGTTGAGTGCGCGTTCCCGCCGGTCGAGCTCATCTGCCTTGCGCCGCAGTGTGTCTGGCTGCGCCTCTAACGCGGGGGAAGCGGCCGCGGATTCTTCCCTGAGGAGTTGCAATGCGTCGTTCACGCGTTGATCGCGTGTGCGTTCCTCCTCAGAGCGATAGTTGTTCGCTTTGAGGCGGGTGGTTACATCCTGTGCGCGGTGTTCGAGATCGAGGGCCACCACGTTGTCGACAAATCCAAAAAAATCTTCTCCGATGACGGGCTTGCCATTTTGCATGACTACGTTGCCGTCGGCGTCGCGCTCGTAGGAAAGCTCGGCGATCTTGCTGAGGGAGGCCATGGTACCTTCGCGGGTGGTGGAACCGAGGAAGGTTTCGCGCACGTCGATCCAGGTGGATGAGTGGCCCAGGGCGGCCTTTGCCGAATCAATGTCGGGAAAGATTTCGCGGTAGGGCTTTAACTCCGCCGCCTCACGGGCGGTTTTGTAGAGTTGGCCCTTCAGCTTCGAGTCGGCATCGAGAAGCTTCCCGAAGTCAGGGTTGTCGGTGACCATCTGGCTGAGGAGTTCTGGGGTGACGATGGCATCTAGCTCTAATTGGAAGTCTTCTTCTGTGGGCGTGGTGCTTACTTCGACCGGAGTTTCCGGCACCTCTGCTGGAGGCTCCGCGGGCTGCGCCACAACAACCGTTTCCTCAACGACGGCGGGCGGTTCCTCAATAGCCGGGATGGCTGCCAATCTTTCGGTAAGCAGGGCCGCGGCGTAGTCTTCCCGAATAGGGAACTTACCCGGATCGACATTGGATGTAGGAACGGACCCTCCGCCAAACGAGGGCGCAGGAGGCGCCACCGGAGCAGGCGCAGGAATAGGTGCCGCCGCCGGAGCGGGAGCTGTGATCGTAGCTTCATTCATAGATTTTCTTTCCGTAACCAATGACGGGTGCCCCATATCTCGTTCGCATTTTGTGAGATATGGGAGACCACGAATGTTGATGTTAAGAGTTATAGGGTCACAGCAGTGGTATCCCATGTCTCGCAAAATACGAGCGAGATATGGGGCACCCGTCATTAGTTACAATTACTTGGTTTGCGCATCAGTCCGTTGCTGCGTCTCCATTGCCACTGCTGCGGTGAAGTACGCCAGCAGATTCTGCCATCCGGCCGGATTATTATCGGGAATGTCGGAATTCTCCTGGCAATACTGCCGCACCACTTGCTTCAGCACGGTGAAGTCGTCGATCGCCTTTTCGGGCATGATCGTCGGCCTTACCTGGCCCGTCGGCAGGCCGGTGTGCGGATCGACGACGGGTACCGCCTCAGCATGCAACAACCGATCAATGATCTGCAGCACCTTGGATCGCATCGCCGCGCCGGGGACGACCATATTGGGCACACCCAACGCCGCCGCTGCCTGCTCCTGGTTGGTAGGATCATCAAAGATCGCCTGCGCCAGCGGATTACTCGCCGCCGCCTGCATTAAATCCATCCAGCGCTGCCGCAGTTCTGCCGCAGTTACCGGCAGGCCCTGGTCGGTATCCGCGTAAGCATGCACGCTGCCCTGTAGATCATCCAACCGTATGTAATCGTTTCTGAACTCGGAACCGCGCTCCAGGATCACCTGGCGCATGTCGGCGGTCAGGTTGTCTTTGGCGCAATTTACTGCCAGCTCATCCGCTTTCGCGTGTTCCTCTTTCAGGTTCTCCCAATAGATATTCAGCTTGCCCAGCGCGGAATTCAGTTGCTGTTGCTGACCGCCGAAGGTCTCGATCGACGGGTCTCCCGCGCCTCCATACACCTGCGGAGGAATCCCCGCGAACATCTGCGCGTTGTACGCCAGCTTATCCAGATAGTTGAAGGCTTCTTCGTGCATCTGAAACTGGAACTGGTAAAGCGCGTCGGCCATGCGCACCGAGCCGGGCGCGCCCGTCCGCTTGAGTTTGACCAGGTTCAGTACCCCCGGCAGCATCGGCTTGCCTTGCATCGACTTGGTATCGATCAAGTCCGCATTGGCCAGGGTCACTCCAGAGGAGCAGCGATCCATAAACTCATGCAGGATATTCGCCATGTCGTTGTAACGCTTTTGAAACGGCACCACAATGTCGCCGATCGATGGCGGAAACAGGCCGAAGCCCTCGTGCGTGCCGGCCCAGGTCCACTCCCTGGTCAGCGAAGCTTCGCGCGCGGAGAGAAACGTTGCCCCCGTGCTCACCAACAACAAGCCGGTAGGATAAGTGGCCCGCATACGCTCGCCAAATTCGCGATCATCTTCGAGATCGAAGGCCCAGGGCTGGATCCATGTCCGAGAGAGCGTGGGCCGCTGGTCCTGCAGAATGCTCGAGGCCGCGCCTGTCTGCGCGTACACTTGCTGGCGAGCGATGCGGTCGATGCTGCCGTTGGAAGAGAGCTCGCTCGTAGGGCTGGCCGAGATCTGCTCGTACATATCAGGGTAGGCCGCCCGCAACGAGCCGAGGTGTACTTCGACCTCGAGGTTAAGAATCGGTGTTTGCCGCAGATTGTGCGCTGCCGGGTCGCAGTCTACCTCCAGCGGGGAGTAGAGGTTCTGGGCCACCATGCCGTTGGGCACTTCTTCCTCGCCGACTTTCTGGATCACGGGCCCGTACTCCGCGGGGAAGAACGAGTCTTCTCCGAGGGACCGCTGGCAATGCGCGCAGCGATGACCATCGAGCGGCATCGCTTCAGACGGAGAAGTGGTCCCGCAATGGAAGCAGTGGTAGCGATCCGGGGCCAGCTGGGTTTCGGTTTCGTTGAAGACTGGTTCGCGCGTGGTGCCGGCGCGTTCTCCATCCACCACGTAGCGCGTATGCCGGAACACGGCGCCTGTGGTGTACAGGTACAGCAACTGTTGCTTGAGCAGCGATTGCTCGCGGTTCTGCTGTTCGATAATGCCAATCAGCGTTTGCGCGGCTTTGGCTGTGGTTACATCCGCCAGCTGCTCGGCGTCCTCCGGCATCCATTTGGACTTAGGCACCTGGGGAGCCAACGCCGCCACGAAGCCGGTGGCCAGCATCTGGTAAAAGTTATTGCAGTACTGATACAGGTCTTTGTCGTCGGCGTCCTGATCGTGGTCACCCTGGTTCATCCAGTCGACTGCGTTGAAGAATTCAGATTCGCCCGGGCCGAAGGAGATGAACTGGTTGCCCTTGAAGAACTCCAGGTTTTGCAGGCATCGCTGCATCAGCACCACGCGGTCCTGGGACCACTGGTCTTTATAACTGCGCACCAGGGCGATCAGGCGCTGCTGGTCCTCTTCGCTGAGCTGGGCGCTGTTCTGTGGCTCATCCGCCTTGCCCTGCATGGGGTCTGAGGGCGTATGCTCCATGCCGCGTGGGCCTGGGAAACCGGGGTGACTCCAAAGCTGGAATAAGTGGCCATTTATGCTTTCCTGATGTTTTCAAGGCGTCTATACGGTTCAGAAGCTGGGACACCTAAGTTGGTGACCGAGCTTTCGTAATCTCGACTCTCTCCTTTCTGTCATCCCGAGCGGAGCCGAGGGATCTGCAGTTTCATTCTCCTTAGCCATTAAGGCTGAGGAAGTGGAACTGCAGATCCCTCGGCTCCGCTCGCGATGACAGACAGGAGAGGTCACGTTGCAAGTGGAGCTCTCACACCAGCCTGAACGTCCCTCGGCTTCGCTTCGGATGACAACAAGGAGAGACGAGTCCCGACCGGAGTTCCGCCGCGAACCTCGAAGTCCTCACACTTCAGAACCCAGCCTCAGGATGAACTCTTGCCCAATGCTTCTGCTTCATCCAATGCCGCGGTCACAGCTTCAACCTTGGGTATCCATTTCACATGAGCCCCGGTCTGCACCCGGTGGTAATCCCGATAAGCCTTACGGGTAAGTGCATCCGCTAACTTCGAGGGCCGTCGCCGCGACTGCAGCAAGTTCTCTATCTCTTCCGCCTCAGCGTCAACCGGATCGGCGCTTTCTGAGGAGTCCTCCCAGGAGACCGAGCTGAAGAGAGGTCCACCCAGTCCAAGCGTAGCCAGCCGGTCCAGCAACACTCTCCGTTCGGCCGTCAGTTCGCTTACCTGGGTGGTCACCAGGGCCATCATCTCCTGATGCGAAGAGCGGGATATCCATGGCAGCCTCATTGCGTGCACGTATATCCCCAGGTGTAGAGCGTGCTCGCCGCCAAAGCGGTCGCACCTGAGTTGATCGAGAAGGCAGTATTCGAGCCCACAGGAACGTAAGCCTTTGCCGCCCCGCTGAGTGCTGATGCCGCGGCATTCGCCGGCCACAGGGCACACTTGGCCAGGGTGGTATAGGCGGTCCCAAACGTGCCGGTAGCAATAACCGCGCTCGCTGCCGGCGAGGCACCCGTGGTTACGGAGACATATCCGGAGAGGTCGTTATTGTTTGCGTTGGTGGCAACGGTCGGGCTGGTGCCTGCCCCAGTACCGGCGACAAATGCCGGTACCGATGCATAGGGGCCGGACGCGTAGCCGCTGAAATGCTGCGCGCTCGAGGTGCCCGTGGATGTAGTTGCGGGTTCGAGTACAGACGACGCGGCCGTCATATCAATCACGATGGGAAAGCCACAGCCGCCGAAGTGGTTAAAGGAGAAGCTCTCTGTGGAGAGCGTGGGGTATTGGTCCAGCCAGCCGACCGACTCCGTCTGCTGCGCTCCACCTGACCAGCATTTCGATTGGTAATAGAGCACCGCACCGTTGACGTACGATGTGGGGGTCGCGCCGGCGGTAGGCAGAAAGTAGTAATTCGGGGGCACAAAACTTTGGATCATGCCCCCGTTGCGGAACACCATCGAATGACCTGCGTCTGAATACGTGTAGGTGGTCTGGCCGTTCGCGCTGGTTGGGCCGGTGGGGGTTTGGATCCCAGTCGACCAGATATTCCAGAGGGAGTGGTTGCCGGACGGGCTAGCGTCGAAAATGGAACTTGAATAAACCGAGGGGTTGGTGTCATTCACGGATATATTCGTAAGATTCACCAGGCCGGTCGCTGTCGAGGACAGGAAGATCGAGTTTGTCCCGGACCGCTGCGAGACGCTGGTAAAGTTTAGCCCCGTGCCCGTCAGGCGCACAGTGTTGGTATCGTAGAGGCCATAGGTCCCTACGTTCGTGCATTGGATATTGTCGAGACTTACGGCGTTGCCCTCGGTTTGCAGGCACCCGGTTGCATTCCCATTGCCGATGTCGTAGAAGCTGGCATTCGATAACTGTAGATCGTCGTTTTGCAGTTCGGCCATCTGCAGACCCCAGCCTGAGATGTGCGTGGCCACAATATTCGAGATTGCAATGTGTGAGATGACGCCCGCGCCTGGCGCCCCGCCCACGTTGATGTAGAGAGCCTGCGCAGTCGTGGCGTTAAGCGGGTTGCTCGCCGTAACCAGATCCGTAAATCGTGCCATTTGAGATCGAAATTCGATCAGGCCATTGGGTCGTAGTGGTGGTGGGGTCCTGACCAATGAACACGGTCTCCTTCGCAGAGCCGGAAGACGAGAAGCCTGTCACACTGACGTTGTGGCAGGAGTTGATGAGGATCGCTTCGACGTCGTTATAGCTGCGGATGTTGCTCGCGGTGATGTCTTCGCAGGGGATGGCGTGCGCGGTGAATTCGCTATCGAACCAGGATGTCTCGAAGCAGGCGTCCCCGTTGTTCATACAGGACAAGCCGTTCACACGCAGGTCCTGGTTGTTGATGAGAAATGTGCCGTTGGCGAAGAAATTTGAAATCTGCAGGTTGTGGATGTAGGTGTGGACCGAGCTTGCGAGGCGCAAGCCGCTCAGGTCGCCATTACTTAAGGTAAGGTTTTCGAGCGTACAAGTAGTGCAGGTTTCGATATCGACCGCGTAGCCCGATGTTCTAGCGGTGGCAGTCGGTCCGAAAGAGATAGCCAGGTTCTGCAGGCCAAAGCCCGTAGCGCCGGTCGATGCGATACAGTCATTGGCGCCAATGGTCTGGCAGACCAGGGAGGACGATGGTCCATCCCCGTAGATCAAAACGTTTTTTGCCCCGGAGAGAACCGCTGCTGCGCTGTTGTCCAGAAGATAGTTCCCGGCCGGCACGTAAACTGCTTTCCCTAAACCGGCTGCCGCGGCGACTGCGGCCTTGATCGCGGCTGTATCCGCTGCCATGTGAGCTCCATCGCCCACCGCGCCAAAATCCTTAACGCTAAGCCCTTGTTGCAATTTGGCCGTCACAGTTTGCGTGACTGCGCCCGACGATCCCTGGTTATAGGTGCCGGAACCGGTTGCCAGCACGGTGTACTGCGACCCGTTCCACTGGTAGAACGTGGAGGGTGTCGTGGTCACATCAACCAGTCCAAGATCGGGTATGCCATGCACCGCGGCAATAATGCCGGCCGCGTTGCTTGGGCTAATGAGCTTGTACCATTCGGCGTTCAGCACGATGGTGTTCGGCCCGTCATTGGTTTGGTTGGCGTTGATCGCTTCCTGCAGTCCGCCCGTACCGGAAGTGAGATAGAACGGCGGAACGTGGGTGTAGACCGTTGCCATGTTAAGGCTGCAGGCGCCGATATACACCGAACTGGGAGTGGCCACCTCGGTGAGGTTGGGGTTGCTGTCGACAATCTTGATCGGTGTGCCGGCGGAAAAGGCAGCGAAATTCTTTCCTCCTCCGCTCACCTGGCAGGTTGCAGGCGGAAAAGAGAAGCCGCCGGCCGACGAACCAATCACTCGGAATTCGCCGTATTGTGCGGCGACAATCTGGCCGCCGTTCTGTCCCTGGACGGTGGGGAAGCAGGGAACCATGGCCAGCACGAACAATAAAAGTTTCTTCATAATTCTAGTCGAACTCAGTAACCCGCACGATCGTGGTATTCGCGCTCGCCGACTTCAAGTTGATGAGCAGGGTCGCGGCCAGTGTGTATCCGCCTGAATGATCGGGCGGCACACCGAGCACGAGTCCATATCCCGCGCCTTGTGGTACCGGCGTGCTCAGCACGATCGGTTCCGTTTGTGGCTCAATGGTATAGGTTGTGGCGAACGGCGTGGCGGAGCCATCGTTGAACTGGTAGGCGAGTCCCTGGCCAGTACCGCCGTTGGCGCTGCCGTCTTCGATGATTTCGACTCGCCGTGTCACCTGGGTTGCAGAGACAGCGACAAAGGCGCCGCCGCTGGCGTTCAGAGTGATCATTCGTGTGTGAGCCATGGTTAGCCCTTCTCTTTCCGGATCATGTAAGTGACTCCTTCTTTAACCTCTCGTCCAGTGCGACTAACGCGTCCCAGTCGTCACGCAGCCTGGCCACGTACTCCAGGAACGGGCCCTTTTCCACGGTGTGTTGTGCCATCGCGATATCGGCTTTTACAGTGGCGATCTCCACCCGCTCATAGCGGGAGATATCATCGGCATCCCACATTGGCATCTTGTCGGCCACCGCTACGAGAAAGTCCCTGGCCTCTGATATCTCTGCATCGGGTACGGGCTCCACGGCGATGGGGCGATGTGCGGCGCAACCTAGGAGGATGAGGAACAACAGAACGTGGATCAGGCACGACGCACGCAGGGCCACTATTTGCTCTTGCCGAATGCTGCTTCGACCTGAGCGATGATCTGGGGGAAATCTTCGATCAGCTTCTTCACTTCCGCGATCACAGAAGCATCGAAGCTCACGTTGAGGCCATTCGCGCCGGCTGCTGTTTCTGTGGCCCGTACAGCGGCGATCAGCTCGCCGAGAGCGCCGAAAGCGATTTGTTCCACCGCTGCAGCTTGCGGGCTTACCAGGGAGGTGAGTGTTTCGATGAGGTGGGCTTCATTCTGCAATCCGCCGAGCGCCACGACCACCTTTTTTGAAACCGTCACTACATCTTTAAACAGGGACGCGAATGCGTGCCCGGTTGATTGCCAGGTGAATGCCATGCGTATGCTCCTTTATGTGTAGATTTGCCAGACTAGACTTTTGTCTAGTCCCTTAAGATTGCTACCGATCCGCACTCAGCGCGGGGACCGGGCTACTCTTCAAGGTAAGCAAACACGGCGAGCAATGCCGGCACAGTCGCCAGCTTGACCATATTCAGCAATCCCGCCTTATCGAACGTGAACACCGTGGGCAGCGCGATCGCGCCGCTCGCCGCCGAAGCAAACGCGGACACCGCCGCGGCCGCCAGACCATGAAGCCAAATCTTGAGATTGCTCATCTGCTCACCGCTCGCTGCCAGTTGATGTAGTCATACGCCATGGTCACCGAAGTCGCACTCAGCGCGGTCGCGGACCATACCGCCGGGTATTGCGTGGTCGAAGGCATACTCGCGATCGCCACGCCCGTCCCGCAGACCTGCGTCCCGCCAATGTACCAATGCACATTCGTGCCATCGTTCACCATGGTCAGCCTGGTCCAGGCCACGGTGGCAGCAACTCCACTGTCCGTGGAGGTCGAGTTATAACGGCAATACCAGTCGTTCGCTACCCCATTCGCGCTCGATAGGTAGAACCCGATCCCGGTCGTCCATGGATTGGCATTCGGCGTATGCGCCAGACCCGCCTGGTATGCCGCTGCAGTGGTGCCAGGAAGAACCGGAACATAGACCGCGGTCTCCCAGGACCATCCCTGCGAGGTGTTCGCCGATGTGACCGAATTGGCTTCCGATACCAGCCCGCAAACAATGCCGGTGCCCGTCCCGGCTGTCCCTGAAGTGAGCAGCATGTTCCCCGGATGATTGTTATCGGTGTAGGTGTTGCTCGGGCTACAGCTATTGCCCGTCGGCGAACCGATGGCCACGCTGGCCATGTTCGCGCCGGTATAGAAATCGTCGAAGAAGGTGGAGTTCAGGCTTGGAACGCTAGCGGTGACGGCAGTCGTGGATGTAATCACCCACGTAGGTCCTAAATCGAAGAGTGTCAGAGTGACGCTCTGCCCCGCTGCAATGGTAAGCGGGGCGGGGAGCCCACCAAAGTTAATGTTCCCGCCGGATGCCAGCGTAAATGTGCCTGATGCGTAAAGCGTGAGCGTCTTGCCTGCATTGACTCCTGGCGCCGAGATGGTCGTGATGGGAGTACCGGAGGCGGCTACGGATACTGAAGACCCGCCAAGCACGGACAGTGTCGACGTGGAAGGCGATGCGGCTGAAGTGGCGCAGCCCGTGGTGGTCGTTACACGTGCTGTTGTTATTTGAAAACTCAACCGAGTTGTTGCCAGTGCAGATCGCGAAAGCTGCAGGGGTAAAACCTCCATAAACAAGGTTGTCACGAATAGATCCACCTGAGGAGCCGGAAAATTGGTAAACCGCTGTCGTGTTTCCCGAATTTGCAATGTGATTGCCGTTAAAAGTGTTTGCCACAGATCCGGTTACAATGAATGGCGTGCCGACATTTTCGACATACCCATTGTCGAAATGGATATTGTTAGCACCATTGCCGATATATAAGCCTTGAGTTCCTACCTCGAAGGTGAAGCCGAAGAACTTGACATCAACCGGAGTATCGCCCAAGGTAGGGGTCTTCTCAGTGATCTTGATCATCGGGTTGGGATAAAGCGGAGATCCTGCTCCGGTCCAGTTCTGCCCGTTGACTTGACCACCGAAAAATGCGATCTGAGCCGCTTGCCCAGTCATCAGCATCAGGTTCGCTGGGTGCGACTGGTTCGGGCCATTGCAAAAGAACTGGTAGAAGTTGAGGTATTGATTCGGCAGGTTAAAGCTATATCCGGGACCGCCGCCGCCATCCATCCACAAGCACTCGAGAGTAGGATTATCCACGGTGACGTTGGTGATATTTGAGTTGGTAAACGGTCCATTACCAAAAGTTCCGGGTTGCGGGTTGAAGTGGAGGCCACGACTGTTCGGCTGGCTTGAATCTTCCTCGATGGAAAGGTTGCTTAAATTAACGCCTTGGATTGGACCAGACGCCAGCGATATGCAATCGCCGTCAAACTCGCAAAATAGGTTCGTTCCGTTGACTTGGCTATTCCCTACGATATTCGGGCCAGAGTTTTCTTCGAGGAAGTTATTGCTTACTAACGTCAATCCCCCTGTCCCGATCAGGTACCCAGCAAGTCCTAGTCCTATCGGAGGTGCCGGTTTCAATACGCACTGAGCCCCATTGAGAGCGGAGTACTGAAAACAGGCTTGAACGGCCGTCTTGTCATCGTGACCGTATACAGCGCGGCCATTCGTTACGGTCCCTGTAGCCGCTGCGTTTACGGTAACCGTGGTATTGCTCGAGACAGCGGTGATCGTTGCGTTGAAAGCTGTTCCTGCGGCACCTGCTTTCGAAACCCACATCTGCTTGCCCACGTCGGTCGAGACGAATGGACCATCCGGGCAAATGACCGTTGTACTTGAGGACGTGGTCGAACATCCGTTCGGAGGGGAATACGCGTCACCGTAACCACCAAAGGTGGTCGGCGTTACTCCAGGCGAGGCTCCGACGTTGTTGTAGCTTAGGGTTTGGGCAGAATAGGTGCCTCCGGGCCCGGTTGCGACAGGCACCTGGCCTGCGGCAGTGGCGGTAACGCCGGCCATGTAGTCTGTACCCGGCGTAGCGGCCGTCGCCGCGCCGGCAGATCCCGCCCCCTTCAACACATTCGACGTGGCGGGGATGCTTGCGCCGCTACCGCTGCCTGCGCCCGGTACGCCGTTGCCCCCGACCCCCTGGCCGCGAGACACACTGCAGATCAGGCTGATGAGTGAGACCCACAAGATTCGTTTCACGCTGCCGCCCTTCTCAGCCATCCGGCTCGATAAACGATAAGGCCCGGATTGGCTTTCACCAGGGCCTCATAATAATTCTCCGCCTCTTGCCGAAGATCGGTAAGCACCTTTTCCGGCTCGGCCAGATCCAGTGCATGCAGAGTAAGTGGTCCAATGCGCCCATCGCCGGCCACGGTGACAGCGTCCTGCAACATCCTGGCCGCGTTCACTACGCCGACATTCACCCCCAGCGACAGTAGCTTGTTGGCGATGTCCTGATCGGCGATTTCTGCGATACAAAGCGGCTGACAATAGCTCACGTCGTAGATCCCCCGGGCAATTTGCAATGCAGCCACCTGCCCCATCGAATTGTAGTAGAGACAATTGGTGAGCTCGGGATGCCAGTGCTCATCGATCCCGAACCGCGTCCGCTTTCCATCGGCAGTCCTGGTAATGACGCCTGAAAGCGTTGCGTCTTCCCAACCCAGCACGTAGTCGATCGCCGCATCCACGTTAGCCATAGTTCTTTTCGCCTCCCACGCAGATGCCTATCGTCCAGTCCCACCCTGCAACAAGTGGTAAGCCATGGTGATCATCGCCCCCGAAGCACTCCCACCCAGCAGCGAAAGAATCACGCTCTTCAACTTCTGCTTACCGGCATCCTCGCTCTCCGATTTCTCCATCATCCCCAGGCGCATATCCAACTTATCGATACGCAAATCCTGTCTGGCTAGATCGCCCTCGAGCGAAGGCAGGCGCCCATGCAGCGCGCCATTGTGAAGTCCCAGCTCGACCCGAATCAAGCTGAGCTCTTCGGTATTTTTGCGACCCTGATCGGTCAGCTTCAATAATTCGTTCAGTATGAGCTGCTGCCTCGATGCCACGGACTCGGGGATCATGAAGTCCCCTCCCTCAAAGCTTTGCACCATTAGAAGCGCACCGTTCCCGAAAACTTCACTGCACCACTGACGGTGATCGTGTACACCCCGGAGAGCACAGGAAACACATTGAGAGGCAGCGCGTTACTTGTAAAGCTGCCGGCAACCGCGGTAAACGTCGTCGCGCCCGGCGCCACCCCGGTCACCAATCCGCTGGTCGCATTGACCGTGGCATGCGCCGGCGTGGTGCTGGCGTAAGTGTGCGCTAAGTTACCGTGCACGTCGGTGGCGGTGCAATCGTCGCTCGATCCATTGGAGTAGGTACAGGTCGCCTTAAGCTGATTCGTCGCCCCAACAAACAGCCCCGTCACTCCGCCTGTCAACGAGAGCGATACTCCGGTCAAGGTCACTGCCGGGCTGTTGACTGTGATCGGGTAAGGGCTGCTGGTAGTGCCGGCGCCAATTGTCGCCGTGATAGAAGGTGTCCCTGGAGCCACTGCCGTCACCAGCCCGGGATTCGTCGCCCCAACATTGTTCACTGTCGCCTTGCTGGGGTCGGAGGTGAGCCACGCTGACACCGCATCTCCGTAGACGTCCGCCACCGTGCAGTCCTGGTCGGGGCCGCTGGAGTAATGACATTTCGCCGCCATCTGCAGCGTGGTCCCCACGATCATCGAATTCGAACTCGCCGTGAGATGAGCACTCACCAGGCTTGGCGGAGGCGTCGTGATGCTCAGCGGAAGGTTCGCGCTCGTCACCGGCGTAGTGGTGAGCTCGACATATTGCGAAATCTGCTGCCCTGGACTGCCGCTCGCGTTCAGCGTAGTCGGCAGATTGGTGTAGTTGCCAAAGGTGTTGGTCACGTACCGGTAGGCATAGGTACCGCTGCCGAAGACGGGTGACGCGCCGCTGCAGGAACTGTTGCAGTTACTGAAGCCCTGCGCCGGGTTGGCAGAGGTCTGGTTGGTGGTCGAGCCTACCCAGTACCCCTGATCGGGCTGCAATGCCGGACAGCTCGCCATCGAGATGACGATGTCTCCCCCAGGCCACGACGTCCCAGTCATGGTGTAGGTGTTCGAGCAAAGCGCCGCCGCGCTCTGGGTTGTCGGCGTGCCCAGTACCAGCAGGCATGTCCAGAGCTTGCCGGCCGTCCAGTTTGTAGTCGGGGGAATAATGATGTGACAGTTCCCAGGCGCATAGTTGCCGGGAGAAGTGCCCGTCACCCCGTAGATCTCATTAATGAAACCGTTGTTGGTGAAGCCGGTCACATTCTCGAGGCTTGTCCCAAGGATCGACGGGGCCGGGTTCACCGTCCCTGTCAAGTTGGTCGACCCTCCCGCCACCCCGGTGACCACGCCGCTCGAAGTGACGGTCGCAATGGCCGGCGCGGAACTGTTGTAAGCCGATACTGCGTTGCCGTGGCTATCCATGCTGTTGCAGGAGCTTGTCGAGCCATCGCTGTAGTGGCACGTGTCGAGCAGCTGGTTCGTGGTGCCGGCATTGATCGAGCTGACCCCGCCCGCGGTCGCGAGCGAAACCGAGCTTAAGGTGAGGGCTGTTCCGGTGACCGTCAGGGTCACTCCGGGCGAAGTGGTCAATCCTCCCGTCACGGCCGCGGTTATAAGCGACGTACCCACTCCGGCGCCTGTCGCGAGGCCGGTGCTTGAAATGGTGACGCTTGCCGTCGAACTCGCCCAGCTTGTCACCGAGCTGCCATGGGAGTCGGTCGTATTGCAGCCCGAGGTTGACCCGTCCGAGTAATGGCAGGTCACGATCATCTGCACCGTGGCCCCGATACTTAGGGTGGTCACGCCTCCGGTCGAGGCAATCGAAACGCTTGACAGGGTCACCCCGCCGCTCGCGGAGTAGCTCGCTGTCGTCACCGTGGAAGGCACAAATCCATAGCCGCTGGGGTAGCTCTTCGGCTGATTCAGCGCGCCCCACATGCCTACGGCTGTCACCGTCGCCGGCAGGCTCACGATGATCGGTACCGTGTACAGCTGAGTGGAGTTTCCCGCCACACATGGGGTCGAGACCAGACCCGAGGGAAGCCCTACATTGCAGAGCCACGTCGGGAATAGAGCATCCGTCACCGGCGTCGATACCGGTTTCTGGTAACCGTAGGCGCTCGCCCCGGAAGCGGTGGGCGTGTAGTCGGTGACCACCGCCGCCATGCAGGCGGGGACGCTTGCGAAGGTTCCGCAAGAGGGAGCTCCAGGGTTCACCGGGCTGGTGAAACTGGGATTGGTACCCTGTACGTTCCCGGCCCCGAGCGAAAAGCCAGCGCTGTTGTCGATG
The DNA here is from genome assembly GCA_963847155.1 of uncultured Acidobacteriaceae bacterium. Lineage (GTDB taxonomy): Bacteria > Acidobacteriota > Terriglobia > Terriglobales > Acidobacteriaceae > PALSA-350. The sequence goes on along the minus strand of CAWJZH010000017.1, from coordinate 126,858 downwards.
CCTGAGTTATTCCCCGCCGCCGAGTAGAGCCAGTTATTCGTGACCGAGCAGGTTGCATCGCAAGTCTCAACAAACAGGGCGTAGAGGGCCGCGGCCGAGCAGGACGTGCCGGCGCGGGTCTGCGCCAGGTTGTGATCGTACTGCGTGTTCTTGGTTAGCAGCAGCCCGAGCTCGCCTCGGCCGAGGCAGCCGTTGGTTTGGTTGGGATCGGTCATGTCCCCAAAGGACGTGTTGTGGTAGACATAGACCGGTGCATGGGTACTGCCTGCCTGATTCTCGAAAACCTCGAACCCGCGACCGCCATTAAAGAAACCGATGTTGTTCTCGACCGCGACCTGCTGGGTGTAGGGGGTTCCGCCACCCTGAGAGAAGTCCAGGGTATCGATGATGACCGCCTCACCATCGGTAGAGGGCGTGCCGCCGCAGGTTGCTGGATTCACATTGGCCCACGCAAAGTTTCCGGCAATATAGAAGTGGGTGCCGAGGTTCGTATCGGAAGCGATCGGCTGGTAGATCGAAATTCCACTGCTGCAGGCGCTGCTTCCGCCAGAGGTGTTGTAGGCGATGTTGCCTACGATGGCAACGTAGTCCGCGCCGCCCGTCGTTCCCTGGTTGAAGGTAATAAACCCGCCGTGGGCACAACCGTTCGCCACATTGTTAGCAAACACGACGTGATGGACCACGTTACCGGTGATGGCCGACCCGGCCTCAAAGCAGGCGCCAAAGCTGACGTTCGCGGTAACCGAGACTTCGAATCCCTGTACGCCCCAATAGCTCTTGTCGATCCAAAGGCCGGGAGCCGTCCCGGTGGTCGAGCTTATTTTGCAACCGTCAAAGCTCGCGCACTTCAGCCAGGCGACGTTGTTCCCGCCTGAGCAGGTCACCGTGCCCCAGTCGCCATTGTTGAAGTTGGACGATGAGTAGGTGCCCGCGATCGCGGTGACCGTGTCGCCGCAGTTGACGGCATGGTTTGGGGTCAACCAAGGCGAGGCCAGCGTGCCGGAATTCGAATCGCTCCCCGAAGGGCTCAGGTAGTATTGCGCCGCCGTAGACGCCCCACCCGGGTTTGGCGTCGACCCATCGGTGGTGTAGTAAATCGAGGTATTGCCCTGCGGCCCGGCCCCAGAGGTGTACCCGGGATCGGTAAGCGTCACCGTCAACGGGCTTGCATAGGCGCCAGGCGAAGGCGAAATCGTGGGAGCGACCGAGGCTCTTGCCGAAATTGAGCTGCTGCTTGTATTCCCTGTCTGAGTTGGAGCGGGGCCGGAACCCTCTTCATTGTTGATGCAGGAGCCATTGGATGAGGAGAACTGGCAAATGTTGTTGCTTGCGCTCCAGGTTCGCACCGCTGTGCTCGTGAACCCGTAGCCGATATCTCCGGCCCCATTATGCGCTGCGCCCGTGCCGTAGAGGCTCCACCAGCCTTGCATTAGGTTGTTAGAGCACGCGCCGGTGGACCACCATTCGTTTGCGTAGGCCAAAAACGCATTCCCCGCGACATTGGGCTGCACATTCGCGATCTGCACATTGCTGTTACAGTTCACCTGGTTGTCGCCTGTGCTGTACCCGTTGTACGTCGTGCAGCACATCGGAATCGACAGACCAAACTGGCCGAAATTTGGGTTGATAGGATCGTGCTGAGAATTGTTTGTTGCGTTGAACACGCTGCCGGTCGAGTTGTTCTGCACCACCGACTGCTGGGCCTCGAGGCCGATGCGGTGATACTGGCCGAAGTCGTTCGAGTCGACCAGGGCGTTGTTGAGCATGTAGGTGTGGACGATGTCCCCTGCCGTGCCGCTACCCTCAAAGAGTTTTACCGGCTGCTCAAGATGCTCGAAGTCGTTGTTCTGGATAACCAGGTTGGTCGTCGATACATGGCTACCGATTGCACCGCAATAACCTCCAGCCGAGCTGTAAGCGCCCCCTTGGTAGGTCGTCAAATTCATGAGCGGGTTGCAATCACTGGTGCCGTCACCGAAAACGTTCCAGAGGATTTTCACGTTGCTGTCGATCGGCGTCTGGCTCAGCCCCACGCCTTCGAGGGCAACCAGATCGTCGTAGTCGTGCGCTGTCGAGGTGCTCGCCCAGTTGCCATGAGCGTAGTTGTTCTGGACGGTGAGGTTGCTGGTGCCGCCGACGACGTTGAGCCACCCGCCACCGCCGCCGCTTGGGTGGCCGCCGTCCCAGTTGAAGTACTGAATGGTGATGGCGTGCGTGCACCCGTTCGCTCCCACGGTCCACCCTGAGCCACTCCCCAAAGAGCCATTCAGGTTGGCCGTGTAAGGCGTGCTGTAGCTGTAACTGCCGGGAAGGAGTGAGGCTGGCGCCCGGTAGGCCACCACTGGTCCCTGAATCGTCAGGGTGCCGGCCGGGCAGGGAACTGTCACGGTGCTGTTTACGTTATAGACGCCTGCCGCAAAGTTCACCGTGACGTTCCCGGAGGTTCCTGCAGCAGTGGCGAGAGTTGAATTAATAGAGGATACGCTCGCACCCGCAGATATGGAGAAGGTTTGCGCGCGCGCCGCGCAGCCGGCGAGCAGCAGCAGCAAACCTCTGATCATCAACCGCCGTATCATTCGATGTCGACCCAGGTCGACGTCGTCGCATCGCACACATAGAGCAGATTGTTCGTGCTATGCGCACCCATGGTGTTCGAGTAGATAGCTCCGTTGCCATAAATGGTTCCACACCCGGTCGGCACGCCGGAGCCGTTCAAAATCTGCACTGTCCCCATGGTGATCGTGGGATTGCCCGAACCCTGCAACGAAATGTGCGGGCTCGAAGCATTCGACGCCGGCGGCGTTCCTCCGGAAGTCGCTCCGCCAAAATCGCTTACCCAGAAACCCGGCCCCACGCCGCTCGCCAGCAGGCCCTGCGATCCTCCACCCGCGGTCCGGTAAATCTGGTACGTGTTCACCCCGGCAGACCAGGGGCATCCCACAGAGATCCCCTGCGGAAAGGTCCACGTCGCGGCCACATTGGTAACCGTGGTGGTGGTCCCCGGAATCAGGTTGCCGTCAAAATCCGTGCCCGAACATACCCAACTCACCGTAGTTGAACCCGAGGGCAGTGCTCCACCGAGCAAGGGCGCACCGATCGCCGGCGTGGGAATCACATTCAGCGAACCCGCGTGGCCACCGCCCAGCGTCTGCGGCGCATACGCAACCCCGGCTATGCCCTGTTGCAGCAGGTTGCCGCTGTCCTGAATCTGCGGGTGGAAGGGATACTCCGACCCGACGATCAACTGCCCCTGCATCACATTGAACGCGCCGGCGTTGAGCTGGTGCATCGCGCCGCCGGTGTCCCACCAGACCTCGTTCCCGCCATGGTTGACAGAGAACACCGAGGAGCCGCCGTGGTCATAGGGAAAGCCATTGTTGACCGCGAAGATCTGCCCCTCGCTGCTCCCATAGGCAATCACCGTCGAAGGCTGCTGTTGCGGGCTGCCCAACACCAACGTCACCCCAATTACCCCCGCCCCGGTGCTGTGCGTCGTCGCTGTCGTCAGATAGGCCCCGCGCGCAAGTCCGCCAAAATGCGTGCCGTCGATGATCTTGCTGTAGCACTGATACTCGCCATCGACAAAGAAACATCCGGCCGAAGAAAAACCAGACGTGCTCGCGACCGTGACCGCCGTATCGCTCGCGCCCTCATTTGCGGCCAGCGTAGTCTGGTTGCCCTTGGTTGGGCAGGTGTAACCGTTATTGATCCCGGTGACCGGTGATTGCGCGCAGCCGTTCGGCGTGCTGCCCGTCGACCCGCCCGGCAGATTGATGGTGGTCGCGTTGATCGTCTGTGCGTTGAATTGCTCCGCCACCGGCGCGAACGCCACGTAGCTGATACGAATTTGGTCCGCTGTTGTCGCTCCCTGCAGAATCAGCCCGAGGCCGCAACCGGCCGTGGTAATCCCCGTGAAGTCGATCGGCACCGTGTAAACCCCCGCCGCCGCCGTCGGCCACGCATTCGTAATCGGGATGTTGTAGGTCCCGCTAATCCCGCCGCACGTCGTGCCCACCGAGAAAGTCCAGGTATTCGTCGCCGCCGTCGCATCCTTTACGCTCACGTACATCGTGTATTTCCCATTCACGATGCGCTGCCCCGGTCCCACTCCGATCTTGTTCTGGTTGAAGGCGCTGGTGAAGCAGTAATAGGTCGCCGGATTGTTGCCCACGTTGCACGCCGTGTAACTATGGGTCACCGGCGCGGTGTCGTCGAAGGTATAGCCGACGCTCATCGCTTGTGCTTCAAACTGGAAATTCGAGTTGAATTCCTCCGGCGTCACCAGGCCGCCCTCCAGGCTGGTGAAGGGCGCCGTCGTGTTGCCGGCGAAGAAGGTCTCTCCATTCTGGTTTGGGATCGCTGAGCGCCCCCCCACTTGCATGCCGCCCCATGGACCCGTACCGCTACCGAACGCCTGCGCTGTGGTTCCGCTGAAATCGTTGCTGTATCCGTAATTGATCAGCGTGTTCACGCCATATACGTTCCCCTTCGGCTCAGCCCCCAGGTTGGTCACCCGCATCGTGCTGTTTTGGCTGCCGAACGCCACCACCGGCGTCGAGGATGCATTGTTGAAGTTGCCGCCGAACCAATGCTGCTGGGCGCCGCCGATGTAGACCTCGCCCCCGCCCCCCATGTGCTGGTCTTCGATTTCGGAGTTGTAGGTGTCCCACTCCCACTGCGGCATCGACGCCGCATGCGCGCCGGCCTCCGGCTCGCAGTAGATGTTCTTGAAGTGGTCGAGCGAGAGCACGGTGAAGAAGCTGCCATTCTGGTCGTCGTGGTTAGCCACCATGTACCAGCACGTATTTGCGCCCAAGGCGCCACCCGAAACGGTCCCCTCCTGCGAATAGACATTGAAATCCGAGAAGGTGTTCTGATTGCCGGCGGCCATGATGACCGGGTTGGTGGCGTAAATCTGCATGCCTTCCCAGTGCGTACCGTCGCCCGTCGGCTGGCCGGTCGCGTAGGCGTGGTTTTCAAGCGACGGCGGCCCGTTGAAGAGGCCGAAGCTCGAATAAAGCCCGAACCAGTTACTGAACGTGGCCGCATAGTGCGGGGTCACAAAGTACATCAGGGTGGTCTTGTTGACCTCCTGCCAGTTCTCGCCGTTGATCTCGTTGGGGAAAGCGAAGAAGCTCAGGTCCTCGATGTGGGCGTTGGCGTTCCAGCCGCCGCTGCCGATGGGGTTCGCTCCACTGACCACAGGGAATGCGAAGACCGCGTTACCGGCGTTCCATGCTGGGTAGTAAGTGGCCGTCCCGGCCGGAGTGGTGTCATTCGCGTTGATCGAAGGGATGACCGGCCAAGGGTAGGCAGGCTTGAAGCGGTTCAGCGGAAACACTGTCGCGGTCGAACTATGAGCTACCCGCGCGGTCCCGTTCTGCGCGCACTGGACGCCGTACAGCGTGTTCGCCGGAGACGGATTACCGGCATTCGATTTGCCGAAGTACGTGAACTGCTCACCGTCGATCTGGATCAGCCCGAAGGTCGGCACGTTCGATTCATAGCCTGCGACGGGATCGATGCTGTTGCTGAGGGTGATCGTCGAGGGACAGGAGCCGGAGCCGATCGAGGTCGAGAGGTTCTGTACGCTCGATCCGGCAAACCATTCCGCCTGCACGCTGGTGATGCCAAGGGGCGCGCTTAAAGTACGCGCCGTGAATCCGGCCGAGCAGCTGCCCGCCGTCGATGCCACCGTCGAGGTGTAGATCGTCGCCTGGTAAGGGAAGATGACCGTCCGCCCGACACCGGGCGGCGTCTCTGCGTTGGGCACGCACATCACTGCGGATCCGCTGGTGATGGACGCGACGCCGTTCGCAGCCCCTACCACCCAGCCGGGAGCCAGCGGATTGGCGGCGACGGCGGTGAGTGCGGCGCCCGGCCGATAGAGAGGCGTCTGCGCGGTGCAGCCGGAGTCGTTGCACTTCTGCCAGGGGAGAGTGGCGTCGATGCGCGAGTCAAAATCAAACTGGATGTCGTGGATGTGCGCAGCGCCCTGGTTGACACCTTGGGTAAGACTGGGATCTGGGGCCTGGAACAAGTCCTCGCCCGGCATCTGGATTAGCGTTGACTGGATGCCGAGTCCGATCGGGCTCTGTCCGCTTCAGCGACTGGGTGTGGCTCTTGCAGCTCCCGGCCGGAATCACAAACGTACCTCCGCCTCCAACCGTGTTCATGGTCTTGGTGATCGAGGCGGTGTCGTCGTGGCCCAGGTTGATGGCGTGGGCGGTCGATTGGGTAAACGGCGAGTTGCTGGTGATCGTAAGGTGTAGCGAGTCAGGCACTGCGGTGATCGTCGACTCGAACTGGGTCACGAGGCCGCCGGCAGTCACGCCGACCGCGATGATCGACTTACCTATATCCGCCGAAGTCCGTGCGGTGTTAATCAGGGTGACAGCATTCGATCCGGCCGCCAGGGTGCCGTACACCACCTCAGTGTCGCAGACCGCGCCGTCTTCCTTGATGCTCCGCGCCGTCGCCGGGATGTCGCTACGCAAGTCCAGACCACGCGCATTGCCGGAATTGGTGAAGGGCGTACGTCCCGCGCCTGGCTGGATAATGAAACTGCCGTTGTGCGCATTGGCTGCCGTGACTGCCTGCTGGGGCGTATAGACGGAGGCCCCCGTGACTGGCGAGTTAGCTACATAGACATCCTCATCAACCGATGCTGTGTTACTGGCATTGTTTCCCAGAATATCGGCTTGTCGCGTGCCGAGAGCGCCAGAGCCACCTCCTCCTGAACCGGGCGGCCCCTGGGGACCTGTCGGGCCGGGGGCGCCTTGTGGTCCACCCGGACCTGCAGGGCCTGCGGGACCGGTTGCGCCTGTTGGTCCTGCGGGACCCTGACCAGTTCCCGATCCCGGCGGTCCTTGCGCGCCCGTCGGACCAGTGGGACCCAGAGGACCAGTTGCACCGGTTGGGCCTGCGGGCCCTGTCGGTCCTTGAGGTCCGACTAGCCCGCCTCCGAACGGCACTACAACATAGTGCGTGCCGTTCCATGCATACCAGGTGTATGGCGTGGTGGTTACATCGACTAGGTTTAACTGGTAACCACCTTGAGCTGCACCAATCACTGCGGCAACTTTTGCCGTCCCCACCTGCTGGTACCACGCACTGTCCAGCACGATCGTATTCGTCGCCGGCGTGGTCATATTTTGGTTGAGTGCTTCCTGCAGGCCGCCGGTCGCCGAAACCAGAGAAAACGGAACCTGGTGATCGTTGATCGGAGCAATACTGATCGCGCACGTCACGTTGCTGTTGACAACCGACGACGGCGTAACCGTCTCCGTCAACGACGGATTGCCATCGACGATCTGGATCGGCGTGCCGGCGGTGAACGCAAAAAAGAAGCTGGCCCCGCCCTGCACCCGGCATGAGTCTGGCGCGAACGAGCTATAGGTATTCGGAGAGTACCCCGGAACCTTCCACTTGCCATACTGCGAAGCAATGATCTGGCCTTCAATATTCTGAGCCCGTACGGCGGCAGTCCAGAGCAGAAGAGGCACGAGCGCAAGCACTTTTTTCATAGTCGAGGATGGCGAGAACGTGAGTCCTATCTCGTTGTTGTTGGAGCTCACAGGCTAAGAGCCGGAGTGAGGATTTAGTCGGGCCGCAAAGGGCTAAGAAAAAGCTGGGATTTAGAGTCTGCGTGAGAATCCGAAGGAAATCGGACGGGTGCCCAGCCCCGCCCCGACTTGCCGTGGGGTCTCGATTTTGAGACCTGGGATCCTCCTAGTGAAGTCCGGTTCGGGCCGCATAATGTAACCCCAGGGCGACCACATGCATGAAACAAGCGCCCACCTCTACAGGGATCCACCACACCGGTACTCCGCACGTACGTACACGCTGGGGCCGGTGCATATCGTACTCGCTCTACCGATTCAGCTGTTACAGTCCACTAGGGATGCATTCCGATGCAATCAATCTCAGACAACGTAATCGAGTTCGCCCCACTGGCATCATCATTCTGAATAGTTAGCGTGAACCCCGAAGCCGTCTTTGCACTAAAATAAATCGTGTTCAAAGTGAGAGCACTGGGCGACGAAGGCGTGCACGTCAGTGCGTACGAACTATTGGCAAATGCGCTGGCCCAGGCCGCGTTGATGCTGCAAGTGGAAAACGCCGTGCCGCCTGTGCTGCAAATCCCGGTGTTGATCACCAGGGCCTGGATCGTTGGGATTGCCGCACCGTTGCTTGCGCTCTGGATGCGGCCGTATGCATCGACCGTCAGATTAGCGTTCGTGTAGGACCCCGCGGTGACCGCCGTGGGCTGCATACTAATATCCGTCCTGGTCGACCCGGGATTATCGGCCACACTAAAGTTGCCGTCAAAGTTGAGAAAGGGTTCCTGCGGAAACAGGGAACCTTGCCTCTGCATGCGCTGGTAGTAGACCGTCGGCAAGCTGCCGCAACTGCCTGCCAAAAATGCCGTCCCATTCGAGACCAGGCACTGGCCGATGTTTCCGCCGCCCCCACCCACCAGGTAGCCGAGGTTGGTGTTGATGTAGTCGTTCTCGACGTCGACTCCGAACGCCGGTAGGCCGGTTCCGACCCCGATGCGGCCCACGTTGAACAGGTTGTACCCGCCCATGCTCAGCGGGCCGGAAATGCTTTGCGGCCCGTGGTTCAGTGGCTGTGACAAAAGCGGCATCGGATAGACCACTGTCCCATTCCACAGCGGAGCACCATTCGATATGTTCACCGTGCCCGAGGGGCCGCCATTCAACTGCCAGGTCTGCGGCCAGCCAGGGTAAGCATTCCCGCTCGAGGAAATCAGCGATACGTTGTAGCCCGAGTAGGGAATGATCGTGTCATTGAAGGCGATGCTGCAGAGGCTGGTATTCGTGGCGCGGGATCGTCCCGCCTGTGCTCTGCGGCTGCGAGGTTTGCACAAATGTGCCCGTGGGACCGGTCGAGTTGCCCTGCGCCGTCTCCGCGCCGCTTACCGTGCCGACATAAACGCGCATGCCCGCGGCATTTGCAGGAAACGTAGCCGGCGGCGAAATGGTCAACGATCCCGTGCCCGTCAACTGCACCTGCAATTCAGGCGAACCCAGCGTTTCCAGATTGCTGCTGTTGTAGAACGTAAACACCACGTAATAAATCCCGGCCGGCATCGTGCCCGAACCGTACGTGATCGATGTGGAAGGCAACGACAGCGGATTGGGCATCCCTACCACCGAGCCGTCAATGGACGTGTAGCAGGAAGCCGTTGTTGGAACGATGCTGCCCGTGCCCACAACCAGGCCTGCCTGTTGCAGCACAAAATTGAGCGTGCCGTTCTTCACCGGCAGCCCTGAAGGGCCTTGCAATGTCCCGGTGACAGTGCCCCCATACGCTGTGGCTGTGGCCAAAATCAGGGTAAGCAGAGCTCTCATCTTCATGATATTCAGAAACTGCCGCCGCCGCGCACCAGCTGCATCCCGCACGTGATCACTTCGCCGTATTGGTTTCGCGTGTACGTCTTGATCCACGAGCGTGCATTTCGGAAGGTGGCGACTCTTCCTATGTTTACCCAGCCACACCAGTTCGCCGGCTTTGACCAGTGACGTCCGCTTTGCTTTTCGAGTAATGATGATGGCGCCGGCTGGAGCACTTATGAGCAATGCCGCCGTAGGTAAGAGAACGAGCATCGTCCTCATTGAGGATGCAGACCTTGGGAGTCATACGTCTCCGTCTCGTCGCTTAGTCCCAAGGTCTCTAGCGCGCTGGGAGCGCAATGCAGAAGCAAGCGGACGAGCGCTTATCTTCTGATCTGGATACCTGTATAGATTCCAACTACGCCCAAAAAGTGTTAGCTATTCTTATGCGCATCGCGTAATAGTCGTTTCACGCGGTATAGCGTGCACTTCACTGCGACCACCGTTGTTCCCAAGCGTCTCCGCAATCTGCAGATCGGGCATATCCTCGATGTAAGCCATCTCCAGAATCTGGCGTTGCAGGGGCTTCAGCGTCCCCAGCAGCCGCTCCAGATCCATCCGGGCCCCCACACCTTCCAGTTGCGCGTATCTGTACTCGCAAACACCCACTGATCGCGTCTCATCTGCCTCCATCTGCACCAGGTGTGACTCGACATTGCTGGCCTGTCGCCCCTTACGCAGGATCATCAAACATCGATTGATGGCGATCCGCGTGATCCAGGTCCGAAACTGCGAATTTCCTTCGAAGCTATCGAGTCGTGTGAACGCCAGCAGAAACGTCTCCTGGCACATATCGTCCAGGTCCCGATTATGAAGAATCGACCGTCCGATTGCCCGACATACCCGATATGCTGTCGATACAGCTCAGCGAACGCGTCTTCGATTCCCCAAGCGCGCCGCAGCAATCAATTCGGTCTCATCCATGCCTGCTCCCACTGAACGCGGCTGACGTTTGGTTGAATAACAGCAGTCAACTCTGTGACACAGTCCCGCAGGGACGGCTGAAAAATCCACTCTCACCCTTCTCATCCCGACCGGAGGAGTCATGGGCCTGCGGCCCATCCAAGGTAATGAAAAACGCCTCGGTCCGGCATCCACGCTTTATGAACCGCTGCTTTCCTTGTCATCCCGAGCGAACCGAGGGATCTGCAGTGCCTTCATCCTGTATCCAATCCAGAAGGAAGCACCGCCCTCCCCTTGTCATCCCGACCGGAGCGGAGGGACCTGCGGTTTCCTTCTCGGTCTTCACGTATATACACCCGCATCAATCCATATCCTCGTCATACAACTCCCGCCGCAAATGTTCCGCCGCAGCCACCCGCACAAACTCGATCATCCCCAACGTATCCGCCGCTATCTGGCCGCAGCTGTCGTAACTGATCTCGCCCTCCTCCGTGCGCGTGACGATCAGAACCTGGGTAACATCATCCATACCTTCCATCTTCGAAATAAGAAACTCGCTCGGACTAGGCTCATCGGCCATACACGCTCTCCTCCCCATGAATTGTCTTCAAAGAGCCTTGGCCAACAACAAAGCCTTGGCGCCCAGAATCTCCAGTGCGTCCACATATCCCTCGTAGTACGCCCTGCGATCCTCCCGCGCGCCTTCGAGCGCCGCCATCACCAACACATATTCGTGTGTCCGGCGAAGCACCACCAGCCCGTACACCGTCCGCCGCGCGTGCCGGCTGAACAGCAGGCAAACAATTCCCGGGGGAGTCCCAGAGTGAAACGGCTAGGAGCATTTCCTGGCTTCATCGCTCTTCCCCCTCCCGCCAATCCTTCTCCTCCGCCCAGCTCGCAACAATGCGCCCGCCCCGTTGCCAATCCCATTTACTCCGGGATCGATCCAGCGAATCCCGCAGCCACGCCGGGTTCAATCCATCGGCCATCGAAACTACCCAGTCGTAGTGCGTCCTGCGATTCTTGTGTTTGCGGATAAAGAAACCGTTCCGCATCTTTGTGCACGTCCTCATCCAGGCTGCGGTAATCCTGCACCGCGGCCAGCAGGATAGCGGCTCCCAGGTTGCGCGTACGCGGTCTGACCGGCTGGTATGTCGGGCTTATCGTGACCAGTTCCCTGGACACAAACCGTAGTTCATTGCTCATTCCGTCCTCCGTACAGGGGGATGGTGTGTGCTTCGCTCGAATCAGAAACTCTCCCGTTCGTTCGCAGGATGTGCAGGCAGCAACGAATCCATTGCGCTTCTATTCGTTCGGCGGTCCTCGAGGCCGCGTCACCGTGAAACGTGTCCCAGCCCTTCGCGACCGGGTGTTGACTTACATACCGCAGACCTTGCTTGGCCGACCCACTTCCCAGCGCAGCGAGGATAGCTTCTATCTCCGCCGGTATCTCCGGCGCCGGAATCACCGGTTCTGCCTCCAGCAACACCCTGCGTCCGGTCTCGTCCTCTCCGAACCGCACACCGCCGCCGTGCGCGCGTCCTTCCACCCCGTGCTTGGCGAGGTATCCGAACACCCACTGCAGCGCAGCCCGGCCCCGCGTCTCTTCCGACCAGCCCGCCAATTCGCGTATCTGCCCCGGCGTTGGCCAATACGTGCACGTCTTTTCCGCCATGGCATACGCTAGCGCCAGCGCCGCTGGATCGATCTCCTTCAGGTTCCGCACATGCGCCGCCGTTACCGCGCAGTTGTCTTCCTTCTCCATCGCTTCGCGTAGTTGCCGCACCGCCCTCGCAATCGCGTGCGCACGATCGGAGCGGCTGCTGACTCCGGCGAAGATCTCCTGGTACACATCCGCGCTACTCTCGCTCACCATGCGCTCACCTCCTGCCCCCGGTTTCCCTGCCACTCTGCACCAGGCAGGACCCCGTATGCGCCTCTCCGTCAATGAAAGGCGCATCAAGCCCGCCACCGCCTCCAAGCTCTACCGGAAATCCGGGATACCTTCCAGCTCGATGAGTTTCGCCTGTACCCTCAGCTGCCGGACGGTAGGGAAGCGGTCCATCTGTTCCGGCCTCCCCATGCGCAAAGTCCCACGCCGCCATCCCGTGATCGCTATCTCCAGGTACCGCCAGGGCACATCCCTCAGGTCTTGCGCCATCAGCAAGAGGCATTCCGGTGTCATGGAAAGCTGTCGGCTCAGGGCCAGCTTGCCCAGCTCCACCAGCGTGCTCTCGAGCCAGCACGAGCGCTCGATCGACGGCGCTGACGACGCTGTTACGATTGATTTCCGCTCTGCTTGCATGGCCTCCCCCTGCGGATGCCGGCTTGTTGTACACCGTGATTTCTTCCTGGTAGCGCGTCAAATTCGCGATCCACAAATACACCCGGTCCCCATGGGCAACCGCCGACCGCGCACGGTTCACGACCATCTGCCGAAACTGCGTTTCGCTTAAGCTGGGGCTGGCGGAAAGAAAGTCACTCAGTGCCTTGGCATCACGGCCCTGCCAGGGCATCTCCGGAGAAGCATGGTTTTTTGCTTTCCAGTACTCAGCAAGGATGGCTCGAAATGGTGTATGCCGGGAATCAGGACCACGTTTCTCAGAAACTATTTCCTGAGAAGTATTTGTTCTTAATAACTCTGGTTCTGAATGTGAATGTGAATCGGCATCGTTCAGCAATGCGTCCGCATTGCTCACAGCATCGGCGCTCTCGATCAGTCCAGGCAGCAGCAGTTCCGGCTTGCTCCATCTGCGAGCTGCCGCTAACTTCGCTTGTTTGGAATTGGATTGTTGCTTAGCCGTGACCCGGATTCTTTCCCGCTCCACGCGTCCGTGGCCGCCAGAGCCCGTCGTGAATCTGGAAGAATTCCGCCAGCACCGGCCGGGCTAGGCTCCAGGCAGTCTTGCTAAGCCCGGTGATCTGTGCCAGCGTGCTGTCATCGTCGTGCAGAATGCCACGGCGCCACAAATGGAAGAGCAATAAGAGATAGGCCCCATGCTGTTCTGTGCTCAGGTGCATGGTGTCGGCCAGATAGTCGCCAATGAAGACCGGCATCCAGATGTCGGTCTTGCCCACGCTCAAAGTCTGGGAATGGTCGTGCTATGCCCGTAACGCCTCATAGATTCCTCTCTCTTGGTTGCCTTACTTCGCTTACCGGAAAGCCCGGCAAGATCAAGATGGCATGCGCTGCGCGCAGGCGCAAGAGGCGGTACGAAAGAATCCTGAGGGAAAAGGGGTAGTTAACTCGAAGTTACTCCCGGTAACCAGGCTTCGCGCCGTAAATCAACATAACAAAGACCGTAGTAGTTACTATTAGTTTACTACCCCTGCTTCCTCATCTTTCTGCCGCGATCCCTTGACGGTGCCGACCCGTGGCAGCAAGCTCAAATCAGAACTCAGCTCCGGTTCGCAGTCGACTATGGACGACAACCATGCTTCCTCATTGTTCACTGTTGCTCAGATCATCCTGCAGTTATCACGCTTCACTGCCGAACAGCGCTCCCTTGCCTGGTCGCCGCAGCCCCCCTTTCAAAGCACTGGGGCAGGCGACTGTCGCAGGGGTGGAAACTGCGGCCTTGACTTCAACCATGAAACCGCGCGTGCCCGATGGACCCAGGCACGCCATCGCTTCATTCGCGAACAGAAGAGGCAGCAGATCTTATGAGGCTTGAGAATAGGATAGTGCCCCCAGGTGGCTCGCCGGTCTGCCCGTGCTCCGTCTGTGCGTCCCGTCGAGCTACACAACTGGCCCAGGCCTTACAGCGCAAATTCGGCTCACAGACCGCCGCCGGGAGCATCCAATGAGCAACGATCAACTCCGCCGCCGGCAGTTTATCGAGGGGCTGCGTGCCGTCGCAAAGTTCTATGAGGAAAACCCCGGCGCCTGGTATGACGGCATGCACCTTACTTTGAACATGTATGTGTGGGGCCGCGCTGCGCGCAAAGCCCTTATTGAGACAGCCAGGCTGTTTGGCCACTGTAACAAGATCTACGATGAAAACAACATTACTGTGTCCAGGCAGTTCAGCGAGCAGGTGACCCTCGCCGTCTTTGCTGCCCGTGCGCGTGTTTGCCGGCGTGTAGTTCTGGGCTCCCGCATCTTACCCGAAAGAGTCGTGCCCGCCACCAGCTGAAGTGCGTGTTCCCGCATCCCGAATTGAGATTATCGAGTGGCAATGCGACCCCTTGTTAAAGGACGACCAACCCTCCCCCTAACCGGTTTTGGACCAGCTGAAAATTGTCGGCCTTTCCTCCACCCCACTTGCCCTAAGTTGAGATACACTTAAGGGCGATGACGATCGAAGAAATAATCTCCCACATAGATGCCGAAATTAGCCGTTTAACAGAAGCCCGTGACCTGGTCGCTGGCACAGCCGTAGGTAAGGTGTCGCGCAGTCCGCGTAAGAGCGGACTGGCCGCCCCCAAACCCCGCGCAGTGCGCACCAAACGGGTCATTTCACCCGAAGGCAGGGCCCGCATCGCTGCCGCCCAGAAACTCCGTTGGGCTAAGCAGAAGCGCGCCAAGACCAAAGCTTAGGGCGTAAACGGCCACTCCCGCCGCCGCCACGCTCTCAGCAGGTAAGTCGTTGTTCCGGTTAGCACCACCACCATGGCGAAGAATATCTCCCGTGCAAAGTGCGGCCGCGAGAACAATATATAGAGAAATCCTGCGATCGCGATCAGCGGTGGCAGCGGGTAGAACCATATCCGGAATGGCCTCTCCATCTCCGGTTGCGTATGGCGCAACACCATAACTCCGGCCTGTTGCAGCAAAAACTGCAACAGGATCCGTATCACTACCAACGCCGCTACCAGGTCCGCAAGCTGCAGCACGCAAAACACCATCGAGACCCCGGCCAGCATGAGCAGGGAAACGTTGGGGATGCGGTGACGCGGGTGCACGCGGGCGAATATACGGAAGTAGTTATCGTCCAGCGCCGCCGCATAGGGCACCCGGGAATAGCCCAGCAGCAGGGCATACACCGAAGCAAACGCAGTCCACACCACCAGCGCTGCCACCACCCGTCCCGCTACCGCGCCGTAGGCCCGCTGCACCACCACCGCCGCCACTGAGAGCCGCGCGTTCGTGCCCGCCTGGCCAATCAACTCCTGCCACGGCATAGTGCCCAGCACGCTTGTATTCATCAGCAGGTAAAGAACCGCCACCAGCGCCACCGACCACACGATGGCGCGTGGAATGGTCCGCCCTGGATCGCGCACTTCCGCCCCCAGAAAATTAATGTTGTAAGCGCCCCAGTAGTCGTAAGTGGCGATCAGCAATGCTCCGCCCAGTCCGGTAAAAAACGCACTCGATAATTCAAACGCACCGGGAGGGAACCCGAAGGCAAGGTTCGCATGAAAGTGCAGCAGCCCGGTAAGAATCACCGCCATCATGGTGCCCATCACCCCCAGCCAAAGCAGGCCGGAGAAGCGGGTCACGCTCTGAATGTTGCGATACAGTAAAGCGGCCGCGATCGCGCAGCACACCATGGCCGCCAGCGTGCCGGGGCCAAGCAAAATCGAAAGCGGCAACGTCTTCACGAACGGAACCGGAATCGGCAGCTGGTAAGAGAAGTACACTTTGCGTAACGCCGGCCAGAGATAACCGCCATATTGCGCCAGCCCTACGCATCCGGACGCGATCGAAAGCGGCGCACTGAAGCTCAGCTGCCAGATATATAAGAAGGAGAGGAACCTTCCCCAGCGTTTCGGGCCATAGATGGTGCGCAAATACTCATAGGACCCGCCCGCCTTCGGCATGGCCGCGCCCAATTCCGCCCACACCAATCCGTCGCAGGCCGCCAGCACCGCGCCCAATATCCAGCCCAGGATGGCCTGGGGCCCATGCATTGCCAGCACGATCAACGGCAGGGTCACAAACGGCCCCACCCCAATCATGTTGATCATGTTCAGCGAGATCGCGCCCCGCAGCCCGATCCCGCGTACCAGCCCCTCGCTCTTAGCCAAAAACTCTCCCCTCACCCTCTGAACCCAAGCAAGCGCCAATCCAATAAAACCAGGCTGCTATCCAATCAGACACTCGACGGTTAAACACGGCTGAGGAACTGGACGGGTGCCCCACGTTCGCCCCAGCGTACGTGGGCCGAAAACGACGGCGAAGCCCAACGATAGCTTTTTGAACGCTCTGTCCCGCAAACAAATAGGAGACCACAACCCCTCACCCGTAACCCTAAACAGACAACAAATCCCAACCAACCCCACATCCATGAATCTAAATCGCCGTAGATCCTGTCATATGCTATAGCTAACTACGACCTATGACTTTTTTCCGCCCAGGCACCCCCCGATTCTTAGCTCCCCAATGGCTATCCTTTTGTGCCGCCCTTCTCCTCGCCGCGCCCCCGCTGGGAGGCCAAACCCCCACCGCCTCCACCATCGCTGCCACCACCGACTACCAGCCTCTCCGTGTTGACCGGGGCGCCTCCGCGCTCCAGCAGTCGCTACGCAAGCTATCCACCCGCTCCAGTCTGATGATGATCGTCGCCCATCCCGACGACGAAGACGGAGGCATGCTCACCTATGAATCCCGCGGCCAGGGCGCGCGTGTAGCCCTGCTGACCCTCAATCGAGGCGAGGGTGGCCAGAACATCATGTCCAACGATCTGTGGGATGCGCTGGCCCTGGTCCGCACCCAGGAGCTGTTAGCCGCCGACCGCCGCTACGGCGTAGATCAGTACTTCACCCGCGTCGCCGACTTCGGCTTTTCCAAGACCCTCGACGAAGCCCTCTCCGTCTGGGGACACGACCGCGTCCTCTACGATGTTGTCCGCGCTGTCCGCCTCAATCGCCCCCTGGTCCTCGCCGCCGTCTTTGTCGGAGGCATCACCGATGGCCACGGCCAGCACCAGGTCTCGGGAGAAATGGCCCAGGAAGTCTTCAAAGCGGCAGGCGACCCCAACGTCTTCCCCGATCAAATCAAAGCCGGCCTTCTTCCCTGGACCCCGCTCAAGGTCTACGCCCGCGTGCCCTCCTTCTCCATCAGCCCCAAGGGCATGTATGACTACGCCACAGGCAAGTGGGCCCCGGTTCGTTTCTATGACTACGTAGCCGGGCAAATCGATCGATGCCGTACCCACCACCACCCTCGACATTACTGAGGGCGCCTACGACTCTGTCCTCGGCGGCTCCTACATACAACTGGCACGAGAAGGCCTGGGCCAGCAAAAGTCGCAAAACGGCGGCACCGGTATCCCGCTCCCCGGCGTCTTCAATGTGCCCTATCATCGTTACGGATCGCGCG
This sequence comes from uncultured Acidobacteriaceae bacterium, assembly GCA_963847155.1. Classification (GTDB taxonomy): domain Bacteria; phylum Acidobacteriota; class Terriglobia; order Terriglobales; family Acidobacteriaceae; genus PALSA-350. The sequence continues at coordinate 109,272 of CAWJZH010000017.1, read as the reverse complement.
TAAAATCCCCCGATAAGGAACACTCTTTCTTCGACGGGATCGACATCTCCCTAGGCGGTATAGCCTCACTGGCCCCCGGCGAGCACCCGTTCTTAACCAGTGGGACTGCACCAGATCGCTCTTTCTGTTGACCAGGCCACAAAAGTCCTTCTCCCCCTCCGACCCCGCCAAACTGGTCCCTCTGCTGGCCGCCGGAATGAAACAGACACAGTTACTTATTCGAAAAAGTAACCGCCTCCACCCTCTCCCCCGAGGAAAAATACGATATCACTTACGAGCTCAAGGTGAAGGAGGCGCAATTCAATAGCGCCATTGTCGAAGCCCTGGGCGTCACTCTGAACGCGGTCGTCTCCCCTGCCAACCCCGATCGCGGGCGTTCCGGCTTCGCCACCGACCCGCAGGATACCTTCACCACCGCCGTTCCGGGCCAGTCCTTCGGCGTCACCGCCTACCTCACCAATCCTTCGACAGCGCCCATTCAGATTCAAAGCGTCTCTGTGCATTCGACCGGCGCCGGCGACTGGCACATTGCCCCGGTCGCGCCCGTGAAAGGTTCTGATCAAGCCAGACCAGCGGCAAGCTGCGGAATTCAAGCTGACCGTACCTCTCGATGCCGAGCTGACCAAGGCCTGTTTTCATCGCAAGGACGTGGAGCAGCCCTACTACGACCTTGACAGCGTGGCTTGCCTCGACCACCCCCTGCCGCCTTACCCCTTGGAAGCCTGGGTCGAATTCAACGTAGATGGAGTGATGGTGCGCACCGGGCAGGCCGTGCAGACCGTACAGCACGTGGTAGGCCGCGGCGGTGTCTACAACCCGCTATTGATAGCCCCGGCCATCTCCGTAGCCCCCACCGCCACCGCAGGCATCATTCCCCTGGACGACCCAAAGCCCGCGCAAGGTGAACCTGCGCGTGCGCAGCAACGTCAAAGGCTCCAACCCAGCCGACATCCATTTGAACCTGCCGGAAGGCTGGCAATCCGTGCCCCCTTCCTCGACGTTCACCCCGCATGAGGGCGACCAGCAGACCGTCACCTTCGCCGTGACCCCACGTAACCTCGGCCCTGTCAGCTACCCCGTCACTTCGGTTGCCGAATACCAGGGCCACCAGTACACGCAAGGATATGAGCCAGTCGGCTATCCCGGTCTGCGCCCCTACAACTACTATCAGCCCGCCCCCTACAAATTAGTCGGGGTCGATGTGAAGGTCGCTCCCGGTATCAAAGTCGGTTACGTGATGGGGACCGGTGACGATGTTCCTCAATCGCTCGAGAGCATGGGCGTCGCGGTGCACCTGTTGCAGCCGGCAGACATTAACTGCCGGCGATCTCTCCGCCTACGATGTCATCGTCCTTGGCATTCGTGCCTACGCTGCTCGTCCCGAGCTCGCCACTGCGAACGGCCGCATGCTCGACTACGTGAAGAAGGGCGGCGTGCTCATCGTGCAATACAACAGCCGCGAGTACGACCACAACTACGGCCCCTATCCCACAAGTCTTACCGGTGATCCGGAGAAGGTGGTGGACGAAGGCAACGCCGTCGAGCTACTGCAACCCGGAAGTCCCGTCCTCTCCTGGCCCAATCGCATCACTCCTGCGGACTTCAAGGGCTGGGTCGAGGAGCGCGGACATTCCTTCATGCACTCCTGGGACCCGCACTATCAGGCCTTGACCGAGACCCACGACCAGGGTCAGGACGCCCAAAAAGGCGGCCTCCTGTACGCCCGCTACGGCAAGGGCGCCTACGTCTACGTAGCCTACGCCCTATACCGCCAACTACCCGAGGGCATCCCCGGCGCCTACCGCCTCTTCGCCAACCTGCTCAGTCTCCCCAAAGCGCCACCCAGCGCAGAAGAACACACCGCCCAAAAGTAAACGCAATCAAATGGAATCGGACGGATGGACTCAACATCCCCGCAGCGACCTCGAGGAAATCGGACGGCTGCCCAGCCCCGCCCCGGCTTGCCGTGGGGTCTCGATTTTGAGACCTGGGATCCTCCTAGTAAAGTCCGGTTCGGGCCCCATAATGTAACCCCAGGGCAACCACATCATTAAATTAACCAGGACCCACACCTACCGGTACTCCGCGCAGAACCCAGGCGCCCCCTGACCAATCAACCCACAACCTCGTTTGATCTCATCCACAATCATCGAGCAAGCATTCTGCGCATTGCACGGAGGATGCGTCGCCGGAGAAACCTGCAAACATTCATTCACCAACTGCCGCGACCGCGCAACCCCGACTGCATTGAGACAAGTTCCTTTAGTACTGAGCGCTGCCGAAGCACCCTGGGGCGCAAGATAAGGCTCCGTAATCCCGTAAGCCTGCGCCACCTGGTGCAGCTCCGAGCGTAGCCTCTCCCACTGCGAAGTCGTCTGCGAGTCCAGTTGCAGGCTGTACACCAACGGATCGATCTGGGTAGCCGTATGCACCAGCTCCGTGACCGCCGCTTCCGCCTTCTGGTTGCGCTTAAAACTTTCGAGCGCACTATTCGCCTGCTTGGCAAAAGAATCCGCCAGCATCCGGGCATCCTTCTCCTTGCTGGTCTTACGAATAGTGCTCTGCTTTAACGCATTGGCGAAGCTCTGCCGGAACGGCTGGGCATCATCCTTCAAGCTCTGCATCAAGCTCTGCAGGTCTTTATCGCTCAACCGCCCCTGGGCCACTGCGGGCCTGCTCACGCCCAGCACCGTGGTCAATAGAACGAGAAAACCAAAACCCGCCCACCTTTGCATGCTTCCTCCCTCCACGCCCCTGTATCCTATCGACGATCCCAGTACGCAGCAACCGGCGCGTCTTTAAAGGAGCCGCTTCACAGAATGTCAGCAGCTTCCCCGGTTCCCGCCGGCCACATCTTCTCCGACAGCGTAGTCTTCGACTGGAGAGCTCAGTCGTTTCGCGCTGATCTCATCTTCATTCTGCCCATCGCCATCTGCCTGGGACTGGGCCTCTGGCTGGGTCATCCAGGCGCCGGCCTCATCGCCGCCGGCGGCGCTTTCACCGTCGGCTTCGGCGCCAAGCAGCACATTGACGATTCGCAATTCCTCCCCATGATCCTGGTCACCTTAGGCACCGGCGCCGCCACCTTCCTCGGCATGGTGGCGGGCCACACCAACGTCTCCCTGGTCCTCATCGCCGCCGGCGCGGGCTTTGTCTACGGAATGCTCTCCCTCCGTCAAGCGGGAGTCAGTTGGGTAGGGCAGCAGTTCATCGTGTTTCTGCTCGTCGCCTCCGGATTTCCTTTTTCTCCCCGGGCAGCCGCCGTCCGATCCAGCCTGGTGTTGGCCGGCGGCGCCTTGCAGATCATCTCCTCCAGCATCCTTCTCCGCCTCCTGAGTGAATTACGCACCGACCTGCGTCTGGTCGCGCGTTATCTGCGCGACGAGCATCAGGCGTTACGTTCCTCCGTGGAACAAGCCGCGCGCTCGTTGGTGAACCGTGACCAACCGCCCAGCGCCGTACCCTATGCCCTTCGTCTCGCCATCACGCTCGCCGTCAGTACCGAGATCTACCGTCATTTCGGTTTCGCCAACGGCTACTGGATACCCATGACTGCCTTGCTGGTCCTCAGGCCCGGCCTCACCGACACTGTGAGCCGCGCCATCGCGCGCACCGTCGGCACTCTGGCCGGGGCCATGCTGGCCAGCTTCGCCCTTGCTCATCTCTCGCCCGCGCCGCCCACCCTCACCGTCCTGACCCTGCTCTTCGCCTGGCTTGCCTATTCACTCAACAATGTGAATTACGGTCTCTTCACCCTGTGCCTCACGGCCTACATTGTCTGTCTCCTGGCGCTCAACAGCCTTCCCGGAAACGAAGTCGCTTACCATCGCGCCATCAGCACCATCATCGGAGGATCGCTGGCCCTCACCGTCCGTTTAATCGTGATCCGCTATCGCAAGCAGCATCAGTCGCAACCCAACTTCCCAGGACCTGACCCGAAACTCCACTCCTCGAAGCCATAATTCAATATCATAGGGATTGCAGGTTTCATTTCCCCCGAGGACCTTGAATGAAGAAATCTGAAGTGCTGAACGCCTGGGCCAGCATTCTTACCGGCCAGAAGCCAACCCTCTCCATCGAAATCACCCGTGAATGCCCCCTGCGTTGCCCCGGCTGTTACGCGTACGAGCCGGAGCATCTCGGCCCCGGCGGTGTGAACCTGCGCCAATTGTCCGATTACAAAGGCGACGACCTGGTCCGCCGCATCCTCGCCATCGTCGATCGCGAGAAGCCCATCCATCTCTCCCTGGTAGGCGGTGACCCCCTGGTGCGCTACCGCGAGCTGGAGGTGCTTCTCCCTCAGCTCGAGCAGCGCGGCGTCCATGTGCAGCTCGTGACCAGCGCCTTCAGGCCCTTACCAAAGTCATGGAACAACCTCTCCAAGCTCAGCCTGGTCGTTTCCATCGACGGACTGCAGCCGGAGCATGACGAGCGCCGCAAACCCGCCACCTACGAGCGCATTCTCAAATCGATCAGTGAAAGTTTCGTGACCATCCACTGCACGGTCACCGGCCAGATTTCCGGCCGTCCCGGCTACCTCGAAGAATTCCTCCGCTTCTGGAGCGCCCGTCCCGAGGTCAAGCGCATCTGGGTAAGCCTGTTCACTCCGCAGCAGGGAGCCGAAGGTCCGGAGATTCTCACCCCTGTCCATGCGCCGCGAAGTGTTGGACGAGCTGGAGCGTCTCTTTCCTCTCTATCCCAAGTTCCAGATGAACCGGCAGATGATCGAGGAGCTGCGTCACCCTCCGCAATCGCCGGAGGAGTGCATCTTCGCCCGCACCACGACCTCTCTCTCCGCTGACCTGGAAACGCAGCATAGGTCCCTGCCAATTCGGAGGCACGCCCGACTGCACGCAATGCGGCTGTGTCGCTTCCATGGCGCTGGCGGCCGTAGGACACCACCGCGTTCTCCCCGGCCTGACCGCTGGCGACCTGATGTACGCCTCCGAGCGCGTAGGACAAAAAATCGGACGCCTACGCTCCCGCTTCCGCCCCAAACCTCAACCCATGCCGCCCTCGACTCCACCCCTAACCCAGATCTCAGGCCTTTAGAAGACGCGGCACTTTAGCTTTGAAGGTACGGGCTTCAGCCCGTACCTTAGAGCGACCAGCCGTTCGCTCCTTAAGGTCCTCGCCACGCTCGTGGCGTTTCACCACTATGTCACCGGCCTGTGGCGGCGCAGCGAAACAAATCTCTACAACAAGCCGCCCTCTCCTTTTTGTCATCCCGAGCGACGCGAGGGATCTGCAGTTCTACGGACCTCTCCTGGAAATGTTTTTTGATCCCTAGGATCGATGAGGCCACAGAGCCTGGATGAGAACTTAGCTTTTCTGAAGGGTACGGGCTTCAGCCCGTACATAATTACGACATAGGATGGGCTTTAGCCCCTGAGGGCATATCTTGTGCTCGCTTCAGCCGCCGCACTCCAAAACAGAAAAGGGAGAGGCTGAACCAGCCTCTCCCTTCCTCCTGAACCCCTGCACTAGAAGCTGATACGCCCCGTGATCTCCACGTTCCGCGGACCCGCTCCTTCCGCACTTTGCAAACCGGAAATCGTCCCAAACGCAGACGCATCCACCGCCATGATTAGGCACGTCATAGTTACGATGATTGAGCGCATTCGCCGCCTGCGCGCCAAACTGAAACTGTAACTGTTCCGTGATATGCACCGACTTGATCAGCGACAGAGACACCGCGTCCGTCCCCGGACCGACCACGCTGCCGACCGCAGCATTGCCGAACCGCCCGATATTATCCGCCGGCACACGCGAACGCATTCGGATTCACAAACACCGGCCCCGCCGAATTGCGTCAGCCCTTTTGTCGCACGAGGGGAAACACCGGGAACCACATCCGCCCGCGTCACCCCCGCTACGTTCAGCACATTCGTCCCGGCCGGGTCAGTCGACGACTCCGAAGGAGTGAGGAACGCCCCGCTCTGGAATACCGTCACCCCACCCAGCTGCCACCCGCCCACCAACGCGTCCATCAGCCGCCCGCTGTTGGGCAGGAACGTCCCTCCCTTGCCGAAAGGAAGCGCGTACAAAAAGGTCGCCAGAACCCGATGCCGGCGATCGAAGATCACGTTGCCATAATCCAATCCAGGGTGGAATCGGTCGGTAACAAAATTACCCCCCGCGCCCACTAACTGCGTCGGATCCGCGCCGCCCTCATTCGAAAGGTCGCGCGTCAACACATAGCTGGCCTGGAACTGCAACCCATGCGACATCCGCTTCTCCAGAACGCCGGTGAAGCTGTTGTAGTTGCTGACCGCCTGGTTCACCACGCTCTGGATAATGCTCCAGATCGGATAAGGCAGCGTCGCCTGCGTCGCAGGATCGTTATACCCCAGGCTGTTGGCATGCACCTGGTTCAAGTCGTTAAACGTCTCCAGGTTTGTCCCGTGGCTCCCCGTATACGAGATCCGCATCCCCATATCGTGTCCCAGATCGTGCTCGTACGTCAGGTTCCACTGCTGCACCGAGGGATCCTTGTAGTGGATCGGGAAAGCGTATTCGAAGCGTGGCCGTTCCCGGCGGATAAAGGTTAGCCGGGAAGGGAGAGGGGAAAGAAAGCAGCTCACCGCTGCCGTCCGAAGGCTCATAGCCCTGCGTGTACGTGGGCACAAAGCTGGCATGCACCGCCCAGCCGGAAACCAGCGAGAAGCCCAGCGGCGACTCGATGAATCGTCCCCAGCCTCCGCGGATCACGGTCGAATCATTCTTGTTCGGCCGCCACGCAAAACCGATACGCGGACCGTAGTCGCCCTTATAGGTGTAACGCATGGTCTGAGGCAGGTGTGCCTGCGCCGCGGTAAGAATGGGAGTCGACCCGATCGAAGCCAGAAAACCAGGATTCGTATAAGTAAGCGCCTGCGCATTCGGCACCGCCACTGCGCCATGAATGCCGTTCTGATCGTAATCCGGTACGAAGGCCGCCGTGTTGTAGTGCGTATCCTTGAGCGGCGGATGCAACTCGTAACGGAAGCCGATATTCAGCGTCAGGTAAGGCGTGACCTTCCAGTCGTCCTGGGCGAACGCAGCGTACGAGTAGCCAAGCCCGTTCATCGCCGGGTTCGTCACCTGTGACAGGACCGAAGCATCCGGATAACCCAACAGGAATTGCGTATAAGGATCGCCCACCGTCAACCCCAGATCCGACGATCCATTGAAGGTGTATTGGCCCGCACGATAGTTGCCGAATACATTCTCGTCGTGGTCCGTCAGCCGGCGCACATCCCCGCCGAACTTGAAGGTATTTCTCCCTTTGATCCAGGTCACATCGTCCAGCAACTGGATCACCTTGCTTTGCTGGTGCGTGCTGTTCAGCCCGCCGGTGCGCTGCAGTCCCACAATCTGCACGTCCGGAACCGTAGGCACGGTCGCAGGATCCGGAATGCCCGTAATGCCAATCTGGTTGATCAAGCGAAACCGAGTTCACGTCTGCCGTCAGCGAAGTGCGCGTGGCGTTGTAGCCCGCGCGAAACTCATTGATCAGGTGTGGATTGATGGTGTAGTTGTAGGCCACCGTCAAGCCGCGGTCCTGCTCCGGCTGGGTGATACCGCCCAGCAAAGGAGACAGGCTGGTGGCGCAGAAGCCGGAGCAGTTCGCCTGCGGCGCCGTGTCGACCGAGCGGTTCTTCCAGGTGAACCGCCCATAGATAGACTGGTTCGTCGTGATGTTCTGGTCGATGCGAATGTCGAATTGATTGCTCGAAATCGGCGCCGGAAAATTTACCGCATAGTTATTCTGGAATGAGTCGCTGCTGCCAGTATTGGGCGCCGGCATCAGGTACTTGATCACGTTGGCCGCCACCGGAGAAATGGGCACGCTGCAGTTCGATGGACCGGTGCAGGGAATCGGTGTGCCATCGTAGTTGTTGATCGACCGGCGTTGACGTCCCCTGCTGCGCCGCCAGGTAGTTGAACATGTTTCCGCTACGCATATCCGCGCTGGGAACACTTTCCACCAGCGGAACCTGCCGGGGCAGCCGTAATCCTTCATAGCTGGCGAAGAAAAATGTCTTGTCGCGTCCGTTGTAAAGCTTGGGAATCCGTACCGGGCCGCCGCCAAACCCGCCAAAGTTATTCATGTGCAAAGAAGGCTTGCCGGTGAATGGATTGCCCGCCGTCAGCGCCGTGTTCTCCAGGTTCTCAAACACTCCGCCGTGGAACGCATTGGTACCCGCTCGCGACGTGGTCGTTACGTCCGCCACCCCGCTGTATTCCGCGTTGTTGTTCGTCTCGCTGACGCGTATTTCAGAGATAGAGTTGAAAGACGGGAACAGTTCGGCAATCGGCCCGCTGCTCTCCACGTTCACGCTGCTGATGCCATCAATGGTGAACGACATCAACGCCGGCGTGGTGCCCGCGATCACCAGGTTCCCGCTGGTGCTGTTATCCACCTGCACCCCCGGCTCCGTGGTGAGGGTGGTGATAGGGCTCGTCGATCCGTTGGACCGTGCGTACACGGCCACCGGCAGATCCACCAGCTCATGGCCGGTCTTGGTGGAAGCCAGGCTTGATTGATCGGTTGTGATCACGTCCCCGGCGGCCTGCACCTCGACCGTTTGTGAGGCCGCACCGACAGCCAGGCTGGCATCGATGCGCTGCGTATCGCGCGCCTGCAGAACAATATGATCGAAGATCACATCCTTGAAGCCGTTCGCCTGCAATACTCACCTGGTAGGTTGCCGGCATCGAGGTTGAGAAACTCGTACTCCCCGGAAGCACTGCTGGTAGCCGTGTGCGTGGCGGAAGTACCCTGGTTCACCAGCGTCACGGTAGCGCCAGGCACGACTGAACCCGACTGGTCCTTCACCGTCCCTATGATCGATCCAAACGTGGACTGGGCAAATGCTGATATGCCCCCAAATACGCTCGATGTCAAGACGCAAGCCAGCACACCCACCAGCACCCGCTTGCAAACATTGGAACCAGCCATAGCTCACCTCCAGAAGTTTTGTAACCGTCGCTGATCTATTCGCAAATTCAGCCCGACTCGAAAAAGGGAGGGGAGCCATCCATCCTTCTCCCCAACCCGTCACCAAAAGTCACAAGCCAATCCTGCTCCCTGGACGGGTGCCCCACGTTCGCCCCGCCTGCCCCGGCGCGGCCGTGGGGCGTACGTGGGACGAAAACGACGGGGCGAAGCCCCACCAATGCTTTTATCCAAAGCTGCGACGACTGTACGGGCGGCCCACAGGCCCACCACCCAAACTTTTTGCTGAAAGTAACGGATGGGATACCACAGCCCCACCCCTCAAACCCTCTAAGGCTGCATCGGCAAATCCATCAAAGGACTCTTCGAATAAAAATCAAACGGACGAAGCGTAAAGTCATGCCACATCGTCGGCATCTGGGGCCAATCCTCCGGCCGGGGCACATGGTGAAACGCCATCGTGTACCACGCGACAATATCCGTGTTCATGATGTTCCGGTTCTGTTTCACCCAGACCGGCAACCCATCCTCACCTTTGCTCCCGGACACATAAACTCCCGCCGCATATCTCTCCTTAGCGTCATAAGGAGTAACCCACAGCTGGTGGTCCGAAAACCCGGCTCGCTTCTGCGGCCAGTCATCCTTTGACAGCAGCGAAACCCCGGTCAACCCCGGCATGATCTCGAAGCTGGTCGGATAACCCAGATCATTCTTCGCCGTAGAACTCGTGAACCGCCACATCGCCGGATGTTCCATGCTGATGTCCTGCATCGCCAAACCTTCGGTGCCGATGCAGTCGGGCTTCATCGCCCAGATGGTCTTCCGGGCACTCGTCGCAGGCAGCTTGTACTGCACCAGCTTGTCCACCATAAAGCTGTTCTGCGGCCCATCCACATCCAGATCCAGCCGGAAAGAAAAGAAGTGGTCGTGATCCACGCCATCGGTGTTGGGAGCGACCAGGTGGCCAAACTGCACCGTCTCTCCCTCGGCGTCCTTGCCCATGATGTCGCTGGACATATTCTCCGACGCCACCTTGTCCTTCACCGCCTTCACTTCCAGCTCACCCGTAGCGCCGACCGCAACCGTAATCGATCCCTCCTGCTCGAACCGCCAGTCGAGGATGTAGTCATAGTTACCCACCACCGCGATGGTGCGGAAAACCAGCTCACGGCCGGGTCTGCCGATCGGTCCGTCCGTCTCCCCATGCCGCCACGCCGGATCCCCCAGCGTCCGCTCGAACATGCACGCCAGTTGCGGACGAATAAACGGAGTCCCATTCTCGTGGAAGAACGTGCCGCTGAAGTAAGTCGCGTAATCCGGGCAATCCACACCCTTCTGCAACGGCTTGGGAATTCCCAACCCGGTGTTCATGAAGTACTCGCCGGAGTCCAGAAACACGTGCGAATTCCACGTCTCCTCCGGATCCATATAAGGCACATACATCTCCGACAGCGACCCCTCGTACAACACCGACCGCCGCTTCCCCTGGTAATCGAGCGAGGCCATGTTGATCACCGGACCACTCCGCGGATCCACGCGAAACCGGAAATGCCAGTTCTGCCAGCTCACCTCACCATCCTTGATAGTGAAGCTCGGCCCTTGCGGCTGCGAGACCATGATCGGCTTGGTCCCATCCACCGCGGGACCGCCATCGGCATCGTAGACCTCGCTCACCGGCGCCATGGGCACGACCCCATAATCGGTAACCCGAATCACCTTCTTCGCCGTCATATCGACGGTAAAGAAGATGCCGCCCACTTCGCGATCCTCCATCCCGTTCTCCGCATCGATGTTGTACCCGCACCCGCCCCAGCCGATGCGCCGTCCGTCCTGTTCCGGCAGAGCAATGAATCCACCGGGCGTCGCAAAACACGTGATCAGGTTCAGGTCCGTAATGCCGCGCTTCTTCAGCGCATCCACGATCCGCGGATCATGCTTGATCGCCTCGTTCACCTCGTCCTCTTCGGTGGAGGTGTAAGGAGCCTGCGCGCCCTTCAATTCTTCAAACGATTCCACCTTAGCCGTCGAGATATTCACCAGCGCCGCGTAAGACTTGCCTTTGAAGTACAGCACCACGTCCGCCTTACGCTCGATGGGGTCGCCGGGCTTCCACGCCAGCACGTACTTCTTATCCGGCTCGTGTAACAGGACGCTCGAGAAAAGCGTCTTCTCCTCGGTATGGCCCGCATCGCGAATCGCCTTATAAACCACCCAGTATTCCGCGGGTGTCAGCGCATCCAGTGGATGGTGAACGGCCGGCGCCAGCGCAACCGCAGGCAAGGTGAAGAGGAGCGTGATAAGGCACGTGAAAGCGGAGAGACGAGCAAGCGATCGATAAAGAAACACTTCGGACTAACCTCCAAAAAACAGGGGGGCAGGGAGCCACTCCCTCCGGAAACACCGCGTCCTTCTCGTTTGGAAGGAACGACGAACAGATGGAGCCTAAGCTGAAAGCAAATTCAGACAGCGGGCCGAATGCGAAACTGAGAGTGCGAGACTGAGAGCCCGATTGCTTGAGTTATGCCAGGCCCACGCGGGCACGTTGCGCGAGGGTAAATCCGAGAGATTTCTTTACTGCAAGTCCCATGATTGGAACCGCGAGTTAGCGACAGGGCTATCGCGAAGATGAACCAAAGATAGCGAACGAGGCAAGCAAAGTCAACGCATATTCATCCGCCGCAGCACGATCCGTGCGCCTCTCCATGGCGAACGCTATGTCCATTGGCTTCGCCGGGCAAATCCATCGCCGGGTTGGCAGCAAAGAAGTTATTCGGTTTCAACATAAAGCCCGTGTATTCCACAGGCATGATGGGAAAGTCCTCCGGCCGGCAAACATGGCTGACACCGAAGCTATGCCAAACCACGATGTCCTCATTTTCAATAGACCGGTTTTGCTGCACCCACTGTGGCAATCCATCGCCTCCCGCATGTTGATTGGGATAGTTCCCAGTGGCATACCGTTCCTCTTCGGCAAAGCGCGTGACCCACAGATGCTTGCTGGCGAAACCGCCACGCTTCGCAATGCTGCTCCCGGTTGCGCCAGCAGCACCGGGCTCGCCTGCGCCACCAACTTGTACCCGGGATGCTTACCCACCGCATTGCGGTGATTAGGATTGATGATCTTCCAGAACCGTCCCGTACGCCCATCGGCCTCGCGGCACGCGTCCAGCTCCCGGCTCAGCGTCCGTCCCGTGACGTCGAACACATTCCCGTAAGGATTGTCCGTGCCCCACGGCCGAGGATGATACTCGTGTTCCGTCACACTGTTGCCTTCGCCGTCCACCATCATGTGCATCCGGGCACAGAAGAAATGCTGGTGATTAGGCCCGCCCAGTCCTTCGGCCACCATCCCGCCGTAGGGATAATCCTCGCCCGGGGCGATGGCCGCCGTCTGGATAATCCCCGTAAGCTTCACCTCCAACTGGATCGTCCCGTCCTGATACAGATACCAATAGAAGCCATAGTCGTAGTTACCCACCGTGGCGAAAAAGCTGATCACCAATCGCCTCGACCGCCGCACCTGGTGCATCCCGGTGCGAAAGTCGAAGTGTTTCCACAGAACGCCGTAGTCTTCCTCGTGCATGCACACGGCGTTTTTCATCACCGTGACTCCGCCCTCATCCTCCACCATCGGCATATCGAAGTAGTGGATCAACCCCAGGCAGTCGCATCCCAGCTCGAGCGAATTAGCCAGCTTGCCCAACCCATACTCGCCGCAATCAAACGCATTCTTCCAGAAGTGACTGCTCGTCGGATCGCCATACGGAACCACCATCTCCGTCACGCTCGCCCGGTACACCAGCGGCCGGGAATCGAACGCGAGCTGGTGCAACACCAGGCCCTCGCGCGAAGTGAACCCCACTCGGAAACTCCACTTCTGCCACTTCACCTCCCAACCATCCACCGAAAAGCTGGGTCCCTCGGGCTGTGAAATATGCAAAGGCTTCAGGTCTTCGCGCGGCTTACCCAGCGATGCGGAGTCGTAGTTATGTTTCGTTTTGGGGACAGGAATTACTACCTCATCGTCGACCAACTCCAGCACCCGCTTGGCGATCAAGTCGACCACCGCGACCACGCCTTCGATGGGGTGGGAGTAGGCGTTATCCGTGAGCGCGCCGCGATAGTAGCTCACGGCACGCACCACGCGCTTTCCCTGTTCCAGAGGGAAGCCAAAGTTCCCAGCCGAAAACGGATCCACCTGCACCAGCTTGATATCTTCATCGCTGAGCCCGCGCCGCTTCACCGCATTCCGCCACCTCTCATCTGCCTTCACGATGCGGTCGCAATTAAAAAAGTCCTCCACCAGAACCGGAGGCTGTCCAAAGGGAGTCGTTTCGGTGTGGTGCTGCTCCCATGAAACCAGGGTCCCAAGCGTAAGGTTCACCACCGCCTCATGCGTCTCGCCATTCATGGCATTGAAGATCATCAAGAAGGCGAAACGTTCGAAAGAATCTCCAGCCTGATGAGCCAGCACGTCTGCCTTAGCCGGCTCATGCAAGTGGACCATCGCGAAGCGGCACTCGGAACCCAGACCCTTGCTCGCCTTGACCACCGCACAAGCCTTCTCGATCTCCTCCACGCTCAAAGGATCCAGCGGGTGCCCCTGATTCCCCAAAGGCATCTGCCCATCCCCAACCACCGGTGTAAACGCCGCCACGCTCATAATGATTCCTCCGCTCAAACCGTCCCACACAAACAATTGACTGCTTAAACCCTAACCCACGAACAAATCGCAGGGTCAACGGCGCGGCGGCGGCAATCACAAAAACACGATCTGCCATATCCCGATCGCATTTTTCCGGAGCTCCGTGGGAGACCCTGTCATGCATCATGCTCGCCCGTCCGCCAATTTTTATCATTGCTATTCGCGCCACTTTGTTGATAACTTACGCCAACGGCCCCGTCGCCGCGGCTTTCTCGGACCCCTTACAGGACCTCTCCAGCAAACCGCAGGTGACGCCGAAACATGCAGCCGTTGACGCACTCGCCAAACACGTACCCGACGATCCGGGCCAATCTCCTCGAGCCCATCCTCGAAGCCATCCGTGCGCAAGGTCACGATCCAGCCTGCCTTCTGCGCGACCACGCATTGCCCCAGGCTCCCATTGACCCCTATCAATTCATCCCCCTGGGCAAATACGTCGCACTTTTCGAGCAGGCCGCGCTCCTGCTCCACGATCCCTTTCTCGGCCTTAAGCTAGGCCAGGCCTTCCGGCCGGAGCTGTTGGGTCCATTGGGATTCATCTTCCAGGCCTCCGCCAATCTCCGCCAGGCATTGCTCCAGTTATCCGCCTACGTCAGCGTCTGGCAAAGCGCCACCCGGGTCGAACTGATCGCCGGCGACAACACCGCCGATTACATCTACCAGATCGCGGATCCCTCTCTCCGCCCGCGCCGCCAGGACGCGGAGTACTCCATGGCCTCCCTCTGCAGCCTCATACGCAACTTCCTCGGTGACGAATGGGCTCCGATGGAAGTCCACTTCGAACACCCCGGACCCCAAGCCAACGGGAGAGCCTACACCCAGGCCGTGCACGCGCCGGTTTTCTTCAGTCAAAATACCAACCGGTTAGTCATGCGCGCCGGTGATCTCGACCGCGCCGGCATCTGGTCGGACCGATCGATGATTCCCTTCATGGAACGTCATCTGCACGATCTCGCCCGGGAGAGCAGGGAACCGGAGAGCTTCGCCCGCCAGGTCAATTACCTGATCGCCCGCCGCCTCGGCTCCGGCCCGCTGAGCTTACCCTCTGTAGCTCAGGAACTCGGCCTCTCCGCCCGCTCGTTCCAACGCCGTCTCGCTGAGGAGCACACTAGTTTCCGCAGCCTGGTCCGCAACCAGCGCCGTACCCTCGCCGAATCTCTGATTAAGGACCGCTCCGCCACCGTCACTGCCGTCGCCCACACCGTGGGCTATGCTGAGACTGCTGTGCTTTCCCGCGCCTTCAAAGTCTGGACCGGTGCCTCGCCTCGCGCCTTCCTCCGAAGGGAGCGCCATGCGGCCGCTTCCAACCGGTAAAAAAACCGGCCTGGACCGCGTACTGGGGCGCCGCGACCTGGTGTTGCTCTTCGTGGTCGCCGTGGCCAACCTGAACCTGATCCCGGCCATCTCCGCTTCCGGCCCAGTGACACTGTGGCTGTGGCTATTGGCTCTCGCCTGCTTCTTCTGGCCGCAGGGCGCGGCTGTCACCGAGTTAGCCCAGAAGTGGCCCGGCGAAGGAGGCATCTATCTGTGGGCAAAACGCAGCTTTGGAGAAGAGCACGGCTTTCTCGCCGGCTGGTGTTACTGGCTTTCGAACGTCGTCTATCTGCCCACGGTTGTGCTCTCTTGTGTCGGTGTAGCCGTCTACGTAGCCGGACCAAAAATCCAGAGGCTTGCTGACAGCCACGCCTTCACCGGCGTCGCCTCGCTTCCTCATCATTCTTTTCCTGCTCGTCTTGAACATTCGTGGACTCTCCCTGGGCAAGTGGATCAACAATCTCGGTGCCCTCGGCACCATCGGCGGAGCGGCCATGATCTGTCTGCTGGCCATCCTCACTCTTCACCACAGTGGAAGCGCCCTGCGCCCTGCCGATCTGCGCACCGGCTTTCACGACTGGCGTCTCTTTGCCGCCTTCGGCACCATCTGTTACGGCCTGATCGGCCTGGACCTGGCTTCCATTATGGGCGATGAGATCCGTGATCCTAAACGCAACTTGCCCATCTCCATCCTGCTTGGCGGACTCATCGCCGGCTTTATCTATTTCGGCACCACGCTGTCGATGCTCATTGCCATGCCGCAAAAGGAAATTGGCGTGCTCTCCGGCGTGCTGCAAGCCATCAACGTCATGGGTTCTCGAACCGGGTTAACGGGTGTTGTCGCTCCGCTGGCCTTATTGGAGTGCATCGCTATCCTCGGAACGGCCTCTGCATGGTTCAGCGGCGCAGCCCGTCTACCCTTCGTCGCCGGGGTCGATCGTTATCTGCCCCCCATCATCGGCCGCCTGCATCCCCGCTATCACACGCCGTATGTGAGCCTGATCCTTTTCGCCGTCTTATCCTCCTTGTTGATCGCGTCCAGCTTCTTAGGTGTTTCCGTCGGCGAAGCTTATCTGACCATGTTGGATCTGGCCGTGATCCTCCAACTAGCGCCTTCGGCCTACATGTTCCTGGCCCTCCTCAAGCACACCTGGAGCAAGGGAGCTGTCCTCAACGCCAACAAAGCCTATCTGACAGCCAATGCAATATCGGGGCTGGCTGTCACGTCTATCGGTCTCATCGTGGCCTTCATTCCCTCGCGTCAGGTCAACTCGGTATGGATCTTTGAAGGCAAACTCATCGCCGCCTGCCTCATCGTCTTTGGCGCGGCCTTATTCTTCTATCAGCGCGCACTGCGCAAGGCCCGCACCGCGCCCCTTGACCCCGACCTGGTCCCCGGAGTGGAATACGGCTCCTAACACACCTAGGATGGCGGCTTGTCGAGATCCCCACCGCCCCAGCAACGCCCTTTCCTCCAGCAACCGCCCTTTCCTTGCAACGATCCTCCCCTTTTTGTCATCCCGACCGGAGCGAAGCGTAGGGGAGGGATCTGCAGTTCCCCCTGATTAACCACTGAGGCCGAAGAAAGAACTGCAGATCGGCTTCGCTCCGGGACAAAAAGGAGCAGAGGGCAGTTGCTGGAGGAAAAGGCCTTTGTTCAAGGAGAGGGCTGGTGTCATAAGTCCTTCCACCCGCGATTACATCCGCTATACCTTTAAAGATCATGCGCATCGTTCTATACCTGGCACTCATAAGCGCCTCCCTCCTCAACACCCAGGCCCAGCAGGGCCCCCCAAAGAGTAACTACCGCGTGCAGGAATTCATGATTCCCATGCGCGACGGTGTCCACCTGCAGACCGTCGTCATCACCAAAGCCAATCAGACCCAACCCCTGCCCATCCTGCTCACACGCACCCCCTACGGCGTTCTCACCCAACAGGACTTCGACAAACACGCGGAGAAGGACGGCCCCGACTGGGTACCCGAAAACTGGAAGCAACTAGCCGCGGACGGCTACATCTTCGTCTGGCAAAATCTGCGCGGTCGATTCAAATCCGAAGGCGCCTTTCTGCTCACTTCGCAGTACGACCCTAACGATCCCAACCAACCCAACGAAACCAACGATGCTTACGACACCGTTGATTGGCTTATCAAAAACGTTCCCAACAACAACGGCAAAGTGGGCATCTACGGAATCTCCTACAACGGCCTCACCGCTGCCCTGACCCTGCTGCATCCCCATCCCGCGCTCAAGGCCATCAGCGAGCAAGCCTCGCCGGTCGATCAGTGGATGAACGACGACGATCACCGTTACGGCGCGTTACGCGAGAGCTATACCTTCGAATACGCAGTCATGGAGCAAGCGGACAAAAATAAAAACACCAACTTTGATTTCGACACCTATGACACCTACGACTGGTACTCTGAAATTAGGCCCTCTCACCAATCTGAATGACAAAGTATCTTCATGGATCGTTGCCCTACTGGAACGACGTGATGCGTCATCCCGACTACGACCAATTCTGGAAGAAAGAAGCCTGGGTCAACCAGCTCCACAGTTCCACCGTACCTAACCTGAATGTCGCCGGCTTCTGGGACCAGGAAGATCCCTGGGGCCCCTGGCAGATATTCCGTCACGCGCAACAACACGATCCGGACAACACCAACTTCATGGTCGCCGGCCCATGGTTCCATGGCGGATGGGCCGCTCCCGTAGGCGATAGCATTGGCGCCGTCTCCTTCGGTGGCCACAAGACCGCCCTCGAGTTCCGGCAAAACATCGAAGCACCCTTCTTTCGTTACTACCTCCACGGCGAAGGAGAAAAACCGGCCTGGCAGGTAACTACCTTCCAGGCCGGCTCAAACACCTGGCACACCTACGCGGAGTGGCCCCCAAAAGAAACCAGGCAGACTAACCTCTACTTTCATGCCGACGGAACTCTTTCGTTCGACGCGCCCACCGCCGCCGGCCCCGCGTACAGCCAATACGTCTCCGACCCCGCGAATCCCGTGCCCTATCGCGCGCGTCCCATCTCCCCCACCTACCCTCTGCCGGAATGGAAATTTTGGGAGGTGGCCGACCAGCGCTTCGTGGATCATCGTCCCGACGTCCTGACCTTCTTGAGTGCGCCGCTCGATCACGATGTGGTCGTGACCGGGCCGATCGCGGCCACCTTGTTCGCCTCCACCTCCGGCACCGACTCCGATTTCATCGTGAAGTTGATTGATGTCTATCCCGAGCAGGGGCAGAAAAGTGCCATCGAAGGCAGTACCGCCTACGCGAATTCCATGAATGGATATGAACTACCGATAGCCATGGAGGTACGTCGCGGCCGCTATCTTCACAGCTACGAGCAACCCGCGGCGCTCCCGGCGAATCAGCCACAACAGTGGCAAATTCCGTTGCGCGATCACGACTATGCTTTCCTCAAAGGCCACCGCTTGATGGTGCAGGTACAATCCACGTGGTTCCCGGTCATCGACCGCAATCCGCAAAAATTCGTGCCCAGCATTTACCAGGCGGCAGCAACCGATTATGTTCCAGCAACCCAGCGCATATTCTGCAACCCAGCCATGCCCTCGCATCTGGTGTTGCCGGTGATCACCCATACCGCCCAGTAGGCCTCTAAGGCATGCTGGACTATCGTCGGAACGCGGCCCCCGGTATCCATTTTCGGCTCACGAGTTTCATCGAGTCGTTTGCACATCCCCGCCTTTGACCCTCGTTGTGACTGAGCATACGTACCGAAACCACGAGGAAGAAACCATGAATGCAAAAATACTTTTACCGGTGGCGCTCTTCGCCACTCTCTCCCCTTCGTCAGGCGTAGCCTTGGGCCAAGCAGCCGCAACCCCACCCGTTAGCTATGAGTCGATTAACCTCGGAACCCCGCTTGGCGGTACGTTCGCCGAAGCCCAAACCCTGAGCCTGGGAGTCTTCGTAGCGGGTTATTCCACCCTGCCAGGTGACGCTACGCAGCACGTCGTTCTGTGGGGCCCGAATGGAACCAAAGACGTCGGCACCTTTGGTGGCCCGAGCAGCGTTTTGTACTCAGGCCTTTCCGGGTTTTCGGAAACCGCCACCAAGGATCCGTTGGCGCAGGATTTTTGTGGGACCGGCACCCACCTTGTCTGTTCGGCATTCACCCTCGTGAACCAGAAAGCGATCGCGCTCCCAACACTGGGCGGCACCTCCGCCGTCGCCTATGGCAACAATGATCTTGGACAGGTGGTTGGCGTGTCTCTCACCACAGTCCACGATCCGGGTTGCCTGTCCGGTGGTCAGCCGCAGCCCCCGTATTACGCCATCCAGCAGTCGCTGCCCGCGGTTTGGCAAAATAGCAATGTCAGCGCCCTTCCGCTCCCTGCGGGCGACTCGAATGGAAGCGCATTTGCCAACAACGATGTTGGTCAGATCGTTGGCGAGTCAGGGGACTGCACTAATTTGGCCGCCCACGCCCTGCTTTGGCAAAATGGCCTCATCACCAACCTCGGCAGTCTAGGGGGAGCGAGCTACAACCAGCCCGCAGCCATCAACAACCTGGGGCAAATTACCGGAGGCTCCGATCTTTCCGGAGACCAGATCCAGCATGCTTTCCTGTGGCAAAAGGGAGTGATGAAGGACCTGGGCACACTTCCGGGCGATTCTTTCAGCTTCGGCACTTCCATCAATGATCTCGGCCAGATCGTCGGGTTCTCGTGCGACTTAAATTACAACTGCCGCGCCTTCCTTTGGCAAAACGGCAGCATGGTCGATCTGAACACCCTCCACCCCTCCGGCTCCTCCCTGTTCCTGAACTCCGCAGCGACCATCAATGATATAGGGGTCATTGCCGGGTACGCGTTCGATCAAACCACCAAAACCTCACCCGCCTTCGTATCCATTCCCAGGTTGGGCGGGTTCGCGCAATCTCCACGCAGCGAGGCAGTTCCCAGGGTAGCCATGCCGGATAGCCTGCGCACGCTGGTGCAACAAAGAATGAGGTTTCGAGGAGCACGGCCGATCGGGCCCACCTCCCCCGATTCGCAAAAGTAAGCCAGTGTGGGACGGCCCTCCGGGGCCGTCTTCCCGTCTCAGGCAAAACCGCATTACCTCGGTCAGAGATAACCGGTTTTTGCAAGGGGTTGACGGCAGGGCTAGTCTATTCTTCAATAAGCAAACATTGTTGGCCGCAAACCAACTCGGATCACAGGTCGTCTTCACCGGGCCTGACACGATTGCATTGCGGAATAAAACAACGCGAGGGGATCCCGGTGACCCAATCCTACGAAGAAACTGATGCCAGTCACGTCCTGACCATGGAAGAAATCACGAGCCTCACCGAAGAGGGAGGCAAAGCCGCCGACACCCTCATGAACGTAGTTGCCTTGATCGCTACCCGGTTCAGGACCGATGTCTGTTCTGCCTACCTGCTCGAGCCGGATCGGTCCAACCTGGTCTTGGCCGCAACCCTCGGCCTGCACCCGCGATGCATCGGTTCTTTGCGCATGCCCCTGAGCGAAGGCCTCACCGGCCTGGTCGCCCAGAGGGTGATGCCGGTCGCCGTAGAAGACACCAGGAGTCATCCCCGCTTTAAATATTTTAAGGAGTCCGGCGAAGAGGTCTACCACTCCTTTCTCGGCGTGCCGTTAATCGACCGCGGCATCCTGCAGGGTGTACTCGTGGTGCAAACCAAAGAGCCCAGGGTCTTCCGCGAAAGCGAAATTCGCAAGTTGGCGGAAGCGGCCGGCCAGGTCGCACCCGTCGTCAGCGAGGCGCGCACCATGGATCGCTTTATCGCCCCGGTCCAGGAGCGCCTATGGTCGGTCGCCCGCAATCTTTGTTGGTGTTGGGACTACGACTGCATCAGCTTATTTCGCGACCTCAATCCCACCCGCTGGTGGCAGCTGAATCAGAATCCCATCGCCCTGCTCAACGAAATGCCGGTGGGAGAAATCGAGCGCCGCGCCACCGAGCTGGGGCTGCATAGCCGTATCAACTATGTGTATCGCCGGCAGCAGGAATATCTGCGAGCCGACCGCACCTGGGGCTCCATGAATGCCGGTATCCTCCGGCCTCATCCTGTGGCATATTTCTCCGCTGAGTTCGGCCTGCACGAATCCCTCCCCATCTATTCCGGCGGCCTGGGTGTTCTCGCCGGAGACCACATCAAGAGTGCTTCCGACCTCGGGATTCCCCTCGTCGGCGTCGGCTTGTTCTACGGCGAAGGCTACTTCCTGCAGCGCCTGGACGTGGAGGGTTGGCAGCGGGAAGAATATCTCCAGACCGATGTGACCCAACTCCCCATGGAACTTGCCATCGGCAAGAACGGGGAACCGGTAGTGATCGAAATCGAGACACGCGGCGGCGCCATTCGCGCCAAGGTCTGGCGCGTCAAAGTCGGGCGTTGTGATCTTCTCCTGCTCGACTCCAAAGTCGCCGGCAATGCACCCGAAGACCTGGACCTCAGTTCTCGCCTCTACGGCGGCGACGCACGGACCCGTATTCGCCAGGAGCTGCTTCTGGGTGTCGGTGGCTTCCGCGCGTTGAAGGCCATGGGCATTGCTCCCGGCGTCCTCCACCTCAACGAGGGGCACAGCGGGTTCGCGGTGCTGGAGGCAGTGCGCGATCGCATGCAGGAAGAAGGCCTGGACTTCGACACCGCAGCCAACCAGATTCCCCGGGAAGTGATCTTCACCACCCACACCCCTGTTCCCGCCGGCCACGACCGCTTTCCTGCCGACCTGATCGAGGAACACCTGGGCCCCTTGCGCGATCAACTGGGCATTTCGCAAGAGAGACTGATGGGTTTTGGGCGCGAAAAACCCGATGACCATGGCGAACCCTTCTGCATGACAGTGCTCGGTTTGCTTCTCTCGCGCCGCGCTAATGCCGTTTCCTCCCTGCACGGCGAGGTCTCGCGCGCCATGTGGAAGGGTTTATTTCCCGGCAAGTCGGAAGACGCCGTGCCCATCGGTCACATCACCAATGGTGTCCACGTCCCCTCCTGGCTGGCGCCCCAAATGTCGCGTCTTTACGACCGCCATCTCGGGGTCGGCTGGCAGGGAAAGAGCTCCTGGCTGCGCACCTGGGAGCCGGTCGAAAATCTCGACGACGGCGAATTATGGGAAACCCACCTCGCGCTCAAGTCGCAGCTCATTGAGTTTGTCCGCCGCAGGGCCCGCGAACAGGCCGAACGTCGCGGCGAATTCAATGAAACGCTGCTCCGCCTGGGCAAGGTGCTCTCACCGGACGCCCTCACCATAGGCTTCGCCCGCCGCTTTGCTACCTACAAACGAGCCAACCTGATCCTCGCGGATATCGAGCGGCTGGCATCCATGGTGAACGATCCTAAACGTCCCGTCCAATTCCTCTTTGCCGGCAAGGCCCATCCCCACGACGAGCCCGGAAAGCTGGTACTGCAGCAGATCGCCGAGATGATGCGCGACTCCAAATTTGGAGACAAGTTTGTCTTCATCGAAAACTACGACATCAACGTCGGCCGCCACCTGGTGCAAGGCGTGGACGTCTGGCTGAACAATCCCCGCCGGCCCCTTGAGGCTTCCGGAACCAGCGGGCAGAAGGTGGTGCTCAACGGCGGTCTGAATCTGTCGGTATTAGACGGCTGGTGGGCCGAAGCCTATGACGGCCTTAACGGCTTCGCCATCGGGGGCGGCAGAACCCACTCCAATATGGATGTGCATGACACCCGCGACGGAGAAGACCTGTATCGCGTTCTACTGGACGAAGTGATTCCGCTCTACTATCACCGCGACCGGGACGGGCTCCCGCGAGGATGGATCACTCGCATGAAACGAACCATCCGCACCCTGGGCTGGCGCTTCAGCGCCGACCGCATGGTCATGGACTACACCCGAAACTGCTACGTCCCGGCAGCCGGGGGCACTTCCAGTGAAATGAAGAGCCCTGCGTAGCATTCGTAATCGTTTTTCACGAAAATATCTACTTATAACTATTTTTCATGTTTTATAATCAATTTTCACGTAGAATCTTGCTATAAACCAAAATTTCGCCTACGAAATAGGTTTTCAGCAAAGATGGATTCCCGTAATCAATTTTCAGGCCCGATCACCAATTTTCATGGGCTCGCCCTACCCGAAAAAGCGACCCCAGCGGGTTACGCGGCCCTCATCGACGCCTATCGACTGCCGGTGCCCACACCCCGGACCCTTTTCGCGACCAGCGAACGTCATCGTACCAGGGAAGCGGACGGGTGGCGGATCCTCACCCAGCGACACATGCCTTCGCCGGACCTTGAAGGCCACCTCACGTTCGCTCTTAAAAATGAGGGACTTGACCTCGCAATCCTGAAGCGTTTGTTTATTGTTGTTACCCCGGGAGAGATTGAGGCGATCGTTCGCGCCAAGCCAACCGGGGGTTACGCCCGCCGGATCTGGTTTCTGTATGAATGGCTCCTCACCCGCACGCTTGATCTACCCGATGCCACCAAGGGCAATTACGAGCTGGCTGTCGATCCGCAACAACAATGGGCAGTCGCCGGCGAAAATTCACCCCGCCACCGTGTCCGCAACAATCTCCCCGGCACGCCCGCCTTCTGTCCCCTGGTGTATCGCAATGCGGCCACAGAAGAATTTGCTGCTATGGATCTGGCCCAGCGCGCGCAACAAGCAGTCGCAGCGGTGCCGAAAGATCTGCTCGTTCGCACCGCAGCCTTCCTGCTGTTAAAGGACTCCCGATCCACCTTTGCCATCGAAGGCGAGCGTCCTTCCCAGGATAGGATCCGCCGCTGGGGGCAAGCCATCGCCGAGGCCGGTCGGCGTCCCATTGATCAAGAGGAGCTATTGCGCCTCCAGGCTATCGTGATCGGGGATGCGCGCTTCGTGAAACTGGGACTGAGAGAAGAAGGCGGTTTCGTCGGAGAGCATGACCGCGAAACCCGCATGCCGATTCCGGATCACATCAGCGCCCGGCCCAGTGATCTTCCTTCCCTGATCGAAGGCATGGTCGCTTTTGACCGCGGAGCAGCGCGCTCCCTCGATCCCGTCATCGCGGCCACGGCCCTCGCCTTCGGCTTTATCTACGTCCATCCGTTTGTCGACGGTAACGGCCGAATCCATCGCTACCTTATTCACCATGTTCTGGCCCAACGAGGCTTCAATCCGTCGGGAATCGTCTTCCCTATCTCGGCGGCGATCCTGGAGCGCCTGGATGCCTATCGCGGCGTCCTTGAGGAATACTCGAGACGGCTCCTGCCCACGATCGATTGGCGGCCGACAGCAGACGGCAACGTTGAAGTCCTGAACGACACGGCAGACTTTTACCGCTTCTTCGACGCCACCCCGCACGCCGAGTTCCTCTACGACTGTGTGCGTAAGACCATCGAAGAAGACTTGCCGCGGGAGACCAAATTCCTCGCCCGCTACGATCAATTTCGAAGCCGTGTCGAATACATTGCCGACATGCCCGATCGGACCATCGATCTGTTGTTCCGCTTCCTCCATCAAAATGCGGGACAGCTTTCGCACCGCGCCCGCAAACAGGAGTTCGTCCAATTGACGGAGACAGAAGCCACCAATATCGAACGTGCTTACAAACTGGCCTTTGAGCTGGACTAAGCTGGAGCGATCACCCAATCTCACATCCTGGACCGGCAACGATGAACGGGCGAAATGTGGGATGCCACGGTACTCGACCCCGCAACTCTGTCGGTGTCATTAGCCTCGCTTTCTCACAGCCCGGTCTGCGACAAAGCCCGTCACTCGTTACGCATTGAGATCTCACTACCGGCTCCTTTGTCCACACAAACCTACGCATCAAACGCAGACGCCATTTGGTCCTGCTCCGACGGCCGGATGTGCAGCGCATCCGCCTCATCGCGCCAGGTCTTCACCGCAGCGTCCACTTCCGCGATCAAGCCATCCGCGGCCTTCAGACTCAGCCCGTACATCTTGTGAGCGGCGCGCGCGATCTCCACATCGCACGCAGTCTCTGTTTCATTAATTGCCAGCGTCAGGTCGTCCCGCTCTACCGAGGGATTGATGTCATACGCAGGCGAGAGCCGAACCCCGCGATCCTCGACAAAGAACCCGTGGTTTCGCAGATGGTCATCAGTATTGTGGATCATGATGCTGAACACAATGCGACGAAAGAGCTGATGCGTATCGCCCAGCGTATCCGCACCTTGCCGCTGCAACAACTCCACCAACTCCAGGTAGCTTGCTCCTGGTTCGCCGTCACGCCGTTGGGTAAGCGTCATCGCAGAAACAAAAGCCCTCCTGCCCCCGCCTGCAGTGCGATCGAATCGCTGAACCAGAAATGTTGATTGGTCGCCGGTATCCAACAGTCGCGCCGCCGCTAGACGGATGCCGCACTTCGCAGCCAGCCGGTACGCCAGCATCTCCCACGCGGCCATATTTCGTGTATCCGCGCGGCTGGGAAATTTTGCAATACAAAGAGCTCCCGCTTCGTCGCGCACCGAAGCTTTAGGACGAGCACCACCGAGGGAAGACCCAGGCGCCAGCAATTGATTCAACCATCGTGCGTACTCCGGACTGTCTTCCTCATTGATATGTTGTTCCAAGCCTTCACTCGCCGCTTGTAATTCGCGGACGGAAGTGATGGGAGGAGCAGCCATGCGGCCGTCGCTATCGATAAACTCTCCTCCGCCGAGGGATCGCAGGCGAAGCGCGCCGAGCCGGGTTTCATCGTGAACTCCCAGTAAATAATCCCACTCGGTTAATCGCCGCGCCGTCCGCGCCTCTTGCCTTGCACGAAGGTTCTCCCTCCGTTGCATCAACAGACGCCCCCATCGATCAGGAGCTGAGTCCAGGAATATCCCAAAGTTATTGCGAGATTGTGCCGGGTACTGCGCCCCCTTCAGCAACTGCAGATCGGGATCAAACGCGAAGGCTGACTCACTGGCTAGCCATTCCGGGGCATACTCGAAGGAAAACACTTCCTGCCGGCCGGAGCTCTGAGCGTGCAGTGTCCCCATCAACGCGGGGCCACCCATCCCCTCTGCGTCGATATAGACCAGCACCGATTTCTGCCGGCCGCTCATTCTTTTTGACCGGCTTTACGTCGCGGTGCCCGCGCCCGCGTCCCGAGTTCAGCATCCTGCAGCTTGCGTCCAAGTTCGTCGTCAGTTGCGAGACGGTTCACATCCTGTTCCAGCCGGAGTACCTGCATCACCCGCGCATAGTTGCCGAATGAAACTCCGGGGTCGCCCAGCTCTATTCGGGATAACGTAGCCCGAGCAATGCCTGCACGCTGCGCCACCATGTCCGCCGAGTAGTGGCGGCGCAAACGCGCGGCTTTTAACCTCGCTCCGAAGCCCTCCAGTATCCTGGCCAGCGCAGGCAGAATGGCATCCGCTCTCTTTTTCATAACGTCTCATATTTTACACACAACGCCTACCTACCGCGCACTTAATAAGACATTATCCATGGAAAGCCTGACCATGCCTCTGGCCTGTCCACCACCGGCGGAAGGCCAAAACACAGCAAGAAGAGGGTATTCTCTCTACCGCCGGTCGCCTCCGTTAGGTCTTTGTGGTCCCGGCGGCCGGTTCTGCGGGCGCTGCGCCGGGGGACGGTTCGGGGAAGAAGTCGGCCGGCTTTGCTGCGGAGGCCTGT
This sequence comes from uncultured Acidobacteriaceae bacterium, assembly GCA_963847155.1. GTDB lineage: Bacteria > Acidobacteriota > Terriglobia > Terriglobales > Acidobacteriaceae > PALSA-350. The sequence goes on along the minus strand of CAWJZH010000017.1, from coordinate 82,717 downwards.
TCTGCGGCGCGGGGCGAGTGGTCGGAGGCCTGCCACCCGGCGGTCGGGTCGTAATAGGCCGGTTATTGGGCGTACCCGGTCGAACCGGCTGGATGGTCGGCCGCCCGTTATTCGGTGGGCGATTATTTCCGGCGGCGATTTCCCGGCGGCCGATTTCCCGGACCACTAATAGGATGGGTGAACCCCGGCCGGGTGCCAGGGCGATGGATCGGTCTGGGTGGACGGTAATTCGGTGGCCGATAGCCCCAATTGCCCCCGAACCCCGGGCGATTGCGATAAACCACCGGGCGAGGGCGATACCACGGCCGCGGTGGCCGATATCCCCCAACCCAGCCGCCCCATGGGCCGCGGTTGTAATAGATCCGCCGGCCGCCCCAGTTCCATCCCCAACCACCCCATCCCCAGGGCTGGCTGACGAGTAGCGCGGTGATGCCGATGGCAATGCCGAACGTAATCAGCCCCGCACCCGCGCCGCTCGTATAGACGACTGTGGGATCGTACTGCGGCAGGTATACCACTTGTGGATTTACCGGTTGGATCACGTAGATGGGCGCCCCGGCAGCTTGCTGCACCTCGATCTGTTGCTGCGGAGTGCTGCGCAACGCACCCGACGCATAGGCCTGGGCCCGCAAACGCTGGATGGCCGCGGACACCTCGCCCTGATCTGCAGTGACGGCCGCCCCGATCGCGGCATAATCATCGATATTCTCCGCCATCATCTGGATCACCTGGGGAAAGCCCACCAACGCGATGAATGCCGGATCAAATCCCTGCTGCTGGGCAGCCGCGGTCAACTGGGATACAGAGAGGTTTTGGTTCTGCGCCAGCCAATTGTCCACATCCAGAATTTCCTGCGGGTTGGTGGATGCCGTTGTGATCTGCGCTAATAGGGCGTCGGGATACAGCGCAACCGGGGCCAGCAACTGGTCCAGCTCCTGGGGTGTGGGTACGGGCGGCATCTGTGCCTGCAGGTCGGGTGCGAGGCCTTGAAACAAGAGGAGAACGACTAACAGAAGAACGGCAGACACGCTCGGTTTGCTCTGCACCAGACTCTCCGCATTCGCAATAGACAGTTCACCATACTACTTTAGGAAGATGACGGTTCGTACCCTGGACGGTCCCAGAAGCTAAGATAGATGAATTTTCGAGGCAATCGTGACAGACACGCGAAACCTGAACGCGCCGGTGAGCGCCGTCATCCTGGCGGCAGGCACATCTACGCGCATGGGACAGCCAAAGCAGCTACTGCCGTTGGATGGGACCACGCTGCTGGCACGCGCGATCGAAAACGTCCGTTCCAGCGGATTGGCCGAGATCGTCCTTGTTCTCGGCGCTTCCGCCGAAGCCATTCGCCGGCAGCTCCCCCAGCCTCTCCTGGAAGGTCTCAAAATCGTGGTCAACCACGGCTACGCGAACGGAATGGCAAGTTCACTTCGCGAAGGACTTTCCGCTCTCGATCCCCAGAGCGCCGCCGCCCTCATCATCCTCGGGGACCAGCCCTTCATTCGGCCCCAGACACTCCACCAAATCATGGCGGGATACCATCGATCCCGGGCGCCGATTGTCATTCCCTCACATCAGGGCAAACGCGGTAATCCCGTATTGCTCGGCCGGCCGGTTTTTCCCGAGGTCATGGCACTGGAAGGGGACACTGGCTGCCGCGCCATCTTCGCCAACCACTTGGACGCGATATTTAAAGTGGAAGTTGAAGATCCGGGAATCCTGCTCGACATCGACAATCAGGACGACTACGACCGGCTCACGCTAAGCATCAGGGAGCAACATCCGCCTCGCATTGACGAATGACGGCGTCCGTAACAAATTCGCGTCCGGTCAGCCGGTCCTCATGCACTGGCAGAGTGGAGGCGTCCCCGCCACGACGCAGCGCCACCATTTGACTGATCACGCTCAAGGCGATCTCCTCCGGTGTTGCAGCACCGAGGTGCAAACCGGCCGGGGCGTACACGGTGGCGATTTTTTCTTCAGCCATTCCGCCGGCGCGCAGGTAGTCCAGCACCAGCCTTGCCCGATGATGGCTGGCGATCAGGGCAACATAGGCCGCGTTGCCTTGAAGCGCCTTCTCCAGCCACAAATGGTCCCTCTTGTGTTGGGTGGCGATGACCACGAAGCTCTTGGGCCCGATCGGCGTCTCCGTGAGGTCGAAATCCTCCGTGACCAGCCGCTCTGCCTGCGGGAATGCACTGCGGTCGGCGGCCGGGTCATTCACGGTGATGGAAAACCCCATCAGGTCGCCCAACACCGCCAGGGTTTCGGCAATGCGCCCGTGCCCCACGATCAAAAGTTCCGGCCTGGGCAGAACCGGTTCGATGAATATATCCATGGTGCCTCCGCAGGGCATACCGACGCCCAATACTTCATCGCTCATGTCCACGGTAATCATCCGCGGTCGTTCGGTCTCCAGGCTCGTGAGTGCCTCGCTGCGAACTGCGCTCTCCGCGCACCCTCCGCCCACCCATCCCAACACCAGCTTGCCGAACTGATCGATAATGGCCTTGGAGCCACGGCGGGCCGACGAAGAACCTTCCACCCGCACCACGGTAGCGATGGCGAAGGGTTGGCCCTGGCAGGCAAGTTCAGCCGCTTTGGTATAGAGGTCGGAGAACATCCTTGAATCGGTATCATATTCTTTCGTTGTTAAACGCTTCAACCGCAGGGCGCTCCCATGTATAGCGAGCAGGTCCGCGCCCATTACGCCAATCCGCGCAATGTCGGCAGCATCCCCGACCCTTCCGGCAAGTCCATGGTCAAAAGCGCGCTGGACAGCGACACGGTCCTCGTCTCCCTGCGCATTCAGGACAACATCGTTCAGGACGTGAAGTTCAAATGCATGGGATGTGCGGTCGCCATCGCCTGTTCCTCCATGGCAACCGAGATGGTATTGGGCAAGCCCGTCGAGGAGGCCTATGCGATCAGTGAAATATCCGTAGCCGAGGCCCTGGGAGGCATTCCCGAATACAAGATGCGCTGCAGCAATCTGGCCCCCGCCGCCATCCGCAACGCCATCGATGACTGGAGAAGCCGCAGTGTCGGGTAGGGAAGTGCTGCTTAAGCAACCGCCCTCCAGCAATCGCCCTTTCCGCAGCAACCGCTCTTTCCTCCAGCAACCGCTCTTTCCTCCAGCAACCGCTCTTTCCTGCCAGCAACCGCTCTTTCCTCCAGCAACCGCTCTTTCCTCCAGCAACCGCTCTTTCCTCCAGCAACCGCCCTTTCCTCCAGCAACCGCCCTTTCCTCCAGCAACCGCCCTTTCTTTACAACTGCCCTCTCCTTGTTTGTCATCCCGAAGCGCAGCTGAGCGGATCTGCGGTGCGCCATTCGTGTGTCCCGCTCTTACCGGTCCAGAACCTCCAATAGTCATCCACCGAACCCTTGGAAACATCAACGCCTTTGCTATTCCGGCTTTGCCAGAAATAGTCGCTCGATTGCGCGGGATGACAAAAAAGGGAGAATCGTTGCAAGGAAAGGGCGGTTCCTGAACCGAGGCATTTAAAAATCTAATTTGGACCGTCGGAAGCTCAGCCGCCGGAACCCAAAACTTCACCTTCTGGCTTCCTGCATCTAACCAGACATCTACAGGAGACACATCACATGAACCCTGGCCCCTTCCGATCCCATATCATCTCCGCAGTCTTAGTCTTAGCCCTTCCCGTCGCATTCGCTCAGACCGACGCAAAACAGGACATGAAGAACGCTGGATCCGACACCAAGCATGCTGCCACGAGCGCCGGACACGGCATCAGCAAAGGAACCAAGACCGCGGCTCACAAAACACAATCGGGAACCGAGAAGGCTTACGACAAAACCAGAGACGGAACGAAGACTGCCTATCACAAGACCGCGTCTACAACGGAAAAGGGCTATGACAAAACCAAGTCTGGTACTAAGACCGGTTATCACAAAACGGTAAACGGTACCAAGACCGGGTACCACAAGACAGTAAACGGAACCAAGACCGGAGCAGACAAAGTGGGCGACAGGCTCACCAACAAGCACCAGGATCCTGCGACTGGCCCACAGCAATAGCCTAGGGTTCCTGGCTCCAATCGCAGGGAATAGTGCTGCCCGTACGGCTGCTCTCCAACGCCATCTCCAGCACCCGCATGGTTCGCCACGCCTGCAGCGGAGTGACCGCGAGAGCCGCATTCCCATGCATCGCATCGCGAATATTGATGTAGTAGCAACGGTAGTCGCCCGCCTCAGTCGGTATCCGCGTGCTTACCGGCTCGCCCCCTCATCGAGGGTGAGGGTGCCCCAGTTCTCCGGCCCTTCCACTCCCCAGGGCTGGGAAGAGTACATATCCCCAGCGAGCAAATGAGCCTCCTGGCAGTCAATCCCGAATTTCCGGAATGTGCCCTGGGTGCCGTTGAGGGTAAAACGAGGCCCAGGATCCCGCGCCAGGCAGGTCGCGCGCAGCCACACCGTAAGACCGGACGGCACAACCTGGGTACGAGACACCGGGTAGTGCAGGCAGAGGTCGAAGGCATCGTCGCTCCGCGCCCCCTCGCGTTCCTTCCGGACACTCGCCCAGACCGAAGCGGGAACACCAAACAGCACCAGCGCCTGGTCCACCAGGTGCGCTCCCAGGTCCCAGAGCACACCCCCACCCGGACCGCCGTCCTCCCGCCAGGCGTGCAACCGCGGCAACTGACGAAACCGGTCATAGTGGGACTCAAACATCACCAGCCGCCCCAACTGGTCGTTCTCCAGCAGCTTACGCACCGTCAGAAAGTCGCCATCCCAGCGCCGGTTCTGGTAAACGCTCAGTAGCCTTCCCCGCGCCCGGGCCAGCTGGGTCAGCTCCGCCGCCTCCACGGAACTCAGGGCAAATGGCTTGTCGATGACCACGTCACGGTCAGCCAGCAAACACTGCCGCGCGATTGGCAAATGGCTGGCATTGGGCGTGGCCACAACCACCAGCCGGATACTGCTGTCTTGCAGCAGATCCTCGACCGAAGTCAGGATCCTGACATGAGGAAACGCCGTGGCGGCTTCGGATCCGGTTCTCTGTACGATGGCGGCAAGTTCCAGGCCCTCAACCGCTTGAATGGCGTTCGAGTGAAAGATGCGTCCCGCGAATCCAAAGCCAACCAATCCAACCTGGATGCATTTCATGAGTCCTGCGCCTCTCCTTTGAATCTTTATACGTGAAGGGGAACTCGGTTACTTTGGCCGGTTCCGAAGTTTCCCACTCGCGTGTCCTTGGCTTGACAAACAGGCACCGAGACAAGAGTATTAATCCTGATGCAGACTCTGCACCATCCCGCTGGTTGTTGTTGCTGTGACAAGTGTTGTCCTTTGTCATGCAGCACGAGCGGGTGTGAGTTTTCATAGCAGAGAGGTAGGGAATCCCTACCAGCCTTTCGCATAACTCAGACTAAGTAACCACAACCGCTGCCAGCCTCTGGCGAGCGGTTTTTTTATTTGATCTCAAAACGGAAAGGAGCCAATTTGCCAGCCCCCCATTTGCCAGCTTTGGACATCGAAACCATGCCGGCAGGCTCCCCTCCGAAGCTGAGCCACCTCCAGATGCTGGAGGCGGAGAGCATCCACATCTTCCGTGAGGTGGCGGCTGAGTTCGAGAAGCCGGTGATGCTTTACTCCATTGGCAAAGACTCGTCCGTCATGCTGCGGCTGGCGCAGAAGGCCTTCTATCCCGGGCCCATTCCGTTTCCTCTCTTGCATATCGACACCGGATACAAATTCCGCGAGATGATCGCCTTTCGCGATGACTATACCCGTCAGCTTGGCGTGGAGCTGCTGGTGTGGCGCAATGAAGCCGCGATCGCCGGCGGAGCCAATCCGGTGGCGCTGGGAACACGCCGCTGCTGCGGATTACTCAAGACCACGGCGCTCCTTGATGGGCTGCGTGCCCACGGCTTTGACGCTGCCTTCGGGGGAGCCCGTCGCGACGAAGAAAAATCCCGCGCCAAGGAGCGCATCTTTTCCTTCCGCGATAGCGCCGGACAATGGGATCCGAAGAACCAGCGCCCCGAATTGTGGAACCTCTATAACGCCCGCGTGAATCCAGGCGAGAGCATCCGCGTATTTCCTCTCTCCAACTGGACCGAACTGGACGTCTGGCATTACATCCACCTGGAAGACATTCCGGTAGTCCCGCTCTACTTCGCGAAAGAGCGCCGGATGCTGGTACGCAGCGACAGCCTGATCCCTATCGAGCAATCATTTGTTCAGGGCCTGCCCGGAGAAGAGCAGTGGGTGCGGTGCCGTCTGCGGTCGTTAGGGTGCAGCCCTTGCACCGGGGCCATCCGGTCCGATGCAGACACCATTCCCAAGATCATTGGTGAACTGGTCGCGTTCCGCTCATCCGAACGAGCCAACCGCGTGATCGATCACGATCAGGACGGATCGATGGAACTGAAAAAGCGCGAGGGCTATTTCTAATGCCCCTCTCCCTTTCCGATCTAAGTGGCCCTGCAGAAGACATGTTTTCCATGGAAGATTTTCTCGCCGCGGAGCAGGCGAAGGAGCTGGTGCGCTTCAGCACCGCAGGCAGCGTGGATGATGGCAAGTCGACCTTGATCGGCCGTCTGCTCTACGACTCGCAAAACGTCTACGAAGATCACGTACGCGCGGTGACCAAAGCGGCTACCGCGAACGTCGCGGCCGCGATCGATTTTGCCCAACTCACCGACGGCCTGCGCGCCGAGCGGGAACAGGGCATCACCATCGACGTTGCCTACCGCTACTTCTCGACCACGCATCGCAAGTTCATCATTGCCGACACCCCGGGCCACGAGCAGTACACCCGCAATATGGCCACCGGCGCGTCCACTGCGGATGTCGCCATCATCCTGGTCGATGCCCGCAAAGGCATCCTGACCCAGTCGCGCCGTCACGCCTACATCGCCTCTCTGTTGGGAACACGCCACATCGTCGCCGCCGTCAACAAAATGGACCTGGTGGACTACTCCCACGAGGTGTTCGAAGGGTTGCAGCGCGATTTGCACCAGCTGGCACACAAGCTGCACATTGCAGATTTGCAGGTGATCCCCATCAGTGCATTGCTCGGCGACAATGTAGTCGACCGCGGCGAAAACATGAACTGGTATGAGGGTCCGACGCTGCTCGAATACCTGGAGACCGTTCCCCTGGGACAGGACGTCACGGGCAGTCCCTTCCGCCTTCCCATCCAGCGAGTGATCCGCCCTGACCAGGATTATCGTGGCTTTGCCGGACAGATCGCCTCCGGCGCCGTGTGGCCGGGCGATCGCGTCGTCGCTCTACCATCCGGCAGAACCAGCCGGGTGAAGAGCATTACCACCTTCGACGGGGATCTGGCGAGAGCCATCGCGCCCATGTCGATTGCAGTCACGCTCGAAGATGAATTGGACATCAGCCGCGGAGAGATGCTGGCTGCCGCCCACCAGCCGCCGGTGGTTGCGGCGAACTTCGCCGCCGCCCTGGTCTGGATGAACGCCCAGCCCCTCGACGCGGGCAAGAGCTACCTGCTCAAGCATACTTCGCAGACCGTAAAGGCCAGCGTCACGGCGATAAAGCATCGCGTGAACATGCAGACGCTGGAGGCCGAGCCGGCTGCGACTCTCGAACTCAACAGCATCGGCATGGTCAATATTGAGACCACGCGCCCGCTGTTTCTTGACCCCTATGCCGCCAACCGTTTAACCGGCAGCTTCATCCTGATCGATCCCGTATCGCACGCGACCGTCGCGGCCGGCATGGTGCGCGAGGTGTTGAGCGGCCGGCAGGACACGGCCACGGTGGCCGCCATCGCCATCCGCGACCCGGAACGGCTGCGCACTCTCGAAACCGCGTTGATCGAAGCCGGCGTGCAGGTGGTAACCACCCGCACAACCAATCGCGATCTGTGGCAGAAACTGTTACAGATTGGCGTAGTGGTCCTGATCGAGGCTGAGGAGCAGTCTGATTTTCCCGCCGCGATCTCGATCGCCCATGATCCTGCTGCGTTGGTCTTCGAGCCGTTGGAAGAGCCAACCATCGATATGGTTCTGCGTGCGCTCAACAGGAGCAACCCATGAGTCTTCAGGAAAAAATCAGCACCGCGCGCGACCCTGGTGAATCAACAGATCGCGTCCGCCATCAGAGAAGACATCTGCGTAACCAGCAGCTTTCAGGCGGAAGACATGGTGGTCGTGCACCTGGTGCGGGAAGCCATCGGCGACGTGCCCGTCATCTTTCTCGATACCGGCTACCACTTCTCCGAGACCTACCAGTATCGCGACCGCCTGGCCCACGAATGGAACCTGAACCTGGTGAATGTATTGCCCGCGCTCACCGTAGCCGAACAAGAGTCGCAGTTCGGCATCCTGAATCAGACAGCGCCCGATCGCTGCTGTGGCATGCGCAAGGTAGGCCCGCTCTTCGCATCCCTCGAACCGTATCGCTTGTGGTTTACCGGGCTGCGGCGGGAACAGGCCAAGACCCGTGCCAACCTGCAGTCCGTGGATGCCTTCACCCTGCCCACGGGCAAGCAGTTACAGAAGATCAGTCCCCTGGCCGACTGGACGACCCGCGACGTGTGGCAATACGCCGAACAATACGGTATCCCGCTGTTGCCGCTCTATGAAAAGGGCTACACCAGCATCGGCTGTGAGCCATGTACCAGCCTGCCGTTCGATCCTGATGATCCTCGCTCAGGCCGCTGGGGCGGCCGCAAGCAGGAATGTGGTATCCACGTGCAACCGCAGTAAAAGAGAGTCCGTATGTTGCAGCTGTTGATAGGATTTTCGATAGCAGTGGTCATCGCACTCACGGGCGTCGGTGCGGGCGTGGTTACGGCGCCGTTATTGATACTTTTCCTTCATGTGCCGGTGGAGATTGCCGTGAGCACCGCGTTAGCCTACGCGGCGGTGGTCAAGCTGATCGTGGTTCCGGTACAAATTGTGCGTAAGCAAGTCTCCTACCGGATCCTGCTTTGGATGCTGCTCGGCGGCGTCCCCGGCGTGATCCTCGGTTCGCTCTTCTTCCATCACGTCGCCCAACACGGTCCAAAGTCGCTGCTCTATATCGTGCTCGGCTCCATCATCATCTTCTCCTCCGGCTGGCAGCTATTCCGCCACTTTCGTCCCGACGCCATCACCCGGCCCACGACCGACCGCAGAAAGTGGATGGGCTTGATTACGTTTCCCATCGCCGCTGAGGTAGGTTTCTCCTCTTCCGGAGCGGGCGCGCTGGGAACCGTCGCTTTGCTCGGGCTCACGTCCCTGACCGCCGCCCAGGTAGTGGGAACCGACCTTACCTTTGGTCTGGTGCTTTCCGTCGTAGGAACCGGCGTCCACATGATCGGCGGCTCCTATGACTCCGCCTTATTGTGGAAACTGGGCATCGGCGGCGTCCTCGGCGCCATTGCCGGCAGCGGCGTTGCACCCGCGCATACCCAACCGCCAGCTACGCTTCGCCCTATCCCTCTGGCTCATGACGATAGGCTTCCAGTTTGTCTATCAAGCCGCCCACTAAGGAACCGATGTTCGCATCGAGGTTCAAGGAAACAGGACGGGTGCCCCACGTTCGCCCCAGCGTACGTGGGACGAAAACGATGGGCGCAGCCCCTCGAAAAGCTTTCTCTGTATCAAACCCAACAATCGTGTCGTGTTTAAAGAAAGCATTCGAAAGAACATCATTTCCGGCCCACGTACGCTCAGGCGAACGTGGGGCACCCGTCCAGTTCCCTTGAGCCTCATTCGCAAACCCACGTCTACCGCTAGAATGGGCAGCACGATGAAGATACTCACCTCCGAACTTCATACCAGCCGCAAAGGACCCGAAGCCTACTTCACCGGCACCGTCTGGCTCAACGAAATCGTAGGCGCAACGCCGCCCTCGCATCTCAAGGCGATTCGTGTCTGGTTTTCCCCGGGCAGCCGCACCGCCTGGCACACGCACCCTGTGGGTCAAACCCTTCACGTGCTGGATGGCCTCGGTCTGGTGCAATCCGCCGGCAAGGCTCCCCAGATCATTCGTCCCGGCGATACAGTATCCATTGCGCCGCAAGAACGCCATTGGCACGGAGCCGCGCCGGGAAGAACCATGACCCACCTGGCCATGCAGGAAACCGATGAGCACGGCAGCGATGTCGTCTGGCTGGAACACGTCACGCGACGACGAGTACTCCCAGCCGCCTATTTAATCGCTCCATGCTTGGGTAGGGACGTTGCGGGTTTCCTCAGCACTCTTCACCGGGTTCCGATCCGCATTCTTCTGGTACGGCGCCCGATCGTGCTGGCTCTTTTCCTTGTCTTCCGGCTGCTCTTTCTTCCTGGTCGGTTTTGGCATAGGACCCCCTACACTCCAGGATGCTGCCCAGCCCGCCGAGTTGCCCACTCTACGTATCCAGCCGGAACTTGTTCTCCGCCAGATGAAACATAGGCCGCCACACCAGCCGATTCACCGTCACGACCATGAGCGACATGATGATGGTGGCCAACAGCAAAATAGAAAACTGACCATGATCGCTGGCCGCGCTGATCTGTGCCCCCAGCCCCAGCGTCTGCAAGGTCCGGTCTTTCAGGTGGAAATACTCCGCAACGATGCTGGCGTTCCACGCGCCCCCGGACGCAGTCACCAGCCCGGTCACCAGGTAAGGAAAAATCCCCGGCAGAATCACGACCTTCCATTTCTGCCAGGTAGAGAAGTGGTAGAGCTGGGCCACCTCCTTCAAATTGGAAGGAATCGCGCTGGCCCCCGCAATCACATTGAATAGGATGTACCACTGGGTCCCCAGCAGCATCAGCGCGATCGACCCGATCCCCAATCCGCCTCCCGCCTGAACCAGGGCGATCAGAAGGATAGGAAAGATCGCCGTCGCCGGGTACGACGCGGCGATCTGCGCCAGCGGCTGGGCAATCCTGGCCAGCCGGGGATGAAACCCGATCGCCACCCCGACCGGAATGGTCCAGGCGGAGGCAATCAGCAGAGCCGCATTCACGCGCAGAAACGTCGCCACCGCGCCCTTCAGCAACTCCACGATCTCCGCTCCATGGATATGACGCAGCAACTCCACCGCCCGGAAGGCGGCAAACGCCACCAGCAAAGCCGCCCGCGACAATAAAGAGCAGCGCCGCAAACTGCGACCGCTTGCGGGGCGCATGCAGTGGGTCGCGCGACCAACTCCCGCTGCCGCTGCGCCAGTCCGCGATAAATGCGCTCGCTCACCGGCACCAGCGTCGCCTCTTTCAACCAGCCCAGCGCCGCCGAGTTCTGCAGCATATAGAGGATGGGCGAACTCTTACGGCTGCTGCTCTCTCCCTGCTCAAACTTGAACTTATCCGCCCAGGCAATCACCGGCCGCCACACCAGCTGATCGGTGGCCACAATGATCAGGATCATGGTCACCGACCCCCAGAGCATGGCGTGGCTATCGCCCGTACTCGCCGCCGTCTGCAGGTAAGAGCCCAGCCCCGGCAGACGGAAGTCGCGATCGCCGAGCACGAACATCTCGCAAGCCATCAGGAAAAACCATCCACCGGCAACGGAAACCATCGAATTCCAAACCAGGCCGATAGCCGAATAAGGCAGTTCCAACTGCCAGAAGCGCTGCCACGCGGAAAAGCGAAAAACGCCCGAAGCCTCCCGCAGTTCCCGCGGCAGACTCTTGAGCGAGGAGTAGAAACTGAACGCCATGTTCCACACCTGCCCGGTGAAGATCAGCAGGATAGCGCCCATCTCAATACCCAACTGGCGCCCGGGAACGAGCGAGATCATGGCCAGCATCACCGCCGGCAGAAAACTAAGGACCGGGATCGATTGCAGGATGTCGAGCGCCGCGATCATGAACGGTTCGGCCCGGGGCGTATAGGCGGCGATGTAGCCGTACCCCACGGCGAACGTAAGGCTCAGCAGGTAAGCAACCGTGATGCGCACGATCGAATAAAACGCGTACAGCGGCAGCATCTTCGCAGAACGCGAAATTTCGATCGCGGGTACCGGATGACCCATCCAATACTCCGCAATGCGTAACACCGCATAGAAAAGCGCCAGCCCACAAGCGGCAACGCTCAGGTCGAGGAAAAAGGGCCAGGTCCGCTCCAGCACCAGGGAGCGGGAAAGGGTGGGAACGCGGAAGAGCCTGGTTGGCTCGCTCATTCAGCCTGCGCCTCTTCGACCGCCTCTGGTGACTCTTCCTGCTCGGGAAGGATGAATCGCCTGCGCGAAGCGTCAAAGTCAAACAACTCCGCATAGCGGCCCCAGTTGATGGCCGTCTCCAACTGCCGCAGCGTCTCATCCGCGCTGAACTGCTCATCCAGCATGTCGAGAAAAAACTCTTCCGGTACCGTGTGGTCAGACTTGGTATCGAGCGCGCGCGTAATCTGCCGCAGCAACAGCACATTTTCGACCGCTGCTTTGCGGAACAGCTCTTTCTGCAGCAGGATCTCCGATTCGGCATACGCCCGTCCCTCGGGGGTAATGGCTGCGTCGCCCTCTTCTACCTTGAGGAAGCCAAGCAATTGCGCCGCGTCGACGATGGGCAACAGGTCATCGATCTCGAACGCCAGGTCGTCAGCCAGCCGGTAGATGTCAGCGCGGCCGTTGTAATCGATCAGCAATTCCAGCAAGCCGGCAATGCCTCCGGGCCGGGCATGGGGAAGCATCTGGTAATGCATCTGCCGTTGATCGCGCGCTGCCATCCTCTGCGGTACGGCGGAGGGGGCCACGTCCGGCCGGGTGAGCACCTTGTAGATGTAATCCACCAACTGGGTGAAGGCGGCGCTCTTGCGGTCCCGCGGCTGGGTCAGAGTCACCGCAAAATCAACCCGCACATGCCCCGGGTTACGGCCCAGCACGATGATGCGATCGGCCAGCAGCAGGGCCTCTTCGATGTTGTGCGTCACCAGAAAAATAGACTGTGTGGGAATCGTCTTCTTGTGCCACAGCTCCAGCAGTTCACTGCGCAGGTTCTCTGCTGTCAGCACGTCCAGGGCGGAGAAGGGCTCATCCATAAAGAGTACTTCCGGCTGCACCACCAGCGCCCGCGCGAATCCCACCCGTTGCCGCATGCCTCCGGAGAGTTCTTTCGGATAGGCCGCCTGAAAACCGTCCAGTCCCACCGTGTTCAGGATCTTGAGACTCTGTTCCCGTCGCTCCTCACTCGAGATGCCGCGTGCAATCAACGGCGCCTCGACGTTTTCGAGTACCGTTAACCAGGGAAAAAGCGCAAAGCTCTGAAAGACGATGCCGACGTTGACCTGGGTCTGCAGAATCGGCTTGCCGTGCCAGAAGACCTCACCGGCCGATGGGCGCGAGAGGCCGGCCAGCATGCGCAGCAGCGTAGATTTGCCCGAACCCGAAGGGCCCAGCAGAGCGACAATTTCTCCCTGCACAATCGACAGGTCAGTCGGCGCGATCACCTGGATGCGATTTTCGCTGGGTTGAGCATAGTACTTCTCAACTTGCTGGGCGCGGATGATCGGTTCAGCCATGGGGATGTCCAACGAAAGGATTTGTGGTCAAATTATCCTACATGGTGAACTTGGCGTCGGAATCTGGATGGGCGGCCCGCAACACTACACCGGGATGCGGCATCTGAGTCGGAAGCGTATGATTCCAGATGCCGCGTCAGCTTTTATCTACTACGATATCCCGACCTGCTTCGGCCATTCTAGAGTGCTGGAGCGAAGAGGGTCAGAAAGACATAGATCGTTACTCAGGAGCAAATGACCAATTCACAAGCAAAGCCCAAGGTGCTGGTAGCAGATGACGAGCGAGTAATCGCAGACACGCTTGCCATTATCCTAAACCAGAGCGGGTTTGAAGCCACAGCTGTGTACAACGGCGAAAAGGCCGTCGAAACAGCCCGCACACTCCGGCCCGACATGCTCATCTCCGACGTCATCATGACCGACATGAACGGCATTGACGCCGCGATCACCATTCGGACTATGCTGCCCAACTGCAAGATTCTGCTTTTTTCTGGCCAGGCGGCCACCGCCGATCTATTGGACCGCGCGCGCGTTCAGGGCCACGAATTCGAGATACTTGCCAAGCCCGTGCACCCGCAGGATCTGTTAGCGCGTCTCCGCAGTTAAGCTAAGCGGGGAGTTCCGCACAGAGCGACCGGTCTCTGTGTGGCAGCTCCCCCATCTTCTTTTTACCGACAATTCATGTTTTTCTCCAAAATAACCCACAAAATCGTCATCCTGAGCGAAGCGCTTCACAGATTTGTCGCGTGACACAGCACTTGGGCGCGGAGTCGAAGGACCCCGAGGATGCTTATCTTGTCGATGCTGTTCGAAGCTTTTCAACCGCCCAAGCCCGTACCTGGCGGACCGGCCCGCGATTTTTCCCCGGGAAATTTCCCAATCTTTTCCTTCGCAGGTCTCTCTAGTGCAACAGACCAAACACCGCGACACTGTTCGTAGTCCCCACGTACACCTTTCCATTCGCAATCATGGGAGGGACAAACTTATTGTCGGAAAAATGATCGCGGCTGTTCGCCGCCTGGTTGCTGTCATACAGTTCGCTCGGCAGGTTCGTCGTGTCGTAAGCGTGCAATACTCCCGTGCCACTCTGATTCTCGATGGCCCAGACGATGCCATTCTGCGCTCCGTTCGAGCTTACGCTCGGGGTGGCTCCAGGGTATGGAAAGGTGGTGACCGACTCGCTGGCGGGAGTCGTCGCCAGCAATGCGCTAGTGATCGGAAACGCCTTCAGGTGATCGCCGTTGCCGGCGTAGTACACGGTGTTATTGAACAGGGCCGCCATGGACCACGCGCCTCCGCTGAGCGCATTCGGTAGCTCTTGATACACCGCATTGTTGCTGCTGGCATTGAATTTTCCCATGTTGTCGCGATCGACCACATAGATGTTGGTGTCTTTGCCCGCGCCGACGGCGAGATGGCGGGTATTGCCGTGAACGTCTGTCTGATCGGGCAGAAGCATGGCGCCTCCGGACCCCAGGTCCTGGTCAGCGTCACTTTCCGATTGCAGGTTGTAGGCCGCGAAATAATCCGCCGCGGCTAGCGTGTTACCAGTGGTGGACACCTTCATGAATGCATTCCCAAAGTCTCCATGGACAGGAAAGCCATTCGCGTTCAAAGTTGAGTCGAAGGTACCATTCGCGTCGAGGAAGAAAATATTGCCTTGCGCATCCCCTGCCATACCGGCGCCGCTCATCCACACCGAACCTTCGCCGTCTCCAAAATGAGGTGTGGACGGCCCATTCGGCGTCAGGTTTAACACGCTGGTCTGCTGCAGCGTGCTCTCACTGTAGGCCATCAGCCACCCGGTGTAAGGATCTTCATCGCAGTGCGACGTCCATGCCAGGTAAATCTGCCCATTCATCAATAGCAGACCCACCCGCTCCGCATACTGACCGGGCTCGAATACCTGCACCCCGTTGGTGGAACCGTAGCCGGTGCCCGGGAACGTCGCTGTGATCTCCGTTGGGCTGCCCTGCAGTGGAGCGCCGGTGGCGAGGTCCAACGCATGCAGCCGTTGATGATAGTTGCTGCTCGCATCCTTCGACATGGCGACCAGGAACACGGTACCGTTGGGGCCGTGACTGCGGTCGATCACCGGCGTGTCGGTGATTCCGATCTCCGGCGAAATCTGGTTGCAGCCATGATCGTCACTCGTGGTCTCATTCGCCGCCAGCGCGCTCACTTTCCAGAGCTGCGTGCCCGAGTCGGCGTCGAACGCATACGCGCTTCCGTGTTCGGTAACTACGATGAGCACATTATGAGGCTGCCCGGCAACGGAAAGACCGCTGACGTAAAGAGGCTGCCCGTCGACCTTACCGTCCACCGGTAATTCACGGAGCTTGCCAAAATTATTGACGTTGACGTTTTGCGGAGTGAGCACCGTCTCGGATGCATTCCACCCATCGCGGGCGTTGTCGTTGTGATAGGTGGTTACGTTGACCCCCGAAGAGGCCACCGTCAGAGCCAGCGTGGCCGTATGCGTAAGGGAGCCGGAAGTCCCGGTGAATACCACGTTGGTACTTCCCGCCTGCGCGCTGTTGCCGGCGGCGAGGGTAATGCTTTGCGGCGTGCCGGGAGCCAGTGATACCGAAGCCGGGTTTGCCGTCACGCCGGCCGGCAAACCACTCAACGCCACAGCGGTGGTCCCGGTGAAGCCGTTAAGCGCAGTTGCCGTCAACTGCACGGTTTGCCCCGCCCCTCCCATAATCAGGCTCAGAGACTGAGGGCTGACCGCCAGCGAAAAATCTGCTTGTGCCGGCGGTGGGGCAGTTACGGTGATGGGCAGGGAAGCTGCGTGCATCAACGTGCCCGAGGTTCCCATCAGGGTGGCCGTCGACGATCCAGCCGCCGTTCCCGTAGGCGCCGTGAGCGTAAGTGTGGAGGCAGTGCCCGGCGTGAGTGTAAGCGACGACGGCTGCGCCGTCACCCCGGCAGGCAGGCCGGTGATCGCTACTTGAACGTTGGAAGAAAACCCATTCTGACGCCGCTGCCAGTACCGATACCATCGACGCCGTGCCGTTCGCCGTCAATGTAACCGAAGTAGGCAGAACACTCAGCGAGAAGTCGGCCGGGGCCACCCCAGTTACCGAGAGCGAAGCTTGGGTGCTGGCTATCTTCCCACCGACGCTGGTAGTAAACACTAACGTCGCCGTGGTCGTCGGTGTCGACGAAGATGCGGTCATCGTAAGCGGCAAAGCGACGCCTGGAGTGACCGACAGCGTCGCCGGAGAAACGGTAACTCCGCTCGGCAATCCGGACACCGATACAGTGACCGCACTGCCGCCGGGTGCCCCAAGGAGAAGCGAAGCCTGCTGACCGGCCGCGCCCGCGGTCAAACGGAAACCGGAAGGAGAAAGAGTCAGCGTGGGCTGCGAAACACTGTCGTTGTTGCTGGCGTTACTCCCGCCACTGCAGGAAGCAAGACCGCCCAGGACGAGGGCGAGGGCGCTCGCGGCTAGGAAGCGTACTACCTTAGAGAACGATTGGGAAGGCAGGGTTGAGCAAAACATGGCAGCTCCCGGGAGTCCTCGGCACGGTCACCGGGCAGCGTCTGTGCCAGCTCCTCAGCAGCATTGCCCGGCATACCTTACACACCGGTCCAATGCTACCTCTCGTGGAGTTCGAGCGTGTCGAATTCTGTCCTTCGCGCGCTTCCCAAAAAGTGGTATCGCGCATCACCCGTTTTGGGGGCGACCTGACAGGACGCGATACCGTGTCCATCTAATAACGACGCCGGCGATGAATCTCCTGCAGTGCGCGAATAAAGTCATCCAGCGTCCCGCTGACAATCATGTTGGCATAATGAAGAAAAGAAATAAGAATTCTTGACACCACGACAGCTCTTTGTTAATTCTGGATAAACCAGCCAAGATAAACCGTTCTTCTTGTCACTGGCCGGAGCCTTTCCCCTACCGCTGAGCATGGGATCCGGCAGCCGTTGTGGCACCGCACGATCTATAGCCGTAGTTGAGTCCGAGGCGTTCCGATGCTCCCTTCGTGGCTCCTGCGAATAAAAGCCACAGTCACGTGTCAATAGTCGGATGTCCGTAAGAGGCAGCTCACCTCAGGCTTTGCTTCGCTCTTACGCCGCAATTCGGGCCCGCTGGATCGTTGCTGTCTATCTTGGAGTTACCCATGAGAGTGCTCAACTTTTTGCCCAGGCATGATCTGAAAAGACGAGTCGAGAAGGCTCTCAGTTCGGCTCAGTTTGTTGTAGACACGGCAGGTTCCGCCAAAGAATGCTCCTACTCTACCCGGGTCGAACGCTACGATGGTGTTCTTGTCGATTCGGATTCGCTTGACTTCAAAGACACCTTGGACCTGATAAAACAGCTGCGGCGGGATAATGCGGACGCGTCCTTATTTGCGTTTGCAAGCCACCCGGATCTGGAGCAACGATTAGCGTTGTTCGAGGCCGGGGCGGATGATTACGTGCGCGAGCCGTTCTTCGCATCGGAGATGACAGTACGCCTGGGCCTTTCCATACGCCTGCGCCGGGCAGCCTCCGGCGCGACAGCGTCGCACACTGTCAATAAGCTCCGCTCGGGCGATCTCGAGCTGGATTTGATTCGACGCAGAGCCTCGCGGCTGGGCAAGGATATCGACCTGCGGCCAAAGGAATTTCTCCTGCTTGAGTACCTGCTGCGGAATGTGAATCGTCCGGTCACACGGACCATGATTCTTGAGCATGTGTGGAATTCCTCGTTTGAAGGTCTAACCAATGTGGTTGATGTGTATATCAGCTCGTTACGAAGCAAGGTCGATCGAGACTTCCCGCAAAAATTAATCCAGACCACGCGTGGTATCGGCTATACCCTTACCTGCATGGCTGCCCGCGTCTGAACAACGCTATGGCGGACACCCTAAGCTAGAACAAAGGACGTGGAAGGTTTCCACCGGGAACTTATTGCACAAACGGATCCGACGGACATACTACTTACTGACGATCCACAGAAGGTTATCTTGCGGGGTTGTGATAAGCGGCGCCGCACTTCATAGGAAAGAAGTGATGGATACAATCAGTGATGTAAAGAAATGTTCATCTTGAACCACCAAACGCTCCTTTCCCCCGGGGGCATAGAAAGTTCGCGCAACAGTCAGTCCCTTTGCGTTCGCAACTCGCGGCGGAACAGGAAAGGTTCGCTCATGGCAGGAATTGGTGCAAGGCTTCGTATGATTCGCCGGCAATGGCAACTCTCTTTACGCGAGGTTGAGGAACGCAGTCTCCGCTTTGCTCAGGATCGGGGTAGTCCCTCCTATCAGATTTCGGCCAGTTGGCTCGACCGCCTGGAACGCGAAGAGCACGAATTGACCGTTAACAAGCTCATCTCATTGGCCTCCATCTATAACATCCCGACGGAGCAACTGCTCCGCTCCATGCATCCGGCGGGTGAAAAGACCATGAGTCTGAAGCAACTTTCGAGCCCCAATGCCACCATGTTGCTGAGCGAAGGACCACTGGAAGCCCAGGCAAGATATCTGTTACCCGATATACCCGTCCCGGATCAGCCGCCCGATGAGACCACGCTACTTGCGAGCGAGAATGGCCAGTCACTGGCGCCTTACCGGCGAGGCATCATCGGCAAACGTGACCTAACCCTCGATCCCATGATTCCCGCTGGCTCCATCGTCCAGATCGACACCCAGAAACGCGCGATTTGTTCGCGGAAAGACTGGACCCATGAATTCCAGCGGCCGATCTACTTCCTCATGACCCGGGAGGCTTACGTGTGCGGCTGGTGTGAGCTGGACAAGAACTCGGACTGGCTGACACTCATCCCGCATCCCCTCTCGGGCGCCTCCAGTCGCAGATGGAAGTACCGCACGGAAATAGAAAACCTCGGACGCGTCATTGTGGTGGCCATCCGATTGGCGCCCTGACCTGCGAACGAGTGCCCGAACGTGAGGGTCTCTGTGTTCTGAGGGGCGGAAAAAAAGTTGGGCTGCCACCGAGGTGGAGTTCGTGGCGACGCGGCGGTTGGTGCAAAGAACGGAGCCCTGTTCCCTGTAAAAAACCGCTAACTATGATTTGGAGATCAAATCCCTCAGAGCACACCGAGCAAGCGAAAAACGATCTTCGCAAACCCTCTCTACAAAGCCTTTTGCAAATCCGCGAGCATGGAGAAGTTGCATGCCTCGTATAGGCTAAGCACGCTCCGCGTCATGCGATAGTAGCTAACCACAGCACGTTGCGCATAGAAGGGAAAGGAAATCTGCAGGTTCCCCTTCTGGGCAGCCCCTTTCAGCCGCTCCACATGCCACTTCAATTCCCGCGCGTCCAGTCGCAGCCGTTCCGCGATTACCAGCGCTTCCGGATACCACTGCTGGACATAAAAAGCCAGGTCAATCAGTACTTCGCTATTTCGCTCCAGTGCTTCCAGTCCCTTCAGCCCGCCCGTCAATTTCCATACCACCGATGGGTCCAGACTTCCACCGTCATCGGTTACTTTGGGTTGGCCTGATTCATCCACCAGGTCCAGCGCAATTTCAGCGATGCTATTTCGATCTATCCAGGTTAGTTTGGCCAACAGCTCTTCCCAACTCGCCGGCGACGATCGGCGGCTCTGGAAATAGTAATATCCTGCGATCAGGACAAGAGTGATGACAAAGAGCCCAATAGCAGTGACGAAATAGAGATTTTGCGTATTCACAGATTTTTACGCGACCGTAACTCCTCAAGATCGTAGTCCAACAGCATTTGCAATGTAAACATCTTTTCCCGCATCTCCGGCGTCATGGTGCGAACCGGCCGTTCCTTACGGTATAAACTGACAATCCAATAGTTGACACAAACCAGATATACGGCCATGCGCACATGGGACAAAACAATATAAGCTGGTAACTCCCGCCCGACTCCGAAGTAACTATCCCCGGTCTCGATGAGTACACCGAGCAGGGAATAGACTCCTAGTCCTTGGGCGATCTTTGCCACGTGCGTTCTCCAGGGAAGCCGTGCGTGGATAGAAAGAGCCATCATGGCGACGAAAAGTTCACTTTGCAGCGCAGCCGTGAACAGGTTTCCTTTCGTGGTGAAAGATTGCATCCATGTTCGCGCCGGCGGGCTCGCCAGCCAGGTCAGAAGAAACGCCACGGATAAACTCAGGCCGAACAGCCAAACAAAGCTACCCCGCACGTCATGCGCCCAAACATCCAATGGACGAAACACGCGCGAAGCGACTTCGTAGACTACGCAAAGTTGCAGTATCGTATCCAAAACGCTCAATGACCAGTAGCTATAAAAGTAGCCGTCCCTGGTGCTATAACGCAGAACAAGGTACAGAACAATCGTCCTGATCACGTTCAGCGTGATCAGGGCTGTAAAGAAAGGAAAACGTTCGGCCCGGCGCCGATACACTAGAACCACAAGCAAACCAAGGTTTTCCAGAAATCCAAACAACCAGAACAGGAGATCTATACCGCTAAGATGCATCGGGTCTCCTCTTCTACAGCCCGGGACCAACGCCCGTTTGCGGCCCAATCACTCTGGACGATAACAGACTACCTGGTGAATAGTGGAGTTCATTAAACCGGGTGTGGCTTTCGTCACCGCAAAGTTGCACCGGGTTTGCCCGGTTAAAACCTAGGTGACCACCACCCTCACCATTTTTCGGCCAAGGTGATGGCGGCCACCGGTTTAGAAAAGGATATTACGCCAAACCGACGAAGGCGAGAATCGTGTGCGTAGCTGCAGGTTCTGGATCTGTGCCAGTAGGAATTGAGGCGAAGGCGGCTGGGGTGACCATTGCGAGGATCGTGTGTGTAGCTGCAGGTTCTGGATCTGTGCCAGTGGGAATTGAGGCGAAGGCGGCTGGGGTGACCAGTGCGGGGATCGTGTGTGTAGCTGCAGGTTCTGGATCTGTGCCAGTAGGAATTGAGGCGAAGGCGGCTGGGGTGACCAGTGCGGGGATCGTGTGTGTAGCTGCAGGTTCTGGATCTGTGCCAGTAGGAATTGAGGCGAAGGCGGCTGGGGTGACCAGTGCGGGGATCGTGTGTGTAGCTGCAGGTTCTGGATCTGTGCCAGTAGGAATTGAGGCGAAGGCGGCTGGGGTGACCAGTGCGGGGATCGTGTGTGTAGCTGCAGGTTCTGGATCTGTGCCAGTAGGAATTGAGGCGAAGGCGGCTGGGGTGACCAGTGCGGGGATCGTGTGCGTAGCTGCAGGTTCTGGATCTGTGCCAGTAGGAATTGAGGCGAAGGCGGCTGGGGTGACCATTGCGAGGAGGGTTGCACTGATAGCGACGGTGCGAACAATCTGTTTCAGCATGGGGGATTTCTCCTTGGTAGCGAAAATGTGTACTGCGGGCACAGTACGGCGAATAGTCGCAAATACCGAGGCTTTCACTGATGATGTTGCTCATACGTAACAGAATTGCCTACAGTTAGTCCGTGAGCGCGTATCCCCGTGAGTGCGCTCAAGGCCTTTAATTACTTGGTGTTCAGCGTGTGTGGTTAATCTTTGTGTTTCCGATCAGCAACAGAGGTTGCTACCCCCTCACCACTTCGCGGCACTTGGTTTATTCCTCATGTAAGTGGTATTGGCAATTAAGTGGGCTGGATGACGTGGCAGCGGATACCCTGTTCCGTTCACCCGCCAGCCAGATCCTGTTATTCGCAACAAGAGTGTTACTAGAATTCGAGTAGATCCAATTGACAGAGCAAATGAACTCTGATATTGCTTCTTCACTGTGTAGGTTGCGCTCCTCGTCCGGATTAAGATTTTCACTTCTGTCTTGTGCCTTACTCCTCGCTCCTCTTTCTTCGCGGAGTACCGAATACACGGGCTTTGTGAAGAATCTGCCGGATGCGATCCCGGTATTACGGAGCGCTGTGTTAACTACTCATGATGTAGGCACTGCAGGCTCTACCGTCGTAATGCAAAGGCGATTGCCTTACGGCATAGCGGTTCACAACGGGCGTAACGGTAAATATGCCGTACACCCTCTTTTCACGGGAACAGACCACCTGACCATGGCGGATCGGACACAGCAGTCGTGACGCTGCTGAACGAGAGATTTCCCGGGGCCGTTCGATCGCGGTTACGATCTTGGAGGTCCTCTTGAAGGTACTTACTTTCTTACCCCGTTGTGATCTGCAAAGAAGAGTCGCCAAGGCGCTCAGCTCAGCTCAGTTTGTTGTGGAAACGGTTGTCTCCGCGAGGGAGTGTCTGCAGCTTACCCGGTTTGCGCCCTACGAGGGGGTTCTCGTCGATTCAGATTCCCTTATCTTTGGGGACATTGTGTTGCTGGTGAAACTGCTGCGCGAGGAGAACTCCAACGCGGCGCTGTTTGTCTTCGCCCGATACCTTGATCTCGAGCAACGTTTGCAATTGTTCGAAGCCGGTGTGGACGACTGTGTGCGGGAGCCGTTCTTCGCCTCGGAGTTGGCAGTCCGTCTTGGTCTTTCCATACGCTTACGGCAGGCAGCTGCCGATCTTGCCGCTGCCAACAAGGTGAATGTGCTTCGCTCCGGCGATCTCGAACTGGATCTGATCCGCAGGAGAGCCGCACGCCTGGGAAAGACAATCGATCTTCGGCCAAAGGAGTTCCTGCTACTGGAATACCTGGTGAGAAACGCCAACCGTCCCGTGACCCGAACCATGATCCTGGAGCATGTATGGAACTCCTCGTTCGAGGGTCTGACCAACGTGGTCGACGTGTACATCAGTGCCCTGCGAAGCAAGGTCGATCGCGACTTCCCGCAAAAATTAATTCAGACCAATCGAGGCATCGGCTACACCCTTGCCTCCGGCAGTGCTCCTCCGGCGGCGTCCAATGGCCATCGCAAGCCCCCCGATTCAGCCTCAGAGCTATCGAATGGACAGGTGCGCCGAGCGTAGTCCAATCGTTAGCAGTTCAAAACCCTATATCCCCCACTAGCCTCTCAACCGGTGAAGCCGCCGGCTCCGGATGCCAGAGCATGCAACGGGGCCACTCGCAGCCACGCGAGCCGGACGAAACTCCCGAGAGGTCCGTGCGCACCCGTATCTCTGAGCGCTAAACGGCATCTTGTATAGTCACTCAGCCGATGCATCGATGAACAATTTTTAATCTCGTTCCGCGTAGAGTCTTCAGGTTCTCCAACTAATCTCTCGGCTACAGCGGTCCACCATTCCCCGTGAAACCACTCCGCGCAATCCTCATCACCTCACAGTAGCTGTGAAACCGCACGCGACATAGGCCTTCGGAGGCAAAAATGGCTTCGATAACCGCACTCCCGGTAGATGCGGCCTTCCCTATCACCGGTCCGCCTAAAATCCTCTGCCACCCGTTGCCATGCTCCCTGGTGTTCTTCGTCTGTGACAGTGTTGCCATCATGCTAACCGGGACCCTGGTCCTCCTGGGCAAACGCGCCGCCAGTGGAAGTCTCGATATCCATCGCTATCTGGCTCTCTGGCCCGTCCTTGGAGTGTTCATTGCTATCTTTTTCTCTTCTCATCTCTATCCTGGCGTTATTCATAACGCGGTTACTGAACTTCGCCGCCTGGTCCTCGCCGTGACGCTCAGTTTCCTGGTGATGGCAGGCCTCATCTTTGTCACTCGAAGCTCGGATGAATACCCCGGCCGGGTTCTTCTCTTATGGTGGATGGCAGCGATCATTGTCACCCCCTTACTGCGATCCGTCGTGCGGGAACGCGTTTGCCGGCTGTCCTGGTGGGGCATCCCGGTAGCGGTCTTCAATACCGGAGACGAATCGATTGAGATCATCCGGGAGTTGGAGAATCATCCGGAGATCGGGCTCAGGCCAGTGGTCGTCCTCTCGTCCTCCTATCCCAGTCGGCCCAGGCATACCCTGCCGATCGTGGATATTCGGCTCGCTGCCGTTGTGAGGGCCTGCGGGGTGGAGCGGGCCATGATCGCTTTGCCTGACGCAGGTTCCGGCAAGCTGCTGGAAGAGTTGGAGAAGTTTGAAAGTATATTTCCTCGCCTGATGATGATGCATAGCTCGACGGACCTCTATAGCCTGACCGTGGACGCTCGCCAACTGGGTGGTTGTTTAGCGGTTGAGTTCAGAAGAGATCTGCTTTTACCCATCCCGAGGTTTACCAAGCGAGCCATCGATGTATTGGCGGTCGCCTTTACCCTGCCGGCGGTGGTGCTCACCATTCTCGTGGTGGGCTTGCTGGTGAGACTGGAGTCCCCCGGGCCCATTTTTTATGGTCATCGCAGGATCGGTCGCGGTCATTCGAAGTTCCGCATCTGGAAAATCAGGACCATGCAAGTCAACGCGGATAAATTGCTGCAGGATGCCCTGGCCAACGACGAAGCCCTGCGTGAAGAGTGGCTGCGCGAACGAAAGCTGCGTTGCGATCCTCGGGTCACCCGCGTGGGCAAATTCTTGAGGAAAACGAGCCTCGATGAACTACCCCAGTTCTGGAATGTCTTGCGGGGTGAGATGAGCCTGGTCGGCCCACGCCCCATTGTGGAGGAAGAGATACCAGCCTACGGACATGATTTCTCCCTGTATTGCCGGGTTACCCCGGGCCTTACGGGCTTATGGCAAGTCTCCGGACGAAATGAAGTAAGCCGGCGCGATCGAGTTCGGCTGGATAGTTACTACGTTCGCAATTGGTCACCCTGGCTGGATCTGAATATCCTGGCGCGTACCGCAAGGGTAGTCATCACCGGACAGGGCGCTTATTGATGAGAACGCAGCCACACCAGGAACGGATCGTTCGCCCGGCTTTCAATGGATAAGTCGATAGGATGCAAGACTTAATACGCTTGTGTAAGTCGGAAAGAAGCAATGATGAAAAAGGCAAGAGAGAAGCGTATTCTGGTGACGGGTGCCGCGGGTTTTATTGGCGCGCATGTCGTCCGCCGGCTGCTGGAGGATGGATTTGAGGTTGTCGGTGTGGACAACCTCAATAATTATTACGATCCCAGACTCAAGGATGCACGGCTTAGGAAGCTCTGCATGGGACCCCGATTCTGGTTTTTCCCACTGGATCTCGCAGATAAAGAACGGGTGGACAGTCTTTTCCGCGACGGCGAGTTCGAAGCGGTGGTTCATCTCGCAGCCCAGGCCGGAATACGGCACTCGCTTACCAGTCCAGACGAATATGTGGCCAGCAATCTGGTCGGTTTTGTGAATGTACTCGAAGGAGTTCGCGCGTGTACCTGCCGGCATTTCGTATTCGCTTCTTCGAGCTCCGTCTACGGATCTTGCAACAAGATCCCTTTTGTCGAAGAGGACTCGACCGATTATCCCGTCAGCCTCTACGCGGCGACCAAGAAGAGCAACGAGGTTGTCGCCCACGCTTATAGCCACCTGTTTCACATCCCAACTACGGGACTGCGATTCTTCACCGTGTACGGTCCGTGGGGCCGGCCGGATATGGCAGTCTTCAAATTCGTGGATGCGGTTATGGGCGGCCGCGTCATCGAACTTTATAACTTCGGCCGCCTCCAGCGCGACTTCACCTTTGTCGACGACATCGTGGAAGGAATTGTTCGTCTCTTACCGCTACCGCCGAAATGGGATAACAAACACGGACCAGGCGCACAGGCTCCGATGCGGCTATGCAATATCGGCAATCAACAGCCGGTCGAACTGCTCCACCTGGTTCGCACCATCGAGTCCTGCCTGGGCAAAACGGCGGACATTCGCCTGATGCCCATGCAGCCCGGCGACGTCTACGAAACTCAGGCCTGCGTTGACAGGCTGAAAGAAGTTACCGGTTACAGCCCTCACGTCTCCATCGAGGACGGCATACGCCGGTTTGTGGCGTGGTATCTCGGCGAATATCTCCCCCTCGGACTGGCGGAGCCGCCTCAATTTCCAGTACCGCTTCCGGTGCAGAGCGACCATCAGACTGCACCAGCCTCGATCGCCGGTGAGGGCTAAACCCCTCACCGGCAATGCATGTGGAAAAGGAAATTCTTATGGACACCCTGGCGATAGTTTCGATGTTGGCCGTCTGTTGGCTTATGTTGCTTGTGCTTTTTATGCAAGTGCGCAAACTTTCCAACCTCACCGCGAAGGCGATTGACCTGTCGTCGCCCGTCCTTGGTCGTATCGAGTGGCTGCAGGCACTTTTGGAGCAGTCGGAGCGGTCCGCACGTGAGGAGAGCGCTCGCAATCGCGTAGAACAAACCGCCCAGGCGCAAAGTCTCCGCTGTGAAGTCGTGAGCTTACTGAACGGCGTCGGAGACTCCGTTTCCGCAAAACTGGAGGGCTTCACCAGGTTGAATGACCAGAGGCTCGAGCTTCTTCGCTCAGGTATAGAGCAGCGTCTGGATCTCTTCACCACGGAATCCGGCCGCAAGGTCGACGGACTCACTCAGGCTGCCGTCGCTTCGTCGACCAAGCTGCAGGATGAGTTATCCGCCAAGCTGGTAGAGTTCAAGTCTTCGTTGGATACAACGATCCGCCAAACCCACTCCCTGCAAGGGCAGCAGGCCGAAGCCGTGGCCGGCGCGATCCGGTTCTTGCAGGCGGGTGTCGACGCCAGCCTCTCGCAAATGCGCGAGGAGACTGGGACCTCATTTAGGAACCTCGGCGACAGCGTGTTGTCGACCCTTACCGGCATCTCCCAGATGCAGAACGCCGAGCTGACCGAAACGAGAAAAACGGTGGATACCCGGCTGCTCCACATCCAGGTCGATAACGAGAAAAAGCTGGAGCAAATGCGGCAGACAGTCGACGAGAAGCTGCAGGGAACGTTGGAGTCCAGGCTGGGAGCGTCCTTCAAGCAGGTCAGTGAACGCCTGGAACAGGTTTACACCGGGCTGGGAGAAATGAAGACGCTGGCTACCGGCGTAGGCGATCTGAAACGCGTGCTGACCAACGTAAAAGTACGGGGGACATGGGGAGAAGTACAGCTGGGCGCGATTATCGAAGAGATCCTGGCCCCGGACCAGTTCCGCAAAAACGTGGCCACCGCGCGTCCGGACGAACGCGTGGAATACGCAGTTAAGTTACCGGGCCGCGATACCCTTGGCGAGCCGGTCTGGCTCCCGATTGATGCGAAGTTTCCTTTCGAGGACTACCAGCGTTTGATGTACGCATCCGAACGGGGTGACGGGGAAGCAGTCGACCGAGCCTCACGGCAATTGGAAGCCACGTTGCGGCTAACCGCAAAGGATCTCTCCGAAAAGCACCTTGCGCCGCCCCGGACCACCGACTTCGGCATCCTGTTTCTTCCCTCCGAAGGACTCTATGCAGAAGCCATGCGATACGTTGGCCTGGCTGACTCTATCCAGCGGGAGCACCGCGTCGTGTTGGCGGGACCGAGTACGCTGGCCGCACTCTTGAGTGCTCTGCAAATGGGCTTCCGCACCCTTGCCATCGAAAGACGATCGAGCGAGGTCTGGGAGACCCTGGGCTCAGTAAAAATCGAATTCGGCAAGTATGCCGGTGTCCTGGCAAAGGTTAAGAAAAAGCTGGGCGAGGCGCAAAACACGATCGACAATGCCGAGACTCGCACCAGGGCCATCCAACGCAGACTCAGGGATGTGGAAGGCGCTGAAGACCCGGAGCTCGACGCGGAGTTCCTCGCGGAGGAGGAAGCTTTGGAGGATATTCCTGTATTGACCGGAGGAAGCTGAGCGCCAGCGCTGCCCTTTGTCGATCCTCGCCTGCCCCCGCGCAAAAGCACACACGGCAAAACCGCTCCTAAATCGCGCGAAGCAACCGCGCAGGCAGCGTGATCAGGGCGACCACCAGCTCCAGAGCACCGTGCACCGCGATCCCGGCCAGGCGGAACGGCAACAGAACCAGCCACACCAGCGGATACAGGACAAGCGCCAGCACCGCAAGAGGCCAACAAAGGAGAAAGAGAATACACCACAGCAAAAACTTGATCATCCGATATTTACCCCGCTATCCCCACTCAGAGATACGCATTCCCAACCCCACAGGTTCCAGCCACCGTGGCGATGAGACTTATCCTAAGGACCTCGCATCTCAACCGGCAGCGACGGAGAAACTCGTGGCCAACAACGGAATCGTCAACAAGCCCAGCAAGCATTCGGTGGATGACACCCTGGGCAAGCTTCAGCATATCCTCGAAGAGAAGGGAATCCCCGTGTTCGCGCTCGTCGATCACAGCGGGGAAGCAGCGAAGGTGGGAATGAATATGCGTCCGACCAGGCTCCTCATCTTCGGCAACCCAAAAGGAGGCACTCCCCTGATGCTCGCGGCGCCGAGCATTGCCATCGATCTGCCGCTCAAAATCCTGATCTGGCAGGATGAAGCAGGAAAAAGTCTGGGTCTCCTACAACACCCCGGAATATCTGGCGGAACGGCATGGACTGTCCGCACACTGGCGCAGAACATCGGCTTCATCGAGACCCTGGCCTCCAGCATCGCGGAGTAAACAATAGAATGTAGGTTCATGGCTGAAACCGCCGTTCATGACCAGATCGTCGCCCTGGCTCAGGAGGCCGGTTTTTCCAAGGCGGGCATAGCTCCGGTTCCTCAGCCCGGGGCCCACGGACTTCGAAACCTACTTCGAGGACTGGATCGAGCGCGGGTATGCGGGCGAGATGGAGTACCTGAAGCGCCGCGACCAGGACAACCGCCTGCTGCGATCCTCACTGGGAATTGCCGTTCCCGTGGGCCCGATCCGTAATCGTCTGTGCCGCAAACTACAACGCGGACGCCCCCAGGTCCCTGGATCCAGCCTCACCGGAGAGCGCCTGGATAGCCCGCTATGCCTGGACTGGTTATCGGTCCGAGTCTGCGGCAGGGCCCCTCATCGCCGAGCGACTATCATGATGTCCTGCTGGCCCGGCTCAGAAAACTGGAGCATCGGTTGCAACAAGAGCTTGGTCCCTTCCCGTCGCGGTGCTATGTGGATACGGGTCCCCTGGTAGAGCGGGTTTATGCCCTGTATGCGGGAATCGGCTGGATCGGCAAGAACACCTGCATCCTCGACCAGCAGCTGGGCTCGTGGTTCTTCCTGGGCGTGATTCTTACCGGCCTCGAGCTGCCATCTGCTCACGCGGTCACGTTACCGGCAGATCGCTGTGGCAGCTGCACCCGCTGCATCGATGCCTGCCCAACCGGTGCTCTGATCGCTCCCTATCAAATGGACGCGAGCCTGTGCATCTCCTACCTGACGATTGAAAAGCGCGGGCCCATTCCGGAACCGTTGCGTTCTCAAATGGGACGCCAGGTCTTCGGCTGCGACATCTGTCAGGACGTGTGCCCCTGGAATCGCCGCGCTCCGCTGAGTACCGATCCCGAACTGGCGGTCCGCCCGGAACTGGTCAACCCGGCCCTCGCCTGGCTTGCGGAACTGGATGCGGAGAGCTTTCGCAGCTGGTTCCGGCATTCTCCTGTGCAACGCACCAAGCTGAGTGGCCTGTTGCGCAATGTCGCCATCGCCATGGGGAACAGCGGACTTGCCGGCTATCTGCCCAAGCTCCGGGAATGGGCTGCCGCCGCCGATCCGGTGCTTGCCGAGGCAGCGCAATGGGCCCTGGCTCGCCTCTCAACCGCTGAGACAAATGCCGGCGAACGGTCTCTGATCCAATTTCAGGCGCTGCGTACCACGTTCGCGGCGTTGAGTCCTTTGGGTCCTTGCTGGCATTCGAACTCGACCGCGTCGCCCTCGTTCAGAGTCTTATATCCGTTCTCCTGAATAGCAGAGAAGTGTACGAAAGACGTCCTCACCAGTGGAACGTTGGATAAACCCATATCCTTTGGCTCCGTTGAACCACTTGACCACGCCATTTTCCTTCAAGCGAACTCCCTTTCCGACTTGATTAAGCATCTCGAGCATCCTGAGAGACACCTCGAGCGGCCGCTTTCTGTCTGCGGCAAATCGTGGTTGACCTGGAATGCTTTGAGGGATGAAACAATTACACCAATGGGCCTTCCGAGCGTTTCGAACCGTGAACTTCTGTTCGAGCTTGATGATGTTATGGCAGGAATTGGAATTGAGTGCAAGAGAAATTTACCTGCCGGAACCACAAGACAGCCACCGGCAATCGGTCAAAACGGTAGGAAGGTTGTAGTTGCTGGATCATGTGGGTCATTTCGAGTGGAAGCCCATGCTGCTAGCATGAATGGCAATGATGCCCAGCGTGTCGTATCCCCCGGACAGTGGCAATGCCAGAAGAAGACGAGGCACTCGCCGGTGTTCCCGCCGCACCGGAGCCACCGGCCAAATTAGCCCGCAACGCCGGCTTCGGAGAGGGAATCTGGAGTCTCGCCCGCTACATGGCTCAGACTGAAGTGCATACCTATGCCTTCAGCGTCGCCGCCAATACCATCCTGTCCCTGTTCCCATTCATCGTGATGATGTTCACCATCGCGCGCGTGGTCTTCCACTCCCACGCCATGGAAAACGCGATCGCGGACATGATCCGTTACTTCCTGCCCTCCGGCCAGGAATTCGTAACCAAGAACATGGAAATCGTCGCCCATGCCCGCAGCGGGGTACAGTTTGCATCGGTAGTGATGTTGCTCATCTCGTCGACCGGCGTCTTCCTACCCCTGGAAGTGGCGTTGAATCGGGTCTGGGGTGTCACCCGGAACCGCTCCTATTTGATGAATCAGCTCGATCTCGCTGGGGCTGGCAGCCGGGATTGGCGCCATCGCCCTGCTAAGCGTCGCCATCACCGCGGCGCAGCGATCGGTTCTGCGCATCCTGTTCTTCGGCCACATTAATAATGCCGGCTTTGTCTTTGTCTCTCATTGGCTGCTGCAGATTTCGGCGGCGGTAGCCAGTGTCGTCTTGTTCTTCCTCATCTATTGGATTCTTCCCAACCGCAAGCTGCCCATCCGCGCAGTATTGCCGACCGCCGTCGTCGTCGGCCTCTCCTGGGAATTGGCAAAAATGCTGTACATCGCGGCTCTCCCCTGGATGGATTTGCATTCGGTCTACGGTCCCTTCTCCGTCTCCGTCAGCCTGATGCTCTGGGCCTTCATCACCGGCCTGCTCTTGCTGGCAGGAGCCCACTACTCGGCCTCACGCCACGCTCTGCGTCTCGCCTACCTGGCCGATCTGGAAAGAGCGAAGGAAGAAAAAGCAGCATCGTAGCCGAAAGATCACAGGAAACTTAAAGGGAACTGGACGGGTGCCCCACGTTCGCCTAAGCGTACGTGGGCCGAAAAAGACGGGCGAAGCCCTACGATCGCTTCTGCTTTATCAACCTTCAAATCTCGCCGGAGATATAGAAGGCATTCGAAGAACCCCATTATCGGCCCACGTACGCTCAGGCGAACGTGGGGCACCCGTCCAGTTCCCATCGGAGTCACGGGGCACGCAACAAATTCCTAACGAACCAAAAACGCCTTCACGACAATGTCATTCGGCGATCGTCCGGCAGGGAGCAGCGTGAACAGGGAAGCAGGATTCGCCGTGCGAACCACCGCAATATCCCCTGACTGCGCATTCACCACCAGGAGAAACCGTCCCGAAGCAGAAAAAGCCATCGCGTCGGGGCCCTCCCCCACTTTCACCCCCGGACGAAGCAGCTTGCCATCGTCGATGCTGTAGACTCCCACGCGTCCCGCGCCAAAATCGCTCACATACAACAGCGAATTATCCGCGCTGACCAGCCCGCGTACCGGGTGCGTCCCCATCAGATACGCCCCACCCACTTCATTGGAGGAGGTAGCGAGCTCGGAGATCGTGTCGCTATCGTAGTTGGAGACGAACGCCTCCCCGCCATCCGGCTTCAGAGCAATGTGGACCGGGGTCTTGCCTACATCAAGAAAAGCGAGAAGAACATCCGTTGGGGCGGGATCGCTACCCCCGGCATGCGCCAGCCCGATCACCATAATCTGGTGCCCCCCCGAGCAGGCAATAAAAGCCCTGGAAGAATCAGGCAGGATGATGGCATCCGTTGCCCCCGGGCAATGGTCGAAACTGCTTCTTACTTTGAATGACTGCACATCGGCAATGCTGACGCTGCCGCTGGCCCGGTTGGTGATTACCAGCGTCTTGCCGTCGTTGGCGATCCGGGCCATCCCGGGCTCCTCACCGGCCCCAATCACAGCAATCTCACGCCGGCGCGCGAGGTCCAGCACAGAAACATTATTGGATTTGGAGTTGGCCACGTATGCGCGGTCTCCTTGCGCATCCACGTCAATAAAATAAGGCTGCCGCTGGACACGAATGGTCGCCGCGACGGTGTTGGTCTCCGCATTGATCACCGTCACGGTGCCACTGCCGGAATTCACCACGTACACTTCATTCCGATGCGGGTTTACCGCCAGCCCGGAAGGGCTCGACCCCACCGCGATCACCCGATCCTGGCGCATGTTCACCACGTCGAGCACGGTCACAGTATTGCTGCCACCATTGCTGATGTACGCGTATTCGCGATAATTCGCGGGATAGTTGGGAAAATCACTCTGCCGGCAACCCACTGCGCCCATCGTGATCAGGGCCAGCCAGGGCAGGCAGCGGCTAAGCATGTGTCGCACTACGTTCTCTATACCCTCGCGGCAGGGGCGGGCTCGGTAACCGTAATCCCACGGGGCAGAGAGCGGTGAACGGCACCGGCGATCTGCGTGATCTCATCCATCAGTTCAACAAACTGGTCGGGGTACATGGACTGCGCGCCATCGGAGAGGGCCTTGTCGGGCTGGTGATGCACCTCGATCATCAGGCCATCCGCACCGACCGCCGCCGCCGCGCGCGCCAGCGGCAAAACCATATTCCGCTTGCCCGTCCCATGGCTGGGATCCACGATGATGGGCAGATGGCTCAGCCGCTGCACTGCGGGCACAATGCTCAGATCAAGGGTATTGCGGGTATGGTCAGCAAACGTGCGTACCCCGCGTTCGCACAAAATCACCTGGTAATTGCCCTCGCTCATTACGTACTCGGCCGACATCAGCAGCTCGTCCAGGGTCGCCGACATCCCGCGCTTTACCAGGACCGGCTTACGCGTCCGGCCGGCCCGCTTCAGCAACGAAAAGTTCTGCATGTTGCGGGCGCCGATCTGAATCACATCGGCATATTCCGCCACCAGGTCGAGGCTCTCGTTGTCCAGAGCTTCCGTAACAATCCGCAGGCCGAACTTGTCCCGGATCTCGGCCATGATCTTGAGCCCATCTTCGCCCATCCCCTGAAATGCATAAGGGGAGGTACGCGGCTTATACGCCCCACCGCGGAAGAACTGAGCTCCTGCCCGCGCAATCTGCTCCGCCACCGTAAACGCCTGCTCCCGGGATTCAATCGAGCACGGTCCGGCAATGACCGCCAGGTCCCGTCCGCCAATGGCCGCATTGGTTCCGGGGAACCGTATGACAGTATCCTCTTGCTTTACGTCGCGGCTCACCAGCTTGTAGGGCTTTGAAACCCGGATCACTTCCGCGACGCCGGACAGTTCTTCGAGGTCACCCTGGTCGACAGCGCCGCTATTCCCGGTGATGCCGATAGCGGTACGCTGCGCCCCCGGCATGGGGTGGGCGCGAAAGCCCATTACTTGAATCTGTTCGCAGACGGCCTGAATTTCTTCCGCCGTAGCCTGCGGTTTCATGACCACGAGCATGAGGATTTACTTGCCTTTCCGTGCACTCTAAGTGTACTGGCTTGAGTGAGCTGCGGCAAACATCTGGTATACCTGAGCAGATGAATCACGCACCCAGGCTGCGCCGCTTGCGCCGGAAGATGAAGCAACAGGGCATCCAGAGCTTGCTGGTGACCCACCTGCCGGACGTACGCTACCTGTGCGGGTTTACCGGGTCCAACGCTTTCCTTGCCATTACCGCGGGTCGCTCGGCCATGTTCACCGATGGCCGCTACATCGCCCAGGCGAAGCAGGAAACCCAGGGTGCACGGGTAGTGATCGCCACCAGGTCCGCACGCGAGGAAGCTTGCAAATGGCTGGCCGCCAGTGGAGTCAGACACTGCGCCTTCGATCCCGAAACGACCACGGTTGCAAACCTGGAACACTACCGCAAAGCCTTGCCTCCCGGAAGAAGGCGTTTCTTCCAACCGCTAACCGAACCCCTGGTCGCCAATCTTCGCCTGATCAAGGATGAGGAAGAACTCCGGCTGATGAAACAAGCTGCTCGATTGAGTGTCGACCTGTTCCATGAACTCCTGCCCCAGATCCAGCCGGGAATGCCGGAGACGGCAGTCGCCGCCCTCCTGGAACATAGCGCCCGAGCCCGGGGCGCCGAAGGCATGTCTTTCGAGACCATAGTCGCCGAGCGGGCCCCGTTCGGCCTTGCCCCATGGCCACGCGACGTCCCACCGGTTACCCCGTAAAGGCTTCTTAACTCTAGACTTCGGTGTTATTCTCAATGGTTATTGCTCAGACATGACGCGCACTGTATTCCTGGGTAAGCCAACACGCCGGGAGCGCTTCACGTATGATTCTGTGCTGGAGGCGCAGCAGGCGGCCGTCAAGGCGGTCAAGCCTGGAGTCTCCTGTGGTGACGTAGACGAAGCAGCGCGCAGCGTCCTGCGCAAGGCCGGCTTGGCTGAGTACTTTACTCATTCCACCGGTCATGGCGTAGGGCTCGAGATTCATGAAGCACCCCGCATTGCCCGGGACCAGTCGCAGTTCCTTTTGCCGGGGATGGTCGTCACCATCGAACCCGGCGTCTACATTGCAGGTCATTTTGGAGTACGCATTGAAGATATGGTTGTCGTCACCCGGAACGGCGGGCAGGTACTAACCCCCGCATCCACCGGTTGGACGCAACTCTAACGCAGACGAGAGATTCATGACGCCTGATGAAATAAAAGAGCTAAAGGAACTGATCGAGTTCCTGAAAGAATACGATATTGGTGATTTCGAATTCGAACGCGGCGACTTTAAGATTCGCCTGAAGTTCGGCCAGCCGGTGCAGCGCGATCCCTGCTTCGGCTCTCGATATCGCCCGTCTTGGACAATTGTTGTCGCCCGCCGGGCATGCCCCATCGGTTGTCTCGCAGGGCATCCACGCCGTTGCTTCCGCCGGATCGGCCGCCGCGCCGGAAGCGCCGGCAGCTCCGGTCGAAGAAGAAAAACTGCACATCGTCAAGTCGCCGATCGTGGGCACCTTCTACGAGTCGTCGTCTCCCGGTTCCCCCGCCTTTGTCAAGATAGGGGACACGGTCGAGAATGGCCAGGTGCTGTGCATCGTCGAAGCCATGAAGCTGATGAATGAGATCGAATCGGACGCCGCCGGCGAAGTGGTGAAGCGCCTGGTCACCAATGGGCAGCCGGTGGAATACGGCCAGCCGCTTTTTGCTCTGCGGCTGCTCTAGCAGGCTGCTGGAAAATCGATTCTTTGAAGGGTACGGGCTTCAGCCCGTACATCTAAGGGTCAAACGGAAACGGCTTTAGCCGCTGAGGGCTGCTGAAGCGAGAACAAAAAGCCGCCCTCAGGGGCTAAAGCCCTTAACAATGCTTCCTTAATGTACGGGCTGAAGCCCGTACCCTTCGAAGAGTTAGTTTTTCCAACATAACCGTCACAGCAACTGCATCAAGAGGTCAGGCCCGATTGGAACCCATGTTTCGTAAACTGCTCATCGCCAACCGAGGCGAAATCGCACTCCGGGTCATCTGCGCCTGCAAAGAACTCGGGATTCGCACGGTGGCCATTTACAGCGAAGCAGACCGCAACTCTCTCCACGTCCGCTTTGCCGATGAAGCCATCTGCATCGGCCCGCCGCGATCGGCAGAGAGCTATCTGAATGTGCCCGCAGTGATCTCGGCCGCGGAAATCGCCGACGTCGATGCCATTCATCCAGGTTACGGCCTGCTGAGTGAAAACGCGAACTTCGCCGAAGTCTGCCGCGCTTCCAATATCAAATTCATCGGGCCTACTCCCGAGGCCATTCGGCTGATGGGAGAAAAAGAAAAAGCTCGCCAGGCGATGAAGCGGGCGAAAGTGCCGATCCTGCCTGGGTCGGAAGGCGTGCTGCAAAACGAGGAAGAAGCCCTGGAATGGGCCCGTTCCGTTGGCTTTCCCGTCATCCTCAAAGCCTCGGCCGGTGGTGGTGGACGCGGCATGCGCGTCATCCGCTCGGAAGAGGAACTGCCCCAGCTCTACCAGGCGGCCCACACCGAGGCGGCCAACGCCTTCGGCAACGGCGACCTGTACATGGAGAAGTTCATTGAGCGGCCCAGGCACATCGAGTTCCAGATCCTGGCCGACGAGCATGGCAACGTGATCTCCCTGGGAGAGCGTGAGTGTTCCATCCAGCGCCGCCATCAGAAGCTGATTGAAGAGGCGCCCTCGCTCAAGGTGACTCCGAGGATTCGTGAAGACATCGCCAAGACTCTCAAACGGTGCCTGACCTCCATCGGCTACCAGAATGCGGGTACCGTGGAGTTCCTCATGGATGAGGATGGCAAGCTCTACTTCATTGAGATGAACACCCGTATCCAGGTGGAGCACCCGGTCACCGAGGCCGTGACGGGGATCGACCTGGTGAAAGCCCAACTGCGCATTGCCGCCGGGCAGAGCCTGGGAAGCATTCTTCCCGAGTCGATTCCCATTCGCGGCCATTCCATTGAGTGCCGGGTCAATGCCGAACATCCGGAGAAGTTCACCCCGTCCGCTGGACGCATCACCGCCTTCAATGTTCCGGGCGGCAACGGCGTGCGTGTGGATACGGCCCAGTACGCCGAAGGCGTCGTGCCGCCTTACTACGACTCCCTGATTGCCAAGCTGATCGTCCATGGCAATGACCGGGCGGAAGCGATGGCCCGCATGTCCCGTGCCCTCGAGATGTTTGTGGTGGAGGGCATCCACACTACCATCCCTTTGCACCGCCGCATCCTGGAAGATCCAGGAATTCCGCGAGGGAAATTTCGACACCAAATTCATGGAGCGGTTCTTCGAACGGGAGAAACTACGCCGCGAGCAGCTTCTTGCCCCGGTGTAGTCTGCCCCGCCTCTACCCCATTTTGGACGCGGGCCTCCTCCTCAGGGCCGGGCTTTCGATCGAAGGCTTTGCCCGGGAATTGTGGGATGCCGGTATCCGCTTTCTGCAGTACCGTGACAAAGAGGCAACGGACGAGGTAGTGCTGGAGCGGGCAGCGCTCCTGCGCACCATCTTCCCGCCGTCCGACAGCTGTCTCATCCTGAACGACCGGGTAGCCCTCGTATCTACTGCGCGCTACGACGGAGTCCACGTCGGCCAGGAGGACTTATCTCCGTCCCAGACGCGTGCAACACTCGGGCGCGACGTTCTCATTGGGGTGTCGACCCACGGCGCAGATCAGCTTCGTGGCGCGGCAGACGGCCCGGCGGACTACGTAGCTATCGGCCCGGTCTTCGCCACGGCATCGAAGCAGGATCCGGATCCCGTGGTCGGCCTCGACGGGGTTCGCGGCGCCCGCGCCATGACCGCTAAGCCCCTGGTCGCCATCGGAGGCATAACCCGGTCTAACTGCGCAGCTGTGATTCAGGCTGGGGCGGATTCAGTGGCCGTCATTTCCGATCTGATTCCGCGCCCCGGCAGTTCCACGGGCAAGCTGGTTGAGGAGTTCTTGACCGCGCTCAGCGATCACACCCGCTAACCTTCGCTGGACACACCAAGCGGAAAACGGTATAGAACATACAACCATCAGCAAGCCGATCGATACGCTAAATCCTTAACTGGAGGATCATCCGGACCCGATGCCTAGATTCCTGGCAACCAAACCCCTTTCGATACTCACCAAAGAGGCCTACGAGGTAGGGGAGCACACTCTCCGGCGCTCGCTTGGCCCGGTCAACCTCATTACTCTCGGCATCGGCGCCATCATCGGTGCGGGGATCTTCGTGCTGACCGGCCAGGCAGCCGCGCTCCACGCTGGTCCTGCCGTGGCTCTCAGTTTTGTCTTCGCCGGCATCACCTGCGCCTTTGCCGGCCTCTGCTATTCGGAGTTCGCCTCCATCATCCCTATCGCCGGCTCTGCGTATACCTATGGCTATGCGACCCTCGGCGAGTTGGTCGCCTGGATTATCGGTTGGGACCTGGTGCTCGAGTACGCCTTCGGGGCCGCTACCGTGGCCTCCGGCTGGTCCGGCTACTTTGTGAGCCTGTTGGAGCAGTTGCACATTCATCTTCCGCCCCAGTTCACCACTACCTACGGAAACGTACTCTATTCCTACGGCGATAGGTGGCTACCCGCGGCGTCACTTCCTTCCACCGTCAATGCCGCCGCGCTTCCCCACGTCACCGGCCTCTTCAACTTCGTCGCCTTCTTAGCCATCCTCGTGGTCACGGCGGTGCTGGTCATTGGCATCAAGGAATCGGCCAACCTCAATTCCGCGATTGTGATCGTGAAGCTTACGATTGTCGGTGTCTTCCTGGTTCTGGGCGGAGCTTATCTCTTTCACCATCCCGAACTCACCAGGGTGAACTGGCATCCCTTCATTCCTCCAGCCGAGGGTCCGGGCAGATTCGGTTTTGGCGGCATCACGGCCGGAGCGGCATCGGTCTTCTTCGCCTACATTGGTTTCGACGCTGTTTCGACCGCAGCGCAGGAAGCGCGCAATCCGCAGCGCGACATGCCCATCGGCATTCTCGGTTCGCTGGTCGTTTGCACTCTCTTGTACATTCTGGTTTCGACTGTACTCACCGGGTTGGTCAACTATCGCAGCCTCGACGTGAGCGATCCTGTGGCGGTCGGCATTGATGTGACCGGTGTCTCCTGGGGCAGCCTGCTGGTCAAGATCGGCGCCGTCTTCGGCCTGGGTACCGTCATGCTGGTGATGTTGTTGGGTCAATCGCGCGTCTTCTATTCCATGTCGAAGGATGGACTACTTTGGAAGTGGGCGTCCGCCGTTCATCCCAAGTTCCGTACTCCATGGATTTCTAACATCGTTGTAGGCACCATTGTCGCCTTCCTCCCCGCACTCCTCCCCATCGATAAGCTCGCCGCCCTGGTAAATATGGGCACGCTCCTCGCCTTCACCATTGTGTGTGCCGGAGTTTGGATCCTGCGCCGTCGCCACCCGAACATGGAGCGTCCGTTTCGGACGCCGCTGGTTCCGCTTGTGCCCATCCTGGGTATGTGCAGCGCCTTCTATCTCATGATCAAGCTACCCCTCCTCACCTGGGAGGTACTTATCATCTGGCTGGTCATAGGTTTGGTGATCTATTTCACTTACAGCATCAAGCACAGCAAAGTGCAGGCTATGAGCCCGGCAGAAACCACCGGCCGCAGCCGCTAACCTAGGCGGTAAGGGCACGGCTGAACAGGCTGCGGAAGAACTAATTTCTTTGAAGATTTGCACTAAGAAACTAGCAATGGCCGTATACTTCTCTGGCCTAAGAGGAGGCGTCCATGAATAAATACTTCGCGGAACTGGTCGGTACGTTTGTCCTGGTTTTCGGGGGCGTCGGTAGTGCGGTGCTGGCGGGGAGTCACATAGGTTTTGCCGGCATATCTGCGGCCTTCGGACTTTCGCTACTTGCCATGGTGTACACAATAGGGCCGGTCTCCGGTTGCCATGTGAATCCAGCGGTCACGTTAGGAGTCTTCCTTGCCAGGAAGATCAACGCCAAGGACGCAGCTGCTTATATGGTCGCGCAAGTGATCGGCGCAATCATCGCCTCCGCAGTCATTCTCATGATAGCCAACGGTCTTCCGGGCGGTTACAGCGCCTCCGTGAGCGGCCTTGGCGCCGATGGCTATGGCTTGCATTCTCCGGACCACTACTCATTGGCTGCCGGCTTTGTCGCTGAAGCTGTGCTCACGATGTTCCTCGTCATCACTGTCCTGGGATCGACGGATATCAGCGCTCCGGTTGGCTTTGCCGGCCTGGCCATCGGCCTGGTGCTGACCCTCATCCATCTGGTGGGGATTCCCATCACCAACACATCCGTCAACCCGGCACGGAGCATTGGTCCGGCTATCTTTGTCGGCGGCTGGGCACTGCAACAGTTATGGATGTTTATCGTCGCGCCGTTTGTGGGTGCAGTGCTGGCCGCACTTGTCTATGCCGGCCTCCGCCATCCTGCGGTACTGATCACCACCCGGAAAGCAGAGCAAGCGCTGCCCGGCGAACAAATCGACCGTATCGCCTAAAGCTGTCGTAATCCTTGAGGGAGGGATCCCTCCCTCAAGGATAAATAGGCTTAATAAACCCCTCGACGCCCAGCTGAACGAACAGCCGTCCTCTGCAGGCTGGAAAAACCGCTCTCCACGAAGGGCACGGCTTCAGCCGTGCCGTAACGGCCGGCGCGCTTGATGGCTTTAGCCGCTGAGGTCCGGTTTTTTACTGTACTTTCCAGATAGATCGGGCGGGAATTTAAAAAGGCGCCGACTGACCTGGCAGGCTCGGGAAAAAACGTCGAACGGCGAGCGACGACCGTACCCTCAGCGGCTAAAGCCGGACATAATTACAATCAGCTTATGGACGGCCTGAAGAGTCTGCGTGAGAACTCGCCTTTTTGAAGGGTGCGGCCTTTAGGCCGTACGTTCAGTAGTCAGGATCAACGGCTTCAGAAGCCGCTGAGGGCGGCCTGAGAGCACAAGAGATGCCCTCGGGGGCTAAAGCCCGTCCTATGTTGGTTAGCCAAAGTACGGGCTGAAGCCCGTACCCTTCAAAAAGACGAGTTCTCACGCAGACTCTGAAGGCCGTCCCCTTCAGTTTTCCGCACCCTGCTAAATAACCTTCCGCGCCACCCGGCGAACCAGCTCGGTCGTCACGCCATAAATCGCATGCGTAACCAATTCGCTGGCATGTTCCCGCGCAGGTTGGTTCTCCGGGCTTTCGGTCAGTCCCATCATGGGCAATGCGGATGCGTGCGTAATCCCGCATAACGTCAAGCCAAAGTTGGCGCCGAGCCGTTTCGTCACCACCGGCTGATACTCAGCCAGGGCGCCATAGACCCCACCCACCAGCGCACCAAATCCCCAGTGAATAGCCTGCACCGAGACTTCCTCCTGCTTCTCAGTGAGGGGCTGGTCGACCATTCGATTCACCAGCACGGCGGGAGGAGGAATCTGACCCTGGGTCCGCGGTGGATACACTGCCTCCCCGACGGCCTTCGCGGCCGCTCCCACCAACCCCCCAACGGCTCCAGCAACAAACCCTTTGATCAGCGATCGCTTACGGCGAGGAGACGCAGCTTCTTCGGTCGTCGTCATATAGATACAGTGCGGCCTTTCGTCCTGTTACCCTAAATCGTCAATGTAGGTAGAACAAGGTTGGAGAGAGAGTATGGCCATCAGCCGGCAGTGGACCGAATGGCACCTGACGCCCAGAGGTTGGGTATCCGGATCAAGCCGCCGCGACGGGGAAGGGAACGTCTGGCGTGATGAGCCGGAGGACCGGATCATTACCTTTGTCTACCAGGAACAGATTGACAAGGCTCATCCCGAACCGCATGTCACGGTACAGGAATCCTGGCGGTCCAAAGCGGAGGGGGCCAGCGCCGGCATCGACGATCTACTGACCCAGCATGGCCCCTGTCCGCGAAAACTTTAAGTAATGCCTACACCGTTGTCTTGGAACAGAGCTCATCCATTGCCCGCGTCAATTCCTGGGCAATCATGGGCGCTGTAGCGGTCTCAATAGCGGAACGCTGCATCAGGTACACCAGCTTGCCGTCGCGCAGGATCGCGATTGCCGGAGAAGTCGGCGGATGACCCTCGAAGTACGACCGGGCGCGCTCCGTCGCCTCCCGATCCTGTCCGGCGAACACGGTAATTGCCTGGTCGGGCAGATTCTTGTTCTGGAATGCCAACCTGACCCCCGGGCGCATCTTGCCGGCGGCGCAGCCACAGATCGAGTTGACCACCAACATCGTGGTGCCTGGCTTTGCCAATGCTGCGTCAACTTCCTCAGCCGTCCGCACTTCTTTGATGCCGGCGCGCGTAAGCTCTTCGCGCATCGGGATAACCATAATTTCGGGGTACATGCTCGCTCCTTGGGACACTCTCCTTGATTGTAAAGACTCCATCCCGGTTTCGCCAGTGCGTATGCCTGCGCATCGTCTCCTGATATCCCTTGATGGCAAATGCAGGCTCAATGCGACCTGTGGCAGCCGGCTAGTTACGCGGCAACTTCGTCCGATCTGCTCACAATTTCCGCGCACGAAGCCAGATTGAATTGGCGGCAGCCAAGACGATCGTCCAGAATGCGAGTGTTGGGTGCATAACCCTCTCTGCGACTGCTGCGGGCGAGCCCGACAGAGACGAGAGTCCCTTTACCCCCCGGTCCAGGGACTCTCGTCTGGCAGTCTGGAATCACCCGCTTCCAGTCTCAGGACATTAAGACACGGAGGCCTTAACGAGGGTTGCCGCAGTCGGCGCCGTTCTTTGGTAACTACCCGGCTTCGCTGGGCTGACCGCTCAAACGGCCAATGACCTGAGAATCGGAGCAAGGGAGCGGCGTATTTTGCCGCGCAACAGCGAAGGTCCAGGAAATCGCTGCGATTCCTCCGCATGGCTTGGCGTCGTGGCGTCATAAAAAATCGATCCTGACCCTTGGTGCTCGATCAGCGCCAGCTAGCGAGTATCAATCCACGTCTTCACTGGGCGATAAGAGTGAATTGACGATCAGTGCGAAGGGCCGAGAGAGATTGCCGCGGCTCAGCGGTCAGATGGGCCAAGGCTAGGAGCGTCAGTCGCTCGAGGTGAGTTCTTTGAAGATTGAGTACCAGCTCGTCACGATTGTCACCACACAACCGGCGATCCCGCCGAAGAACAGCACTTCGATAATGCGAACCAGCCAGATCAGCATCTAGTCCCCGACTCCAGGTTGAGCCAAACGCCGCGAAGTCTGCCCCGAGCGTGAGTCTTAAGTAGACACCAGAATAGTGCGCCTTGAGAAGTGCCCAGTTGGACTGGTCTGGCCAGAGGATTCGCTGAGGATGGTGTCCGATGCGCTCAGATAGACTCGGTCGACGCCAGAATTAGTTACCAAAGGAGAAGCCGGTTACGGGCAACCTTCGCTCAAGCTCACGTGTCCTAAATGCCCTGAGACTGGAAGCAGGTAAATCCAGACCGCCAGACGAGAGTCCCTGAACCAAGGGGGGTATGAGGGACTCTCGTCATGGCGCCGGCTGTGTGTTCCTGTGGTAAAAGCGGGGGTTAAATTCTTCGGTTGGCGGGGTTTTATGAAATGCCGTGAGTGTTCTTCTTCCAAGCTGCGCCGCTCCAGACTTCGCTTGGTGGATCTCCAAAGGCTGTTCCTTTTCGAATATCCGATCCGATGTCGACGCTGCAATCGGCGCGATTATGTAAGCGCACGCCGGCTTCTGCTCCGATCAGTCCGTCGCGTTGTGGATAGTGAGGGGATGACGCCGGAACCTGAGGGGTAGTAAGCAGGATCATCCGCGTTGACGGCGGAATGAGGCACTCTCAAAGATGACGTCGCACGGTGAGTGTTCCTCGAACTGTCGAATGGGATAAGCGAGGAATTGTCGTTCTCCCAAGCAGGACACGTCACACACAGTCATGATGCTGTTCAACCGGTGGGCGCAGCCCCATTTGCTGCCAGATTCGATCTACCACTGTTTCGTTATGGTGGGTGGCCATCATGGCAGATCGGGGACAATTCAGTTCACTGGGACAGGCAGCACCAATCCCTCTGTCGTTTGGTAAAAGAAAGGCTGATCCTCGGTAGGCAACCCGACAAGTATTTCGATCTGGCGGATGTCTCCTGGGCACTCGAAATTGCATTTCGGAAACTAATTCGCCCTCGTCCGACATCGCGCGCACCACAAGCGGTGAACATCAAACAGCTTCGCAGCGACCCTTATAGCAAAGTCTGCTTCTCGTCTGCGGGCTGAATCCAGATGCATGTTACGACCACGCATCTCAACCACTCTTTTGTAGTGTTCTGTCAGCACCGAAAGTTTGGGACATGCAACGAAATTCGACATAATCCACACTCAATGTAGATCACTCCTCATGCCGGCAGGCTGTGGAAATCCTTCAGCGCATCGTCTCCTGATATACCTTGATGGCAAATGGAGTTCCTTGAGCAAGTATCGCTGGCCCCGTACACTACCTTCCAGATCGGCGGCCCCGCGCGCTGGTTTGCGGAGGCAGCGAGCGAACACGATATCGCCGCGGGCGTCGCTTTTGCCGGAGAGCACCGTTTGCCCCTGTTCATTCTGGGCGGCGGCAGCAACCTGCTGGTTTCCGATGCGGGCTTCCCC
This sequence comes from uncultured Acidobacteriaceae bacterium, assembly GCA_963847155.1. Taxonomy (GTDB): domain Bacteria; phylum Acidobacteriota; class Terriglobia; order Terriglobales; family Acidobacteriaceae; genus PALSA-350. The sequence continues at coordinate 38,276 of CAWJZH010000017.1, read as the reverse complement.
GGTCTCGTCCTGCGCATCGCTTTGACCGGCAAGGCATCCACTCTCAAGAACGATGGGTTCATCGTTTCGGCAGCGGCGGGAGAAGACTGGGATGGATTGGTTGCCTATGCTGTGGCAGCAAATGCCGCCGGTCTCGAGTGCCTCTCCGGCATCCCCGGCACCGTCGGCGGCACGCCCGTGCAGAATGTGGGCGCTTACGGGCAGGAGGTTTCCCAAACCATCGTAACGGTACGAGTGTTTGATCGCAAAAACCTCCGATTCATCGATTTACCTGCGTCGGACTGCGGTTTCTCCTACCGCCGCAGCATCTTCAACAGCACCGCACGCGAACGTTATGTAGTAACCCGCGTCGACTACGCCCTACGTAAGGACGGGCCTCCCAGCATCGTCTACGCGGACTTGGCACGCCATTTCGCCGCCCGCAATGGCGCCGCGCCGACGCTGGCCGAAGTTCGCGAAGCCGTGCGCTCTATCCGCGCCCAGAAGGGGATGCTGCTGGTTTCCGGCGATCCCGACTGCCGCAGCGCCGGAAGCTTCTTCAAGAATCCGGTGGTCCCGGTAACGGTAGTCAATTCGCTCGCTCAGGAACTGGGCATTGAAAAGCGAAGCATCCCCGCCTATCCCGCACAGGATGGTGAAGTAAAGCTGTCTGCGGCGTGGCTGATCGAGCGGGCCGGTTATCAAAAGGGGTTTGCCCTGGGAAACGCGGGAATTTCCAGCCGCCATACCCTTGCCCTGATTAATCGAGGTGGCGCCAGCGCGGCTGAGGTCGTGGCCCTCCGCGACAAGGTGACGGGCACGATCGCATCACGCTTTGGCATTCGCCTCGAACCCGAACCCGTCTGGCTGGCCTAGGGCTATGTGAAAAGACTAAGGAGCCTAGCTCAACGGTCCGCCCTCTCCAGGATTGGCATCCGAATGTCCGTTGACGCTGTGGTTTAGGGAGAGTCAAATTGAATACGTTCCGCCCGGAGGATCTACTTCATGAAACTCCCGATGCTGAGTGTTGCAATGGTCGCTTTGACCTCTCCAGGGATATGCCAACAGCCTGACCGTCCCCATTTGGCATACACGGAAACTCCGCGGCTGTACTTCTCAATGCCGCCCACGGAACAAATAGGACGCGTGGAGTTGTCAGCATCGAGCGCTCAGCTCACCTTGAGCCCACAGACTAATCTGACGAGCGCGGAAATCCAAGCGGTCCTCCAATTAACAGGAAATGTCCAAGTGCAAATGTGCGCGCCCTCAAGCCGCGGTTGTGAAAAATGGTCTATTCTTCTGCGGGCTGACGCGGTCGATTACAACGAACAGACCCGTGAGATTAACGCACAAGGCAACGTGCATATCGAGCCTCCAAACAGCGTTAACCCTCGCTAACTAAGCGTTTCCGTTTCCCCAAGGAATCGCTCGTGGATTTAGGTAGCTCGAGGATTTAGGTAGATGACGTCCGCGAGATCGTCCCCTGACCTGTTTTGATTCACCCTGGCCGCTAGCCTAGTTGCCGCAGCAGTTGTTCGCGCCGGCTGGCCAGTACCACCTGCGCCGGTCCATGAGCCTGGACCTGGCCATGATCGAGCACCACGACATCCGCCGCGGTCTGGAAAGCTTCTGCCACGTCGTGCGAGACATAAAGGGCAGGAACATCCCGCTCGATCAGCCAGGTCCTCAGCTGCTGAAGAATGGAAACCTTAAGATCCGCATCCATGCCCGTAAATGGCTCGTCCAGCAGCAAAAGCCGCGGCACGGGGGCAAGCGCGCGAGCCAACACCACCCTCTGCTTCTCGCCGCCAGAAAGGTCGCCGGGCATTCGCTTGGCAAGTTGGCCGGCTTGAAACAGGTCGAGCATCTGCCCCACGCGCTCTTTGGAGGAGGGCCCATCAAGCCCGGAAAGACCAAAGGAAACATTGGCCGTTACATTCATGTGGGGAAAGAGTGTTGGCCGCTGGCTGACAAATCCAATAGCCCGTTGGCCGGGGGGCACCCACGCTTTGCCTTCCGTTTCCACCAGCGTTCGTCCATGCAGGATGACCCGGCCACGGTCCGGTTTCGTTAACCCGCCAATCACGCGCAGCAGGGAAGTCTTCCCCGCGCCCGAAGGGCCGAAGAGCACAGTCCAGGGCGCCGACAAAGCGCACGATACGCGTAGCGATAAATCTCCCAGCCGATGCTCGACGTCGACCTGCAGGTAATCAGACACCGGCTCTCCCCCGGCGTCCGTAGATAAGCAGCAGCGCCAGAAAAGAGAGGCTCAACAGCAGCAAAGCCGTGTGGTTAGCCTGCGCATAAGCAAAATCCTGGACCTGATCGTAGATGGAGATGGAGAGCGTCCGCGTCACGCCGGGAATATTGCCGCCAATCATCAGCACCACCCCAAACTCTCCCACGGTGTGGGTGAACGCCAGCACCGCAGCCGTCAGCAGAAAAGGGCGGACCAACGGCAGCAACACCCGCACCAGGATTCTCGCTCGGCCAGGGGACAACAGCTCTGCTGCTTCCAGAATCTCGCGGTCAATCGAGCGGAAACCTGCGGTCACAGGCTGCACCGCAAACGGCAGACTGAAGAGAACCGACCCGGCCACCAACCCAGCGAAAGAAAACGCCAGTGGATGACCGAGGACCGCCGACACGGCTCTGCCCGCCGCGGTGCGCGGAGCCATCCACACCAGGAGATAGAATCCCAGCACCGTGGGCGGCAGCACCAGCGGGAGCGCGACCGCGGCCTCTACCAGCGGCTTCCATCGCGCCCGGCCATAGGCCAGCCAATAGCCCAGGGGAATGGCAATGGCAAGCAGGATCAAAGTAGTTAGGGTCGCCAGGCGAAACGTAAGAAAGATAGCTTGTTGGTCCATACGAGAGCGTTCTACGGCGCCTTTAATCCGTGCTCAGCCAACCGCTTTCTGATCGCTGGAGAAAGCAGAAAAGCGAGGAACCGGCGAGCCTCTTCCACCGAGGGTCCCTGCTTGATCACAACCGCGCCCTGCAGGAGGGGCGGATAGGAATCCTCTGGCATGAGAACGTATTTCCCGTCTTCGCTGAGGCGCGGTGTGAGCGCGGAGGTGAGCGAAATCAGGCCTGCATCCGCGTTGCCTGAGTCAGCATATTGCGCGGTCTGCGCGATGTTTTCCGCGACCACCAGCTTGTTCTTCAAGGCATCCGCAACCCCCAGCTTTTCGAGGGCAGCCTCGGCCGCGCGCCCATAGGGCGCATGTTCGGCATTGGCAACCGCAATCGTGCGGAGCGCAGGACTACGCAAAGAATCGATGCTGAGTGGCTGCACCGGAGAGTCGTTCCGCGCCCACAGCACCAGTGTTCCGCGGGCATAAGGGATCGGAGTGGGCCCGTCTGCCAAACCTGCGGCCGCCACCTTTTGAGGAAAGGACAGGTCTGCCGAAAGGAACAGCCCGAACGGGCCGCCGTTCAGGATCTGCGTGGCCAAGGTCGCCGAGGAAGCGTAGGAAGCCTCTACTTTCTGATGGGACTGCTGGGCAAACTCCTCGATGACCGCGGGCAAAACCGGTTGAAGGTCCGCGGCGGCCGCGATCTTCAGCGTGCTGTTTTGCTGCGCGTATGTAGAGAGGCAAACCTGGAAAGATCGCAACCAGGAAGAACAGAAGCCGGCCGCGTTTAAACACGCAGCACCATCACTTCAGTTGACTTGATCAGTGCGGCTGCTGTGTCGCCTACCTGCAGCCGCATCTCCCGCGCCGCTTCTGCAGTGATGATGGAGGTGATGATCTGCCCGCCGATCGAAAGCTTCACCTGCGCCAACAGCCCCTCGATCTTCAGCTCGACGATACGGCCAGTGAGCTGATTCCGTCCGCTGAGCGAGCGCAGCATTTTCCGCCGGGGAGTTTCCGGCCGCTTGGCCTGGTGCAGCAGGCTATCCAACTCAGATTCCGGAATGCGGTAGTGGCCGCCCGGCGTTTTCACCGCCTTCAACTTCCCGCGATACAACCACTGCTTGATGGTGGGGTACGAGATTCCCAAGCGCTGCGCGGCTTCGCGGGGTGAAAGCAACATACAGTCGAAATTATACGATACTGTGCGGCTTAGCCATGCGAATCTCTCGAAACGAGTCGAAATCAGAATTGGTCCAAGCTAGATTGACCTCATTAACGCGTCGCGCGATCAGGTGCGCGGGCGCGCCCGTTCTCTTTCAGAGAACCTCCAGGGAAATCCAATTGCCATGAAGCTATATTGGTAGGCGGTCTCGTACCCGCTAAACAAAACGTCTGGAGATTGACTGACGTGTCCATTTTGACCATGAGAACCCGAAGTCTACTGTCCCGCTTGCTGACAGTGGCGATCATTGCCCTGTCTTCCGCGCAAGTCTATGCGCAAAACCATCGCTATCTGTATGCCGCAGTTCCAGGTGTCCGCAACTACCTGCAACATGGTGGCATCGGAATTGTGGTTTTCGATATGGACAACGGTTACAAATTCGTCAAGCGCATTCCCACCTGGACAGTGGAACCAGGTAAGCCGGCCGAAAATGTGAAGGGCATCGCGGCCGATGCCAGGACCGGCAGGATTTACGTAACCACCATCAATCGCCTGGCGGCTTTCGATCTCACCACCGATAAAATGCTCTGGGACAAGACGTTTGAAGGCGGCTGTGACCGCCTCGCGATCTCGACAGACGGTAAGACAATCTACTTGCCGTCCCTTGAAGGTCCATTCTGGGATGTGGTGGATGCATCCAATGGAAATCTGATTACCAAGATCCAGACCAACTCCGGCTCCCACAACACGATCTATGCGCGAGGATGGGAGCCGCGTCTACCTGGCCGGCCTGCACGATAACTATCTGCTCGTCGCGGACCCTTCCACCAACAAGGTCGTCGAAAAGGTCGGGCCATTCTCGAATGTGGTTCGTCCCTTCACCGTCGACGGAAGCAATTCCCGCTGCTATGTGAACGTCAACGAACTGTTGGGATTTGAGGTTGGCGATATCAAGACCGGCAAACAACTCGCCAAGGTGACGGTGCAAGGGTTTCAAACTGGCCCCGTCAAGCGGCATGGCTGCCCCAGTCACGGCATTGCCTTGTCGCCAGACGAAAAGGAAATCTGGCTCGCGGATGGACCCAACAATTATGTCCATGTCTTCGACAACACAGTCATGCCACCCAAACAGATTGCCGACATCAAAACCAGCGATATGCCAGGCTGGATGTTTATGACCATCGACGGGAAGCATGTGATCCCCTCGAGCGGCGACATCATCGACCGCAAGACCAGAAAGATCGTCTACACCCTTCACGACGAGACCGGCACCCAGTTGCAAAGCGAAAAAATCGTCGAAATCGATTTCAAAAATGGCAAGCCAGTTCGTAACAACGATCAATTCGGAGTAGGTCAGAAACGCTAGGACGAGTGATGGAAATTGATAACAAGAGTCTGCTGCCTCGCCACGCTCTCATTCATGCTCAGCGGCTATTCTCGACGATCACATCTCGCGCACCAAGAATCTTCACGCGAGGGTGAACTGGTTTTCCGGGCGATCGCATCGCAAGGACTACAAGTTCCGTGACTACTCAGCCACCTTTGCCGATCTCAGCTACACCCGCCCGTTTGCGGCCGCATCCATCCCCGTTCTACGCTAGGCTTAAACCATGCAAGAAGTTTCTCATCAACTGCGCTGCGTCGGTTGCAGCGCCGTCATCCTGCCGGACTCGGTAGAAAAAGACTTTCGTTGTGTCGATTGTGGTGAACTTCTTGAGGTGGAATATCCCTCGTGGAGTGCGGCAGGCGCCCCAATTCCGGCCCTCGCAACAGGACCCCGTCGTACGCCAAATCCAGGCGCCCTGCGCTGGCTATGGCAGGAAAGGCTCCAGTCCAGGCTCCCCATCGATCAGAGCGGCGTATGGCGTTTTCGTGAGTTGCTGCCCATTCTGCTGCACCCCGAAAAGGCGGTCACGCTGCGCGAAGGCAATACCCCCCTCTACCGGCTTTTGCAGTGCGCAGAGGAATTGGGCCTGGAGCAGCTCTACGCCAAACACCAGGGCATGAACCCCACCGGCTCGTTCAAAGACACGGGCATGACAGCAGCCCTTTCCCAGGCGCGCGAGCGCGGCTTCCAGTGGGTAGCCTGCGCTTCCACCGGCAACACCTCGGCTGCCATGGCGGCCTACGCCTCCCGCGCCCGCATGAACAGCCTGGTTTTGCTCCCCGAGGGTAAGATTTCGTGGTCCAAGCTCTCCCAGGCGCTCGATTACGGCGCCGTCACCTGCCAATTGAATACAGACTTTGATGGCTGCGTGCGGGTACTGGCGGAGGTGGTCCGGCGCGCGCCCGTTTATCTGTTGAACTCCGTCAATCCCTACCGGCTCGAAGGCCAGAAGACCCCGGCTCTCGAGATCGCGGAGCAGTTCGACTGGCAAATTCCCGACCACGTGATCGTGCCCGGGGGGAACCTGGCCAATAGCTCCGCCCTGGGCAAAGGCTTCCTCGAAATGAAGCATTTGGGACTCAGCACCAAGGTTCCGAAAATCACCGTGGTGCAGGCCGAAGGCGCCAACCCCCTCTACACCAGCCTCCTGCATCACGACGGGCAAGAGATCGAACCCGTGCAAGCCAACACGCGAGCCACCGCCATCCGCATCGGGAACCCGGCATCCTGGCGCAAGGCGGCACGGGTCATCCAGCAAACCGGAGGCTATTGCGAACAAGTGAGCGAAGCTGAAATTGCCCTGGCAAAAGCGGAAATCGGCCAGGAGGGCATCGGTTGCGAGCCGGCATCCGCTGTCACCCTGGCCGGCTTGAAGAAGCTGATGCGTGACGGCAGGATCGCATCGCGCCGAATCCGTCGTGCTGCTGCTGACCGGGCACACGCTGAAAGATTCTGAGTTCACCATCGATTTTCACCGGGGCACGTTGTTACGTGAGGAAGAGACCGCTGGGCTGGAACGCGAAATCTCCAAAAAGCGTCGCGCCACGCTCTCGCTGGAGGCCTCTGCCGACGCCGTGCTTCGTGCGCTCGAGGCGGCGATTCAGGCATGAAGACGGTGCAACTGCGGCTCCCTGCTACTTCGGCCAATCTGGGCCCGGGCTTTGACGCCATGGCGCTGGCCCTCGAACTCTTTCTGGAGATCGACGCCACGCCCGCGCACCCAGTTTTCCATTCACGCCACCGGGCGCAACCCGAACATCTGCGGCGGACTGACCAGAAATCTCCTGATTGAAACTTACAAGGCGGTACTCGCCGCTGAACAAAGGCAGGTTGTGCCGCTCGATATGCGCATGCGCAACGGCATTCCAGTGGGTATGGGCTGCGGTTCCTCGGCGGCGGTGCGGCTGGCGGCGGTCGCGCTCGCCTCGGCCTTCGGAGACCTCGGTTGGGATGCAGCCAGGATCGTCGACCACGCCGTCCGGCTCGAAGGCCACCCCGACAACGTTGCGGCCTGCTGGCATGGCGGCCTGACGATTGCTGCCAATTCCCAGCAACTGGCCATCGTCTCTCTCCCGCCTCCCCCGGGTTGGCGGGCCCTTCTCATCCTTCCGGAAACGCCGGTGGCCACCTCCAAGGCACGTGCCATGCTGCCCCAAAGCTATCCCCGCCAGGACGTAGTCACGAATGTGCAGTGCGTAGCATTGTTAACCGCGGCTTTTGCCACCGGCAGGGCGGATCTGATGCACCTGGCCACCGTTGACCGTCTGCACCAACCCTACCGTGCGGAGCTTTGCCCTCTGCTGCCCGCCCTGTTGCCGTTGGCCGGCAACCATGGAGTGATGTCCGTTACGCTGAGCGGCGCCGGCCCTGCGGTCATGCTCCTCACGCAAACTACCGAGGAGGCAACCTTGAAAGAAGCGATTCTGGAGCTTGCGCGTCCCGTGTGTCCGGTAGAGATCCTGCCCGCCGGCCTTTGCCGCGAGGGTGCCGGCATGAGTGTCGGAGAGTAGAAGGCCGATTTCCTCAGATGTTACTAAATCGTTACCTAAGTTCTATTTACAACGCCGTTCGCCAAGCCCTAATTTACGCGTCGTGGGCAGTTCTGGGGGAGGGCTGCTCTAGCGCCTGTGGCCGCGAGGCCCGGGCGCTTTTGCTTGTGCGCCCCTATGCACCTTTTCGCCTACTCCGCATCAATAGTTGAGGCTGGTAGTGTGGCGTGGATGCTATGCTCAGCCAGGAAGCGAAGGAGGAACATGGCAGGACCAGGAGTCTTTGAAGTAAACGATGCGACATTTGAGCAGGAGGTGCTGCAGTCTGACCAGCCTGTTCTCGTCGACTTTTGGGCTGCCTGGTGCGGGCCTTGCCGCGCGCTGGCGCCCGTCGTGGACGAAGTAGCCGCGCAGTACCTTGGCAAGCTCAAGGTGATGAAGATGGATGTGGATCGGAATTCGGCAACGCCGATGCGTTACGGCATCCGCGGCATTCCGGCATTGCTGCTTTTCAAAGGCGGCAAAGTAGCGGAACAGATCGTAGGGTTTGTCCCCAAAGACCAGATCGACAAGAGCATTACCAAGCTGATCGCTGTCTAAGCGGTCGCCCCGCAGTCAGGAACAGAAGCCCCGGGCAAACCGGGGCTTTTCTGCGTCTTCGGCAGCTCGAAGAACCCTGCGGCGCCTTGTATCCAAGCCTGCTTTCGGCTTGCAGTGACAACCGAATCGGCGACTTCTGAGTAAATGCCGAATGCTGAAACAGTTTCGCGGCAGAGCGAGCCGTGGCCTCCAATCAGACGTATCTGCGCAAAACACCCAGAACACGGCCCTGGATCGCGATCTGCGAAAGAGGAACGTAGATAGGCTCCATCTCAGCATTGGAGGGCTGCAACCGGACCATGGTCCCTTCAATGTAATACCGTTTCAGCGTGGTCTCGCTCCCGCGCACGAGAGCGACAATAATCTCCCCTTGGCGCGCGGTGCTGGTGTGCTCTACCAACACATAATCGCCATCCACGATGTGCTCATCGCGCATGGAATCCCCGCGCACCTGGAGTGCAAAAACCTCGCGGTTTCCAAGGATGTCACCCAGCGCGATGGTTTCGTTGGTCTCCGACGCTTCGACCGGGAGCCCCGCGGCGATCCGCCCCAACAGCGGCAACCGATCCGCACGCCGCGTCTTACTGCGGGGTGGCAGCACATCGATCGATCGGCTGCGGTTGTGAGCCCGCTGCAGAAGCCCCTTCTTCTGCAGGTTGGTAATGTGTTTGTGCACCGTGGCCAAAGACTTGAGGCTCAACCCTCGGGCAATCTCCTCAAAAGACGGGGAGTATCCATTGCGCTGCACAAAGTTGCTGATAAAGTCCAGCACTTCCTTTTGCCTGCGGGTAACTGACATGTCCGCATTATAGCGAACAAAAAGCGAATCACGAAAGTCTTTTTTTTGGGTACTTTCCGGGCCGCGATCAGCCTTGCTACAGCCGTTGTTTCGAATTGGAACAACTCGCTGTGCGGCTCCTCCCGATATGAAACGACGCAACAAGGAATGTCCTCGCAGCGCTTGTTTCAACCGCTCATTGCGATGCAGGGTAGATATGCGACGCGGGATGGTGACCGCGAAGCGAACAGGCAAGAAGCCGAAAGGCGGGCACCAGGAAGTTAACCACGGCAGGATCGAGTTCCTTTGAGGAGCGCCGATGAGGCAAACAGAGCTTTTCTCCAATCGGCATCGACGCCACACCTGACCAGCCTGTGCCTTTCGCTCAAAGACAGCTGTACCTCAGCAGTGCTGTACCGGTTCTCAAGTTTCCAGGGTCTGTTTCTCGAACATAGGTTGGATGGTGAATATGCAAGAAGCAGGAAAAGGTCACAGACGTCCTCGGCGGGGTGGAGCTTCGACGCAAGACGTGAGCGCGGTAACCCATGTTGTCCCTGACAGTGCGAAGAAAGAAGCTCCTGCCGGCGCACCCCGAACATCGCTTGCCCCGCGCACCGGCGACCTGCTCACCGCCGAACAGGAAAAGCTCATGATCGAGCATCTACCTATCGTGCGCTTTATCGCTCGTCGCATCCATGAGCGGCTGCCGCAACATGTGCCCATCGAAGACCTATACAGCGCAGGTGTGGTGGGCCTGCTCGACGCCTTCGGCAAATTCGATCCATCCAAGCAGGTCCAGTTCCGCAGCTACGCGCAATTTCGCATCCGCGGAGCCATCCTGGACAACCTGCGCACCCTCGACTGGAGCCCCAGGGAATTGCGTCGCAAGGGCCGTGCCATCGAGCAGGCAATTCAGACCCTCATGGCCCAGTTCGGCCGCGCCCCCACCGACCTTGAAATCGCCGGCCAAATGCACATCGATCTAGCCACCTATCAGCAACTGCTGGGAGAACTCAAGGGCCTCGAAATCGGTACCCTGCATTCGGAACGCAGCGAGGACTCAGGGGAAGAAGAGTTGGTCTACCTGCCCAACCGGCCGGAAGATGATCCCCTCTTTCGCTACCTTCAGTCCGAAATGCGAGAACGGCTGATTGAGGCCATCGGCGATCTGCCCGAGCGCGAACGCCTGGTGATGACCCTTTACTACTACGAGGAAACCACGATGAAAGAGATCGGACTCATCCTTGGCGTTGTCGAGTCCCGGATCTCGCAAATCCACGCCTCTGCCGTGATGCACCTTCGCGCTCGTCTTGCTGATTTCGCCGCACGGCAGGAAACGCCAGGCGCCTCGGCCTCCTCCCGCCGCTCACGCCGTCTCCAAGAACGATTGTTGAAGTCGGTGTACCGCGGCGGTTGCCCAGGTTACCAAAGGTCCCCATTTGCCTGGCGATGATGCTACGCTTATGTCCAGCATGGACCAGGGCAACAATCCGTCAACCCGCGACTTTACATCGGGAAAAGACCGGCCTGCTGTGGATTCTGTCAACGTCATCGAGGACCTTATCGATGAAGAGCGCCTGAAAAAGATTGCCCGGCTAAAGCAGGCAGTGGCCGACGGAACCTACCATGTCAGCGCCGAGGATTTGGCCGACAAGCTGATCGCGCACATGATGGAGCCCAAAGGCTAGCGCCACGCCGTCGTCGCTTCTCCACTTGGATATACTTTGCAAAGAGGCGCCTGGGCATGGCGGTCCGCTTTTTGTGGAATGCGACAAGAGGCCATCGGCTCGCCCCGTGGCGCAGCGAATACCTCAAGTGGCGTATCGAAACCTATTCCGGCCGCAAAGCTGACACCATCGACGCCAGGTATTTCTGGTCATTCCTGTGGAAAGAACGGGCCCAGCTGATGCGATTTCTCGGTTGGACGCGAAACTACGGAACCCGCAGCAAGCAAAGCTCTTAGCTCCCTCCTCTCGCGCAAACTCGCGCCACCTTAGGCAAAAATCGCGGCTTGGCTTGCAGCCAGATCCGTATTTTGCGTCCAAGAAGAGAAACCCCACTGGGTCCATTGACCGCAGCCAAGGAGGGACATGAGCGGAGTCGTTAAATTACAGGCCAGCGATCGCCACGAACTGGATGCCTATGTAGCCGAACCCGATGGTAAACCGTGGGGAGCGCTGGTCGTAGTGCAGGAAATCTTTGGCGTCAACCAACACATGCGTTCGGTCGCGGATCGCTTCGCCCAAGAGGGCTTCTACGCGGTAGTCCCAGCCCTTTTTGATCGCGTGGAACCCGAAGTCGAGTTAAGTGAGGACGGAATGCGGAAGGGAATGGCGCTGGCGCAACAAATCGACATAAATGACGCGGTCAAAGATGTGGATGCTGCACTTCAACACGCCGCAAAAAAGACCGGGAAACCAGCCGGTGTCGTCGGTTATTGCTACGGAGGAACGCTGGCCTGGCTGAGTGCGACACGGCTGTCACCAGCCGCCGCAGTCGGCTACTACGGCGGCCAAATCGGCAGGTTTGCCCTGGAAAGCCCCCGCGCGCCGGTCCTGCTTCACTACGGGAAGCAGGATGCTCATATTCCCCCGGACGACGTCGAGAAGGTGCACGCGGCCCATCCGGAGGTGGAGATCTGTTGGTATGACGCTGGCCATGCTTTCAATAACGACACGCGCGCCAGCTACAACGCGGAAGCAGCCAAGGAAGCCATGGCCAGAACACTCGCGTTTTTCAATCGCCATCTCTGATCATTCTTATGAAATGGCGTCCCCGGCCCAGAAATGGCGTCCTCGCGAACGTGCTCGGCATCTATCAAGAGGACGTCAGGCCACGCTGCCAAATCATAGGGAAAACGGAGAACGATGGCCTCGACCACGACTGCCGACGCGTCGGCCGCAAATGCGGCGATGTACGCATGGAAGCCAAAAACCAATCCCTGGCTGATCGCCGCAACGGTGGCGCTCGCCGCCTTTATGGAGGTGCTGGATACCTCCATCGCTAACGTGGCTCTACCCCACATCGCGGGCAGCCTGGGCGCGAGCGCGGATCAGAGCACCTGGGTGCTTACCTCTTACCTGGTAGCGAATGCAATCGTTTTGCCCATGGGCGCCTGGGCCGCCAGCGTGATCGGGCGGAAGAATTTCTTCATGCTCTGCATCGTCATTTTCACTGTTAGTTCCTTCCTGTGCGGTATCGCCCCTACTCTGGCTTTCCTCCTGCTCTTTCGAGTGTTTCAAGGTGTCGGAGGAGGGGGGTTGCAGCCCATGGCGCAAGCCATCATGGCTGATTCGTTTGAACCCTCCAAGCGCGGCCTGGCATTTGCACTATACGGATTGGTCGCGGTGTTGGCGCCGTCGATTGGCCCCACCCTGGGCGGTTGGATCACGGATAACTACTCCTGGCATTGGATCTTCTACATCAACATCCCCGTAGGCATGCTGGCGCTGTTCCTCACCAACCGGCTGGTAGAAGATCCCCCATACCAAAAGGCTGACCGGAACAACCTCTACCGCATCGACTACATCGGCGTCAGTTTGTTGGTCGTTGCCATGGGCGCGTTACAGATCACGCTGGATAAGGGTGAGGAAAAGAACTGGTTTGGATCGCACTTCATCATGGCCTTTGCCATCGACGTTCATCATCTCGTTTATTGCTTTGATCATCTGGGAGTTCCATGCCGAGAGGCCGCTGATTGACCTGCGGCTCTTCAAGTTCAAGAATTTCGCCGTGTGTGCCTTCCTCATGTTGTTGACCGGCGGATTGCTCAATGCGACTACTGTCCTACAGCCGCAGTTCCTGCAACAACAACTCGGCTACACGGCAACGGTCGCCGGGCTGTCGCTTTCGGGCGGCGGATTGGCTCTGCTCGTCGCGATGCCCATGGCGGGACAGGCGGTCAGCCGTTTTCCGGCGCGAAACCTGATCGCGCTGGGCTTTGTCATCTTCGCTGTCGGCTATTTCTACACTGCCAGGCACATCAGCCTGCTTATCAGTTTCGGGTTCGCCTCCAAGTTGCGTGTGGTTCAGATCATCGCCATCCCCTTTGTCTTTATTTCCGTGACGACTGCCGCGTATTTCGGAATTCCTCCGGAAAAGAACAACCAGGTCTCGGGGCTTATTAACTTTGTCCGCAATATCGGCGGCAGTATTCTCATCTCGCTCACCAACGCCCTGGTGACCGAGCGTGCGCAATGGCATCAGAGCGTACTTTCGAAGAACACGGCATTGGCGGGTAGCGTCTATCAGCAGCAGATTGACTCCTTGCGCAACACCCTGGACGTGACTGCCGGCAAAGCAAATGGTCTGCACCTGGCGCAAGGGCAGCTCTACCAGCAGCTTCAGGCGCAGACCCAGGCCCTGGCGTATGTCGATGTGTATTACGTGCTGGCCTTTGCCGCCGTCCTCATGGTGCCCCTGGCCTTCCTGCTGGACCGCAACCAGCCCGGCGGCGGCGGAACCGTCATGATGGAATATGCAGGTAAGGGAGTGGGCCAGAAGCTGAGCGTGAGCGCGCGAGCTATCGACTCCGCGCCATAAAGCCCGAGCTGTCCGCGATAGATCCGTGAAGCGACTTCAGCTCCGGATGACGGTTCTGTTGTTGGGGCAGCGCCCTTCGGGACTTGAGCAAAATCCGCATCCTCACAAACATCCATTAACCCTGCGGTTCGCTTCCGCGGACTCCGGCGCTCATTCTGCAGCCTTTAAGGAACTCCCGAAAACGTCCCCACCCTCTCCCAAACCCCTTTTCCCGTGCGCCACAACCCAAGCCATGTTATTCTCAGTCAGACACTTAGAGAGTGGACTCGATTTAACGTAGAGGAGTAACGCGCTGCCGTGCTGGCAACTGCAAAGAAGACCGAGGTTATTACGCGCTTTCGCACCCATGACAGTGACACGGGTAGCCCGGAAGTGCAGATTGCGATTCTCAGCGAACGAATTGGCGAGCTGACTGAGCATTTCAAGCTTCACAAAAAGGACCACGCCTCCAGGCGAGGTCTCTTGATGCTCGTGAGTAAGCGCCGCCGTTTGCTGGACTATCTCAAGACGAACAATTCTGACCGCTACCGGGATGTGATCGGTAAGCTGGGTATCCGCAAGTAAACAAGCGAGAATCTTGTACCCCACAATCAGGCGAAGAGACTGGATCGAGCTGGACGCCGAGACGGCTGGTGCACACGTGATGGCACCGGTTGGCGAGCGCTCGCCGGTTTATCGGCTCTTTCCATCTCCGCACGTTGCCTCTCGCGCTGGAATTATCCCGCCCTCTGCACACGCGCCCGCCCTTTGTGCATACACGAAATGAGGATTTTATGAAACAGGAAGTGACAGTCGAGCTTACCGGCGGTAAGCGATTGACTTTTGAAACAGGCCGCCTGGCCAAGCAGGCCTCTGGTGCTGTCGTCGTATCCCAGGGTGACAACATGGTTCTGGCCACCGCAGTGGCCGCACCGGAACCCAAAGAAGGACTCGATTTTTTCCCCTTGACCGTGGACTATCGCGAGTACACCTACGCAGGTGGCCGCATCCCCGGAGGCTTTATCAAGCGCGAGGGCCGGCCCAGCGAGCGTGAAGTTCTCACCTGCCGCCAGATCGACCGCCCCATCCGTCCCATGTTCCCCAAGAATTTCCGCAACGAGACTCAGGTCATCGCACTGGTCCTGTCGGCGGACAAAGACAACGATCCCGATGTCGTCGGCATCAATGCCGCTGGCGCGGCCCTGGCCCTTTCCGACATTCCCTTTGGCGGCCCCATCGGTGCAGTGAGAGTCGGCCAGGTGAACGGCCAGTTCGTCGTCAATCCATCCTATGACGAGCGGCTCGAGAGCAAGCTGAATATCACCGTCGTAGCGACAAAAGACGGCGTGGTGATGATCGAGAGCGGCGCTGCCGGTGTGAGCGAGGAGACGGTGGTCGATGCCATCGAATTCGGTCACAACGAAGCCAAGAAGATTTGCGCTGCCGTCGACGAGCTGGTTGCCAAGGCAGGGAAGAAGAAGCGCGTGGTTGCTCCCATCGAGTTCGACCAGGAATACTTCGCTGCGCTGCAGGCCAAGGCGAGCGACCGGCTGAAGGACGCTCTGGACACCAAGACCCATCCCAAAACGGAAAGCTATGCGCTGGTCAAGCAGATCAAGGACGAGCTGGCCAAAGAACTTCCCGAAGGCGATGCGGAAGCCAAGAAAAAGCTATCGAAATACTACGAAGTGATGCGGGAAAGAATCTTCCGTGAGCAGGTCACCAAAGACCGCATCCGGCCTGACCGCCGCAGTTTCGACCAGATCCGTGAGATCTCCATTGAAGTCGGTGTACTACCGCGCGTCCACGGTTCTGCTTTGTTTACTCGTGGCGAAACCCAGGCATTGGTGACCGCGACCCTGGGAACCTCGGACGATGTGCAGCGTCTGGAAACCTTCCAGGGCGAACAGCGCAAGCGTTTCATGCTGCACTACAACTTCCCCCCGTTCTCCGTGGGCGAAGTGGGCCGCATGACCGGCGTAGGCCGGCGTGAGATCGGCCACGGCGCACTTGCCGAGCGTGCCATTGCAGCCGTGCTGCCGGGTGAGGACGAGTCTCCTTACACCCTGCGCGTGGTCTCCGACATTCTCGAATCGAACGGTTCCTCGTCCATGGCCAGCGTTTGCGGCGCCAGCCTCGCTCTGATGGAAGCGGGCATTCCTCTCAAGGCAGCCGTTGCCGGGGTAGCCATGGGCTTGGTGAAGGAAGGCGACAACTACGCCATCCTGACCGATATCGCCGGCGCAGAAGACCACTACGGCGATATGGACTTCAAGGTGGCAGGTACCCGCGAGGGTATTACCGCGCTGCAGATGGACATCAAGATCAGCGGTGTTACCGGACAGATCATGCGTGAGGCCCTGGAACAGGCTCGCCGTGGACGGTTATTCCTGCTCGACCAGATGGATGCCGTCCTGGCATCGCCGCGCACGGAGCGTTCGAAGTTTGCTCCCCAGATCCACACCTTGCAGATACCGACCGATAAGATTCGTGATCTGATCGGACCGGGTGGCAAGACGATTCGCGGCATCATCGAAGCCACCGGCGTCAAGATCGATGTCGACGATACCGGCCGCGTGAATGTTGCCTCGAGCGATGAAGAAGGTCTGAAGAAAGCGCTGGCCATGATCAGCGACCTTACCGCCGTTCCGGAAGTAGGGAAGACCTACCTGGGCAAGGTGGTTCGTCTGGCTGAGTTCGGCGCATTTGTCGAGATCTTCCCCGGCACCGACGGATTGCTGCACATCAGTGAGATTGCCGAGCATCGCGTGAAAGACGTGAAGGACGAACTGCGCGAAGGCGATCAGGTACTGGTCAAGGTTCTGGGAATCGAAGGCAATCGCATCAAGCTTTCGCGCAAGGCGCTGTTGAAAGAGCAACGCGAAAAGCTCGGACTTCCAGAGCCATCCCGAGGCGGTTCGGGCGGAGACAATGGCGGCGGCGACGTCGCGGCGCCGCGTCCTCCGCGGGCACAATCGCAATCCCCAGTAGAACGGCAGCCGGCATCGAATGCCAGCACCATCACCATTGAAGGTGGTGAAGAGTTCGATGACGATGAGCCATTCGTCGAGGGTGGCGACGAGCCAAACTTCAACCGTGCAGACGGTACTTCCGCTGCGGGACCAGCAGAGGCCCGCAGGCCGGCAGCGCCGGGTGGTGGTGGTGCCGCAGCCGGTCAGCGGCGCCGGCGGCATCGCAGCCGGGGACGCGGACCCGGTGGTGGAAGCGGCGGCGGAAGCCGCGGACCGCAGTAAACCTATGTACCGGAAATACGAAGGGCTGCGCTAAGCGCAGCCCTTTCGTCTTCTGCGCGGGTACAGGTGTCATGGCCTGCGCGAGAATCCCTTCCTTGAAGGGTGCGGGCTTTAGCCCGTACGTCACCTACGCAACATGGGACGGGCACCCGGCACTTCACGAGGCCTTTAGGCCCTGAGGTACGCTTTGCAAACACCGTCCCCCGCCTCTTTCCGGAGCCTATGAAACCCACCCCCAAGCATTGGCTAGCCTTCGCTGCACTGGGTATTGTCTGGGGCAGCACGTGGATAGCCGCCGACACTCTAGCCGAGTCCGTTCCACCTCTGCGTGGAGCGGCCGTCCGCTTCCTGCTCGCCGCATTGCTGTGCCTTCCTGTGGTCATACGAAAGCGGCTCACACTGCCGAGGGGGCGCGCCCTTGGCTTTGTGCTGTTGCTCTCCGTCACCATGGTCGTGTTGCCGTCCCTGCTGGTGCTTTGGGCGCAGCAACACGTGTCATCGGTAACCGTTACTGTCTTGTTCTCAGCGATGCCGCTATTGGTAGCGATGTTAAGTGCCGGACGACGTGCCGCGGGGCGCGCTGCTGGCCACCGTTGTCGGCCTGGGTGGGATAGTCCTGGCCATGGGCCCTTCCTTTTCCCTCGATCAGGCCGGAGGAGCCGCGATCGCGCTCCTGGCGGTAGCATCCACCGGCGTTTCCGCGGTTCTCGCCCGCCGTGAGCTCAGGGCAGTAAACCCCCTGGTAGTGACCACCCTGCTATCGGCCACAGCGGCATTGTTGCTCATGGTTGCCGGCATGACTTTCGAGCGGGGACAAACGATGCACTGGACCCACAATGCGATCGCCTCCCTCGTACTTCTTGCCATCGTCGCGGGCGCACCGGCCTATGCGGCCTA
Source organism: uncultured Acidobacteriaceae bacterium (assembly GCA_963847155.1). Taxonomy (GTDB): domain Bacteria; phylum Acidobacteriota; class Terriglobia; order Terriglobales; family Acidobacteriaceae; genus PALSA-350. Next base: position 20,348 of record CAWJZH010000017.1, on the reverse strand, counting down.
CTTCTGGTTGCTCCAGCACCTTGAGGCCTACAAGGTGACAACCGTGCAATGGATCGAGCCCCTGGTAGCCATCTTCGAAACCGCCTTCTTTCTCCGCCTCGGTCTCTCCTTCGCCATGATCGCCGGGTCACTGGTTACCTTGGCGAGTTTGTTACTGGTAATGCGAGCCCGGGCGGAAGATGACAAGAACGTTTCCCTCCTGGGAAATTGACAAACAGAAGTGAGTAATATCTGCCGGGGGATGCGATAAACTGCAGGCGATGGGCGCCACTTTATACATTGTCGTTGAGGGCGAGGACCCAGGCTTCGATATCTTCGTAAATGGCAGAGCACTCGCTCGTAACGAGGATGCTTTGGAGAAGATGGCGCAACGCATTGGGATCAAACCGCTGCTCGAATTCTTTTCTGCCGATGAAAACTCCATGGCCCTTTTGCTGGAAGAAGGTGCGGGCGACCCGGAATGGGCGAAGACGTTGCCTCCGCCACAATGGTTTTCCCCAGAGGATGGCCTGATTACCGTGTGTACCCTGCTTGACCACCTCAAAGCCTCGCCGACCGCGTTAGGAACAGAAACCCCGGCAGTCCTGCGCGAGATGGAAGAGTTCGAACGCGTGCTGCGCAAAACCGCCCAACGTCAGATGCGCTGGCAGCTCGCCGTAAGCTGGAAATAAATAACGCCCCCAACGATCCAAAAACCCGGCAGGGATGGCATTCTCAGCCCTTCCAGTCGCCAAGCATCCGGCGCAGCAAGACCAGCTCCCCCGTGTGGTAGCTATTGTGATCGGCGGCCAACAAAACCTCGCGTAACAACGTCTGATCCTTTTTCCCCCACGGGATCTGCGCATACAGATTGCTATCCGGGTTCTTGATCAGCTCCTCAAACGCTTCCAGGTCTTCCTTCAGAGCCCGCACCGAGTTCTGCCAGGCTTCCTTGGAAGGAGGTTCCGCCGTCTTGGGCCAGTAGTCATCCGGCCACTTCATCTCAACGTATTCGTCGTTGGTAGAAAATTCCCACAGGTCCCGCAGCGAAATCCGCATGTGCTCCAACAGTTCCCATGCGGAATGGGGGGAGTTCGCTGGCTTTGCGCCATAGTGTTTCGGCGAAAAATCCTTCAGCGCAGATAGCACGTCGACGTGGGCATTGCCGCCGCGAAGCAGCTGAACCAGGTTATCTCTAAGAGAAGCGTCGTTGTCCGCCATACGGGATGGGATGCGGAAATGCCGGCTCCGGTCGCACAGGATTACGACCCGGAACCCCTATCCTATTTCCAAGAGCCTTCGATCGCCTCCAGAGTGCGTCCTTTTGTCTCCGGTACCCACTTGAATATGCTTCCGAAGCCAATCAGGCAGATCACGGCATAGAGCCAAAATGTTCTGGCTGACCCGAGGCTTTGGTTCATCATGGGAAATGTATAGGTCAAGACAAAGCAGGCACTCCACAGAAACGTGGTGGCGACGGACATTCCCGTAGATCGAATTTTGTTGGGAAAGATTTCAGAAAGAAGCACCCAGGTCACCGGCGCAAGGGTCATGGAATAACATGCGATTGCCGCCGCGACCAGGAGCAGGATGACAAATCCGTGCGTATGGAAATAGTAGGCGGCGCCTACGCCAACGTACAGAACCGCCAATCCTCCGCATCCGGCAAGCATAAGTACGCGCCGACCCAGGCCGTCCACCGTGGCGATGGCGGCCACCGTGAATATCAGGGTCACGAAACCTGTCACCATGATGTTGAATAGCATGCTCGAAAGGTTGTAGCCGGCCGCTGTGAAGACCTCTTGTGCATAGTTGAAAATGACATTAATGCCGCACCACTGCTGTAGAACCGCCAGTCCGATGCCAAGTAATACCGGCCGTAGGTAGCGTCGCTTGAACAGCTCGCTCAAACCCGGCTGTGGCGCTCCGTGCGTGAGGGTCTCCTCGATCTCTGCGAAAACCCGGGCGCTGTATGCCTCCCCGCCGATGTTGCTGAGGATCCTCTGGGAACGAGCCCGTAGTCCCTTGCTTGCCAACCATCGCGGGCTCTCCGGCGCAAAGAACATCGCCACGATAAACAGGCTTGCCGGTATCGCGGTGACCGCAAACATCCAGCGCCAGCCAAGCTGGCCATCCCATGACTGGCGAATCTGCATCCAGGTCGCGTTCGGAGCCAGCGGTCTACCGATCAGCCAATTCATCACCTGGGCCAACACAATGCCGATGACAATCGCCAACTGATTGCTCGCCACTAGCTTGCCCCGCAACTCTGCAGGTGCTACCTCGGCGATGTACATCGGGGAGAGGATGGACGCGAGTCCAATACCCAACCCCCCGGCTATGCGCCAAGCCACAAACTCCGGAAAGCTGTGCGCCAGCCCCGTACCCAGCGAGGAAACTGCAAAGGTAAACCCCGCAATGATGAGCATCCGCTTGCGGCCGAAGCGATCGCTCAGAACACCCGAAGCGATACTCCCCAACAGGCAGCCCACCAGCGCGCAGCTCATCGCCCACCCCTGGCGGGCCGCACTATGAATCTGGAAATAGGGTTCATAGAAGGGCTTCGCCCCGCCGATTACCACCCAGTCGTAGCCAAACAAGAGGGCGCCCAGCGCAGCGGCCAGCGAGATACCCCAAACATACGTCTGGTTAAGTGCCTCGGTAGTCGTGGGAGCCCCGGGGGTAGACGAGGCAGCAGGAACCGGCATCATAGAAGGCTACCCACGTGAGCCTGCAATCATCTGGTTGGTCCACCCGAAACACTTGCCGAGCGGCCGTGGAGAACGGTAGGCACTTGTCAGGCAGGCCTTTCCAAACTCGCGGCGCTATGATCCGCTTCCGGCTGCAACCAGGCCGCAGCCTCTTCCTCGGTCTCTTGGAATCGCTTCAATCCGGCCTGCAGAATAGCTGAATCGGGAACCTTGACCAAAGGCGTATACCTCGGATGATGCGATTCCATGTACGGATCATTCCGAGCCGCGTTGTAGCAACAGATCATCGACCAGCGCGGTTTGTCAGACTTGTTCTGGTCTGAACGATGCAACAGGTTTGCATGGAAGAACAAAGCATCACCGGGTTCCATCTCCACATGAACGAGTTCCATCCGCTTGAGGATCTGATCTACACGGCCCTGGTCCGCTCCGGCCTGCTCGCCCTTGAGAACGTGGTCGATTCGTCCGAGATGATGTGAGCCGCGAATCACCTGCAGGCAGCCGTTCTCCCGCGTCGCCTGATCCACGGCGATCCAGGCGCTCGTGAGCAACGGGTAGAGAAGCCCGTTCTGATACCAGTACCCGTAGTCCTGGTGCCACGCCCACGCGCCGCCAACCAGGGGATCCTTCATGATCATTTTGGAGTGGTAGTGGTAAACCTCGCCGGCCAGGAGCTGCTCCGCGCATGAGACCAGAGAGTTGCTGCGCGCTACCATGCCGTAAATTGTGTCGGTCGGATGGTTCCATAAAGAGAGCCGGACTGTTCCCCCCTCTCCGTCTGCCTTCGCGTAAGAGTGTTGGTCGAGAATGCGGTCTTCACGCGCGGCCTTATTCAGCAGGTCGGCTTCTTCTCGGCTCAGCATTTCCTTGATCAGAAGGTAGCCGTCCTCCGCGTAACGGTCGCATTCCTCTTCAGTGAGTGCATCATTTCTCACCGCGTTCCTCCTGGGGGGGTTGTCCATCTCTTTTGCTCGACGGGCTCTCGTGTTCGTTAACGTTATCCCTCTCAAATTCGCCTTGTCAACCTAGACTTTGCGTCACGCCAGTCTAACGAAATCTCAGCCATTGCTGCGCGCCACGACGGTCTGCGCGTCATTCACACCCTCATCTTCGCGGGCGTTAAGCCAGCATACACAGGGCCGGTGACCTTAACGAAATTAACCTTGACAACCCTCTAAATCGATGCCTATAGTTGCGGTTCTTCAGGCAATGCGCTGTTTTGTGGGCGCGAGTATCGTACACGGGACACAGAGATCCAAAAAAAAAGCAATACCCGTTGAGTCTTTGAATTTGAGGGGTGGAGGCACCATGAGGAAACAAGAGAAAAATCGCTGCGCGGCCCGGCTACTGGCAACTTGCATACTGTTCTTCGGCGCTTCTGCCGGATTCGCTCAAGTCGACACCGGCACCATCCTGGGAACGGTCAAGGATCAGACCGGAGCGGTCCTGCCGGATGCGAAAGTAACGATCACCAACCAGGGAACGTCGGAACAAGTCACCACCACGACCAGGGAAGACGGCACCTATATCGTTACGCCGCTCAAGATCGGGAGTTATCGCCTCCGGGTTGAGCATGCGGGTTTCAAGACCGACGAGAGCGCCGCATTCGACCTCAATATTCAGCAACACGCTGTCGTGGACTTCCAGTTACAAACAGGAACCACCAACGAGACAGTGCAGGTAACCTCGCAGATCCCGCTGCTGCAGACGCAAAGTGCCACCGTAGGACAGGTGATCGGCGCCGGGCCGATCGAGAATACTCCACTGAACGGCAGAGACTGGACGATGCTCGCAACGCTTACCCCGGGTGTGACGCAGGCGCAGCAAGGGGCCCGTGCAGGCAATCAGTTTGCCGCCAATGGGACCCGCCCCGCCCAGAACGATTACCTGCTTGACGGCATTGATAACAACAGCAACGATGTTGACTTCCTGAGCGGTGAGGCCGACGTCGTCAAGCCCCCGGTCGACGCTATCCAGGAATTCCAGATTCAGACCAACAACTTCAGCGCGGAGTTTGGACGCGCAGGCGGCGCAATCGTGAATGCCACCATCAAGTCCGGCGCCAATGGCTTCCACGGTGCGGCATGGGAGTTCTTCCGCAATGATGCCCTGGATGCCAACGCCTTTTTCTCGGACCCTGCCACACAGCGCAAACCGGAACTGCGGCAGAACCAGTTTGGCGCCGCTGCCGGCGGCCGGATCATCCGGGACAAAACCTTTTGGTTCGCCGATTACGAAGGCACGCAGATCCATCAGGGAGTGCTATGGAACGGGATCTGGGTTCCCACGGCTCAGGAAGTAAGCAGTGGCTACACCAACTTCACCGATCTGTTGAACGCAACCGGAACGTTTACCCGCAAAGATGCGCTGGGGCGTTCTTTCAGCAACGGACAGATTTTCGATCCCGCGACCACACGCGCGGTGACTGCCGGTCAAGTCGACCCGGCGACGGGAATCATGGCGACCGCGAATGGCTATGTCAGGGAGCCCTTTGCGAATAATGCGCTCCCCGCCGGGCGCCTCGATCCTAACGCGATTAAACTTCTCCAACTCTATCCCGCGGCAAACCTGAGCGGTGTGCAGAACAACTACCAGACCACCAAAGTAAACACCAGCGGTCAGAACACCTTCGATGTGCGCATCGACCAGCATTTTAACGATCGCAACCAGGTCTTTGGGCGCTACAGCCAGATTAACAATACGCAACATCGCATCCCTCCTTTTGGTGGGGTCGCCGATGGTGGCGGCTACAACGAGGGCACACAGACATTCACCGTGCACGGCGTGGCCGTTAGCTACACCCACGTCTTTTCGCCCAGCCTCATCAACGAGGTACGCTTCGGCTACGGGCAGGAACACACAACCCGCACACCGACCACCGCGAACACCTTAGGCATTCCCGCAGATTTTGGGATCGGCGGAGTTCCGCAGTTTAAAGGCAACGGTGGGCTCCCTTATTTGGGCCTGGGCAACCTGCACAATCTCGGCGGCTCGGGGTGGCTTCCCGGCGACCGGTATAGCGATACCACGCAACTCACTGAGAACCTGACCAAGGTCTATAAATCACACACTTTCAAGGGCGGCGCAGAGTTTCAGTACCTTTACTTTCCCTGGCTGGCTCCGCCGGAGTCAAAGGGCAACTTCGATTTCGACGGTAGATATGCTTCCATACCCAATCAAACGGACAAACTCACCGCTCCGGCCCAACTTCTGCTGACTCCCATCGCTGCCACCGTTCCGAACGGAGTCAACTACTCCGGAGGATCCGACAGCGTGCAGGCCTCCAACTATGGGGAATTGCACAGCAATCGGAACTACTACGGTGTTTATTTCCAGGATGATTGGAAAGTGACGCCTCGCCTGACCTTCAATCTTGGCTTGCGTTGGGAATATTTCGGACAAGTGGGGGATAGCAACGGCGCTCAGGCCAACTTCGTGCCTGGAGTTCCAGGCTCGACAGCGCAATTCATCATGACTTCAGCCAACAAGACCAAGACCCCCCTGTCTTCCAGCTTTACGCCAGCCTTGGCCAAGGACGGAATTCAGTTGGTCTACACCGATCAATATGGGACCGGCCTCGGCATCTCGCAAAAAACCAATTTTGGCCCGCGACTGGGAGTCGCCTACCAGGTCACACCGAAGCTCGTTGCTCGCGCAGGATTCGGCATCTTTTACGGAGCATTCGAAAACCGGGGCGGGTATCCCAGTCTTGGCTACAACTATCCCTTTGAATACGTGCTTGCCTTTCAGGACTCTTCGAATGGAGGCGTTGGGAGTGTGACTCCCACAGTCTTCCCCGATGGCTCTTATGGCACGCTGGAAAACGGATTGCAGGGCATCAGCCTTAATCCATCCAGCGTGAGCGGCAACGGATTGCAATTTCGCGGTGTGCAACTCCACTACCAAACGCCCTACACCGAGGGATTTAACCTGATGCTGCAATATTCGGTGACCCCGCAAGACTCGGTTCAGGCAGGTTACGTTGGCTCTGTTGGGCGCCATATTGAGGCCTTTGCCGGTACCAACAACCCGTCGAAGATTCTACCTCCAGGCACACCCATCACTCCTTACATCGCGTTTCCTGACTTTGCCAACAATGCTTCTTACGACATCACCGCGGGTTCCAGCAGCTATAACTCTCTGCAAACCAAGTACGAACACCGGTTCAGCCAAGGATTGTATCTGCTTGCCGGTTACACCTGGGCCAGGACACTGTCCGACGCCGGCGACTTATTGAGTGATAGCGGCGTGGGAGGCTATCGTGCCCCACAAATTACCGGGATATCGTATGACCGGGGATTGGCGTCCTTCAATATCGTCAATTCGTTCGTGGCCAGCGGCACTTATCAACTCCCGATTGGCCGCGGTAAGGCGTTCCTGGGCGATCTCCACGGACCCGCTCAAATGCTGCTTGGGGGCTGGGTAACCAATGGAATCCTGACTCTCAACAGCGGTCCCCCACAATATATTCCTTGCCAGATCACAACCACTGCCACGACTGGCACTTGCTATGCCAATGTGGTTCCCGGCGTCAGCAAGTATCGTTCAGGTGGACCCGCGCATTACTACAACCCTGCAGCCTTCACCGATCCGCCGGTGGCGACGGACCATCGGTCAAAGCAGCCTTGCGCCGCTTGGTGGGTCGAATACCCAGGTGAATGGCCCTGGCTTCCGTGATTTCGACTTTTCGGTGTTCAAGGAATTTGGCATTACGGAAACCACGCGGTTGCAATTCCGAGCCGAGGCGTTCAACTTTACTAACACTCCCAGCTTCAACCTGCCTACAAACACAAATTTCCAGGACACAGCGAATTTCGGGCAATCCACGGTTACTCGGAGCAGCGCCCGTGAAATTCAGTTTGCCTTGAAATACTACTGGTAACCAGGGAAGAGGGGATGGCTTCCGGGCGGTATTGGGTTTGACCCTTGGGTCAAAAGCGAGACCCTTTGAATGTTTGTTGCGAGACGAACCCGTGGGGAAAAAGAAGAAGGGTGCCCCAGGTCTCGCTTTTGAGACCTGGGGCACCCTAGTCGAGGTTCATTCAGGCCCTTGCTATAACCCCAGATCAAAGCAAATCTTTGCCGGGAAGCATCAACCCTTACGGTCTATCTGGCGATAGTCACCGGCACAATCTCCAGGAGTTATACTCTTCCGGATGTGGAAAAGCGCTTCATGTGGGCTGCGTATTGCGGGGATCTTGTCGTTGCTCCCCTTCGCGACTTTCACTGCTCTCGCTTACCAGTCAGCTTCCGCAATCACAACTGGAGAGGCCGGTCCGCAAGTGGAGCGGACTTTGCTTCAAGCCGCGAAGCAAAGTCCTGACGACTTTGGCGCGCAGCAACGCCTGGGCGAATTCTATCTTCAGCAGAACCGCTTGCCGCAGGGCATCCTCTATTTACAAAAGGCCCGGCAACTCAATCCGCAGGATTACAACACCGGCTATGATCTGTCGCTCGCATATCTGAATTCAGGAGACCTTGCGAAAGCGTCCACCCAGCTTCACACCATGATGGCGCAACGAGAAACCGCCGAGCTAGATGACCTGCTCGCGGAAGTGAGCGAAAAATCCGGCGACTATAAAGCCGCCGCTCTGGAGTATCACCGTGCTGCCCAGCTGGACCCGAGTGAGAATAACATCTTCGATCTCGCATCGTTTCTTCTGCAACACACAAACTACGAAGGCTTCCTGGACAACGCTCTTAAAGTTTTTGAGTACGGCGTAGAGAAGTATCCTCGATCCGCGAAGATGACCGTTGGTTTGGGGGTGGCTCTCTACGCAGAAGGCAAATACGACGATGCCGTACGCACGCTCTGTGCCGCGGTCGATCTCGATCCAACCGATCCCAAACCATTTCAGTTCCTGGGCAAAGTAAGTACGGCTTCAGCGGCGAGAATCCCTGAAATACGCGACCGTCTGCAAAAATTCGTCCAACTCTATCCCGGCAACGGACCGGCGATTTACTACTATGCCATGTGCCTGTGGCGCCGCTCTGAAGGTGAAGCCGCTGCGGATCTGCCCACCGTCGAGGCGTTGCTGAAAAGAGCGATTGCCGCCGCCCCCGCACTCTACGAGGCTCATTTCGAACTCGGCATCCTCTACCAGGATCAGCAAAGATACCAGGATGCTATCCGCGAGCTGAACCAGACCGTTGCCCTTCGTCCGGATTTCAATCGAGCACACTACCGCCTGTTTCTCCTTTACAGTCACACTCACCAGAAGCAACTGGCCGACGAGCACCTCGCGATCCTCAAGCAGATAAAGCGGGAAGACGCCGACGCCGAAGAGGCAGAGGACAATCCGATGAGCACGCAGGCCAAGTCAACCCAGGGAGAGAAGCCGCTGGTTTCCGGCTCAAAAGCGGTCAGCAAATGAGCTCTTATCCTCGACACAACGATCCTCGATTCGACAAGCTGGCCGAGTTTTCGCGTCTTTGCGATCTGGGGTCGAGCATTGGAATCGAGCGCGCAATATCGTGGAGTCGAAGGGAATTTATTCGCGCTGCCACGGGGACGACTGCGGCTGCCATGCTGTCGGCGTTTGCCCCGCTACGCGCCATGGCCACACGCACGGGTCAGAAAGCAGTCGTGGTTACCTTTGGCGGAGGCACGCGGGATGAAGAGACCTTCATGCCCGATGGGCAGGAAAATATCCCGCATCTCTTAAAAGAGTTCATTCCCCAGGGCACCTTCTTCAGCCAGGTAGTGAATCGAGGGATCCTCGGCCATTATGTTGCGACCGCAAGCCTGGTCACCGGTGTCTACGAGACCTTTAATAATTTCGCTGCCGTTACGCCCGACAATCCGACGGTCTTCGAGTATTTTCGCAAGGAGTTACATCGTCCTGCATCCGATGCATGGGTCGTCGCTCCCAGCAATGGATTTAGTCTCATCGGCGAGAGCAGCCACTCCTCGCATGGCGCCGGATTCGGTGCTGGTGTGATTCTGCCCAAGCGTATGCTGGCCGCCGCCATGGCGACCAAGGATCCCGCGGGCTACGACCACCTGCTGCGCGATAACTATGAGAGCCCGGTCTATGCCCCGGCGTTAGCGGTGAGTGATGAGCAACTGCACCGGGTGGCCGAGATGCTCAAAGTCTCCGTCGCCGATTTCGCAGCCCACGCCCGCAGCCTGCGCAGTCCGGACGAGCTCTCTGTCTATGTTGCCAGGCAGCTGATGCGCCAGCTTGCCCCCAGCCTGCTTTGGATCACGCTCCACGATATTGATGTTGCCCATGCCGGCACTTACTCGCTCTATATAGATGCCATCCAGCGATCCGATCGGCTCTGCAGCGAGATATGGCAAATGGTTCAGAGCGAACCGGAGTACGCCGGGAAGACAACCATGTTCATCCTTCCCGATTTCGGCCGTGACTCGGATACGGCGTCCGGCGGCAATGGCTTCCAACATCACCGTACCGGCGATGAGTTTTCCAGGACCACATGGATGATGGTGAGAGGCGCAGGTGTCCGGGAAAATGTGATCGTCGATCGTCCCGTAGAGTCTACTGATCTCGTTCCCACACTAGGTTCCCTCTTCGGTTTTTCACCCGATCGTTCCCAGGGCAAAGCCTTGCCGGAGGTGCTGTAGCTTATGCCTGTTCAGCAAATCCGCGGCGAACAGTTCCGCAACTATCCTCCCCAGGCGCAGCACGTCGCTACCGCTAACATCACGCTCCTCCAGCAGCTCCCTCTGGCATTCTTGCCCTTGCTCCTGCGCGAAATCATCGTCTACGACTGGAAGTTCCCCGCGGAGCGGGATGAGATCGACCGCCAGGTGAGATACCTCGGGAGATTGCCCCCGGATCAATTGTCGAGCGTCATGAGTGCTTTTGCGAAACTGAACCTATCGGCCGATCTCCAGGCCATGGATTGGGTAGGCGCGCCGGTGCGCTTCTCAGAGAAATTGTCCGCCTATCTATGGGCGACCCACCAGATCGACGACTTCAGCAGAGCAGCCGAGGAATACATAGGAGTCTTCAATACCGCTGTCCCGGAGCCGGTCACACCTGCGCCACGCCTGGGCATGGCGGTGATCGCAGAAGAGATCAGCAAGACCAATTACCCGCTGTTTCGCAAGCTGCGGCGAAAGGGTGTTTACTTCGGCCAAGTCGATCCCGGCAGTAATTACAAGCTCTTGCAGGAGACCGTGACTGCGCGTGCCAAGCTGTATCCTTTCCCTTACGCCCACTGGTGCGTCCAAGGCGCAGAGCAGGGAATTGCAAACGATAATCGGATCGTTTCGATTGCCTATGACGTACTCCAGCCAGTCCGCAAGCAGCTTATTCACAAGATGCAGCAAGTCTCGGCATCCCAGTCTGGCCCGGAAATACTCCGGACACGCATGGCGGAGACAGAGCCGTCCGAGCTGGGGATGAAGCACGTCATCGACGATCCTGTCTTGAGCCGTTTCGCCATCAGCGTGCTGACGGAGGGCTCCGGGACGCAGATCTACAGCACCACGTTTGTGCAGTGGGCGGCCCGGGAGGCCCTTCGCCGGGCGCGGCCCCTCACCATCCTGGCCAAATTCGCCGCCCGGCAAACCGAAGAATCGGCGGACGAGGAACTTTCCGGTATGCAGCAGCACTCGGTTCTCGATCCGGCGGGATCGCTGGTCGATGCAGATATGGGGGCTTACTACACCTGGATTAATCTGCAGCGGTTGCCGGGGGCTGATCGATCCGCCTTTGTCGCGTGGGCGCCGGGACGGAGAGAGGCAGTCGCCATAGGACCTTCCTTCGCACCCGGCACCCAGTCTCAAGCCATCGTCACCATGGCGGAAATTCTTCGCCGCGCCCAAAGCACCACCTGAACCCAGTTCGCTCTAAGAGCCAATGAGTCTGTCCTGTTTGGTTTTATTTTCGTGTACGACAACGGTTGGTCCAGGCCTCCAACGACTTCCGCAATAACAAAAGGAAACCCATGATTCGACCCTCGACAATTCGCCCGGTTCGCTGTGAGCAGCGCGGCCCCATTCCTCCTTGTGCTGTTGGTTGCTTGCTTCTCCCACTCGGGGGACACAGCGATCGAGCTCGATGGATCAGCCACGGGACGAATTTTTGAAGGCATTGGCGCCGCCAGCGCCGGTGCCTCTTCACGCCTTCTCTATGACTATAAGGAACCCTACCGCAGTCAGATTCTCGACTACCTGTTCAAACCCGGCTACGGTGCAGCGCTGCAGCACTTGAAAGTCGAGATTGGGGCTGACGTGAACTCAACCGACGGCGCAGAGCCAAGCTCCATGCGCACGCGAGACGACCGCGACTATAACCGCGGGTACGAGTGGTGGCTCATGGAAGAGGCGCGCAAGCGAAACCCGCAGATCATCCTCGACACTCTCCCTTGGGGAGCACCGGGTTGGGTCGGTGGTGGGCACTTCTACTCGCAGGACATGGCCGACTATGTAGCCGACTTTTTGCAGGGAGCGCAAAAGCAACACCATCTGGACATCGCCTACACAGGCGTCTGGAATGAAAAACAGTTCGACAGTACTTATGTGAAGGAGCTCTCTCGAACCCTGGCCGCGCAACGCATCCCGGCAAAGATCGTCTGCTGTGACGAATACCCCGGGGAGGGCCTTGGACAATGGAGCATTGTGGACGCGATGCTCAAGGATGCGGAGCTCAACACCGCGGTCAGCGTGGTCGGTGTTCACTATCCCATCGCGGACGGGAAGTACACCACTCCCCCCAATGCGCGAACCATCGGCAAACCACTGTGGTCCAGCGAAGACCAGCCAAACACCGGCGCAGGTCCTATCGTCTCCCGTGAGTGGCCCATCGGAGGGCGCATTCTCGCTCGCCTGTACAACCGCAATTACCTGACCGGTGGTTTCACCAAGACCGAGATATGGAGTCCCGTCACTTCCTACTACGACATCCTTGCGGCGCCCAATTCAGGCCTGATGTACGCCAATACCCCATGGTCTGGCTATTACAACGTGCAAGGCGCCATCTGGGCCACCGCGCACACCACCCAGTTCGCCCAGCCGGGCTGGCAGTACCTTGACGGCGCCTCCGGTTTGTTGCCAGGGCAGGGCAGCTTTGTAAGTCTGAAGTCTCCCAACGGCAAGGACTGGAGTATCGTCATCGAAACCATCGATGCCAAACAGCCTCAAAAAATCACGCTTGCGGTGAGGGGCGGGCTCCTCTCGGCCACCATCCATGTTTGGGAGACGAACAACCGGCACACCTTCGAACATGTTGGCGATCTGGAACCGCAAGACGGCAAATTCAGCTACACGCTGGATCCCGATTCTCTCTACACCTTCACAACAACCGTCGGTCAAGGTCGAGGCACGGCAATGCCTCCTGACGAGAGCCCTTTTCCGCTGCCCTATGCTGACAATTTCGAAGACACCGCAGTTGCACGCGCTCCTCGCTTCCTCTCCGATCAGGACGGCGCCTTCGAAGCGCATCCTTGTCGGCAGCGCAAGGGGCGTTGCCTGGAGCAGGTCATCACCGTCAAGCCGATTCCCTGGGGACCGTTGCCCGATCCATTCACGCTTGCCGGTGATGCCAAGTGGGCCGGCTATCGAATCGCCGTAGACTTTCTGCTCCACGGAGACGGGCCCGTCACGCTGATGGGCCGGATTGATAGCGCCGATGTCTTCAAGGACGGTAAGGCCGCCTGGCCCAGTGGGTACGTGTTGCGCATAGAGCCGGGAGGGAAATGGGCACTCTCTACTTCCGCATACAAAACCGCCACGCGCGAGCTGGCCTCCGGCGTCGTTCCCCTGTCTGCGGGACGATGGCACCACGCCGAGTTGGCATTTAAAGGCAACCAGATATCCGCTTCCCTCAACGGAAAGACGCTCGCCGACACCACCGATGCGTCCCATGCTCACGGAATGTTTGCCCTCGGAACAGGCTGGAATCGAGCACAATTCGACAACCTCTCCATCACCCCTCAATAGCCACCGCGGCAGAGCCGCCATCTCTACCCGGAACGACGTCCTGGGCTTGGAGTTTCTACATTTTCAGAGCCAGGGAGTGAGGCGGCGGACCCTAGGCACCTATTTTTTAGCAGGCTACAGGCTTGATCCGTGCCAGTGCCAGCCCCGGACTTTCAGTCCGGGGAAGCGGGTTTTCAAACCCGCGAGAACGGTTTATCTTGCAATGACCGGGCTTTAGCCCTGGTGAGAATGCTCCGAGCTCCCCAATTAGCCCATACGTTTTTCGTGACCTCGACGACAGCCGGACGTCGCGCGCTTCTTCAATCCGATCGCATGGCTCAGCTTCTGGTGAATGTTCTTGCGGAGAATCGTCGAAGGAGGCGGTTTCTGCTGCATGAATTTGTGATCATGCCCAATCACTTCCATCTGTGCTGAGACCTGCAGCTGAAATCCCGCTGGAAAAGGCATTGCAATTCATCCAGGGCGGTTTCTCCTATCGCGCGAAACGGGAAATTCATTTTGTTTTTTAAATATGGCAAGCAAATTTCGTGAATCACCGCATTGGCGACGCAGAGGATTACAAACACCACCACACGTACATTTGGGAGAATCCGATCAGAGCGGGCTTGAGCGAGAGACCGGAGCTGTTTGCCTGGTCATCGGCGTCTCTGGGATTGGAATTGGACGCCCCGCCACCAGGGCTAAAGCCCTTAACTTATATACCGGAACGTTCTCGCGGGTTTGAAAACCCGCGCCCCCGGACTAAAAGTCCGGGGCTGGCACAGCTTAAGCTGTTCGTTGATCCAAATACGACAAAATGTTTTCTGCCGACGAATTCGCAGCTCCAGAAATGTAGAAGCTCCATACCCAGGACTACGTCCTGGGCAACGCTGGCATTGCGTTAGCGCACACCATCAGCGTGGCTCCAGCCCCACTCGAGCTGTTCCGCCAAATCGGCGGCGCCCGGATGATTTCTATCGAGCTCCAGTACTTCGCGAAGCAAGGCTCTTGCTTCTTGCTCCCGCTCCAGGCCCAAAAGTGCTTGGGCCCGCAAAAACTTTGCTTCGATTTGATTCTGCTTCCCCAGGTCATTCTCAAACAGCAGCATGGCCGGAAGCGAGGTGGCAAAGTAATTGATCCTGGGGTTCTGCTGTTCCAGCTCCAGCGAATAGTCATGGATTTTCTGAAACAGCTCTCGTGCTTGCTGGTCTTGCCCAAGGCGCTCGTAGGCCATACCGGCCCAGAAGGTCTTATCGGAGACAGAACGAACGCTCATCTCCTGGAAATCTCCAAGTTGCCTGGTAGCTTTCTGCCACGCACGCACGGCCTCTTCCGTTCGGCCCTCCTCTGCACAAGAGGCTCCAATCCAAAAGAAGACGTCGCTCCAGTTGGCGAGCAGATGTTTCGCTTCACCCAGATTCTGTGGGGGCGAGAGCACTGCCTCGAAGAAGCCTCGCGCATGGCTCGGATCCTGGCCCGCCAGAGCTCGCTGCCCCAGTAGCAGGTTAGACCGCACGAATTGGGCCAGCACCAGCCCCTCTCCGCCCTCCCAAGGCTGGAACATGCGCGAAGTGAGGAGGTGGAGCGCGCTTTCCGGCTCTCCTGTTTGGTTCAGCAGGGTCGCCATCTCCACCGTCAGGTCATGCCGCAAAGAGACTAGCTGAGAACGTGTTTGCAGGCTCGCCAGCCGCTCTTCCGGGGATTTGCCAACTCTCTTCCAGAGTTGGTCGCGTTCATAAAGAATGCGCGCATCCTGTGGATCGGCAGAATGTGCACGGTCGAACGCATCCAATGCTTTGCTTGCGTCGCCACGAACATTGAAATATGCGATGCCCAGGTTTCGCCAGTTGGTCGGGAACTCAGGGTCCCGCTTTGATGACGCTTCCCACTGTGCAATCGCTTCCTCGTGGCGGCGTCTATCGTAGAGCATGTTGCCCAGTAAATATGGCGCACGCGAATCGCCGGGATTAGCAGACATCGCAAGCTCGAGGGTGAGCATCTCCTCCAGCCTGCTGGGAAAGCAGTAAATCGGGTCTGCTTCTGCGGCTTGCCGGTAAGTCTCAGCGCTTCGCCCGGGATCCCCGAGCTTCGCGTAAAGGTTTGCCTTCTGGTACAGGATCACAGGCACAGATCCGTCTTTGCGTGTAAGGTCCGCGCGGCAGAGGATATTAAGCGCGTCCATATGGAATCCCGAACGCGCCAGGTCAAAACTCAAATCGAGGATCTGTTGCCCGTCGGCCGGAGGTTCCCCACTCTCCAGGTAGCGAGACCAGGTGTCGAGACGGTCGAGTTCGCGGGTAGCCTTGAGGAACGCCTCTGCCTCCGCGGATCTTCCCAGCTTTCGCAGCACCATGACCTTCAGATTCCGCGCGTTCAGATTGTCGGCGTCGGTGAGCAGAGCACGCTGCAGATGGTCAAGGGCTGCCGGCCAGTCACTGTGGCTTGCGGCCAACTCCGCCAGCGCGTGGTAAGCCGGTCCGCGCCAGGCCGCAGCCCAGGTCGCTTTGTAGAAGGCTAAGTAGGCCTCGCGCCCTCTCTCCTGCAAGCGCAGAGCGAGGCCCAGGTTATAGTAAGCTTCGCCGTCATAAGGATTGGGGTTAAGTAGCGTAAGTCGTGCGATGGCAGCGCGGAAATATCCTTCTGCGCTGCTGAACTCGCCCCTCCGCAAATGCCATCGGCCAAGCGCGTTGTTCACTCTGCTATCGCCTGGATCCCGCCTTAACGCCTCCCGCCAATAGGTCTCTGGATCTCTCGTGGCGTGCCGGTACTGATCCAGATGAAGACCGGTGAGATAGAGCTCTTCGTTAGTGGCAATCTCCTCGGGCGCATCTGGCTCTGTGGCGACTTCCTGAACCCCCGTGGGAACCAGCTCCGGCGGACTGTACTGAATCACTACTTTGCCTGCCATTTCGACCGACACGGAGAGTTGTTCAAAACAGCCCGGATCAGATAGCCGATGCGTTATATGCCAGGGCTCATGGACGGATAGGTCTTCTCGCCATTCGGCGCAAAGCCCGGCCGGGGACCAGAGCAAAATACGCGCCCGCGGAATCGCTTTGGTCACACATACGCCGATGGAGACCGAGTCCTCGCCCAAGCGCATGCTGAGTGCCGCGTCCACATTAGCTGCCTGGGGCGGGCCAATTTCGCGGATAGGATACCAATACTGACTGAAACTTTTTGTTTCGCCGGGAGCCAGGAAAGAAAAATCCGGTTGATTGTCCGAATAGACACCGGCCATCAACTCCACGTAGGGTCCATCGCCATCTGTGAGGCTCCGGTCCCACGCATAACCGAACTCATGATTTCCCCATGTCCACTGCTTCTTTCCCGGCGCAATCTCGTGGTTTGCTACATGGACCACACCGGCCCGGGCCGCATGATCATAGCCTCCGAAAAAATCAAGCTCAGTACCAGTTACCATGTAGCTGGTCGGCACGGGGATGTTGGCGTACCAGCTTAGATCGTTGGCCGGATAGGATCCATCTGGTACAAACATCCTTGGCTGGTCTTCTTGATCAACGCCCGAGAGCGCCCGCTCGGCATAGTCAATTCCGTAGTAAACGCCATTGCTTTCCGGAAAGGTGCTGACCGCGCGTTTCGCATGGTCGGCAACGAAACGCACGTCGCCCGGAAAAAACGATTGATACTTCTCGTGGACGCGAGCCGCCATGTTCGCCCACCAAAGGAATGTTTGTACATGCGGGGTTCGATTGTAGAGCCGCACCCTGACCTCAACACAGGCCTTGCCCGGATGAAGACCAACTCCGTGCATCCCTTTCATCCTGAGCATTGGATCATAATCGCCGCACCACACGAAAACCGATCCGTCTGCACCATGCTCAATCTCGACTTCCACCGGCATGAACGTTGCAGGGCGATGGTGCTGTGGCCAGTTGAATTCCACTCCTCCGGAAATCCACGGGCCGGCCAACCCAACTAAGGCGGGCTTGATAACATTCTGCCGGTAAAAGAAGTCGTAGCTGTTACGCTTGTCATACCCAACGTGAATCCGTCCGCCGATCTCGGGCAGGATCATCAGCCGCAGATATTCATTTTCCAGGTGCACGGCCTGCCACACACACTCTTTTGCCTGCGTGGCGATACGGTCGATAAAGGGAAGTGGGTAGACGCGTCCACTACTACCCTGGTAAACACGCTTCTCCAGAAACATCGGATTGCGATCAGGAGCTCCAGGCTCGTAGGTGGGGATAGCGATGGCTTGCTGCCACGCCTTCACCGCACCGGCTTCACTTCTGGGTGCTCGGGGGAGCTCCAGGGGGCTGGGGCGATCCACGCCATTGAGTGACTGTTTTTGTGCGCGCATGGATCAGACCCCGGCCGCTTCGGTCAAAGCGGGCAAATATCTTTACCGTGAACGTTAACGACTTTATCCCGTCCAATTCTGAAAGTCAAGATTCTCCGCCAGGCAAGCCCGTTAACAGATGCTTACTCGTCGCTTTCAATCGGGTAAGATAGGGCTCGCTCATGAACGATAAGCCAACCAGGTCGCCGGGTATCAAGGAAATCGCTGCCGCCCTCAAGATCTCTATCGGCACCGTCGACCGCGCGCTCCACGGCAGGTCGGGGGTCAGCCCTAAGACGCGCGGTCAGGTTCTCAAGATGGCCGAGAAGCTAAATTACCAGCCGAACATCGCCGCGCGCAGCTTAAAACTGAATCGCCGGTTGCACATCGCCGTCTATCTTCCGCTACAGATTGCTTCATTCTTTGCTCCTCTCCGTGCTGGAATAAGCGCCGCAGGCCGCGCTGCCCATGGCCTGAACCTGGATGTGGAGTTTCGTACTTATCCAACGTTGGGTGATGGGGATTCGGAGTTGATGCAGATCGACTTGGACCGCGGCTACGACGGTGTCATTATTACTCCTGGTGATCCGGTGCGAATCGACCCCATCATCCGCCGCCTCACCCAGCAGGGTACCGCGGTTGTCTGTGTAGCCAGCGATGCGCCCCGGAGTGACCGGGTGGCAGCCATTTCGGTCGATGCCAGCGCGAGCGGAGGCATAGCCGCTGAATTGTTGGGGAAGACCCTGAAGGAACACGGTACGGTTGCCATCCTCACCGGTCAGTTGGGAACACAGGACCACGCGGAGAAATTACGCGGATTCGCCGCCACACTTGCTACCTTCGCGCCCCATCTATCCTTACTGCCCGCGATCGAAAGCCACGAACACCCTGAGGAGGCCTATAACTCCACGCTCCAGTTGTTGCGGCGCAAGCCGCATCCTATCGGGATCTACGTCAGCACAGCCAACAGTCTCCCAGTGCTTCGCGCGCTCGAGGAACGAAAGCTGCTCGGCCAGATCGAGGTGATTACCACTGACCTTTTTCCGGAACTCGTCCCCTTCATCGAATCTGGAAAGATCCTTGCGACCCTCTACCAGCGGCCGTTTACTCAGGGCAAAGTAGCCATCGAGACCTTAACCAAATACCTGGCCGAAGGAATCCGGCCCGAACCCATCACGCGGTTGGCGCCGCACATCGTCCTCCGCAGCAACCTTCCGCTGTTCCTGAACCGGCTTGTTCCGGAAACCGAAAACGAAGCTGACGACGCGTAGCGCCGACAAGAGGTTCTAGGCCACGGGCTTCGCAGCCTGCGGATACCTTTGGGACAAATGCAAACGGGGAAGCGCGATGGGTGCCCCAGGTCTCGCGTTTGAGACCTGGGATCCCCTAGGAGAGGCCGGTCGAAGAGCCTTTGGATGTCGACGTCTAATTCTTGCGAAAATAATTGACCGGGCTAGGAAACCTGAGCTTCCATCGCAACCTCGCGCTTGCCAGTCGCGAAGAGATCACCGATACGGCGGATCTGTGCCCCCACCCCGCGCAGCTTCTCTTCAATCCGCTCGTAGCCCCGGTCGATATGGTAAACGCGGTCGAGAATGGACTCGCCGTCCGCAACCAGCGCCGCTAGCACCAGCGACGCCGATGCGCGTAGATCCGAACACATCACGACCGCCGAAGAAAGCGGAGTCTTGCCGCGCACTGTTGCCGTGCGGCCGTCCACTTTGATATTTGCGCCCATGCGGACCAGTTCGCCCACATGCATAAAGCGGTTCTCGAAAATGTTCTCGACCACCGTGGTGGTACCTTCGGCCTGAGTCGCCAAAGCCATGTACTGTGCCTGCATGTCGGTGGGGAAGCCGGGGTATTCCTCAGTAGAGATGTCGTTCGCCTTCAGGTTCCCTTCGCTGCGCACGCGCAGCGAGTCCGTCCCCATGGGCGTCACCCGTACTCCACATGCTTCGAGTTTGCCCACCAGGGCGGCAAGATGAGCGGGCTGGCAATTGGCCACTACCAGGTCACCTCCGCTGATAGCACCCGCGACCAGAAACGTTCCCGCTTCGATGCGGTCTGGATTGATGCGGTGTTTTGCGCCGTGCAACTTGTTCACGCCCTTCACCCGGATGGTCGCAGTGCCGGCGCCCTCGATATTCGCGCCCATGGCTACCAGAAGGGCAGCCACGTCGATCACCTCCGGCTCACGAGCGCAATTTTCCATCAGCGTATCGCCCTCAGCAAGAACCGCCGCCATGAGCAGGTCTTCCGTGCCGGTCACTGTGATCTTGTCGAAAACAATGTGTGCGCCATGCAGTTCTCGGCCCGCGCTTCCAGATAGCCGTGTTCCTGCACGATGGTAGCGCCCATCGCTTCCAGGCCTTTGAGATGTAAATCGATCGGGCGGTCCCCGATGGCGCAGCCGCCAGGCTGCGCAACACGCGCCAGGCCGCACCGTGCGACGAGCGGA
>CAWJZH010000016.1:0-69580 GCA_963847155.1 uncultured Acidobacteriaceae bacterium | reverse complement strand
CTTCAAAAAGGCGAGTTCTCTCGCAAACTCTTTTAGCCCCTGCGGCTCTACCGATTCAGCTGTTGCTGTCATCGCTTCGGTTTCCGCTACGCTTCATCGGAACACGTTCAAACTGCGGCATTTCCAACCCGTTCCAAAGTCGCCGGTGCGGAGCGAAAAATGCGTCTGACTTCAAACAGTTGAATTGGCCAGAAGGTAATCAGTTTGCTCGCTGCCATACCGAAAGCGATGCCGGTCAATCCCCAACGCGGTGCTAATAAGATCGCCGAACCTATCACGCCAAGAGCACAAAGGGTAAGCGAGATGGCGAGTGGGTTCACCAACTCTAAACCGGCAAGCATCTGCCCTGCCGCCATCAAGCCGATGCCGATGAGAGCATAAACACTCAACCAGACGATTAAGGATGTACTAGGTATCGCGATCGAACCGGCCCAAATTCGTATCAGCGGCTTCGCCGTAAGCGCGATCACGAGCAGCAGTGGAAGACCAAATCCAAGCGAGGCCTTGACTGCGTTTTTATAGGCGCCTTTGATCCAGTGCCAGTCGCTGCGTGCTTTGGCCTCTCCGAAAGCAGAGACAAAGGGTTGGGTGGCCATGTAGACCAAGTCCATTGGCAAAGCGATTATCTTGTAAGCCACTACAAAGATAACCACCTTGGCCGGCCCAAGCATCTGGGTGATGATGATCGGCTGGCTCTGATAAATACCGAGAGACGCCAATTGCGTCACCAGGTACTTGGCTCCCAGGCTGAAGAGACGCTTGACACATTGCCAGCGCACCGCCGAAAGGGTCGGCTTTAGCCAATGATATCGACCAAACAAGAAGAAAGAATTAGCGATGGAGACCAGGGTTCGAGTTCCCGAAAGGGCCAGCACCAGCTGCGGGAGGCCTCCATGAGTCTGCGATACCACAATCAGAGCCGCCAGGCTAAAAATATTCGCGCCAATGCCCCAGGCGTTCGCCAGGAAACCATCCTGATAGGCGCTGTAGATGGAATTTTGGATGCTCAGCGGAAAAGCGAGCACGAAAAACACCAACGTCAGACCGCATGCCCACTGCAGCTCATGGGTCGAAGTGGACGCGGAAACGCGGAACACAGCCCGCCACGGTATATATCGAAACGAAGCCACCGATATTACCGCCGCGACCGCGCTCACGCCGGTGAGGGCCCAGAAAGCCGATGCGGTGTAATGTTGCGCCGCAGCACGGTCTTCCCTACCGCTGGCCTCGGCCAGGACGTTCACCAGCGCATTGCCCGCCAACCCAAAGTCGGTCATCGACATCCAGGTGATCAGGCTGCTGATGGTGAGCCATACCCCGTATCGCTCCGCGCCCAGGTAGTGAACCGTCAGGGGCACAGAGAGAAAACTGATCAGTATATTTAATGCCTTGGCGACGAGCGAAGAGGACGCGGTAATTCCAGCCCGGCGATACCTCTCCAATCCCCTATTGGCGCTGGACTTGGTTAGAATCGTCTTGAGCTTCCCGGCACTGAGAAAACTCTTTAACAACGCGAAACGGCTGGGGCTCGCAATCTCTGGAGAATCGAAATCTGACACTGATTCCTCGCGATGCCAACGGCTAAATCGGAAAAGATCACCGGGCGGTGTGAATGCTAGAGCAAAAACTCAAGGGGAGAGCTCAATAGATTCGAGGGATGCGCCGAATGCCTCGCTTGCAGTGCACCGTCTCTCCCGCTTCTACCGACCCTCGCAGTATGGCGTTTACCCAACTTTACTGTCAATTACCCTGAGTGGGCATGCCTACATCTTGTATCGGCCCAGGTCCTCGTCGTTGAGGCCTTCGAGCCACCGTCGAAGCTCCTCAGGGGTCGTCTCCGCCATGCTCGGGGCAAGCTTGGCGATACGAATCACCTCTTCGCTCACGTAAATCGGGCAGTCGGAACGGAGTGCCAGGGCCAGCGCGTCCGAGGGGCGGGCGTCCAGGCTGACCACTTCCCCCTCCTGCTCCATCCAGATCACGGCATAGAATGTATCGTTCTTAAGTTCAGTCACCACAACCTTTTGCACCGAAGCGTTCAAGCCGCGGACGAGGTTTTTCAGCAGGTCGTGAGTCATCGGCCTGGGCGTAGCGGACTTTTCGATCTCCAGCGCAATGGCATTGGCTTCATACATGCCGACCCAGATGGGCAGAACCGTGTCGCTTTTGACGTCCTTCAGGATCACGATCGGCATATTGCTTGCCGGATCCATGACCAGACCGCGGATCTTCATTTCGACATCCATGGTCAGCTCCTTATACCGGCGCCACTAAGAAACGGCCTCGCCGACAAGGCTGTTGGGGTGACTGTGGGTGATCCGCACCGGCACATAGCTGCCGGGAGCGGGGCTGATGGGTGACGAAGTCGTGAAGTTGAGGGTCTTGTTCTGCGAGGTACGGCCAATCACTTGGCCCCGCTGGCTATTAAATCCTTCAACGGCAGCCTCCATAACTTGCCCTATATGGCTGGCGTAATTAGACCTTTGAATCTCACGCTGACCGTCGAGGAGCACTTGCAGGCGTCGGCTCTTTTCCTCTTCCGGGATGCTGTCTGCGAGTGAGACGGCAGGGGTGTTGGGCCGGGGCGAAAACTTAAAAGCAAACACCGCATCGAACCCGACCTCAGTGGCCAAGCTCAATGTCTGCTCGAAATCCTCCTCCGTCTCTCCCGGAAAACCGACAATCATATCGGTGGTTATGCTGATCGGGCGGTGTGCCGTTTTGATCCACGCGATCCGTTCCAGGTACTCCTCGCGGCTGTACTCCCGCTGCATCGCAGCCAGCACGCGGGTCGAACCGCTCTGCACGGGAAGATGAACGTGATCGCACAACGTAGGCACTGCATCGATCGCAGCAACGATGTCGGGGGTAAAGTCGCGCGGATGGGACGTCGTGAAGCGCACCCGGCGAATCCCCGGAACCTGGCCGACTGCGGCCAGTAGCTCGGCAAAGCTGAGCCTGCCTTCACGATCGCGATAAGAATTGACGTTCTGCCCCAGTAGCTGGATCTCGGTATATCCCGCCTCGGCCATCTGCCGCGCCTCGGCCAGCACCGAAGTCGAAGTACGGCTGCGCTCCTTGCCTCGCGTGTAAGGAACCACGCAGTAAGCGCAGAACTTGTCGCATCCTTCGATGATGGTGATGTAGCCCCGGTGGCGATTCGTGCGCGCAGTAAACTCCGTTTCGAAGGTCTCTTCCGTCTGCCGGTCGTCCAGCCCGGTAATGCGCGACTCCCCTGCTTCCAGGCGAACCAGCATCTCCGGCAACTTGCGGTACGAGGCCGATCCTGACACCAGCGATACATAAGGAGCGCGCTCGAAGATCCGCTCGCCTTCCTGCTGCGCCACGCAGCCCAGCACCACGAAGCGCTTGCCCGACGCATAAAACTTCTTGTAGTCGTTCAGGCGATTGAAGACTTTCTGTTCGGCTTTGTCGCGAATCGAGCAGGTGTTGTACAGGATCAGATCAGCGGCGGCTTCGGTATCCACCTGGGCATAGCCTTCATGGCGAAGAGTGCCGATGACTTTTTCCGAGTCATGCACGTTCATCTGGCAACCGAAAGTCTCGATGTAGAAGGTTTTATTCGTCGCCATGTTGAGTCTGAGTATACCGCAGCCAGCCCCGGACCTGCGACCCGCGCGGCAGGCGCTGGTAATCAATACCAGAGCGGGAATTCACACCCTCAATAACTGCTAAACTTAACCTGGAACCTTGGTTTGAAACACCTGTGTGTTCGCGAACAGTGTTGGAGGCAGAAAGATGGCTGAATCGAACGGCAATTACCCGACCGGATTGCGGCTGAAGCTAGGCCTGGCTGAGATGCTCAAGGGCGGCGTCATCATGGACGTGATGAGCACCGAGCAGGCCATCATTGCCGAGAAGGCCGGCGCCACCGCGGTCATGGCACTGGAGCGTGTGCCGGCGATGATCCGGGCTCAAGGTGGCGTGGCCCGCATGGCCAAGCCAAGCCTGATCAAGAAGATCATCGGCGCCGTCTCCATCCCCGTCATGGCCAAGGCACGTATCGGGCATTTTGCCGAAGCGCAAATTCTGCAGTACCTCGGCGTCGACTTCATCGACGAGAGCGAAGTCCTCACTCCGGCCGACGAACTCCACCACATCGACAAGCACGCGTTCACCACCCCCTTTGTATGCGGCGCCCGCGATCTGGGCGAAGCCCTGCGGCGCATCGCCGAAGGCGCGGCCATGATTCGCACCAAGGGCGAAGCCGGCACTGGCGACGTGGTCCATGCGGTCAAGCACATGCGGCAAATCGTGAAAGAGATGAAAGCGCTCACAGTGCTGCGGGAAGAGGAACTCTACGCCGCAGCCAAAGAGCATCGCGCCCCCTACGAACTGGTGCGCATGGTGGCCAGGACCGGCAAACTGCCGGTGCCCAACTTCTCCGCCGGCGGCATCGCCACCCCGGCGGACGCCGCGCTCATGATGCAGCTGGGTGCGGAGGCCGTGTTTGTCGGCTCCGGCATCTTCATGAAGGAAGGCGCCACCCCGCTCGATGTCGAGCTGGACGAGAAGACCGGAAAGCCACGCAATCCCGAGGAGCGCGAAGAGGCGGAGTCGCGCGCCAAGGCCATCGTGATCGCCACCGCGCATTACAACGACCCCAAGATACTGGCTGATGTCAGCGAGCAGATGACCGGAGCCATGCATGGCTTGGCGATCGCCGGGCTGGAAGAGGGCGAACTGCTGCAGACCCGCGGCTGGTAAGCCTCATGCTGAATCCGGATGCGGACGCGGACCGTCCGCGCATCGGCGTACTCGCCCTTCAGGGAGACTTTGCTGCTCATGCCCAGGCCCTCGAGGAGGCGGGTGCAGCGGCCGTGGAGGTACGCAAACCCTCTGAGCTTGAAGGACTCGATGGCCTGATCCTGCCCGGAGGCGAATCGACCACCTTCCTGAAATTTCTCGAGCGCGACGGCTTTCTTGAATCCTTGCGGCGCTTCCTGGCCGAGAAGCCCGCCTTCGGCACCTGTGCCGGCTGTATCCTGTTGGCCCGCAACGTCTCCCACCCAACGCAGGAGAGCCTGGCCGTCATGGACATCACCGTGGAGCGTAACGCCTATGGGAGGCAGATCGACAGCGCCATTCAAAGCAGAGAAACCAGGCTGCCCGGCGGACCGCTGGAGATGGTCTACATTCGCGCCCCGCGCATAGCCGCCGTGGGCGACGGAGTCGAAGTCATCGCGGAACGAGACGGGTTTCCCGTACTGGTGCGCCAGGGCCGGCTGCTGGCCGCCACCTTTCACCCCGAGCTCTCAAGCGATCGCCGTGTCCATCAACTCTTCGTAAACATGGTCCGCGACCAAAGTGATAGCCATGACGAAATCGAGTCCCGTAGGGACGGCTGAAACTAGCCCCAAGCGCTGTGTCACGCGACAAATCTGTGAGGCGCTCCGCTCAGGATGCGAGACTCAAATTGCACATCCTAATGAGTGCCCAAGCCCACTCCTCCGCATCCAACCCAACGAATAGATTCACACCAGTGAACTAGTTTTTAAATACCAGTGGGACCCGAGGCCCAAACAGGAGTAATCTTCAGAATGTCGGAGTTTCTTCCATGCCCGCTACCTTCACCCGCACCCCCGTAGAGACCGAGCGCAAGGATCCTGGATTTGGCGGCAAACCGCCGGTAGCCCGCAGGCCGACTGGCGGTGGCGGAGACGGCGAAAATTGGGAGAACCGCCCCTCCGGCCGTCGGGGACCCCGAGACCTCCTCGGCCGCTACCGCATGGTCTTGTTTTTTGCCCTGGCCAGCGACCTCATGTTTTTCATCGCCCTGGTAAGCGCCTTTTTCGCCCGCCAGAGCAGCGGCCATTTCACTGCCAGCAACATCTGGGTCATTGACTGGCACCCGGTCGCGATCCCTCCCATTCTGTGGATCAACACCGCCCTGATCCTGCTCAGCAGCCTGACCATGGAAGTCGGCCGCCGGCACTTTTTCCGCGAGATCGATGTCATGGAGGAATGGCTCGGTCTGGGCCGTCCCACCATCCGCCGCGCTGCTCCCTGGCTGGCAGCAACCGTCCTGCTGGGCGCCCTGTTTCTCGGCGGCCAGTGGATCGCCTGGAAACAACTGTTGGCACAGGGCGTCTTCTTCGCCTCCAACCCAAGCAGCCATTTTTTCTACCTGATTACCGGCACCCACGGCCTGCACTTGCTGATTGGCGTCGCTGGATTGGCGGGCGCGATGCTGGCCCTTATTTTTCTACGCCGCATCGAACTGCGACAGGTCGTGGTCGACTGCACCGCCTGGTACTGGCACACCATGGGCGTCTTTTGGATCTTCCTCTTCGGCATGCTTGTTTTCTGCCAATGAATCCATCGTGACCACCGGCATTTGGCCCCCGCTCAAATGGACTGACTGGCAAG
Organism: uncultured Acidobacteriaceae bacterium; assembly: GCA_963847155.1. Taxonomy (GTDB): domain Bacteria; phylum Acidobacteriota; class Terriglobia; order Terriglobales; family Acidobacteriaceae; genus PALSA-350. The sequence goes on along the minus strand of CAWJZH010000016.1, from coordinate 63,190 downwards.
CGACTGCGGACACCCTCCACATGTGGACGCAAATCGTGGGCAAGACCCGCCTCGCCCTCAGCCCGCTACAGGCTCACTGGTGGAATGTGCCCCTCTACGTAAGCGCCCGCGGCCTGAATACTTCGGCCATGCCTTATGGCTCAGAGTTCCTCGAGATCACCTTCGACTTCGTCAGCCATGAACTGCAATTCAGGATGAGCACCGGCGCCAGCGCTGGCGACTCCTCTTCGCGCCCAGTCCGTTGCCGACTTCTACCGCGAGTATCAGCGCAGCCTTGCCGCGCTCGGCGTCAGCGTGGAAATCCATCCCGTGCCGGTGGAACTGAAGCAGCCGATTCCCTTCCTGGAAGACATCCAGCATGCGTCCTACGACCCGCAAGCGGCTCACACCTTCTGGCGAGTCCTGATGCAAGCCGACCGTGTCTTCCAGCAGTTCTCCTCCCGCTTTGTGGGCAAAGTCAGTCCGGTCCATTTCTTCTGGGGCAGCTTCGACCTGGCGGTCACGCGATTCTCCGGCAGCCTGCGCCGCCGCGCGAGGGTGCGGACGCCATCACCCGCGAGGCCTATTCGCAGGAAGTCATCAGTGCCGGTTTTTGGCCGGGCAACGGTGGTTTCGGAGAAGCGGCCTTCTATTGTTATGCCGCTCCGGCGCCGAAGGGCCTGGAGAACGCAACGATCCAGCCGGCAAGGCCGCCTACAACAAGGACCTGGGCGAGTTCATCTACCTGTACGACGACCTGCTCTCGGAATCCTCGCCGGACAATGCCCTGCTCACCTTCCTGCAGAGCTCCTACGACGCCGCAGCCGACCTTGCCAAGTGGGATCGCACCGCGCTCGAGCGGGCCATTAACCAGACCCCAGCCTAGGTCAAACCGAGCTGCTGCAGCGCCAGCCGGGCACCCTTCAAATTCGCCAGCTTCATCTCCGAATACTTTCGCGACAGAATCACACCGTCCGCGCCGCCATGGAAAGCGGCCAGAACTGCATCCCTCGTCCCCTCCGGACTGCACTTGCTATGTTCCGCGGCCGTCGGAATATCAATATCGATGCCTGGCCACAACTGGGTCTTCGTGCCCGCGAGACCGGCGCGGGCCCGTTTGGTTTCCCGGTAGACATAATCCGCCGATAACCCGGTAAACGGAATCTCCCCCAGGCTCTTCTCCTTGTAATCCAGCACCCGGTAATGAAAGTCCAGCAACTCCTGCTGTGGCATATCCCCATAGAGCGTCTGGTGAACGCTCTCGATGTACTCGGCCATCCTTTCGCCACCGCAATTGTGATAAATCACAATTTTCAAAAAGTCAGACACCGGAGCGATCGCTGGCAGATCCTGCTCCGCGCGATAGATCGGGTTGAAGGAGTTGGTGTGCCAGATATGCCATCCAACGCCCAACGAAGACCTGGCCTGCTTCACCTGCTTGTAGATCGCCGCGTACGTCTCGCGCAGGCTATCGGTCCAAAGCATCTCCCACGCCAGCAATTCCGGATACCGCAGCATCAGCCGCCACACTCCGACGTAGTATCCATCCACCGGCCTCTGCCCCTGACGGCCCGCATCCACAAACTTTGCCAACTCCAGAAATCCTTGACGAGCGCGCTCAGGGTTGATGCCGCGCGCCTTTGCCTTGGCCTCGCAATACTGGCAGAAGCAAGTCACGTTATGGGGATTGGTGTTTCGCCCCCCGGCACTCGCGCCCAGCGCATTGGCAAACGGACCCTGGCGCTCCGACCCCCACATCACCCCATCGATCTCGTAGGAGTGAGACCAGTCGTCGACGATCCCTAAAAGAAAATTCCGGTAGTTCGGATTGTTGAAGCACAGTGTGCTCGCGTTTTGCCCGGACAGCTCCTTCTCTTGCAACTGGTCAATGTTAGGCAGATCCTTGCGGAACACGTCTTCAAACCAGCAAATGGTTTTGATGCCGCGCTTCCGAGCCGCCGGCAAAACCGCCTGCAGCACGTCGTAGTCACCCAGGTCGGTCGCCCGCGTGCCTTTGAAGACGGTGTCCTTGTAAAACTCAGGATGGATGGTCGCGTAGTTGCCGCCATAAAACGTGCCCGTGTCGTACTCCTGTTTCCCATGATCGGGCAGCGGCTGCCCCGGAACCTGCCGTCCAGCAATGCCCCGCCCATAGGTAAAGGTCGCCAGGAAAAGCGTATTCACCGCCGCGTCCCGCTCGAATTCATCCAGCACTTTCTCCGTCCCCTCATCGAAAAAAGAAACCGCGCCCACCTGGATCCCAATCATCTTTTTCGTCGTGGCCTCACCCTGCACCGCGCCCGGCATGGAAGCGGCCACTGCCGCGGCAGCAGCGCCCTGCAAAAACGTCCTTCGATCCACATTCACCATTCAGTCTCTTTTCCTCTCATTATTCAAGGCCCAGCAAACGAGCCGGATTTTCCTTCGCCATGCGATCAATCTCAGCCTGCGTAATTCCCTGCTGCTTGAGTCCCTCGAAAAACAATCTGAGCCCATCCGTATGCAAGGGATTCGGCGGCTGGCCCATATCACTCGAGAGAATGCAGTGGTCCACCCCCACGTACCGGATCGCGCGAGCATAGTCTTTAAACGTGAACTCCTTGTACGATCCAATCAGGCCGTTGTAGACGAACTCGATATACGCGCCCATCTTAGCCGCTTCCAACATCTGCGCATCCGACATGTGAATCGGCTGCATCATGGCATGCGTCACCACCATGTGCTTCACTCCCCGGTCCCGTCCTTCGCGAATCATCAGCAGCGCTTCTTCGGCCGTCGGATGTCCCGTCGCCAGCACCAGGTTTTGCTTCGCGATCAGCGCAATCACCTGCCTGGTCTCAGGCAGCAACCGGCCGTTCAGCGAGACCCGCACAAAAGGCCGATCCTGCCTGGAGAACCGCACCTGGGCCTCGGAATCAAACGTGCTCATCCACACCACGCGGCCGTAGCCACCCGTCGTCGCCGCCATGTGTTCCACTGCCGAAGGATTCATGCCCCCGACGGAAAGGTTCAGATCCACCCCGCCAAACACTTCGATCCCCGGAACTTCTTTGCGCACCACGTAAGCCAGCGAAGCCGTCGGCTCATAGTGGTTCTTCAGCACCAGACCGCGCATTCCCTGGCTCTTCGCCAGCCGCGCCAGGTCGATGGCGTCGATGCTGCGCGGCGTGCTGTCCGGCGCGCTATGTACGTGGATATCGATCACGCCCGCCAGCGGATTCTCCTGCGCCGCAGAGCTCAGAGCCGCGGCAAAACCCAGAACCAGGCCCAGCAGGATTTTCATCAGCATCTCCCTCAGCCATGAAACATGAGAAAGCCCATCCAGGTGAGCCATAGCGTCAGCGGGTACGCAGCCAATCGTTCGAAGGTACCCACGTCCTTCTCACCCAGGCCCAACAGAACCAACGCTGTCAGTCCCAGCAATCCCGCCAACAGAGTAATCGACGCCACGAAAGCGCATCCTCGTTGCCCCGGCGACCATCGCCAGACCTATCAGGATCATCGCCAGATTACCCGCCACCAGGTGCGCCAAAGCGGCCAGTTGATGCACTTGCGCATTCCTATCCTCAGGCACCAGCCCCACCACCAAAACACCCACGCCGGAAACCAGGAACAGCAACAGCGCAATCCGGTAACCCCACTTCGCGGGAAACAATCGACGCATCAGGATAGCGCCTACAGAAATCAGCACTCCCTGCAGCACAAACGAACCATTCATGACCCAATGCAGAGGTGAGTTCGCCGCACCCAGGTCGCTGATCCAATTCATGCTCATGCTGTACTGCCCCGGCCAGCGCAGGCGCGCAATCTGTTCGGCAACAAAGAATTGAAAGCAGAGCGCCCACCAACCGGCGCCCAGCCATGGCGGCGTTCGCGGTGAAGATTCCATTCGTTTATTCTTGCATTATGGAATTCAGACGACTCGGCAATTCGGGATTAAAGGTGCCAGTGCTCTGCTTAGGCGCAGCGACATTTGGCGGTGAGGGCGAGTTCTTCAGGGCATGGGGAGCGACGGATGTCGCCGAAGCAACTCGCCTGGTAGACATTTGTCTCGAAGCAGGCGTGAACCTGTTCGACACGGCGGATGTTTACTCGCAAGGAAGGTCCGAAGAAATTCTCGGTCAGGCGGTCGCCGGCCGTCGGGACAAGGTTTTGCTATCGACGAAAGCCACCTTCCCCATGGGAGAAGGCCCAAACGATCTCGGCTCCAGCCGCCATCACCTGGTGCACGCCTGCGAAGCCAGCCTCAAACGTCTGGGAACGGACTACATCGACATCTACCACCTGCACGGATTCGACGGGACCACCCCGGTAGAGGAAACCCTCGACACCCTGAACACCCTGGTACGAAGCGGCAAGGTCCGTTACATCGCCTGCTCCAACTTCTCGGGCTGGCATCTCATGAAGTCCCTGGCAGTGTCGGATCGCTATGGCTGGTCACGTTACGTAGCCCACCAGGTCTACTACTCGGTCGTTGGTCGTGACTACGAGCAGGAGCTGATGCCCCTGGGCGTCGATCAAGGCGTAGGCGCCATCGTCTGGAGTCCTCTCGGCTGGGGACGCCTGACCGGCAAAATCCGCCGCGGCCACCCGCTCCCGCCGGAGAGCCGTCTGCACAAGACGGCCGCGCAGGGTCCGCAAATCGAAGATGAATATCTCTACAAAGTTGTCGACGCCTTGGATGAGGTAGCAGCCGAGACCGGCAAGCCTATGCCCCAGATTGCGTTGAACTGGCTCTTCCATCGTCCAACGGTATCGACGGTGATCGTCGGAGCCCGCAACGAAACCCAGCTCCGTCAGAATCTAGCCGCAGCCACCTGGAACCTGACACCCGCCCAGGTAGCCAAGCTGGATGCCGCCAGCAAAACCCCCGCGCCCTATCCCTACTGGCACCAGCGCCAATTCCCCGCGCTGAAGTCGGCGATCATCCCATAGTAATGAAAAACGAAGGGATCCCAGGTCTGGATTCATATACCGTTGCTCCTTAGGCCGGAGGGCCGGCCCGCTAAACGTGAGCCCAGCCCGGAAGGACTGGGACATGGATTGCATGGATTCCGAGCGCCGGAGGCGCGGCACCAAACCTGTTTGCTCAATCAAGATTTTGTGAATGCGAGTGCCGCGCCTACTGCGCTCCTGCGCGTTGCGGGGTGTCCCAGCCCTTCCGGGCTGAGCTCACGTTTAGCGGGCCGGCCCTCCATGCCTAAGGATTCGCCCTCCACAGGAAATCCGAGGCGACGGAATGGTGAGCTTTGCAATTTCCCTACTTAGCATCCAACACAAAGCTATCCTTCAACTCCACCCTCTTATCCGCCGCATCCGGATCCACCACCCGATACATCTTTGCCTCCGCGTGCTTACCCTCCAACGTAATCACCACGTAATTAAAGTTCGGATAAGTTCCCGCCTGGTACAAATCCTGATCCCCGCGAATAAAAATCGGGTAAGGACGAGCCCCGCCGCCGCCCGAAATCACATGCATAATCCCGTTCAGATCAAACCGCTCGTAATTATGAATATGCCCATTAAACACAACAAACTTCGCTCGGGACTTACCCGCCGAAGCCTCTAACTCATGCCGCAACTGAAGCGTCGAAGGGTCAGGGATCCCCAGCATAAACGCCGTTTGCAAATCCGAAACCAGCGGCGCATGAAACAAAAAGAAAACAAAATCCGCTGAGGAAGGGATATGTGCCAGCTGCGCCTGCAGCCAACGATGCTGCGGCCATCCAGCACCCATGAAAGTGCTGCTGTCCAGCGTGATGAGATAAATATTCCCCAATTGCACTGAGTAGGAGTGGTGTTTTTCCACCTGCGGATAAGCTGCAAAGTAATTCGCAATCCCCTTGCCCGGATCAGGAAGTCCTTCATGGTTGCCGATCGTCGGATAAATCCGCAGCTGCTCTTGCGTCCACGCCGCGGTCTCCTGGCTATAGACCTTCCAGTCGGCCGGGTCACTCCCGTGAAAGGGCATATCACCCGTAAGCAGCAGAATGTCGGGCTTCTCCTCGGCAACCCTTTGCGCCAGCCACTTGCGCACTCCCGGCTGCGTATCGGAAGTATTGCTGGGATCGGTAAACCGCATGTCGCCATAAACCACAATGCGCAGCGGTCGCCCTACCGGTAGATCCGTAACTGTAAAGGTGGGGGCGCCTTCCTCCTCTGCCCCAGGTGTCTGCGCATAGATACCCTGCGTCAGAGCGGCAACGACCAACAGAGACCACACAGCCTTGCGCATCTCTACCGGCCTCCGCCGACAAAGTGCACAATCTCCAACCGGTCCCCGTCCGCCAAGCGAGCATCCGCCCACTCGGCCCGGGGAACAATGTTGCCATTGTGTTCAATCGCCACCCGGTCCCCTTTAAGACCGAGTTCGACAACTAAATCCTGCAGATTGGCCCCAAGCGCCAGTTGCTCAAATTCACGCGTCTGCCCATTCAGGACGAAATACATAGTGGGAGACTATCACTCCCTCGCCCGCGTTCAGGGAGTCGGCGTACCCATCACCCAGCTCTTCATGCGCGCGAAAGCCGGCTTCACTTCCGCCGCGGAATAATAGATCGACCGATTCAGACGCTTTGAGCATCTGGATCGCTTCAATGCGCGGATCCGCATTCCCCAGTCGTCCCTTGGGCTGCAGCGTCCGCGCAATATTCATCTGCCAGGTATTCGATGGCATGGCCAAGAATCTCGATCGCGCGCCCTTCCTCCGGAGACAACTGGCGGCGAACTGAAGGCCGCAATTCGACTGCCGAACCCAATCCCGTAACCAAACCCGCTTGTGAAATCTCCAATAGGCTGTGCAACATGGTTTCCCCCGTACGGGGGATATCGGCCGAAAGTGGAACACCTTGAGAGCTCCACCAGAAAAATCGCCGGCACTGCTGCCCGCCACCCGGGACGTGATTGTGACAGCACCATAACCGCTGCTTGACTCCAGCAAAGCGAAAACTTACAGTCGAACCAGAGCGCTAGAAAATGCAAACCCCCGATTACTTTTGGAACTACCTTCCCCTGCTCATGCAGATTCTGGTGGCGGTGGGCTTTGGAGCTGGAATCGTTACCGCTTCCTGGTTCATCGGGCGGCATCGCAACAGCGCGGTCAAGCTGGCGTCCTACGAATGCGGCATCCCGGCAGAAGGCGACGCCCGCGGCCGCTTCTCCGTCCGCTTCTACATGGTCGCCATGCTCTTCATCCTGTTCGACGTCGAAGCCGTCTTCATGCTTCCCTGGGCCGTGGTCTACCGCGATCTGCCCAAACTCGTCGGCTCCCGCATGTTCGGCTTCTGGGAAATGGTCGTCTACCTCGGCTTCGTCCTGGTCGGGCTCTTCTACGTGGCAAAAAAAGGAATACTGGACTGGTCCTCCGATAAGGCGGATCTCTGATGGACGCCCCGACAGACAAAGACGCTGTCCTCACCGCTCACGCCCAGAACCACGCCATTGCCGCCCTGCTCGCGGTCAAACCCTCCTGCATCACCAACGCCCGCTTCGATCGCGGTGAGTTGACCCTGTGGATCGACCGCGATGACCTTCGCCCGGTGTGCCGCACCCTCAAGACCGCCGGCTATAACTTCCTGGTCGACGTCACGTGCGTGGACTGGTACCCCAGCGAACCACGCTTCCAGGTGACCTATCACATCCTTTCCCACAGCCTGAAGGAGCGCCTCCGCCTCTGCGTCATGGTCGATACCCTCGACACAGAAGTGGAAAGCATTACCCCCGAGTGGCCATCGGCCAACTTCTATGAGCGCGAAGTCTGGGATCTGTTCGGAGTACGCTTCGGCGGCCACCCCAACCTGCGCCGCATCATGATGCCCGATCAATGGGAAGGTCATCCCTTACGCAAGGATTACCCGGTGGAGGGCTACCGCTAGTGGATGCCGCAGACTATGTCATCGCCCCGCTGATCGAACCTCGGGTCGAGGAAGGCAACAAGGACCGCACCATGGTCCTCAACATGGGCCCCCAGCATCCCTCGACCCATGGCGTGCTCCGCCTGGTGCTCGAAATCGATGGCGAAACCGTCCTCCGCCTCGTTCCCGATATCGGCTTTCTCCACACCGGCATCGAGAAAACCTGCGAAGCCAAGTTCTATCAGCAGGTAGTTCCCCTCACCGACCGCATCGACTACCTCAGTCCGATGTCCAACAACCTCTGCTATTGCCTGGCGGTCGAGAAGCTGCTCCAGTTGGAAATCCCACCCCGGGCGCAATTCCTGCGCGTGCTCCTGAACGAGCTCACCCGCATCCAGTCGCACCTGGTCTGGCTCGGGCACGCACGCCATGGATATCGGCGCGCTCACCCTCTTCCTCTACACCTTCCGCGAGCGCGAAGAGATCCTGAAAATCTTCGAGCATGTCAGCGGCCAGCGCATGATGGGCTCCTACTTCCGCGTCGGAGGCATCGCCCTCGAACCGCCGGTGGACTTCTATGAGCGGGTGCAAAACCTGCTCAAGATGATGCCGGAAAAAATCGATGAGTACGAGAACCTGCTCAACGGCAATCCCATCTGGGTAAGCCGCCTGCAGGGAGTCGGCTACCTCAGTGCCGCCGATGCCATCGCCCTGGGAGTGACCGGGCCGCCCCTGCGCGCCAGCGGCGTCGATTGGGATCTGCGCCGCGACATGCCCTACTCCGGCTACGAGAAGTTTCAGTTCAAGGTGCCCACCTCCACCGTAGGCGATGTGTGGACCCGCTACATCCTGCGGGTTGAGGAAATGCGCGAGTCGGTCAAAATCTGCCAGCAGGCTCTCGACGGCATGCCTACCGGCCCGTTGAAGGCCGATGCGCCCAAAGTGGTGCTTCCCGACCGTGAAAAGATGAAGACCCAGATGGAATCCCTCATCTATCACTTTAAGATTGTGACCGAGGGATTTGCCGTGCCGGCCGGCCAGGTGTACCAGGCGATCGAATCTCCACGCGGCGAAATGGGCTATTTCGTGGTCAGCGACGGCACGGCCAAGCCGTATCGCGTGCACATGCGCAACCCCACCTTTGCTTCCCTGCAGGCTCTGGAAACCATGTGCAAGGGCCGCCTTCTGGCCGACGTGGTCGCCGTCATCGGCTCGATCGATATCGTCCTCGGAGAAATTGACCGATGAGCGACGATGTGGACTACGGGGTGCAGGTCCGTCGGCAAGTCTGGGACTCGCTGACCAGCATGCTTCGCGTCTACGCCCACGCAGCCGGCCTCAACGCAGGCGATGAATATCTGGTGACCAGCTACCTCTGAAGAAGCTTCGGTCAAGCACCGGGACTCGGCCCTGAACTTGCGGTTCAATGCCGAAAACGGCGTGGGCTGCTGGCGCATTGTCCAGCCGGAGCGGGAAGAATTTGGCGAGTTCCGCATCGAAGCCGACGGCACGCTCAACTTCCCGGCCGGCTGCAAACCACTCGATGCGGCCGCCATCGAGTGGATCGAACATCTGGCACACGCACATCGACCGCTATCTCTTAAAATCAAATCATGAGCACAGAGATCAAAACCATCTTCAGTCCAGCCCTGGCCGCGCGCTTCGATCGCATGGTGACGCTCTACCCGCTGCGTCGGTCCGCGCTCATCCCCATGCTGCTGTATGCCCAGGACGAGATCGGCTATCTCTCCGATCGGGTGATCAGCGAAGTGGCCGCGCGCATCGGGATCACCGAACTCGATGTGCGTAATGTCCTCAGCTACTACTCCCTGCTGCACACCAAGCCCGTGGGCAAGTATCATGTACAGGTATGCACCAACATCAGTTGCATGCTGCGCGGTGGCAATGAGCTGTTGGCCCACTGCAAGCAGAAGCTGGGCATCGGCAACAAAGAAACCACGCCCGACAAGCTTTTTTCTCTGGAAGAAGTAGAGTGCATCGGAGCCTGCAGCTGGGCTCCCGCCGTTCAGGTGAACTACGACTTTCACGAAAACCTAACCCCGGACGCGATGGATAAAGTCCTCGCTGACTATCGGTCCCGAAGCGAACCGCCGATCTAAGCACCCCCGGAGAAAACCATGGCCTATCTCGTCTCCCATCCAGATGAAGTCAAGGTGATCTCGTACCGCTTTGGCAAGGGTGCGACCGACATCGACAAGTACCTCGAGCTGGATGGATACAAATCCGCACCGCAAGGCTATTGAGCTGGGCGCGGAAGGCATCATCGCCGAGATGAAGGCCTCCAACCTGCGCGGCCGCGGCGGCGCCGGCTTCCCTACCGGGATGAAATGGTCGTTCGTGCCCAAGCAGTCCGCTAAACCGAAATACGTCCTGGTCAACGGAGACGAAAGCGAACCCGGTACCTGCAAAGACCGCCTCATCTTCGAGCACGACCCCCACTCCGTCATCGAGGGAGTGATCATCGCGGGCCTGGCCATCGGTTCCAAAATGGGCTTCATCTATCTGCGCGGTGAGTATCGCTACCTGCTCAAGATCATGGAGAAAGCCATCGACGACGCCTATGCCAAGGGCTTTCTGGGCAAAAACATCTTTGGCAGCAATCTGGATTTCGACATCATCTCCCACACCGGAGCCGGCGCTTACGAAGTGGGCGAAGAGTCGGCCCTGATGGAATCGCTCGAAGGCAAGCGCGGCATTCCCCGCATTCGTCCTCCCTTCCCGGCAGTCGTCGGTCTTTACGGCGGGCCCACCATCATTAACAACGCCGAGACCCTGGCGACCGTGCCCCACATCTTCCGCATCGGCGGTGCGGAGTACGCCAAAATCGGCTCCGAGCGCAACGGCGGCACCCGCCTCTTCTGTTTAAGCGGCAATGTAGCCAAGCCCGGAGTCTATGAGCTGCCCATGGGCTACAACCTCAAGAAGATGATTTACGAGGTAGGTGGGGGCATTCCCGACGGCAGATCCTTGAAGGCCGTCGTTCCCGGCGGATCTTCCACGCCCGTCCTGCTGCCCAAGGAAATCGATATTGGCATGGATTTCGACCAGGTAGGCAAAGCCGGCAGCATGCTCGGTTCCGGCGGCGTTGTGGTGCTTGATGACACTGTCTGCATGGTGGAATTCGCCCTGCGCACCATGAAGTTCTACCAGCACGAAAGCTGCGGCTGGTGTATTCCCTGCCGCGAAGGCACCGACTGGCTAAAGAAGACCCTCACCCGTTTCCACGCCGGAGCCGGCGTAGCCAAGGACATCGACAACATTCGTTACCTGGCACAAAACATGCTGGGCCGAACCTTCTGTCCCTTGGGAGACGCCGCGGCCATGCCCACCATCGCCTTCGTGGACAAATTCCGCAAGGAATTCGAAGACCACCTGGACGGCAAACCCTGTCCCTACGCCGGCCTGCGCGAGGAGATCCTGGCCAATGCGTAAACCACCTCAACCGGCAACCCTCGACGGAAAGGACAAAAACCCATGGCTGACGTAACCTTCACCGTCGACGGCAAAAAGCTCACCGCACCCGCAGGCACCCTTCTGATCGAAGCCTGCCGTGAAGCCAGCATCGCCATCCCGCAGTTCTGCTACTACCCCGGACTCTCCCTGCAGGCAGCCTGCCGCATGTGCCTGGTCCGCCTGGAAAAAGTCCCCAAGCTGCAAACCGCCTGCACCACCCCGGTCGCCGAAGGCATGGTCGTCACCACCGAAAGCGACGAGATCACCCAGGCCCGCAAAGCCACGGTCGAATTGCTGCTAGGCAACCATCCCCTCGATTGCCCGGTATGCGATGCCGGCGGCGAATGCGAACTGCAGGACATGACCTTCAAGTACGGCGCCCACGAGTCGCTCTACGTCGAAGCCAAGCAGCATCGTGAAGAACAGCAATGGTCCCCGGTCGTCTTCTTCGACCGTCCCCGCTGCATCCTCTGCTATCGCTGTGTGCGCATGTGCGGCGAAGGCATGGACGTCTGGGCCCTCGGCGTGCAGAACCGGGGAGTCACCAGCATCATCGCCCCCAACGGAGGCGATCATCTGGACTGCGAAGAATGCGGCATGTGCATCGACGCCTGCCCCGTCGGCGCGCTCACCTCGGGCAGTTACCGTTACAAAACCCGCCCCTGGGAAATGAATCACGTCTCCACCGTCTGCACCCACTGCGGTGACGGATGCAAGACCACCCTGGGGGTGCGCAGCGTCGACAACGGCTCCGAGATTCTCCGCGGCGACAACCGCGACAAGAGCGGCATCAACGGCGACTTCCTGTGCGTCAAAGGCCGCTACGCTTTCGACTTTGCCAACCACACCGACCGCTTGACCAAGCCGCTCGTCCGCCAGCCAGACGGCAAATTCGCAGAAGTCAGTTGGGAGCAAGCCCTTGCGCACGCCGGCCGCAAACTGCGCGAAATCCGCGATAGCAAGGGCGGCAAGGCCATCGGCGTTCTTGGCTCCAACCGCACCACCAACGAAGAAAACTACCTGCTGCAGAAGTTCGCCCGTACGGTGCTGGGCACCAACAACATCGACCACCACCGCACCGCCGACTACACCGCCTTTGCCCGCGCCATCTCGGGCCACCAGGATCGCGCCGCTTCGCTGCGCGAAACCATGACCGCGCCTGCCATCCTGCTTCTGGGCAACGATCCCACCGAGCAGCATCCCTTGTTGGCCTGGAACCTGCGCACCAACCTGCGCCACCACAATGCCCGTATCTACCTGGTGAACCACGCCGGCATCAAGCTCGAGCGGCAGGCCCACCAGTCGCTGATCATTCCCCAGGATGGCTACGCCAACGCAATCCGTTTCCTGGCCGGCGAAGACGATACGTTCCCGGGAATGCAATCCGGCGACGAAGCAAAGCAGTTCCGCGAGGCCCTGCTCGCCGAACCCAGCCTGCTCATCATTTTTGGTTCCGAATATCGCGGCCGCGACATCGACGCCCTGGTGAACTTCGGCATGAAGCTACCCCAGGCCCGCTTCGCCTGCCTGGGGGATTACGTCAACTCCCGCGGAGCCGCGGATATGGGCCTGCTCCCCGGCTTTCTCCCCGGCTACATACCCGTGACCCAACCCGGCGCCTTTGCCGCGGAATACGGCAATGCCCTGAGCCAAACACCCGGCCTGGACCTGGTGGAGATGTTTGACGCCGCCGAACGTGGGGATCTGGCGGCGATGTACATCGTAGGCACAAACCCCATCGCCCGCTATGGCATCGATCCCGCTGCGCTCAAGAACACCTTCCTGATCGTGCAGGATATGTTCCTGACCGAGACCGCGCTGTTGGCGGACGTGGTCTTGCCCTCTTCCAATCTTTATGAGAAAGCGGGAACCGTTACCAACACCTACGGCGACCAGCAACTGGTAAAGAAGGCGGCCGACCGCGCCGGTGTGCGCAACGACTTCGAGTTGATTGTGCGCCTCGCCGACACCATGGGCGCCGACGCCAAAAAGCTCGTTCCCTTCGGCCGCGGCGTGCGTGCCGACATGGGGCAGACCCGCGGCGCCCAATCCGGTGAAGCCGACCGTCACAGCGTGTGGTTGGCGGCGCAAAACCTGGAACCGAAGCTCAGCCCCTTTGATCCCTTCGCGATTCTCGATGAGATCCAGCGCCTGGTTCCCGGCTACCAGGTCTCCCGCCTGGAGCTGTTAGCCGGCAACGACGTGCATGTGCAATCATCGCTGGTGCAAATCGAAACCGGGCCCGAACGCCACGCGCTCATTCTCCCGGCACAAGACACTCTCTTTACCTCCGGCTCCCTGACCCGCTACAGCACCATGCTGCAATCGGTCCTGGAGTCGCACACCACCAAACCCACCGAAACCGCAGCAGACTAACTAGGTAAGCGAGGGTGGCACGTATGGGCCGTACAGGCTGCGGAAAAACTAAATTATTTGAAGGGGACGGCCTTTAGGCCGTCCGTAAGTGATTGTAATTACGTCCGGCTTTAGCCGCTGAGGGTACGGTCTTCAGTCTCTATTCGACCTTTTCCCGCAGCCTATTTAGGCCCTGAGGTACGCTTTAACCTGTTTGCCCCTGAGGGGCCAGAAAGCGAAAGACAACGTGAGCTTCCTCATCTTTTTCCTGCTGAGTTGTTTGAAGATCGCCGTAGTCCTGGCCATCTTCCTCGGCGCCGTAGCCTACACCGTGCTGCTGGAGCGCAAACTGGTCGGCCGCATTCAAAACCGTTGGGGACCCAGCCGCGTAGGACCCTTCGGCATGATGCAGCCCATGGCCGACGGCCTCAAGCTCTTTCTCAAAGAAGACCTGCTCCCCACCAACGTAGACCGGCCACTCTACATCCTGGCCCCAATGATCGCCTTGGCCTGCGCCTTGATTTCCATCTCCGTAATCCCCTTCGGCGCCCACATCACCTGGTACGGCGTCGACATGTTCCAGATCGCCAATGTAAACATCGGACTGCTGGTCATCCTCGGCGTCACCTCGGTCGGGGTTTACGGAATCGCCCTGGCCGGCTGGTCGTCGAACAATAAATATTCCCTGCTGGGAGCCTTGCGCGCCAGCGCCCAGGTGATCAGCTACGAGCTCGCCCTCGGACTATCGCTGGTAGGGGTAGTCCTGCGCGCGGGTTCGCTGAACCTACGCACCATCGTAGACAGCCAATCCGCCCACGGCCTCTTCTCCTGGAATGTTTTCGGAGGCTTTCAATTCGTAGCCTTCTTCATCTATCTAACAGCGGCCTATGCCGAAACCAACCGGGCCCCCTTCGATTTGCCGGAAGCCGAAACCGAGCTCACGGCCGGCTACCACACTGAATACAGTTCCATGAAATTCGCCATGTTCTTCATGGCCGAATACGCCAACATGATCACTGTAAGCTGCGTCGCCACGCTGCTCTTTTTCGGTGGCTGGACCAGCCCCTTCGGCAACCTGATCCCCGCCTTCGGAGGCGTGCTGCTGCAGGCCATCCTGCCGGTCTTCTGGTTTGTACTAAAAGTTTTTTGTTTTCTCTTTCTCTACATCTGGGTACGCGGCACGTTGCCGCGGCTCCGTTACGACCAACTCATGGGCTTCAGCTGGAAATTCCTGATGCCCCTGGCCATCGCCAACATCCTGGCCACCAGTTTGTGGCTCGCTAACCGCACGGGCTGAAGGGTATGGGCTCCCTTTTGAAAGGGTACGGCCTTCAGGCCGTACGTTTAGTAGTCAAGATGAATCGGCTTCAGCCGCTGAGGGCTGCTATAAGCGAGCAAAAGAGAGGCCACTCAGGGGCTAAAGCCCGTCCCAAGTTGGGTAGTTAACGTACGGGCTGAAGCCCGTACCCTTCAAATAGCGAGTGCTCATGCCCAATGGAAACCCAACTCAGCCACAACTGACGACCGAAGCACGAAACCCGAAGCAACCTGTTCTACAATCACCATCGGGCCCTGATCTAGGAGAATCGCTCTAGCATGTATCTGGTTCTATTCATCTTTTTCGGCGGACTCTGTGTTGCGGGAGCATTAAACCTCCTCTTCCAGCGTCACCCAATCAACAGCGCTCTCTCCCTCATCGTCGTCATGAGCTCACTGGCCGTGCTCTACCTCCTGTTAGGCGCCGAGTTCCTAGCCGCCGCCCAGGTCATCGTCTATTCCGGCGCCATCATGGTTCTCTTTACTTTCGTCATCATGTTGCTCAACGCCGGGAAAGAAGAACGAACGCACGGCAGTCACGCCGCCTACATTGTGGGCATCCCCGGAGTCGCCATCCTCGTCAGCCTCCTGGCCTTCATCTTCCTCTCCGCGCGCACCCATCTGGCGCAAGCACGACTGGGAGACTACGTAGTCTCCACCACCGACCTAAGCAAAGTCCTCTTCCGCGACCTGCTGCTTCCCTTCGAGGTGACCTCGGTCCTGATTCTCATTGCCATCCTGGGCGCAGTCGCGCTGGCCAGCAAGGAGCACTGACATGGTCGTTCCCATCGCTTATTACCTGGTACTCAGCGCGATCCTCTTCTCCATCGGTGTGGGCGCCTTCCTCATCAAGCGCAACATCATCACCGTGTTCATGTCGATTGAATTGATGCTGAACGCGGTCAACCTGACCTTCGTCGCCTTCGCCTATCAATGGCACCGGGTCCAGGGACAAATATTCGTCTTCTTTGTGATGGTCGTCGCCGCCGCCGAGGCTGCCGTGGGACTGGCCATCATCATCGCCATCTTCCGCGCGAGGAGCACCCTCAACGTGGATCAAGTCAACCTGATGAAACTATGAACGAGACTCCCTCCCTCCATCTATGGTTGATACCAGTGCTGCCATTCATCGGCTTCCTGCTGAATGGACTGCTGGGCCGTCGCTTTCCCAAGGCCCTCGTCACCACCATCGCCCTGCTGTTTACCGCAGCGCCTCTGGCCATGGTCACGAGCATCGCTTTAAGCTTCGGCTCCCTCACCACCCCATACATCGAGCGGCTGCCGTTCCCCTGGATCGCGACCTCCACCTTCCGTGCCGATTTCGCCTTCCTGCTCGACCCGCTGACCCTGGTCATGCTCCTCATCGTCACCGGAGTCGGCTTTCTCATCCACATCTACTCCGTCGGCTACATGGCCCATGAGGATGGCTATTGGCGATACTTCGCCTACCTCAACCTGTTCATGTTCTTCATGCTGACGCTGGTGCTGGCGGAAAACTTCCTGCTCATGTTCGTCGGCTGGGAAGGCGTCGGCCTGGCCTCGTATTTGTTGATCGGCTTTTACTACCAGCGCGAGTCCGCAGCGGAAGCCGGGAAAAAAGCGTTCGTCCTCAACCGCATCGGCGACTTCGGTTTCCTGCTGGCGATGTTCTTGATGATCGCCCACTTCGGCTCGCTCAGTTACAGCAATGTCTTCTCCGCAATCGCACATCATCCTGAACTGCAGGGTGGCTTTCTCACCGCGATCGCGTTGCTGCTAGTGCTTGGCGCCACCGGTAAATCCGCGCAGATCCCACTCTACGTCTGGCTCCCCGACGCCATGGAAGGCCCCACACCCGTCTCCGCCCTGATCCACGCGGCCACCATGGTCACCGCCGGCGTCTACATGGTCACCCGCTCCCACGTGCTCTTCGACCGGTCGCCATTCACGCTTGGCGTTATCGCCATCATCGGCGCCGCTACCGCATTGTTCGCGGCCACCGTCGGCATGGTGCAGACGGATATCAAGCGCGTCCTGGCCTACTCCACCATCTCTCAATTGGGCTACATGTTCCTGGCCTGCGGCGCCGCTGCCTACTCCGCGGCCATTTTTCATCTCGTCACCCACGCCTTCTTCAAAGCCCTGCTCTTCCTGGCCGCAGGCTCCGTCATCCACGCGATGGGCGGACAGCAAGAGATGAGCGCCATGGGCGGCCTGCGCAAAACCATACCCATTACCTTCTGGACCATGAGCGCCGGCGTCTTTGCCATCTCCGGGCTCCCACCCTTCTCCGGCTTCTTTAGCAAAGACGCCATTCTCTACCAGGCGTTTCTTTCTCCCACTGCCGGCCCGATCCTCTGGTTTGTCGGTCTCGTGACTGCGGGGCTCACCGCTTTCTACATGTTCCGTCTCTGGTATCTGACCTTCTTTGGCGCCAGCCGGACCCACGATGCGCACCCTCACGAAAGCCCCTGGGCCATGCTCGTGCCGCTCATCGTTCTCGCCGTCCTTGCGTTCGCAGGCGGATGGATCGGTATTCCCCAGGCACTCGGTGGCGGCGATCAATTCGCGCGCTTCCTGGAACCGGTGATCCACCCCGTACCCAGCTACGAGCAGGTCCGCGTCACGCTTGACGAGCAGGGCGTCCGGCGCGCCACCGAAATCTCCACGCCAGAACCAGCCCGTCGTGTCGGCATCGAAAGTCAAGAGCGCGTGTTCAGCGTTATGTCGGTGGTCATGGCCTTGATCGGGTGGTTCTTCGCCGATCTGCTTTACCGTCGCAAGCCCGGCATGGCCGACCAGTTGGTGGAGCGTCTCCGTGGTGTGTATGCCCTGCTGGTCAACAAGTACTGGATCGACCAGTTCTACAACGCTGTAATCGTGACTCCGCTCTTTGTTTTTAGCCGCTATCTTTTGTGGGGCGCCGTGGATCGCGGAGTCATCAACGGGGGCGCCGGCATGGCAGCAGGCGGCGTCCGCGGACTGGGCGCGTTGGTCCAACGCGTGCAGTCCGGAAACATTCGTTCCTATGCAGGATGGTTGGCAATCGGCGCAGGCGCCCTCCTCCTGATTACCTATTTCGGCTTTTCCATGCACCTCTAGAAGCCCCAGGAAACGGAACTGTGCTGAACGATTCGATACTGACGCTAACCACCTTTGTACCGGCTGCTGGAGCCGTGGTCGTGGCTTTGCTCCCGCGGCAAGGCCGCATCATCCAATGGTTCACCCTTGCCGTAGCCCTGGTCACCTTTGGCCTCACACTCCATCTGCCCTTCCATTACACCTATGGGCAGACCGGGCTTTCAATTTGAAGTAGATCGCGCGTGGATCCCCAACCCCGCCATTCGCTACCACCTCGGTGTGGATGGCATTTCCATGTGGCTGGTCGTCTTAACCGGCTTCCTCGCCCCGCTAGGCGTGCTTGCCTCCTGGAACGCCATCAACCGTCGCACCAAGGAGTTCTATTTCTTCTTCCTGCTCCAGCAGACAGCGATGATCGGCGTCTTTGTCTCCCTCGATATGTTCCTCTACTACGCTTTCTGGGAGCTCACGCTGGTCCCCATGGCGATCCTCATCTCCATGTTTGGCCGCGATCGCGGAACCGAAGCAGCCATCAAATTCTTCGTCTACACCTTTCTTCCCTCAGCGCTCCTGCTGGTAGCGATTGTTTGGCTCTATGCCAAAACGGGGACATTCGACTTCGTCCGGCTGCAAACCATCCTGGCGCAAAACAATGCCGCCTTTACCCCGCAGGCGCTCTTCTGGGCCTCGCTCGCCTTTCTCGTAGCCTTTGCCGTCAAGGTCCCGGTCTTCCCTCTGCACGGCTGGCTGAGTGATGTGTTCAGCGAAGCGCCGACCGCCATCGCCATGGTGGCTGCCGGCAAGCTCGGGCTCTACTCCATCCTGCGCTTTAATCTCGGTCTCTTCCCTGCGCAGGCCCGGCAGATAGCTCCTTGGATGGTGGCCCTGGCAGTGATCGGCATTCTTTACGGTGCGCTTGTGGCCCTGGTGCAAAAGGATATGAAGCGGCTGGCCGCCTTCTCGACCGTCAGCTCCCTCAGCTTCTGCATACTCGGCATCTTTTGCTTTGCCGTCTCGGGGCTCGACGGCGCCATTTACCAGATCCTCAACGAAGGCATCTCGGTCGGCTCGCTCCTCCTGCTCGTCGGCTTTATGTACGAACGTTACGGAACCTACGAGATTGCCTCCTACGGCGGGCTCACGAAACGCATGCCCAACCTGGCAACGCTATTCGTCGTCACGTCTCTCTCGCTGATCGGTCTTCCTCTGCTCAATGGGTTCGTGGGTGAGTTCCTCATCCTCAGCGGCAGCTTCCCCGGCCACGCCGCTTGGGTATCTGCGGCCACTGCAGGCGTGATCCTCAGCGCGGCGTACATGCTGTGGATGGTCCAGCGCGTTTTCTACGGTACCCAATCAGGCATGGTTACAGATGTCTCCGTGCGTGACATGAACTTTCGCGAACATGCCGCTGTCTGGCCGATCGCTGTCCTGATGTTGTTGATGGGCGTTGCCTCCCCCATCTGGATGCGGGCCATTGATGGCGCGGCAGTGAAGTTAGCCTCGCCGGCGGCCCTGATGCACATGGCGGTGAAGCAGTGAATCAAGTGCCCCCGATTGTGCCTGATGCTTATCGCATTCTGCCGGAATTACTGCTCACCATCACCGGCATCCTCATCATGCTCATCGAGCCCGTGATGCCGCCCGGGATGACGCGCAAGCCAATGGGCTTTCTTGCGCTCGGAGGCGTGGTCGCCGCTTTGATCGCGAGCGTATGGCAACTGGGCCTCCCCGCGGGAACCGCCTTCTACGGCACTGTACAAACCGATGCCTTCAGCGTTTTCTTCCACGTGCTCATCTGCAGCATCGTATTGGTCGCACTCCTGATTGCTTTTGATGTCTTCGACGGCAGCAAGGAAAGGCCGGCCGAGTATTACCCCCTGGTTTTATTCGGCGCTACTGGCATGTGTCTGATGACCAGCGCCGTGGAATTGCTCCTGGTCTTCATCAGCCTGGAAATCTCCTCCATCGCCACTTACATCCTGGCCGCCATTCGCAAGCGCACTGGAAAGAGCCCCGAAGCCGGGCTTAAATATTTCCTGCTGGGTTCCTTTGCCACCGCATTCTTTCTCTACGGCATCGCCCTCACCTTCGGCGCTACCGGAACAACCAATATTTCCGATGTAGCCGCAGCCCTTCCCAATAGTCCGGCTCCTGGCTTTGCCACCCTTGCCGTGGCCATGATTTTGATCGGCCTCGGGTTTAAAGTATCGGCCGCGCCCTTTCAAGTGTGGACGCCCGATGTGTATGAGGGCGCTCCTTCGCCGGTCGTAGCCTTGATGTCCACGGCGCCCAAGGTCGCTGCCTTCGCCGTCCTCTTGCGCCTCCTCTACGGAGCCTATCCACAACTGCAAGCCCACTGGCTACTGCTGGTGTGGATCATGGCTGCGCTCTCCATGACCATCGGTAATCTGGGTGCTCTTCGCCAGCACAGCGTCAAGCGCATGCTTGCTTATTCTTCCATCGCCCACGCCGGCTACACCCTGGTCGCTTTCACCGCTCTCTCCGGCGAAGGCATCGCCGCTGCCATGTTCTACACCGCGACCTATGCCGCCATGAACGTCGGCGCCTTCGCCATCGTCAGCCATGCCGGCGGTTACGACGAGCGGCTGGTTTCCGTGGCCGACTATCGCGGTCTCGCCTACCGCTCTCCGCTCCTTGGTGGTGCGTTAGCCTTCTTCCTCCTTTCGCTCATAGGGATTCCCTTCACCGGCGGCTTCTTCGGCAAGTTCTATGTCTTCACCGCGGCCCTCCACTCGGGTGAAGTATGGCTGGCCGTGATTGGCCTGGTGAACAGCGGCGTGGCCGCCTACTACTATCTGCGCCTGCTCATGTCTATCTACGGAAAGCCAACCGACGATGCGCCGGTGCAGTTGATTCCGGGCCTCAAGGCTTCGCTGACGCTGGCTCTGCTGCTGACGGTCTCCGCCACCCTGGTGCTCGGTATCTTCCCCGGCAGAATCCTCGCCATGGCCCGAGCCGGAGCAGCCACATTCAACGGAGCCGGCGAAAACACGCGCTGATCGCGCACAGACCGTGTATATCTACGGTATGTCCCGCATCTTGTTGCCGGTGATCTGTCTCCTGCTGTGGTGTGCCTGTTCGGCGCACGCGGCCGAAATCATTCGTCCCAAAGTACTCGTTGTCGCCACGTATGAAACCGGCCAGGACCGGGGAGATATCCCAGGCGAACTTCAATATTGGGTGGAGCGCCAAAACCTCGATAAAACGGTCCCGGTCCCTGGCCTGGACCACGCGCTGCTGACCAATGGCGCCGGCCTCTACGCGATGGTGAGCGGCACCACCTCGCGCTGCGCTGTGCAGATGATGGCGCTGGCCATGAATCCCAACGTCGACCTCAGTCACACCTACATTCTGCTGAGCGGCATAGGAGGCGCGAACCCGGCCACGCTCACCGTAGGCAGTGCTGTCTGGGTGCGTCAGGTCATTGACGGAGATCCAGCCTTTGAAATCGACAGCCGTGAAATACCCTCAGACTGGCCTTATGGAACCATTGCCCTGGGAGCTACGGAACCCAACAAAGTACCTGCAAACATCGACCATGCACCTGCCGCGGGTGTTTCCGATGAGGGTTCCGGAGGGGTAGGAAAAATTGTCTACGATCTAAACCCTTCTTTGGTCGACTGGGCCTATGGGCTAACCAAACAAACGCCGCTCGCCGACTCCCCCGAACTAAAAGCCAGCCGAGCCCGCTTCGCCGACGATCCCATCGCGCAGCAGCCACCCAAAGTAGTGGAAGGCGACAGCCTGGGAACCGATCATTTCTGGCACGGAGCCATCCTGAACCAATGGGCCGAAGACTGGGTGCGTTTATACACGAGAGGCAAAGGTTCTCTCGAAATTGCCGACTGTGAGGACCAGGGCATGGTATTGGCCATAGACAAATTGCATCAACTCGGTCGCGTCAACAAATCCCGTCTGTTGGTGCTAAGAACCGCCAGCAACTTCACAGTGCCCCCACCAGGAACCTCGCCAGTAAAAAGCCTTTTCGAAAACCTGGCCAGCTCCCCCGGCTACCTCCCGTCATTGGAAGCGAACTACCAGGTAGGCAGCATCGTCACGAGCGAGCTCCTCAAGCACTGGGACCAATACAAAGACAAAACACCCTGAAGAGTTCCGAGGGGACGCCTGAAAATATTCCCGGAAACCGTCCTGGGTAATGTGTGAACCTCATAGCAGAACCACATAGTAGTAGGACGGGTGCCCCACGTTCGCCTGAGCGTACGTGGGCCGAAAAAGAAGGGCGCAGCCCAACGAACGCTTTCGCATCTGCTGAAACAAACTTCTCTGCAGATTGACCCCCGAGACTCAAACCACGGAGAAGGATTGCACCGCCGCCAATTCATCCAACTCACCACCCTCACCACGGCAGCCACCCTCACCGGCTGCCACCGCCACCGCGCCGGCGACCTCACGATGGCCCTCGGCTGGGTGCCCGATGTCGAATACGCCGACCTCTGGGTAGCCCTAGACCGCAACTACATCGCCAACGAAGGCCTCCACTTCAAATATCTGCCCGGAGGGCCCAACGCCCCCCAGCCGGTACTCGAAATCTCCGCCCGCGAAGCCGACTTCGGAGACTCCGACTGGCTCCCCTTCTGCGACGCCATCACCCAGGGAAATGATTTCGTGATCCTGGCCTCTCTCTTCCCCATCACTCCTATCGGCCTGCTCTCCCTACCTGATAACCCTATCCGTACCCCGGCAGACTTACCCCACAAACGCTTCCTCGTCCAGGGACCCAATGAGCGAGCCATTCTGCAAGCCCTCTTCCGCATCAACAACCTGCCCGAGACCTACACCATGGTCCCCGTAGGCTTCTCCCCCGAACCCCTGCTCCAGCATGCAGGGGACGCCTACTTCTGTTTCGTCACCAACCAGCCACAAACCCTGGAACGAATGGGCCTGCGCGAAGGAACCGACTTCTATGTGACCCGCCTCTACGACCTGGGCTACCGAGTCTCGACCTCGCTCCTCACCATCGAACGCCAAACTCTGAAAAACCGGCGCCGCGAACTCGTCCGCTTTCTCACCGCACTGCTGCGAGGACACGCCGTGAATGCCGCCGACCCTGCCTATGGAGCCCGCCTCGCCGTCGAACGCTACGGCTCCGACCTCGGCCTTGACCTTCAGCAACAAACGACACTGAATCGATTACAAATCCCTTTGGAAACCGAACCCGGATCAACCATCCCCTTCTGGTTCAGTGAAGAAGCCTTCGCCGGACCGATGTACGCAGCCGCCCGCGTGACCGGCCGTCCCAAACTGCCTCCACCAGAGCGCCTCCGCGACATGAGTCTTCTCGAAGAGGCCTACCAACGAACAAAAGAGCTCACCCCATGAACCCAAGCCCCATGAACCAAAACAACATAGACCTGCTGATCACAGGCTGCCGCGTCGTCTGCTTCGACCCGTCTGAAACCATCCTCGAAGACGGCGCCATCGCCATCACCGGAAACACCATCACCTGGCTGGGAAAGTCCGCGGAAGCACCGGCCGCAAAGGAAACCCTGCGCGCCCCGGACACCATAGCCATGCCCGGCCTGATCGACTGCCACGTGCACACCGCGCAGCAATTTCTCCACGGCAAACTACAAGCCATCCAGCGCCGCGGCGAGCTGCGCAATCCCATGTGGCAGCGTTATCTCATCCCCTTCGAAAGCGGCCTTACCGAGGAAGACGTCTACGCCAGCGGCCTGGCCGCCTATGCCGCCATGATCCGCTCCGGCACCACCTGCTTCCTCGAAGCCGGTGGACCCTTCGCCGACCAGATGGGCCGCGCCGCCGATGAAATCGGCATCCGCGGCCGCATCGCTCTCTCCACCATGGACACCGAAGAAGACCTGCCCGCCAACATGCGCTGCTCCACCGCCGAAGCGCTGCGCCGGTCGGAAGAATTAGTGTTGCGCTGGAAAGACCATCCCCGCGTGAACGCATGGCTTGCCCTGCGCCAGATCATGGTCAACACCGACGCCTTACGCCAAGGTATGTGCGAGCTCTCTCACGCCCTCGAAACCCCGATCCACACGCACCTGGCCGAAGGAACCTACGAAGTGGATTACGCCATCGCCCGCTGGGGTGTGCGGCCCGCCGAGTATCTCGAGCAAACACAATGCCTCGATCATTACGTCCACGCCGCCCACTCCGTGCTGCTCAGCAACCGCGAAGTAGACCTCTACGCGCAGCGCGAAGTCTCCGCCTGCCACTGCGCGCTGAACAACTACCGCATGGGCTTCCCTCGCGTTTTGGAGATGATGCGCCGTGGGATTCGCATCGGCTTCGGCACCGACGGCGCCGCCACCCGCGCAAGCCTGGATATGTTCCAGGTGCTGCATGGAGCAGTCCTGGGACAACAGGCAACCGCAGGCACTCCTTACCACGTCGACGTGCCGGTCACCCATGAACAGATCCTGCATCAGGCACTGCGCGGAGGAGCTGCGACAGCCCGTCTTGCCAACTCCATCGGCTCGCTCGAAATCGGGAAGCTCGCCGACATCGTGCTCGTGGGCACCACCGACCCCGACCAGTTCCCGGTCGTCGATCCCATGATCACGCTAGCCGAAAGTACCGTAGGCCGCGATGTGCAGACCGTCATCATCGACGGCCGCATTGTGCTGCGCGACGGCGAGCTCACCACCGTCGATCTGGCGCCTATGCGCGAACATCTACGCAACCAATACCAGCGCATCATGACCCGCTACGATGAGGTGATCAGCTAAACCATGGCGACACTTGCCTTATGCGAGGTAACACGATCATTCCTTCGCCGGACCGGATCGCGCGGCAAGCAGTCGTTCGCAGCTCTGGGCCCCATCGATGTGCATGTGCCGGATGGCCAATTCGTAGCCCTCATCGGTCCTTCCGGCTGCGGCAAAAGTACCGTGCTGCACCTGCTGGCCGGCCTCGACGAGCCAACCACCGGTGAAGTCAAGATCAACAACCTGCCGCCAAGCGAACTACAGGCCCAGCACGCCCTCGGCATCGCCTTCCAGGAGCACGCCCTGCTGCCCTGGCGAACCGTGGAAGGCAATCTCCGTCTGCCCTTTGAAGTCGCCGGTCTTCCATCCAGCAAAAGAGCGCATTCAGCGAGCTGATCGCGCTCGTTGGCCTCAATGGCTTCGAGCACGCCCGCCCCGCGGAGCTATCAGGCGGCATGCGCCAACGGGTAGCGATCGCCCGCGCGCTGGCCCTGAAGCCAAAACTCCTACTGCTCGACGAACCCTTCGGCGCCCTGGATGCGGTCACGCGTCGCAGGATGAACTTCGAACTCGAGCGCATCTGGCTCGAGAGCCGCCCCACCACCGTGATGGTGACACATAGCGTGGAAGAAGCCGTGCTCCTGGCCGATCGCGTCCTCGTGCTGACCGAGCGTCCAGGCCGGGTGCGCATCGACACAATCGTGGATTTCGCACGGCCGAGGCCTGCCGCGCTCATGCGCACCCCCGAATTCCACCGTCTGGCCGATGAACTCACCGCCAGTCTGGAACCCGCATGAAGCCACGAAGCCTCTTCTACGCGCTGTTGGGCTGCCTGCTGCTATTGGGCGCCTGGGAACTCCTCGGTCGCAGCGGAGCCTTAGGCGAGACCCTGCCCGCGCTGAGCCAGGTGCTGCGCGTTTACTTGGACGCCCCCAAGCGTGCCTTGCTCTTACGCTCCGCAGCCGCAACTCTGGGCTCCGCGGCCATCGGCTATGCGGTGGGCGCGTGTGCAGGAGCAGCTGTCGCGGTCCTTGCCCACCTGGTCCCCATCCTGCGCGGAGGTCTAGACCGGATGGCCGTGCTGGTGAATGCTCTCCCGGTAATCGCCCTCGGACCGATCCTGATCATCACTGCCGGCCGCGAAGACACTCCGGCAGCCCTGGCCTCGGTTCCCGTCTTCTTCCTGCTCTACATCTCGACCGGACTAGGCTTGCGCGCCTCAAGCCACAGGCTGGACCTGATGTTTACGACCCTCGGCGCGACTCGCTGGCAACGGCTCATGAAGCTCGAGACGGTCGCCGCGCTGCCGTCGATACTAAGTGGCATGAAAATCGCTGCCGGCAGCGCCATGATCGGAGCCATTGTCGGCGAGTGGTTCGGCGCCCCGACCGGGTTAGGTATCGTAGTGCTCAACAGCATGCAAAACTTCCAGATACCCCTGCTCTGGGCCACGGTAATTGTCATTGCCGCGATTACACTTATCGGCTACGGCCTGCTCACGCTTGCAGAGCGAGCCGCGCGCCGGAGGATCGGCTGATGCGGCGCGCTTGGTCGATCTCTGGCCCGATCCTTCTCTTGCTGCTCCTATGGCAGCTATGGGTAAGCACCGCCGGGTACAGCAGCATCGTGCTGGTCTCACCTGGAGCCGTCTTCAGCGACCTGCTCCGTTTTCCGGGAGCCTACCTGCTGCCGGCCCTGCACACTCTGGCGTTCGCCCTGGGAGGCCTGGCCATCGGCATGGCAGCCGGGCTCATTCTGGCAATTGCAGCCTGGTTCTCGGAGTTCCTGGCAGGCGTCACCACACCCTTCGCCTTACTCCTCAGTTCGACGCCGGTCGTTTGCCTGATCCCCATCGTAGCCCGTCTCTTCGGCTATGAAGGCCGAACCGAGCTCATCGCCGTAGCCGTCATGACCTTCTTCCCGTCTTTTGTCTTGAGCGCCGCAGGCCTAAAAGCTCTACCCGCCATGTCACCCGACGTCTTCCAAGTACTGCAAGCATCCCGTTGGCAAACCCTACGCCTACTAGCCCTGCCGGCCGCCCTGCCGCAACTAGCCGCAGCCCTCCGCGTGGGAGCGACCTACAGCGTATTGGTAGCGTTGGTAGCTGAGTACCTGATGCAAACCGGAGGCCTGGGCACCCTCTTCGCCGTAACCATGCAGCAATTCCACCTCGCCCGAGCCCTGGGCGCGAGCCTGCTGGCGATGGCTCTCTCCGTCACTCTCTACGAACTAACCCGCGCTCTGGAACAAAGAGTACTCACTAAGTATCGGTAGCACTCTCCACTCGGGACCAGGAAGGCCGGAGGACCAGGAAATCTAAAGGAGAGGGACGGGTGCCCCATGTTCGCTCAAGGTACTTGGGCCGAAAAAGACGGGGCGCAGCCCCACAAGTCGCTAACTTATTAGGATGTTCTTTGGTGATGTTTTTTCTTCAAGTTCCCACAAAATCGTCATCCTGAGCGAAGCGCCTCACAGATTGATCGCGTGACAGAGTGCTTGGGCGCGGAGTCGAAGGACCTCGGCGGTCCTTAATTTGCGCATGCTGTTTGAGGCTTCTCAACCACGGAAGCTCGCACTTTGCCCAGACCCGGGGACGGAAGATGATTACAGCGCAGGAAAAGATACACCCATGACCACGAAGTGAGTACCCTAGGAAGGGTACTGTCCTCAGGCTTGGGTGATTGAAAGCCCCGAACAGCATGGACAAGATTAGCTCCCTCGGGGTCCTTCGAGTCCGCGCCCAGGCACTCTGTCACGCGATCAATCTGTGAGGCGCTTCGCTCAGGATGACGATTTTTGTGGGTGATTGAAGAAAAACATATCAATAAGTTAGCGCTTAACGGGCGCAACCTTCCCAACGCTTTTACTACATAGCGAAAACATAGCGGCCAAGAGCAAGAGTCCTTGCCCATGGAATGAAAGTGTCGGAAGGAACCGTTTTCGGCCCATGGCCCCGGATTTCCTGCACGGGGCCCCGCCAACATATGCGTGTGCGGCTTTCACTAAGGAAACCCGCATGTAGTTCATCAGCGCCAGAGAACTCGACAGGAAATCCGGGTGTACGCTTGGGCGAACATGCGGCACCCGTCCAGAACCATCGGCTGTAGTTGAGAAATCAATTCCCGCCATAGCACAACGACCTAATTTGGATAGGTTTGGCTGAACTTAGCCCGGGACGTAGTCCTGGGCCTTCAAAACTACCCACGCTCCTCGGCTCCCGCCAACCTACGAAGATACTCGCCCCATTTAGGGTCATAGCCCGGAATACGATTGTTCAACCTGGCACCCTCATTCCACCAATGCGCGACGTCGCGCCCCATCTCCGCTCCCCGCCGCGTATGCACATCCACCATGTAGTCCTCAACCACAGGCTTCCGCTCGCCGCGCTCGACGACAGCCCGCGTCCAGCCTGCGAGCTCCATCGACATATTGTCCTTGGGAGCGGTCGCCAGCAAACGAACCGCATGCGCGCAGTAAATCCAACGATCCCCGCGATCCACCATACGCGATGCCTGCGCATACAGCGCCTCGATAATCGCCGGAGCATTCGCCAACCCTAACCCAACATCCTCGGTGGCAATAATCTCCAACCTGCGCCAAAGCACCTCTTCCGTCTCCAGCCCATTCGCAAAAAGCTCATAAGCCGCGAGAGCCGCCTCCTCCACCAGTCCCGCGCCGAATAGACTTCTGCAACACCGAACGCAACTCATCCACCGCAAACCCATTCACCGTAACCGTACGGCTCCAAACATCCCCACTCTGATAATTCTTCCAGCCATCGAAACACTCCACTCTCTACTTAGACAACCGCTCCACAATCATCCCCTGCAACCGTCGGTAAATCCACATCCGTGATCGCATGCACCTTACTAGGCACCAGAGCTGGGCTTGTCTGCATCCGTGTAAACAAGCGTATCACCATAAGCAGCGCCATGGTCCGTAGCCACGTCCATATACACAAACCGCTCGCCCCGAATCAGCGTAGGATCCATCCACGCCGCCACCGCCAGCTCATCCCAAAGATAATTAGGAAACACCGGCCGTGTCGTATACCGCGTAACCCACTGCGCCGCGGCACTATGCGCCTTGGCCAAACCATCCAGCACCTCAGGCTCCGTCCGCGTCTTGAGCGAAACATCAATCGTCGTGGTAGTCACCTTAGCCCACTTCTCGCGCAGCGTGATACTGGTCGCCTCGGGATCAAACCAGAAATTGAACTCGTGCCGCGGCCGGTTCACCCACTCCGCGGCTTCCGTCTGAGGATTCAAACTACCCCCCATCAGCACCAACTCCTGCGCCAACTCAGCGAAATGAGGATCCAGCCGGCAAGCCAACGCTACATTGGTAAGTGGCCCCAACGCTACGATCGTCACCTGGTGAGGATGCGCATGCACCATGCGCACCATGAACTGCGCCGCATTCTCATCCCCGGCACGAATTTTGGGTGGACCTTCAGGCAGCGCCGCGGGATCAACCTTGTCCCAACCAACCGGCGCGCTGGGAGCCGTGTAGGCTCCTAGGAAAGAAGGTTTGCCGTAAAGCTGATTGGAGAGCCGAGTTTCCTCAGCCGTCCGGACCAGGGGAAAAACCGCGCCGGCGAGCACCGGCACGTCGGTTTTGCCAAGAGCCTCGACCAGCCGTAGCGCGTGCGCGACTTCCTCGTCACGCCAGCTATTCCCCGTTATGACCGTAATGCCCAGCAGCCGAACCTCCGGCGACTGGAGCAGCAGCATCAACGCCATGTCCGCCGTGCTGGAGGCATCCTGGTCGGCGATCACATACCGGCCCTGACCCCAAACCGGCAGAGCCACTAAACTGCAGGCAAGAACAAGACCCGCGACAAATCTCATGTACTAGAAAGTGTAGCGGACAGACACCTGCCCACGCCTTGCATTGGTGCCATCGGGGAACCCAGCCGAGGCATACCCTTTGCCGGGAGTCGCCGGAATATTTCCGGACGCCGCGGGATCGTACGGCGTCAAAGTCCCATCCGCATTCGCGTAGTACGCGGTGGTATTGACCGCCGTCACCGTGGTGTAGTTGAACGCGTTGAAGATCTCCGCGTTCAGGGTGATGCTTTGTTCTCGCGGCATGAGGAAGGTCTTTGTCAGACGAGCATCCGAGCGAATGGTAGTGCCGAGCTTCAGGCTGGAGCGCGGCTCGAACGGAACCCGCTGCGTAGCGGCAAACCCGATGCCTACACCGCTCAGCGTCGACGTTGAGTTTGCATTGGCGAAAGGCTGACCATTGATAACCACCTGTGGGTCGACGCCCTGCGGCGTGGCGTACGTTTGGATAAGGGAGGTCGCCCATCCGTTGCCGATCGTATTGAGGAACCACGAACCGTAATGATGAATGGGCAGCGTCAGAATTCCGGTAGCCACTAGCCGCTGACGCTGATCGAGCGGAGAGTTCCCCCGCTCGAACGCCTGATCGCCGTTGTGAACCGTGATAGGCGGGTCGGTGTAGTAGATGTTATCCGCGCCCGCCCCCAGGCCGTTATCCATGGAGTGCGCCCAGGTATAGGAAAGCGAGAACTGTGAGTAACGCGATTGGCGCCGGTTCACCGAAACCACTAGTGCGTCGTAGTAAAGCCGCCCACCGTTGTAGATATGATTCAACACCGCAATACTCGGATCGAAGTAGTTCCTGGTGTAAACCGGGGTCGTGTAAGTGCCTACCTGCGCGCCGCTCTGGTTGAGAATGTCGTAGGTAAACGTGCTCGTAGGGGGCTTCAGGTTATCGTCGACGCGGGTAAGAAACTTGACCCCGTTGTTCCACAGGTACGCGATATCGAACGTGGTCTTGTTGTCGATCTTCTGCTCCAAAGTAAGATCTGCCTGCTCCGTATAGGGAGTCGCCAGATTACGATCGGCAAAGGTCACATTGCTGGCGCCACCGGATAGATTCGGCGCCTGCAACAAATACCCCGGAAACGTCGGCCCGGCCTGGTTGCCGCCGACGAAGAAGATAGTCTTCTGGATGGTGCCGTTGCGCTGCTGCAGACGGATGACGCTGGCCGAAGGCAACCGTGCATAGGAAATGCCGAACCCCCCGCGCAACACCGTGTCTCCGTTATGCATGCCGTAGGCAAACCCCAGCCGCGGAGCGAAATTCTTGGCCGGCTCGTTCAATTGACCGGTTTGCGGATACGCCGGGTTTTCCGGAGGCTGCGTGAACCGGTTGAACTCATAACGCAAGCCGAGGTTCAGCGTCAGCTCGCGCTTCAGTTGCCACTGGTCCTGCACGTAACCGTTGTAGTCGCGCACGATCGCGCGTGTACGCAATGGGCCGTAACTCTGCAAAAACCCGCTCCAGTGCCTTCCCGCGTCCGCTTCGCCGGCAACCGGCGTCAGGTCCTGCGCCCAGTCTGTGATGGTGCTATAGAAATATTCACCCTTGGCGAAAAACAGCGCATTCTCCACGTCCCGCAAGTAGTTCGTCTCCACCCCAAACTTCACCTGGTGGTTGCGCAACGTAACCGAGTAGTTGTCTACAAAGCTGAAGCGATCCTCAGAGGGCTGCGAGTTGGGAATGTTGACCGAAACTCCCAGGTTAGCCAGGCTCGATACCGAAAGCCCCGAACGCAGCCCGTTGCTCGGCAGCAGACCGTTCTCGAGTGACTGTTTGCGTGTGTCTTTGAACCAGCCGAAGCGAAACTCGTTCAGCGCGCTCGGGGACACCACCCGGGTGTAGGAGAACCGCCCCCAGCGGGTCAAATCGATCTGGTTGCCGTTGGGGTAGAAGCCCGTGCCGTCCGTGAGCGCCGTCGCGCTCACCGTTCCATTCGGCGAAGAAAACTGCATCAGGTTGAAGTTGCCAGTCAGGCTATCCTTGTCGGTTGGCCGCCAGTCCAGCTTGGCAAAACCTACATTCTCATTCAGTCTCCGCGACAGAGTGGCATAGGTCCGTTGAATATAATTCTGTGCCGCCGCACACTGGTCCGCGGTGGCGACCGTGGTGTCACATGCGCCGGCGACAAAGCTTCCATCAGAGTTCAAGTGTGGGTCGCTATAGGAGCTCACCAGCGGCCGGCTCTCCCGCGTCTCTTCCGTGTTGCCGAAAAAGAAGAGGCGGTCGTGCTTGATTGGGCCGCCAATCGAGCCGCCAACCTGGTGCCGCCAGTTGGGTGGGTTGAAGAGATTGCCGTTAGCGTCGAGTGAAAAAGGATCAGGCGAGTTGAGCGTTCGATTCTTGAAAAAGTCGAATGCCGAACCATGGAAGCTGTTCGTACCGCTCTTGGTCAGGGTGTTGACGATCCCGCCCGCAGCGTGGCCAAACTCCGCGCTGTAGTTGGAGGTCTGTACCTGGAACTCCTGCACGGCATCCTGCGAGAGCGGCGAAAATGCGCTGGTACCGCCTGCGTCATCCTGGCCCCATTGCTGGGTCACGTCGATACCGTCCTGGAGAAACACGTTGTTCCCCGGCACTCCGCGAAACGTTAGCTCTCCGCCCGACCCATCGGTGGTGACGCCCGGCGTCAGCAGCACAAACTGGTCGACGCGGCGTCCGTTGATCGGCAGGTCGTTGATCTCGCGCTGGCTCACCAGCTCGGAGACACCCGAACGCGTCGTCTCCAGCGCTTCGCTGGACGCCTCGACCAGGACAGTTTCCGCAGCGCCGGAAACACTAAGTGAAATAGGGATAGTAGCAATTTCGCCCACGTGGACCGCAATCTCTTTTGCCGTGTAGTTCGCGAAACCGTTGGCGCTTACGGTCAACGTATAGCCGGAAGCCGGTGGCAGGGACGCGGCCTGAAATCCGCCATCTGAGGATGACTGAAGATTACGCACCAACCCAATCGCATCGTTGCGCAGAACAACCGTCGCGCTGGGCACTGGAGCTCCCGCCTGGTCGACGACCGTACCTCGAAGCGCCCCTTTCCCCGCGAGATCCTGGGCATAAGCAGCACCCGGGCAGCTGAGCACAGCCATGGTCAAAACTGTTAACCAACCACACGTAACGCCTCGAAGAAAAGAGCTCATCGCGCATACTCCTGATGAAAATGTCTAGTGCCGTTGACGGCTATAGCGGAAAAATACAGGTTGGCGTAGGCAGGACGGGGGCTGCGCCGGTATTGGCCCGAACTTCGGAAGCAAAACAGATCAAGACGGGGCCAAGCGCGCACAACTCGGGGCGAGAAAGACGAGCGAAAGGCAATCTGCTTTTTTATGTATACAGTGTCGTCCGTTGGACGTCTACAGGAAATTCACCGCGCGGCGACGGCAAGAACTCCAACCCTTTCATTCTAGATACCCACCTGCCCTGGCTTGCCGTGGGAACCAAGCCGGAGGAGGGCCTCCGCCAAAAGACGCGTTCAACGACAACGTTGAGCACGCAGTGTCTGGTTGCTTGGCTGGACTTCGGCGGAAGTGTGCGGCTTAGGCGTCCTATGCGCCATAAGGGTCGTTGGGAGGGTTCCGCTTTCCTGGTTCTGGAGCGCTGAGGGGCTGCGGACGAGATGGCTTGCGGGAACTTAAGCCCTAGAAGGCGCTTTACCCGCCGTTCCGAGAGCACAAGAACATTTATTGTTAATCAGGTAGCGCTCTGTTCTTCACTGGATCGACGGCTCAGCTGTCGAAATAGAATGTGTGCGCGGTAAGTCGCCATTGGGATAAGTCGGCCCGGCTTTTGCAGGTAGATAGGGAGACCGCCGCCATGGGGTATTCAGACCACGAAAACCGGACAGTGGGTTGCGCTTGCTTCACTCATGTGCAGCATCAGCAGCCGAAGTTCGCGTCGCGTGCCGCTTCTTCCAATACCTTCATCGCCAGCAGGTAGGGACGCGGTCCATGGCTCACTCTCGCAACACCTTGCTCTGCGAGGGCACTCAACGGCGAAGTGAAATCGACCACCATGACATTAATCGGGAGCGGAGAGGTTTCAACCAGTCGCGCAATCAAAGTGAGGTTCGTAAGACCGGGTGCGAAGAGCCCATCTGCGCCGGCATCGGCATAGACGTGCGCCCGCTCGACTGCCTCTGCAACCATCGCATCGTCATGCTGACTTGTCGAATTCTGAAAGAGAACGTCGGTCCGAGCATTGATGAAGAAGTGGACTTTTGCCTCATCTGCAGAGCGCCGGGCAATTCGGACGCGCTCCGCCTGATCGATGACGGCCCGAAGTTTTCCGCTTGCCGGAATGCTGTCCTCCAAATTGCAGCCTACGGCTCCTGCTCTGATTGCGAGGCGGACAGTGCTGCCTACCTCCTCCGCCGTGGCACCATAGCCGCCTTCCAAATCGATGGACACTGGCAGATCGGTCGCACAGACAATCCGTCGTAGATTATCGATTACCAAATTGAGCGGCGCCTGCTCGCCATCGTCATAGCCATTCGCATGTGCGACCGACCAACTGCTCGTTGCGATTGCCTTTGCACCTGCCCCAGCGATCGCCCGCGCACTGCCGATGTCCCAGATATTGAAGAGGACGAGCGGTTTTCCGGGGATATGCAAAGCCCGGAACTGGGCAGCCTTTCGGTTTTGGCCGGTCATCCCGTGCTCCTGAAAGCCTTGCGAGTGCACGATTGCTGTGTCGATGCTCATTGATGCCTCTCTATTGGTCCACTTCCCTGTTCTAAATAGCTGATGCATCCGGAGGGAATCTCAACGCTGCGCCGGATCGTCGAAGAATCATTCGCCGCCATGGTTTAGCCTCTCCCCGATGTGGCAGCAGAAGCGGCCGCTTCATTCAATTTCTGTGCGCACTCCTCGCAGCAAACCTCAACTGTTTTGCCGCCGATAGTGACCTTGATGGAATTTTCTTCGAGCGCGCAATCGCACGCCGCACATGTTCTCTCAGCCATGGTCTTCTCCTTCAGTACCCGAGATCAGTACCCGAAACCGGGCAAATTCAGTAGGCCATGAACGGAGGGAGCGCCGCTGTCAGAATATTTAGCGATTTGCCGGGATTGTCCTAACGGCGGAGCGCCGACTGCTTGAAGTCGGAGGGTGAGCGTCCGTAAGCTTCACGGAATGCGGCGCTGAAATGGCTGTGGCTCGAGAAGCCCAGATCCAGGCTTAGAGAGGTCAGATCGTCATATTGGGCAAGAAGGTCGAGAGCCCGCGCCAATCGCAGGCGCAGTTGATAGCGATAGAGAGGCATGCCTTCGACTTGTTGAAAGACCTGAGTGAGATAGACCGGCGAACCGCGCACTTCCGCAGCGATTTCGGCCAGTGTCCAGCGTCGCGTGAAGTCGCTTGCCAAGACAAGCTTGACCCGGTCAACCAGCCGCTGCCGTCCGAGACTCGCGCCCGCTTCATGCGTGGTGCGCGGCCCCAACGCACGGCGGATCAAGGTTAGCGCCAGGCCCTCGGCTTCCAATGGCTGAGCGATGTCCTCGCGCAGGCTATGGCGCAGAAGAGCCACAAGTACCTGAGCCCGTGCGTCGATCCGCAGACGCTGTCCTCGAAATGCAGGAGTCTTCTTATCACGAAGAAGAGTTGCGGGCGCCAGTTCAAGGAGCAGCTCTTCGCTGATTGCCAACGACAAGCTCGCGTCTCCCCCCGAAACCGGATGGCTAATACGGTAGCCTTCAGCAACATTGAAGAACATCACTTGGTTCCCCTCCGCTACCGCCTGGTCGCTCCCAAGATGGCGCATGAAGGCGCCTCGATACGGAAATACGAGTTCCGTAGCGGTTGCGAATTCTTCGGCGCTCTTACCAAGACAACTCCCTTGGCAATACACGTCGCGAATCTTGACGGTCGGAGATTTGAGCAGGGATTGAGCGCAGAATTCCGCGACATTCCCCTTCTTGTTTCTCGAGCCCACACTCCACCTACCGGTTACAGAGAGGAGGATATCATTCTGCGCTCAATTCAGGACCAGTGATTGTGAGCCTTCCTACAAACGACACAGCAATACCTGATTGTCGACTTCCGCGTGATTACCTTGCGTGCTTCTTCAGCAAGCTGACTTGCTTGCTCTTAAATTTATTTGACTGCTATTCGGTCCTTAAAGCTTGCGATGGATTGGTTGAGGCTGCGCGTTGAGCTGGGATGAGTCCAGCCGCTGCGGCTGCTGCGATCAGTGTCAGGGTGGCTACGGTTCCACACTGTTGCACGGGGCGGCTTTCATGATCGCTTCGCTCGCCTCCGGAAGTTCTCTGCCTTCGCTTTTCCCGCTATTCAGGGCTTCGAACTTCCGCAACTCTTCGTCGGCAAGCGTCGGTTGTCCGTTCATTCGGTAGGCTTGTGCCAGCCGGTAATGCAGGTGGCTATCGTCAGGATCCGATCGGATGGTCTGCTTGAACTCTTCTATCGCTTTAGGATAGGCCTTCGCATCGGCATAGACTTCGCCCAGCAGCAGGTGTGTGTCGACCTCGTCAGGATCTTTTTCAATCGCGAGGTTGAGCTGCTTTTCGATTTCCGCAGACTGAGGGCCCGCAGGTTCCAAGAGTTTCTGCTTCCAAAGCAGCCGCGCATAATCGAAATGGGCTTCGGCACTGTCGGAATGGGATACAACGAGCACCTCAAGCTTGCGTCTTATTTCGGCATCGGCGGCGGGAACGGAGCCGAAAAGGGGAGCTAGAAAGGAATAAGAAGGCAGGTAGTCCGGGTCGAGATCGGTGGCACGGAGCAGAGAGTGGGCAGCATCCGCTTTACGGTCTTGCAGGCTCTGAACAATCCCGAGTCCCATCCATGATCTCGCCCACGAAGGGTGGACCGCCGTTGCCAGGTTAAAGACTCCGGCGGCCTCCTCCGTTGCGCCTATCCGTATCAGAGCCATGCCGACCGCAAACTGAGTTCCCTCCGATGTATCCACTTCTCCGGCCCTTTGATATTCCGCGATAGATTGTGGAGTGTTTCCCGATGCATAGTATGCCGCCGCCAAAATTCTGAGGGAGAGTGCATCCAGGTTCTGTGCACCAGAGACTTGTTGAAGCGAAGCAATTACGTTGCTGTATTGCTTCGCTCCTAGATAGGCGAGCGCAAGATCACGAGAATAGTCGTGACCGGTTTTGGCGAGCCGCGAGCTCTCTTGCAGGTAATGGATGCTCCGGGAAAAGTCCTGATGGTACAGATAGAAAAGTCCCAGAGAGTGGTTGCCTTTAAAGCTTTGTGGATCCTCACGAAGGCCGGCGAGCAAATGCATTTCCTGAGCGCAATCTGGAATGGTCCCGGCCATATTAAAGATAGAAGCGTCGACCAGCTCCTGTCCGGCGGTGCGATGCATGACCTGCGAGGTTTCTTCCGCGCTTGCGGCAGCCGAGTACCCGCTCGGAGCGACGGTCCCCTGAACTCCCGAAGGTGTAAACGTCGGAACTTGCTTGTCTGTGCCAGGTGGAGGCGAAGCCTGGCAAAGGACAGTTGGAGCGCTGGAGCAACAACCGAGGAGAGTGAACCAAAGGCACACTCGCTCTATCAGTCTCCAGTGATCGGCGATGCTCATTGTCCGCTGTCTACTTCCTTCAATGCCTCACGCACTTCCTGGTTGCCGGGCTGCGTCTCGAGATATTGAGAAAGCAGATCATGGGCTTTTCCACGCTGCCCGGCGCTCATGTAAAGAACGGCCATGTTCAAATATGGGCGGTCGAAATCAGGCGCCACCAGCCGGCAGTCTTCAAAGCGACGCATCGCTTGGGTTGAATCGCCCATCTGCATGAGTACAACTCCAAGACCGTTCAGGCCCTCCGCATTGTCGGGTTGCAGCTGTACCAATATCTCGAACTCCCGCACGGCTTGTGGAAGTTGTTTTCGTTCGACGAGAAGCATTCCAAGTCCGTAATGCAACTCCGGCACCGAAGGGTCGGCGGCGACGCCGCTTTCCAGAAGCACTTGGGCTTGGTCCAGTTTTCCCTGGAACCGATAGAGTTTCACCAGGTTTTGCAACGCCAGAACATGCGTTGGCTGAAGAGCCACCGTCTTCTGGAAGTCGCGCGCGGCCTGATTATAGTCGGCCTGTTGACCGTGGATAACTCCCAGATTATTCCACGCGTCCGCATTGGCCGGATTTAGCTCTACCGCCTTAAGCAGGCTGGCCTTGGCCTCTTCAAAATTGCTCTTGTTCAGGAAGATCAGACCAACGTTGTAATAAGACGCGGCATAGCCCGGGTTTCTCGCAATGGCTTCCTGAAACGAGTTCAACGCCTGGTCGAGGTAACCGTATTGCAGGAAGGCTACGCCATAGGTGAAATAGTTATGGTGAAGGCCGCTCCCGAAATAACGGCCGTCGAACGGGAGTGCGCGCCGCAGTCTGTCCTTTGCGGTCAGCGGCGCGGCTGCTGCGTCTTTCAAGATGCGCGCGGGGTCGGCCATTCCGCTATATACCTTGATTGCGGCCCCATCCCGATCGATCAGGAAAGAGGTCGGCAGCATCATGTCCTGCCGCCGCTCAAAGAGATAGCGATGGAAGATGTTGTAAATGCCGCGCGTATTCTTGTCGGACTGAAGAGCCGGAAAGGGAAAGGAGCCGGAGGCCGGTTCGTTTGCCGTTTCTACGCGAGGCTGCTCATCGACACACACGCTCAGGACCCGCAGTTCGCCTTGCGGCCATTCTTTCCAATGTTCCTGAATGGCCCCGAGTTGCCGCTGGCTTTGGCCGCAGTCCGATTTCCAAAAGACAAGCAGCGTGAGCCGGCCACCGGACTCATTCAGGCTATATTCTTTTCCGTGGGCGTCTTTCAAGGTAAACCCTGGAGCCAGTATGGGATCGACCAGCCAGGTGTCGGAGCCGGCTGATTGGTCCCCCGGAGCGATCACCGCGTCCCGAGTTTCGCTGGGGGTCCGGGTGGTATGGAAGGAAACAGATTTGAAGCCGGGCCCGCCCTCCTCGATCTCGATGCGATGACCCGGCGGAAGTGCCTCATACACCGTCTTGGTCCCGCTCGGCCACGTGATGGTCGCGCGGACCGATGCTGAATCGACTCCGAGTCCGAAGCAGAGCGCCTTGGAGTGTTGAGCGAGAAAACCCGAACCGGCGCGGACAGTATTTCTTTGCTTACCTTGCGAGGTTTCTAATTCGATGACCGCGCCGATTGCGTCTCGATTGCCCTTGGTCCCCCGAAGAGAGAAAATGATCGTCGAAGCGAGCGGGTTGAGTTCGTTGTGCAGCACTCTGATTTGAGGCGCGGTTCGATTCTTCAGAACGACCTCAAGCCGCCCATCGTTGTCGAGATCTGCCAGCGCAAACGAACGGCTGTCGTCGAGGAAGTCCAGACCGAGAACTCCAGCCGCTTCGACGAACGAGCCATTTCGATTGTTCAGATAAAAGTTATTTCGTTGGTATCCGCTCCATGAGTGGTCCGAGCGAATAAATTCATTGATGGCGCTCCACGCATCTGCATAATCCTTGGACGAGCCCCCGTTAGCCAGCGAGCGCGCCACAATTTGTCTCCAGAAGAAGCTTGAGAGGTTGTCTGCTCGCGGACCGGAGATGAATCCGTTGGCCACATAAAGATCGGGATAACCGTCGTGATCGAAGTCCCAGGCATCGGAGCTCCAGGACCAACGGCCCAACCTCGTTCCAGACTCCTCTGTCGCATTGGTAAAGCTGCCAGACCCAGAAGAGTTGTGGAATAACGAGTTCCCGTTTGCGTGTTTCCGGTAGGTTTGCCGGCTGCTTTCCGGCGCCGCGGGGAGGAAGGCGTTTTGGGTCGAAATGCGTTTGCCCGCGGCCGACCACATATTGGCGACATACAGGTCTTCAAAGCCATCGTTGTCATAATCGAACCAGCAGACGCTCATCCCCGCACCGGGATCTTCGACGCCGGCTTGCTCGCTCACGTCGGTGAACGTGCCATCGCCCTTATTGCGATATAAGTTCTTTCGCCCGAAATCGTTGACGACGTAAAGGTCGGGCCAGCCGTCATTGTCGAAGTCGTTCCACCCGCAAGCGAAGCTAAAGCGGTTGTTGTTCTGGTCGATTCCTGAAGAGACAGTCACATCCTCAAAGGAATAATCGCCGCGGTTCTTGAAGAGAAAGTTCGGGGGACCGTTTTGCGCGTCGTAATAGGGCTTAGGGAACTCGTACTCGCTGAGACCCTGGTAATAGCTATAGAGGCAAAAGTAGACGTCGAGCAGCCCATTGCGGTCGTAATCCGCCACGGCTAAAGCGGTGAATGTTCCCTGTGGCGGCCGAGCGAAACGGAAGGCATCGGGCTTCAGTTCGAAGGTCCCATCGCCACGATTGATAAAAAGCAGCGGCCCGCTGGTGCGGACGACGATCAGATCCTGGTGTCCATTGTTGTTCAGATCGGCGAAGATCGCGCTCGAAGTACCGTCCAGCACGCCAACGCCGGCCCTGTCGGTGACATCGATAAACGTTCCATCCCCGCGGTTTTGATAAAGCCGGTTAGGAAGGCCGGATGGTTGGCAAACATAAATGTCGTCGAAGCCGTCTCCGTCAAAATCGCCGACGGAAATTCCGTTATTACCATAAATGTCGATGCCGCTCGCCCCATCGAGAACGGTGCGCCAGTAGTCCAATCCTGACCGCATTTGCTTGTCGAAGGAGTACACGTTGGCAAAGCAACTGCCGGTTATGTCGACAAAACCCGGACCGGTGAGGCGGCTGCGTTTCTCGGCCGTTCCCAGCCAGCTTTGCGCTCTCCACTTTCCCGCCGGGTCTTTTTGCCACGCCACCTCCCATTCGCCAGTACGCTCTTCGCGTTGAGGGCCGCTCGATTCACCCACAAAGTCGAAGTGGATGCTGGTTCTGACCTGGAGAGGATCGGAAGCCAATACCTCGATTCCGTCGATTTGAAGCTCGACCGTCCGCAATTTGTCGATGCCGGAAAAGTAAGTCTTTAAAGAATCGAGGAACGCCGCACCGCTCATTTGCCGAGCTGCGGGATACGTCGCCACATCCGACAGCACCGGGAGCTGATTTCGGACACTGCTGACGACCACCGCGCCGAGGGGGGTTGCGTTCAAAGCCGGAGTAATCGTTGACTGTAACGCGGAAGTATCTCGAGGCGAGGAAAGCAGAGAGTCTCGCCATGCATCCATCAGGAGCTGGATCTCGGCGGCATACGTTTCAGCGATGAATGCGTCGGAACCCGGTCGCAGTTGGCGCAGAAAGGCATCGATGAAGGGGGCATAGCCCGATCCCGTATGCAGAAAGCACGGGGACGGCGGGGCCTCGGTGGCGGCCGGATGGGGAAGTCCGTGAAAGCGGGAGGCCATGAACAGCCCAGCGGCCGCGGAAGATGTCATGAACTGGCGCCGCGAAAAATACAAGTCTTCCTCCGCTCTGGTGGGGGCCCGTGCGGTCCCCGTAGAGGCGAATCCTAAGATCGCAACGCGTCGGTTGATCGAGGCCAGCGTACCTAGGGTTTACCGCATTCGGCTTGCTGCTGTCGATCAAAACGCGGTGGCTTCACTGTGAAACAGCGGCTCTAGACAGTGAAAAACATTGTGGAGCAGCGGGCGTGCGTCCATTCTGGGCCAAGGATCCAGGGAAGTTGTTCATTCTTCAAATACATGACGTCGTCGACGGTTTTTCGCGAACCGGCTCACGCCAAAGAAGAAAGATCCGCGAACAAGGCAAGACCGACGAATTGCATTGCTTGTAAGGGAGAGAGCCATGATCGAAGGTATCGGCAGGAACGGCAAATCAGGATTTAAGGGGCGGCCGCAATCGCAACCGCGCTACACCTCCTCCATATGGATGGGGATTGCGCTTGCGTTGGCCGTTGTGGTCCTCAATTGCGGACTCGGGTTCGCTCAAATCAATACCGCCACGCTTTCGGGCAGCGTTTCGGATCAGTCCGGATCGGTAATACCGGAGGCAACCGTGGTTGTTAAGGAGACTGCGACCGGGACAACGAGAAGCTTGCAAACGAATGCCTCCGGGTTGTTTACCGTGCCCCTCCTGCAGCCAGGAGTCTATGAACTGACGGTTTCGAAGACCGGGTTCCAGACGACGAAACAATCGGGTATCGAGTTGCAGGTCAATCAATTGGCCAGCTTGAAACTGACTCTGAATGTCGGATCAGCCGACCAAACTGTGTCTGTAAGCGGCACAGCCCCGGTGCTCGAGACTCAAACCGCCGGACTGGGGACCGTCGTCGAGCAAAAGGAAATTAACGATCTCCCGCTCAACGGGCGGCAGTTCACCCAACTGCTGCAACTTGCACCGGGGACGTCGCCGATCAGCGTGTCTCAAGGGGCGGTTCCGTCGCTCGGAGGATCGGGGAGCGTTACTCCCGCCATTAATGGACAGACGGGACGCAGCAATCTCTTTTACATCGATGGGATTTATGCCACCGACCCTTTTTTCAGCACCGTCTCGATCAGTCCCTCCATCGATGCGATTCACGAGTTCCAGGAACAGACCCACACCGATCAGGCCCAGTTTGGTCAATCCACCGGCGGCACCATCAACTTGTCTACCCGGGGCGGAACCAACCAATTTCATGGTAGTGCCTATGAGTTTTTCCGGAGCGACCGTATCGCGGCGACGCCCTATTTCGCCACCTTCAAAGGCGGCTATCACCAGAACCAGTTCGGCGCAACGATCGGCGGTCCGATCCTCAAGAACAAATTGTTCGTCTTCGGATTTTATGATGGATACCGGCAATCGCAGGCGGCCACCAATCAGTCGATCTTGCCCACGCCTGCGATGTTGACGGGCGACTTCAGCGCTTTGCTGCCAAAGACGGTTATCTACGATCCGGCCACCTACAATGCAGCCACCAAAACGGCCCAGCCATTCACGGGCAACATCATTCCCCAGGACCGCCTCAATCAGGGAATCCTCTCGGTCCTCAAGGCATACGTGCCGGCGCCGACCTCAAACCTGCCGGATAGTAACAACTATATAAACACATCCAGCAATACGCTCAATCAGGACCAGGGGAGCATCCGGGTCGATTGGAACATCAATCCCAAAGACTTGCTGTTCGCGCGCTGGACTATCAGCAATGCCCTCACCACCAGCCCTGGGCAGCTTCCGTTGAACCCCTTCGTCGAGGGATTCAACGGCAACAATTCGGGAGTGAACTGGATCCATACCTTCTCTCCGACCCTGGTGACTCAGATTA
The DNA here is from genome assembly GCA_963847155.1 of uncultured Acidobacteriaceae bacterium. Taxonomy (GTDB): domain Bacteria; phylum Acidobacteriota; class Terriglobia; order Terriglobales; family Acidobacteriaceae; genus PALSA-350. The sequence goes on along the minus strand of CAWJZH010000016.1, from coordinate 20,450 downwards.
CCGGCGGGTACAACTCCATCTATATCCCTCAGGAACAGGTACAGCCGAACGCGGCGGCAGCTTTTCAATCCGGAGGTTTTGGCGCTGGGTTTACGGATACTCCAGGTGGAATTCTGGTTCCCAAGGTTCCCGGCCTTCATCCGAGCGGATACTTCGACCTCAATTCCGGTTGGGGCCCGATCGGGCCGCAGCGCTTAGGCCAGCTTTCCGGCTCCGTGAATGAGCAAATGGGGACCCATGCTCTCATGTTCGGCGCTTCTTATTACTACACTTCCATGTATACGAACTGGGCCGAAGACGACATCAATTTCAATCAGCAGGCGACGTGGAATCCTTGCGGTTCCGTGAGTGACGGCGTTTGTGCGGGAGCGGGCGGAAACTCGGTTGCGAGTATGCTGCTTGGATTACCCAACAGCGCAGGAAGGCAGCTCGGAAACGCGGGGGTGAATCTCCGGTCTCACGTTATCGGCGTGTTTGCCCAGGACTCCTGGAAAATGAAGCCTCGGCTGACTGTGAACTATGGCCTGCGATGGGACTATACCGCTCCGGTGACCGACGCAGACAACAGGCTATCGGGTTTCGACATTCACTCCGGTCTTTGGTACCTCCCCAAAGGTGACGTCGATACCCCGAGCATCTTGCCGGCTGGCGTCGTGATCTTGAATCGCAATACCATCACCAAACCCAACTATAAGAACTTCTCCCCAAGACTGGGATTTTCGTACCAGGCACTGCCTACTACTGTGTTGAGCGCTGGTGTGGGAATTACCTTCGACAACTGGTCGGGGGCCTTGCAGGCAGCGCAGAATGCCCGCGGGGCGTGGCCTTCCGGTTCGTCTCAGAGCCCCTCGAATTTGAACATAGGTGGAGTGACGCCCGGCGCGACCGCGCAGAATCCCTTTGGAAATACGCAGCCGATTATCCCGGACTCGCCATTTCCTTCAGGCGGAGGGTTTCTGGATACGGCTTGGAAGAACGCCTATTCGATGCAATGGAATTTGCAGGTGCAGCAACAGGTAGGAAAGTCCGGAGTCTTCAAGCTGACCTATGTGGGCTCTTCGACACCGCGCTCTCCGATCCGGGTGCCGTTCAATGTCTCCACCCAGCTGGGCCCGACGCAGGTGCTTCCCTTCCCGCAGATGAAGTATGGATTCAGCATGATTCAAAGCATCGGTCACATGAGCTACGACGCTTTGCAGGCCCAATACACGAAGCGCTTTGAGAGCGGTCTTTCCGTGAACACCGCATTCACCTGGTCAAAAGACATCAACGTAGGTTGCGCCGATTATTGGGAGGGCTGCAATATCCAGAACCCCTACAAGTTGAAGGGCGACCGCGGACCGAACGATGTCGACATCCCTGTTGTCTTTACCTTCTCCGGGGTTTATGAACTTCCTTTCGGAAAGGGCAAGAGCTTCGCGACAGAGGGGGCGAAGGCCAAGGTCTTGGGGGGATGGCAGGTCAACGGCATCGTCGCAGCGCGCGACGGTTCGCCCTTCACGCCAAAGATCAACTTCGACAATGCCAACGCAAACGGCGGGTCGCAACGGCCGAATGTTGTTGGCCCGACGATTGGACCGAAGACGCTGAAAGAGTATTTCAACACCGCAGCCTACGCGGTGCCTGCGCCATACACTTACGGCGACGCGGGGCGCAACAGTCTGCGCGGGCCCGGGTATACCGATGTCGACTTCTCCCTGTTCCGAGACTTTACCGTCCACGAAGGCATCACCTTTCAATTCAGGGCCGAGTCCTTCAACTTCCTGAACCATCCGAACTTCTCGAATCCCGATAGCACTCTGGAAGATGGGACCTTCGGGCAGATAACCTCAACCAACGGCTCACCCAGAGAATTCCAGCTCGCAGGAAAAGTTAACTTTTAGGTAGTGAGTCGAGAGGATCGTTCATGGTCTTCTCGATCCCACACAAAATCCGTTCGCCCCGATCCATTACCACGAGCAGTCGATTCGCCAATGTCCCAAGTCTCTCCATCGTGGCGGTTTGCGCTAGCAGTCACGTTACTGTTGTCCCCGTGCCCTTCCGGGTTCTCTTACCAAGCCACTCCTTCAACCGCGCCAGTATTTTCCCTGGCAGAATCCAGGGAGGCGGAGACCCACGGCGATTTGCGTGAAGCAATGGGCAGCTTGAGAGCCGCCGAGCTTCAAGACCCGAACGATGCCCGGACCAGTTTGAGAGCCGGCCTGCTTTACGGTCAAGCTGGCGATTTCGTCGAAGCCGAAGCTGCCTTCCGGCGGGCCATCCAGTTGGACTCAAATCTTGCGGAGGCTCATTACAACCTCGGACTCGCGATTCTCGCGAAGTCACGTAACCCCGCGTGGGACAGCGCAAATTCAGAGTTCAAGACGTGCTTGCAGCTGCGTCCGAACTATCACGAGGCAGCCAATATGCTGGGTGTCGGGCTGCTTGAGACGGGGCAACCCGCGTTGGCGGTTGCTCAGTTCAAATCCGGCCTATTATTGGATACCAATTCCGCCGAAATCCATTTCAACCTGGGCAGAGCTCTGGAACAGGCCGGCTACGGTTCAGAAGCCTACGCCGAGTATCTGACGGCGGCACAACGCAAGCCCAACTATGCGGCGGCGCAAAAAGCAATAGCCAACGTCCTCTTTCTGCGGAAGGACTACACCTCAGCGCTCGGCTATCTCAACCAGGCGTTGGCCACCGATCCGGACCTCGAGAACGCTCATTATCTTCTGGGCAGAGTGCTGCATTCGCAAGGCAAGATAGCCGAAGCGCAAATTCAATTCCGGTTGTCGGCTGAGGAGGAACAGCGACGATCGGATGCAATCCGGTCAACTCATTTGAGCAATCAAAGTCTAGAGTTGGCCAAAGGCGGAAACTTTGGAGAAGCAGTCGATGCCGCCAGGCAGGCGGTTACGATGGCGCCGGAAAACAGTGTGGCGCACTACGATCTCGCTCTCCTTTTGGCCGATTCGGGCAAGCTGCAAGCGGCGGTCCTCGAGGTCCGTAAAGCGATCTCGCTGTCCCCGCTGCACGCAGCCTTTTACGTAAACCTTGCCCGGATGGAACAGAAGTTGGATCGTCGCGACGCCGCAATCGCCAGCCTTCACCGGGCCGTCGTACTTCATGGTTCCAATGCAGAGATCGCAGCGCAGCTAAGACGGCTGGAAGCGCAATTGCCCGCCGAAAACTCGAATGGTTCGTCCGGCAGCCAAGGTCCTTTTCCGTATGGCGCCGATCGAAACACAAGCGACGATCACTACGCCTTTGCGACGCAACTAGCCAGCGAAGGCGATCTGCCGGGAGCGGTTGGCGAATTGCTCCACGCCTTGTCTATCGAGCCGGCGCGCGGCGACATCCGCTTCAACCTGGCCGTCGCCTATATGGAAAAGGGCGATTTCGAGCGGGCGGAACTCGAGTTGAGAAAGGTGCTGCTGGTCGACCCAAATCCTGTTCAAACGCATATCGCGCTGGGGACGGCGCTGTCGCAGATTGGGCGCTTGACAGACGCGGCGGAGGAGTTTCGCGGCGTCCTGAAGATCGAGCCGGGCAATCGGCAGGCGGCGCAACTGTTAACCCAGTGTCAGGCCAGGGCAAAATCGTGAAGTCAGTCCTTCAGCATGCTCGGATGCGAACAATTGGTGATCTCGGCGTTGGTATACTCGCTCGTACGTCTCCGGGAGTTCGCATGCAACCAACCTTTCCCACCAATCCCACGCCACCCGAGTCGGCGGTCCCCCCGCCGCCCTACCGGGAAAGCGATCGGTGGCAGTTGGTCGAGCGAATTCTGAAGTCCCATGGCTTCGCTAAGTCCCCGCGGCTTTCGAGTTTCCTGACTTACATTTGCACCTGTGCTTTGGAGGGACGAAGTGGCGATGCCCAGGAACAGCAGATCGGAATCCATGTTTTTGGCCGGTCTCCTGCTTACAATCCGAGCGAAGACAGCGTCGTTCGCTCCCAGGCGCGACTGATCCGGCAAAAGCTGGAGGAGTACTTTGAAGACGAGGGTCGCAATGAACCCATACGGATCGTCGTGCCCAAAGGCACCTACTTTCCCCAGTTTGTACCGTACACCGTCTCCAGCAGCGCCGAGTCAATTCTCGATCATGCGCCCGTCCCCGAGATTGATAGCAAGGTGGCCGCGAGTGGGTCCGCGGTTCGATCCTTCGGAATTCGATCCGTCGCGTTGGGTTTCGCTCTACTGCTGGTCGTCGGCTTGCTGACGGCCGATATCTGGGTCCGCCAACGGAAATCGCCGCAGCCCCCGCCGCCCAATCCGGTGTGGGCCGCCTTGTTCAATTCCCGGCAAAGAACGATCATTGTGCCTTCGGACAGCACACTCGTCTTTCTGGAAGAGTTGACCGGCGCCTCGGTCCATATCACGGAGTACTCCGAACACACCTATCTCAACAGGATCCCGCCGTCCACCGGGCTTTCTCCGGCGACCCTCTCGCTGCTCGGGAGCCATCAGTACACCAGCATGGCCGATCTCAACCTCGCGATGCGGCTTTCGAAATTGCCGGAGTCCACAAATACCCGCGTGGAAGTACGTTTCGCGCGGAACCTCACGCTGACCGATATGAAGGAAGCCAATCTGGTACTTATCGGAGGAGAACGGGCCAATCCGTGGACCGAACTCTTCGAACGCCGAACCAAGTTCCATGTGAACTTCGACCTCTCCACAAAGAGCAATACCGTCGTCGACCTCGCTCCTGAGAAAGGTTCGCCGGGCGCCTATGCCGAGCGTAGTGCGGGCACGGAACGGATTGTCTATGGAGTGGTCGCCTACCTCCCGGGAATGTGCGATGGTTGCGACGCCATGCTCGTCCAGGGAACCAGCATGGCCGGCACAGAAGGCGCCGCGGACTTCCTCTTCGACAATCAGGGTTTCCGCGAGTTCACTCACAAGATTGCACGCCCCGACGGATCGGTGCCCCACTTCGAGCTGTTGTTGCAAACCAGCAGCGTGGGTGGCAATGCACCCAAGGCCAGCGTGCTCACTTACCGTCTCCTGCCTTAAGAGGGTGTGGCTTTCTCACAGCCCGGTCTGCGATAAAGCCCGGGTGCCCCATATCTCGTTACGCATTGAGATCTCGCTACCGGCAGAGATTTGGTTTATTCGTTTACCCAGGGTCTGTGAGAAATGCGGCTGAACCCGTAATTCCTGGTTCTCACACAGTGCTCTTAAGGCCGGTTTGGACAGCCTCTTGGGCCCTAACGCCGGGTTTCACCGCATAGGAAGCCGTCTCACAGTGAAAAACATTGCACTCACCCGTGAGCCTCGTACAAAGATGACAAAAGAGATTGCGGCATTCGGATGGTAGGGAGAGCAATTGCCTGCGGCATCGGGCCGACGGACGGGCGGACCATGAGGTCAGAGAAAACTTGCTGACGTCTCCTCTTTGTGTGTCCATAGAGGCTATCGATGGGGCGGTTTGGGCCATGAAGCTTTCAGGGTGTAGCATCGCGCTTTTCGCCGCGCTGACGGCGTCGGCTCAGAACCCGCAATCGCCCAGCCAGATTCCGTTGCCGCGTATGGTGAATCCGGCAATCGATCGCGCCGGGGAGCCGTTTTCGTATCCGGCAGAGTCGGTGGATGAAATTGGTGCCATGTTCGCGCCTTCGGCTGCAGAGCTCACCCCGAACAGCACTCTATATACCGGTTTCGGCGAGCTGACCTTCTTCACTGGCATTGAACGTCTTCCCTTCGGCAATCGGATCCGGACTCTGGAAGAAGGCCGCCTGCCCATCGTTCATTTGCACCAGGATCATGACGGGTTGCGCTATGAAATGGTCGTATTTGCCGCTCCTCTCAACAATGGCTGCATCGTGAACTTTCTGCGTATCACCGCTTCAAATGCCGGCGCCAGTCGACACGCGCTTTCCTGACTGCATCCTGGGGTTACACCGGCGCGCAGACTACCATCTTTCCGATCGGAGATAACCGCTTTAGGCGGCCACTCACGAGTTCACGGGTCGGCGACTTCTATCAGCCCGGCGAGGACTTTCACCCACAAAGCCGCTATGAATTCGTAGGCAATGCCATATTGCGTGATGGCAAAACCATGGTCCTGTTTCCCGACTCGCCCAAGCCATCGCTGTCCGCGAGTTATCGCGATTATTACAATCGCACAAGCTCGCCCAGCGATCCGGTCAGTCCGCGGAATGATACGCCTATGTCGACGGTGGAGTATGCCTTCGATCTGCAGCCAGGAGAGAGCCGTTCGCTTGACTTCAAGGTTCCTCTTGAGCCCGGTACGGCCGCCGAAACCGTAGCGAGCGGCCTCGTTCAGGCCTCATTCGACGATCGGCGAAGCTTTATTCAGCGCCGATGGCACGAGATCTTCGACCGCGGTATGCGTTTAACCGTCCCCGAAGACAAGGTGAATGCGGTCTTCGACGCCAGCCTCATGTATTGCCTGTTGGCATTGAACAACGTAGGCGGACAGTGGATCCAGACGATCAACCAGTTTCAATACCACCGTTTCTACCTGCGCGATTCAGCTGACTTCGTTCGGATGTATGACACGACGGGATACCGGGATTTCGCCGCCAAAGTGCTCTCTTTTTACCCGCAGCGCCAGATGCCGGATGGCAATTACCTTTCACAAGAGGGCCAGTATGACGGTTGGGGACTCGCGGTATGGTCCATGGTCGAACACTTCCGCATGACGCAGGATCACGCCTACGGAGAGGCCATCTACCCAAACGTTCAGCGCGCAGTGCAATGGCTCGAGCAGGCGGTCGTGAAAGACCCGATGCACCTGATGCCGGCAACCGACGTTCGCGACAACGAGTATGTCCCTGGGCATCTTACCGGCTACAACTTTCTCGCTTTGGATGGTCTTGACGCCGCAGTGCTCCTTGCCCACGATCTCAACTACTCACAGGATGAGGCTCGTTACCGGGCAGTGCGGGACGCATTGAGAAGCGCTTTCTTCGCGCGTCTCAACAAGGTGACGGCGAAAACGGATGGCTACATTCCGCCGGCGCTTGACGGACAGCCAGGAGGGACGGACTGGGGCAATCTACTGAGCCTCGTACCGGAACAGCAGCTACCGCCCCATGATCCGAAGGTCACCGCTACCTTGCAGGAGACGCGGCGCCACTATGCGGAGGGCTTGATGACCTATACCCAGCCTGAGCAGGGCGTCTACCTGCATCACTACCTCACAATTAAAAACACGCTAACCGAGTTGATTCGCGGCGAAGACGAGGAGGCTGTGCAGGACCTTGATTCGATCCTGGCGCACACCTCTTCCACGAATGCCGGGTGGGAGTACTCTATACGGCCTTGGGGCAATCGCGACTTTAGCGGCAACCTGACCCCGCATGGATGGTTCGCGGCAGAGTATCGCAACCTTCTACGAAACATGATGATAAGAGAAGAAGGAGATACGCTCCACCTGCTTTCCGCAGTGTCTCCGGCCTGGATCGGTAAGGGGAAAGAGATAAGAGTGGAGCATGCAGACACCTACTTTGGCCGGGTGAGCTTTTCTCTGCGGAACACTACGGACGAGGATGCAGAGGTTTTGGTGAATTTCGAGAATTCGGCCCCACTTCGCGCTCGCCGCATTTGCTTACACCTGCCATGGTTCGTGGATACCGAGACTGTTGTGATCGATGGGCTGAGTGTGCCCATTCGCGATCGCAGCGTCACCTTTGCCCCGACGGTTCGCAAGGCGCAGATCCACTGGAAGATACGGGCGGTTTCCCCGGATACGCCGTTGAGCTATAACGATGCCGTCGAAAGGTATAAGAGGGAATATTCAAGACGTTTCAATGAGGCCACTGGACTCGAGAGCCAACCGCAATAACTGCCGGCGTATAGCGAGTGGAAAAAGATGCGAGCAACGAATCGGGGTATTTTTTTACAAGCGGCCGGCGTCCTCGCCGCCGTCAATCTTCATGACCTAGAAGTACCAGTCCCGTATGACCACAAACCTCCGCTATTCGGTCCTCAAAGCTTGCGATGGATTGGTTGAGGCTGCGCGTTGAGCTGGGATGAGTCCAGCAGCTGCGGCTGCTGCGGTCAGTGTCAGGGTGGCGATGGTGAGGACGGCGAGGCTCATGCCCTTGGATTCGTAGAGCTGAGATTCGATGTAGCGGACGCAAAACCAGGCCACGGGGATTCCGATGGCTGCGAGGCCGATCGCGGTCTGGAGCATGGCTCCGCGCATGATCATACCGATAACGGAGCTGCGGTTTGCGCCCAGGGCCATGCGGATACCGATCTCGGAGGTGCGGCGGGCCACGCTGTAGGCAGTGACACCGTAAAGGCCGAGGCTTGCAAGCAGGAGAGCCAAGATGCTGAAGAGAGTCATGAGGCGCGTGATCATGCGGTCCTCAGTGAAGCGGTCCGCGATCTGCTCATCGAAGGTCTGGAATTTCACAACCGAGAGGTTCGGATTGATGGCAGCGAGTGTCTGGCGGGCGATGGATTCCATGTTATCCATGGGGCGGCCGGTCTGGATGACGATGGCTCCCGCATAGAGGCCGGTATCCTGCTCGATAGGGCGCCGGCGCGCGGACTCTGGTATGCGCCGGGTCATGGGGACGAAGTACATGGCGTGGTTCTTCCAGGTCGCGGAGTTGTAGGCGGTGTCCTCGACGACGCCTACGATCTCAAAGTCTCCGGAGGAGACTGGCCCGGGTGACGCCGAAGCGGCGACCGATGGGGTTCTCGCCGGGCTTGAAGAATTTTTTGACGAAGGACTGATTCACGACGGCGACGGCTGGAGAGGTTGCGGTGTCCTGGGTGGTGAAGCCTCGTCCCATGAGGACGTGCGTGCCTACGGAGTCGAAGTATTCGGCGTTGCCCCTGACCCAGGAGGCCCAGTTGTGGGGGTCGGGCTGGCCCTGTATCTGGACGCCATCGCCCCAGTTGTTGGCTTCCATTGGAGTGTAGGCGGAGATGCCGACCTTTTGGACGCCGGGGATGGCGTGGAATCGTTCTTCGATGGTTCGATAGAGGGCTTCCACCTGGGCGGGGGAGTAGCCCGCTGCCTGTGGGTTGAAATGGACGATGTACCGGTTCGTCGAGTTGAGCTTGAGATCGATGTTCCTGAGCTTATTCAGGCTTTGGATAAACATGCCTGCTCCGACCAGCAGCACCAGGGCGAGAGCTGACTGCAGCACGATGAGGCTGCGCTGCAGGAGTGAGGCTCCGGAGGTGGTGGTGCGGGTTCCGCTGCGGAGGGCGTCGGCTGGGTTTGCCTTGGACGTGATCCATGCCGGGGCTACGCCGAAGAGGATGCCGGTGAGGAGCGAGACTCCGAAGGCAAAGGCAAGCACCACTCCGGAGGGGCGGGCATCGATGGGGATGTTCTGCGCGCCGGGGAAGGCCATAGCGAGAAGCATGCGAGTGCCGGCGTAGGCGACGATGAGGCCGGCCATTCCGCTGATGATCGAGAGGACGATACTTTCGGTGAGGAGCTGGCGGACGATTCTTGTTCGCATCGCGCCAAGTGCTGTTCGGACGGACATCTCTTCGCGGCGGTTCATTCCGCGGACGAGCAGAAGGTTGGCGATGTTGGCGCAGGCGATGAGGAGCACGAGGCCGGAGATCCACATCAGAAGCTTAAGTTTTGAGGCGTAGCTGTCCTGCATTTCCTGGATGCCGGCGCCGCCGGGCGATAGGACTACGTGAACTTTGGCCAGGGCGCGCTTCCCTTGCTCGTCTGAGAAAATTGTTGTGGCTGCGAATGATTGCCGGACCAATTCAGTGATTTTGGCCTGTAGCGGTGCCATGGCGACGCCGGGTTTTACGCGACCGATGATGTATAGCCAACGGCGGTCGGGAATGTGCACGTGCTGAGCATTTGCCAGAACCGGCATGGATTCGATAGGGAGATAAAAGTCGGGCGGGGTGCTGGACAGGCGATCGCCGTAGAAGCCTTTGGGAGCGATACCTGTAATGGTGACGGCTTTCGTATTGATCCAGAATGTGCTGCCGACGACGGATGGGTCGCCGGCGTAGTTGTTCTGCCACGTGTCATAGCTCATCACGGCGACGAACGGTGCGCCCTTCCACGTTGTCCGCGTCCGTGAAGAGACGTCCGATCTGCGGCTTAAGGCCGAAGGTGCGGAAGTAGTTTCCGGAGACGAATTCGCTCCTGACGGAGCGTGCACTCTCCTGAGTCTTGTCGCGTCGAACGATGATTTGACCGATGCCAGACTGCATGGCGGCTAGTTCTTCAAACTCCGGGGCGTTCTTCTGTAGCTGGTGCCAGTCGTCCGTGGCGAACAAGGAATAGCTGTCGTCGTCGTTCGCTCCCCAGTTGACGCAGCACTCGTTGCTGTTCCCTATACGGATGAGTGTGTTTGGATCGACGACGGGGAGGTTTTTGAGCAGGACGGCATTAACCAGGGTAAAAATAGCAGCGTTGGCTCCTATGCCGAGGGCGAGTGTCAGAACCGCAGTCACGGTGAAGCCACGGCTCTTTCGGAGCTGCCGGAGGGCATAGGTGACGTCTTGAAGAAGAGTTCCAAGGAAGAAGCTCGGACGTTGTTCGTGGGATTGTGCGCGCACGCTCTCAATTCCCCCGAACCCAACGACCGCTTTTCGGCGTGCCTCTTGTGGCGTCATTCCGGTGGCGATGTATTCCTGGGCCTGCCGTTCGATGTGGAACTGCAACTCGTCGTCTATTTCACCATTGGGTTTGGGAGAGATCAGAAAACGAAGGCGCGTCCACCATTCTTTGAGCATCTATCCTCCTACTTCAGCACTCTACTTCAGCACTAGGGCGATTGCTGTTGAGATGCGGCCCCAGTCTTCGAGCTCGGCTTGCAGTTGCTTCTGCCCAGTCCTGGTTAGCGAATAGTATTTCGCCTTGCGGTTGTTTTCCGAGGCTCCCCACTCGGCTCGTATCCACCCCTTGTACTCCAGCCGGTGAAGAGCGGGGTACAACGACCCCTGTCCAATCTGAAGCGCATCCTTCGATACCTGCTGAATTCGTTGCGCGATACCCCACCCGTGCATTGATTCAAGGGCAAGGGTCCTCAATATCAGTAAATCCAGCGTTCCCTGCAGAAGATCTGTAGTTGGCATCCTTCCCCTCGACATCCAACAAGAGAATGCATGGCCGACCTGTCGAATGTCAAGGGTAAAGATTATGTGAGAGCGCGTGCTGTTCATGACACATGGCTGGCAGTGAGCGATTGGCTCTGTCGCTCCCGGAAGCACAGTTGTGAGGAACTTATGGTTCAGGGACGGCCGGAGAAGGGGGACGCCGAGGTGGCCCAATAAGGGGTTTCGGGCCATCCACCTATCTCCACCTAGACTTGCGAACTTGTGCGAACGTTCTACGACTCTGATGACCGGCCGGAAAATGCAGTGAGTTGCCATCCAGATGCAGCGGGCGGTCTGACGAAACCACGGGCGTGCGCGGTACTTTGAGATGGAGGTAAGAGATAAATGGCAGACACAACACAACCCACCCAGGCGACGACGAACGAAGCGGAACTTCGCGCACTGATCGCCCGATGGTCCCAGGCGGTCCGTGACCAGGACCTCGCAGGCATTCGCGCGGATCACGACCCCGACATCTTGATGTTCGACGTCCCCCCACCCTTCTTGTCCCGTGGGTTGGACGCATACATGGCGACGTGGAATATGTTCTACAACGGGACAGCCAGGCCGGTGCAATTCGATTTTCACGACATCGCTGTCACAGCGGGCGCCGAGGTGGCCTTTGCCACTGCGATTGGCCGATGCAGCGACCTGAGCACAGGCCAAAAAGTCGACCTAGAATTTCGCCTCACCATGGGATTCCGCAAACAGAATGGACGGTGGCGCATCATGCACGAACACCACTCAGTACCCTCTACGGCCTAAGCTTTGATCTCTATTTGGCGCAGAGTTTGAGAGGTATTTGGCGTATCCGCTCAGTCTGGGTGGCCGCTTGCGCGGTTGTTCCGCCTGTCCGGCTCGCAGTCCCCTTATCTCCCCCATCACTTAGTTTGGAAAGATTAATGATAGTGCCACATCGGATGTGAACATGCAGCGTGCGCTATGGCCGCAGAACGGGACAACAACTGCTTTGTGGTTCGCGCCGTGCTCCTCGTTGGCGTACCTGCTGAATGCGAGACCGCGCGCTAAACGGGTCGGACCTTGGGCCATTGCCGGACAGGACGTATCGAAAACGCCCAGAGGCAGAATATCCGCTTCCCCAAGCAAGTAGGTGGTTGGCCGGGCAGAAAACTGCTTCTTGAGTTCATCGTCCGTGATTCTGGAAGCGTAGCCAACACGGTTCTTCAGCCCGTAAGGCCAGTGGTCAAATCCCACGCAGTTCTTGGCGTCGGCATACGGGACAAACGGCGGGGGCAGCACGGCAGGAGCACTGGGTTGAAATCCCGGTGCCGCAGCCGCAACAGTCTTCGGCATGGCCGTCGAAGTGGGCCGCATGTCATCTACATAGGTGTAGGCGCCGGCATTCGAGACCACATACGAGATCGGGATTGAGATCGAATCATGCACTTGGTTGGACATCTCGTAGCGGATGACAAACTGGCCGCCCGCGGAATGACCGGCAACAACGATGGTTCTCAAATTCGGGAATATTTCTTTTCGTGCCAGGCACCGGACGATCTCATCCATAAAATCGAAAGAGGTGAGTTTGTCATTGCCAACCTCCCCACCGCCGAAACGCCAACCATCGGCTCGCTGCGTCTCGCAAATCCAGTTGGCCTCGTCGGCAGCCAGAGCGTCCTGGCAACCACCGGCCTGATTCCCGGGCGCGCTGCTGTTTGACGCGAAGCGTGGCGCAACAATAACGGTATTATTCAAACCATCCGCAAGAAACGCAGCCGCGAGAGCAGTTCGGAAGTGATTATCTCCATCGCGATTAATACCGTGCACGAAGATCAAGGCACGCGTGATGTTATCGTTCCTCGTGTGCAATGAATAATTGCGATAGACCAGCAACCGTGATTGCTGTCCGGCGGGCATGATCCACTCCGTGCAGTGCGCGGTATCCGTCGTGCAGGGTCCACCCAAGACCGTTGCAGCAGCAACGAGAAGTCCGAAAATCATGGGAAGACTCTAACACACCAGAGCGCAGCCACAACATGGGCGCCCATGCATTGACCAACCCTTGTTAATGCTGCTTTTCGGCGTAGCGGCAAAGTAATCCTGTGCTCCCCGTGTTCAGCCGTCCCTGACGGTACTGTTTCGCTTGCTGATTTTTTCCGAGGACTGCCGTCCTGGGCTATTTTCAGCCAGACCTGTCCAAATTAGATTGGAGACGGCGGACTACATCTCGATCCACTGTCATTGGTTCTGGACGGGTGCCCCATGTTCGCCTGAGCGTACATGGGCCAAAAACGGATTCTTCCAATGCACTCATTCAATGGGCAAGGACTCTTGCTCGTCCTTCGCTCCCACCGCTGCGACGCCAATGAACTCTACGAAGATTGCCTCCCAACCTGGTTTCGCAATGCCCGTTTGCAGCCGTAGTTCGTCCAATAAAATCAACCTTACAGAAGCGAACAATTCGCTAATTTGGACGGCTCTGAAGTTCAGCCGTCCGGAAATGAAGGAGACTCCATGCGTTTTCTTGCTGATTTGGCATTGTTCGTTGAGGTTGCCAACACAGGCAACTTCGGCCGGGCCGCAGCCGCGCTGGGAATGCCTGCATCAACCCTTTCGCGACGCATCAGTGCGCTGGAACAGGAGTTGGGTTCCCAGCTGATCCACCGCTCTTCACGGATGTTCATGCTCACGGACGCAGGCAAGGTGTGTTACGAGCAATCCAGAACCCTTGTCGTCGAGGCAAAGCGCATCCAAGAGGATGTCGCGGGAATTGCCTCTCAAGCATCCGGGCATATACGCGTGGGCGTACCGTTTGATCTGGCACAAACCATTTTCCTTCCGCTGTTGGCGCAATATATGCTCGAAAACCCCGGAACATCGATTGAGGTTCTATCCATCAGCGGCCATCCGAACCTACTTGCGGAGAGCCTGGATATGGCGATCTGGGTGGGACATCAACTGCGCCTGCCGGATTCCTCGTTCCGGTCTCGCCGGGTCGGCACATTTGCGCGTCGCCTCTACGCCTCAAAGGAATATCTGGGGAAGCAAAAGAAGATCCAAGAGCCCCAGCAACTGACCGAGCATTCATGCATTCGATTCATACACGGAGAGCCAATCAGCAAATGGGAACTGCATCGTGGACGCGATCATAGGACCGTGAAGGTGAACGGATCAGCCACGGCGAACTCGGTTGGAATGCTCGCGAGGTTTTCGAAGGCAGGCATGGGCATCGCACCGCTTCCGGACTTCCTTGCGTTCCATCCGGGATTCGGAGATGGCCTGGTCAGAGTGCTTGGCGATTGGGAGGCGACGCCTGCCCACCTCTTTGCCGTTACGCCTTCGGACCTACAGCCCGCACGTGTTCGCAAGCTCGGCTCCTTCATCAAGGATAACTTCGAAGCCGCGTTGAACAAGGCAACGGCAATCCTTTAGTAGCGAACTCGGCTGCATTCACCGGAGTTGTTGCCAGCACGACCTGCTTTCATCGTTCCAATTTTGGAATCCTGCTTTCCATGAAGGGTTGATTCGCGCGTACATGCCCGGACGTCTCTTCTATCGTATCGACCGCGCTAGGGCGGCCACGAAGGAGAGATTCAAATGAAGATTCTTGTTACAGGGGCAACCGGCAATGTGGGCGGGGAGGTCGTGAGGAACCTGCACAAACGTGGGGCCGAAATCCGGGCATTGGCCCGAAAACCGGAGTCAGTCAACTTCCCCTCTGGGGTAGAGGTCGTTGCCGGGGATCTGAGCGATCCGGAGTCCGTCCGCGCTGCGGCACGAGGCATCGACAAACTCTTCCTCTTGAATGCTGTTGTTGCCGACGAACTCACGCAGGCACTGATCACGTATGGAATCGCAAAGCGAGCTGGCATCAAGCATGTGACTTATGTGTCGGTCTATAAGGCTGAACAGTTCGGAGACGTGCCCCACTTCGCCTCAAAAGTGGCCGTGGAAAACGCTCTGCATCAGTTCGGCGTACCTTATACGATCCTCCGGCCCGCATATTTCTTCCAGAACGATCTTACGGTCAAGCCACTGCTGCAGCAGATGGGGATCTATCCAATGCCAATCGGCACGGCAGGCATATCTGCGATCGACTCGCGCGATATCGCCCAAGCAGCAGCAATCACTCTTACCGAGCACGGCCACGAAGGCCAGACGTACGATCTCGTGAGCTCCTCACAAATCAGCGGACCCGGGAATGCGGCACTGTGGAGCAAAGCACTCGGTAAAGAAATCTCCTATACTGGCCACGACTTCGACGCTTGGGAGAAGCAGATGAGCACACAACTTCCGGGATGGATGGCCTATGATATGCGAACCATGCTGGAGGGCTACGTAGAACGCGGATTCGCCTCCACGGAAGCGGACGTAAGCCGCGTGACAAAGCTGCTTGGCCACGCACCACGGACGTACGAGGCATTTGTGCAGGAAGCCACTGCCGAATGGTCGAAAAGCGAGCAACGCTAACCCATCACATCCAGAGGTTCAGAGGGAAAAAGACAATGAAAGCACTACGCATCAGTGACTATGGAGCACCTCTCCACATAGACGAAGTTCCAGTTCCGGCCCCAGCACCCGGACAGGTACTTGTCGAAAATGACTACACGAGCATGAATGGTGTCGATCCTGGGCGCGGCCAAGGTTTCCTGCGCCAGGTCTTTCCGCTTCAGTTCCCGTGGACACCTGGTGGCGATGTTGCCGGTCGCGTAGCTGCCGTTGGTGAGGGTGTCACGAACTTTAAAGTGGGCGATGAAGTGTTTGGCTATACGCGAGAAGCGGGTGCCTACGCGGAGTTCGTTTTGGTGAACGCTGCGAGCCTCGCGCATAGGCCAACTTCCATCTCTGCTGAAGCAGGAGCTGCCATCGCGGTTGTTGGTCAGACAGCGACGCAGATGCTGAATCTCTCGAAGATCAAGATGGGACAAACGTTGCTGATCCTGGGAGCGTCCGGCGGCGTTGGATCGCTGGCGGTTCAGCTGGCGCGAAACGCCGGTGTACACGTCATCGCCACGGCTCGGCGGAACAAGGGCTCCGCCCTTCAAGAGCTGGGAGCCGAGCGTGTCATCGATCTGTCACAGCAGCGGTTGGAAGACATCCCGCAGGTTGACGCGGTGCTCAACCTGATCGGCGGAGACACAGTGGTATCGTCCTACGCCCTGGTAAAGAAGGGCGGTGTTGCTGTTACAGCGAACCGCCCGCCCATCGCGGAAGAGGCAGAACGCCTCGGCATCGAAGCCAAGTTCGTCGAGACCAATGTCACCACAGAAGGGCTGGACGCTTTCGCGGCCTTGGTGACGAGAGGCAAGATCAAGCCGCAGATTGCTGCCGTGAAGACACTCTGGTCCCCTGAAACCCTGTGGGACAAGCATGAGACTGAGGAGATTGGCAAGATCGTCTTCTCCATACGTTCGTAGTGGGACATCGTGGCGGAATCCGGCCCCTGCTCGGCGGAGCCGCACTCCGCCGCGCTCCACGCCGAAAATCATCCACTAAAAAGCCGAGCATCCGGCACGCCTGCGCGGCTCGCGCCCGCACCCTGCAAATCCTGGTGTCAAAATCCTGGTGTCAGACGGGACGATTGCCGCAAGAGAACAAGCAATACTCAGATGAGTAATTGCAACGGTTACGTCGCGTCTGTCGCTGGTTTTTCGTCACGCTTGACTTTTACTTATGAGGGATGTCCCCGAAACGCCTCGAATCGGAAGCGCTTTATGCGCAGTCAGGCTGCCTTTTCTTGAGCAGTTGGTAACCGGTCAGTATGGTCCAAAGTGGTAGTGTGGCAACACCCATGAAGGAAAAGATGGGGAGAAGCTGATGAAAAAAAGTATTGGCAGGGGAAATCACTTCCTTTATATTCTCTGGGGCCACTTGGGGTATAGCGAGCGAGTCCGGAAAATAGATATAAGTGATTCCAACGAAGCAAACCCCTGTAAGCACAAGACCTAATCCAGTCATGGCGCTGGCTCCCCATCTGCTGCTCGATGGTCCCGTCATGGTCGTGCCGCCCACCGCTTGCAGCCTGCTTATGGCGATGTGGAAGCGCTCGGGAGGGACGGCCCAAACCCTCCGTAGTCTTGGCATTGAGGGACCGTTGCCCGGCTATGAGGACTACCTGATCCTGGCACTCGGGGGGCGGCCGCAATTCTTCGGTCTCGATGACCAGCCTGCATCCCCGACCGGTGGCACCTTGAAAGACGCGATGCGTCGCACTGTGGTCGGTTGGCACCCCAGTCTCCGCAAGCTCGTCGAAATGCTCGACGAGCAACAACTTTTTCTCAACCATGTGCGCACCGCGCCGCCACCGTCCCCTGGAACTCTACGCAAATCACTTTGCTGGGTGACGCCATTCACAGCATGACGCCCTATCGCGGCGTCGGCGGGAACATCGCGCTGAAAGACGCAGCTTTGCTCACTTCGCAGCTGCTCCAGGTGCATCGCGGTGAAAAACCCCTGCTCAACGCAATTGCGGACTATGAAGCCTCCATGCGAGAGTACGCGTTTGCCGCGGTCTCCGATTCGCTCAAAGCGATGAAGCAGTTTACCGGCGAAAAAAAGTATCCCGCCTTTTCGATCTTCAAGACCGGTATGCGCGTTGCGAATGCCATGCCGAAGTTGAAAGAGCAAACTGATTCCTGCGTAGACGACCGTGCGAAAGGAGCCCAGGAAACTCGGGGAAGAGAGAGGGGCAGCATGGACAGCATACCTATTGCAGCAGTTCTGGAGATAGGTATCGTGTCCCCTGTCTCCATTCTGGCCACTGCTCTAAATCCGCCGGCGCGCCAGGCAGAACCACGCCTTGGCACCGTGGCTGCGGAACTCGGCACTACGTGAGCTCCACAATTTCGAGCGCTGGTTCGATGGCCAGAATGATCTCCCGTGCCGAGCGGCGCGGCGGACCGACCTCCCGTGGCGGACCTTCGGTCGAGCCGATAAGGCTCAGCCACAGGCCTTCGGGCGCGAGTGCCGCCGCGACCCGCGCGGAAAAACGCGCGCGCTCCTCGGGTTCATCGAAGACATGGAAGCAGCCGCGGTCAAAAATGAACTGGAACGGACCCCCTTGCGGGGAGCCGACCAGAAAGTCCAGGATTGCGAAACGGCAACCGAGACTGCGACCATTCAACTTGGCGTTGGCTCGTTCGACCGCGAGCGGGGCGACATCGATGCCAAGCACGTCAAAGCCGCGCTCCGCCAGCCAAAGGGAATTCGTCCCCGTACCCGCGCCGATCTCGAGCGTCCGGGTGGGCTGAACGCGACCCGAAGTGACGAACTCGACGAGCAGCGGCTCTGGCTCGCCCGTATCCCAGGGAAGCTCTCCCGCTGCGTAGCTCTCGTTCCAGGAAGGGTGCGGCATCACTTCACGATTGTAGCGCCCAATCAACTTCACACCGCGATACGTACTCGAAAGTCTAGCGTTTACGAATGCGGTTGGGTCCCTGGGCGGCTAGTATTCGCCGATCGGTCCGAGATGGTCGTGGGTCGAACCTAACATTCGCCGATGCGCCGAGCGAGAACCTGTTAAGCGTCAGAAGATTAGCTCGAGCCGCTATTACCGGTACCCGTCGTCATCTCGCGGGCCCTCGCCGTAATAGATCTGCCTCACCCTGAGGTAGTACCCGCGGCGGAATCCTTCGCGGTATTCATGCCGTGCCCAGCCTGGAATGGAGTCCGGATCGCGATACTCGTCGCGATTGTTTACGTCGGGCCGACGATGGTTCTTGAAGTCGCGTTGCGCACCTTCCATACCGTCGTAGAATCCGCGGTGCTCCCAGGCCTCTTCTGCTTCGTGCTGGCCGTACGCGAACGGCGGCGGACCATAGTACTGCTGCGCGAACGCGCTCCCTTCGCCCGCCAATAAAGTCACGGCGAGCGTGGGTATTAGAAATAGTGTCGGTCTCATATCATCCATCCTCTTCCGCCGCCTTCGTCTGGCGGCGATTCAGATGAGGCTGAAGGCTCAGGTGGTGTGAACCAGACCTTCAACGTTCTGTGACTATACAAACACCGTCCGGTGCGGCAGGTTGCGTGAATCTTTTGGATCCACTGAACGCCGGCAAAAGAAACTATCCTGGCGTTCCCCCCGATGCGAGCGGTATTGGGAGTACTTCCATCCGTCCTCTTTTGTTCTCCACGGATTTTGGTACTACCGGTTGACAAAACAGGCGCGCGGGAGGAAATTCATGTGCATGAAACGCCGATCGTTTCTCCGTTCGTCCGCCGCACTCGTAGGAGCCGGTATGCTCGCCTCGAGCGATAGCCACGCCGACCATGTCAATCCGCACAGCGTCCATGCGGCGTCCCTCATGACCGAGTGTGCCAAGCGCTTTCTCGCCTCGCTCGATACCGGTCAGCGCGGCAAAGCGACTTTTCCGTTCGATACCGATGAGCGCATGAATTGGCACTTCATCCCCAAGGAGCGGAAGGGTCTGCCATTGCGCGAGATGAGGCCCTATCAGAAGCACCTCGCCAGCGCGCTGCTGGCGGCCGGGCTGAGCCAGACGGGATACATCAAGGCCGTGACGATCATGAGCCTGGAAGACGTACTCAAGATCATGGAGAACGACAGCGGCGAGAACCGCAACTCGGAGAAATACTATTTCTCGGTGTTCGGCACTCCTTCCGACAGTGGCACGTGGGGCTACCGCGTCGAGGGCCACCATCTCAGCCAGAACTACACGGTAGTGAATGGCAAGGTGATTGACGGCCCGAGCTTCTTCGGCTCCAACCCCGCCGTAGTTCGGCAAGGGCCGCGCAAGGGCCTGCACACCTTGGCTGGAGAGGACGACCTTGGAATTGAGCTGATTCATGCCCTCGACGAACACCAGCAGAAGGTCGCGATCGTAGATCCAAACGCCTACAAGGAGATCTTAACCGCCGCCAGCCGGAAAGCGGCGCTTCAGGGCCAGCCATCCGGCCTCTTCGCTTCCAAGATGAACGCCATGCAATTCGATGCGCTCATGGCCCTCGTGAACGAATACGCCCATAACGTACCCGACGAGCTTGCCGAAAACCGAATCGCCCAGATCAACGAGGCCGGTCGGAATATCTACTTCGCCTGGTCGGGTGGGATCAACCGCGGCGACCCGCACTATTACCGCGTTCAGACGCGTTCATTCCTCATTGAATTGGACGACACACAGGACGACGCCAATCATATCCACTCTGTATGGCGCGAGGTCACCCGCGACTTCGGCCAGGACCTGCTCCACCAGCACTACGAGGCCAACCACTAATAGAAGTGGAACCGCTCCATGATGCATCCGCCAGACAAAGACGCCACCCTCACGGATGGCGTCCTGTCGTTTTGACCGAGCTCCGAACTCTGTGATCTGTATTTACGCGCTCGCCACTACGCTTGGCCCTGCGGCCGGGCGTGGTGCCGCGACACTGCCGCCAGAGTGTCTTTGATGGCTCTGGCGTGTCGCACAGCGCGATG
>CAWJZH010000015.1:0-182600 GCA_963847155.1 uncultured Acidobacteriaceae bacterium | reverse complement strand
GTGTCGGAGATAGATACGAGAACTGCACCAAAAATGCGTGCTCTCGGGGGGAGGATCTCGTAGGATTACGTGGTGAGCAAACGCTTTCGACTTTGCAGCCACGATCAGCCTTTTTTGCTTCCACCCTCGCTGCAGGATTGGCTGCCTGAGAATCACCTGGCGCGATTCGTAGCCGACGTGATGAACGAATTGGATTTGTCTTCTATTTACGCCAGGTATGAACGCAGTGATGGGCGAGGTTTGGCAGCGTACCATCCTGAGCTCATGGCGCGGTTGTTGCTTTACGGTTACTGCATCGGAGTTACGAGTTCCCGCAAGATCGAGCAGGCTACCTACGACAACCTGGCTTTTCGTTATTTGTCTGCCGACCAACATCCCGACCACGATACCCTGGCTGCGTTTCGTCAGGAACACGTGGAGGCGCTGGCGGAGTTATTCGTACAAGCCTTGAGGCTATGCCAGAAGGCTGGTTTGGTAAGTTGGGCAATGTGTCGATCGACGGCACTAAGATGAAGGCCAACGCCAGCACCCGGCGTTCCGTAAGGTACGAAAGGATCAGCGAACGGGAACAGCATTGGCGCGCCGAGGTTGCGCGATTGCTTAGTCTAGCGCAACAGACCGATCGTGAAGAAGAGCGGCGCCTCGGCTTAGACCAAGCGGCTAACCAACTGCCTGATGAGTTAGCAAATGCCCAGAAACGCTTCGCTCGCCTGCAGCAAGCAAAGGCGGAATTAGAGCAGGAAGCACAAGCACAACTAAAAGCTGTTTTGGAAAATATTCCTCCGGGCAAACGGGGTCCCCGTAAAAAAGCGGAGCAGAATAGTCAGCCTCCGAAGGATCCCCGCCAGCGGGAGAAGGAGAAGAAGCAGCGTTTGCGAGCGAAAAAGAACGCCGCTGCGCCCAGTCGGCAATATAACTTCGTCGACCCGGATTCGCGAGTGATGAAAGACAGCGGCGAGAAAGGATTTGTGCAGGCCTACAACGCACAACTCGCCGTGGACTCGGAAGCTCAAGTTATCGTGGCCACGGAGTTGACCCAGCAACCCATCGATAGGCAGCAATTGCTGCCCATGGTAAAGAGTCTACAAACTACAGTACAAGGGGTGCCAACAACCATCACCGCCGATGCTGGGTATTGGGACACAACCAGCCTGCTGGATCCGATGCTAAGCGGCATCGAAATGCTGGTAGCACCTGACTCCAAACCGCAACCACCAGGCGGGCCGCTGCCGCCCAGTGCCCCGCACAGCCAGGAAGCGTTTCGCATGAGAGAAGCCCTGGCCACTGAGGAGGGGAAAGCTCGTTATGCACTTCGACAGACAACGGTGGAACCGGTATTCGGCCAGATCAAAGAAGCACGTGGTATCCGCAGATTCCGCTTACGAGGCCTGTTGAACGTGACATCAGAGTGGAAGCTAATCTGCGCCACGCACAATCTTCTGAAGCTATTTCGCCATCGAATGGCTTTAGCTCACGCCTGACACTCTGGCCTGATCTACCCTGCTGCTGCCGCATCGCGTTAACACCTCACACGCGCCCCATGGGCTGTCGCACGCGATCCTGAAATTGCGCTTCGAGAAAGCCATCGTCACCTCCTGCCTCGATCATGAAGCAGTTTCTCTCCGACACACTGCGGGACGCTCACTTTGTGGGAACAGATGAGCGCTAAGGCTCGAATGTAAATTCAGGCTGGCTTCGATCCGTAACGATCTTTTCTCGGGGTCCGCGCTTGAGTGGTGCCAAGCGCCGCTGCGTTGTCTTCTCCAAGCCATGGACGAATTCGGCACTTCCCCATGGTCGACCGGTGTGCGTGCGCTGGCGAAGGGCGGCAAGCTGCGATTCCATCTCCCCTGCGGCGAGGTACTCCCGCCAAGACGAAGCAGTCCAGCGGGCGCGCCACCGCTCCAGAGATAGCCATTCATCGGCCGCTTTTGTTCCACAGTGGCTGGCAGCGCTCGACCAAGACCAGGACTCCGGCTTCGCCACCATACCGGCTCTCAATGGATTCAGTTCCGTGTAACGCAATGCCTCCCACAAATGCGGTTCGTCCAAGGGGCAAGAATAATATCTTCCTTGCCATACATGGCCGCTTGCTCGATGAATCGTGTTCCAGTAGGTAGCGTATCTTCCGTGCGTCTGCTTCAGCGCCTGTGCAAGTCCGTCCGCCGTACTGGGGACCACAATCAGATGGACGTGATTGGACATCAGGCAGTAACCGACCACGGACACTCCGTAAAGTTCAGTGTTTTCCCGCAGCGACGACAGGTAGGTCGCACGATCGCCATCGCAATCCAGGATGAAGCGCCGGTCGTTCCCACGTTGGGTCAAATGGTGTGGCACATCAACGGCAACCACACGAGCGAGTCGTCCCATAGCAAGGAAACAATACCAGGAAATTGTCTGCACGCTGCAGGTTCGTGTAAAGATAAACGGCAGTTAATATGAGGTTGGCCGATTCGCTATGATGGCTTCGCTCGGAACTTGGGGGGCGTGGAATTATCGACAACAGAACGGTAATCGACTTCGTCGAAAGTGCGCGTCCCGTCTGTTTGAATGTATAGGTGTTGGAAGAGAGGGATTGTTACCCAATGAGAAAGGGTTCTCCTCAAGATTACACTGCTGAGATCGGCTGTTCGAAGCAGCCGACTCAGAAATCTCGATTAGGAGAACCCCATGAATGCTATTCACTATATCGGATTCGACGTTCACAAGAAAACTATCAGTTTTTGCGTAAAGACTGCAGACGGCCAGATTGTGGAAGAAGGCAGATTGGAAGCGGACCGTACGATGTTGCGGCGTTGGGCGGCGGGTCGAAAACGAGCCTGGCATGGCGCCATGGAAGCCACGCTCTTCAGTGCCTGGATTTACGACACGCTGAAGCCTTATGCCCAGCAACTTTCTATGGGCCACCCGGCCAAGATGAAGGCCATCACCGCGGGCAAGAACAAAAGCGATCGGATCGATGCACGTACGATTGCCGATTTGCTGCGTTGCAACCTGCTGCCTGTTTGCTATGTATTATCACCACAGTTACGAGATCTGCGACGCCTGCTCCGTTATCGCAACCTGGTGGTACAGCAATCGGTGCGCATGCAGAACAAGATGGCGGGTCTGCTGATGGAGAGCGGCACCGCATTCAACAAGCAGAAGCTGCATCAGAAGAAATATTTTGCCGACCTGATGAAGAGCCTCGAGGAAGTACCAGAATCGGTCAAAGACTTACTCCGCATGAGTCGCGGCTCCATGGAGATGTTTCAGTCCACCCAGAAGCAGCTCGTCAAAAGGCTGCTATCAGAACCTGCTTTGGAACAACGGGTCGAGCGGCTGATGAGTATCCGCGCGGTTGGCCCGATCACGGCTCTGACCTGGGCGCTGGAGATCGCCGACCCGCAGCGCTTCGCCTCCATCGCCGATGCAGTCAGCTACTGCGGATTATCCGCAGCCTTCCGCTCTTCTGCCGGCAAACAGCAACGTGGTCCGATTTCCAAGCAGCGCAATGCCTGGCTGCAGCCGGTGTTGATCGAGGCCGCCAAACTGGCGCCGCTCTGGAACCCGCAACTGGCGGCAGTGCATGCCAGCGCATTGGAGCGCGGACATGCCAATCGAGCGACCTTGCAAGTGGCGCGAAAACTCGTGGCGTACCTGCTGGCTGTGGACAAGAGTGGTCAACCCTTTCAGGTACACACCCCGCCTCCGCCGGCCACCACGGCAAAGAAGAAGCCAGCGAGAAAAAGCAAAAAGGAA
This sequence comes from uncultured Acidobacteriaceae bacterium, assembly GCA_963847155.1. Classification (GTDB taxonomy): domain Bacteria; phylum Acidobacteriota; class Terriglobia; order Terriglobales; family Acidobacteriaceae; genus PALSA-350. The sequence continues at coordinate 178,856 of CAWJZH010000015.1, read as the reverse complement.
GTTGCTTTAGCACCGGCCGCTTAAAGCGAAACACACCGCCGGCTTATGCTCTTACCGTCAGGTTCGTGAAGACCGAACATGTCCTTGCGAGTTTTCTGAGGCATGCCGATCTTTCCCCCGATGGTCACTCTGTTTGGCGCAACACAAAGGGGAATCTAGCTTCGCAGATTCCCCTCAGGACACATCGGTGGGATGAGTCGGATCGAGTATTCCTGGCAGGTTGCTCTCCAGCAGAGCCTGCTTCCGCTTCCTCGATCCACTCAGCCTACCAGAGTTTCTATGTTCGATCTGTCAGCGGTCCACCGGCCGGTCCTTGCGTTTTCGGGGACTGTGTACGGGAATTTCGGTTCCCAATACACCCCACTATCTGTTTCGAGGTCGGCCGGTTTACCATAACTCAATCTTCGTGGACGACGCCTGAACAGCGCTGTTCCCGCAAATGGATGTCTGGCCACGCTGCCATTGCGTTGGTCTTGCTAAGGGATCGAGGACAGTTCGCAACACTAACTATCCGCCCGCTCGGAGAACCTATCCCGCCGAGTCAAGGGGAATCTCCGTTTCCCTTTGACTTTTACCTATCATGGATGTCCACGAAACTCCTGTCCACGAAACTCCCTTGCCAACGGACAGTTGCTGGCCACCTACGAGTTCTCAACCGCCCAGCTCCCAACCGCGAAATGGACCTTTGCCCTGAATGACTGGCTGGGAACCAAACGTGTAGTCGCAAACGCCGACGGCACGCAGGCAGAAACCTGCACTGGGCTGCCCTTCGGAGATGGGCCGCCCTGCACCGGCACGGGCGATCCTAGCCCACAGCACTTCACCGGCAAAGAACGAGATACAGAGAGCAACAATGATTACTTCGGCGCCAGGTACTATAGCAACACTACGGGCCGGTTCCTGTCCGCCGATCCCGTGTTTATTACGCCAGCTCGACTAGCTGATCCTCAACGGCTGAATCTCTACAACTACGGGCGTAACAATCCGTGGTCGTACCTTGACGTTGATGGTGAAGACATCAGTCTTGTCAACGATACCGACGACGGGCGAAGAGCCGCGCTGGGCGAGGTCACACAGCACGTGACTGCTGCTGAAGCGGCAAATATACAGGTGACTCAAGATAAGAACGGAGCTTGGCAGGCGCAGGTAAAGGATGCTGGCGCAGTTTCCATGAAAGACGCTTCCACCGCATACAAGGGGGTGGTCGGCGTAATCAACGATCACAGCATCAACGTGAACGTTGGACTCATCGGCGGAGGATTGACTGCAACCTTCCCGGGCATGGGCCAGATCAGCTCCACCAGTCAGTTCGCCGAAACAGACAATATTCCTGGAAGTCGTGATGTGAACGTAATGGTGACTCAGGGCAGCCTTCCGCAAGGTGTAGAGGTCTTGACGCCATATGGCGTGATGCGGGGTTCTGAGCCCGACTCGGTGGCCTTGTATCACGAGCTCGTTGGCGAAACCCTCAAGTACAGGGCCGGCCACACTTCTCTTCAAATGAACCCCGAACTAGACAGCAGGACGGTCATAAAGATCGAAAATGAGCTTAGACGATCCGCAGGTATGTATCCGCGCACGGGGTCAGATCATGGTGCACCAGTGATTACGGTTAACGGGTCTTCAAAATGACTAATCCATCCATCAAATCCTTCAGCGTTGTTGGTGCTCTCGTCCTCCTGTCTATCGCCTCTCGTGCCACCACCATTGAGGTTGACCGGTGTGGTTCAATCAGCAGCAACATACCCCATCGCCAGGACTTTATCCGGCATCCCTTAACGCAATCCAAACCGTTAGGAGTTCCTCCAGGGGTTGACGAGAGCACGCTTCCTGCAACCGTCAGGCTTCGGTTGGTGGTAAACCGCGAAGGCAAAGTCACATCGGCGTGCGTCCTCGGAAAAACGGAGGGTGCTGGGCGACCTCTTCTTGAGGAGGCAGCGGCCGCTTCGCTTGCCCAATGGTCCTATCCTACGGACTTCGGGTTGCACGGCGATCTTCGCTTGAACTACAGCGAGGTATGGGTGAAGTAGTGGTCAGGTTCGAGCCTCCGTCTTCTAAACCCGTCGCAGGTCGCCACCAGGCTGCCTGCGATGAGGCTGAGGGCCTGCCCGATGAGGGACGGATAATACATTCGCGGCAGACGGCGGGCGTCGGCACGAAGGTAAATTTTGGCCCCGTCAAACTTGGCGCGGCTGGAAGTGTGACTTCCGAGGCGAGAGTCGACGGAACGGAAGATAAGGGGACGGAAGATAAGGGGACAGACTGGCAGTGTGTCGGAGAGAAACTGCTTCACTATCGAGGCAGAAAGGCGGGAGTGGCTTTTTGGAGCGCAATTCGTTGGGTAGCGTCTAAAGCTGATGAAGAAGGTATGAGCTGTAGGAGTGATGGGAAGCGGTGTGGTTCCGTTGAGGCCGTTAGGCGAGTGCCAGAGTCATGCGATGGCGGAATAGTTTTAGAAGATTGTGGGTTGCGCAGATGAGCTTCCACTCTGATGTCACGTTCAACAGGCCTCGTAGGGAGATGCGGGACAGACGAACAGTGTGTCCGAGATAGATATGAGAACTGCACCGAAAAGTGCGTCGCTCTCGGGAGGAGAATCTCGTAGGATTGCGCTGGTGAGCAAACGTTTTCGACTTTGTAGCCACGATCAGCCGTTTTTGCTTCCACCCTCGCTGCAGGATTGGCTGCCTGAGAATCACCTGGCGCGATTCGTAGCCGACGTGATGAACGAATTGGATTTGTCTTCTATTTACGCCAGCGTATGAACGCAGTGATGGGCGAGGTTTGTCAGCGTATCATCCTGAGCTCATGGCGCGGTTGTTGCTTTACGGTTACTGCATCGGAATCACGAGTTCCCGCAAGATCGAGCAGGCTACCTACGACAACGTGGCTTTTCGTTATTTGTCTGCCGACCAACATCCCGACCACGATACCCTGGCTGCGTTTCGTCAGGAACACGTGGAGGCGCTGGCGGAGTTATTCGTACAAGCCTTGAGGCTATGCCAGAAGGCTGGTTTGGTGAAGTTGGGCAATGTGTCGATCGACGGCACTAAGATGAAGGCCAACGCCAGCACCCGGCGTTCCGTAAGGTACGAAAGGATCAGCGAACGGGAACAACATTGGCGCGCCGAAGTTGCGCGATTGCTGAGTCTAGCGCAACAGACCGATCGTGAAGAAGAGCGGCGCCTCGGCCTAGACCAAGCGGCCAACCAACTGCCCGATGAGTTAGCAAATGCCCAGAAACGCTTCGCTCGCCTGCAGCAAGCAAAGGCGGAATTAGAGCAGGAAGCACAAGCACAACTAAAAGCTGTTTTGGAAAATATTCCTCCGGGCAAACGGGGTCCCCGTAAAAAAGCGGAGCAGAATAGTCAGCCACCGAAGGATCCCCGCCAGCGGGAGAAGGAAAAGAAGCAGCGTTTGCGAGCGAAAAAGAACGCCGCTGCGCCCAGTCGGCAGATAACTTCGTCGACCCGGATTCGCGAGTGATGAAAGACAGCGGCGAGAAAGGATTTGTGCAGGCCTACAACGCACAACTCGCCGTGGACTCGGAAGCTCAAGTTATCGTGGCCACGGAGTTGACCCAGCAACCCATCGATAGGCAGCAATTGCTGCCCATGGTAAAGAGTCTACAAACTACAGTACAAGGGGTGCCAACAACCATCACCGCCGATGCTGGGTATTGGGACACAACCAGCCTGCTGGATCCGATGCTAAGCGGCATCGAAATGCTGGTAGCACCTGACTCCAAACCGCAACCACCAGGCGGGCCGCTGCCGCCCAGTGCCCCGCACAGCCAGGAAGCGTTTCGCATGAGAGAAGCCCTGGCCACTGAGGAGGGAAAAGCCCGTTATGCACTTCGACAGACAACGGTGGAACCGGTATTCGGCCAGATCAAAGAAGCACGTGGTATCCGCAGATTCCGCTTACGAGGCCTGTTGAACGTGACATCAGAGTGGAAGCTAATCTGCGCCACGCACAATCTTCTGAAGCTATTTCGCCATCGAATGGCTTTAGCTCACGCCTGACACTCTGGCCTGATCTACCCTGCTGCTGCCGCATCGCGTTAACACCTCACACGCGCCCCATGGGCTGTCGCACGCGATCCTGAAATTGCGCTTCGAGAAAGCCATCGTCACCTCCTGCCTCGATCATGAAGCAGTTTCTCTCCGACACACTGCGAAATAATCCCCTAGATAAATTGGAAAAACGGCACGAATCACTAGTGGAAAAGCGATCATCGACCTGCTCATAAATGCTCTTACAATCGATCAAAAGGGGTCGAAGGAGAAAATGGCCTGTTCCTGGCCGGGCTCAGGGCGTTTCTTGGGACCGGGCTTCTGCCTGATCAATGATCGATGTTCTTGCCTTTCCAGCGCCCGAGTAAACTCTGCTGAGCCAAGTGGCCGCCCGCTGAACGTGCTATCGCGGATGGCTTTCCGACTGGACTCTGGCTGGGCGGCCTGCAGATAGGATCGCCACTCGTCGCATGACCATCGGCGCTCCCAAGCTTCCAAGCTCAGCCTTGAACCTATCGGTCCGCTACCGCAGTGCGCAGCCGCCGAAGACCACGGCCAATCCTTAGCAGATGTCACCAGAAAAGCTCGTACCGGATTGAGCTCGGTGTAGCGCAGGGCTTCCCAGAGATGGGTCTCGTCAAGCGGGCAAGAGTAGTAGCGCCCCTGCCAGACGTGCCCGCTGGAGCGGTTTTCCGCGTTCCAGTAGGACGCGAATCGGCCATGTGTTTGCTTCAAACTGCGGCATAAGGCGTCCTTGCTTTGCGGCACTGCAACCAGATGAACGTGATTCGACATCAAGCAGTAGCCGATCAGTTCCACCCCATGTCGCTGAATCCCTTGTTGGAGCAAATCGAGGTAAACTCCCCGTTCCGTGTCAGTATCCAGAATGAAGCGCCGAGCATTCCCGCGCTGGGTGATGTGGTGAGCAACGCCTAAAGCGACAACACGAGCGAATCGCAATCGTTCACGACCTATGCAGTACCGATGACGGCGGTATCGATGTAACAGCCCTGGCAAACCCGATAAGCGTTCTCCCCGATACAACAGTGTTCTGCAAGTCGATCTTGAACCGACGGGATGAATGCTCACCGCACAGAATTGTTAAACTACATTTAGCCTGGCTTCGCGCAGGACTCTCGACATCCATTTGGGGGTTATTTCGGTCACGGTAGGGACAGCTATCGCTAGCTGCCCCCCGTACAGATCCGTGCGAGCGGCACTACCGCACACGGCTCCTACCTCGGATGAGTAGCGTCAAAACGTGCGCTGGGAAAAGGATGCAGGATGCGAGGACGGGGTATCCATCGTTCGAAGGTCGGACGAATGCGGACCCAACTCGGTCGGCTGCGCTGACTGCGACGACCAAGCATCGACCGCCACAGATCGCACAACCGATCACGGAACCGCCATAACGCCCGCTGGTTTTCCGGAACCGCATGGTATCGGTAATAGCCACTGACCACACGTTTCAGCCACGCGCCCACCGCGTTGACCGGCTCATGCATCCGCTGACGTAGCTTCGCTTTGATGGCATGAAGCGTCGCGCGCATCCGCTTGGGCACAGTCCTACGCCGTGTAACGAAATGGCCATTGGAGGTCGTCGCACAGTAGTGCGTGAACCCAAGAAACGTGAACGTCTCCGGCTTGCCCTCCCCACGCTGTTGCCGATTGACCTGCGCGAACCGACCGAACTCGATCAATCGCGTCTTCTCCGGATGGAGTTCCAACGCAAAGTTCGCCAGCCGTTTCTGAAACTCACTCAGGAACCGATCAGCGTCTTCGCGCCGCTCAAAGCCGACCACCAGATCGTCAGCGTAGCGGACAACCACCATCTCTCCGCTCGCCGCCTTCCGGCGCCATGCCTCAACCCAAAGGTCGAACACATAGTGCAGATACACGTTCGCCAGAAGCGGTGAGATCACCGCTCCCTGCGGCGTGCCTGCCGTCGTCTCTGACCACTTACCTTCTTCCGACACACCAGCCTTCAGCCACTTACGTATCAGCCGAAGAATGCGTGTGTCGGCCACTCGATGCTCGACGAACTTCATCATCCATTCGTGGCTCAAGTTGTCGAAGAATCCACGAATATCCGCATCGAGTATCCAGTTCACTCGCTTCCGTTCGATGCCCACGTTCAGCGCGTCCAGCGCCTGATGTGGACTGCGTCCCGGGCGAAACCCATACGAAAAGCCCCGAAAGTCCACCTCGTATATCTGGTTGAGGATGCGTGACCACCGCTTGCTGGACAATCTTGTCTTCCAGCGACGCGATGCCCAACGGCCGTTGCCGGCCATCGGCTTTCGGTATGTACACTCTTCGCGAGGCTTGCGCCCGGTACGCTCCACGGTGCACTCGGCTCATGGAGCTCGGCTAAGCCGCTCCTCCAGGCCTTGCTCATACTGCTGCCAACTCACTCCGTCTACTCCGGGCGCCGCGCTCCGCTGTAAGGCGAAGTAGCTTTCCCGCAGTAAGTCGATCGTGAGATGGTGCAGCAAAGCGGTGAACCGCTCCTGCTTACTTGCCCGCGCCTTCTGGCGCACGCCGCCTAACCCCTGGGACACGCGTACTCCGCTCTGTGTCGGATGCGTGTGAGGCTGGGCGTCGTTCTCCTTGGTCTGCGCCCTTCCCTCCGCTGGCTCCGCGGAAGTCTTACCTTCTTTGTTCGTCAGCTTCATAGGTACTATGGCGCAGTCCGACTCCTCCAAAACGTACATGTCCGGATGATGGGTCTTTCACCTTCCCGGACCGGTCTGCTCGCGCAGACGCTCTGGAGGTCTCCCGGTTCTCGTGCACATTGTTTGCTGACGTGCCTGGACTCTTCGACTACGCCGAGCCCAGCGGCCACTCGCGATTAACGCGGCTCGCTGGTGTTGCCTTCCCACTGACAGAAAAGGGTCGGCACTCGGTTGCATGTTTTCGGAGCTCAATGATCCCGCCCGCCAGCCCTCTGTCTACGCTTCGCTATGATCCCTCGCGGGATCACAGGCAAGACTCGAGGCCAGAATGGAGTCGCTTCTCCTTTTCCGTAGGGCTCTTTCATCCCCTACAATGTGCCGGTTTATCCCGGCGCTCTCTGCAAGTCGACCAGTGGGGCGGAGCGCAAGGCTCTACCGGTGAGATCAAGCGGACGTTCAATTACGACAGCCTCAGCCGTTTTCTCTGCGCCTCGAACCCTGAGAGCGCCTCGATCCTGACTGGCGCAACAGTGCAATGCCCATCGCAAGCTACCACCTCTTATACCGCGCACACCCTTGGGTACAGTTACGACCCCAATGGGAATGTGGCAACAAAAACCGACGCACGCGGTGTTATGACAACCTACCACTATGATGAGTTGAACCGGGTGATAAGTAAGACCTACAATGACGGCGGAAATACCCCCTCAGTGTCCTTCACCTATGACACAGGAGTCCTCGGCATCACCCCGGGCTACTATGTCGGCCGCCTGGCCCAGGTGAAGACCATGGCAGGTAGCTCGTGCTCTACAACTCCTCTACGGCCGGCTACGACGAGGTCGGCAGGCCGCTGGGGTACGTGGAATGCCCTGCGCCTCCGATTGCGCCACTGGTGCAACTACTGTTTTGGGTGCGAACTACGTGATGATCCGCGGGAACCCCACCCATGTTACATCGCAGGGCACCATGACAAGAAACGGAACTACCGTGGGGGGAGTGAACCAGCGGAACTACTCTATGACACTGCCTCCCACCTGAATATGGTTACGGCAGATGCGCGGCTGGTCGGGGCTCAGGATGCAGGCGTCATCACACTCTTTACGTCGCCGACGTACAACGCTGCTGGTGAGTTGACCGCGGCCAGCCTCGCCGTGAGTCCCTCGACGCAGCAGTCCATGATCGGATTGACGCGGACCTACGATCTCCGCCTTCGGCCCTTGTCGGAGTCGGACGCGGGGCAGGTCGGAACGCCGGGCACCCCGGCTACTGTGACCGTGAATGTTACGGGGACGGAAAAGTCGATAGGGGGTAGTGGCACGCCGGCGCAGGCCACGGGTACGATTTCGTTCAGCTACGCAGGCGGGGCTTTGGTGAAGGAGGGTGCGGGTGGATCCCGCGCAATACCGTTTATTGTGGGCAGCTCGATTACGCTGCCTGATGGCTACCACGCCGGCTTCACGCCCTCGACGAATAGCGCGCTGGCGACGGCCAGTTCTTTAGCAGCGGTGCTCAATGGGGCTTTCTCGCCGGTGACTGCGGTGGTAGCTTCCGGAGGAACGGCGAGGGCGGCGTCGGTCACCTTGACCACCAAGGCGACGGGCACGGCCCAGAACGGGGCGATCACCCTGCGGCTGGTAGGGACGCCGGTGACGGCGGCACCTGCCAGTTTGAGCGGAGGCAGCGGACCGGCGTATGATGCGGGAACCGTGACGGTCACCGTCAACAATACGAGCTTGACCACAAATTATGGGCAGTCGAGCTCAGCGCAGACGGTGGCTCAGGGATTAGCGTCGGCCATTACCGGGGCCAATCTGGGGCTGACGGCCACCGCCGGCAGCAACGGCGCGCTAACGGTGACGGCAAACCAGGCGGGAACGGCGGATAACGGCATGGCGGTCACGCTGGGGTCCAGCAGCAGCGAGCCGGGCCTGTTCTCCTCGCCGTCCTTTACCGGTACCTCGGGATCGCTGGGTGGAGGCAACGATGGAACGTTCAGTCCGGGGACGATCTATAGCTACTCGATCCCGTCGCCAGGGACTGGCACCACGGGGTATGCGGGCAATGGGAATCTGCTGTCCTTCACCGATTCAGTCAACGGCCAGTGGTCACAAATTGGTTATGACACGCTCAACCGGCTGACTACAGCGACGATGGCGGGCACCCCTTCGAATACGCTCACCTGGAGCTATGATGTATTCGGAAACCGCCGCACGCAGGGACCGAGTGGGGGGACGTTGAATTACCCTGCGTCCAACAACCGCGTCTCCGGCTCCGGCTATACCTACGATTATTCCGGCAATGTGACCGAGGATCCAAGCAACCAATACGGCTATGATGGAGAGGGGCGGTTGTGCACGGTCTACAACAAGACTCTGGCCTCTTACACAGGTTACGCCTATGACGGGTTGGGCAACCGTGTCGCCAAGGGCGGGGGGATGACCAACCTGAGCTGCGATAACAGCTTCACGCCATCGAGTAGCTTTATTGTGGGATCGAACGGAGAACAACTGGACGAGATGAATGCGAGCGGGGCGGTATACAGCAACGTCTTTGCAAATGGACGATTGCTAGCCACCTACCAGTTCCCAACAGCAAATTGGACCTTTGCCCTGAACGACTGGCTCGGAACTAAGCGTGTGGTCGCCAACGCGAACGGCACACCGGCAGAAACCTGTACTGGCCTTCCATTCGGGGATAGTCCGCCCTGCAACGGCGCGGGCGATCCTAGTCCGCAGCACTTTACCGGCAAAGAACGTGACATTGAAAGCAACAATGACTATTTCGGCGCCAGGTACTATAGCAACAATACGGGCCGATTCATCAGTCCAGACTGGTCGGCAACAATTGCACCGGTGCCCTACGTCAAACTCGGGAATCCACAGTCGCTGAACCTATACAGCTATGTTGGAAACAATCCGCTGTCGGCAGTGGATCCGGACGGTCATGACAAAACGCCTGGCGGTACCCAGTGCGGGCAGACTGTAAGCATTGCGTGTAACAACCTCGGGGAGCGGACCCGCAGGGGAGGCCGCAGCTGAGTTAAACGCTGCCGAGGCTCATTATGCTGCCCAGACCCAACAGCCGAGTAGTTCTTCAAGTGGCGGAGGGGGTTGGAACGGTGTAGGCCAACGTTTCAAAAACTGGTTCAACGGCGACGGTTTTAAAACCAACCAACAACTGAACCATGAAGTCGGATACAGTACTGTCAAGATTTTGAATTATTCAGAGATTGACCTTTCAGGATTAGGCTTTTCGGCGGTCAATGATCAGGCTGGCCTAACTGCAGCGCTGCTCGGGTCTGGGACTTTGGGGGCTGCGTCTACGATCGTAAGCGTAGTGCACGACCCGAGCTTTGTGAACCTGGATTTGACTGGTTTATCAAACATGGTTCCACTTGTTATTCCTGGATCAGAGGTTCCGATTGCTTTTGGTTTTGCGGCCTATAGCGGCAGCCAGTTCGCGGGGAATACATTGACCACCGTTTTCACTCCAGACGCATTACAGTCAAACACGATAAATGCGAATGGGATCACCGTGCAGGATCCTCAAGCGGCATTTGACGCTGGAAACTGGTAGCTATGCTCGGCGCAACTGAGACAGCGGGAAATCGCGGGAGCCGGAAGAAGCCAAGACGATGAAAGTGTCTAACCTGGATTCATTTCTGAACCCAAAGTTCATTTATCTTATCCTGGGGCTCATCTTTTTTATCGCGGCTGTGGTTTCGACTTGTACCGGAAAAACGATCGCACGCTATAAAGGTTGGGTCTACCGTGCCAAAGAACCAGGCGATTTCTGGGGGGTCGTTGCACTTTATTTTTTCGGCGGTATCATCTGCATTGGAATCTATTTGTGTTCGATTTTCCCTGAGGCTATTTTCCACTCGGAGTTGTGGCTGCAATTGAAATAGCTGGGGCATCCAGGACAGCATTTGGACGGGGGGCGGGATCAATGAGGAACGCACGTGTCGGTTGGGTCATTTTTTGTGCAGTCGTGGCCGCCACGTCAGGTTGCCGCGCCCCCTCCCCGAGCTGGAACGGCACATGGGAATTGAATGTTTCAAAAAGCAGTTTCCAGAGCCCGATATTCACCATCTCGATTTCAGCAGACGGTGAATATCACTATGATGATGGAAGTTCGAGTTACACTTTTCGCTGCGATGGGAAAGATCGGCCGATGGGGAATATTCGGACGCAAGCTTGTGTGAAGAGCAGCCCCACCGTGTTAATTCTCACGCGAAAAGAAGATGGGGTAAAGAAGAGTACGCATCGTTGGGAGCTTTCTGGTGGCGGAAAACTGCTCACGTCGACAGTGATCGCGTTTCGCCCCGACGGACCCGTCAGTACAGGGCAGTTTGTCGCGTGGCGAATTTCGGGTTCCGATAACTTTGGAGGGCAGTGGCGGGATACGAGCTACCTTCAGCGGCACGAGGACATGACGCTACGGCTAGACCGTCGCGTCCTGCAAATCGGCTACACGAACGGGGGTGAGTATGTTGACGCACCGCTCGATGGAGTCGACGCCGTGGTGCATGGGCCTTACGTTCTAGGGGGCGTGACCTATTCGGTAAAGCCTGCTGGACAGCGCCAGTTTCTTATTCTGACGAAGCGTGATGGCAAAGTTCTCACTCAAGGCACTTTGCAGTTGAGCAACGATGGAAGAACTATTACAGACACTTGGTGGAGCCCAGATCGGCCAGTCGACAAGGGTTCGCTTGTCTACGGGAGGCGATAAGGGGACGGGGGGAGATGCAGGACAGGGAGATGCGGGACAAACGAAATAACTCCTGGACGGAGATGCGGGACAGACGAGGACGGAGATGCGGGAGCAGGACGGAGATGCGGGACAGACGAAATAATCCCCTGGAGATGCGGGAGATGCGGGACAGACGAAATAATCCCCTAGATAAATTGGAAAAACGGCACGAATCATTAGGTGGAAGGCGATCATCGACCTGCTCATAAATGCTCTTACAATCGATCAAAAGGGGTCGAAGGAGAAAATGGCCTGTTCCTGGCCGGGCTCAGGGCGTTTCTTGGGACCGGGCTTCTGCCTGATCAATGACCGATGTTCTTGCCTTTCCAGCGCGCGAGTAAACTCTGCTGAGCCAAGTGGCCGCCCGCTGAACGTGCTATCGCGGATGGCTTTCCGACTGGACTCTGGCTGGGCGGCCTGCAGATAGGATCGCCACTCGTCGCATGACCATCGGCGCTCCCAAGCTTCCAAGCTCAGCCTTGAACCTATCGGTCCGCTACCGCAGTGCGCAGCCGCCGATGACCACGGCCAATCCTTAGCAGATGTCACCAGAAAAGCTCGTACCGGATTGAGCTCGGTGTAGCGCAGGGCTTCCCAGAGATGGGTCTCGTCAAGCGGGCAAGAGTAGTAGCGCCCTTGCCAGACGTGCCCGCTGGAGCGGTTTTCCGCGTTCCAGTAGGACGCGAATCGGCCATGTGTTTGCTTCAAACTGCGGCATAAGGCGTCCTTGCTTTGCGGCACTGCAACCAGATGAACGTGATTCGACATCAAGCAGTAGCCGATCAGATCCACCCCATGTCGCTGAATCCCTTGTTGGAGCAAATCAAGGTAAACTCCCCGTTCCGTGTCAGTCTCCAGAATGAAGCGCCGAGCATTCCCGCGCTGGGTGATGTGGTGAGCAACGCCTAAAGCGACAACACGAGCGAATCGCAATCGTTCACGACCTATGCAGTACCGATTTACGGCGGTATCGATGTAGCAGCCCTGGCAAACCCGATAAGCGTTCTCCCCGATACAACAGAGTTCTGCAAGTCGATCTTGAACCGACGGGATGAATGCTCACCGCACAGAATTGTTAAACTACATTTAGCCTGGCTTCGCGCAGGACTCTCGACATCCATTTGGGGGTTATTTCGTCTGTCCCGCATCTCCCCCGATAAGCGTTCTCCGCGTACAACAGTGTTCTGCAAGTCGATCTTGAACGACGGGATGAATGCTCACCGCACAGAATTGTTAAACTACATTAGCCTGGCTTCGCGCAGGACTCTCGACATCCATTTGGGGGTTATTTCGTCTGTCCCGCATCTCCCCGCATCTCCCGCATTAGCGGAAGTAGCGGCAGAAACAGCTGCCAAGAGTTTAGGGAAATTGGTTCCTGGCATAGCTGTGGTCCAAGGAGTCTATGCAGCAGACAAGGCGAAGTCATATTTCGCTAGCTGTTACGCAGAACAGTAAGCTCAAATCTTTGGTGGCAACACAGGGACTATCAATGTATGAATGACTACTCGCGCGAAGCCGGAGGATCAGAAAACGGAAAAGACAAATACTTCTGGGCAGTGATCATTGCGCTTGCCCTACTGACTTTACCCCATTCTCCCCTTCAAGACACTTTCAAGATCCTGACATGGACTGCCTTAGTTTTTGGAGCCTATACACCGTACGTTTGGCCACATGTGTTCGATATCCGATCGCGCGTGGTTTTTGCCCTGGTGTGCTTTGCCCACATATCTATTGTGTATGAGATGTACTCTCGAATTCCTCATGAAGGATTCATTGCTATTGGCCTCGCTTCCGTAGTTGAACTCATATTATTCAGTGTTCCGGGAGGTTGGATTATTTTGCATTCTCGCACCCATAGAGACAAAGTGAAAGGATGTGACGATGAGGGGTGAGCGCCACACAATCCGCTGCTTCGGCAGTGACAACAACCAGGAGAAGCGGGACAAGGAGATGCGGGGAGATGCGGGACGGGGAGATGCGGGACAGACGAGCAGTGTGTCGGAGAGAAACTGCTTCACTATCGAGGCAGAAAGGCGGGAGTGGCTTTTTGGAGCGCAATTCGTTGGGTAGCGTCTAAGAGCTGATGAAGAAGGTATGAGCTGTAGGAGTGATGGGAAGCGGTTTGGTTCCGTTGAGGCCGTTAGGCGAGTGCCAGAGTCATGCGATGGCGGAATAGTTTTAGAAGATTGTGGGTTGCGCAGATGAGCTTCCACTCTGATCTCACGTTCAACAGGCCTCGTAAGCGGAATCTGCGGATGCCACGTGCTTCTTTTATCTGGCCGAATACTGGTTCCACTGTTGTTTGCCGGAATTCGAAACACGCCGGAGTTCGAGGATGAACTGCAAGAGGCGCGGCAGCTTGAACGGCATGCGTACCAGGTCTTCTGTGAGACTCTCGGTCAGGCGTCTGTGCGACAAGGCTCCTGGGTGCTTTAGCGTCGGCCATAAGTTAATTGCCTCGAATCATTGCAGCCAACGCGCCAAGCAGCTAAAGTATGTCCGAATGATGTGCGGCACGGGTGAACCCGTGCCCTTCGTACAGAGCGTTTTTACGCAGCCAGTTTAGGGCGTACCCTTCACGACGAGCCTACTTCCTCCAGGGATCGAGCAGCTTCACTCCGAGATCATGCACATCGTTGATATTCCGCGTGACCAACGTCAGTTTGTGCACCAGGGCAGTTGCGGCGAGGAGTGTATCCACGACCGGCCTTGAGCGTTGAGCGGACAGTTCCCCCCACTGCCTCGCAATCGCTGCATCGATACCGAGAATGCGGTCGCCGAAACTGAACTCCAGTCCATCTACCCAGCTCCCCAGCCGCTTCGCGGCGTCGGCGTCTGATCGAATTTTGAGAGCAACGCCTTTTCTCAACTCGCCGAGCGAAAGCACACTGATGAAAAGTACGGATGGTTCGGCGGCGGACAAAAACGATATCACCCGTTCGTTGGCCTGTTTTTTGCGGGTCTCCGATAAGATGTTCGTATCCAGCAGATATTGCAGCTGCCCGCTCACAGTGTGACCTTGCGCCCCTTATCGCGGCTGCGTGGCACATCGAAATCGGTCTACCTTCGGGCCGCCCAGCAAATACTCCCTGAGATCGGGTTTGTGAGCAGTCAGGGCCCGGTAGTCTTTGACTGAAAGGATGACAGCTCTCTCCGAGCCGTGCCTGGTTATGAATTGCGGGCCTTTGCTGTTAGCTTCCTCGATGACCTCGCTCAAACGTGTCTTCGCTTCTTGTACCTGCCAAACGGCCATATGAACCCTCAAATCATTTCGACCATTATTATAGTCGTTTTGGTTGAATTGGCCCGCGAAACCTCGTGCTCAGGCAGACTCTAGAGGCCCTACCGATGAATTCCATATGATTCCGGTAGGATCTTTTGGAAGGCACGAAAGGCCGAGGGACCAATGCCGACCAGGGTCATGGAGTTTCTTCATCAAGCGATGCGCTGGATACGCTACGCCTACTCTATGCGATTCAGCCTTGGCCTTTGGTCTTTCGCACGGATTCTTTGCTGCCTCAATACCTCCCCGGCCAGGACGTTGACCAGCGGCATCATGACTGGCGATCCCTTCGACCGGGAGCAAAAAACTCTGGAGGCGGCCTCCACCTGGATAAAGCGCCACGCTGACTCGAAATGGCACGAATGAACGGCGCTCTATTTCGAATTGTAGAGATCTGCGCAGTAAGGCATGGGCGTGCCTTCATTCGTCAGGGCAGCTTGCTTGTAGGAGACGCAAGTCTTTCCCGTTTCTGTATCGAGCGCCAGGATGGTGTCATTTTCGACAAAGGGCACGAATCGCTGGGATTGCCGGGAACACCCCAACAACGTCAGCAACATGACGGCGGCAAGAATCTTCACTGGAACCCCTTAAGCGGTCGAGCGACCGATACGTCCACACCTCTAGTTGACTGTGAGAACGTCTTTCAGGGAATGGCACTTTGGGGGAGTCGCGCTCCAGGGTGCCCTTTGAGGCAAGGAGCTCATGGGTCAAGATCAATCCTGGTTAAAACAGAGTCGGGAGGCCGTCCCGAGGGCTCGCGGATTTGCCTGCATTTACCATGATGTCCACGATTTCAATATCAAACCTCGGGGCAGATATGGAAAAATCAATACCTTATGTAAGCCGGCGCGAGTTTCTGACCGGGTCGGCAGCTTTGGCTGCTGTGGGAGCTACTTTACCAATGCTGGGGGACACGGGTCAGTTTGCTAGCTCGGGAAGCGCTGCCGATTTCGACATTTATCAGCAACGCCGTCGATGGGAACTCTGGAGCCTGCTGGGCGATTTGCCCTGGGACCACAAGCCCACCACTCCGCGCCTGGTGCGCACCGAGAAACATGATGGTTACACACTCGAGCGATGGATGCTTGACCTGAATGGGATCGAACCCGTCCCGGCGGTGCTCTTGATACCAGACCGCAGGCAGGAGCGGGCCCCCGGACTGCTCTTTATGCATTGGCACGCCGGCCAGTACGAGCTGGGGAAAGAACAATTGTTGCGTGGCACAAGCGTGCAACCGGCATATGCGCCGGTCTGCGCGGAAAAAGGCCTGGTGACGCTCGCCATTGATTGCTGGTGTTTCGGCGAACGGAAGCGGGAGCGGGTTGGACACCAGGGCGAAGAAGATACCTTCAAGCTGATGCTATGGCGAGGTCAGGTGCTGTGGGGAATGATGATGTTTGATGAGTTGCGCGCGCTCAGTTACCTGGCGAGCCGTCCGGAAGTGGATCCGGCGCGGCTGGGAGCTTTTGGGATGTCTATGGGGGCTACGAAGGCGTGGTGGCTGGCCGGCCTCGATCCGCGCGTCCGGGTGGCGATGGACATTTGCTGCCTGACTGATTATCAATCTCTGATTGACGCAGGCGGCCTGAGCAAACACGGTGTCTACTATTTTGTTCCCGGATTGTTGAAACATTTCGACACGTTTCAAATTAACGAACTGATCGTGCCGCGTGCACACCTGAGCGTGAACGGACGACGGGACGACCTCACTCCACCGGCAGGCGTGGAGCAGGTGCGCGAAAAGCTGCTGCCTCTTTATGGGAGTTATGGAAAAGCCGAAGACTGTAAGATCGAACTCTTCGATTGCGCGCACGAGGAGTTACCGGAGATGCGACGAGAGATTCTCGCATGGATGGATCAACACCTGGTCGCACCCTGAAGAGCCGGTTGGCATAGAAGCGGTCGCGGCTAAAATGCCAGTCGCTCGGCTGGGATCATTTTGCGGAAATAGGGCCAGGAATCGACCAGCAGGGTAAGGATGAGAATAACGAAGGTGATGCGGAAGCCCACATTCATCCAGTGGTTGATCAGCGCCAACGCACGAAAGTTTGCGGTTGCGTTTGTGGGGACGAAATACACCGTAGCGAATGCCAGGATTCCGGCCGGCACCAAACCCAGGAGATTGGTGAGCAACTTCAGTCGGCTGTCCCAGCGGTGGTCCCCACGGGCAAGCGCGATGAGCTTGACCACGAATTGAATCAGCAAGAGAGCGATGAGCGCGATATAGAAGGGACGCCACACCGGAGCGAAGGTCGCGGACAGCCTGGTCAGAAACAGGACTCCTGGACCCATCACAAGATAGGGATGACGCGGGATCGCCATCACGTACAACATCCAGAGACAGTGGACTACGAGGTCTGCGATTTGGCCGGCGGGCGACTTCTCCTTCTTGGGTTGCGTCAACGGCGGTAACTTCGCAGGGTCCCACGCGTTCCAACTTGCACTTTCGCCATGGCGCATGCGGACATAGTCGAGGATGGCGAAGGTTATCGTCATCAATGCCCAGAAGATCAGCAGCACGGGCACGAGCTGCACCATGCTGCTTACGATCCTCGCAGCGAACGCACCTGGACCCGGAGAAAAAATAAACGTAGCAAGATGCGCCACAAAATAAAACAGCGCCACCAGGGGCGCGGCCTTGCTGAGTGTGCGCTGGTAGATGGGAAACATCTCAGGGCCAATGAGGTAACGTTGCGGCAGATACCGGGCGGCCACCAGCATCGGCCGGCCATGAGCTTTCAAGATGGCGGCAGCCTCGGCCTCGGTCAACGGCCTCTGCTTCTTCTCAGCCAGGTCGTCCATTTCTGCCTGAAGATTTACACGCAACTCCGCCAATACGTCCGCCCTGGTGGCGGGCGCAAGATACTGGCCCACAGCTTGTAAGTAACGCTCCAGTAAGTCCATATCGTCACCTCTTTGTTTGGTGTTTCAGAATTTTGTGGAGGGATTCATTCATACCGTCCCACTCCTCGAGCAGTTGGGCCAGGATCGCTTCGCCCTGGCGCGAGAGGCGGTAGAATCGTTTGTTTCTCTTTTCTTCTTCCCGCCATTCGCTTTTCAATAGGCCCTGCGTCTCTAGTCTTCGCAGCAACGGGTAAAGCGTGCTTTCCTCAATAGCTAATCCCTCATCGGCAAGGGCTTTTCGCAGGGTGTAGCCATAGTGCTCGCCGCGCAGTTGGGCCAGGACTGCGACCACCAGGCATCCTCGCCTTAGCTCAAGCCTTAGGGATTCGAAGGTTCCGTTGTCTGGGTTTGCACACATACTGTATGAACTACACTGTATGACACACAGTGTGTCATGTCAAGTATGGGATCGAAAACGAATCAGTTTATAGATGGTGATGTTTCCAGGAGGGTTCGGTGGATGACTCGGTTGTGGACCGGTAGGAGCGGGGCACACGAATGGCGCACCGCAGATCCGCTCGGCTTCGCTCGGGATGACAAAAAGGAGAGGGTTGTGGCAAGGAAAGGGCGGTTGCTGGATGAAAGGGCGGTTGCTGGATGAAAGGGCGGTTGCTGAACCGAGGCATTTTTGAATCTAATTTGGACACGTCTTGGCACGGATCACACTTGTAGCCTGCTAAAAAATTACGGTGCCCAGGGGCGCCGGCACCCGTCCAATCCTCCGCCTTGTGTGTGTTGCGGATTTGTCTACTTACTGCCTGGTGGTACCACGCCGTTCATTCGTAGATATTCGACCAGTTGCCCGTAGTGGTCGTAGCCGTGGGCCACGGCAAAGGCGGCTACCGTGACTGGGGTGTGGAATCCGTCAGCTCCGTCGATGCCGATAAAGGCGTTGTCTGGCGTGAGCGTCTTGATTTGAGCGTGTGCATAGGCGAAGCTTTGGTTGAGCGCCGCCAGAATTTCGTCTTTGGTTTTCAGCTCGCGTACCTGCTTGACGATCGCCGGTGGGGCCCCTCCGGTCAGCTTGCTGTAAAAGTTGTAGTTGGCACCGGCGATGTGCGTCAGCTGGGCGGCAAAGGTGCGAACCGTTCCGTACCTGGCTGGGCTGCCAGTCGCAAAGGTTTCCGCCGTGGGCGCGAAACTGTACTTTTCCGCCGGCATCGCCTGCGCCACAGCCAGCACCTGGGTTTCGAGCTGGCTCAGCATGACATCCAGCGCCTTCGCCGGCGCCATGGGCTTGCCCGCCTCCGAAGAGGTGTAGGTGTCCTGGTAATCTCTCACCTGCCCGGATGCGTTCACTACTGCAATGCTGAACAAACCTACGACCAACCAATTGGAAATTTGCATGCGTTCTCCTGGCAAAACTTTGCGCTCTTTCCTGTTTTTAACACTTCCGCTACCTTGTTGACGGGGGTTTTTGTTCTATGGCCATCTCTGGACCGAAGATGTACGTGTGCGCCTCGGTGAGCCTGTTGTGCTTGCTTCTAGCAAGTTGCCGAACCAGACACCCACAAGAACAACCGGCGCTCTTTTCGCCGGAGGTATCACAACAACTGGATGCTCAGCTCGAAAGCCTCCTCAAGGAAAACAACCTTCCCAGCATCGAGGTTGAGATTCAGGCGCCCGGGCGAGGTGAGTACTCGTTTGTGAGAGGCGCCGCCGACCTTTCGTCTGGTGAGGCTCGCAGAAGAAACCAGCCGTTCCGCATTGCCAGCGTTACCAAGCCATTTGCAGCAACGGCGATCCTGGTATTGGTGGATCGAGGACAGCTGCGCAAGACGGACACTATTTCGAAGTGGTACCCCACCTTTCCGAACGCGGACAGTATTACGGTGGACGATCTGCTCAGAATGCGCAGCGGCATTCCGGCACCCAATGATGATGAAGTCCTCGCTCGGGTTTATGACGATCCCCTCGCGGATGCGCCTTCGTTCGATGAAGAAATGGCGTCCTACGCGAAGCTCAAGTCACAGTTCAAAACACCGGACAGTGTTGGGGTTTACACCGATTTCAACTACGACGTCCTGGCCGCCATCGCAGAAAAAGTGACGGGGAAGAATATCGGCACACTGATTACGGAGAATGTCATCGCACCGCTAAGATTGGCTCACACCAGTTATCCGACTGATGATGAGGTTCCGGGCGGTCTCCATGGTTACGGCTGGAATGCGACCGCCAACAAGTTCGATGACAAGACGCTCTTTAGACCGCCGCTTGCGGGAGCGGCAGGCGCGGTGATCTCGAATGCCGAAGATCTTCACGTATTTGCCCGAGCGGTTTGCCATGGACAGCTGCTTAAGCCGGCCACCTTCAAGGCACAGCTGGAGGGAAAGCCACTGGAAGGGACGAACGCATCGTATGGCGAGGGCATTGCCACCGGATCCGGAGTGTGTGGGCATTCGGGCACCATCAACGGATATAGCAGTGACATGTACTACTTTGAGAAGGTGAACGCCACCCTGGTAGTGAATGTAAATCGCTTGGACCGAGACAATAAGTCTCAATCTTCGGCGGTATACGGCATGGTCTCGAAAGTGATGACGTCACACCTGTGATGCGGGCGCCTCACAGATATGGATTGGTGATGACCTTGATTTCCCTCGGAGCGCCGGCCACACTGCGCCGCGGATGATCGAGCACATGCAGCAGATAGACCTGGTCGAACCACGAAGTATTCTTGAACAGGCGTTTGTGGCGCAGGCCGCCGAAGAGATGAATTTTTCGCATCTCATTTTCTTCGTTGAACTCGCGGACGGCCAAAAGCTCCCCGGTCCACGGGTTTGCACTTTCAAAACCAATGTCGTCGAGGTAGACGAGCGTCCACGGCAAGTAGTTATCCGCCTCTCCGAGAAAGATGTTGAGACAATCTTTCGCTGATGAATAGTAATCAACATCGACGACGACGAAACCCAGAGGGCTGGCGGCGGTGAGCCCACCCATGAAATGTGGCAGCGTCTCTTGAATGTCGCCAAGGATGAGCCTGGCATTCGGGGGTAACGCTCGAATTAACGCACTGCGGTCGATGAGCGGAAACGAACCTTCAGTGAACACTTCGGGGTGATCGCGATGATCGCGAGGCGGGGGCATGCCGTGGCCCGAATCGAAGCCGAAGATCTGGAACTCGACTCCAGTCAACCTGGTGATGTGGCTGGCTATGTTGCAAATATTCATGAGCCCGGCGCCGGCCGCAACGCCGAACTCGATCACGGTCACGGACTTCAGACCTTGCGCCTGGGCGAGCTCGGCAGTCTTGAGAAGGCTGAAGGCATACTGTTGGCGCACCACCAGATCGAAGGCGATTTTTGTTTTGTAGCTGCCGAAGAGCGCGACAAAGATCGATAGGATGTTCAGGTGGAGGGGTTCCGGAAACCGTTCGTAAAGAACTCTGCCTAGCCGTTTCGGTACTTTGTGGAGCAAAAAGTTTGCTTTCATAGATGCCTCCGTTTGGGTGATGACAGCGGTGGAGACGACCATCAATGGTGGGCCTCGAGATAGCTATACACTGCGATGTTTCGCGGAAGCGACGGCTTTCGTCGAGAGATGGAGATGCGAAACCAGATCTGTGTCAGATCGGAACGCGCATGCCAATTCTGGAATGTGATTGGGCTAAGGCCTTGGTTTAGCAACCACCCTTTCCTCCAGCAACCAACCTTTCCTTGCAACGATCCTCTCCTTTTTGTCATCCCGAGCGCAGCCGAGCGGATCTGCTGCTCTACGGACCACTCCTGGAAACCCGGAATAACAAAGGCGAGGTTGTTGTGTTTCCGGGAAGGTGGATGACTAGTCGGGGGAGCCTGGACCGATAGGAGCGGGGCACACGAATGGCGCACAGCAGATCCGCTCGGCTGCGCTCGGGATGACAAAAAGGGGAGGATCGTTGCAAGGAAAGGGCGGTTGCTGGAGGAAAGGGCGGTTGCTGGAGGAAAGGGCGGTTGCTGGAGGAAAGGGTGGTTGCTGGAGGAAAGGGTGGTTGCTGGAGGAAAGGGTGGTTGCTGGAGGAAAGGGTGGTTGCTGGAGGAAAGGGTGGTTGCTGGAGGAAAGGGCGGTTGCTGAACCAAGGCATTTCTTAAATTTGATTTGGACAGGTCTGACGTAGGGCGCAAAGACCACTAGCCTACAACGACCCAGGGGTTCAGTTTGATTGCGGTGTGCTTCCGCGGCGCCGCAGACTAACCACTACTATGGCCACGATAATGCCTAGCGTGATCGCTCCACACGAGTAGGCGAAAACATCGCCGTGCTGGGTGTAAAAGGTCACGTCACTGCGATAGCCGTATCTGGCCGCCAACGAAGTGAGCGCGTGACGCTCCACGCTGGCTGTAAGCCGTCCGTAGGGGTCGATGATGGTCGTGATCCCGGTGTTGGTGTCGCGCAATAACCAGCGGCGATTTTCGACCGCGCGCATACGCGACATGTTCAGCGTTTGCCAGGGTGCGCAGGTGTCGCCGTACCAGCCATCGTTGGAGATGTTGACCAGCACCTGGGCACCCTGCTTTACAAACAAGCGTACTTCGTCGCCGAATATTTCTTCGTAGCAGATGAAGACGCCGAAGCTGCTGCCATCGCTCGCAAATACCACGCGGCGCCAGCCGTGGGTCATGTCGCCGGCCTGCTGGGTGAGGTTTTTGGCGAAGGAGAAGAAGCGTTTGTAGGGGATGTACTCACCCCACGGAACCAGGTGGACCTTGTCGTAGCGGCCTTTTACCAGGCCGTCCGAATCGACGAAGATGGCGGAGTTATACATGTCGAAGCGGGGGCCGTGCGGGTCTAAGGAGGTGCTACCGGCAATCACCGGGGCGTGCATGGTAAGCGCGACGGTGCGCAGAGCATCGAGCAGGCGTGAATCCTTATCGAGGAAAGGCGCGGGCGACTCTGGCCACAGGATGACTCCGGGAGCGACTGGCTGCTCCGGACAGTCGGGAGTCACGATATAGGAGTTGAGTTCGGGCATCCCGGCAAGGTAGGGCCCGCAGGTGCGGGTACTGAGTTTGATGAACTGGTTGAGGTGCGCCTGGTACTCAGTGCCCGGCCAGGAATTGTCCTGATTGACGTTTAGATTTTGCTGTAACAGCACGGCGGTGGCGGAAGTGGGGGCCGGAGGCGGAGTAAAGTGGTCTCCATTTTGTAACACCAGCACAGCCACAAATGCGGTTATCAAGATAGCGGTGCGGCGTTTGGCGGTGGAGGCCAGCAGACCCCAGGCAATGAGGGCATTGCCGGCGATGAGTACGAAGGTAATTCCGTACACGCCGGTGTAGGGCGCCAGGCGGGTCAGCAGAAAATTGTCAACCTGTGAATAGCCCAGAAGGTCCCACGGAACCTTGGTGAAGCGTGCCGACAACAGTTCCAGAGCAACCCAGAAAAAAGGCGCGGCGAGGAGCGCGGAAGGTGTGCTGCGGAACGCTCTTGCTGCGGCGGTGAGCAGGAAGCCCAGGGCGGCAAAGTAAAGCCCCAACACCATGCTGTAGCCGATCAGGATTCCGGCCGAGATGAGCGGAGGCAGGCCACCGAAGTACAACATGGTCTGGTAGATCCAGTAGCAGTTGCCGCAAAACCAGAGAAAGCCCATGAGGTAAGCGGCCAGGGTTGCGCGCAGTAAGGCCCGTGGATGGCTCAGATTCCGACGCGACAATAGCCCGCAGAACAGGGGTACAAAGGCCAGCCAGGCAAAGAACGTACGCCAGAAAGGCACCGGGCCCACAATCGAAAAAGGCAGCAAAAGCAGCGCGGCAGAAAAGATGCCGAGGAGCCAAGGTTGCCGCGCCAGTCTTGCCATGGCCGAGAGTCTACCACCCCTTCCTTTTCCCACCTCTTCTGTTGTGAGACTCTTGCCCTAACGAGAGACGGGAAAAGAGATACAATCGATGACTATGCTGGTTGCTATCTTTTCATGCGCCTCTTCAAAGTGATGTTCTTCGGTATCGCCGGGGCAGGCGTGGTGGTGGCGACTAGCTTTATGAAGGTTTTCAGTTGTTGGTAGGTGATTAAATCGGGCTTTTGGGTTGCGATCCGTCGTTGACGCTGAGGGGCAAGCAACATAGACTCAGGTCTGGCTTCGATCCAGGCCGTCGACACTCCCCGGTCGCGGAAATGACACACTAGCCTATATCGAATGGCTTCCGAGCGAACAACTAATGCGCCTTTTCTTCCCTCGAGCCGGGTAAAACTGGTCGTCGCCTCATCGGTGATGCTCACGTTTATATCGTTCTGGCGCGCGGCTGCAGTGGTGCTGAACGATCTGGGCTCTTCGGCTTTCTACGCCGGCGGGATCGCGGAAGAAGCGGTGGGTAAGTCTGCCCCGTGGTTCATCCTGAGCGTGATGCTGTTCTCCTTTGCGGTGCGCGCGGTGTACGTGGAGAGCTGCTCCATGTTCACCCGCGGGGGTGTATATCGCGTGGTGAAGGAGGCTCTGGGCGGGACCTTCGCCAAGCTGAGCGTATCCGCGCTCATGTTCGACTACATCCTCACCGGACCGATCTCGGGCGTGTCCGCAGGGCAGTACATTACCAGCCTGTTGAACGAGTTGATGAGGGTGGCGGCGGAGCATAGCTGGCTACCGGGGGCTATGCTCGGGGCGCATCATATGGCGCCGCAACTGCGGGTGGACTTTAGCTCGGCAGCGTTTGCCGCCATCGTCACCGTGTATTACTGGTGGCAAAATCTGAAAGGCATCGAGGAGTCGAGCGACAAAGCCCTTGAAGTCATGAAGATCACTACCGTGATGGTAGTGATCCTGCTGACGTGGGGGATTTATTCGGCCTTCCACATGGGAGCCAAACTGCCGCCGTGGCCCTCGCCGTCGACCCTGCATTTCAGCAAGGATGCGCTGGGGTTTCTGAAGTACACCAATCTACCGGCAACGCTGGGATTGTTCGGCATCATCATGGCCTTCGGTCACTCGGTTCTGGCCATGAGCGGGGAAGAAACGCTGGCGCAAGTGAATCGGGAGATTGAGCATCCCAAGCTCAAGAACCTGAAACGCGCCGCGATCGTGATCGCGATCTACAGCTTTCTGTTCACCGGGATCGGTTCCCTGCTGGCAGTCATGCTGATTCCCGATTCGGTGCGGGTGCCGGTTTATCGGGACGACCTGATCGCCGGGATGGCGATGTACATGGTTGGGCCGCAGGTGCTGCGGATTATTTTCCGGGTTTTTGTCGTTCTGGTTGGGTTCCTGATTCTCTCCGGCGCAATCAATACTTCGATCATCGGATCCACAGGCGTGCTGATGCGCATCGCCGAAGATGGTGTGCTTACGGACTGGTTCCGCAAGCCGCATCGGAAATTTGGCACCAGCTACCGCATTGTGAACCTGGTCGCGGTGATGCAGCTTTTCACCATCATCGCCAGCCGGGGCAACGTGATCGCACTGGGCGAGGCGTACGCGTTTGGGGTGATCTGGAGTTTTACATTCAATAGCCTGGCGATGCTGGTGCTGCGGTGGAAGTACAAGGGCGAGCGGGGATGGAAGGTGCCGCCGAATCTGCGCATCGGTAAGCGCGAGATTCCGATTGGGCTCATTTCCGTCTTCATGGTGCTGTTGACGACAGCGCTGGTAAACCTTTTCACCAAGTCGGTGGCCACGGTCAGCGGCATTCTGTTCGCGACCACTTTCTTCATTATTTTCACCGTGTCGGAGCACGACAACAAACGCCGCAGAACCACGACCGAGCTGCAAATGAAAGAGCATTTCCAGTTGGAGCACGAGGACGCGGTCGGCCGTGAAGTGCTGCAGATCGATCCGGGATGCGTGGTGGTCACGATGCGCGACGCCAATAATCCGTTCGCGCTCAAGTGGACGCTGGCACGGACCAATACCGGGGACCAGGATGTGGTGGTGTTGACGGCGCGAATGGTCGGCGCCGGCGGCCCGAACTTACTGTCAACGTCTGATCAGTTGTTCAGCGAATACGAACAGATGCTGTTTACCAAGGCGGTTTCGGTTGCGGAGAGCTTTGGCAAGCACATCTCGCTTCTGGTGGTGCCGGCAGGAGACATCTTCGCGGCACTGGTGCAGACGGCCAATTCCCTCGAGGCGGCGGCCGTGGTGTCTGGGCTTTCGAGCAAGATGAGCGCGCATGAACAGGCTTATCGAGTAGGCCAGGCATGGGAGGCGCTGCCGGAACCGAAAAAACAGATAACGTTTTACGTGGTCTCGCCCAACGGTGAGGCGGAGTCGTTCCACATTGGGCCGCATGCTCCGTCGCTGCGCGCCGATGACGTGGAGCTGGTGCATCGGCTTTGGTTGAACTTCCGCCGCGATCCGGAGATGCAGAATCTGCACCATAGCGACATTGTGACCCACGCGCTGACGCGGTTGGCGGCAGAGTATGCGCGGGATAAGCAGGAAACGCTGCTGGGACTGCGGCGGCGAGTACAAGATGGTAACCCGGCCGCACGGCTGGGAGAGACACGCAACCCGGTGACCCAACCGGGAGGGGATTACGCGGTGCGTGCACCCAGACCGGATGATGAAGAGGCGTGAGGTAAACGACACTTTGTTGGTTACTGATAGGCTCCCCACTTCTCTGACTCGCCAGCACAAGAATGCCCTCGGGGGCTAAAGCCCGTTTTGGTTTGGGCAGTTAATGTACGGGCTGAAGCCCGCACCCTTCAAAAGAGCCGCTGTTTCAGTGAGGATGAGTCGTCCTTGACCCCGGTCATCCGGCGGGAGTAGGCTGGTTCCGAGAGGCGAACAAATGGCGAAACTTGCGCAAGCCGTTAACCCCAACCTGGAGCTCTTTCCTATCCTGTCCCGCTTCCCTCCCTCGGCCACAGATTCTCCCCTGACGGGCATTGCGCGGCTGGCGGCCGCTTCCTCCCCCGCGGGAGAGGGACACGAGATGGAGGTTCGAACTCTGCAGGCTCGCTCGATCCTCAACCGCAGCGTTTCCCGGCGAGGGCTGAGGTTTACGTGGAGTATCAATCCGTATCGCGGATGCGAATTCGCCTGCCGGTATTGCTATGCGCGCTATACGCACGAGTTTATGGAGCTCCCGCCGGAAGAGTTTGAGCGGAAGATCTTTATCAAGCAGAACGCTGCGTGGCTTTTGGAGCAGGAATTGAAGCAGGTCCGCCCCGAGGAAGAGATCGCTCTGGGCACGGCCACTGATCCGTACCAACCCGTGGAACGCCGGGCCCGGGTGACAGAGTCGCTGCTGGAGGTGCTGGCCAGGCAGCACGATCTGCGCATCGGCCTGGTGACCAAATCCACGCTGATCGAACGAGACATTGCTTTACTGCAGCGGATCGCGGAGAAGAATACGCTGACTGTTCATCTGACGATCACGACGCCGAATGCAGCGCTGGCGCGGCTGCTGGAACCCCGGGCACCGCGGCCAGATCTACGGCTGCGCACTGTGGGACGGCTTCGCCAGGCCGGCCTGCGAGCGGGCATACTGTGTTCCCCGCTGCTGCCCGGCTTGACCGACACGGGGAAGGCGCTGGATGGGATGGCGAAAAGAGCCAAGGCTGCCGACGCCAGCTTCTTCAGCGCCCAGCCGCTCTTCCTTAAGCCTTGCTCCAAGGGGATTTATCTGGGGTTTATCCGCGAGCACTTCCCGGCTCTTGAGCCCATGTACCGGCA
Source organism: uncultured Acidobacteriaceae bacterium (assembly GCA_963847155.1). Lineage (GTDB taxonomy): Bacteria > Acidobacteriota > Terriglobia > Terriglobales > Acidobacteriaceae > PALSA-350. Next base: position 151,640 of record CAWJZH010000015.1, on the reverse strand, counting down.
ACGCTTCGACAGTGAGGCCTTCGTTTCGGCGGCTTATCGGAAGCGGATTGAGGCGCTGGTCAAGGCGGTCTGCGCCAAGCATCGGCTCGGCCGGCGCAGCGGAGATGCTTTGCTGACGCGAGGGTTGGGTGACACGGGCGGAGAACCGGGGCAGCCGCTCGAGTGGCCGGCTTCGAGCAGCGGACGTCTGTCGTTCCTGGGCAGACCGACACAGTTACTGTGACTCAATCGCGAGACTAATTTGGCGACGAAGCGGGCGGAGGCATGGTTCCATCATCGCCGCGCAGCCCTGGGCCGAAGCGGGGAAAATGTCCATGGGGCTCGTCTGCCTTCAGGGTCTTCCACTGGTCCGGGGTGAGGACCCGGCGGAGGCCAAGGAGCATGCGGGCGTTGGTTTTTTCCAGTTCCGCTCGCGCCTGCGCGATGCGGTCGATCTGAGCCAGGATCTTGCCCTCATCCGGTTGGTCAACCGAAAGCAGGGGCTCCATCGCCATCTCTTCTTTTCGCACGGTGGCGAGAAGATCCATCAAGCTGGGGCGGCTCTGCTCGTAAACGGCTTCCATTTTCTTTTGCTGGTCCGGGGTGAGGGAAAGTTTTTTCACGAAGTCCGGATTGTTCCACCAGCGCCCGCGGGGCCCAAGATGAAACGCGCGTTCCATGGGGGGACGGCGGCCTTCCATGGGCGGCGGGCCTGTGCCGTCTGCCGGACCGTTGGGTGGTGGTCCGTTCTCTTGGCTAATGGCAGCCCCCGATCCGAGAGCAAGCAGGAGCAGGATTGTGAGCCATCGCGGCGTTCTGCCGTTCCGGAGGCTAGTTGGTTTGCACAATGTGCTTACTCCCTGCAGTTGCTGAGCTGTTGTCTGCCGAAACCAGGTGGGTCAACGACTCCATGGACGAGGGAACGGCAACGGAGATTTGTTCATCCACCTGCTCCAGCAAGGCATCGTCACTGATTTGCGCGGCACTGATTTGCGCGGCCGGGTGGGTTATTGCTGGTCCGGAGAGATGAAAGAGATGCAATGGAAGGAACGCAAGCAACACCAGCACCAGGGGAACCGCAGCAGCTAAAGCCCATTGGATCGCGAGAATAGAAAATCTTCTTAAAGGAACAGGTTGCAGTTGCTGGGGACGGGTGGCGAGACAATGCGAGCTCCAGTCGACGGCCGCGCTGCGGAAAATAGCGACGCCATGTTCGAGCCGCGCGACCTTGGCACGGCACGCCACGCATTCGGCAAGGTGGCGGAGGACCTGCGGATCCTGTTGCTCGGCGCCTTGGTTCAGGAGGTACTCTTCCTGCTCCCAGGCTGACAGATGGTCAGTTTTCATCGCTTCTTCTCCATCGCCTTACGCACCGCGGCAAGCGCGCGATGCAAGTGGCTTTTTACCGTCCCAACGTGCAGCCCCATCGCGGCAGCGATCTCGGGTAATTCCATCTCTTCCACAAAGCGCAGCAAGAATACGCTGCGTTGTTTCCCGGAAAGGGCGGCCACGCTGTCCCATACTTGCACCAGTTCCTCTCTCACGACCATGGCCGCTTCGGGGGAAATTCCTGGAGAGCGGAGGCGGTCCGCCACCGCCCCGGCCTCCACTGCGGTGTTGCTCGCCGTTTTCCAAAACTGAAACTTCCGCGATCGGGTGGAGTCACGAATGAGATTGGTCGCAATGCGTGTTAGCCAGGTGGCGATGCTGCAGTCTCCGCGAAACTCGTCGCGCGCCCGGTGGGCCTTCAGAAAGCAATCCTGGGTGACGCTTTCGGCGAGATCAGGATCCCTCAGCGAGAGCAAAGCATAACGATAGATGCGAGACCGGTACGTGGCGCAGAGGGTATCAATGTCCCCGAGCTCCGCGATCATCCGGTTCCGCACGGGTGAAAGCTCTCCAGCGTAGATAAGCGGCTCCAATGCTTCCATAGACGTGCCTTCTGGGCAGCAGTTTACGCCGAAGGGGCTGCCCATTGCGGCTGAGTTAGCGCATCGGCGGTCCATGGCCTGGTCCACCCATCATGTGTTCTGTTTCCAACTCGCCGAACTTGGTCTTTTGGTCGGCGGTCAGGATAGCGTAGAACTGGGCCTGGGCGAGGGCGTGAGTAGCCATGGCTTCGCCTGTCATTTGGCCCATGGCCGTGGCGGTCGATTGAATGGTCGCGGTGTCATTCGATTTGATGGCCGCTTCCATGGCCTGGTGGGCGGTTCGTTCGTTGGCTCTTGAGGTCTGGCGCGCCGTGGCTTCGGTGGTGAAGATGGCGGTGGCTTGTTCCACCTGGGCCGGGGTTAGGGTGAGCAGAGTGGTGTAACGCTGGACCTCACGCTGAGCCATGGCCGCCGGGGTCGGGGGAATGTGCGGGGGAGTTTGCGCCAGGGCCATTGGCAAGAGCCCCAGGGCGGCAAGAAGCGCAAGCGAAGACTTCATACTTCCTCCTGAACGGTTGAGCTGGATTTGATCCTTCTCGCCCCAATAGACGGTAGCCGGTGGGTGCTCGTTTACAGGTATCTTGCTGTGGGTTCAATTGGATCTTTGCCACCTGGGGTTATGTCACGGGACTTAATTGAACTTGACTAGGAGGATCCCAGGTCTCAAACGCGAGACCTGGGGCACCCATCGTGTGTTCGGGTGGAATTGGTGTGGGGATAGGATCCCGGATCCCTCGTGTGTTCGGGTGGAATTGGTGTCGGGGATAAGGATCCCGGATCCTTCGCGTGTCCAGTTGGAATTGGTTTGAGACTTGTTTAGCCGGGTTCGGCATTGGGTTTTTCTGTGGGCGGTTTTGGTAGCAGGAGGAACACCAGCAGGCCTCCGGCCCAGGCACTGAGGGCGCAGACCAGCATGACGGAGTGGAACCCGGCGAGAAAGGCTTGATCGAGGAAGTGCGCGGCCTGGAGATGCTGCGGCTGGGGGAGGGTTGGCGGGATCGGGATGTCGTGCAGGCGAGCCCGGTTGGCCAGCATCTGGCGCCGAACCTCGGTGGGCAAGGTGGAATGGGCCAGCTGGTCGCTCAGACTGGAGACAAATCCGTGGGCCAAGACCAGGGCGAGTAGAGAAATCGCCAACAACCCGGCTAGACGGGAAAGCGCGTTGTTGACCGCAGAGGCGATTCCGGTTTGGGTCGGTGGCACGGAGGACATCACAGCGTTGGTGAGCGGCGCGACACAGAGAGTCATTCCGCAGCCCAGGAGAAGAACCGGGGGCAGAATAGATTGAGCGTAGCCGGGTCTGTTGTCGAGCCAGGCGAAGGCGGCAAATCCTAGGCCCGCCAGAGCTGCGCCAAGGCACAGCAAGAGCCGTTCACCTACCCTGGGAACCATCGCGCCTACCCGGGCGGAGAATAAGAACATCATCACGATGAGAGGCAGGAAGACAGCTCCGGCCGCCGGCGGAGGATAGTGCCGGACTTGGATCAGATAGAACGGGATCACGTAGAGCGTGCCTCCCAAGGCCCCGTAGAGGAAAAATGTGAGCAGGTTTGGGGCGAGAAAGCGCGGGATGCGGAAAAGAGAGAGCGGCATCATCGCGTTGGGCCGGTTCGCCTGCGAGCGGAGAAAGAAGGCGAAGAGGACGAGCCCGCAGAGGAGAGGTAAAGCTACCAGGCGATTACGCCAACCCAACTGCGGGGCGAAAGAGAGTGCATAGATGATGGCCGCGAAGCTCAGAGTTGCGAGCGCGGCGCCAAGTTGGTCCAGGGGGCGCGCTGGACCATCGCCCATGGCACGGCTCTCCGGTATGCGCGGCACGAGGAACAGGATCACCAGCACCAGGGGAACATTGAGGAGAAAAATCAATCTCCAGGACCAGACCTGCAGGAGCCAGCCACCGACTACAGGGCCGATCGCGGCAAATACTGTGGTCCACGCGGACCAGGTACCGATAGCTCGACCACGTTCCTGTTCAGGGAAAGACGCGGAGAGAATAGAAAGACCCTGCGGGATCAGCAGCGCGGCGCCCACTCCCTGAATAGCGCGCGCGGCGATGAGTTGGCCCAGGGAGGACGAAGCAGCACACGCGATTGAGGCGAGAGCGAAGAGCGCGACGCCCCAGATAAAGGCTCGCCGGCGACCGTACCGGTCCCCGATAGCGCCCCCAAGTAAAAGCAATGCTGCTCCGAACAGTGCGTAGGCTTGCACCACCCACTGGATGGCTGAGGCGGTGGCGTGGAACGTGGATTGGAGAGTAGGCAGGGCGACGTTGACGACGGAGCCGTCCATGAAGGCTAAGGCGGAGCCCAGGATGATGGCGATCAGAATCCACTTGCGGTCGGATTGCGCGCAGGGTGTTGGATCGGGGGTGGCGCCCACCTGGGTACATGGCGGGACGACGTGAGATTTGGGAATTGCGAAGGCGGTCACTGGGTGACAATCCGCAAGACTTTATCCTCGCTGTTCCTATACTTCAAATACTAACTCGATAGCTTTACAGATCTGCGTGGCATCGCTAAGGTGTTTGGGGGCTGGAGAGGTACACCGCTGCTAAAACTTCATCTGAACGCTGTGGACTACGGCATCGTGGTCGCCTATTTTCTGGTTATTTTGCTGATCGGGCTGCGATTGCGCCGCAGCAATAACACGTCCCGACAATTCTTCGAGGCCGGCCGGTCGCTGCCGCTGGCGATTACCGGGATTGCTTTCGTGGCTGCGAATTGCGGCTCCCTGGAGGTAATGGGCATGGTCTCGACCAGCGCGAAATACGGCTGGCGGGCGGTGCATTTCTATTGGATCGGCGCGGTTCCCGCGATGCTGTTTCTGGCGTTGCTGATGATGCCGATTTACTACCACAGCAAAGTGCGCAGCGTGCCGGAATTTCTGAAGGTGCGTTTTGGCGAACCGACGCGGGTGTTCAACGCGCTTTCGTTCGCGGTGCTCACGGTGCTGGTCTCGGGCGTGGGACTGTATGCGATGGCGCTGATCCTGCAAGTGATCTTTGGATGGAGCTTCGCGGTGGCCACGGTGATTTCCGCGGTTTTTGTGCTGGCGTATATCCTCATGGGCGGCCTGCGGGCGACCATGTACAACGAGGTGCTGCAGTTCGCTTTAATTGTGATCGGGTTCGCGCCACTGGCATGGTACTCAGTTTTGTATTGCTGGGGAAAGCCGGGCCATATCTGGGCGGGCATGCATGCCGTGGATCCGCATGCAGCAACGATGGACGGGCTGGGGGTGATCTTCGGCCTGGGCTTCGTGTTGAGCTTCGGCTATTGGTGTACGGATTTTGTGTTGATCCAGCGGGGACTGGCGGCACGCGACCTCCCCACCGCGTCGGGAACTCCGTTGGTGGCGGCAGGGGTGAAACTCTTCTTCCCTCTCCTGGTCGTCGTTCCGGGCGTTGCCGCCGCTGCCATCCTTCCCGCGAGTCTCTCCGGCCGCTTCGACCTGGCGCTGCCGTCGATGCTGGAGCGGTATTATCCTCATGGCTTGCTGGGGCTGGGTGTGACCGCGGTGCTGGCCAGCTTTATGTCAGGCATGGCGGGCAATATTTCCGCATTCAACACGGTTTGGACCTACGACCTGTACCAGGCGCACCTGGCCAAGGGGCGCAGTGATGCCCACTATCTCCTGGTTGGACGGATCGCAACCGTGGTTGCTACAGTGCTCAGCATCGGGACTTCGTTCGTGGTTTTGCGCTTCAATAATTTGATGGATTATGTGCAAATGCTGTTCTCCATCTTCAATGCACCTTTGTTCGCGACCTTTCTGCTGGGTATGTTCACCAGTTGGGCTACTCCGACGGGCGCGCTTGCGGGGCTGGTATGCGGTACATTGGCATCGTTCGGGCATTGGCTGCTGTACCAGAACGGACTGCTGAAATATGGCAGCGACATGACCGCCAGTTTTTACGGCGCCGGCGCCGGTTGGCTGGCTTGTTTCTTCATCACCATCGCCGTGAGCCTGGTGACGAAAAAGAGCTTGCAGGCGGTTCCTGTGTACCGGCCGCCAGGAATGCGTGCCGGGGCCGGCAGCCTGCCGCTGCCTTTGCTGCTTTCGGCCGCAGGAATTCTGCTGGCACTGGTTGTACTTAACTTCATCTTTGCTTAGCGGGGGTGGTGTGTGATGAGATTCAAGTCTGTGCCCGCGGTTGTGTTGTTGTTTTCCGCTTCGTGCGCGCTAGGCCAGAGCTGGACCATCGGCAATGACCAGATTGAGCGGACGGTCACGTTCGACTCTGCCGCCGGCCTAATGACGCAACGGCTCACCGATCTTACGACTCACACGGACCTGATCTCCGCAGGAAAACCTGGTCTCGAACTTGCTTTGGCCTGCAACGGGCAGAATCTTAATGGATCGACGTTTCGATTGGTAAAGGCCGGCCAAGGCACGCTGCCGGATGGAAAGTCGCTTACCATCCTACTCGAGAGCAAGACATTGCCTCTTCAGGTCTCGGTCGTTTACCGGGTTTACGATGGGCAGCCGGCGATTCGGAAATGGCTGGTGATGAAGAACACCGGCTCTGAGCCCTTGCATGTTTCCCATCTCACAATTGAAGCCATCGCACCGAGTGTAGGGCTATCCAACGAGACGGTTCTGAATGCCCTGTATGGCGCGGCACCAAGAGAGACCTTCTACACCGGCCGGTCGGAGGATGCGGGCCTACTTATCTCCAACCCGCGCACCGGCGACGGCTTCGCGATTGTCAGCGAAGTTCCCGGTTATATGAAGCGGACGGAAATCAATGCCTGGTACGATCCGGGGCGGGTTCAGTTGAGAGTTCTCTACGATACCGATCTGATGCCCTTTGCGCGAACGCTCGCACCCGGGGCCGAGTTCAAAACGGCTGCTACCTCGCTGGTTACGTTTCGCAACGGAGATGGATTTCACGATCCCCATTGGGTACTTCCCTCTTATACGTCCGCGGTTCTGCAACGAAAGGCAGTGGCTCACGGTGCGCCCTGGATATACAACACCTGGGAACCGTTCGAGAGGGGCATCAATCGCGACATCACACTCCAGTTGGTCAGAGTGGCCGGGGACATGGGGATGGATATCTTCACTATCGACGATGGTTGGCAGCAGGAATATGGCGAGAACACGGTAGACCCGAAAGCGTTTCCTGGAGGGCTCGATTCCATCCGCGAGGCTGTGGAAGCGCGGGGGATGCGGCTGGGATTGTGGATTCCTATGGCCGCCATCGGGCTCAAGACCCCGGACTACGTACAGCACCCGGAGTGGGCGGCGCTCGACCAATCGGGTAAGCCGAAGCTGACCAACACCATGGCCGGCTCCAAAGTCGTTATGTGTCTGGCCACGCCGTTTCAGGACGCGGCCGCGGACCGAATCAACGATGCCATCGAGCGCTTCCATCTGGCATATGTGAAGCTTGACCTGACGACGATCTTCAATGCGTATGGCGAAGCGCCCGGTTGCTGGGCAAAAGGTCACTACCACGGTGACTGGGCCGAATCCCTGAACATGATTTATGAAGGGATCAGTCACGTCACCAGCAAAGTCTACGAAAAGCATCCGGACGTTCTGCTCGATCTGACCTTCGAGCTTTGGGGTCAAAAGCATGTGATCGATGCGGGCTTGTTAGCGGCCGGCGATCTGGACTGGATGAGCAATGTCAGTGATGCGCAGATCGACTCTGCCGGAACGATGCAGGCGCGCATGCTGCTCTACGAGCGGGCGCCTTCGATGCCGGTCGAAAGCATGCTCATTGGAAATTTGCACGCAGATGTGCCGAACCCGCAGGAAACATTTGCGACTACGATCGGTTCCGCCCCTCTGCTGCTAGGTGACCTGCGTAAGTTGAGTGCGGCGGACCAGCAGTGGTACCACGACCACATTGGATGGTTTAAACAGCTTAGGAAGAATACAGCGATCAACCAGAGTTTCTTTCCACTGGGGAATTGGCGTCAACCTTCCTCGGCTTCCTGGGATGGGTTTGCTCGGTTGTCGCGTTCGGGTGATGGCGTGATCGCGGTTTTTCGTAATAAGGCGGAGGTTTCGGTGATTAGTATTCAACTGCCGCTCATACCGGAAGGTAAGTTTGCGGTACATTCGGTGATCAGCAACAGGGATGTTGGGGCTTTTACGAGAGAGGAATGGGTCCGCGGGGTGCCGGTTCAGTTTTCTGGGGCGCAAACGGTCGAGGTTCTTGAAGTGCGGGCTGTTAGATGACCAAATAAGCACAGGCGTCAGCCTTTCGGAGCCAGTAGCCCGGTTTGCCGGCCTATCAGGCGATCGACCATTCGTTCGGCAACAGCATGGGCAAGGTCCAATCCTGCAGTTCTTTGCGTTACCGTACGCCCGGCTTCGCCACGGTGAGAGCTCGGTAGACCGCCTCTCCAAGGACCTCCGGGGGCAGGCCTTTGCGCCCTTCCGCGATCAAGTATTCGGCAAAGCGGTCGATGATGGTTCCGTACTTGGTGTTGCGATAAGGTCCGTATTCCTCGGCCTCGGCCTTATTCCAGATCGCGGTCACGACTGCGCCAGGACCAACTACGATCACATCGATCCCGTACAACATCAGTTCCCGCCGCAAAGATTCGGACATCCCTTCCAGAGCTGATGCTACGCACGCTCCGAGGAAAGGAAGACCGTTTGGGCCTGTTTGTACTGACTTGCACAGAGACGAATAATGCCGCATAACCCTTTATCTACAGCATTTATCTCCATCGGCCTGGTAGCACAATAAAATGCACAGAATTAGGGTAGAAAAGTGACACTAAAATGGCACCGTCCACCAGCGGTAATTTTGCGACCGAGCGCCCGCCCCTTCCATAAATGAGTCCACCGATGACCGCATCTTCGTCGGCCCCGCGACCCTTCGATTCCACCGTCAGGCCTCGGATCGATTTCGCGCTCGAGCGGCATGATTCTTGGCAGCTCCGTTCTCCTCTACATATAGATAGACAGGCTATAGACGAGTTTCGCAAGAACGGGCTGTTTCCGGGGAGCGCTGGCCGGAACAGTCTTGCTGTGACTAAACGAAAGCCTCTTAAGGCTCCTCGCCCGTGTAGAGCACGGTTGCACGTCAGAAAACGCCGTTAACAGGTCTTTCGACTTTCCAACAGTTTCTATGAGTAGTGTATTCGGGCGTTCAGCCGCGCCCATATTCGGCCTCCCGGAGGTGATGTGTCAGTTTCGCAATACAGAACTAGTGATTTCGAAGTCGTAGGAGGTGCGGCAATGAGTTTGTCTCGTGGCACAGTTCCTAATCCCAGCACCCCAGGGCTGATCGGTCAGCTGACCAGGCTCTCAAAAGTCATCGCTCCAGAATGGTCTGAAACGCCGAACATTGAGAGCATCCACGATTCCATGGCTCCCGGAACTCCGCAGACGGGTCTTCCACTTGCCTGTGGATTCAGGATCCAGACCGCGTGCCGATAGATGTTTTCGCCAAGATGAAGATTTCACTCTTCCGTCCTCGTGGAATGACCCGGGCAAAGAAATCCAGAGGGAAAAGAATCTGCAAATTCCCTATCTCCCCAAAAACGCCGCCATTCTACCTCGAACAGTATTCACCTATACCAAAGAGATAGTTGCATGGTTGCAGATCATGCTCAACCTCAACATCTAACAAAGCGAGTTATCATGACAAAGCTGACCCTCCCAATCAAGAAGAAGAGGCCGAAGCACTCACGTCGGCTCCGCGTGGCTGAGAATTTTATCTCGGCTTGTGTTTGCCTCTCGGAGAACGACAAGGTATATGTCGAGCGGTTTTTGGCGGTCTTCGGTGAATTTTAGCTGGGATGCTTCGAGCAGTTCGTCGGAGCCGATTACGGGCTAGAACATCTTCCGGGCGCAGGTGGCCAGCGGGTCCTGTGCGCTGCTGGACAGTGTGCCCGTCGGCACCACGAGGCATACCGACAGCACGGTTGCAAGGCACCGACTTTAGCTACGAGGTGATGAGCGTGGATACCAAAGGCGGGCAGAACCCGCGGTCTAATGTGTTCCCGGTGAATATCCTGTAGAGTCGCTTAGCACGTGAAGGAGAAACAGACAGCGGCGCTCGATTTGGATCGCTGCATTCAATTGCCTACCAGCGCCACCAGAAGTCTGACGACGTGTTCCGAAGCACGGTAAGGCCAGTGTCGGCCAGGTCGAGCTTGCCGTTGCGATCAAAGTCGCCTGCAGCGAGCCCCCTGCCCTCCGCGCCCAGCGGCAACGGAGGCTGGAACGTGCCATCGCCATTGCCGAGAAGCAAAACACCGGCAGCCCCGGAGGCTACGTCCAGCCTCCCGTCACCGTTAAAGTCCCCGATGGCCAGCGATCCATCCCCACTGTCCAACTCGGTGGGAGTTGCCGTTACCGCAGATGTCTGGAAGGTCCCGTCACCGTTGCCCATTAACACGCCGAGCGAGTCCTCGTTGGCGACGACCAAATCCAGTTTTCCATCCCTGTTCAGGTCAGCAACCACTACAGAGGAAGAAAACTGCCCCCCCGTCCCGTGAGTTACGGCCGGCTGAAATATTCCATTTCCGTTCCCCAACAACACACTTACCGTACCGTTCGTGCAATCCCCACGGCTCACGCACCAGTTCGAGACAATCAGATCCGGCTTACCGTCGTGATTGAGATCCGCTACCGCCACGGAAGAAGCATATTGCCCACCCGAAGCATAGTTCACCGCCGGCTCAAACGTTCCGTTCCCCTTGCCGAACAGCACGCTCACTGTACCGCTCGTGCAATCAGTGCTGCTGCATTCGTTGACGACGACTAGGTCGGGTATGCCGTCTCCATTCTCATCCGCAATCTTTACTGCGACTGCGTTGATTGCACCCGAGCCAAAACTTATTGCCGGCCCGAACGTCCCATCTCCTTTGCCCAGCAACACCCCGATGCTTCCCGTCGCTGCGCCAGAGCTGGCATAGACGTTCGCCACCACCAGATCCGACCTGCCATCGCCGTTCACATCGGCAATTGCGACGCTGTGCGGGTCCAGACCGCCCGATCCGTAGGTTACGGCGTTGCTGAATTTTCCGTGCCTATCGCCCAACAACACACCCACGGCGCCGCTCGGGCAGCCGGGTTCACTGAGGCATGCGGATACCAACACCAGATCGAGTCTGCCATCCATGTTCAAATCTGCTGCCGCGATCGCGTTGGCATCCTGGCCGCCTGACTCGTAGTTCGGCGCCGCTTTGAATGTGCCGTTGCCTCTACCCGGAAGCATGCTCACTGCACCGGCTGCGCATCCGTTCTCGTAGCAGGCATTGGTCACGAGCAGGTCTGGCGTGCCATCCATGTTCATATCCGCTGCCGCGATCGAATTAGCCGCAACCGCAGCGGAGCCATAGCTGACCGCCGCCCGAAAGGTACCGTCCCCGTTCCCGGCAAGCACGCCGACGGTACCATTGAGGCAATCGGCGTCGCTGTCACACGAGTTTGCCACCACCACGTCCGGGCTGCCGTCCGCGTCGAGATCGGCCACTGTTACGGCGACAATACCCGTTCCACCCGATCCGTAGCTCACGGCTGCCTGAAAGGTGCCGTTCCCCTTCCCCAGGAGAACACTCACAGTGCCCGTCACGCAGTTCTGGTTGCCGCATTCATTGCCTACAATCAGATCCAGCCTGCCATCGCCGTTCACATCCGCTACGGTTACAGAGTCCGCTTCCTGTTGACCCGTGTTATAGCTAACCGCCGGCTGGAAAGCGCCATTCCCGTCATTCAAAAGCACACTCACAGTACCGATTGTGCAGTTCTCGCTGTTGCAGGCGGTCGCTACGACAAGATCCGGCTTGCCATCACCGTTCAAATCTCCCACTGCGATCGAACTCGCATCCTGTCCGCCCGAGCCATACACCGCGTTGAGAGAGAAAGTGCCGTTCCCATTTCCGAAAAGAATGCCGACTGAACCCGAGGTGCAGTCGTAGGGAAAGTTACAGTCGTTCGCCACAGCCAAATCCGGCTTACCGTCCCCATTCAGGTCGCCAATCGCTACTGAAGAGGCGCTCAGACCACCCGAGTTATAGCTCACCGCAGTGCTGAAGGTGCCATTGCCATTTCCCAGCAACACGCTCACCGCACCACCGGTGCAGGAGCTATCTGCGCACTCATTCGTCACGACCAGGTCGGGCTTCCCGTCCCCGTTCACATCCGCTATGACCACTGAGGATGGCTTCAGTCCACCCGAGCCGAAGCCCACTGGCGATCCAAATGTGCCATCGCCTTTACCAAGAAACACCTCGACCACACCGGTTGTACAGGTACCGCTGCCACATTCGTTCGCCACCACGAGATCGGGTATGCCGCCCCCATTTAAATCGCCGACTGCAATCGAAGTAGCGTCTATTCCGCCGGAGTTGAGCGTTAACGCCGACAAAAAAAGAGGATCGACCGACCCCCGATGCACAGACGTGAACGGATCTTCGTTGTAAATATTTCGACGCGCCGACTGTGCCGCCCATTCCGGTGGTATCCAGGGTACGTGACCCCGCAATCGTTGCAACCCTCCGGACGGAGAAGGGTGTTCCACCAACATGACTGCAGAATGGATTGCATGCGCCCGGAGTACCGTTGCGACACCAGGAGTGGACGTCACGGGCGCATTCGACTGCGGCCGCAGTAAGGGAGCGGTGAAGGAAAGAACCAAGCAGGCAAAGAAAAAGCTTCTCATGGAGCTACCTCGTGGATTTGGTTAGGAGGGCTTAACTGCCGCCGGAGACGTGCAACCGGGGCTCCTGGCGGACCACGATCTCAGCCAATTGGCAGTGATATTACCCCAGGCTAGATATTCACAGCACAGCCGGACCTCTGGTGGTGTTTCAGTTTGAATTTCGGATCGAATGCGGGCCATACGTTGGCAGGCGAAGCGTTGAACGACCAATCTGCGCCTATTACGGACACACCCCGAGACGGTGAGACCGTGAACCTCGACCGGGAGCATACTCATGGAAGAAGCTGGAGTGGTTCGTAAGCCGATAGTCACCTCTCTCCTGAACAGCGTCGCGTTTACGCGATGGAGCCGATGCATGCGATCTTCAAGGCCGACTCTAATGAATCGACCGGCCGATGCTCGCTATCGGAATGGTGGTTTGAGCCTCGCACTCGGGGACCGGGGATGCAAGCAGCACCTGGAGGACCGCGTCTTTTGTGTCATTGCGGGAACGTTGAGCGTACGCGTCAACGATGAGTGTTCGCACGTCCTTAAGGGAGGTTGCGTGGTTATTCCAAGAGGAACGCCTCACACCTTTGAGAATCAGGGATCCGGCCCCCTCAGGTTTTATATCTTTCAATTCGTCGGGCGGATTTCAAGCGGAGTAGGAACGCACCTGTACCGCAGGAGACGGGTTCACAGATTCAAATTTGATTGGGAATCGAGCAGGAGGGTCCAACTGGATTGCGGGGGATGGTATCGACCGAGATCGGCAGAACTGTGGGTGCGACAGGGACACCGACAGATCGGTGGCACTCTCGGTCGGAAAGCGCCCCAAGGAAGCTAGCGAATCTGTGCTGGTCGTAACAATCTTTACCGCTACATTGCGAAGCGAACGGGATCAAGAGGGGGGAAGAGGCAATGCCGGACGTTTGAGTGGCGGAGCTTTAGGTTGAAACAGGCGTTTACAGGAATCGCCGAGAAAGCTGATTTTGAACGGTGGAAACCGCGGAAAAGCCCTCCGGCGACGCAGTGCACGGCGCAATCCGCGATCGTGTACCACGGACCGTTTGCAAACTTTATGTCGAAATCAAGGAGTACCGCTTACTACCACGGTAGTAATAGCCGGGGTCGATGACCTTGAAGTCCCGTTTTGATCTATGCCGCTAGCAACGAGACTGTAGGTTCGTGTCCCGGACTCTGGTGGCGGGCTCAGGGTGTATGACAAAACATTTCGGACGCTTGAACTGATATTCACTGGTTCCGACGGATTGGTTACATCGCGAAGGATGTAGGCAGTTAGGCAAGCGGCTCTTACCTTACTGCTGCAGACTGGCAGGTCTCTATTTTGCTTGCCGAACCAGGTAAAGACGATGCGCGTCGATGTTGCTATCGCCTTGAACCCGGCGGGAGCATTGGAGAACATGGACGGTACAGCTACTGTGACAGTAGCAGGATCTGAGTGGACCACCCTGCGCACGCTGTTTTTTGCGTTTACTACCAGGTTGTAGGTACGTAAGCCCGCCGACGGCAAGGGAGTGATTGTATAGGTCGTAGAATCTCCGGGCAATGGTAGAAATAATGACAACAGGTGCGGAGGTAGCAGTAACATCGGTTAAGGTGTAGCCAGTCCGACACATCCTTTTGACGGATTTGCTACAGGGGGGCCAATTGCCTGCGTTGGACGGGTTCGGTGCCCACCTGAAGACGAGACTTGTCTGCGCAGATGCGGGGAAAACCGTGAGAAGCAATAGCCAAAACAATCTCTGCATTGTGTCATCTCGGCGGTGCCAGATCTGACCGGCCCCTTTGCTGGTAATAGTCTGATGATAGCTGCTTTGACAGAGGATTTTATCCACGGAAGCACCAGCATCGGTCCGGTCAGGTTCTTCCCGGTGCGCTGGGTAGGTTTTCGTTTTCATGATTGGGTGGGGCTGCTAGCGCTGCGTTTCGAATCGGGGTCGTACGAAACTCGCCAAATCAGATTTCCGCCGTCGTCGGAAATCAGCAGAGAGCCATCCGCGGCTACCGCCAGACCTGTCGCACGGCCGTAGACGCTCTCGCCTGACGGGTCAGGCACTAATCCAGAAAAGAATGGCCTTGGTGGTCCCTGGGGAACACCTCCGCGGAATGGGAGAAAGACGACTTGGTATCCGCTCTTGAGCCGACGATTCCACGAGCCATGCTCAGCAATGAATGCTCCCCCATGGTACATAGGTGGGAATTGATGCGACTGGTAGAACACAAACTGCAAGGGCGCCACGTGGGCTCCCAAAAGCACGTCGGGAACTATGGTCTTTGCAACCAGCTCCGGCCGGGGAGCTACGCGATTGTCCACGTGTTGGCCAAGGTAACTGTAAGGCCATCCGTAAAACCCCCCGTCCATGACATGAGTGAAGTAATCGGAAGGGACATCATCCCCAAGATCGTCCCGTTCATTTACGGTGGCCCATAAGTCAGAAGATTCAGGATCAAAGCCGATTCCTACGGCGTTGCGTAGGCCCGCGGCATAAATCCGCATGTTCCTGCCGTCAGAATCGGCTACAAGGATGGCGCCGCGACGAGGATCGGACTCGATCGAAACATTGGTTCTTGATCCGACGGATACAAGCATGTGCTGGCCGTCCGGACTAAACGTCAAGGAGCGCGTCCAATGCTGGAAATAGCCCCCTCCCGGAAGCTCCATAATGGTTTCCGGGTTGCCGAGCCGCCTCGAGGTGCCAGGATCAATGCGAAAGCGAATAATTTTATCAGTTTCGGCTACGTAAACATAATCGTCATGGAAAGCGATTCCAAAAGGAAGGTTCAGGTGATCAGCGAAAGTTTCGCGTGACATGGCAACCGGTTGTTCCGCTGCCGCATGCAATACGATCACTTTTCCGGCGGCCGAGTCTGCGACGAAAATGTCACCGTTGGGTCCAACTGCCATCCAGCGTGGTTCGTCGAATCCTCGGGCAAAAACGGAAACCCTAAAACCATCAGACACCTGCGGTTGAAAATTTGCGGGTGGGGTGATCACAACAGCCCGGTTCGTGGCACGAAATAACCTCGCAAGAAGTCGTGCTCGCCAGCCTGCGGGATTCAACACCATCAGGATGCCGAGCGCGAACCCCAAAATGATCAACAGCGTAAGTAGCGGTCTCCGGGCCATACGTTTACTGTACCGCCACTGGACGTCGTCGAGATTGATTCCGAATCGCCCCATAGCAAGCAAATCGGTGGCTACTAGAGGTTTCTGATGCAGACGCGAGTGTACCTGTAAACGGCGCCGACAACCTCATAATTGACACGAAACGATCGGAGCGAATCCTTCGAAGGCCCGAAATTCGTCGAGTGGACAAGAAAACTCGTCGAAGAAAATAAGATCGCCAGATTTCTAATGCCGAGTAAAGGTAGTGAGGACGAAGGGCGTTGACGTAAACGTGTCAGCGTCCAAATTGATGACCAGGCGGCCCTGACAAATCAGTCCGCGCTACGAAGGCAGGCAGCGAGTCTTGAAAGAGTCCAGCCTCGAAGCTGCAACACGGATGTTTGATATCGGGAACGGCTCCGTTCGCCGTTGAAGTGCCCTGCCGGCCCGGTCGCCCGCCACCTCTCTGGCAGACCTGTGAAAGTGTCGAAACCCGCGAATTGCGAGTCAGGGTTGGAGATTCGATCCAGCCATAGTCTCAAAGAATCTCCCCGATATACGCCGAACTCAAGATACCTGAGTGGCCTCTCGCTCAACGCCTCCTGATCAATGACCGATCGATAAAGCCAGTCCGATTGTGTTCTCTTCTTCGATAGTTGGCGCCGGGCACGGGATGCGTTTTGCACCAGCGAGAGAATCGGACCCAGTACGCAACCGCTGTAAGGCCTGCTGCAGGACCCTCGAGATTCACGCGGTCAAGAGTTCCGGCCAAAACTGAGGTCACAGTCGGTCGAAAAGCCTCTGGAATCTGCGGCTGAAAGAAGCGTCGAATCGGGGAATCCTGGGAACGGGCATCTAACTATCCAGCAGTTGACGGAACAATGATTCGCCGACGAAACATTCGCGTTCGAAAAGGGCCGCTGACGGAAATTGAGGCCAGGCGAGGCTTTCGTGGGACTTTTGGGCAAGGGCTGAAATGGTATTACGAACTGTCCGGAACCCGTGGGGTTTGCGCGGTTGCGTCTTTTCGTCTCTGCCGTCGACCGCGCGAACTGGCTATTGTTCCTCCTGAGTCGGAATATCCGGTCTACCTTCGAATCGATACTTCTGATTTCTGCGATTACAGAGACCATCTGATCTTCCGAACGAAGTCCAATGACCCGGAAAATTCCTGGCTTCTGCCCAACTACAATCGTCGACGCTGGCGCCCACATCGGCATAGCTATATTCTGTTAGCCCTAAAGTACCCCGTCGGCAAGAATTATTGCGATCGAACCCGAATACTCGGACTTTGCAGCATTGAGCAGAAATACAGCTCCATACAAAAACACATCCAAGCCCACCCCAAGGAGCCTTTCTCATAGACGACAATGGACAACAATCAGCCCGTGCGATCACGATGGACACCGTGATGCGTGAAACCGGTATCGTGTCGATTGACTTGTTGAAGGTACACATAGAGGGAGCCGAAATAGAAGTGTTTGAGTGCTGCACTTGGATCAGGAAGGTTCAAATTACTGCCATTGAATACACGACCGCGTACGATCTGGATGCAGTGCCGCTGTGAGGAATGCCCCGGGCGACTTTCACTGGCATCAACGAGGTGAAATTACGTTTCTCGCCAGGCAGCCGTGATACGGGCAGACGCAGCGGAACCTACGGGTAGATCTGCGCCCGAGCCGCTTCCCGCCGCTTGAGTCCAGCCTTAACATGAGGCTTCACAAAATACTTCTTTGCCACCAGATAAGGAAGCATGAGTACCTCCGCGACGGACGGCAGTGGATCTCTCAGGCAAAACACCGACTCGGTGCGGGTATTCCTTAGGGACTTCCAGTAGGAGTGCATATCCAGTTCACCACTCCAAAGACCTGAGGCAACGGTTGGCACGTCTGTTATTGCTCGAAGCCAGCCCACGCCCGCTCTTGCTCTGCACCGCTCCACCGATCCACCAACCTGATCTGCGTACAACATGTAGGGAAAGTCCACACCCGCCGGCGTCCCGATGCTATGGAAGCCCCACGTTCGCGCGTTCACATCCAACAACTTGAATTTGCCATCCCTGGGATCCTGCTTGAACTCTACTTCCACGAGCCCGTAGTAGTTGATGGCTTTGAGAAATCGCTCCGAGAGTTCTTCAATCTCCGGGAGTTCGACTGTTTCGACGTAGGTCGCAGCCCGGCCGAATTCTCGAGGATGTTGGCGCAACCTCCGAGCCACCAGGGTACTCTGCGCTAAGCCATCACGAAAGAACGCGCAGTAGGAGTATTGTTGCCGGCCGCTACCAGGAATAATCTCCTGGATCAAAATCTCCTCTGGGCTGATCAGGCGAGCGGCTTTGCGAAATAAGTCGTCGAGTTGTTCAGGAGTCTCGGCACGCCATGCCTTGGCACCGGTAGCATAGAAGAAATTTTCCTTGACAGCCGGTTTGATGGCCAACGGCAGACGACCGTACAACTCTGCGAGCTCTCGCTCAGTCCTGGGGTGATATGTTCGGGGAGCCGGAATCCCCAGATCTGCTGCAAGGTCGTATGTATTTTTCTTGTCCCATGCCCATCGCACCGTGTCCCAAGGCGCCGTGGTGACCCTAAAGAATTCTGCAAGCCGATCCCGGTGACGGGAGAAGGCGGCAACCGTTTCATCCCTGGTCGGAAAAAGTACCCATCCCTTTAGCCCGTAGAGGTGACCTATTTGAAGAACACTCTGAACGGTATCTTGCTCGTCGAGCAGGTCCTTCACCCTCACGACCTGATTCACGTACCTCGAGAATTGCGAAACCGAGTGTTGGTGGTCAATGATGCAGATCGGGACGCCTCGGGATCCCAGGCTTCGAGCAATGCCTAGTCCCGGATGTTCGCCCCCTATGATAATGGCTCCCACCGGTTTTACGCTCTCTGTGCTCGTTTTGATTCGTTTATTCACGCGAGGAGTGGAACCTACCTACCATTTCCTGAAACGTGAGAGGTCAGTTCTCGAGAGGCGAACTCAGTGCCTGCCACAAAATAAAGTAAGGGCCCAAAACTCCGCGCTGCGGTAGCACCGATAAAATGCAGGTTATGCACAGAACTACGGAAACCGCTGATAAGTTTAGGGTAGCCGTCAAATTGGTCGATATCCCGTGTAAGGTGTTGTGGAAGAAATTCGTACCGGGATAGGTCCACCTGATAGCCGGTTCCAAGGACGACGTGATCCACGTGACGCTCGCTGCCATCGTCGAGCTTGAGCGCAATTTCGGCGCCACGCGCACTAGCCTGTGTGACACTGCATCCAATGGTAATCTTCACCGACGTCAATCGCTCGGGAAGCCATCGGGATCCGGCAGATCGTACGGCCCGAGTTCGAATTCGGTCGCGTAGTTTGAGTGGAACACGGCGAACGAGATTAGGATAAGCAACCAGTCGGCTGATTCCCGCAGGGCCTACGTCGTGCGAAGAGTAGAGCAGCGACGAAACAGGTCCCATACGATGCAACCATGGATGCGCGCCGATCCACCGCAAACCCGATCGACGTGCAATTATTTCCGTCTGGGCGTTCGCTTCATGAAGAAGGGCCGCCGTTTCCAACGCGCTCTGTCCGGCCCCAATGACAGCAACCCTTTTACCTGCAAACTTTCGCACCTCCCGGCCTTCGTAGCAGTGAGTTACTTGCGTTGGACATAAGTTCTGGAATACTGCCGGCTTTCTCTTAAATGGGCCAACTCCGGCGGCAATCACCACCCTGCTCGATCGTATCTCTTTACCATCTTGCAACGTGATCCTGAAGCCAGATTGGTCTCGGTCGATGCGCAGAACGGTTCTCTGATCCAAGTCTGAACCCAATTGGAGCCGGAACCACTTGCCATAGTCTACAAAGGTGTCCAGAGGTAATGGCGCGCGGGGCTCTCTCTTAGACGCTGTCTCATAGGCTTCCAAGGTAAAAGCTCGATTCGGGTCGGATAAATTGGACGCCACTCGCGGTGAGCGTAGAAGCATCCCTTCAGGCATCTTCTTCGCCCAGAATTCCATTGGCTCACCAAATACTTGCACAGCCAGACCCTTGGCCTTAAGGTGAACGCCGGCGGAAAGCCCATAGGGACCGGCACCAATGATCGCCACATCACAATCAGTTGAGTTAGCCTTCATTTCCCACTCTTCTCTCGCCGATCAGGCGTCTGGACCCGCCCGACGCGCGGCTCTTCTTCAAGAGCCTTCGTTCCATCCAACGCCAATGGTAGTACCCGAGGCGCCCGGTTAGGTAGCTCTTTCCGGGCCGCCACGAACTGTTCATCAGGTGAGTGCCATATTCCCCAAACCGATACCAGTTTCGGACGTTACAAACATCATCAGGAAAGAGAACGGTGACCGTCTCGGCCAGCTCGGGGCTTTCAGCTAGAGTCCCAGAGCAGAGGCCGGGACCGGTCGAGTAAAAGATGGAGTACAAATCCTTTTGGAGAGGGGGGGTTCCACGCATCATTGACTTCACCCACAGCGGATCGCTCTGGCCCCTAACACAATTCTTGATGATCGCTTCAAGAAACGGGTGGCGTGCAGCGGCCCCAAAAGCGTAGTTCCCTATTTCCCAGTTCATGCCAAACTCAGTGCGCAGACGATGGCTGAAAGTGAGCCTCTCAAAGGGAAAGACGCAGCCCCTATCCAAAAGGGTCGACAGGCCAGAGCCCAGTAACACATCAAGATCAAAATAGAACCCGCCGTAATGGTAAACAGCAAGATATCGAAAGAAATCATAGCGCTGAATTGGAGCCTTGAATGACTCAAAGACGGCGCGGTATTGCGGGAACTCTCGGGCGATAAATTCTTCCACCTGTCTATCGTCGAAGAACAGGTATTCGAAATCGGGGTTCAACAGCCTCACACTCGACATGTAGGCTCGAATGGGGAGCGGCTGCTCGGGTCGCTTTCCGGTTTGAATTATCCGTTTCGGAATTCGGTAGGACATAGTGGCCTATTTCAACAACGATCGATTTGGGGTAGTGATGGTCAGGTAGAGCAGCACCTGTGCGTGATGGCGACGCGGATCCTTCGAGGCGCCTTAGCAGGCGTTGGCACGATCACATCTGCGCAGACTGCCTGGGATATTGACTCTTTTTGATCGCCACAGGGCTCGCGTTCCCCCGGCGCCCGCGCCACTGCCGGTAGCTCTCGACGATTTGGCCGACTGTCTTCCAGGTCTCACACTTCCGATGGAACCTGTGCTTCCGACTGGGAGACAGTACCCACTTTGAGATTGCGATGGGAAGCTGAGTACCGATCAGCCTGAAAAAGGTGAAGCACCGCCGTGAGATTCCCAAGACGTCAGGACCTGGCGTCGATTGCCGGAGTATTGCACGGCCCGTGTCGAAGAACCGGGCGAGGAAGTAGGACTTGTGAACCCGGTTCTCAGGGATCGGGTGGTAGACAATAGCGGAAGGCTCATAGCGCAGGCGATCTGCTGCGGCCAGCAGCCGACGGCCAAAGTCAGTGTCCTCTTCACGTATCTCGTCGCCTGGACGGGGTCCCAAGTCAGTGCGAAACAGCCCGTGTTTTTCAAACATCACCTTGCGGAACGCCATGTTGGCACCGTAAGGGGCCTCGCGGAGCTCGCATTGCTGCTGGCCGCGGTCGAACAACGGCGCGAGCACGTAGCCAAGATTATCTGGTCCTACGAGCGTCAACCAGCGAGGGGGCGAGAAAGGATGGGCTAATAGTGTCCGTCCTCCTGCCCCGGCCCATTCGCCGTTGTTGAGGCTTGCCGTCAGGTTCTGTAGCCACATCGGCTCGACAGTCACGTCGTCGTCCGTGAAGACCAACACGTCACCTTTAGCTTCTTGAATCCCCCTGTTGAGGGCGAATGACTTGCCGGGATGCGGCTCGAATATGTAGCGGAACCGGCCGGGATATCGGCGGCAGAAGTCTTGCACCACCTCCAGAGTCTGGTCGCTTGAATTGTTGTCCACCACCAGCACTTCCCACCCAACTGATTCGGGAAGTCTTGAGCCAGCAGAGCTTTCCAGAGCCTTTGCTAAGCTCTGGCAGCGGTTATACGTGCACAAAATGACGGTAATCTTCATTGTCTTACGCCATCACTTCCCCGGCTGCCTGGGTACCTAACCCCACCTCGACCTCCGTACGGCGCCCCAAGGCTGGCGGCGAGCCTTTGCAAATCACGCCAGCCCAAGCCTTCTCAGCAACGGCTTCAGAGGACGCCCGATCATGAGGGGATAGGTGAGCACCCCCTGAGCCAGGCTAAGACCGCTCCTCATTATTCTTTTTTGCCTCCAATAAAGCCCTGCGGCGGCGATTTGCAGATCGGCAACTCGCCATTTTTCAACGTATTCCAAATCCGACTGCAAAGTCTCAATCGCTGCCTGAAGTGCGGCCGAGTACTCGCGCGCCATGCACATGAATCGGATCCATTGCCTACGCTCGGAAGTGAGTTCGATCTGTTGCTTTGCTTGGGTCACGCCCAATGGGGCGAGGGCTTCGGAAGTGATCTCCTTAACCGAGTCCAGTGGATCCGGTTTTCCCAGTCGCCTTGCCGATGCAGACGCTCGGGCAGCAAGTATGCCGAGGGTCTGTTGAGTCCGCTTGACCAGCGAAACCTGGTAAGGATGAATCCTGTATTTAAGCACCACCTGCTCCAGATTGGCGATCTGGAAGTGTTCTGCCATTCTCAGCCACAAGTCATAGTCTTCAGCAGGGGCGAAGGGTGGCCGGTATCCGCCAAGGCGCACAAAAGCGTCACGTCGCATGAGAACGGTGGGCTGCCACAATGGACACCGTTCGTTGAGGACTGATCGAATTTCCCGGTCTGCAACCGGGTTGGCCCAGGTTATCAATGCGTTACCTGCCGCGTCGATACATTCGACGGCCCCACCAACAACGCCGACTTCCGGATGCCTTTCCATAAATTCCAACTCCCAAAGGAGGCGCTTCGGGAGGGACACGTCATCAGCATCCATGATCGCGATATATTTACCTTGAGAGAGAGCGCAGGCTGCATTTCGCGCTTCGCCCAGGCCGCAATGGGGTATCTCGTGGAACTTCACTCGGCTGTCGCTGCCCGCATACCTGGAAATAATCAACTTAGAGCTGTCAGTTGAACCGAAATCGACAATAATGAACTCAAAGTCCTGGAACGTCTGAACGAGGACGCTCTCGATCGCCTCAGCAAGATAGCGATCGACGTTGCATACGACCATCGCGACTGAAACCAACGGTTGGCTCACTTTTCCGTACCACATTCCGAAGTTTGGGGCCCTTACCGGCAGCAGAATTGTGCGAGTCTGGGTGCATCGAGTAGGGGCGTTCTAGCCAATGTTTGCTCCTTGCTCAGGTCGCCTTTTTCAGCTGTTTACAGTTTAGTTGCTTCCCGGGGCTCTGGTAGTGTTGCGTTAGCTACGACGCGCCCTAATATGACGTGCCAACTTCGCCTACCCATTTTGAGGAACGCTTCTCCGACGCCGAAAGGCAGTCGCCGGCTCAACACTTTTACCAGCTGAGCAACCGCCTGCAATCTCAACCATGCCTCGTACCTGAGGTTTCGCAGTGCCCGTGGCGAGTTAGCCAACGCTTCAAAGAATGCGTCCTCCTCCGCCGTGGAGCGGGAGCGCTCCTCCAGGCTGACTTGACCGTAGAGACGCACCGCCTTAATCAGAAAGCTGCACATACGATCGAGCGAATCGTCTTTGCCCTCAGCTAGATCTTCGGGAGTGGCGTAGTTCAACTTGGCATGGTAGACACCTAATACCGTAACTGCGGGAAAGCAGGGTTCAAAGGCGAAGAAGTAGTAATATGCCAGCCGGAACGCTTCCCGCTGCGCTTCCCGGCTCGTTGAAGCTTGCACGCACCTTTCCAAAAGTTCAGGTAAGGACTCCCTGGAACGCAATGATAAAATGTGTGAACCATGCTCATACAGCGCTCTCGAAGCCAAGAGGATGGGTTTGCCCAGCATCGCCATCTCGAGGCCGATTGTTGAGCCGAAGGTCAGCCCAACGTCAGCTTCATCGGCCAAGGAATACACGTTCACCGGATCCTCTGGCATCACCATTCTAGCGTTAGCCGGCAGCACTTCCTTCATTTGCTGATATATCCGCAGTTCATCGATCGCTTTGCCGATATAAGTATTGCCACCCAGATTCGGGTGGACTTTGACAACCAGTTCAACGTCATCGCGAAGTGCCACCCACTGGATGACATCGCGTACCCAGTCCGCTTGCGACTCGTAGGGGCCACGCCACAGCGGATCTCCGGCAGTTTCATCAGTCGACGAAGTGAATAAGGCCCACAGGCGCTTGCGTGGACTGAGGTTGAGTCTCGTCCTGATTGAGGCGTCGTGAACAAATGAGGTGTTGAATGGAATCCAAGCCAGGTTGGCGCCATACCGGCGCTCGATGAGCCACTTCAGCACAGCCTCCAACGATTCTCGAGTCAAGGGTACCTGCGACCAAGTGTTCCACACTTCTTTGAAGGGCTGCAGGTTCATGCAATGGGCATTGGGTCTTACGTTGATATGGCCGCGGATGTACTCCGCTCGCTCGTGGGTCAACACTCGAATGCCGCGCTGCTGAAAGATTTCGAAAGCAACCCTGGTGATTGATTGCCGCCCATTAAACAGCAACGCTGAATCTACTGCATTTGCCTCCAGGTAATTTCTTAAACCTGTTGCCACGATCGCTGCGCCCAAAAGGAAACCTCGGTAAACATTCACTACCCGAGGGTTGGTCAAGTCCGGTGGATATTGGCGGAAGTACGACACCACTGAAGAAAGTACCCATTCCCCGACGAGAGCGTCCCTGAATGAGGCTTGGCGCATTTCACTGGGGGGAGTGTTTTGCGCCCACGCAGAGGCCTCTGCCTTTTCAGAGGCGCTCACGAAGTCCCCTAACCAGCGATAGGGAAAAAGGATGCTATCGAGGCTAAGCTTCCCCGCAGCCTGACAACGCTGGCATAGGTCAGCCGGCCGGGGCGAACCTCCCTTGGATTCCCAGTGTAGGTCGCATTCGGGTGATAAGCCATCACACAGAAGGTACTCGACGCTCGCGCCCCGCACGCGACACGCTTTCGCTATGGTCTCCTCATAGATAGTATGGATATCCCACAACGCATAAGGGGAAAATATCAGGATTCGTGTCATTTTTGGGCTCGATCGATGCGCTGATATTTGGACCTATGTAGAGACACCCCTACCGAAAGCATTACCGGCGTTTCATCGGAGGCTATCATATTCTCGATTTTGTGATAGGCCGCGAGGCTGTTTTCGACCTGAACAAGAGCTGAGCGGAGGAGCGAAGCTCGGACCGTTTCCGCTGAATTCCAAGAGTCTTCCATTGCCGCCGCTAATCTAGTGGGCAGATCAGGCCCGGCCAACGCAATGATGGCACAACCAGTTCCGAAAAGGTCTACAAGACCTTGAAACTTGGCCAAGTAGTAATCTGAGTTATACAAACACACGACTGATATGCCCTGAGCGAGTGCGAAGACGGCAGCATGGTAGGCTCCGGTCACGACAATTCTGCAGCGTGAAGCCTGCTTGATAAGCATTTGGGGCGAGTCGAGTAGTGAACAGCTATCCGACTGGTCATGAAAGTCCTTCAGAAGTCGCCGAATCGTCAGAACGTCGTTGGCAGATTCATGAAATGCGATCGGAATTGGGATGAGCGGGGCTATGTGCCGGCGAGCGAACTCCTGAAGGGTCGAGCTGACCTCCTCGATGAGGTGTTCTTGTACGCCCGAATAGAATGCAACCCGCAAGTTGATCCCAATTCCACCGCCGAGTTGCTGGGCGCGCGCAGCGTAGGCGGCTTCAATCGCTTCATCACCAGTGGTCATGACTTTCCCCGCGTGCACGCCGACGGATTCAAGCAACGCCAGACCGCCCCTGCTTCCGCGCAAGGTAATCAACGCAACGTGAGGAAGAATCTTTTTGGCCCGCGACAATACAATAGGATCGCTTAGTGGTCCCATTCCCTGCCCGAGCATGACGACTGGTATGCCGCGTAGAATCGCTGCCTCCATCGTACCCAGAACGGAAAGGTTCCATTTCTGGCAGCTGTCAGCAAGTCCCCCCGAACCGCACACGGCCAACAAATCAGCGTTATGAAGCGCATCCAGGAAGAGATCAAAATCGTTACCTTGGCCATTCCCAGCCCAGAAGCCCAATCTTCGACGAATCAAGAACTCATTGACCGATGGCCAGTGTCGTCCGATCGCATGTTCGAGGGCGTCCAATCTAATGGCGGCCCACTTTGGTAACAAGTGCCGATACCGCCCTGGAAGGATCCGATTGTCTACTAAACACGCGCAACCGGCACGTGGCAATGGTCTGGCACCTGGACAATAGCGAGCCAGATTAACGGGAGAGTCGGTCAGAACCTCGATCGCAGCGTCTGGCCACAAGCACCGCATGCGGCCGACTGCGAACTGCAGCATGGCGACGTCGCCAATGTTCTTGTATTCTGCTTCGCCTTCATTCAGCCCGGTCGCGATTATCACACGCATGATTTATTGTTTTCGGCGAAGATTGGCAGAATAGCAAAAAGAATGGGATGGTTGGGGCGGGGGGCCGCGGGGGGACGCTAATAGTTCACGGCGAATTTCGCGGACGGGCTCCAGGTAACATTGCGGACGGTCGCATCGATTTCATATCGTCTGCGGTGAAGAGAGGCCGGGGTAACAAATGCCGCCGTGGAGAGGATACGTGGATTGCTTCTGCAAATTCCCCCGCGGTGGAACCCGGCAGTGTCGCAAAAGATCAACGTGCCCGGGGGACCCTGGAGAACCACGTGTTGAGACGCCGGAATTTGACGTTCTACTTCTCCGTCAGGCGGGTACGGTATGCTAATAGGATCCTTCCATGGAAAGACATGCTCATACGGTCCACCTACGTGGCTGCCCAAGAGGCACTCCATTGCGCCCGCATCTTTGTCGACATCACTGAAATAAAGAAATGTGCGGATCTTTCTGCGATCCTCCGGGTCTCGATGCCAGCGTTGGGAAAGAAAGCGGGTATCGGTATTGAGAGGCAAGGTGTACCACATGTCGAAGTAGATCAACTTGGACCATAGGCCCAAATACGAATTGACGACATCCAGAATCAGCGGGTGGACGCCGAAACACAGGAGCGCGTTGCTGGCAGCGATGAGCGGCTTATGATCTTGGGGATACCTGGTAATTATGTAATGCTCGATGGCCTGGAGGTCGCGCTTTTCGTCAAAGTCCTGCTGCCGCTTACGGATGACGGACTGAACCTCATCACTGGAACTGAACTCTGCCACTTGCGCGCAAAGCGTGTTCCACAGACCCCGTTCCTCGAAGAGTTCGTCAAAATGACACATTGCGACGCCCG
Source organism: uncultured Acidobacteriaceae bacterium (assembly GCA_963847155.1). Taxonomy (GTDB): domain Bacteria; phylum Acidobacteriota; class Terriglobia; order Terriglobales; family Acidobacteriaceae; genus PALSA-350. Next base: position 124,666 of record CAWJZH010000015.1, on the reverse strand, counting down.
TAGAGTAGAGATCTTCGACCAGACGCTTTTGTGTCGAGCTAAGCGTTGGGGTCTTCTTCTGGAATGACCGGGTACTGGCTGGATTGCGTGCATACTCCCAGTTGAGACGGTACTTGAATCGCAAGAAATTGTCGTACTGTCGGCTAATCAGATGACCACACGCTGGAAATTCCGACATTCGGGTCAGGACTCTCGATCGCTCAATTCCCCACTTCATAAAGACCTCCAGTAGTGCTCAGGTTCTTTGGCTCCTTCATTTTTCAACTGAATGCCTGTTGGTTCAGTCAATTCAGCACCGGCACTTTTCGGCGATCAGCTGCGCCAAACTTTGGATCTACCCTAAAGGGAGCGTGCCTTCCCAGGCAAGCTCCCGAAGTTGCAAACCACGGTTCGCGTGGACAGCATTCTGAGAAAGAGTTACTCATTTCTTGACATATTCAACCAAGTCCAAACGATGTAGTTCTTCCACCACCCGACGGGTGGACTCGATCGAAATGTTGCAAACGCGGGCTATGTCAGCGATGGACCTCGTTCCGTCAATCAAGAACATGATGTCGAAGAGTGCGCGGTTGCCTTCAGGATTTTCATAGGCATCGATGTTCAAGCCATATCGCGAACAGAAGACCTCTCCCTGAAATCGGTTTACCGGTACCTGGTTGCCTTCAAGAGCATCAAGCATCTTCAAAACTAGGTCTCTAGACTCGGCAAGCCTATTACTTGAGGCCAGCTCGGGAGTGTCTCTACTGGAATGATATTCGGGATAGTAAGGCCAGCTTCCGGACTTATTTTGCAGGACACGGGACAACGAAAGCATAGACACCCGCACCCCAGGCGCATTAAATTGTCTCTCGTCATTTCCTACGACTGTACGGAACGGGCCCGTCCAGGCGTCAGGGTCTGAATGCTTGAGTACTTGCGCTAGGCATCGATCCACCTCGGTGTCGCCCGCGTAAGAGAGCTGAAGGGCGTGAGGGTTGTCTAATCCCAGCATCTCTAAAAAGAGACCGCCGATCATTTTCGGAATGAGCTCCTGATGGTGGCTGAGATATGCTACCGACCCGATTGTTTCCGGCAGAATCAGGAAACGATAGGTGTACCTGAGGTTCGGCCGCTTCAGCAACTCCTGCATCACCTTCAGGCCCACAACCACCCCGGCAAGGTCATCGTTTACCATTGCCGGGTGGCATAGATGAGCACACAGGACAAACGTCTCAGCGCTCTTGCCAACTGCAGTCACCTCTCCTACCTTGAGGGTCCCATAACTGAAATCGGAGCTGATCCTGACGCGGTAGCGATCGTCTCGCAAAGAGTCCTTTAGCTCCTTGCTACAGCACAGCCCCCAGTCGCGTTCGTAATACTTGAAGAGGAACGGAATGGCGTCATCCAGCTCAGGATGGGTGTTCAGGTGCGCGAAGAGCTCTTCGCGCGAGACCTCACGGTCTATGGGAAGCGAATAGGAGACGACATGCAAGGGATTGTCTTCGTACGAAAAGAGGCGTTGTCCATCGAGTGTTTCGAGCCAGGCTTCCCGGCAGGTCCATTTCTCTGGTATCAGCCAAGTCCAACATTCGGTCCCGGTGGAATATTGGTGCACGACCATTGGCACTTGCGTGGACAACGCTTGCAGAGCTGTATCGTACCCATCGGACACAATATCTCGCGGTAGCCTCCATAAGGCAGAAATTAGCTCTTCCATGGATGCATTGGCGGGAAGCTGAAGGCGTGATCTCTCGCCGCCGGTCCGAACCTCCTCGAGTTCGACTGGGTCACCGGCTGGTCCACGAGCTGTAATCCAAGGATCTCGTGCGAGCTCCCGGCTGGCCACTTCGTAGAAGCGTCTACAATCGATGCTGACAATCTCACCTAACCCGACCTGGGTGACACCGCACCGGCCCTCGGATCGAACCACCTTTTCCAGACGGGTTCCATCAGGATGACCATTTGCCGCCTGGATGGGTATGCTCGAAATCCAGCCATGTTTCCTCAGGATCCCGTCCTGCCGAACTTGGCCCGTGAATACCCTTTTGTATCTGAAGGGCACCTCCGCGGCTTCCTCGACATAGTGAATGAAGGGGGCTTCGGAAAGATCAACCCCTATGCCACATATTTTTCCGCCAACCTTCATGAGTCGCTCATGCACACAATCGATCCCATAGCTATTGTTGGGAAGCTTTTTTAGCAGGCGGGGGGCTTCCGGGCCAAGACCGGCGATCGAAAAGATCGGATCGACGGATCGCACAACTCCTGGCAAGCATCGGAAGTATTCCAGAAAGCCCGATGAAGAACTCCATTCCCCCTGAATGGCCGGGGTCGTTTGAGGGTCATAATTTTCATTCCGCAGAAATGAGAAAGAAAAGGCCGGCAGGAGCATCGTACCTTCAGCTCCGACAACCTCCCGCATTGCCGAATAAAGCAACCTGTGAATCGCGAGTTCCGACCGTTCGCAGTCCGGCAGCCCCAGCTTCCAGTGGGAAACCTGAAAGAAAACACTGTCTCCATTGCTCAGGCCGATGCGTCTCAAGCCGTCCACGAGATCGGCCCAGCCGTAGTCATTTTTGAGCGCAGAGCTGTAGCCTTTGTCGGGTTCGGCTCGAGCTGGAAGCCGGGAGTCTCTCATTGCGGAAACAGTCATAGCTTATGGCGTTCGGAATGTTTACTGCGCGGAAGCCTTTCGAATTGCGACAAACAAGGCGGCATTTTGGGGCAAGATTACGCTGCGTATATTCCGATCGACCGCAGCGAACTCACAATTAATTGTTGCTCTGCAAGATCGCTTGGCTGTTGCAGGTAGGAAAGACGAGCCATAGCCGATCAGTGTGCCGATCAATTGACGCGACTAATTCAGGCACATACTGTTGCCGGGCATCACCCTGTTAGTTTCCGTAGCATCGCGCCCATTTTTTCGAGGCCAATAGAGCGTCGATAAACCGATACTGCTCCGATTGGGTCAGCGAATTCATCTCACGTACCCTTGATTCGCAGCGATGCCGGATGAATTACCACCATCTCGCAAGGGCCCTAATTGCCGCAATGAATAGGCATAGTAATTCGTGGTGCCCACCTGTCGCCACTCCCCGGCTCGCGCAGGATCGGGAGGAGGCTCATCCGAAACCGCCATTGAGGCTCCGCTAAGCGCTAAGGCCCTAAGGACCCGCTGCTGATCCAACGCACTGAGTCGCCAGAACTTCACGTTCCAATCAGGTTCGGCCACGATATGTACTCTAGCCAAGCGGGCCCAAAGGACGTTTGACCGGTTTGAATAGCACACGGATGCGACGCTGTCGTTCGTACGCAGGCCGAGCTTTTGTAGACCTACCGCCGCCTGCCACGAAACGCTCTCCGGCGTGGTCGACCAGGGCGAGTAGCGCGCGCCCAACGTCGGCGCAGAGGCGAATATGATTGCCCACCCCATCCCCACCACTGCAACTCCAGTTGCCAGCCGCCTCCCGCGGATCCGCAGAGCCGTATACCCAGCTAGGAGCAGCAGTGTCGCAGGCGCCCCTATGTATCTGGCTTCGATGTGCACCGCGCTGTAAAGCAGAAATGCTAACACGCTCAGTGACCACGCCGGCCACGTGGCGGCGAAATTTGTGGGTATCAGCGACTTGTCTCTATATAGCAGGAAGCAGAGCACCCATCCTAGTAAGAATCCGCCTCCAAAACGAGCTAAGAGTTTCACAATCCACTTGATATTCGTCCACGTCACACTCGCCACGCGATGTACATCAGGCCACACCCGCAGTCCTCGATACCAATACGAGAAGTCGTACCAAAGGGGGTAGGTTTCCTTCGGAAAAGCGTCGCCGAACCCGTAGAGCCGGGGCGAATTGAGTAATATCTGGGGCGAATGCTCAGGCTGCCCCGCGCTCGCGGTCCCGCCCCCTTGCCACCACCTGGACGCGACGCCGTTCACATACCACGCGTAATTCACACGGCCTGTCTCGCCAATGGTAAGGTGCCCAGTAGACATCGATACCGCAGCAATCAATGGCATCGAGAGCAAAGCGAATGTCGAAGCCGCAATCAACGTGCACCGCCGACCACATGCGAACCACGCAATGCACAATGCTGCCAGGCCGAGTGGGAAGATCACAGCTTTGCTATAGTAGCCAGCCGTGAGCGCGACGCCGAGTATAACTGCTCTCCGGGTCGACCTACTCTGAACCTTGTGGAGACGTAGTAGAAGCCCCATAGTTGTATAAAGACATGCGGCGACTAGCATGTCGGCGTTCACCGTCCACAACCCAATCAGGAACAGCGAAGACCAGAGGAACAAGCCGTAGCCAATCACGACAACCGCGAGCTCATCTCCCTGCTTCCGCGGCAGCAACGCCCTGAGGCAATAGTCGAAGCTGGCAAGGGCCACAACATAGATCCCGAAGTTAAGCAGCTGAACCACTGGATATTCCCAAAACGAGGATGGATGGAAGACGACAAACTGCAGGGCGATAAGCCACGAATACAACGGATTCCAAGAAGAGTTGATCGCCGTCAGCCAGTCACCACGCAAATAGGCGTCCGCCATGTCGAGGTAGGACACGCCATCGTTTCCCATGTAGAAGCGATTAGCCCAGGTCTGGATTAGTCCAACCGCCAATGCTAAGATCCAAAACGGTGCCCTTGATGCCCAGGTCGGAAGCCAAAGCGTTGTCATACACAGCTTTTCTACGAGATTCCCCATTGCGTCAGCTTCAGCCCCTGCTCCAGTTACACCTGTGAAATGTGGCTGCTCGGATAACTGCCCTTCTCTTTCTAACTAAAGGCGTCCGGGACATTTGTGGATTTCTACTCCTCTAGAGCGATTACATACGAATTGACTTCATTTGCGCCGACTACGCACAAAAAATCAGAGATTCTTCCGTTACTCACCTCGGCCTAGTGTGGTGCCTGTCTTCCGGAGAGCGTTTATTCTGACAGCTAACACCGGTCGTTCGCACGTGCTTGATCTCCATCAATGATTGGAGGCAACAGGTACGACGGACATGTGCCCCCCGCAATCGAAGGTACTCACTATGAGGTTGTTAAAGGAGGGGGTCGGCAGCTCCACGCATCCTCTCTCCTTCAGAATACTTTTCATGAATTCCGGGTCTTTCGGCTTGTTGAGCCAATGCTCAGGTCTCATCGTGTATAAGAGCCATACTCTTCCGAGGAAGCCGCTGGGTAGCCTACCACCGAAATCGCTGCGTACCAGTGTCTCCCCGAACGTGTCCGCGGGATGATCGACTTTTCGAGGACAGCACGGCCAGCCTGTTCGTCCGTAGTGCACCGAAATATCCTGCCACTCTTTCGTCCGAGCGTAAAACCTAAAAGCCTCTGAACAAGACGCGTGTACCCATAAGAAATCATCTGGCTGAACGTTCGCCTGCAAGAAAGTTACGGCCCCATCCACATCTTCTCTAGGCACGTTAAGATGATTGCGGCGACTCGCATGAATCGTTAGGATAATTAAGCCGAGTAATGAAACATCCAGGAGAGCTCTTACCGACAACCGCCTTGCCGATGCGGAGTAGAAATAAATAAGTTGTAGGCTGGATACGACAAGGAGTATCAGGAACGGTAATACAAATTCGCTTGTTCGTTCTGTAAATAAGTACCATGAAAATCTGTCGCTCACGACGAGGAGCAAGCATGGCGTGACGCACAGGATTTGCAGCTCAAGCCACTTTCGTCGCCCTTTTCGAAATCTGAGCCAAGCCAAAAGGACACCGATCGTGACGATGACGCCGACAACGCTAAGGAGGAGCCACTCTTTACGTAATGCATGATTGAGCGGGAACTCCCGTAGTAACCGATAACAGTCCGACGAAACCAAGCCGGCACTATGAAAATGGATGTCTCTCTTTGTCAGGGAAGCCACTATCCTGGCAGGCGAGTTGTGTCTAATCAGTAGGGAGTACTCGGCAAGCAAGACTGCACATGCCCCACCAGCAAGAATCGCAGCGCGCGCAAGGCGCTTTGGCACGCTGGCTGCGCGTTGAAAAGAACTACCGTGCGGGATCGGAGTTAAACAAAGCACCAGAATAAGGCCGGGTAGGACGAAGGCGGTGGCGTAACCGAGCATTAGACCGATGGCGACCGTCCCCACCAAAAGCCAAAACCGTCGAACTGTCGCATTTTCGATGTACAATGCCGCGACCAGAAGGAGCGTACATGAAACGGCTAGCTCACAACTGTATTGTTTCAACTCCTTTGAATAGTCAACCGCAACCGGAGAGAGCAGTATGAGTGTCCAAGCCAGAAGTGCGTACTGTCGCGATAGTGTCCGTGCTGCAAACAAAAGCAGGCTCAGCACAGCCACCATGCTCATGAGCAAGGGGATCGCCCGAAACGCTGTGTTGCTGGGTCCGAAATGAGATACGACAGCCCTCACCAGCAGTAGGAACAGCGGTGGAGATGACTGCAACCAGGAGTCGTAATAAAACATTCCTTTGAGTGACGGGGCCATTACCGAATTTGCAACCCAGGCCTCGTCGAGCCATAGGCTTCTTCCAAGACCGGCACATCGTTGCACCACGCCGTACACGGCGACCCCGATAGCGATTACGAAGATCGTTACCCGCCGGCGAGTCAGGCGTGCGATGCAATCGAGCAGGCGAGTAAACGCGTGCGCGGCGTCGACGATCGTGAGCATTTGCGAGTTCTCTTGGAGTGGCACCATGGCTTGTCCTATTTAACCGACGCCAGCAGAGCGTCGATAACGCGATTCTGCTCTGATTCGGTGAGGCCGACCGAGCAGGGTAGACTCAATGCCCGCCGGGCCAGGTGTTCCGACACGGGCATGGCCAGAGCGTCGTTCGAGGAGTGGGCAGGAGACTGATGAATCGGTTGCCAGAGCGGGCGACATTGAATTTTTCGGGATCCGAGTGCGCGCATTAAGGCTCGTGAGTCCATGCCAAATGTCGCTTCTTCAATGAGGATCGTATACATCCAAAAGGTGCTCGAAGCCCACGGCGCAGCTTTCATCGGTAAAATGCCTGGCAATTCCCGAAGTTTTTCGGTGTAGCGGGCAGCGATCTGTCGCTTGGCAGCGACGTAGGCAGGCAATTGTTCCATTTGGGCACATCCGACCGCAGCTAGCAGATTAGTCATGCGGTAGTTGTAGCCCACCTCCCCATGGACGTATTCGATAGGATCATCCTTTGCCTGAGTCGTGAGATACTTTGCCTTTCGAGCCCATTCATCGTTGTTTGTCACGAGCATTCCGCCGCCGCCGGTGGTGATGATCTTATTGCCGTTGAAGCTGAAACAGGCGATATCCCCTAGACTCCCCACGGGGTACTCTTTGTAAGCCGCCCCCAGACCCTCGGTTGCGTCTTCGATTACTTTCAGACCAAATTTTCGCGCAATCGCGAGGATCGGGTCCAAGTCAACAGGATGACCGAGGATATGAACAGGTATCACGGCCGAGATCCGGCGGCCGGTGCGGCGGTTGTAGAGTGAGCCATCTTGCCAGCGGCAATCCTGCTCGAGGAACTTCACGACCAGCATAGGATCCATCTGCCAATGAGCGGGCTCAGCATCAATAAACACTGGCCAAGCGCCCGTATAACGAATGGCATTGACGGGCGCGATGAATGTCAGCGCCGAGACCAGCACTTCATCTTCGGGCCGAACTCCAGCGACCAGCAGAGCAATATGCAGCGCCGCGGTGCCGTTCATAGTGGCCACGGCATGCTGCGTCTGGCACTCCCGCGCAACCAGCTGCTCAAATCGGTCGACATAGGCCCCCACCGAGGAAACCCAAGTGGTATCGAGGCATTCTTTGACGTAACACCACTCGTTACCCCGGATTTCCGGAGCCGCAAGGGGAATGAACCCTTCAGCCGAGTGCACCCCTGAAGCGATGGTTTCGATGGTTTTCATTCAAGTAGCCGTGGAGGAACGGAAAGCAAGGGAATTGAAAGTGAAGCTAATTATGATATTTAGTATCGTAGAAATTTCCGACCATATTCTCTTGCACCAATCGCGCGACCTCGGCGATACCTTGAGAGACAGTGCGAGTTGTCTTATAGCCCAGCTGCTCCGTTATTCGCGCAAAGGAGACCCGGTAGTCGCGCGGATCTTCAGTCTTGTGAACAAACTCGACCACAGCATCTGCAGCATAGGGTCGAATCATCTCAACGAGTTGCTGTTTTTGGAAATTCTGATCTGTTGCCCCAACATTGAACACACAGCCAGCGACAAGTTTCGGCCGGAGAATTGAGGACCAGTTGAATTGCTCGCGCGGCATCGCACACATGTATGTACGGCCTCCAGAATTGCTCGCCAAAGACCTTGAGATGCTTGGTTGTAAGCATCTCCATGGTGAACTGATTCACGGTCAAGTCGAACCGCATCCTCGGCGATACCCCGTATACAGTGGCAAACCGCAATGGTGTTGGACACCACCCGTGGTGGTAGTTCTTCTCTAGCAATGCCGCTTCCACAGCAACTTTGGTTTCTGCGTAGATAGAGAGCGGAGACAATTCCGCCTCCTCATCTACATAGCGATCAGCGTCCTTCATCCTGCCATAATTACTACACGTGGAGGCGAAGACGAATCGCTTTATGCCCGCACGCTGACTCTCTTCAATGAGTGCCAGCGACGCATCCAGATTAATAGAGCGGGCTACATCCGGCTGCCGGGAGCACGCGGGATCCCCCACCAGCGCTGCCAGATGAACCACCGCTTCCTGCCCCAAAAGCGCTGTTCGCACGATTGCGTGATCCCGTATGTCGCCCCGAACGAATTCAAATCCCGGGTGGCACCAGACCCCGAGCAATGACTCACCGCCATGAGCCAGATAGTCCAGAACGCGAACTTGATGACCTGCGGCGAGCAGTAAGGAGGTGAGTGTCGACCCGACGTAACCAGCACCGCCTGTAATCAATATTCGCATGTTGCAATTGTCCCTTTCAAAACATCCTCCTGGACCTTCTGGTAGTCCTCGTGGCGGCCGACATCAAGCCAGTATTCCACGATTGGAAAACTCACTACCGGAAGCCCGGCATCAAGCAACCGTTGTATAAGATCGGTCATGTCGAATGTTCGACCCTCAGGGATGGAATCCCACGCAGAGGGCTCCAGCAAATAGGTTCCAGCGTTGATAAAAAAGCTAAGGGAAGGCTTTTCTTGAAGCTTAGTGATTAGGACGCCGTCGCATTCCACGACGCCAAAAGGAACCTGCATGTCATACTTGCGAACCCCAACCGTGAGAGTCGCCCTATGTTTCCTATGGTAACTCAGCATTTCCTGGAAGGGCACGCCAGTAAGAATGTCACCGTTCACGACCAGGAGCGGCCCCGATGGTCTTTTCATCTGCTTTAGGCCGCCCGCGGTACCCATAGGGTGATCTTCTTTGAAATAGTTCATCCTGACCCCGAATTCTCCCCCATCGCCGAAGTGGCTGATTATGGATTCCGGCAGATAGTGTGTAGTGAGGTTAACGTCGCGAATACCGGAGCGCCGTAAGCGTTGGATAATCAATTCCAACAAGGGGCGGTCCCCAACCGGGAGCATTGGCTTGGGCACATTTTCGGTCAGGGGAAGCAAACGCTTTCCGTATCCCCCAGCCATGATCACGGCGGGAAGATTCAAGCGTACGTCAGGGAGTAGATCTTTGCGCAATAAGAACTCCACCACGCGATTTTCAGCATCCACCACCGGCAAATGGTTAATGTCATGCTGATTCATGAGTTCGAGAGCATCCTCCGAGGGGATGAATCGGGGTGCAACCAGCGGCATCCGGGTCGCGATCGTGTCACAGGACACGTCTAGAGATTTTCCATTTAGAATGGCGCGGCGGATATCGCCGTCGGTTAATAAACCACAGAGAATTCGATCCTCGGTACACAGTATTAAAGCTCCCGTGCCCGCCTTGTCCAAATGAGCAATCGCCTCGGCAATCGATACTGCGGGAGAAGCAACAGCACTCTCGAGTCTGAGCCGGGCAGTCACTTCCACCTCTACCTTGGTTCCCAGGTCTCTGCGCAGAATTAGATCTTGTAGGACTCCTTCCTGGTCGACGACGGGCAGGTGATGGATGTCATGTCGGTTCATTAGCAAGAGAGCCTCAGCTGGAATCACCGGCTCTACAGCTACGATCGGTTTCCTATTGGCGATTGACACACACGCTGCGTCCAATGTCCGCGACTTAAGGATGGCGCGCCGGATGTCACCATCTGTCAAAAACCCGACAAGCTTGTGGTCGCTGGAACACAAAGCGAGTGCGCCGGCCCCTCCTTTATCCAGGCGCGCGAGGGCTTCCGCGATCGATGCCGTGGGAGAAATGATGAGGCTTTCAAGACGTGATTCGAAGATGGTGTGGGTCATAGTAGCCATCCAATGCAGAAGTGATAGGGTCGGCGGTTTTGTTCCTGGAGCGGAGATAGTGGTCTGAAGTTAGATCGTCAGAGCGCGGGGGAACTGCAGTCAACAAAAAGGCACTCAGGCAGCACAACTTTGTCATCAAGGCGTGGGGATCGAGGTAGATTCCAGTACGTTCTCGAAATCTTGGCGCTCTGCGGCTCGATCACAGCCACCGTCGTGGTTCCGAAGGAGTTATTCGCGGCGACTCCGATGGAATCGACTGCCGACAAAGGGAATGTTTCTTCATCAAAGACATACTGCCACTTGTGAAATGGAACCTCGATATCGAAGTTATCGCTGTGATAAGTTGCGGCAGCCGTTTTGACGGCCAGCCAAGGCTGAGGCCCGAACGTGGGTGTGGAGGACTGGACATCGAGAACATGCGCGGAATCGTCCACTCGGCGGATTGTCATCTCGAGTTCACAAGGGGGTTGCACGGGAAGATCCAAAGCAGACCGCATTGCTGCGACTGCTTCGGAAAACACGAACGGCACTCCAGGAAACTCCAGGGCGACCCGCTGGAGAAGTTCTCGTGTAGCTTCTATGTCAGGTTCCATATTCCGAAAATCATGGTTCGTGATAGCGAGCACTACGGGCCGACCCTCGGACGCTTCTCGGAACGCCAGCCGCACGTCGCTCTCCTGGAGCAGCCGGTAACGTGTTCCGACATTCAGGCAACGGGCAATCCATCGGCGACAGTTGCCCGGAACCTGGTAGTCATCGGCTGCGGGATGATACGGCGCCCAAGTGGCAGGCGCACGGCGCCAATCTCCAAAACGACCTCCTGACAAGCCGAATTGAGTTGAATCCATCGCGTTGTAGACCGTGGCCTGGTTGGAAAAATCGAACGGAATATGCTGTTCCAAAAACCAGTGGCTGTCCGGCCGGATAACGTGAAATCCGGCGCGATGCGCACTCGGAAACCAGTGATGATCGATGACTCTTCGGGACAGTATCTGTTGCAGACTATCGGAAGATGCCCACCAGTGCGTAGCGCAGCGATGCGCTTCTCGATGGAATGAATGGGGATGATAGTGGAAATGCACCCCGTCCTCGGATGAGCCGTTATCACGGATCGTTTGGCGATAGTGTTCAAAGATATTGTGATATCCGATGTCACGCCGACGGGGATTTGAATCGTAGTCGACATGATCTACGCAGAACCAGTTGTAAATCCAGCCGGACCCAAAGGAATCGCGTACCCGGGTCCGATATGAGTCCCGCATCAGCTCGGTGAGCATTGCATCGACTTTGTCCCAGGTGTCGTTGTATGCCAGCAGATGAGGGTCAACAACTCTCCGAACAGCATCCTCCAGTCCGCCCAGATCCACTTCTCCAGCTTGGAGACGGCGCAACAAATCAGCGCTGGGTTCGAGATCGAGATGAAAGATGGCACGCACCCGATCAAATGTCGCACCGATCGATTCATGCAGCGGCCCTTCGGTGTCAATGCAATGCACAACATAAACTGCGTTCTTTTTCATACGATAGTCTCTATAACCGAGGGACGGTAGGCTTTGCTAAGGGTGCCGCGGGTATTCCCACAACGGTGATGCCGGGAGGCACATCCCGGAGCACGACCGCACCTGCCCCTACCACTGCATTGGCTCCGACTTCGATACCTTGGATGACGGTTGACTCCGGTACCGATGTGGGCTCCGCTGCCAATGTGCACGTTACCCGACAAGGTGACTCCAGGGGCGATGTGAACGTGAGAGTCGATACAGCAATCATGATCGACGCGGGCGCCGGTGTTGATGATCACATTTTCAGCCAGACAGCTTCCCGGCTGCACCAAGGCTCCAGCCATAACCTGGACCCCGCTCGCAATTTGAACCTCAGGAGCGATGATAGCGGACGGATGAATCAATGTCTCAAAGACATAGTTCTTTTCCCGGAACCTTTCGTAGATAGTCCGGTGCAAAACGGTGGACCCGATCGAGCCAACTCCGTTTACGAGCCGCACCTGGTCGGGCGAGTGAAACAAAACTACGCTATCGTCTCCGAGGTGCGTCATCCCGAGCAAGCTCGACAGCCCGGGGTTTAGATCGACGAAACCGAGCACTCTTCGACGTTGCAGGAACAACATACTTACGAGCACCTTGGCGTGCCCTGCTCCACCGACAACAATCACTGGGCGGTATAAACACTGCTCGTCCTTACCATCCGGCCCATGATCGCGAGTTGTATGCATAAACTCCACCCTGCCACCACCTCCCAGGCGCATTGACTCGTTACACAACAACGTGGCTGCCTGCGTTGCGAGGTATTTGCGGGGGAAACAACCGATCCTTGAGGCCGAGCAGTGGCGATTCGAAAAAGCGCCAAGACAATGAAGCAAGACCGACCGTCAGAACAAAGACGGTCACAACTTTCAAATACCCATGAGCGAGTGCTCCTACCCCTAACGCTGCCGAGATGGGCACCAGTACGCCTGCGATCGGCATATGAAACAAGTACGCTGCATAGGAAATCTTGGATAGATGCTGGACAGGCGGAAGTCTCAAAGGTGCCGTTAACCGTGATCCCCGGAACCGAATGAGCCAGAGCACAACATAGGCACATGCAATCGAGGATATTAAATAACCGATTGTCCGATTAAATGGACGGCTGAAATCATAGCCGCTCCAAGCACCTAAACCACAGGTCATAGCCATCAATGTAACCGCCATCACCGTGAGTTTCCTTTTGGATAGCTCCCACGGCCCCATGCGGAAGCGAACCGCAATCAAGGCACCTAGAGCGAGACCGTCCATGCGGCATGGCAATAAGACGTATTGTAATCCGGTTTAGCTGGGTAGAGCCAATAAAGAACGATCCTCAGAATCGGGCTAAAACAAACCAAACCCACCAGGGTAAACGCCAACGTTCGGAGTTTGAGACGGCGGACGAGAAGGGGAAACAGAATGTAAAACTGTTCCTCTATTTGAAGAGACCATAATGGGGCGAAAGATAATCTAGCAGCCGTTGGTGCTTTACTGGTAATGGCAGAAGGTATATTCCCTAGATAGACGAAATACCACCATGAAGAGCCCCATTTGTACAACGCTGGAATTCCAGAGTATAGGTACCCTGTGCCGTTTATGAACGTCGCGCATGTCAAGACTGTGATTAACAAATAATAGACAGGAAGGATGCGCAACGACCGCCGGGTATAGAAGTATCGATAGTAATCTGGCCGAGCGCGGCTGTCGAGCAAAATGCCCGCGATGAGGAAGCCACTCAGAACAAAGAAGCTATCCATGAGAATCCAGGATAGGTGTAATAGCATTCCACAATGGCTGATAAGGAAGCCACATATGTTCACAAATCACCACGGTGATTCCGAAGGCACGCAAGCGTCCAACTCAGTGATGTGGCCACGGAATACCTGAGTGAGCGGCAAGCTCTTGTGTACTTCGATCGTTGTGGATGCCATTGTATCTCCTTGCTCAGGTATGTTCGGACAGCGAGAAAATCAGTCGACGTTGCACGAGCGCGGGTCGCACCGCTCAACCAGGCGGAGGGAAGTGATGCAACAATAACTCGACGACATCAGGTCGTCCTGGCCGGTCACTCGAGGTGTGTCCAGTGAAGCACCTGGTCAGCCGCCAGGTCGCGTGCTCAGTCGGCGACCTAGAACATAGGCTATTTCGTTGGGTGCGACGCCGGTTCCGGGTCGCTTGGCATCAAGGTCGGCTTCGGTGATTATGGACCCGCGTCCCAGATCATGGCGGGCGACCAGGCTGCGGCGAAACTTCTTTCTCTTTTCCATTTCTGCAGAGGTTACTACACGTCCGTTCCCGCCGAGCGCGGTGAAGATATTCCTGCCTTCTATGACGATCGTCTCGTAGTTGCTCAGGGTCGGCAGAGATAGCGTGGTCCCATCCAGCCATGTCCTGGTCCAGGGTGAAATGCTTCTCGATGATACAGGCCCCTAAGGCGATTGCAGCAAGGGGAATGGCGGTGCCTAAGGTGTGGTCACTGAATCCCACTGGGACATCGAATGCTCTGCTGTAAGATCGCCATGTTCCGCAGGTGAATGCGTCTCGTATTCCGGAGGATAGATTGATATGCAATGAAGCAGTGACGATCTGTTCATTGCCCTCCGTGCGAACCGTCTCGACGGCTCGCTCTATCTCTGCCAGTGTTGCCATGCCGGTCGAAATCATGACGGACGCTGCTTGCGGGCGACATATTTCAACAGCGGCAAGTGAACAATATCCATCGAGGCGATCTTGAAAAATGGGACGTCGAGACTCTCGAGGAGGTCGACCTCTTCGACGGAGAACGGAGTCGAGCAGAACGCAATTCCCCGGTCACGGCAGTGGGCGTGGGCCTCTTGATGTTGAGCTGGCGGTCAACTGGTATGTCGACACCATTTCGCGCAAGGAACCAAAGTGTTTTTTCTTGTCGGAGTACTCCGTATTGCTGGCATACTCCTCTTCGGCGATGAGGGACTTATCGGTCCACGATTGGAACTTGACTGCATCCGCACCTGCGAGGGCGGCCGCGTCGATTAGCTGCCGGCAGAGGTTCATGTCACCGTTATGATTCGATCCCACCTCGGCGATAATGTAGGGCGGCTTACCGGCCCCGATTTCCACTTCTCCAAGTCTGATGATGTTCATATTCACACCTTCTCCCGACTTCCACATGTGCTCTAATGCCGGATTCGCGACGCTGGCCCACCAGAGCGGGTCCAGATGCAAGATCGTTAAGGGCTTGTACGTAGTTGTTTAGTCGTTCGGCATCGGGAATGATCTGTTGGTGAAATGTCTCGATTTCTGCCCTGACGCGTTGAAGTAGCGGCGGTCCGGTCCGCCCGGAACGTCTTGCATCGTGCTCGGCGAGCACAATTTGGAAATGTTGGCGGACAAGCGCGGTATCCGAGAGCACCTGATCGGGAGTGAATGGGCATCTGACGCGAGCAGTATTCATGGGATGCTGCCGGTAAGCCATGCGCGATACATGATCAAAAGCCAGTTTTGCCCCAAAAAGCCAGGCGCGAGTGGCCAGAAACCAGTCCACGAGAACGGCGTCGGACCGGTATCGGCAAACAACTTTCGCAAGAGATCCGTGCGAAATGCCGAATTGGAAAAACCAAAAACGTTGTTGCGAGGAAATAGGTCGTCCGGTTTGAACCGGCGCGGTAAGATCGAAGGTCAACCCAAGATCATTCCCTGTTGGTCGATGAGACAGAGGGCACAGCCTGTAAGTTCGCTGTCCTCTAAACCAGTTCGGGCTGCACCTACCCGCGTTCGATCAAGCAAGTCATCGCTGTCCACAAGTACAACCGCGGAACATGCCTCTACGATCCGCGCTAAGGCCTCTTGCCTAACCTGCGCAACGGTGGCTCCCGAAGGAGCCTCGACCCAATGGGCCTCAACGCTCCCCCCAAGCATCTCCTGGACGCGCTTCTGTTCCAACATATCCAGGCCTATCCAGAGCTCGAAACTCTGATCCGTCTGTTGACACAGCGAACGGTACCAGTCCACCAAATATGGTTCGGCACCAGGATAGATAGTCGTATAAACCGCGAGGGTCACGCTAGACATGCGCCTCGCTATGTTCGCCTTGGAAGCTCGAGGTCAACAAAACCTCGGCCATCGCCCAGTCCTCAAATGTGTCGATGTCGATACCGCGCTGCCACGGGATCTCCCATCCCGTCCGGTCTTCCAAATGGAATGTTTTTTCACGTCGTAACGTGTCGGCCCGGGCCCACCAAATAGCTCCGGTTGGGCAAAAGAGTTCCGGCTGATCCTGACTGCGCGTGCTCATCTGCTCTCTAAATAGCGGTTCTAATTCGTATCGTTCATTGCGTCGCAGTGCCCACCACGGGTTCTGCCAGCCGTAACGGACTATCGAAATCTGTGCATGCCTTAGGCCCTTCGCGAACTGCCTGTAGCTGTCGATGACATCATCCGCAGTTCGTAATGGGCAATTCGGCATCAATTGTGCTACCACTTCGAACCTGTCAGCGGCGGGATCGAGCCGGCAAAGCGCATCGATGGTGACCGAAGATACCGGTGTAAAATCATCAGCTAACGTTGCGTCACGAACAAAGGGGACCTCGGCACCACATCGGTGCGCCACTTCGGCGACTTCAGGACTGTCTGTACTGACCACCACGCGCTCAAACAATCCGCTCTCGCGCGCCGCCGCTATGGTGTATGCAATGATCGGTCTCCCGGCCATAGGACGGATGTTTTTGCCCGGGATCCGTTTCGAACCGCCGCGCGCTGGAATGATTGCGATGATGGTATCGACCTGCTATCTACGAGGTTCCGCCAAAGACACGGCAGCGGTTGTTCCGTCAGGCAGCTGCCACTCATAGGGCACAACGACAGGTGTCGAGCGGAGCGCCCAAGTCAGAAACTCTCCCTTGTAGCCATAGTCGCTGAGGTCCCCGACCACGCTGAAGCTGGCAACTTCCTGATAGCCAACGATAAACTCTTTCACATTTTCCGTGCGGACGCTCATTTTGACGACATAGTTCTGAGGCAGCAACGGAATCGATTTAAAGGTGCAAATTATTTTGCCAATGCCTTCCAATCGCGCCGGGCTGTGCCCATCTAATAGCATATTGGACGCAAAACAGGAGCCAGTCATTCCCAACACGCCCAGCGCGATTAGTGGCTTCTCTATGGCCTTACGTGCGTCATAAGAGATTTCTACGATCAAATCATCCCCGGGGCAAAACAGATTGGTTTCTTCGCCTTGGTCATTTTTCAGTACCACCTTCTGAATCGCGAATCCATAA
Source organism: uncultured Acidobacteriaceae bacterium (assembly GCA_963847155.1). GTDB lineage: Bacteria > Acidobacteriota > Terriglobia > Terriglobales > Acidobacteriaceae > PALSA-350. Next base: position 107,576 of record CAWJZH010000015.1, on the reverse strand, counting down.
TCTGGATTTCTGCATGAAAAAGCGAGCTCATTAAAGGCGTTGTTGTAATAATCTTCGAGAATCTCATCGGCTCTCCCATCCTTATGAAGGCCACCATCCTTCAACCAGATACCTCGCTGACACAGGGTTCGGATGGCCTCGGCATTATGGCTGACGAACAGGACGGTTCTCCCGCTTTGGGCGAAACTACCCATCTTACCGAGGCATTTCCTTTGGAAAGCCGCGTCGCCGACGGCCAACACTTCGTCTACGATTAGGATCTCAGGCTCAAGGTGAGCGGCAACCGCAAAAGCCAGGCGAACGTACATACCGGACGAATAACGTTTGACGGGCATGTCAAGGAATTCTGCAACCCCAGAGAAATCGACAATCTCGTCAAACTTGCGGATGATCTCGGCGCGGCTCATACCCAGAATGGCACCGTTCAGAAAAATATTTTCTCTCCCGGTGAGTTCCTGGTGAAACCCTGTACCTACCTCGAGGAGGCTTGCGATCCGGCCGTTGATGCGTACTCGTCCCTCCGTAGGAACAGTGATTCGACTCAGTATTTTCAACAGCGTGCTCTTCCCCGCCCCATTGCGGCCGATGATACCGACGACTTCCCCTTGTTCAATCTGGAAGGAAAGGTTTCTTAATGCCCAAAAATCCGCGTGCTGCATTTTTGACGATTTTCCGGACCTGAGCCATCCGAGAGGCGAGCGGACCGCTCCCTCAATGACATGGCGGATGCCGTCGCCGCCAGGCCTTTGGTGGTCGACGGTGTAGCGCTTTCCGAGATTTTCGATGGAGATGGCGCAATTAGACATGGCTGGCTGGGCGTGAGTTCCTTAGTTCAATCAAATAACGTCGGCAAACGTCTGCTCGGTCTTTCTGAAATACCAAAGGCCGGTTGCCAGGAGGAGAGCCACTTCGATTGCAGCGACCGCGAGGGATGGCCAGTAGATGCCGCTCTTCCCTCCGAGGAGGCACCAGCGAAAGCCGTCTATGACTCCCACCATGGGATTGAGCGCGTAGAGCAGGCGAAACCGAACTGGAACGATACTGCTTTGGAAACCGACGGGGGAAATATAGAGGCCAAATTGGACGAGAAAAGGGACAACAAAACGGAAGTCGCGGTATTTGACCATAAGGGCGCTGATCCACAACCCGACTCCGAGCGAGGCACCGAAGACAAGCACCAGGAAGCAGGGCAGAAAAAGTACCGCAGCGGGCGGAGAATAGCGGTACCAAATCATAAGGGCAATCATGAAGAGAGCCGAGATTATGAAATCCACAAAGCTAGTAATTACGCTGCTCACGACAATGACGAGGCGCGGAAAATATACTTTTGATATCAGATTGGAGTTCGATACGAGGCTGTTGCCGCTCTCAGACATAGCATTAGAGAAAAAATTCCAAGGCAGCATGCCACACAGAACCAGCAGCGGATACGGCACGCCTCCGGAAGGCATCTTTCCCAGCTTGCCAAAAACAACCGTAAGTACGAGCATCGTCAACAGCGGTCGAATGAACGACCAGCCCACTCCGACGAAGGTCTGCTTGTACCGCACAAGCAGATCGCGCCAGGAGAGGAAGTAAAATAGCTCCCGGTAGCGCCACAGATCACGCCAGTATTGCCCCTCTGTTCCACCAGCTTCGATTACTAACTCTGTCATACGCAGTCTCAGAAGCCTCGGTTAAGTGCTAAATAAGGATTAAGAGCCACTTCGGCCAGGAAGTGGGCTACTCTTCTTCCGCGTCGCTTCGACCTCTAACGCCGTTTCAAGGAACCATCGCCCTGGGAGTTGTTTCCGAATTGCTGAAGGGGACACACGCAAGTTCGGAAAGCCGCTATTGAGACCCGCGGCGTTACCATTAGCCAATATGCCGGTAGAGCAGTGTGCCAATCATCTTAAGCGCGCAATCTGTGGCTCAATCGAGCCAAAGAGCGAATCACGCTCTTGTCCCCGATATCCAGTACCCCATTCTTATTGTTCGGATACGCCCAGTACGTAAGTGGTCTGCCAACTGCGCCAAACCTCTCCTTGAACGAGATCAATCCTATGTTATCGCAGTCGGATCGACCCATGTCCAGCTCACGCATTCCGTAATCTGCTGCCTCTTGTATAGCTTTCCATAAGAGGAGAGCCATGCCCCCTAAGCCGTGAAATCGGGCATCACTGCAACCATACTTGTAAACCATGGAATGCCTATGAGAGAGCGTGATGATGCTCGCAATGGGCACGCCATTCTTGGACGCTACCCTGATCTTAAGGTCATCACCAAATGTCCTTATAAGTGCACGAAACCAAGACAGCGGCTGTGGCGGAAGGCGGTGCCGGCGGCGCGTTGTTAATAAAAGCTTATAGAAGTTCGTCAGCATTCCTTCCGAGTTGCCTTCTTCACACGTCAGCGCTTCTCGTTCCGCCTTGCGAATCCTCTGTTGGAGTGATGTTTTGTGCAAACGCTTAAATAGCTCTTCTTTACTTCTGTCCAACGCCAGGCAATGGGTTTGGTAGGTGGCACTTGTACAAAATCCCTCATTGGCTGTGGGTTGGTACGACAGGGGTCTGATTTCTATGGACTTCCCCATTCGGAAGCCACGCTGACTGGTATGCACAACTAGCCGATCCAACTCCGCCGAATCGCTTGATAGCAAGTCGCAGTGATCTGCAAAGGGTACAGAGACCAAGCGATTGCCCGTCAACCAACTATTTACATGGCAGAAGACAAGACCATTGCTCAGCGCGCAGTCTCGAGAGCATGTGGTGAAGACAACAGGGGTGTAGCCATAACAGATTTGCAGTGCTCTCAGCCATGCGCGGCTATGGAACACCGAAGACTTCGGATGACCATTGACGAACGTTTCCCATCGCACATCAGATAGCGGGTCAAGCTCGTAAACGTGCTTGCCTGACAAGTCCGGCTCCGTTGAGCCATCCGGACCACGACCCCACCGCGACGAAACGGAACTTCTGCCACATCCGATCCTTATCGTCGCCAAGAGCAGATCCCTAATTTATTCCCACATGGAGAGGGACAGATTTTCTCCCGAAGTCGCGGTCCATTTTAGTGTTCTGTGGCATCGCGGCGCTGCGCTCCGGCGGACACTCTGGTTGAAACGTAAAGATCAGACGGCCATCCCGCTCACTGGCATAGGCAAGGCGTGCCCGTTCACTTCCAACGCCTTCAATGCGCAGTTCGTCTCCCTCTTCAACAATTCTCATCGCTGCACGCTGTCGCCACCAACGGTTAACGTCCCCAGGAGTTGCTATCCACAGGTTTTCCTTGGCTCTCAAGTCGCAGAGATGAAGCAGCAGTTCTTCATATACGGCTCTCTCGCGAGCTTTCATGATGTAATCCGGATGCACGATGAAGCTAATGAAGCCAGCCCTCTCCATAATCATGCCAATCTGCTGCTTCCAAAGCCTGATCGAGTAGTCATTAAGTACGTGAAACAGCATATAGTCCTGCGTTGTAGTGACGGGGAGTTCCAAGATATCGCCGATAAAGAATGGCATGACCGTGCAACAGCCACCTTGCTGTGGGTCCAGGTGGGCTACGTTGGGAACTGACATGTCGTAGGCGAAGTTAAATGCATCAAACCACATCTGCTTCCGATACAAGATAGCTCCCCGAAATCCCTCCGCCCCATACTGTTCCCGATAACGATTAATCTTCGCCGCCCGTCGCAGAAATTCTTCCCGACTGCGGTACAAATGACCGTCGTGATTCAGATCATGGACGACCACTTCGAAACCGCGAGCGACAAAGGATCCTAAAAACTGCGCGCTCACTTCGTAACGCCCTTCAGGAACGATCTGGAATGATGACTTGATACCAAACGAATCATCGATGTCCATAAGGCTTGCACAGAAACTCTGACCCGCGTGCTCCTCAACGTCATGCGTCACAGCCGCACAGCTCGATGCTCCGTCCGGCCAGAACCAGATGATCGGGATCCGGCCTGTTTCACTGGATCGGACTGACAGGAGCAGCAAGCGCTCAAGCAACGCGTCGACGGAGCAATCAACAGGCCAACTTGGGAATAGCAGCTCCTGCCAACCCCGTAAGTGTAGCCTTTTGATATAGCTTCGTATTCCAAAGGAAAGCACCGGACGAAGGCCGTAATATAGCTTAGACAGCGCGGATTTAGTCCGTTTATTCTGTCGGTCACCTAGATAGCGCTCGCACCGAAGATTGTCTATCACCTCGGTCACATCGAACGGTAGATGTGTGATTCCATCCTCAACAACCGTCTCGGAAAGAGCATCCCGCAGTGTCGTACTAAAAGCGCTGGCCGTTCCACTGGTGGATCTCCCGTAACAGACCGCATCCGCGCCGAAGCGAAAGTAACCACTCTGCTCCGGGAGGGTTCCTCTTTGAGCTAGCCTTAGGTAGTGCGGTGGGCAGCGATAATAATCAGAAATGCATCTGTTCACGCTTGCGTCCGTCTCGCGGAACTACCTCTAAGGCATCCGGCACGTTGCCCCAATACTGTGCCATACGGCCTTTCGCGGACACAGTTCGCACGGTCTCGATCTGATCGGTTACTTTAAATGTCATCTTTTACGCTGTGCATGTCAATAGGACGCGGTGATTTCTTCTCCGACCCTTGGACCGGTGGACGACTGCACCCTCAGCCACTCTTCGAAAACAACCAGGCTGAACAACATCTTGTGATAATCATTCCGACCCGATTGATGTTCTCTGAAGATTCTCTGCACGACTGGTGGTCGCAAATATTGGTACAGCAACGATTTGTGATCCATGAGGATATCTTCCATTTGGCCCTTCATGGTGCCCCGAAACCAATCGTCGACCACGTTCACCGCGAACCCTCTCTTTTTTCTCCTGAGGATTTCCGCCGGCAGAAGCCCCTGGCATACTTGGCGATGCAGCCTCTTTTGCTGGCCGTTGTGCACCTTGAACCTAGCCGGCAGCCTCTCCACGTATTCGACGATATCCTTATCAAGGTACGGTACTCTCACCTCGAGTCCGTGCGCCATGGAGAGTTTATCTGCGAACATCAGAAGCTCATCCGGCAGTGTAGAGCGTAGTTCTAAAAACTGGAAACCTCCGAGTTCGTCCGTTTCGCTCATGAGGGGTACAAGTGGTTTCCAACAATCCAGTATTTTGTCTCCTGCATCCGCATCCAGAACGCCGTCCTCGAAGAGATTGTCAACCGCATCCGCGCGCATGAGCGACAAAACATGTTGATACCTTTTCAGCCGGTCTTTTACATCCAGCGAATAGAGACCTCTTTTCAGCGTTTCGTTTCTCGGCAGTGCCCCGATCGCTGAGGTGATAGGTGTTCGCAGCCAACTGGGAATTGCTCCCCAATATGACCCGTATCTCACTCCGATATGCCGCCGATAGCCGGCGAAAAGCTCATCCGGACCCTGCCCGATAAGCGCAACCTTCACATCTTCCCGGGCCCGCTTACAGACAAAATACATAGGCACAATCGAGGAAGACGCGATCGGCTCTTCTAAACAGGAAACAATTGCATTCAGCACTTCTTCGAAGGTCGCTCTATCGAGCGTCACAGTCGTGTGCTCGGCTGAGAATCGTGCGGCGGTTGCTGCCGCGTCCTTTAACTCGTCGTCAGAGAAACTCGAACCATATCCCACTGTGTAGGTTCGCCACGACTCTCCATAGAGATTCATCAGCGCAAGTAAAGCCCCCGAGTCGACACCGCCACTCAGCAGCAAACCCACGGGTACGTCGCTGAGAAGATGTCTCTTCATGGAACGCTTATATAGAGCGAGCAGTTCCTCTCGTGCTTCCGCCAGGGACTTCGTCGGCGCAAACGGCGTCGGGCGGTACTGGTACCATTGACGTAAATACGACCTCCCCTTTTCGCACACCATCATGGTGCCAGGAGCAAGTTTGTGAACGCCCCTGAACATGGTGTGAGGTGAAGGCGTATAACGATAGCGGAGAAATAGATTCACCGAATTCGGATCTACTTCGGCCTTTTCATTCATGGCAGCCCGGACTGCACGGATCTCTGACCCAAAATACAGGCGACCTTTTTCAATTCTGTAGTAAATGAGCTTGATTCCGAATGGATCGCGGGCGAGGATCAGCCTGTCCAGTCGTACATCCCAAATCGCCAGACCGAACATTCCGTTTAGGTGATTGAAAACGTCATCGCCCCATTGTTTGTAGCCGTGAACGATGACCTCGGTGTCGGAGTTGGTCCGAAAAACGTGCCCAAACCCGACCAACTCGCGTTTGATTTCGGGGAAGTTGTAAATTTCCCCATTGAAGATAACCCAAACAGATCCTTCCTGGTCGGACATGGGCTGGTGACCACCCTCAAGGTCTATGATCGAGAGCCGTCGAAATCCAAGGCCGACGGGCCCAGCGATATAGAAGCCCTCGTCATCGGGACCCCGATGAGAAATACTATTGGCCATCCGCTCGATGTTCTGCCGAACTACCGGCGCGCGGTCCTCAAAATTGTATTGTCCGCAGATCCCACACATAGGTGCTTAGCGCCGCTCCATGGATTCAGATCTTGTATCGCCTGAGCCGTCACAAAGGAAGAAACACAGGCTTCTAAACAGCTGTGACTGTGCCCAGCGATGCATCGGAGTGTTGTCCCAGCCGAGCAGGAGTTGACGGCTGCGGAAGGATCCATCGGACTTTTGCCAGCCCTTCATCTCGATCACACCGGACACGATTTTGTCTAATGCGGTAAACCGGCCCTGTAATAGGACCCCGACGTTGATGCACTCAGCATAGTCGTACAGTTCACGCCGGTATACCGTGAGCCTCGGTCTGCGTGAGAAGGGCTTTGGTAAACCTTCGTGATCAAACAATTTATCGACGTAGTACGTTACACCGCGCTCAATGGCTTCTGTACAACGGCGGTTGCCAGTGAGAGCTTCGATTTTTGCCAAGGCCTTCAGAACGAAGCACGTGTGGAAGTGATCAACGAAATCTCTCTCGCCATCGGTCGAGTAGTACCAGGAGCCGTCCACATTTTGAGATTCGAGAACGAAGTTCAAGTTCCGGTCCGCTATCTTACGGTAATCTTCCCGCGAGAAGTCGAGACCAGCCCGGGTCAGGAGAAATGCGCGGTAAGCACTGGCATTGATCACGCCGCCCGGATCACCTGGATCGGGATTATACGAACAGCTGGAGGCATCCTCTGAGGAAATGAAGTCGTGGTAGTCGTTACGAGCATGCTCGGCTATCGACTCCATGATGGCCAGCCATTTCCGATCTCGGTCGATCTGGTACACCTGCAGGAATGCTTCATAGGCATAAGGAACGGTGGTTATGAGGGGGGTACCCGCTCTCATGGTCCCGCGCCGTGTTTCCCAATGAAACGGGTATCCCCAACAATAATGGTCATAACCTGAACAGCGAGATGCCTGCAGAACCTCCAGAAAGTGGACCGCCCGCCGATAATATTTGTCGTTCCCGAGAGCCTGTGAGAGATATGCAAAGCCCATTGCGTAGTGGGCATCCGCAATAGGGAATCTCTGAGGCTTAAAGAACAGTTGGCGCGCAGAAGGCACGAAGGCCTCGGAGAGTATCATCGGCGCTACCGCGAGTTTACCGAGGATCGGTCTCCGGTAATAGAGCGCCTTCGCGGCACGCCCCAAATCACTCGCAAAGAAACTCTGATGATCGTGTGAAAGCTCCCCGTACCGATCTAGCCAGTCAACAAAGCTGAGCACCGCTGTCCGCACACTCGTAACTGCCGCTGTTTCTCTTCTATTGACTGTATTTATGGTTGCCATTCGAGCGGAACCCTTCCTTAAATTGCCTTAGCCTCGAAATTGTCAACGCGTCTAAACGTCATCAAGGCGCCGAGAATCCCTCTCAATTTGTGCATTTGCTCCCTACGGTGGAAGCGCATTAATTCAGCGGATACGGGCCGTTTCTCTCGGCGCAAGAAGGCCCAGAGGTACCCCGAACCCAGCGCAATACCGTCCAGAAGGTAGGGTCGCTTGGTCATCCTATAGGCGACACGGAAAAGCTCCCAAATCGGGTGGCCTCCAAGATAGTAGTCCTTTTCACCGTAAGAAAAGCTCGACGCAAATCGGCTGCGTTCAGCCGTTCCCAACGTCCGGTGATGGAAGAAACACTTCTCTCGATACGAACGCGTTTTCCAGCCCATCATCCGCGCTGTGGTAACAGCCATCCAATCAATACCACCCGCCTTGTTCGGACGATAGCCTCCGATTTGCTCAAAGCACTGACGGCGGAAGATTTGACACTGCCCGGAAACATGGTTCTGTCCTTCAAAACTGTCGGTTTCCGAGCTGTAGCCGGGCTCCCTAAAAATCGTCCCGGCGACCCCAAGAGTCGGGTTATCTCTAAACTTTCCCAATAGGAACTCAAAATGATCCTCATCCAGTGAGACGTCCGCGTCTAAATTGCCGATGATTTCGTATTCAAGACCCTGGATTCGCTGTTGACCGGCATTGAAGGCATATACCTTCGCTGCGAAGTGCCGCTCTTTCCGCACCGGAAGATCCACCAATTCCATCCATGGATGATCCGCCAAGTATGGGCGCACAATGATCGCAGTATCATCAGTGGATCCGTCATTCACGATCACCCACTTCGCCGGCAGTACAGTTTGTTTGATCACGGACTGAATGGTCTTCTCGATGAAGGCCGCCTCATTACGAGCAGGAGTGATCAGGACGTAGGGAACCAGCAGACTGGTCATCAAATCACCTCAAAATGCTGGTTAGCAGCTGGGCCGCAGATTGAATTCAACTTCACTTTGCAGCCATGGACAGGGACGGCACGGTGTCGTAGACTACGCCGCGTTGGTTAGCGAGAGATTTGTCATATGACGCTTCCGGTTCGTACACCACTACCTGACTTCCCTTGGTGGAGAAGGCAAAAGGAACACACAATAGTTTTTTCAAACGAACACGCAAAGCATCCTGGCGTTCGGGAGGAACGTAAAACAGCATAAAACCTCCGCCCCCCGCGCCCAGTAGCTTCCCTCCGAGAGCGCCTGCGCTGAGGCCCGCCTCGTAGATCTCGTCGATAGCGGAGTTCGTGATCTTCTGGGTCAGCGTTCGCTTGATCTTCCAACTCTCATGCAGCAGCCGGCCAAAGTCATCCAGTGAGCGGCTTGTGCTCCTGATGATGGTCTCCGCCTCATGTACACACTGAAGCATTGCTTCCAATTCAGTTTTGCGCTGATGTGTCACCCTCACCTGTTCCTGTGCCACTTCTGAAGCAGTTCGCGCAAAGCCCGTGAAATAGAGCGCTAGGTGCTGCTCCAGCTCTGCCAACCTGCTCTGCGGAGTCAGAACTCGCTTTACATCAATCGAGCCGTCGGTGAGGAAATTGATGTGGTTGAAACCGCCGTAAGCGGCACTCACCTGGTCCTGCGCGCCAACTGCCTCCTGAAGCAGTTCCTGCTCGATGTGGATTGCTTCGGCGGCAAGCGTCTGCTTATCGCACATCTGCTCCTTGAGCGCATACAGCCCGAGAAGTAGCCCGACCGTGAAGGCTGAACTTGTGCCCAAGCCTGTGCGTGCCGGCAGGTCAGCGACATGATGAATCTCAACTCCCTCTTCGATGCCGAGAAACTGCAGACAAGCACGCACAGATGGGTGCTCTATGGCGTCGTTTCTTCTAACATTTTCCACCTTTGAATAAGAAACGCGACTGTGATACTCAAAGAACGGTGGCAGTCGCCGGCAAGTGATGTAACAGCGCTTGTCAATCGTTGTTGCCAATACTGCTCCACCGTACTCGCGGTACCACGTGGGGTAGTCCGTACCACCGCCGAAGAATGAGATGCGAAGTGGCGTGCTGGTGATGATCATATCTATCTAGTCTTCTTTCTTCGCGGTGGAATGAACTATGTACTGTGAAGCACTGCTAACAATCGATAACTCGTCACGCTCGAATTCCTGTCGTCACGCCTGCCTGCTGCCCTTGAAATAGTGCCTGCTCCACAAGGTCCGCGATAATGTGTCCGATGAGGATATGGCACTCCTGAATGCGCGGAGTCTCTTCTGAAGGCACACAAATGCAGTGATCTACCGCGTCCCTCAGCTTGCCACCGGTCTGATTCGTCAGCCCGATTGCATGCATACCCATGTCTCGTGCGGCTGACACACCCAGAAGCACGTTCGGCGAGTTCCCGCTGGTGGATATCCCGATGGCGACATCGCCGCGGCGGCCCAGTGCTTCAATCTGCCGCGAAAAGACTTTGTCAAATCCGTAATCGTTACCGATAGCCGTAACGCAGGAGGTATTCACAGAAAGCGCCAACGCCGGCAAAGCCGGGCGATCGAAGGCAAAGCGCCCCACCAATTCCGCAGCAATGTGTTGAGCATCTGCCGCACTACCGCCGTTCCCAAAGAGCAACAGCTTGCATCCGTTGTCAAGCGCGCCGGTCACAATTTCGCATACCGTCGCTATGCTGGAAACGATTTCGGCGCTTGCCAAAAGGCGTTGTTTGACTGTCAGCGATGCCTCGATCGAGTCTCGAACCCGATTCCTCAAATCCTCTGGTTTTCGCATGGGCGCTCCCGGCTTCTCAACTTTCTTGCCTCTGGCATGCGCTATCGTAAAGTCGGCCGTGTAACTCCTGAGCACGCGCGTAATCCTGAGGCGTACCTATGTCAATGAACATTCCCTGCGTGTTTCAGGGCGTACATTCCGTGATGAAAGATCCGCGGAAAGACGTCTCTTTCGAGACTTGCGGGACCTTCCGGGATATATTCAAGCACGTCGCGGTTGAAGACATAGACTCCCCCGTTAACAACCCCTGAGGTTTCGCATCCTGTCTTTTCCGAAAACCCAACGACTCGCCCTTGAGCGTCCACCTTCACTGTCCCGTATCGGGCTGCATTATCTACTTCCAAAACAGCCATACTGACCAACCCGCCGTGTGCGCGATGAAATCGAATCAGTTGGTCAAAATCGATTTCCAGAAACGAGTCACCGTTCATTACCAGAAACTCGGAAACGTCTCGGAGATAAGTGTGGGCAAGTTTGACAGCTCCTGCGGTTCCCAAAGGACCGATCTCCTGCGAGTATTCGATAGCCGCGCCCCACAAGCGGCCATCTCCGAATTCACTTTGGATCTGTTCGCCGAGGTATCCCGTGCACATCACCAAATTGGTGATCCCCTGGTTGCGGAGTTGCCGCACCAACAACTCGAGGAACGACTTGCCACCGACAGCAGCCAGCGGCTTCGGAGTAGATCCCACCACGGACCGCAGCCGAGTACCCAAACCGCCGACAAGCAGAACGGCTTTCGTACCCTCTGTGTATTGGTTTGGAGCTGCCCTCAACGGCTTCCACGCTTTCTCAGACAGCCATACAGAAGCACACTAAAACTAATCAGCATGGGGCTAAACTCGCCGGATATCAGCTCGCCCGTTCCCAGAATGCGAGCATGGACGATAAGGTCTGCTCGACCGAGAGCGTCGGCCTCCAGCCGGTATCCTTGTGGAACTTCTCTGTGCTGCCAAAGATGATCTTTTCATCCGACGGCCGCATCAGGTGGGCTGCGGGCCTAATCTCGGCTTTTACTCCGGACAGGCGGATGGCGGTGCGCAGCAGCTTTCCAATTTCATGCGTCGAGCTGGCACACAGATTGTAGGCCTCGCCTCGCTTGCCTTTCAGCGCAGCGAGATAAAAGCCTCGCACGGTGTCTCGGACGTCAAGAAATGCTCGATGCGGTTTCAAATTGCCTACCTCGATTACAGGCGGCTGCAGGCCTTTCTTGATGCGGACGAGCTGCCGTACAAAATCGGAAGGTGCGTCGTCTGTCTTTCCCGGGCCGGTGGTATTGAAGAGACGCAGATTAACCGCGGGAATTCCGTAATCCAGAAAATACTCCCGGGCTAGCAAATCGAGGCATACTTTACTGATTCCGTAGGGGTGAAGAGGTTGAAGTGCCTGCCCTTCCTTGACTGGTATGGCCGACTGGGGGACGTGCCCGTATTCCGCGCTCGAGCAAGCCGATACCACAACCGGCGGCCGCTTCATATGACGCACCGCCTCAAACAAGTACAGTGAGCCCATGACATTCGACTCGAAGGTGCCAACCGCGTCGGCCCAGGAAACGGTGGGCAAGCTCTGTGCACCAAGGTGGAAAATGTGCGATGGCTCATACTTGGCCAGAAGCTGGGTTAGGCGTTGTCCATTGCGCAGGTCACACTGGACGAATCGCAGATTTGCTGCCCTAGGGAAGAAATGGTCGCCCGGCAGCCGATAGCTCCCGGTTACATCCCACCTCTTTTGGTGGAGGAACTTCACCAGGTGAGAGCCGATAAAACCCTCTGCTCCAGTAACAAATGCGGTTCGTTTGGTTGCCATAGGAGAATTTAGCTTGAAGTCTCGACAAGCTCCGGCAACGACCCGGAACGAGACTTGGTGAATAAGACTTTAAGCGACATGATCTCTCCCCTCACCGCGGGTACAAGCATCGACAGCGAAGAGCCAACGGCGAAGCCCAAAGCGGTCACCATTAACTGCGAAGCGACACTCTTGTGCGCGATCAGCTGCAGCGTAAGTTCCGAGGTGCCAACACCAGCGAGGCATACGGAAACCGGGTACACGATGGCTCGGCCAAGCCGCTGCAAGGTCAAGCTCGTGCCGCGAAACGTGAACTTGAGGATCCAGGGAAAGGCGGCAAGTAAGACGAGCGAGCCAGAAAGGGCCACACCCTTGATGCCAAAGGGCAATCCAATCGCGTAGCCACCGATGATGATGGGCGAGATTGCGAGCAGTAGTTTAAGCATCCGTCGTGACTGTCCGCGGCTTACAAGCAGCCACAGGGTCGATTCAAAGAGCAACTGCCCCAGTGCAAAGATCGCTAATATCTGGAACACCGGCGCCGCTTCTCGCCAGCGGTATCCCAACGTCAGAATAATCACCGGCCCCGCGGCGACGAAAAGAAAGCCGAATATGGGGGCGATGATCCACATAATAAGGTTCGCGGTACGCAGATAGTAGCGTGCCAGCCGTTCGGGATCAGCCTGCACTCTGCTAAAGGCTGGAATCGCGACGCTGCGGGCCGGTGCACCAAGCTGGCGCACCGGCAGCATGAGCAGGTTGTAAGCTCGTGAGTAAAGGCCAAGCGGCCCGGCTCCCCAGTGCCAGCCGATCAAAATGCTGTCAGCGCTTCGATTGGCATTAAACACGAGATACGAGGCTGCCACATTGCCGCCAAAGGCAATTAGAGAGCGAACCTTGGCGTCGCGCCGGGGCAGACCCGGTATCCAGCGAGCCATCAACCACGTAAGCACCACCTGGATAACGTTCAATGTCAGCGGAAGGGCGACGATCGCCCAGTAGCCAAATCCTCGCAAGGCCAGGAAAATGGCGAACGGGACGGCTATAACATAAGCGGTGATATCCCGCACCGCTAGCGCTGAAAAGCGCATCTGCCGCCTGAGAAGCGCATCGTGCTGAACTCGAAGCCCGCCGATCAGGAACGTCACCGAGACCAGCAACGTAATGTGTATCAGCCTCGGTTCTCGATAAAACCAGGCCAATACCGGAGCCAATGCCACGGTGATCACCGTGAGTCCAAGCCCAATAGCCACGTTGATCCAAAACAGCGTGCTTACCTGATCGTGGCTGATCTCCGGGCGCTGTATCGTTGCCTCGGATAGCCCAAGGTCGGCAAAGGCCTGACCCAGGTTGGTGAATGCGGTCACCATGGCAACAAGTCCGAAGTCGGCCGGAGTGAGCAGCCGTGCCAAGACAATCGTCGAGACGGTCTGCATAACAAATTGGGCGCCCTGCGAGGTGAGAGTCAACATTCCCCCGCGAACCGACCGCCCCTTCAGGTCTGCATGCAGATGTTCGGTGCTAAACGCGTCTAGTGTTTGTGATCGAGCGCCCATTTACTCCGTTCTGGGATTTACAACAACGTTAAGCGGTTGAGCGCGCATTTCTGGACGCAACAGATACTGGTGATTGCTTCCCAAATGGAAGGAATAATGGAGGAGGAAACGCTCTAAAAGCTGCTGTCAAGCTGAGTGAAGCGCCCGACGAATTCCGGGAGAGGGTATCCGGAGCAGGCTGGCATATACGCTGGTGGTCATTCGACCCACTACTTCCCAGGAGTGCCGTTCATTCGCGTAATCTTTTATTTCTTGCCGGCGGCCATCTAGTTCTGCGTAGAGGTCACTGGCGAAATATTGTTCGATCGCCCTGGCCAAATCCGCTGGATCTTCCGGCTTGAATACAAATCCCGTCTTCCCTTCCACGATTTCATCTTTCAGCGAACCCACATCGGCGGCGAGAACAGGCAAGCCGAAACTGTGTCCCAGGAACAAAACCCCGCTCTGATAGATTTGTCGATAGGGCAGGATTACAGCATCTGCCGCTTTAAAGTAGATTTCGGTCTCGTCATCCGGGATGAAGTTGGCGTTAAGGACCACTTGCCCCCTCCGCACGTCTTCCCGGATTTCCTCCCGGAGCGAGTTCCAATACTCCTCGCAATTATCCGGCCTCCCGGCAATCATCAAGCGACAGTTTCCACCACCCGCATTGATCTGTCGAAAGGCGCCGATCAGATATTCGAGTCCCTTATACGGCGTGATTCGCCCAAAAAAAAGTAATACCTTCTCATCCTTACGAAAGCCAAGCTGCCGCTTTGCAGCATCTGGCGTAAGAGCCGTGTTCGGCACCGCATTGTTGATCCCGAATGGAATGACCGTGACCCGGCCACCGTCCTCACCAAAGTCCTCGAGCAGCTCGCGCTTCATCTTTTCCGTATGAACAAAAATGTGGTGAGCCATCCGATACTGAACTCGCAGGGTAAGCCGATTCTGGAATGTATCCTTGCAATCTCGCTTGTCCGCGTTGACGTTATGCACGGTTAAGACAATCCTCTTGCCCAGCAGCCGATAGTAAAGCATCAGCAACGTCCGATCGAAGTATTCAAACTTGTTATTCCACAGGATGTGAAAAAGCTTTGGCTTGGCAATCGCGGCATAGCCGATCAACTTTAGGTAGTACTTCGCCACCCTAATGACTTTTCGCCCGAAGCCGGCATTCCACTCCGAGCTGCCGCGCAGGTTCAGAAAATTGACCCCAGGAGCATCCCGAAATTGAGGAAATGCAAGCTCATCGCTTCCAATTAGATCAAGGGATACATGCTCCGACATAAGTGTTGTAGTCAAGCCAAATACATAGGGTCTGTCGCTCCCCCCGGTGAGCACGGAAACGGCGATTTCAGGTGTTTCGACATCTCGGCTCATGGGTTAGGTCGTTCCTCTCCCGAAGATTAGCGGATATTCTAATGGCTGCTGTAGGGCTCTTCGAGGCTGAATGTGTTGCCAATGTTTTCACGCGTCGCAAATTCAACTTCGCCCTGTCTGAAGCGGTAGGTAAACGACATCGCGGCTTTTTCGAAGGCGCTGGTACAACCGGGCTTAATGCGGTCATGCGTTTCGACAACCAACACGCCAATTTTCCTGATCCACTGATCGGACGTTTCAAAGACCTCAGTTTCCGCACCTTCGATGTCCAGTTTCAAAATGTCGATAAAGGTCAGTTCATACTTAAATATCAAATCGGCTACTGTAAATGCCTGTGTGGTAACGACAGAGGGCTCCTCAGAGACTCGGACTCCCCAATGACTATATTTCTCGGGGTCGCAGACCGCTAGTAGCGTAGATCTGCTCCACAGAGCACCATGGATCGGAACGATGTTCTGGTAAGGAGCCGCATTCTGAACCAACATGTCGAAATTAGATTTTTCCGGTTCGATGGCGAAGATTCGTGCCGTTGGATAGCGGTTGGCGTAGAAGACAGACGTTACGCCAATGTTGGCGCCGGCGTCAACGATGACCGATGGCGCCATGGCACCAGGCAGTTCGTATTCTCGATCTACCATCACCTGACGCAGCACGATAAAATCGGAAGACTGAACACGGATGAAAATCGGAGCAAGAATCCCCGATACCCGTGCGGCGATCGTTGGGTAGTTCTTCAAGATCTTGTGTTGAACCAAAGCCGGGATAGCCTTGGCGCCAGCTAATGGATAGTAAGTACGAATCGATGCTAACGTAGGCAGTCTCCTTTGCTCAATCTACACCGCAACATAACGACGTTGGTTGGTCGGATGGAATCCGCTCTAAATACTGAGTGCCACGGTCATGCTGGATTGCGAATCTAGGTGTCTGTGCATCGGCATAAGCATCTTCTAACCCGCTCTCTGAGTCCCACGGCGCTCAAGCTTATACAGTACCTTATCACGATGCCTGGTGCATGAATGTTTGATATGCGGGAGATTCATCTGAGCCCATTTTGCCGTCTTCCATCCGACGACGGATTTCATCCAATCATATTTCCATCTTAGCCGCGGTTCCTCTAACTCACCTTGGAGTTGTGCAGCTAACGCCCGCCACTCTGAAGCGAGATCGGCCCGTTCCGGATAGATATTGTAGTACCAATTTTGCAGAAAGGTCAGGCAGGCTCGTCGGACTCGCTCGCTGTCTTCAACCGACCGCAGGTACTGAATTTGTAACTTCAGGGAAAGTAGAAGGGACTCCTTCTTCTTATCCGAGTTTCCGATTTGGCTTATGCTGCCCTTGCCGGTCGATCGATAGAAAATGCCGGTTCCAGGTACGAAACGAGTACCATCGGAGGCCAGAATCACACGGGCAAAATATTCTCCGTCCTGGTCATAGTGAAGATCCGTACGCCATGGACCTGCCGCCTCGGCCAACTCCCGGCTTACGAGCCAAGTAGCATTTTGCATGTGTAGGTTTTCGCCCATCTTCCTCAAAGTCCACTCGACGGGGGCCAGATCCTGGCATAGCGAAGTACGCACAAACTGAGCATGGCGGGTCCGGTAGTAAAAGGGCGCCCACGGTGAGGAAAGAAGTATTCTCCTGCTGTCAGTGCTCTGCAGCGCCGCAAGTTGCCGCTCGACCTTATCAGGCGCAAGAAGATCGTCCGCGTCAAGAAATTGAAGGTAGTCTCCGTGGCTGTGCGCGTAAGCATGATTCTGACCTGCCGACAGACCACCGTTCTTTGTTGAAATGACGGTGACTCCTCTCGACACGAAACGCCGCGCCACCGCCGCAGTCCCATCCGTGGACCCATCGTCCACGAGAATGATCTCTTTGCGTGGCCAAGTTTGCGCGACAGCGGATTCGAGCGCATCCGCGATCCACTCCTGCGCGTTGTACGCGGATATAAGGATTGATACCAGGGGTTTCAATATGGGCGCCTTCCTCGATATCGTGTTTCAGCTGTCGACAAGGAGCAGCACTTTCTCTTCTGGAACGTGCTCTGCCATGACGCGGCCGAGTGGCTAGACCCTGCAGGGACAGTGTTCTTGAGATTTCGAGGGAGGGTCTTCTCCGAGGTGAGATCGGCAAACTCGCCAATACCTACCTCGGAGTTAGACAAGCAGATAGGAATTACGTACAAGGGCCTGATGGCAAACGGCTATCAGACGAAACCGAATTAAACATGCCTTGCAGATTGACGTCTGAACCTAAATGTCGATCATTGAACAACCGCCGAAAGAGAGACGGGAGGAGCAGGAACTAAGGCTGTTGCACCTGTGACTGTGAGCGGATGCGGATAGGTGTAGGGAGTATAGAACGGCGCTGACGGCCAGCCGTTTGCGGTACAAACGAAAAGCACTCCTTGACCACCGTTACCGCTCTTATTCCAGTTTCCTTGATCAGTCGCCCAGTATCCTACGCCCGAAGTACACGTTGACGGCCGAGAAGCCAGGGTGCCGCTTCCCACTCCTCCGGTCGAAGCAGCGCCGGCTGTACTTGCCCCTGTGAAATTGGTGCATCCACCAAGGCTCGACGGGTTGCACCATCCATAGTAGTCGGAGTTAATGATAAACGCGCTATTGCTAATCAAGGCGCTTGGGTTTTGCGGAACAGCCGAGTAACTATCCATCCACTCGTATATTGGTTCCGACGCCTCGCGCGGCCACGCACAGGCAGATGATGAGCTACATCCGGTAGCACTATTGGTGACATTATTAGACCCACTTCCGTCGGAACTAAAACCGCCAGTCAACAAATCTCCCTTGCCTTGTCCCGGCTGGTCCATGCAGTGGTATCCGCTAACCCGGTTTGAATTCTGGTCCCAATTCGAACCAGTTCCATCGAACGCGGCGCCGCAATAGCCCCAGCCGTTAGGAGTCGCCGTTTGCGTATAGGTGGCGTTGTTCTGGCGCATCGATAGTAGTTCTAAAAAGTTTTTGTATCCCGTGCCACCGGCCGCGGATGACGATGGCGCTGTATTGCCCCACACAACTCCTGTTCCGCTGCTAATCCAAATGGCGGCATTTATGTAGTTCCCTGCGACTGCATCGAACTGATTCTGGTAGATCTCCCAGGCCCTGCATCCGCGAATCCGTCCGGCTCCGCCGGTTGGGTGTGTTTGGACTGTTGGCGCTGGTGTCGTGGTATTGAACGTATTGAACCGGAATACAAAACGGCCTCCATCGGTGCAGTCGTCCGATGCCCCGTTATTAAATACGTTATTTTCCACGAACAAGAAGCTGCTCGACCCGAGAGATGTACTGTGCGCCCATGACTGATCGCCGATCCCGAGACTGTCGCCATAGCAAGCCCCCGCATTGTAAACCCTTACGGCGTTACTGACGTTGTTTGGAGGGCCGTCGAAAATAGAATGGTCAACAACACCGTAGGCGCACCCAAGGAATTGAACCATTGAACTTGCCTGCACGGGACTATAGCTCCTGTCGTCGAAATGCGAATGATCCAAGCGTATATTCGGCGTGTTCCCGGTAATCGACAGAATGCCGTCGTATTTGATGCTTCCGGAGCCACCTTTGAAAGTGATGCCAGCCACCCGAACCAGAGAGGGCGCCCCGTTTATATTTATCGAAATTAGCGGGTTGCTGTTTCCATAGTCATCGACAATTACCGTCGCGTCTCCGCCGCCGGTCGTTGTCTGGCTCCCTGCGGCAATGATTGAGAGAGCTGTAATGCCTGATGGGATATTAAGTGTAGCGGGTGCATTCCAAGTACACGTTCCAGCAGGAATGTTGATGGTCGTAGTTGAACTTGATACTGCGTTGAACGCCGTCTGCACGTCGGTCGTATTACAGCTCGCAGCGTTTATGGTTTGCGCTTCCGCACAATAACCGGCGTCGAGCACAAGAGCGGATGTAACTAGCACCAGTGAGAGACACTTCAATGACATAGTGGGGGGAACACCATTTCCTTAACAGAATATCGTCGAACTTCATCAAGGGTAACCCCCAAAAACGTCAGAGTCTAGGTACTAAAGTTTACTTGCACCCGTGGAAAAATTACACGGCGGCCCTGCGCGCCAAACTGCGCCTCATACTCGCGTTATCCCTTGCAGATCGAGGCTGCGCAAAGTTCTGTCTGATGCACCTTCGCGCGCACTCGGCGAATCCAGGAAGGCGCGGTGTATGAGCTCTAATGTTAATACCTTATGAAGTTCGGTCGTGTAGTTTCGATATCCTGCCAGATGGCCTCGTACCATTGCTTCCACGCCCTGCCGATCGAGATATGGCCTAGAGAGACTGAGTGGGTCCAGCAGCATTTCCTTTACGTAGGTGGCCAGAGCGTCCCTATACCAAACCCGGAAGTGAAAGGGTTTATGACGTCCCAGAAAGACATGCTCTAGTCGAATTGGCGAGCAGGCGTTATCAAGTCGCGCCAACCATTGCGGCATGCCCATGTCAGACGCGTATTCAGCCTTGAAAAGGAATTCGAGAACTCCGCGGGAGGCCGCTCTTGCAATCTTTCTCCGCTTTCCCGCTAGGCCACGATCCGTCGGGACACGGAGCAGATCTTGGTTACCATCGGCGATTAGCCGCAAAGAAAGCTCGTTGCTTCCGAGAGCCGACTGCGGGAGCCGGAAGACGGCACGCACGAAGTCGTTGTCAAGGTATGGAGACCGAATGGAAAGCTGTGTCTGCTCCAGCGCGAGCACACCATAGAGACTCCAACGAGCTTGCTGGAATGCGGCGACAGTAATTTGATTACCACTGAGAACTTCTGTATATGTCTGCGCACCTTGCCTAATAATGGATAGAAAACTATGACAAAACACACCTCCCGCAGGTTCTACGGGCCTGAAAGCGCGCACTCCCCGGAGAATTTCCCCGCCATAGTTCCCCGTCATCCGCACCGGAGCTATTTCGCGCGCCTTTTCGTTGAGATAAAGGTCAGGAGCACGGCCCACGTCCACCGATCCATCTGTGAGATACACCGTGCGCTCGGCGTATCGGGAAAACTGTGACAGAAATTCAGGTCCAGCAGTAATAACATGATGGGATTGCTTGCAAACCTCGGCCACTCGGCGCGCCACACGGACATCTTGATTCTCGCGGAACATACTGCCGAAGGTGTAACAAGGAAGCGAACCAGGGTCTGGCCACCGTGCGGCCAAAATCATCCTGGTATCCAGGCCACCAGTAAGAGACATTGCGATCTGCTCTGGCCCTGAGAAATACCGTGGAAGGTTTCGCACGAACGTTGCTTGGAGCTCCCGGTAGTAGGAATCGGAATCGAGAGTTTCCTGGTCTTCCCAAGAGCTGGAGTGAAAATAGGTGCCCTTCCGCTCGAGTTCCCCGGCCTGAAAGGTCCAAGCTGATGCGGGGGGCACAACCTGAATCCCCGCGAAGAGGGTACGGTTCTCCAACACGGCGCCACACGAAACGAACTCTCCTAAGCCTCTGATGTCGAGTTCCCTGAGCTCAGGACGCACCGCCAATATCGCTTTTGCTTCAGCTGCAAAATAGAAGGCCTCTTTTGCCTCGTGGTAATAGATTCGATGCATTCCATAACGGTCGTTGAAGATCATGCAGCTTCTGCGGTCCCGGTCTACCACGAGTCCGTGAAACCGCCCATTCAATTCCGCCGGGAATGACGGGCTATCTTCATAGAGATGCACGAGGTAAGAGGGCCCATTCGCGTCAAATTCATGGCCTTGCCGCTTCAACCGCTGGGCCGTCCCCGGTTCGGGGAACTCTTCTCCAGAAAATGCCAAGACCACGTCCCCCCGTTCGTTTCGCAGGGGCATTCCATCCGAAAATGATCCCGTTCGCGCCGCCCATCCCACATACACGCCGGAAGGCCCGTCGATCCAAGTCCCCACCGTGTAAAACGATTCATGCTGAAGGGACTCGACCATCCTCAGCAACTGCGACAAGGCCACCTCGCGCGGCATTTTTGTGATGAGGGCGACGATTCCGGGCATAAGCTAAATCACGCAAAAAACGTCAATAAGAAGAGATACGCCAAGCATGCTACCGCAAGTGGTCCTACTACGAGTAGCGATCGCTCCGGCCTTAGAGGTTGGAGCCGGCTGGAGGATTTGAACGCTCCATCGGCCGATTACGAATCGGCTACTCTACCATTGAGCTAAACCGGCTTACTACACTGAATGTAAAGTGGGGAAGGGGCGCCTAAACCGAACACTGGTTTCGGTCCCTTCATTATCGGCTCTCTTGCCTGGCATTTTAGGGCCACTGAATAGGCTTCGTTCTAGTGCGCTTGCACCGCTTCGCCAGCAATCTTAGTTCCAATTCTCTTTGCTTTTCGATTAGACCAAAAGCTCCTGATTTTTAGAAACTGTCTCATCACGGGCTTCGGAGTATTTGCGGCGATACCCCGGTGAAGGCCTATTGCCACGGCGACTTTCCCTTTAAGGGTGATTGGTATGAAATACCGCGGAAGTGTGATCGACTCGAACCCGTTGCGTCGCTTGAATTCTGTCAGAGAGCTATTTGGATCATGATATACATAACTTCCGTAGATGAAATGGGACTTGCCCTCAGACTCACAAATCTCGATGCTTTTCGCAATCAAAGCATTGTTTGGTCTTTTGTCGAAATGCTTTTTCATACTGAGGATCTGTGTTATCGTTCCCGTCGCACCTACCCACGTGATCTTGATAAAGCCTATCAATTCGTCCTGGAAGTAAGCTCCGATAAATGTACTCCTATCAGCGTACGACGTAAGTGAGCGTTTTATCGTTTCAAACTCCTTCCCGTAATGCCAGAAGGTCTTCCCCTGCCTCACCGAGGTCTCGTTGTAGATCGGGCATGTTGCTCTCACAAAGTCGTCATCGAATTCAACGACTCTTGTGACCACGCCGAGCTTCTTCGCCTTATTGACAGCCTTTCTGATGCTATATTCCGCGCACTCTTTCCACCAATGCGAGAATGTGGAGACCGAAATTGCCGCAACATTCTCATACTCCTTGGGATACCCATACTTTGGTGTGTTATCGGGCAGTCTTTGAGCGAATGTTAAAAGATCCGCTTTTAGGCCGCTATTCCTCAGCGAAAGAATAAAGGATTCGGGATCGGCTGCCGTGGGTCCTTCCAGCAGTTCCTCGTGGCGCACAGCCGCTACTTTGAGCCACTTACCGGTAGCTATTACAGTTCTCTCACCGATCTGAACAGAAGGGACGATCGTACGCTTCCCTTTTATCTCAAGTTCGCTACGTCCGACGACCATCGCCGGCTGCTTACTCGCCACAAATGCCTCCGAATCGGATGTTGGGACCTGGCCAGCGTCCTTCATGATCGCCTCAATGAATCTGTCGCTTTCAGGGGGAAGCTCGCGAATTGTTCTCCAATCCCTGTGTCGCCGAATCCCGCGACACTCCGGACTCGACCTTTAGCCCGCACAGGCACAACCAGGGCTCCAAACAAAAGCAGCATCCATAAGAGACCGCCTTCGAATGCCGCCTCCGACATATTGTAAAACACGAGAGTTATCCACGTCGCCGAACCAAGGATAGCGAGCTCTGAAGAACTCGTCAATCGCCTACAAATACCTTTATATGCAGCGATTAGGAATACGACCAAGAGAAAAACTCCGATCAAACCCATTTCCAGATAGACCTCGAGATAGCCATTGTGCGCCTCGTTTATACGCCCAAGCCCAGAGTAGTCCCAGAAATACTGGAGCCTGGAGCCCAACCAGAAGCTTTGATAGCCGGTCCCCACAAGCGGGTTCGTGTGCATCCCGAGGACGAAAGCCCAAATCTTAGTCCTATCGGTGAGTGTTGGGTCCTTGCCAACTGCCTGTGCCATCGAACTGTTCAAATTCAAGCCAAAGTCCGCAAGCAGATACAAACAAAACAGCGTAGGAATCAGCACCTTTAGTACAGTAGGGTGACGCTTGAAGATTTTGCTATGGGCCGCCGCTATCACCAAACAGCCCAACAGAAGGCAAACGTCTGAAGTCGTGCTTTGCGCTAACTGCATCAACCAAACCGTCATTCCAATGAACGCAACGTTTAGAAGCAGGATTCGTTTTGTTCGCCGCTGCTTGCGGTCAGCCCAGCGCGTTGCCGTATCCCAAAAGAAGAACAAGCCGCTGATCAAGCACAGAAGGCCGAGCATGTTCTTGCTGGTGGTAGCCCCGACATACTCGGTTTCGCCTGTCCACATAGAGTAGTGCCTCCCGAGCTCTGAAAAGTATTTGATGAGCACGATGGAAAGCGGAACCATCAGGTAGCCAAGGCGGCGAAGCACGGTTCGAACTGCCTCCAACGGGCGCGGATCCGACAGAACAACGAGGACCGTCAAGTAAATGCCCATGTCGCGAAACCAGCGCTTGAAAGCGATAAAGGGAAAGTCAGACCAGACAACGCTGAAAAGTGCAAACAAAAGAAATGCCACCAGCGCCATGTTGCGCGCAAAGAAAGCGCTCCAATTAAACGACCGTGACGCTAGAATGCCAATCGCCAGCAGGATGAGCGATGAAGATATGATCCTGTCCAGGGAATTCCCTTCCTGGAATGCTGCAGCCGTCAGGTCCACTTTGCCGCTGAACCATTGAGCAGGGTTGCGTGTACCGGCGATAAACATGGAGATTACAGGCACCCACAAAGCCGGTGAGGTTCTCGGGGCTTTGGCGGGGTCGAAGCACAGCACAGCAGTGAGCAATATGATCCAAACGACAAGTACGAGAGAAGGAGGCATAATATCAGTGATTCTTGGGGCATTCCCGCTGAGCGTTCCACGTAACCGATTCAGGGGACGGCTTCTGAATGCGTTCTAATTAGCCCTTGTTAATACACTCTTTAAAGTAGCAACCTTGCCGCTCAAGAAGCTGCTTCTGGAAAGGTAATCGTCTCTAAACTCGGATAGGATTCGCCGGCTAGCGACGGAAAGTTCGAATCGCAACGGACGATCCACCCGGACCACCTCGTCCTGCGCTCGATAAAGTACCCGGAATTCTCTTTGGCTTCCGGCCTCTAGTGTTCCCTTATAGACAAGGTGATCCGCGTTCCTGGTCCACGTGACTTGTGCCCCGTCACATTGCACTTGATCGACCTTGGCGGCCTTTTTTTCCTTCTTTTTGACCTCCACAGCGAGGGTGAGCTCACCAGGGTTGTCGAGCAGCAGTTCGCTGCCAAACATTTCGACCTCTTTTGCACCTGACCCATTGATACGCTGACGGCAAGCCCGCCGAATGACCTCTGCCAAAGATCGCCACTGCAAATGGCAGTTTAACGATTCGAGCTTCTCAACCAAGGCAATTGCTTCGGCGCAGTCGTTCTGAAAGAAGTCGTGATGAGCCACGATCAAGCAGGGCTTACCTAACAAAAGATCGAAGGCGAAATTCTCCAAACCATGGTGGGCATATCTGCGCGTGAAAATCGGGAAGCAACCGTATCTCATGATGGCTATATCCCAGACATCCCTAATTTGCGTCTCGGCGCTTCCAGCATCCGCAGGAGCCACTTCGGTATTGACGGCGGCCAGGAAACCAGCCTCCTTGAGAACTTCGGGGCATGCGGACGAGAAGACTCCCTGGGGGAAGACCATCACAGGCTCATGATGAATACCTGTGCGCGCCTCATGCTTCCGCATTCTGGACTGTGCCAGCCTTGCTTTACTGCTTAGAACAGCGGCCGAGGTTTCACCAAACTCCGCTGCAATGTGATCGCAGCCATGTACGGATATAGAGAAGCGTGCTGGCTCATTTCTAAAGAAGTCGCAGTCTCTCGGTGTCGTACGCCGCCAGTTCCAAGGGATGAAGGCGATGTTCGTTGTGAATCCGTAGCGTCGCATCGCATCGAGCAGCATGCTGAAATCGCAAGCTCCATAGCGCGGCCTTAATAAGGGATCGTCGATGATCAGGCAAGCGCCCAATTCCTGCGGTCCCCATGAAACTTCGGGGAACATGAACCTGACGAACATAACCAGGGGCACGACCGAGCAGAAATGCTGCTTGACATCGTAA
This sequence comes from uncultured Acidobacteriaceae bacterium, assembly GCA_963847155.1. GTDB lineage: Bacteria > Acidobacteriota > Terriglobia > Terriglobales > Acidobacteriaceae > PALSA-350. The sequence continues at coordinate 82,386 of CAWJZH010000015.1, read as the reverse complement.
AATCCTGGGCCTACGCCTTGGTCGATATCGACCATATGCGAGCTGGCGCAGATAAAGATTGGGACCCCTTCCCGCTGTAATCGGACAAACACCGGCCTGCCTCCGGCCGATATGATAGCTTCATATCCCGCCTCACCCTCCGGCCGAAACAGAACACGGTCTTCCTTCCTCAGAGGCGACGAGAATTCGATCCCAGCCAATGCTCCGGCCACATCGGCGGGCTCACCAGCAACCCTGACCGCAACCCTGCCCTCAGGAGCCTGCTGCAGCCGAGTATTGGCGCTGCCGCAGAGAAGCTGAAGTCCTCGTTCGCTGGCATCCAGATCCCCGCTGGTGTAGATGTAATAAGCGGCGTGTAAGTCGATCGCCTGCTTCGGTCCGACGAGACACTTGAGCCCAACTGCAAGCGTCTCCGCCAGTCCGAACACCACATATTCGCTGGTATCACCCTCCAGCTGCGCGAGCCTGGAGACCTCTACTGTTTGCCAGCGCACGCCGAAGAAATCCAGGATGCGGGCGAGCTGAAGATGCTGCCTGCTCGGCTCGCCGTCGCATATCAAAATTGCCGACTTGCCCATTCCGATTCGATCCCCACCCTGTACTTAAACGGGTTTGCGAGCAACTACCAGCGAACGCATAGCCCGGCTTCGCGCAAAGAGGTTCAAGAAGGGGCTCAAGAGGCGGCAGCAGAGGGTGAGAGCGCGGCCGCCCGAATGAGGAATCCAACAGAAGTTCCCCTTCTTGATGATCCCAAATCCTGCAGTTTGAAATGGAGCTGTATACTCCTCAAGCGAAGGCAGGTAGCATTCGGCGGGGCTCTCCATTTGACCCTGCCTGGAGCGGCGTAGCCGGCTTCGGAATGCAGGGAAGCGGTTGTTCATATCGATCATGATGCAAACTCCGCCCGGCCGCAGTAGGCGATAGACATCTCGGGCACAGTCCACTTCTTTTCCCAGCCGGTGGCAATACCGGAAGGTATTAACACCCACGATCAAGTCGAAGGAAGAGAGCTGATCCGCCTGAATACCGAGATCGGCAACCAGGTCTTCTACCAGCTGTTCGTTGCGGGCAACATGAAAGCTCAGTTTTTTGGCGAGTTGGGGCGGGAGAAAGGCTGTGGCTTCTCGACCCGCCGCCTGCACCAAGCGCGGAGAAAAATCGGCGCCATATGCGCGCTCTACAGGGATTCCCTTCTTCTCCAAAAGGGAAACCAGACGCGTAATATTCATGCCTCCCCCGCAGCCAAACTCCAGAAGACGAAGGGGCCGTGCTCCTGGTGTTCGGAGATATCGATTGACAACGTCCAGATAGATCCTGGAGTATTCGGTGCGCAGCAGATGGGTAATACCATATCCAGCGGTCTCCGTGGTGTATTTGCGCACTGCATCCTCAGAGACATATTCGTCGAGAAACTTGTCGTATAGCACTCCAGCTTTTTCCATGGCTCCTTCACACCGCCCTAGCTTGATCTGTTGGGTTCAATCGCCCTAATCTTTGCTTCGATCCCCAGGCTTCACCTAAACGCGACGAGGACGTCTCATCCCCATATTTCGAGCACTCATCCGGCCACTCCACAAGGGACTTTCACATCAAAAGATTGATCCAAGGCCATGTCAACGTAGTCCTCTGGATCGTAAGCGACCGCCCGGTTCGCCTCGTGTGGGCGATGAATACGTAACCGCAAGCCAGGGAGATTGTCGCTCCCATCGGCTCCAACTCTGGCATACAATCCGCCCGCCTCGTTAGCGTCTGCTTCGAATACAACGGAACGGCGTTTCTGAAACCATGCGGCCGCTTGCCCGGCCGTCGAAAACCATGGGCCGCGATTCTTCAAATCGCGCACGAGATCGCGGTAGCATTCCGACCACAGCCTTTCCGGAGCCAGGCTGCGATCATGCCAATTGATGGTGAGGCAGCCTCCCATCGCTGCCGCATGATCGACCATTGCGCTCAGACGCTCCGCCGCTCTTTGCGGCGATAAGCCCAGGTAGTCGGGATAAAACAGCGCTGTATCCATCACATGCATCGGTAACTCAAGCATCCGTTTCACTCCCAGCGGTTTGTGTGCTTGGGTGGTGCCGGCACGATACCCAACGGTTTCTCTGTAACCAACGGTAGAGTCGTAGGCCGCCCCCGCCTCCTCCAGAGCCATCGGCGACTGGTTGCCATAGTAGAGCCAGTGCATCCGGACGCCGATTCTGGAGGACCCGGTTAGATTACGTATCTCTTGTAATTCGTCGTACGCCCTGGGGCTGTCCAGCCAAGCGTCGATTCCGTGTAAGCCGACTTCGCAGCCCGCCGCCGCGATCTTTTTCATGGCATCGGCGATGTCTCTGGCCTGATAACGAGAAGCTCGCTTTCGAGGGGCCAGGCCCTGAGCGTCTTTCCCCGCATAGTTCTTGAAGGGAATCACAAAGAAGGTTGAGCCGAGTCCCTTCTCTAACTCCAGGTACCGATCCTCGAAACCGCACCAAAAGTCATTGGCAACGCCCATGTAAATAAAAGGAAGCTTGAACGCCGCTGCCCAGTTCGTCATCAAGTCGTTAACCTGAATTCGCCCACGGATGAGCTTGCCCAGCGAACCGAAAACCGCACGATACAAAAAGCCGAACATGGTGTGGTCCCATCGGTGCTCGCGGATTGAAGGATGATCTACATCGTGCGTAAGACAGGTTATGAACGGATACCCGACTGGGATCGGCGGCACCTCCGCCAAGGTAATCCCCCCGGTGACGATCATCTCTCTCAACAGCGCAATATGTAGATCTAACGTCGGTACCCCGGCGTAAGCTGCAGGCTGTCCGGTGGTGAGCAGTGTTGCGACCTCCGAGAAGAGACTATAACCTACCCGCTTCACAACTGAGTTCCGTGCTCCGTGCAGATGCATGATCGCCGGCCGCCGTTCGGCGTCGGATAGAATGGCCGTCGCCTTCTCCCCAAAGGCTATGCTGTTCCCATAGATCGGTAGTGGAACTCCCTTGTAGGACAGTATGCCTGCATTTTTCGAGGAAGTAACTTCGATCTGCTCTTTGGCATCAAATTCCAGCTTCTCGGCTGCATAAAGCAGATTAAGCTTCGCAGAGTAGTTTTCGAAGCTGCCCCCACCGGAACAGAGCAGGACGTCGTAATAGCGACCGCTGCGACAAAACTCCCAGGGAGTTTTGAAAAGCTCGAAGAACTCTTCAACGATGGGCCGCTCGAGAGGTTCTGCGATAACGCCGATCATGGCAGATGTTTCTCCCAGTAGCTGCCGGCAAGGCTGAGCGTGGATCCAGTCACATCTCTCCGGCGGAGGCGGGTCTATCTTGAGCGCCGGTTGCGGTGCGAGGCTTGATCAGTCCGGCAACTAAGCTCACCAGGTTTTCCCTCTCCCGTTGCCACGTGTGCGCAAGATAGACTTTTTGCCCGCGCTCTGCTATGGCCGCAGCCTCACCGGCATGGAACGCTAGATACTCCAGTCTTTCGGCCAGTTGCTGCGCATTGCCGGATTCAAAAAAGATGAGTGATTTGGAGTCGAAGTAATCTTGAATGCCGGGAGTGCAGGGAGCAATGACCGGTTTGCCGAGAGCGAGATATTCAAAGATTCGCGTGGGTGTGTTGATGTCAGTGAAGGTGTTCCGCTGGTTCGGGACAACGCCGACATCGCAAGCTTCGATTTCGTGTACCAGCTCCTCCAGTGTTTTTGGTCCGCGATAACGAATATGATCGTCTAGCCCCAGCTTATGTACCTTCTCCATCACCCGCTCGAGGTAAGGTGTGCTGCGCCCGAAGACGCGAAGCTCAATCGCTGGAATCGTCTTTTGCAGCCGGGCAACCGCATCGGCCGCCAGCTCAAGGCCATTCCGTTCCACCAGCGATCCGTGGTACATGATCGCAAACGGCTGGCCAGGCTTCCGCAGAGGATAGGACGAAGCTGCGCGATAAGGGAAAATTGCTCCATCCGGAGAATTCATGACCACGCCAATTTTCTCGGCACGGCAGCTTCGCTCGGAAAAGATCCGCTTACAGGCCAGATTGACCGTGATCACCAGATCCGCGCGAGCCATGCTCCATCTCTCAAGACGCTGAATTAGCCTGACGCCAAAGCTCCTCCCGTCCAGGTTGAAGATGGTCCTCATGAGTTCAGGCATGGGGTCGTGTTGATCGAGGACGACTCTTGCGCCCAGCAATTTCGGGACCAAGGCGCTCATGACGAGGATGTCGGGCATGTTGTGGACGTATATCAGGTCGTACCGCCGGCGGAGCGAACGCCACGCCAGAATGGCCGCGGAATAAGAAATGAAAGCAGCGTACTGATAAGCATAGGAAGAGAGGCCACCGCGGTGGTGCCGGATCGGGATGCGAACGATCTCCAGCTTGCCGAGCGTCTCATGCTTTGGTGAGCGCTCGTCTCCCTCGCAAATTAGGTCTACCTGCATACCTTCTTTGAGAAGCGCCTCCGCCGCCCGGCGCGGCCGCGGGTCATAAGGGTAGAGTGAGAACACTACCATTCCGACCCTCTTGCCGGCCAAGCGCGTGTTCGACGAAGCCACAGCGCACGGCAGAGGCGCCGGCCGCTCCAACGGATTGGACGGCGACAAACCAGCCGAGCTCAGGTTGCCGGTGCTTGCACTCATGCCGGCTGCTCGACCGCCAGCTGCCCCGCGCCCACCGCGGCCGGTTTGGATGGCGCCTCACGCTCCATTTTCATGCGGTTAGACGTCTGAATCGCCTCCAGCACGACCGACTGATCGAACTTGCGCAGAATTTCGATATTCGGCATCACACAATGGCCACCGATCACGCCTGGAAAGTACTTCACTGAAGGGAAAAACTTTATTTCGTCGTAGAAGGAAACGATCTCTTTGTAATCAGTCCCCGTCTGATCGCAGTATCTCTCCACTTCCTGCGCCCAGGCGATCATAAGGCCAAAATACGTGGTCTCCGTAAGCTTGGCTAGTTCCGTTGCTTCAGGAGACGATAGCACCCTCGTCTTCAGGCCTAAGGATTCGAAATGCTCGGCCGCATGACCGCCGGTCGCGGGCTCAATCGCTCCCACGAACTTGGTATACATAGAGAGCTCTTCCAGCATGCGCGCGTGTTTGCCTCGTACTGGGCTATTCACCACAGCGGCGCCAGTTCGCTCTGCCACTGACCGGGTTGTTCCAACACCGACAGTACTGTTGATAATTGTCAGCTCCGGCTTGAACAGCTCAATGTAGCGAGCACACTCGCTCACAAAATCCCTAATCTGAAAGGGATAACATAAGTGTAGGACCTCGATCTCACCGGTCACGTCCACGGGAGGCGAGATATCTACTCCTATGGCCGGACGATGCCTCGAGATAAGTTCGAGGAGCGGCTTCCCCACTTCTCCGAGGCCGACGACAACAACCTTCTTATTTGTTTTCACGGCGATTGAGCCTCTGCGAAAAAGCAATTGTCTTTGGGCAGCAGGTGTCTGGCGGAGATTTACGCGATTTGTTCAGCGGGTACCAATGAGATCGCATCCGCTTCCGGCGCCATTGCGCCAGCTTTGGAGGTATAGGCAAGAATCTCTCCGGCTATGGTTGCCTGCTGGTCTGCCGTAAGATGCGGGAACATCGGTAGGGAGACAATTTCGGCGGCAATTCGTTCCACGACAGGGAAGTCTCCCGGACCGTAGTTCATCGAGGCATAGGCTTTCTGCAAGTGCAGTGGAACCGGATAGTGGATGCCGGTGCCGATTTTCGCCTTTTTCAAGTGGTCTATCATACCGTCTCGGTTAAAGGTGCGAACTACATAGAGGTGATAGACGCCACGGGACCACGCGGGCTCATAGGGAAGGATCAGAGCATCATTGCCAGCCAGGAGGCGGTTGTACTCGACTGCCCGGTCCCGGCGTTGACTGTTCCAGTTCGACAGTCGAGCGAGCTTCGCCTGCAGAAGGCCAGCCTGGATCGCGTCCAGCCGGCCGTTGTAGCCCTCTACCTCGTGGTAGTATTTCTTGCTCTGGCCGTGATCGCGCAGCATCCGGATCTTGTCGGCAATCACGGGATCGTTCGTGGTCACCGCGCCGGCTTCACCGCACGCTCCCAGATTCTTGCCGGGATAAAAGCTAAAGGCACCCGCGCATCCCATAGATCCGGCTTTCATCCAGCATTTAAATTTCTTTGACAAATATTCGGCGCCGTGCGCCTGGCACGCATCCTCAATTACGGTAAGACCGTATTCGCTGGCCAGCGTCAGGATCGAATCCATGTCGGCCATTTGACCATAGAGGTGCACTGGGATAACCGCGCTCACTCGGCGGCCGCTGCGCCGGCTGACCACCCTTCCAGACCTGTCGCGCGTGCACTGTTCTTTTAAGAACTCCTCTAGCGATTCAACCGACATGTTATAGGTGATCTCGTCGATGTCGACAAACTCCGGAACCGCTCCGGCCTGCGAGATGGCTTCGGTGGTGGCGATGAACGTGTGGGGCACGGTCACCACCGCGTCGCCCGGCTGTACTCCGCACGCCATGATGGCAAAGCGCAATGCATCGGTACCGCTGCCTGCAGCGATGGAATACTTAGTGTTACAAAAGGCAGCGAAGGACTTTTCAAAACCCTCCACCATGGGGCCACCGATGAAACCCGCCGTGCGCAGAGCGCGGCGAAAGACGCTGATGAGTTCTTGCTCGAGCTCCAGGTGCGGGCTGACCAGATCGAGAAAGGGAATGTTTTCAAGAACGCTCTTGGCAGTGCGCATTTTTTACCTCCGCAATTTTTTCGACGAAGCGCAGAACTCTGGCCGGATTTCCAACGACGATCGCGTTGGGCGGGACGTCCTTGGTGACTACGCTGCCGGCACCCACGATCGCGTTTTCGCCGATGTTGGTATTGGAAAGAATCGTAGCGCCGGAGCCGATGGACGCGCCCTTCTTTACGACTGTCCGTTCAACTTTCCAGTCGCTTTCGGTTTGCAGACGTCCATCGACGGTCGTCGCACGCGGATAGCTATCGTTTATGAACATTACTCCGTGCCCGATGAAGACGTTGTCCTCGATCAGGACGCCCTCACAGACAAAAGTGTGACTGGAGATCTTGCACCGCTTGCCCACGGTAACGTTTTTCTGGATCTCTACGAATGCACCGATCTTAGTTTCGTCACCAATTTCACAGCCGTAAAGATTGATGAATTTCGACAGGCGAACGCTCGAGCCAAGCTTTGACGTCTGTCCGCGATGCAGTTATAGGGATTCATAGATAGACAAGAGCCCCTCTCTTGCTCAAAGACTCGCTGGCTGCCTCCAACATTTTGACTACCCTCAGCCCGGCGCAGCCGCCGTTAAATGGCTCCTGGCCAGTCGTTATGCATTCAACGAAGTACGACAGCTCCTGGCGTAGCGCCTCCACCTGTTCCAACTGCGGGGCCCACATGTCACCGGACCGATAATTCACCAGAAGCTCGTAGACGCCTTCACGGTTCGTGATATTGACTCCCTTGTCGTACACCTTTACCTTTTCGTCTGCCTCGAGATCGTTCCAGACGAGCATGCGCTTTTCACCCCCGATCAGGGTGGTCCTCACCTTGACCGGCGATAGCCAATTGACATTGATATGGGCAATGACTTGCTCGGGAAAATAGAGCGTCATGAAGGCTACGTCCTCGTGACCGTTCAGATGCCTTTGCCCCGTGGCGACAACTGCTTCGGGACTTGCCTTGATAAGGTAGTCCATTATGGAAAGATCATGCGGCGCAAGATCCCAGAGAACGTTGATGTCGTGCTGGAAGAGACCGAGGTTAACGCGGGTGGAATCGTAGTAGTAGAGCTTGCCGAGAGTTCCTTCGTGCAGCAATTCACAGATCTTCTTCACCGCGCCGGTAAAAAGGAAGGTGTGGTCTACCATGATCGTAAGGTTCTTCTTTCGAGCGAGATCGATCAGCTCCTCGCCTTGTGCGGTCGTGCTGGTGAACGGCTTCTCGACGAACACGTGCTTGCCGTTTTCCAACGCAGCTTTCGTCAATTGGTAGTGCGTCCACACCGGGGTAATCACTGCGACTGCATCAATCTCAACGGACGAAAAAACATCGGCAGCATCCGCTGTGACTTTGATTTGAGGGTACGCTTTCTGTGCGCGCTTGCGCGCAGCCGGGCTCATCTCCGCGATTGCAAGTACCTGAGAGTTCTCCAGGCTCACGAGGTTTCTCACGATATTGGGGCCCCAATAGCCGTAGCCGATTATGCCGAACCTTACGATTTCACACCGCCCTATAAAGTGGCTGGGGATTAAAGACTAAAATGGATATGGATTGACTCGGGGGAAATGCCGCGAAAGTTGGAGTCAGCGGACCTAGATCAACGTAAGTCCCGTGTCGTGTTTAATAAGCTCCGTTGCCCCTAAGCACTGCGGCAGGTGTCCGTAGAAGAATACTGATGTCTCTCCAGGGGGACCAGGACTTGGCATATCGCAGATCGAGCCGGACCATGTCATCAAATTTGACGCGGCTGCGGCCGTTTACCTGCCACGAGCCAGTTATTCCCGGTTTTACTTCCAACACCCGGCGGCGGTGCCACGTCTGATAGGCCGCCACTTCGTAGGGGATAGCCGGCCGTGGCCCGACCAGCGACATCTCCCCCTTGAGAACATTGAAAAGTTGGGGGATCTCATCCAAGCTGGTTCGGCGGAGGAACCTGCCTACTCGTGTGACCCTACTGATCGTTCTTGATCTTGTATATACCTCGATTTTTTCCACCGACGATTCACGATCCGCGTCGCCGTTAATCAACTTCAGTACATATTCCTGGTGCACGCTCGGATCGTTATCGACCCGCATGGATCGAAATTTGAGAAAGGTGAAGCATTGGCCATATTGTCCAACGCGCTGCTGCCTGAAAAGCACCGGGCCTTTGGACGTTGCTTTGATCGCCAGTGCCGCTATCAGAAACAAAGGCGCGCATACGACCAGGGCCAGAGCGCCACCGAAAATATCCATGATCCGCTTGATGCCGAGCAGAGTGCGCTGGTTAACTTCTCGGCCGGAAAGGTCGGGATACAGTGCTGTGTCACTAGGGCGACCGGGGCCATCGTGGTCCCAGTCATCCGGGAAGAAGTGAAAGGAAACACTGATCTGTTTGAATTGTTCGAGGCTCAGGGTATCCCGAAGGGTGGTGCTCAACCTGGTCAAAATCGTGCTCAAGATCGCATTCTTGTCATCGATCATCAATCCGGTGAAGATCACGGCGAGCTTCTCCCGAGCCTTGTACCAGCCGATTACATCGGTCTCCCTGGTAGATGACAACAAACCGGGCGCGATGCTATCGAGGACTCTACTATTCTTCTCCGGGCTCTGATGGTTGCCCGCTTCCAAAGTCATGAGCAAGAACTGCCTCCCCGAACGCTCGGTCCTCTTTCGTTCAACAGCAATCATTCTTTGGAAAGCTTTGTCGTTCAGAATCTCGCGTTCCCCCGCCAAGACCGGCCTAACGGAGCTAGGCGCGCCTGAAGTGTCAACCGAACGCCGCATGGTCACGACTCCATCCTCTCGTTCCGCTTCCTCTCCGAAGGCTTGCGGCGAAGAACCGAACTCAATCGTAGTTTTGCCGAATGCATCGTAAGCGGCGTGTTAAGACCGGAAGAGGGAGAACCGGGTGGGTCAACAGGTGGGCGCTTAGCCGTCTAAAAGCTTATTGCAGGGTACCGGCTTGTTAGCGCCTGAGGAAATTGCAGTCCGCCCAATCCTCACCTTTCAGGCAGCGGAATGACGCATGTTATTTCCGGTGCACTACACTACGGCTGCGACTTACTGTAGTAGTAATCGCTTTTCGCCTGCCTTTTGGATCCATTCAATACAGCGCCGATTATTTTTTTGGGCTCGAGGGCGTCGATTCCTCTCTCCAACTGTCTCTTTTCAGTGATTCCTTGACGGACGACCAGGAGTACCCCGTCGGCTAACCGCATCCACACACTCGTATCGGCTAATGGCATCACAGGAGGCGAATCGACGATGATCCAATCAAACCATGCTGCCAGCTGATCCATGATCGGAGAGAGTCTTTCTGACTGCAGGATTTCCAGAGGGTTCTTCGGTGCGGACCCCGCCGGCAAAAACCATAACCCCGGCCCTTCAAGGTGGTAAATGCACGACGTCAGAGCGCGCTCCTTTTTCAGACATTCAGAGATCCCCGGAAGCATTTCCACACCGAACGTCCGCGATAGGGCCGGGCGCCTTACGTCCCCCTCAATCAGGAGTATTTTCTCTCGTGTTGTGCGCGCGAGACTACACGCCAGGTTGGCCGAAACCATGCTCTTGCCCTCTTGCGGAATGGTACTGGTAATCAGAACCTTCTTGAGCAAACGGTCCCGTCGCAGAAGCTGCAAACTGACGCCCAGGAACCGAAACTTTTCCGCCGCCAGGCTTTCCGCATCTGTGTAGCACACCAGCCGAGCCCCAGGAGGAATCACTGGCTGTAAACGTTGGAACTCGCCGAGGACCGCAAGGTGGGCGTCGTTCGGTAAAGGCTCGGTTTTCGTGGCCTCAGCAATGACCGAAGACTGTAGCGAGATGCTGTTTTGCTCGCTTTTTGCCCGAACAGGTTGCAACAAGGGAGCAGAGCCGCGGTCGGAGGTGGCGTGAAGCTCCGCACGTTGCAGCACCTCAGTCACCGCAGATAGAGCAGATAAAGCAAGGCCGGACCGTTCGGCCTCCGATCTCTGTAAAGCATCAAAAATAAGGCTCATACTTTGCTCGCTGGGACCGCTGCCGGTGCATCAGAATTAGCCTCGCTCAAGACCGAGCCGCGCAATGTGGAGTATAGATCGGGCACAAGGTCTTCAGCGCGTTGACCATTTGTTCCATGGTAACCGTTGAGGTCGCCTGCATCAGGCAAACGAACCACGTCGAGACGGAACTCTCTTGCCACCGCGTCAATGATTTCCGGCGTCACGGTTTGCGTCTGCCCGGCATACGCGCTGATGAGGGCGTTCTCGCAAATAGTGTTGATCAAACGCGGAAACCCGCGCGACTCACGATAAACAGCCTTCATCGTCTGTTCAGGGAACAACGCCTGCGCCTCAGGACCTCTTCCGGCAATCTGGAGGCGCCGCTCGATATACCCCCTCGTCTCATCCCAACCGAGCGGATCCAGACGCGCGCGTAACGAAATCCTCTGCTTGAGCTGCCTGAGCCCCACCGAATCCAGCTTTGCGTCAAGTTCGGGCTGGCCCACCAAAACTATTTGCAATAACTTGTCCTCGGCGGTCTCCAGGTTCGTCAACAGCCGAACCTCTTCAAGTATTTCTGGAGATAGATGGTGCGCTTCATCAATGATGAGCACAGTCGTCTTTTTCTGGGATCCACGCGAAACCAGGAAGTGGCCTAACTCAAGCAAGAGTTCTGTCTTGTTTTTACCTGTCGCAGGAAGGCCAAAATCGGCGACGATGTACTGCAAAAACTCCGTCGGAGAAAGACGGCTGTTGAACAGATATGCATAGGCAATGTCTTTACTCTCTTGCAACAGCCCCAGCAGGCACCGAAGCACGAGGGTTTTACCCGTACCCACTTCGCCGGTAACGACGACGAACCCCTTGTGCCGTCTGACACCGTAGTACAGGGCCGCGAGCGCCTCGTTGTGCCGCCTCGTTGAGAAGAGAAAAGAGGGATCGGGGGTGAGCTCGAATGGATTGCGCGTTAGATTGAAGAAAGCTTTGTACATTGACAACCTTTATCCGCGGAGGTAACTATAAGCAGACCCCGCCAGAATGGCGGCAAATACGAATCCGGCCAACGCCCAGCCCAGCACGGTTCCTGTCCTGCTCTTCCGAATATCCGACGCCATCAGAACCTCCGGAATCTCGGAGATTACCTTCATCGGCAACAGGGCTCGAATCGCCTTTTCACTATTCATGCGATCGTCGAGGAATTCCAAACCGCCAACTAATGCGAGACCCAGCGCGAGACCCAAGCCAATTCCAGCGGCACAAAACTTGAGGCGGTCTGGAAAATCCGGCTTCATCGGAAAACTGGGCGGGTCGATCATGCGGAATCGCTCACCTTTTTCCAATTGTTCCATACTGGTCGCCATCTTTGATTCGGTCTCTTTCTTTAACAGATCATCATAACTGGACTTCGATTGATCATAGCCACGGGTCAGGTCTGCCAATTGCTGTTCCCGTACCGGTTCCTCGTTCAGCCGCGCCTGGTAGTCGTTCACCTTCGCTTTCAAGGCAGCTATTCCCTGTTCACGATTCACGACTTCTGCCCGGTTGGCTTGTAACTGACTTTGCAGCTGCAGAAGCGCAGAATTTTGGGCGGGATCAGCTGTCAGAGTCATGGGTGACTGTGCTGCTGTCTGCCGGCAGTTCCAGCATTGGCGTGATTCTTCAAGTCGGCAATGAGATCCTCCCTGATCTTCTCGGTTTTGGCTATCTGATCCTTCACCTTTAATACGTCGGGATACCGGTCAGTGTACTTCGAGCTCAAGTCTGCCAATTGTGAGTGCAGCCTTTCGAGTTCTTTATTAATCGAGGGCAGACCGCTAACACCATCAGCATTCTTCGGAGTTCCCTGCAGTGTTCGATATTGATTGATCAGTGTCTGGAGATACACTTGCTGCTGGTGCGCGGTATTCAGTGCGTCCTGTTCGTTGCCCAATTGTGATTGCATGCCCGCGAGAATTTGCAGGTTGCTTGCCTGTTGAGTAGGCAAGTCCCCTATGTGCTCTCCTTTGAAAATCCTGATTTTCGCGTCCTGTTGCGCGAGACTCTGACGGGCGGCTTCCAATTGCGATCCGAGGAACTTGGTGGTGTCTTCGGACTGTTGCTGGCGCACCTCTAGATTTTCGTTTATGAAGAGATCGGTCAGTTCCTGGGTCACCTTCTGGGCAATATGAGGATCACGCGCAGAATAGTCAATCCTGAAGGCGGTAATCCGGTTGTCCCGCGGATCGCGCACCAGATCGAGCGCAATATCTTTGCGCATCTGCGCAGTTTTTTCATCTGGGGTCAGCGGATTGTGAGCATCGTTATAGAGATTAAACTGGCTAATAATGTGGAGAAGCCTTGTGCGACTGAGAATTTGCTGGGTGATGTTCTGCAATCGGTCTTGCACATTTTCATTGATATTCGATGCGACGTACTCCTTTGACATCGTGGGTTGCTCCACCAGAATAAGTGTGGTCGATTTATAGCTCACGGGCAAAACCCAGCTGGCGCCCCAAACGAGAAGCCAACCCAAGAAGAGTGTGATGAGGAATTGTGACCAGCGGCGGCGCGCCACATCCAGGTATAGCTGCATGTCAAACGGTTCAGCTTTATTTTCTTCGAGTGTTTCCGGCATAGATTATTCTCCGAGTGGCTTTCGGAAATGATAGGAGACAGTCACGAACTCGCGATCGGTATTGGCACCGGAGCTCGACTGTATAAAGCCATAGTTCTCCTGTAGGCGTGTGTAGCCGAACCCCTACATTGAGGCGCTCGCTAAGCTGACGGTTCGCCGTGATCGTCCCGCAGAGGCTGTGGCCCCCTTCGGTCGACAGGAAAGCTGAAGGCGTCACATTCCTGTTGTTACCATAGCCGCCGGTCACACCCAGGTTCCAGTACCGCGCGACCTGCCATCGCCCAAACATGTTAAATTGTCCGACTTAAATACCCCGACGAGTCCTCCGCCCCCGAACACCATGTGTGAATAGCTCGCAGACACATTGGTATGACGTCCTTGCCACCCCCCGCTCGCGACCACGGTTGGGGTCCAAGCGCTCTGAGAAGTCAGACCGACTTGAGATATCTGATAGTGCTGTGGTCCCCCAGATACCGATACCGAGAAGGTAGGCGTCAGATAGAGTGTGTAAAAAAGGAACAGGGCATTCGTCTGGACCGTACTCACGATATTGAGCGGATAAGCCAGAGTCTTGGCATACTGATAGTGGCCGCCCAGGTAATGGCGCTTGGAAAGACGATGGCTGTAAAATGCGCCCGCCCCGCTCGAACTGGAATCGTAGAGGCCGGGAACCTGGCTCGGATCAAGGTAATGGAGGTTGCTGAACGTGCCATTGGCTCCGATTGTGCCGTTCCTGCGGAACTGATAATTGAGTTGCGCCTCGGCGCTGTTACTGATCTGATCTCCGACCGGTCCGATGATCGGTGCTGTAGGGGACTGCGGAACGGCTGCCGCATCTCCTGACAGAGGATTGGCATAGAGGACGCTCGAAGTCTGCCGAAAATTGTCTCGGAGGGTGGCGGTTACGTGTGGACCCAATCGGTATTGAAAGTTTAGACCCAAATTCTGATTCGTTTGATTGCGGGAGGTGGTTTTCTGATAGAACGTGAAACCCGGACTGTACTCAAAATCCAAGAGCACCCTCGGGGTGGTCTTGCTGATTGCGATTGTGGGGTAAATTGAGTAATCGATGTCGCCGACGGGATTGCTCGTGTATCCAAGGACATTATCACTATAGCCACTGGTGAAGACCAGCCCTACACGCAGATAGTTCGACCGCCTTTCCGCACCGGTGGCCGTCGGATAGCTGTTCCCGTTCACGGGCGGAGGAGTTTCGTTCTGATCGGTCAAGTTCAGGCCGACACCCCCATCGGTTGTAGATACTTGCGGCCATGCAGGTAACCCTGCAAGGAGTAGGAAGCTTAGAAGAACTTGCTTAGTCATGACTCGCCTCACGGCACGACGATGGTATCTCGCGGTTGAAGCGTGATATTTTGTTGCGCGCTCTTGCCTTTGATCACTTGTTTATAGTTGAACGCAATTCGCGATTGGCCGCCCCCGGGGTTCTGACGAAGAATGTAAATCCCTTTCTGGTTGGCGAAGTCCCGGAATCCACCGGCGGCAGCAATGGCGTCCAACACGGTGGTCGCAGTCTCAAGTGGGTATGATCCCGGTTTTGTAACCTGTCCCAGGATGTTGAACTTCTGGCTGCGAATCTCCTGGACCATTACCGTGACTTCAGGTTGCGAGATATAACTCTGCAGCTTGGTGGAGATATCCTGTTCAAGTTGCAGCGGAGTGCGTCCCGCAGCCTGTACCTCACCCACCAGGGGAAGGGAGATCCTTCCGTCTGTCCGGACGGGAATAGACCTGGAAATGTCCGGTTCTTTCCACACGTTGATCGCCAGGAGGTCGTCATTACCAATCACAAAGCTCCCGTCGTGTGGCTTACTGGTGGATTGCGTGAGCGATGTAGAGGCGCCCGGAACCCGGGCGTCTGACACCTGTGCCCACAGGGGACCGGTGAAGGCCATCAGGATACATCCTAAGCCTACTGTATGAGCGGTTCTGTTTTTCATAGAGACTCTCCCCTCAACGACGCTGGAGATTGCGTCTACAACCTGGTTCAATCTGGCCGGCCATTGCCGTTGTGGCCATTGCTTCCAGGCAGCACAGTGGTATCTGGTGATTTCAACTGATACTGCTCGATCTTGTAGAGCAATGTGCGGTAACTTACTTTTAGTAAACCTGCCGCGGCTTTTCGATTCCCGCCGGTCTTCCCAAGCGCTTCGACGATGGCGTTCCTTTCAGCTTCAGACTTGACACTCTGGACGACGGATCTAAGCGACTCAGTACCTGAGGCCGAACCACGAGCTTGAACCCGGCGATGGGAAGAGGAGGGTGAAACACCACTTCTGTCAGTCCCCTCCAAATCAGGCAGGCCTTTGGGGAACACTTGTTGCTTGTCGCCGGTCATGAGATAGCGTTTCACGACAATCTCCAGTTCACGCAGGTTGCCCGGCCATGAATACGACTGAAAAGTCTTCAGCATCGCCGGCGAAAAGTCGCGCGGAGCAAGCCCATATTGCTTTGCGAGTCTGTGCATGAAATGGCGCGAGAGGAGCCGGATTTCCTCCCCGCGCTCCCGCAGAGGGGGCACGTGAATGGTGTAAGCGCTTAAGACATAGTAAAGATCTTCGCGGACTCGCTTTTCAGAAACCGCGCGTTCTATATTTCTGGAACTCGAAGCCACAATGCGGATGTCAACCTCAACAGCGGCGGAGCTTCCTGGCCTCACAAATCGCTTGCTCTGCAACACGCGGACCAGATTGGCCTGTATTCCCAGCGGCATCTCGGTAATTTCATCCAGCAGGATGGTGCCCTCTACGGAAAGCTCCAGTTTGCCCCTCTTAATTTGGATCGGTGTGGCTGCGCCGTCCCACTCGTAGCCGAACAATTCTCTTTCCAGCAGATCGCCGGGCAGTGCTGCACAATTAACCTTGGCGAACTGGAATCCAGAACGAAGCGACAACTTATGGACAAGACGGGCGATAGTCTCTTTACCACTTCCTTCCTCTCCCAGAATCAACATCGGTACGCTGGTCTGGGCCAGCGAAGCCGCCTGGGCACGGAGCTTCTGCATGACTGGACTAACCCCAATGAAGAAGTTTCCTTCGCTGATCCGCTCGACGTCTTCGCTCGTGATATCCGCCTCAATAGATTCAAACACACTGGAGAGATGGCTCCAAATTACCGTTGCCAGTTGATCCTTGTCGATGGGTCTTACGAGATAGTCCCGAGCACCGAGCCGAATCACATCTTGGCGCTTGCGTACATCGCCGGGGTGGCCAATCAAAATGATTGGCAGTCCGGGACGCAGCCGACGCAGCCAGCGCAAAATGTGCGAACCATCGGAATCACCTTGAGGAAGGTCTAGCAAGAGCAGATCTGGCCTCGCGCCTGATTGGACGCGCTCCATCGCCTCCCATACGTTCCCGACGGTTTCAAGCTGCCAGGAGCTGGACTCGCCCATGGACCAGATTGTACGAACAAAAACGGAGTCGCGACTGACGACTAATAGTCTCGCTGTCTTGATCGCTCTTACTAATGAGGATTGGTTCATGGAGGGCAAAGAACCACCAAAGCACTTCTAGCCCGTATTTGCAATACAGACGAACGCGTGAAAACGCCTTAGCAACGATCCACCCATGCTGACGAACCGTAGGGTGGATAACCGATTGGTTGGAAGCCAGTACTGCAGCTACTCAACCAGCCACGTCCGGGCTAAATTGGTTCAACCTCGTATCCTTCCACCTGAATCGCCAACGATCTCTGCATGGCATCGACCGATATGATCAACCGTCGCTCCCCATGCCGAGACAGAAAAATACCTTCTAAACCTTCTAGGGCGCCTCCCCGGATTCGCACGCGTTGCCCGGTCTTGAGAAAGGGATGAGAGCAACAAGGAAGTTTCTCCTCGACCAGAATTCGAACTGAATCGATTTGCTCGTTGGGGATGGGCGTCCCGAAACCCTGGGCTCCGACCAAACCAAGCACACTGTCAGTCCGTAGCACCCGTTGCCGGTCCTCGTTGCGAGGCATCAACTTGACGAACAAATAGCAGCTGAACAATGGCAGCTCGATGGTCTTTCTCCGGTCGTTCCAGCGATGCACCTCGGTAAATGTGGGCAAGAAGGTTGTCACACCTCTCTCGCGGAGCCGGTGAGCCACGGCCTTTTCATGCTGCGCTCGGGCATGCACTGCGTACCAGCTTTCCCCATTTTGTCCGACGAGAATGGCGGGATCTGGAGACTTTGATATTTGACTAGCAGCGTTCAAGACCTACTCCTCTGCGACTCCTGGGTAATATGCAGTAATCTCAACCGGGATGTTTACTGTTGTATGTACCTAGCTTCGCCCTACGAGTCACATTCCCTAGTGACCCTACGATCTGGATTGAGGCCGTAAGCAGTAAAAAACTACCTACAAAAGCGAGAAGCCAAGCTAGCACTGACAAAAAACAAGACTCTGGAATCTAGCGCACTTGGATTAGTTGATCCGAGCGCGGTGGATTTCGTTCCAGCTTCACCACTACTGTTTCTTTTGCACTATTAGATTTCACTAGGCCAGGGCAATTAATCGCATCTTAACTGTCTTGAATACGCCATACTCAACATTACAGTCGGCGGAATTGACCAACCAGATTTGAGCCCGGGGGAGGCGTAGTCTGATTGAAATCTAACGGGAACGAAACTGAGCCTACAGCGCAATGCAAGTTGCTGCAAGAGGTACACCATCTCGGCGAAGCATTTCTCCTTCCCTGGCCTCCGCGCGGAGGCTAATCACTCAGAGGAGGAGTTCTCACTAAGTTACACCGTCGGGACAGCCAATCCATCTGCACCCAACCTCATACGCTCTCTTAGGAAAGATGAGCGACCCCAATGCATATCAGACGTAAGTGTTTTAGAATCATACGCATACAGGAATACTTGAAGCGGCAAACGAGTCTAAACTTTGTTACTAAATGGCAAAGGTAAGCAGTTAATCGGTTACCAATTATCCCATTGACATCGCTGAATAATCTCTCTACCGTTCTCCTCGGGAGCTCAATGCTCCTCGATCTTCGGCTGGGCAAGTAGTTAGTTAACAAAATAAGAAGAAAGACGTCCTTTGGCGATTTATTTTCTAACGCAACCCATGGTGGATCTATCTAAGTTTGCTGCCGGTGCTGGTATGCCCTTGAATCAAAGCATGGCCCTGACGTTACTGCGAGAGGCACGAGGAGAAGCTGCTCTCGTCTTTTCTCACGACCATGCGAAGCCAGCCTGGTTTTAGAGATCGCACCAGGATTGCATTATTGACCAGTTGTAACAAAAGCCCGTGGCGCACAACACCTCGGCTCGACTCCCCCCGGACAATGTTCATTTAGAAAATCTGTGATGGAGTACAGGGATGCTCGATGAAGTTCCGGAGCCCGCCGTTCGCGTGTTAGTGGCTGATGACACGCGGCTTCACACCACACTGCTGGCAGATGCAATGAGACGCGATGGCGCATTCGAAGTAATCGGATCGGATTCGCAGGAATTAATCGCGCGCCCAAATCTTCACAATATTGATGTTCTTCTCCTCAGCTCCGAGCTTGATGGGCTTCCTGGCCGCGGGTTTGAGGTCTTAAGAAAATTGCGCGAGCAGCATCCGGACATCCGTGCGGTGGTGCTTTTGGATTCTTCTAAATCTGAGTGTGTACTGGAGGCGTTTCGGGCTGGCGCCCGAGGGATACTAAGCCGGCAAGAGTCGATTGAGACGTTGAGCAAATGCGTGAGAAGTGTGCATCACGGGGAAATCTGGGCCAACAGTCAACAGATGGCTCTGTTGCTTCAGGCCTTGTTTCTTCACGCAGCGTTTCTTCGGCGCATGCTCCAGGCATGGATCAATTATCTAAGCGGGAGATGGAAATTGTAGAAAGCGTCGCCCAAGGCTGGTCAAATCGGAAAATCGCAGAACGCCTGGGTCTGAGCCAACATACCGTAAAGAACTACCTTTTCAAGGTCTTTGATAAGCTTGGCGTATCGAGTCGGGTTGAGCTGTTGTCGATGGCACTAAATTGGAATGGCCAATCGCAATCGGCATTCAAATCCACCGAGAAAGACTACAACTGCCGCGAGTTGCTCAACGAATCGAGCCTGATCGAATGCCTGGAGGCTGCCCAAAATGGCGTTCCGATGGCCCAGCTCGACTTGGCTCGCTTTTATTGGGCGCGAAGAGCCGATGAAACGGATCTCATGCAAGCTTACAAGTGGTATTTAATTGCCATCCAACAGATATCGAGAGCCAGCAAAAAGGTTGGCGATGCAATGACGATCGAACAGAGGCTTGAGGGGGAAGACATGGCTGCTGCCTGGCTAAAGAGACCAGACAGGCTACCGGCACCTTCGATGAGGGAACAATTGACGCTTACGACGCGAAAAGGCGTGCAATCTGCGAGTGCCAGGCCCGCGATTCGACGTATTGGGACGTAGCTCCCATCATTGAACCCACGGGCAAGCAGCTCAGCTAGGGTATGGTTGCAGTAGCCCCGTTGGACGCCGTGCTTTCTACGCCCGCGGCGTCGACGCTCTTTACGATGTAGTCGTAGGTCGCGCCACTCTGGACATTGGTATCAACATAGGTCGTTTGGGTGTCCACAGAGGAGTTCAGCAAAGTATATGCAGAGCCACTTCCACTTAATCGATAGACGTGATAGCCCGCTACCGGATCGGTCGAACTACTTGGTGCATCCCAGATCAGGGTTACCTGGTGGGAAGCGCTTTCCCCTGTGCCGCTAAGTCCGATCGTCACCGTGCCGTTGGTCGACGAGTTGCTCTGGATAACCAACTGACCTGTCACCGCTCCCGTAGCCGTCGGGTCGAACTGCACTTGTAGGGTTATCGCCAAGCTCGGGTTCAAGGTCACCGGGAAGGTCGCTCCCGACATCTTGAAGCCCGCACCCGACAATGTCGCCGAGTTGATCGTCACGGGAGCCGTCCCGCTGGAGGTCAGGGTTACCGGCAACATCGTTGGCGTGTTCACTGTCACGTTGCCGAATCCCAGGCTTGCAGGACTGATGCTCAACGTCGGTATCGCGGCGTTCAACTGCAGAGCGAACGTCTTCGACGCTCCGCCCGCGCTCGCTGTCAGGCTCACCGCTTGCGCCGTCGTCACCGAGCTCACAGTCGCCGTGAAGCCGGCACTGGTCGCATTGGCCGGCACCACCACCGCAACCGGAACCGTGACCGCAGGACTGCTGCTGCTTAGCCCCACACTGACTCCGCCACTTCCTGCAGCCGAGCTCAGCGTCACCGTGCAGTTATCGGTCCCAGCTCCCGTCATCGAGGCGCTGCTGCAGGACACGGAACTCAACGTTCCCGGTACCGCCGCGCCCGTTCCGCTCAACCCGATCACCGCCGCGCCGTTAATCGATGAGTTGCTCTGGATGGTCAACTGACCCGTTACTACTCCAGCAGCCGTCGGATCGAACTGCACATTCAGCGTCACTGACTGGGTCGGGTTTAAGGTCACCGGGAAGGTCGCTCCTGACATCGTGAAGCCCGTTCCCGTCAATGCTGCCGAGTTGATGGTCACCGGTGCTGTCCCGCTGGAGTTCAGTCGTCACTGGCAACGTGGTTGGCGTGTTCACCGTGACATTGCCGAATGCCAGGCTCGCAGGACTGATGGTCAACTGCGGTACCGCGGCGTTCAACTGCAGAGCGAAGGTCTTCGATACTCCCCCTGTGCTCGCTGTAAGGGTTACCGATTGCGCCGTCGTCACGGAGCTTACCGTAGCCGTGAACCCGGCACTGGTCGCATTGGCTGGCACTACCACCGCGGCCGGAACCGTGACTGCAGCACTGCTACTGCTCAACCCCACACTCACTCCACCGCTGCCCGCAGCCGAGCTCAGCGTCACCGTGCAGCTATCGCCCCCGGCTCCGGTCGGCGAGGCGCTGCTGCAGGACAAACAACTCAACGTTCCTGGCACCGCCGTGCCCGTGCCGCTCAGCCCGATCACCGCCGTGCCGTTGGTCGACGAGGTGCTCTGGATGGTCAGCTGACCCGTCACCGTTCCCGTAGCCGTCGGATCAAACTGCACATTCAGCGTCACCGACTGGGTCGGATTCAAGGTCACCGGGAAGGTAGCTCCCGACATCGTGAAGCCCGCTCCGGTCAATGTCGCACGAGTTGATGGTCACTGGCGCTGTCCCGCTGGAACTCAGCGTCACCGGCAACGTCGTTGGCGTGTTCAACGTCACATTGCCGAATGCCAGACTCGCCGGGCTGATGGTCAACTGGCGGATTCGGCACCACCGTGGCCATACCGGTCCCGCTCAGATTGACAACTGCCGTGCTGTTAGTAGACGAATCGCTTTGGATCGTTAATTGTCCAGAAGCTGCCCCTGCGGTGGCCGGATCGAACTGCACATTCAAGGTCACTGACTGCCCTGGATTCAAAGTGACCGGGAAAGTAGCTCCCGACACCGTGAAGCCGACTTCCAGTCAATGCCGACGAGTTGATGGTTACCGGCGCCGTCCCTGTAGAACTCAGCGTCACCGGTTGCGTCGATGCCGTGTTCAGCGTCACATCGCCGAATATCAGGCTGACTGCGCTAAGCGTCAACTGCGGACTTGTGGCCGCCGTGCCCGTGCCGCTCAGACTGACGACAGCCGTGCTGTTGGTAGACGAGTCGCTCTGGATCGTAAGCTGGTCCGTCGCCGCTCCGGTGGCGCTGGGTTCGAATTTCAAATTCAGAGTCACCGATTGACCGGGGTTCAAGGTAACGGGGAACGTGGCTCCCGACACCGTAAACTCGGCTCCACTGGTCGCGGCCGAATCGATCTTCACCGGCGCCGTTCCGGTAGAGGTCAGCGTCACGGGCTGCGTCGATGCCGTGTTTACCGTCACATCGCCGAACGTCAGGCTGGCCGCGCTCAGTGTCAGTTGCGGACTGGTTGCTGCCGTGCCCGTTCCGCTCAGATTGACTACAGCTGTGCTGTTTGTAGACGAGTCACTCTGAATCGTCAACTGCCCTGACGCTTCCCCCGCCGTGGCGGGATCAAATTGAACATTCAACGTGACTGACTGGCTTGGATTCAACTTGACTGGAAATGCAGTCCCCGACATGGTGAAGCCCGTGCCCGTCAATGCAGCTGAGTTTATCGTCACCGGCGCCGTTCCACTGGAAGTCAACGTCACGGGTTGGGTCGATGCTGTATTTACCGTCACGTTGCCGAACATCAGGCTGGCAGTACTGGCCGTCAACTGCGGACTTGCGGCCGTCGTGCCCGTACCGCTAAGATTCACCACTATTGTACCGTTGGTCGAAGAGTTGCTCTGGATCGTGAGCTGGCCAGAACCCGCTCCTGCTGCGCTCGGATCGAACTGCACTTTCAAGGTGATTGACTGACCGGGGTTCAAGATAACCGGGAACGTGGCTCCGGACACCGTAAAACCAGTACCACTTGGCGTTGCCGAGTAGATCGTCACCGGGGCGGTCCCCGTCGAAGTGAACGTCTCAGGGAACGTCGCGGCTGTATTCACGGTCACATTGCCAAACGTCAAACTCGCAGCGCTCAGCGTCAACTGCGGACTTGTAGTCTCACTTCCCGTGCCACTCACATTTACTACCGCGGTGCTATTGCTAGAAGAGTTACTCAGGATCGTCAATTGTCCAGACGCCGGTCCGGTAGCGATGGGATCGAACTGCACATTCAGGTTTACCGACTGGCTTGGATTCAAGGTGACCGGGAACGTCGCGCCCGAGATGGTAAAGCCCTTGCCTGTCAGTTTTCCTGAATTGATGGTGACCGGCGCCGTGCCAGTGGAGGTCAGGGTCACGGGCTGTTTCGATGAAGTCTTCATCGTCACATTGCCAAACGTCAGATTGGCCGTGCTCAGCGTCAATTGCGGACTAGCGATCGGCACCCCTGTGCCGCCCAGATTGACCACCGCAGTGCTGTTACTGACTGAGTCGCTCTGAATTGTCAACTTTCCGGACGTCGCTCCGGCGGTGGTGGGATCGAACTGCACATTTAACGTCAACGATTGGCCGGGATTCAAACGGTCGGGAAATACACCTCCCGACAGCGTGAAGCCGGTACCACTCAGAGTGCCCGAACTGATCGTAACCGGCGCCGTTCCCGTAGAAGCCAACGTCAGAGATTGCGTGGATGCGGACCCAACTGTCACATTGCCAAAAGTCAGATTGGCAGTACTGACACTAAGTATGGCTTTCGCGCTGTTGCTATTGCTACCGCGCCCTTGACCGCTGATCGGGCCCACATAGATCGGCTTGCCTCCTGGCCCTAACACGGTGAACTGGCCGGAATAGCTCGAGCCGGTGCCAGGCTTGAAACCAATCTGGAAGTTGGCGGCAGAGCGGCTGTTGATCGTAGTGGGGAGATTCGTCTGAGCTGTTAAGAAAAAAATTCTGTCCCGAAACGTTCACCTGTGAGATAACGACGGGGTCCGAAGTCACATTCAGAAGCAGGACTTTCGTGGTCGCCGTTTGTCCCACCGCAACACGCCAAAACTGATGGAGCCAGGCGAGACGCTAAGTGGCCCGGCACTTGAAGAATTCGACGAAATCCGCAACCTGCCAATCCAATGATGAAGCAACTTGCGAGCGTGACAAAAAGCTTTAGGCACGAAAAGTTGATTGTGCGGATCGTATCGCGGACGCCGACACTATAGGAACTGAACACTCGTCACCCCTCTGTAAACGCTCTCTTGTTTTCCAGAGGCAGACAAAAAGAAGAATTTGTAAGAGTCTTACTGGTCACATCTAGAGGCTGCGTAACTCTCCGGCTACCGTGAACCTGAATCATCGTTTATGTCGGCGATGCCCTCACACAAGTTGATCGAAAAGCGGGTAGTTCGATCGTGTTGTGAGAGGCTGACGAAGTTGATCGTACTCGGGTTGCTCGCCATTGAATCCCCACTCCGCGATGATCCTCCTTCATCACACTACTTAGTAATGCTAGCGGAGCGAACCAGTACAGAAGTAACCAAAGGATTCTTAAGTAACGTTGAGGTGGCGGTTTTTCAGTCCATGAGCGCTCAACGTGGCAGAAATGACTGCGCAAGCGGAAAACCTACAATTGTCCATTGATTCAGCTTTTGTGGACGGTCTAGGGGATCGTCGCAGTAACCAGATTGGACGATGGGCTCTGGACCCTGGAAGAATCGACACTGGTTACGTAGTAGACATAGATCGCGTTCGCCTGGACGTTGGTGTCGATATACGTCGTCTGGGTTCCGGCCAGTGAATTGAGCAACTGATACGCAGAGCTACCGCCTGTTGCGCGATAGACGTCATAGCCGACAACCGAATCAGATGAACTGCTGGGCGCATCCCAACTTAGAGTCACCTGATGAGAAGCGCTTCCGCTCCCGCTCACCCCGGTGCCGCTGAGACCGACCAAAGCTGAAGTGTTCGTTGATGCATTGCTATCCACGGTCAACTGGCCAGTCACCGCTCCCACAGTCTGGGGATCGAAGTTCAAATCGAGCGTTAGCGCTGAGTTCGGATTCAAGGTGACCGGGAATGTAGCTCCCGACATAGTGAAGCCCGTCCCACTCAAAATGGCTGAGTTGATCGTCACCGGGGCAGTTCCAGTTGATGTGATCATCACTGGCAGTATCAATGTCGTATTCACCGTGACATTTCCGAAGGCCAGACTGGGCGTGCTGATGTTTAACGCTGCGACGTTCGTCGCGGAATTATTCAATTGTATCGCGAAGGTCTTGGAAACCCCGCCAACGCTTGCTGTCAAAGTAACCGCTTGCGCAGTCGCCACCGCCGACACGGTCGTGGTGAACCCCGCACTCGTTGCATTTGCTGGAACCGTCACCGTAGCTGGAACCGTGACGGCCGCGTTGCCGCTGGTTAGGCCCACGCTCAAACCACCACTTCCGGCAGCCGTACTAAGCGTCACTGTACATGCATCGGTTCCGGCTCCCGTCAAGGATGCTTTGACGCAGGAAATTGTACTGAGCGACGCCGACGCCCCAGTACTCGGTGCCCCCACTCTCCGTCGCGGTCATGCTGCCCCCGGATGCGCTACCACAGCCAGAGACCGCAACGGCGACCAAGGAACATGTCCACAACGCTAATAGATTCGCCCACAAACGGTCGAGCATGCAAATCCTATTGCGCCTGCCTTGGGAACATGAACTGAACAACGTTCTCACCTCTGTAGATCCGTCTGCTCTTCCGGGGTTGAAGGAAACATTTCCAGTCAGTGGAGGCTCTCCCGGAGCCGCTGCCTCGCGCCGATTCTACTCACATGGAAATTGAGAGCTAAGACACGCGACCTCCAATCGTGCAAACCCACCACGTCTTAAAATTGTTACTCCTTCTTCAGTCGTCCTCAATGACACAAATTGGTCACTTTAATCCCTACGCAAGGGCATCGGAAAATTGCGCTGGACGGATAGGCGGCAGCCTTATTTCCAATGGCAGACTACCACTAAATTACACGTTTCGGCCGAGCCTACGCGGACCACATGCGTTCGGATTACATTCCAAACATCATGTCTCGGGACAACCTGGAAGGCTGTGGGAGAGTCGTGCGATACCATAATGGCCGAAGGCCCGCCCAGGTGTTCCTGGATTTGTACCTATAGCTCCGGCATGGGAATTCTAGGGGGTGAGTCGAATCGTTATCGACTAGTTCTTCCGATGACAGCCTGCCTTTGGGCCACTGATCACGATTCTCCTTCGATTCTGCGCCTTTGGAACGTCAAGAAGTAGACCCAGGTCCCAAGGAACGAGCCAGCACAACCACTCAATAGGTGGAGAAGTTCATGGATATAATGCCACTGAAACAGCTCATGAAGTATTTCGTGAATCATCTGTCCCCCCCAAATACGAGTCATGATATACCCCGCCAGCTGAGGAACGGCCCAACCTTACATTTGTACAGAACACCTCCTCGTCGATAAGCTCTAGATTGCGGTCAGACGGGAGACCATCGATGCCAATTGAGAAGCACAAGGGCAGACAACCCCGAAACGAGAGTACCGATGCGTTGGTCTGGGGCGGACTGGCTTGTACTAGCAGCGCAGGTCCAGTAATGGGACTAGAGCAAGGGCGCCGGATGAGATAGCATAAGTTCGCTACAACTGGTGACAGGATGATGTCGAGCGATATGAACGGTCAACTGTTCACGTTGTACGGCGGGTTTGGGTGGAGGAAGCTGTGTCTGCTGCCCACCACGAATTCCGGCACCTTGATCAGTTCGGTTCACTAAGCATAAAGAGGGCGTGCAAACGGTCATGCAGAACACTCTGGCACCAGCGAATAGTAAACTCCAACTGGCCCGGTACAGCGCATCATCCAGCCTGTCAGTTTAGAGCAAGTCCTTATAATCGGGTCCGATCCAACCGGAGGTGGAACCATGCTGAACGATAAGAAAGTGGTGGTGGTGCCTGCTTACAACGCGGCAAGGACCTTGCGCCGCACGGTCGACGAGATTCCATGGGAGGTTGTCGGTGAGGTGATCCTCAGCGACGATGCCCGACGGCAGCGATAGAAAACCTGTCACACGGCTGCCCCGGAGCGGGGCGCGGATATCGTGGTAATGCTCCACCCTGATTACCCATACACGCCCAAGCTGGTTTCCGTCATGACCTCGATGATTGCAAATGGAGAGTACGACAGTGTGCTCGCCTCGCGAATTCAAGGCCGGGGTGCGCTCAAAGGGGGCATGCCGCTCTGCAAGTACATCTCGAACCGTGGTCTTACGTGCATCGAGAATATGCTGATCCAGGAGGACGCTGAAATATCACACCGGCTATCGGGGCCGGAACCGCCCTTGCTGGAGAGGCTACCCGTGAAATTTGGATTCAGAGTACTGGGTACGGCTCTCGATTTCGGGCCGGAGCGCTGGGGCTTGGCCAAGCCCGAGTTTCTTGCCTATTCGCCGGCGGAAAAACTGCAGCCGGGTCAGCTGGAACCACACACACGGCCGTTTTCGAGTAACCGGGACTAAACGATCCTATGGAAGCAATCCGCGAAGCCCCGCTAGCTCATTCCCTGCCCATCTCAGAACGCGCGCGATACATCCTCTATGCTGTAGCTCTTGCCGTTTCTATCTCGATCTGGTTGCTGGTCATCCGGGCGCCGCTTTGGCTTGATGAGACCGTCTCGTTCTTTCTGATCAAGGGCGGCGTTGCCGGGATCACGTCGCGGCATTTTTGGCCCGATTCACCGGTGTATTCTTTCCTGCTATGGCTGTGGACCAAGGCGATGGGCACCGGTGAGCTAACGCTCCGCATCTCATCGCTGCTGCCGATGCTTGCGGCCGTGTATCTGCTTTATCGCGCGGCGCGGCAATTGTTCGCGTGGGATGTAGCCTTTATCACGGCGATCGTGTTCTGTCTTCATCCCATCATCATCTTTGCGGCTATTGACGTTCGCCCCTACGCCTTTGCTGCCTTAGCACTAAACGCGTCCATCCTTGCGCTGGTTCATTTACGGCATAACAACTCCAACTGGCTGGCGGCCGTCTTCGGCCTGTTGGCAGCAAGCGTGGTCGAGTTTCAAATGCTGTTCGCAGCCATCCTGCCGGCCTTGCTGGTGTGTCTCATCGCCGGCAAGGCTGCCGATCGAAAGGTGTTGTGGCGCCAGCTCAGCATCGCTCTGCTGGTATTTGCAATGGCGTTTGGGCCGGCGGTTCCGCGACTCCAAACCATGATACGCACCAGCAGTACCCATGTGTTCTACGAAGCGCCGCGACTGACGCAGTTGGTTTCTACGGTCACAGTGCACCGACTAGTGATTGTGCTTGGGATTTTCCTGGCCGTGGCAGCGTTCCGCCGCCAACTTGACTGGAGGGATTGGGATGGCTGGATGCTCCTGATCTGCACCTCCCTAGCGCTGTTTCCACTCCTGATTCTTTATGGGCTAAGCGCGGGGACATCTATCCACATCTTCGTACCCCGCTACCGGCTTGTGGCGGTTCCTGGGATTGCGCTGTGCTGGGGCCTGGCCGTGAGTCGCGTCGATTCGCGCACCCTGCGCTTGCTCCTTTGCGCAGCGTTGGTCACCGTTTCGGCATGCATCTGCCTTACCACACAGTCTTTCCGGCGGCATCAGTACAGCTGGAAATACGCGGTGGCGATAGCGGAGAAGAACGCCGCGGCTGATAACGCTCCCGTGTTGATCTGCAGTGATCTCCCGGAGGCCGATCACATGCGGATGC
The DNA here is from genome assembly GCA_963847155.1 of uncultured Acidobacteriaceae bacterium. Taxonomy (GTDB): domain Bacteria; phylum Acidobacteriota; class Terriglobia; order Terriglobales; family Acidobacteriaceae; genus PALSA-350. The sequence goes on along the minus strand of CAWJZH010000015.1, from coordinate 53,985 downwards.
CTACAGGAGCTGCGGTTGCGGAGAGCGGAATTCTGCCCCAGCTCAGTTATTACAAGCTCACCGTGCCGGTCGTGCCGCTTCCGAGGACACTCAACGATGAGGGCATGCGCTCCGCTTCGGAGTTTTTGCAACAAGCGACCCAACGCCACGAGCGTTTTCTGGCTATGGCCTTTGGCCCGTCTTTTGCCACGCTTGACTGGCTGCGCAAGAAGGCTGGGAGTTCCTACCAGGTCCGCGAACTAGGGACCTTCGAGGGAGTCAAAGTGCTGCAGTTTGTGCCGCGAAGCTAACTTTTCGACGGTCGCACATCAATATTGACCTGCCGTTTCCCCGCCTTGTCATCCTGCCCGGGCTTGCTAAGGAAATCGAACGGGACCTGCTATTTTCCGCACCACGCAATAGAAATTATCATTCCAACCAACAACCAACGGCTCGAGTGCCCCATTCAAGCTTTCCTCTTCTCGTCTTTTGGCTTGAGGAGGCTGCCATTCCTCCCCCAAGGTATCTGCCATTAGGAGCAGCTGATTTGTTTGCGGCAAATTGAGGTAAGCATAGCAAGCCCGGTTCCGGCACCCACCCTATTCCCATCTTTTGGCGTAGAGAGGGATTCGGCTCCACCGCCCCATGTTGTTGGCCGACCACCAAACCCGTCGGAAGCAGAGAAAGTTGCGTCCGTCCGGCGCGATGCTCCATCGTTTGGAATGATCTTACTATCCGCATCCTGGTATTTTTACGACGATGTCTGGCGAACAAGCTATTCGCCTGTCTCCGAGTGCTCGCCCTGACTGAGCTTGGCAAACTCCTCAGCCGAAACCGCACCGGCAAGTCCCGAGTGCGGCGAGACGGCCTCGCCAATCGCCTGCAACGACGCCGTGCTGCGACCATTAATTCTGCTCCCGCAGTGAACTCCTTCTGGTGGTAGCTCTGCGCCTGGCCAGCGAACAGGCTGCAGAGAGACGATCATGGTAACAGTGCGGATTGCTCGCGCATACCAGCTTCTGGGACGATGGTCTTGTGTCTGGCGAAAATGCAGCCACGGCGACTACTGGGTGTGTCAGTGCAATCTTCACGCGCTCTCCAGGTTAGCGTTACGTCGATATTTCCTCTCATGGAACGTTGGCCTTAACCGTGCTTGAGGGATCGCTGGTCACAGCCATTCGAAGTCACGCTCTTGACATAATAACTATAGCTCACTCCGGACTGGACTGCCGTATCCACATAGGTACTCCCGGTAGATGGCGTCGAATTCAACGCTGTGTAGCCTCCGCCGTTCGTAGAACGATATGTGATGTAGCCTGTGATTGGCGCTGGAGAGCTGGCAGGCGCACTCCAGTTGAGAATGATCGAGTGCTGTGTTGTTGATCCTCCCGTGCCTGTTAGAGGAACTATTATTAAGGGGTTTTCAGCGTTTGTTTCGATCGTCAGACGGCCTGTGGCCGCGCCCTCCCAGGAGGGATCAAATTGAACTACCGCTGTTGATGATTGGCCTGGAGACAGCGTGCCTTGTAGTGGCGACATGGAGAAGCCAGCTCCCGTAACCGCAGCAGTCCCAGTAACAGGCGAGTTACCTGTATTTTTCAATGTCACAGATAAGGTCGATGCGGTGTTCAGCGACACACTGCCGAAAGATAAGCTGGAAGGTGTGACCGATAAAGCGGATCCTGAATTTGCGAGAGGATACAAGTTTAAGGAAACGGTCTGTGGAGAGTTGGATCCCTGCGTAATTATAAATGGCCGTGAGGATCGCAGTTTGTGCTTTTGTCACCGCCGCGACGGTTGCGGTGAAGCTGAGGCGCGTCGCGTTAGGTCCTACCCAGATATGACCCGGCAGTGTGACCGCGGGGTTATTGCTCGTCAAACTCACGGTTAGGCCGTTACTACCTGCAGGTGAGCTCAACGCCACCGTGCATGCGTCGCTTGCGGCTCCTGTTATGGAACTACTACTACAGGAGAGACTCCGAATCTGCGCAGTAGAAACCAATGGTAACAAAGACATCAGCACTAATAAGCTTTTCATTTCTGTCTTCCTTCCTTTCGGGACATAACTTCAATACACCTCGCGATGTCCACGGCAGTGTTGTAGCTTGATTTCTTGGCCTCTTCAGGGAAGCTGCTTCCGCCGCAGCTATCCGGAATTGATACGCGACGACCTAGGCGTTCGCGGCTGTCTTAAGACCATCATTAGGGTTCCAGATTAGTGCTAGCACGCTACCCACGATCGAGCGTCTTTCACGCGTTAGGGCTTAGTGCGAGAGCGTAAGAAGATTGCTACTCAGTCCTTCGGCGTCCTTCTACCGTCCTTCATAACCGGATAGTTGTATCCGGATCGGGAATGGGTTCGGCAGTCCCAACTATTTTGGGGTGAGCTGCCAGTAGCAAGCAATCCAAGCGTGACACCCCGAATCGAGCATTATCGTTGGCATTCTCAATCGCGACGACGTATTTCCTGGTTGCCGTGATCGCTGTCGTAGCATATCCGTGTTCTTCTACATGCCGAAGTGGCCCGGCGAGCGCTGCAAGGAATGCTGCCGATGGATCCTGACATGAAGGCGGTAGCAGTTTGGCACTGATAGCTGGCCGTGATGGCAAAGTTCCTGTGGCGCTTCCCGATGTGATCCTAACCACCCAAGCGTCGACAGAGCTCAGGGGAAAGCTACTCCTTACATCGCCTGAGGAGCAATTGGCGCAGGTCGCGGCGGCAGTCAGCCGGGTGGTGCCCCGTATATCCTCCGGGGACTGCTTGAGCGAGAAGGAGACAGAGGCTAAGGATTGCGGGTGGCAAACGGAAGATTGAGAGACAATCCGCGCAAGAGCCGGCGGTAAGACCATCACAGCACGAAAGGGATTTGGCACCCGGGGAAAAGATGGCCTCAAGTGGGCGGAAATACTCTTCATCAACAGCAACCTCGTGTTACAAATTCAAACCAGTCGAAACACGGCTGTCATACTGGCGCAGACATTCAGGCACGCCTGTTAGTAAACCTGGGCGCGCATTCCTGCAACGCCCCTCGAAGGAGACAGTCGCTTTTCGGAGGGTACAGAACAGGTGAGCAGACCTACAAAGCGCAGAGATGCGTGTCCGAACATTGAATCGCCATAACCCGTTTGCGGTCCGCCGGAAGATGCTTCGAACATCTATAAAGTGCGGTGTGATCTCCGTGTCTTCGAGGACTATATCTATAGTTGTTTGCAAAGCGCAAATCATTTCACAGAACACGTGCTCCTCGATAAGCGGATAATACATATATTTTTGAGAGTGGGAAAGCCTTTTGCCGTCGATTATCAAAAAATGCGCGGAGCTTGAATATCAAAGCACAGTGTGTGGAAATTCTGCTTGGATTGCGGAAATTGTACCAGTCACAATAGCTAAAAAATACACTCTGCAGTCCAACCGTTCTTCATTCCATTTTGTTCGCCGATCAGAAGCGCGGCACCTGACAAAATGGATGCTGAACTCATCTGAGATGGAATTTTTCTGACCGCTTAGCCACCCGAAACAAGTCTCTGCTGATAGGTGAACCTCTCATAGCTATTCGATCGAGGGGAGGCAGTTCGTGACTACCTCCCCTCTGAGGATGGCATGAGCATCAAACACCAGACGGCGACCTGAACGTGTCGGTCTCGTTGCCAACGCCGAGCATGTTCGGCTTCCATATCCGGTTCGGATGTATCGTCGATGCACGGCCTTCCGTCACCATCTGCCAGAAGGTGATAGCTGGGAATCTCTTTCTGCCAGGTTGTTCGTCTCATACTTTTGAAATATGTGTTCGATAATATCGGCGGCCACATCCAGTCCGAGCGTCTTTAAAATCACTTTGTGAGCTGATCAGCCCGCTCGTGATAGCTTAGACCTTGCAATACTTTCTCAATCAAATACCTCAGGCGGTCCGTTGGTTAGCTCGTCCACTTCTTTAAATCTGGCTGTGCCATGATGTGAAATCTGGCGGCAGTTCCGGGTGGGTCAGAGCCGATTGGAATAGCAAGCATGGGTACTTCATGCGCCAGGGATTTCCAGACCAGGAAAACTGTGTAGTTGCGTCGCATAGGCCCAGAGCCGCCCGGCGAGGAGGGGCTGGAGGCAATGGCGGCTGAATGTAGACAAAGACCCCGGTCAACGTGCACGCAAATAGAAGGGCTCCAAGCGTGTATACGTGCCCGGCGGCCACACAATGGATTCTTTCCGTCCCCCTTGTTGAACAGTGGACATCGTCATTTCTCCCTGTTTTGACTACGGCAGGCTAGGAGTTCCTGTGCCCTGCGCGGCCTTGCTTGTGTGAACTCCGCGGAATGGAGCTAAGACCGGTTCCATGCCGAGCTTTTCGGCACGCATGAGCGGTTCAAGCGTGTTCATCAGGAGCATTTGGATACCCACAAGTTCTGTGAATATGCGAAGCTGACGCCCGGAGAAGCACCGTCTCGCGCCCATTCACTAGGTGTCTTCGATGCTCGCAAGGCCGCGTCTTCGATGCTTTTCGATTCGGCCACTGTGAGCTTTGTGCTTAGGTCGAGAGAGCCTCGGTCCCGTCCGCGCAGCTCTTGCGAAGTTCGTTGTTCCGTCATTTGAGCGTCAGTCATGCGGCACCTCAATTCCCAGATTGCCAGTATCCTGGCAGATACCGCGTTAGCAAGCATCGTCTGTTTCTGCGGTATACATCGAGATACGAAAGTATCTAGGCAGTTCCCTTTCAGGTGTGGAGTGTCGAAACGCCCGGTGAGAAGCACCTTATGCTTCTACCGCGCGCGAATTATGCCTTCGGAACTGATTCACGACGCACCCCATCACGCATGTCCACCCATGCGATGGACTCTCTGCCATTGGCAGAGGACTTAGCAGCATCGCTGGCTGCGCCACTGCGCACGCGCAGAGAGGGAGCCGCTTTCGCCGAGCGAGACGACTTCAGATACTCCTGAAACTAGCGGTCTTTGGCGAACACATAGTTAAGCGCCTTGTCCACGACATTGTCGGCCGTTCAGTGGACCAATGTGGCGTATTGATCGATCAGGGTTGCGGTGGCCGCATCGAGCCGAATGGGTACGCCTACGTATCGGCTTTGGATAACTTCTATCAGGGCATAAACGAACCTCCTTGGTGACTGAAATCAGGCGATCATCTTGCGGGCGATCATCCTCTGCGCCGTTAACGTTATCTCATGCGCTTGGGCAAAACAGAGCTCGGAGCTTGTGTGGCATCTGGAAGCGCCGGCGAACCTGAAGGATCGTGACGACGTCCCCGACGGGAAGGCAATCCCTTAGCCAGAGCCAGGCCGATATAAGCTCCCAATCAGGACCGGACTAGCTAGATGAAAGCCCTCGGAATGCGCGGTCTATTCACTCGCGTATTCGACCGTTACAAGCTGCGCCGGAGCGTACTTTTGGTTCAGGAATCCCGGCAGGCGAAGGACCCGGTTACAGTCGGTGCAAGCCGAGTCCCCACCAAACGTCATCGCCAGCAGTTTGAGCAGGCTTCCTGCCGATCAAACGGGAAGCTTTCGACTCGCCAATGCACCTGGTATCTGCCCACCGATGTGGGCACGATTGCGTTGGGAATCGGGACAGTATTCGAAACCTTGAGTGCAGTGGACCCCTCCGTTGAGACAGCGAGAAAGAGGGACATGATGGAGTGGACCCCTCGCTTGAGACAGCGAGTAAGAGGGACAGTTGTGGTTGGCTGCTGCGGGCTTTACAGCAGCAAGGTTAAGCGAGAAGCTTTGCAGAACCGGCGAAGCGGACATGAGCTCTGCTGGAGAGCAACTCATGAAGGAATAGCCGGTTGAAGACTCATCGGAACGATGGTCTGTGAGGGAGCTGAACGACCAGTTCAACTCCCTCTTAAGCCCATCGGACTGATAGATCTTCTTATGCCTTAGAAAACTCAAGCCAGCACCTCCGCAGACTTGGCATAGGTAAGAGCCTCGTATGCTGCCGGGGATTGATAGCCAAGACTGGAGTGTAAACGTTCGCAGTTGTAAATGCGTTCGAGAAAATCTTGGATGTGAAGCGCAGCATCGTCCAGATCGCGGTAGGTATTCAGATAGACTTCTTCGCATTTGAGAGTGCGCATGAAGCTTTCCGCCAGAGCATTGTCGTATGGGTTGCCGCTCCGACTCATACTGATGCGGATGCCGTAGGACTGCAGTAGATCGACGTAGGCTCGGGCACAGTACTGTACGCCGCGATCGGAGTGATGAATCAGTGATGCAGGCGCCGGCCGATCCGCCAAGGCGCTACGCAGAGCTGCAAGTGCGAGTTCGGCTTCCAGCGTATTGCCAAGTGCCCAGCCGATCACGCGCCGCGAATAAGCATCCAGAATGACTGCCAAGTAGAGAAATGATTCCCGCAGCCGGATGTAGGTGATATCGGCTACCCATAACTGGTTGATGCCATTGGGCTTCCAATCGCAGGGTGAGGTTGGGGTAGACGGCGTAAGTATGACGCGAATCGGTGGTGCAAACAAAGCGTCGCTTGCGCAGGCACAATAAGTTGTCAGCGCGCATGAGTCGCATCACCCGCTTGCGGTTTACGACCAGGCCCTAGCTTTTGTAGTTCAATCATGACCCGCCGAGAACCATAGCAACGGTTATCAAGACAGATTTGCTGGATCTGCTGGCGCAGTTCGGTATCCGCCTGCCGCGGCAGGTGCTCATCGAAATGCCTGTAAAAACTTGCGCGGCTAACACGTGCGGCATCGCATGCTTCCAGAATAGAGAGTCCGGCTTTGCCTTCCAGCTGCATCACTTCTCCGTACAACGCGCTTCGCCAGGCGCGCTGTTCTTCGAGCGTGCTTCCTTTACTCGCTTGAAGGCTCTTCTTAAAAAATCGTTTTCCATCGCCATCCTTCCCAGTCGACGCTCTAACTCCGCTATCTTCCGTCCGCTGTGATCGACGGCTGGCCATTGAGCGTTCCGTTCGCGCCCGGCCGGGCGGCCTCTGGGCCGGCCGAATGCCAGCCTTCCCTTTGTCGCGATACGCATCTCGCCAGCGATAAAGAACGCTGCGCTTGATCTTGTACTGACTACTCAGCGAAGACACACTCTCGCCATTTAAGATCCGTTGCGCTATTGCAATCCGGAACTCCACTTTGAAAACACGGGCACTGCCATCCGAACCTCCGTTCGCTGCAGTTGTCCCTGTTTCTCAGTGTCTCAAATTTGGGGTCCACACCAGAGCGTCGCCAGATTGGTGTCCCTGTTGGTGTCGAGATCGAGTTACAAATGACGAACTTCGGCAACGTTCTCCTTGGTCCGTTTCCGGCTTCCCGAGACCAGGGGATTCGCGGCGACATAGACGTTCGATCTGGTCGCGTTTTCATGTGCTAGCCAGCCCAGATACCGGGGCTGAAGCGCACGTTCGACCGTCACGATTCGCTGCACGATGGCGGCCGGCGAAATTCGATGAAGAAGGATCGCAATCGTCTCCTCAGGCGCAAATGATCGGCTCAGGAATTCTGCTGCGATCCGGGTATCCATCTGTCCTCTACGCAACTTCGCTGACGATTCGGCAACCTGGTTTGCGTTCGATGTGAACCACAAAATCGACTGCCTCTCCGATTTCGGCTTCCGTGTCCGAGAACGTTGTCTGAGAGTGGCTGCGCATCACGAGATTGGCAAAGCGGTGAAGAGCCTTCTCGAACGAATTAGCGTGGATCGTTGCCAGTAACCCGCCGTGGACGGTATTGAGGAATCGAGCAGATTCGTGCCTAGGTTCCGCGGACCTCGCCTACGATGATCCGATCCGGCCGCCAGCGCAGAGCCGACTTCAAAGGATCGTCGAACGAGACGCGAGCCTTGAATGTGTCGGGTCTGGCATTCAGCGGCCAGGACGTTCGGTTTCTGGATTCGCAGCTCGGCCGTATCCTCGATGCGGCCGCATGGTCCGTTACATGCATCAGCAGCGGAGTGAACGCGCGGCGAAACTCATTTGCCAGCCGATCTGCTTCAGTGTGCTTGCGCACAGTTCTAAAGACCTGGAATGCGCGGGGAACGAGCACTTGACTGTACCCCCACCCTATTCCCGTGGACGCTCCTGTTACCACCACACTTCGATTGGCCGCCATGACAAACTACTACAAAGGATGTTGTGCGATACCGTTCGCCACGTACAGCGTATATCGATGGCTGGCCGATTCAGCAAAAGCGGTCGTTGGCCTTCCCCGGGATTTCCTGTAGACCTTGTTCGCGTTGGCGAACTCTATGCGGCTTCCCTTAATGAAAGCCGCAGACGCGGACGTTGGTGGCGCCCGTGGCAGGAAATCCGGGTCGCCCATTGTTTTCGGCCCATGTACGCTCAGGCGAGGGGCACCCGTCCCGATTCCCTCCGCTTTCCACTCGGCCGCGTCATTCGTGAGCGCTGAGTGTTATGATCCCTCTGTTTTGGAGTCAGTCCATTTGCGGCGACGGAGAAGATTGAGTGATCCAACGAAGGGTTTCCCGGTTGATTATTTTAAGTGCGATTGCAGGCGGTGCGGTTGTGGTTGCGTTGTCGTCTAACGGTTCGGGCAGGGCTTATGCTGCCGACGCTCCGGCTACTGTGCCGATGAACATCGAGCGCCTGGATCCGGCATTAGACCAGATCATTCCGGATCAACCGCGTTTGGAAAAGGTAGCCACTGGCCCTGGGTTCACGTGGACCGAGGGTCCGGTGTGGATACCAGCGGGGTATCTGCTGTTTGCTGAGATTCCCACCAATAGCATTCGTAAATGGACTCCCGGTGCCGGTGTCAGTGTTTTCATGCAGCCGAGCGGCTGGAAGGAGTCGACGCCCTACACTGGCCACGAGCCGGGGTCCAATGGCATGACGCTCGATGCCCACGGCCGGCTGACAGTCTCTGGACACGCGCAGCGCGATGTCTGGAGACTGGAGCAGATGAACCCGAAGGCACAGGTGACCGTGCTTGCGGATACCTACGAGGGCAAGCGGCTGAATAGCCCCAATGACCTGGTGTACAAGTCGGATGGGACGCTCTACTTCACGGACCCGCCGTACGGACTGCCCAAACTGGATAGCGATTCGACCAAGCAGTTGCCTTTCAGCGGTGTCTACCGGTTACCCGGCGCACTCAGCCACAAGCCCGGCGCGCCTCCCGACCGTGCCCAATTGCAACTTCTGGTCAAAGATCTGCCCCGGCCGAACGGGATATGCTTCTCTCCCGATGAGAAATACCTTTACGTGAACAACTCCGAACCGAAGAAACTGTGGATGCGGTACACGGTCAAAGCGGATGGAACACTCACCGACGGGAAGGTTTTTTTCGATGCAAGCTCCGACAGACGAGTCGGCGCACCTGATGGCATGAAGGTGGACCAGAGCGGAAATTTGTATAGCGCGGGCCCTGGCGGCGTTTGGATCATCTCTCCGGAAGGCAAACACATCGGTACACTCGATATACCGGAGCGGGTGGGAAATGTGGCGTGGGGCGGCGCAGATCACAAGACGCTGTATGTGGCGGCGAGTTCCAGTATTTATCGCATTACGTTGAAGATTCCTGGGGTCTATCCGCACATCCGCTGACTCCGTTGTCGAGGAGCACGCAGGATCATGTCGATGGTTATCAGGCCAGCCGTTGCATCGGATATTGATGCAATCAGGCGCATCTATGCGCACCATGCACAGCATGGGACGGGATCGTTTGAAACCGAACCACCCGACCATGCCGAGATGGCACGGCGATGGAGCGAGGTGGAAGCCAGGGGCCTGCCTTGGCTGGTGGCCGAGGATGGGGGTGAGATTGGCGGATATGCTTATGCCGCACCCTATCGAGCGCGGCCGGCTTACCGGCATACGGTGGAAGACTCCATCTATGTGCGCGCGGACCTTCTCGGTGGGGGGTTGGGCAGGTTGTTGATGCCGGCTCTGATCAGCGCTGCCCAAGCTTGCGGTATGCGGCAGATGATCGCGGTGATCGGCGATAGCGCCAACGAACCGTCTATCGGATTGCACCGACGGTTCGGATTTCAGGATGCCGGGCTGCTGAAAGATGTCGGATTCAAGTTCGGGCGTTGGCTCGATACAGTGTTTATGCAGCGGAGTCTGGTTTAGAAGGCGGGGTCTCTACAACAGCTGGTTTAAACCTGGGGTTATCACAGGGGACTTGATTGGCCTTTATCAGGAGGATCCCAGGTCTCAAATGCGAGACCTGGGGCACCCATCATCTCTACCCTCAGCTGCTGGTTCAACTCAGGGCTTCTAAAAGCGGGGGCCGGCGGCCTTGAGAGGGGCTAAGAAGTTAGTGATAGAGGTCATGACTATTTCGTCTCGCTGGTTGTAGACAGTGGTGAGACAGCGGACAACTCCGTAGGTGGGGCGAGAGGCCAAGGCCCGCGTGTGTTGGATTTCGGATTTTGTGCGAATCTTGTCGCCGGGACGAACGGGTTTGGTCCATCGCATCTCCTCGACCCCCGCCCCGATCATGCCCCCGGAGACCCTGATCGACTCCACGCGTTGACGCATCGCAATGGCCGCCGTCAGCCATCCCGAGGCGGCGAGACCGTTGAAGAATGAATTTTGCCCGGCGGTTTCGTCTATGTGAAATGGCTGCGGATCGTACCTTTCTCCGAAGCCGATGATCTCTCTCGCCGAGAGCCAGTAGCTGTCTTGTGACTCGAAGGTTTGGCCAGCATGAAAGTCTTCGAAGTAAAGTTCCTCTTGCATGATCCTCCGGACGAAAACAGTCTGACGCTCAGCATACTACCTGGAAAGAAAGTCGATGACGGCATGGTTGAACCGTACGGCAGCTTCTACGTTCGAAATATGCGCCGCGGGGAGTGCGACCAGTGCTGCTCCGGGAATCCGTGACTGCAAAAACTTTCCGTCATCGAGCGTCGTTGCCGGATCGTGCTCGCCGGCGATCACGCAGGTGGGCAGCCGGATTTCTTCAACCAGCTTTCTTTGATCCATGTCGCGGATGGCGGCACAGACCAGCACGTATCCCCGGGGATTGGCGGCGTGCAGCATCGCACGAAACGGCGCCACCGCGTCCGGAGATGCGAGCCGGAACGCGGGGGTGAACCAGCGTTCCAGGACTGCTTCGGTAATGGACGCCAGCCCGTGCTGCTCAACATCGGCAATGCGCTTATTCCATGATTCTGCGGTTCCGATTTTGGCCGCTGTGTTGCAGAGGATGAGAGATCTGAGGCGTCCCGGGGCGTTTACTCCGAGCCATTCGCCGATGACTCCGCCCACGGACAGACCGCAGAAATGCACCTTGTCTATCCGAAGCTCATCGAGCAGCGCCAAAACATCGTGGCCCAGGGTGCCAATTGAGCAGGCTTCATCCACCAGGTCACTGTTTCCGTGGCCACGCATATCGTAGCGCAGGAGGTGAAACCTGCTCTCCATCGCGCCTAGTTGCGGCTGCCACATGTCGAGCGTGGTTCCCAGCGAGTTGGACATCATGAGCACGGGAGCATCCGTCCTGCCGCTCAGGGTGTAGAAGAGCCGCACTCCATTCAGTTCGACTTTCGGCATCGATTCCGGTCCTCGTTGAGTTCCGTCATGGTCTTTTTTTTTCTGCGGACAGTGCAGACTTAGGCCATTCTCGTGGGCGAAGGAATAGCTGTCAACGCGCAGCCTTCCGATACACTATGGGCCGAGTGCCCGGAGAAGGAAAACGCGCATGGCAAAGATCGTATCCGTTGAGGTTTTGCAAGTAGATCTGGCGCCTAAGGTCAAACGTTCCGATGCGATCCAAAGCTTCGAGTGCCAGGAGACACCGATCGTGCGCGTGACCGACTCCGACGGCGCCACCGGGACAGGCTACAGCTATACCATCGGCACGGGTGGATCGTCGGTAATCAAGCTTCTCGACGATCACCTGGTTCCACGGTTGCTCCAGCGCGATGCGGACGATATCGAGCGCATTTGGCGTGATCTGCTCTTTTACGTTCACTCGACGACCGTGGGTGCGCTGACATCGATCGCACTGGCCGCGATCGACACGGCGCTTTGGGATTTACGGGGCCGCAAGACAGGGCTTCCTCTTCATCGGCTCGCGGGCGGCGCGAAAGATGCGATTGAGTGCTACTACACCGACGGGGGATGGATCCACATCGAGGACGCGCAGCTGGTGGAGGAAGCGCTGCAGGCCAAGGAGCGCGGGTTTGGCGGGACCAAGGTCAAGGTCGGCAAGCCTCATGTCTCAGAAGATGTACGGCGGCTTTCGGCGGTCCGTGAAGCGGTGGGTCCCGGGTGGGAGATCATGACGGACGCCAACCAGGGATTCAGTTTGAATGAGGCGATCCGGCGGGCTCGTGCTTATGAGGAACTGGACGTTGCCTGGTTTGAAGAGCCCATGCACGGGGATGATGTCCACGCTCACCAGCAACTTGCGGCGTCGACCAGCGTGCCTATCGCGGTGGGGGAATCGCTGTATAGTGTTTCACAGTTCAAGGATTACTTGCAGAGTGGGGCGTGCTCGATTGTGCAGGTGGATGTTGGACGGATTGGCGGCATCACTCCGTGGCTTAAGGTCGCGCATATGGCGGAGGCGTTTAATGTGCCGGTATGCCCACACTTCCTTATGGAATTGCACTTGGGTCTATGTTGCGCTGTGCCGAATGGGCGGTATCTCGAATACATCCCGCAACTGGATTTGGTGACTTCGACGGGTATCCGGGTGGAGAAGGGTATGGCCAAGGCCTCGGAAGAGGCCGGTAATGGAATTGATTGGGATTGGGATGCTATCGGGAAGCAGTTGGTGCACCGTCGAGTGCATGGCGGCAAATGATTTACGTGAGAATTGCCAAGGCGCGTTGCAAGGGTTGACGAAAACATTTCCATGAAGAGTCCGTAGAACTGCAGATCCCTCGGCTGCGCTCGGGATGACAAAAAGGAGAGGGTCGTTGTAAGGAAAGGGCGGTTACTAAAGGAGAGGGCGGTTGCTAATGGTTTCCCGCCCCAACAAATGGGATGAACTTGGCGACGGTCATCCTCTTACATCGACCCTCTCCTTTTTGTGATCCCGAGCAGCTGAGTTGCTTGCGGCAAGTTGAGGGAGAAATGACACTGCAAACATCGTCATAGATGTAAGGCCCGGAGGGCCGACCGCCAAACGTCAGCCCAGCCCGGAAGGGCTGGGAAATCGATCCCGAAGAGGATCTGAGCGCCGTAGGCGCGGCACTAAACCGATCGTCCACTTACCGTATTTATTCTTGAATCCGATCAGAGCTTCAGGGTGACGGTTTTTACTTCTGTGTATTCGTGCAGGGCGTACTCGCCCAGTTCGCGGCCCATGCCGGATTGCTTGAAACCTCCGAAGGGGGCTCGGGTATCGAGAACGTGGTAGCAGTTGACCCAGACTGTTCCCGCCCGCACGCCGTTGGCTACAGCGTGCGCTTTTTTGATGTCGCTGGTCCAGACGCCGGCGGCTAATCCGTAGTCAGTGTTGTTGGCACGGGCGATGGCTTCGTCCACATCCTTGAACGCGATTACGCTCATGACCGGTCCGAATATCTCTTCGCGGGCGATTGTCATGTCATCCTGCACATCGGCGAATATGGCCGGGCGAATGAAGTATCCGCGATTGCCAACGCGCTCGCCACCGCAGGCCAGCGTCGCACCTTCGGTTCGCCCCGACTCGATGTAACCCATGATCCTGTCGAACTGGGATTGATCTACCTGCGGGCCCTGGTCGGTGGTTGGATCGAGCGGGTCGCCCACTCGGCGTTTCGCGGCCCTGGCTACGCTCTTTTCTACGAATTGATCGTAGATCTTCTCTTCTACAAAAACCCTTGACCCTGCGCAACAGGATTGGCCCTGGTTTACGAAGATACCCATGTGAGCGCCTTCTACGGCGGCGTCGAGATCGGTGTCGGCGAAGATGATGTTGGGGCTCTTGCCGCCCAACTCCAGGGTGACGCGCTTTAGATTTGATTGTGCGGCGGCAGTCATGATGAGACGGCCAACTTCCGTGGACCCGGTGAAGGCAACCTTGTCCACATCCATGTGGCGGGCTAGGGCCGCGCCGGCAGTGGGACCGAACCCGGGCAGGATATTCACCACGCCCTCCGGATAACCTGCTTCCAGGAGCAGTTCCCCTATACGCAGTGCGGAGAGAGGGGTTTGCTCGGCCGGCTTCATCACGATGGTGTTGCCTGTCGCTAATGCCGGGGCCAGCTTCCACGATTGCATGAGCATGGGGTAATTCCAGGGAATGATCTGCCCTACCACCCCGATCGGCTCATGCCTCGTGTAACAGAAGAAGTCACCGTCGATGGGAATCGTCTTGCCCTGAACCTTGTCTGCCCAGCCGGCAAAATAGCGATAGCACGCGACGGTTTTGGCAACGTCGACCGCCTTGGCGATCGAAAGAGGCTTGCCGTTGTCCAGGCTCTCCAGCCGCGCTAACTCGTCCGCGTTGGCTTCGATGAGGTCAGCGAGACGGTAGAGCAACCGTCCCCGTTCAGAGGCGCGCATCTTCCGCCACGGCCCTTCGAATGCCGCCCGCGCCGCCCTCACCGCCTTGTCGACATCGGCGGCACCGGCTTCAGCAACCTGGCAGATCTCCTCGCCAGTGGCAGGATTGATGGTCGCGAAGGTCTTGCCCGATTCGCTGGGGACCCAGCGATTGTTGATGACGTTCAGGGACTCACAGCGGTCGATCATGGTGAGGAAGTCCTGAGGAGAGAAGTGACATCAGTGGGGAGTCGAAGCCGGTGTTCAGGTCCGTAAGCCCAGCGTAGATGACGTCCCGCACAGATCGATGGTCCTCATCGACCTTCAATTTTTATTCCAGAGTGTCGCACGCGGCCAACATCTGCTCAAACTGGTCCCACGATCGTGGTTCGGAAGGCATGGGGTAAACTTAGACCGGATTAATGGGCAGGATGGGAAGTTGCTGGGGTTCGTCAGGGCCCTTCCAGTAAGAACGGTTGCCCAGGGTGATATGGAGCGCAAGTTCGAACGACGCACAGGTAAACAACATCATCCGGTGTTTCCTTCGGACACGTCTTTCCGCAGTGGGGTGTTTCAACACTCCTACTCCTCTATTGTTTTGGCCAAACATCGCCCGGGGAGACTCCATGGCTCGACGGGTGAGCCGAAGAACATCCCTAAACCTCAGTTATTTTCGAGAAATCTTCAGGACAATCGGATCCTTGTCAAGACCGCCAAAACTGCTCATCAACGCTGCATTCACGAATGTGGTTTTGTCCGTCTCGAATATTCCATGAGCACCGTGTACGTGACCGAAGACGTGGAGCTTCGGCCGAACCCGAATCACCGCATCGAAAAGCTCACAACAGCCGGAATGGACCTTTGAATCAGGAGGAGAGTCCAGAATTCCATAAGGCGGCCCATGCGTTATCAGGAGGTCGGTGTTTTCTGGAATCTGGGTGTACAGCCGCCTACGATCTTCTGCGGAACTGATGCCGAATGCTGCGTTGGCTAGTGGCGTAACGGGTGAACCCCAGATTTGTAACCCTTCGACCTCAATCCCTTCGTTGATCAGTACAGTAGCGTTGCTAAGCAATGAACGTCTCGATGGGTCTCTTTCTAGAAAGAATTCATGATTGCCAGGTATACAACACTTGAAGGGGTGAGGCAATTCACCCAACCAGGCATTGAAGTCCTCGATTTCGCTCAGACTGTGGCTGAACATACTAAAGTCACCAACATGGATCAAGAGGTCGCCGTGCGGCACATTGGTCTCGCGGTGGAGTTCGTGCGTGTCGCCTAGAATCACGAGGCGAAGTGAGGGCCTTTGTCTCTGGACTAGTGCAGATTGCGCTGATGGCCCCACGCTTCAATCTCCTTCGCCTGTCGGACTTACCATGAGTACGAACGCGGTACTCTGCCCCCAGTGATGGCCCCTGAGGTCGGTATTACTGCGACGGTGAGTCAGGTGAAAGTGCCGTCTTCTTTTCCGGTATCGACCGATCGAGGCCACTGGGTGACCGACCAGCGCAGTTCCAGACCGGGCGTCTCCCATTGATGCCCTTTTAAACCTGATGACCTTCGGCCCTCGCGCGGCGATCAAGTAGGGCGAGATCCCTGGATGCTGAAAGGAGGGGGTTGTCCTGCTCTATGCAGCTGGATCCGATACTCCAGTTCTCAAGACTGCAGCGCCTATAAAGGACTACCTGGCGCCCAGTGTCGGATGAGATGTATTCCACCGCTGTGAGCAGACTTATACCAGGATCGCTAGCGCGTAGCGCCTGGAGCTCCACCTGTAGGCCTGTTATCACCAACTCCTCTTCGAGGCGCATTTTTGCTTTCATCTCTTCGTGTCTGCGCTTACGGCTCGCGACTCGCTCCCGTGCGTCCTGTTTGGCGAGTGCTGCTGCGAGAGCATCGGCGACTGCTGGTTTGTCAGGTACTCCGACTGTCCTTCCGATGGCGGAAACTACGCGATTCAGATGCCAGTCAGAGTGGAGGGCATAGCCGTCCCATCGGCGGGCACCGCAGCCAGCCACGATAGCGGTCTCGGTGACACACTTGTCCAAACGGTACCCCAGCAGCTCCAGAATCTTCCCGACAGCAACCGCCGATATCCCCAGTACCGCTCCTATATCACCGAGACGGGATGTCCAGCCGGAATTGGGCCTGTGACCGCGTAGCGTCTGATCCCACTGCAATTTGCTAACCTGTGCCTCTCTCGTCTGGGCGGTGGCCAGCACCCGCTCGCGGTAGTATCGCTCAGATGTATGTTTGCCACGTATTGAAGTGGGCACGTCTGGAATTCGAAGGTAGCGGCGGACCATGTCGTCGCTCCAACCCAACTCTTCTCGAATTTCGTCCACAGTCATCAGGATGGACGTCGCTCTACTCACTAATCTTCTCATTACAAACCTATGGGAGACGACTTGAGATCTCTGCACGTCGCTGCTACACTCGCCAGTCCCCTTTGATCTGGTATCCAATCGAACCATCTGCCGATGTATTCGAGATGTTTGTCTCTTTCTTGGACGAGCCAGTCTAGGTCTTGCGAAAAGGCTCGCGAGCCGAGGCCAAGTTTGGCGAGTATATCGCCGTGACCTGCATATTTGGCGTCCTAGCTCCTAGCTCCGAGCTCCTGCAATCTCGCACCGACCAGGCCGCCGAGACCCACGCCAACGAGCAGGCAACCTTTGGGCATCGGTATCCGCAAGAGCTTTTCACTGCAACATCTGCAAGCCGCTTGGGGTCATCGAAACATGTGTTGGGGCGAATAAAATTCAATCCGGGCCAGTGCCGTTCTAGCACGGCGTGAAGCTTCTTCACAGGCCCAGTGGCAGACTCGCCATTCCCGTGGACAAGGTAAATGGCAGGAATGGAGAACATCGGCTCGGCTTCGGGATGAGTCATGGAGCGTATGCTCATGCTTGGCTTCGATGAGATAATGGATCGGCATTGCTTCGCCAGAATCTGGACCACTCATTGGCTGCCATCATTTGTCGTAGTTGATCCAGCCAAGAATTGCCGAGAGTGTTTTATACGCAGCAGACGATGCAAGCTGCGCGTGCTTCTGCGGATTCAATGCTCTGGCCAACGCGCAGCAAATCCATGCCTTGCCACCGCCTTCCACATCCAGGAGAGACATCTCGTAGTGCGGAGAAAGGGCATGGCAGACCTCACAGCATTCGGCATGAAGGTGGCTGAAATCGCTGCAAATCCGAATATCGCGATCAGGGTCGATTTCCCTCAATTTAGCCTCGAGCGTTCGCATAGCAATTTCCTCCGGATCGCTGTCGCGACGCAATTCTTCGTGGCTACCGACCTTGTTCATGTCGGCAAGGGTTTTGGCGATGATTCCGGCCCTTTTCAATATAAGTTCACCTTTTCTTAGCAGCTCCACCATTTTTCAATATAGCAACATTTCGTTCAGTTACGTATTGCTCAGATCGCCGTGCGCCGCCTCTCACGGGTGAATGTAGGAGGCCGGAGTGCCTGTGGAACAAAGAGTCGATGCGAACTTGCGCGCGATGTGGCCGGCCTTGCCCATCCCGGAAGTCAATACCTTACCGGCGCAATCCCGCAGCGCCGTCGAGGCTTTTTCAATTCCGGCGTGACCCGAACCGCGAGGATGGCCGCAGCCTCCGCCGCCAGGATTTCCGCGATGCGTTCCTGAATATTCATAGCAATACGTCGGCCCTGTTATGACCTCGTTCGTACGTATTGCTGTTCGACGCACCATGACGCGGGTTCTGCACCACCTGGGTGCCGACGCCACGCTTGCGGACGAGCAGACCCTTGTCGACGATCTCTTGCATAGCCCGGCGGGTCGTCGGACGCGACAGCGTGAGCCGCTTCGCAAGGTCGAGCCCATTCTCGAAACGGTCGCCATGTTATCGTCTACTGGTTCGGTTGCGTATTGTTGCCCTCGGCGGCCGTTAGATTGCGGGCAAAGCATTGGAGAACATTGAAAAATCTGCGTGATTTGCCACGCCCGGTGATCGGCCGGATCACCCGCGGCCGTATCGTGCTGGATTGCCGATGTCTCGAGGATGCTGACGAAGCAGGCTTTGTTGCGCAGTTGGGCAGACCAGCCGATAGTTGGTGATGGAGGAGAAGCGGCCCCGGTGGGTCGGCCGGACTTCAAACCCGGTTAGGGCTGCCAAGCGGCCCTGGGCAGGTTCGAACTCCTGCTCTCTTCCGCCATGACCCGGCATATCGGCCGATGGTTAGCTGTGGCTTCATGCAACAGTGTGGCTGGATCGATGCCGCACCCCTCGTCATCGGTCGGTTGCGTCGCTATGGTTGTGTGGCGAAAACGCGAGCGGGCGTCAGGTTCGGGGTTGGCCTCGCTCGGGAGCTGCAGGCAAGGAGAGATTGAATGAAATTCCGCAATAGTTTGGTGGCAGCAACGATGCTGGCCCTGCCCGTCGCGGCAAACGCGCAGTCGCCGCTGAGTGGAGTTTATATTGGCGGGGGCGCCGGCGTGAACATCATGCACGATGAGACTTCGGAACTGTCCCGGCGGGGCTCCCTGGCCAGATCGGCGGGCTCGTGCAGACGCGTGTTGGGTCCGGCTGCCGATCTGAGCTGTCGGCTACCAGCTTCCGTTTGGGTTGCGGGCTGAAATCGAAGGCACCTACCGCTACAACACGTTCATGGCGCCGGCATTGGTGGGCAGGAGCAGAAATACGGCGCGATGTTCAACGTGCTGTATGACGTCGTTGGCTTGACCCGGCATTCCAGCCCTATGTCGGCGTCGGTGCCGGCTATCAGTGGACGCAGGAGCGTAATCTGTATTGCACGGGCGCTGCGTCGGCAGCGTTGCCCGCGCGGAGACCAACAATTACGGCCGATCGCCTATCAGGGCATTATAGGCGGGGCTTTCCCCATTGCCTCGATGCCTGGGTTTCGCGTTACCGCTGACTATCGCTTCATGGGGCTTATCGGCGACCGTAAATATGGCGCCACGGCAACGACTGGCGCTGTCGCCACGCCTGCGACGATCAAGCTGAGTGACGACTTCAACCATACCATCATGGTTGGCTTCCGTTACGCGTTTGGTGCACCGCGCCGCCCCGATGGCGCCGGCGGCCGGCGCCTGTCCCGGCCTCGCCGGTCTCCCGCTCCTACCTGGTGTTCTTTGATTGGGACAAGGCTGTCCTGACCGAGCGCGCCCGCCAGATCGTGTCGGAAGCCGCCGCGAACTCCACCAAGGTGCAGGTCACCCAGATCGAGGTGAATGGTTACACCGACACCTCCGGCACCCCGCGCTATAACCAGGGCCTGTCGATACGGCGCGCCCAGACGGTTGCCGCGGAACTGGTGAAGGATGGCGTGCCGAAGAGCGTCCATTGCCATCCAGGGCTTCGGCGAGACCCACTTGCTCGTTCCAACCGGCGCGAACGTGCGGGAGCCGCAGAACCGGCGTGTTGAAATCATTATCCGGTAGGCTTCGCAGTATCGGCTCAGGAATGGGGGCGCCGAAAGGCGCCCCTTTTTCGTTGCTCCAAGCCTTGCTAGCTCGCAAGTCCTGGGCGTCACCCAGGGATCGGGTCTGCGAGCGGAATGCGGGAGCCTGGCCTGAAGCGGTTTTTATCAGAACGCCCCGCAAGCCGGACCCGTTGTCATGCCGACAAGCTGTTGGTGAAACCGGACCTGATATTCCGTCCGGATGCGGTTGACGATCGCCAGGCTGCCTGATCGAACGGCAGCGCGACCAACAGGATCTTGGTCGGTTCCTTGATCGTCTTGTGAGTGACCGGGTTCATCCACGCGCCTTTCGCGTCGATCACGAGTGTAACCGTTTGGCAGGTTGGCGGTGATCGTGTCGATCGAGGAAATTTCGCCATTCGTTGTCCGTCACGTCACCTCGGCCCGGTATCGACTTGCCGAAGAACAGTGTGAAAACGAGGACAGGCGGCCCGTAACCTGGGGCGGCAGGCATGCCGGCAGCCTTGATCAGCGCAACCAGCCAGCCAGGCGATCATGCAGGCCACCATGATCAATCGGGTCATGTGCAATCTTTCTTGCTGCCCGAGGCATCAGTTCGATCTGGTCAGCCGAAAACCCGCCTGCCACGCTTCCATGTCCCCAGCACCACGCCCTCCAGCGCACGGCCGTCGAACGGCGTGTTCTGGGCCTTTCCCGCTAGCTTGCCGGCCTCGACCTTCCAGATCCGCTCGGGATCGAACAGGCAGAGGTCGGCAGAAGCGCCCTTGGCGATCCTGCCCATCGGATCCCCAGCAGAGAAGCTGGCCGAGCGGTCAGCAGGTCGATGGCGGCGGGCAAGGTCAGCGATCCGTTGTGGACATGCGCCAATGTCACTGCAAGCAGCGTCGCCAGCCCCGAGCCACCCGCCGAAGCCAGGGCGAAGGGCAGGCGCTTGTCGTCCGCATCCCGCGGCTGATGGTCCGACGCGATCGCGTCGATTGTCCCATCCGCCAGCGCCGCGACGACCGCGAGGCGGTCCTGCTCCTTGCGCAACGGCGGCGACAGTTTGGCGTAGCTGCGGAAGTCGCCGATCGATGTCTCGTTCAGGTCGAAATAAGGCGGCGCGGTATCGCAGGTGACGGACAGCCCGCTGTCCTTGGCCTGCCGGATCAGCGCCAGCGCCTCCCCTGTTGAGACATGGGCGAAATGCACCGCGCCGCCAGTCAGTTCCGCCAGCCGGATGTCACGCGCGACCATGATCGCCTCGGCTGCGGCGGGAATCCCCGGCAGACCAAGCCGCGTGGCCTGCTCGCTTTCCGTCGCCGATCCGCCGGCGGCAAGCGAGGGCTCTTCGGGGTGCTGGACGATCCTGGCACCGAAGCCGCTCGCATAGGATAGCGCCAGCCGCATCAGCCGTGGCGGGGCCGATCGCGCGGGAACCATCGGTGAAGGCCACCGCGCCGGCCTCGCGCAGCAGGCCCAGTTCGGCCAGCTCCTCGCCCCGGCAGCCTCGGGTGACGGCGCCATAGGGCATGATGGTCAGGCTGCCGGTGCCTCGCCCTTGGCGCGCAGCAACTGCACCAGGGCCGGATCGTCGATCGCGGGCTGGGTGTCGGGCAGCGCGGCCAGCGTGGTGATGCCGCCCGCCGCCGCGGCGAGCGCGGCCGAGGCGATCGTCTCGCGATATTCGAAGCCAGGCTCGCCCAGCGCGGCGCGCTGTC
Source organism: uncultured Acidobacteriaceae bacterium (assembly GCA_963847155.1). Taxonomy (GTDB): domain Bacteria; phylum Acidobacteriota; class Terriglobia; order Terriglobales; family Acidobacteriaceae; genus PALSA-350. The sequence goes on along the minus strand of CAWJZH010000015.1, from coordinate 32,467 downwards.
GATCAGGCCGGGACAGAGGATCGCGCCCTGCGCCTCGACCACCGTCGCGCCATCGGGGCGGCCGAGGCCGGCGCCGAAATCGGCGATCAGCCCGTCGCGCACCAGCAGGTCGCCGACGGGATCGACGCCGGCGCCAATGATCCGGACGCCGGGGAACAGCGTGTCAGGGTTCATTCCGGCCATGCCCCCGCGACAGCATGTCCAGCACCGCCATGCGGACGGCGACCCCCATTTCGACCTGTTCGTGGATCACGCTGCGCAGGGGTCGTCGGCGACGGCGCTGTCGATCTCGACGCCACGGTTCATCGGCCCTGGATGCATCACGATGGCGTCCGGCTTGGCGTAGGCCAGCTTGTCGCTGTCCAGGCCGTAGAAGCGGAAATATTCGCGCGCGCTGGGGACCTGGCCACGCGTCATGCGCTCGCGCTGCAGGCGCAGCATCATCACCACGTCGGCGTCCGCCAGGCCGGTCGGTCATGTCGTGGAACACGGTCACGCCCAGGTCGGCGACCTCGGCGGGGATCAGCGTGGGTGGCCCGACGACCCGCACCTGGCAGCCCATCGTGGTCAGCAGATGGATGTTGGAGCGGGCAACCCGGGAATGCGCGATGTCGCCGCAGATCGCCACCGTCAGGCCGGCGATGCGGCCCTTGCGCCGCATGATCGTCAAGGCGTCCAGCAGCGCCTGGGTCGGATGCTCGTGCGTGCCGTCGCCGGCGTTGATCACGGCGGCATCGACAATCTGCGCCAGCAGGTTAGGCGCGCCCGACTGATCATGCCGCACCACCAGCAGGTCGCACTGCATCGCGTTCAGGGTGGCCGCGGTGTCCATCAGGGTCTCGCCCTTGTTTACCGAGGAGGTCGAGACGGACATGTTGATCACGTCCGCGCCCAGCCGCTTGCCGGCAAGCTCGAAGCTGGTGCGGGTGCGGGTGCTGTCCTCGAAGAACAGGTTGATCAGGGTGCGTCCGCGCAGCAGGTCGCGCTGGGTCTTGCCGGAGCGGTTGAGCAGCACATAGCTGTCCGCAAGGTCGAGCAATTGGCCGATCGCGGGCGGTTCCAGCCCTTCGATCGCCAGGAGATGTTTCTGCCGGTTGAACACGCAGCTTCGTTGCAGCATCAGGCGCGGGGCGTCAACAGGGGTTTCGCCGGCAAACACGGAAGCTGGGTTATGTCAGCCACGCGATGCCGGAAAGCCTGCTTTGAAACTGCTGCGGTGTCAGCCTTCCAGTGAGAGCTCTCCGGCGGCAGCCATGCGTTCATACAACGCTGCATCATCAGGATTGTCGATCGGGCCTCATTGACCATCGGTGCCCGCAGTGCCGATCGGAAGCGACTTCGCAGCCAGCAACCGCTGCAAGAGACCGGTGATCTCGAGCGGATCGCGTATAGTGGCATCGAGCGTCGCAAGAATGTCCTCGATCGCCTGCCACGCGTTGGGGGTGAACTTCAGCAACCCAATTGGCTGTCCGTCGACGGCTTTGGCGTCGCTGGGCTTTCCCCCGATCTCAAGCAGGTTGCCTGACCCGCTGCGGCGAAATATTTCTGCTTGTGCCAGCGGATCGGCGAAGCGCCGAGCCCAGAGATCGTGCCATTGTCCGATCGTATGCGAGCACCAGATTGCCGCGGACCGATCCAAGACGGTGCACCAAGTCATGTGGGTAGAAAATATTTGCGTCGCTCACGATGACAGGACCGCTTCGTAGCCATGCCGTGGCAGCCGTCAGGGCCATGACAGTGCCGATCTCCGCGCCGCGCTCATGAACAAAACAGGTAATATCCGGAACATCGATTTTCGCTGCCTGAGGGGCGCGCACCACCGCGATTTCAGTTACGCCGCCACCATGCAGGGCGGCAATCTGGCGGATGATCAGAGGTTTGCCACCGAAGGGGGTCAAGTAATCAGGCAGTCGTTCACCGGATTGGCCTGAACGTTTGCCGCCTCCAGCGGCGAGGATCAGAGCACGCATTTATCTTCTCCGAGATGTGTTGGAAAAGACGTTATCGGGTGGTCAAAGACGGGCCAAAGCAGGTTGCATGCGGTTCATGCCAAAGGTGGCTGATCTGTGCCGTCGACAACCAAGGTCTTGGATCTGGCTTGCAATGTATAAAAAAAGAAATGGCGGCCCGAGGACCGCCATTTCTCACAAAGACTTAGAAATAATATTTAGCCCGGCTGGGGTGCCGGCGCAGCTCCACCCGCGGGCGGTGTCGGCGCCGCCGGACGCCCGGCCGTTGGGACAGACGCCCGACGCGATTCCGGAGCGGGCTCATCCACAACCTTGCGGATCACAGGCTCGCCACGCAGCACGGTTCGGATTTCGTCGCCGGACAGCGTCTCGTGTTCCAGCAGACCACGCGCCAGCCTGTGCAGTTCCTCGACGTTCTCGGTCAGGAGCCTGCGCGCCTTGTTATAGGCACGGTCGATGATGTCCTTGATCTCGGCGTCGATCTCGCGAGCAGTGGCTTCGGAAACATTCTTGTTCTGGGTCACCGAGTGACCCAGGAACACCTCCTGGCTGTTATCACCGTAGGCAATCATGCCGAGTTTGTCGGACATGCCCCATTCGGTAATCATCCGACGTGCCTGATCTGTCGCCATCTTGATGTCGCCGGCTGCACCGTTGGAGACCTTGTCCGGCCCAAAGATGATTTCCTCGGCGGCCCGTCCACCCATCGCCATTGTCAGTTCAGACAGCAGCTTGGACTTGGACTTGGAATACCGGTCACCTTCCGGCAAGCTCATGACCAGGCCCAGGGCTCGGCCACGCGGAATAATCGTTGCCTTATGGACAGGGTCGCATTCCGGCTCGTGCATGGCACACAGGGCATGACCTGATTCGTGATAGGCGGTCATGCGCTTTTCGGCCTCGGACATGACAAGCGACCGGCGTTCGGTGCCCATCATCACCTTGTCCTTCGCAGCCTCGAACTCCGACATGGCGACAACGCGCTTGCCGAGGCGAGCGGCCAGCAGCGCGCCTTCGTTCACCAGGTTCGCCAGATCGGCACCCGAAAAGCCGGGTGTGCCGCGCGCGATGACTTTCGGATCGACATCCGACGCCAGCGGCACCTTACGCATGTGCACGCGCAGGATCTTCTCTCGCCCGTTCACGTCCGGGTTCGGCACCACGACCTGACGATCGAAGCGGCCGGGCCGCAGCAGAGCCGGATCCAGCACGTCTGGACGGTTGGTAGCCGCAATCAGGATGACGCCTTCGTTGGACTCGAAGCCATCCATCTCCACAAGCATCTGGTTCAGGGTCTGCTCGCGTTCGTCGTTGCCGCCACCCAGGCCAGCACCGCGATGGCGGCCGACTGCGTCGATTTCGTCGATGAAGATGATGCAGGGCGCGTTCTTCTTGCCTTGCTCAAACATGTCGCGGACACGAGAGGCACCGACGCCGACGAACATCTCGACAAAGTCGGAACCCGATATCGTGAAGAACGGCACGTTCGCTTCGCCAGCGATGGCACGCGCCAACAATGTCTTGCCGGTGCCAGGAGGACCAACAAGCAACACGCCCTTGGGGATCTTGCCACCAAGACGCTGGAACTTCTGGGGGTCCTTCAGGAACTCAACGATTTCCTGCAGTTCGCCCTTGGCTTCGTCGATGCCGGCGACATCCTCGAACGTCACGCGTCCCTGCTTTTCCGTCAACATACGCGCGCGGGATTTACCGAAGCCCATCGCCCGGCCGCCACCCGACTGCATCTGGCGCATAAAGAAAACCCAGACGCCAATCAGCAGCAGCATTGGGAACCAGGACAGCAGGTAATGCAGCAGCGGATTGACATCACTGTCTTCCGGCTTGGCGATTACCCGCACATTCTTGTCCGTCAGCGTCTTCACCAACGCGGGATCTTCCGGCGTATAGGTCTGGAAGGTCCGCCCATCGTTAAGCTGGCCGGAAACGGTGCGCCCCTGGATCACCACGTCACGCACACGCCCGGAATTCACTTCAGTGATAAAGTCCGAGTAGGCGATCTGGGTGGAATTGGTGTGGTTCACCCCGGGCTGGAACAGGTTGAATAGCACCACGAGCAGCAGGGCGATGATAACCCATAGCGCGAGGTTGCGACCGAAATTGCTCATTTGACTTTGCTCACGTTCTCAGTCCGACAGGACGCCAGGCAAGGATTAACGCTGACTGACCCGGCGATACAGGCCCTAACATAGTGTGGGGTATCGATTCCTACATCCCCGTCCTTGCGAGGATCGTCTACCAAGATGTGACGAATAACAACTGGTAAGGTCACCCGCCACCGCAAAACCTAGCGTGCCGGCACGAAAACAGCCCCGGCAATCGGGGAAGGTGGATCGAACAATGCTGTCATGCGCCTGCCATGCTCGCTGGACGCATATCCCAAATGCGGGACGGTTTCCAGAACTTTACCAATTCTTACGGCGGGAAGCGTCCTGAGAACGACTGACGGCAGGTCTGAAACATACCTGAAACATGCGGCGTCGGCGCCCAGCTTTTCAACGATCGCGTGCTTTGGCATATCCCCGTCTGCTAGCAGCCGGAACCGGTTGTCCCATATCGTATTGTGCGCCGCGCGCACGCCGCCCATGACCGCGGCTTCCTCACGGACGAACAGCAATCCCTCTCCGAACCGTCCGGCATTCAGGATGCGGACACCTGCCAGGGTGGCGGGAACCGGCTTGGCCGCAAGTTCAACGATTTGCCTCTGACTGGGCGCATAATGTTGGGCGCCGATCGTCCGCAGCAGGCAGCCAAGTGCCAAGGAACCAATTGCACCTGGCGACAGCAATGCGAACCCTTCGGGCCGGATCGTGACGCGGCAGGCCAGTTCGGCGGCAGCGCGCGCCTCCTCATGCGACCGGAACCGGCCGGCAAGCGACAGGGCGCATGCCATTCCGGTTTCGCCGTGGCGGCCGGCGGTCAGGCGTTGCCGCAACCGTGATCGAGTTGCCCGTAGGTCATAATTTGACGGGTCCTCCACCCATTCAAGGTCGCGGACAGTCAGGAACCGCCGAAGGAAGGCCGGCTCGACTTTCAGCAGTGGGCGCAGGATGCGGAGCGTGCCGGTTTCTCTTAAAGCGGCCATCCCGGCAAGACCGTAGGTCTGGCTGGATCGGAGCACACGCATCATCAACGTCTCGGTCTGGTCGGCGGCATGATGGCCCAGCAGAAGATGCAGAATGCCCAGTTCCCGGCAGGCCTGGAACAATGCCTGGTATCGCATCGTCCTGGCCCGTTCGGCCATGGCCGGTCCCTGGGCCAGCCCGGAAAGTGGCAGCAGGTGTGATGAGATGCCAAAAGCGGTGAGGCGATTGATGGTGAGCTTCGCTTCCGCCGCGGATGCTGGCCGCAACCCGTGATCGACAACCAACGCGTGAGTCGATCCACCACGGGCGCTTGCCCAGGCGGTTGCCAGCACGGCCAGCGCCATGCTGTCCGCCCCGCCAGAGACCGCAACCGCCAACACAGGGTTGGGTTCAAACGGGTCCAGGCAATCCATCGCGGATGCGAAAGCCGCGGTGAGTTCGTGGTCTATGTTGAATGACCCTGGGTATGGAATTTCCGACGAGGCGCCCATTCAGCTTGGATGCCCCTTCGTCTATCGGCAGCCCGCCTTCTGTCCCACGGCACCTGCCCCAGCCGCGATGTCCGACCGAGGCTGCGGAAAATCCGTCCGCAAGCGCGTCAGTGTGTCACAGGCAGCTTTTTTCTCATTGATTGCGTTCAACGAACTGGCCAGGCCTAGCAATGCGTCCTGCGCATGACTGCCTTTGCGCGACCGATTATAGGCGTCGTCGAAGGCGATCGCCGCCTGGGCATACTGCCGCTGTCCCGACAGGGATTGGGCAAGCAGAAGCTGAGCATCGTAGGCGCGCGGCGACGTCCGGTTGGCCAGCACCTCCCGCGCAGAAGCCTCGGCCGCGGAATAATCCCGGCGCGCCAGCGCAGCGTTGCCATCCTGCAAAGCGGTTTCCGGAGTCCGTGGACCAGATGGCGCTGACGGACGAGCCGGCGGCGGCGGAACCGGGGCCGCGCCCTGCCCGCTGGAGCCTGGTGGAGGACCGGATTGAATGGCTGCCCCGTTGCGTGGGTTGACCTGAAACGCCAGATCGTCGATCCGCTTGCCCAGATCTTCGTTCTGCCGCTGAACCTGGTTTTGCGTCTCGTCAATCCGGCCACGCAGTTGCCGCACCTGTTCCTCAAGCGCGTCGACGCGCGTCAGCAACTGGGCAAGCAGATCACTTCCCCCGGATTGCGGCGGAGGTGGAGCATAGACGGACGGTCGGGACGGTGATCCGTTGCCACGGCCTGCCTGATCCTGGAGCGACCGCAGTTCCTGCCGTAACTGGTAGATCTGATTTTGCAGCGCAATGCCTTCGCGACTGTCCACCTGGGCACAGGTCGGCCTTGTCAGCAAAAAGGTTGCCACGACGAAGAGAGCAATGACGAACCGCATGCGGACTTCCTCAGATGATCGGACAACTTCACGATGTCCTGGCGCGCGAAGGCGGCAGGTTGATGGCAAGACAGAACTGACTTTAATCGTTTGGCAAATGACGCGCTATGTAAGGAGGCAGGTGGAACGCCCCGACATGGATTTCGGGCGTCCAGTATCCTGTGGTGCCCTGAACGCCGGCTTCCCGCGCCCGAGCACGGATTGTCTCGACGGATACGACCGCCAGTGAGGCGTCTTTTGCCGCCCAGCCCAGCGTCATGAAACCACCGACATATGTCGGAACCGCGGCGACATAGGCGGTAACGTGCGGGAAGAACTTCCGCCGCCGGATGCTTGTTTCCCGCAGTTCGTCAGCCTGCATGAAGGGCACGCCGCACTGATTGACGACAAGGCCGCGGGGCGTCAGGATCCGGGCACAGTTGCGGTAGAATTCGTCGGTGAACAAAACCTCGCCCACGCCGATTGGATCGGTGGAGTCGACGATGATGGCATCGAAGGATGCATCCGGTGCGCGCCGCACATAGTCGATGCCATCGCCGACGATAACGTCCGCTCGTTTATCGCTCCAGGCGTCCAGGCTGATCTTCGGCAAGAATTCCTTGGACAGGCGGATGACTTCGCCGTCGATCTCCACCATGACCGCGCGCCGCGCAGTTTTGTGCTGCAGGACACGCCGCAGCACACCGCCATCGCCGGCACCGATGATCAGCACGTTCTCGGCGGCGCCATGGGCCAGCAGGGGCACATGGGTCAGCATTTCCTGATAGACGAACTCGTCGGCTTCGGTGATCTGGACAACACCGTCCAGCGTCATGATGCGGCCATGGGATGTGGTTTCGAATATCGCGATATCCTGAAATTCGGTTTTCACCCGCGCCAATTCCTGGGTCACCCGGAAGCGTTGGCCCCAATTCGGGTACAGCGTTTCCTGGATCCAGCTTTCGGTCGACATTGTATTCGCTCCTATGCGGCAGCGTCGCGTAAGCGCTTATGCGTCCGCATTGCCTTTACCTCATGCGCCGACGGCCCGAACCTTCGTCCGGGCCGCCCAATCGTCCGTCAATCCGGTTAACGGTCAGGCGATCAGACCGCGTCGCTGTTCGCCCAGGTTGATGGATCGTGGCTGGAACGCAGCCTTCAAGGCCGGCAGCCCATGATACGGGTTGCATGCACCGCACATGAAGATGTCGATCGCGGCAAAATCCCGCTCTGGCCATGTGTGGATCGATATGTGACTTTCTGCCAGCACCAGCACGCCGCTGACCCCACCGTTTGGCGAGAAGTGGTGAAAATGGCCGTGCAATATCGTGGCGCCCGCGGCTTCCGCGGCGTCACGCAAGGCCCGGTCAATGTGATCGGGATCGCACAGGCCAGAAGCGCCCCAAAGATCGACCAGCAGATGCGTGCCGGCGAACTTCACGCCCTCCTTCTCGACGAAATAGTCCTTTTGGACCTCCGTAGTTGTCCGCTCAGCGTCGGACTGTATCTGGTTGCTGCTCGGAAGTTCCGAGACCATCCCCAGTGGGCTGAGTGCGTTCATCGCGTACCCCTTCCTACCAGTAGACGGCCTGTTGGACTGTACGCGCGAAAACGCGCCCACAGTCCCCTGGGGCCAAGGCGGCGGAACATGAGGGTTAGGGGAGAGGGGCGCAAGGGTCTTTTTGCCCCTGGCCGCCACAAAACCGCATACCCCCTGCGCGAGCCGTTCAGCGCGTCGCTTTGACGGACTGCAGTGCCTTCAGGTCGGCAGGCAGCGAGGCAGCCACGCTGAGTTCCTGCTGCGAACGCGTAATATCTGCCGTGGTACGGACCGGCTCCGCCGTCAGCAACCGGAACATGTCCGCAAGCGGACCTGCGCCGATACGATCGTTGAATTTCTGCCGCAACGTGATCAGCCCGGCATCGTCGCCCGCCCTGGCTGTCGCCGTGGCAAGACGGAGCAAAGTACGGATCTGGACCTCGTCCAAGGGGCCTGTTTCCGCGAGCGTCAGGGCAAGGCTTTCCGACCATGCCTGCTTGGCACCGGTCCAGTCCGACGCGTTCTCCAGGATTTGCGCCCGCGCTTCGATCGCGCGTCCGGTGCGGAACGGCGTCAGAATTTCGGCACCCCGAGCCGGGTCACCGAGACGGGCGACGATGTTGGCGCGAAGGATGCACCGTTGCTCAAGCAGGTCCGCAGGCATGTCAGCGCTTTCCGAGGCATCAAGCGTTGCACGCGCAATGGCGTCGCTGCCCTCACGAGCCTGCAGGGCAGCAAGGCTTGCCCCGTATCGGGACCTGGCAATGGCGGAATGCGCCGAATTGACCAGTTTCTCCAGCACCGGTTTCGCACGCTCGGGCAGGTCCAAGGCAAGCAAACGTTCCGCGAGAGCCTGCTCTGCCGGATCATCATCGCCAGCGTCCGGAAGCAGGTCGATGTTTTCGTCCATCAGGGCAACGAAGTCGATCGGCGGCAGTTGCTGGGCGCCATCGTTGTGCATGGCCCCGGCAAACATGTCCTTCAGCTTTTCTTGGACCGATGCAGCCTGTTCGGGAAAATCTGTCTTGGCTTGCCTGAGCATCGACAGGGCCTCCCGCCAGGCGCCAGTCTGGCCCCGCAGGTCCGCCACCCGTTCGCGTAACGCCAGTTCCCAATTATCGCCGCGCCAGGCATACAGCAATTTGTCGAGAGCATCGGCAGCCTGTGTTTTGTCCAGTTTGTGTGCTGCCAAGCGCAATTCCACCGCACGAACCGCGGCGCGCGCGCGATCGAACCGATCATGTCCTGCAGCCAGGGCATCCAACATTTTCAGCGCCTGATCAGTGTCACCCTCGGCCTGTCGCATCAACGCGCGCGCATAGGCTAGCTTGGGGTCGTCCTTGCGCTGTGCCAGCAGGCGTGCCGCGGGTGCGATTTCGCCACCCTGGATCATGGTCTCGATCATCAGGGGAAGAATGTGTTCGCGAATCGGTTCGGGATACTGAAAGACCAATGGAGCGGTTGCAGCGAAAACCGCCGCAGCGGCCGGCGAGCCTTCATCGCCCATGGCCTGGCGCATTGCCCGCCATAACGCAATCTCGTCTGTCCCGTTCAAGCGCGGATCAGCCAGCGCGTCGGCTTCTTCCGGTCGGCCAGCGAGCAGGGCGGCAATGGCCGCCAGCGCGCCCGTATCGGGCGATGCGGCCTCCTTGGGGTCCTGCTCGGTCGCCATCTGCAGCAGGCCCTGCGCCTCAGCCGCCATACCCAGGGCCATGAAGCTTTCCGCCGCGGCGCGGTGTTTGCGGCCCTTCGCCATTTGTGGCGACGCAGCCGCGCTTGACACTTGCTTGATCGCGCGCCGCAGCAGCGCATCCAGCGGCATGTTCGAGAAATCCAGCCGCTTGGTCAGCCGCGCGGCATCCATCAACGTGTCGGAAAGCCCGGTGGGAGACGACAGCGCGAGACCGGACAGGCCGCTGCTCAGGGTGAAGCCGGTTGGCACCTGCTTCAGGACAATTGTGTCCGACAGCGGCTCGACCACCACGCCCTGAATGGTTGGACGCAAAACGAATTCTGTGCTGCGCCGAACCATCGCGATCCCTTGCCCCGGGCGATGCTGGGTTCCAACCAGCAGCGTTGCTCCGGTTTCGGGATCGGCGACATTGACGACATCGCCGGGCTGTTCGGCCGCCAGATTTAATCGTCCATCCGCATAGGAAGCCGTAACGGGCTGCTGCTTCAGGCAGCGGTCAGGGCGGCAATGCGCCATCCCTGGGACATCTGCGTCAGCACCAATGCATGCGACGGCGGCAGCGGAACGCGGAACAACGTGCCTTTAGGCAAGAGCTGCACTGAAGCGGCACCGAACACCGGATCGCCTCGAAGCGCGCTCATGTCCACGGGCCGGCGCTCATCGAAGACAATGTATGTGGCGCTCCGCTTCCTGAAACGAAGCGGCACCGGTTGTGTTGTCGAACGGCACCAGGAAGGCGGTTCCGTCCATGCCCTTCGGCACCCGCACACGTCGGGCCATCAAGCCGGCCGGATTTTCACGTTCCGGCATCACGTCGCGTCCGGGCAGCATTTGTTGTGCTACCGCCGGGATTTTTTGGTCGGATGCGGACTGCAGCCGTGGATGGCGGCGCAAGCGGCTTCGCCTCGACGCGAGTACGCTCGACCGTCATGGGTGCGGCAATTGCTGTCGGCAGCGGCGACGCGCTATCAGGCCGCTGGGCCGGCTCGGGCGTTGGCGCACGTGCGGGCTGCAGGGCTGACGGTTGGGAAACCGGGTCTGGCTTTGCTGGCGGAACAGGCGTGGTGAGGCGGGTCTTCGACTGCGGGCCCGCGGCATCGCGGGCCGTCCATTGTATCAAGCACGAATCCGGCCGCCGATTGCGGTCGGTTGCAGCACTGTGCCGTGCTTCAAGGTCACTTCGATGCCTGATCCATCGGTTTTTATCGCAGAGGACATTGCGCGGCAGCGGAGGCGGATTGCCCAGCGCATATCGCCTTCACTGAATCGCACGACGACACGGTCGCCGTCCTGGTCAAGTTGATATCCGGCTTTGCCATTGGTCTCGATGACGACGCGTCCAAAGCCCGGGTGGTTGCCGGATCGCACAGTCTATTCGATCAGCCGGTGCTTCCGGATTGGCGGCATGCGCCGCCGTTGCCAACGTTACCAGGATAACGCCGGCGGCAACCGCTTGCGGTATCCGGGAACGCATCATTCAAAACTTGCCAGCAACTTGTCGATGTCGGACTGATCCATCGCATTTGCCGGAAGCTGCGGACCATTCAGCAGATCCGCATCGGTCGCAACGTGAATCGACCGCGTCCCGGCACTTCGTCGGTGGATGGCACCGAACGTTCCGATGATATGGGCGACCTTCCCCTCGATTGTTTTCAATGTCGCAACGATCTTGGTGATGCGCTGCCCGGTGATGTCCTGGAAGCTGCAGGCTTCATAAATTTGCGTGGTCGCAGCCTGCAGCTTTGCCGCCGCATCGCCGCTGACGGCTGCTGACACCTCATCCAGCATCTCGCAGCTTTCCAGGATCGCGTGCGTCGCCTGCGCGGTGTGATCGCACGATCGCATCCAGTTCGTCGGTGGCGAATGGGATATCGTGATCAGTGATATCGTCCACGCGCAGCGCGGCGATTTCCGACTTCGCAATGGCGATGGTTCGCCCAAGTTCCTCGACCTCGCGCAGGAGCGAGGTTTCCTTCGCGGTCAGGTCATGGCTTATTGTTGTCAGCACGGCGCGTACTACCTCCGTGAACATTTCGGTTTCGACTTCGGGCTGGCGGGCCCGGATCTGCCGCCAGCTTCTGCTTCAGTGCTGCGATACCTCCTGGCCGCGGGTCATGTGGAGCATCAAGCATGGCCAAGAACTTTCTCGATCTTATCTTTCAGGGTTTCGGCGTTGAATGGCTTGACGATGTAGTTGGAAACGCCAGCGGCCTTGGCGGCGATGACGTTTTCCGTCTTGCTTTCAGCGGTGATCATGATGAACGGCATGGTCTTCAGGCGCTTGTCGGCCCGGACTTCCTGCAGCAGCTGCAGTCCCGTCATTGGCGCCATGTTCCAGTCGCTGATGACCAGACCGAAATTTCCGCCGCGCAGCTTCGCCAGCGCATCGGCGCCGTCGGAAGCTTCCTCGACATTGTTGAACTCGATCTGCTTCAGCAGGTTGCGGATGATCCGCAGCATCGTCTTGTAGTCGTCCACGATCAGAACATTCATGGACTTGTCGATCGCCATCTTACATTCTCCTTTAGGATATGGTGTCAGCCGCCAGCTTGGGTTCAGTTTTGACACAGCGATCGGCGCGCCTTGTGCATCGCGGCCGGTTCGCATCTGCGCCAGTTCCGCAGTCACATCGCGGGCCTTGTCGGGATTCATTGCCGCCATGACCGCACGCGGCCTTCGCATCCTTCATGCGGTCGAGCACCTGAAGCAGAACCGGCATTGACAGTTCGTTGAAGATTGTCGCCGCATCCTTCGGCTTCATGGTTTCGTAGACTTTGACAAGGCCTTGCCAGCCGGCTTCCTCTTTCTGCTTCTGCGCGGCATTCAGATCTTCCAGTTGCTTCTGCAACGTCTGCAGTTCGGTCACCCGCGACGACAAGCTTCTGTTCGGTCGCGGCCAGCACCGACTCCCGGGTCGCCATCGCGTCGGCGCGGGCCTCCAGTTCCTGCCGGCGCTGCGCGAAGTTCCTGCAGCAAGGCCTTCTCGCTTTCGCTGACCGGCGGCGGGCCTTCGGCGCCGGGACGGCGTGCTGCTTGTTGCGCAGCGCGCAGGCGTACCGCCGCCGGCAGCGGTTTGCCGTGTTCCTGGAGGAGGCCGTCGGGCTTGCCGTGCTCGCTTGGCCGCCTCGGCGCTTGCCGTGCTCCTTCGCGGCTTCAGCGCCGGCGGCATTGGCCGATCCGACCATGATGCTGTCGGCCTTCGCGCCGTGGTTGGCGATGGTTACCTGCACAGGATGCCGCATTTCAGCAACAGCAGCGCGGCCATAGTGGCGATCGTGGCAGGCAGCAGCCTGGGGGCAGGGATCGTCAACATCATCGAGCCATCCGCAGGGCTGCAGCAGGTCCCGTTCGGTCCTGACTGCGCTCTTTCTGCGCCTTGCTGCCGTCGGCTGAGCCTGTCTGGACGATCCTGCGCATCATCGGCCGGGCCGGCGCCGCACCAGCCCGTCAAGCCGGTCGGCCAGGCGATCGCCGCGTTCCGTCAGGAATGCCAGGTCGTCCTTCAGCGAAGCCGATTTGGCAATGCTGCTTTCGATGCTGCCGCCCGGCGCCGTCCGCCGCGGCACGCAGGCGCTGAATGCCGTTTTCCGCCTGATGGGTGCTGGCGTTGAAGTCCGACCACCAGCGCTTCCAGCGAAGCCCGGTCGCGCTTCAGCACGCCCAACGCCCGCTCCAGCCTGATCGCCTGGAACAGGGTTGCGCCGAGCAGCACGACGAGAACGATTTCGAGGGTCCATTCCATGCCAGCCATTGTGCCGACTAAATGTTAACAAATGATTGAGCGCAAAATCTAAGAATCGATCGCTGGCGCGGGTGCCGCGTATCAGTTCGCGCTCGATCTTGACGGCGACGTTGTTGTTCTTCTGGCCCATGCGGCCTTCGAACAACGCCACCGGACCGCAACGGACGGAGACGGCCGCCGCCGGGAGCGGTGTTCAGCAGAAGCTGCTGGCCAGGTTGCAGCGTAGATGACGTCCGACAGACGCATGATCTGTTCATCGAGCACGACCGACAATTCGACATCGGTGTGCCACAGCTGTTCGGCCAGATGGGTTTCCCAGATCGAATCGCGGCCGAATTTCTCGCCCATGAATTGCTGCAGCAGCAATTCGCGCACCGGTTCCAGCGTCGCGTAGGGCAGCAGCAGTTCCACCCGGCCGCCGCGATCTTCCATGTCGATGCGCAGCCGGGCCAGGATGGCGGCGTTGGACAGCCGGCTGATGGTGGCGAAGCGGGGATTGACCTCCAGCCGTTCGAACCGGAACGTTACCGGGCAAAGCGGATCGAAACTGGTGGACAGATCGGCCAGCACGACCTGGATCAGCCGCTCGACCAAGCGTGCGTTCGATGGTGGTGTAGGGCCGGCCTTCGATGCGCATTGCGGCTGTGCCGCGGCGTCCGCCCAGCAGCACGTCGACGATCGAGTAGATCATCGCCGAATCGATCACCATCAGGCCCTGGTTGTCCCATTCCTCGGCCTTGAACACCGCCAGCATGGCGGGCAGCGGGATCGAGTTCAGGTAGTCGCCGAACCGCAGCGACAGGATGTTGTCGATGCCGACCTCGACGTTGTCGGAGGTGAAATTGCGCAGGCTGGTGGACATGATGCGCACCAGCCGGTCGAAGACGATCTCCAGCATCGGCAGGCGCTCGTAGGATACGAGGCCGGAGCTGATGATCTTCTGCATGCCGGTGCGGGCTTCGCCGGACGACGGGCCCTCGTCGAAGCCCAGCAGGTTGTCGATTTCCGCCTGGTTGAGCTCGCGCGCGGCCTGCGTGCCGTCGACCGATCCGGTTCGGCTTCGGTTTCGGCGCCCCAGGCGGCGGCGAGATCCTCGTCGGACTGTTCCTGGTGTTCCGCTCATTGGATCAGCATCTGCGTGAACAGCACGTCGCTGACCTTGGCCGGTGCGACGGCGGCATTGGCGCGGACCAGCAGTTCCTCGCGCAGCCGATAGGTTCCGGCGGAACCGCGCAGTTCCTCCGGCCGCATTTCCCGCAGATAGGTCTGCATCATGTCCTGCAGGCGCGGCATGGCGGCTTTGACCTTTTCCGCGTCCTCGGGTTTCGGCACTTCGACGCGCGCGGCCAGTTTCACATAGCTGGGCTTGTGCGCGTTGCTGTTCAGGTTGGCGACCATTTCCGGCAGGTCGATATAGCTGGGCGGCACTGGCTTGGCGGCTTCCGCGGCATGTTCCTCATGCTTTTCCATGCCCAGCAGTGCGGCAGGATGCCGGTGAACCACAGCCCGGCGCCGGCCAGCAGCAGAACGACCGGCACGGCAATCAGGATCAGCTTGCCCTTGCCGCCTTTCTTGGCCGGCGTTCGTCGGTCGCTTCGTCCGTCTTTGGCTTGGGCGGGGTAGGAACTCATGGCCGCCAGATGGCAGAGAATGGTTAATGAAAGGTTGACGCAGTGCGTGCGGCATGTCGACTGCCGAGCGGCAAGATAGTGCCGAGGCTATGGTAGGACGGATCTTAGCTGTCAGAATTTCTGCAACGTGATTCAGTGGTTTGAAGCGTCGATAAATCGTGGCTATACGACGTGGCATGGCCTTTGCTGACGATGGTCTGCGGATCTTCTGGGACGACGCCGTATGGACATCACGACTTCACTCGCCGCATCGCGTCTGATGGCGCAGCAACGGGCGATGGACATCACCGCGAACAACATCGCCAACGCCAATACGCCGGGCTTTCGGACCGAGCGTGTCCAGTTCAGTGACTGGATCGACCAGCAGTCGAGGACCGGCGGCGCTCCAGGCGGCACAGACCGTTGATCTATACGCAGGATCGCGCGACGTATCGGGAGTCTCAGCCGGGTACGATCTCCCATACTGGCAATCCGTTCGATCTCGCGCTGAGTGGCGATGGCTATTTCACGGTCAGCACGAAGGACGGGCCGCGGCTGACCCGCGATGGCCGCTTTGGGCCGATGCCGGACGGCACGCTGGCGGACAGCAACGGCAACGCGGTGCTGGACATCAACGGCAAGCCGATCCAGCTTGCCCCGACCGATACGCAGGTGACGATCGCCGGCGACGGCTCGGTTTCCACCGAGAACGGCCAGGTCGGCAAGATCGGCGTTGTGCAGCCGACCGATCCGATGAAGCATGCAGGCCGAGGGTGCGCACCAATTTCGTTTCCGACGGACCGACGGCGCCGGTTGCGTCACCCGGCATTGTTCAAGGCGCGATCGAGGAATCCAATGTCCAGCCGGTGCATGGAAGTGACGCGCATGATGAACGACCTGCGGCAGTTCCAGTTCGTCACCCAGTTGATCCAGGCCGAGGGCGACCGGCAGCAGAATGCGATCGACAAGCTGCTGCCGCCTGGGTCCAGGCAGAGCGTGATCGTTTAAGGCTGACCAGTCAGAATGCTTGAGTCACGCGGGTAATCAACGAGCTTAGACCATGATCCGACATCGCAAACTCGGGTCAAACCAAGGATCATGGTCTCGAGCCGGGATTGATGATGCAAAATGCCACAGGAGACCGATCCGATGCGCTCGCTCGATATCGCCGGCACCGGGATGCAGGCCCAGCAGACCAACGTCGAAGTCATTTCCAACAACATGGCGAACATGACCACGACGGGCTTCAAGCGCCGGCGGGCCGAGTTCCAGGATCTGATCTACCAGAACCTGCGCCGCGTCGGGCGCCAACAGTTCCGACAGCGGCACGGTCGTGCCGTCCGGCGCGCAGGTCGGCCTGGGCGTGAAGACCGCCGCGATCTATCGGATCAACGAGCAGGGCAACCTGCAGCAGACCTCCAACACGCTGGACCTGGCGATCCAGGGCAACGGATACTTCCAGGTCACGACACCGACCGGCGAGACCGCCTATACGCGGGACGGCACGTTGGCGCTGGCGCCGGATGGCACGCTGGTCACCGCGGACGGCTATACCGTGCAGCCCGGGCTGCAAATCCCGCCGGCCGCGACCGGCGTGACGATCAACACCTCGGGCCAGGTGCAGGTGACGCTGGCGGGCCAGACGGCGCCGCAGACGGTTGGCCAGATCCAGCTCGCGACGTTCCCGAACGAGGCTGGGCTGGATGCGCAGGGCGGCAACCTGTTCGTGCAGACCGCGGCGTCCGGCGCGCCGGTCACCGGCAATCCCGGCACGGCCGGATTTGGCTCGGTCATGCAAGGATTCATCGAGACCTCCAACGTCAACGTGGTCACCGAGATCACCAACCTGATCACCGCGCAGCGCGCCTACGAGATGAACAGCAAGGTCATCACCTCCAGCGACGAGATGATGTCCACCCTGACCAACCTACGGTAATGCCATGCGCATCCTGGCTTTTCTGATGGCGCTGCTGGCCTGCGCTGCCGGCGCAGGCATCGTCGCTGCGCAGCGTGACGACGCTGCATGGCCCGAATGTTTATCTTGAAGGATCTGTTCGACGATGCCGGCGTCGAACGCCGATCGCGTGCTGGGCCCGGGTCCGGAGCCGGGCGAGCGGATCGTTGTTGAAGCCGCGCAACTGAATGCGATCGCCCGGCAATTCAGCGTTGCCTGGCGGTCTGTCTCCAGCGCCGACCGGGCGGTGCTGGAATGGCCGGGCCGGCCGTTGCGGAAGGACGAGATCATCGAGGCGGTGCGCGCCGCCGATCACCGCGGCCGGGGCATGCGGACGACTGTCGACATCGACCTGCCCGGGTTCACGGCCGCCGATCGTGCCGATCGGAGACCGACGACCACGCCGACCGTTTCGCAGCTTGATTATGACAGCAACACGGGCCGCTTCACCGCGGCGCTGACGGTGACCGGCGGAGGGCATGAACCCGATCAACACCAGGATCAGCGGCCGGGTCGAGGAAATGATGGAGGCGCCGGTGGCGCTGACGCGGCTGCTGCCGGAAACCGTGCTGCGCGCCGATGACGTCCGCGTCGCCCGGGTGCGCGACGGCTGCTGCAAGAAGATGTTGCCCGGTCGCTCGACCAGATCGTCGGAATGCAGCTGCGCCGGCCGGTTGCCGGCCGGCCAGCCGCTGCGGCTGGCCGACCTGACCCGACCGCCCTTGGTGCAACGCGGCTGCGACGGTGCAGATCGAACTGTCATCGTCCGGACTTTCGGTCACCGGTCAGGCCGTGGCGCTGGACGCCGGTGCCGAGGGCGACAAGATCCGGGTGCAGAACATCATCCTCACATGCGTTCCTGTTCGCGCGAGGTCGTCGGTCCGGGGCAGGTGCGGGTGACGCCGGATGCGCCCGCGGCGCTGCGGACCGCGCCGGCGCGGTTCGACCGCAGGGTCATGGCCAATGAAGACCCGGCACTGTCTCTGCTGGGGCTTGCCGCGTGGCTGCTCAGCGGGTGCGGCACGCTGACCCGCCTGTCCGAGGTCGGGCGCGATCCGGCGATGACGCCGACCGAGGATCCGACCAAGGATCCGAAATGGCGCCCGGTTTCGATGCCGATGCCAGCGCGCCAGCCGTCGCCGAATGAAGCGAATTCGCTGTGGCGCTCCGGGTCCCGGGCGTTCTTCAAGGATCAGCGGGCGGCGCAGGTCGGCGACATCGTCACCGTGCTGGTCAACATCAACGACACCGCCAACCTGAAGAACGTGACCTCGGCGACGCGCACCAGCGCAGAATCCGGCGGCATACCGAATTTCTTCGGGCTGGAAGCGATACTGCCGAAAGCGGTCAATCCAGCGACGCTGATTTCGGCCAGCAGCAGCAACAACAACACCGGCACCGGGCAGATCCAGCGCAACGAGGCGGTGACCCTGCGGCTTGCCGGGATCGTCACGCAGGTGCTGCCGAACGGCAATCTGGTGGTCGCGGCCTCGCAGGAGTTCATGGTCAACAGCGAACTGCGGGAGCTGCGGGTTACAGGCGTCATCCGTCCGCAGGACATCGCGTCGGACAACACCGTGCTGCACGACCGTATGGCGGAGGCTCGGATTGCCTATGGCGGGCAAGGGACAGTTGACCGACCTGCAGCGGGCGCGGTGGGGTCAGCAGATGATGGATATCCTGATGCCGTTCTGATCTAAAGGCGGCATCAGCCTGGCTGAAGCCGCCACCCCGATCGATTGCTGGAAGCAGGACGGACAGCGGCGAGCCTCGGCTTCATTCGAGCATGCTGTTCGTGAACCGTGATGCGCAACCGTGACCCGCCCCGGTGCCGCCGATATGCGATGGTTTCGCTTCCGTGTCACTGGGCCTGGTTGTGCAAGTCGCGCCAAGGGCGGACACTTCGCCAATCCGCACCATTCTTGCAAAGGCCGGTAGATCAAAGCTTCTGATGCGCACCGGCAGGACAGGAGAGGCCGATGAACGAAGCAATTGGGACCGGGGTATTTGTTCCCGGACCGCGCTGTCATGTTGCGGGCGCTGCCAGCAGGGCCACTCGGCGGAATGACATTTGCCGTCAAGGATCTTATTGATGTCGCCGGGGTGCCGACCGGCGGCGGTAATCCGGACTGGCCACGGTATTATCCGACGCCGGAGAAACATGCCTGGGTGGTGCAGTGTCTGCTGGATGCAGGGGCGTCGGTGATTGGCAAGACGATCACCGACGAGGTCTCGCTGGGTATCCTGGGGGAGAACGCGCATGACGGCACGCCGCTGAACCCGGCGGCGCCGGATCGCGTGCCGGGTGGATCGTCCAGCGGATCGGCATCGGCCGTGGCGTGCCGGGATCTGCGACTTCGCGCTGGGAACCGACAGCGGCGGGTCCGTGCGCGTGCCGGCGAGTTTCTGCGGCCTGTATGGCATCCGCCCGACGCATGGCCGGATGGATTTCAGCGGTATCACCGTGCAGTCGCCCAGCGCGGATACCTGTGGCTGGTTTGCTCGCGACGCCGCTACGTTTGCCAAGGTGGGTCAGGTGTTGTTCGGCAGCGATTTGCCGGTGGCGCTGCCGGGTCAGCTGCTGGTTGCCACCGATGCGTTCGGCTTCGCGGACGACGATGTGCAGCAGGCGCTTGCGCCGGCGGTGGAGCGGCTGGCGGCGCTGATCGGGTCGCGGCAGGATGTTATTCTGGCGCCGCAGGGTCTGTCGGTCTGGCAACGGGCGCAACGCGTGCTGCAGAGCAGCGAAGTCGTGGAAGACATTCGAGCCCTGGCTTGACACCTGCAATCCCAGGCTGGCATTCAACGTCGCCCGCGGGCTGGTGTTCGGATCGATGCTGACGGATGCGGAGCGTGGAGCCGCGACGCTGATGCGGATCGAGGCGCGGGCCAGGTTGCGTCATCTGCTGCCCGCAGGCACGATCCTGTGCCTGCCAACGACGCCTTTCCTGGCACCGCTGAAAGGCTTGCCCAAGACCGCGCTGGATCCCTTGCGCGACCGGATAAGCTGCCTGACCAGCCATGGTGGGCTGACCGGCGTCCCGCAGGTAAGCATCCCCGGATCGATGGTGAACGGATTGCCGTCGGGCTGTCAGTCATTGCCGCACGGGGTGCCGACCTGGATCTGCTTCGGGTCGCGGTGGATCTTGAGGATGCCTAAATCGTCATACCGGAATGAACGGTCGGCATCCCGAAGCAATCCTTGGCAAACATCCTGATCTGTTCGAGGGTATTGTCTGAATGATCCGGACGGATCGTCCAGACCGCGGTAATGACATGGCAAGGACGGTGGATTACCCTGTTGTGCCAGGGCTGGCCGGCAACGAAATCAGGGAGATGAAATTCAATGAGTGCCGCATCGCAGATCAAACCTGATAACGAGACCCGCATACCGGTTATCGACATCGCCCCATTCCTGGCCGATGAACCGGGTGCAACCGCAGCGCTGGCGGCTCGGATCGTTCGCACCTGCCTTGATACCGGCTTCCTGGTGATTGCCAATCATGGTGTCCCGCAGCCAATCATTGACCGCGCCTTCGCGGCGGCGGCTGACTTCTTTGCGCTTGATGAGGCGAGCAAGTTGGCGCTGAGGGTCGGTGCTGAAAACATCGGCTATCTGCCATATGGCGGTCAGACCGTTCGCACTTCCACCGTGCACAGGAACACCAAGCCGAACTTCAGCGAATCATTTTATGTTACAACGCCGGATCCAGCTCCGGCGGGGGAGAGGACGCCGGCGATCGCAACAAGTGGCCGCCGGGATTGCCCGACTTCAAGGATGCGGTGGTAACCTACTTCAAGACCATGCGAACGCTTGCGCATCGGATGCTGCCAGCATTCGCGCTGGCGCTTGAGCTGCCCGAGAACTACTTCGAGCAAGATTTTACCGCGCCGAGCAGCACGGTGCGCCTGATTGAATATGCGCCGCAACTTCAGGACGAAGCCGATCTGTTTGGATTTGCACCGCATACGGATGGCAGCTTCATCACGTTCTTGCCGCGCTCGCAATATCCGGGGCTTGAGGTCCGCACGAAGTCGGGTGAATGGATCCTGCCGCCAAATGTTCCTGGCAGTTTTGTGGTCAATACCGGCGAGATGCTGGCACATTATTCCAATGATCGCTTCGTGCCGACGCCGCATCGGGTGATCAACCGCAATCCAGGGAAACGCCATGCGATGCCGTTTTTCTACGGACCCAATCCGCACACGTTGGTTTCCTGCGTTCCGACCTGCGTCAGCGAAAGCAATCCGGCACGTTACAAGCCCTCTACCTCGTTCGAGCGTAATGCAGTCAAGGACAAGATGAATTTCCCGCACCGGCAGAAGCCAGGGCTTGCCGGCACGGATAACTGATCCGCGGCAGGAACTTTGCGGTGGTGCAATCCAGTCGGTGGCTTTTCTGTTCTGCTTTGATGGTTTAGGAATACACCCGCATATACAAGAGGCGGGCCATACATGAAGGTTCCAGGCTTTCGGCTTCTGGCGAAATCCGCCGCATGTTTCGTCAACTCATGCCGACTTGTCATTTTGTTCGGCGCGCTTTTTATGTTCAACCTGTCAGGCGTACACGCTGGCGAACAAATCCTTCGGGTATCGCTTAATACAGAGCTGCAAATACTCGATCCGATCGTCTCGACCGTTAACGCGACGCGTGTCTTCGCCTACATGGTTTATGATACGCTGGTCAGCATCGACAACGAGGGCCGATATCATCCTCAGATGCTTGAAGGCTGGCAGATCAGCGATGATGGCAGGACCTATACGTTCCGCCTGCGCGACGGACTGGCATGGAGCGACGGAACGGACGTCACAGCCGACGACTGCATCGCATCCATCCGCCGATGGGCAAAGCGCGAAGCATTCGGCGCACAACTGATGCACGCGACAGAGAAATTCAGGATTGTTGATGCAAAGACCTTCGAACTGCACTTGAACCGGCCGTTTGCGTTCGTTATCGAAGCCCTGGGCAAGCCCGGCAACGTCATTCCGGTGATGATGCCTGCTCGGCTGGCTGCCCTTGATGTCAGCAAACCTGTGCCGGAGGTCGTGGGATCGGGTCCGTTCCTGTTCCGCCGTGACGAATGGCGTCCGGGTGAGCGGGCGATTTTCGACCGCAACCCGAACTATCACCCGCGGCCGGAACCGGCGGATGGGCTTGTCTGGCGGAAAAGTCGTGCATATCGACCGTGTTGATCTTGTCAGTATGCCGGATCAGGCGACCCGCGTCGCCGCTTTGCAAACCGGTGAACTCGATCTACTGGAAATCGTGCCGTTCGATTTCATCGACGCTCTACAGCGTGACCGGTAATATTACCGTCACCTCACAGCACAGGCATCGAGCAGATGATGGCGATCGTCAGCATCAATCACCTGCAGCCGCCGTTCAACAATGTCCTGATGCGGCGGGCGTTGCAGGCCGCGGTAGGGCAGGAGGATGTCATGGCCGGCATGGGTTTGCCGGAGAACATGTATGTGCCCCGCTGCCTGTCGATCTACATGTGCGACTCGCCCGGCACCACCGATGCCGGCACGGCCGTGTTATCGATCATCCGGCACCGAACATGCCAGAGCCTTGCTGAAGGAAGCCGGCTATCGCAATGAGCCTGTTGTGTTCCTGCATGCCTCCACATCGGCAATATTAAACCCGGTCGGGCTTGATCGTCGCCGATCAGATGCGCCAAGCCGGTTTCAATGTTGATTTCCGCACGTCAGATTTTGCAACGGTGGCGGAACGGCGACGCAGCCGTGCTCCGGTGGAGCAGGGCGGCTGGAGCGTGATCCCAATCGTATGGAACGGCATCGACATGGTAAATCCGCTGTCGGATCCTGCTGTTTCCTATAACTGCTCCGACAGCAATCCGGGTTGGTACTGCGATGCGCAAATGACTGACCTGCTGCGTCGCTATTCCGAGACGACAGATCCTGACGCGCGAAAGGATCTGGCTGACCGGATCCAGGCGCGAATTTCATAGCAACGTCAATTATGTCCTGGCTGGACAATTCTCCGCGCCGATGGCTTATCGTTCGGATTTGGCAGGCATTGTGCCGTTTGGTTTTCCGGTATTCTGGAACATCAAGCGAAAGTAACGATATTGTTGTCGTGCTGCGGAACCAAGCGTTCATCGAAGTGGCCAAGTGCAAAATCAGACGTCCTTGCCGCCTTTCGACGGATGGGTGAACCTTTCCGTGCGCTGGCAACCGCTGCGGCGAAAGCGGGGTTGCTCAAGGCCCCGCAACCACCTTCTTTTCGAACATTGCCGCAATCTCCGCCGCTGAATACCCATGCTCCGCCAGCACGTCGCGGCTGTGCTCGCCCAGAGCCGGCGCATGCGCTCGCTTGGTGCCGCTTTCAAATGTCGGCAATCCTGGAATATTAGGCATTGGTACCAGTTCCGGCACGCCGGGCTGAGCCAGCCACGACATGATCCCGGTGGCCAACACCTGCTCCTCCCGCAGGAACTCCTCGTAGCTGTTGACCCGCCCGTTCATGATCCCCTTGGCCGTCAGCCGCTCCGACAGCCATGCCGTCGTTCGGGCAACAAACATGGGCCGCAGCACCTCGTAAAGTTCGTCCAGATTGGCTGCGCGGGCGGGATTGGTCGAAAACCGGGGATCATCAAGCAACTGCGCCTGCTCGATGGCTTCGCAGAACGGCCGCCAGTCGGTCGGCCGCACCATGGTTACGTTGATCTGCCCGTCTGCCGTGTTGAAGACGCCATTCGGCATGCTGGTGCGCTGGGTCGTTCCGCGTTCCAGATGGTGAGCAATCATGCGGATCACCGACAGCATCGCACCGCCTTGCATAAGGCTGAGCTCGATGAACCGTCCCTGCTTCACCGTTTGCTCGCGACGCACGTAAAGTGACGTCGCAATGGCCTGGAAGCCAAGCAGGCCAGAGAACATGTCGATCAGGGAGATCGCGATGCGGTGCGGATGCTGGTCGTGCTCGCCCTTGTTTTCAGTGACGATTCCGGTGAAGGCCTGCAGCACCGGATCCATTGCCGGGCGCGCGGCAAGCGGGCCGGTCTGGCCGAAACCGGAAATGGAATAGTAGATGATCCCCGGTTCCTTCGCGCTGACCGCGTCGTAGCCGAAACCATACCTTTGGATCGTTCCGGGCCGGAAGCCCTCGATGAAGACGTCTGCCCCGCGGATCAGCCGCCAGAGGACTTCCTTTCCTTCAGCGGTCTTGAGGTCCAGTGCCAGGCTGCGTTTGCCAAGCGTGCCATACAAGGAAAACGCCGAATGGTCCTCGTATGTCCGGCCCAGGATACGCGACCAGTCGCCGCCGTGATGCGGTGTTTCGACCTTGATCACGTCGGCGCCGTGCTGCGCCAGCATCATGGCGCAGGATGGTCCGGCGACGCCGCCGCTGAGATCAATCACTTTCATGCCGGCGAACGCTGCGCTGTAGTCCATTGTTTCCCCCATATGTGGCAGTCCAATAATACGGGGACAATCGACGGCGTGGCCAGACCCAGCCCAACGATCGGTTCACCATCCGCTGTGGAGTGCAGCCATGCCAGGCAGAGAAGGGCAGGTGGCAGCCGATCATCACCACTGCCGTTTGGCGTCGGCGCGAACGCAGGACGACGCTGCTCAGAACTTCAATTCGTCGCGATGCGCCAGCATCCCGACGGGTTGTTTTAAGACCGGAATCCCAGCCGTCTTAATGCTCGCCGGCACCACTCAGCACAAACCGCGCCAGGGCCTGGCCCAGACAGGTGTTCAATAAACTGATCGTCCTGTCACGCTGGTCGCGGTTGACACGCTCCAGGTCCACCTGCCCATTGTTCACCCACAACTGGGTCAGGTCAAAACGGTGAAACAAGGTCACCCCAGGGGCGCTGGCCATCTGCTGCAGCACTGTCTCATAAGGACTGAGATCAGCGTTCGCGCGTAGAAAGCGGCTGAACTGCGGGTCGATCAGCACAAGATCGGCATGCACCCGTTCCACCGCGCTTGCACCCTCCTGCAGTACGCCCCTCAGGACGTCGGGACGCAGCCCTTGCACGGCTTCGACCGTGCCGGTCTGCCACAGGATCAGATCATAGGGATGCGCGGCCAGTTCCTGCAGCAGGATCGGCAGCATGGCCTCGGCAGTCATGCTGCGGCCGCCTTTGACCGTCAGGTTGAACCGCAACGCCGGGCGGGTCAGCCGAAATGTTTCCATCATCCGCCGCGGGAATGAACCTTCGGGAGATCGGTAGGCCGTGCCGGGTCCGCCAGAGTTGCCGGAATCGCCGACAGTCGAACCGGAGCCCAGCGCCAGAATGTTCAGTTCACCACGGCCCGCCAGGGCAGCAGCGACATAGGTCAGCGGGGCAGCGGGTGTCGTCAGGTCTGATGGCAGCTCGCACGAAACAGCGTCGCCCGCCCTTGCCCAGCCGGGCTGGACGACACCCAGCAGGAACAAAAGAAAGCCAAGCACACGGCGCTGCATGGATTAACCGGTATCAGGCTGCGCGGTGGCCGGCAAGAGTGTTGCAGACGGTGACGGGGCCGAGTTCCGCGGCGCTTTCGCCTTGCCTTTGATCCGATACCAGGCGGCCAACGCGCCTACGCTCACCATTCCAATCGCCCCGGCCAGATTGATGGCAACCTGCATCGGCATGCGATCGTCATATTCCAGGCCAAGCCGAGCGATGAACCCAAGCATGATTCCCGAGCAGAACACTGGCAAGGAATTTTGGCCGATCAGCACCAGGGGGGCTGCCCAGCGCGAGCGCAGCCAGGGTTGGTCGAACCGGATCGCTCGTACGCACAACCATGTCAACGCCAGTATCGACAACAGTCGGAACGGGTACAATCCCGTCTTGTCCTCGATCACCAGGTAATGCAACACGGCTGAGCCTGAAACCCAGTCCATCACGTGCGCATGGGGTTCGATGACCAGGGTGACCGTCACCCCGACGATAACCACTGCCAATGATGCCACGTCGAACAAGCGCGGCCGAGATGGCGGGCGCATCGGGGCACAGGCCAGCAGCGCGCCGATAATGAACAGGAACTGCCAGGCGAAAGGATCGAAAAACCAGCCGTCACCACCCCAGGCGTTCAGGTTCAGGCTGGTAAACCGCACAACCAGATAAATCGCGAACGACAAACCGAACAGCACCCTGGGCCAGCGCAGCAACCAGATTGTTGCCGCGAAAAACAGCAGCAGGACCACGTAAAGCGGCAGGATGTTCAGCAGGCTTGGCTGGAACCGCAGCAGCAGCGCCTCCAGCATGCTGCGGTACGGATCATCGCCCAGCACATCCAGCCGGGTTTCCTCCAGATAGTTCAGTCGATTCAGCGTGGTTGCGGAATAGGTGACCTGGGCCGTGAACAACACGAACAGGAAGATGTGGGCGACATACAATGTCCAAGCGCGCTTCACCACGTCCGCGGCAGTCGATATGTAGCCCTCCCGCTCCAAGCTCGTGCCATAGGCCAGACCCGCGCCATATCCTGCGAGCAGAACGAACACCTCGGTCGCATCACACATCGCGAAATTGCGGAGGCTGTAGTCGCTGAGTACGTCGCCTGGTATATGGTCCGTGAAGATCCACCATAGCGCCAGGCCACGGAAAAAATCGACGCGAAGGTCGCGGACTTTGGATCGCCTGATCAGGTCCATGTGGCCAATGTAAGACCCACCGGCCCATTCGAAATCAGGGCGATACGATCCGTCACATCACGTTTTTGCGGTTTTCGTCACAGACCCTCTCCAGCCCGTTAGAAGGCCTCGGCAGTTGCCAGACAGGCATCGATCTCCCGATCCTCCAGCGCAGCCATGACGTGCTGAACGCCGGCATCCGGGTATGTACCAAGAACGCCGGGTATGGCGCCGACATTGCCAGGTGGATGCCCAGCTGCATGACGGTGTCTGTCTGCAGCGATCATTCCAGAGTTGCGGCCGGCTGTCGATGGCGAGGCGGTGACCATCGCCACGTATCCTTGCGCCCATTGATGCTTTCCCACACTTGCGCCTGCCATATGGCCTGAGCCACTTTGCGGCAACACCACGCTGACAAGGTTCGTCCAATTCCTACCAACGACAAGCAGGCCAAAGAGCAGCCGAAACGTCCTCGGAAAACCAGTCGCAAACCTAAGGCGGCCACCACTCGCACGCCGTCCGGGTCGCTGAAAACCGAACGCCTGACGCTCCGCCCGTTGCAGCCGGACGATGCCGAGGCATTGCATCGCCTGGTAAACGACTGGGAGGTCACGCGCACCCTGGCGGAGATACCCTATCCCTATCCAAGGACGTTGGCGGACGATTGGATCGCATCGACGATATCACAACGTGCCGAAGGGACAGCGTATCATTTTGCCATCACTGGCCATGAGGGCAAGCAGGAGATCCTGGTTGGCGTTATCGGCCTGCGTCTCGATCGTGAACACCGGTCAGGGCGGCTGGGTTACTGGGTTGGCCGAGCCTATTGGCGGCATGGTGTGGCAACCGAGGCGGCGAAGCGGTTGACAAGCTGGGGTTTTGCCAATCTGCCGCTGGACATGGTTGTCGCCGAGGTCACTGATGGCAACGATGCATCGCTCAAGGTGCTGCGCCGGGTTGGTTTCCGAGAGGTCGGGACCGGTGTACGGTCGTCGCTGACCACGCGCGACGAGCATATGGTCATTGTTTTCGAGGCAACGCGCGATGACATCTTCGGCCGTCCGGAAGCGCCGCCACCCGACGCCGCTAACCCGGACGCCAAGCCGCTGCTGCTGGTAGCTGCCTGCGCCCTGGTGGATGTCGATGGCCGCGTGCTGCTGGCCCGCCGGCCGGAAGGCAAGAAGATGGCGGGCTTATGGGAGTTTCCCGGTGGCAAGCTCAACCCGGGCGAAACGCCGGAAGCGGCGTTGATCCGGGAACTTCGGGAAGAACTGGGTATCGACGTCGCGGTCGCTTGTCTGGCACCTTTCGCCTTTGCCTCGCATGATTACGACGGGTTCCATCTGCTGATGCCGCTGTTTGTCTGCCGGCGCTGGAAAGGGACCCCGGCGCCCAAGGAAGGCCAGACCCTCGCCTGGGTGCGCGCCTCGAAGCTGACCGAATACGAAATGCCCCCTGCCGACAAGCCGTTGATCCCGTTGCTGCGTGACTTCCTTTAGGAAAATCGACGATGCCTGCAAAAAATCCCATTGCCTGCCTGCTGGTGATCGGCAACGAGGTGCTGTCCGGCCGGACCCGCGATGCCAACATCCAGTTCCTGGCGACCGGACTGGGCAATCTGGGAATTCCGCTGCGGGAGGTCCGGGTGATCCCTGACGTTCACCAGACAATTGTCGACACGGTGAACGAGGTCCGGGGCAAATTCGACTACGTCTTCACCACCGGCGGGATCGGGCCCACCCACGACGACATCACCAGCGAATGCATCGCGGCGGCATTCGGTGTACCGTGGGAGCATCATCCTGTCGCATGGCCACGGATGGAAGCGAGCTACAAGCCGGGTGAATTCAATGCCGCCCGTCAGCGGATGGCGACGATGCCCCGCGGCGCCAAGCTGATCGAGAATTCCATCAGCGTCGCACCCGGCTTCCAGATGGAAAACGTCTACGTCATGGCCGGCGTGCCGCGGGTCATGCAGTCAATGTTCGAATGGCTCGCACCAAGGCTGGAAGGTGGCGAGAAGGTCGAGATGCGCGCCGTTCACGTGGTCGGGCTGCCGGAAGGCACGATCGCCGAGGGGCTGGAGCAAGTGCAGAAGCACTATCCCGACCTGGACCTGGGCAGCTACCCGTTCTACCGGGCAAGCGGCAATGGGGTCGCGCTGGTGGCGAAAGGGACGGACGGCGCATCGGCTGAAAAGGCGATTGCCGAGGTAACCGAGTTGATCATCGGCTTTGGAAAAGTCCCCATACCGGGCGAACCGCCGGAGGTTTGACGGACTGCCTGTCCCCGCCCTTGATGGATGCCATCGCGACGCTGCTGCCAAGGCGTTGGGCATTTTCGCAGCCTAAGAGCAACATCGGTATTAGAGCGCAATCGCCTGAGGCTGACCCAGCCTCAGGCGTGAAACGCCCTCTCAAACAAAGCCACCTACCCTCTATGTCTGGACCGGGCAGATGCTTCTGCTGCTCGGCAGCGACTTCAATTTGTTATCCAGTCTGGAAATCGGAATTTCGCCCTCAGCGCATCGGAAGCCCCGGTCCAGCCCATCGCCCGCACCATGGTTTCCGGATCGGCACCATGCTTCCACAGTCAAGCCCTGTTCTAAACCTGCGGCAATGTCACATCAAAACTCAACATGTGCGCAAGGGTCAGCCGGTGTTGCACCGACATGACAGCCTGAAGGTCGGCGACGCTTATGCCCGTCTCAATGGAGGCATCCTTGACCGCGTCGACGAGGACCTTGGGCAGCATGGCCTCGATTTCGTTAGCAAAAATCTTGCTGTCGGTGAAGATCTTCTCGATTTCCCGTTGCTGCTCGCGCACGGTCAACTGCCAGCTGCGCGATTGCTTCTCGGACTGGACATAGGACTTGATGATAGGCTGCGCCAACACGGTCAGACGTGATTGCAGGTCACGTCGGTCACGCTTGGCCATGTCCATCAGATAGACAGCAAGGTTGGCGCGGTCGAGATTATGGAGGTCACCCGCATCCAGCGCCGCAACCTGTTGCTTGATTTATGCATACTCATCGGCCTCATAAAGCGCATGTTCGACAACATCGGCCATCGGCGCCATCCTCCACCGCCGTAATCATAGCACAATCGCAGAGCTGCGTCATTGCGCGATCTGGCTTACCCTATTGTCGCGCCAAAGGCGCACGGCCGGCCATTGTCGCGCCGACCATCCACCTCAAGCCGCTATGGCACTGGCAGCATGAGGCCGGCAATTACCATCATGGCCAAGCCACCGCTGAAGATCTCACGCGAGGCGTTGCCACAGTCGGGTGAGCCATCAATGAAGATCTTCAGGCCGTCGCAGGTTACCTCTGCGTCAAGGATCGGCTGCGTCAAGGATCGGCGCGATCCAGAGGCGGAGAAACCAAAATTCCCTGACGAAGCGTTGTGTCAGTATGTCACGACCGTGCGAATGCTTTCGCCACGGCGCATAAGGTCGAAGCCTTCGTTGATCTGATCGAACGGCAGGACGTGGGTGATCAGGTCATCGATGTTGATCTTTCCGTCCATGTACCAGTCGACAATACGCGGCACGTCGGTTCGTCCGCGCGCCCCTCCAAATGCCGTGCCCATCCACACCCGGCCGGTCACCAACTGGAACGGCCGGGTTGCGATTTCTTGGCCGCTGCCCGCGACGCCAATAATGATCGACTTCCCCCAGCCGCGATGCGCACATTCCAGCGCCTGCCGCATGACCTTTACATTGCCGATGCATTCGAAGCTGTAGTCCGCGCCGCCCTTTGTCAGGTCCACCAGGTAAGGGACCAGATCGCCCTGGACCTCTGATGGGTTGACGAAATGCGTCATGCCGAACTTTTCAGCCATTTCCTTGCGGCGCGGGTTCAGATCCACCCCGACGATCATTTCCGCGCCGGCAAGCCTTGCTCCTTGCAGAACGTTCAAGCCGATGCCGCCCAGGCCGAACACCACGACCCGGGCGCCCGGTTCTACCTTCGCCGTATTGATGACCGCGCCAATACCCGTGGTGACGCCGCAGCCAATATAGCAGACCTTTTCAAACGGCGCGTCTTCCCGGATTTTGGCCAAGGCGATTTCAGGCAACACCGTGAAGTTCGAAAACGTGGACGTGCCCATATAGTGCATCACCGGCGTGCCACCGGCTGAAAACCGGCTGGTGCCGTCAGGCATGACCCCGCGTCCCTGATTCGGGAATATTTGACCGGCGGCGACTCCACGACGTCCCAACTTGCCTCCAGCGCGACGAACAATCGGTGGCGAGGTTCTGGGATCGGTTCCGTTGGCTGAGCAGGCCAGCGCCGAGAGCAGTGACGTTGGAGCTGCTCTGTCGGTCGCCCGCCGAGGTGTGGACTGGGCGCCACGTGCGAGCCGCCGGCGGCCCAACAAGGAAGGATTCGAACCAATGGTCGTGGGCCTGCGTCGACCGGACGCACCATGAGGCGAGCCGAGCCGTCTGATTGATAATCCACCTAGGCGTTGCGGCCTGGTCGTAGCGTTTAGAGGTCCGATGGGCTGGCTCCCGAACCGTCTGCCGACCGCGTGCGGTGTGGCTTTAGAACGAGGTGCCAGCCTGTCGGGTCTTGCCGTGGTGTGGCTCGAAAGAGGCGCGAGCGCCAGACGATCCCCGAAATCAGACATGCCCGCCGCGGTCTTCTACTTCCCCGACAAAAGGAGCGGTCATGGCAGTGATGATCGGTGTGGACCCGCATAAGGGTTCGCACACGGCGGTGGCGATCGACGAGAACGAAGTCGCGTTGGGCGAGCTGCGGGTGCGCTCGTCGACCGCCCAGGTCGAACGGCTGACGGCCTGGGCGGCACGGTGGCCGGAGCGGACGTGGGCGGTTGAGGGGGCGGGCGGCCTGGGCTATCTGCTCGCCCAGCAGCTGGTGGCGGCGGGCGAGGTGGTGGTGGACGTGCAACCCAAGTTGGGGGCCCGGGTGCGGCTGCTGGCGTCGGGGGCGACGAACAAGAACGACCCCAACGACGCCCGCTCGGTGGCCATCGCGGCGCTGCGCTCGACCAGTCTGCGGCCGGTGATGGCCGAGGACCACGCTGCGGTTTTGAAGCTGTGGGCGAAACGGTCTCGGGATCTTGGCTCGGCGCGTACCCAGGTGGCGTGTCGGTTGCACGCGGTGCTGTGCGAACTGGTCCCCGGCGGCGTCGCCAAGGACATAACCGCAGGTCACGCCGCCGCGGTCCTCGACGAGGTGGTGCCGACGGGGGCGGTGCAGCGGGCCCGTCATGACCTGGCGTTGGAGTTCCTCGACGACTTGCGTCGCATCGACGGCCAGATGCGAGATACCAAGAAACGTCTCCAGGAGGCGGTGGCGGCGTCGGGCACGACGACGACGGAGATCTTCGGGGTCGGCCCGTTCGTGGCGGCCACGGTGATCGGCTACGTCGGTGACGTGTCGCGCTTCGCCGACCGGGACCATTTCGCCGCCTACAACGGGACCGCCCCGATCGAGGTGTCGTCCGGGAACCGCAAGATCTACCGGCTGTCCCGGCGCGGGAACCGGCGGCTCAACCATGCCATCCACATGGCCGCGGTCACCCAGATCCGGTTCCGTCACAGCACCGGCCGGGTCTACTACGACCGCAAGATCGCCGAAGGCAAGACCCACAAAGAAGCGATCCGTTCCCTTAAGCGGCGTATCAGCGACGCCATCTACGCCCGGCTGGTGGCCGACGCCCGACGTGTCGCAGCGGCGAGAAAAGGTCCGGGAGGGCAAACGGGGAACGACTCTGCATCCAGCGTGGCCGGCTCACACCCCGAGCGCCGGCACTTCGGAGAAGCCACTCCCGGACCCGAACCAACACTACGGCGTCAACCAGCCCCGACGAGCCCGGCGACCTCAGCACCAGCCGGAAGGAAATCCCGAAAAGCCTCTTGACAACAAAGAGGCCT
>CAWJZH010000014.1:0-427012 GCA_963847155.1 uncultured Acidobacteriaceae bacterium | reverse complement strand
GCCACAAGGTACGACACAGAACCCACAGGCAGCGGGAACTCAGAACGCAGCGTCACACCAAGCGGGGCTCAAACCTCGCGACGAGCGCTTCGGTAAAGTCGGCCATTTGAGCCAATCTTTGAAGAACCGGATCACAAGGAACCGAATCCGGTTCGTCGAAAAGGAGCTCAAGGCTCAACTTGAAATCCTCAATCTTCCGCTTGCTGTATGTAAAAGTCGGTAGGTAGACGATTTCAGCGCCGGCCTTCAATGCGAAAGAACGCTGAGACGGGAATTCCAGGCTTAATCCTGATTCGACCTCAACCGTCCAGCCGGCTGTGCCTAACATGGAAGAAATCACGAGTCTGTGCTTGTCGATATTGTTGCTAACTGGTGAAGCTGCCAAAGCGTATGGTCTCCGCTCGCCGCAGGTTGTATATTTCGGATGAGATCTTGGGCGCCTGCGCTCATGCCTTTGCCGAGCGCCGCCACCGCTTGAGGTTTAATAGTCTTTGCCGGATCAGTGATAGGGAAATATGTTTGTCGGTCCGGGGTACCGCCGTTCACCAGCACGAGCTGCCAAGCAAGATGATCTAAACTGCTGCGCAAATTGTGCAGAATGTCGCCGATAACAATGGGAACTGCGAGCGGAATCGGCTGTATTGATTCAACATAAAGCGTCGTGTGACGTATTTGCTACCGGATGAGGCCTCGCGGCTATCTTGTACGGTCGAGAGTCGAAAAAAGCCGTGATCAACCCATCGAGCTCATGAAGGTGTTTTCGAGCCCGTTCAACTTTCGCCAGGATGTTTGTCATGCGAGCGTTCATTGCTCAAAGATAACAATCTATTACTTGTGCGGGGAAGCCACTGGCGCCCGCCTTGAGCAATCCAGGACAGACGGAAATGACCCTGACGAAATCGCGTCTGTCATCAGATGCCGACGTAACGTGCTTCCTTCAGGGTCATTTTCGTCCGTCCCGCTTTCTTCCCATCGAATCTCTTTTCCCACCCACCTTCGCTGCAACCTGCAGCTCCTCCTCAGAGAACCGATGCGCCTTCCGCTGCAGGATCACGATTGAGGGGATTTCCGTGGACTCGGACCGTGACTTATTTCCGACCAGGCGGTCCAATCGTGTTCACTCCACTCGGGCGGTTAGCCTTGGCTTCCGCGTGTCTGTATTTTGCGGCGATAATGTTGCGCACAAGTATTCGTGGACAAGCTGGATCGCGGTTGCTCCCTCTCCTACGGCAGATGCGACCGCGAGCGGTAGCGTGCGTCCCCGGCAGCGAACACTCCCGGCATGCTCGTTTCCAAGAATAAGCCCGGTGACAGGCGGGATGTTCACCTACCCCTTATCCAGAGGCATGTACAACGTCCCCACTGTCAACAAGTTTGGATGCTGTGGCCAAGCCGTTTGGGCGGCGCCTTTAGAATTGTGTATGCGAGGTATGTCCTCATGACCCATCCGGTTCTTAAAATCGATGCGCGTAAGTACGAGGAACTTGCGGACAACATCTGGCATGCTCAAATGAATGGCCACCCATTAGTTCTCACCTATGCCGGGCCCTTTTTGGGTAGACAGAATCGCAAAGACGCAATGCACTTCGAAATGGACGGCGCAAAACAGGAGATCATGCACCTTCTCAGCCGCGATGAATATCCGTTTGCATGCACGCTGGAGGGAGGCAAGTCTGCGTGGGTCGGTCACATACCAGGAAAGCAAAATTCAGCACAGGGCGGACTCATAGGAAGCTTCCTGCGACAAGAAGCGATAGTTCCCTATGACCGAAGCGCAAGTAAAGAAGTTCAAGAAAAGTCGCGGTTTAGAGTCGAGGTCACTAACCATAAGTATGGGCCGGTAGTTGTAAAGGAGCTTAGAACCCCTGAATACGACCTTAAGCTTCGCGAGATGATGGCCCGACAAAGAGAAGACCTTAAGGGTGATCTCTGCACGGCCTCTTGGCGGGATAAAGCGCATGATAGAGACCCGCAGCGAGGCTGAGCTTCTACCCGGCATCACGCTGGAGGCTTACGGAATAAAATATCTCCAACAACCCAGACAGACAGGACGATCACCAACGGGAAAACTCGGGGACGTTCAGCGCGTTTACCTGGCCCAGCCTGGGAACGAGGGCCCACGGTTTTTCACGAGATGGGAGCCAACCTCCAAGGTATTGAGAGCGGTAGCAACGGTTATCAAGGCAGATTTGCTGGATCTGCCGGCGCAGTTCCGTGTCCGCCTGGCGCGGCAGGTGTTCATCAAAGTGCCGGTAAAAGCCTGCACGGCTAACACGCGCGGCATCGCATGCTTGCAGGATAGAGAGTCCGGCTTTGCCTTCCAGCTGCATCACTTCTCCGTACAACGCGCTTCGCCAGGCGCGTTGTTCTTCGAGCGTGCTTCCTTTACTCGCTTAAAGGCTCTTTTTAAAAAATCGTTTTCCATCGCCATCCCTCCCAGTCGGCGCTCTAACTCCGCGATTCTTTCCTCAGCCGTTGTCGACGGTTTAGCCATGGCGTTTCGTTTCGCGCCCGGCCGGGGCCCCCTGGGCTGGCCGAAACCAGCCTTCCCCTTTTCGCGATACGCATCTCGCCAGCGATAAAGAACGCTGCGCTTGACCTTGTACTGGCTGCTCAGCGAAGACACACTCTCGCCATTTAAGATCCGTTGCGCGATCGCAATGCGGAACTCCACTTTGAAAACACGGGCTGCCATCCGAACCTCCGTTCGCTGCAGTTGTCCCTGTTTCTCAGTGTCTCAAATTTGGGGTCCACACCAGCATACGTATCCCCACCCTGGAAGATAAAGGGACAGCATACGGATCCCCACCCTGAAAACACGTGTTTCCCACATCCGAACTTCCGTTCGCTGCAAACCGGTGACAGGCAGGATGTTCGGGGACAATCAAGGACAGACGAAACGTTGACCATCAAGGGCTTCTATCGTCGGAAGTGGAATTTGCGGGAGAGGGTGCATTGCAGCGACAGGATTACCTATTTCGCAACCGAGCACTCCTGGAGGTTTGGAGGTTTCAGGTAACTGAACGCCATCCAGAGTGGATCACGACGCTCCCACCGGGCACCCGCAAACCCAAAAGAAAATCACCCTTCAGCCTATATCGCGCGAATCTCGAGCGTCTTGCCGAGCGCCTTCATCGCCCCCGCGATTCCATCGATCCTCGAAGTGTGATGAATGTTCGTCAGCCGGTTCACTTCTTGCGGGGTCGTCTGCATCCTGCGTGCCAGCTCAGCAGGACGAACCCGCTGCCGGATCATTTCATTGAGCAGAAGCACCTTCGCCGAAACGCTGACCGGGAGCTCGACGAAATCCTGACCGCGCTTTATACGGGATGGCTTTGGCACAACGCGGAGTTCTCGAAATAGAAATCCAGTGCAGTCTCGAGGGCGCTGCCTGCCACCTTCTTGGCCTCCTGCAGGCTCTTCCCTTGAGTAATCGCCTCGGGGATATCCGGAAAGGTTACGAGAAAGAATTTTCCATCCGGCTTTACGTCAATTGGGTATCGCATCTCGCCCTCCTATTTGAGCCCAAGTTGTTTTTTGATCGCCGCCACCAACCCAATACCGAGTTCCTTGCTGTGCATCGGCAGAACGGAATTCTTGCCGTTCAGCGTTACCTTGAGGTGGGAACCTTTGCCCGACTTGAATGTTGCTCCCTGATCTGCCAGCCAACGCTTGAACTCGTTGCTCTTAACAAGTATTATTATAAGCAATATTGTTTATAACTGCGAAGGCTTTATCGGGTCAATCCAGGACACATCAGGCTGTTTCTGCCTAAGGATTAGTCCCATCTGATCGCCGAATTCTTAGGCGACTATCATGGCCTAAAGCCGCGACCTCAAAACTTGACACCATAAATCCACCCGACGCGGTCGGTTCAAATACCGCCCGTTGTGGAGAATCCCCTTGAAAGAGCAGGTCTTCCTGCAGGAGGCAGGAGTGAATGTTGTGGGGTTTCTAAAGCGGTGTCAAGGTTTCCGAACCCTGGGACGGGAAGCCCTGAGCCGTTGAATGGGCTGGAACAAGCTGAGCAACTCATCCCTACAAACACGCAGTTCGTCACCAACTGATTGACTCTTGCCCAGCCTCTCCTCTAGCCTCAAGGCGATTTCCAGAACTTCGTTCGAGCGGGGACAGCAATGAAAACGCCGATTCTCTCTTTGGTTTGTCTTGCATCCATCCTGAGTGCGAGTGCTGTCCCAATGCCCGCGCGAGCTGCCGGCAACTCCCCTGACCGCACTCCACCCAGCTATGACCTGAAAGCCCAGGCCCTTCTCGACCTGCAGGCCGTAAATAAGAAATGTGTCGATCTCGCCCAGGCCCTCCCGAGCGACAAGCTCACCTGGCGCCCTTCACCCGGCACCCGGTCCTTTGCTGAAGTATTTCTGCATGTTGCCGGAGAGCGTTACGGAATCCTCAGCATGATGGGTGCGACGCCTCCGGCAGGGTTTAAAGCGCGCGAGTTCGAAAAATCCACAACCGAAAAGGATCGTATCGTCCACGATCTGAATCAGTCCTGGGATTTCGCGAACAAAACGATCAATAGCATGAGCAACGCGGATTTCGCAAAGCTGGTGCCAAAGCTTGGCCCACAAGCCAACGAGGGCGACGTTGTTTACATTCTCGTTGCCGACGCCCACGAACACCTGGGCCAACTCATAGCCTACGCGCGGCAGAATGGCATCGTCCCCCCTTGGACGGTGCAAACACAGAAAAAGAAGGCAAACGGCTGACAAGCAAACAGTCGCGGGGGTATTTGCGGGCGGTCGTTCCGCTTCTTCACCACACCAGTAGTCATCACGGCTGCCATTCCGTTGACGCTCGTGGGCATTCTGCCGGCATCGCTGGCGGCCGGCGAGGAAGCCGGCCGCGCGCACGAGCTTCGCGCCGGCGTGCTCTTTTACCCGCAGCAAGGCGCGGAAAGTTGAAGGCACTAATCAGCTCGTTTGTGTCGACGGTGACGCGTGTCACCGGCTGCGCTGTTGATTGCGGTCCTCGCGGACGAGGCGCACGGAGTCGGACGGCTTGAGGCCAAGACGGCGCGCGTGGCGCTTACCGATCGCTGCAAGTTCGTCCACTTCCCGATGGGCCAGCAGAGGTCGTTGCCCTGCGTGGCCGCACGTCGGTCAGTTCGTGCAGGATCAGGCTTTAAAGCGGTTCGGGCAGAAGCTTTCCTGCCCAGACGGAACTGACACTTTGAGAAAAACAAAAGGGCGTTGCGGTTCGAACTGAGTTCGCCTGGTCTCGATATGCGACGATAGAAGTGCTAACGCTCCGTCTGTCCACAACCTCCGTTGGGCACACCACGCCATCGCAAATCCCTGGATGCAAACTCCTATGCGGCCTTTTTCGCTGTCTGTTCACTCGCGGAACTGGTACGGCGATCTGACTTTCGTTTCAGGAATGTTTCCAGTCGTTCCTTGAGCTTTGAGAAAGCCGAGGTGGTATCTTCACTTCCCTTAAGCTGCTTCTTGAGCTTCGAGATCTCGTCCGTCAACGCCGCAAATTCTGGATCCTGCGCTGCGTATCCAAGTGCCATCGCGCGATTGAGCTCGAACTCAGCTGTTTCCAGAACCTTGTGTGCTGCGTTCTTATCTTTTTGAGCCGACGTCTGAGCTTGGTTGATACCCTCCTGCGCAACCAGTAACGGTAATGGT
Source organism: uncultured Acidobacteriaceae bacterium (assembly GCA_963847155.1). Taxonomy (GTDB): domain Bacteria; phylum Acidobacteriota; class Terriglobia; order Terriglobales; family Acidobacteriaceae; genus PALSA-350. The sequence goes on along the minus strand of CAWJZH010000014.1, from coordinate 421,358 downwards.
GTTACCTGATCAACGGTCACCAGAGAATTGAGTGCCGTAAGCAACGCGATGCTGGCGGCCCGGCTGTTCTTATCAAGCAGGCGCGCAGCTTCCTGCAAAGCTGTCGGATATGCGCCCAACGGCAGGTTGTAGGTGCGGACGCGGACTTCGCTCATCAGAGCGCCGAGCAGCGCACGTGCAGTCGGCAAATCGTTCACCAGGGTTGCCGCGTCCACGGCATCTGTAAGTTTCTCGATTTCATCAATGTCCCGCGGTGCTGTATCGATGATCAGGGCTTCGACGCTCACCGGGACAAGCGCGAGCTCCGGATTGCGAGCCAGCACAATGTTGACTTTTCCTGTTGCCTCCTCGATGCTCTTCAGGGCGTCGGCCTTCTTGCCCGCCGTGATCGAGTCGATAGCCTGCGCGGCTTGCTCGATCGCCGCGATCGCATCTTTATCCAACGTTTTCAGCGCTTCCTGCTCAGCTTCGTTCCGCCGTTTCTCAAGATCGGGGCGGGCTTGTTGTTCGGCACGATTCCGTTGCGTTTCGAGGGTGGGCTTCGCTTGTGTGTCTGTCATGGTCTCCTATCCCAACAGCCGATCCAACCGATTGCGCTCGGTCGTCGGCTTCTGGTTCAACTCTTGGAGCAGCCGATGGAAGCCGGCTGCGACGGCGTCTGCATGTAAGAAATCGTAATGGCCGAACCAGAGCAAAACAATTGCTCGTTGGCGGGAGGTGAACGTCCGACATCAGACGTAATACCATATCCGCGCCGCGTCGCAGAAGATACCAAGACTTTGGTTGTAGGCAGGAAGTGACCTCGGTCGACTCGGTCAACGAGCGAGGTTGCAGCCCTGGCGAATGCCGGAACTTATCAACCTGGAATCTCTGATCCCGCATCCTAATTCCGTAGTTACCTATTCGGGACCAAACGAAGGAGAACCCATGGCTGACGCGAAAAAGTGTGAAAATCCTGCCTGTACTTGTTCCCCGCTTAAGGCAGACCGATTCTGCGGCGCTCACTGTGAGGGCTTGGAGGGAGCGGTAGAAGTGGTATGCCAATGCGGCCATGCATCCTGCCGCGGAGACGCCTTGTCACCCGCAACCGAGCGCGCAATCTTGTAGGGTGGAGATCGAGCGTAGCATTATGCCCAGAGGAGTGTTGCGCGCCTTTACGCAATTTTTCTCAAAGTCTTTCGACGCACCGTACTCCACGATCGCCACGCTATCGTTCGTGGCACTCCTTACTATTGTGGAATCGGACATCAGATCCCGTTCCTAAATGAGTCATGGTGGCAGTTACGTAAATCTATAGGTAGTGGAGGCGGTTATGGATCCTGCGACTCCTCTTGCAATCGCTTTGTCATCCCCTCCCGTGCTTACCCGGAGGGATCTTCTTGACCTCGCAAATTTTCGCGATACGAGTGGTCACGCCGTTTCCTTCTTCTTCAGCCTCCAATCGATTCCAGACAAGTCGCACCATACGGAGGTAACTCTTGTCCGCGATTTGGTGCGGGAGGAGAAGCACCGGGTGGACATCAAGCAAGCCCCAGGCCTGGTTGAAGACCTGGAAGCCGTTCTGATGCAAGCGGAGGAGGTTCGCCTCAGCCCGCGGCACTGGAGGATTTTGTATGCGTGCCATCGGCAGGGACTTTCGCGAAACCTCGAACTGCCTGCGCCGAAGCCGATCCGGCAGTTGCATGTGGGTGGGCGGTTTCTGCTAGCTCCGATGTTTAGGGCGCTGAATCTTTGTACACCCTATGGCGTGCTGATCTTCGAGCTGGGACGCGCACGAATTTTTGCAGTGCGAGGCCTTCAGATCCAGGAATTCAGCGGCCGCTTGCCGAAGGAGAACATCACCCTACATGTCAGGGGGTCGTCCCGGACTTCGTCCGAAAAGCATCTCGAACACCACATGCAAGGGCATGTGCGCGGGTACGGCAAGGAACTCGCCGAGAAGGTGCGCGTCTTCCTCGCAGAAGAGAAGCTGCATGGGATGGTCTTCGGATGCCGGGAAGATCTGTGGGGCGAAACGAAAACGGAGTTTGCTGACCTCGAGAAGAGCATATGGATCGGTCGATTTGTACCATCGGATTACGAGATGCCGGCTGCGGAAGTCCGCGACGCCACGTACCCGATCTTCGAAGAGAACCGGCGCAAAAGCGGCATGGCGCTCCTCGAGAGAATCAGCGACGAGCCGGCTCATGGGGCCGTGGGGGTGAACGCAGTTATGGAAAGTTTGATCGAAGGGCGTGTCCAAAAACTGATGCTGGGCGGAGCAGTGGAAGGAACCGTGAGCGAATGCGACACCTGTGGGCACGTGCAGCCGCGCGCGCAGGGGCCCTGCATATTTTGCGGCAACACCAGCCTGCATAGTCTGCAGGCGGATGAAGGGCTGATCCGGCAGGCTCTTCTAACCGACGCGGAGATCCTGACCTTCGATGGGGATGAGGTTCCGGGCTTTACCGGAGCCGCTGGTTTGCTTCGCTATTGAGGCCGTTCAATGATTGCCGGCCGCAATGGTTGATGTCCCCGTTGCGCTCGAACGGAGTGTGTTTACGAATGCGTCAGGATCTAAGACCGGGATCTTTGTCCCGGTTGATCCGACACCTTCGTAGCGTTAAAGAACGAGCGGAGCGGTGAGACGGAAGGTTACGACCGACTCGGAGGGAATGACTACATCGCGGTTGCCCGTGTAAGCTCCAGCGGCTGTACCCGCCCCCGCCCCCGCAAGGCCGCCGATCAGCGCGCCCTTGCCACCTCCCGCGAGGCCGCCAATCAATGCCCCCAATCCAGCGCCTCCCCCGATGAAGCCAGCGGTGCGCTTCCCGCGGCCCTTCCCAACGGCCTCGTATTCCGTTGTGCTCACAGTCGTTCCACCGATAGACGTAAGCTCAATGCCAATATCTCCTGCGCCTTTGAAACGTCCTTTACCTTTCGAGGCCACTACTTGTCCGGAGATCTCAGTACCACTAGGAATGACGGTGTCACCACTCGCGCTTACCAGCGGTCGATTCAAAACGCCGGTGAAACGGTCGCCAACTTTGTTGCGGCTTGCGCTCAACGTCTCCGCGGTTCGGATCACAACGGGCGAGCCACTGGGCATCATCTTGGGGTGAGAAGCCTCAACGGCTGCCGGCCGTGGACCCTTGACAGAAGCCGTCGGTCTTGCCCGAGCAGGTTCGCTCGTCGCCTGTTTTGAGCCCGCCGGATATGTTACTGACCCGTCGGGATTCGTGATGGAGCCGTCCGGATTCGTTACCGCAGCTTGTTGCGGCGGGCTATTCTTACACCCGGCCATAATCAAGGTCATCGGGGTCATGGCGCCGGTTATCAGGAGCACTGCGAGCAATTTGGCGGGGGAAAAGCGCATTCGTTTCTCCACTGGTCTGTGTTGTCGTTACATAGGCTTCTCGATCTTGACGAACCAAAGGACGCCTGTCGATCCCTAGAAGGTAGTAGCACAGGCTTGTCGACAGACGCCGCTCTATTTGGACAGACGGATTTCGTATACAGAGCTGACACTTTCGCGACACGCGTGATAACCCAAGTGTCAGTGCCCTCTATCCACCAAACTTCGCCCTGTCCCCAAAACACTCCTATCTCCCCCGTATCTCCCACAACATGGCCCCTTATCTCCCACACATGGCCCCTTATCTCCCACACATGGCCCCTTATCTTCCACCCATGGTGTATCGGCCATAATGAACAGGCTGGAAGGGACTGCCGCGATGCGCCGAAGGGCGTTTCTCGAGATCGTGATGTCACGCATGTATCGGGCTACGCATGATGCGGACAAGACAGCAGCGGAGCTAGCTCAGCTCTTCGGGCACGATCTTGGCATGTCGCCACCGGGGGTGATGAAGCAACTGGCGGCTCTCAAGAGGTTCGATGCGAGGGCTCGGCTGACAGAACTTGCGAAATTTCCCGTCCTGGTACTGAGTGCGGAGGAGGACATCATATTCCCGCCTCGCTGCGGACGCGCGCTCGCGCATGCAATTCCGGGTGCGCGTTACGTAGAGGTCGCGAAGGCTGCGCATGGTGTTCCGATTGAATATGCCGAGTGCGTAAACCGCGAACTGAAGTCGCATCTGCAAAGTGCTGGCCAGTCCGAGCAGTAACGGCCCCGATTCGGAAGCCAACTTCACGGCACTGCTCAACTCACCGCTCCATTCATCGAATGTTTGTTGCGCAAATTGGCGCCTCCACCGTGGGAGACAGCTTGTGGCATTCGTGCTTACAACTTATGGAACTCCCCCATCTGGGGTCTCGGCTGAAACAAAGGTTCAATCTGCGTATTACGAATGACGTCCGGTGCTCCGCTTCAGGGGGAAGTACCTTTGACCCGCCAGGCAGAGATCGAGAACGAAAGTTCCCTGAGCGACCCCGACTGTGAGATTCCGCTGAGCCCCATACACCGATAGGCTGATTTCACTATGAAAATCTTGGTTGCTTTCCTTCTTCCTCTCGTCGTCCTCGGATTTGCCATTGCCTTCGCTTACTGAGTCCGCGGAGAGATGTGGTCAGAGGCTAAACCCCACCTGTAGCCTGTCTTTCTCACGGTCAGATATGGGGCACCCGTCACTCGTTACGCATTTTTCGTGGTGCGAAAATGCACAGGCAGCGCATGTTGCCGGCGCGGTCCGGCGCGCCCATGCGATCGCCTGGAGCGCGCCTCTCGCGGGTTATGTTCACCTGGGCATGAGCACGTAAAGATGTCCGTTGATGCCCTTGGCGACAATCTTGCCGTTGTCACTTATGCCATTGGCGCTGGTAAGGAACGTAAGCGACGGGTCGACCAGATCGTTAAGATCGATCAGCCTCCCATCCTTGTACAAGGAAGCATGACTACTCCCATTGGCCGCCGTGTAACTCCCCGCAATGTGTCCTCTGTTGTTGAGGCCTGCGGGTGCCAGGGGAATCTTTTCAAAGGAATGCCCACGGAAAATAAAATTGCTTCCCGTGGCCGATCCCACGATCTCGCCGCGATCGTTAATGAGCGCATTGATAATCGACTGGCCTGCCACCGTGCCCAAATCGCGCATGTGGCCCTTGGCATAAAGGAAGAGGTGATTCAGAGTGCTGCCCGTTACCGAACTGACGCCGGCAATCTCGTTCTGATCGTTGATACCTGTGCCCTCACTGTAAGTTCCGCCGAGGGTACCGATATCCACCGGGCCGGATCCCTGGTAAAGGAAAGCGTGAAGTGGTTCAACGCAGCCGGGGCCAGAACTACCTACTGCACGTCCCGGTGGAAAGGTACCCTGTGATGTCTCCCGCATTGTTGATGGCTAACCCGATGCTCTCCCTCCCCGTATGTTGAGATATCGGGGTAACCGTGCTGCCGTCGCTGGAGTTGTAAATGAACGCATGCGGCGGCGGTTCGCCGCTGAAAGGAGGAGTCAGATACATGGACCCCACTACCTGGCCGTTGTTGTTAATGCCATAGCTGGCACTCGAACGGCTGTTCTCGATGCCTGTGTTTACTCCCCCGGCATAGATGAAAGCCTGTTGGAAGAACTCAGGGACGGGGATATACGCCACCGTGCCGCTAACTTCTCCCTTGTTATTGATCCCCGATCCCGTGATGTTGGAGACCGTTCCATAGTTGCCCCGATTCTGGAATCTCGGTTGCCGAGTACATGGGGCGGGTGCGTGGACGAACCAACGCGATCGACACCGGGTCAGCCACGGCACAAAACGGCGAACCCGGGATAGGCGTCAACGTCGACAGACGATGCCGATCTTGTACGCGGAAATATCGTTGGAAGACCGGTTCGCTGCGTAGAGAAACGGCCGGTATAATCCACCGCTACGAAGTTTGGGTTTCCCCCGCCGAAGGGTGAACCTGAGACCGGCGTGAGCACCCCAGCTTGAAACGGCTCCAGTTGACCGATGCTGTAAACGAATAGTCCACCATACCCCGCGAGGAAAAGCGTACTGCCCGTTTGGGGCTACGGTCACCGAGTTCACCCCACCGGCGCCCGCTGCATAGGGAGACCCGCCAGTGGACTGAGCGCCCCACTGGCTGAATCGAGGGAAAATCCGGAAACATCGTCCCCGCCTAGATTCGCCACGTAAACCCACCGGTCGTTCGGATCCACCGCCACGGACATCGGTGAGTACCCCGTGGCGAAGGGCGACCCGGAGATCGGTGTGAGCGCGCCAGTAGTGGGGTTGATCGTGTAGCCGGAGACGTTATTGGATGATTCGTTGGTTACGTAAACAAACTTCCCTAACTCGTCCACGGCTATCGCGGACGGGAAATCTCCTGCCGGAAAGGGAGACCCGGTTATCGGTACTAACCGCGCCGGTCCTCTCATCGATGGTGTATGCCGAAACGTTGTTCGATCCAAGGTTGGCCACGTAGGCAAACCTGCCCGACGGATCAATCGCAACCGCGGACGGTCCGGAACCCGCCTTAAAAGGTGAGCCGTGGATAGGCGTCAACCTCCCGGTATCGCAATCAATCTGAAAGCCGGATATATCGTTGTCCCCTGCGAATTGGTTCGTCGCGTAGACGAACCTGCCCGCCGGATCTACCGCGACCGACGTGGATCCCGATTTACCGGTGCTGAACGGCGAACCCGCAATCGGAGTCAACTTGCCGTCCGCGCGGACGATGTATCCCAGCACTTTTCCGGAACCTAGATCCGAGACATAGGCGAACTGGTTGCCAGGGTGATGTTCATCCTCAGCGGCTGCCTGTCGGGGCGCAGTCGCGAGCATGAACACGATGGGAAGAGCGAGAACCAGGCAGATTGAGGACCTTAAGTGTTTCCCGAGGTCCTACTTTGTTGAAAGGCATACATGAAAGGATCCTCCTCATTGGCTCCACGCAAGTTAGTACGGACGCGATCGGGGGAGGAGCGAAGGCGTACCTTGCGTAGGCTTGCAATGCAACAAAAGGCCACACAACGTAGAACTACTCCTCGGCCGCGAGAGACCACAACATTGCCAGCGGGTCCGGGAACATAAGGTGGGTAATGAGCGGTAAATTCATAAACCCAAGATAGTAATACCAGGACTTAAGCCACCAGAGGCCAAAGAGTACACAGGTAACTGCAAGCAGAAGAAAATACCCGGCACGATACGGTGAAGGCGGCGGGCATAAAATGAAACTGAAATAGACCAGGATGCTGCGATTCCGGCTATTGCCCGTAGACCATCTAGTTGCGTGATCTTTCCGTTCAATGAAAGCCACCTCGCTGAGCGGAACACTAGTTTTCTTTTCGCGGGCCGTAAAGTTACTTGCTGTAAAGTCAAATGTTAACGGGTCGCTAACGCAAGCTTCATGCGTCGTCAGGGATCGCCGGAACCAAAGGTCTTGTCGCCGGGCAGGAAGCGGCCTGAAAGGTAAGGAGGAGTGCAACGGGGTGATGAACCGGGGCTAAAATCGACCGGCAAGAAGGCTAACACTCTACCAGTAGACCAGGATTAAAGAGGTTCCATTAAGCATCAAATCTTGTGGGTGACATACTGAACGTCGACGACTTCTTCATTGAAATCGACCATCTCAACCCGGAGCAAGACCTGAAAGTGTGCGGGCACAGGCGACTGTCCTCCGGGTGCGAGCGTTTCGAGAAGCTGGCGCACCTTGTCATCGCGAAGTAGGAACTGCGCTGCCCCTTCAAATGCCCGGCTATGGTTAGCCCCGATCAGCGTAACGCATGTCCCGTCTGCCGGGCCAGGGCGCCGGGTTACCAATGCATAGTCGGACACCCGCTCCAACGAACCACATAGGAAACGGCTGCATTCGTAGCGAGAAGCGGCCCCGTCTGTGGCCTCACCATCTTCTATGTAATGATCGCGAACTAGGAGTTTTTCCCCGCTTTGCAGGTTGCGCACAAAGCTGTTCGCTCTAGCACAGCCCACCACGATCAAATTGCTATTTTGAATGTCCGCCCACGATGCGGACCGGGAGTTTTTCACCTGCAGAGAGGCTTGCATCTCGTGGAACCCCTGGGTCAGCAGTACGACCGCTTGTACCTCGCCGCCGGAGACGAAGTGGAAGGTAGGAACAGCGTCCTTGAGCGACTCGGGGAGCCTTCGCCCCATCTCTCGTTTGGCTTCCGAGAGATCGTTGGCGTGCAGGTTCCTGAAAAAATTGCCCTCTGAGTCACGGAAGCACAGCAGCTCGGTAAAGAGCAGGAGGTTAGCGCGAGAGTTGGTTAAGTAGGGATCCCAAAAACGGCGGAGCGCCGCACCGTCTGCTTCGGGCTCGGTATTCTGGTCGCTGCTCCGCGTCTCAACGAACCGCAGACGGTATTCCCCCTTGGGTATCTCCAGAAACCACCGCTCGTTCCGCCCCTCGTTCTCGAAGTACGCTTGCAAACGTTGCCGGATGCTGGCAATACTGACGCGGACGATGGAGTCCACCTTGGGGTCGAACAACGGCGGGCGGTTGATGGCGGCGACCGCAATTTCGTACTCTTTGACCGAGGGGGCACCCTCTTGACCTGCATGTTCAAACAGAAACCGCAGAATGCGTTGCAAGGACGCAGCTTGAAGAAATTGCGGGCTGACCAGTATGCGGTTTAGTAGTGAAAGCTTTTGGCGCTCGATGTCGAAGGCTTCCAACACAGGCACGGGACACTACCCCAATATAAAGTCATTCAGGTCAACAGTATCGACTGACCGCAAGCGTATCATACAGGGCCGTTCCCGTGATTGAATGACAGTTTCCGATTTTCATGATCGGATGATTCGCGCAACCAAGGCCAGCCTAAGAAGCCCCGCCTCCCGACCGCAGCGCCTCATACATTAAGCTTTCTTGCGCTTTCCCATGCCCGCCCCGTTACGGCAGTGGGCTCGCGTTTTCCTGCTGGCTTGTATCAGGTCCTTACTGCGAATGCCGCTACATACGCTCTGCTCGGTCTGATTCTGGAACTAACGTGTCGGCGATTTCAGACTCAACGGTAGTGCCCTGTAACAGCTGATTCAGGAGTAGAATCAAATCTGTCAAAATGCACGGCCCTTCTAGGGTCCCGGTTCTCATGCTTTGTATCAGGGCCCCGACTCTAGTAGCCTGTCGCAGAGAAGTCATTACCCGCAAACAGAACTGTCATCCCGAGTGGCCTGTGACTTTTTCGTGTTTTCTGCATCCAACCAGGTGTATTTCAAGCCCCCCGAAAAAGCCGTCATCCTGAGCGAAGCGCTTCGCAGATCTATCGCAAACAGAGGGCTTTGAGGCGCGTAGTCGAAGAGCCTGTCCTGAGCGAAGCCGAAGGAACCTCGGCAATGCTTGTTGACAGATGCTCTCGGGAGCTTTCCGGCCGCAAACTACAACGGACGATAAAAAACAGACTACAACCGTAACGAAGCGGAGTGGAGGGAACTGCTCTTTTCCCCCTTACTCCGATTCTTTCACCAGTAACATTTTCCTCTGCGACAGTCCACTAGTCGGGCGCAAAGGGCTGAGAAAAAAATGGGCTTTAGCCCCTGCGGCTCTACCGATTCAGCTGTTACAGTCCACTAGTTTTGAGAGGCCAGATAGTCCGTGGATGCATGCTGCTGCTGCTGAGTTTTGTGGTCAGCGGAACTGGCACTCTCGGCCGCATCCGGAGTTTTGTGGACAGGCGAAACTTCTCGTGATCACAATCACAGGATTTGTCTTGCCGGTCTTGTCCAAGTCAGGTAGCTCAGAAGGGACGGCTGGCAGTCCGTATGGGGATAAGTATCTCTAAACCGTCCTAGACCCTTGGCTCGATCTCAGGCTGTAGCCGGTTACCGTTGGGTTTGCGCTCGCCTTCTTACAGGCCCACAACATCGTCAGCGCTTGCTGCGCAGGAACTTCACGGTCACCGCCCAACTCGACTGACCTTCTCGCGAGTTCTTCCACGGCGGCCCAAACATACGGAATGCGCAAGATCGACTCAGCGTATCTTCGCACGTAGTTGAACCAGCCCCGCTGATCGTCCGCAGTGAAGCACTCCGCCAGCATTCCGAGGATTCTAATCTGATTGTTGTCATTGCTGTTGTCCCAGTCAAAGGAAGGGTTACCACGGAATTCTTCATGCAAGTTGTCTGCGGCTTGTCCAGCAGCACACCCTATTGCGCTGTCGGTATAGTCACGGCGATATGTTTCAGGCAAGAGAGTCACTTGAGCAGCCATCTCGCCTTCCTCATCCTCTTCCATGGTCAAGTCAACCAACGGCAACTTGAGCCAAGCCATGACAACGGCGTGCCCAGCCTCATGGTGCGGAGTCTGTTCGCCCTGTTCAAATAAGGCCCCGAGCTGCAACTCCTCTAGTGACACGCCCATCGATCGCTCCTGCTTTGTCAAGTTTCTTTCGTACCCTGCAACAGTACGTTGCGAAGGGGCGGGGTCCAAGACCACTTTGGTGTGAGACAGGCGTCAGAACTGTATGGCTGAAGAGGAGCGCCGGCTGCCTAGATCGCTTACCTCGGCATACCCGCAGAAGAGCAACCTGGTTCTCAGCCGCAGTTGTTCGTGCCGGCCGAACGGCCTCGATCAGCCCGGTGCAAGCCTTGCGATCGGAGTGAAAAACCGGGTCTTTCCGGGCCTTTCCGTCAATTAGCCTGATAGATAGAACCTTTCCATGTGTACAGGCTGCTTTGCGTTAGAGTCAGAGGATGCAAGGGACCAGCAAAATGCCAGGTCAACCCATGATCTACGCGCTTGTGCGAATGGCGGTATGCGCAGTCGTGTTGCTCGCCTGGTCTATTCCCGCGCTGGCGGTGGGCAGGGAGGACGGAGCTGCGGTTATTCGAACGGAACTTCAGGCCTGGACGCAGGCGTTCAACGCTCGCGAGGCAGATAAGACCTGCGGCATCTTCTCGAAAGACCTTCGTTATAAGTTTGCCTAGATTCCGGATAGAGGCTACAACGACATATGCACTGCCTTGCATCGCTCGTTGGGCGACAAGACGCATCGCTCTCACTACACGCTCGATCTGCGAGAGATCCTGGTCTACGGTGATATTGCCGTTGTCCGCTTGATTTGGACACTTGAAGAATCGAAGGGGAACTCGACCGTTACGGTACGCTCGCTCGAGCCGGGCATGGACATCTTCCAGCGCCAGAAGGATGGAAGCTGGAAGATCATTCGCTACCTCGCCTACACCAGCCCAGAGTAGCGGCGTTAAGGACTGATCACGAATGGATTGGCGGAAACGATGCCGGGTAATACTGTGACCGCATTCCCATCGCCCCAAATGGGCGCTCTCGACGGTGAATAGGCATCATGTCACCGGGTTTCTGCCTCCACCCGGTGTAATGATGTCACCAATGAGTTCCGGCTGCTAAGCGACTTTCAGCCAACCATCAGTGCATCCCGCCGTTGCATCATATGGCAGGTGGCCTCGCGCGCTTCCAAAACGATTGTCTATTCTGCGATTTTCGCCAATCTCGCCATCGCCCTCTGCCAATACGTGGCCGCTGCCTTTTCCGGCAGTTCGGCGATGCTGGCGGAAGCCGTCCACTCTACCGTAGATACTGGAAACGAATTACTCCTCTTACTCGGCATGAAGCGCAGTGCTCGCCCGCCGGACGCATTGCACCCCTTTGGACATGGAAAGGTCCTCTACTTTTATTCCCTGTTGGTCGCGGTTTACATCTTCGCTATAGGCGCGAGCCTGACTTTCTATAACGGGATCTCGCACCTCCTCCATCCCCGGCCATCCACGAATCTCATTTGGAGCTTCACGGTCCTCGCCTGTACCGCGATCTTCGAAACCTGGTCATGGCGGCTGTCTTATCGCGAACTAATGTCGCGCAAAGATCCCGATGAGTCCATTTGGGATGAAATCATCGGCAGCAAGGACCCTACTGTATTCACCGTTTTTCTCGAAGACTGCGCCGGATTAATAAGCACCTTGCTTGCCTTCCTCGGAATTCTCTGTGGCCACCTTTTCCATAATCCCTACTTGGATCCAAGCGCCTCCATACTGATTGGCGTCCTTCTTCTCAGCGTGGCGCTTTTCCTCGGCCGCGAAAGCGGAGCACTGCTGGTCGGCGAACGAACCAATCGATCCAGGCTCAGACGGCTCGAGCAAATCCTTCGTCAGGATCCCTGCGTCGAAGATGTAGGAGACCTGCTCACCATGCAACTCGGTCCGGACGAGGTTCTGCTTACCGTCGCTATCAGGTTCCGGCGCGGTCTCGACATCCAGCAGCTCGAATCCGCCATCGACCGCATTGAAACGCTCATCCGCCGGCAAGAACCAGCCGTTGTCCGCATCTTTATTGAAGCTGAGTCGCTCAAGAATGTATCCTCGCCGGTCGACGTCCCGCCACAAAGGAAAATTGGATAACGCACCATTCTCAAGCAGCCGGATGCACAAACGATCAGCGATGAGTAGCTTCTTTCACCAACAAATCCGCTGCCTCCGTCAATGTGATGTTATCCGGTAGCTGCCGGAAATGACTGTAAGTTTCGTCTTGTTGGACGCTGATAGTCTTGAAAAACAGAGCCTTGCCTTTCATGTCTACCTTGAGCCGCTCGATCTCCCAGTGATTCGCACCAACCCGTAACTGGCGGACATCGAATGTGCCTCCGCTATCCAAATGGCCCAACACGCCACCAAAGAATTTCACCTCGTGCATCAGCTTGCCATTGATCTCCACCAGCCGTTGTTCTTTCCGGTCCACAGTGAGTGTGCCTTCCATTTCATGGAAGACCTGCGCCTCACGCGAGGAGGGATGATACGCCGGGTTGGGTTGAAAATTCAGCCGCACTGTGTCGCCCGTGTCCCCGCTTTCGTTCGCATAGCTGAAATTGAAGGCATCCGGCAGCATGGAAAGGAGCCGCCTGGTTTTCTCCGCATCCTCCTCCGCGGCTCGCTTTCGCTTCTCCTGCTCTTCGCGATCATGGATGAACGCGTTCATCTGTTCTTCTTGCTTTTTCAGCTCGTCCTCCGTCAGCGGCTGGCCATTACGCGCGATCAGCAAAGTAACCGCGCCCTCCTTCGTTCCCGCCACCTCCTCCGTCTCTTTTACGCCTGCCTTGACGCTTTCTTCTTCATACATCCAACGGCTGTGATCCTGGTCCTGCATTCGCAGCTCGTTGGCAATCACGACGCGCGCCAGCTCGTTTGCCGACAAATTCTTGTCTGATGGGGTCTGAGGAGATGCGAATTGGACGAAAAGAAAAATCGCCGCAACGAGATGCTTGAGGCTCATAAAAAGGCCGCGGAGGAGAGCGCGCGCAGTAGGACAATACCTGGCTGGTCGTCGCTTTCACGTCTGTTACCTTGGATGCCATCGAACCGGCGTGGATGCACACGCTGATGGCTTCCGGCCTTTACAGAACATGTTTTGCTCCGGCCGGTGGGTGTTATCGTGTTCATGACTCGACCTTAACCTCAAATGGGTTGCGCGGCTGGCAAGCCAAAGCCATGAGTTCCGGATCACTCCCATAACTTTCGCAACTTCTTCGTGTTGAGAATGTAGATTTGAGGTTATGCGTGTAAAACCTTCCTACTGCACGACGGTTCTATGCAACTCTTTGAAATATTCAGCCCTGCTGCGCCTAGGAGAACAAAAACAGGCAACGTGGGTCTCGCGCCACTATTGCGATTTCGATAGTCTAATCAAGTAAGAGAGTGGCCGCCAAGAACCACGAACGGCCGCGACGGCTGGCCGGCCTTTAATTCGTCGCATACTGAAGAGGGAGAAATCGATCTTGGTCCTCCGTCACAGTCGACTGGCGTTTGTTGGATTTCGTTTCCTCGGTCTAAGGACCGGAGAGCGGAAGCTTTGAGATTTCGCGACAATTCTTTTTGGAGAGAGGGTTAGTGGGCCGCGACAACTGCCAAAGATGTTTGTTATTGGAAGAGTATTACCGCATCAAAGTAAATGATTACGTGCTCGCTTCAGCGGCGGTCCCGTGGTCACCTCTGATTGGGCCCGTTCCCACCAATGATGATTTGTGTTATGCGAAGTCCCTCACGCTCGAAGCAGCTCATGCTCTACTCACGCATTGGAGAACCTGCGAAGAACGTAGACGCTCAAAAGTCGCCTAACGAGTTGCAATAACAACCGCGGCCAGCGTGACTCACGCTCTGAAGTTCATCAGTCGCGGATGTTGCAGGTCAGCCTCCATCGCGCGCCATCCGGAAAAAATCCTCCGGCCCAATCTGTCCCCCTTTGAGCACCAACTCCAGTCCGTTGAGGCCGTCCTCGGCATGCGCGCGGCACAAGGGAGCCCCAGGGGCGAGCGTTCCGGCAAAGGTGAGCGCCGTAAGACCAAGTTGCTGCACAGCATGGGACGAAGTGTCACCGCCACAAAGAACAACGCGGCGAACGCCCGTCTGCTGAACCAGCGTGAGGAGCAAGCGGCCGAGAGCGAGACCGAGTTCCTTGTCAGGGTTTAATCGCGTGGGCGTACCCAGCGCGGTGTAGAGCACTGTATCTTGTCCTGATCGCAAGAGCAGCAGAGCAAGCTCTGTCGCCGCGTTGACCGCTCCAGTGCTGCCGTGAGCCAGTGCTGCCGCATCGAGCTCGAGGCTAGCGAACCCGTTCCGTTTGGCCCACAGGATCTGCCCTGCGGTCACCGCCGAGCAGCTTCCACTGATAACCAGGACTTGATCGGCTTTCGTAGAAGTTGCAGATGGAGGCTCAGCCGCAATAACCCCCGTGCTGCGCCAATGCGCGATGAGACTGGCGGTAACACCGGAGCTGCCAACAGTAAACAGCGGCCGCGATGCCTCGGTCAGCCCACAAATAAGCTGGCCTGCCGGCTGCAGCATGGCAGCATCGGCGCCGTCGAGAAGCACGGCTGCCGCACCGCCATCGGCCTGCAGACGAAATTGCTGGTCCGCCACACCCGCTTGAAAGGCGCGAAGGTCCACCAGGCCAATGGCAAGGTTCGTCTGTTTCGCCAGGTGCAGGCGGAGATCCGCTTCGTCCATGGGGGTGGCGGGATGATGCGCCATGGTCGGATGCCGGTCGATGCGATACACCTGGTTTCCCGCAGCCGCGAATAGATTGCCGAAGACCACAAACCGGCCCAGGTGCGGCGCAGCCACACCGATTGGCACTGTCTGAGTTGCGAATACTTCGCGGCCAATCTCCAGCGCACGCCCGATGTTGCCCCGGTGAGGCGCCGAGTCAAAGGTGGAACAAATCTTGTATTGCACGATCGCCGGCCCGAGCTTGCGCATGCGGGTAAAGATCGCAGGCAGATTGGCAGACATCCACTCTGGCGTGCGCGATCGCGCATCGCCGGCGAACCCGATCGCCTGGCAAGCGGAGAAGCGGGTGAGTTGAGCCGCTGTAGGCGCACCGAGAAAAAGTACGCTCGCTACACCATTACCCGCAAGCTGTTCCAGCACATCGGTAGATCCGGTAAAGTCGTCGCCGTAGTAACAGTAGAGGAGCGCCATGAGGGATTAGCTGGAGAACGCGTCCAGGGCCGCGCGCAGCTCCGCATGAGTCCTTGCAAAGTCGATCACCGGAATTCCCTTGATCGCTGCCTCCCAGGCTTGCTGAAGACTGCGCACCCCGGCAGCCGGCCCCTGGGGATGGCCCAATATGCCACCGCCTGCAGCAAAAATCAGATCCGTAGAACCGAGCGCCTTGTACGTTCCAGCGGCCTGCCGGGCAGATTGCCCTGAGGAGAAAACGGGCACGATCTCACAACCGGCATGGGGCGGCGGGAACATCGGCGTGAGACATGCGCGTGCTGAGGCGATCACGCTATCATCCGCCTCACAGAATTTATTACTCAAGCCGTTCACGTGAGTGTGGTCAATCCCCGCCAGGCGCCAGAACTTCTGGTAGGCGACGAAGCTCATGCCGATGGCGGGCGAGCGGCCATAGATACCCCACCCGTTGCGATGGCCATGGATACAAAGCTGCGAGTGCGCGCGCAGAACTTTCATCGCCGGCAGCCCGATGGAGTTCATGCTGGCCATGATGCAAATACCTTCGTTTGCCAGCACATGATCGTGGCGCCGCAGCATTTCGTCGAGATCCCCGGTAAGATTCACCGCGTACATCACCTGCTTGCCGGTTCTGTCGGAATGATCACGCAGCACCCGCAGTACCGCGGTGGCGCGTTGCTCGAATGGACAATGCGGCCCGTCGGATTGTAGTTCGTCGTCCTTGATGAAGTCGATCCCTGCGTCGGCCAACGTCCGCACCTGCGCTGCCGTTTCCTCCGGGTTCATGCCGATGCTTGGCTTAATAATCGTGCCGATGAGCGGCCGTGCGTACACCTCCGTAAGCCGGCGCGTTCCGCCAATGCCAAACTGTGGGCCTTGATAGCGGTCGAGAAATGCCGCCGGCAAATCCAGGTCGAGCAGTTTCAAACCCGAAAAAGGTTTGAGCTCAAAAAGGTTGCCGGCGACTGTGGCCAAAAGGTTGGGGAGCGATGGTCCAGGATTGTGCAGCGGCCACGAAAGCGTAACTTCCGCAGTCCGCCGAACGCCGGGAGGCGAGTTCTTGGGCGTCCCCGATCCGGGCAACGAAGGCCGGTCAACGGTTTCCAACTCTGTGATCCGTTCTACCTTGGCAGCGAAACGTGCGCGCAGTTCGCTGGTCTCGCCCGGCACCCGGATGAACGTCCCAGTGGACTGCTCCCCGGCCATGATCTCAGCGGCATCTTCAAGAGGAAATGCGGTTTCTATCCAGTAGCGTGCCTGTATGCGCGGTGATGCACTCTGTTGGGCAGGTTGGCGTTGGGTCGCCTCCGCTGTACCGCTGATGCCATCCATGATCGTCGGCTCCATCTGGTTGCGGCCCTGGTCAGCCGCGCGGTTTAGGTAATGCGCTGGATGCTGGCGGCAATCTCATCCGCCTCAAACACCCGCTTCCAGTCGGGCCGCATCAAGGCCGGCATGCCGAACTCGATTGCCTTATTGCAAGCGTCGGAAAAGAGGCCTTCGCGCTCTTTGAAGATTACAGATGCGAGCACGTTGATGTGTCCAAGCAGAAAATCCCGAGCCGCTTCCGGAGGCACACCGCGCTTCACCACTTCATCCATCGCTTCGCGCATCACCACCAGGAGAGTTGCGCAAACCGTCTCGGAAAGGCCGGGCTCCAGCAGCGCCATCTGTTCCAGCGTCACCCGGTGAGAGCGCATGACAGGCGCCCAAATCACGCGTGCGATCTCCTCGCCCAGGGCATAAGCGCTGTCGGGGCCCTGCATCAGCGAGCACACAATGTGTTGTTTGGCTGCGATGCCGCCAAAGTAGTCGCGCTTGGCGTCGAGATCGGTCTCGTCGTTGAACACAGGTGGATGGCAGGGGTGAGTAACAAAATAAACCAGGTCGTGGCGCTTCGGCAGGTGCCCGGCGAAGGGCGCCGCGGCGTCGAGCATCATGACCATCGTTCCAGGTTTCAGTTCGCCCTCAATGGAAGCAGCGACCTTACCGATCGCCGTATCCGGAACCGCGAGGATAACTGCGTCAACCCCTTTAAGAGCTTCCTGCGCAGAAACACAATGCAGGCCGAGGCCAGTCTTCACATGCTCCTGGCCCGCGGGACTGCGCTCCACGTGGCGTACCTCGAATTCCGAACCCTTGAGATTGGTCGCCAGGCGATAGCCCATCTTTCCGCCAGCCCCAAAAAGCGCAATTCTTTTCCTCATCGTGAGCACTCCGCGTCTATTCGGCAACGTAACCATACTATCGCCGCCCCGCGAATCCGCATGACGGAACAATCCCCGGTTCCGCAAGGTGCGGGTCACCTTTTAGGGGGAGGCTCTTGTTTGAGGAGCGAAGCCTTTAGCAGGCGCAGGCTTCCGGGGGTAGGGCAGTAGAGAGTTCAGGATTTTTGCCACCCATGGTTCCCGTTACCCGTCGAATTTCCGGGAAACGCTATAATCCAAAGAATCGACAGATTCAATGGCCAAGCGGCAGACTTTTCGCGCTGGCATAGGCGATCGAAGTCTCATGAGCGAACAGGCAGCAAATCTTGAGGAAACCCAGGTAGTCGCCGAACCGACGAATCCAGCGTGGATTAAGACTGAGCTCGCGCGTCACCCACAGCGGCCCTACCCCATGGATTTCATCCAACGCATCTTTACCGACTTCTCGGAGATCCACGGTGACCGCGCCTTCGGCGACGACCTCGCCATGGCTTGCGGTATGGCCCGCTTCCACGGCGAAGAAGTCATGGCCATCGGCAACCTGAAAGGCCGGGGAACCAAGGAAAAGGTACGCCGCAATTTCGGCATGCCCAATCCGGAAGGCTACCGTAAAGCGCTGCGGGCCATGAAGATTGCCGAGAAATTCAATCGCCCCATCTTCACCTTCATCGATCTCACCGGCGCCAATCCCGGCATCGCCGCCGAGGAACGCGGCCAGGCAGAAGCCATCGCGCGCAATCTCCGCGAGATGGCTCGCTTACGCGTGCCCACCGTCGCGACGATTACGGGCGAAGGCGGTTCCGGCGGCGCCCTGGCACTGGCTGTCGCTGATCGCGTCCTGATGATGGAAAATGCCGTCTACTCCGTCATTGCTCCGGAAGCTTGCGGTTCGATCATGTGGCGCGATGCCGGCAAACGCGCCCAGGCCGCGGCTGCCCTGAAAATCACGTCCGAAGATGTAAGCCGTTTGGGTTGCGTAGACGATGTAGTAAAGGAACCCCCCGGAGGAGCTCAGAACGATCCGGTGGCGGCGGCCACCATGCTCGACGAGAAACTTGTCTGGCATCTCAATGAATTGAAGGCCATGACGGTCGAGGATCGCATCGCCCGCCGCCTGGCGAAGTTCCGGGAAATTGCCCGGTTCTATACCAACGCCTGAACATCTATGCCGACAGGGGCATGCGCTTGACCCAATTCACAGCCGCCGATCGAGTGCGTGCCTTCGGTCACGTCATCATCGCCGGAATCTACTTCTATATCGCCCAGAGCATTTCCGTTCACGCAGCCAACGGCCTGGCGAGCGGCGTGTGGGCTCCCCTCGTCGAGCGCAGCATTTTGCTCTTTCTGCTGGTGGTGGGCTTCGCCGCGATGGGCCGGCTATTCAACCGGCAGCGCCACCCCATCCGTGACATGGGTCTGGTCGTCCGTCCGGGCTGGCAACGCGAGTTTGCCCTGGGCGCCGCGCTAGGCTGGGGAATGTTGCTGGCCAGCATTCTGCCCCTGGTTCTTAGCGGCGGAATGATCATCACCTTCTGGACCATCCCCCGCCAGTTCGGAATTCTCATCATTGATCTGCTGGTGCTCGCGGTGGCTGCGCTGGCAGAAGAAGTCGCTTTCCGCGGATATCCCTTCCAGCGCCTGATCGATGCCATGGGACCGACCATGGCGACCATCGTTTTCTCGTTTATCTTCGCCGGCCTGCACATGTTTAATCCCGCGGCCAGCCGCGCCAGCTTCATGGTCACTGTTTTCAGCAGCTGGCTGTTGTCGATAGCGTATCTACGCACCCGGGCGCTTTGGGTCTGCTGGGGCTGGCATTTTGCCTGGAACGCAAGCATGTGTCTGCTGTTTGGATTGCCGGTGAGCGGCATCACCCAGTTTTCCCCTGTGATTCAAAGCAATACGGTTGGCCCCCTATGGATGACCGGCGGCGACTACGGCCCCGAGGCCAGCACAGTAACCGCGCTCGTTCTGCTGATCGGCATGTTCGTCGTCTATCGAGCCACTCGTAACCTTGCTTATCTGCATACGCAACCGGTCATTGTCGCCGCCGGCATCCCGGTTGACCTTGACGCCATGAGCAGTACCCTGGCTCCGCATCATCCCGTCGATCCACAACCCTTGCCGGCAGGGCAAACGCTGGTACAAATCGAAGCCGCTCCCGGGCTGCCGCCGCCGCGAATCCAACCTCCGGAGCCACCCGAATAATGGCTGTTTCCGCGCCAGATTTGCTACCCTGAAACTTCCTTCTGCTCGCGCACGAAACGTTACTTGCAAATCACCTGCAAAAGGGCCCATTATTGGCGTCATGAGGGAATTGCCATGGTCGGGCTCACCACCAAAGAATTCTTCCCCGCCGCTGCTTTCCTGGCAGTCACTGCGATCTGCAGTTGCACTCTAGGCCATGCACAAGTGTTCACCGTGCAACGGGAACACCTCGGTTCAAAAGAAGCGAATCTCACTTCCGTTCAACCCACGACGGTCGCGCTGGATACCAAGCCGCTGACAGAGCGGACAAGACAGCAGCTCATTCGTACGTTCCAGGCTGACGAAGCCTTCGCCGTCCGGCCTCTTCCCCTGGGTACAAAAGGCATTGTGCTCCATGCCAACGGGCAACTGACGCCTTCAGGGAATGGCTATGCCGAGGAATTAGAGAAGTACGGAGTTTCCGCGAAACCCGGTGACCGTGTGGTCATCACCAAGTTTGAGGTCAGGCCGGACCGGATCGTGTTCGAGTTTAACGATGGCCCGGAGAAGCATCATCACATTCTGCAACATATCGAAGTAGGTGGCATGGGCGGCATGGCCCCGCTGGCACAAGATGACGGCCATGTTCCCGTGGGCGCCCGCATGCAGCTGGTTTTCACCAAGTTTGTGCCCGAGATGACGGCTTCCGATGTGCGCAAGCTGATCGCTCCCATGATCGACTTTTCGCTCAAGACGCCGGTCGAAGCCTTCGCCGATACCTTGCCCCCCAAACTCAAGGGTGCGGTCCTGAACCACGAAGTGCTGGTCGGCATGAACCGTGAGATGGTGATCAAAGCCGTGGGCGCGCCCGATCAAAAAGTGCGTGAAACGGATGGGCAGACTCCGTTCGAGGAATGGATCTATGGCCAGCCGCCTCACGAGGTCCAGTTTGTTCGCTTCAATGGCAATCGTGTGATCCGATTGGAGATTGCCGATGTAGGTCAGCCGCCGGTAATTCGCGACAAAGATGAAACTGACGGCTATTTCGCCGGGCAATTTGTCCGCCAGGTTCGTCTGGGCGATGCCCCCCCGACTGCGCCTAATCAGGAGCATGGTCCGACCGCTGCCCCTTCATTGCGTCAACCGGGGGAAGCGGCGCCGGATGCGGTCGACAAGGACCGCCAGTTGAAGCCGGTGCAGTTCCCGGATGACGGCAAGCCGAAGCCGATTCCGCCGCCGCCCGGTTCTGCTCCGTCGCAATTGCTAAATGTGTCCGATGCTCGCGAAGTGAAGTAAAGCATTTTCCTGATACGAGGGTCTGGTGAGATCGATTACGTGCGGCCGTTCTTTGACGGAACGGCCGCATCTCGCACTTCTCCCGTCTACACCATTGGGAAACATGCAAGAGCGACAAATCGTATAAAATGATTGCTTAGCAGCGCCTTCTGTTTCGCCCCAGACGAAACCCCATGTTGGCCAGAGGTTTTGGCGGAAGTGCGAGCCTGTTAGAGGAGAGTTAGACCATGGCAAAAGTAGCCAAGACCGCCGACCGTTCGAAAATGATGGACACGACCAAGGGTGTTGAATGTCCCAAATGCAATAAGGCAACGCGCATTGTCAAACGGGTAAAGGATCGGGAGCGGGGAGTTCCCGGAGGCGTTTACATTTCCTGTTCAGCTTGCGATTTCTACGAGAAGCTCTAAGCCGACCCCATTCCTGATTGCATTTCCTTGAAGATGGCTCTTACGGCAGCTTCCGGGTCTTCCGCCCTGGTGATCGGTCGCCCTACCACCAGGTAACTTGCTCCGGATGCGATCGCGGCGGCCGGTGTGGCCACCCTCCGCTGGTCGCCGATGTCCGCACCTTCAGGACGGATCCCGGGGATCACCAGCAAGGGTTCGTTGCCCAACCGCTTCCGCAAGCTCGCTACCTCGTTCGGAGAGCAGACGAATCCGCCAACTCCGCAAGCCAGAGCCATGGTTGCCAGCCGCTCGACTTGCGCAGCCGGAGTTCCGGCCACGCCAATTGCTTCCAGCTGAGCAGCATCCATGCTGGTCAGGACGGTAACTGCGAGGAGGGTGAGCCGTGACTCCGCCGCGCCCACCGCTGCGGTGATCATTTCCGGTCCACCCGCAGCGTGTACCGTCAGCATATCCACGCCGAGACGGGTCGCGGACCGGACGGCCGATGCCACCGTGTTGGGGATGTCGTGTAGTTTCAGATCAAGGAATATCGAATACCCGCGCCGCTTCAGCTCCGCGACCAGGGAATTTCCCTCAGCAATGTAAAGCTCGAGGCCAACTTTCAGCCAGCGTGTGGCGCCGTGTAACCGATCCACCAGGGCGAGCGCCGCCCTGGTGTCCGGGAAATCCAACGCCACAATCAGGCGATCCGACGGAAGAAGATCAGTTTGGGCCCTATGCAACCCGTCTCCGATCATCTCCGGAATCATCTCTGAAATTGCGCCGGCCAGCTGAGTTCTGAGATTTGAGTCGGGCTGAGCGATGCGGGATCCACCAAGTCGAGCCGCACTGGGGCGACTCCGCGGAAACCCAAAATTCTCGCCGCTGCAAACGAAAGATCGATCACCCGGTTTTGAGGTACAGGGCCTCGGTCATTGACGCGGACCAGGACTGATCGATGGTTGCGTAGATTTGTGACCAGGACGGTGGCACCGAGAGGCAGGCTGCGGTGCGCGCAGGTCATGGAGTTCATATCGAAGGGTTCGCCGCTCGCGGTTGCTTGTCCCTGGAACTGACCACCGTACCAGGATGCTCGTCCCAGTTGATGCCAGTTTCGATGAGGAGGGGTCGCAGTGGCGGCTTGAGTATTTGCCTGCGGGACGCCGGGTTGAGCTTGGGTGGAACCGGGACTGATACAGATGGCAGATAAGACAGCGCCGGCAAGGAGTGCGGGCCCAATGGGCCAATGAGATTGGGTTGCGATAGTGGACATTGTTCTCCTGTCTTTATTGTATGGAGCGCTTCTGGCCTAAGTCAAATATTGTCAATTACTTATTGGGTTTTTTCCTCCTGCGAGAGAGCTGTTTTGCCCTCGTCTATTAGACGCCATCCGGACGCCTCGTGTTGTGGGAAAGAGGGATATTTCCTCACCAAAGTCATTCCCGGCCCGAAAATCCCTATCGGCGGAGCATACACTGGCAAAACGGTTTCTGCCCGGAAATGAGTCGAAATTGTGGAATATGGAAGACGAAATCGATTGAATCCTGAAAACTGCACAACTTCTGTAGCACTTACGATTGCCGGCTTTGATCCCGGGTCGGGCGCCGGGGTAACCGCGGACCTAAAAACCTTCGCCGCTCACGGCATTTATGGGGTAGCTTGCATCTCGGCCCTGACGGTGCAATCGACCCAGGGCGTCCGTGCGGTCGAGCCCTTGTCAGCCAGCCTGGTGCGGGGGACACTCGACTGCCTGGTCGAGGACGTCGACTTTGGCCGGAGTAAAGATCGGGATGTTGGGAACTTCCGCCGTGGCGGCCGAGGTCGCCTCCTTTTTGAGAGCACACTCCGGCAAGATTCCGAGGGAGCGGGTCGTGCTCGATCCGGTGCTTCGTTCGACTTCGGGTGCTCCTCTCATCGATGCAAATGGCGTGCGCGTTATCCGAAACGAGCTGCTCCATTGCGTTGGATGGATCACGCCGAACCTCCACGAATTGGCGATTCTTGTCGGTGATGATTCAGTCACGCTGAGTCGCGATCAATTGCCGGCGGCGGCTGCTCGACTCAAGGAAGGCAATCCGGAGTTGGGAGTGGTAGTTACCGGCGGTCATTTGGATCAGCCGGATGACTTCCTGATCGCTCCTTCCGGAGAACAGACTTGGCTACCGGGTGAGAGGATCGCCACCAACTCGACCCACGGCACCGGCTGCGCCTTCTCGACGGCAATGCTCTGCGGGCTAATCTCCGGCCTGAATCCGAAAGACGCTGTCGCCTCCGCGAAGGCATACGTCACGGAAGCACTCCGCTCAGCCTATCCCATTGGCAAAGGCAAAGGCCCCATGAACCATCTCTTTCGCTTTGACGATTTGAAATGAACTCAGGTGTTTGCCATACTAATCGACAATTCTGGCAGGCTCTGCGGGACTGAATTTGGAAATGAGGTTGTCATACTTCCCAGGATTTTTGACGGCGTTTTCCCTTGGGAGATGGGCAGTAGCAAATGAGTTTTGGAGAGACCCATTCGATTCGTTGATTCGGGAAGGCTGAGCGGAGCGATGATTCAGCTTTTCTATTTTCTCTCTAAACTGGTCCGGCCCCACGCGTCTCGTGGGGCCGGAAGGGTAATTGGGGGGAGGGATCCTGCTTTAAGTTCTCAAGCTAACAACCAAGGCGGGCGCCTACCGTTGAGCGAGTTCAATTTCCAAACGCGTATTCTTGGCGAACACAACCTCGTGTCCCCGAGCGATCCAGGTGTCGAATACCACCTTGCCGACCTCATAGTAAGCAAACCCAGAAATCAGACCGCCGCTGCCCGAAGCGGTTCCGATAATCCGGGTCAGAAGATCCAATCCGTTGCTGGTCATTGCTTCCTTTACCAGGCCGGCGCCAGTGCTGTCGGACACGGCAGCCAGTGCACCGAGGGTAATCGGGCGCCAGGAAACGGTTTGAGCCGTTGGCCTTGATCTGGCCTTCGTTGTCGATCTGTACCCGGTCGCTCCGGACGCTCTCGACGCCGATCACGCGACCGTGCACAACCCGCTCGTCACCGGCGGGCAATTCCGCTTTGCGGAAGGTGAAGCGAAGGCTGCCGTTATGTCCGAACATTCCAGCAGGCCTCGCCTCGACCACGCTGCCGATCAGGTGTGTGCCCTCGGGCAGTAACAACTTTCCGTGGGCATCGCTCACGGCCGGAGCCGTCGCATCCGCCACCTGGACTGTGGTGGCGGGGTCGTTTTCGAAGAGAGGTTGGGTCAGCACTGCCTCGACCGGCATCCCGGCCGTGGCGGTGTTTGAGTCCACGGGATCAACCAGGCGAGCTTCGATATTGCCTGTCAGCTTGAGTTCGTTGAGATCCGCAGCCTCTGCCGGCACCGGTACGCTCTGTCCGGTTAACTCCAATGGCTCCTTCAGTTCCGCGTCATACTGTGTACCTGCCCAAAGTTCCTGGGGGTGAACCGGGACCTGGGCATAAAGGGCCTGCTTTGCCGTGTCCCACTTATTCGGGGCGGAGAATGCGGATGCCGTTTCCTTCTTGGTCCAACGGAAGGCCGCTGCGATGCGCTGCCCCAGGGAGCGGCGGGGAGCCTGCTCAGGGGCGGCCATGCGCACTACCTTAGAAGTACGCTCGGTGGTATCGGTGTCGATGTAGAAGTGGCGGCCATCCGGAGTCTCGAGGTCGTTAAAGGTGACATCCACATTTTTAAGTGGCGTCAGGTCGCCGTTGAACATCGCTGCGGTGCGGACCTGGCGGCTGACGGAGTGCTCGCGGATGATGGCCCCATAGACCTTCGAATTCGCCGGGATGGCTACATGATCGATCAAGTAAACGGCTTCAGTCAGATGGCCCTGGATCCGGGTGCCGGCGCGAAGGGGATAGCTCTTGTCTAACACGACCCGCAAAGGAACCCCAGCCGGCACAAACTCCGCAGGTTGCGGTGCAAGATCCTGAGCAAACGCTGATCCTGTGGTGGTGGCTACGGTTGCGGCGAACAATGCTGCGAGAGCTATTTTCATGGATGGACCCCTCCCGGCGTAGGTGTGGATACACTACGCATCGCATTTCGCTTGACGACACCGAAAGCCATGTCTTCTGATACCGTGACTTGGGGGAGGAAGGAAATGCGGTTGTGTCGGAACAGGCGGGCGGAAACAGGGGTTGCGGTGGATTACCGCGACTTGGCTTGCCGGACGACCATTCCTCTACCGATTTCTATGTCCGAGAGTAGGCTGTCCGGAAGCGGGAGTATATCACTCGTTGGTTGCAAAAGTGTCGCAGAAAAAATCACCGGAAGGTAACTAAGAAGCGACACTTTTCGATTGTTGTACGTCTCCCTCAATGACGAGGAAACGTCGAATGTAGCGGAGGGGCTCGTCATGAGCCGCCATTTCACGCAGGTGATATTTCCACACATCGGCTTTCAAGGTTCGGCGGGTAAAGGGTTTGCGGGTCACGGTAACGATGCGCCCTTCCTTGTCTCGTCGGGTGTAACTGGCTGCGGGTACGAGAAAGCTGATTTGAGAACCCTGCTTCCAGAAACTTCGGGCAAATTCGTGAGCGAAAAGGAGAGCGTAGTAGCGCCGGCCCTGGGCAAGAAGCTCGATCGCATCATCAAAACTGCTCCAGGTTGGGTCGACAGCGACCTGAAACCATCTGCGGAACGGGAACCCATTGGTGCGTGCCTGGCGAATGACGATGCGAAGAAGTTCCTGCCTGGTCATAGCGTCTTCTCGTTGCCCCAGATACCTTAAAGGAGGCTCATAAACCTGGTGTCAAACGTCCCCAAATTCCTTCACCCTTTAGTTACCTATTTAGCGCCAAGAGTCACGTGATTGCTACTAGTTAATGAAATTTAATCGAAAAATCCGAAGGCTGGACGCTCCTGGCGACCGCCCGGCTTTGGCTCGGCTCTCCCGAGCTAAGTGCAGCGCTACCAGCCGCTTTCGCCACATTCCGCGGAAACGGCCCGCAGCTGTCTACCTATTAGCCACCCTGTTGCTGCTGTTTCCGGCACGTCGGACGTGGCGCGGTTACCACACCGTCGGGGGTGGATACCAACCCTCTCAATCTCGATCCCCTGGTGCGTCAGGCCTTTGAGCGCTTCTACATCCTCGACTACGACGGCGCTCTGGCGCGTTTTGAAAAGGTGCAGGAGAAGAACCCTGACAACCCGCTCGCCGTCGACTATGTATTGGACGCCGTCATCTTCCGCGAGCTCTATCGGCTCGATCTGCTCGACACCACCTTCTACGCCCATGACGGATTTTTGAACGGCAAGCACGCCGTAGTCGCCGCCCCCGGTGTCGCGGAACGAGTTAACTCCTTATTTACGAACGCTACGGCACTTTCTGAGCAGCAGCTGAATAAGCGGCCGGAGGACGTCGACGCGCTTTTTGCGCGAGGCTGGGCCCGCAGCCTGCGCGCGGTCTACATCGGTCTTATGCAACGCAGCTTCATTTCCGCCCTTCACGTCGCATTGCAGGCGCGGGGCGACAACGAGAAGGTTTTAAAGCTCGATCCTCGCTACATCGACGCCAAGTTGGTGGTCGGGGTTCACCAGTATGTGACCGGCAGTTTGCCGTTGGGGATTAAGCTGCTTGCCGGGGTCGCGGGAATCACCGGATCTAAGTCCAAGGGAATAGAAGACTTGCGCGATGCCGGGGAGCACGGTGTGATCTCCTCGGTCGAAGCGAGGACGGCATTGGGGCTGTTCCTTCGCCGGGAGGCAAGGTATGACGAGGCAATCGTGGTTACGCGAACCCTGACTGAGCAATATCCGCGCGACTTTCTATTCCGGCTGGAGCTGGCCAACCTGACCAAAGACGCCGGTGAGGGGCAGGCCGCCATCAAGCAATATCAGCAGCTGATCGAGCAAGCAAAGAAACCCGGTTATTTCCCGTCGGCCCGTCTGGAACTTGCCTGGTTCGGGCTCGCCGATACGCTGCAGGGGCAGAAGAATTACGCGGAAGCGGCCGAGGCCTACAACCAGGCGACCACTCAACCGACTATCAGCGTGGATCTCAAAAGCCGCTGCGATCTCAATTCGGGCAAGATGTATGACCTTTTAAATGAACGAGATATGGCGCTCAAACAATACGAGGCGGTGCTCCGCCAGGACAGCGAGTCAGCTCAGGCAGAGTCCGCGCGGAAATACCTGAAATCTCCCTTTACTGTGCACTAGAATGGTCCGGAGAGGTGTCGAATGGCTTCGTATTGTTCTGCCTGTGGCGTCTCGCTCCCCGGGGGAGCACGCTTTTGCTCGTCCTGCGGCAAGCCGGTTACCATGCCGGGAGCTTTCCGGTTCTACCCCATCTGACTGGTCGCGGCTCTCGGTCCGGCCGCGCGCCGGCAGGAAGCTGGCCGGCGTTTGCCAGGGCCTCGCCAACCAATATGGTTGGGATGTCACCTTGACCCGAGTCATCGCCGTCGTGCTGGCTATCATGGTGTTTCCCATTGGCCTCCTGGCCTACGGGTTGCTGTGGCTCATGATGCCCGACGAGCCGCTTGCCCTTCCGGCCACCACTCAGCATCTGGATACAGCGACCTAGAACGATCTGTCCCACCTGTCCCGGCTTGCCCTGGGGCGTGGCGTGGGCCGATCCAGAAATAAAAAATCCTCAACTCAGTTGTATCGCGAGGCCTCTGGCTTTTGAAATACAAGACCGGACTGACCAGCCGTCCCTTCCACTATCCCAAAGGGAAATCAACATTGCATGGTGAGAAGGTTTCCCTGCCTTCGTTGGCGGAGAAGTATGGGACTCCCCTCTATGTCTATTCAGCAGGGCAGATACTCGATCGGTATCAGCTTTTCTCCCATGCGTTTGCTCATCGCGATCACCTCATTTGCTATTCGGTAAAGGCGAATTCCAATCTCTCTATCCTCAAGCTGCTGGCGGCTCGCGGTTCGGGATTCGATATCGTCTCCGGGGGAGAACTGCAGCGCATCCTCGAGGTGAATAAGAAAGCCGCTCGCCGGGTGGTCTTTTCAGGTGTGGGCAAGACAGCCGCGGAGATCGATCTCGCCCTGGCTGCCGGCATTTTGATTTTCAATGTGGAGAGTGAATCCGAGGCGGCCTTGTTGGCCGAGCGGGCGAGCAAGCGCCGCATCCGGGCCCGGGTCGCCCTCCGCGTCAACCCCGATGTTTTCGCGGAAACGCATCCTTATATATCTACCGGCCTGCGCGAGCACAAGTTCGGTATCGACATCAAGTCCGCCCGGCCGGTCTATCAGGAAATCAAACGATCGCGATACCTCGATCCGGTGGGGATCAGTGTACACATCGGATCCCAGATCCAGACCGCCGAGCCTTTTGGGGCCGCGCTCGCGGGAGTAGCCGGGCTGATCCGCGAACTCGAGGGGGACGGCATCCGGATCAAGTTCGTGGACGCCGGCGGAGGCCTGGGTATCGACTACCGCGGTGGGGCTCCCGACCTTCGATCCCGCCGCGGAAATGGCCAAGTATGCGGCTGCGGTCGAACAGTCTCTCGAGGGGCTTCAGGTTCGCCTACTGCTCGAGCCCGGCCGGTTCCTGATTGCCCAGGCCGGAGCCTTGCTGGCCAGGGTGCTGGTGGTCAAGCGCAATGGAAGCAAAACTTTCGTAATCACAGACGCCGGGATGAACGACCTCATCCGGCCGGCGCTCTACCAGGCCCACCATGAGATTCTGCCCGTGGTCCAAAATCCGAAGGCGCAACCAGCGGTGGTCGATATCGTCGGCCCGGTGTGTGAGACGGGCGACTTCTTTGCCCGGGATCGGGAACTGCCGGAGGTAAAAGAAGGAGACCTGGTGGCGATCCTGGACGCCGGCGCCTACGGCATGTCCCTGAGCTCCAATTACAATTCCCGGCCCCGCGCGGCGGAAGTCCTGGTCGATGGGCAAGCGAGCCCGGCTGATCCGCCGCCGGGAAACCATCCGCGACCTGATTGAGCCGGAAAAGCGGTTCGTCTGATTTCGTTCGATGCGAATCAAGGTATCGGGATAGTCCAATGTTGGCAGATGCGTTCCACGAAAATTCCGCTGAACTGCAGATCCCTCGGCTTCGCTCCGGGATGACACGAAAGGAGAGGGTTGCTATAGGGGGAGGGTGGTTGCTAAAGGAGAGGGCATTCGGTCCATAAGCTTATGCCTGGCAGGCCATTTCCATTCGACGCCGTCCTATTCCCGCCTGCCCTCGTGCAACGAGTCAGGACTCCGCTTGATCACTGCCCATCTCTAAGCACCCTCCTCCTTGTCTCTCGATCCGGAGCGAAGCGTAGCGAGGGACCTGCAGTTCAGCGGAATTTTCGTGGTAATGTTTTGTTGTTCCTCAAAAAGCAACCGGCCCGGGCATGCGCCCGAGCCGGTGCTTTATCTGCAGCAATCGATCTACTGCGAAAGGGAGTGAACCGAGGCCAGTGTATTCTCCGCCGGCTCAGTAGACTGGGCCTGCGTTGTGAGTTCCTGTTGTTGGGCGGAAGAGCCGCTTCCGGATACGGCGCGGCCAATCGCTGAATCCTGGGGGTGGTTGGGCCCTAGTCCCAAACTAATCAGGGCTCGACTGTCGGGAGTTAACTTGGTCTGCCAGCCGTGGTCCGACTGATACTGCCGCATCGCCACCTGTGTTTGCGAGTCCCATTGTCCCGTGGGTGCGCCCGTCAAGTATTTCTGGCGGATCAATGCGGTCTGAATCTCAGTCGCGCGACCGGAATCAATGGCACGCTGACCGTGGATGCGATTCACCCTCTTGCCCTTTTTAGAGGATGTCACCTTGGAATGACCCGAGGTGGGTGCGCGATGGGTTCGGCTGCCAAATGCTGGAGTAATAGCCAGTGTGCAGAGCAACAAAAAAGCCTGGCTTGCTCGAAAAGAGGGCATGCATACCTCGACTAGGGGAGTTTCTTGCTTCTCGTCACATTATAAGCAGAACGGCAAGATTGCAATGGCTACCAGTCCCGGCGGCACGATATTTCCCGCCGCCGGTAATGGTTACCATGTAAATTGTCCAACTTTACCGCATGAGGTCTCCCAGCCTATTACTTTCTGGTGAGATAAGTTGACCCCATCCGGGCAACTATCTACGGAAGTGTGCCTCCAAGGTAGGTTCCGCCACCCGACGGATTGCGCGAGTCAACCACCCGGAAGCCCACATCCTGCCCTGCCTTCAATCCGGAAACCAGAGACTGGAATTGCTCCAGGCTGGTGACCGGCTGCCGGTTGATTTCCGTGATGACCATGCCTGCAGCCAACCCGGACTCGTCAGCAAAAGACCCCGGCTTCACCTGGGTTACCACGACACCATGAATCCCCTTGCTGGCCAGAGGCCCTGGAACAGCCTCCACCGTTACTCCAAGTTTGCCCTCGGAGGCATTCGGCGCACTTTCCGGCCCATTCTCTCCATTTTGCGAGGTGGGCTGTGCCGCGTACAGCTTGGCCCGGTCTGCAATGGTGAGGGTAGCGGTTGAAGTCTGCCCGGCGCGAACATAGCCCAGGTGGACAGTGCTCCCCGGCTTGCGAGCCGCAATGTCCGTCACCAGCGCGTCGCCATCCTTAATAGGTTTGCCGTCCACGGTAGTAATAATGTCACCCGCTTTCAGGCCGGACTGATCCGCAGGTCCCTTCGGGGTGACTTGATTGACCAGCACTCCGGACTTGAAGCCGTAAACCCGCTGCACCGCCGGATTCAGGCTGGCCTGGAACTGGACGCCGATAGAACCCCGGATGACCTTGTGCTCCGGT
The DNA here is from genome assembly GCA_963847155.1 of uncultured Acidobacteriaceae bacterium. Lineage (GTDB taxonomy): Bacteria > Acidobacteriota > Terriglobia > Terriglobales > Acidobacteriaceae > PALSA-350. The sequence continues at coordinate 390,241 of CAWJZH010000014.1, read as the reverse complement.
CCAATCAGGTCGTTGTAGACACCGATCACGGTGTTGGAGGGCATAGCGAAGCCGATCCCCTCGTAACCGGCAGATTGGGTCAGGATCGCCGTATTGACCCCAATGACCTGGTCAGCCATATTGACCAGCGGTCCTCCCGAATTGCCTGGGTTGATGGCCGCGTCGGTCTGAATAAAGTGCTGGAACTGGCCGGCGGCTCCCTTTTCAATGGTACGGTTTTTGGCCGAGACGATCCCCGCCGTGACGGTTTGGGTAAGGGCAAACGGGCTGCCAATGGCAATGACCCAGTCGCCGACCTGGCCGGCGTCGGAATTGCCCATCTTTACCGTGGGCAGGGGCTCCGTGGTGGTAATCTTCACCACCGCCAGATCCGTATCCTTATCTACACCCACTACCTTGCCCACGCGGCCCTGAAAACCTTCGGGGTCGGTGGAAAGCTTGACGAAAATCTTGTCCGCCTTCTCGACCACGTGGTTGTTGGTGATGATGTAGCCGCGGGGGTCCACGATGAAGCCGGAGCCGAGGGACTCGCGCATCTGGTCACCCTGTTCGGGCATGCCGCCCCCGCCACCCTGGCCGCCGAAGAATCGGTTGAAGAAATCCTGGAAGTTCTGGTCGGGGCCCTGGCCTCCCTGCTCGCCGTCCTCGTCACCGCCCCCGCTGCCGCCACCCGGAGGAACGGCGGGCGCGCCGTGAGGGGTTCGGCGGCGCGAGTGGGTGTCTTCCTGAGGGATGGTTTCGGTATTGATGTTCACCACCGCCGGGCCGACATTCTTGGCGATTTGGGTAAACGTCGTCGACAAGGAGACCGGATCGGGAATCTTCAGCGGGGTGGCGTCCGTGCTATCGGTCTGCGTTTCGTTTCCGCGAACACCATGGACAGCTACAGACCCAATCAAAATGCCGGCTGAAAGCGTGCCGAGAATCGTAAATGTTGAAGCGAGACGGCTTGCGCGAAGCCGTTCGAGCAGGGGTTTCATCTGGGTCTAACCTCGTCGGTTGGGAAGCATACAAGGGCTGGCGGCTCTATGAGGATGGCACCACTGTGTGCTATCACCAGTATAGCCAAAACCCGGTAGTTGATGCGGCGGCGTGTTGCGGCAGTTGGTGCCGCAGCAACATTCTCAATGTTAGACGCTGAAAATCCGCCGGCGGTCACAGAAAGGGCCTTAATCCCAAATATATCGATGAGATGCACCCGACCTGGGCGACTTAGCGAAGATTGGCGGACGAAAACCGCAGGTCCCTCCGCTACGCTGCGCCCCGGTCGGAGCCTGTGACTTTTTATCTTCCGTTATGGTCTGCGGTTGGAAAGCTCCCAAGAGCATCTGCCAGGAAGGATTGCCGGGGTCCTTCGACTCCGCGCCATAAAGCGTTTTGTTATCCGATAGATCTGCGAAGCGCTTCGCTCAGGATGACGACTTTGTTGGGGATTGCAATATAGCTGGGTGTCTATGCAGGAAGCAGGAAACTCTAAAAAGTCACAGGCTGTCGGGATGACAAGGTTTGAGGCGGGCGTATTCACGGCGTTCGTCGCTTTCGGAGCTTGGCACCAGGCCGAAGCGGTAACTAATTTTGATAAAAACGCCACTCTCCCCCTTGTCATCCCGACCGGAGCGTAGCGCAGTGGAGGGACCTGCGGTCAAGTTTCAGGTTGCGAGCGAACCTCCGGTGTCCTCCCCGATCAAGCAGTTCCGCGTTCAACGCGCAACGGTGGCCGTGGTAACGTTACCTTTGGGAGTTACTCCGGGGCGCCTGATAAACAGTCTGTCCATCCACCACGGTCCGCAATACGCGCGCCTTGAGAATCTCTCTCGCGCCCACAGTCGTAAGATCGCGATCCAAAACAACAAAGTCGGCTACGTATCCCGGAGCAAGCCTACCTTTATATGTATCGGAGAATTCCGCATACGCCGAGCCCTGGGTATACGCGAACAAGACCTGGCCGATGGTCAGCTTGTCCTGTGGAAAATAACTGCGGGTGCCGGCCTCATTGCTGCGGGTGACTCCGGCATAAATACCGCGGAAGGGGTTAATGGGTTCCACCGGGTAATCCGTACCGAACGCCAGCGGCACGCCGGCATTCAGAAACGCCTTCCATCCATAAGCGTTGCGTGCTCGTTGAGGGCCTAGCCGCGCCTGCGCCCAGTTCATGTCCGTAAGCAAGTGGCTGGGCTGCATGGATGCCACCACACCCAGAGCTTTATAGCGCGAGACGTCCTGCGGCTCGACCACCTGGGAATGCTCGATTCGCTCCCGTTTGGCAGGGAAATCCGCAGTATTCCGTGCCGCAGCGGCGAAGGCGTTGAGGGCCATCTCCACCGCCCGATCGCCAATAGCGTGAAAGCCGATCTGAAATCCGGCGGCGACACGCTCTTTGGTCATCGCATCGAGCTGCGCTTGCTGGTAACGCGGCAGTCCGCTGTTGCCGGGATCGTCGGCATACGGCTCCAGCAAAGCGGCGGTTCGCGAGCCGAGAGATCCATCCATGAAACCCTTCAACATTCCAGTGTGCAACATGCGGTCGCCGGCTGGATGCGCAGCGCGGTGTGCCTCGAGGAGCGTGACCGGATCCTCAAATCGCAACCACTCCGTAATTCGCACCTTCAACCTGCCTTCTCGCTCCAGTTCCTGATAGACCAGGAAATCATCCCAGCTGGAATTGTCCTGAACCGAAGTCACGCCCTGCGCGGCTGCATCGTCCATCGCCAACTGGATCGCCTGTCTGCGCATCTGGTGCGTGGGTGGAGGCACATGCTGCTGAATAAGGTCCAAAGCGCGTGCTTCGCGGACAATCCCCGTCAACTCGCCGTGGGCATCATGGTCGAACTGGCTCCCCGGCGGATTCGGGGTTTGCTTCGTCACTCCCGACATGGCGAGCGCCGCTGAATTGGCCACCGCAATATGCCCATCCACCCGGACAAAAAACGCCGGGTGACCGTGGGAAACGGTATCGAGATCCTGCCTTGTGGGCAAAGTCTGACGGGTCCACAAAGTATGATCCCAACCTCCGCCGAGGAGCCATTGTCCAGGAGGGGCGTGATCGGCGGCGGCGCCCACTCGTTTCAGCATGTCCGCCAGGGAAGTGGAGCCGGTCAGATCGACCGCGAGCTTGTTTTGTCCGGCATAGGCCATGTGTACGTGGGCATCGTTGATACCCGGCATCACGAAGGCGCCCTTCAAGTCAAAGAGCTTGGTGCCAGGTTGCTTTTGCCGCAGGATCATTGCATCGTTTCCTACAGCGACGATTTCATGCGCCGCGACTGCGATGGCGGTGGCCCGCTGTCCATGCGCTTGACCCAGACCTACACCGGTAAGCACATTACCGTGGTAATAGATCGCGACCACCGGCTGGGGAGTGGCTGCCAGCAGAGGGGCGGCCGCCAAAAACAAGCAACATAATGAAGAGCTTCGGCCCCAATGGGTAAAGTAGCGGATCATGCTTTGCCGGCGTCGCCAAGGGAGGTAGCGACCTGATCCAAAGCCAGCAGGAGGAGAAGAAGGATGCGTTTCAGCGCCAGCTCGCGGCCGCCGGCGTCATACCACTCTCCGCGAGTATGGATGCCTCCACCGTCACCACCGGCCCCGATGCTGAGTGCCGGGAATACCCAGGGACAAAGGAATGTTCGCGTCCGTGGAGGCGACCCGCTGCTCGGTCCGAATACCCAGGTGGCGGTCTACGGCGTGCAGGGCTTCCAGCAGCGGAGCATTATCAGCGAGGCGGCCGGCGGGTCGATCCCCAATGCGCTCGATCAGGAATTGGAGCGGTCCTGTACTCGATGCAGAATTTCCACTCGATCCGGTCGGAGCGCTCGACCCACGACCTGCGGTGGGTCCCGTTCCTTTATGGTGGGTGGTTCGCCCGGATGCATTGGCGACCAGCACTGCATCTTCCACTGCGCGATGCAGTTCCACTTCCAGCCGGACTAACTGCTCCGCTTCCAGGCTGCGCAAGTCAAAGCGAGCGGCGGCGAATTCAGGAATTGAGTTGACGGAGCTGCCACCTTCCATGGTGCCGATGTTCAGCGTGGTGCGTGGCGAAGCAGGTAAAGCCACTTCACTCAGGGCCGCGATCGCCCGGCTCAGCACCACAATCGGATTGGGAATGCCTGCATCCGTCCACGAATGGCCACCAGGTCCCTTCATGGTGACCAGGAAGCGGCGGCTGCCGAGAGCCTGGGTGACTACGACCTCGCTCCCCGCGCCATCAAGCACCACATTGGCGCCTATGCGCTCCCGCCAAGGGGAAGCTCCGTAGAGGTAACGCATGCCGCGAAGATCGCCTTCGCCTTCTTCGCCTACATTGCCGGCGAAGAGCAAGTCACAGGGCAGCTCGATGCCACAGCTTTCCATGCGCGGCGGCCACGGCCAGCAGTCCGGCTACGCCTGCGCCGTTATCGCACGCGCCGGGCGCTTCCAGGCGATTGTGCTCCAGCAACGGGGCAATGGGAGTGTGAAGGGGAAATACGGTGTCGATGTGGGCCGACAGCATGACGCATCGCTGTCCCGCAAGCGGCCGCTTGCCCGGATAACAACCGAGTACATTACCGACAGAGTCGATCTCGACCTGCTGCAGCCCGAGTTCGCGGAAACGGTCGGCCAGCCATTCTGCCCGTCTGCTTTCGCCGAACGGGGGGGCCGCGATCGACACCAGCTCCTGCTGCCACTGCATCATCCTGCGATCATGCAAGTGGAACCACTGGAACGCCGCATGAACGCGCGGCAGCGAAGCCAGTTGGCCGATGCGGGAAAAAGCTGAGTGGATAGCGGCGCCGGACATACCAGACCCTCAGAGTAGCATTCTCGCTTACAGTCAATGATTCAGGTAATCCACGTTGACCAGGTACAGTCCGCGTGCCGGAGCCGTGGGCCCTGCTTGATCGCGCGAACGAGCGGCGAGGATCGCCGGAATCTTTGACTCAGCGAGATTCCCTCGACCTACTTCGAGAAAAGTTCCCACCAGGTTCCGCACCATGTGATGGAGGAAACCGTTGCCACGCACCCGATAGAGAAGCAAATCGGGCTCTTCCGTCCAGTCCGAAGCATGGAGGCAGCGCACGTTGCTGCAAGCATCGGAATCGCTGGCGGCAAAGGAGGTGAAGTCGTGCTCGCCCAAAATCATCCGGGCGCAGCGTTGCATGGCATCGACATCCAGCCGTGTATTCAACGCATATACATAACGTGCCTGCCAGGGAGGACAAATCTTTCCCCGAAAAATTTTATATTCGTAGGTTTTGGAGTGGGCGCTGTGTCGCGCGTGGAAATCGTTGGCGGCGCGGTTGGCGGTGAGCACGCGAATGGCGGCAGGCAGAATGCGGTTCAGTGCGCGGACCAAATTGTCCTCGGGGATGGGCGCCGCCAGCGGAAACGATGCCACCTGGCCCAGGGCATGCACCCCGGCGTCGGTCCGGCCTGAGCCCTGGGGCAGCACCTCTTCGCCGGTGATGCGGGCGAGAGCATCTCGCAACAGCCCTTGCACGGTGAGGCAGTCGGGTTGCACCTGCCAGCCATGAAAATCGGTGCCGTCGTAGGCCAGCACCAGCTTCCACATTCGGGTATCAGTCTGCATGGGAAAATTTCCGCGTGCCTGTGCTCGCGGGCAGGTCATTTCGCAACCGGCGCTGCGATATACTCCCCAAGAGCCAGGAAGCGCCAGCAAATCCATGGAACGAATCGCCGATCAGCAGCGTAATTGGTTTCATGCCAGGTATCCGTGGCTCATCCGGCCCCAGTGAGCGAAAACTAGAGTCATCGGGCGATCATGCCGCATCTGCCATGCTAGCTCTTAATTATTAGACAGAACGGCGAGGGCCCGAGGCCCGACCCCCGAGATTTTGACCCTACGATGAAAAATTCAGAATCCCGTCGCAATTACTATGGCCTTCCCAAGCTGCTCTCACGGTGGTCTCGCCAGCATGGAAGCCGGTTGTTTAGCAAACTGCAAGCGTCCGTGGCGATCGCGTCCATTCTGAGTGCATATGTGCCTCTGCCTGCCATGGCGCAACAAGCGCCGCCGGCTGCCACTGCATCTGCTCCACCGGCTGCCGCAACTGCTCCACCAGCACCGGGTCTTCCTCCGGCGCCTGTGCCCAATTACACCCAAACGATGTCTATGCGGCTGGGCAATCGGGACTTCACCAGGCCGCACCAGATTTTCCCCAATTTCCTCAAGACCTGGGAGCCCATCACGGTCGATGCGCCAGTGACCAGCAATTCCCAGCGTCTGGAAGCGCTGGTGCACAATGGCAAAATTTATCTGAGCCTGGCGGACGCCATCGTTCTTGGCCTTGAGAACAACTACGATATCGCCATCCAGCGCTACAACCTTGATATTGCCGATACAGAGATTCTGCGCGCCCGAGCCGGTTCTCCTATTCTTTTAGGCGTCCCCGCCGGCCTGGTGCAAGGCACGCTGGGCGGGACAGGGAATACTTCGGGCTCACTCACTTCGGGCGGTGGTCCAGGCGGCACATCGACTGCGTCCGGGGGATCTGCGGCCGGGGCGGGGGGTATCAACGCCTCTACCAACGGCCAGGGGCCAATCCCGGAGGTTCTGGATCCCGCGCTCACCGGGACCTTACAACTCGAACGCACCACCTCGCCTCAGGCGACACCCTTCGGTAGTGGTACCCCCACCTTGAATCAGAACACCGATACTTACAATTTCAATTACAACCAGGGGTTCGTCACCGGTACCCAGCTTCAGGTCGCCTTCGACAATACTCGGATTACGAATAACAGCGCATTTAACTTCTATAGTCCTCAGTTGAATTCGACCTTTCGCGCGACGCTGACCCAGCATCTGTTGAACGGCTTTGGACCGGGCATCAATGGCCGATTCATTCTCGAGGCGAAGAACAACCGGCGCATCACCGATTCTGCATTTCGTTTGCAGATTCTTTACACCATCAATCAGATAGAGAACATTTACTGGGTGCTGGTGAGCGACTATGAAGATGTGCAGGCGAGGCAGCGCGCTCTGGAGCAGTCCACGCGCCTGGCTTCGGACAATCGCAAGCAGTTACAGATCGGCACCCTGGCTCCGCTGGACGTGTTGAATGCGGATAACCAGGTGTCTACCGATACCCAGGCGCTGATCACTTCTCAGACCAGCCTCGAATACCAGCAACTGATCATGAAACAAGCGATCAGCCGCAATTTGAGCGATCCCGCCTTGTCCAGCGCTCCCGTCATTCCCACGGATCGAGTTTCGCTACTGGAAATGCCGGAAGAGCGGACGCCGGTGGAGGATCTGGTGCAAAAGGCGTACGCCAATCGTCCGGAGATCGAGCAGACCATCCTGAACCTGCGGAACGATGAGATCACGCTGCGCGCTACTAAGAATGGTCTTTTGCCGACGGTCGACTTATACGGATTTTACGGTGCTGCAGGTCTGGGCGGTTCGAAGAGCCCGTTTTGTTCCACTTCGTTTTTTGGCCCGAACGCCTGCAACGTCCCTACGATCGGCTATGGCACAGTATTCACGAATCTGTTCAACAGCAGCGGCCCAGATAAGGGAGGCGGCCTCAATGTGAACATTCCGCTGCGCAATCGCACCGCGCAATCGTTGCAGGCTCGTGCCCTGCTGGAATATCGGCAGGCGGAGATGCGTTTGCAGCAGCTCTACATACAAGTGCGCATTCAGGTCATCAATGGGCAGTACGCGTTGACCAACGACCGGGCCGCCGTTCAAGCCGCCTTGGCCGCGCGCGAGTACAACTACCAGTCCTACCAGTCGGAAGTGAAAAAGCTGAGGTTGGGCGCGTCGACGACGGCGAATGTACTTCAGCAGGAACGTAATCTCGCTACGGCCGAGAATAATGTTATTTCTACCGAGGCGACCTACGCGAAAGATCGCGCCTCGCTGGAGCAGTTGTTGGCGCAGACTTTGGATCAGTATGGAATTCAGCTTTCCGATGCTGTCAAGGGAACGGTAACCAAGGACCCGGTCATTCCGGGTCTGGAGCCGGCAAAAGCCGCACCGGAGGCGAATGTGCCAGGCCAGCAACAGCAACTGCAGCATACGGAGCAGATGCCCCCGTTGCCGGCGCTGCCGCCGCAACCCAAGCTGACACCCGAAGAGCAGCAAAATCTGCCGCCGGAGCAGAATACGCCGGCCCCGAACACTCCACCGGCAACACCGCCACAGTAGCGGTTGCCTATACTCTCTATCTGCCACCTTCGTGGTGTCAGATAGAGAACAGAATCGCAGATCTCTCTAAAAAGATTTCCAGGAAAGGTCCGCGGAACTGCAGATCCCTCGGCTTCCCCGGATTTCCCGTCGAGAGTTGCGGCTTCGGTCGGATGCGTGTGGTTCTCTTTGAAGAGAACCACATCCAGGGTCGCCGATGAGAGCAGTGCAGCAGGAAATCCGGGTACGCTCGGGATGACAAATAGGGAGTGCGGACGATCGGTTTAGTGCCGCGCCTACGGCGCTCAGATTCTCTTCGGGATCGATTTCCCAGCCCTTCCGGGCTGGGCTGACGTTTGGTGGTCGGCCCTCCGGGCCTTGCTTCTATGATGATGTTTGCAGCTTCATTTCTCCCTCAACTTGCTTCAAGCAAGTCAGCCTCTCGGGAAGACAAATAGGAGAAGGTTTGCGGGGATAGGGCGATTGCTAAAGGAGAGGGCGGCTGCTAAGTTTCTCGACTCAACAACTGCCGTGTCCGTTGGCGACGGTCCTCTCTGTGGATCGATTTCTCCTATTTGTCATCCCGTCGAAGCCGAGGGATCTGCAGTTCGTGGACCTTTCCTCGAAATGTTTTCGGACCAAGAGAGGACCCGCTAATCAAGCCTCAAACGAAAGTCCCATCGATCGGGCGACACCCTGGATATACTGCCGGCCCTGGGTGTACTCCTCCTCGCTGTGCAAATGCTCCAGCATCAGCGGCGCATCCGTCCCGAGTCGCGACAGCTCCTGCAGATAAGTCTGGTAGTCGATCAGCCCCGTTCCCGGAATGACCTCCTGGATGTACACCTGCACCCCTGGGCCCCACTTGAGATCCTTGGCGTGACAGGATTTTATCCAGGGACCCAACTTGCGAAAACATTCGCGGATCACTGCGCTGTTGTTATAAAAGCGAACCGGGCTGTTCATGGTGTTGCACACATCCAGGTGGACGCCAAACGCCTTGCGGTCCACCGCCTTGACGAGTTTCACGTATTCATCCGGATCCGTGGGGAAAGTCCAGGGCATCATTTCAATGCTGAAAAATGTCCGTTGGGGCTTTACCGCATCAATCAACTTGCGGCAGTTCTCGACCGTGGCGTCGATGAAACCCTGGCTCAGATTTCCCGGGTTCTCCCCGTACCAGACGTTCGGATCATACGACCCGGCGATGTCGACACAATTGCGCGCGCCGAGCATCTCGGCCAGAGCAAGTTTCCCGGTGACATAAGTCACGTTATCTTTGCGCTTAACCGGGTCCGGATCGAGCATGTTCTTCCACGCCCCCACCTCGGCAATCACCACATCCTGCCGGGCGAACTCCTTCACCAGCCCCGCGATTCGATCCGTATCGTTTACCGAAAGATCGCCCGGCGCATACGCGGCCCGATAGCCAAGATCGCGATGCGCTTTGGCCAACACGGCAGGATCGTCTGATTTCACAAAAATCGGTCCACCCAACCGCATCGGTTTCGCGGCCGACGCAATAGGCGCGGCTCGCCATCGCGCCGGCGGCCATGACGCCTGTTCTGGCCAGAAATGCGCGTCTGGATAGGCCCGGCACCATGACTAACGTTCCGTGACCTGGTCCAGCAAAGCATAGAACTCAGGAAAGGAAACGGACGCGGCATCCGCGCCCTGAATCAGGGTGTCGCCCTCCGCCCTCAGAGCGGCTATAGCAAACGCCATTGCGATGCGGTGATCGCCATCCGAATCGACCACCCCGCCGTGCAGCCGCTGGCCGCCCGGCACATCGAGGCCGTCTTCGAATTCTTCTACCTCGCCGCCCATGGCGCGCAGATTCCTCGCGACCAGGGCGATGCGGTCACTCTCCTTCACCCTCAGCTCGCGGGCATCGCGGATGCGAATACCGCCGCGGGTGTACGGCGCAATCGCCGCCAAGTACCGGCAGCTCATCAATCAATTGCGCTGCCAGGGAGCCACGGATCTCCGTACTGCCCAAGCCCTGGGATGGGGAGGTCAACTGCACGCTGCCGATCAATTCCCCCTGGTTCTCTTCCAGGTTCAGCACGTGAATCTTCGCGCCCAAAGCCGTCAACACATCGAGCAGAGTCGCCCGTGTAGGATTCATCCCCAGCTGATCAAACACCAGGCTCGATTCCGGGAACAGCGCAGCCGCGCACAGGAAGAACGCCGCCGAAGACATGTCGCCCGGCACCGTGGCCTCGATTCCGTGAAGCGTTTGCCCGCCCGCGATGGTAACGGTATCAGTGGTTCGCTGGATCTCGGCGCCAAACGCGCGCAACGCCAGTTCGCCGTGATCGCGGGTCCGGACCGCCTCGCTTACCGTGGTTGTGCCGTCGGCTTGCAGTCCGGCAAAAAGCAATGCCGTCTTAACCTGCGCGCTGGGTACCGGAGTGCGATAGGCAATCCCGCGCAGCTTCGCGCCTTCAATTTCCACTGGCGCATGGCCGTCTTTCAGATGGATCGATGCTCCCATTTCGAGCAACGGCTTACGCACCCGCTCCATGGGTCTGCGGTTGAGAGAAGCGTCCCCCTCCAGGGTGAAAGCGCCCGGCTGTGGGGCCAGCAATCCGGTCAACATGCGCATGGTCGAACCGGAATTTCCGCAATCCAGCACCGAACCCGGGGGAGTGAACGTACCCGCGCAGCCCTGCACCTCCACCGTATCTCCGGAGCGAGTGACTTTGGCGCCCAGCTGCGCCATACACTGCAGGCTGCTGGCGCAATCGGCGCCGGTAGAAAAATTATGAAAGCGGCTGGATCCCTCGGCTATTGCCGACAGCATGGCATAGCGGTGGGAGATGCTCTTGTCACCAGGCAGGCGCAGGGTACCGAGCAGGTTGCGGACCGGATGAATGGTTCTTTCTGTGGTCTTTTCGATTTTCAGGGTGTCAGTCAAAGGAAACTCCAAGGCTTATCCTAAACCGGGCCGGGCAGGACCTTCAGCACAATGACCGTTTCGTCGTCGAAGCGCTCGACCCCACCCTGGAAGGTGGAGAGCTCCTGGTAGATCGCGTCCACTATCTCCTGAGCCGTGCTCTTGATGTGGCTGTTGACCAGTGCCGTCAGCCGCGCGTCGCCAAACATTTCTTCCCTTTCATTGACCGCGTCCACGATTCCGTCGCTGAAAAAGATGATCGCGTCGCCGGGGCGGGTCGATAGGGTGAATTCCTCGTAGCTGACGTCTTTAAACATGCCCAGCGGAAATCCCTCGGCCTGCACCGTCTCCACTTGTCCTCCGCGGCAAAAGAGGGGCTGGACTGCGCCCGCATTAGCGATCTGCAGCGTCTGCTTTTCATCGTTCCACACGGCGAAAACCATGGTTACGTATTGCGCATCTATCTTTCGTTCCTGCAGAGAGTCGTTCAGCTGCTTCAACATGGCTGCAGGGGAAAGCGCCTGGCTGGTGGCGGCGCGCATGATCCCGCTAATGAGCGCCGCATAGAGCGCCGCGGGAGCCGCCTTGCCGCTGACATCTCCCATGGCGATGCCAATCCGTTCGTCGTCGTAGGGCAGAAAGTCGTAGAGGTCCCCGCCGATGGTCCGCGCAGGTAGAAACCGGGTGGCAAATTCGGCGTGACGCTGGCGCGCAGGCGTGGGAGGCAGGAGACGCAGCTGTACTTCGCGCGCCATGTCGAGATCGTGCTCCAGACGCTGTTCCTGCTGCGCCACCCGGCTGTACAGGCGCGCGTTTTCGATAGCCACCGCAATCTGCGAGGCGAGGGTTACCAGGGTCCGCTGGTGATCCTCGTTGAAGTAGTTGACCTTGACGTGCTCCAGGTCGAGTACTCCGATCACTTTGCCCTTATAGAGCAGAGGCACCGCCATCTCTGAGCGAGTCTCAGGGTTCACCATGTAGTAGCGCGCATCCTTGCGCACGTCTCCGGAGTAAATCAGCCGCCGCTCCCGCACCGCCGTTCCCACCAGGCCTCGATCCAGCGGCACGGTCTCGGAAAGCGCCACCTGATGTCCAAAGCGCACAGCGTACTGAATCTCCAGCACCTGCTCCCGCTCATTCACCAGCAGGATGCTGAACATCTGGTAATCGATAATCCGCCGCAGGAGTTCGCCGATGCGTTCCAGCAGGGGATCGAGATCGAGAATCGAAGTGACTTCCCGCGAGATTTCATTCAGCACGGCGAGGGTTTGTGCCTGCCGGGCCACGCGGGTGTAAAGGCGGGCATTCTCGATTGCCTGGGCTACGCGCGATGCGGTCAATTCCAACAAACGACGGTGTTCCGGTTGAAAATAGCCGACCTGCTCAGCTTGAAGGTCGATCACGCCGATCACGCGGTTTTTGACGATCAGCGGCACCGCCAATTCGGAGCGAACGTCGGGGTTAGCGCTGATGTAGTTGTCGTCCTGGGTTACATCCTGCAGCAGAACGGATTCGCGGTGTTCCGCGGCCCGGCCGACGACGCCTTTACCGACGCGGATCCGCAAGCGTTCAACTTCGGGCGTATGTCCGATTTGAAACCGCATGCGCAGGTCGTTCGTCCGCTCGTTGAGCAGCAGGATGGCGAAGATCTTGTAGTCAATGACCGCGCGCACCAGGTCCGCGGTACGGTGCAGGAGGGTTTGAAGGTCCAGGGTGGTGTTGAGGGCGTTCGCCAGCCGCATAAGGAACTCCGTCTGCAGCGGATCGACTTTGATCGAGCCGGGCAGGGGCAGAGTCTGCGAACTGGGGCGATAATCGCCCTCAAACGATTGCGTCGCAAGAGTTTGCGCCGGCTTTTTACCGGCTTCGACATCGTCTTGGTCGCGAGGAGGAGTCATACAAATATCGAGTCATGATAGAGCATTTGGTCGCGAAACTGGTTTTATGCTGAATGCCGCCGGCTATGGATTATTCCCGTCTGCGGAAAACCGGGGATGAAAGGCACGGCTTTAACAGATGAAGCCTTTACGACTACACAAGCTGCGGGCAAACCCCTGTACGAAGGGCACGGCTTCAGTCGTGCCATATATGCATGAGTCATAGACGGCTTTAGCCGCTGAGGTACGTTTTTCTCGTACGTGTAAGCGAAATTTCCCCCATCGAAATGCTACGAACGATTGGAAAAGGACGTACCTCAGGGGCTAAAGCCCTCACCAAGCCTGCCCTCTGTGGCACGGCTGAAGCCGTGCCCTTCGTTCAGAGTTTTTCAGCGCCGCAGGCGGGTTTAAGCTTCGTCTTGATACTGGCGGAGAATCGCGACACTGGCGCTGGCCCCGATGCGGGTGGCGCCCGCCTCCAGCATCGCGCGCGCATCGCTCAAAGTGCGTATGCCTCCGGAAGCTTTGACTCCGCATCGATTGCCGGCCACACCGCGCAGGATGGCCACATCGGCTGGAGTAGCGCCCCCGGTAGAAAACCCCGTGCTGGTCTTAAGGAAGTCTGCTCCGGCGGCCAGGGCAAGCTCGGAGGCGCGCAGCTTCTCTTCCACGCTGAGCAGCGAGGTCTCCAGAATCACCTTAACCACCGCACCCGCATCGTGCGCTACCTGCACCACCCCGCGAATATCCTGCTCTACCAGCGCCCTCATCCCGGACTTGAGCAGGCCAAGATTCATGACCATATCCAGTTCGTGCGCGCCGAGTTTAATCAGGGACAAAGCCTCTTCGCGCTTGGTGGTCGCCAGGGTTGCGCCCAGCGGGAAACCGACCACCACGCCGACCGGAACGCCGCTCCCTACCATGACGGAATGGGCCAGCGACACCCAGGAGGGGTTCACCATGGCGCAGGCAAAGCGATAGGTCGCCGCCTCCTCACACAGCTTCACCACTTGATCGTGCGTCGCTTCCGGTTTCAGCAAGGTGTGATCGAAAACCGCGGCCAGGGCAGAGGCGTTCGCCAGCGCGGCAGAAGCAAATCCAGCGACGTCGAAATATCCAGAGTCGGGCTCGATCTCTGGCTGAAGCAGTTTGCTGGTCATGAAACAGGCTCCCTTTGCCTGGTTAGGCTCCGGTGGGAGCCTATGCTCTTATGCTGGCAAAGATCAATGTGAATTTGGTGCCTCATCCGGATTAAATATGCGGATGTCGGGAAGGTTACGAAAGCGTTCCTGGTAATCCATCCCGTATCCGACCACGAAATGGTTGGGTATCGTAAATGCGACGTAATCGGCGTCGATCTTCTCCAGGCGCCGGGCCGGCTTGTCCAGGCAAGTGGCAATCTTGAGGGTCTTTGGTTTGTGTTGCAGCAACAGTTTGCGCAGGAAAACCAAGGTCAGACCTGTATCCAGGATGTCTTCAACCAGGATCACGTTTCGACCCCCGATCGGCGTGTCCAGATCCTTGATCAATCTTACCGCACCGCTGGTCTTGACTCCCTTGTAGCTGGAGATGGCCACGAAGTCGAACGTGGTCTCGACGGAGATACTTCGTGCCAGGTCCGCGAGAAAAACGGCGGCGCCTTTCAGCACCCCTACCAGCAAGATGGCTTCTCCAGCAAAGTCGTGGCTGATCTGCGCGCCGATTTCCGCCACCCGGACGGCAATCTCCTCGCGACGAAACAACATGTCGTGCTCGTGCTCTCTCATGGGCTCTGTCATTCTTCCACGGATTCCTGTCAAGAGAAAGCACCCGGCTATACTGTAAGAACAGACGCCGGCATGTACCCCTTCATTCACATCGGACACTTTTCCATCGGCACTTTCGGCCTCTGCCTGTGGTTGGCGTCGGTATGTGCCTGCTGGACGCTTTATAAGAATTTTCAACGCAACGGGATCGACGCGGATGCAGTCGGGGTGGCGGCGTACACCACGGTCGGCGGCGTGGTCGGAGCCAAGCTGTGGCATGTGCTCGAAGATCCCACGTTGCTCATGCATCAGCCGCTGCAGGTTCTTTTTGACCGCGCCGGGTTCGCCTGGTTTGGCGGGTTGCTGGTGGGGATAGCGGTGCTTCTGTGGCAAGGACGGCAAGCCAAAATCGGCGGTCTGGCGATGCTCGACCTGGCGGCCCCGGCGGTCGCGGTGGGCTACGGTGTGGGACGCCTGGGATGTCTGATCTCGGGGGATGGCGACTACGGCATTCCCACCAGCTTGCCCTGGGGCATGAGCTTTCCCAATGGGCTTGTACCGACCACCGAGAGGGTTCATCCGACGCCGATTTACGAGTTATTGGTCGCTTTGCTGATTGCTGCCTGGTTGTGGCGGCGGGGAACAAAATCCGGCAGGTTGTCCGCAGGCCACATCACGGGCGAATACCTGGTGCTGAGTGGTTTGGCGCGCTTTCTGGTCGAGTTCATCCGCATCAATCCCCGCATCTATTGGGGCATGAGCAATGCACAGGTTGCCAGCCTGGGCTCGATCGTGGCCGGCATTTTGCTCATGCTCTGGGCCCGGCGCCACAGCGCAGCCACTGCGGCCGGGGCAGCCGAGGTGATGCCGATCGAAGCTACATCCCGGCACTAGACATTTTCCCCGTAAGCCCCGACATCGCCCGCATAGAAGAAGGGTGAACCATGGCCCAATCCGATCAACTCCGCGTTCCCGAACCAGCCCGAACCGACGCCAAATCCTTTGAACTCCTGCGCGTTTGGATCGCGCACCAGGATCAGCACATCAGTATGCGTGTGGGCGTGTGGAAGGAACCCGAAGCCTGGGGAATGATGCTGGCGGACCTCGCCCGCCACATCGCCGCGGCCTTTGAGCAAGCGGAGAAGCGCGACCCCGTGGAGATGCTGGCCCGCATCAAAGCGGGTTTTGAAACAGAGATTGAATCTCCTACGGAGGAGGTCCACGGCGAGGTCGCCGGTTGAGACATTGAACGATCAGATCACCATTCGTGGCGCACGAACCCACAACCTGAAGAATATCGACTGCGATCTGACCCACGGTCTGCTTACCGTGGTCTCCGGCGTTTCAGGTTCGGGCAAATCCTCGCTCGCTTTCGACACGATTTACGCAGAAGGGCAGCGCCGGTATGTTGAATCTCTCTCCGCGTATGCGCGGCAGTTCCTGGAGCGAATCGAGAAGCCGGACGTGGACCTGATCGACGGCCTGGCGCCGGCCATTGCCATCAAGCAGAAGAACTACCACCCGCAACCCGCGGTCCACAGTAGCCACGGCGACCGAGATTTACGATTATCTGCGTCTGCTATTCGCCCGCTGCGGCACCGCGCATTGCATCGTTTGCGGTGGAGTGGTCAGGCGCGACACAGTGGATGAAATCGCCGCATCCATCCTCGCGCTGGGCGAAGATACACGTCTCTACGCATTGTTTCCCGTAAAGCCGCGGTGTTGCCCGAGGCTGAGCCCAAAAAACGAAAGAAAGCAAAAGCCCTTACCAATCCTGCCCTTCCGAGCGATGCGTTTAAAGAGCGGCTCAATGAACTGCGGACCCGCGGATTCAACCGCCTCTACCAGAACGGAAAAATTGTAGAATTCTCCACCCCCGAGTCGCTCCTCGACCTCGACTTCGGCCAGGGGGTCTATGCGCTGGTCGATCGCCTGGTGGTTTCGCCGGAGAACCGGGCCCGGATCGTCGATGCCGCGGAGATTGGCTTCCGCGAGTCGGGAGAGATTGTTTACGAAACGGTCCCGCGTGATGAACAACAGAGCCCCGGCGGCTGCGTTTTTCTCAGGCATTTGAGTGCAAGCTTTGCCATCGCATCTATCGCGAACCAGAACCCCGGCTATTTTCGTTCAACAATCCGTACGGCGCCTGCGAGCGTTGCCAAGGTTTCGGTAACACCATCGATTTCGATATCAACCTGATCATTCCCGACAAGAACAAGACGCTGAACGAGGGAGCGATCGATCCCTGGACTCGCCCCAAGTACCGCCCCTACCAATCAGAGCTCAGAAAAGCTGCGATGCAGCATGGCATTCCGCTGGACACGCCGTGGCGGGAGTTGACGCCGGCGCAACAGGTATTCGTGCTGGATGGGCATGGATCTTTCCTCGGGGTGCACGGCTTCTTCGCTTTTTTGGAGCGCAAGAAATACAAGCTGCACGTGCGCGTGATGCTGAGCAAGTACCGGGGTTACGCAGAGTGCCCGGATTGCAAAGGAACCCGTTTGCGGGCCGAAGCCCGGGCAGTGCGCATCAACGGGCTCAATATCTGCGAGGTTTCCGCACTCACCATCCGTGAGGCAAACCGCCTGTTCGAGGGAATCACCCTGACTCCGCAGCAACAGGAGATCGCCGGCGGCATCCTGGTCGAGATACAACAGCGGTTACATTTTCTCGACGCGGTCGGGTTGGAGTACATCACCCTCGACCGGCTTGCCTCCACCCTTTCCGGAGGAGAAGCCCAGCGCATCCAGCTGGCGACTTCGCTCGGCTCCCGGCTCGTGGGCGCGCTCTACGTGCTGGACGAACCATCCATCGGATTGCACAGCCGGGACACCGCCAAGCTGATTCGTATCCTCGAAGAATTACGCGATCTGGGAAATACCATTCTCGTCGTGGAGCACGACCCGGACGTGATTCGCGCAGCCGACTGGCTGGTCGATCTTGGGCCCGGCGCGGGGGAATTGGGTGGCCGGATTCTGGCTTCGGGCACGGTGGACGCTGTGGAGAGAAATCCCGACTCGTTGACCGGCCGCTATCTGAGCGGGCAACTCACGATCCCCATTCCTACCCGGCGGCGGGAGCCGATGCGCGAGAAGCTGGTACTGCGGGGTGCGCGGATTCACAACCTGAACGGGCTCGATGTCGAGATTCCCATGGGTATGCTGGTCTGCATCACGGGTGTTTCCGGCTCAGGCAAGTCCACCCTGGTGCACGACGTGCTTTACCCCGCCGTGTCGCACTCACTGGGCAAGAATGAGGGTGGCGACCCCTCGCATCTTTATCGCGAACTCAAGGGAGCAGAGCGGCTGAACGATATCGTTCTCGTCGATCAGGCGCCCATCGGGCGAACACCGCGTTCTAACCCGGTTACCTACATCAAGGCCTTCGACTCGATCCGGGAGCTCTTCGCGGCCCAGCCCGAGGCCCAGCGCAGGGGATACACGGCTGGCCACTTCTCCTTCAACGTGCCCGGGGGCCGATGCGATGTATGCGAGGGCGACGGTACCGTTACCGTGGAGATGCAATTCCTGGCCGATGTGGAGCTCCCGTGCGAGGAATGCAATGCAACCCGCTATAAAGCGAGCGTGCTGGAGATCAAGTACCGGGGGAAGAACATCCATGAGGTGCTAAACCTGACCGTGAAGGAGGCGCTGCGCTTCTTTACCGGTCAGACCCGCATCCTGGAAAAGCTGGCTGTCCTGGACGAGGTGGGACTGGGATACGTTCGCCTGGGCCAGTCAGCGACCACGCTTTCGGGCGGGGAAGCGCAACGGGTCAAGCTGGCCGCGCACCTTTCCCAGGGCCGCAGCGCGATGGGACGAGCCGCGAACAACGGGGCGGCGAAGGCAGGCAGCCGGGTGCTCTACATCCTGGATGAGCCGACCACCGGACTGCATTTTGATGATGTGAGCAAGCTTCTGACGGCATTCAAGCGGCTGATTGACGCGGGCGGCTCATTGATAGTGATCGAGCACAACCTGGACGTAATCAAGTCCGCGGACTGGGTGATCGATCTGGGTCCGGAGGCGGGTGCAGGGGGTGGACAGGTGATAGCGGCGGGCACACCGGAACAAGTAGCGCAGACCCCCGGCTCGCACACGGGACATTGGCTTGCGCTTGCCCTGGCGGCACAAGAGGCGCGGTCGGCACAATGAGGCACGTATCGTACCTTCTGGCCGCGGCGTTATTGCCGGGAGCCTGCCACCCTGTGAGGGGACAGGCCCAGAATCAGCTTCCGCCCGGAACCCAGGCGCCGGACAGCGTAGGCCAACCGCCGCACCCGCCCCAGCGAGACGAGGCAGAAAACAAGATCGATCAAAAGGATTTCGAGGGTGCCCGTCCCTTGCTGGTGAAATACCTCAGCCAAAACCCTGGTGACGCCCGCGCGCTGTTTGACCTCGGCTATGTCGAGGATGCCGGCAACCACCAGGATGCGGCCGCCGTCGACTATCGCAAGGCCATTGCCTCGAACCCAAAGCAGTTCGAAGCACGCCTCGCGCTGGGGCTCCTGCTGGCCCACCAGGGCAAATACGACGAAGCGCGGGAACAGATCCAACAGGCGACCTTGCTGACCCCGGAACCACCCAGCCCGATCGCTCAGGCAGAGGCTTTCCGGACACTGGCCAAGCTGGATCGCGCAGCCGATCCTCCGGCTGCCCGGGATGCCCTGGTGGCCGCGCTCAAGCTCAGCCCCGAGACCCCAGCCGACCTGCTGCTGACGGCCCAGATTGCCGAAGCCAATGGCGACACGGACCTGGCGCAGAAGGCATACCAGCGGCTGCTCTCAGGCCATCCGGCGCCCTCAGCCGGCGACGCAGCGGCGGCAACGGGCGGTTTGGCCCAGCTGATGATCAAGGAGAAGAAATACTCCGACGCCGAGCCGCTGCTCAAAAGCGCCCTGGGACGAGACCCTCGTGATCCGGTGCTGAATGCCCAGTTGGCCACGACTCTGCTGGCCGAGGGAAAAAATGACGAGGCCTTGCCGGTGCTGGAGACGCTCAGACAGTTGGAACCGAATAATGGCGCCGTCGACCATATGCTAGCCGACGCCTATTCCCAATCTGGGCATTCTGACAAGGCAGACCCGATTTACGCCAGGCTGGTCTCGACCAACCCCGGCGATGAGGAAATCCTCGCGGCGCAAGGTGAAAACCTAGTCCGGGAGAGGCTCTATCCCCAGGCTCAGGGGGTGTTTGAGCGAGCGGTCAAGCTGAAGCCCGACGACGGTGACGCATGGAGCGGACTGGCTTTTACCGCATCGGAGAACAAGCAATATCAAGTCGCATTGAACGCTCTTTCCATGCGATCAAAATATCTTTCAGAGACTCCAGCTACTTACTTCCTTTGGGCAACCTCATACGATAGCCTGCATCTGTCGAAACAAGCGCAGGATTACTACCGCAAGTTCCTCAACGCTGCCGACGGAAAATTCCCCGACCAGGAATGGCAAGCCAAGCATCGACTCGTTGCTCTTGGTGGAAGTCATTAACTTAAGGCGTTCCGTAAGCCCTCCGAGAGGTGCCCTATGCGGTTCGTGGCCACGACCATCGCCGTCTCTGCTTTAGCACTGAGCCTCTTCTCTGCCCGCGCCTATGCTGTGGACGACAGAATTGTCGATGCCCAAGCGATGGCGGCGCTCATGGCCAAAGCAGATCAGGCCCAGCCCAAGGAACAATGCTTTCTCTATGCCGAATTAGTGCACGACATGACCGAATTAGCCGGGCAGCAATTCAAATCCGGTGACGAAGATCATGCATCGGCCACGCTGCACTTGGTGCAGAAGTATGCGGAGAAGATCCACATGGGCGTCGCCGCAGATGGCAAGAAAATGAAGAACGCTGAAGAGCTGGTGCGGCATACATCGTTTCGTCTGGCCGGCATCCTCAATGCCGCTTCTTATGACGATCGCCAGGCGTTGCAGGCTACCTTGAAACAACTGGAGCAGGTGCAGACCGAACTGATGATGCAGGTCTTCAAGAAATAAGTCTTGAAGCGACCCTTAGCCATCACGTGCGTTTGGATGGTGCTGGCGATGGCCGCGGCGTTTGCCCAGTCCAGAAAAGATCCCTTGACAGAACAACAAGCCGAAGCTGTCCGGGAGGCTGGAGACCAGCCCCTGGAGCGGGTCAAGCTATTCACGGGCTATGTCGACGACCGCGCTAAAGAGATCCATACCGTCAACGCGGATCCCATCGCGCAGAACAAGACCGCGCGCATCCACAACCTTCTGGATGAGTTCACGCGCCTCTCCGACGATCTTCAGGACAACATGGACCAGTACGACGAGCAGCATGCCGACCTGCGCAAGGTGCTGAAGGAAATCATTGCCAAGACCGATGAATGGGCTAAGGTCCTGACTGAGCCAAAGCCCAGCGCCCAATATGATTTTGTGCGCAAGACGGCTATCGATTCCAACCAGAGTGCGCATGAGGCGGCCGTCAAGATGTTGGCTGACGAAGAAAAATACATCGCCGAGAAGAAAAAAGAAGAAAAGGAACGGGAGAAGGAAGAACAAAAAAGGTGACCGGTTAGGGCAGTTTCGCAATTACCGTGGCCTGATAAAAATCGCGAGGAGTGGTTTTCCTTGGCAGAAAACCACGTAAAGGCCTATTGCTTCGGTCTGAACCCATTGCGGAACTGCTCGAGGGCGCCAAGTCCTGCTACGCTTGAAGGCGGTGATTTCCGAATTGCACTTGCTGTTTGCTGAAGAGTACCGGGCCCTTCGGCCGCGCGCTCCGATGCCTGCCCTTGACGTTCGTTTCCGTCGTTTTACCAGCCTGAACACCACCATTCGCTTACGCGAGGGGCGAATGCATGTGCACTTGTCCGATTTGCTGGAGGGTGCGCCCGAAAGTGTTCTCCGCGCCATTGCGCACATTCTGCTCGCCAAGCTATACCGCAAGCCTCTGAGCTCCGTGCAAACTAATCGTTATCGCAGGTTTGCCTCGAGCGAAGCAGTGATCCGGCAGACGGAGTTGATCCGTCAGTCACGGGGCCGCAAGAAGATGCTCGGGCCCCAGGGCCAGCATTACAACCTGGACGAGGTTTTCGAGAGCCTGAACATTCGGTTTTTTCATGGGTTGATGGGCCGGCCGCTGCTCACCTGGAGCGGGTACGTCGCCAAACGCAGCCTGGGTCACTACGATCCGGCGCACAATACTATTGTGGTCAGCAGGGTATTCGATCGCAAGAATACGCCGCGCTATGCAGTGGAGTATTTGCTGTACCACGAGATGCTGCATTTGAAGCATCCAGTGAAGGTGCGCGGAGGGCGGCGCTGCGTTCACCCGCGCGAGTTTCAGATCGAAGAGCGGTTGTTTCCAGAATGGGATAAAGCCAAGGAATATTTAAAGACGCTGTGACCCGAGGCGTGCTCGGCAAGGAAGGGCGCACAGCAGATCCCTCGCTGTGCTCGGGATGACAAATAGGGGAGGGTAGTTGTAAGGAAAGGGCGGTTGCCAAGGGACAGGGCGGTTATGGGGCAGGGAACCCATAACCGATTGCACTAATCCGCAGCCGCTCTTTGCTTCCGCAACTGCTCTTTGCTTCCGCAACTGCTCTTTGCTTCCGCAACTGCTCTTTCGCTTCCAGCGACCCTGTCCTATCTGTCATCCCGAGCGTACCCGGATTTCCTGCTTCACTACTCTCACCGGCGACCACGGATGTGGTTCTCTCTAAAGAGAACCACACGTAGCTGACTGAAGCCGCAACTCTGCACAGGAAATCCGGGGAAGCGAGGGATCTGCTGTGCGCCCCTCGGGGGGCTCGCCAGCCGAGGGTCACCACCCACTAACCGTGATGGTTACGAATCACCGGCTCACCCACCACCGCCTCTTCCTTCCCCAAAAACAAAGCATCGAAGAAAAGCAAAATCCCGCCCACCACAATAGCCGAATCGGCAACGTTAAAATCCGGCCAGTGATAATGGATGATGTGTACCTCGAGAAAATCGATCACATACCCAAACCGCACGCGGTCCCACGCATTCCCCAGCGCACCCCCGAGAATCAACGCCAGCGCCACCGTGGTGGCCGTAACCCGGCGACCCATCTTCAGCAAAGCCACCAAAACAGCCACTGCCGCCAACAGGGAAAACACCAGTAACATCCAGCGGACGCGAGCCGGAGAGCTCGAATCGTTAAACAAGCTGAAAGCAGCACCGGGATTTTCGACATGACTGATAGCAAACACGTGGGGAATTACCACCACGTGATCGCCGAGCTCAATGCGTGTCGCCGCCAACCATTTCGTTACCCGGTCGGCAACTACCACGATCAGCGAAAGTAACAGAAGCCAACCTCTGGAATCTCTAACGGTCATGCTCTTTCTTCCGGAGGCTCACCCATCTGATCAAGCGCCGCCGAACACCGCTCACAAACTGTTGGCCACCGCCAATCCTCACCCACGAGCACGGAGTAGTTCCAGCAACGCTCGCATTTCTTGCCCTCGGCCGGCAGCGTGGTCGCGACGAGCTCGTCCCCCGTTCCAGGAACTACTTCTACCTGGGAAACATTCAACAGTTCCTTCAGGCTCCCCTGGTAGCGCGCAAGCAGAGCACTCATTGACTCCGGTACCTCTAACACCAGCCGGGCATCGAGCGCTTTCCCAATCAGTTTTGCCTGGCGTGCTTCCTCCAGGCTCTTGAGAGCCTGGTCGCGCATCGCAAGCAAACCTTTCCAGTCGTTCATGAACTCCGCATCGATACTGGGCGCCAGACTCTCTGGCGTGGGGAAGAGCTCCAGATGCACGCTGGGCAGCCGGTTGCCGATCGGGGGCATGTAGCGCCAGATTTCGTCCGCGGTAAAACTGAGCAGCGGCGCGACCAGGCGTACCAGTGCCTCGGCAATCATCCACAGCACAGTTTGCGCAGACCGCCGCGCTGGATTGTCGGGCGCGAAGGTATAAATCCTGTCCTTGACCGCATCGATATAAAGCTGGCTCAGCTCGGCGACTGCAAATTCATTCAGCGCGTGATAAATGCGGTGGAATTCAAAGTCGTCGTACCAGCCCAGGATCTTTTCCGTGAGCTCGCGCGTCCGCGTGAGCATGTACTGGTCGAGCGGAAGCATCCGCTCCCAGGCGACCGCATGCTTTTCCGGCTCAAAGCCGTTGAGATTGCTTAAGAGGAACCGAAACGTATTGCGCAGCTTACGGTAAGTTTCGGATACCCGCTGCATCAGGTTTTCGCTGGCCGCTACATCCTCACGGAAATCGACCGAGGCCACCCACAGGCGGACAATCTCCGCCCCCAGCCGCTGCGCGATGTCGACCGGATCCACGCCATTGCCCAGGCTCTTGGACATCGCGCGCCCCTGCTCGTCCAGGGTCCAGCCGCAGGTCGCCGCCATGCGATAAGGCGCGGCGTCCCGAGTCCCCACAGCGCAGAGCAGGGAAGACTGAAACCACCCGCGATGCTGATCCCCGCCCTCGATATAGAGGTCAGCGGGCCAGGGAAGATCTTTCTCTCTGCCCAGAACAGCCGCCTGGCTGGCGCCGCTCTCAAACCACACATCGAGAATGTCCATCTCCTTCTTGAACTCAGCCGTACCGCAGGAGTTGCAGGTAGTCCCAGGAGGGAGGATTTCCGCCGCATCGCGCACATACCAGGCGTCAGCCCCCTCCTCCGCAAAGAGATCGACGATACGTTGATTGACCGCCGGATCATTTAGCGGCCGGCCGCATTTGCTACAAAGAAGTACCGCGATCGGAACACCCCAGATCCGTTGGCGCGAGATGCACCAGTCCGGACGGGTGGATACCATGTTGGTGATCCGCTCCTTGCCCCAGCCCGGATCCCATTTCACGCGATCGATCTCTTCCAAGGCCCGCCGGCGGAACGTGGTCACCGAGCCGTCCGCGTGAGGCTTTGAGGTGGGCATGGGTGTTTCCATGTTGATAAACCACTGCTCAGTCGCCCGGAAGATCACTGGACGATGGCAGCGCCAGCAATGAGGGTAGGAATGATGAATCTCCTGCCGTGCCATCAGCGCGCCCCGCTGCTCGAGCAGCGCGATGATAGGGGCATTGGCCTTGAAGACGAACATCCCGTCGTATTCCGGCAATCCGTTGCGGATGTGTCCACCATCGTCCACATCGTTCAATTGGCTCAGACCATAGCGTGCGCCGGTGGCAAAGTCATCGACGCCATGCGCGGGCGCGGTGTGGACCGCCCCGGTTCCCTGGTCGGTGGTGACATAAGTCGCCGTCACCCCCAGAATGCTCCGATCGAGGAATGGGTGAGCAAACGTAACCCGCTCCATCCGCGCGCCGGGAAAACGGGCGATCTCATGAGCACGCTCCAGCCCGCACGCGGCCTTGGTAGCGCCCGCGAGGGCCTCAGCGACGATGTACACTTGCCCATCCTGTTCCAGGGCTACGTATTCGAAATCGGGGTGGAAGGCCACCGCCAGGGAAGCGGGCAGAGTCCAGGGTGTGGTGGTCCAAATGATGGTCGAGACTTGTTTTCCGGCCAACCGGGCATCAATCGCTTCAGGGGGACTCGTCAGCCGATAGCGCACGTACACGCTGGGGCTGGTGTGCATGTCGTACTCGACTTCAGCCTCGGCGAGCGCCGTGCGGTCATGCATGCACCACAAAACAGGCTTAAGTCCCTTGTAGACAAATCCCTTTTCGAGGAACTGAAAAAACGTCTCGATGATCTTGGACTCGTACTCCGGGGTCATGGTGGAGTAGGGAAGTCTCCACCGCCCGAAAATGCCCAGGCGCTGAAACTGCGTCCGCTGCAGGTCAAGATACTTCTGGGCGTACTCACGGCAGGCGCGGCGGACCGCGATGGCCGGCATTTCCAGCTTCTTGCGGCCCAGCTGTTCGTCTACCTTGATCTCGATGGGCAGGCCGTGGCAATCCCACCCCGGCACGTAGGGCGCGTTAAAGCCGGCCATGGTTTTTGACTTGACCACGAAGTCCTTCAGGCACTTGTTGAGCGCATGGCCCAGATGAATGGGCCCATTGGCGTATGGTGGGCCATCGTGCATCACATAACTCGGAGCATCCTGGCGGATGGCGCGGATTTGCTCGTAGATTCCGTCCTGCTCCCAGGCTGCCAGCCGTTTCGGCTCGCTTTGGGGCAGATTTGCCTTCATGGGGAAGTCGGAGTGGGGTAGATTGAGTGTCGCCTTGAGTTCGGGCGGGGGTGGCATTGTCTCTCCAGTTGTAAAGGGCAAAACTCTATTGTATCTTTGCCGCAAAAGTTGACAGGCTGCTTACCTCCGGGCCAAAAAAGGTGTCTAATACTTTTTAATGGATCCTGAACCGATCCGGGCTACGTATTCTTGGAGAGCGACAAGGCACACGTGAGTCGTTCATAATGGGGAGATAGGCGGAGAGAGGCATACCAGCGCTCTTTTCTCATAAGTTCTATGGCCAATCAGGTTTTGTTACCTCCGGAGCTGGATCAACGCGAGCCCTTAGAGCCTAAGCTGCTCGCCGAGATCATTGATGAGCCGGCGTGGAAGACGATTGCCGGCAATATTTATGACCTCCTGTATCCCAGGAAACTCCCCCCGCTCGTCCTAACGTCCACACCGATCCCCGTCAAAGACCCGATGAAGGAGGATCGCGGTAAGGCCGCCTCCATCATTTCCATCAGTCTGCACGTGATCATTATCGGGTTGATCCTGTTAGCCTTCCTCGCAGTCAAGAAAGTGGTCACCAAGAAAAACCAGCTGCTGACCAACGTGGACGTGCCGCAATTCATGCCCATTGCCCCCAAGGGGCCGCAGATGGGTGGCGGTGGTGGCGGCGGCTCGCACGATATTTTGCAGACCCCCAAAGGCAAGCTGCCAAAGTTCGAGGAAAAGCCGATCGTTCCCCCGATGGTGATCAAGAACGATAAGCCCAAGCTGGCGATGGATCCTTCGATCATGATGCCCAAGGACATTCAGCTGCCCAACAACAACCTGCCCAACTTGGGAGACCCACGCACCAGCGTGGTGGGTCCGGCCTCGAACGGCAGCGGCAGCGGTGCCGGTATGGGCACCGGGTCGGGCGGTGGTATTGGGTCTGGCAAGGGGAATGGGTACGGCCCCGGTGAAGGCGGCGGTTACGGTGGCGGCCTCTACCATGTGGGTGGCGGGGTTTCCGCGCCGCAATTGGTGTTTGCCCCGGATCCTGAGTTCTCTGATGAAGCCCGACGGGCAAAGTACCAGGGCGTCTGCGTCGTTTCCTTGATCGTCGATGCCCAGGGAAACCCGCAAAGGGTTCAAGTTGTGCGTCACCTGGGCATGGGTCTGGACGAGAAGGCCGTGGAAGCGGTGAGGCAGTACAAGTTCAAGGCTGCGACACTTCAGGGAAAACCAGTGCCCGTGGAAGTAAACATCGAAGTGAACTTCCGCATCTACTAGCCAGGAAAAAACGAAGGGGTGCCCCAGGTCTCGCGTTTGAGACCCCCGGCCCCGGGCGCTGGGCTCCCTTGGTGGAAGCCCATCAAGTCCCCTGTCATAACCCCAGGTCAAAGCAAATTCCAGCCGCCCTTCTCTAGGCAAAGAGTGAAGCTGGGATTTCCTGGTCACTCGTAAGCATCGCCTTCCAGGGATCTTTCCGTAACCGGTCCTTCCACTCATCGAACTGGGCAATCAAATACTTCGGCGCCTTTCCACCCTTGAGTTCAGCCCACTCCAGCGGCAGCGCCGCGGCCATGCCCAGCCGAGCCCGGCTGGAGTAAGGAGCTACGGCCGTAGCCTCCCGTTCGTTACGCAAGTAGTCCACAAAGATCTTGTTTGTCCGCGCTGCCTTGGTCATTTTGCTGATGTAAAGCTTGGGATTATCTTTCTCCATTTGTAGTGTGAACTCGCGCGTCAGAGCTTTTACCTGCTCCCACTCGAGGGTGGGCTTGATGGGTGCGACCACATGCAGCCCCTTACCGCCGGTGGTCTTTACAAAGCTCTGCAAACCCAGTTGCTTCAACCGGTCCCGCACCTCCTGCGCGCTGTTACAAAGGGTTGGCCACGACACAGCCTCGTCCGGATCAAGATCGAAGATGATGCGGTCGGGATGCTCCAAGTCGTCGTTGGTCGACTGCCACGGATGTATCTCGAGCACGTTCATCTGGGCTAATCCGGCCAACGATTGTTCCCCTTCCACGGTCACATAGGTCTCTGTGCCCTTGCCCTTTCGGTCGGGAATCTCCACTCCATCGATGCCCGGCGGCATACCTGGTCCTAGATGTTTCTGATAAAAGCATTTCTGACCCGCGCCGTTAGGGCAGCGGACCAAGGAGAGAGGTCTGCCGGTGACATGGGGTAGCATGAGCGGCGCGACCGCCAAATAGTAGTCAACTAACGTCTGTTTGGTAACCCCTGTCTGCGGATCGAAAACCTTCTCCGGATGAGTTACCTTGAAGCCAAGCCGCGCGGGAGCAGGCGCCTTCACCGGTGCGGCCTTCTTCTGGGGAGGCACGGTCTTTTGCGAAACTTTTGCATCCGGCATCTCGCGGCGTACCTCCGTCGCCTTCTTGTCTTCCCGCAGACCTTTGAAGCTGGCCTGCCGCACCAGGTTGTCGGCAGTCCAGGTACTGAATTGAACCTGTGCCACCAGCTCTGGCCGCACCCAAAGCGCACCCTTGGCGGCTGAGGCCGGTACGTTTTCGAAGGGCATCTCGGTTTGCCGCATAGCTTCCAGTTGCTTACGCAACTTGCGCGAGTTGACCTGGGTGAAGCCGGTGCCTGTCCGCCCGGCATAGATCAATTTCTTATGGTCGTAATACCCCAACAATAGGGCACCGATGCCATCGGTTCCGTTATTGGGCTTGGTGAAGCCACCCACCACAAACTCCTGGTCGCGAACGCACTTGATCTTGAGCCATGATTTAGTACGGCCGGAGGTATACACGCTGTCAGCACGCTTAGAAACGATGCCCTCTGCGCCTAACCTGCAAGCTTCGTCAAAGATCGGCTTGCCTTCGGTCTCGATATGCTGGCCGTAGCGGATCGTCTCCTGCTCCGCGAGGCTGTCGAGCATCTGGGCCAGTATTTGCTTGCGTTCGGTGAGCGGTTGTTGGCGAAGATTGTGCCCATTGAGGTGCAGCAGATCGAATCCGAAGTAGGTAAGCGGATGTTTCGCGCCCTCCTCAAAGGAAGCCTGCAGAGCGGCAAAGCTGCTCTGTCCGTTGGCTTCGAGCACCACCACTTCTCCATCCAGGACGGCGCTCTCGACGGACAGCCGCCCTAGCTCGCGCGCCACCACAGTCATGCGATGCGTCCAGTCCAGTCCACTCCGGGTGTAAAGACGAACCTTACCGGCTTTGTCGATGTGCGCCTGGATGCGGTAGCCGTCCAGCTTAAGCTCATGAACCCAGTGCTCGCCCACCGGGGGCTCAGGTGCCTCCGAGGCTAACTGTGGAGGGATAAACGCGGGCAAGGATTCTTTCTTGCCCGGCAGCCCGGGCGGGGCGAACGGCTTGGAACGCGCCGGTTTTGCCGCGGAGCCCTTTTTCCCGCTGGAGGTCTCTGGCCGGTTCGATTGCCAGATGTGATCCTCAGCCCGGGCAATGGCCTCGATATCTCGTTGGGTCAGGACGCTGTTGGGTTCCTTCTCGGTAATCGGCTCGTCATCCGCGGTCTGCTCGTATTCGTCATGCTCCTTGATCAACAGCCAGTTCGGCTTGGCCTCGTTCGCTGCCTTCCCGCCCATGCGCACCAACACCCATTTGCCGTGCAGCTTCTTGCCATGAAGAATGAATTTGAGATTGCCCTTGGCAAGCGCCTGGTCCGGATCGCCGACTGGCTCCCACGTGCCTTCATCCCAAAGCATCACCGTACCGCCCCCGTACTGGCCTTTGGGGATGGTTCCTTCGAAGCCTCCGTACTCCATGGGGTGATCCTCGACCTGCACCGCCAGGCGTTTATCTCCGGGCACATAACTCGGCCCCTTGGTAACCGCCCAACTCTTGAGAACCCCGTGCAAACCGAGGCGGAAGTCGTAGTGCAGGCGGGTGGCAGCATGCTTTTGGATAACGAAGGGCAGCGACTCGGTCGTGGCCGCCTCCTTAGCCTTGCCACTTGGTTCGGCCGTCTTGCTAAAGTCACGCATCGAGCGATAGCGCTCAAGTTGCTCGTCGACCAGTCCAGAAGATGTTGGCACTGATTTCTTCGTCTTGCCCGCCATCCCAAACCTTTCCTGGGCGAATTTTTACTCCGCCTCACTGCGCTTTGGAGAGTGTTATCGCACCGTTCGTTGCCTGCACCGCCGTGTCCTTCAGGTACTCTGTACTCTCTCGATAGGAACCTTAACAGACCGAGGAACGAGTTGCTCATGACCAAGGACGACCTCACCGTTGCAACCCGAAACGAGCTTACCGACTTATTGGATTTGTCTTGGGTCCGTTCCCAATTTCCGTCTCTCTCGCAAACCGTCAACGACCATCCAGTAGTTTTTCTCGATGGCCCCGGCGGGACGCAGGTTCCACAATCCGTAATCGACGCCATCTCTGACTATTTGCGCCGCAGCAATGCCAATACCGACGGCGCCTTTGCTACCAGCCAGCGTACCGACGCGATGCTTGCCGGCGCTCGCAGCGCGATGGCGGACTTTCTTGGCTGCGGTGCGGACGAGATCGTCTTCGGTGCGAACATGACCTCGCTCACCTTTGCCATAAGCCGGTCGATTGGCCGTGAACTGAATGCCGGAGACGAGATCGTAGTGACTCGTCTTGATCACGATGCCAATTACTCTCCCTGGGTGGCGCTGGAGGAAAGGGGCGTCACCATCCGGGTGGCCGAGATCCATGATCGGGATTGCACCCTGGACATGCATGACCTGGCGCGAAAAATCACCGGCCGGACGAAGCTGGTTGCCGTCGGCTACGCCTCGAACGCAGTGGGAACCATCAACGATGTGAGGGAAGTCGTCCGCTTGGCGCACCGGGTTGGCGCCATGGCGTACATCGATGCGGTTCATTACGCGCCGCACGGCCCCATTGACGTACATGCGCTCGACTGCGATTTCCTCGTCTGCTCTTCTTATAAATTTTTCGGGCCGCACATGGGGGTGCTGTTTGCCAAACACGAGCATCTGGCGCGGCTGCAGCCTTACAGAATCGCGGCGAATAACCACGCCATTCCCCTCTCCTGGGAATGGGGCACATTGAACCACGAGTGCATTGCCGGGATCACCGCTTGCGTCGACTACCTTGCCGAGCTGGGACGTCGCGCCGATCTTGCCAACACCAGCCGCCGCATGCGCCTGCTTACGGCCTGGAAAATGATTCAGAGGCACGAGCGAATTTTGGTCGAAAGCCTGATTGCCGGGCTGCTGGAGATACCTGGGTTGACACTTTATGGCATCAGCGATCCTGACCTGTTTGACGCCCGGTGCCCCACGGTTGCTATCCGTATTGCAGGCCATACTCCACTGCAACTGGCAACCGAGTTGGGAGGCCGGGGCTTCTTCACCTGGGACGGCAACTACTACGCTCTGAATCTTACCGAACACTTCGACGTAGAAAAAGACGGCGGATTTCTGCGCATCGGATTAGCACACTACAACACCGCAGAAGAAGTGGACCGCTTTCTCAGCGCCTTAAAGGGGATAATCCAACGATGAACTCACTTTTTGAAGGGTAACCATCGGTTATCTTGGATTCAGATCGATGCCGAGGGGGCCGCGGAACTTGGCGTTTTTGAGCCCGTTTGGTAGTCTATGCTGGTACGCATGCGCGCGTAGCTCAGTTGGATAGAGCGTCTGGCTACGAACCAGAAGGTCGGGAGTTCGAATCTCTCCGCGCGCACCATCCGGGTTCCCACCCCCACGTCCCCGCAACCAGTCCTAAATGGAAACCCCCACTCTCCCCGCCCGCCGCCTTGCCTGGACACAGCGTATAGCCGCGTTGGCCATCGTGTTTTTCTGGATTTCGTTCTGGAACGATCATCATGACCTACCCGCGAACGTGGTGGATTTCGAGTGGTGCTTTCTTCTTCCCGATATTCTTTGGATCGTAGGGACATTCTGGCTGGCGAGCCATTGGCTGATGAAGAATGATCCGCGCGCGGCCATCGCGACAGCGGTAGCCGGCAGTTCCATGGTCTACCTGGGTATGCTCGATGCGATTTGTAACTTCCGCCACGGCCAATATACAGGTTCGTTTTCGCGGGGCGCTCTGAATGCACTCGTCAATGTCGCGTGCCTGTTGTTTGGGAGCGCAAACATCTGGTACGCCAACGCGCGAAGCAAACGAATTACCTGATTTCGTTGAACACAAAATCGGATAGGACGGTTCGATTGCGCCCGATCTTCTTAGCCCGATACAGCGCGCTATCCGCGGCTGCAAGCATTTCCGTATCCGAGATCAAGCCATGTTTCTCCACTGTCGTGACCGCCGCACCGATACTGACCGTGACGGAGACCGTTGACTCATTCGCGGCGATCGGACCGTCATCCACGGCGGAGCGGATCCTCTCCGCGCCGTGTTCAATCTGTTCCCGCGTGCAACCGGGGAGTACGATCACGAACTCCTCTCCACCATAGCGACCGACGGAATCATAACCTCGCACCGCCTTGACAATTCGTTGTGTCACCTCTTTCAGCACGACATCCCCAGTCAAATGTCCATAGGTGTCATTGATGTTCTTGAAGTGATCGATATCAAGCATCAAAAGACCCGTGGCACTTTTGGAGCGCGCCGCACGTTCCAATTCCCGCCGTAACGTCTCCAGAATCTCGCTCCTGTTCCAGACCCCCGTGAGCGCATCATGGGTCGCCTGAAAGCGGAGTTGTACTTGGGCGCGGATCTGATCGTCCTGCAGAGTGAGGATTCGATTACAAGCTCGCAAACGAGCTTGCAATTCGCTTTTATCAAAGGGTTTGGTGAGATAGTCATCGGCTCCCGCCTCCAGACCCCTGACCAGATCCTGTTTCGCGCCTTTAGCGGTCGCGAGAAGTATGTACTGGTAGGGAGTCTGGTTACACTCCCGAACCTTGCGACACAGCTCCAAGCCATTGATCGCCGGCATCATCCAATCTAGGATCAACAGTTGAGGCGGGGGCTCCTGTTGAAGGATGTCCCAGGCTCTCGCGCCGTCCTCCGCAATCGTAACCAGGTAGCCCCAGTTCTCCAACCAGCTCTGCAGTATCCGGCGGAACATCGCGTCGTCTTCAGCAACCAGAACCCGGTTGCAGGAACGACCCGGGCGAAGAAATTCAGTGAGACTTCCATTCATTCCGGCGGCAGTCGTCATTCGATTGGTCCTTGCGCCCCGGCAACCACTTCCACGCTGGGGTGGGCGCGCATTGTGCTGCGCATCGAGGTCAGCAGTCCGGAGAGCTCGGATGCAAATGTGGCGTAGAGACCCGCAGCGAATCGAAGATCTGAGTTCCTGCCGAGTTCCTCCAGTTCACGTGCCTTTTGGGATACCTCGGCTATTCCGATGTATCCCAATTCACCCTTGAGTGTGTGGGCCGCTCCTTCAACCGCCTCTGCATCTCCCTCTGCTATTGCCTGCCCTAAGCTGGTCATGTGTTTGGGAACATCGTCCAGAAATATTTCGATGACCTCGTGAAAAAGCGTTTCATCGCCGCCGAGCCGTTCCAGGGTCTCGCCCATATTCCAGACGATGGGCGCAGTAGGAAGCGTGGCATCTGCCTGTTTAACTTCCAGACTGATCGCTGCGGTGCTTTCGCCGTGCAGGCGCGGCATGCTGGCAATGGCTGCTGCTACCTCCTTGCTGTTGATTGGCTTGGAAACATACCCGTCCATCCCAGCTTCGGTACAACGCTCGCGGTCACCCTTCATAGCGTGAGCTGTCATGGCAATAATTGGCAGGTGAAGTTGCGTCTCTCGTTCGTTCTCGCGGATTTTCCTGGTGGCCATCAACCCATCCATCTCGGGCATCTGAATATCCATCAGGACGAGGTCGAAACGATGCAAGCTAACCAGCAAGAGGGCTTCCTTGCCATTGCCGGCGACCATCGTTGTGTGCCCCATCTTCTCCAACATGCGCGTGGCGACCGTCCGATTGGTGCGGTTATCTTCGGCAAGAAGAATGTGCATGCTTCTGGCCTGGCGCACGGCCGGTGCCACCGTAAAGCGCGAAGCGATGGTCTGTGGATGACCCAGCGCCCGCAAAATCGCTGCCAGCAATTCCTGCCTCCTAACGGGCTTATAAAGATAAGCGTGAATTCCCAATTGACGGCAGTGCTCCGCATCACCGGAATGACCAGCCGACGTCAGCATCACTACGGTCACCGGCAAGATTTCCGGCCTCCTCCGGATTTCCTCCACTAATCCAAACCCATCCATTCCTGGCATGTGCATATCCGTCAGGATCAGCTGATACGGCCGGGCGGCGACACAGGCAGCGTCTAGTTCCAGTAGGGCCTCACTTGCGCAGGCGGCGCAGGTTGGCTGCGCTCCCCAGCGAGTCAGCATGCCGTGCAGGATCCGCCGGTTGGTTTTGTTGTCGTCGACCACCAGGATCCTGAGCTGGTTCAACGTTTCGAGCGGGACCAAAACGTCCGATTCGGCTTTTCTGTTGCTTAACTTTAAACGCGCCGTGAAGTGGAATTGCGTGCCCCGTCCAACCTCGCTTTCCAGCCAGATTCTCCCTCCCATCATCGCGACCATGCGCGCACAAATGGTTAACCCGAGCCCGGTACCGCCATACTCGCGGGTCGTCGATGAATCCGCCTGGGTGAAGGGGGAGAAGATAAATTCCTGCTTCTCTTCAGGGATGCCGATGCCTGTGTCGGCTACCGTAAACCTGATCACTCGACTGTCCTCATCCTCGGCATCAATCTGCGCCTTCAAGGCCACCTCGCCGTGAGCCGTAAACTTGATCGCATTACTGACCAGATTCAGAAGGATCTGGCGCAGTCGACCCGGATCTCCCGCCACCAGTTCCGGCAGGTCGGGCGCAATGTCGCAAAGAAGTTCCAAACCCTTTTCATCGGCGCTCGAGGCGAATGTTCTCAAGGCTTCTTCCGCGCAGTTGCGCAGATTGAAGTCAATCACTTCCAGTTCAATCTTTCCTGCCTCAATCTTGGAGTAGTCGAGAATGTCGTTAATCACGAGGAGCAGAGAATCGGCGGATAGCTTGACAGTTTCCAGGCAGTCTCGTTGTTCTCCGGTAAGTTCCGTGTCCAATGCCAGATCCGTCATGCCAATGACCCCGTTGAGCGGCGTCCGGATTTCATGGCTCATGTTTGCGAGGAACTCACTCTTGGCGCGGTTCGCTACTTCCGCAGCATCTTTGGCCAGGCGCATTTCATGCTCCGCCCGGATGCGCTCTGTCACTTCTCTTTGCAGATCGGCGGTGCGCTGTTCCACTCGCTCTTCCAACTCGTCTTTCGCTTTCTGTAAGGCCAGGTCCCTATGCTCGACCCGCTCCAGCATTTGGTTGAATGAGCTGACGAGGATTCCGCTTTCGTCATTACTCTGCGCGATTGCCCGTAGCGAGTAGTTCTCCTCTGCCGTAACCCGGCCGGCGATCCTGGCAAGTTGCACAATCGGATCACTCACGATACGCAGAAGGCGTGCAGAGATCAGGTAGGTGGCCAGGATGGAAATGAAAAGGACCAGAATCGCAATCTTGGTGTATTCCCAGAGTCTGGCACGCATCCCGCGCAAATCGGAAACAATTGCGATAGAGCCAGTCTTGTCGTTCTCGAGATATACACTTTCGAACCGGGTGATGGTGTCTGGTCCGAAGTAGGCGCCATCGGGCTTCGATGATGGCATCGCGAATTTAGACCCCAGACCTGCGCGGCGATACTCAGCAAAAATTTGCCCATGAAGGTCGTACAGGCATGCGCCCAACACATGATGTTCCGTCCGAAGGGCCCCCAGCATCTCCCGCGCCGTCTTGGGATCGTTGAAGGCCAGGGAGGCTGCCGTGTTGGCCCCCAGCGTGTCGGCCAAAGTCGCGAGTTCGTTTGCAATATCGGTATGAAATCTTTGCCGCTCGTAAATAGCGAATCCGACGCAAGCCAAAATCACCGCGAAGACGCTCGAGGTGAGGGTTAACAGCGCAAGTTTTCGCCGAATTGTTAGATCTCTGAAAATCATGGCCCTACCTACCATGGCTCTCTCCCACCACCCGTTGTGCCAAAACCAATAACCGCGATCCGATTTTGAGATCTGCCAATTCGGCCGCTGCGAGATTCACCTCGAAGCGGAGTTTGTGGTCTTCGAGGAGAAAGTCGATCATTCCACCCGCATCCAGAAAGCCCGCCGTCTCGCCCACCGTCAGAACCGGAGCATTGTGCAAAGTCGACACCAACATAGGAATGCGCTTGCTTTGCGCCCGGCCGAGAAAGACTATCTGGCAGGCCTGCATATCTTGTGGCTCCCCAAGGTGCCGAATGCGAAGGATCCGATTCCCGATCGGTTTGCCCGCCACCGTGCCTTCCAGCACACCCTGAAATGGGTCTTCTCCAAGGGTGCACAGAACCAGCGAATTGTCTGTACCTGATGGCTTCTCCGGAGGCCAATCCACGAGTTGAGCAAAATGGAAAATAAAGGCTGCCTTGACCCGGTATTCTTCGTCCGCGGTCTGCGCCCTCGTTTGTTTCCCCGTCTCTGCCAGCAACAGAAAAAGAGCAGCAAGTAACGCCACCCAGCGAAGGGCCCACGAGGTCCAGAAGGAGCCCGCGCACCGTGCGCCGAGGGCCCTGCCGGCGTGATCCGACGGCGCGTGCATTCAGAATCGCCACGTGAGCCTGGCATAAGCACTGCGGCGGACCAGGCTTGGTGTCAAGGTCAAGACGGAGCCGGAGTACTCCTGGTGAAGATCTTGGAGTAAGTTCTGTCCCACCACGCCGAACGACATTTTGTCCGACGCGTGCCAAAGCAGATTGACGTCGAGGCGGGTGTACGATGCGATCTTTGGAGCGGCTAGCCGTCCCACAAAATAAGCTGAGGTGGTCCACTCCCAATGCCAGGGAAGGTTCACGTTCGATCGCAACTGAGCCTGATGGTTGGGGATGCCTCCTTCGGTTTCCGGACCGGTGCTGACATCCATGCCAGTCGCGTCCCGGTGCAGGTGCATGCTGAGGAAGGTGTACCCGGGGCTAAGCGTCCATCGGTCAGCCAATTTCACGTCAGCGAAGACCTCGATACCATGGGTCTCTCCGTGCAACAAGTTGGCGATAGCGAAGGGCATGAGCAAATGCACTGGCGGAGGATCCGCTTCCAGCCGCGTGGCTCCGGGTTCCCCCGAAATGAGGTCCTGATACTGGTTGAAGAAGAGCGCCGAATCGAACGATAGTCTGTCCGTCCACGCCTTACGAAAACCCGCTTCGGTGGCGATCAAGCGCTCATTCTTCTGCGCGGGATTTCCGAACACGCTGATCAAGATTGGAAGATTGTCTGGCCCGGGATATACCGCTTGATTGTCGCGAACCGCAGTCTCGCCGCGCGACGGGGTTCGTTGCGCGCCAGAGACCGCCGCCCAAAACATGTCTCGGCCTTCTGGGGCCCACGTGACCCGCGCGGTCGGTTGCAGGTTAAATCCGTTGAAGTAATTGTGCTCGAGCTTAGTTCCCACGCTGACATAGAGGTGATCAGGACGCACTGCAATCTCGTCCTGTATAAACGAGTTGAAGATCTGATAAGTCAGCGCCTGAGGATTTGCCGAGAAGCGAAATGCTCGCGCGCTAGTATCGGAATTCACCCGGTAACCCAGTCCCCATACGAAATCCTGCCGTCGACGCCAGACCCCGTGGTGCTGAAAGTCGACATCGAACGTGTTCAAGCCGTATCCGTAGGTTGTATCGCCACGGTTGCTGCGATCGAAATAGGCCTGGACTGTGGTTTCCGAACCAGCTGACAGCTCACGCTTCCATCGTCCAAGCAGGCTCCAACCGGAAAAACGATCGCGCAAGTCAAGGTTTGCATTTACAGGCGGCAGTAGGGAGACAATGGTAGTTACCATTTCTCCGGCGTTCCCTCTGACCGCTTCCCCTTCCATGGTTAGCGAATCTTTAGCCGATACGTTTTCGTCGACCCGAAATCCGCCATGGAAGCGGTACCAGTCATCCTGAGCATTCTGGTGATTTGGAGTGAGGAATGGACCGATTTCTAACCCATCGGCGAAGGCGCGATACGCCCCACGAGCGCCTATCGTGCCCCCGTAACGGACCATCCCTGATGCGTGGTCCAGGGTCCCTCCCTCCACTGTTGCTATGCCACCTGGCGTTTCCTTGGCGATTTTGGTCATGATGTTGATGACCCCGTTGACCGCATTCGTCCCCCAGACGGTGGCGCCTGGTCCGCGAATGACCTCGATCCGCTCGATGGAATCGAGGGGCACGTCCTGAGCGTCCCAGTACACTCCAGAGAAAAGTGGTGTGTACACCGTGCGGCCGTCAATCAACACCAGAAGCTTATTGGAATACTGGCTGTTGAAACCACGCGCGCTGATCGCCCATACGCTAGGCGTGACCTGGGCCACTTCCAATCCCGGGACCATCCGCAACAGATCCGGAATGTTAGTCGCACCAGAGCGGTGGATGTCTTCCCGCGTAATCACGAAGATGGCCGCTGGAACCCTGGATAACTTCTGTTCCTTCTTGGAAGCCGAAGTCACATCGACATTCATAAGGTCTTCGATCTGCAGGTTAGTGAGGTCAGTCTGCGGGCGCTGAGCCGGTGCAGCCATCGGCAGTAAAGCGCAAAATACCCACTCGCAGGCCACAGCTCTCATGAGGACCGGCTTCATTGCGCTCCCGGTTCGGGTTTGCCACATCCTCCTGGCCCCGACATAGATACTCAATGAGTCCTATCGGCATACTTTCGTTGTCGCATGACGCTTGTGATTGGGGAACGAGCGGAGGAGAGTTGGACTGCAGGTGGACAAGGCAGGGGCAAGACAGCTTGCAACCGTCAGTGAGAGTGACGCCTGAAACTTCTGTACTCTGTTCGTAGCGAAGTGATCAACGCCCGGGCCCGACTGCCTGAGCCCCGGCTTACTTTGGCGGCAAGGGCGCCGCGGGCTCTGCTGCGGGCGCGGGCGGCGGTGACAGCGGGACTTCTTCGACGATGTCGATACCGGCGCTGCGCAGCAGTTCCATTACCACGCTACGATCGAGCCGGGTGAAATCAAATTCCACGCGCATCGTTTTCTGCTTTTCGTCGAGCACAATCTTGCGAATCCCATAGACCCCGCGAGCCTTTCCCAACGCGATCATGGCAGCTTCCGTCGGGTGTAGTTCGTAGCGATACAGAACGTCGAGATTGGTCGTCATGACGCCATCATAACAAGATGCGCACGCACTACAGGTGGGAAAGGTAGTTCACAATTTCGGGCGACGTCCAATCCTGGGGTCCGATGAACTTACGTCGAATCTGGCCGTTGCGATCGATGACGTACGTCTCGGGAGGGCGAGAGGTTCCGTAAAGTGCATTGCTGTGCTGCTGTGCATCGCGGATGGTAAGGAAGCCGACCCGATTGTCAGCAAGAAACTGCCGATAGGAACCGTCGTCTTCGCCCATGTCCACGCCCAGCACGACAACCTGCGGCATTCGCTGCTGTAGCTTGTTGAGGTAAGGAATCTCCTCGATACACGGTGCGCACCAGGTCGCCCAAAAGTTAAGCACCACGACCTTACCGCGATATTTACTCAGCTGCACCGAGCGAGAGCCGTCAACGACCGTAAAATCCGGGGCTGACTTTCCGATCTGCCGCGGATGATCCCCCCGGTCGCACCCCGCCGCCAGCACGAGCGAGAGTAAGAACACCAATCCGCCAATCCACCTGGTCACACTTCCTATAATAATGACAAGCGTCCGAGCGTGGGACCCGATCACGTTTCTATAATGCAATCAACAGCTGCGGAAGGCGAGGTGCAGGCTCCGCTCGCACATAAACGACTAAATCTGCGGAATGCGCGAGGTTTTCCGAGTCACAGGCTCTAGTGCTTTGTTGTGCGAACGGGCACGACTTTAGTCGGGCCGTACTGGGTGCAACCAATGAGGGCTTTAGCCCCTGGCTTTTCAGCCCAGACCCTCTCCGGACAAATTGTTCGGGCAGGAAACGCGCTAGCAGGGGGCTGAACAGGCTGCGGAAAAACTAACTTCTTTGAAGGGTACGGGCTTCAGCCCGAACATTTAGGGTCAAAATGAAACGGCTTTAGCCACTGAGGGCTGCTATGTCGAGAAGGGAAGATGCCCTCAGGGGCTAAAGCCCTCGATATTGCATCATCTACGTACGGGCTGAGGCCCGTACCCTTCAAAGAAATTGGTTTTTCCGCAGCCTGTTTAGCCCCATTCTCTTTTCATTCCTTTACAGCGCGACTTTAGTCGGGCCGTACCACAAAACCAAAACACAGCCCTGAGGTACGCTCTTTGAAGGGTGCGGCCTTAGCCGTAGATAGCCAATTTGCCACGAATTCCGGCTGAGCCGCTGAGGGCAATTGTCTCCTCGGAACAGCCCTCAAGCTGCGTCGGCAATTCTTTATACCGGACTACCGGAAAGGAACCTGGATGCGTCTCTCGATCATCGTGCCCGCCCGCAACGAGGCCGATGTCCTGCGGCCATGCCTCGAATCGTTGCTGGCCCAGTCGGAAGCTGGTTTTGCCATTGCGGAGGATTGGGAATTGCTTCTGGTGGACGACGGCTCTACCGACGCGACACGCTCCATCGCGCTCGACCTGGCACAGGTGATTGTCATCGATCCTGAACCCCTCAAACCGGGTTGGACAGGCAAGGCCAACGCCGTCTGGACCGCGGCCCGAAAATCACAAGGAGAATGGCTGCTGTTTACGGATGCGGACACCGTGCACACCCCCGGCAACCTGCAGAGAGCCATGCACGAAGCGCAACACTCAGGGGTGGCGATGCTTTCCTACTCACCGCGGCAAGTGGTAACGGGTTTTTGGCAACGTGCCCTTATGCCGCTGATCTTTTCCGAACTGGCGCTCGCCTATCCACCGGAAAAGGTCTCGGATCCCTCCTCTCGAGTCGCCGCTGCCAACGGGCAGTTCCTGATGGTGGAGCGAGCCGCTTACTTTCAGGTGGGTGGCCACTCCGCGGTGGCTGGGTCCCTTCTCGAAGACGTTGACCTGGCGCTCCTCTTGAAACGCAGAAAATTTCCCATCCGCTTCCGCTACGCGCCCGACGCTCTGAGCAGCCGCATGTACCGCAGCTTCGGCGCGATGATGGAGGGTTGGACGAAAAATCTGGCCCGTTTATTTGCCTTTCCCTTGATGATGGCGGGGTGGAGGGCTCTCGATTTCCTGCTGCTCCTTGGCCTGCCCCTATTGCTCTGGCATTTGTTTGCCCAGCCCATAGCGCGGATCGCCTTGGCCCTGGTCTGGCTAAGGGTGCTGTGGAGGTTCTATTCCCGGGTCGCGAAATCTAATTTCTCCGCGCTCGATTGTGCCCTGTCGGTATTTGCTCTGCCGCTGTTTTGCCTGCTCCTGGCGCGTAGCTGGTGGCAGCATACGGTGCGCAGCGAAGTGTCCTGGAAGGGCCGGCCCTACTCCACAACCAAATCCGGTTAAATTTTCAAGTGCCAAATAATGAATAACATAGCCGCCCAACCGCATCCTATGGGCAGCCGTTGAATCGCTATAATCGTGGTTAGGTTCACCGATGATCTTGCTCACTCGAAAAGCCGAGTTTTCCTCTGCCCATTACTACTGGTCGGACCAGTTGTCGGTGGAGGAAAACCTGCGTCTTTTCGGCAAGTGCGCCAATCGAAACGGCCATGGTCACAACTACACCCTGGAAGTGACAGTTGAGGGCGAAGTAGACCCCGTTTCCGGCTTTGTCGTCGACCTCAAAGAGCTGAAAGCCGTGATCAATCGCCAGGTTGTGGACGTGTACGACCACCGCCATCTGAACCTCGAAGTGCCGGAATTCAAGCAAGTCATTCCCACCACCGAGAACCTGGCTATTGCCATCTGGAAGCGCCTGGAGAATCAAATAGGGGGAGCTAAGCTGCATCGCGTAAGAGTCTACGAGCTGCCCGATTTATTCGCGGATTACTACGGGGAAGCATGAGAGCTTACTTATCGCGCCGGTACGTCCTGAGTGCCTCGCATCGCCTCTACTCCGAGGCGTACAGCGAGCAAAAGAACCGCGCTGTCTACGGCAAATGCAGCAACCCCCACGGCCACGGTCATAACTATGTCGTCGAAGTAACGGTTGGTGGGCAGGTAGATCCGGTGACCGGCATGATCTGCAATCTGGCCGACCTGGATCATTGTGTCC
Organism: uncultured Acidobacteriaceae bacterium; assembly: GCA_963847155.1. Lineage (GTDB taxonomy): Bacteria > Acidobacteriota > Terriglobia > Terriglobales > Acidobacteriaceae > PALSA-350. The sequence goes on along the minus strand of CAWJZH010000014.1, from coordinate 348,425 downwards.
AGAGCAACGTGATCGACCGTTTTGACCACACCAATCTAAATTTTGATGAGCGCTTCTCGAATGAAGTGCCCACCACCGAGAATCTCTGTATAGCTATTCACGACCTGCTCGCGGAGCACTTTGTTCACGCTGACCTTGAACGAGTGAGGGTGGAAGAGACGCGGAACAATTTTTTCGAATATGCAGGAAAGGGAAAGCATGGCACATCCAGCAGTCGTTCGTAAGCCTCCCGCCGGTAGGGGATTGAGCGGGTATTCCACCGAGGATCTCTATGCCGAGTTGATCACGCGCTTGGGCGAAGACCCCACGAGGGATGGCTTGGTCAAGACGCCCGAGCGGACCGCCAAGGCGATGAGCTTTCTGACCAAGGGCTACCAGGAGGACGCAGAGGAAATTCTGCGCGGTGCACTCTTCGATGTGGATTACGACGAAATGGTGATCGTGCGCGACATCGAGGTCTTTTCCCTGTGCGAGCATCACATGCTGCCCTTCTTCGGCAAGGTTCATGTCGCCTATATCCCCAAAGGAAAAGTGATTGGCCTGAGCAAGATAGCTCGCCTGGTGGAGGTTTTTGCGCGGCGCCTGCAGGTACAGGAACGGCTTACCCGGCAGATTGCCGACGCCATTCAGGATGCGATTGACCCCCAGGGTGTTGGCGTCGTGATGGAGGCCCGGCACCTTTGCATGATGATGCGCGGGGTAGAGAAGCAGCACTCTTCGACCGTAACCTCTGCCATGCAGGGAGTCTTCCATCAGCAGAACACCCGAGCGGAGTTTCTGTCCCTGGTGCAGTCCCGCCAACAGAACGGCTACTAGATTTGGGGCTCTATAGTAGAGAGTGTGAATGGGCTTTTGGTGGTCGATAAACCGAGCGGGATGACGTCTCATGATGTCGTCTCCAGCCTGCGTCGCGCAACCGGCGAATCGGCGATCGGCCATCTGGGTACCCTGGATCCAATGGCCACCGGCGTGTTACCAGTTTTGTTGGGCAAATACACCCGCCTTGCCCAGTTCTTCGGCCCGCTCCCCAAGACCTACACCGGAGCGATCCGGTTCGGGTTTGCCACCGATACCTACGATGCCGAGGGTAGTCCGGCAACCCCGGCTGTGATGGGCGTTCCTTTGCCTTCCACCGAGGAAATCAAGGCCGCCGCTGCGCACTTTCGCGGCCACGTAGAACAGACTCCGCCGCCCTATTCCGCCAAAAAGATAGAAGGAAAACCCGCCTACAAGTCTGCCCGCCGTGGGGAAACCGTAGTGTTGAAGCCGGTGTCGCTCCTGATCGAGGAATTCAGCGTGGGCGAGCTGCAGGGCGAGTGTGTCGAGTTTACGATCCGCATTTCATCCGGAGGCTATGTGCGTTCGGTAGCCCATGACCTGGGTCAAGCGCTGGGTTGCGGCGCTCACCTGGCGCGATTGCGCCGGGTAGCCGCGGGCCCCTTCACTCTTAGCCAGGCACTCTCGCTGGACGAATTAGCCGATCAGGCAGCTGCCGGGACCTTAGAGCAAAGTTTGCCCCATCCACGGACCCTGTTGCCCGAACTGCCTGCCACCACGGCGGATCTTTGGATTGCCGGCCGGCTGCGCAACGGCAATGCGGTGAATCTTCCCGAGTTCTCCACCGCTCCGCTGGCCAAGGTTTTCGCCGGCCAGCGCGATCTGGTGGCGATTGTGCGTCGCGTGGCCGGCACCCTCTTTCAACCCATTGTGGTCCTGGGTTGATGTCTTCATTTCTTGAGTGCGGGCACGATCAGCGGCAGCAGATTTTTGGCCACCTGGGCATTCCCCTGGTCTGTGGCGTGAATGCCGTCGGCCTGCATTCCGCCGGCAACTCCATAAACGTTTTTCAGCAGAAACGGCAGCATCGGCACGTGATACTTAGCCGCCAACAGTGCATACGTCTGATTGAATTGCCGAATGTAGTCGGGGCCATAGTTCGGAGGCAGCGTAATCCCGCCCAGAACCACTTTGGCCCCCGAATCGAGCACAGTAGACACGATGCGATCGAGATTCTCTCGTGTACTGGCGATGGGCAATCCGCGCAGTCCATCATTTCCGCCGAACGCCACGATCACCAACACGGGCTTCAGACGCAATGCGTCCTGGAGCCGGTCGACCCCGTCTTTGGTGGTGTTTCCGCTGATCCCCTGGTTGATGACCTGGTAGTGGTAGCCCATCGCGTTCAGGTCCTTCTCCAGGTAATCCGGATAGCTATCGCCTGTGTCCGCGCCGAAGCCGGCGGTGAGGCTATCACCGAAGGCAACGATCACCGGCCGCCCGTCGGGCACCGCAGCCGTTGTATCGGCGGCCGGGCCGGCAGCCCCATCCGGCTGAGGACTTAGCGGGTTCCGGAGTCTTAGATCGGCAAGCGGTCACCATCAAGCAAGCGAACAAAAACCCGGCGATGTATCGGAATCTCACAAGCCAACTTTAAAGCATCCAGCCGGCGGTCGCCCAAACCTCTGGTCCTCGTAGGAATTCTAGATTGTTAGTCACCAATACAGGGCACCGAAATGATTGAAGTCCGCGCACTAAAAAAATCAATACGAAATGGCAACCGAACCATCGAGATCCTCAAGCAAATCGACTTGCTGATCCCGGCAGGCCAATTTGTAGCCATCATGGGCGCTTCGGGAAGCGGCAAAAGCACCCTGCTGGGACTCTTAGCAGGCCTCGACTCACCCACCGAAGGAGAAGTCCTGATAGACGGCATCGAAATAAGCCGCCTTTCTGAAGACAAGCTGGCCGAAGTGCGCGGCCGGAAACTGGGCTTCGTCTTTCAATCGTTTCAGCTAATCCCCACCCTCACCGCCCTGGAAAACGTCCTGCTGCCCCATGAACTGAACGGCGGAGGAAACGGCCGCGCCACAGCAGCCGACTTGCTGCGCAGTGTCGGTCTCGCAGATCGCATCCATCACTACCCCATCCAGCTTTCCGGCGGCGAACAACAAAGGGTCGCTCTAGCCCGCGCCTTCGTTTTGCAACCGCCCATCATCTTTGCCGACGAACCCACCGGCAATCTCGATTCTGAAAACGGCGCCCATGTACTCAATCTGTTGCTCGAAAGAAATCGCACCAGCGGTGCGACCCTGGTGCTGGTAACCCACGATGCGCAAGTTTCGTCCCACGCCGATCGCCGCGTCGTCCTGCGCGACGGCATGATTGTCGAAGACACCATGCAAAGGCGGGACTGATATGGGCGCCGATCAAAAACCGTCGCTGACCTGGGGCTCCGCCGCAAAGATAGCCTGGCGAGAATTGCAAGCTTCGCGAGCAAAATTCCTATTCGTGATCATCTCCGTCGCCATTGGAGTTGCCGCACTCACGGGGGTACGCGGTTTCAGCGACTCTTTTCAAAAGACGCTGTTGGGCGAGGCGCGAACTATCATGGCGGCGGATCTCTCGGCACGCATGTTTCGCCAGCCGACCCAGCAAGAAGAGCAGCAGCTGAACGTAATGGCCTCGCGTGGCGTTCAACGGACCCAGATAACGGATACTGTTTCCATGGTCTCTTCGCCGGGCGATCCTGTGCCGCTGCTGGTATCGCTCAAAGCAGTGGATCCCCATCAATATCCGTTCTATGGCACAGTCGATCTGCAGCCGGCAGGAGATCTCCGCCAGGTACTCACAGATTCGACCGTGGTGGTCGCAGAGGATCTGCTGATTCGCCTGCACACGCAGGTAGGTTCGACCCTGAAGATCGGCGACAACACCTTCCGTATCGCCGCAATTCTGACCCACGAGCCGGACCGCATGAGCTCGGGCATGGGACTGGGTCCGCGGGTGATGATGACCCAGAGCGCGCTCGAAAAGAGCGGCCTCTTGCAGCAGGGAAGCCGTTCCGGTGAACGATTCCTCTTCAAACTCTCGAGCAATAACAGCAACATCGCCACCGTGCGCGCCCGCCTGGAACAAATTTTGCCGGACGCGCAGGTGACCGACTTCCGGGAGAGCAACCCCGCCTTAACCGACGGCTTGAAGCGTTCGACCGGCCTGCTTAGCCTGATCTGCCTGGTAGCCATGGTACTGGGTGCGATCGGGGTTGCCATGGCCATGCGCGCGCATCTGCAGCAACGGGTCGAAGTGCTGGCCATCATGAAGTCGATAGGCGCCCGGTCCTCGGACATCCTGCGCATCTACCTCTTCCAAACGGTGCTGCTCGGCCTGGTGGGTGGCGTGATCGGCGTCTGCATGGGGTTAGGCGTGGAATGGGTTTTCCCCACCTTGTTGGGAAAGTTCCTGCCCTTGCGCCTGGATCTTAAGCTTCCCTGGCATTCCGCGCTGGCGGGGCTGGGCACGGGCATCCTTACCACGGTTCTCTTCTGCTTACCGCCGCTGTTACAGATTCGCTCCGTCCGGCCAAATCTGGTGTTGCGGAGAATGGTGGAAGAGCCCAGCGCAAAGCAGAGCTGGTGGGTCCGCTTGCGCGAGAGCAAGGCGGAATGGATCATCGCCGTCGTGATCCTGTTGGGATTAGGCGCTATCGCCGCCGCGCTCTCCGATTCGGTGGTCGTCGGGCGCTGGTTCGCAGGGGCTCTCTGCGCCCTGCTCATCGTCATCCTTGCTATGTCGGCGCTGACCCTCCGCGTACTGCGCGGATTTTTGTCGCGCACCCGGATCCATTTGCAATCCGCGGTTCGTCATGGGCTCGCGAACCTCTACCGGCCGGGTAATCAATCCGCCGCCGTGCTGGCCGCGCTGGGCACGGGCGTGATGCTGATCCTTACGGTCTTTCTCATGCAGCATGGTGTGATTGGCGAGATGAAGATGACCTCAGGCGCGAACCTGCCAAACATTTTTCTGGTCGACATCAGCAGCAAGGAACTGGCCGGCGTCAAGCACCTGTTGGCGCAGCAGCCGGCGATCGAGGGCGATGTGGAGACACTCCCCTCCGTCGCCGGCAGGATCATCTCTGTGGACGGCACGGCGGCCGACGGCCTCAAACTGAAGAATTATCCCAAGCGTCTTCTGCAGACGGTGTCTCTCACCTGGTCGAGGGAACTACCGGTCGGATCCAACATGGCGCAGGGAGCCTGGTGGGATCGGGACGACGGGCAATCGCTTGCCGTGACTGAGCATATTGCACAGCGCCTGAATCTTCATCTCGGCTCGCAAATCGTGTTCACTTCCAACGGAAAAACCATTCCCGCGAAAGTAACGGCGGTCATCCGTCACAATGGCCAGCACGTATACGCGCGCAGCGAATTCATCCTCACGCCGCGGGCTCTGTCCGGCCTGCCCGTAGTTTGGTATGGCGCCGCGCATGTGGACCCCAAGCAGGTAGGAGCCGTGCAGAGGGCACTTTTCAACGCTTATCCCACGGTAACGGTGATCAACATAGCCGATGTGATTGAGACCATCCAGGGCGTGGTGCAGCAGATCACGATTGTGGTGCGCTTCCTGGCCGGGTTCTCGATCCTTGCGGGCGCCGTCATTCTCGCCTCGAGCATTGCCAGCACCCAATTCCGCCGGGTGCGCGAGGTGGTGGTCTTGAAGACCCTGGGTGCGAAGCGCAACCACATCGCCGCCGTCTTCAGCGTGGAGTTCATCGTGCTCGGCCTGCTGGCAGGGTTTGTCGGCGTAATCTTCGCCAACCTGCTCTCTCGTGTGCTGTTGCATCGATTAGACGTGGCCTTTCACGTGGAGTGGCTGGCGACGGGCCTCGCCCTGCTGGGAACTGCCGTACTGGCAACCGCGACCGGCTGGCTAGCCAGCTTTCGGATGCTAGGCCAAAAACCGCTGCAGGTGCTCCGGGAGGAGTAGAACAGGTTCGAAGAACCGCGGCCCGGGCTTTAGAGGGGTAAGGCAGATTTCGAAGAAAGACACGGCTTCAGCAGTCCCGCAGGGACGGTACAACCTGGAGCCCGGCACGGAAGTGCCGGGTAGGCTGAGTTTTATGTACGAGTCCCGCAGGGACGGCACAAGTTGATCCGCTAATTTGGACAGCTCTGAAGTTCAGCCGTCCCTTCCACTTGGCCTCTTGCTCATGGCGGGAAGCAGGGGACTATGCCGTGCTTCTCACACACCCCCTTGAGCCCGTACATAAACAGAGCAGAATCATTTGGCCTTTAGGCCATGAGGTACGTTCTTCCTCCATATACAAACCACGCCTTTTCGGCGGCCTTCTTCAGCCGCGCCGCAACCCGCCAGGACATCTTCCTATTCGCCTCCCATAGCCAGCATGAGATCCGTATTCGATGCGCGTCTTGCGGGTAGTGCAGAAGCTGCCAGCGCCAGCAGCAGCATGGCGATGGCCGACAGCGTAAGCACACCCGGATCAAACGGGCTTACTTCAAACAGAAAGGACCGCAGCAAACGGGATGCGGCCAATGCGCCAAGCAAACCCAACCCGCAGCCAACCACCGCAAGCCTGGCCCCGGAACTCAGGATGAGCAGGATCACTTCGGAGCGCTGGCAGCCAAGCGCCATGCGCACCGCCATTTCCTGCTCGCGCAACGCCACCGAGAACGCAATCACCCCATAGATCCCGAGAACACTGAGCAGCACGGCGGCGACGGCAAACGAGGAAATCAGCACGGTATTGAAGCGTCGCGGCGCCTCGCTCTTCGAGATGGCGTGCTCCATCGTCTGCATTTGGTAGAGCGGCAACTGCGGGTCAATCTTCCGCACCGTTGCGCGCAGCGCTTCTTCCATCTGCTCCGGAGCTATACGGCAGCGCAGAACGATCCAGCCGTCGGTGGCGCTCAACTCCCCGACGGAGGCGAAAACGCCTTCACTCGCAACCGTCTGAGTTCCCGGCTGGTATACCTGTGGCATTGTCTCCGCATCGGGCGACCCCAGCTTCACGTCATCGACCTCGCCCACCACCGTCATCCACGGCGTGGAGGTCTCCGGCATGCCCCGGCGCAGCCGTTTGCCAATCGGGTCCTGGCCCGGCCAGTAGCGCTCGGCCATCTTGCGATTCACGATAGCCACCAATGGTGAGCCGGCGTTGTCCGACTCGCTAAAGACGCGCCCGCGGAGCACACGAATGCCCAGCGCCGCGAAGGGATCGCTCTCGACCAGTGACATCGCCGCCATATTCAACCCCGCGCCCTTGGGAGGAACATAACCCTCAATGGTGAAAGCGATGTCCCAGTTATTGCCCGCCGCAGGTAAAAACGAAGTGATGCCGACAGCATCTACGCCAGGCAACTGCCCTACATCGTTCAGCAGAGTTTTTGTGAATTCGTCGATCGCGGATTGCTTTCCATACCGCTGCTGTGGCAGAACGTAGAGCGCAGCCAGCGTATCGGCGGGGTGGAAGCCCAATTCCGCATTGCGCATCTTCTGGAAGCTGCGCAGCAATAGACCGGAGGCAGTGAGCAGGGTCAGCGCCACGGCAATCTCCGCCACTACCAGCGCCGAGCGTAGCCTGGCATGACCGCTGCCCGAGGTGCCGGTGCGTCCGCCTTCTTTGAGGGTCCCATTCACGCTCGTGCTGATTGCGGCAAATGCTGGAGCCAACCCGCAGAGAAAGCCGGTCAGCAGCGCCAGTCCCAGCGCGAAGAACATGACCGGCCAGTCCAAGCCAATCCCATTGACGCGAGGTAACGTCTGCGGTAGCAGGCTTACTCCCACCCGCAGAGCCACAGCGGCTAGTGCCAGCCCTATCACGCCACCGGCGATACTCAAGACCATACTTTCCACGATGGCCTGGCGGAGTAATGTGGCCGCGCGAGCACCCAGTGCCAGTCGCACCGCGATCTCTCGGCGTCTGCGGATGGCACGCACCAGCAGCAGCCCCGCCAGGTTCGCACACGCGATCAGCAGCACAACGATCACTGCAAGGAGCAGGGTGCGCACCAAGGGGCGCGCCTGCTCCACCGTATCTTCGTGGAGCGGCGTCACCAACGCGTGAATACGAAGACTGCGCATGTAGGCTGGATACTCACGCATCGTCTCCCGGGCAACTCGCTCAGCATCGCTGTGCGCCTGCTCGACAGTGATGCCGGGCTTTAAGCGCCCCACCATGCGGGAGTTCCATGACGCCGCGCTGCCTGCCGTAAATTCCTCTGGCCGCAGGCTCAGGGGAAGCCAAAGCTCGCTCTGGTTCGCATGCCCAGGGTTGAGCGGGAACTCGAAATCGCGCGGCATCACGCCGATCACGGTGTAAGGCTTGCGGTAGAGAAGGACCTTGCTCCCCAGTACGTTCGCATCGCCGTGGAACCGGCTCCGCCACATGCCATAGCTCAGAACCGCCACTTGTTGGTTTTGTTCATCTTCGTCTTGCGTGAACGTGCGGCCGAGCAGCGGTGGCACTCCGAGAGCGGCAAAGACCTCGCTGCTCATCCGCGTCGCATTCACCGCCGCCGGTTCACCCGTGCCGGATAGTTCAAACAATCTTCCCCGATAGCCGCCCAGGTGGCTAAAGCTTTGCGTATCGCGCATGTAATTGCGGATGTCGGGAGCGGTTACGCTGGAGGCCGCGCAGGACGCGCATTGCGAGCCTTCACGCACATCTCCCAGGATGACCAGACGACCCGGGTCGGGGAACGGCAGCGGACGCAGCAGTACGCCCTCGACGATGGAAAAAATCGCCGTCGTCGCCCCGATGCCCAGCGCCAGCATCAGGATGGCCGTCGCTGTAAATCCGGGAGACTTACGCAGTTGGCGGAAGGTATATCGAGTGTCTTGCAGAATCTGGCCCAGCCCTTGAAACCGTCGCTCGTCGCGATGGAGTTGCTTCGCCTGCTCCACACCTCCGTAGGCGAGTCTGGCCGCGCGTCGTGCATCTTCAGGGGTCATGCCCTGGCGCAGATATTCGTCTTCCAGCAACGTCAGGTGCGCGCCAATTTCTCTTGCCAGTTCCGCTTCCACTTTGGAGTTGGCGAACAGCAGATAAAACCTCAGAAAGATGCGTCTCAGATGCTTCACGGCTAAGACTCCTCAAGCAAGAGCCGTTCCACGAGAGCCGACATTCTTCTCCACGTCTTTGTCTCCTCCCCTAAGGCTTTCTGACCCGCCTTGGTGATTTCGTAGTATTTGGCTTCCCGGTTGCTCTCGGTCCTTCCCCACGTTCCCTTAATCCACCCATACTGCTCCAGCCGCACTAATGCTGGATACAGAGTGCCCTGGTTGAGGTTGAGCAGCCGATCGGAGATCTGCTGGAGACGCGTGCCAATTTGATAAGCGTGCTGTGGACCCATCGTCGCGAGTGTGCGCAAAACGATGAGATCAAGTGTCCCTTGCAGCAACCGAATTGAGTCTTTTTCTTTATTAGACATCCAAGTGGTCTCTCTAAAAAGAGACTACTCTGTTTCACTTGCTTGTCAAGTGGACTTCGGGCGGGGACGACAGAGAGTTGCCGTGCTGCTGTATCTTGTCCGCGAAACTCCTCGAACACCGCGGTCGATTACGGACTTAGCAGCTTCACGTACAAGAGCACCCGCACTATCCTTCGGGCTCTCGCCAACACACGGCAGCGGTGATCCCGTCCAGTAACAACTCGGGCGGTCATTGCCAGCCCCCGCCGAGGGCCCGGTAGAGCTGCACCAGACTTTGATACTCGCTTCCACGCGCCTCGGCGAGCGTCAGCTCTTCGGAATACAGCGATCGCTGGCCGTCCAACACTTCAAGGTAGGTCGTGGTACCCCCTTTGTACCGCATGGTAGACAGGCGGACAGACTCCTGTAGATCCGCAACGCTGTCCTCCAGGCGCAGTCGCACCTGATGCAGCTTCTGGTAGCCGATGAGCGCATCGGAGACGTCGCCGAAAGCTTGCTGAATGGTTTGCCGGTATGCCAGCAAGGCCTGCTGATGCTGCGATTCAGCCAGGTGCAGATTCCCGCGCAAGGCGCCCCCGGTAAAAATTGGCTGGCTTACCTGGGCGCCGTAAGACCAGATGCCAAACTGCGAACTCATGAGGCTCGAGAAAGTACTGCTTCTCCCGAAAGAACCGCCCCCAGAGCCAGTCAGCGAAATTTGCGGAAAAAATGCAGCCTTCGCGACTCCGATTTCGGCGTTCGCGGCAATCAAGTTCTGTTCCGCCTCGCGAATGTCAGGCCGCCGCTCGATGATGGAGGACGGAAGGCCAGGCGGTACTTCGGGCGGAAGTGTTTGCTCCACCAGCGGAAGCCCGCGCGGCACACCCTGCGGGTAATTGCCGAGCAGGATGCTGATGGCATCTTCCTCCTGAGCGATTTGCCGTTCCAGATCAGGAATGGAGGCATTCGCTGTATCGAGTACTTGCTGCGCCTGGAGCACATCGAGTTTTGTGGCCACACCGTGGCTCAGCCGCAGATTGGTGAGCTTGACCGAATCTATCTGTGTCTTCACCGTATCGCGCGTGATCTGGAGTTGCAGGTCGAGTTGCAGGAGCGCGAAGTAGTCGGCGGCAACATCACTCACCAGGGTCAATACGACGGTTTGCCTCGCGGCTTCCGTAGCGAGCAGTTGGGCTCTCGAGGCCTCAGTGGCACGACGCAGACGGCCGAAGAGATCCAGCTGGAACGCTGCATCGGCAGTCAGGGTGAGAAAGTTGTATTTGCTTTGCGCAATATTTTGCTGTCCACCGATGAAATTGCCGTTGCCTTGCACTTGAGGAAACAGGTTCGAGCGAGTAATCGCAAGCTCGGCGCGCGCAGCCACGATGCGCTCCGAAGCCAGCTGCAAATCATAGTTTTGCTTGAGCGCAAGGCGAATGAGCTCTTGCAATTTCGTGTCCTTGAAGACCTGCCACCAGGGAAGATCCGCATACGAGGCAGCCTGCGCCTGAAGCTGGGGGTTCTCGGACAGATCACGATAGACGGTTGGAGTTTGAACAGCCGGCCGATGGTAATTGGGACCAGCCACGCAACCAACGAGGCAACCGGCGAGCAAGCTGGGAGCCAACAACGCAGTCAGTGATGATGCGAGCTTCATGACGGCCAACTCCGTTTGTGTTTCGTCCCAGTGTCAATCACCCGGTTCAGGCGAAGGCGTTTTCGGCAACGGCGCGGCCATATGCTCTTGACCGGCGCCAGACAATTTTTCCACCAGGTAGAAAATTCCGGGGATGAAGAAGATCCCGAGGGCACTGGCGGCCAGCATCCCCCCGATCACCGTGGTTCCCATGATCTGGCGCGCCACCGAGCCGGCGCCGGTGGCAGTCCATAGCGGCACGCAGCCGAGAATAAAGGCGAAGGAAGTCATCAGGATCGGCCGCAGCCGAAGCCTGGCGCCTTCGAGCGCCGCGTCCGCGAGCGGTTTTCCCTGCTCGTATTGATCCTTGGCGAACTCGACGATGAGAATCGCGTTCTTGGCCGCCAGGCCGATCAGCATCACCAATCCTATCTGCGAGTAGACGTCGGCCTCGATCTGAACCAGGTAAGCCGGTAAGAACGCGCTCAGGACGACGCGGCGGAGCCACAGCACGAGAAAGGCGCCAAACACGGCCACCGGAGTGCTGAGCAATACGCTGAAAGGCAACGACCAGCTTTCGTACAGTGCAGCAAGAATTAAAAAAACGAACAAGAGGGAAAGCCCGAAGATTGCCGCCGGCGGAACACCTTCGCGGGCTTTCTGTTCCTGGAACGACATACCGGAGTAGTCGAAGCCCATTTCTCTCGGCATGGTTTGCTTGAACACTGCTTCCAGCGCGGCCGTTGCCTGGGCCGAGCTATAGCCGGGCGCGGCACTCCCGTTGATTTGCGCGCAACGGTACTCATTAAATCGCATGGTAAATTCGGGCCCGGAGCGCGGCTTGAGCGTGGTGAGCGTGGATAAGGGGACGTTCTCTCCCTTGTTGTTGCGGACATAGAACTGTCCGACATTCTCCGCTCTGCCGCGGTAGTCACCCTCGGCTTCGACATACACCTGCCATTGGCGGCCGAAGCGATTGAAGTAGTTGATGAAAAGGCCGCCCATAAATGCCTGGATGGTGCGGTAGACATCGTTCAGGTTCACCCCTTGCTTCAGCACCTTGTCGCGGTCTACGTCGACAAATTCCTGCGGGACACTGGGGAGGAAAGTGGTGGTGAGGCTGGCGATTTCCGGCCGCTTTCGAGCAGCGTCAAGAAAGACGGCGAGGTTCCTGGTAAGGAACGGAATATCGGCTCCCGAACGGTCTTCGAGGAGGAAGGTGAATCCGCCGGCAGTGCCGACACCCGGAATGGCAGGCGGGGAAAAGCTGAAGGCGACTCCCGCAGGCAATTTACTTAGCTGCTGGTTCAGATGAGCCTTGATGGATTGAAATTGCTGGGCTCTCGCCGCACGCGAGTCCCAGGGATAGAAGGCCACAGAGAAAGAACGCGTTATAGCTGGTACGAACAAAGCTCAGCAAACTGAAGCCCACGACGGTGGTCGTGTGCTGAACTCCGGGGGTACTCATGATGATTTTTTCGACGTCAGCTGCGACCGCAGTTGTCCGTTCCATCGAAGCCCCGTTGGGCAGTTGCAGATTGACATAGGCATAACCTTGGTCTTCGTCGGGGAGAAAGCTCGACGGAACGCGGCTGGCGAAAAAGCCCGCTGCAATTCCGAAAGCCACCAGAAGGGCAACCAGGACGACGGTTTTTTGGAGCAGTACTCCACTCCAATGGACATATCCCTCAGTCGTTTGCTCGAAAACGCGATTAAACCAATCGAAGAATCGCCTTAGCAGGCCGCGGCTCGGTTGCCGCGGTCGGAGAAGCAGTGCGGCCAGCGCAGGGCTGAGCGTGAGCGCGTTAAACGCGGAGAGAACAACGGAGATGGCAATCGTCACTGCGAACTGCTGATAAAGCCTTCCGGTAATTCCGGGAATGAAGGCCGTGGGCACAAATACGGCGGAGAGAACGAGCGCGATTCCTACCACCGGTCCGGAGAGCTCTTCCATTGCTTTGAAAGCAGCGTTCTTTGGAGTCAGGCCCTCCTCGATGTGACGCTCCACGCCCTCGACCACCACGATGGCGTCATCAACAACCAGCCCAATCGCGAGTACCAGACCAAAGAGAGAAAGCGTGTTGATGGAAAAGCCGAAGAGGGGGAAGAACACAAACGTGCCCACGAGGGAAACCGGCACGGCCAAGAGCGGGATCAAGGTGGAACGCCAGCTTTGCAGGAAAAGATAGACAACAAGGATCACCAGGACGAGGGCGATCACAAGGGTCTTAACGATTTCCTTCATGCCTTGCGTAACCGAACGAGTCGTATCCAGCGACACGGCGAAGTCCATGTCCTGAGGAAAGCGCTGTTTCACTTGCGCCATCAGTTTCTTGACCGCGGCAGCGGCGTCAACCGCGTTCGAGCCGGGCAATTGATAGCACGCAACGATGGCGCCCGGCCTCCCGTCAAAACGGCCGGCGCTGGTATAGTCCTGGGCGCCAAGCTCGATACGGGCCACATCGTGCACCCGGACGATGCCGCCGTCGGGAGTCTCGCGAACCACGATGTTGCCGAATTCTTCCGGTGAGGTGAGGCGGCCCTGCGCCAGAACGGCGGTGGTGAATTCCTGTCCTTTGGGAGCAGGCTCGCCGCCTACCTTACCCGCGGGGTTCACGGTATTTTGCGCTTGCACGGCGGTCACGATGTCAGGGACCGTGATCCCCAGCTTTGCCAACCGGTCGGGTCTTACCCAAAGCCGCATCGCGTATTGGCCGGCCCCGAATACCGTAACGTTGCCAATGCCCGGCGATCGGAGGATGGGATCCACAAGATTGATGTATGCGTAATTGGCGAGAAACCTGGCGTCATAGGTCCCATGCGGCGAATAGAGGGCAATCCACATCAGCGGGGCGGTCACGGATTTTCGAACCGTGATTCCGTAGTTGGTGACGTCGGCCGGAAGCTGAGAAGCAGCCTGCGTCTCACGCGATTGGGTGAGAATGAAATCGGTGTTCGGATCGGTCTTTACATCGAAGTCCACGATCAGGCTGGTGGCTGAATTGGAGGTGGCATTCAGCGAATACATGTAGTTCATGTTGTCTACGCCGTTCATCTGCTGCTCGATGGGCGTGGCAACGGCTTGTTCCAGGGTCTGCGCGTCCGCACCCACGTAGGTGGCCTGGACCTGAATCTCGGGCGGGGTGATGTTGGGAAACTGGGCGACCGGCAAGCTCAGGATAGTGAGCGAGCCAACCAATACCATGACGATGGAAATGACCATGGCGACGATAGGGCGGTTGATGAAGAATTTTGACATCGGGCTATCTACCCCTGGCTTCCGCGCGCAAACGGCCTGGGGTTTACTTTCGCGCCCTGGCGCACTTTTTGAACCCCCTCGGCGACGACTCTTTCTCCCCGATTCAATCCGCTGGCGATCACCCACATGCCACCGACACGGTCACCGACCGTGACGGTTCGAATGCTCACCTTGTTGTCGCCATCCACCACGGCGACCTGGTATGCGCCTTGCAGCTCTGACACCGCGCGTTGAGGAACCAGCAGCGCGTCATGTTGCAGGCTCACGACCGCGCGCACTTTGGCGTAGCCGCCAGGACGCAAAATGTTCCCCGGGTTGGGAAATAGCCCGGCGATCCGAATAGCCCCGGTGCTCTCGTTGACTTGCCGGTCCGCAAAGTAGAACTTGCCCTCATGTTCGTAGGTAGAACCATCGGCCAGAATCAGTTGCAGGCGTAGAGCTTTGTCGGCCTCCTGGCGACTGGTCTCCGTGGGGAAGCGTTTCCGCCATGCGAGATATTGGGGCTCGCCGACCGTGAAGTAAACCTTGATCGGCTCAACCGTGGAAACGGAGGTGACCGGCCCGCTACTGGGATTGACCAGCGCGCCGACCTGCAGCTGGGCTTGCCCGGCGATGCCATCGATGGGGGCCACCAGCCGGGTAAACTCGAGATTGATCTTCGCTGTTTCCACCGCGGCCTCAGAGGTCTTGATTTGCGCCCTGGCCGTTTCCACGTTGGCAATGGCCGCCAGGTTGTTCTGCACGGCGTTGTCGAGATCCTGCTGGCTGGCGGCCTGTTCTTGTGCCAGGGGCTTGTATCGTTTGACATCAAGGTCGGTGCGGCCCTGGACTGCTATAGCATTGGCAAGTGCGGCCTTCGCCTGTGCCAGTTGGCCCTGGGCCTGGTCGAGGGCTGCCTGAAAAGGCCGCGGGTCTATTTCGAAAAGAAGCTGACCCTTTTTGACGAATGCGCCCTCCTGATAGCCCTGCCTTTGCAGGTAACCCGTAACCTGGGCCCGGACGTCGGCGTTCACGAGCCCGTCGAGTGTGCCGATCCATTCGCCGAAAATCGGGACATCCTTCTGCTCAACCTGAACCACCTGGACATCTATCGGCGCGCCAGGGGGTGCGCCCGACACCTGGTTTGGCCGTGCCCCGATGATTACGCCGAGGACGGCCAGGCAAAGCACTCCGACACCAGCGATTACAAGGTTGCGTTTCGAACCACGGGTCATGTTGACGAAAAACCTCGCAGCGAGGATGTATCGGCATCATCTTCTAAAATCTGAATCAACGCTAGAGCATGTTTTTAAGGCCCGCCATGGAGACTTTGCTTCTGTATTCGGTGAGGGTCTTGTCTCCTTCCAGCCTCGCGAGCCTGAAGTCCAGGACTTTCGCCCCGGACCTCGCCAGCATAACGTTGCCCGGCTTCAGATCGCGGTGGACGATGCCCTTTTCGTGCGCCGCCTGCAGCGCTGCGGCGATCTGACTGGCGTAACGGATCGCTTCCTGGAGGGGGAGCGGGCCCTTCTTCACCCTGGCCGCGACCGTTTCCCCTTCCACCAGTTCCATGACCAGATAGTTTGGTTCCGACGTCGTGAAGGATATAGACGTTGGGGTGGTTCAGGGACGAAATCGCACGGGCCTCGCGCTCGAAGCAAGTGTTGAACTGCTCCCGAGTGGTTTTGATAGCGACGGCGCGGCCCAATCGCGTGTCGATGGGCCGAAAGACCTTGCCCATGCCGCCCTCGCCGAGCTTGCCTTCGATACGGTAGGGTCCCAGACACGTTCCCGAAGCCAATGCCTTGAGAGTCGAATCCTCCAGCAAGTGTGGAGCATTCCGGACGAGGGCTTTAGCCCCTGCGGCGCTATTTCTTTCTCAGTTCGGCTTCGGGCAGCCTTCGCGCACCTTCAACCTGCGAGGAGGGCATCGCCTTTGCAGCATCCAATGGCCCCCGAGAGCCTGCCCCGGCTTGACGTGGGAGCCTGTGGAACGGGTACGTCTTTCCTGACCGGTTCCCCATTTCTTTCCGCAGCCTGCTAATGATCTTACTAAGTCGGGGCACTAAGTCGGGACAGGCCGGAACCGACCCCCCGAATGAAATCGTATCTGTTACGGAGGATGACGGTCGAGTTCGTTGTGCTTCACGCTCGTCTCCAAGTAACCGAAATACGCCAGTACCCTTGCGCTATAGCTTGTCGCAGAGAAGTCATTACCACGCAAACAGAATTGTCATCCGGAGCATCCGACTCGCTGAAGCGAGTCGGGAGAGAAATGACAAAGCTTGTGCCCTTTGCATGATCGGAGGGTGAAACCGATGGGTGCCACAGGTCTCGCGTTTGAGACCTGGGATCCCTCAAACCAATTCCCACTGGAAACATCCACTTCCTCTTTGTCATTAGTAGTCGCCTGTGACTTTTTCGTGTTTCTCGTGTTTTTGCATCCAAGGAGAAGACGAAGAGCCTGTCCTGAGCGAAGCCGAAGGAACCCCGGCGATGCTTGTTGGCTCTTTCATCAGTGACGTTTTTTGCGACACTCCGCTAGTGAGCATTGCGGCGAAGAGAGCTCCGGCGTGGCTTATCCGCCACGCGGGAGCGACCAGGTTAGCCAAAAGGAGGCAGCAGTCGCTACCTCTATCGCATAGCAAAATAAGCAGATAAATACACTCGCGTGTCTTCGTGGCGTATAAGCCGCGAGCTGGATAAATAACCCGAAAGCTTGGACAGGTTCCATAGCCTCCTTCGCAGCGCAAATCTGCGCTGCGAAGGAGAAACCCCATGTCCAAGTACGTCGCTCGCAACCTCACTCTAGCCCTTACACTCCTGGCGCTGGCTCCAGCGGCTCTAGCCTCTCCCACAGGAGGTGATCCGGAACCGATGAGTGTTGTTCACCTCATTCTCACGGTCTTGCATTTGGCATAAAATGCTTTCACTTGGGCCGTGGAAGGGCCGTTTGGTCGGAGGCGTCTCGATGCATTTAACTGGTCTTGACCTCTTCTTCTGGGCGGCCAGCTTCCTGGGTCATCTGCTGTTGCTCTTCGTGCTTTGGAAACGGCATCGCGCCACGCAATTCCCGTTCTTCACAACGCTTATCTCGATCAGCATCCTCAGAACGATCGCGTTGTACATAGTCTTGCGCCATGGGACTAAGGACAACTACTTTTACACTTACTGGTCTCTCGCGCTGGTCGATACAGTGTTGCAACTGTGTATCGCGTACGAGATGGCTTCCCATGTTTTCCGGCCTGTAGGGGTGTGGGCCTCTGACGTGCGGAAAAGCTTCTTCTGGCTATCGGGCCTGAGCGTATTCCTGGCCTGTGGATTGAGTTGGTTGGCAAGCCCACCAACGCGGTCGGTGGTGCAGGCTCTCGTCATCAAGACCAATCTCTTCGCGGCGGCATGGATGAGCGAGCTCTTTGTAGGCATGATGACTTTGTCCCGGCGAGTTAATCGGCCGTGGGAAACCCATGTTGCCGCGATCGCTAAGGGATTCGGAGTGTACTCCATCAGTCAACGTAGCGATCGAGACAGGACACACATACTTCGGTGTTCGTCAAAGTACTCAAGCCTATACCGCTCTGTCCCACCTTCGAATAGCAGTCTACCTTGGGTGTGTCATGTATTGGATTGTTGCGCTTTGGCGCGATGCACCCCCATCTCAAGAATTAACAGAAAAGATGCGAGCACAATTGTTTACCTTGCAGAGAAAGGTGGAATACGATCTCCAGAGCCTTCGATCACGGAGACAGTTGTGAACACGCATACCGTTTACTTTCTTGTTGCGGTCGCGATCTTTCTCGCCGTCCTCATCGCGGCCGTAGGACATAACTACTATCATGCGCGCCGATCTCCTCAAGAAAGCTGGGAAAGTCTCATGCGACGACTTATTTCGGTAGACAGAGTTAACGTCGCCAGGATTGCACTGGACCTCCTCGAGGAATCGGAGCAATCCGGTAACGGCGACACCGGCACTGCAGTGGAGCCGCAAGACATTCTCCAGTTGATCGGGGGCCTCAAGGGTCTCGAGATCCTGGAAAAAAATAGTCAGGTGCTGATTGAGATGGCGTCATACCTTCAGCGGTCGTATCCGGAGGCACTCATCATCGCGGAACAATTACGTCAAAACGCAAGAGAGATTGAGTCGCATGTGGGAAGACTGAGAGGAGCGGCGCAAAATGGGAATCTGGAAATCAGTTTCCCGTTCTATGGACAACGAGCGATCGCAACCTATTACCTGATGACCCGCCGGCTGCTAACCCTCTATGAGCAAGGCAACATTTCCATGCTGGCGGATTTGCAAAAAGCCCTTTAAGAATAGTTCGCCTTCACGTGCCACCCTCCGAAGCCAGCCGCATGAATACGGCAACCACCTGCCCGATCACATCTATCTCTTCTCGATATTTGAAGCGCTGACTCCGCGCGCGTGAAAAGGGATGCGGAATGAGGGTCAGCCAGACTGATTCTTTGTCGAGTTCGCACCACCCGCAAACGTATCCGTTGCGTGTAAGTAGAAAGTAGATGGGCCGGTCAAACTCGTGGCTCAGATGTTTTCGCGAGGTGATGCTCGTTTTTTGCAGATCAATCAGCACCAGGGAACCTCCTCGAATCATCGGATCGAGCATCTGATCGCGATGTCCGATGATGCCCCGTCGATACGGACTCGTCTCCAGCCCGGCAGCTAAGGGAAGAAGCGTCGTCTCCTCCGGGACAGGGTCGGAGCTGAAGCTGTCCGGCAACAGGTCCCGCGCCTGGTCGCCCAACGGTCCCTCTGCCAAGAGAAGTGTCGTATTGGGGCCAGCGAGCGGGTCGAATCGGGGAAGACCCCCGTTTTCCGATTGGCAGTAACCTAGCATTTCCCCCGATGGAATATTGTAGATGGCCGATAGGACCAGCACTTTGGTTGCACTTAACTCGCGGTCTTCGCGTTCCACTCGACCGAGCCAACTTGCGGAGATCTGATAGGAAGGGCTTCCCCATTCTTGCGCCAGACGCAAGCTTCGTTCCTCCACGTCCAGCAGGGAAAACCCCCACTGCGTCCGAATCGCGCGCAGCTTGGTGCCGACTCCTTTCATCGAAACACCTCCCAGAACCGCTGCCAAAGTGATCGCTTCAGTGTAACGTTGCCAACAAAGCCGTGAACGGATGATCGCCGAATTACCGTCGAACTGCCCTTATTGAGGTGCATAAGCAGCGTTAAATTACCAGAGCGTAGGACGACCTGCATTCGATTTCGAGCGGGAGCATGATTGTGTAGGTCTTGAGCCTTTGGTCGCGTCCTTCCAGCGGTCATTAGACCAGCAAAGGCCATCATTGCAAATCATCTCAGAGCGCACTTGCGGCGACCTTGGCCACGAATAATTCACATCGAAAACCAAAAGATTTGTCACGAATCACTCGCGATCTCCGCTTTATCAACTGAAGGCGGCTATAAAAGCTGCCCTCCACGAGGAGATTGCTCATGAAAACTCTAAGATCCACTTCCATCCGTCGTTCGACCTTTCTATCAACAGCGTTCCTTCTATGAGTCTTTCGGTCGCAGCCCACGCGGCCGACCCGCCGGATGGAAGCTATCGAAAGACATGTGCCGGAAACCTTGCGGGTTCCGTATTGACCGCACATGGTCGACCCGAGAACGGTCCCAACTTTAGGACCACCCAAATTGAGGTCCACGCCTGCGGTCGTGACGACATATTCAATCGTGATGGTGGCCTTCAGTGTTTTGCCCCGCAAGGCTGGGGCAGCGGCCGCGCCGTTCCGCGTGTAAGTTATATTGATCCCTGTAAGAATGTCATTTTCACCAATGAACAAGTGTGGCAACGGACACTTATCCCCATGCTCCGCCGCGCTTGGGACAGTGGCGATCTCTCCACGCCCGATATGTAACAGCACCTGCGCGCCAGCGGCACCCATATCAGTCTCATCGCCCACATCACCCAGCGTGAGCTCGCTCAGAATCTCCGCCGCACCGAAACACAAAATGGTTTTGCCAATCGCTGTCTCTGGGCCTGCGTGCATCGCAGCAGCTGCATTCCCGACGGTGGAAGCCTAGGCGAAGGTGATCTAGCCCCGATCGCCCGCGAACTCCGCCACGCCCTCGACTGGGCCACTGCGACTCCTGAAATCCTCTTTCGCCGAGATGCTGCTGCCCGCGAACTCTGGCACAACCGCTATCCCGCCTTGAGCCAGCTCCAGCCCGGCCTGCACGGTGCCGCCACTAGCCGTGCCGAGGCCCAGGTCCTACGCCTCAGCGCCATCTACGCCGCCCTCGACTCCACCTCTGTCATCGGCCTGCCTCATCTCCGGGCAGCCTTCGCCCTATGGGACTATTGCTACGCCAGTGCCTCCCTTCTTTTCGGCATGTCGACCGACGATCCCATCGCGGACCGCATCCGCGAAGCCGTCGAAGCCGCCGGCGATGGATTGTCGAAGTCTAAAATCGCACGCCTCTTTCATGGTCACGTCGAGCACGACCGCATCGACGCTGCCCTAGAAACACTCGTTACCCTGGGCGCAGTCTCTCTCCGCAGCCAGTCCACCGGAGGTCGACCCTCCACCCATTGGTCGGCCTTGGTGGAGAGCGAAGGACCGGCAGAAGATCTGTAAGGGGCTTTTGACCCTTTTTGCGCTTTTTGCGCATTTTTGAGGGGGTTGAAAATGAGATTACTGGCAGAGCTTTGAGAGGCTCTTAAAGTCTGTTCTGCGTACATTCAATAAGCGGGGGCCATCGGGTCGTTGCTGCGTCGTACGAACCACTAGGGGCGGCCTCGTTAGCATCGAATGACGGGATCTGCTACGCAACTCGGAATTTGCGAAAGCATGCTCGTCAAGGCCCGGTGGGCCGATTGCCAAACTGTACGGTCGGGGAGATAGTTGACACTTTAGACCGGGGACAAGGTTGACACTTTTAGTTCGGTTCCATGTTATGGGTTTTTGGTGTTTTTTTAAAAAAACCAGCAGTCGAAGGGGAGGAAATGTGGGAATCTCGCGTGTTTTGCGAGATTTCCAAGGGGCGGTGGAAAGGTGGGGAAAGCGTGGTTTGCTTTTCCACCTTTCCAGCCGCGCCGTCATTTCCGTCCCCGGTCAGCTCCGAGATCCGATGTCAAATCCAGGACGGTGAATTCGTAGCTGTCGAATAAGGCAATGGGAAAAGCGGCGAAATAAACCAGCCAGAAATCGTCTTCGATCAACTCGAAGCCAATCGGCTCATTTCGTAGTACCTCGCTAATGAAGATTTTTCGTCCTTTCCAGCTGAATCCTCCGCAGGCTCGTACTCTGCGCACCTGAAAGTCCTGGTCGTAATACGGTTCTGGCAGCCGTGATGGATAAGCTCGCGGCGAAGGTTTATAGCAGCAGGCCGGGGTCTTCATTCCCAAAGCTTCGTGTGGCCGCTCATGGTTGTAGGTAAATTGGAAACGGTGAAATGCCTCCTGCTGTGCCCGACGATGCGCTGCCGGAGGATGGGCCGTCTCCGCCTTCAACGTGCGGTGGATGCGCTCATGGCGTCCGTTCTGTTCAGGATGGCCAGGAGCGATCCGCTCCGGTGTGATCCCCAGTTTCATCCAATACAAACTCAACACTGAGATTCCGCAAACCGCCCGGGAAGCAAAAGGCGGTCCGTTGTCGGTGCGGATGGCCAGGGGCAAGCCATACTCCCGGAAGACGGCCTCGTTGATGGCGATTACCTGCTCTGTGTTGGCCTTGTCCACTGCCTGGCAACGGAGAAGAAAGCGGCTACTCGCGTCACTCATGGTCAGTGGATCGATACGCTGCCCGTCTTGTGTGCGGAACCAGCCCTTGAAATCGCCACACCATAGGTGATTGGGGCCGCTCGCCTCTTGAAAGGGTTGTGTGTAGGGTGGAGTCTTTGGCCGACTTCTCCGGGGCACCGTCAAACCTTCGCGCTTCAGCAATGCCCCTATCGTGCTGGCCGCCGGCCAGACTACATGCGGCTGCTTCTCACGCAAGCTGTGAAGCAACTTACGCGGCCCCCAGCTCTTGTGTCGTTGACGTAAATCCAGCAGCTGCTGCTCGACCTTAGCACTGGTCTGATTCGGATGGGACCGCGGCGCTCGACTCCGATCGTTCAACCCCTCATCGCCTTCGGCGCGCACCCGTTTCACCCACTTGTAACCGCTCTGGCGAGAAATCTCGTAGGTCCGGCATAGTTCTGCCATCGTGCACTCGCCGCTCTCAAACTCCCGCACAAACTTCCTCCGTTGGTCCACTACTTTGCTCGCTTTCCAGGCCATGTCCTCTTCTACTGGCCTTGAGGGTGCGAACTAAAGTGTCAACCTTGTCCCCGGTCTGTTCTGTCAACCATCTGCCCGGTCCGTACCAACGTCAGCCCAGCCCGGAAGGGCTGGGACATGGGATTCCATGAACCCAAGCGCTGTTGGCGCGGCAACCCTCTCATCCAAACACTCGTGTGCGATCGTAGGACACGCCCGCCTATTTCTGCATACATGCCGATGCTGTGTCCCTATGTGGCAGCCCGGCGGTCAAATCCAAGCACCGTGGTATCGTAATGCCCGGATAGTCCAGCGGTCGTCGCAGCAAGAACACGTTACCGTGCAACGCCCGGGCTCCCATGAACTTACCTCACCGAGGCCACTCCCATGCCCCTTCCCATTTCCGGACGGACTTTCTCGCTTCGTACCTTGCTCGCCTGCTCTGTCGTCTTGGCCGGTTTTGCGCCGCACGCTTTCGCCCAGACAGCTCCGCCCTTGCTTCTCCGCAACCCTTCCCTCAGCGCAGATAAGATTGCCTTTCTCTACGCAGATGATGTGTGGACCGTTTCGCGAGAGGGGGGCGAAGCCAGGCGGCTTACTTCCGTCAATGCAGTCGTGGACGGCCCCTATTATTCTCCGGATGGCACCCGGATCGCCTACTCGACCCGCGAGCACGGACTGAACGACGTATACGTAGTGAGCGCAGAAGGTGGCGTGCCTCGGCGCCTCACCTGGGAGCCAACTGGTAACGCTGCCGTGGGCTGGACGTCGGATGGGAAGGATGTCCTCTTCAATTCGGGGCACGCCAGCTATTCGGACTTTCCTCGACTGTTTCGCACTCATGCGGACGGCACCGGATCGCCCGCCCTGCTCCCCCTGCCGAGCGCAATCACGGGTACATATTCCGCCGATGGAACCAGGCTTGCCTACGTGCCCGTGGCCCAATGGGAGCCGGCCTGGAAGCACTATCGTGGCGGCCAAACCACCCCCGTCTGGTTGCTGAACGCGAAGACCCTTGACCTGGAGAAAATTCCACGCGACAACTCGAACGATTCGAACCCGGTGTGGGAAGGCAACGTGGTGTACTTCCTCTCCGACCGCAACGGTCCCGTCTCGCTGTTCAGCTATGACCCCGATACCAGAACAGTAAAACAGGTCGTCGAGAACCACGGCTACGATCTGAAGACCCTTAGCGCAGGACCGGGAGCGCTCGTCTACGAACAGTTCGGCTCGCTGCACCTCTACGATCTGGCCACCCAGAAAGAGCATGCCGTGTCCATCACTATCCACGGAGACTTGCCGGCTTTGTCTCCCAGGCTGACCGGGATCCCCGCGAAAGAGGTGCAGAATTTCGCACTTTCTCCAACCGGAGTGCGCGTGGTTGCGGAAGCACACGGCGACATCTTCACCCTGCCCGCGGAGAAGGGTGATATCCGCAATCTGACCAGGACGCCCGGCGCCGCCGAACGCGACCCCTCCTGGTCTCCGGATGGCAAGTCCATCGCCTACTTTAGTGACGCCTCGGGCGAATACCAACTCTACATCCGCGACCAGGATGGGCTGCAACCGCCCCGGATCATCGATCTGGGCCCCGACCCATCCTTCTTTTACGGCCCTCGCTGGTCGCCGGATTCCAAACACATCGCCTTCTCTGACAAACACCTGAGGCTCTGGTATGTAGACGCGGGTGGGGGCAAGCCGGTGAAAGTCGACACCAGTCTACGCGGCAGTTTCGGCCCGTCCACGGAGCTCTCCTGGTCTCCGGATTCGCAGTGGATCGCCTACACCCGCGACCTGGAAAATCAACTGCACGCGGTTTTCTTCTATTCGTTGGCCACGCACTCGTCCACCCAGATTACCGATGGCATGAGCAACGCTGCGCACCTGGTCTTTGATCCCAACGGAAAGTATCTCTACTTCACTGCTTCCACCAACAACGGCCCCTCTGACGCCGGTATCGATCTTTCCTCACTCGACCGCGCCACCACCAGCAATGCGTACGTGGTCGTGCTGGCACGCGACGGCGCCTCGCCCGTCCCACCGGAAAGCGACGACGAGAATAAGAAAAAAGACGAAGACAAAAAGGACGCAGACAAGAAAGACGAGAAGAAAGATACCGGCCAGGATAAAGCTGCCGCCAAGGGAGACGAGAAAAAAGATGACGCCAAGAAGAAGGAAGAAGAGAAGCCAAAGCCAACCGTAATCGATCTATCCGGAATCGGCAATCGCATCCTCTCGCTGCCCATTCCTTCGCGCAACTATGTCGGCCTTTCGGTAGGGAAGACAGGGGTGCTCTTCCTGGCCGAGGGTGAGCCGGTCGGGCGCGCCTCCTCTGGAGATGGCCCTCCGATCCGATCACTGTGGCGCTTTACCACTGACAAGCGTCAGACCGAAGAGATCCTCAGCGGGCTCAACAGCTACGACGTCTCCTTCAACGGCGAGAAGCTTTTTTACATCCGGGGCGACAATTGGTTTCTCGCGCCCATCGCCGATCTCAAGCCCGGCTCTCCCGAGGCTCCTCAGGGTAAGCCCGTGAACAATGGCGGCATGATGGCCAACCTCGACCCGCGTACGGAATGGAAGCAGATGTATCGCGAGACCTGGCACATTGAGCGCGACTTTTTCTACGACCCGCATTTGCATGGACTTGACCTGGCAAAAGTGGAAGCGAAGTACGAGCCATACCTGGACGGGCTGGCCTCGCGAGCGGAATTCACCTACCTCTCCAATGAGATGTTGGGAGAGATCCAGGTCGGCCACATGTTCGTGCGCGGGCCAGAGCCTCCGAAGGGTGGACCGAAACCCGGCTTGCTGGGTGCTGACTACACCGTGGCCGACAACCGCTACAAATTTGCCAAGATCTACAACGGCCAGAACTGGACTCCTTCGCTGACGGCGCCCCTCACCCTACCGGGCATCAACATCGTGGAAGGAGAGTATCTGCTCGCTGTCAATGGCCGCGAGTTGCACGCCAGCGACAATCTCGACAGCTTCTTCGACGGCGCGGCCGGAAAGCAAACAGTGGTCCGAGTTGGCGCCAAACCAGACGGCAGTGATGGACGCGACGTCACCGTGGTGCCCGTGGACTCTGAAAAAGGCCTTCGCAACATCGACTGGATCGAGGCGAACCGGCGCAAGGTCGATCAGCTTTCAGGCGGCAAGGTGGCGTACATCTACATGCCCAACACCGCGGGAGCCGGCTACTCCAACTTCAACCGCTATTTTTTCGCCCAGCTCGATAAACAGGCGGTGGTGCTCGATGAGCGTTACAACGAGGGAGGCCTGATTGCCGACTACATCGTGAATGTGCTCGGCCAGAAGATGTTGAGCGGCGCGATCGAACGGGATGGCAAGCCGGTGCACGATCCGGAAGGTGCGATCTTCGGACCCAAAGCCATGATCATCAACCAATCGGCAGGCTCGGGCGGTGATGCGATGCCCTGGTACTTCCGCAAGGCGAACCTCGGTACGCTGGTAGGCGTTCGCACCTGGGGAGGGCTGGTGGGCATCGGCGGCTACCCGGTGCTGATCGATGGTGGCGGGGTCACCGCGCCTCGCTACGCGATCTACGGTTTGAATGGCGAATGGGAAGTGGAAGGCCACGGAATCGCGCCCGACGTCGAGGTGGAAGAGCTGCCGAAGGATGTGGCCGCTGGTCATGACGCGCAACTGGAGCGTGCCGTTTCTCTCCTGTTGGAGCAACTCAAGGAGCATCCTGTGCCAACGCCGGCGATCCCGCCTTATCCCAACTACCACCAGCATGATGATCTCGGGGGACGATGAACGGGAGCGACCGGCTGGGCGCTCACACAGTTGCCTGGTCGGCAGTCAGTGCACAGTTGCAACGTCGCGCATATTGGGTTCTGGCCCAGCGATGCGACTGGTTTCTGAAGTTATCATTTGAAAGTAATTTCCCACTGCACGGGCCGCTGTTGTCCTTCAAAGCTGATGGCGAGCGCATTGTCCGTCAGCAGATGTTTCTCTGGAATCTCATGACTATCCGCGGCAACCACGCTGACATGTTTGATCGCAAAACCTTTGGGCAGAAAGAACCAGAGACTGTACGGTTCGCCGGGCATGGGCTCAGACGTTCCGGATAGCTTCCTCGTGGAACTATCCCACTCCTGATTGAGGATGGAATACGCACCGGTGAGATGGCGTGAATTCCCAACCAGCTGCGGTTGAGGCAGCAAAGAATGGATGGCCAGCACGCGCGTGTCGTGAGGTTCAATGTCGATCGCGATCTCATCGGAAAACACACCGAGAACTTTCCGATTCCAGAAATCGAACGCGACATAGCCGGCGCTTGGGTCAAGGCCCAGCTTATCCCGCAGTGAAACCTTTCGGTTTACGGCTTCGGAACGCCAGTTGGTGAAGGCAACAACGTCGTACGTTCCCGCCTTCTCATTCACTTTCAGATCGAGGATTTCAGGATAATTATGGATATAGTAGTCAGCCCTGGTCTGACGGAACCTCTGGGACCGCGCGTCGGTGCCGCGGCTGAAAAGATCAAGTGGAATGATCGGCATGGTCGGCATCGTCTGCTGAAGAAGTTTCAGTCGCTCAGGCGGCAGATCCTCCATGATGTTTCCCACCGGGTATGCCACGCCTGTCAGGGAGATGAAGGTAACTAAGGTGCGGGCTTCCTGGTCCGTCACCCCCACCCCGGTCACGGGATCCTCCCGGGTGCCAATCTCGTGCAGTGAATCCGGCGTCCGCTTCGCCCTGGCTTCCTCCATCGTCATAGGACGGCCGAGTTCAATCCCTTCGCCCGGCATGACATAGGCGAAAATGTGATTGGAGAATGCGTTTCCGTTGATTGAACTAAAGAGGGGATACATTCCCTGCCAGTTGTTGTACAGGTCGTGACCGTTGAAGTAGGAATTGAAGTAGCCGACGCCATTGAGCGGCATGCCGGCGGGACATCCTTCGAGGAAAATCTTCGGTCCAACAGTGTCGCGGATGACTTTCATCCTGTTGCGATAGACAACCACAGGGTCCGATGATTTGTCGTAGAGCTTTTCCTTGTCGAGCTCCGGGAAGGCCTGTGGAATCGAACCCTCCCCGTCAAACTTGTAGTACTCGAAGCCCCATTGATTCAGTGTGGTAAAGAGTTCCCGCAGAAAACCCAGCACTTCGGGATTACTGGAGTCAAGGACAGGAGTGAGGTAATCGGGAATATGGTCGCCTTCGACCGTGCGTAGATACCACTCCGGATGCTGCGTCAGGGACCCCGCATGAACATTGGGCACAAGCCACAGCCCAGCATGAAGCCCCTTGGACTTTATGTAGTCGGTCAGCCACTGCGGGCCGTGGGGAAACTTTGTTTTGTCCCAGTTCTCGATCCAATAGTGTTCTCCATCTTTTCCACGGTCATACCCGTCGTCTAACTGCACAAATTGGAATCCGTAGGGCTTGAGATTTTTCGCAAGCCAGTCAGTATTCCGCATGATGTCTTTCTCTGTGACGTCTTTGTAGTATCCGGTCCAACTCGACCACACCATCGGGGCTGCGCCGAAGTAGGTGTCATCAAACGGTACGTAGAAAGGTACACCGAGAGTCTTCGTGTAGTAGTCGGGAATGAGCCGGATGTAGGTATTCCCTGGGACGGGCATGCTCACATCCATCAGGCCGGCATCCGGGCTTGCACGGCGGAGTGTTGTCTGCTCTGAGAATTGAATGACAGCATCCTCATTACGGTCAAACAGGCTGTGAAACGCCGATCCCGAAACCAGCCCCAGCCCGAAATACATGACCTCAGGATTTTTTTGAGGGAGAAAGGACTGGTTGCGTGTTTCTGTTCCGCCGTACTCGAGCATGGCCTCATCGGTTCCGACCCAGGTGACGGGAAATCCTTGCGGGTCAAGAATGCGCGCAGGTATCCGGCCAAGAGGAGCCGGCGCCTCCCCTGTGAGCACAGAATTTGTAGCTGTACTGGAGATCTTGAGGAGGTCGTGGCTGATGTCAAAATTCCAGGCGGTCATGGGGTGAGCCGTGCGTATGGTCACTTGGGATTGACTCGTTTGCTGGACCGACCAGTTGGCCAGTGGCAGAATTGTATTCTGCTCTTTGAGGTTAATCCGAACATTGCGCAGGACTACGCCCAGGTTCTCCTGCGAGATGCTCACCACGCCTTGCTGGCCATCGGCAGCAATCGTCCAACCTTGGTGAGTGATGGTGAGGGGCGCAGCCGCATGGGCGTTGCTGGTTGCCATCATAGAAAGAGCCGACACAGCGATCTTGAACAGGTGCCGCATTTATCCTCGAGTCGTTGATTTTGCTGGCCCGACGGTACCCGTAAATCCATGTGCGTTTAGGGTCACAGACAATGAAGTCAATTTTGGCAAACATCGGCGCGATCCGCTACCACTGATTTGAGTCGCCTTCGGAATGATCGGACCAGTATCAGCCTTGAGAGGTCGCCTTCATCTGTCTCAGGAGCCAGATTCTTGCCAGCGCCCATTCTCGCTTAACCGATCGCGGCGACAGCTTCAGGATGTCCGCGATCTCTTCAATCGAAAATCCGCCGAAATAGCGTAACTCCATGACTTTCGCTTTCCGCGGATCCACTGCTTCCAGGCTGGTGAGTGCCTCATGCAACGCCAACACTTCCTCCGGGCGCTCGCTGGAAACTACCGCCTGATCTTCCAGTTCAACCCGTTGCAGGCCTCCCGCTCTCATCGCGGCGTTATGTGCCCGGGCGTGGTCGACCAGCAGGCGACGCATGACGTTCGCGGCCACTCCAATAAAGTGCTGGCGGCTTTGCCAATCGACGGTATCGCGTGCAAGACGCAAGTACGCCTCATTGATGAGAGCAGTCGGCTGCAAGGTATGGTCCGATCGCTCCCGCTGCATATACGATCTGGCTAACCGGTGAAGTTCGTTATAGACCAGAGGCAATAGCTTTTCGGCCGCAGATTTGTCCCCGCCTTTCATCGCCTTCAACAGAACCGTGACTTCTCCATCCTCTGCGGACATGATGAACCCACATTTGGCTGACAAAACGATCTGCCGAACTCAGTTGGTTCCCCAACGACGGGCCAGGCTTGCCGAATTCTCGCTATCCCTGCCCCTGCGCCGGCGCCCCGTGAAATAACTTCGAAATGTTGTCCCTTTTTGCTACTGGACTTCGCTTAACAAGTTGAAGGCGATCAAAAGTAGACGCCTCAGGGAAAGGAGACAATGTCATGAAACGGATTACAGCAATCGCACTCCTCGCCATCGCAAATTTTGCCATGGCCGGCACATCATTCGCGCAGTCCACCGGGGTACGGGCGAACGTCCCCTTTGACTTCACCGTGGGTAACAAGCTTCTTCCCGCGGGCACCTACACCATCAAAGAGCAATCGGACCACGTGATTCTGATCACCAACCACGATAAACCTATCGCGGCGCTCAGTCTTGTGAACGGGGACTCCAATCGGTCTCCAAACGGTGGAAAACTTAAGTTCCACAGGTACGGCAGCCAGTACTTTCTGAGCGAAATTCTCTGCGATCAGGCGAATATGAGCCTTCAGGTTCCAACGTCTAAAACCGAACAGAAAACAGCTCTTCAGGAAGCGAAACTCAGAGCCCGTGGCGAGACATTCGTTGCTGCCCGCTAACGGAGTCATTTGGGTAGGTAGGCCCGGGACAAAACCTCCGGGCCTTCTCGTTGACACGAGTCCGTGCGTGTGCCAAGGCACACACAAAATTTGCCCAAAACCAGATACATATTGCAATTTCGATGCACTAAGTAGTCAGATGGTAAAAGTAAGGACTTAGCACGCCCCATCCTTCCCCACCTTCCCGCGTGCCCTGTCCCAGGTTTCCATGTCAGGTTCCATATCCAGGTCCCATTTCCGGATCCATATCCCGGGTAACCTTCTCTGGATAAGCGCTTTGCAGGTTAGTCACCATGGCGACGCAAACCGAGCTGGTAGAAGAACTTTTCGAGGTTGCCTTAATCCTCAAGCCCGAGGAGCGAGAGGCTTTCCTCGAACAGGCGTGCGGCCACGACGAGGAGCTTCGGCGGACGGTCGAAGCGCTGCTGGTCGAAGACGCAAACGCCGGCAGCCTGCTTGAGCACCCGCCTTTCGCTCTTCTTACCCAGGCCGTGATGAGTCCCGGCAGGACTGTCACCGCCAATGAGGTTCTTCTGCCCCCGTCTCCCGGGCGGTTCAAACCAGGTCAAGTCTTGCTCGATCGTTTCGTGGTAATCCGCTTCATCGCCAAGGGAGGGATGGGCGAGGTCTATGAGGCAGAAGATCGGTTCCTGCAGGGGGTTCATGTTGCCCTGAAGGCGATTCTTCCTCAGATTGCCGATGATCCGGCCTTACAGCAGCGGTTCGAGCGCGAAGTATTGCTCGCCAGGGAAGTGAGCCACCAAAATCTTTGCCCCATCTACGATATTTTTCATGCTGAGCAGCCGCCGGCTAACTTCCTGTTCTTGACTATGAAGCTTCTGCCGGGCGAAACGCTCGCCGCCCGGCTGCGCAGAAACCAATCCATTTCCGTCCCCGAAGGACTGGCCATCCTCAAACAGATGGCCGCCGGGCTGGCCGCCCTACACGCCGGCGGCATCGTCCACCGGGATATCAAGCCGAACAACATCATGCTTGATGGCGCCGGCTCGCAAGTGCGGCTATGGATCACCGATTTCGGCTTAGCTCGGGCCAATGAGGCGGATGCCTCTCTTTCCGGCAAAGGTTTGCTGGCTGGCACACCGGACTACATGGCTCCGGAACTATACCAGGGGCGCCCACCCTCGCAAGCCAGCGACCTGTTCGCCTTGGGTATGGTGCTGCACGAAACCTTTACCGGGCAGAAGCCGGTTCCGGCGGCCGACAGGTCCTCCATGGTCGTCAGCTCGCGATTAAACACCTCCGGTATGCCTTCGTTTTGCGCTCAGTTCATCGCGGGATGCCTTGATCGCGACCCCGCGCATCGATGCCAGGCATTTGAACGGCTACTGAACTTACTCCACCTCCACTATCGACCCAATGAACTCTGGACGCGGCGTCGTTTTGCTGGGGCCGCGGTTGCGGCGATTGCTGCTACGGCAGGGGCCGCCTGGTGGAATTGGGATGACGTGGAAGATCTGCTGCGTCCACTGCCCAGCAAGCGCTTCGTCGCGTTGTTGAATTGGCCGAAAACTGCTGATACCTACGTGACACCGATGCTGACCAGCGTCCTCAGTGCAATTAAGAGCGAACTTATGCATTTCGAGACCCTCGACAGAAATCTGTTTGTCGTTTCTCCAGAGGACGTGGATCCGGGTATCGCCAATGCCGCCGATCTAAAGGAGGTATGTGATCCTTTGGGAGCGAACCTGGTCCTGGCCGCTTCCGGCTCGCCGGGTGCCAAAGACTTTCGGCTTTCTCTGCGTTTGTTGGATCCCTCGTCCGGTCAACCATTGCGTGAGAAGAAGCTGACCTGTGCGACTAACCAGATAACATCCCTGCCGGGAAAGGCTGTTCTCGCCGCGGCGTCACTCCTGGATCTGGATAGTTACCTAAATCACGACCAGCAAACGGAACCGGAAACCCATTCGACCGCGGCGTTTACTGCCTTCCAGTCGGCCGAGACGCTCATGAAGCAGCCAAATGATGCCGGCCTCGATGCAGCCATAGACCATTACAAGCAGGCGACGGATCTGGATCCTCACTATGCCATCGCGCATGCCAGGCTCGCCCTCGCCTACATAAGGCTCCACGCAATGCGACGGGTGCCCGAAGCTCTCGATCTTGCCTACGGAAACAGCCGTCTGGCGCTCTCGCTGCATCCTGGCCTCGCAGACGGACACCTCGCCCTGGCGTCTGTATTCGAACAAACCGGCAATGAGCAGGGAGCCCTGGACGAGATTGCCAGGGCGCTTTCGCTCGATCCATCGAATCAGCGAACGCTCGTCTGGCAGGCGCAGATCTACGCCCGTTCGGATCGTTGGGAAGACGCTGAGAAAGCCTTTCGTAGAGCGCTGAAGGAGCACCCTAACTACTGGCTGGCCTACAACGAACTTGGCTTTGGCCTGCATGGGCAAGCGAAGTATCACGAGGCGATCCAGGCATTTCGTGCCGCCAGTCTGGCTGCCCCGAAAAACTCTTTGTCCTTGAGTAATCTGGGCGTGGAGTATCTCCAGATCGGAGAATTTACTCAAGCTTTAGAGACTGTCAAGCAGAGTCTAGCCATGGATCCTGAGTCAAGCTTCGCTGCCGCGAACGTCTCGCTCGCTTTGCGCTACCAGGAAAAATATGAACAGGCCTTACCCTTCGCGCGCAAAGCAGTGCAACTGAACCCTGCCCAGGATACGAATTGGCTAGAGCTTGCCGATTGCCTTTCTTCCTTGCGGAAACATCGGGGCGAAGCGAGAGAAGCTTATTTGCGGGCCGCGAAGGAAGCCGAACGCCACCTGCTCACAGACCCATCGGATGGTCCCAGCTGGATGCTGCTCGCCCTCTACAAAGCCATGTCAGGGAGTCCGCAAGAGGCTCCCCTGCTCATCGAGCGAGCCGATTCCCTGGGGGCTCGTGACATGGATTCGCGGCTGTACAAAGTGAGGATCCTCGAGCTTCTGGGAAAGCGGGAAGATGCGCTGACCACGCTTGTTGCCTGTTCTCGCAAAGGCGCCACCGACTTACAATTTCCTCCTTTGCCTGACATTGAATCGCTGCGAAAAGATCCTCGTTATCGGCACCTGATGCGCAGCGAAACCTTTACTCCTGGCACCAGCGAGTTGCCGCATGAGAAGAGTCTCTAAAGTCTTGGGGCGTGAAAGCAATCGCCGCGAAAGCGCACACAACAGTGTAGTTAAGGAAACAAATCATGTTACGTTCCGGGCCGGGCATCTTGCCCGGTCCATTCCATTCACGAACTTCTTCCGCGAGAGAGAGGCATGATATGGGCAACGCCCTAGCAATTCCCACAGCTAATGTATTAGCACCCAGAACAGTCGTCGCCGGTCCAAATAATAACCCGGGCAATTCCGGCGTCGAGCCGGGTGGCGTCCTGGTATGGACAAACCATTCGCTTGAATTCCCGATGTTTGCGCTGGAGTTTATGGGCGGCAACCGCCGTGGTCCCGCCAGTCCGGGGGACACACTGCACGGAATCGGCTCCATCGTCATCCATGTGGCTTCGACCACAACGGGTGTATTCCCATACAGGATTCGGTACATCCCGGCCTCTAGCACCGGTAGCGAACGATTCTCAGAAGGCTTTGCTGTTCACTCTTGTGTCGGCTGCTAATCCTGGGGCCGCCTTCTGGCAAAAACTCGGCTGCGCGGTATCGTTGATGGTGACGTGCCCGCAGCCGGTCTTCCGCCGCATCATCGGGCGAGCCGTCTGAGCTGGTCATCATCCGCGCCCCGGGGGAAACAACGCATCCAGGTTAGAAACCATCCCTATCCGTAGTCCGCAGGCGACCGTCTGCGGCTCTCGAAAGGAACATCTGTGTGAACACTAGGGAGGAGTCATGAGTGTTGCGACAATGCAGGAGCTGTTAGTCGATGAACTGAAGGACCTTTACTCTGCCGAAAAGCAGATCGTAAAGGCACTTCCAAAGCTGGCGAAAGGCGCTTCGATACCTGAGTTACAGGATGCTCTCCAAAGCCATTTGGAGGAAACAAAGGGTCAGGTCGGCCGTTTGGAAAAGATCGCCGATTTGGTCGGGAAGAAACTCACTGGCAAAACCTGTGTCGGGATGCAGGGCGTGCTTGAGGAGGGCTCTGAGGTGATCGATGAGACGGAGGAAGGTACAGTTCGTGACGCCGCCCTCATCGCCGCCTCTCAGCGGGTTGAGCACCACGAGATGGCCGGCTA
The DNA here is from genome assembly GCA_963847155.1 of uncultured Acidobacteriaceae bacterium. Lineage (GTDB taxonomy): Bacteria > Acidobacteriota > Terriglobia > Terriglobales > Acidobacteriaceae > PALSA-350. The sequence goes on along the minus strand of CAWJZH010000014.1, from coordinate 314,321 downwards.
TGGATCGGCGAGAGACTTTGCTAATACGCTGGGGCTTTCAGAAATAGCCGCATTGCTTGAAGAGACGCTCGCCGAAGAGAAAGAGGCGGACAAAAAATTGACCTCCATCTCGAAGCAGGTGAACGCAACGGCACAGCGAGCAGCCTGAGAAAACAATGGAGATTCCGGTCACCTTGTTAATAGAGCGCGAGTGAGGCTACGACAGCCCTACCTCGCGTGTGTCCTGAGTTCGAGCTCGCCCGGGGTCATGCCTTTGTCATGGCGGGGGCGGATGCGGGCATGCTGAGAATGACCCGAGTCCCTTTGCCTTGCTGACTAACAATTTCCACCTTGCCGCCGTGAAGCAGCATGATGCCCTGTACGATCGCCAGCCCGAGGCCCGTGCCGCCCGAGGCTTGTGAACGGGATGGATCCACGCGGAAGAAACGATCAAAAACCCGGGGAAGTGCTTCCGCCGGAATGCCGTCGCCTGTATCGGTTACCTCGATACGAACCACGGCACTCTCGGAACTGGTCGCCATCACCACCGATCCGCCCGAGTGCGTGTGTGCCACCGCGTTCGAGACCAGGTTTCCTACCGCCCGCTGCATCAGCGTCCGGTCCACTTCCGCGATCACCGGCTCATCACCGAACGTCGTACTCAAAGAGATTCCGCCCTCAGTGGCAGACACTTCGTAATACTCCTGCACACCATTCAGCAACTCGGCCACGTTGATCCGCTCGCGACGCAAATGCGTCAAGGGACTTTCTGTGCGGGCGAGGAACAAGAGGTTGCCAATCAAGTCCGACAAGCGTACAGATTCTTCCAGAGAGGACTCCAGCGCATCCCGATACTCGTCGATGGTGCGAGCACGCGCCAAGGCAACTTCGGCTTCACCGCGGATGTTGTTCACAGGAGTGCGCAGGTCATGCGCAATATCGGCAGAGAACTGGGATATGCGATCGAACGAATCTTCCAGCCGATCCAGCATCTCGTTGAAGGTGCCGGCCAGCGACGCCAGTTCAAAGGGATATCCTTCCGTAAGAATTCGCTCCCCGAGATGGGTGGAGCTGATGCGCCTCGCCGTCGCCGCCATCTCTTCCACCGGCCGAATGCCCTGGCGCGCGATCTGATAACCAACCACGGGAAAAATCGCGAGTGTCCCCACTATGATCACCCAGAACCCCAACCGAAAGCGCGCCAGGAAGGCTTCTTTCTGCGAGACATCAATGGCAATCTGGATGGTGATGGTATGCGTAGGAGGTGAGCCGGCCGGCGCTAGCGCTGTGGTCACGCGGAAGGCTTGTCCATGGCTCCCCTTCATCGGGATCGCCACCTCAGGACGTCCTCGTGTCCGTCGGGCGAGTTGCGATAGATCTAATTCCTCTGCCATGCCAGGCGTTGTTAATACCGGCGTGTTTCGCTCATCCAGCAGGCGAATATAGAACTGTTCATTCCGTCGCGCCGCCGTTTCCAGCTCGACTTCCTCCCGCAGGGCGTCCCAATCGTCAGGGCGTTGCCGCAGCATCGTGCGCAGCACGTTCAACTTGTCGCCCAGAAACAATTCCGTGCTCTTCTCTAATTCCGAAACCAGCACGAGGTAAAGGCTGGCGGTGGCGAAAATCACCAGAATCAGGCCTGCGAGCGCGTACCCGGCGGTCAACCGGAAGGCCAACGTCCGCCACAGCCGCGATACGGTCGTGAGGCTACGCGCCGGCTTCCAACACATAGCCGGCGCCGCGAATGGTCTGGATAAGTTTGTGCGGGAATGGGTCGTCCACCTTGCTGCGCAGTCTCCGGACGTTCACGTCCACTACATTCGTGTCGCTGTCGAAGTTCATGTCCCAGACCGCTTCGGCGATGAGAGTCCGGGACAGGACTTCGCCGGCACGTCGCGCCAGCAGTGACAGCAGAAGAAACTCTTTCGCAGTCAACTCCAGCCGCTGGCCGGCCCGCGTCGCCCGATGGCGTAACAGATCAATTTCCAGATCGGCCATACGGATCGTATCCTGTGGGCGAAAGGGCGTCCGGCGCAACAACGATCGCGCCCGCGCCAACAATTCAGAGAATGCGAACGGTTTCACCAGGTAGTCATCGGCCCCCAGCTCGAATCCTCGTACGCGCTCGTGGATTGCATCTCGGGCGGTCAGCAAAAGTACCTGGGTGGCTCGGTGTGCCTCGCGCAAACGCGTAAGAACCTGCCAGCCATCGAGGCTGGGCAGCATTACATCCAGAATGACCAGGTCGAAGTCCACATCCTGCGCCAACTGGAGCCCGTCCAAACCATTGCTCGCCACATCGACCACAAAGCCTGCTTCTCCCAGGCCCTTTTTCAGAAACTTGGCGGTCTTCGCTTCATCGTCTACGACCAGAATTCTCATATGCGACTCCGACTTATAGCGCCGAATTGTTAACGCGTGATGGCATTGCATTGCAGGGCGATGAATTTTTGAGCGCTCCTTGATAACGTCAAAGAGTCTCCATGGATTGCTTATAAGCCCATAGTGAGCAGCGAACTCCAGGCGCAGAACGGTTGCGACAGCGGCTAGAGTGGCATGGGGCTGTGTTGGACAAAGAAATTATTTTACGATTTGATATCCCGATCGGCCTCCATAGTCTCCGTAGGACTAAGCGGTTTGAAGAGCAGGTTTGTTGTCGATGCGATCGAACCAAAACTTGGTTATTGTTCACTCGATTACAAAATTGATCTCTAGTCACAGAACTTTAGCTTGAACATTACAGTGTCGTAATCATGTCATGAGATTCCTAGGTGGCTCAATCGCGTCTGCTTTCCCCGCGACGAAAGAAGGTTAATCCACCCCATGACAGTGAATCGCTCCAGCAGCCTGCGCTGCGTACTGCTTCTTTGCATCTCCATATCCACTGGGCTCCCAGGCATCGCACAGGTTGACCGCGCGGGTTTGAATGGCACGGTCACGGACGTCTCTGGACGCGTTTTGCCGAATACCCAGATCACCGCAATCCACACTGCTACGGGACTTCGGCGGGAATCTGTGTCCTCATCGAGTGGAACCTATGACATCCCCGAGATGCCAGTTGGGGCTTACACCATCACGTTTAACCATGAAGGTTTCAAGCCGCTCACATTTGTAGATGTCGAGCAGGTGTTGGGCGGGACCCGTACTCTTGACGCGACGCTGAACGTCTCCGGCGGTCTGCAGCGGGTGCTCGTCTCGGCCAGCTCCGAGCAAATGGACAAGACTACGGATGCGCTCGGTACCAGCATCAGCGAAGTGCAGGCCAAACAACTGCCCCTCAATGGCCGAAACTGGGCCAATCTCACCTCGTTTCAGCCCAGCGCCGTCGATACCGGGGGTAGCAACCAGCGTTCGATTCGATTTGCCGGACGGGGACGCGACGACGACAACTTCACTTACGATGGCGTTGACGCCACCAATATCATCAACCAGCCGCAACAATCCTACGTGCGCCTGTCGATTCCCCTCGACACCGTTGACGAGTTTCGCGTCGACGCCATGCTTTCTACCGCGGAAGCGGGAGCGACAGGGGGTCCGCAGCTTACCGTAACCTCGCCCTCAGGCACCAATCGATTCCACGGCAACGCTTTCGAATATTTTCGCAACAATGTCTTTGACGCTTTGCAACCAGTTCCTGTGACCACAAACCCGCAACCGCCTCTTCATTTAAATCAGTTCGGGGCTTCCCTCGGCGGACCGATCATCCGCGATAAGACTTTCTTCTTTATCGCCTACGAAGGCTACCGTCAGAACTGGGGTTTTCCACTCCTAGGCTACGTTCCCAGCGCTGCGTTCAAAGCCCGGGTGGCCGCGGATTCCCCCGCTCTGCTCCCAATTCTCAATGCTTATCCGCAAGGCCAGATTTCGACCAGCAATCCCAATATCAATGAATTCACCAGCGACGGCAGGCAGGTGGTCTTTGAGAATTCCGCCATGATCCGGCTCGACCATCGTTTCACAGCCGCTAATACTGCATTCGTCCGCTTCAACTTCGATCGAGCGGTGAATACACAACCGCTTGCCAGCTCGGGCAACTACCTTCTGGATTCGCAGCAGCTGACCTCTGCGCCCGTGAACGGCGCCATCGAATTCCTGCATATTTTTTCCCCGACCCTGGTGAACGAGTTCAAGTTCGGCTACAACCGCGGCACCGCCAACACCTACGACATCAACCAATCGGGAATACCCTACGCAGTCGCGGTTTCCGGTTTCACCAACCTCAGTAACAACCGGGTAAGCATCGGCGTGGGCAATTCCTTCTCGGAAATCGATAACCTGACCTGGATCAAAGGCCGCCACACAATCAAAGCCGGAGTCGAGATTCGGCGCATTCAAATGAACCAGGGAAACACAGAAGCTGGGACGGTCACCTATGCCTCCCTCACAGCGTTCGACAAAAACCAGGTAAGCACGGCTACTCTGAACGGGGCCCTGCCCATCAACGGCCTGCGCAAGACCCAGTATTACGGCTACCTCCAGGATGAGTTCAAGTGGAGGCCGAACGTTACCTTCAACGTGGGAGCACGCTACAGCTTTTTCAATATTTTTCACGAAGTGTTGAACCGCGCCAATCCCTTCGATTTCGCCACCTGTGGACCGCAGGGTTTTTGCGGAGTCGGCGCCAGCTTCGGCCGTCCCAACTATGGCGATATCGATCCGCGCCTGGCGTTCGCGTGGGCGCCGGGTAGAAGTGGGCAGACCGTGATTCGCGCTGGTTTTGGGCTCTACCATGAGGATGGGCAGCTGGACGATCAGAACCTACCCATCAGTAACGAGGTCTACGCCTACTCTTTGTCGAATAAGACAATTCCCGATCTCAGCTACCCGGTCACTCCGTTTCTCGCGGATACGACTGGCATCGTATCGCCACGTAACGATGACCGCCGTCGCAAGGACACCTACGTCACGCAGTGGGGAGTGTCAGTGAAGCAAGCCCTGCCCGCTGATTTTGTAGGGACCATTTCTTACGTGGCGAGTCAGGGCACAAACCTGCTGACACTCTCCGAAGTGAACGTTGTCAACCCGCTCACGGGGCTACGTCCTTACCCGAAATTTGGTATGGTGAGTTGGCGCGGTAACAAGGACAGCAGCAGCTACCAGGGACTTGCTGTTTCTGTGAAGCGTTCCTTCTCGCGCGGCTTCCTGTTCTCGGGCAACTACACGTGGTCGCACGAAATTGATGACGGCTCAAACGGCAGCGGCGATGGTGATTCGCTAGTGCCCCAGAATGTCGCCTGCCCCAGGTGTGAACGTGCCAGCGGCTTCTGGGATGCGCGTAGCGTCTTCAATGCCAACGTCGTGTACCAGCTTCCTTTCGGGCCGGGTAACGCCTTTCTGAACCAGCCGGGACTGGTGAACGCCATTGTCGGTCGCTGGCAATTCACTTCCACGCTGGTCGCGCGCACTGGATTCCCGGTAAACGTTCTGGTCAATCGCTCGGCTTCGCAAACACCCGACGGCAACACCAACAGTCAGCGTCCCAATCTCGTTCCAGGAGTTTCGATCACCCCACCGCGCGGTTCCACCGTCGGCCAATGGCTGAACCCCGCTGCCTTTGTGGCGCCGGCGAACGGTACATGGGGTAATTCACCCCGCGATGTGGCCCGCGGGCCGGGTGTATGGCAGAGTGACATGGGATTGGCGAAAGAGTTTCCACTCACCGAGCGGGTGGGACTCCAATTTCGTACCGAGGTCTTCAACATTTTTAACCATCCCCAATACGGGTTGCCGAACGCGACGATTTTACTGAACAACTTCGGCAGGATTACAAGTACGGTAAACACGACCACCCCCGTCAGCCCGGTCGGAGCAGGTACGCCACGGCAGATTCAATTCGCGTTGCGGGTGCAGTTCTAGAGCGACATTAGCCTCTGGCTATAAAACCAGGGTTCAGCAGGATGTGTTTGTTGTATCTGATACTGTTTCCTTTAAGGTCGGACACCGAGCCGCCCGCTTCTTCAAGAATGCACTGCGCCGCTGCTGTATCCCACTCCATGGTGGGGCCGTTGCGCGGATAGACATCCGCGGCGCCCTCGGCGATGAGACAGAACTTAAGCGAACTGCCCATCACCATCACTTCGCAGCCGTTCGTCTGATCTGTGAAGTTGGTCAGATTTTCCTGCTCCGAAGCATGGTGGCGGCTGACCACGAAGCGTGTGCTCCCGGCTGTCGTGGCCGCAACTTTTATGGGCGTGGTGACCTTACCGTCCATCCGGTATGAGCCGGTTCCACGAGCGGCAAAATACAACTTATCGATCACCGGAGCATAGACCACTCCAAGAACAGGCCGGTCCTCCTCGATCAACGCAATGTTGATGGTGAACTCGCCGGTACGCTGGAGGAATTCTTTAGTTCCATCGAGTGGATCGATCATCCAGAAATGCCGCCAGGATTTCCGCTCGTCGAAGGGGACCGCGGAAGACTCTTCCGACAGAACGGGCCAATGGGGCGCAAGGCGGGAAAGCCCGGTCTCGAGAATATGGTGGGATACAAGATCGGCCTGAGTCACAGGCGAGTGATCCAACTTGTAATCGACTTGTGGATTGAGATCCTGGTACAGGGCCAATATGCGGTGGCCGGATTCACATGCGAGAGCAGTGACGTGCGGCAACAGTTCAGTCAGCATTTCGCAGCGATCGGCCATGCAAGCTCTCGTTTCCCAGGTAGAAGAGAATGACATCGGCGCATTCGTCCGGACTTTTGGCAACAGTGTCAAGGCGGATCTCAGGCGCCTCCGGCGGCTGGTAATCGCTGTCGATCCCGGTGAAATTTACCAACTCTCCGCGGCGCGCTTTGGCGTAAAGCCCCTTGGGGTCACGGCGCTCGCATTCTTCGAGCGAAGCGTCAACATAGATCTCCACAAATTCGTCTGGCTCAAACCGCGAACGGGCAAGGTCGCGTTCTGCGCGATAGGGACTGATTAAGGAGACGATCACAACCAGACCGGCGTCCACGAACAAGCGGGCGACCTCCATGGTCCGGCGAATATTTTCTACGCGGTCAGCCTCCGAGAATCCCAGGTCCCGGCTGAGCCCCTGGCGTATGTTGTCGCCATCAAGGATATAAGTGTGTCTGCCGCGAGCGAACAACTCCTTTTCGAGGAGGTTCGCAATCGTCGACTTGCCCGCACCTGGCAAGCCGGTCAACCAGAGGCAAAGCGGCTTCTGCAGCTTCTGAAAGGCGCGGGCATCCTTGTCGATATCTGGAATCTGCCGGCTGGTTTCTGCCGCGCGATGGAGAGCGAGTTCGATCATTCCGGCTCCGAGAGTCTTAAGTGGCCGCTGTCAGGATAGACCGGCTTGGGAAACGGCTTTGCGTTTGTTACGTGAAAAAACAGCCCTTTCCCCGGTTAGGGGAAAGGGCCAGTCACAGGAGGAAAGTGTTCTTAGTCGTCCAGGTCGCCGGCGGGTGCAGGTTTGTTGAATTCGCTCGGAGGGCGAACCTTGGTCTCGCCGGGATAGGGCCGCGTAAACCCGGTCGACATGTACCAATTGAAGTGGTTGACAGCGTCTGGATCTTCGGCGTCAGGCTTGGTAAGTTTGCCGGCAAAGATCTGCTTCTTCTTTTGGAGCCAGGCCACCTTTAAGGCCTTGACGGCCGGGCTAATCGCTTGGTTGGATGCGGTGGTTGTCGTGACGCCCTGGTCCAGTGGGACCTGGGTCGGCAAGTGCGTCCACGGTTGGAAGTTGTCCGCGGACGGCGTGCCCTGGACGAAAGCCGTCGTCATCGGGGAAGCCACGAGGTCGAACTGGTTCATGGGCGGCAGACCGAGAATTTGCTCGATGGTCCGCGTCATGTTGACCTGCGTGTAATAGGTGTGATCGGCGGGTCCGTTCTGCACAGCGTACGGGCTGACGATATAGCCCGGGCTGCGATGACCGTCGACATGGTCGACGCCGTTTTGCGCGTCGTCTTCTTCAATGAAGATCGCCGACGAGGACCACACGTTGCTGTGGCTGATGTAATCGATGATGCGCCCCACGGCCAGGTCGTTATCGGCCTGTTCGGCCTCCGGAGTTGGCGGACCGCCGGTGTGGTCATCCATGACCCAGAGGATGCTCAGCGCCGGCACCGTACCGGCTGCGACGTCGGTCTTGAAGTCTTGCAGCCACAGATCGACGCGGAACTGGTCGGGAATGCCCAGATCGAACTGTGGGAAGTTGGTGATGAGATGGTTGGCTACGGCCGGGACAGAGGAGTGTGCCTGGACCGTGTTCTGGTAGTACAGCGTCTTCTCGGCCCCAGACTCGAAGTTCTGCGAGTCAGTGTAAAACTGGCTCCAGGTCGGCTCTTTGGTCGACCCGTTCGGCTGCAGGAACTTGTCGTACTCGACGTATTCGCCGTAGATTTTCACTGGCAAACCAGCCGCAGAAGCTTCCGAAAACAGAAAGCCCTTATTCTGATAAGCGAGTGCGTCGCCAGCGTTCCCGCCCGGATAGCTGCGAACCCAGTCAGGCGACTGGATATCGTCGGCGTAGGGCGCCATGCCTTCGGTGATCCACTGGTGACCGTCAGCCGACTGGCGGCTCGGGTCGTAGAAGTTGTCGAAGAGCGGGAAGCGCTTCACCAACGCGTGCGCGTTCGGGGTGTCCTTGCTGCCGAACACCGCCAACGAGCTGTCGCCATTGCCCGCAGCCACGTCGCCCAGAACCTGATCATAGGTCCGGTTCTCACGGATGATCATGAACACGTGCTTGATCAGCGACGGATCGCCGATCTTGGCCGGGATTGCGACCGCCTTTATATCCTGGCTCCCCCCTGCGGCAGATTTGATATTCTCCGTCAGATCCCAGTGGTTGTTCTCGAAGACCTGCTCCGTCATCTCCGCTAGCTTTTGACCACTCGGTACCTTGATAATGCTGACCGTGCCATTATCCTGGTGCGTGTTGTAGTCGGTGACCTTGTAATCGGTCTCGAACGAATAAAGCGCTCCCACACCCTTGTCGTTGGCAACGATAAGTTTGTTACCGTTCTTGGTCAGCACCACCGAGCTCGGCGCATAGGCTACCGGAATCATGCCCATGACGGCGTCGTTTGGTTTGGCGTTGAGGTTGACCACCGCGATCGCGTTGGCGTTGTAAAGTGCGACGTAGGCAGTGCCTGTGGTGGCATCGACAGCGATCGAGTTCGGCGCGGCGCCATACGCCGCCACCTTCTGGTGGGGCACTTTGATCGGCAGCCCAAGACTGATCGTCTTCACCACCTGATTGGTAGACGTGTCGACAACCGAGATGGTGTCGCTATAGGTGTTGGCCACTAACAGGTAACCGCCATAGAACGCCATCCCAGTCGGGTGCAGACCGGTCGAGATAGTGGCGGTGACCTTCATCGATGGCAGATCAACCACTGAAACGGTACCGGTAATCGCCGCGCCCACCACCGGGTCGGCTACGATTTCAGCGCCGGCGGAGTAGATCTGGAAGTCCGACTGGGTAGCGGCCCGGCCGCCCTCGTTGCTGACGTAGGCGGTCGTGCCATTGCTGCCGATCACAATGCTGTGCGGAGCGTTGCCTACACGGATCTGCGGTCCCTGGGTCGGCTTCGACGCGGTCAGGTCGATCTTGGTGAGGGTATTGTTCTGGTTCAGGAGGGCATAAGCGCTCTTGCCATCATTTGATATCGCGATGCCGCCGGGATAAGCAGTTTTAGGCGTATAGAACGTGCCGCAGGGGTTGGCATAAGCGCCCAGTGCGCTGTTCGGAAAGCACTTGATGAACGAATTGTTCGGCGGCACGCTTACCTGTGCGTTATCGGTCAGCAAGCCTTCCGCAGAGACGTTCGCGATGGTTACATTGCTGCTGTCCTGGCTGAAAATCAGATACTTGCCGTCCGGCGAATAAGCGATTCCGCTATAGCTGCCGCTTGGATCCGAGCCGAATGCGATGTAATTCTGCAGGACGTCGCCCGTGCGCGTGTCGAACACCTCGACGGCCTGCGTCGCGCCCAGTGTGAGGACGGCCGCGGTGTGAGTTGCGGCAATAGGATTCACCGCAACCGCCTTCGCGCGGACCCGGATGCCGAGGTCGACTTGTTTGCCGGCCGGGGTGATGATTTGGCCACTGCTCACGACAAATGAGCCGTTCGCCTGCGGGCCCGTGGAGTAGGTCGGGAACGGCACGGACTGAGCGAACATCGGAACGCTCAGCCCTGTCGCCAGCAGACCGGCGAGCGGACGCAGACGGTTGATTCTCGATTTATTTCGAGTCGCTTTTCGGATCTTCGTTCTGGACATCGATTCTTCTCCCACGGGGTTATCACGCGATTTGACAATGCCGGCCGGCGGCACGGAGATGTGAAGGTCAGTTGCGCCGGTGGCTAAGGACAGGGAACAAGCAGACAGCAATGTCTGACGCTGCTGTTACCGGCTCGTGGACGTGTATGAGTGCAGGGGTTCGACCGTGGTCAGCTCCCCTTCAACTCGCCCCAAGTATCACAAACGGTTTCTGACGGACGGGTGACGCGCACATTACATTTCCGTAATGTGCGCGGAGCTTTTTTTCGCAGATCGGAAGGCCCCCCGGCTCAAGGGCGAGGGAGGGGCACCCGGAATCGGTGGTCAGGACAGTGAGTTGTTTGCAGTCCGATTACGCTTGGGCAGTTCCCGCCTCTGATTCGGAGTCGTCGACCAGCGGTCGCAGGGCCCCCAGCCATGGTTCGTAGCGTCGCCAGCGCGCGACGGAGTTGCGATAGATCGGCTGGCGGGCCTGCCACTTGCTGGGTGTCCTCACCGCCCGCGGATTGGACTCCGGCCGCAGGCACGCGTCGTCCCACGCCAGTCCGCAAGCCGCGATGATCCGTCGAATCACGGGTTCGGGCGCGCGGGTCAGCGCCTCGTAGTCCACCTCGATGAAGCGATCCTGCGGCAGAACGCTCCGCCAATGGCCCACGAGCCGCTGGTAGCTGCGGAAATAGTCGACCAATTCAGAGCCTCCGGTCGGAAACGCCAAGCCCGGATGGAAATGTGTTTGATGGATCGATAACGCGGTGTCGACTGCAGCGCGGCGGCAATGGATGATGACCGCGCGCGGGAATGCCACATGGATCAGCCCGGCCCAGAGGAAGTTGAACGGCATCTTATCGGTGACTCGCGTCGCCGTCGGTGCAATCGCGCGCAGCACTCCGAGATAGTCGGCTGCCGCCTTGGCGAGGAACGGAGTTTCGGTCCCTGCCGCGCTGGAGCGGTGCCACGCCGCCCCACGCTCGTTCCAGAAATGCAACTCGCCGCCGGCCCCGACTGCGGGATGGTTGGAAATGATCTGCTCCACCAGCGTTGTGCCGGAACGCGGCATGCCTAGAATCAGCAACGGCGTTGCATCGCAGCTGCCGAGTTGGGACGTCCGCGCAATCCATTCTGGGGTACAGCGGGCAATCAATCTGTCTATCTCGACGGCGAACGCAACTGAGTCGAAAGACAAAGAACCCCGGCGCACAGCGTCTGCGGCGTCGAGATGATGCATGGCCAGCGCGTAGTCGCCAAGATCATCGGCCGCCTTGCCCAGCGCGAGGTGGAGCCGCACACGTTGCGCCGCTTCCAGTCCCGGCGTATCGAGCGCGGCCTCCATCTGTTGAAGCAAACCGTCGTCATTGCTCGTGACGGGGCGGCACCGGACCAGGTCGTAGTAGCATCCCGCAAGCAGCGGCGCGAGAGCGATGGCGCGTTGGAAGCATTCGCGGGCCTCGTCGAAACGGCCGAATTCAGAGAGCAGATTGCCCAGCAGATCATGCGCCATGGCGTTCTTCGGATCGCGCTTCAGCGTCCGCCGCAGCACCTGTTCGGCTTCCTGATTGCGGTCCTCGGTCAGCAGGGCCCGAGCCTTGCCAAGGCGGCCGAAGCTGGTCTCACCTCCGGTCGCAGCCGCCCGGCGGAAACAACCGATCGCCTCGTCGCGGTGGCCCAGCATATGGACCAGCGCGCCGGCGCGGAACCAGGCCTCGGTCAGGGATGGCTGGAGCTCAGTGGCGCGGTCGTAGGCAATGATTGCCCCACCATTGTTGCCCAGCTTCTCCAAAGCGACTCCCAGGCGGAGATATGCATCGGAGTAGCGCGGGTTGCACGCGACGGCCCGCTGCAATGCCGCGATGGCGTCCGGTATAAGGCCGGCCTCCAGACAGGCGAGACCGAGATCGTGCTGGATCATGGAATTGGAAGGCTCCAGCAGCGCCGCTTCGCTTAACGGCGCGATCGCATCGGCCGGTTGTCCGGCCCTGAGCAACTTGGTGGCCTCTGCAAGCAGAGGCGCCGCCTGCTGCCGCGCTGCTGGGTGTGGAGACGGGTACATGACGCGATCCTAACACCTGCGATCTAACTCTTTGAGGGGCAGGCGACCAGCTTACTCGAAGTCAATGACTGCGCGGTATCTCGTTCAGATCGTCCGGCGTTCTTCAGCCAGCAGTGACCAAAGAATCGTCGCAGCAGGAAGGCGAGTTAGACTATTTATGACATGGGAGCCGAACCCATCATGGCGAACCAAGTATTAGCTGCAACCGCTTTGCCGACCATCGACGAGATCAAGGATGCGCAGGAACTGGTTTACGCGGTCATGCCACCCACACCGCAGTTTCGGTGGCCTCTGCTATGTGAACGTCTGGGAACCGAAGTTTGGGTAAAGCATGAGAACCAAACTCCGATCGGCGCGTTCAAGGCCCGCACTGCCGTCGTGTATACGGCAGAGCTTTTTCACAGATCCACCAGTCTATCCGGGTTGGTCACCGCGACCCGCGGCAATCACGGTCAGGCTGTAGCCCTGGCGGCGAGTGGGTTCAAGGTGCCGGCGCACGTTGTGGTACCGCACGGCAACAGTGCGGAAAAAAACGCCGCGATGCGGGCACAGGGCGCCGATCTCATCGAGTTTGGCAGTGACTTCCAGGAAGCGAAAGAGCACGCGCAGGAGCTGGCGGAGCAGCACGGGTGGCATTTTGTACCGCCCTATCATCGCGACATAGTCAAAGGGGTGGCTACCTATTGGCTTGAGTTTTTCTCCGCAGTGCCGGATGTAGATGTGGTCTATGTGCCGATCGGGCAAGGATCGGGGATCTGCTCCTGCAGCGCCGTACGCAACGGTATGAAATTGAAGACGCGGATCGTGGGAGTCGTCGCCGAGGGTGCGCCGGCTTACGCGCTATCATTCGAGGCAAAACGCAGCATCGCCGCCCCGGTAAGCACTCTGCTGGGTGACGGGATGGCTTGTCGCGTCCCCGATGACGCCGCGCTCGAAGTAGTCCTCGACAACGTCGACCACGTAGTACGCGTGAGCGAAGAAGAAATCCGCCTGGCGATGAAGTATTACTTCACGGACACGCACAACGTGGTAGAAGGAGCAGGCGCGGCCGGTCTGGCGGCGGCTCTCAAGGAGAAGCACACTCTTCCGGGAAAACGTGTGGGCCTGGTGGCTACCGGCGGCAATGTCGATCATGATGTGTTTGCCAGGGTTTTGCTGGATTAAGGAACTGAACTGCGCCCCGCTGGCCGTTCCGTTCGGCATCCCTGTGGTCATCCCCGAAAGAGCCCGGACGGCTTTGGCGCCCAAAAGCCGCTGCAGGTGGCCCGGGGTGGCTCGGATTGACCAGCGCGCGTCCTGCTCTTAAAATAGGAAAGCCGGGCGGATCAGCCGGCTTCTTGTTTACCGCGTTGCCCCCTCGTTCAATGGTAGGACAGCTGCCTCTGGAGCAGCATATCGGGGTTCGAATCCCTGGGGGGCAACCAGTTGACTCTAATCTTCAGCGGCGATTTGTTCGGACCCAAACTCGGTCATTGTGGCAACTTTTGTGGCAATCGCTACCCGCTCTTGACGATGTGCAGCGCGGTATTCCGGTTCCTCTTATTGATGATCTCTGCCGCGCCCTTAATCGAGGGGTGAAGGTATTTCTGTGTGGTTGAGATGGATTCGTGACCCATCAGCTTCTTAATCATGGAGCAAGACCCGTCAATTCGAATCGATGCTCATGGCGGATATCCGTAACCGAGGCGGCAAACTACAACTGAAACGCTCACCGATCCTCGCCGAGTTCCCCAAGTGTTCATTGAATACGTGGATAAGCGAGTGGAAGCGAAAACAATGGACCACGACACAAGGCGGCATTACAAGTGCAGAGGTTGCGGCCGCTCAGAAGGCACGACGGGCGAAGGGCGAGAAGAGGCACCAAAGGATGAACTATCCAGCCTTCGATTGCCCGGAGTATGATCCGCGGCAATAGCTTCTTAGGACGGCCCTGGCTTCGGCTGGGGCCTCTTTTTGCTAGGCCAAGAAATCACCTTGGCTGGGCGCTGGACCGGCTCTCCGAAGCGTTGCAAAAGGTCCGCCAGGTGGCGCACCGTTGCTTTGATTGCCTCATCTTCTGTCATGTTCGCTGTTGCCTGTTTAACCGCTGGGCCACCAAATCGATCAACTCAGACGGCATGGTGAACCCGTCGAGGACTAGCACCTCCGCGCCACCATATAGGTTAATGTCACCGTCGTTCAGAGACGATACCACCACAAGATCAAATTTCTGCCTGCGGAGCACGACTTCACCAGACCGGGGGGGGGCGCCGACGCATGCGTCATAGCCAGAAACCTCCAGGACGGCGCACCGGCTTTCGAGAAGCGGCAGATCCGACCCGACGCAGAGGATTCTGGGCATACTTTTACAGCTCGATCGTGGTGTGTGTAGTGTAACGACATCCGACGCAAGCCTCCTAGCGTCAAATCGCGTCAACGTGCATCGGCGAATGAGTGTGGCATCAAATCCAAGACGTAAGGCTTGCCTGAAAAGGTCGCCGTCAGGAGCAGTATGAGGTTGCGCTTCGTCGCTGGCATCAGGCGACGCGGCCGCCCAACTGTATGGGCCACCGGCCTACCTAACGGCTGAGGTTAGAAGACGGGCGCTGGCCGAACGCAATTCTGCTAAATACCGCTTGGCCATACATCAGCAACACTGCACGACGTGTCGCACTCGCAAGCTCTACCCGAGCTACTGAGAACCGGACCATGATCAAAGGCTCGACGGGGAACTGAACGAGGTGGAGTAAGCCTCACGGTGCGGTGGTAAGCCCATCCAGGCACCGGGTTCTTCCACATTGCATTAACAACTTTCTCGCAGTGTAGAGTACTGCTCTGTCGTTAGCTGAAGGTAGATTCCTCCCCTCCCGCTCCCGATCGAATAATCGAACAAGGCCCGCGCCTGGGACGTTTCTAACGCATGACCTCGCCGCGCCAGATCTCTGATGTCTTCCGGGTCAACAAACGTCAGCGTCTTGAGAGGCGATATCGTCAGGTCTGCATCGAGAAACGAAACTTGCCAGTCCTTGCCGAAGATGAACAGCATGTAAACGCGATGAGAGGGCTGGACTGGATGGAGCATAGCTCTATATCGACCAGAGGCGGTGTTTGATCTAGGGTCTTTGGCACGCCATTTTGCGGCGCAGGCCTTAAAAAATGCTGCTTCAAATTTGCACAGAGTTGTATGCTCTCTGCTAAAGATGAGCGCAATTTTTTGGCGAACTATGTCTTAGTCCTCGACCTCGGAGACGTGGCCGCAGCCAGACAATACATAGCCCTGACCGACATAATGTACGAGTTTGGCTTTACTCTGCGCGGCCCGGAAACGCTGCGGCCTGCGCAGTTTTCTGTGATTTCTGCTCTGCCCCTTGGCGGGTTAAAGCACATGGTAGAGGACCGGATCAGGGCTGAGCTTCTGCCCGGCGTCACTGTGGACGCTTACGAAATAAAACGGCTCACTATCGTGCCGTCGCCGCGTTGTCGTGGGTATTGACCCAGAGACCATCGTCCAGAATGCGAATCTTGAGTGCATGACACTCTCGGCTTAGCCCGACACGGACGAGCGCGCCGCGGTCACGCGACTTTTCGCCGTTGGCTTGAGTATTCGCGCAAAGTAGGCATTTCCGCTTATGACTTTCTACGCGCTCCTTGGCTGAGTCTTTGAGTACGGTTGCACGCCGGCGAAGTTCGGTTGCGCAGACGGTCAGAGTCGATCGCTGACGATCAGCAAGTCGCTCCAGCGAGGGGATTGACGAAAGCATCGCTGTCATCCTCACCTGTCGGATCGAGGCAAGCGAAATCCCTCTCGACCACGATTTCAAGTGGCCCTGCCGGCCCTATGTCGAGAGTCGTATACACACCAACTTCGCTCTGTGCCGCCCAGATGCGTGCCCGATCTCTCGAAAGAACCACCGTCACTTCGCGGGTTCCACACCGAACTGTTCCCGGTGATGCGTTGAGGGCCGATTCCAATGCGTAGGTCAGAGTGGCCTCAGGAGCCGCACCGAAGTGGATTGTTTCCTCGATCCGGCCTCCTGCCTGGAAGTGCGCGAGCTCAGAACGCGAGACCCGAAGTCGTAACGAATTCCCTTTGATTCTCAGCTTCATAAAGGTCCTTACTCATTCACGTGCTTGCAGCCTGACACATGGTCGGTTCCGTGATACACGTTGAAATGATGGTCTCGCAGAAAACCAACCAGCGTAATATCGAAATTCCTCGCCACCTGTACCGCCAGGATGGATGGGGCCCCCACCGACGCCACCGCGGCAACGCCTCCCATCAGGGCCTTCTGTAACAGCTCAAAGCTCGCGCGGCCGGAAAGCAGCAGTAGCGAATCACGCAGCGGGGGTCGGTCCGCAAGGAACTCCGCTCCGAGCAACTTGTCGACGGCGTTTTGCCGGCCGACGTCTTCACGCAACGCTAGCAGCTCTCCCTCAGAGTTGAAGAGTCCCGCGCCGTGCAAGCCGCCTGTTCGGTTAAACACGCTTTGCGCGGCGCGGAGACGCCCGGGTAGGGGTATAGAGGATCTCAGCGTCGATCGAAAACCGTATGCTGTAGCCAATGCAATTGATCGATGAACGAGCAACACGGTACGCAACTGTGACCGACTTTTTTGCGACGTTTAATGAAGAGATGCGCAGTCTGTACCTGCATGCGTTCCGCCTGACGGCGGACCATGATAAAGCGGAGCAATGTCTTGTTTGTGCGATGGGAGAATGCGGGGAGTGGATCGGTGTTTTTGCGGACTGGGCGCATTCATGGAGCCGGCGAGCGGTTCTCAAGTGTGCGATCCAGATGATCATACCGGTACCAGACCACGCAGATAACACATCCATCATCGCCCTAAAGGCCCCGCCAATCTCAGGCAAGGACAACAATCCCTTTGCCGCAATCCTTGTGTTGGATCCTTTCGAGCGCTTCGTCTTCGTCATCTCGACACTGGAAGGGCAATCCGACGCTGAATGTGCGGTTCTTTTAAGATGCTCACGGCGAGATGTGATGATGGCTCGGATTATGGCGGTGGAGCGCCAGTCAAGCGCGGAGGTCCTAGCCGCAACAATCCTGCAGTCCTGACGGAGCGATTGACCCAAGAGTCGGCTGTTTTCCTGGGCGACGGCAGATTCCTCCGGGAAGGACCATTTCAATTGAGCCTCATGGGCCTGTATAGTGCCGTTCATGACCGTGCGCATGAAAGACATCGCAGACGATCTGGGACTCTCGGTTGTAACTGTTTCCAAGGTTCTTCGACACCATCCGGACATCGGAGAGAAGACACGGAAACGGGTTCTCCGGCGAGCCAAAGAACTGGACTATCAGCCAAACGTCGTAGCCCGCAGCCTCGTTACCGGCCGCACCTACCTCATCGGTTTGGTCGTCCCCGACTTGCTGCATCCTTTTTTTGCGGAGGTAGCCAAGGCCTTATCCACCGTTGTAGGACAACGGGGATATTCGGTTATCATCTCGTCCTCGGAAGAAGATACGGAACTGGAAGCGCGCGAGATACACCAGATGGTCTCGCGGCAGCTAGACGCCTTGGTCATTGCCTCTTCCAGCAATGAAACAGCGGTCTTTGAAAAGATGGCTCGCCAGGGTCAGCCGTACGTCCTGATCGATCGAGAGGTTCCGGGCTTGGTTGCAAACTTTGTAGGAATCGATGACGAAGCAGCCGGACGGATCGCAACCGAGCACCTCGTGGACCAGGGTTGCCGGACCATTGCCCATATCCGTGGAAAAGACAACAGCACAGGGATGCGTAGATTTGAAGGGTATAAGCAGGCGCTCCAGCGCCGCGGCCTACGCTTCTCTGCTTCAAATGTAGTGGAAAGGTCGAAGGTTGATATCGAGAGCAGACGACACGGTGCGGAGGCCATGCGGTTTTTGCTGAAGCAACGGTCGAGACCGGACGGCGTCTTCTGTTATAACGATCCATTGGCGATTGGTGCGATGACAGCCATCGTGGAATCAGGCCTGCGTATTCCAGAGGATATCGCCGTCATCGGATGCGGAAATCTCCATTACGATAGCGAATTGCGCGTTCCGCTTTCTAGTGTTGACCAGCATAGCCAGATCATCGGGGAACGTGCGGCGAAAATCCTCCTCAGTTTGATTGAATCAAAGGTCCGTCCCAGTGCCAAGTGCGTGATCCTTGATCCCTCATTGGTGGTCCGTTCCTCCACGCTGAGAAGGTCTCAACCCATGGTGGGTGAAATTCCAGCTCACTTGAAGGCCAAATCCAGAAAGCGAGTGGTAGTTTCGAAAAGGGGTAATAGGACAAAGACTTAGCACCGCACTCGACATGACCATTCGGATCGACCGCAACCCCGATCATTGAGCTGCGGAGACGGGAAGAATGCGGAAAGCATATGCGTACTTGCCTCGAATCTCCGCCGGCAATTCAATGTGCAGGCCATCGGACTGTTGATGAAAAGTGAGCGTACCGTCAGCGCCAAGCAAGCTGACAGAACCAACCTTGGGCGCCCCCTCCGCGTCGCTCGAAAACGAACGGATCACAGTCTCCCTGCTCGAAGGCTTGCCCAGTTCGATGGCATACGTGGTATTTCCTTTGGCGGTAAACCGGAAGTCTTCCGCTGTGTACGCTGCCGTATCGGTGTCGTGGAAGGAGCCGGATGCAACCTTCGTGGGGCCTTCGCCATAAGTTTTCCAGGGCCGCGTGCCGTAGATCGATTCGCCATTGATCTTCAGCCACGCGCCTACCTCACGAAGCACCTGTTGCACCTCGATCGGAATGGTGCCATCCGAGCGGGGACCGATATTCATGAGCAGGTTGCCATTCTTGCTGACGATATCGGCCAGCTGATCAATGACGAACTCTGGTGACTTGAAGGTGTCGTGCTCAATAAATCCCCAGGACTTGTTGCTGATCGAGGTATCGGTCTGCCAGGGAATGGGACGGATATTCCCCAGCTGTCCTCGCTCCAGATCGAGCACGGCGGAGTGATCCTGCATGGCGTAGTCTTTGTAATTGATCACGCCGACGTGATCGCCGTACTTCAGCGACGCGTCGTAATAAAATGCGGCGAAACGCGTGAGAGCCGGGCGGACGGAAGCCTGGCCGATCCACCAGTCGAAATACATGATGTCCGGGTGGTATTTCTCGACGAGCTCCGAGGAACGGGCGAGCCAGTCATCCGTCCAAGCCGCGGAAGCGAAGGTAAAATCGTTGGCCAGCGGCGTCGGGTGCGGATTCTCCAGCCAGTTGTGCGCCGGACCATAGAATGCCGCGTATTTGGGATCGTTCACGTCAGACGGAATCGCGCGTCCCACCCCGAGAAAGAAGTTATGTTCGACCCGGTGCGACGACACACCAAAATGCA
The DNA here is from genome assembly GCA_963847155.1 of uncultured Acidobacteriaceae bacterium. Classification (GTDB taxonomy): domain Bacteria; phylum Acidobacteriota; class Terriglobia; order Terriglobales; family Acidobacteriaceae; genus PALSA-350. Next base: position 294,750 of record CAWJZH010000014.1, on the reverse strand, counting down.
GACCTTCGGCGCGAACCGCCTTCGCGAGATCTCCAATAAGATCCCGATGCGGTCCCATCTTGGCCGCAGTCCAATCGCTCAGGCCGCTGTCGTACATGGCAAAGCCGTCGTGGTGCTCGGCAACCGGGACCACATACTTCGCCCCCGACTCGGCGAATAAGTGAGCCCACGCGGCGGGGTCGAAATGCTCCGCCTTGAACATGGGGATAAAGTCTTTGTAGCCGAATTTATCCTGCGGACCATACGTGGCGATGTGGTGGGTGTACTCTGGGGTCCCCTCGCGGTACATATTTCGTGGATACCATTCGCTGCCAAACGCCGGGACGGAATAAACCCCCCAATGGATGAAGATGCCGAACTTGGCATCGCGGTACCATGCCGGAGCCTCGTAAGTTTGCAACGAATCCCAATCAGCACGGTAGGGGCCACCATCGATGGTTTGATCGACGAGACCGAGAATGTGTCTGCGCTCTTGGTCATACTTCGAGCTGGCCTTCTGCCATATGCGGTCAATCACTTCGGGGGGTTGCGAGGCTGTTGGGGCACTCGCCGCGATGCCCTCCTGAGCAAACATCGCTGGGCAGGAACATGCAAGGGCTGCCAGCGCGAGAGTGCTTACCGCCAATCCGCGGTTGACAGCTGCGAACGCCAGACTAGACATCGGGACCTCACCTTAATTTCACCGGAAGCCGGAAACGCGCCGGCCTGGCTGCCTTATAGATCGTTACAGTTAACGATAACTATCCTTTGTATCCGCTACATGAAACCTCTGTCAAGGGAAACAGGGACGACCTCCGGCTCGATGAAGAAACTCGCAGTACGGCATCGGTGACAGGCGGTCCCCGCTATTCATCGCGGTCGTAGGGACCCTATAGAATACGGCTCCGCAGCGCTATGGCAACTTCTTTATGGGGCTTCAGTGTCAGATAACGCCACCGTCCCAAATTCAGGGCGAAGCCCTTGACACTTCTATAAAGCTGCGAGTAGCATCCGTCCGTTAGCGTTAAAGTACTGCTGAAAATACCAAACAATATTTGGGACCCCAGGTTTTTCAATTCATTTGGTCGCCGCCAACTCAGTAGCCTTCGGTTCGCCACCGCCGCTGATGCTGATCGGGCGATCTTTTTAGGAGGACAGTATGCGAGGCTTATTTAGAACGTGCTGGAATCGGCACTGGTATCTCACGGCGTCTTTAATCCTTTTGGGTCTCGCTGGAGTCGCGTCCCAGCCCGCCCCGGCACAGCAGGCAAACGCAACCATCAATGGCGTCGTCAAGGATCCGACCGGCGCCGCGATCCCAAATGCGCAGGTCGAGCTTACCAACGCCGCAACCTCCGTCGTGAGGACCACCACCACCAACAGCGACGGAGCCTATGCCTTCCCCAGCGTCGTCCCCGGCGTTTATTCCATGCAGGCATCAGCGACCGGCTTCGCTGCCGTGAGACAACAATCCATTACCCTGGAAGTGAGCCAGACCGCGACCTACGATTTTCAATTGACCGTCGGTACAGCGCAGCAAAACGTAACGGTGAACGCAGCGGAGGGGGCGGCGCTCGAGACTGCAACCTCGGAACTCGGCACAGTCGTCAACACCAAGGAGGTGACCGACCTGCCTCTAAACGGCCGTAACTTCACCCAGTTGCTGACCATCACGGCGGGCGTTGCCAACATAAATCGCGACCAGAGCGCAAGCGGAGGAGGCGGGTGGGCTGGTCACTCGCTCGGAAGCTTCACCTTCCCGGCAGTGAACGGCGCTCGCAACCGCAGCAATTATTTTGTGCTGGATGGGGAAAACGACCTGAACACGATGCTCGGGATGTACAACTATTCGCCGATCGTGGACGCCATTCAGGAATTTAAAACACAGGGTCATAACGATCTTGCAGAGTACGGTGGGGCCGCCGGAGGCATCGTGAGCGTAGTCACCAAGTCCGGGACCAACCAGTACCACGGCGCCCTGTGGGAGTTCTTGCGCAACAAGGATATGGACGCGCGCGGGTACTTCGAAGCAACTTTACCGCCGCTGAAACAGAATCAATATGGCGCTTCCGTCGGCGGCCCCGTTTGGATTCCCAAGGTGTACAACGGCAGGAACCGCACCTTCTTCTACGCAGCGTGGGAAGGCTTCCGGATCCGATCCGCGGTAACAACGGGAGCCCTTGCACCGACGGATGCGATGCGCAACGGCGATTTCAGCGCCCTGGGCGTACCTATCTACGATCCGGCGACAACCACTCTCAATCCCGCAACCAGTACGTACTCGCGCTCCGTGTTCCCTGGCAGTGTTATTCCCAGCGACCGGATCAGTCCGATCTCGGCGCTTTACCAGTCACTCATCCCTCATGCCGGCGCGTTGGTGAACGGAAACAATATCTTTTCGGCCGGGCCCGCGCAGACCAACCAGGACTCGGGAACAATTCGCGGCGATCAGAATTTCGGCAACAATAACCAGCTCATGTTTCGCTATAGCCAGTTCGACCAGGAGGTGGCGAATACAACCAACGTCATCGGGCTGAACACGATCCATGTTCTCGGCCACAACTACATTGGGCATTGGACTCATACCTTCAACCCGACGTCCTTCTCGGATGTGTACTTCGGCAGAAACTTCGGAGACACCATCACCGGCAACGGGTATCCCAGTGAAACCCCGGCGTTTCTTGGGCAGTTGCAGACCCTCGGGATGTCGAAGTCCTGGATGACTCTAAACAACAAGCTGTACGCACCGCAGTGGTCGGCGGATAACTATCTTTCGCTGTCCGGCTCGCAGCTGCAGGAAACAGGGTTGGCGGATAACTGGCAGTTCGGCGGCGCATTCACCAAGATCATCGGCAGACACACGATCAAAGCCGGCGGCGACTTCCAGACCAACAACTTCCGTTCGCCGATCGCATACTCCGGAGCTTCTTTCGGAACCTCGCAGACCGCGGGCCTCGGGGCGGATCAGGGCAAGGGAGGAAACGCCTGGGCATCCCTGTTGCTTGGGGTTCCCCGTGAAGCCAGCTATCGAAACATCCTCGAGGTGGCCGGCGGCGGGTGGACCGATGGAATATTCGTTCAGGATCAGATCAAAGCGACGAGCCGTCTTACCGTCAATGTCGGCTTCCGCAACGACTTCATTTGGCAACCGATCTACGGGACCGGCAAGGGCGGCAACTTCTATACCGGCAATGCTAACCCCCTCACCGGCCAGTATGAACTCAATGCGCTCCCCCCTAACTGCTCAGCAACGCAGGGGGCGCCTTGCATACCGACCGGCATCTACACTGCATCGAGCACGCCTGCTCCGGGCGGACTTCCGCCGCACGCCTTCGTCAACCCGGCCTCCGATCATCGCGTGATCAAGAACTCCTTCGCCGATTGGGCTGGCCGGGTCGGCGTGGCCTACCGCCTCGGGGACAAGATGGTCGTCCGTTCAAGCTATAGCCGTTTCTACGATGCCTGGGCCACAGTGGTCCAGCTGTCGCAGAATTTCGGTGGCAACTGGCCAGCAGTGAACACCCTCGACAATGCCGGTCTCAATGTCAATGCTCCAACGGCGCCGGCCGGCGATCCTCTGGCACTCGGCAATGGCGGATCGCTAATTTATCCCATCAATGACTTCAGTAAGGTGAGCCAGTGGATGGTGGATCCGAACTTCAGGACCCCGTACATGGACCAGTGGAATGTCGGGATCGAACGGGAGTTGCCGGCGAATGCCGTTCTCGATGTCAACTACGTCGGTTCCGTCGGCAGGCACCTGGACTGGGGGCCAATCATGAATACCCCGTCTCCGGGACCTGGCGACGTCCAGCCCCGGCGGCCGTACCCCTACATGCAGCAGCAATGGTTCGACCAGAGCGTCGGAAACAGCCGCTATAACGCCTTACAGGTCACTCTCAACAAGCGCACCAGCCATGGCGTTACCTTCCTTGTCGCCTACACCCTGTCACATACAAACGACGACGGCTGCGGGCTGGGTGCAAACTGCAACTCGACCAATCCGTATAACCGGAAGGTCGATTACGGCACGTCAGACCTGAACCAGACGCACGCGTTCTCGGCGGCATTTACCCTGCAATCACCATTTGACAAGTCTTCCAACAAGTGGGTCTCCAATCTGGCTGGCGGATGGGCGCTCAATGGCATTGGCCAAATCGCTTCCGGATGGCCCTTCACCGTAACCGCCAGCGGCGACCCGGAAAACGTTGGCTCCATCAGCCAGCAACGCGTGAACGTGGTCGGCAACGCGAACAAGGGGACCGGTCTCCACACTCCCGCGCAGTGGTTTAACGTGAATGCCTTCGCGTTACAGCAACCGTACACCTACGGCAATGAGAAGGTGAACCCGCTAACTTCGGATGGGACTAAGAACCTCGACTTGTCGATTTTCCGGAGGTTCCATGTAGGACTTGGAGAATCAAGATTCTTTGAGTTCCGTGCCGAATCATTCAACCTCTTCAACAGAGTGATGTTCTCCATTCCGAACGCTGCTCTCGGAGGGGCAAACTTTGGAGCGGTCACGGGCTCGAGCAACAACGGGGGCCAACAAAACCAACCCCGTCAGTTGCAGCTGGCTCTGAAGTTCAATTACTAACCCGGTCTAACCAACGGCATCACTGTCGCACGCTGCGGCAGTGATGCCGTTTTGCTTTCGATGCTACGATCGATGCAAGTTGAAGATTCATGAGTGAGGAATGCGTTCGGCCCTGACCATCCTGCTTTACGCCGCGGCGCCCTGTGTGTTTCTGCTCGCTCAGGGCATAACGGCGCCCCCGATCAGGTTCGAGGATATTGCTGAACGAGCGGGCGTCCACTTCGTAGTGGAAAACTCTCCTACCCCGGAAAAACACCAACCAGAAACCATGCCTGCCGGCGTCGCACTATTCGACTACGACGGGGATGGCCTGCTCGATATCTATCTGGTCAACGGCGCCGAGATGCCATCCCTGGCGAAGACCGGCCCAAAGTATTACAACCGCTTGTTCCACAACAACGGCAACGGAACCTTCACCGACGTCACCGAGCACGCCAGGGTCGCCGGCGCAGGCTACGGAATGGGCGTAGCCGTGGGCGATTACGACAACAGCGGCCGGCCCAGTCTGTTCGTGGCCAACGTGAACGGAAATCAGCTGTTTCACAATAATGCCGACGGCACCTTTACCGATGTCACAGCGAAGGCCGGTTTGAGCGGCGCCATGCATCACGGACGCAAGATGTGGTCCATCGCGGCCGGTTGGTTCGACTACAACCGCGACGGACTGTTGGACCTGTTCGTGGTGAATTACTGCGACTGGGATCCCCGTTACGAGCCCAGTTGCATGGGTCTCAACGGCCGCGGTTACTGCCACCCAGGCAGCTTCGCTCCGCTGACCAACACTCTGTACCGCAACAACGGTGACGGCACGTTCACCGATGTCTCGGCGGAAACCGGTATCTCCAAGGTAGAGGGCAGGGGAATGGGGGTCGCCTTCGCCGACTATGACAACGATGGCTGGCCCGATGTCTTCGTCGCCAACGACAACAGCCCGAACCTGCTGTTCCATAACATCGATGGAAAGCGATTTGAAGAAGTCGGCCTGCAGGCAGGCGTAGCTTATAACGAAGAAGGGAACGTCCTCGCCGGCATGGGCGTCGATTTCCGCGATGTGAACAACGATGGCCTGCCGGATCTCTGGCACACCGCGATCGAAAATGAGACCTTTCCTCTGTACCTGAACAACGGTAAAGCGGCCTTCGTGAATGCCGGCCAGCAGAGCCGGCTGGCGAATCTCACCCGGCCCATGTCCGGTTGGTCAAACGGCATCGTTGATCTCGACAACGATGGCTGGAACGACCTGGTGGTAGCTCGCAGCAATGTACTGGACAACATCGAGCAAGTCTCGCAACATTTTCGCTATGCCGAACCGAACTCCGTCTTTCGCAATCTCGGAAACGGCCAATTCGCAGATGTGAGCGCCACCGCCGGGGCCGATTTCACCCGGCTTGCCCCGCACCGCGGCCTCGCCTATGGAGACTTCGACAATGACGGGCGTGTGGACCTGGTGGTCACGGCTCTCGGCGCTCCGGTCAGCGTGCTCCGCAATGTCACCGAAACGCACAATCACTGGATCCTGCTCAAACTCGTCGGAACCAAGAGCAACCGGATGGGCATCGGTGCGCAGATTCGTCTAACGACTGGCGATGGCAGGAGACTCTACAATGAGGTAACGACCAGCACCGGCTATGCCGCATCAAGCGATCCGCGCGTTCACTTCGGTCTGGGTAGCTCGCGCGAAATTCGTGAAATCGAGATTCGCTGGCCCTCGGGAACGCGTCAGTTGCTAAGCAACGTCGCCGCCGATCGCCTGATGGTCGTCACCGAGCCAGCGGTGGTCATCAGCAATACCGTGGCGCAATGAGGTTGGTAGATTGAGGATAGTTCGATCATGCCGGTCGCTTGTCTGCTGCGGCGCCTCCTTGCTGTGGATGGGTGCAAGAGGCTTGGCGCAACTGCCGCCCAGCTGCAAACCTCCGGCATCTGCTTCTCATGCCCCGGCAGGCACGCCACCCTCCAAGGTTTATGACGCGATCGGCGTCTGGTTCGCCCAAAAAGACGATCTCAAATGTTCCGTCGCGGCCTTCGAACACGCTTTGCAACTGGATCCGCGCTCCGCCGAGTCGCATTTCGATCTCGGGCTGGTTCGCCAACGCCAGCAGCAGACCGACGCGGCGATCCGGGAGTTTCAGCTGGCTCTGCAGTATGATCCAGCGCTGCTGCAGGCACGCTGCGCTCTCGGGTCGGCGCTGGCGGACCCGGCCGGTGCGGAAGCTGAGTTTCGCAAGGCGCTCGCAACCAATCCGCAACTTGTCTGCGCCCTGGACGGGCTGGCCCAGGTTCTACTCGAACGGAGGCCGTTACGACGCCGCCCTGGATTCCTGGCGCCAAGCCGTCCGGATTCAGCCCGATGATCCGGATCTGCAGCTCGCTTTGGCGACCGCAACCTATAAGGCTGCGAAGGCCAGGCAAGCCAATGGGCTGCCGCCGGTCGATGGCGCAGGCGTGGCTGACGCGGTCCACCTCTTCACCGAGTTGCTCAGCAAACATCCCGGCATCACGGCCGCGCACCTTACGCTCGGCAACATCTACGCCAACGAACAGCGCTTTCGCGAGGCCGCCGATGAATACCGCATAGTCGTCCGCCAGGATCCGACCGATACGGTCGCCCTCGCAGCCGAGGTTAAAGCGCTCGTAGACGTAACTGCATACACTGACGCGCTTGCGCCGGCGCGCGATTTAGTGCGTCAAAAACCAGCCGATCCCTCGGGGCACGTCCTGCTCGGTATGGTCTATCGGGGGCTGGGCGATTACGCGAAGGCAGAGCCTGAACTGGAGCTTGGAGCTGCCAAAGCGCCTGAAGATTTTGAGGCTCGCTATCAGCTCGGGTTCGTTTTGGCTAAGCTGGGAAAGCCCGAGGCGGCCCTGCCCCAGCTCCGGAAAGCCGTCGCGCTGAATCCAGGCGATAAGTCGGCCCAGTTCCAGCTCGCGGCGGTGCTGCGCACTCTCGGCCAGAACCAGGAGGCCAACAAGATCGTCGAGCAGTTCCGGAAGACAACCGACACTGAGTTCCGCAACAGTCAGCTCACCTCCGAGGGCATCAAGGCGAATGACCTGTTGCAGGCGGGCAAGCCGGCGGAAGCAGCGGAGATTTATCGCCACATGCTCGAAGAGAATGCGCACAGCGCCTGGACGGCTTACAACCTCGCGCTTGCTCTGGAAGCCATGCAGGATAGGAAGGGCGCCGAGGACGCACTTCGCCAGGGGATCGACATAGACCCGAAGCTAGGCAAAATTCGCGCCGAACTAGGCCAGCTCGAATTGACGGACGGCGACATGGAATCCGCGCAGCAGTCGCTCCAGTCCGCGCTTGACCTCGAGCCTCAGCTCGTCGACGCCCGCGGAAATCTCGCGATGATCTATGCCAGAAAGGGAGACCTCGCGACCGCCGAGAAACTGCTGCGTCAGGCCCTCGAAGACGATCCGCAATATAAGGAAGGCCATCTGAACCTCGGTCTGATCCTTGCGCAGCAGGGCAAAATATCCGGCGCCGAGCAGGAGCTCGACAAAGCCGTCGCGCTGGCGCCGCAGGATCCCAACACCCTCTCCACCGTTGGAAAAGCCAAGGCGCAGATGGGCAAGATGAGCGAAGGGATCGCCCTCCTGCGCAAGGTGGTAGCGCAGAGGCCCGATCTGGCTGCGGCCCATCTGGACCTCGCGCTTGCGCTCGCTGACAGTTACAATTTGCCCGAGGCCCTGGTCGAAGCCGGCGAGGCGGTCCGCCTTGCTCCGCAATCCGGCGTCGCCCATTTTTATCGCGGCCGGGTTCTCTACGATCTGGGCCGCACCACCGAAGCACAGCCCGACTTCGAAACCGCCAGCCGACTTGTTCCACAAATGCCGGAGCCACGCTATTTCCTCGCCCTCGTTTACAAGCAAGAGGGCAAGTTCCCGCAAGCCGCCGGACTGCTCGAAGAGACAGTCAAGCTGCAGCCCCGCAACGTGATGGCCTGGTATTTGCTTGGCCAATGCCTTGAGCAGCAGTCCGAGACCGGGAAAGCCGTCGCGGCCTGGCGGCAGGCCATCGCGATGGATCCCAACTTCAGCCAGGCGCTCTTTGCCCTGGCGCATGCCTTGCGGCCGACCGATCGCGCCGAGTCGGACAAGTTCATGGCCCGCTACGCCGAGATACAGAAGCAGCGCCGCATACTGGATAGCGCCGGCACCCTGGCAAACAATGGTGTCGTCGCTGCCTCCGCTCATGACTGGCCCGAAGCCACCCGACAGTTAAAGGCGGCTATCGCCGAGTGTGGCGACTGCGCGATGAAAGCCGACCTTTTGAAGAAACTGGGCATGATCAATTGCCAGGCCGGCAACCTTAACGACGGAGAAAGGGAACTGCTGGCTGCCAAGGCGCTTAAGCCTGACGATCTGGAGATTCAGCGCGCTCTGCAGCTCGTCGCCGAGGCGCGCAATCAGCACGCCGGTAGCGCTGCGGGGAAGGCCGATTAGTGCGGGCTTTCCGAAGGCTTCTTCCGCTTATTGTCACAGTCGCGGTGACTGTGCCGCTGCTGATCGGAGTGAAGTTGCTTTCCCAGATGGCTTCCGGAAATGCCACCGATCAGCCGATGCGCCCTCTTCCCCCTGGCATGAAAGCGCCGGTTGCCGACTTTCGCGACCTTGGCGCGCAGGCCGGGCTCACGGCAACGGTGATCTCCGGCGATCTGGATCAGACCTACATCGTCGAAAACACCGGCACCGGCGTTGCGATCTTCGACTACGACAACGACGGCCTTCCGGATATCTTCCTCGTGCAGGGTGACCGGCTGCACAATTCCGGCCCGCCCTTCACGCCGCATCTCTATCACAACCTGGGGAAGCTTCGCTTCGAGGACGTTACCGCCAAAGCCGGCATCGGGCACCTCGGCTGGGGGCAGGGAGTGTGTGCCGGCGACGCGGATAACGACGGTCACGTCGATCTCTTCCTCACCCAGTGGGGACACAACGTCTTCCTGCGCAATATCGGAAACGGTACCTTCCGCGATGAGACCAAAGAGCGCGGTCTTGACCGGCCAGAATCGCGATGGAGCACGGGATGCGCGTTCGTTGATTACGACCGGGATGGCCATCTGGATCTTGCCGTGGCCAACTATGTCGATTTCAAAGCGCAGGATTCGCCGCCGCCGCGCACCAGCAGCGGCTGTAACTGGAAAGGCATGCCTGTCCCCTGCGGTCCCCGCGGTCTCAAAGGCGAGACCATGACTCTGTATCACAACGATGGACACGGGCATTTCCTCGACGTCACCAAACAGGCCGGCTTCGAGACGCCGCATGAGTATTACGGATTCACCGTACTGACCGGCGATTTCGATAACGACGGCTGGCCCGATATCTACATCGCCTGCGACTCCACTCCCAGTCTGTACTTTCACAACAAACATGACGGGACCTTTGAAGAGATGGGTCTCGGCAGCGGACTCGCCGTGAACGAGGACGGCCGCGAGCAGGCCGGCATGGGGGCCGCTGCCGCCGACTACGACGGCGACGGACGGCTGGATATTTACAAAACCAATTTCTCCAACGACACCGATACGCTCTATCGAAATCTCGCGAATAACACCTTCGATGACGTCACCAGCGTTGCCGGTCTCGCGGTGCACACCCAGTATGTGAAATGGGGCGCCGCGTTTTTGGACTTCGACAACGACGGATGGCCCGATCTGTTCATCGCCTCCGGTCACGTGTATCCATTCGTAGAGAAGTACAACCTCGGAGAAGAATTCAAGCAGCCCCGGCAATTGTTTTGGAACCGTGGCGACGGCCAGTTCTTCGATATGTCCTCCACCAGTGGCCTTGGCATTACGGCAAAACACGCGTCTCGCGGTATCGCGCTCGGCGACCTCGACAACGACGGCTCTCAGGAGATTGTTGTCGTCAATCTCTTCGAGCCTCCCTCTCTGCTCAAGAACTTCGGGCCCAGGAACAATGCGTTGCTCGTCCGAGCTGTCTCCGCTTCCGGCCGGGACGCCATTGGTGCTCGATTAACCCTTACAGTCGGCGCACGGAAGGAGATCGACGAGATTCGCAGTGGCGGATACCACATCTCCCAGGGAGATTTCCGCGTGCACTTCGGCATGGGCCACGCCACAAAAGCGGATCTGACGATCCGCTGGCCTGAGGGCGCTGTAGACAACGTAGAGACCCTCCGGGGCGTGGACGCCAATCAGTGGATCGTCGTTCGCGAAGGCCGTGGTATTGTCGAGCGCCATCCCTTCACCCACAACACTCCGTGACCGGCTGAGATCGGTAACAGTCCGTCCGTAAGAGCTGGCCCAGTTTAGGCAAGAGTCAACTTTGAGGGCGGCAGCGTAATTGACAGCAGGACGATATCGCTTTGGCAAAGTCACATGGAAACTCTGGAGATAACGTTTACCCGCCCTGCCAGAAGTCTATCAGCAATGCCGCCGGGAACAACTCACCAATAATGTGTGGCGATCACATCCGGATGATTGGGCGATCCGTTGATAACGGAAGTGTGCAGTAAGATCTGCAGATTCCTCTTGTCCCACCCCTTGGGCGCAGAGAGCAGCAGGGAGTTAATATCCTCGGGGTTGGTCAGGAATTCTCCGGCGGCACGCGTGCCGGCCTGGCCAATACCAGCCGCGGTAATCAGGATTTCGCCGGTCTTCGAATTGAGAATCCTGGAGATGATGGCGTAATCCTCGGTGTAGTCCTGATTCGCTTTCCAACTCCTGCTCTTATCGAAACGATCCTCAATCTGATGCAAGTAGGCGAACACAAAACGCAAATTGTCGGTCATTTCGAGGGTCCAGGAATTATTGAACCCACCGATAAGAATCGCCGGCCGCTCACGAAGATCGCCCACCGAGATATCCCCGGCAAAGCGCATGTCATAGGATTTCTTACGCATGGAAAGAAGGGAAGCGATCCTGGCCATCGCTGCGGCGTCTCCCACAGTGATGTAAGTGTCTTTCTCAGGAATGAGATCCTTCCCGCTTACGGCGTCGTTCGAGCCCAAAGGAACAAGGAACTCTCGTCCCATACTCTCCACTTTGTCCAGCCGGTGTTCGCGCCGATAACGGTCAACGTAATCCCCGGACAGATAATAAACGGCGTTACTGCCAATGTAGATCACGCTTCGATTTGGAGCTTTCAGAACCGGCGACCAGAACCGGTCAAACGCAGTTTCGCGAGTCGACCGGAACAACATATAGATAGCAGGAATCAATAACAAAATTAGAACCGTTGATACCATCCATGGAGACTGGCGGATCCGCAGGGCGATAGTTTTAGTCGATTCCCTCGCCGGAGGGACCATCGGGGGCAGCTCAATCGGAGGATCGACTACGACTGCCGGCACAACCATTTTGTGAGAGGGTTCGTGGGAGGAAGCCTCGGTCACGAGGTCCAATGAACTCAAAGGATGCTTTATACGAACCTGAAAGAATGGCAATCTTGACCTGGCGTGCTGCTGCTTCCGTCGCCTCATAATACAGCGCAATCCGCTTTCTCACGTCAGCAGCGCGGATGCGAACCACCGGGTCCGCTGCCTGGTCATAGTCGGGGCGGCGGCCAAAAACCTCGACCCCGATCACCCGTTCGCGAAGCGACTCGTCCTCTCCGCTCAGGCTATGGAGAACGATGTAACGGAGCAAATCCTGACATTGGCGGCTGGTGCGAAAGGGAAGGCTGTTCGCCAATTCTTCGAGCGCCTTTTTGACGCATTGCTTGGCCTCGTCCGAAAGAGGCCCGGCAGGCGTCAAGAGGCCAGTTTTCTCGCCACCGTTCATTCGTGTTTTCTCCCCGCTACCTGCGGCAACAGGTATTTTACCCCCCAATTACATTGTTGAAAAGAAAACGCTTTCGGGGCAAGCTACTGTACCGCACCTTGCCAAACGTATGGTGTCGGGAGTCTTTTACACTCCGTCGGCCAATACAGGTTCCAAATCGCGGCTGCGATCAAAGTACAGATAAGTAGTAGGCAGTTCTTTAGGAGGAATGTGATGGCTGAAAGGAAGCAAGAAGGTCATCAGGTACGCCCTGTCGGCGCGGTCGCACTGTGCATCAGCATGTCGACCTACACCGCCCAAGCCCAGGCAATCTACGGGTCGGTCTACGGCACGGTCACCGATAAAACGGGCGCCGCCATCCCGAATGCCACGATCACCGTCACCGACCAGAGCAAGGGAACGTCGGTTCAGGTGACCTCCAATGATTCGGGCGGATACAAGGTCCCAAATCTGATTCCAGACGTTTATGACATCAAGGCGTCCGCCTCCGGGTTCGCCCCCGTGGAAACTCCTGGAATCCAGGTGTCAGCCGACACGTCGCCCAAGGTCGACCTGCAACTCACTATCGGCGCCGCGACCGAGAGCGTCACCGTTACGACCGCGCCCCCACAGCTTCAAACTGACCGCGCGGAAGTTGGGACTGTTTTTAATCAGAGGTCCATTTCCGATCTACCTATCCAGGGGCGTAACTTTGCCAGCCTGCAGCTGTTGATTCCGGGAGCCCAGGCGATGGGCTGGGCGCAGAACAACGCTGAGGACGCGCAGGGCAGCCCGACGGTCAATATCGCGGGGCAAAACTTCTCCGGAGTCGGCTATCTGCTCGACGGCGCCTCGAACCAGGACCCCATTCTTGGGCAAATCGTTATCAACCCGCCGCTGGATGCTGTGGGTGAGGCTAAGATCCTGACGCAAAGCTACGACGCGGAATTCGGGCAGTCGGTAGCCGCCGTCGTAAACGCACAGACCAAGTCGGGAACCAACAGCTTCCATGGGAGCGCATTCGACTACCGGCGAAGCGGCGCCCAGCTGGCGCGCAATCCTTATAACCAGTTCGCGCCCTACTCCTCGCTGTCCAGTCGCTTGACTCCGCCGGCGCTCTACAGCCAATTTGGAGGGTCGGTGGGCGGCCCGGTTCTGAAGAACAAATTGTTCTTCTTCGGCGACTACCAGGGTGTCCGGCAACGCAATGGAGCTTCCGCTCAGGAAACTGTTCCGACGGCCTTAGCTCACAACTCCTGCCTCTCCGGAAATGGATGCGATCTGAGCGAATTCCTGGCGGGCCGCGGGGCGCTCCAGGGCCAGATCTACAATCCCCGCGTCATTAACCCGGGCCAGGGACCGGCGCCTTTTGCGAACAACTTCATTCCCAGCCAGTACCTTAGCTTCCCAGGCGCTTTACCTCCTCAAGCTGATTCCGCTGCCCAATTCGCCGGGTACGCAGGCGGGCACCGCCAATAACTACAATTCGGGGGGCACCGGGGCCACCAACCAGAACCAGTTCGATGCGCGCGTCGACTACGAGGTTCGCGAGTCAATCCATGCCTTTGGCCGCTACAGCTATTTCGCCAACGCAAACTCGGCCAGTACCATTTTTGGAGCAGCCGGCGGCTCGGGCTTTTCGTCGATCACGAACAACTTTGGCGGTTCCGCGACTGGCCGCAACCAGAGCGCGGTCGCGGGCATGGATATCGCTTTGAATCCCAAGTTCCTCACCGACTTCCGTCTGGGATACCTGCGCTATCACGTCTCCACGCAAAAATACGATGGCACGGAGAACCTGGCCACCCAGGCAGGCATTCCAGGATTGAACCTAGGTACAACCTTTACCGCCGGCGCTCCTGCTTTCTTCATCAACGATATTAAGGATAACAACGGTGGCGCAGGAGACGGACTGTCCCCTTTCGGTTCGAGTTTGCAGGTAAACGCGTGCAACTGCCATCTGTTGGAGACCGAGGACCAGTATCAGGTGGTGAATAACTGGACCAAAATCATGGGCAATCACACCGTCAGATTCGGGGCGGATCTGCGCTACGCGCGAAACCTTCGCGTTCCAAGCGATAGCAATCGTGCGGGTGAATTGTCTTTCGCGGCCACCGACACCGAGAACACCACGCTGGGCACCCCCGGCGGCTTGGGTCTAGCGACCTTTCTTCTGGGCGATGTCACCAGATTCAACCGATATGTGAGCACCTCGACCAACGCCAAGGAATCGCAGAAGATTATCTTCAGTTATGCGCAGGACACCTGGCGGGTTACCCCCAATCTGACCTTGACCCTGGGCCTTCGTTGGGAATTCTACTTCCCCGAAGCGGTCAATGGCCGTGGGAATGGCGGCTTCGCCGATCTGAAAACCGGCTCATTCCGCGTGGCGGGCTATGGGCCCTACAACACAGCCATGGGTGTCAGCAAGGACTTCAAGAATCTTGCTCCGCGCCTCGGCATTGCCTACCAGGTGGATCCGAGAACTGTCATTCGCGCAGGCTACGGGCGAAGCTTTGACATCGGAGTCTTCGGAACTCTTTTCGGTCATGTGGTCACCCAGAACCTCCCGGTGCTTGCCAATCAAAACCTGACCAACGCCGGCGCCAATACTTCCGCTTTCAATCTCGCTGTTGGTCCTACCCCGTTTGTCTTTCCCTCGATTCCCGCCAATGGCCTGATTCCGATCCCGAATGGCGTGAGCGCCAAAGTCCGCGACGATCCCCAGCCTCTCCCCACCGTGGATGCCTGGAATTTGAGCATGCAGCGGCAACTAACTAATTCCGTCAGCGCGACCCTGGCTTACGTCGGCAACAAAGGCAGCCATACGTTTGCCGGCGATGGGCAGACGGTTAATCTGAATGGCGCCGCTGCCTGCATACCAGGGAGCCAAAGCGTGAACGGTCAAGGCCTTTGCTGGAATCCAAAGGCCCCTTCCACCCTCCCTACAGCTGGGCAAACCGAGACCAGCAACACGAATTACCTCCGGCACTACTACAACCAGTTCGGCTGGACCCAGGGCCTGACCTACTACCACGACGGATTCGACACGCATTACAACGCCCTGCAGGCTACCCTGGATAAACACTTCTCCCAAGGTTTGCAGTTTACGGCAAGGTATTCGTGGCAAAGGGCGTTCAACTACGGCGGCAACGATTATGCCGAGATCGATAGGTCCGTCAATTACGGAAGGTTCGATGACTTGCGGGAGCAGGAGTTCCAGCTCTACGGGAACTACAGCCTGCCATTTGGACGTAACCAGCAATTCCTCAGCAACGCTCCAAGGTGGGTGGACTACCTTGTCGGCGGCTACAATTTGAGCCCGTCTCTAAACTGGTCCAGCGGTCTCCCCTTCAGTCCAAACTATGGCGAGTGCGGATCCGACATACCGAACGGACCGTGCCAGCCTAACAAGGCGATCGGCAGGATGCCAACGAGTCTCACTTCTTTCAGCACCACATCCCACTCGCGCACGTACTTTACGCCCTACCCTGCTTTTGGCCCAAATGGCTCGACGTACTGGACCGTTCTCCCGGCCCAACCTCGATACATTCGGAGATGCTCAACGCAACAGCTACACCGGCCCGTCGTTCTTTAATACCGATCTCGCCGCATCGAAGACTATTCCCATTCACGAGAACATCACAGCCCAGTTCCGTATGGACGCCTTCAATGTCTTCAATCACATCAACCCGGCCAATCCAGGAAACACTTGCATCGATTGCAGTGGCGCCGGGATCATCACCGGGATGGCAATTGGAGCATCCCCGCGTCAACTGGAGTTCTCAGCGACTTTCAACTTTTGATCTCGCTTGACCGGTTGGGAACAGATTGTGGCCTTAGCAGGGATTGGAAACGGTCTCAAAAACCCAGCTTCGCTCCCCTAGCGAAGCTGGGACGGTATGTATGAGACTGCTTCCAACGCCAGGAATATCAAAGCATGACATAGAAGTTCGGTTCTCGCCATCGAGTGTTTCATCGCCTCCTCAAGCCGCGCAAATGTGTTCCTTGCGCGGCTCTTTTGAGGCGGCACAAATCATGAATGGGTAAACACTTGCCTTGCGGCCCAACGAAGCCGTGAAAGCAGTCGGGCGCAATGTCCGGTGGGAATGGTGCGTATTGGGAAGCAGGAGAATCATGCAGGGTTCGCATGCGGTGCACTACCCGAGGTATGGGATGGGACTTCGTCTGACCCGGAACTTGGCGTTCGGATTGAGCCACTCCTTCCTGGCCTTTACGCTGTGTGGAGCAGCGATGGCCCAGAGTGGGCCGTTGGTGCTGGAGCGGCCCGGAAGGGTAATTTCCTTAGAGCCGTATGCCCCCAACATCCTTCGCGTGACGATGAGTATCGACACGAGCAACGGCGACGGCGGCTCCGGGATACGGATTTGTGGCCCAGCCCTCAGCGCAGGGATGGACGCACGAGCGCGACGCCGACGGCTACGAAGTATTCCGGTCCGCCAGAATGGTCGTGCGCGTGGCGCCGGCAGATCTTCCCAAAGACAAGCTGCCGCAGCCGATGCCGCTCGACCCGCTAAATCTGGAGTTGCGCCACCAATATTTTGGAGGTGGCGGAGGGAATGGGCCGAACGACGGCGGCCTTGGCCCACACCCGACGCTTTGCTGGTAACAACTGCGGACGGCCGGATGCTGCTGCACATGCGCACCTGGACGATGAGGCCGGAGAGCCCGGAAGTGGCGGCGAAAGACGCGGGCACGAAGGGCTACCTCGTCGCGGTCCACCTTCGACTCGCCCGCCGATGAGCACTATTACGGCCTCGGCCAGCAGCAGAAGGGCTGGATGGATCTGCGCAACCACGAAGTCCGCTGCTGGCATGACTACGAGGCCATCGGCGGCGAAGACGTCTGCGTACCGTTCATGGTCTCCAGTCGCGGCTACGGTCTGGTCTGGGATAACCCTTCGAAAACGACCGTGGACCTGGGCTTCAATGGGCGGAACGTGTGGTCGTCGAGGTGGGAAACCGCGTTTCGTATTTCGTCATTGCCGGAGACACCAGCGATGAGATTTACCAGGGCTATCGTCTGCTCACAGGCGTAACCCACTTGCTTCCCAGGGCAATCTACGGATACATCCAGAGCAAGGCGATTTACCCGACGCAGCAACAGGTGCTGGATGTGGCCAAGGAGTATCGCCGGAAGAACCTCCCGCTCGATGTCATAGTGGTCGACTTCCTCAACATGACCAAGCAGGGCGAGATGGACCTGGACCCTAAACGCTGGCCGGATCCGGCTGCTATGAATCGCGAATTGCATGCGATGGGGATCGGTACGCTGTTGAGCGTGTGGCCGCACTTTGCGGCGGGGACGCAGTTCTACGACATGCTGCTAAGCAAAGGCTGGCTCATTCATAGGCCGGACGGAAAACCGGATTCGGGAGGCTACCAACCGGTAATCGGGCCGAACCTCGACACCACAAACCCTGAGGCGGCCAATTGGTTCTGGGAAAAGATCCGCGACCGCTATGTCAAGCCGTACGGCTTCGATTACATCTGGCTGGATGAAACCGAGCCGGACGTCGACCCCATCAATGACCTCTTCTCTATCGGTTCGGGCGCGCGCTTCTACAACGTGTATCCGCTGTTTCACACAGCAGCGATCTACGACGGCTTCCGCCGCGATTTTGGCGACAGTCGCAGGGTCATGATCCTGGCACGGGCGGCGTACCTCGGGGCGCAGCGGAATGGCACCGTCTTCTGGTCGAGCGACATCATTTCGAGCTGGGACATGCTCAGACGCTCTGTCCCCGCGGGACTGAATTTTACCGCGACCGGACTGCCCTATTGGGACACAGACATTGCGGGATTCTTTTCCCCGGCCTTTGGGCCCGACTACCATCCCGCGCACAAGCCGCTGATCGACGGATCGGATGTGCGCGGCACGATCGGCAACTATGAAGATTATCCCGAGTTGTTCGTGCGCTGGTTTGAATGGGGCGCCTTTCAGCCGGTGATGCGGGCTCACGGAGAAAGAAATCACAACGAGGTATGGGCTTACGGCAAGCAGGCTGAGCCGATCCTCGCCAAGTATCTCAGGCTGCGCTACCAGCTTCTGCCGTACACCTACTCAGCGGCCTATCGCAGTTACCAGACAGGGGCTCCCTATATGAGAGCGCTGTTCATGGATTTCCCGGACGACCCGAAAGCCGCGGACATCCCGGATGAATATATGTACGGGCCCGCCTTCCTGGTGGCTCCGGTGACGGAGCAGGGGGCGACCCATCGGACCGTGTATCTCCCGGCGGGCGGGGACTGGTACAACTACTGGACCAACGAGCGGCTGCACGGAGGACAAACCATCACGGTCGATGCGCCGATCGATACTTTGCCGCTGTTTGTACGGGCAGGAAGCATCGTTCCGCTTGGATCGGAGGTGCTGAGCGCATCGCTGCCGCAGACGATCGCGTCCGTGCGCGTATATCCCGGAGCCAATGGCAGCTTCACCCTGTTCCAGGACGATGGAAACACCTACAGTTACGAAAAAGGCGCGGGCTCGAGCACCAGACTTACCTGGGATGATGCAGCGCACCAGCTGAAACATGAAGGAGCGCCTGCGTGGAATGGATCCGATGATTCTGTAGTGACGGTCGTGGGCAAGTAGCGGGACCAGTGCCTCCATTTGAAATCGGTGAACATCCAGTGGATGGAGGGTTTTGATCGATGAACCGCAGGCTGTTTGTTACCAGTGGAATATCCATGATGGGTATTCTTCTCTTCACGCCCTTTTCCGATGTGCACGCCCAAGGCAGACCGAGCGGCCTCGTCACTCATACCCCATCCGGTGTGGAGATAAAGACAGATGCATGCGTGATCGCCATACGGCCCTATCACTCCGAGTGCAATGCGTGTTCGCTGCGCGAAGGATACAGTCGCCGAGGCCCCGAGTATCGTTCTGCTCAAGCAATCATCCGTGCCGCCCTTCAAAGTCTCGGAGGATGCTGCCACCGTTGTCATCGCGACATCGAAGATGCAAGCCGTCTTCGATCGTCAAAGTGGAGCTCTCCATTTCACCGATCGCTCGGGAAAAACGTTTCTCTCCGAAATTGCTGGTACGCGGCGGCTCGCCCAAACAACGGTACAGGGGGAGCCAACCTTTGCGGTCGAAGAGGATTTCATCTCCCCACCCGACGAACACCTGTTCGGAAGCGGCGAATTCCAGGACGGCTTTCTTGATATTCGAGACCTTCCCCGGCGTCTGACTCAGGTGAATAGCCAGATCGCGATACCCTTCCTGCTATCGAGCAAGGGTTATGGAATCCTCTGGCATAACTACGGGCTAACTGACCTGAACCCCGCCGATGAACGTGTGGTGCTGACGCGATCGTCGACCGGCAAAGAAACGGCCGCCGATGTAACCACGAGCGAAGGCACGAGAAGGGAAGTCCGGCGCGAGGGCGAATTTTCCGGCGAGATGGAAGTTCCCCGCGGTGGACGATATGCCTTGATGTTGGATGTGGGACAAAAAATGGCCCGCCGGTACCACGTCGAAATCGACGGCAAAGTGGTCATTGACTTCTCCAACTTCTGGCTCCCTCCCACAACCAGCTGGTTTGGCGACCTCTCTGCGGGCCGCCACACCGTCCGCATCATCGGACAGCAGGATGACCAGCCGGTTCTGTTCTGGAGGCCGAGCGAAGACCGCACGGTATTGCGATCTCCCGTGGCGGATGCGATCGATTACGTCGTCTTCGCCGGACCGACTCCCGATGATGTAATCGCGAGCTATAGGCAGGTGACGGGGCCCGCGCCATTGATGCCGTTGTGGGCGTATGGCTATATTCACTGCCGGGAGCGGTTCCACTCCAGCCAGGAGATTCTGGATACAGCGGCCGAGTTCAGAAGCCGCAATTTACCCCTCGATGTCATCGTGCAGGATTGGCAGTACTGGGGCAAGTACGGCTGGAACGCCATGAAATGGGATGAACGGTATTATCCCGACCCCAAGGGTATGATCGACCGCCTTCACGGAATGAACGTAAAATTCATGGTTTCGGTCTGGTCCAAGATCGATCCGAATGCCGAAGTAGGCAAGCAATTCGCAGCGAAAGGCTATTACATACCCGGAACTGAATGGATCGACTTCTTCAATCCCGCCGCCGCTGCCCTTTATTGGAAGCATTTCAGCGAGAGTATGTTATCGCTCGGTATAGATGCCTGGTGGCTCGACGCCACCGAACCGGAAAACGATGACCTGGCGGGAAGAAGCACGTTTGCCGGCCCGGGCGAAAAAGTGCGTAACGTCTACCCGCTGTTTGTGAACAAGACCGTTTACGAGGGCCAACGAAAGGATGCGCCCACCAAGCGCGTTCTTCTATTGACCCGCTGCGCTTTCTTAGGCCAGCAACGCTATGCAGCCGCCACCTGGTCGGGTGATATCGGTAACAGTTGGGAGTCCCTCAAAAGGCAAATCACGGCCGGCCTTGGCTACACCGCGAGTGGGCTCCCGTACTGGACCACGGATGCCGGCGGGTTCTTTCGTCCGGGTCCAGGTCAATATACCGATCCCGCTTATCGCGAGCGATTCCTGAGGTGGTTCCAGTTTGCAACCTTTTCCCCACTGCAGCGTGTCCATGGATACCAGACGGACACAGAGGCCTGGCGATATGGTGACCAGGTGGAGAGTGAGGTACGTCGTTACCTGGATCTACGTCAGCAGTTGTTACCTTACATCTACTCTCAAGCTGCCGCCGTGACCTTTCGGGGATCTACGCTGATGCGTCCCCTGGTGATGGACTTCGCGCGTGACGATCAGGCGCTTGCCCAGAAGTATGAGTACATGTTCGGTCCCGCCTTCCTGATATCCCCAGTGCTGGAGACGGGAGCAGTACGCTGGCCTGTCTACGCGCCCGTCACGCCGGGAGGGTGGTACAACTTCTGGACCGGATCCCGGGTTCCGCCAGGAACCACCACCGAGATCGACGCTCCAATCGACCAAATCCCGGCACTGGTCAGGGCAGGGAGCATCGTTCCTGTCGGTCCTGTTCGAGCAATATGCAGGTGAGAAGCCGCCCAGTGATCTGGAGATCCGGGTTTACCCCGGCGCAGATGGAGATTTCTCTCTGTATGAAGATGAAGGCACGAACTACAACTATGAGAAAGGGCTGCGAAGCACAATCCACTTCCACTGGAATGACAAGACGAGAGAACTCTCGATAGGACAGCGTAGTGGCCGTTTCTCCGGAATGCTGCAGTCCCGTCAATTCAAGGTCGTGGCGGTGGACTCAAGCTCTATGCATCAAGTTACTTATCACGGCACAAAGATAGCGTTCGAACTGCCTAAATAGCCGGCGGGCTGTCGGACTCATGGGACCAGCGGCTCCGCGGACCCGGAGGAGAATACGTGGGGCTTTAGATCGTGTGTGAGAACTCCATTTCAACTTAGTCCCGGGGAGACGGTAGTACTTCAGACATGTCCAAAATAGATTTTAAAATGCCTCGGTTTATGAACCGCCCTCTTCCTTTGGCAAGGGTCCTCTCCTTTCAACCACCCTTTCCTTTGTCATCCCGAGCGCAGCCGAGCGGATCTGCGGTGCGCCATTCGTGTGCCCCGCTCCTACCGGTCCGCAACCTAGGTCATCCACCGAACCCCCTTTGAAACATCAATCTCCCTCTGTTATCCCTGGGTTTCCAGGAGTAGTCCGTAGAAACGCAGATCCGCTCGGCTGCGCTCGGGATGACAAAAAGGAGAGGATCGTTGCAAGGAAAGGGCGGTTGCTGAACCGAGGCATTTTAAAATCTAATTTGGACACGTCCTGTTGAACTTAGCCCATGCATGATCCGAGGTGGCGGCCCTAACTAAACATACGTCCTGGCGCACGGAGCAGTTAGCTTCCGCGCGCCAGGGTGGGGGGCGTCAGCAAAATCGCCTAGAAATAAAACCTTCCGCCGAATTGGAAGACGCGCGGATCAGCAATGGCGTTGATCTGCCCGGCAGTTGAGTTATAGGGGTTAGTGGCGTTACCGGTAAGCACCGAGTTGTTGACCCCCGTGAATTGGGTATGGTTCCAGGTGTTGAAGGTCTCCGCCCGCAACTGGAGCCCGACACTTTCTTTGATGTGGAAGTCCTTGTACAAAGATAGGTTCCAGTTGTCGCGGCCGGGTCCCTTCACGATGTTCTTGGGCGAATTGCCCCACGTGAGCGGAGCCGGTTGGGCGAACGCGTTGGGACTGAACCAATGGTTGAAGGTATGTGGGTAAGTGATCGACCCCACCTTGTCCGCATGATTCGTGGTGCCGCCGCCGAAGCCCAGGTTGTCGTTGGCGGAATTGACACTCAGCGGATTTCCCGATTGCATGAGCGCCACGCCGGAAATGGTCCAACCTCCCGCCAGGCTCTTGGTCAACCCGTGAGAATTCTGAAACAGGGGCACGTTGTAATCGAAGTTCACCACCGCGATATTCCGCCGGTCGAAGCCCGCGGTCCCGTATTGGTAACCCGGGTTCATCGGATTATCGACGTTGTTGAACAGTTGGGCGTCAATCACATCCCAAGCGTGGGAGAAGGTGTACGCAGCACCCATCGTCAAGTTCCTCCAAGCCGTGGCCCGGAAGGTGGCCTGCAGCCCATCGTAGTGGGCGTTGCCTTCGTTTTCGACTATGTTTACGCCTGAACCGAACCCTCGGTAAGTCCGGTCGTAGTTGGCATTGTAGCCGCCGGTTGCGCCGCAATTGCCGCCGCAAATATGAATACGGTTTGGATCGTTCGCGGGGACAGTGTTGATGTCCAGGGTTTGCGACAGGTGATCAGAAGCGTTGCCCACGTAAGCCAGCGTGAACACCATATTGTTTTGCACTTGCTGCTGGAGTCCCAGGTTGAATTGGTACACCCCGGTAATCGGATACTTCTTCTGTATCCCCGTGATGCCTTGCGGAGTCGTGGGTGACTGGCCGGCGCTCTCTCCGTTGGTCCAGGTTGTCGTGGTGGTGTCCAGATAGGGGTAAATGGTGGAGCCACTGTTGCTGAACGGAACGTTGGCGCCCATGTTGTACTCTTCGTTGCCGCCGTTGCGTTCGTAGAATACGCCGAATCCGCCGCGCAGAATCGTCTTCCCGTCGCCGTATACATCGTAGGCAAATCCGATGCGTGGAGCGAACGTATCCCAGTGGTTATCAACCAGCCCCTTGGGAATGCCATTGCGTCCAGCCAGGCCGACTCCATTCAGGTAGAACGGAACGTTCGAGAGTTTCACCCCGGGAACCGTGGTGAATCCCGGCCCGCTGGTGTTCAAAGCGCCGCTGGTTGGGGAGGTAAACTGCGCCGCTTCCGCCGGGTTATAGAGATTGGGGTAGAAATTTGACGCGCGATTGTTGGTGTCAAAAGCATGCGGGAGGCCTTCCCAACGAAGTCCCAGATTCAGCGTCAGCTGTTTGTTGACACGCCAATTGTCCATGGCATAGCCATCGAAGGTATTGAAGGCGATGGAGACGAAATCCTGCAATTGTCCCTGGCTGAAACTGGCTGAATCGCCCAGCAGGAAGTCCGCGAGCCCCACCCCAGGGGTGCCCTGACCGCCGGTGCTGGCTGCGGTGGCTGTCCCATCGAATTTGTAGGTCCCGGCGGTATCTACGAAGATCTTCTGGTTCTTATGCGCGCGCAACCATGCGGCGCCAAACTTGAAGTTGTGCGCCCCACGCGTCCAGGAGAGATCGTCCTTGACCTGGTTGCTCCGCCACGTGTTTGTCCACGGCCAACTTCCGTTGTCCATGTTCACACCGTAGGGATTGCTGATGTCCACTCCCGGAATTTTATTGATGGTGTTGGCCCCACTGAAAATCGGCGTCGTCGTGAATCCGCTGGGCGCCTTCCACAAGCCGGTGTTCGCAATGGTGATGTTATTGCCGTTCTCGTTGAACGCAGCTTCGTTCAGCAGGTTGGGACGGAGGTTCATGGTGGCGTGCACCACTCCAGCCCAGGAAGGAACGTTTTCCAGTGAACCGATGGTCGGAAATGTGTTGCTGGTCCAGGCAACGGTCGGTGCTCCCTGGCTAAGCGAGTCATAGATCACATGGGCGAATATGGTGAACTTCTCGTTGAACTGGTGGTCGGCGCGGGCAATTTCCTCGTGATAGTTGGTATCTGTGTTCGCCGATGAAAAATAGTGTTGCCCATCGGAGGAGTTGGGCGGCAGAAAATAGCCGGTCTTAATATAGGTAGCGGCCACGGGATCGATAAGGCTCGCCGGAATCGTGTTATTGGGGAAGGGGTCGCCGGGTTTCAAGCCTACGCCTGCGAACTTGGCAATGGCCACGGGATCCGTCGTATTAGGCACGTAGATGGTGCCCAGCCCGGTCATGTTACCGCCTAACTGGGCCGCGGTCGGGACGTGGTTAAAGATGCTGCCTCCGTTGATTTCCCTGCGCCATTCCTGGTTATAGAAGAAGAATGTCTTAGGGTTGCTCGATTTGAAGGCCAACGGCCCGCCCAGGTTGAACCCGAAAGTGTTGTAACGGAGTTCTGGTTTGGTGGGGTTTGCCGCCTGTTTCGACAAGTAGGAGTAAGCGTCGAAGGCATCGTTCCGGTCATACTCCCAGGCGCTTCCGTGAAACCGCTTGGTGCCGCTCTTCACCGCCATGCTGATCATGCCGCCCGACGAATTGCCCAGGTCAGCGGCATAGTTGCTGGTCGCGATGGTAAATTCCTGCAGCGCATCCTGCGACGGGGAAACCAGCAGAATACCGCCGCCTCCGCGGTCATAGGCCTCGCCACCGTCGATCAACCAGTTGTTCGCATCCTGCCGCATGCCGTTGAAATACACGCTTCGGTTCTGGAACTGAGCTCCAGGGGAATCGAAATCCGGCATGTTGGACGACGCACCCGGCACCAAGGTCGTGAGCTGAAGCACGTTTCGTCCGTTAGTGGCCAGATTTTCGATCTGGTTGCTGGTGATTGTCTGGCTCACATCGCTCGTATCCGCCTGAACCTGGAGCGCGTTGGCCTCGACAGTGACGCTTTGCCCCACTGTTCCGACCTGGAGCCCAGGGTTGACCCGCACCGTGCTTCCCACATCGAGCGTGATGTCCTTTTGCTCATAGGACTTAAAGCCCGAGGCTTCCACCTGCATCTGGTACTTCCCGGGAGGGAGCTCGGGAGCGCTGTAGTTACCGGTCGTGTTCGAAGTCGTGGTGCGGACGAAACCGTTGTCGAGATCGGTGATCGTGAGCTTTGCGTCGGGAATCACCGCGCCCGTTGGATCGGTAACCGTGCCTACAATCGTGGCTGTTCCCTGGCCGTATGCTACGGAGCCCAGCACAACAAGCCAGAGCATAAATAGCATGGGTATCCGAAGCATGAAATGGATGCGCTTTTCAACACTTGCTGAGTTCACATGTCCTCCTAAAGAACCGCTCGTGCATATTTTTTTGATAACAACCTACGTACGCCCGCCCCGAGATCTCGGGAGAGGCCGTACTTCAGCGCTGTCTAACGATGTATTCATTGACCGCGAGGAATCTAAGCCGCTCGGCAAACGCCTGTGAAGGGGGGTCACGGTGTGATGGCGCGAAATGTACCGTGAGTCACGGGAAGATTAGGCGAAGATTTGGGCTGGCGGGAGCCTTGGCAAACCAGGATGCATCGCTCCGCAATTTCATATTCCGTTGCCGGCGTAAAATCGCGGCCGTCCATCGGTCAAAAGATTGTTTCTGTGCAGTGGCGGAGTGCGGCAGGAAGGGGAGAGTCTGGAGCAGTAGGTCATCATCCCCTGGTTAGTGCCCGCGCGTCAGGAGACGTATCTAGCTCGAATGGGGATAACAGTTTCCCGTAAGGGGTGAGGTAGAACGCATTCGCTACTTCGCTTCGTCGAGGACTTCGATGGCCCTGACCTCTGCGTAATTCACCTTCGGCGAGAAGGAAATCAGCAGCTTCCCCTGGCCGTTGGGATGCAGGCCATGAAACTCGCGAACCACAGGCTGGAACGCCCCTGGCGCTTCCCGAACGATATCGAAATCCTGAAGCAGCATGATGCCATTGCAGGTAACATCGAAGACTCGGCAGCCCACACCGTGGCAGTGTGCGGCTGGAATCAAAGGACTGAAGAACGCCTCGAGGAAATGGAGCTTGACGGTGTAGCTCCCTGGTGCGACCGGGATCGCGTAGCTGAAATTGCCGTGCCGCTCCCCGGTGTAGAGATCTGGGATCCTCGGCCCTATCTCTGGATTTGTATAAGTGTAGGTGCGCCCATCGATGAAGTACCTGTCTCCGCTCCAATGCACGCCATTGGCATCTACAACATTCCCGTGACTAGCCCAAATCCGGATTGGCTCCAATTTTCCCGGCGTGCCCGGCGTCAGTTCCAAAGCACTGACAAAGGCCCGTCCCCAATCCGACCGAAAGACGAGATGGACTTCGCCGTCCGCAGCAGGGCGCACATCTTTGAACGCACGGATGTCCACCGCCGCCGAACCACCGTCCGCAACTGGATCGAAATCTGCCAGCAGCGGGTGGCCATTCAGCTCTATTTGGAGATGGCGGGTATTTTGGGCATCTTGTGCATCTTGCTTCCGATCCCCATCCTGGAGACGCAGAGGATCGGCGAAGTAGAGCCTCAGTTCGTAAACACCGGGCGACACCGGGATGTTGTATTGGAACTCCCGCTGCGACTGCGGCACCATGATGTCATCGGACACCGCCTCGCGGATCGAACTATACAAATTCTCATCGGCCACCGGCGGGAAGAAATGCAACGGCCCGGGTTTGGGAACACCCCCTTTGTAGTAACGGTCTGATTGCCAACGGCGTCCCCAAATGTCCGCATAGCTGTCCCCCGTGTGACCGGCGGCAATACGCGTCCCGTTCGCGTCGGGAGCCACCTCAAGCGGTTGGCTCTTTCTTCTGCGGCTCCGCTTCCTGCTTCCTCGGCGAAGACAGGGGCAGTGGGAACAGTCGGAGGATGGTGAGGAGTGCCACGCTTCGACGCGAACCATTGGAAGCCAAGCCATATCACTCCGAGTACGAACAGCGCAGCCGCTCCGGCCAGAACCTGTCGCGAATCGGCCTGGCTTTCGCTCCTGGGGTAGGATTACCGTCGGCTGTGGATGCAGAGGTGGCGCCTGCGGTTCTTTCGAACGAGTCTCGAAGATAGGCAGGTATTGGCCTTTCGGGATGGTGATGATGACCGGCTCGTCCCTGCCCTCGTTGGCAAAATGGTGCTCCAGCTTCATCCGCAGCATGCGTGCCTGTGAACGAACAATGTTGTCTTCGTTCGGGTTGTAGCCCGGCTGGCGGCCGTAGACGTAAATCGCAATCTGCGGTTCTGTGGCCTCTTCAGACTTATTCTCTCGAGCACAGCGGCACACGTGGAGGAAGAACGCTCGCAGCCGAGGCGATTTTTCGAAGGTGACGCTGGAGGCGACGCGGCGCACCAATTCCTCTCGCTGCTTCGCAGCGTCAGCAGGGGCCTTCTCCGAGTGCATCACCGTTAGAACTTCTAAACTCATCAGAGGAACTCCGCCGTCTTCAGTGGCCCGTTATTCGTTGTAAAGCACGTTGTAAACCCCAAAAGATCGTAACGCCAAAGCATCTTTGGAATGGGAGTTGGTTGTCAATAGAAAACGGTTACTCCGCGATCCCGCTTTGAAAACATGGGGGATAGGGCGATCGAAACTCCGAACCGCCTCGGGAGACTCCCGGGCCGATCGCCGATCACTTGGATTCGCTATTGACATTTTGTGCAGCTGGCCTGGCTTCGAACTGATGCATTTGCTCTCTCAGTGATTGTTCCTTTGCTTGTTGCATGTTGCGCGTTTTATCAAATTCGGCCTTCGCTTCCGCTTTTCGACCCATGGATTCATAAAACCGTCCCAGACGAAAATGAATGGACGGGTCGCCGGGGCTGAGCCGTTCCGCCGTCTTGAGTTCTCTGACAGCGTCATCCTTACGACCTTGGCCTTCGTAGATAACGCCCAGGTCGAGATGTGCGATGGCAATCGACGGTTGGACGCGCATTGCATGCTCAAGGTAAGGGACTGCCTCACCGGAACGATGGAGTCGCATTAGCGTATCGCCGAGATAGGCTAACGCGAGAGGATGTTCCGGGTTGTTTGCGAGCTCAGACCGGAAGGCTTTTTCTGCCTCGTCGAATCTCAAAACCCTCCATAGCAGGTAACCATATCCGAATTGCACATCCGGCATTTTGGGATCAGCTTTCACCGCAGCTTGAAACTCCGCGATGGCTCCGGCATCGTTCTTCAACTCGTCGTATGCTTCGCCCGCGAGCATATCCGCTTCCGCCGACTCGGCATTCAAGGTGAGGATCTCACGGTAAACGTCGAGAACACACTGATACTGTTTGGTGCGGAGACAGCTTTGAGCAAGCGATAGCCGGAAGGGAAGGTTGCCGGGATCGGCGGCTGTGGCCTGCTTCAGGTACGGAACCGCAGCTGCGTATTCACCCATTCCGTAGTGCGCGAGTCCCATCAGGGTCACCAAGCGAAGCGCTTCCGGGGAGGAGTTGGGCTCGCTTTTGAGCAAGGGTTCAAAGGTCTTTGTCGCCGCCGGGAGATCCCCAGCCTTGAAGTAAGCAAGACCAAGATTGAGGCGCAAGCTCGGCATCTTTGGGTTCAGGCTCAGAGCCTTATGGTAGAGAACGATGGCCTCCTTGTAATGCGCCTGGCGCGCCTCCAGGAGACCAAGGTGGGCATAAGCTTCGGCGTCATTCGGTTGGCTGCTCAGGAGCGATCGCCACTCGGCTTCGGCTTCGGCGATCTTGCCCTCTTGCTCGGACGCGAGCGCAAGCCGCCTCCTGGCTTTCGCGAGCAGGCACCGCCTGACCCAGGGAAATGACTATAGGCACCGTGGTCAGCCACAACACGCCGATGAACATTAGAAACTTAGCCCGCTTCACATTCCTCTCCGTCCAGATTCTCACGCTGTGGGGAGGAATGACGCAACAAAGCTTTAGGTTGACTCAAGTCAGACGGTAATCGCGTCTGACCCCGGAGGCCGATCACTGGAAGAGTCTGGGCGCAAAATCCTTAAGGTCGCGACGCCATGTCTGCCATTCGTGTGAAGTGCCAGGCGATTCGTAAAAGACATGTTTGATCTTTGCCTCATCCAGGGAGGTGTGCAGCCCTTCAAGACCGGACTTCATCATGGCCGGCTCGGTGGTGCCGACGCCAAGCCACAGTAGATGGACGCGCTTCGAGAATGCGTCAGGATCGGCGAGCGCACCATGAAAGGCTGTCTTCGGGTCGAGTTTCTCTTTGCCGAGCACCATCGGGCCGGCAGCACCGCTGAACCCTCCGATGTACGAGAACAAGTCCAGATGATCGAAGGTCACCTGGAAGGTTTGCATGCCGCCCATCGACAGCCCGGCCATGGCGCGATGATCGCGATCCGCCACTGTGCGGAAATGCGAATCGACAAAGGGAATCAGCTCCTGTGTCATATCGTCTTCAAAGGTCGAGGCCATCTCCTGCATCGCCTTCATCATCTCGGGCGAGCCGAAGGGCTTCCCGGTCAGGTCGGGATCCGGATGGCCGGCCCGTTTTGCATAGCCGTAGGCCATCACGATGATCATCGGCTTCGCGCTTCGGCTTGCGATCAGGTTGTCGAGGATGAAGTTGGCACGCCCCTGGCGGATCCAGCCAGTCTCATCTTCGCCGCCGCCGTGCTGCAGATACAGCACGGGATAGCGCATCTTCGGCTCCGTGTCATAGCCCGGCGGCGGTATAGACGAGGGCGTGCCTCCAGGTCCCGGTGACCTTGGACAAGTACCAGATCTCACGCACGGCGCCGTGGGGAACATCCTGGGGCAAATAGTAGGTCGACCCGGGCTCAGGGATCTCGATTCCGCTAGCGTCTTTGCCGCCGCCGAAGAACGTATGGCTAGCGGGATCACTGAATTCCGCGCCGTCGATCGACAGGGTGTAGTAGTGGAAGCCGGGCACCAGCGGCTCGGAGGTAACGGTCCACA
Source organism: uncultured Acidobacteriaceae bacterium (assembly GCA_963847155.1). Classification (GTDB taxonomy): domain Bacteria; phylum Acidobacteriota; class Terriglobia; order Terriglobales; family Acidobacteriaceae; genus PALSA-350. The sequence continues at coordinate 264,515 of CAWJZH010000014.1, read as the reverse complement.
TTCCATCGGGCTGCTTCACCATGTCGAGCTTGGCCGCTCCCCAGAAGTTCACCTGGACCTTGCCTGCGTTGGGAGCCTTCACTCGGAATTCAGCTCTGCCGCTGGCGTCGACGCGGGGATACGCTGCTCCCCACACGTTGGTGGAGGCGGGCTGGAACCCGTCCGGGGCCTGTGCCCAGCAGAAGGTCGAAAGCAACAGCATTGCGGTTCCAATTCTCTTCATCGAATACACTCCACCGTGAATCCACCCCGCGAAGCACGCAGCCGCGATTGGCATCAGGCTCGCATGCGACGCCCGGGTAACCGTTTTCCTGCGCAGTCAATACCTACCGCAATTCGGTCTCCGGAACAGCGGCATCGTACTCGAACGAGATTATCGAAGGATAGTCGCAATTTTTCACGTAGAACATCGATTTTTTCGATGTATTTTGTGCCATCGATCTAACCCTCGATGCCTGGGAGATCCTGCAGACTGTGGTGCAGTTGGGGAATTTGCCCCGCGGCCAGAAAAGCTCAATCGGTCCCAATTTTGGCAGAGGTTCTAGTGAGGTGAGGAGGTTTGGCAAGCGCGATAAGCGCGCCTTTGGTTGCCCCGACTCAAGGCGAGCCTTTAGCATATCTGTACCCTCCAGGTTGTCTAGGGAACTTTACAACATTGTTATAAGCTTTGGCCTAAAGCCGGCTTGAGAAGCTCGATAGGCTCGGGCATTGGAGATAAGCCGAATGGCGACGCACAAGTACAGAGACATACTGGAAAAGATTCAAGAGGACATCCGATCGGGCCGCTACATCCCCGGTCAAAGATTGCCCAGCGAGACCGAATTGGTCAGGCGGTATGGGGCATCGAGAATGACCGTCTTCAGAGCGATGCATGAGTTGCAAACGATGGGGCTCGTCGTGCGCCGCGTCGGCTCGGGAACGTTCGTTGCCCAAAGTTCCAAATCAAAGAGTCATGTTTTTGGATTGCTGATCCCTGAACTCGGACAGACGGAGATCTTCGAGGTGATTTGCAAAGGAATGATGGAGTCTCAAGAGGCCGTTCGGCATTCGCTGCTCTGGGGAAACTCCGCATCCAAAGAGAACGAGAAGGAAGAAGTGGCAGAGCAGCTTTGCCATCACTACATCTCTCAAAAGGTTTCAGGGGTATTCTTTGCTCCCGTGGAATTTTCGACTGGACGGTTTCGGGCAAATCACAGAATCGTAGAAGCGTTGGACAAGGCTCGCATCCCCGTCGTGCTCCTCGACAGATGCCTTGAGCCATATCCGCGTCGAAGCAGATACGACCTCGTGGGAATCGACAATCGGCGAACGGCATACCAGGCCACGGAACATCTGATTACGGCCGGCGCAAAGCGCATCGCATTCATTGCCAGGCCGAATTCGGCAGCTACCGTAGATGCCCGCATTGCTGGATTCCGTGAGGCGCTTCAGGCTCTTACAAAAGCTCCGATTCGCGATGGGGTGAATCTTGGGGACGCGTCGGATCAGAAATTCGTAAAAGCTATTTTGAAGAAGGATCGCCCCGATGCGTTTCTCTGCGCCAATGACTTCACCGCAGGCAAGTTGATGCACACGCTCATGTCGATAGGGGAACGAATCCCTGAAGATATCAGGATCGTTGGTATCGACGATGTGAAGTATGCGAGCCTTCTTCCTGTGCCGCTCACCACACAGCACCAACCCTGCCGGGATATCGGGAGAATCGCTCTCGCGGTGATGCTCGATCGAATCGCTAATCCCGATCTTCCTGCAAGGGATGTTCTGCTGGGATGCCAGATGGTCGTTCGACAATCCTGCGGAGCCAAATCCAGGCAGTAGTAAAACCAACGCTCGCGTCCAGACTGGCCAGTGCGATCCCTGCGATACAGAATCGCTCTCATTCGCGCGATCATTTACCGCACGGCAGTTTCAACTACTCCGGAAGACAAAGTTTTCTGCACCGTGCGCCCTTTCCATCGCGCCCACTCGGAATCGTCTGCGACGCTGCATGTCACCACGCTTGGTGAAGTTGTATAGGCTACTTTTTTAAATACCCTGCATAATTTGTTGGACAACCACTCCTCGAGACGCATAGAAATTCGATTCGGGATCCAAAGTCGAGTTTCACTCCTCACGATTTCCAATCGGTTTCTCCGCTGTCTTTGAGCTGATGTTGAGAAACCAGGGTGCGTTGGAACGGTTAAAGATGAGCCACGGGTAAAGGCTTGCTGGAGGCGATATGTACGAGAATGTTGGTTCACCAAAGAATCAGAAGTCGATACGACCAGGGAAATCCGCTTGGCAAAAATCCGTATCGAACTACGTTTGGATTGCGCTCCTTGCGATCGGCGCGGTAACGAATCCAACTCTGTGAAAGCGCAAACGAGCTACGGAAGCGTCGTCGGAACCGTGACGGATTCTGCAGGCGCACTCCTTGGCAGGAGCGCAGGTTCAATTGACGAACAAGGGAACGAACGCGGAGCAGAACGCGGTGACCAGTTCCGCGGGAACTTACACCTTCATCAATCTGAATCCCGGATCTTACAGCGTGACCGTGACCCACCCAGGATTCAAAGCGCTCAACGACCGATCAGGTGGACGTCAGGATCGGCGGAACAACCCGTGCCGATTTGACTCTGCAGATAGGAGACGTCACCCAGTCTGTCACGGTAACGGGCGCCACGTGCCGACCTCCAGACCGATAACGCGTCTCTGGGCGGAGTCATCGAGGGGGTGCAGGTGCAAGAGGCGCCGCTGAACGGCCGCAACGTGAATAACCTTCTCGATTTCGTTCCCGGCGTGGTGCCGGGCGGCGGAACCTCAGGCAGCACCGTGGCCAACGGCGGCACCGGCCAGGTCAGCGCCAATACCCAGGCGATCTCCTACGGAAACTATCAGATCGGCGGCGCATTCAGCGGGCAAAGCCTTTTCTTCATTGACGGCGTTGGCTCCAACATCGCAGAAAACAATGTGAACACCCTGGTTCCGACGCAAGATGTCGTTCAGGAGTTCCGGGTCTCGACCAACGACGTCAGCGCGGAGTTTGGTGGCTACGGAGGTGGCGTCGTTCAGATCTCCACCAAGAGCGGCACCAACCAGTTTCATGGAAGCGCGTACGAATACTTCCGCAATACGGCCCTCGATGCGAATGACTGGTTCTCTAACCACGCCGGCCTGGGCAAAGTGCCGCTGCACCAGAATCAGTACGGCGCCAACCTTGGCGGCCCGGTGTTGAAGAACAAGCTCTTCTTCTTCTTCAGCTGGGAACACGAATCCTTGAGTTCTGCCTCTCCGGCCAGTTATGTCATGCCGACGACGGCGGAATTGAACGGAGACTTCTCCGGCAGACCCACAGGTCATCTACGATCCGGCGACCGGACAGCCATTCCCCGGCAACAATATCGCCGGCAGAATCGATCCTGCCGCTTTGAAGATTCTTCAACTCGAGACGCCGAAGGAATCCATGGTCAAGCAGACTCCGTACATCAACAACACGTTTGTGTCCGTCACCCGCGGTGGGAGTCCAGACGCAATACAACGCGCGCATCGACGCCACCCTGGGCAAGGATACGGTCTTCGCTCGCTACACCTTCTGGAACCCGCACAATGTAGCCGTCGATCCTTTCGGCAACAAGACCGGTGCGGGGCCTACCGGCAACTACACCCAGGAAGGCGTTCTGGGAGACAATCACGTGTTTTCTCCGACATCGATCGCGGAAGTGCGCTTCTCCTATCTGGAGAACTACAACTTCCAGGATCCGTTGAGCAACGGCTTCGACATGTCGACCATCAACGTCAATTGGGGAGCGATTCCGAGCGCTCTCCGGACTTCTAAGTTCTCTCTTCCCGCCCTCGCAATTCAGGGCTACAGCGTAGGACCGAACCTTTCGCAACTGCACTGGAACAACAACATCTGGGCCGTCGTCGGCAGCTTCACCAAGATCTTCGGGAAAACACAGCATCAAGTCCGGTGGCAATTGGCGCCAGGTCTCTGGGAGGCCTATCCGGGCAGCGGAGGAGTTACTGTGACGTCGCTCCCTGGTTTCACCGCCAACCCGAACGTACCCGGAACGGGCAATGCTCTCGCCTCATTCCTGCTTGGCATTCCTTCGCAGACAAGCATGACAGTAACTCCCCACCTACGCCTTCCTGCATAACTACGGCTTCTTTGTGGAGGATACCTTTCAGGCGACGCCCAAATTGACGGTCACTGCGGGTCTTCGCTGGGAACAGCCAGGCGCATTTTCGGAAGAACACAACATCGGCGCCGTCTTTCTTCCGGCAATGCACCTCTGACCGTCGGCGGCATCAGTTCCTATACCAATCCGCTCGGCGCTACGGTGCAACTCAAGGGCGTGGCCGCATTGCTGGACTCACCGCTCTATCCTTCACGAAGAGAAGAATCGCTCCACTGGAAGACATTCTCCCCGCGTCTCGGCTTCGCCTATCGGTTTGACTCCAAGAGCGTCCTCCGTGCGGGCTATGGCATTTCCTTCTTCCCGGCGGTTCTCGATCAGGATGGCCCCCAGCTGAGTTCGCTTACCCGATCGGCGACCAACAACCATGAATACTGTTGGCCAACCGATTGGCGCGACCATTGCGAATCCATTTCCTACCGGAATCTCGCCCGCCCTCGGCCACTCCCAACAAGGCGTGGATAACCTGCTTGGAAGCGGCGTATGGGCGCGCGTCCCGGACCAGCCGCTTGGCTATTCGCAACAGTGGAACCTGGCGGTCGAGCGTGCAATCACAGGCAGCACCACGGCCAGTCTTGCTTATGCCGGATCCAAAGGAACCCACCTGATCATTGCTTCCCCTTACACGGGTTCTGGCCTGCAACTGAATCAGATTCCTGACCAGTACCTGTCTATGGGGAATGATCTGCTCACTCCGGTTGCGAACCCGTTCTACGGAGCCTGCCTGCGGGATCTGTCGGCGGGCGGTCCCACCATCCTCAAGGGCAGACTCCTGATGCCCTATCCTCAATATCCACTCGGCGTTCTGCAGCAGGATGCTCGCATTGCCGCTTCCAATTACAACGCCCTCCAGGCAAACTTCACCAAGCGTTTCAGCCATGCCGGCATTATTCAGGCTGCATACACCTGGGCGAAGCTGCTCAGTGATACCGACAACACGAGCGCGTTCCTCGACGGCCAGGGAGGTACAGGACTGGTTCAGGATCGGTACAACCTTAAAGCTGAGAAGTCGGTGAGCCAGCAGGACATCAGGCACAACTTTGTCGCGAACTATGGCCTCGATCTACCCTTTGGACATGATCAGATGTTCCTCTCGCACCTCAACACCGTGACGAACGCCGTCATCGGCGGTTGGCGCGTCAATGGAATCACAACCCTCAGGAGCGGGGTTCCAATCGCTCTCACCGCAAACCCGAATACCCTGGCGCAAGATTTTGGCGGCGGCACCCCGGGTTCGGCCTGGGAAGCGGCATCATCCGGCCAAACTACACTCCAGGCTGCTCAAAGAGCGTATCGGGCAACCGCTCGGTCAGAGCTTTACAGTGGTTCAACACCAGCTGCTTCTCGGAACCCGGACCCTTCTCGTACGGTAATGAAAGCCCAGGGTCGACACGGGCTTAAGGGCCGCCCAGTGGTGAACTTCGATTTCTCAGGCAACAAATCCTTCAACATAACCGAGAAGGCCAAGCTGAAGTTCAGCGCCGAAATATTCGACCTGTTCAATCATCCTCAATTCGCCGAGCCCGGCGTGGGTCTGGGGCCCGTCGTTCGGCGTGGTGAACCATCAAAGCAGCCTCCCCCGCACGGTTCAGCTTGCCTTGCGATTCAGTTATTAGCACGGTGCAGCAAATCGTAGGGTTAACGATGCGGCGCTACCACTATCACTGCGCCGTGCTCGCCTACCAGCGTGAGGTCTCTGATCTGGAATGATGAGAATTCTGATTGCTTCCACGAACGAACACTCGCTGTTCTGTCCTTCTTCCTTGCACTTTGTTGGTTCAGTGTCGTACAAGACTATGCTGCACAGGACTGCGCCGCAGTCCGCCTCAAAAGTCACTGTTGACTGCGGACGGCGCGGTGCAGATTCCCGGCGACACTGTGCCGCTTTCCAGCTTCCTGAGTCCTGAAGCCAAAACCTATGTTGCGGAACATCTGAGAGATTGCAGAATCCCGAGCTTCTCAAGCAGGACCAGGGCGTGCCTCGTTTCATGAAGCAGTTCCTGGAGCGCGACGAGGCAATCTTTGCCGTCGAACGCAAGGATGCGTCTCTGGGAGGCGTGCATACCTATATCTACGCGCCGCGATCCGGCATATCCGAGAGGAACAAAGCACGGGTGTTGATCAACCTGCATGGCGGAGGTTTTTCCGGTTGCTGGCCCGGCTGTGCGGAGCTCGAGTCGATACCGATCTCTGCGCTCATGAAGATTAAAGTCGTCACAGTGGATTACCGCGAGGGCCCGGATAATAAGTTTCCTGCCGCCAGCGAAGATGTGGCGAGCGTCTATCGCGAGCTGCTGAAGACTTACAAGCCGCAGAACATCGGCATCTACGGATGCTCGGCCGGTGGCATGTTGACCGCCATGTCTCTGGCGTGGTTTCAAACCCATGGACTGCCATCGCCCGGCGCCGTTGGCATCTACTGTGCGTCCGCGGGTGCATTTGGCGGGGACGCGACCTATATCGCCTTTCCGTTCGGAGAGGGGCGGATGCCTCCCACGAGCCCTCCCGGCCAATCGCAGCTTGGATATTTCAGCGGCGCCGATAGGAACGATCCCCTCGTCTCACCCATGAGTTCGCCCGAGATCCTGGCGAAGTTTCCGCCGACCTTGCTGATTACGGGAACCAGGGACTTCGCGATGAGTGGAACCATCCACACGGATACAGAGCTGGCAAAGAGGGAGTCAAGACGGAGCTTCATGTCTGGGACGGCCTATTTCACGGATTCTTCTATAACGCGGATGTCCCGGAGTCGCGGGACGCCTTCAACATAATGATCGCCTTTTTCGACCGTAATCTCGGGACGAAATAGCCCTGTCGTTTTGAAACGTATGCAACGCGCAGCCAGATGCAGCAGCATTGGGACGTCGTTCGCCAGGATTCTTGCAAACCTCATCGTTGATAATGGCTCTGAGCGGCGTCTACCTAAGTTTGTGCCCAGGCCTACACGATGAAGCGGGAGGCGCTCATCGTGGGACTAGGCGAAGTGCTCTGGGACCTGCTGCCTGCTGGTAAGGTCATCGGCGGAGCGCCTGCCAATTTCGCCTACATGGCGAGTCTACTGGGAGACCGCGGGGTCGTGGCCAGTCGCGTTGGAGCCGACGCGCTTGGACAAGAGGCCTGTGCCGTCATGGCCTCTTTGGGATTGAGCACGCAATACCTCCAGCAGGATGATCGGCATGAAACCGGATCTGCGGCAGTAGCGATCGACGATGCCGGTGAGCCTATGTTCACGATCAAAGAGTCCGTCTCCTGGGACTTCCTTGAATGGACGCCCGCCTGGGAAGAACTTGCGCTCAAGGTTGACGTTGTTTGCTTTGGGTCCCTGGCGCAACGCTCAGCCATCTCAGCCGCTACGGTAGACCGCTTTCTGCGGGCATCTCCTCCCGGTGCCCTTCGGATCTTTGACGTAAATTTGCGTCAGCAGTATTACTCGAACAACATCCTCGAACGCTCTCTGCAGCATGCCGACATTCTCAAGCTCACGGATCACGAGCTAATCCGGCTGACGTCGTTGCTCGGTTTCAAAGCTCGCGCGGAAGAGGAAAGCGCGCGGCAACTTCTTGAGGAGTGCGATTTGAAGTTGGTCTGCGTCACGCGCGGATCCCGTGGCAGCTTGCTGGTCTCGCATCAGGAGACGGTGGAGCATCCGGGGTTTGCCGTCAAGGTTGTGGACGCTGTGGGCGCCGGCGACGCATTTACGGCATGCCTTGCGCATCATCTCGTGCGCGGGCGGCCGCTTGACGAGATCAGCGAGTTTGCAAATCGCCTTGCTTCCTGGGTTGCAACAAAGGTTGGAGCGACTCCTTCCGTGGATCGACTGGAAGTACAAACCATCATTGCCGGAACAGAGCGAGAGGCATAAATTCAGGTCGAGACTGGATGGCCCGTGCTGACGAGATACTGGCACCCGAGGGTAGCGCCGCCGCGCAGACTCGAGCACCCCTCACACGTTGGTGGAGGCGGGCTCGAACCCGTCCGGGTCCTGTGCCCAGGTGAAGCTCGAAAGCAATAGCATTGCGATTCCAAATCTCTATATGCTGGGCCATGGACACAACCCTAGATGCCTGGGAGATCCTTCAGACCGTGGTGCAGTTGGGTGGATTTGCGCCTGCGGCCGAAAAGCTCAACCGGTCTCAATCCACCATCAGCTATGCCATCGGGCGCCTGCAGGAGCAGTTGGGTGTCCGCTTGTTCGAGATCCAGGGCAGGAAAGCGCACCTGACTGAGTTAGGAAGGGTGCTGCTGGCCGATGCCGAACCCCATTTGGCAGGTTTTCATCAGTTGGAGCAGCGCGCCCGCCTGATGGCATCGGGCGGCGCCTCAGAGGTGAGACTTTCGGTGGACAGCCTCTTTCCCGACGATCGCCTGTTTGCCGCGCTGGCGAGTTTCTCGTCCAGTTTTCCGCATGTTAAACCAAAGCTGCGGCAGGGCACGTTTCTCTCCGCGGACTCGGAGTTCTCGCTGCACAACGCTCAACTCTGCGTGACCGGCTTGATGTCGCGGGAACTTTTCCTCAAGCCGATTCTGGCGATCGAAATGATTGCGGTGGCGCGCCGCGATCATCGTCTCTTGTCGATCCGGCGCAGGCCCTCCCGTTCGGACTTGATGCAGCACACGCTCGTGACCATCGAGAGCGCGGCTTCCGGAAGCTTGAAGCAGCAGCCGCGGCTTCCGGCACAGCGCGTGCTTCCGGTGGGCACGATCGAATCGGCGATCGCGGCGGTTCGCAGCGGGTTTTGTTTCGGCTGGCTGCCGAAGTATCGCATTCAGCGCGAACTCGACGCCGGCGATTTCGTAGCCCTTCCACTCCCTGCCGGTAAGACTCGCGATGTGCGGCTGAATCTGGTGTGCAGGGACTTGAGTCACAGCAACTCCGAAGCCAATGCCCTGGCGGAGTTGCTGGGGATGAGCCGGGAACCGGAAGTGATTTGAGCCGCCTTCAATGATTGGACCGGTAGCCAAGCACACAAAACTATCGATGAACTCGATAGGAATTGAGCGACTCATTTGCCTTGCCCACAGCGGGAGAGCTTCTGTATAGTCCGAATTCCAGAGAACGTTTTCGCAATTACCGTTTTGGCGGTTCGCCACCAAGTCCTAACCAGGATTCTCCGCCGACCATCCGCGGCGTTGTGCCAGGAGTTTGCATGAAGTTCGGCAGTACTCGTCTCGCCCTTTGCCTGTTTCCTCTGCTGCTGATTTCTTGTTTGCCGGTGAGGGCCGCGGACCAGCCTCAGGGCCATGCTCAGAACCATGCTCATTTGTCCATCGACGCGTCCAAGCCCGGAGCGAAGATCGATCGCAACCTCTTCGGCCAATTTGCGGAGAACCTCGGACACGGACTCTATGAGGGCATCTGGGTTGGACCGGACTCTCCCATTCCGAACACGCGCGGGATTCGAAACGATGTCGTTAGCGCGCTTCAGGCGCTCAAGGTGCCCAATGTTCGCTGGCCGGGCGGCTGCTTTGCTGACGAGTACCATTGGCGCAATGGTATCGGCGGCGCAACGGCCGGCAACGATCAACGCTGCATGGGGTGACGTGGTCGACACCAACAGTTTCGGCACTCACGAATTCATGGACTTTCTGCAGCAGATCGGCAGCGAAGCCTATGTCTCGGTCAACGTGGGATCCGGAACTCCGCGGGAAGCGGCGGAATGGCTGCAGTACCTGACCGCTGCCCAACCGACGGCGCTGGCGAAAGAGCGAGCCGCCAATGGTCACCCTGACCCTTACAAGTTGGCTTCCTCGGCATCGGAAATGAGAGCTGGGGCTGCGGCGGCAGCATGACCCCGGACTACTATCTCAGCCAGATGAAGATCTACAGCCACTTCGTAGAAAACGACAATCCCTGACAGAGGGCGCTAACCATATGCTGAAGATCGCTGTTGGCCCAGGCATTGCTGAGACCGAATGGACCGACACCATCATGAAGGCTGGCAGCACCACGGCTGGGCGTGGAATATCGATGGCCTTTCATTGCACTGGTACACGGTTCCCAACGGATGGCCGCCCTCGACTCCTTCGACCGGCTTCGGTGTTGAGCGATTACGCCAAGGCACTGAAGTCCACCTGTTCATGGACGAGTTCCTGCGCAAGCAGGAGGCAGTCATGGACAAGTATGACCCGCAGAAGAAGGTAGCGCTGGTAGTAGACGAATGGGGCGCATGGCATGCGCCGCTGACGGGCACGAATCCGCAGTTTCCTGGTTCAACAGAATAGCCTGAGGGACGCGATCCTGGCTTCACTGAACCTGAACATCTTCGCTCGTCACGCCGATCGCGTGCGCATGGCGAACATCGCCCAGATGATCAATGTGCTGCAGTCGATGATCCTCACCGACAAGGAGAAAATGGTTCTTACTCCGACTTACTACGTGTACAAGATGTATGTTCCTTTTGAGGACGCGACGTTTCTTCCCGTCGACTTTGACGCCGGCCGGTACACGCAAGGCACGATCGACCCTGCCGCGCGTGGATGCTCTCGCTGCCAGGGACTCTTCCGGCAAGCTCTGGCTCGAAATCACCAACCTTGATCCGGAAAAGCCGGTCGCTATCGATGCGGAGATTTCCGGCGCGACGGTCAAGTCGGCGAAGGCAGAGACCCTGACTGCTTCCGCCGTGGACAGCGTAAACACCTTTGCCGCCCCCAACACCGTGGTTCCCAAGCCTATCTCCGCAAATATAGAAGGCGGCAAGCTGGCATTAACTGTTGGGCCAAAGTCGGTGACGGTCATTTCGCTGGAGCCATGAAAGGGAAGCGCGGAGGAGACGCAGAGATGAAAACTACGAATCTGTTTTGGGCAGTAGCCTTGGTGATGGCCATGACTCCCGGTTCCAGGATCGCCGCGCAGCTGCAGACTGGGGTGCCTCAGATTGTCGCGGGCGCAAAGCCCACAATTGTGGAGCATATCAAGATCCACGGCACGGCATTGGAGGGCAACCTGGAGGGAGACGCCGTCGACCGGGATGTGATTGTCTTCCTGCCGCCGGGCTACAACAAAGACAAGCATCGCCACTACCCGGTGGTCTATGCGTTGCACGGCTTCTCCATTGGGGCCGAGCAATGGACCCACGAGATCCACGTGCCGCAGACGATTGAGGGAGCCTTTGCCCAGGGAGAAAAAGAAATGATTGTTGTGCTGCCCGATTCGAAGACGGTGCACAACGGATCGATGTATTCGAGTTCTGTGACCACTGGGGATTTTGAAAAGTTCATTGCTCACGATGTGGTCGCATATATCGACGCGCATTACCGCACCATACCGAATCGCGAGAGCCGCGGATTGGTGGGCCATTCGATGGGCGGTTACGGCGCCTCCCGCATCGGTATGAAACATCCGGATGTCTTTGGCAGTTTGTACATCATGAGTCCATGCTGCATGTCTGCTCGACCCGCGGGAAATGCCAACCCGGAACTCGCAAAGACCCTGGAAGCGGTGAAGACGCCGGAAGATTCCGCAAAGCTCCCGTTCTTCGCGCGAGCACAGCTAGCCAGTGCGGCGGCATGGTCGCCCGATCCGAAGAATCCGCCGCTCTACCTCGACTTGCCAATCAAGGACGGCGTGCCCCAGCCGGATATCGTGGCCAAATGGGCCGCGAATGCACCACTCGCCTTCGTGGACCAGTACATCGGGAACCTAAAGCAGTATCACGCCATCGCCATGGACGTGGGCGATCAGGACGGCTTGCGTGTCGATGCCGGCAAACTACACGACGTTTTCGATAAGTACGGAATCGCGAACAGCTTTGAGATCTATACGGGTACGCACACCAGCGCGGTCGCGGACCGATTTCAGAATCATGTGCTGCCGTTTTTCAGCAAGAATCTGTGTTTTCAGGCCAAGTGCCAGTAGGCATTTCGGGCAGGTGTACATCGAACAGGATGGCAGATCGTCTTATTGATGACTCACGCCTTTGAGGGACGCAAGATACGCCAACACGTCGGCCAGTTCGCCGGTGTTGAGTGTCCCGCTGTAAGAGGGCATCGGAGGAGTTTGCATAAAACCCGATTCGCGGAGCTCTGAACGCTCAAACGCAACCAACTGGTTATCCGAATCTATCATTTGCAAACTATAGGGGTCTTGGTTGAGGAGTCTGCCCGAGATGGTTTTTCCATCCTGCGTGATGACTTGGTAGTGTTGATAGGCGAGAGGAACCGTGGGATCCGGATCCAGCAGCGACTTACGCAATTGCTCGACCGTTAGCTGAGTCCCGGCTGCGGTGAGATTCGGTCCAAGCGCAGATCCCGTTTCCCCCACTCGATGACAGGATGTGCAGCTGGCCCTTTGCCCGCAAAAGCGCTTGGCCGCGGACTGGATCCCCCGGGACCTTGGGTTTCTCGCTACCTGCGCGGCCAATATACCGCTTAGCAGTACAGCCGCAATCGACACTCTGAATAGCCACATCGTCATCGCTCCTCGGTTCCGGCAACCACCTTCGACTCTCACTTACCGCAATCCGAAAACGAAAAGGCAATTGCCTGCATTGATGGCTACGAATTGCTTCCCGTTCACGGAGTAGGTGATGGGGTTCATGATCATAGGGCCGCCGAGCGTTGCCTTCCAAAGCGGCGCGCCATTACGAGCATCCAGAGCCACGAAATAGCCCTCGCGGCCTCCGGTAAACAAGACGTCCGAAGCTGTGGTCAGAATGCCTGCCGCCCCGGCGGTGGTTTGCCAACCTTCGAAGGTATGAAGGCTGTTGCCGGAATTCAGCTTGAACTCCCATTTCTTCTCTCCCGTTTGCGGGTCGAGCGCCCGCACGGCGGTGAACTTCTCATCATCGGCGCCGACGACGGCGACAGGTCTTGTGAGCGGACCGTGTCCACGGCCGTCGTACCGATTTCCTTCCTCATACTCCTGATCACCCTTGACGAATAGGGTGGAATAGTTTTCCCGGGCATTTACATAAAAGAGGCCCGTCTCGGGGCTAAACGAAGGATTAAACCAGTTGGTGCCGCCCTGATTATCCGGGAAGATCAGAGTTCCTTCGGTGCTGCTCTTCGCATTGGGCGTCATGATGGGCCGGCCGTGCTCATCAAATCCGGCGTTCCAGTTTTGCTTGACGAAGGCCTTGCCTGACAGAAACTGACCTGTGGTGCGGTCCAACACATAAAAGAAACCATTTCTGTCCGCCCACAGGATGACTTTGCGAGCATCACCGTGCCACTTGATATCCGCGAGAAGCGGCACTTGCACCGCATCCCAATCGAACTCGTTGTGCGGGTTCGCCTGATAGTGCCACCTCAGCTTGCCGGTATCGGCGTCGAGAGCGACCATGGAGCTGGTGTAGAGATTGTCCCCGGGACGCACATCCCCGTTGTAGTCGGGCCCCGCATTGCCGACGCCCCAGAAGGTCAGATTTGTTTCCGGATCGTAGGAGCCGGCGGCCCATACGGAGCCCCCGCCATGTTTCCACGAATCGCCGCCCCAGGTGCCTTGCCCCGGGTCACCGGGTCCGGCGATGGTATAGAACCGCCACTGTTCCTTACCTGTGCGGGCATCGTACGCCGCGATAAATCCGCGAATCCCGTATTCTCCGCCGGCGACGCCAACGATGACCTTGTCCTTGATGACCAGAGGCGCAACCGTCATGGTGTAGCCGGATTCCGTCTTGGCGACGGTCGTGTTCCAGAGCGCGGTCCCTGTTTTCGCGTCGATGGCGATCAAATGGGCATCCACTGCCGCCATGTATAAGGTGTCGCCAAGAATGGCGAGTCCACGACTGATGCGGCCGCAGCACAAGCCGGGCGGCAGCGTCGGGCGTATAGCGATAGATCCAGAACAAACGGCCGTTGGTGGCATCCAGCGCAACCACGTCGTCGCCCTGCATGGTGTACATCACCCCGTTCACCACCAGCGGAGTTGTCTCGTAGGGGTCGAGCCAGCGCGCTTGAAAGACCCATTTCAATTCCAGGTTCTTTGCGTTCTCCGGCGTGATCTGGCTCAGGCGGCTGTTGCGAGTACTCTGGTAAGTTCCTCCGAAAGTCAACCAGTTCCAGGGTTCCTGGTTGGCCTTTACGAGCTGGTCAAAGGTAACACCGGCGGTTACACCTTCAGCGGCCGGGATCACGGATGCCTCGGGTCCTGAGGATTGCGGCAGACTCTGCTGCGTGCTCGGCAGCTCTGCAATCGGCTCGCTCTTCTCCGGCTGTCCCTTGCCGAAGTTCGCGGAGAGATAATCGACCACCTGTCTGATGTCGTCGGTCGAACCGATGGCCCCGCGGGAAACCATGTCGTCAACCTGGGAGGCCCACGCCTTTTTCGTCATTCTCTGTGCGGTGACAACATTGAGACCGTGGCAACTGGTGCACATCCGTTCGACTACAGCTCTGCCCGGACCCTGGGGTAGGTCGGTCTGAGCCTGAGCCTTCGCAGAGGACGCTTACTAATGCAATCGACATCAAAGCGCCGGCAAAGGCCAACGGTAAGTACGCCCTGCGATTCAAAATCCCCGCCTTTCTCGCCGCCCTGTCGGATTGCCATCAGAGGCTGTTTCCATCACGTAGTACTCAAACGTGTTCTTCCAGGTGAACTCACTGCCGGGCTGAACATCGATCGCGATATAAGGTTCATCCGCCAACACCGTGCGAATCGACCACAGGATATTCCGTATCAGCGGACGATCTCCCGTAACTCTCACGCCGGCGCCTACTTTTTTGTTTTCTATGACAATCTCGTTGTCTTTGGCGTTGTCACTGAAACCCTGAATAGGCACAGCCACCTGGTCTTCGCCAGACAGCGTCTTGTTATAGACGATTTCATTTCCGCGGATTTCCGCCTGCTCCTTCTTGGGCGGGCGGGGGGATTGAATCTGGTAGGGAACTTTAAACCTGAAATCCGGGACCCGGCGGCTGCTTATCGAGCACCACGAAGTTGTGGTCGTAGGTCGTGCTTTCAATCTGGAGCTTGCCGGTGTTTTTCAAGCTGCGTTCGATCACCATCTCCGGCTTGCCTTTCACCAGCCGCACTATTTTCCTGTACACATATCCGTAGCCCGAAGCCGGGTCGGACAGCTCCTGTTGGAATACGATGGAATCCGTGTGCTTCTCCACCGACCACTTGCCCGAGTTCACGACCTCGTAAGGGAAGTACCGGTTGTACTCGGTACCAGTCTTTCGCAGCACCCCGACACCGATCTTGATGAAAGTCCCACCCGGCTTGGCGTCGTCCCAGCCGAGCACGGTCTGGAACTCGTCCACTGGTCCCTCGAGTGCGCTGCAGGGCCCGGATACGATGTCCGGTCCTTGGAACACCCAATTGATGACCTTGGGATCGATCCTGTCGAACCACGGCCCATAGAAGTCGTGGCCCTTGTACTGCAAGCTGTAGACGGCTCCCGACCAGTCGAAACGGGTCGAACGATAGTAGCCATTCTTTGCGTCCGGCAGATAGATCTTCGCGGTAATCTGCCCATTCGAGATCTTAGCCTGGGGAAACTCCGCCGCGCGGCCGGCGGCGAACCGATGACTGAGGCTCAGCAGCAATGCGAGCGCGGGACTCACCAACCCGGCACGCAAACTTCCCAATTCACTTCGCGACTTCACCAGCCGCCGGCTGGGTGGATAGCTTCTTGAAGAGTGCAGGGTCATACTCCTCCAGTCCTGTTATGCCATGAAGATGGTTTGCGGAAACCCAGGGCAGCCACATCCGGTGAGATCCAACCCCGCGCCCGCTCGGCCCTGGGCCCAGCCGGAAATTTTCCTGCTGCCATCCGATGCCTTTGATGTCGTATTGGCGTCCCGGAAGCGCGACCATTGACTTGGTGTCGTGCAGCAAGACGCGCGCTACGTCGAGGTAATGCGGGTCCTTGGTGTAGTTGTACAGCTTCGCGTAGGACGGCACAGCCCAGTCGAGATACTCATCGGTGCTGCCGGTGTTGAGAGCCGTAATATCCTGCAGGCCGACGGTCGGAACACCCTTCTTCCAATGCAACTTTGCATCGTCGGCATCGTCCGCCATGGGAAGGTTCCAGATCCATATCCAGCTCTCGGCAAAATTCCCCGCGGCCTGCGCGCGCTCGAGCCACTTGGCGTCCTTGGTCGACTCATAGAGACTCAGATATGCTTCCATGCTGAGCATGCCGGCCTCTTTGTCGGTGATGTTCGGATTGTCGCTGGCGCCGCCGATGAAGAGTCCCTGGTTTCCCCAGGTGTTCCATACATAATCGGCTGCTCGGATCGCCGATTGTTCATACTTCGGGTCGTGGGTGATCGTAGTCATCAGAACCAGAAGAGGGACGGCATTGTAGCTCGCGGTTCCTGTGGGCTCCGCCACCTCGGTGCTTCCCGGTTTCCACCGGCGCGGGTACGATCCATCTTCCCGCTGCTGCTGGATCAGCCAATCCGAGTAGGACTTGACCCACGCAAGCCATTCGGGGTGCGGGCGTCCCAGGGCGAGTTCGCGGCAGTACGCCTGCATGAGTACACGCATATCCTCGGTTGCATTCCGCAGCCACGGAGCCAGCCAGAAGTGATCCCACGGCCGGCCGGACGCGAGATCGTAACCGGTGGCCTGCAACGGAACGGCGTGGAGCGCTTGGATCATGGAAGCAATGATGGCCAGGCCGGTCGCGCGCATCTTCTGGCCGCGCTCGCTCTTGTCGCGATCGCCCTCAAGCAGCAATTGGTTCGCGCACTCGAGATTCTTGCCGACAAAGCCCATCGCAATCATGGTCCAGTTCCAATTCGGCGTATCCGATACGATGGAGCGGGCGAAGGGAATACCGGTACGCCCATCTATGGTGACGGCCTGCGCCTCCAGATGGTCGAGCAGAACCCGCCTCACCTGATCGACGTCGATGTAGTTCACGGGCGGGTTCAATGTGTTCCAGGCCCATCGCCAGGCATCGCGCGTCAAGCCCCGAAACGACTCATCCTGGCTGAATCGAACTGCTATCCGATAGTTGTCGGCGAAGCTCCTCGGTAATCGGGTGATACCGTCGAATCCATCGCGGTACGGCAGGTTGACCGCGGGCGCCTCCAAAGTCGTTAATAGTGCCGGGATAGCGAAAGCCGAACTGAACCGCGCCATCCTCCGCTTGCCAGGCCCCCATTGCTCCGAACTGGAATCGCGCATCCGTCATCACCAGGTTGGTGAGTTTCGACTCTTCCTCGGTTGTGTTGCCGCGCGGCGCCGGATCGAGCATGGCAATCGACGCGCCGTCCTTGAATGACATCGCAAACAGCGGCGCGGCCAGAATATCCTCACGCATCAAAAGGTGGCGGGCCCCATAATTCAGGGTTCCTCCGGGAGAACGGTCTCCGTCATAGGTCGGATCTCCATAGATCGCACCCGGAACCATGAAGTTGATATCGGGCCAGGTGACCGATCGGTCGACCGTGAAGTCGATGGCTGAATAAAAGCCGCCCGGAGCGCTCCCTTTCACATCCACAGTTCTTTTGAGCGAGAGCACCGCCGAACTCACACTCCACTGGTCGTGAACCCGAAACACAACGTCCTTGCCGTACGCCACGTCTGCCTGCGCATCCATTCCGGATGCCGTCTTCTCTATCTTCTTGTAACCCGCTGTAAGCTGCTGAATGTCGTTGTCTGCGCGATAGACTTCAATCCTGGCGGGCTTCGGTTGCAGGATCCGCGGCGCCGGGCCTCCCGCAATTTCGATACCCCAGTCGCCGGATGCGGAGCGGGTGAACACCACATTTGCGCCCGTCGGCAAACGCCCCACGTTCACTCGTGCGGCTCGCTGCCCGAATGCTGCCCGTCCCGGCAGCCATAGGACCATAAGTAGGGAAGCGACTATCGTCAGAGCTTTGCCAGAATTTTTGATCGTTCGCCTGGCCCAAATGGATGAGTGCTTCCGCATAGCCTTGTCCCTCAAATCAAAACCAGTGCACGTTCTCAGTAGGGCCGGTTATTGTCTGTCACCCCGGGCCAATCATCGGTACGAAACGGCACGGCCGGCAGTCCGGCTTTGTTATACAGCGTTGCCGCCGGATTCGACTGCCACGCATAACGGACAGCTTTGGGATTCGGCACAAGGCTCGATGAGACAACCACGGTATCTCCAAACACGTGAGCATCGGCCCAGTACCACTTGTGATCATCCCCGGCGATGGAGAACTCCTCGGGCTTGTCGCCTTTTATTACCAGGCCTCCCTCCGCATGCGAGAAATGTAACCGTATCGCTAACGAAACCATATCGACGGATGTAAAGGTTGGTCCTTGATACGGAATGTTTTCACCGTAATTCTTCGCCAGCGCACAGTAGGCCAGGCGGTCGCCAACTGGGATCTTGTCTTTTGGATGAATTGTGTCCGGATCACCGGTATCGATGGTGACGGCAAGGCAGGTGTTGGGAACGGTGGCGGCCGTGATTGCCTGTGACTCGCGCGTCTCCGCCCAGGCATCATCGATGGGCGACGCACTACGATGCTCGTATGCCGGCAGGCTCACAAGGTAAAAGGGGAAATCGCCTTGTCCAAACAACTTTCGCCAATCCGCGATCATCGCCGGAATAACCTTACGATACTCGAATCCTCGCTTCGAGTTGGCCTCACCCTGGTACCAGAGCGCGCCGGTAATGGAAAGGGGCGCGAGCGGCTCCAACATTCCCTGGTAAAGAACGGTTGGCATGACCGGCCAGTTCTCGTACGAAATCGGCAACGGATGCGGCGGACTGGCGTCGACGCTCAGCTTGCCCTTCCAATCGCCTGCCAGCGATACGCTGGTTTTGTCTCCGAGAAGAAGGTGTAGATCTTCAGGCTTGCCCAGGAAGCCGCCTTGGGGCCCGGTCTTCAGAACACGAATGACAAAGACGTTTTTCCCCGGCTTCAACACGCCTTCACCAAGACGGTAAGCTCGTGGGTTCTCCACCCACGCGCTGCCGCCGACGAACTTTCCGTTGACGTAGACCGAGTCCATCCGGTCGACGATCCCAAGAAACATCATGGCTCGGCCCGCCGGTAGTGGGCTAGGCAGCACGACTTCTTTGCGGAGCCAGATGAGCGCGGGCGTGTCCGGCACACCAAGGGCAGCGAAGGCGCCGAAAATGTCGGCGCTCTTCCAGCTTGCATCATCTAACGCTGCATCCGGCCAGTTTTCTTTTGCGCCAACGTCATAGCGGTCAAACCACGACATCACGTAGTTCCCATATTCAGGTCCGCCTTCGGCGGCAACTCTTTGAAGTTCTGCAAGTGGAACGTCCAGGCCTCCAATCTGGCGAAGAGCAGCGACGCTCGTCCACGTTTCGGCCGGGGTGCCGCCGACAGCATCCACCACCAGCCCAATAGGAATGTGGATGTCTTGCTGCACCCGCCGCGCAAAGTAATAAGCGACCGCGGAGACTTGTGCAGCCGTTTCGGGGGAGACAGCGTTCCACGTACCGTTCACAAGGTCAGTGCGATGGTAGGCAGGATGTTCCGCTACCGTAAAGAAGCGGATCTGGGGATAATCCGCTGCCTTTATTTCTTCACTGGCGTTCAACGCGCCGCGGAGTTTGAATTCCATGTTGGATTGGCCGGCGCAAAGCCATACGTCGCCCACTAGGACGTTGTGCAGCTCAACACTTTGACGGCCAGTGATTTTGACTGTGTATGGGCCGCCGGCGGGAGGCGGCTGAATCTCTACCTGCCATCGGTGGTCGGCGCCCGCGACGGCGGATGCCGTGCTGTTCCCAACCACCACCCGGACGGAGTCTCCAGGTTCGGACCAACCCCAGATTTTGTCCGGTTTATTGCGTTGCAACACCATGTTGTCGCCAAAGATCGGGCTGACGAAGGGGAGCGTGGTGGCCGCCCGAACGGCAGGGGACTGTTGAGCATAAACAGTGTTCAAAGAGGCAGATACCCACCCAGCGCCAATGGCTGCCGCCAGAAAATGTTTACTCAACGTGTGCTTGCGACCCATCTGGAAAGCCATCCCGACTGGTAAATTTCCGCCTCCACCTGGACACGAACTGAACGCGAACATGGAGGGTACCACGAACCAGGTGACAATGTGTATCGTGCAAGCTCGAGTGCAGCCGCGACTGGATTCTGCGTCCTGCCGTTCGGAAATCAGCTTGGGGTAGTCGCCTTGCTGGGCTTAATCGTCGCCGCCGTGATCGGAGCAAAGAACGAAGCCCTCATCCCTGGAAGGGTGCCCCATGTTCGCCTAAGCGCACATGGGCCGAAAAAGACGGGGCGCAGCCCCATAAGCGCTAGCTTATTGGGATGTTTTTTCTTCAAAGCTCCCATAAATCGTCATCCTGAGCAGCCGGCTCGCTGAAGCGAGTCGGGAGAGAAATGACAAAGCTTATGCCCTTTGCATAATCGAAGGGTGAAACCGATGGGTGCCCCAGGTCTCGCGTTTGAGACCTGGGATCCCTCAAACCAATTCTGACTGGAAACACCCACTTCCTCTTTGTCATGAGGAACGCAGCGCCTCACAGATTGATCGCGTGACAGAGTACATGGGCGCGGAGTCGAAGGACCTCGGCGGTGCTTAATCACGCATGCTGCTTGAAGCTTCTCGACCACCGAAGCCCGACCACAGGATCCGCTGTGATATGCAGTTTATGGTCACGGGTACATATTTTCATGCACTGTAGTTATCTTCCGTCCCCAGGTCTCGTCCCCCAGGTCTGTGCAAGGTCTTTGAACTCGGGATTGATCCGCGAGTGCTGCTGAGCTTCCTTTTTGCGCGCTGCCAACACCGAGGTGTTCAAGAACGGTCAAAGTGAGCCTCAAAGCGCCACAAATAGGCCCTTCTTTGCTGTTTCCCGCACAGAAAACCTGCACATGGCAAAGCCATTACACAAAAGCCTTGACAACCGTTCTTTTGTGTTGGTAGGTTTGCCCGAGTCCAACAGGTATTGCATAATACACACGACTTTTTGCACGAATTGCATTTTCTTCTGGGAGGTCTATATGGGCAACTACAGAAAAGCTTTTCTGGCGCTCATCGCAGCGGCCATGATGATCAGCACGTTTACCTTCACTCCACCCGCCGCAGCTCAACAGATTTCCGGATCACTCGTAGGTAGCGTGACCGATCCCGGCGGCTCCGCCATCGCGGGCACCACCGTCAAAATCACCAATCTCGGCACTGGCGAACTTCGAACCGATGTCACTGACGGCCAGGGAAATTATCAATTGCTTTCTCTCCCGCTCGGCGAATACAAGCTGGAAGTTGACGGCCAGGGCTTCAAGCATTATTCGCGCAGCCCCATCGACGTCCGTGTAGGTGAGACGGCGCGCGCCAACGTGACCATGGAAGTCGGAGCACAGACCGAGACCATCGAAGTCACAACCGCCGCTCCCATCATGCAAACTGAGAGCGCTTCACTTGGCCAGGTCGTCGAAGGCGAAGCCGTTTCCACTCTTCCCCTCAACGGCAGGAACGTACTTGCCTTGATTGGCCTGGTGCCCGGAGTAGTGCCTCAGGGCGCTTCTTCCACCAACCTCTCCGGGCAGAACGTATTTGCCGCCGGAAACTATCAGATCGACGGAGGCAACGCCAACCAGGGCTCCATTCTGGTGGATGGCTCGCCGGTCAACGTGTCCTACGGCAACGCTGCGGAACTGGTCATGGATCAGGATGTCATCCGCGAATTTAACGTCCAGACACATAACAACACTGCGGAATTCGGAGCGTACACAGGCGGCGTGATCAATATGAGCACCAAGTCCGGTACCAACGGCTTCCACGGCACAGCGTTTGAGTACCTGCGCAATACGGTTCTCGACGCCAACAGCTTCTTCACCAACCACAACGGCGGGCAACGCCAGCCCTGGCACCAGCACCAGTTTGGCGGCAACTTTGGCGGTCCCATCAAGAGGGACAAGCTCTTCTTTTTCGGCGATTACCAGGGTTACCGGCAGACCCAGGGCTATCCAGTTCCCGCCACCGTTCCTACGGCGGCCGAGTTGACGGGCGACTTCTCCGCCAACTCCGCTCCTATTTACGATGCGCTCACCACCTGCGGCTATAACGGCAATGCCGCTTGTACTGCCGCGCAGAAGGCTGGCACCGCGCCGCAGCGCCAGCAATTCGCTTATAACGGAATAAAAAACGTCATTCCTCCGGATCGCCTCAGCACGGTCGCAAAAGCCCTGATCGCCTTTCCCATCTATGCCAGGCCAAACCAGGCGGGAACGCCGACCGCCCAGGGTGCAACGAACAACTTTTTCGTCCTCGGCACCGCAGGCGGCAACAACGATCAGTACACGTTCCGTGCCGACCAGACCCTGAGCTCAAAACAGACGGCTTTCGAACGCTACACCCACTGGCATTCGATGAACATCGACCCCCAGCCCTATGAAAGCAACCTGTACGTCACTGCCCTTGCTCCTGAGGTCTTTACCACCCAACAGCTCGTCGTGGGTGACACGTATGTCTTCAACCCAACTTCCATCATTGACGTTCACCTCTCCTATTTGAGATGGAACTATAACCGCAAACCGTCAAATCTGGGTCTCGACGAAAGCAAGGCGTTCGGTTGGCCGTCGTACATGAACTTCGGCTACTTGAACAATCTGCCCCAATCCACTGCCGTTCCGACGATCAACACCGCTGGTGGATCCATTACGTATACCCAGGGTGGCGCAGGATACATCTTCTCCATCAACAACAACTATGTCATCGGTTCCACCTACCAGAAGGTCCTCGGCCGCCACACGTTAAAGACTGGCGTGGACTTGCGCCGTCTGGAGATGTCATATTTCCAGAACAACAATCCCGGCGGTATCTTCACCTTTGACAATGTTTTCACCGCTAAGAATGCTGCCTCTGTCGGCACTACCGGCAACCCGCTTGCATCCTTTGAACTGGGATATGTGGGCACCAACGGCACGTTACAAACTGTTCAGGCCGCTCCGCCGACCTACCAAACCCAGTATTACCAGGGGTATTTTTTCATGGACACCTGGCAGGCCACGAACAAGCTGACCGCGACGCTCGGCATTCGCTACGAGGTTCCAGGTGTGTTTAGATCGCGCTATGGCTGGGCAGACACCTTCAACCCCACGGAGATCAATCCCATCGTCGGTCTCCCCGGGGCTTTCGACCTGGTGAGCTCGAAGCAACATCCGGCCGCGGGTGTCCGCAATGAAAATTGGGATAACTGGGCGCCGCGCGCGGGCGTTGCCTATCGGATCGACAACAACACCGTGGTGCGGGGAGCGTTTGGCAAGTTCGTCGTTCCCGCGGATCTCCAGTTCCCTGAGGCTCCTCTGCAAGCCGGCATCAATTTCCTCAACAACCTCATGGTGAACACGACCAACAACCAGCAGACGCCAGCGAACACGCTGGACGATCCTTATCCCAACGGCCTGCAAGGCCCGCCGCACAGGAACTCGAACTATCAGCAGGTTCTCCTCGGTGGCAACGCCCAGGCGCTTTATGCGAACGAGCCCAACGGAAGAACCTATCAGTGGAACCTGGCTGTCGAGCGTCAATTGCCTTACGGGATTGCTCTCGAAGCGGCTTATTCCGGATTGCGCGGAGAACACCTTCCGGTCAGCCTTCCCATCAATCCGATCCCCGATTCCGTGCTTGCCCAGGCCGCCGCCGATCCCGTTTGCGCGAGCGGCAACTTGGGAAGCTGCTTCCTGAATAAACAGGTGCCCAATCCGTTCTACCCGCTCATCACGCAGGGTGTGCTTCGCCAACCCACGGTCACCCAGAACCAGTTGCTGCGCCCGTTTCCGCAATACGGCAGCATCAGCAACAGCGGCCACTATATCGGCGAAAGCAACTACAATGCGCTGGAGATGAAACTGCAGAAGAGAACGGCCAGAGGCGGCATGCTCCTCGGGTCCTATACCTTCTCGAAACTACTGACGGACTCCGAGTATCTGACTTCCTGGCTCGATTCCACAGGCTCGGCGGGTTATCAGGACTATAACGTCCCAATGAGTAACTACTCGCTTTCCAGCTTTGATGCGCGCCAAAGGCTGGTTGTCAGCTTTCTCCAGGAACTCCCGTTCGGACAGGGGAAGACGTATCTCTCGAATCTGCACGGAGCTGCTAATGCCCTGATCGGCGGATGGGGACTCAACGGGATTACAACCTTCCAGGAAGGCTTCCCGCTGGGTCTTTCGGTCACGCCGAACATACTTTCGACCTACGCGTTTCAAGGCACCCTGCGCCCGAACGCCGCTCCCGGGTGTGCAAAGAAAACCAGTGGCTCCATGGCAAACCGCCTGGGCATAGCCGGATCCAAGAGCCCGTATTTCAACCTCTCGTGCTTTGCGGCTCCAGCTCCCTTCACCTTCGGCAATGAATCTCGCACGGACAATGCTTTGCGCCAACCGGGCATTGCGAACTTTGATTTATCAGTGTTCAAGAAGATCACCTTGGAGAGAGCTACGTTTGATTTTCGAGTTGAAGCTTTCAACCTCTTCAACCGTGTGCAATTTGGACCTCCCAACACCGTGGTGAACAATGCCTCTGAAGGCCAGATCACCACGCAATATAACAATCCCAGACTTCTGCAAGTCTCGGGCCGCATCAGCTTCTGAACCTCAACCGCACTTTCGAGGCTCTGCCGTGATTATCACGCCAGGGCCTCTTCCTTTGGAATCCCTGGGATTCATTCAACCTGCCCGTTGACGGTACTCACTTTCTCAAACTAGCCTCGGTTATATGTCAAAGAAGAAACGCAAGGAACGGAAGCCTCTTCCTGTTCCGGAGCCGAGTTCCCCAAAGCCTGCGGCCCCAACAAATTCGCGGAAGTATGCCATCCTTCTTGCCATATCAGGGGTCCTCATTTCTGCGTGTATCCTCGGGTGTCGCCGTCTATCGACACCGCAGGATAAATCCGTCGAAGACACTTTCCTCAAATGCGTACGTCGACTCGCGTACATGTACGGAGTGTCATAGTGCGATTGCCGAATCATTCGCCCACACAGGGATGGGGCACTCAATTTCCAGGGCAACCTCTGAGAACATGCCCGAAGATTTCGCTGTCAGGAATACGGTTTACAACAAGGCTTCCGGTGACTACTACACCATGATTCGCCGCGGCGATGAATTCTATCAGCGGCGGCATCAGCTTGGATTCGACGGTAAGCAAACAAATGTAATGGAGGAGCGTATTGACTACGTGATCGGTTCGGGCGATCAGGCACGAAGCTTCCTTCATCGAACTTCCGAAGGGAAGTTGATCGAGCTGCCGGTAACCTGGTATTCGGAAAAGAATGGCTATTGGGAGATGACTCCTGGCTACGAGTTCGCAAACCAGAAGGACTTCCACGGAATAGCCTCAAAAGGCTGCATTTTTTGCCACGACGCTTATCCATCCGCACTGAGCCGGGAGATCGAGGAAAGCGGAGAACCAATCTTCCCGGACAAGCTGCCATCGGGGATCGACTGCCAGAGATGTCACGGGCCTGGTGCCGAGCACGTGCGGGCCGCCAGGGCGAAGGATTTCAACTTTGCGCGGGTTCGGGCTGCGATTGTCAATCCGGCCACCCTCGGCCGAGAACGGCAGCTCGAAGTTTGCATGGAGTGTCATCTTTCCACCAGTGGAAGCCAGGACAAAAACATCAGTGTCAAGTTTAATCGCGCCATTTTCTCTTACCGGCCAGGACAGCCACTGGGCGACTACAAATTGTATTTTGACGTGGCCGGGAATCGAAATCAGAACGGATTTGAAATCGCCGATGCCGCCTACCGCTTAAGGATGTCCCGCTGCTTCAAGCAAAGCCAGATGACATGCCTCACCTGTCATGACCCACACCACGAGTCACACAGCAAAGAAACGGAAGCTAACTACGTCAAGGTATGCGAGAGATGCCATCTGGGAGTGGTGCACAAGGCGTCGCTCCCCAGGACAGAGACATGCGTATCTTGTCACATGCCCAAGCGCCGCGGGGAATTTGCCGTTCATATCGTACTTACGGATCATTATATTCAGCGGGAAAAGCCGTCTCGCAACCTTCTGGAGCCGATGGAACCGCAACCGGCCTCAACAAAAAATAAACCCGCGCTCGCTCCGTACTATCCAGAGAAGCTCCGCGATGAAAGCGACGACCAGCTCTACATGGCGATTGCAGAAAGTGAAAACACCGGCAATCTGCAAGGCGCCACTGCGCTCGAGGACGCGATCAAAGCACATGCTCCCGCCCAGGCGGAATTTTATGCTGCCTTGGGCGACGCGTATGCAAAAAGCGGCAGTTATGCGCAAGCCGCGACCTGGTTTGAGGAAGCGCGGAAAAGAAAACCCGAAGACAGGGTCATCCTGGGGAAGATGGTGCAAGCGCTCCTGCAGACGGGAGAGCTGCAGAGGGCGCAGCAAATCCTGGAGAGTGCGGCAGGCAAGCCACCCGCGGACGCCGGGGTCTTGTCGAATCTGGGAAATGTATATGCTCGTCAGGGGCAGCTACAAAAGGCCGAATCGACACTTCAGCAGGCACTTCAGCTTGATCCGGAGCAAGCCCAGTCCTATAACTTGTTGGCCGGGGTCAAGGAGGCACAAGGCGATCAAGCAGAGGCAATTCGACTCTATAGGGAAGCAATCCGTTATCGGCCTGATCTAGCAGAGGCACGCTACAATTTGGCGCGTTCTCTGGTCGCCAACAACCAATACGAGGAAGCCGAGTTTCAGTTCAAGCAGGCTATCGCCGCGGCGCCCATGTTTGCCGACGTCCATCACAGTTACGCTCTATTACTCGTCGCAACCGACCGCCGCTCTCAGGCCGAGGACCAATTGCGTCAAGCGGCTCGCTTAGATCCACGATCGGCTGTCGTCCACAGCGACCTTGGCGACTTGCTCGCTGAGCGCAGCGACGAGAAGCAAGCAATCGAAGAATACCGGCAAGCACTGCGGCTGAACGCCAACCTGGATGGGGCAAATCTCGGGCTGGGCATGGCTCTTATCCGCCAGGGAAACGTCACTGCCGGCAAGGCGTATTGCGGGAATGCTCTGCATAGTGCAGATCCGTCGCTCGCGGAGATGGCAAGGTCGTGCGTGTTCCGCTAGTGTTGCTCATTGGAGAGGTGGATGTTGAATCCTGGGAAGTACGACATTTGCGGAGATCTGGCTCACGGGTTGCTGAAGAATTCATTTCCGAGGACGCGAGAACGTCGGTGTGAGCTTCGGTGGGTTGAAAAGATGCGAACGGCATCCGACGTGTCAAATTGGATTTAAACAATGCCTCGGCTCAGCAACCGCCCTTTCCTCCGGCAACCGCCCTTTCCTTGCCACGGTCCTCTCCTTTTTGTCATCCCGAGCGCAGGCGAGCGGATCTGCGGTGCGCCATTCGTGTGCCCCGCTCCTACGGGTCCACAACTTCCACTAGTCATCCACCGAACCCTCCTGGAAACATCAACCCTTTGTTATTCCGGGTTTCCAGGAGTAGGCCGTAGAACCGCAGATCCACTCGGCTGCGCTCGGGATGACAAAAAAGGAGAGGATCGTGGCAAGGAAAGGGCGGTTCCTAAACCGAGGTATTTTAAAAATCTAATTTGGACACGTCTGAAGTTCAGCCGTCCCTTCGGGACTGCGTTAAGAAATGGGGTTCTCACACACTCTTTCGGCCCTAAGCTACGTCTTAATCTCTTCCCAACGCGCTTAGGTCCAGCGAAGGTTTCATATTCAGTCAAAATAGACAAACTGAAAATCTAATTTGGACAGGTATAAATCTCAGCCGTCCTTACGGGAGTCAATTCCACGACGGTCTTTTTCGTGCCGCGGTTTCAGATCGTACGAACCCAGCAAATTGTCACCACGCCATTGTGAATCATGGCTGGCCGGCATCCTCGACCACCGAGGCGGCCGTACCCTCGGGCGATCGGCGCCATGCGAAGTAATCATTCAGCAGCTTGAGCCCTTCCTCGTTGGGAATGGGGCCAGTATGCGGCGTGCCGGCGAAATACATCAGCTCCGGAGTTTGATCGCTGAATGCCGGCCAGGCGGGCATGCCCTTGCCGTTCGGATCGCCATACTTAGCGAAGTTTGTCCAGTAGATGACCATAGCGTCCGAGATCACGTGATCCGCAGCCGTGGGCTGTTCATTCTTCAGACCGGAAAGATGGCCGAAGACATAGGGCACCTCCCGGCCGTGCGGCGAGCCATAGCCCGCACGGGGCGACCCGGCAGGATAGTCAGGATGCTGGTCGAAGTAATAGTAGAAGACCTTGGACTTGCCCAGGTTCGACTCCATCCGCGCCCAGGTCCAGGTGTGCCATCCGAAGGCCGAATCCCGGGCCAAATCACGCGCGCTCTTGGGCACGGTGGTCTCCCCCGCAGGGTAGGCTTTCAGAAGTTTATCCGCGAACGGCCCGTAGCGCTTGCGCGTGGCTGCGATGTACTCCTCGGCCGTGCGGTCATGGGAAAAACTCGCGCCTTCGTCCGAGTTATATCCGATGAGGATGGGCGTGTCGTTGAACTGTTTTTTCTCGTAAAGCGTGTACTGGTCTGAGGGAATTACCCAGCCGTCGATGATCGGCCACGCCAGCCCGCGTGTGGCGGCCAGCAATTTCTCCGGCGGTATCTTGCGCAGCTCTTCGATCGACGTGGCTCCCGCGGTCGTGGCGAACTGTACCCCGTTTTGCTCCGCAACCTTCAGGAGCCTCATGTTCTCGCCCGGCACGGCGGTAGGGCGCGGCGGCCCGAAGGAGCCTCCGCTCTCTGAAATCGCACCCTCGAAAAGGCCCTTGGCCAAAGGCGATGCACACAGCATGCTCACCGCGATACCTCCGGCCGACTCGCCGAAGATGGTGACCTTATTGGGATCGCCTCCGAACGCCGCGATGTTCTTCTTGACCCACTGCAGGCCGGCGATGATGTCGAGCAGTCCGTAGTTGCCTGAGACATGCTCAGGCGATTCAGCGCTCAGCTCTGGATGAGCCAGAAAGCCGAGTGCTCCTACGCGGTAAGCAATGCTGACCAGCACTACGCCCTTACGCGCCAGAACTTCCCCGCTGTAAGTGGGAACGGAGGTACCGCCGGCGTTAAACCCACCTCCGTAGATCCAAACCAGAACAGGGATCCGATCCGAACTAGACTTTGCCGGCGTCCATACATTCAGATACAGGCAGTCTTCACTCGTCGACGAAGACTCACCGGGCGCCGAGCGCTGCACGCACTCCGGAGCGAACTTATCCGCCCGGCGCAGGCCCTCCCAGGATTTCGCCGGCTGCGGCGGCCGCCAGCGCAATTCGCCCGTGGGCGGCGCCCCAAATGGAATTCCGCGGTAGACTGTGAGGCCTTCTTCCGCTGTGCCCTGCAGCAGGCCTTGCTCCACTTTTACCGGAGCATTCGCGGCCGCGCTCACGCACGGCAGCGTAGCGATGGCGATGGCAAGCAAAAGCGGCTTCAGCATTCTGTTCCCTTTCACCCAAAGCAATCCTAATTGCCGGCCGCGGCCATGGCGAATCGATAGATGTTCACGGTGAACGGTGCGACTGCCAGTGTCCCTGCAGTGTTATCCATCGTCATCTCTTTTACTACGACTTGCGTAGGCTGCCCCACATGGTTCTCGGCGTCCAGACTGCTTCCGGTCATCTGCCACAGTGTCGATGGTCCCGACAGGCGAGACGCCGGCAGCCTTCAGATCGACTTTATGCTCGGTATCCGTGCCATTGACGACCGCAATGGTCAGAAACTTGCGGTCTTCCGTCAGCGCGGCCACCATGTCGAGCGGATAAGTAGGGCTGCCGGAACTCGTCTCCGGCTGGTCACCATAGGGCGGATATTTCGGCGCCGGCTGTGGTGAATTTCCTGAAACCGCAACCGGCAGCGCCCCGAAGTGATCACGGTATAACTTGTAAAGAATTCCCCTCGAGTTATAGACGGCGGCCGTGCTGTTATAGTCGAGCGTCGAGACCGACATGGTGTATGCCGCCATCTTCATAAAGTCGGTGTGGCGGAACATCTCGTTCAACACCATGCCGTAGGCCAGGGCCGCCTTGAAGCTCGCCGCCTCCGTAGGCATATTCATCGATGGAGAGGAAGATCTTCTTGTCTACCATCGCCGGAAAGCGCTTCTCGTATTCCTGCCACTCTTCAGCTTTCTTCTGAACGCGATTCGCGGGATGGCGCACCCACTCGAGCACCGTCTCGTCGACGTTCACATAGCCGCCTTCGATCGGCGCATCCGCCGGGAGGCTCTTCGCATGCTCGTAATCGAAACGTTTGCCGGCCCGTGAGTACCAGTGCTCGGTGATGCCGTCGAAGTTGCCCCAGCAATGCGCCAGCAGACCGCCGGTCCAGTCGGCTTCCGACCCGAACTGGGCCTGCGGATCCTTCATTCCCAGCACGCGTGGCTGGCCTTCCACGGTCATTTCGTCGGGCATTGCGCCCGAGGCGAGCAGGGTGATCGACGGGTCGACCTGTGCGCATCGCCTGGGCAAATTCGTTGTGCTTTAGAACGTAATACTTCAGATCGTATGGCCGAGTTGCCATGATCCGTACGGCTCGTTGCCGATATTCCAGAATTTCACGCGATAGGGCTCAGGGTGCCCGTTTCTGGCCCGCATGCGCGCCCATAGGAGTATTGGCCGAGCCATTGATGTACTCCACCTCTTCCGCCGCCGAGTGCGCATCGCCGAAGCCCGCATTCACGCTGATGTAAGGGTCTACACCGATCAGCTTGCACAGTGTCATCAGCTCGTCCATGCCCAGATCGTTCGTTTGCATCGCGTGCCAGGCATTATCGAACACCGGTGGACGCTTATCTATGTCGCCGATGGAGTCGTACCAGTTCCAGTCAGAAAGAAAGTTGCCGCCCGGCAGCCGCCACATCCCGGCGTGCAGATCGCGGAGCAGCGCGATCGTGTCAGGCCGGAAGCCCTGCACATTGTCATCCGGCATCAGAGAAACCGTTCCAACATGGAAGTTCGCCGCTCCCCGTGCCGGTGATCTCGATCGCGCCCTCGTTGGTGTCGGCCTTCGGCCGTGAAGCGGAGAGGGAACCTCTTGTACTCGTTCGAGGGAGTCGCAGAAAACGAGAGTGTCTGTCTGTCGCCGGCGCCCTTGCCCCAGATCAGCGTCACGTTCACCTTGCTTCCGGAACTGCCACGGAGATAAATTCGGCCGGTGTATCGTTTGTTGCCTGACTAGGGCAAAACCTGATTGGCGGATTCCGTGCGGCGTCGAGGCATCGAGCGTAATTCGCGGACTCTGGCTGCCCGACAAACGGATGCTCCGTGTCCATCACGACGACCTCGTCGGGACCAACCGGGCGCCATTTGCGCGGAGGCATCCGGAAAGGCCGGTTTCGTGTCTCGGCCGGTTCTGGCGCGTCTTTGGAGGTGATCGGGAAATAGAATTTCCGGTCGTCCAGCATTTCCGACCAGAGACTGCGATACATGAGAGTACCGCCATGCTCGATGAATCCGCCGTATAGATACTTCGAAATCGGCGCCGCCGTCTGTTGCGTGTCGATGGTCACCTTCAACTGTTCCGGAACACCTGGCTCGGCTGGTTGAGCAGCGGCTGCAACCGTACCGCCGACTGACAGAGCGAAGCCGGCGAAAAGTGCGATTCGTTTTCTCATGGAGCCCCTCATATGTTCCTGTCTCATCCGCGCTTGCACAACGTTACTGTGGCAGGGCGAAAGCAACATAACTCTTCGTGCCCGGCGGTGGGCTCACACCTCCGGGCGCCATCCTCGCACCCTGGGGAAAAGCAGGGCCCGCGGTCAGGGCGAACAGAATGTACTCGCGCCCGTTTACCTCGTAGACCGCCGGCACGCCGGCTGCCCCGTTGGGAACGTCTTTGGTGAAAATCACTTTGCCCGTCATCAGGTCGAGCGCGTAGAACTTCGACTGGTTGTCCACGAAGACGACCAGGCCGGAAGCCAGAATCACGAATCCGCTCTTCGGGAACACATTGCCTCGCAGCTCATTGCTGGGGCCCGCCTCCGGCGTATCCCCGTACGGCGTTTGCCACTTGATCTTGCCGGAACTCAAATCGTAGGCCGTGATCGTGCTCCACGGGGGTGTGATTACATATCCTTCCTGGCCGTAACCTGTCTTATAGCGCGCAGGCCGTGGGTTGAGGTCAGCCGGATAATCCGGCTCCAAACGTTCTGTCAGCATGTTCCCCGGCAGCGCGGACCCGGGAGGCGCCAACTCCGGCTTGCTCAGGAACGTGATCAGATCATTCAATCCCGAAGCAGGGATGGAAGGGAATGGAGGCATCGCGCCTCTCCCCCGGCTCACGATCGTGCGCACCCCGTCCGCTCCCAATCGTTCGACCGCGGTATCGAGTGCGGGTCCTCGGTCGCCCTTGAGATCGGGGCCGTGGCACGCCTGGCAGGTTTGCTCATAGATGGTACGGCCGATCCTCGAAGGCATGGGGGCCGACCCGGCGCCCGGCCCACCCGGAGCTCCTCCTCCAGGCCGGCTCGGAATCAGGTTGCCATTGTTCGCCGCAGTGGACTCGCCGTCGGGAACCATCTTGAGAATCGATGGCACGTTCCTGGTTTCCACCAGCACCATGCCCTTTGCCGCATCGGCGCCGGTGTCGAAGAAAGCCGCTCCCCCGGTCACGCTCGGTATCTGTATGGTTTCGGTGAGCGAAGGAGGCGTATAGAGACCGCTTCGCGCTTTCGAAAGCCGTTCGGTCCACCATTTCTTTTCTTCCTCCGTCATGAACCCGGTATAGAGATCCTTCACGGTCATGTTCTGACGCGCAAAGGCTGGTGGGGCAGTAGGGAAGGGCTGGGTGGGCGCTGTGTGCTCCCCGGGCAAATCGGACTGCGGCACCGGGCGCTCTTCAATCGGCCAAAGAGGTTTACCGCTCACGCGATCAAAGACGTAAAGGAAGCCGTTTTTCGAAGCCAGTGCGACGACGTCTACCATCTTGCCGTTGTGCTTTACCGTCGCAAGCTGGGGCGCCGCGTTGGGATCGTAGTCCCAAACATCGTGGTGAACCGTCTGATAGTGCCAGAGATACTTTCCCGTCCGCGCATCCAGAGCGAGCATGCAATCGGCGAAAAGGCCGTCTCCCGGACGGTCGCCTCCATACAATTCGTACTTGGCCGATGCCGTCGGCAGATATACGATCCCGCGCTTCTCATCAATCGTAAATTCGCCCCATACGTCCACCCCGCCCATATATTTGTAAGCATCCTTGGGCCAGGTGTCGTATCCCATTTCACCGGGGCGGGGAATGGTGTGGAAGACCCAGACGAGTTTTCCGGTGCGTACATCGAAGGCTCGTATATCTCCCGGTGGCGGCAGATACCCTTCGCCCGTCGCGCTCCCCAGGATGATCAGATTTTCGAATGTCCGTCCCGGCGTTCTCGAAGCGAGAGGAGTCGGCGTGCGGTCGATTCCCGTCTTCAAATCGAGCCGGCCGTGGTCGGCGAAACGATTCCACGCTTTTCCCTGTGAGCGCGTCGATCGCGTAGAGATAACCGCCGGAGGTGACCAGTATCCGCCGGTCCGTGCGATCTTTGCTCTCCCAGTAGTTGAGGCCGCGCTGCCCGCCGATCCCCGCACGACGGCCGGTTACGGCGAAGGGGTGTACCCATAATTCCTTCCCACTCGACGCATCCAGCGCAACCAGCGATCCCTGCTTCGCCGCCACATAGGCTATGTTATCGACCACTACTGGACTGAACGTGTAAAGGCCGTCTCCAGCCGGATAACTCCAGGCAACCTGAAGCTTGCTGATATTGGCGCGAGTGATCTGCTTGAGCGGCGAATAATGAGAGCTATCCGGCCCCGCCCAGGTAGTCCGGCCAGTTGGTGGGCAACTTCTGAGCTTCGACAACGCTGATCGATAGAGAAATCAGGCCGGCAATACCGGCAACCCGGCGAAGTGGATTCGTCATCTTGCCTTTTCGCCTGAACCAGCCATTAGAATCGGCGCCCGCCGATTGCATACTTATCCACTATCTCCGCTCCGGTGTGAGTTTTAGAACCGTATTCTTGCCCGCCGCGCTGAGATCAACGCGAACACGTGCCTCTTGTGCAGGGCAAAGAGCCCCTGGCAGCAAGAATGTGGACAAGAGCACGAGTAGTTTCTTCATACGCTCCCCAGACACGGGCTAACCCAACTGATATTCCTTGGCTCTCTTGAGTCGCCCCGTCCAGGCTGAGTGCCCTGACAGTCCAACCACAATATCCTGGTTCAGGAAGTCGTTTACCAGCGGGCAGGTGTCGTCGAATTTATCGCGCCTCGAGTTGGAACTCACTTGACTGTTTGCCGCCCGTCGTTGCTATACTTGGCCCGTCCTAAAGTTGCGTGAAAGGAACATTGCGTACTATACAACATATTTAAACGGGGAAAGCAGGCTGTTTTGGCCAATCACGGGTGTTGCACCTCGCGGTCGAAGTGAATGATGTCGGGTAGTTGTCACGGGTGCATGTGTCGACAGACCTGAGGCGCGCATTGGCCTACCTTCATGAATAGCGGAGACTCGCTATGTACAGGCAGCTTTCAAAACGAATAGCGGTTACGTCATTGATTCTGTCCTCTGTTGCACTCGCCCAGGCAAGCCTAAAGGCCCGCTGGAGCCCCGGATCGAATGGGCTATGCGCACGGCATCTACAACCCGACCGACAAGCCCGTGCAGTGGTTAAACATCAATGTTGGTCTCAGTAAAATTTATGAGGAGGGAATGCATGTTCGTGGGCTCGATGATCGCCACATTCAACCCGAAAACCATGACTGGCAAAACATATCCTCTGCTCAAACGACTTAGGGGGGAAAGTAGTCGTATAAGTACGAGCCGGCGCGCATCTGCAAGACTCAGGTTAGTATCACGGAGCCAGTTTGACAATGCATAACACAAGTGATTAGTATTGCCGCCGCTTAAGATAGATAACCCGCAAAAGCTATTGATTTTTATTCGTAGATTGGAGGACAGAACGATGCGCAAGTACACAGCAAGTATGACGGATCAGGGTGAGCTCGCGACATCAAAGTACTGCGCACGGCTGGCGGCTATTCTGATCTTAGTCAGCACCGTTTCCTTCGCGCAGGTCGAGCGTGCAACCATCACAGGCACGTTGACAGATAAGAATGGAGCCGTCGTTCCTGACGCTGCCGTGCGGGTCACCGAAGAAAGTACGAATGAGACCAAAGTTCTGCAGTCAGATAGCGCGGGCGCATACACCGTTAGCAATTTGACGCCCGGCAGTTACACCATTGAGGTGGAGAAAACCGGATTCACCAAGCACATCAATAAAGGGTACGTGGTGCAAGTCGGCCAGACTGCCCGGCTTGACGTCGTGATGGATGTCGGTTCTGTCACCCAATCTGTGGAGGTCACAGGCGCCCTTCCTGTGCTCCAGAGTGAAAACGCTTCTGTGGGACAAGTGATCGCCACGACGGCTGTTCAGCAACTACCCCTGAACGGCAGAAACCTCACCCAATTGGCGGTCATTGCGCCTGGCGTTACAGGATTGAACTATGCTCCTACCGGCACGATTAATTCGGGAGTTCGGCCGGACGAGTTGCGCCCCGGTGGTACCACCATCGAGGCCAACGGCGCGCGTGACAGCGCCAATAAGTTGCTACTTGACGGTGTCGACAACACAGAGATGATCGCGCAAACACAGATTGTCCGGCCCAGCGTCGAGTCTCTTCAGGAATTCAATGTCATCACCAGCAATGCAGGGCCCGAATACAATCGCGGGGCGGGCGCAATCCTGGTAACCAGCACGCGCTCCGGGTCAAACAATCTCCATGGCTCTGTCTACGAATACATTCGCAACTCAGCTCTGGACGCCAAGAACTTCTTTGTTCGACCCAATACTCCTATCCCTGTCTATAGGCTGAACGATTTCGGAGGCAGATTGGGCGGGCCCATCATGCGGAGCAAAGCTTTCTTCTTCATCAACTATGAAGGCTACTATGAGCAGGCAGCCGGGACCCAGGTCAATACTGTTCCGACGCTGAATGAAAGACAGGGGAACTTCCAGGGAATAGCCAATATCTATGATCCGCTAACCACCACGCCTTCCGGATCGACCTACACCAGGAAGCAATTCACGAATAACATAATCCCCCAGGCGCGCTTCGATCCCATCGCCTACCAGCTGGTTAATGCCTATCCGCTGCCGCAAACCAGCGCAACCGTGAATAACATCGTTACCTATCCGCTCAAGAGGAGCAACGACAACCGCGGCGATGCGCGCGTAGACTACCAGATCACGCCCAGTCAGGCTTTTTTCGCGCGCTATTCGATCGACGACACCCAGATTCAGATGCCGAACACGTTTAACGACGTAATCGGCGGGAGCGAGAATGCCTTCTCGGGACCCGAGGCAGATCGCGGTCAGCACGGGGTCTTGTCTTATAACAAGCTCATCACTCCGCACATCGTGGGGGAGTACAGATTCGGATTTAACAGGTTTACCAGCTTTCTATTGCCCTCTCAATTGACCTCTCCGATTTGGGCAGAGATCCCCGGCAAGCAACCGCAGCCCGGTTTCCAGCCGAAAGGGGCAGGCCCAGGGCCCGGTCGCGCCGATCATCAGTCCCTCCGGCTTCGGCGGACTGGGTAATTCGCGCTCCGAGCCGGAGATACGGCGTGAGCACCTTTGGGAAAACATAGGAAACGTGTCCTGGGAGTTGGGGCGCCATAACTTCAAGTTCGGCATCGATACGCTTCATCATTTGATCAGCGAGACCGACTCGCCTCCCGGCCAGAGCCCCTTTGGCCGCTTCAACTTTGATAGTAACTTCTCCAACAATCCAGCTTCCACGGCCGGCACGGGAAACGCGATGGCGTCGTTCCTGCTTGGCTATCCCGCGTCCACGGTTCGGGATTTGTTTCTTCCCGGGACGGCGCACGTTTTCGGAAATGAATACAACGTTTACGGCGGAGATAACTGGCGCATCACGCCGAAGTTGACACTCAACCTTGGCCTCCATTACGAGATCGATACACCTTATGCCGACGCACATGACTATTGGGTGAATTTCAATCCCGTGAACGCAGCCGTAGAGATTGCCGGGCAGAACGGCGTTTCCAAGAGCGCCAATTGGCAGACCGACTATGGCTCGGTCGGCCCTCGTCTCGGGTTCGCCTACACCCTCAACGAGAGGACAGTCCTACGTGGTGGTTATGGCGCCTTTTATGACCCCCAGGCGAACCAGGGAACGACGATACGTCAAGAGCGGCAGTGGCCTTTCGATTTGATCTACACCATTTCTCCGGGAACTTTATTTCCCTCTAACACGGTTTCCCAGGGATTTCTCACTCTGAATCAAATACCTCCCGCGACCTTTGCCAATCCCTTCGGCACTTTGAAGGGCATTGATCATCATTTCAAAAATGCCTCCGGGCAACAATTCAACTTGAGCATGCAACAGCAACTGACGGGCCACTCGTCGTTTACCGTCGGTTACGTCGCGTCCATCACTCATCACCTGTCATGGAACAATCCCATCGACCAGCCCGCTCCAGGGCCGGGGAACATTCAGGCGAGGCGCCCGTTCAACAAGCAATATCCCAACGTAACGGCCATTGCGCACTACGAGTCGGTGGGGGTTGGTTCCTACAACTCGCTACAGACCAGCTTTCAGCAGCGCCTGTCGCGTGGGTTCTTTCTAACCGCGAACTATGTTTGGGCGCACGCGATGGACAACGCCCCCTACGACGGGGGAGTGAATGGCCCCATTCCACAAAACCCCTTCGATCGCTCGGCCGATTATGCCAATTCGGACAATGACATTCGAAACCGTGTGAACGTCTACGGGACATACGAATTGCCGCTCGGACCGGGACGGGCTTTTCTTAACAGCAACTCCTTCCTCGATAAGTGGGTCCTGGGTGGCTGGCAAGCGAACGGCATCTTCGTGGGACAATCCGGTCTGCCCTTTACCGTCACCATAAGCGGCACCGCCACCAATACCGGAGCGTCCGCCAGCCGTGCCAATGTAATTCCTGGCGTGGCCCAGTATCCGGACAATAAAACCATCAGTAAATGGTTCAACCCGGCGGCTTTCACTTCTCCTACGGCCTACAACTGGGGCAATGTCGGCAGAAACACTCTCCGTGGCCCCCGCGAGGTGAATTTCGATGGCTCCATGGAAAAGCACTTCCCCATCAAGGAGAGCGCATCGTTGCTTTTCCGGGTTGAATTCTTCAACATGTTCAACCATCCGCAGTTCCAGGTGCCGGCGGCGGTCATAAATTCCGGAGGCGCAGGAACCATTACCTCGACATCCAATACGGCGCGCCAGATACAGGGCGCCTTGCGACTGACTTTTTGACCGGCAGGAACGTCTATAGAGTTTTCGAGCAAAAGATTGTTTGCCAACCGAGAAAGATTCGGCTGAGAAGAATGCTTGTCGAGATGCCTGTGTCCAGCCGTCAGAAAGCGTTTTCCATCGAAGCATTCCGCGATGCGAAAGCAATCTTTTCCCTAGCTGAGAGTGGAGATCGCCGATGATTCATGTGACGAAAAGACGGGAAGCCCTGCTTGGCTTTGCGCAAGGCGAGCCAACAGGCAAGCCCACTGATAGCCGGCATGCTATTTCCGATGTGCGTGCCTTTCGAGTGGCCCAATCTGCTCCGGCAAGCTCGTATGTTGTTTTGCAGGTGCGAACCAAGTCGGGTCTGCTTGGCTACGGGGAGTGCAGGGAACTCTCCAGTCCCGAACTCAAGGCTACGCGCGAGGCCGCCATGGGCCGCCCCGCATCCGCCTATGAGACCTTGCGGCCCATGGTTCCACAAAATGCGCAAGCGGCCATCGATATGGCTCTCCTCGACATTCTCGGCAAGGCTACCAAGGCTCCGGTCTATCGCGTCCTGGGCGGTCCAACCCGAACCAAGGCACGCGCCATCGTTCGACTCGCCGGATCCTCCGACGATGAGCTCGTAAAGGATCTGCAAAAACAAGTGGCCTCTGGCTTCGCCGCCTTCCTGGTACCCATCCCTCCGCCGGCAGCGCGCAATCAGGGCAGCGCTTACGTTCAGGCCGGCGTAGCGCGTTTCAAAGCGATGCGGGCAGCGGCTCCGGATGCTGACTTTGCCTTCGAATGCGGCGATCAGCTCACTCCTTCCGATACCGCAACCCTGGCTGCTGCCGTCGAGTCCATGCATCCGCTGTGGTTCGATGCACCCTGTCCGGTGACCAATCTATCCACTCTCCATAAGATTGCCGATGAAACCGTAGTGCCTCTCGGCTTTGGCCGTGATGTAGCGAGCCCTGGAACCTACCAGGATCTCCTGCGCTCAGGCCTCGTCGACCTGCTTCGGCCCGACTTGTTGGTCCATGGGATTTCGGGAACCCGTCGCCTGGCTGCCATGGCCGAAACTTATTATGTGGCCGTTTCTCCCTGGCATGCCGCTGGACCGATTGCGTCGGCCGCCGCTCTTCACCTGGCCGCGAGTATCCCAAATTTCTTTATCGCTCAACTACCCAACTCAGGCGCCGGATCAGCAACCCCGCAAGCCGGATTCTTCGCGCTGCCCAACGGCGCAGGCCTGGGTGTCGAGGTAGACGTTCAGGCACTCGAGAGGAACCAGATCGTATGAATCGAAGAAGCTTTCTTGGAGGAGCCGCAGCCATTGCGGCATCAGCGCCTGCTTCACGAATTGCCGCCGCGGTATCCACAACCCGTGCGACAGACATCTGTGGATGTGAGCCCGTCATAGCCCAGGCGTCACGTGGGGAACAAGCTGCACGCGCCGAGGCATTTCGCGATCTCAGTTCCGGCTTGAAAGTCACCGACCTGAAAGTCTTTGGCGTTTCACTTACACCCGATTCCGATCGGCCCTACGTCTTTGTCAAGCTCGAAACCAATCAGGGACTCGTGGGATGGGGAGAAGGCACACTCGAGGGCAAAGCTCAGGCTGCGATGTCATGCATCGAAGACTTCCGCGACTTTGTCATCGGCAAAGACCCCATGCAAGTCGAGCATCATTGGCAGTCGATGTATGTCCACAGCTTCTATCGTGCCGGTCCAGTGATGGGGTCGGCGATTTCGGGTATCGATCAGGCGCTCTGGGATCTTCGCGGCAAGGCGCTGGGCGTTCCGGTATATCAGCTTCTGGGCGGCCCCAACAATCCGGATGGGGTTCGCGGTTACTACCACGCGGAGAACGCGAGGTCCGACGAGCAGCTGGCAAAGTTGCGCGAGACTGCTCTCCAGGAAGGGGTCTCGTGTTTCAAAATCGGGTTACCCGACCAGGAATACGAATGGATCGAGACCCACGCCAAGATCGACCGCGCGGTGAAGCACATGCAACGCATTCGCGAAAAGCTCGGCGACTCCATCGATATCGCCGTCGACTTCCACGCGAAAACCAGCCCCAGCGTAGCCTCGATCATCGTCAAGGAAGTAGAACCGCTGCGGTTGCTATTCGTCGAAGAGCCCTGCCCGCCGGAGAACGTGCAGGCAATGGGCCGGGTGGCCAGCCGTTCGACCACGCCCATCGCAACCGGCGAGCGCCTGGTCGCCGCCTATGGTTGTCGCGAGTTAATCGAGATGGGCATCGTCGACATTCTGCAGACCGACATCAATCACGTCGGCGGACTCACGGGACTGTGGAAGGTCGCAGCGATGGCCAACATCTCGAACGTCTCCATGGCGCCGCACGCTTGCGAAGGGCCCATCGGTGGATTGGCTACTCTGCATGTGGACTCTTCCATGCCCAACTTCCTGATCCAGGAGATCTGCAGCTTCGTGCAGCCCGGCGACAAAGAACGCATATGGGCAGAGTGGTTCGGCTTCCCCCCGATGCGCATGGTCAATGGGCGATTTCCTCTGCCCACCAAACCGGGCCTGGGGTTCGAGCTAAGCGAGGCCTCGTTGAGCAAGTATCCCTTCGGGGGTTCAAAGCCCATGGCGCGCGTTTTCCACCAGGATGGTTCCGTCGGGGAATGGTGATCCGGACCCGCATGGCAAGGTTTTAAAAATCGAAAAGCGGAGTGGCAATGAAGAGCAAATCTCGAAATGGTAATTTGTTGAATCGCCGCGAGGCCTTGCTGCTCTCGGCCACCGCAGGCATGGGCCTTCTCGCCGAACCGGCACGCGCTTCCGACAGCATCAAGACCGCGGCCCACCAGGAACCCGGTAACTGCGCGACCCCGCGCTCCGCGATCGCCAACACTCAATACGGTAAAGTAAGGGGCTTTGTGGATGGAGGCGTGTACACCTTCAAAGGCATTCCTTACGGCCAGAACACCGGTGGTGAAAACCGCTGGCTTCCCGCCAAGCCTCCGAAGCCCTGGAAGGATGAATACCCCGCTCTCATCTACGGAGCGAACTGTCCCCAGAACCTTCATAACTACACCGCGATCGAGCAGTCGTTCCTGCAAGACTGGGACGACGGTTACATGAGCGAAGACATGCTCAAGCTCAACATCTGGACCCCGAGTCTGACCGGCAAGCGGGCAGTCATGGTTTACTTCCATGGCGGAGGTTTCAGTTTCGGCTCATCCTATGAACTGCCTTCCCATGAAGGCGCCCAGATGGCTCGGCATCACGACGTTGTTCAGGTGTCGGTCAATCACCGCCTGAATGCGCTCGGCTTCTTCGACGTTTCCGAGGTTGGCGGTTCTGCCTATGAGGATTCGGTAAATGTAGGCATGACGGATCTCATAGCCTCACTGCAGTGGGTCCGTGAAAATATCTCCAACTTTGGTGGTGACCCCGACACGATCATGATCTATGGCCAGTCGGGCGGTGGATCCAAGGTGACTTGCCTGCTTGGGATGCCGGGAGCGCAGGGGCTGATCCATCGCGCTTCGGTGCAATCGGGGGGCGGCGGCAATATTCCCAGCGGCGAGCAGTCAAAGGAATTCTCTCGCCAGGTGTTGAAGGAACTCGGCGTCTCGCCCAATGACATGACCGCTCTGCAGAAGATGGAGTGGTCGAGACTATTCGCCGCCGGGAATGCCGTCATGGCCAGAATGAATCCTCCGCTGCGCGGCCTGGGCGGACCGGGCTCTTCTCCAACCGCTGCCCCGCGCGTCGGCTGGTCGCCGACCGTAGACGGCCGTATCGTAACCGTGCGATCGTTCTACGACACAGCTCCGCTTCTCTCGAAGAGCGTACCCGTGCTCATCGGCAACGTCAGTGAAGAAGGTATGCGCTACAGTTCCAATCCCACTGAAGCCGAGTGGCATGCCACTCTCGCCGCCGCACTTGGTGAAGCCAAGACCGGCGCGCTCATCGCCGCCATGAAAAAGGCGCATCCTGAAAAAAGTATCCGCACTTTGTCGTATGGAGTTCAGGGCATGAGCGCCCGCAACAATGTTCAACGCATGGTGAAGTTGAAATGCGAACAAGGCGGAGCGCCTGTTTACCAATACTATTTCACTTGGCAATCGCCCATGCTCGACGGAGTGGCCGGAGCGTGGCACACGGCCGAGCTCGCCTTCTGCTTCGATAACACCAAGCGATGCGAGCAGGGAACAGGAAATACTCCAGAGGCGCAGGTGCTGGCCAAAAAGATGAGTAATGCCTGGGCCAACTTCGCCCGTACTGGTAACCCCAGCCAGCCCGGCCTGCAGTGGACCCCGAGCGACCCCACCCGTTGTCAAACCATGGTCTTCGACAATCACTGCCGCATGGCCGACGATCCTGACGGCGAGGTGCGCAAGATCTTGCTGAGCTGAGCCCCCTATTGCGCCCTCCAAC
This sequence comes from uncultured Acidobacteriaceae bacterium, assembly GCA_963847155.1. Classification (GTDB taxonomy): domain Bacteria; phylum Acidobacteriota; class Terriglobia; order Terriglobales; family Acidobacteriaceae; genus PALSA-350. Next base: position 221,839 of record CAWJZH010000014.1, on the reverse strand, counting down.
CTCGGAGTCGACCGAGCCGCAAGCAGATTTGCTGCGCACAGCCGCACCAGAATCCTGCGACAAGGTCACGGGGCCAGAGTGACAGTGACCAGGACCTTACTGCCGATCGAAAAATCTGTGGTACGTTTATGGGTGAAGTTTGACAACAACCTGCAAGGCCCATCACCCACTACGGATCTGTCTTAAACCCAGCAAGCTTTAACTGCGGACTCTGGGACCAACGTCAGCAAGACATAAATGACAGCCAGCACCATCACCATGAGAGCATCGACGAAGAACCAGCCATATCCCAACACGAGAATGTGACTGAGAATTACCGCAGTCATCCACACAACAGTCAATCCCGCTGCCAATCTGGCTGTCTTCGGGATCAGGAGCAGAACGGCCACCAGCGTCTCGAACGCCCCTGACCCCAGCCGAAATACCGGCTGAGATACCAACCCGTGGACCGTTCGCGACATCTGCGCGAACAGGGCCACGGAACCTGGCACACCTGCAAACTTGAGAAAGATGGCGGCATACAGAAGGTTCACGGACACCAACAACCGAATTGCTAGAAGCGCGAATTTTTTAACCATATAATCTTGCCCCCTTGACGACCTCGAACCGGCCAATGCTTCGCGAGTGGCAGTACTCATTTCTGAGTACTTATGAACCGGGATCATCGCATAATGCCGGCGCTTCGCTTCATCAAACCGCTTCTGGTCCCGGGAAAGTTCGTTCCAGAAGCGATCGAGATAGATGCGCTCGCGGCCGGCGACCAGGCGCTCCATGTCCTGACCACCGAAGCCAAAGTGCCACATGGCCGGATCCTGTGTGATCTGATCCCAGGGGCCGACACCTGGCAGCGGCACATCGATCGCCACCCATCGGCTCACGCGCTCGGGGTGGTGGCGGCAACTGCGAAGCCGACCATGAGTCCAACCCACTCTCCCTCATGACGATGGACAGTGCTAAATCGCCCGCCACGTAGCCGAACTTTCCAACGCCGAACGCTTTGAGCCCACTCAATGGACCCGGGTGCCAACATCATTGCGAAAGCCTGATCATGCCGCATCCAATGACTGCGGCTCTGTGTCAGGGTCGGGTGTAAAGAGTTCAACTCTCATTCTTTTGCTCCATGATTCAGCCGTTCCGCTGCGCCTTCCACCAGGGACTCCAAAAGTTGCTGGATTCCCGGGCAACGCGCCAGGTTGGCACTCTGTCCGGCCCAGAGTGCGAGCAGCTCAGATCTGCCAGCCTTTTGCGCGAGAAGTGCCAAGCTACGCATAAGGCGTCTCTGCAATGGATATGGCAGTATCCCGGTGCCGGGTTTATTCAGCATTTGGAGTAGTTCGTTGTCTATGCCTCGTGCGAGTCTGCCGGTAAAGCCTTGAGTCAGTGCGGTCCGTCCGGCACGGCCGCTGAAAATAGCCTGGCGATGCAGGGGGTGTGCGCCGGACTCCTCGCAGGCGAGAAAGACCGTGCCCATCTGTACGCCTTCCGCTCCAAGCGCGAAGGCTGCGGCGATGCCGCGAGCGTCGGCAATTCCGCCGGCGGCCACGATTGGAACTTTTACCGCGTCGACCGTCTGCGGCACAAGGGAGAAGGTTCCTGTCAGTGAGTCTTGGGCCGGTCTTAAAAAGGAGCCCCGATGGCCGCCTGCTTCAAAGCCAGATGCAACCACTACTTCGACTCCAGCCTGCTCGAGAGCGATGGCTTCGTCCGGCGTGGTTGCCGTTCCGAGCGTGATGATCCCTCTATTCCTCGCCTCGTCCAATATCTCTTTTGGCGGAATACCGTAGATGAACGAGAAAGCCGGAACGTTAGTATCGAGAAGCACGCGCGCCTGGTCCTCAAACCGGATTGGCTTGTACGGTGCAAATTCAGGTAGCGTGCCGCCGAGCGCTTCGAGGTGTGGCGAGAGATGTGACAGAGCGCGGCGGAACGTTGCAGCGTCCGACGTGTGGGCTTCCGCATCTTCCATCGAGACCCACAGGTTCATCGCAAATGGCTTCGCAGTCAGCGAACGAATCTCGGCGATTACATCTTCAATCGCGTTTGGTTCAAGGCCGTGAGCGCCGAACGATCCGAGTCCTCCGAAATTCGATACAGCGGAGGTAAGTCTCTGCGATGAAAGACCGCCGAGCGGGCCCTGGATGATCGGATATTCGATTCCCAGAAGTTCTGAAACGCGGGTTTGATTCCATGCCTTCGCCATCATGCCACCTCGCACAAGAGGGAGGGAGCTAGCGCTCCCACCCCCTCAAGCTTCAACTTCGAAAAGGACCTCCAACACGACCGGCACCCCGAGTGGAAGGCTCGCAACGCCGAGAACCATCCGGACGGGCAACTTGTCTTCTCCGAAGACATCGCGCAACAGCTCCGAGGCAGCGTCTGCTACCTTCGGTTGCGCGAAGAAATCTCCGTCGGTTGCGATGTACGCCACCAGTCTGACGACCTTGGTCACCTTGTCGAGCGAGCCCAGGTGGTTTCTCGCGGCGGAGAGTACGTTCAGAGCTGCGAGGCGCGCGGCTTCGCGTCCCTGTTCGACGTTGTACTCTCTGCCCAGCCGGCCTACGAACTTCGGTTCATGTCCGATGGCCGGGAGGACACCGCTGAGATAAAGCAGGTTGCCCGTCTGGACACTTTCAACATAAGCGCCGAACGGGATGGGCGCGGGGGGCAGCTCAATGCCGAGCTCCGCAAGCCGGCGCTCCGCGCTCGCCGGCTTCGTGCCCTTCGAGCTCACCATTTGCCTGAGTGCGCACCGCCGTCCACGTGCAGCACCTCCCCCGTCACATTACGGGCCTCTGTGAGGTAGACAACTGCGTCCACAATGTCGTTCACGTCTGAGATTGTACCCATCGGCGAGAGCGTCTTCAGAAAGTCCTTGGGATTGTTCTTGTGAAGGGGGGTATCCACGACACCAGGAGCGACGGTGTTGAAACGGATGTGCTCCTTCGAATACTCGCTCGCCAGGCTTCGAGTAACTGCTTCGAGACCGCCCTTAGTGATCATCGGCACAGAAACGGAGACGCCGGCGATTGGGTTCACAACAAGCGAGCTGGTGATGCCGACCACACTGCCACCCGATTTTTGCGCGAGCATCTGCTTTACGGCCCCCTGCGTCACATACAGGAAACCTTCGAGGTTTGTGGTTGAAAGCGCCTTGAAGTCCTCGGCCGTATAGTCGGTGAAGGCTTTGGCGAAGAAGATACCTGCGTTGTTCACCAGCGCGTCAATCGATCCAAACTTGCTGATCGCTGTTTCTACCACCTTGGCGGCTACGGCGCTTTCACCGATATTGCCGTCCACCAGAGCGAGCTGGCCGGACCCGTTAAATGCACCCGATTTCGTGATGTTACGTGAGTTGGCTACCACGTTGTAGCCGCGATCGAGGAACGCTTGCGCGACCCCCGCCCCAATACCTTGCGATGCCCCTGTCACGATAACTGTTTTCTGTTTGGTTCCCATTTTCAGCCTCCTTACGGCTGCGACTACACCATAAGAGATTCGGGATGGCTGATAGAGATTCGTCGTAAATTCCAATCGCTCGATAGGAATTACCTATCGCAGCGTGTTCATGGGAAATGCGTCTTCTGTCGAATTGCCGGCAGTTCTTCATCGAGTAGTTCGAGGAACGATTTGAGGGCAATGGAAGGTTCTTTCTTGTGCCAAGCGGCGACAAAGTCGATGCGGACGTTATCGGGCTGCAGGCGGAAGAAGGCCACGTTGTCCGCGCGCAGGTTGCGAGCCGATGCGGAAACAAGGGCTACCCCTTCCCCCGCTTCGACGGTGGAAAGCACCGAGTGCATATTGTTCAGTTCACTGTGCAGACGCGGCGAGAAGCCATTGTCATTACAGGCGCGGATAATCGTGTCGAAGACCTCCGGCGAGCTTGCACGTTGAAAGGTGACGATGCGCTCACCTGCGAGATCCGCAATGCGAATGCGCTTTCCTTTGACCTTGCGGGTCTTGGGAAGCGCTACGACTAGCGGTTCGCGGAAGACCAGGCGTGACTCATAGGACGAACTGCGATCGGCGGAAGGTGGACGCGTGAAGCCGATGTCGATATCTCCGCGATCGAATGCAAGGTCTTGCCCGCTAGGCACATTCTCTTCAAGACGCAGCGCGACCCCTGGATGACGCGCCTTGTATTTGCGCAGCAAGTCGGAGAGAAACGGGTAGCTGGCAAATCCGATGAAGCCGATTCCAAGCCTGCCTATCTCTCCCTTGGCAGCACGCTGGGCAGTTGCAACCGATCGCTCTGCCTGCGCGAGCGTCTTCATTGCTTCCTCATAAAAGACCTGCCCTTCAGGAGTAAGCCTTGCCACGCGGCCGTCTCGCGAGAAAAGTTTGATGCCGAGCTCAGTCTCAAGATCGGATACGGCCTCGCTGATTGAAGGCTGCGTAATATACAGGTGCCGTGAAGCCTCCCGATACCCCTTCCACTGGACAACCGCTGTGAAATAACGAAGGTGTCTCAATTCCATATGATAGGCGCTCCCTATCAATGGATTAGACCATATCGCGTAATCGACTACGCCTGACCAGGCGCTAGTGCCGGTGCATCTGGTGAGGCTGTATTCGCTCCAGGCCATTCGGAGGCGGCCGAACTGTCCGGCTGGTATCTGTCTTATTGCCCAGATCGGAGCACTGCGATCACCTGAGCTCTCCTATGGACAATCCAAAGGTCAGGTGATACCTTTGGGATGTACAAAGGAAAAGGCTGTGAGCACGGGAAAATCGGAAGTCCTACAAGGCACTCTCGACCTGATGATTCTGAAGACCCTTCATGCTTTGGGCCCTCAACATGGGTTCGGAATTGCCCGACGCATCGAGCAGGTGAGCGAAGATGTTCTGAGCCTGAATGAAGGCACAGTTTATACCTCGCTGTTGCGGTTGCAGCAGCAAGGCTGGGTCCTCGCGAAGTGGGGCGTTTCGGAAAACAACCGTAAAGCCAGGTATTACTCAATAACCAGAACCGGTCTGAAGCAACTCGCAGTCGAGACCGAGAATTGGGAACGAATATCTGGCGTGATTGCCAGGGTACTCAATCTGCAGGAGCAATAAGCCATGACCATACGGCTCCGCGTTTTTATGGCAAAGCTTCGGGCGCTGTTTGGACAAAGACGGACCGGCGGCGAGTTGGAAGACGAGATCCGACTACACATTCAGACGCTGAAGGAACACTTCATTCTCCAGGGTATGGCGCCCAGCGACGCGGAAGCAGCGGCAAAGCGCCAGTTTGGTAACCCAACTCTGTTGCGAGAGCGACATCACGAGCAACGCACCTTCTTGTTGTTTGCCACCTCAATGCGGGATCTGCGTTTTGGTTTGCGTCAATTGCAGCGAAATCCCATGCTGACGTGCGTGGCCATTGCGTCGCTGGCTCTTGGGATCGGTGCAAATACTGCGATTTTTGCAGCAGCGAAGCAGGTATTGTTCGACACGCTGCCAGTGTCGAGTCCTCACGAATTGCGAATGTTGACTTGGGTCAGCGGCCATGAGCGGCCGGTTCCTCCAGTGTGGGGAGACGTCGGGCCGAACGAAGCCGGCGGACTTAGCAGTGACGCCTTTTCTTACCCTGTGCTTGAGGAAATGCGCAAGAGAACCGATGCTGTTCAGGCGCTCATCGCATTCAAAGATACTCCCATAGCCGCGACCATCGACGCGCAGGCGGAGATGATTAACGCGGAACTAATCAGTGGGAATGCGTTTCAGTCGCTCGATGTAGATCCGGAGTTGGGGCGTACATTCACTCCGGCTGACGATGTCGCACCCGGCAGCGGTCCCGTGGCTGTCATCAGCGACGGATTCTGGACGCGGCGATTCGCGCGATCTCCTTTGGTTCTCGGGAAGGCCATTTCATTGAATGGCGTTCCTATGACGATCATCGGCGTCAGCAGAGGCCGTTTTGCAGGTTTGCAGATGGGGAGCCCGGTGCAAATCTTTGTTCCGATTACCATGCAGCCGCTGATCCTGCCGAAGGCACAGAATGGGAGCGTCTCTCTGCTCGACAATCCGCAGTCGTGGTGGGCGCAAATCCTGGTCAGATTGCGACCGGATGTTCCGGAGAGGCGAGCTGAGGCCGAACTTGATGCAATATTGCGACAGGCCGCGATGCCCGTTCTGAAGCGCACAAGCGATCTGAACCGATTTCACCTGCAATTCGGGCCGGGCGATCGCGGGTTGGACTACCTGCCCGGAAAATACGCGCGGCCATCGTATGTACTGCTCGCGCTTGCAGGATTGACCCTGCTGCTGGCTTGCCTTAATCTCGCAAATCTACTCCTTGCGCGTTGCACATCCAGGCAGCGTGAGTTGAGTACGCGCATGGCGCTCGGGGCTGGCCGCGGATGTATCATCCGGCAAATGTTGACCGAAAGCCTCTTGCTTTCCGGCTTAGGGGGAACGGCGGGTTTGCTCCTCGGCTATCTCGGCCGCAATATTGTTCCGAGGCTCTTAACGAGTTCATCCCAGCTGGACGAGGCACAGGTACAGTTCGACTGGCGCGTGCTTTTGTTCACACTGGCAATCTCGTTTGCTACCGGGATCCTCTTTGGACTGGCGCCTGCCTGGCAGGCAACGCGAATTGCGGCACATGCAGGGGTCCGGGAATCGGGAGGCGCCACGGCGAGTCGCCAAAGGCTCTGGTTTGATAAGACCCTCGTCGTTGGCCAGATTGGGATCTCCGCGGCGCTGCTGATGGGCGCTGGACTTTTCGTACACACATTATTCAATCTCGATCGCATTCCGTTGGGATTTGAATCGGACCACATCCTGCTTTTCCGGCTCAACCTTCCGCGGGCCCGCTACAGCGATGCGGAAATGACCGCGTTCGTCCAAAAGGTGGAGGAAAGGGTTGCGTCTCTTCCGGGCGTGCGTTCGGCCACCGTCAGCAACATCGGGATCATTGGCGATGGGCATTCGGGAGGGACTTTCCACGTCGTAGGTCGTCCGCAGGGAGACGATCCCACCCGCGTTCAAACCAACGCTGTTGGCGTCGATTTCTTTCCGACGCTCGGTATCCCTATTCTGCAGGGACGAGCGTTCAACCGCCACGATACTGAAACTTCACCCAAGGTCGCCGTAGTGAATAGCACACTCGCACAGAAGTTCTTTCCGGGCGAGAATCCCATCGGAAAAGTCTTCGAAACAGATTCGGACGACGTAGATGGCCCCATTCAGATCGTGGGTATCGCTGCGGACACGCGCTACGCCGATTTGCGCAGCCAAACCCCTCCAACATTCTATGTTCCTCATCTGCAGAAAGTAGTCGGGCTCGGCCGCATGATGGTCGAAGCCCGTACGCTGGCGGATCCGAGCACTGTGTTACTCGAAGTGCGCCGGGTAGTCGCATCTCTCGACCGGGATTTGCCAATGATTGATGTGCGCACGATGAAAGACCAGGTACGGTCGACTCTGGCGGACGAACGCGCCCTCGCGCAGCTGGCGGGAGGCTTCAGTTTGTTGGCACTGGTGCTCGCGACCATCGGGATTTACGGCATGATGGCGTATGCGGTAACCAGGCGAACAGGGGAAATCGGATTGCGCATCGCGCTTGGAGCCCAAAGTAAACAGGTTCTCTCCCGCGTATTACGCGAGGCATTCTGGTTGACAAGTGCAGGTATCGTCCTTGGGTTGAGTGCGGCTCTGTGGCTCACGCATCTCATTCGAACCATGTTGTACGGAGTTGGAAGTGCAGACGCGCTCACGATCGCGGGCACAGCCGTGCTTCTGCTATCAGTAGCGCTCTTCGCAGCGTTCGCGCCCGCCCGTCGCGCCTCCAGGATTGATCCGATTCGCGCTCTGCGCCACGATTGAAACGAGCACATGATACTGCGGTCGCCGCGCGAGCTCGGGCGGTAACAGAGGCTGGAAGGTGGAAATCGATCGCTTCTTCTGTATTCTTCGGGTTCCTTTCTAATGCGCTTTCCGCAGCCTCCTAGAGGAATAGATTCGAGGCACAGAGAACGAACTGTCGGCAACCTGACGGGACTAGCGTGTTTATCACAAGCGAGTTCTCGTCACTAATCCGGATTGCGCCCGATTTCGAAGTGCAAGGTCAATCCACTTTGGATTCTAAATACGACCGGTCGTGCTATTATAGCTTCCACATCCAGTGTCAATCGGCGACCGTCTGCAAATAGCAGTTCAAACAGCGGTGGTAGCCATTCGCACAAAGCGCTCGGCGCGATCGGGCAATTCCAGGCAGGCACAGGAGAAATGATGCACTCTCAAGCCGCGTTCTCATTGCTTCATATCGTTAGCGCACTCGGCATAGCCGGTGTCTGGATCGTGGCATTCTCGTTGCTCCGTGAACCCACGCGACACAAGCTCAGTGCCATCATGATCGCCGGAGCGGGGGCAGCCTACCTGAGCGGCGGCCTCGGAGCCTGGGAATTCGTCGCTTGCGCAGCCTTCACTGCAGTGGCTTACAAGGGCCTGGATGACTACCGTTTCATTGGGCTGGGGTGGGTGATGCATACCTGCTGGGATCTCGTGCACCATTTTCATGGACACCCAATTATCCCGATTGCACCGGACTCTTCAGCCGGCTGTGCCATATGCGACCTGTTGCTCGCTGCCTGGTACTTTCTGGGGGCAAGATCGATCTTTGGTCTTGCAGGAACCATCGCACAAAAGGCCGACGGAAGTTTGAGACAGCCTGTGCGGGACGGCAGATAATCTGAGCCATGGGAAAGGGAACAAAGGAACGCATCTTGACCGCAGGAGTGGATCTGCTTTCGCGGAATGGATTCGCTGGTGTAACGCTGGGCGTGCTGTCGCTGATGACGGGCATGTCAAAAAGCGGGTTGTTCGCTCATTTCAAATCCAAAGACGAAGTGCAGCTTAAGCTGCTTGAAGAAACTACGCGGATAGGTTTCATAAGCTTCGTACAGCCCGCTATGCAGATCGTGCCCGGACTCGCCCGCCTCCGCGCCGTCGTGCAGGGTTGGCTTGGCTGGACTGAGAAAGCTGGGCTGGCTGGAGGATGTCCGGTTGCTGCCGGTATGTTCGAACTCGATGACGCTCCCCAGTCTGATCCCATCCGTCAACGGCTCTTCTCGATGGAAAAAAGGTGGCGTGGCCAGCTCACACAATTGGTGAACGAAGCGATTGCATCCGGGGAATTCAGGCGCGATCTCGCCGCGGACCAGTTTGTGTGGGAACTGTGCGGAATTTACCTGAATCATCACGCCTCCCATCGTTTCATTGGCGATCCCCTGGCCCTCGATCGAGCGGAAAGAGCATTCGAGTCTCTCATCGAACGTTCCCTTGCCGCGCAAACACCGGGCAAGCCAAGGCCGCTGCGAAAACGAAACAGACCACGCCCGAAAGCCCGGACCGCAAAACGCTGATCGCGCTCAGAATCCCGTTGCAAAAAACCGATGCCGCACTCTGGAGAAGATCCGGGCGCAACCGCGGTGTGAGGATTGGATGAGTAACACCAAGTCGAATAGAGTCCAGGTTTCCAGAGTCCAGTTGAAGAATTGTCAGACGGGGAATGCACTTTGCGAAAGAACTAAACCCTGGCTCCCGTCTTTCCCGGTGTGTCGGGCTCGGTTCCGAATGCGCAAACCGTGCACCGATATTTCACGACCTCTGTCTTCCCAAAGCGCCAGTCGCGCCTGGAAGATGTGAAAAAATTCGTTTCCTTGAGTTTTCGCGATTTTATTTTTGATCGCAAATGCTTGCCGACATCCCACCGGTCGCTTATACGGCATCCCGGAGCGATTTTTTTGTCGCCGAGTTCACTGTAAATTTTAAAATCGATTTTTTCACATCTTCCTGACAACGAATCAGTGAGAACGAATCTCGAACGCAGACGAGCGGATCTGCGGTTCTATGGCCCACTCCTTGAAACCCCGAACAACAAAGGGGGAGGTTGATGTTTCCAGGAGGTTCGGTAGATGACAACTGGAGGTCGTGGACCGGTAGGAGCGGGGCACACGAATGGCGCACCGCAGATCCGCTCGGTTGCTTTCGGGATGACAAAAAGGAGAGGACCGTGGCAAGGAAAGGGCGGTTGCTGGAGGAAAGGGCGTTGCTGCAGGAAAGGGCGGCAAAAGGCGCAGAACACCATTCTGGTAGAAAGCTTCCAGTTGCGTGTTCATGATGGACATTTTTATGCCAGTCCACGAGATGCCCCAAAAATAAATCTGTTTGACTTGGATCATTTTTCGGTTAATCTCTTGACATTCGTAAGACAAACCAGGGGCTTCCTTACACGCCCCAGTTCGATAGCGGCTTCGAACACAACCCTTCTCTGGAACGCAATTGGTGTGTTTCTGCAAACAAAGTGCTCGACAAGTGTTCTCGTAGCACGGCCTGGAGATGTATCGGCCATCGGGACCCAGAACGTCTACCCGGGAATTGTAGGTTGTTTTAAAGGTTTCTAGGCGTATCCAACTCTAGTAGATATTGGAAAGCTGTTTCATCGAAAACTGAAATTAACGGCCTCTGGGCTGCTTGCGAGGCGTGTCTCCATCGCATTGTGGCGCTCCCGCATATCTCTTCTCTGGAGGTATTACCGTGAGCTGTCTGCGAAAAGCCGCCACCGTGATGGGCTTTGCAATCCTTGTTCTTCTGGCGACGAACAACTTACAAGCCCAACAGACTCTTGGGGGAATCACCGGAACGGTCCTCGACCCCTCGGGCAGCGCTGTGCCTGGCGTGGAAGTGAAAGCCGTCTCCGACGATACCAAACTCGTCCGCACAGCAAAGAGCAATGTAGAGGGTACTTACTCGCTCGTCGATCTGCCGATTGGGACCTATACGATCACCTTTACTCGGGAAGGCTTTTCGGTCGAAAAGGTTCCAGGAATTCTCGTCCAGGCGAATCGCACCGTAACGCTACCGGGGCATCTTGCTCTTGGCGCCGTGGCCGACTCCGTCGTCGTCGATGTGAACCCGTTGCTCAATGCAGTCGATCCGACGAATGGTTACGTTCTGGATAGAGCCCAGATCGAAGCCGTACCTTTGCCCACCGGCAGCTTCACCGGACTGGCCATTCTTTCTCCCGGTGTCAATGCCGAGTTACCCGGTGGAACGGGGGCAAACTCCGGCCTCGGCAATGCTCCCATCTGGGCCAACGGCCAGCGCGACACCAGCAATAGCTTCCTGCTCAACGGGGTGGATGCCAGTAATCTCTTTAACGGAAAGTCTACGAGCCAATCGGGGAGTGCCCGGCTTGTGAATGGCACCGGCGTGGGCAACGCGAGCGCAGGCGGCATAGAGCAGAGCAGCGCTTCCATTTATCTGTCCGTGGGCAATGCGCTTCCGAGCCCCGCGCCGGAGACCATCCAGGAAGTCCGGGTCAACGCCTCGATGTATGACGCGCAGCAGGGTGCAACCTCCGGTGCGCACATCGACATCAGTACCGCCTCGGGCACCAACGAGTATCACGGCAGCGGGTACCTGCACCGGGGCACCGACTGGCTGAACGCTGCACCCTTCTTTTTCAAGAACGATGCCAACATCCCCGCAAATGAGAAAGTGCCCCAATTGCATCGTTACACAGCAGGGTTCACGGCGGGGGGTCCCATCATAAAGGACAGACTGTTCTTCTTCGCCGGATACCAGCACATCCATGTTTCCGATCAGGAGATTGGTATCTCCCGGCTGGATGTGCCTGTAGGACTCGACAACACCGCAGCCACGCGCAGCAATGACGGACTCGCCGCCCTGGCGAACGCCAATTTTGGCAGCGGCGACATAACCGGGGCGCAAATCAGCCCAGTGGCGTCGTTCCTCTTCAACTACAAGCTGCCAAATGGCAAGTACTTGATCCCCGGTGCAACAGGAACTCCTTCGTATGCACATCCGGACAATGCGTCCATACCGGGCACCGCGTACTTCACCGCCGACCAGGCAGTCGCGGACCTGGATTACAACGCATCCACCAAGGACACGCTGGCGGCCAAGTACTACTACCAGCACGATCCCACCATCGCTCCTTACGGCTATTCCAACGTCCCGGGATTCGCTGTCCATGTCGATTCCGGTTCCCACGTGTTCTCCGTTTCCAATACCTACATCCTCAAAAGCAATCTGACGACCATCGAGACATTGGGCTTCGACCGGATGAAGGCTTATGCGAATAACGATCAGCTTTTCACGGCACAGGACGCTGGTATCAACGCCTTCGGGTCGTCCTACTTTCCGGGCGTAAGCATCATCAATGTTCTGGGCAACGCCACGCCGCAGGGCCTGGGATCGCAATCGCTGAACATCGGCCCCAACGCGTTCAGCCCGGGGTCGAATACTGGCATGTTCCAGAATCGCGTGATGCCCTCAGGCAATGCTCTCTGGCTGCTGGGCCGGCACAGCCTTTCCATGGGCGGGAACTATAGCTACACACAGCTCAACATTCGCGACCGTCGCACGGGGACGGGCCAGATTAGCACGCAGGACTTTGGCGAATTTGCGCAAGGCAACATTGCCGCCCAGAACGCCAGCTTCACCACCACCACGTTCCTGGTGGGGAACGCGAACCGCTATTATCGCGCCAACCAGGTGGGGGCCTATGTGCAGGACAAGTTGCAGTTGTTCCCTAACCTTTCCTTGACGGCAGGGGTTCGCTATGACTGGGACGCGGGCCTAACGGAAAAGAACGGCAATATCTTCAACTTCAATCCCAGCGCTTACAGCTTCAATCCCGCCTGTTTGACCAATGGGAGTGACAATCCGGCCGAGTGCTATCCCGGCAACGGGATCGTGATCGCCGGAAACAACAAGCAAGCGACTCCCGGCGCGAGCAAGACGACGCTCACCGGGCGTCAATGGGGCTTCGGTCCGCGTATCGGCGCCGCCTGGCAGCCGAAGATGTTCAACGACAAACTAGTGGTGCGCGCCGGCGCCGGAATCTACTACGATCGTGGAGAAAACTTCGCTTTCTTCTCGCCCGGCTATTCCATTGGGCAGGTGACCGGCGGCCCATTCGGGGTCGCGCAATCGCCTCCTTTCGTCAACGCCGTGCAATGCAATCCCAACGGCGGGAGCGATGTGGTGGATACTCCCGGCGCGACGTGCGCCGGAACCTACAGCCTGTCCACACCCTACGGCAGCGGGACGTCTTTCAAGCAGCCGACGGGCAAAGCGGCGGATCTGACCAACTATCTACAGACGCCGGACCAGATCACGAACGGCGGGCAGATGACCACCATTACGACCTACGCCCAAGGCAACAAGCTGCCCTACACCATCAACTACATGCTGGACATCCAGTGGCAGCCGCGCAACAACCTGGTGGTGCAGGTTGGCTATGTCGGCAATCTTGGCCGCCACCAGGTGGTTCCGATCCCGCTGAACCAGGCCCAGATTGCGACCCCCGGCCATCCGATTAATGGACAGTACTACTCCTACGGCTACTCAGTACAGACAGCCGGAAATGATTATTGCTACTACGACTGTTCCCCAGCGCATCTACCCGATTTGGCAGGGCAGGCATCTTCTGTCTATCTTGCCAATTACGAAGGAGGCAATGTCGATCTGCGCGTACCGTATCTTGGTTATGCGTCCGAATCCCTGACTTATAAGGCCGCCGGCATCGCGCAATACAATGCGCTGCAGGCCCATGTAGAGCAGCGTCTGACGCACGGCCTTGTGGTTGGCGGGTCCTACACCTACTCGCATGCGCTTGATGAACAGAGCAATCTCGGCCTCTTCTATACAGGGGGCAATGCTCTTGATCTCCGCAGCGGGTACGCTTCCGCGGATTTTGACCGTACGCACGTACTCAACGTTAACTTCAACTACCAGTTCCCTTCGCCATTTTCTGATTCGTCGCTTGCCGGCAAGTTCACGGGAGGGTGGTCGATCAGCGGGATTGTCATCGCGCAGAGCGGGCAACCTTACAGTGTTGTCGATTTTTCCGGGGCCTCCGGCAGCATTTATTTCAGCACCTATAACGGCATCACCAATGCGGTGGTTCCTCTCGCCGCCGGATGCACGCCGAAGTCTGCCCGGACCGGGCAGTCGGGAGCGTTTGGTCTGCCTGCGCTTAAATCCTCGTGCTTCACCGTGCCTTTGCTCTCTGGCGCCGCCGCTACGGCAAGCGGCGTACCCGGGCCCAGCTTCGACGCTCCTCTGGGTGACATCTACGAGACCACCTTTCCCCAGGGCCAACGAAATATCTTCCGCCAGTCAGCCCAGAAGCGCGCGGACATATCCCTCATCAAGGAGATAAGGGCAAGGGATCGATATGCCTTCCGTTATACATTTGACGTGTTCAATTTGACGAACACAGCCAGCTTCGATGTTCCGAACGCGCAGACCACACAGAACAGCAGTTATAACCCAACCCCCGCTGCTGAGCAGACGCTCGCCGACTTTTATAGCCCGCCTAGCAATGTCGGTTATGTGCAGCACACGATTGGTAGTGGGCGCCAGATACAAATGTCGCTGAGGTTCTCCTTTTGATCACGGTACCCGCCACATCCGCCGGGTTTTGCACCTGGGATCGAACACAGCAAATCATGGAAGGATGGTTGGAGTCTATGTATGCATCATTGCAAACAAGATATTTTTCTGCTGTCACCGGAAGGCGCAACAATGCGGGCAGAAAAGGTTTGTTCGTCTTCGCGCTTCTGGCGGCATGGATGGTTCCCGTCACAGGTTACGCACAGAGCGCCGCTCAGAAAGCGGCATTTCAAGCGCTGATAGATCGCCAGATGCAATCATGGCTGAAAGCTGACTTTTCCATTGCGGCCGGAGATTGGGCGCCGGATGGAGAACTGATTTCGCCGGGAGCGCATTTAAAAAAAGCCGAGATCCAGGGCGTCATGACCGATTACTTCAAGCACTTCAGGGATCTGAAGGTAGTTGTGAAGCGCGTCATTCTCTCGTCTGACGGCAAGGAAGCTGCGATTGAATGGGAGTGGAACGTGGTTCGTATCCGCGATGGAGCGAAGGCCCATTCCCCGGACTGCATTATCGTCGATTTACAAAACAACAAAATTAGGTCGTGGCGCGAGTATTTTGACCTCGGGGGTTCTATCGAGGCCAATCCCTAAAACAGTTTGCGGAAAAATGCCCCTTTTGGAGAAGAGAGCGGCCCTTAGGGGCTGAAGCCGAATGTAATTGCAATCTCTAAAGGCCGTCGCCTTCAAAGAATTTTGTTTTCCGCAGCCTGTAAAGCCCGGATATTGTTGGGCCGTTACCGCCCGACTAGAAGTCGTTCCGTCCGAAAGAAGGTGGGGAATAATCGGATTGCCTCAGTGAATGGTTCGCCGGTTTTTGTGAGCTATCACCATGGCAAGCCCTCGTTTGTATTCACGCTGGATGCAAGTGATGATCGGATTCGATCAATTTACTTCATCACCAACCCTGACAAACTCTCGCACATTCCAGACCTACTCTAGCGTTAGCACCGGGCGATTTTAACTTCACGCCGGATGTGCTTCTTCCTGAGCGGTTTTGGCTAACTTCTCCAGCTGTTCGATCAACTCGCGAACATCGAGCGGTTTTGAAATGTAGCTGTCCATGCCTGCGGCGATGCAGCGCTCCCGGTCACCTTGCATCGCGTGGGCGGTCATCGCGATAATCGGCAGGCGCCTGCTGGTGCCTCGTTCCCCGGCCCGGATGAGGGCGGTAGCCTCGAACCCGTCCATCTCCGGCATTTGCACGTCCATTAACACCGCGTCGAAAAGGGCTCGATCAAGGAGGACCAGGGCTTCGCGCCCGTCCTTCGCAACGGTCACATGGTGTCCGTGTTTCTCGAGTACACGCGAGGCAATCTTTTGGTTGACTGCATTGTCCTCCGCCAACAGAACGCGTAGCTGCTTGGGACTCTTCAGTACGGCCTCACCGATGACCGGCGCGGCCAAATCCGGTTGCCGGCCCGGCATGGCCAAAACGCGTGAGATAGCCTCAAACAACTCCGCCTGGCTGACCGGCTTGGTGAGATAGGCGGCCACGCCCAGCTCCTGGCAGCGCGCAACTTCGCCTCGTTGCCCGGCCGAGGTCAGCATGATGACTTTGGTGCCCGCGGTGAACTCGGGCAACTGGCGAAGCTGCTCGACCAGGGTGAAGCCATCCATCTCTGGCATGTTTAGGTCAGTCAGGATTAGGGCAAGAGGAGTCTGATCGTCTTTCAAACACTGCAAGGCGGCGATCCCGCTCTCTGCCACGGTGAGTCTCATCCCGCTGCGACGCAGCATATCACCGAGGATACGAAGGTTGGTGGTGTTGTCATCTACAACCAAAGCGCGGAGACCGGCCAGGTGCGCGTGGGGAGTGGTGGAAGCTTCTGTACCTGCACCAAAACTGGCCGTGAAATGAAAGGCGCTGCCATGGCCCAAGCCACTTACCACCCAGATCTTGCCACCCATCAACTCTACCAATCGCGAGCAGATGGTCAGGCCCAGGCCGGTGCCTCCGAATTTGCGCGCCGTAGAAGTATCCGCCTGCGAGAACGCGTCAAAGATCAGCGCCTGTTTTTCCGGCGCAATACCGACCCCGGTATCTTCCACGATGAAGTGCAGCTGAAGCTCGTCGGGTGTTCTGGAATCTAGCCCAATCTTGAGCCCGACCTCACCTTGCTCTGTGAACTTGATGGCGTTGCCGACGAGATTGACCACGACTTGCCGCAACCGGCTCAGGTCACCAATCACCCGCTCAGGCACCTCGGGGCGAATATCGCAGGTCAGTTCGAGACCGTGCTGGTGGGCGCGTATGGCGAGCATCTTGATGCTGAGGGCGATACTGTCTCGCAGATTGAAGTCGATCGATTCCAATTCGAGCCTGCCCGCTTCGATCTTGGAGAAGTCGAGCACGTCGTTGATGATGGTGAGCAGCGAATCGGCGGACGACTTTACCAGGGTGGCACATTCGCGCTGTTCGGGGCTGAGCCCGGTATCCAAAAGCAGATCGGTCATGCCGAGCACTCCATTCATCGGAGTGCGGATTTCATGACTCATGTTGGCGAGGAATTCACTCTTGGCGCGGTTGGCAGTCTCGGCCGCCTCTTTGGCTGTATGCAAGTCCTGTTCTACCCGTTTGCGCTCGGTGACGTCGCGAAATCCCCACACCCGCCCAACATTTTCTCCGCGCACGGTTTGGGGCTCGGAATGACGCTCGAAGACTCGTCCGTCTTTGGACTCGATTACGTCGTCGGTCTTCGCCAGGAGGTCGGCATGCGCGACCCGCAGCTTGGTAGTAAATGCTTCGGTATCCTTGAGCTGCGGTGTGATGACTGTGAGCAGAGAAGGTACATCACGCAGCTTGAGGATCTGCTCGGGAATTGACCACATAGCTACGAATTTTTGATTGTGCGCGACAATGCCGTCGCTCGAGTCTACGACCAGGATTCCGTCGGCGGTTGACTCGAGCGCGGCGCGGATGGTTTCCGTCCGCTCAGTGACGCGCCGCTTGAGAGCCGCGACCCAGAGGGTGCCGCAGAGGATGATCAATACGCAAACCGCCAACAAGGCAAGAACTCGACCGGCAGTCCACCACGATGGCGCCCGCAGGACCACGACATCGTTGGGCGAACGGAGTAAGACGCGAAACGACATGGGCATCGCGGCGCCGTCTTGCTGGTAAGACAAATATTTGTCCACCTGCACCGAGCAAACTCCAGTAAGTAAAAGCTCGCTGCCCGTCCGCCAGGACGATATGGTTTGGGCTTGGGTTCCAGTCGGGAGGAGCGCGAAGAAAGACGTTCCTCCCGACGACATCACTAAGGTGGGGTACCCCTCGGTCAGGTCCTGATTTACCAGCCGGCCTCGGATTTGAATCAGTTTGGCGTCGTAATCCCCTTTCATGGCGTCCTGTGCGGTAATGGATGAAGCAGCGATGGCTCGGCTGCTGCCTTTCGACATGAAGACAGCATCCTCAAGCATCATCGAATACTCACCCATGGCGGGGAATCCCACCACGTCTACCATGTCGCCTAGGCGCAGGGTAGTTTCCTGGACGCCAGGTATGAAAAGTCCCTGAGAGCCATCCTGGATATAGATCCACCGTCCGGGCCATTGCAAGGTGACCTGCCCACGCACGCGAACACGATGAATGAACGTCAAGCCCGGCTCGAAGCGCAGTAATCCGTTGATGGGGCCTACAGTCAACGAAAATGGATCGGCCGGGGGCAGCTGCTCTTTCTTCACTTGGGCGATGGAAGAAAACAGCAAACGTGCTCCGACCATCTGCCGGTTCTTGGTCCAGATAGGGGCGGCGTTGCCCTGGACTACTACTCTTGCATCGACCAGGTGCGCGTAGTCCACTCCCGAGACCAGCGGTGTAATGCCGCCGATCATGCCATCTGCCAAAGCGAGTGAGATATTGACGTTGTGGTCCGATTGAGTCACCGAATGAACAACACCCTCGACTTCTATAAACTGCCCGTCATCGGCGCCTGTCATTAATTGACTCAAGCTTCTCCGTGGCGGTTTACCGGGTAATTGGCCCTGGCCCACGACATGGACCTCAAGCATGGTGACAATTGGCGCGTAATTTCCTGGTGCGCTTACGCCCGTCATGTCGATGAGAGTGCCCGCGCGAAGGGGAAGCACGGGCCTGCGTGGAGTCAAAACACATATGCAACCGGTTCGGTCACAGGCAAAGAAGGCGCCCACCTTTGGATCGGTATCCGGATCGTAATAAGTAACAACCGCGTGCAGATGAATCGGGTATTGCCGCTTGGCTTGGTCGGACGGCAGGCTGTGCGCCGCCTGGGCGGTGGTCAGGGTCGGCAAGATTTCCTGCGTGATCGCCAATGTCGTGGCGGTTGCTTTGGCGATCTTCTGCTCTCTTTGCAAGGGCGAAGCCACAGCGATGTTGATGAGGGCTCCGTCCCGCGGCTCAGTAAGGACGGCCAGGGCTTTCTTAGCATGAGCGGCCGAGGATGCCATCGTTAAGAGCGCCAACTCGAAGGCTAGAGCTCGTAGCAGAACTGGCTTCATTGCACTCCCCGACGGTCAATTTGTTTTATCGGCCTACAACCGGCGTACCTTCACGACCAGAGGGCTTGATGGGAGGTGTCACGACGCAGGCCTGCAACCAGGATGAAGATTGGCGGTATCCCTTTCGTTACGGGAAAGCATGGTGCCAAGATGTGTCACTTCGGGTACTGGGATTAGATGCTATCCATGGTTGTTCGTTCCGGCCTTCTCTTTTATCCACGGTATCCCACCGAAAGAGATTTTTGGACGAAGCAAGGAAGAAAGCGATCGTTACACTTGGAACCGCTACCACACCGGAGGAAGCCATCGCTCTGGATCAGGCTGGAGTCGACGTGGTGGTTGCTTCGGCTTTGAGGCGGGTGGGCATCGCGGGTCCTAGTGGCCTGTCGCAGAGAAGTCATTACCACGCAAACAGAATCGTCATCCCGAGTGGCCTGTGACTTTTTCGTGTTTTTCCTGTTTTCTGCATCCAGCCAAGTGTATTTCACCTCCCCGACAAAGCCGTCATCCTGAGCGAAGCGCTTCGCAGATCTATCGCAAACAGAGGGCTTTGAGGCGCGTAGTCGAAGGACCCCGGCGATGCTTGTTGGCAGATGCTCTTGGGAGCTTTCCGGCCGAAAACTACAACGGGACGATAAAAAACAGACTACAACCGTAGCGAAGCGGAGTAGAGGGAACTGCTCTTTTCCCCCTTACTCCGATTGGTCCACTAGTATTTACAAATCCAGTCAATCTGGACGTAGAACCGGCTGTTCGGATACTTGGCTGCGGCCCATCGACCCGTCGCGCTTCTCGCCGAGTGGTAAGATGCTCACCGCGGGAACCCTGAGTTCCTTTATTCGACCGGCAAACGTCGGCGTAGCATGTTAATCGCCTTTGATTCACCCCGGTCGCTCCAGATATGAACTCGGAATCAAAAGCTATCCGGAACTGATAATCTCGATTCTTGATCACAGACCTTATCTCGGATCTAGGCTCTTCGAGAACGGGCAACCAAATCGATCGTCACGATCGTCACTTTCCGGATGCAGTAATTGAGCAGGTCGCAACACCAGATTGCCAAAAATCGTGGCTACAAAAAATCGTGGGTAACTACTTGGTTAATTTTGAACCGCAGGCAGTAATCACGAGTTTACTACCCGCTCTTCCACATGATTATTTCCCAGGATCATGGACGGCGGCTCCCCAGCGTATTACTGTCGGCCATAGGACAAGATGTTTATGCCAAACCGGTCGCATGGACGCAACCGTCCTCACCCGATTCCTGCAAAGATAGCACCCCGGAACCTTCCAATCCGGAGCCTTCCAGCCTGGAGCAAGCGATGATCCCGCAGCAAGCCATGATGAAAGATGCACTCTCGCCTCACACGCCACCACCGTTGTCCGCGGATGCAGACGCAACCGTAACCGGCACAGATATCGTTTATCTCGCCGACCTCCAGCCCCAACCCATCGAATGGGTTTGGCAGCACAGGCTCGCCGCCGGTACGTTAGCGATGCTTTCCGGGGAGCCAGGATCAGGAAAGATCTGGGTCGCCCTCCCCATCGCGGCAGCGCTCACACGCGGCCGCGACCCGTTCACCGGCGAAAAGCTCAAACCAGCCACCGTCCTTTACGCGTCCGCGGAACACGCGTTCGTAGCTCCAAAGACGGAAAATCAGGTGCCTGGTGGTGGACTTTGCCCCCTACGGAGGATTAGTACCCGCCGGTCAACCAGGCAAGATGCTCAAATTAATTACTTGAGCACCTTGAGCATCTTCATGAAACAAACGACTTATTTGGCAACGTTGCCATTGCCCCAGTTGCTTGAGGCAGTGGTCGCAAGGTACCTGGACTCAATGAAGGTGGACGAGGCAGCGCCTTCCTGCAAGGGCGATATTGACGCGTGCGCTCTCTTCTAGCAGGCTATTGAAAACTCTGTTTTTATCAGGGCACGAAACCGCCCTCGGCCTTAGAGGCTGCGAAAAACTAAATTCTTTGAAGGGGACGGCCTTTAGGCCGTCCATAAGTGATTGTAATTACATCCGGCTTTAGCCGCTGAGGGTACGGTCTTCTCGCTCTATTCGACCTTTTTTCGCACCCCGTTTTAGCCCCCGGAGCCTGCCCCGCTTGCTGTGGGAGCTTGTCGAATGGGTACGTCTTTCTCTCCCGGTTCCGCATTTTTACGCACCTTGTCAGACACTCTAGTAGCCTGCCGCAGAGAAGTCATTACCACGCAAACAGAATTGTCATCCCGAGTGGCCTGTGAATTTTTCGATCGTTTCGTGTTTTCTGCATATCCAACCAGCTGTATTTCAAGCCCGTGACAAAGCCGTCATCCTGCCCCCGGGAGCGAAGCGCTTCGCAGATCTATCGCAAACAGAGGGCTTTGAGGCGCGTAGTCGAAGGACCCCGGCGATGCTTGTTGGCAGATGCTCTTGGGAGCTTTCCGGCCGCAAACTACAACGGACGATAAAAAACAGAGTACAACCGTAGCGCACCGGAGTAGAGGGAACTGCTCTTTTCCCCCTTACTCCGATTCTTCATCAGTAACGCTTTCTCTGCGACAGTCCACTAGTTAGCAAAGGAAAAAGGACCCATGGAAGACGACCAGCAGCTCCGAGGCGCCAGTGCATTCCTCAAGAGCATTTCTCGGAGCGTCGCGGCCTGTGCCATTGTCTCATCGGGGCACGATGTCGAGGCCCAGATCCAAAGACCGGACGCTATGCGTGAGCGCGCCCACCGAAATAATGTCCACGCCGGTCTCAGCCACCTCGTGGATGCGAGCCAACGTGATGCCGCCGCTGGCCTCGACCAGCGCACGGCCCGCTATCTGGGCCACCGCCGAAGCGAGTTGGGCGGTGCGTGAAGTTGTCCAGCAGGATGGTGTCGGCGCCTGCGGCGAGGACTGCTTCGATCTGCTCCGGGCGATCCACTTCCACTTCGACATGCGTGGTGTGGGGGAGACGGGCGCGCATGGATTGCAGAGCTTCCGTGACATTGCCTGCGCCACCGGCGGCGAGCATGGCGAGATGATTGTCTTTGACCATCACTGCATCGGAAAGCGAATAGCGATGATTGTGGCCGCCGCCACAGCGGACCGCATAACGTTCGACCAGGCGGAGGCCAGGCGTTGTCTTGCGCGTGTCGACGATGCGCGCCTGCGTTCCTGCAACGGCGGCTACGTACTGCGCCGTAAGTGTGGCGATGCCCGACATGCGCTGAACAAAGTTGAGAGCGACGCGCTCTGCCTGCAGGACACCCTGCGCGGGGCCCTCAATCGTGGCGAGGACCGTGGGCCCGGCGAAAGTTTCCGCGTCGTGCACATCAAAGCGCGTGCTTATCGCGGGATCGGTAAGTGACATGGCCGCGATGAAAACGTCTTCGCCACTGAGCACGCCGGGTTCGCGCGCCACCAATTGGGCGGTGACGCGCATCGAGGCCGCGATCAGCGTTTGCGAAGTGACGTCGCCCCAGGGTGCATCTTCGTCCAGAGCCATGCGCACCAGGCGATGGATGGCGTCGCGGCCTGGCCTGATCAGCATGCGCTGGTTACGGCCTTTGCCATCTCCTGGCAGTAAACCAGGGAATGCCGAAAGCCGGTGGACGTTTCCGGAAAGTCTTCACGAAAGTGAGCGCCGCGCGATTCGCGGCGAGCGAGAGCGGCCGCTAACCAGTACTCGCGCCTAAGGCGAGCAGGTTGGCCAGTTTCAAGATCCTGCATAGTGCGCCGCTCGGCTGCCATTGATCCAGCTGCGTTGCCGCAGCCTCCAGGCCCGCAGCACTCCGTTCAATTCCCGCAGCATTCCACATCAGGTTTTGCAAGGCCACACGGTCAACCGGCTGGGCGTGGTGCAGGGGTCGCGTTGCGGCACCGGCAATGTCGCAGGGGCACACGCTGTCCAACATCGAGCATCGACGAGAAGATGGGGCAGCCGTTCCTTTGGCAACATCTTCATTGAGCAATAGCGCTGCGCATCGCCACGCGAAAACCAGGCTCTCGAGCAGGGAATTGGAAGCCAGGCGGTTGGCTCCGTGGACCCCGGTGCACGCGACTTCACCGACCGCGAAGAGCCCGGGAACGGAGGTGCGGCCCCAGATGTCGGTGCGTACCCCACCCATCCAGTAGTGTGCAGCCGGCGTGACGGGAATAGGCGTCTTCGACCAATCCAGCCCGCGTCGCGCGGCAGGCAGCATCGATCGTAGGGAAGCGTTGCGCGAGAAAGGATGCACCCAGCCCGGTGGCGTCGAGCATGCACCGGCTGGCCATTTTGAGCCGCCATCTGCCGGGCGATGCCGCGAGCGACCACGTCGCGCGGGGCGAGTTCGGCGCCGGCATGAATGTGTTGCATGAAGCGGCGTCCATTCGCGTCAAGCAGCACGGCGCCATCGCCGCGGACCGCCTCGGAAATGAGGAAAGTGCCGGGCGCCGCCAGGGCTGTAGGGTGGAACTGATAGAACTCGAGGTCGGCGAGCTGCGCGCCCGCACGCAGGGCCATGGCGACGCCATCGCCGGTGGCTACCGCCGGGTTGGTGGTGTGCAGGTACAGTTGACCCGCGCCGCCGCTGGCCAGAATGACGGCGTCGGCGTCAATATCGTGACGCTCGCCATCGGCAGACAACACCTGCAGACCTGCAACCTGCTCATTACGGAGAATAAGGTCGCAAGCGAAGGTATGTTCCATCACCGGGATGCCGGCAGCGCGAACAGCGCGTGCCAATGCCAGCTCGATGGTAAGCCCGGTGGAGTCACCCCCGGCGTGCAGAACCCGAGCACGGGTGTGTGCCGCTTCGAGTCCGCGCGCGAGCTCGCCATTGTGTTGATCGAAGTCCACGCCGAGCCGCACCAGATCGCGGATGCGCGCCGGGCCTTCGGAGCAAAGCACTTCGACTGCGGCAGGATCACACAGGCCGGCGCCCGCGCGCAAAGTGTCGGCGATGTGCTCGGCGACGCTGTCGTCAGAGAACATCGCTGCGGCAATGCCGCCTTGGGCGAAGCGGGTATTGCTGTCCTCCAGCCGCGCCTTGGTGACCAGAGTGACCGAGTACTTGCGGCTGAGTTCGAGCGCAGCGATGAGTCCGGCGATACCGCTGCCGACCACGATGATGTGCTTCATGCGGAAATCACCGCGCTCTTCCACTGCGGACGCCGGCCTGAGGCTCAGCATGCGTTCCAGCGCAACCCGCGCCGGAATCGCAACCTCCTCAGTTACCGTAATGCGGTTGAGCACTTGCCCACGGGTGAGCGCTTCCAGCACCCACGCGATGTAGCTGGGGTGGATGCGGTACATGGTCGAGCAGGGGCAAACCACGGAGTCGAGACAGAAAATCTTGTGCTGCGGGTTTTGGTTCGCGAGCCGCTGCACCAGGTTGATTTCCGTTCCGATGGCAAACGTGCTGCCGGCAGGAGCACCGGCAATTGCCTTTGTGATGTAGTCTGTCGACCCCGAAGCGTCGGCCGCATCGACCACCGGCATGGGGCACTCCGGGTGGACGATGACGCGGACGTCAGGGAACCGGCGTCGCGCAGCCTCGATCTGCCCGACGGTGAAGCGCTTGTGCACGGAGCAGAATCCGTGCCAGAGAATCACGCGGGAGTCCGTGCAGCGTTTGCCGCGTCGCTGCCCCCAAGCCGCTGGTTGGGATCCCAGAGCGGCATCTGTTCGAGCGGAATGCCGATCGCCTTGCCGGTATTGCGGCCGAGATGCTGGTCGGGGAAGAAGAGCGCACGCTGCCCGCGCTCCAATGCCCACTTGAGAACCTCGGTCGCATTTGACGAGGTACAAACCACTCCGCCATGCTCACCGCAAAAACCTTTAAGGGCGGCAGAGGAGTTCATGTAGGTCACGGGGACAACCGGCTGGCGGCCCGAGGCGTCTGGCGCTGTGCCAAAGAGTTCTTCGAGTTCGTTCCAGCAATCGGTGACCGAGTCCAGGTCAGCCATATCGGCCATGGAGCAGCCTGCCGCGAGGTTCGGTAACACCACCGCCTGGTCGGGACGCGACAGCATGTCTGCCGTCTCGGCCATGAAGTGCACACCGCAAAACACAATGAATTCCGCCTGAGGGCGAGTCATGGCGGCATTCGCGAGCTGGAAAGAGTCGCCCACGAAGTCAGCATATTGGATCACCTCGTCGCGCTGATAAAAGTGACCCAGGATAACGAGACGGTCCCCCAGCGCCGCCTTCGCGGCGCGGATACGCCCGTCCAGTTCGCTCTTGGAGGCCTGGCGGTACTCCTGCGGAAGAAAGCCCTGCTGCGGCGAGCCGGCCGGAAGCGTGTCGTGCATCGACGCGCCAGGGCCGTAACCGGGCTCCTGGGCATCGAAGACCCACGGTGCGTCCGCCAGCGCCGTGGAGCATACGCTCGTGGCCGCCGGGAGGGACGGGTTTACGCTTGCCGGCGATTCGCCGATGCGAATCAGCTGGATGGTTTCATCGATGGATAACAATTTTTCTCCTGAGCCCTAGCGCCTGCGGAACGTAGACCACTCCTCAAGAACGCCTCCTTTATAGGTTACAAGCCAAGCGTCATCATTGGAAACCTAGGCACCTCGGCGTCCATTTATGACACCAAAAATCGCAGTTGTCGCGACTTGAACCTACTTTCATTTGAGTCGGAGCCAACGTCCCCGGATGCACCTCATTTCACACGAAGGATGCCTGGACCCCTAGTAAGGCTAAATCGGCTCCCGCCCGAAGCTCCTCCCCCAACTGATTCAGAGTTGAAACGCGAAGGGTGCCCCAGCCTGCCCCGGCTTGCCGTGGGGTTTCGCCTTGAGACCTGGGATCCTCCTAGCAAAGGCTAATCAAGTCCCTTGAACATGTGCTTAGGTCGGAGACCAAAAGCAGTGTACGGATATCGGCCAAGCTTCACGACTACATTCGATAACAAAAGTAACAAACACGCTTACCGCCCAGTATGCCCCGGCGTCCAGCCGCACGGCACGAACCGTCTTGCGAAATCATCCCGCGGTGAATATTTGAGGCCTATCGCCGATACACTCGACAGCGCTCTGCGAGATGCGGCTGCCCCTCCGATGAAGGCCGTCGTCTGGTCACCCAGTCAGCCAGACCTGGGAAGAATATCGATTCGGAGAATGACATTGAAAATGAAAGCACATGGAAAAAAGTTCTCCGATCGCAACTGTAACAGAAACGGTCATCCTTGTTACTCGCGAGGGAGAATGGCTGCCGCCCCAGGAGTTACGGGCGCTCGCGCTCTCCGCCGTCGACACTGACGGCAATCTGACCGTCAATCTCGAAGGCGTCGAATATCTCGATGCGAGCGCACTCCAGATGCTGTTAGCGTTGGCTGCGGAACGCAAGAAGCGAGGCAAAGGATTGCGGCTGGCGAATGCCTCTTTGGCCCTATCACAGGTGGTTCGAATATGCGGGTGGAGGACACACATCTCTCTTGAACGTGAGCGTGAATGGCCATGCCTGAAACTCTTCATGGAGGCTTGCGCGAGACCGCAGGGGAGAGCCCGTCCAACGGAAGCGGGCCCGGCGGTTCCACCAGGAGCGGATGAGGCACTCGCGCTATATCTGTCCCAACTGGGCCGGATGGGTGAGCAGCTAAGACAGACCTCAAAGCAGATCGAGGACTCGGTGGTCGCAGTCTGTGACAGTTTTCAGGGGATCGCGGCGCGAGCCCGAGGCACGGTCGAGCGGGCCAAAGGCTTTCTGGGAAACGATGGGCAATCGGCCCCCGATAAACGGTCGTTCGAAGGTCTGATCGAGACCTGTAGCGGCACGCTGGTGAAGATCCTGAACACTACCGTCGAGGCCGGCGAGATCTCTCGCCGTGCCATCGAGCGGATGGAGGAAATCGACAAATCCTCGCAACAGATCAGCGATGCCCTGGGACAACTCGACCAGATCACCAACAGCAATCGGATGCTGGCCTTCAACGCGCGCATCGAGGCCGCGCATGCAGGAGCCGCAGGGACGGGATTCGCTGTCGTTGCGGTGGAGTTAGCCGCTGCGACGGTGAAGTCACGCTCCGTGACTGCCCATGTAGGCGAGCTCGCACTCAATCTGCGCTCGCTCGCCCTATCCACCCTTCAGGACCTGCGAAACATGAACGAGAAGGACAGCGAACGAGTGGAGCAATGCCGGGTCGAAGTGGATGAGTCTCTGCGCGATCTCCAGTCCGCACACAGCGAGATGGCAGCCATGCTGAACGGCATGACCTCGGAGGGGGCGCTGTTAGCCACTGATATCGGCTCGGCCGTGCGCGGCCTGCAATTCCAGGATCGCACCAGCCAGCGCATTGCCCATGTTGTCTCGGATCTGGACACCCTATGTACACGGCTCAAAATCCACGCTGGTCATATAGCCCCCGGTCCTGAAGCAGCCGATGAGGGATTCAGCGCCTACACCATGCAGGAAGAACGCGAAGTCGCTGGCATCGGCGAAGCCGAAGCGTCTGCGGGAGATGTGGAACTGTTTTGATCGCGGGCACGATCCAACGCGCAAGGTTTTTGAGGAGTTGACGTTTTGAAAAAAGTCTTGATTGTCGATGATTCAGTCTCCATGAGGCAGATGGTAGGTTTCACCTTGCGCGAAGGCGGCTTTGAAGTGATCGAAGCCGAGCACGGCCAGGATGCTCTCGACAAGCTACAGGGTGCCTCCGTCGATCTGGTCATTACCGACCTGAATATGCCGGTCATGGACGGCATTACCTTGATTCAAAATCTTCGTAGCCAACCAGCTATGAAAACCAAGCCCATCTTGATGCTGACCACCGAAGGCCTGGTGGGAAAGAAGGAACTGGGCAAGGCTGCGGGGGCCACGGGTTGGATTGTCAAACCGTTCGATCCGGAAAAACTGCTTCAGACCGTGGCCAAGGTATTGCCCTGAAGCGTTTCACAAATGGCTGAACGAAGCAGCCGCACTCAACACAAGCGTTCCGTCATTGGACGGCTGTACATACCTACTCTTCAACCAGCACGGTAGTTCTGAAAGCGCTAAAACCATGAGGATCGATCTCAGCCAATTTCGCCAGACCTTCATGCAGGAAAGTGCCGAGCATGTGGAAGCGATGGAAGCAGGATTGCTCGCCCTCCGCATGGCTCCGGATGATGCCGAGACCTTGAACGCGATCTTTCGCTCGGCCCACTCCATCAAAGGAGGCGCTGGTTCCTTTGGGCTGACCAACCTGGTTCGCTTCACCCACGCTCTAGAAAATCTGCTGGACCGCCTGCGCTCGGTGGAGATCCCGGTCACGGCGGAGGTCATCAGCCTGCTATTGCAATCCGTCGACGTGCTGCGCGTCATGCTCGATGCCGGCCCCGACGGCGGTATGCCGGATGTCGCCCGGCAGCTGGCGGAGCAGATCGAGACGCTGAACGCAGCCCAAGCCGTTTCGGAAGAAAGGCATATCGGCCAGAAGCCGGGACCACTGAAGACCGCGCCAGAAGAGACTTCGGACGGCAGGGTTGTTGCCGGGAAACTGAATTTCTACCGGGTGGAGTTCCGGCCTCACCGGCGAGATGTTCTCGAGCGGGACCAATCCTATTATGTTGCTGCGCAACCTGGCCGCCCTGGGGACGGTGAGCGTTTGCCAGTTGCACGCTGAGGAGTTGCCGCCCCTGGAGGAGCTGGATCCCGCCGAGTGCTATCTCAGCTGGACCATCGAGCTGGCTAGCTCGTGTGCTGAAGAGGAATTGCACGAGGTTTTCGAATTTGTCGAACATCTGGCCGAGGTGATCGTCCAGCGCGTCGATCAGCCATTGCAAGAGGAGAAAGGGTTGGCGCTCCACAGGCCTTCGCTGCAGCCGCGCACGCTCGACGTGGTTCCCGCTGCAGTCCCCGAAAAGACGGAGCAAGTCGACCGCAGAAAAGAGGAGGAGCGCAGAAAGCTTGAGCAGCGGAGAGTGGCAAAGAAGCCCAGCGCTGGCCCAGAGTCGAGTTCCATTCGTGTCGCAACCGACAAAGTTGATCGCCTGATCGACCTGGTGGGCGAACTGGTGATCGCCCAGGTGATGACGGCGCAAATGGTCGAGGACTTCGAGCTCTCCTGCTTGCCGAAATTGCGCGAGGCGGTCGCTGCCATGGAACGTAGTACTCGCGAGCTGCATGAGCGCGTGATGGCCGTGCGCATGATGCCGGTGGGCACACTGTTTCAGAGATATGTGCGCGTGGTCTACGACATCGCGCAGTCTACCGGTAAACAAATCCGCCTGGACACAGACGGCGAAGAAACCGAGATCGACAAAAGCATGCTGGAGCTGCTTGGCGATCCCTTGACTCACCTGATCCGAAATGCCGCTGACCACGGTATCGAAGCGAGCGACGTGCGCCTCGCGGCCAACAAGCCGGCGGAGGGCTTGATCCAGATGCGCGCCTTTCATCGTTCGGGAAGAATCGTCATCGAGATATCCGACGATGGCGCAGGCATCGACACCACCCGGGTGCGGGCCAAAGCCGTAGAGCGAGGACTGATCGCAGAGGAAGCTGACCTTAGCGACGATCAGATCAGAATGTTGATCTTCGCCCCGGGATTTTCTACCCGCGAACAAGTCAGCGATCTCTCGGGGCGCGGCGTGGGGATGGACGTAGTCAGGCGCAATGTACAGCAACTCAGCGGATCGGTGGGACTCACGAGCGAATTGGGTAGCGGGTCCACCGTTTCGATCGAACTTCCGCTCACGCTCGCGATTCTCGAGGGTTTGCTGGTCCGGGTTGCCGACCGCACGCTCGTGCTTCCGCTGCTGACGGTGGTGGAAGCTGTACCGAGCAAGGGCAAGATCGTACCCGTCGCCGAACAAGGCGAGGTCATCGTCATCCGCGAGGAATCGATTCCCGTGCTGCGTCTGTGCCGCTTCCTCGGGGTGCAACTGGACGCGCTCGACCAGGGCGCCCTCGAACACGCCGAGCCGTGCGCGGAACCGGCAGAGGACCAACGCCTGGTGGTGGTGGTCGAAGCCGGCCGCAAAAAGATCGGCCTGGTGGTCGACGAATTACTCGGACAGCAGCAGGTGGTCGTCAAGAGCCTGGAGAAAAATCTGCACAAGGTCGCAGGGTTGATGGGAGCCACCATCCTGGGCGATGGCCGCGTCGCGCCCATCATCGACGTGACCGCACTTGCCGAATTGAATTTGTTTTCAGTGGGGCGGCCAGCCAGGACGGCGAAACGCGGTGTCTCTTCCGCCATGCCCATACACGCAGCCTTGTCGGCGCCAGCAAGAAGAGGTGTATCGGCATGAACTGGTTTAAGAATCTCAACGCAGCTCCCAGGCTGTTGCTCAGCTTCGGTCTTCTTATCGTGCTCATCGCAGCGATCAGCTGCCTTGCCATCATCAACCTCAGCCAGGCAAACGATCGCATCATGGCCCTTTACCAGAAGGATATGGCGGGTCTCGGAGTGGCGGACGAACTGGCGATTGCCCGGCTCTCCACTGGGGAGAGTGGGCCGCGACGCAATACTCAACATGCGACGATCCCGCGGTCGCCACCGCGGACGATAAAGAGGTCTTGTCCGCCCTCTCCGATCTTCACGCTAGCCTCGACCAGGCGGACAAGCTTTTTGATGTGAAGGAGGGTATTGCGCTCATTGCCACCATACGCGAAGCTTTACCTGGATACGAAAAGTCTTATCAATTGCTGATTGAACGGGTGAACGCGAACGATACGGCCGGCGCCCTCGCTAGCTTGGCTGCGGCGAACACTGCCGGTCGACCGCTGTTCCAGGCAGTCGATGACCTCCGCCGCCTGAAGCATTCGTTGGCAAAGAGGAAATTTCAAGTCAACCAGGAACAATTCCAGACGGCGCGATGGCTGCTTCTCTCAGCCGCCACCATTGGCCTGTTGCTGGGGGTCACACTCAGTATCTTCATCGCCAGAGGGCTCTCCATCCCCTTGGGCCTGACGGCGGCCGCTCTGGAGCAGATGGCCGCCGGCGATCTGACCGCATCGGTCGAGGTAAGGACTACAGAGGAAGTGGGACGGATGTCCGGCGCCTTAAACACGGCTCTGGAGAAACTACGATCCACGTTAGAGGATGTAGCCGAGAGTGCAGCGAACTCGGACACCTCTTCGCGGGAGTTGGCGACCGCAGCAGAGGAAATCTCCAAGGGCGCGCAGGAACAAGCGGCAAGCCTGGAAGAGACCACGGCCACTCTGGAGCAAATCACCGCAGCGATGCGGCAAAGCGCCGACAACGCCAGGCAGGCCAGCCAACTGGCCACCGGCTCACGGGAGTCCGCGGAAATAGGTCAGGAAGTCGTTGTCCAGCGCAATCGCAGCCATGGCTGAGATTAATACCGCTTCGGCGAAGATCTCCGACATCATCTCCACCATCAACGAAATCGCCTTTCAAACCAATCTGCTGGCGGTAAATGCTGCGGTCGAGGCTGCACGCGCCGGCGAGGAGGGCCGTGGCTTCGCGGTGGTAGCCACCGAAGTGCGCAGCCTGGCGCAACGCAGCGCTGAGGCGGCCAAAGAAATCAAGGGCCTGATCCAGAACTCGCTCGAGAAAGTCGAGAAGGGCTCGGAGCTAGTCAATCGCTCGGGCGCCACGTTGCAAGGCATTGTCGCCTCGGTGAAGAGGGTGACCGAAATCGTGGGTGAGATCGCGTCCGCATCGTCGGAGCAGAGCATCGGCGTAGAACAGGTGAGCACTGCGGTCACGCAGATGGACCATGTCACCCAATCCAACTCCGCCCAGACGCAAGAGCTTTCTTCTACTGCGCAAATACTTTCCGGGCAGGCGGCGCGGCTGACCCAGTTGGTGGGTCGCTTCAAGCTGCAAAATTACGGAGATAATACCGGCCAGCCGCCGCCCCAGGGGTCGGTGCAACAGGCTGCCCCACCACGCCGGCCTCCCAATGCGGCACACTTTGCCGCCAACGGGCGAAAACGACTCACCGATCCGGCTGCTCTGGTAAACGGTCCTCCAGCGAGATCCGAGCGTGCGACCTCTTGAAATTGCAGGTCAGGTCCGGAGTATGGTTTCAGATAAGTTTGTACTACCCCGGAGCGCATGCTCGAGTGACGACTGAATCCTCGTGGAATGCCTTCAAGTCGGACACTCCCGTGGGGACATGCTCGAGAAAAAGTCGCGCCCAGCGCGCCGCTTCATGTCCATTCATCCCTTCCTATCCAGCGCTTTGCTGCTCATTGTTCGCGGCCGTCAGCCGATAGGCATCGAGAGAGACATTCGCTCGCACGGCCGGCGAGTCGCGTCGTTGCCCGCTTTCGCTTCGATTCGGCCGCCGGTAGAGCTGCCTGTTGCATGTCCCGCGCGCAGACGCTCTCTACGGGAACGAAAGAAATCTGTATGAAGAGGACTCTTGCCGGTGCGATCCACTCTTGCGTGTGCCGCAGACTCCTTGACGGGAAAAGGAGAACTGAATGAAGAAAATTCTTGTCGGAGCAATCGCATTAGCGCTGGGGACCGGTGCTCACGGGTTTGCCCAAAGCCTCGAGGATCTGAATATTCAAATCCACGGCTACGCGACCCAGGGTTTCCTTTACACCACCAACAACAACATGCTCACCACTCATTCCAGCGATGGCAGCCCGGCATGGACAGAAGCCGTGCTCAACATCGGAGCGCAGCCGATCCCCAAGCTGCGTGTCGCCGTCCAGGGCCGCTATTTCCTGCTCGGGAACTTCGGCAACGAGATCACCCTCGACTGGGCCGCTGCAGACTATAAGGCAGACGAGCGCTTCGGCGTGCGCTTCGGCAAGGTCAAGACTCCCTCAGGCCTCTTCAATGACATCCAGGACATCGATCCCTCCTACATATGGTCGCTGCTGCCGCAGAGCATCTATCCCATCAGCAGCCGCAATAGCATTCTGGCGCACTATGGCGGCGTCGCCTACGGCACCCTCGGTGAGGGCGGGAAACTGGGGAAGCTGGAGTATCGCGGCTGGGGCGGCGAACGGCAAATCGGCAGCAGCGATGGCTATCTTTTGGTACAAGCCGAAGCGGGGCTTCTGCTGCCCAATGGCATTGGCGGAGCGAACTATGGCGCAGCCCTTCGCTGGAGAACTCCCTTGCCGGGGTTGATGATCGGCGCATCCGAAAACAAAGACCCTGCGTGGGTTGCCAAAATCACAGCCGGCAACGGCTTCCTCACGGGAACCGAAACCCTCTCCCCCTTCAATATTCCCAGCTACTTCACCCTGTACGACAAGAATAAAGTCATGGTGGCCGCTGAATATTCAAGGCTCGCGCCGAGCATTACCATCCAGTTCACCGGGCCTCCGCCCACCCACGAGCGCATTGACTACCGGAGCTGGTATGCCATGGCCAGTTACAAGCTGACGTCCAAACTAACCACCGGCGTTTACGATAGCCAGCAGTTTGACCATCAGGCGGCGCTGGGACCGGCACGCTACTCGAAGGATTGGGCGATCTCCGGACGTTACGACTTCAGCCAATACCTGTATGCCAAGGCGGAAGAGCACATCATCGACGGCACTGCCATCGGCTATGACACTGACCTCAATCCCAATGGCCTCAAGCCCAACACTAAACTCACCATCCTCAAGGTCGGCGTCAGCTTCTAGCTCAGGAGAGCCACCCATGAAAAAGCTAATCCTCTCTTCCATTTTCATGTTCGCCATGTCCATCCTGGCGGCCAGCGCCGGGGCGCAGGTGATCGTCATTGCCAATCCCAGCGTGAAGGCCAGCGGAGTCAGCAAAGACGATCTGA
This sequence comes from uncultured Acidobacteriaceae bacterium, assembly GCA_963847155.1. Classification (GTDB taxonomy): domain Bacteria; phylum Acidobacteriota; class Terriglobia; order Terriglobales; family Acidobacteriaceae; genus PALSA-350. The sequence continues at coordinate 188,302 of CAWJZH010000014.1, read as the reverse complement.
AAGACGTCTTCACCGGCAACGCGACCACGCTCAAAGACGGAAGCAAGGTCGTGCCCGTCCTGCTCAAAGACGGGCCGGCGAATGAGGAGTTTCTCAAAGCGTACGTCGGCAAGGGCGACACCGCCTACCGTGCGGGATGGCGCAGCCTGGTCTTTTCCGGCCAGGCCAGCATGCCCAAAAGCCTGGATGACGAGGCGGCGGCGGTCGCGTTTGTCGCCCATACCCCGGGCACCATCGGCTACATCGACAAGGCATCCCCCCACGAGGGCGTCAAGGTACTTGAGATCCACTGACGGTTTCAACGGTGCGCCATGAACGATAGGAACGCTGGTAGTCTGCGCTCCCTGGCGGATCGACATGACAAGCAGTTGGAAGGTAGAGCATGAGAAACCTTGGAATCGGCACGAAATTGTTGTTCAGCACTGGCATCCTGGCGTTCGGCTACCTTCTTTTTCTGGGGCTTGTCCAGTGGACTGGGGGCACCATCCGCCTTCACTTGCGGATCGCTTCGGACTCGCTTTTCCCCGCCGCTCTTGCGGGCGAGGAGGCACAAGCCGGATTCCAGAAGATGACCAAGGATTATAAGGACGCGGTTCTGCTGCAGGACTTAAAAGCCCTGGAGAGGGCGGACCAGGATGCGCAGAAGGTTACCTCGAATTTGCAAATTGTGCTGACCAAGATTGCATATAACCCGGAACTGCGGCAACAGGTCACAGCGTTGAAAGAACAGTTCAACAGCGTCTACTCGCGTTCGAAAACCACCTACACCGCCATGGCCGAGAAGCCGGATGCGGTCGACCCCCAGGCTCAGACTACGATCAAAACTCTGGCGGGCGAAAGCGCCAAGCTCGCCCAGTCGTTACAGGATCTCAACCAAGCCCTCAGCAATAGAGAATTGCCGGCCGAACTGGATGCGATCGGGAACGCGATTGATCGGCAGCGTTTGCTGACCCTGGTCCTCTTCGCCGTGGCGTTGGCGTTTGCTACCTTGACCACGCGCCAGCTGAGGAGCCAAATCGCCGTCCCGCTGGAGCGTGCTGCTGCCGCGCTGCTGCAGGTAGCTAAAGGAGACTTGACCGCTTCGCTTAAGGTGGATTCGACCGACGAGGTGGGGCAGATGGCCCAGGCACTGAACGACGCTCTGGGAAAGCTGCGCGCTACGCTGCGGGAGGTGACCGAGACCGCGGCCACTGCCACCTCGTCTTCGCAACAACTGGCCGCGGCGGCGGTGGAAATAGCCGGCGGCGCGCAGAAACAGGCGGCCAGCCTGGAGGAGACTTCGGCGAGCCTGGAACAGATCACCGCGACAGTTCGGCAAAGCGCCGAAAACGCCCGCTTGGCCAGCCAATTGGCAACCGGCTCGCGGGAGTCCGCGGAACAAGGGTCAGGAAGTCGTCTCCAGCGCGATCGCCGCCATGACTGAGATCAACGTCGCTTCGGCGAAAATCTCCGACATTATCTCGACCATCAACGAGATCGCCTTCCAAACCAACTTGCTGGCAGTGAATGCCGCGGTCGAGGCCGCGCGCGCAGGCGAGGAGGGCCGCGGCTTCGCCGTGGTTGCGACCGAAGTGCGCAGCCTCGCGCAACGCAGCGCCGAGGCGGCCAAGGAAATCAAGAGCCTCATCCAGGACTCGCTCGAGAAAGTGGAGAAAGGCTCCGAACTCGTCAATCGCTCGGGCGCGACCTTGCAAGGCATCGTTGGCTCCGTGAAGCGCGTGACCGACATCGTGGGCGAGATCGCTGCGGCCGCCGGAGAGCAGAGCACCGGCATCGACCAGGTCAACGCCGCCATGAACCAGATGGACCAGGTGACCCAATCCAACTCCGCACAGAACCAGGAACTGTCGTCCACCGCACAGGCACTTTCCGAGCAGTCGGTGCGGCTGTTACAGCTGGTCGGCACCTTCAATCTGGGCAACGACAGCGAATCATCGCGGCGGTCAGCCGCGATCATCAGCCTCCGAACCCGAACTATCGGCATGCAGCCGAAACGGCGTCGCGACCTGCTCCGCTTGCGGTCAACGGAGGTTCAGATAGGGCCGCGTTTCCTTCCCCTAAGGGACGCAAGCAGTTTGCCCACGCGCCTGTCTGATGGGCGGCCCGGCAGCCAGGTCGGAGGATGAGAGCTTTGAAGAATTCTAGGCGATGCTGTCGATGCCGGCGCCTGTTTGACGGGGAAAGGAAATATTCATGAAAGCGATCGTGAAGCACCAGGCCCCGGCGTCGAGCCAGTTCCTCACTTTTCTCCTGGATCGAGCAGGAGTATGGGCTTGAGCTATTTAAAATTCAGGAGATTCGAGGATACGCGCCGGTCACGCCTATTCCCAATGTTCCTCCCCATGTCAGGGGCGTGATGAACCTGCGCGGAACCGTGCTGCCGGTGGTGGATCTGCGCATGAAGTTTCGTCTGCCGCCGATTGAGTACAACAAGTTCACCGTGATCGTGATCGCCATGGTCGGAGAGAAGATGGTTGGATTGCTGGTCGATGCGGTCTCCGATGTCTTGCAGGTCACGCAAGAGGCGATGCGCGCCGCTCCGGACTTCGGGTCCGCGGTCGACACACGTTTCATCGACGGCGTATTTCAGACCCGCGAGCATCTTGCAGTAGCGCTCAATCTGGAGAAACTGCTCAGCGATATCGAGTTGACCGTGCCCCAAGCCGATTGACGCGGAAGCAAAGCATGCTTGGCGGGAAGCGCAAGGCAATCTGACTGCGCAATTTGCGGCGCCCACCGATCGACGAGTCCGCGCAATTTCCGAGGTTCGAAAAACGCGTCACTCGAGTACGTCACTAGCGGAGAAAGCTGACTATGCCTACGCTCGAAGCCTCACTCGTCGCGATGGATGTGCGCGAGTTCAAAACCTTTCGCGAGTTGATTCATCGCAAGACAGGTATCTGGTTGCGCGATGGCAAGCAGGCAATGTTGGCCGGACGTCTCTCCAAACGACTCCGTCACCACGGCATGACCGACTTCGCTACCTACGCCGCGTATGTCGCGGCGGTCCGGATGGTGGGAAGGAACTGGCGGAGATCATCAACTGCATGACCACCAACAAAACCTCTTTTTTTCGTGAAATGCACCACTTCGATTTTCTGATGCGAACGTTGGTGCCTGAGCTGATGGCCGGGGCGGCACTGGGGCGCGCGCGCAGCATTCGCATTTGGACTGCGGCGTGTTCCACCGGGGAGGAGCCCTATTCCATCGCCATGTCGTTGCTGGAGGGGTTGAAAACCGGCCATGTGTCGGTTCAATTGCGCCGAGCCTGGGTCAGCCGCTGTCTCCTCCCGGCGGCTGGCAGATCGAGGTAGTTGCTTCCGACATCGACACGGTGGTGCTGGCGACTGCGGCCCAGGGCATATATGACAAGGAGTCTCTCGAAGATGTCCCGCCGGCCATGCAGAACAAGTACTTCCTTCGCGGCAAGGGACATATGGACGGACAGGTACGCGTGAAAAAGGAAGTTGCGCAGCTGGTGAAATTTCAACGCATCAACTTGATGGATGCCCAGTGGGCTCTCGAGGGAAAATTCGATGCGATCTTCTTCCGCAATGCTCTGATCTACTTCAACCGCGAGACCCAGGAGGTATTCCTGCGCAGGATGCTGGGGTATCTAAAATCGCGCGGGTACCTCATTCTGGGTCACTCTGAGCATGTGCCCTGGCTGAATGACACGGTGGAGGCACTCAGTAACACCATCCATCAATTGCACGCGCAGAAGCGGCCACCCTACACCGGGCCGGACCGCCGCCGCCGCCCGCGACAATGAAAGGCCGGATCGGAGAACAGCTGCCGGCTCGAACCAATGCTGCGCCCCCGCATCGTCTCCCACTCGAGCAGAGAAGGCGCATCTACGTGGGGGAAGTGGTGGCCAGCAAGACACCATTGCTGTTGCAAACACTCCTGGGTTCTTGCGTGGCGGTGTGTCTTTGGGATCGGGTGGCATGTATCGGGGGAATGAACCACATCCTTCTCCCCGGGAGAGGCGCCGGCGATGCCGGCTCCTCGCGCTACGGAGTGCATGCCATGGAGTTGTTGATCAACGCCATCATGAACCAGGGTGGTGATCGACGAAATCTCGTAGCCAAAGCCTTCGGGGCGGGGAATGTGGTTGCCAGCCTGCAATCACCGACTATCGGGGAACTGAATGCTGCCTTTGTCCGCGGGTTTCTGGCCACGGAGGGGATTCCGCTGGTTGCCCAACGCCTGGGCGGTCTTCGCCCGGTACAGGTCAATTTCAGGACCGATACAGGCAAGATCACTGTTCACACCGTCGACGGCTCCCGGCTGCCTCTGATTCTGAGTGCGGAGGATGACTATCGCAACAGACTCGCCAAGACAGGTTCGGGAGGACAGGTAGATCTATTTTGAAGACGACCGGCGATGATACAGATGCATCACCGCATAAACGCTTGACACCTATGATTCTTCACATGTGCCCAACTGTCGAGTGCAGTTCTTCAATTGTGACCCGCAGCGGTAAGCGGTGTCGCATGGTAGCCGATAACCCTAACGGAGATTGTCGGACCGCTTCGTCCGATTACTCCGAGGGCTATATGGATATCGCAGGTGCGGTTGTACCCCCCCATATTGCGGTGGCGAATCGTTTCTTCATGGCCATCCTCGGCGTCTTGGCCGTGTTTTCCATCTGCCTTGCTCCTTGGCATGAGACATGGACTCCAGTCTTGCTGCTGGGTATGCCTACTGCGGTGCTGCCGATCTTATGCATCTTGAAGGCGCCAGGCGCGCTGTTCACCAGAATGATGGTGGCCACCGCCACCATGGTGTTTTGCGGCCTGAACATCGATCAGTCCCACGGTTTGGACGAACTGCACTTTGGGATATTCGTAGTGTTGGCGCTACTGGTTATTTACCAGGACTGGCGGGTTATCGTCGGAGCGGCCGCAGTCATCGCCGTGCATCACCTGCTCTTCAATTTTCTGCAGGCGGCTCACTATCACGTGTGGGTTTTTACCACGCCTGATCTCACCATGGTCTTCGTTCACGCGGCCTATGTGGTAGTGGAAACGGTCGCCATATGTTATCTCGCCGCCGTATTGAGCAAGAAGACCGCGGAGACAGCAAGTAGTCGAGCTGAGTTACAGCAGCACCTCAATGCAATGCGATCAGTGATCGAGCAAACCGAGTTAGGGATTGAAGGGATGTCGGACGCGTCAGGAGAATTGGCGACCTCGTCCCGCGCGATCGCTGACGGTGCTTTGAACCAGGCTTCGAGCCTGGAACGGACAGCAGCCAGCCTGGAGCAGATCACCGCCACGGTGCGGCAGAGCGCAGAAATGGCCGATTCCGCCCGGCGATTAGCATCGTCAAGCGAGCAGGCGGCCGAACAGGCGGGCCTGGTTGTCTCCGAGGCCATCACTGCTATGGGCGGGATCAACGCCGCATCTGCGAGGATATCCGACATCATCTCGACCATCAACGAGATCGCTTTCCAAACCAACCTGCTGGCCGTCAATGCCGCGGTCGAAGCTGCGCGTGCCGGAGAAGACGGCCGCGGCTTCGCCGTGGTCGCCGGCGAGGTCCGTAGTCTTGCCCAACGGACCAGCGAAGCCTCCCGTGAAATTAAACATCTTATTCAGGACTCGATGAGCAAGCTGGAGAATGGAACGCAACTGGTTGATCGTTCCGGCCAGGCCCTTGCTGAAATCGTGAAATCGGTCAAAGACATGGGCCAGATGGTGGCCCAGATCGCGATCGCCTCTGCCGAGCAGAGCACGGGCGTGGACCAGGTGAACACTGCCATGGCGCAAATCGATAGAGTCACGCAGACTAACTCCGCGCAGACGGAAAAGCTAGCTGAAACCTCTCAGTCGCTTTCGCGGCAATCGGCCGGGCTCATGGTTCTGGTGAAAAAGTTCAGCAGCAGTGGCGATTCCGAGCAGATGCCCGGTCCGCGGAGGTTGAGTGCCTGACGATTCGGATGCAATTGTATTCTGATGGCGACTTGGGACCGTGCAAATGCGCTCACCATATAAGGTGCTTATCGTCGATGATTCGCCGCTCATGCGCCAACTGCTGACGCAGATTCTCGGCTCGGATCCGGAGCTGGAGGTGGTCGGCACAGCAGAGGATCCTTTTGTGGCGCGGGAGAAAATTAAGTCTCTCCACCCCGATGTACTCACCCTGGATATCGAGATGCCGCGCATGGATGGTCTGACATTCCTCGAAAAGTTGATGCGCGGCCATCCCATGCCTGTGGTCATGATCTCCTCACTCACCGATCGTGGTGCGGAAACCACTCTGCGCGCACTCAGCCTGGGTGCGGTGGACTATATCGCCAAGCCAAAGCTGGATGTTTCGAATGGAACGATCGAGCAGGCCGGGGACATCATCGCCAAAGTAAAGGCCGCGGCCAAGGTGAGGGTGCGCGGATTAGACACAAGTGAGACCACCCCGGCCGCCTTGCCTGCCGGCTATCAGTTCACCGCTACCCACAAGGTTGTCGCCATCGGCGCCTCCACCGGCGGCACGGAGGCACTGAAGGATTTGCTGAGCGCGCTACCGGCCGACTTTCCGGGCGTCGTGATGGTGCAGCATATGCCGGAGGCGTTCACCCGGCCATTCTCGGAGCGATTGAATTCGCGATGCCGGATGCATGTGCAGGAGGCTAAGGACGGTGACCGCATCCTCCCCGGCCACGCCTTGCTCGCGCCCGGCGGACACCAGATGCAGGTTGTCCGTCATGGTATGGAATATGCCGTGAAGGTCTACCGGGGCGAGCGCGTCAATCGCCATCTGCCTTCGGTGGACGTACTGTTTTCGTCCTGTGCACGACAATTGGGCAAGAACGCGATTGGTGTGCTGCTTACCGGCATGGGCGCGGATGGTGCGAAAGGCATGCTGGAGATGAAAGTCGCGGAGGCCCATACCATCGCCCAGGATGAAGCGACTTGCGTTGTTTTCGGGATGCCGCGTGAGGCTATCCTGCTCGGTGCTGTCGATCAGGTCCTTCCTCTGGGCCGAATTCCAAATGCACTGATACACAGACTCGGCTCCGCCTGAGAAGAACCGGTTGTAACCTCCGGCCGTAACTCCATCCCCAATCCAATTAAACTTCCGGAACCTCCAAGTGGAATCTGGTTGCACTTACTCCTTATCGGTATTATCGGCAAAGATCGAAAGAAGTTTAGTCCGCAAACCCCCGAAATGCAGAAAAGAACCTACCGCCCTGAACCTCGACCACGAACCCTACCATATCAGCCCTCGCTTCTACCGAGCACTCCAGGCAAAAGCGCTGAGTCTCGAAAACGATGCTCAAAGAGACGAAGTGTTTGCCTCCACGTTGGACAATCCGGGGCATCTCAAACGGCACAATCGTCTCATCCAGGCACAGCGTGAACAAGCCAGCCGCTTGCGCGATTTTCTCGCCGCATCGCAAATTCGTGTCGCATGAATTCGTTTCAAAGTACCGCTCCTCGGCTCCTTGGCATATTCTCCTACCCACCGCCCTCACTCCAGTCTGCCTGGCGTGGCCGATGCACAAAAGGTACCCGCTGCAGGTAAGATAGCAAGGGGATTAGCCGGCTGGTCATTCCCGCAATACGCCGGTTTCATTACCAACCTCTTCGTAACACTGTGCATGCACCGTGTTGCGCACTCTATCTGTTAGCCCGCGCTGTTTCAACGCGGCTGTCTCGTACATCCTTGCATTGAAAGGCAGTTTCCATGTCCATGGAAGCCCTTGAGGGCCATGCGCCCCAGCCCGGTCTTTGGTCATCGATTCGCGAGGCGCTCCGCGGGTCGCACCAGGACTACACTGCCGGCAACCTCAATCGCGCCATACTCCTGCTGGCCATTCCTATGGTTCTGGAGATGGTGCTCGAATCCCTCTTCGCAGTCGTCGACGTTCTCTGGGTGGGCCGCCTCGGGGCCAACGCAGTGGCCACCGTTGGCCTCACCGAATCCCTATTGGCCCTGGTCTTTTCGATTGGCATCGGCCTTTCCATGTCCACCACCGCGATGGTCGCCCGCCGCATCGGTGAGAAGGACCCCGTGGATGCCGCGATCGCCGGTGCGCAGGCTATCTTTCTTGGATTGCTTGTCTCCCTGGCCATCGGCGTTCCCTCGTTCATCTTCGCTCCTCAGCTTCTACGTCTGATGGGAGCGTCTCCCGAGATCGTGGCCACCGGCACCGGTTACGCCCGCATTGCTCTTGGCGGGTGCGGCGCCATCGTCATGCTCTTTCTCAACAATGCCATTTTTCGAGGTGCGGGCGACGCGGCCATTGCCATGCGTTTGCTTTGGGTATCGAATATCCTCAACCTGATCCTCGACCCCTGTCTCATTTTCGGTCTTGGACCCTTTCCACGTCTTGGCGTCACCGGCGCCGCACTCGCCACTTTTAGCGGCCGCAGCATCGGTGTTCTCTACCAGTTCTACCGCCTGATGAAGGGCACGGAGCGGCTCCGCATCCCGCCCAGCCTGTTACGGCTGAACCCGCGCGTGATGTGGCGTCTCCTTCGCGTTTCTCTCACCGGTATTCTGCAGTTTGCCATTGCCAACACCTCGTGGATCGCGCTGGTCCGTATCGTCAGCGTTTTTGGCGCCGCCGCTTTGGCGGGTTATACCATTGCAATCCGCATCGTTATTTTTGTCATCCTTCCATCGTGGGGACTCAGCAATGCGGCGGCCACGCTGGTCGGGCAGAACCTGGGTGCGGGCCATCCGCAGCGCGCTGAGCAAGCCGTGTGGCGCACAGGTCTGTACAACATGCTCTTCCTGGGACTCATCGGCGTCGTGTTCATCGTTAGCGCCACGCCGCTGGTCCGCCTCTTTACTCACGATCCGGCAGTCGTGCCCCTTGCTGCCTCAGCCCTGCGCATTCTGAGTTATGGCAACATCGCCTATGCATACGGCATGGTCATGCTGCAGTCGTTCAATGGCGCCGGCGATACAGTTACGCCGACAATTGTTAATTTCTTCGGTTTCTGGCTACTGGAGATTCCGCTGGCCTGGTGGCTCGCTCTCCACCAGGGGCTTCGTTCCACCGGAGTTTTTCTTTCCATCGTCATTGCCCAGGCTGCAGTTGCCGTAGCCGGCATCCTGCTGTTTCGCCGAGGCAAGTGGAAAAAGCAGAAGATCTGAAGTTCGCGAGGTGGCGTGGAAAGGCGCATCGTCCGTGCATGAGATAACCAACCTCGACATCGCCGACTATCAGAGCTCATCGTTCCCGATGGAGATCTGATGCTGGAACCAGCGAGCTCAAGCCGCATCCGATCCATAAATCGCCCATCCACTCCTTTCGCATGGTCCACGCTACGTCCGCGGAACAGATGGGCACCACCAATCTGCGGATAGGTGATACTGCCCACCTGCGGCTGTATGCGGGACATGTCGGCTATTTTGTCGCTGTGGAGAAGACTGTCGAATGAAGGGGACTAACGGATCGAACTACTGGGCAGGATGTGGCACGCGAGCACGTCAACGTTGCTCGGGGAGCCGGCCATTGTGTTCAGCCGCAGCAAGAGCTGAAAATGCCTAAGAGGATGTGCCGAGTCAATTCCGCAATGTTGCAACGCGGCTGACAATCGTGGCCCATTCGTGACCAGATCACCCGCCGCTGCCGTGCCCTCTCCGTTTGCGCCGGCCAAAATCAAAACCTGCCCATCCTTGCCCGGGTTTTGCACAAAACTAATTGTCGCAAAAGACTGACCTGTGGCCCAACCCTTCGCCGTCGGCACGTAAGAAGAGGGCTCGCCCGGTAGAGGATGCATGTTGCGAATGAATTCCTGGTCGGATTTACCGTCGAAAACAAATCGGAAGTCCAGCCGATCATTGAAGAGAGTCGTCCAGAGATTAGAAAGGGGACTGCCCAGAAAAATGAAGTTGTCGTCCGTGTACAGATCGGAAAGCCGGACGTCCCGAGCCACCTGCACATTGATCTTCTTTGAGGCACTCTGAGCCAACTCCGCAATGCTTGCGATGACCCTCGTATCAACGGCCGCAGCCTTGTCTCCGCGAAGGATGTCTCTGCAGAAAGAAATCACCTGGGGGGAGAGCGAACTAGCGTTCGGAATGAACCGCTGGTTGGCATAGTCCGACAGGGAAACGGTCGAGCCCGTCACTTCCTGGATTTCTACAATGTTCGGATCGCTGGTTATCAACTTTATGGAACGCGGAGATTGGAAAAATGCCGACCATGGAAGGACGGAGACTGGCGCGGACCCCGGTCGAGAAAAATGGCTCCAGAAGATTCCCCACAAAACTGCGTTGCACCCGATGATCAGGACGGCGAAAACCAACCACCTTATTCCACGGCGATGTATCCGGGGCCGGTGGCTCGATAGGGCCAACGACATGCGGAGCGGCGACTGGTACCGGAGCCGCAACCGGAAGCTCGGGGATGGGAAGGGGAGTGGTAACGCTCGGCAGGCTTTAGCGGTTCCCTGGTGATCTCGGGTATGTATGACCCCAGGGGAAGGCTGATCCGAAATTCAGAAGTGATTCCGTATTTCCCGTAATGTTGCAGCAACCGCTTCCTTACGTCGCTGGCGGTCACACGAACAATCGCATCCTCACCCGTGTCGTATGAAGGATCACGTCCAAACAGCTTTACGCCGATAACTCGCTCTTTCAAGCCTGCAAAACGGCCGGCGATCGACTCTTCCAAGATGTAAGTGAGGAATTGACCGCTGCGATGGCTCCCCTTGAACGCTTCTCCTTCAACCACTTCCTTGAGGTGTTGCTGAAGCCGGGCAACATCTTCCTCTGTCTCTACGATTTTTGCTATCCGAGTGCCGGTTTGGGCTGTTGATTGCATAGCGAATTCGGCGATGCCGATTATAGCACTCAGGCGCCGGCTGACCTCGTCGGATGCCGGACGTGGCCACTGAACCCAACCCCGCAGGTAGCCACCGTTAGACCGCCGCGCAAGTAAACAGTCGTTTGTTTACATAGAGATATGCGGACGTTAGGAGGCGGCTCTAACGTTGCCAGCGCCTCCTTTTGCAGCCTATGGTTGTGGCCGCTTGAAAAATCAAAAAACAATCGCGTGAACGGAAAACACATTTTCCGTCGCCGGCAACAATGACTGCACTTCATGAGAGGCCAGGAGGGGAAAATTATGCGAAACAAACGTTGGTTCAGCTTCATCCGTTTGACCGTGATCTTCATGTCGCTGGGTTGCGCCAGCCATGGTGTGCCTGGCACAACTCGATCGCGGAGGCATATCGGGGGTTGTCACTGATCCATCAGGTTCGATCCTGGCGGGAGCCAGGGTGACCGTCACCAACACCGCGATGGGAACGCAAAACTCCACTGTTACGACCGGGGCGGGGACCTATACGGTCCCGCAGTTGGCTGCTGGGCAGTACAGCATTACGGTAGTTGCACCGGGCTTTAGCACGCTGATCCGTAATGGAGTCACGGTTTCGGTTGGAGAGACCGCAACCATCGACCTGCAAATGGCGGTAGGGCAAGCCACAACGTCGGTTACGGTCACGGCGAATACTCCTTTGCTCCAAACCGATAGCGCGCAGAATAACGTTCAGGTCACCACGAGGGACCTGAATGAGCTTCCGATCAACATTACCGGTGTCGGAGCTGTGCGTGACCCGATGGGGTTTGCCGCCCTGGTGCCGGGCACCATCGCAGGCGGCTGGAATGATATCCACATAAGCGGCTCGCCGGCAACAACGTACCGTGTCTTTATGGACGGCCTGGACGACACCTCGGCAGTCAAGGGCGCCATCTCCGATGAGCAGCAGCCCTCGGTCGAATCGCTCGGCTCGGAATCGCTGATGATTAACAACTATGCCGCTAAATATGGCGAGTCCGGCGGGGGAATATTTAACTACACGTCGAAATCCGGCACCAACCGGCTGCACGGAACCGCGTTTATTTATCTAGAGAATGAGGATCTGAACGCTGGACAGCCGTTCAACTATACCCCCAGCGGCCAGAAATACAATCCCGTGCAGCGGCAGCTTGATTTTGGCGCATCTGCCGGCGGACCAGTGTGGATTCCTCACGTTTACAACGGCCACAACAAAACCTTCTTTTTCTTCGCTTACGAGGAGTACCACAACAAGCAAACCCTCAACCAGGGAACTATTACCGTTCCGACGGCAGCATATCGTAACGGCGACCTAAGCTCGCTTTTGCTGGGTCCCATCGTTGATTCCAACGGAGCCGCGGTTCTCGACTGTCTGGGCCGGCCGATGATTAATGGGGCAGTGTATAACCCGGCGACGACCAGAGTAGCAACCTGCACGGATGGCTCAACCAAAACGGTCCGGGATCCGTTCCCGAATAATTTTATCGGCGATCCCAGCACATGGGATCCGGTCGCCCAGAAGGTTCTCGCTTACCTGCCTGCTCCATCCGGGCCTACTGCCAATGCGCTGACCAACAACTACCCCAATTTGCAGCCCAACAACAAGTTCCAGTACCTGACGAGCGTCAAGATCGATCACTCGATCGGTGAGAAGTGGCACCTCTCGGGTTATGCTATCGCCGAGTATTCAAACAAAAACAACGCGGCGGACGGCATCAATGGCGTGGCCGCCCAGACACGCTGGAACACAACGCCCGCCCCGCAGATTTATCTCAATGCGGACTACACGGCCACACCTAATCTTGTATTGCACGCCGGATTCGACTTTACGCGCCACGCCGCCATGCAGAATTCCGCGGTGCAGGACTTCAAGGCGTCGACTCTTGGATTGAACACGGCGGCAAACATGCCCGGCGGCGCCGCGAACACCTTCCCGATCTTCAACGGGCTCACGACCAACCGTCAGGGCGTTCCTCAAATGGGGATCAACAACGCTCCATTTATTGACAACAACTGGTACAACACTGAATCCGCAATCTGGGTCCATGGCCGCCACACTTTCGAATTTGGCGGCGATATCCGTCACCAGCTATTTGGCACTCACAACGACCTTTCGGCCGGGGTTTACAGCTTCTCTCCCGCTCAGACATCGCTTCCGTCGGCCCAAGGCCAAAACCTTTATGGAGCCAGCCTCGGCGACGGTTTCGCGAGCTTCGTTCTCGGCCAATTGTCAGGCGCAAGCATCGGGAACGACAACATTCAATGGTTTCATCGCGTAGAGAGCGGATTTTATGCGCTGGACACCTTTAAGCTCACGCGGAAACTCACGGTGAACTACGGACTGCGCTGGGATCTCGAACAGATGCAGCGCGAACAGCATTTGCGGGAAACGCAATTCAACCCCAATATCCTGAATCCGTCAGCTGGGGGTCTGCCCGGTGGAACCGAATACGAGGGGTATGGGACGGGACGTTGCAACTGCCTCTTCGAGAAGTTCTATCCCTGGATGATTCAGCCTCGTCTCGGTGTCACTTATCTGCTGACTCCAAAGACCGTGCTCCGTGCGGGGTATGGATTCTATTCTGGCCCGCAGCTCTTCATGAATGAAGAAGGCTACAGCAACCAGGGATTTGGCTTCAACCAGGTGTTTTTGACCAGTCCCTCGGCTGGCATTGCCGCCGGCCAGCTTTCCAATGGCATACCGTACTCCCCGGCGGCTATCACTGCCACTCATTTTGACCCCGGCGCGTTCCCGAATATCGGTTCACTCAACTCGCCCCCGCCGTTCATTGTTCCCAACAATGGCCGTCCGCCACGTTTCCAGCAAACAACCGTTGGCGTCGAGCGCGAAATTATGAACGATCTGGTTGTCGATATATCCTTCGATCGACAACCGTGGTGTTTGGCTCAATTCCGACGGGTTGACGAATAGTACAAACGAATTGACTCCATCGATCCTCCTGAAGAAATACGGTCTGGACGTTACCAACGCGAACGACTTCAACCTGTTGACACAGCCGATCTCTTCTCCTGAAGTGGCGGCGAGAGGGTTCGCGGCTCCGTACTCTACTTTCCCGTCCGGAGCTACTCTTGCCCAGGCATTACGGCCGTTCCCGCAATTCGGCTACATTGGTGACTATTACGAGCACAATGGCAATTGGTGGTATGACGCGTTGCAAATCAAGGTTACCAAGCGCCTCAGCAATGGGTTGTCCGGCGGCCTCGGTTATTCATGGTCGAAGAATCTGGGAAGCGTGGCATCCACAAATCAGCCGACTTTTCTTACGGCGCAACCGGTGCAGGATCCTAGCCAGCCCCCCAAGAACGCGAAAACCTATGAGAATATCGACCAACCGCAGGCCCTGAATTTCTACTTCAACTATGAGGTGCCGCGATTCAGCTTCTCGCAAAACGGATGGAGGCGCCTCCTGCTATCGGGCTGGACAACCGACGGCATCTTCCACTATCAGAGCGGTTTTCCGATACAGGTACCGAATTCGACGAGCACTCTGACCTCGGTGACTTTCGGGAATGCAGTTTGGGCGAATCGCGTTCCGGGCCAGAAGCTCCTTCTGCATAGCCTCAACAACCACAACGTCGATCCCCGCACTACGTTCTTCCTCAACCCCGCTGCCTGGACCAACCCGGCGCCAGGGAGCTACTCGACTTCCAAGCCGTTTTACGGCGACTATCGTGGTCCAAGATATCCCAGCGAGCAATTGGGCATCGGCAAGGTCATCCCGATCAAGGAGAGCGTGATGTTCTCGCTGCGTGCGGACTTCTTCAACGTCTTTAACCGCTGGAATTACCCTAACCTCAACAATACGTCGAATCCTTTCCAGGCTGCTCAGTATGGGAGCGACGGAAGCATTTCCAACGGGTTCGGCTTCTTCGGCAACAGCATCTCCAATGCAGGAGGAAACTATGCTCCGAGGAGTGGCGAGTTTGTCGCGAGAATCCAGTTCTAGGCGCCCATTCAGCCGGTGCCTCGGGGGCAAGCTTCCATGATTTGGCTTCTCGCATTCCAAATCGCTGTTGGTCCAGCCCAACACTATGAGAAGGCAAAACAGGAGTTTGCCCAACGAGAATTTTCCGCAGCTGTGAGCGAAGTCGATGCGGCTCTGCATGAGAGCCCCTACATGGTTCCAGCCCTGGTTCTCAAGGCCCGGCTGGCCGTCTTTGCCCATCGTCCGGATGTTGCGAAGAGCTGTCTTATCACGGCCATTACAGCCGATCCAACCTCCGAAGAGGCGCAATTTTTCCTCGGCGCGTTTTACTACCAGCAAAACGACTTTAAGTTGGCGATCTCACCTCTTCAGACGGCGCAAACGATCTCGCCCAAAAGTCCCCTGCCCGTGTTCTATCTCGCCATGACTCACGAAGCGTTGGGTAACGCGGCCAAAGCATTGGAGCTCTACCAGCAGGCTGAGAATCTCTCACCGGAGAAATCGCCGGAACACGCATCGATTCTTGTTGCCTATGGGAGACTCTTGTCGTTGATGGGCAGGTTCAAAGAGAGCATCGATAAAGAACGACGGGCCATTGAAGGAGACCCCGAGTCCCGCGATGCGCACTACGAGCTGGCGAGGGGATTGGGGCGCGAGGGAGACTTCAAAGAGGCTGCAATGGAAGCAGAACGAGCCCTGACTCTGCCGGAACTGGGCACCAGCGATGCCCAGATTCATTTTCTACTGGCGCGTCTCTATGCGAAGTTGAAGCAACCTGATTTGGCAAACGCGCATTTGGAGAAATTCCAGGCCGCTCCCCAGACGACACGCAGGTGAGTTGTAGCTTTCGCCCGCCGGCAGAGCAGAGCCAACACCCAGCAACCAGTGAGCCCTTACCCATCCTATCGCCACTGGGAAAACCCGTGGGACAGTTCGTTATGCGACACTCAAAAGGATAGGAGCACCCTTTGACAGATTTTTCCAAAACTCGCCGAAACCTTATCGGTGGTATTGCAGCCATTGGGGCAGGGCTGGCCAGTTCGGGCATGGCATCAAAAGACGTGCTGGCGCTGTCTTCAAGCCAGGAATCTTCCCAGGTACCGTGCGAGCGAACCAAAATCAGCGCGTCCGATACTGCGACGGTTGCAGATACGACCGCAGGGAAGATCCGAGGATATAAGCGAAGCGGCGTGTACGTCTTTAAAGGAGTACCCTACGGTGCCTCGACCGCCGGTGAGAGGCGCTTCCTGCCCCCAGCCCGTCCGGAACCCTGGAGCGGTATTCGCAATGCCTTGCAATATGGCCGCGTGTGTCCGACGCATGACTCAGCCCACTTTGATACCGACGGAAAGAACCTGGCAAACGCCGACGAGGACGCGTTTGTACTTCATCGCGGTTCGGCCGCCACGGTACCTGGCGAAGACTGTCTTCGTTTGAACCTATGGACGCCGCAGATCAACGCGACCCACAAACGTCCGGTCATGGTCTACATGCATGGAGGAGGATACTCCGGCGGCAGTGGGCATGATCTTCTCTCCTACGATGGCGAAAGTCTCGCCCGCAACCACGATGTGGTCGTGATCACTCACAATCACCGCCTGAATGTCTATGGATATCTCAACCTTGCCGGCATCGGGGGAGAAGAGTTTGCCTCCTCTGCCAATGTTGGGATGCTGGATATCGTTGCCGTCCTGGAGTGGGTGCGCGACAACATCACGAACTTCGGAGGTGATCCTGGCAATGTAACCATCTTCGGTCAATCCGGTGGCGGAGGAAAAGTGATCACCCTCATGGCCATGCCCTCGGCCAAGGGCCTATTCCATCGCGCGATCGTGCAGAGCGGTCCTTTTCTCAAGGCTCTCTCTCCCGATTACTCAGGTCGCGTAGCCGAACTGGTGATGGAAGAGCTGAGCCTATCCAGATCGCAGGTGAAGGAGCTGCAACGAATCCCGGTGGACCGTCTTTCCGGTGCTGCAGTGGAGGCCATGAAGAAGATGCCCCGGCCACAACCTTCGCTTCGCGAAACATTCGGAGAACGAGATTGGGGACCGACCGTCGATGGCCGCGTTCTTCCCCACCATCCGTTCGACCCTGGAGCACCCACACTTTCCGCGGATGTTCCGTTGCTGACCGGTACCAATCTCCACGAGTTCGTGAGTGGACTTGACCATCCCTACGTCAACGCCATGGGAACAGAGGAGCTGAACGGCTTGGTTCGCGACGCATTTGGCGCCGGCAGTGAAGCGATCATCGCTGCTTACCGTCGTGAATATCCCAAAGCAACTCCGTTCTGTCTCTACGCTACTATCGCGGCCTCCCGCCTGCGCGTTCCCGCATTTGCGCAGGCCGCGAGGAAGGCCAACCTGGGCGCCGCGCCCGCGTACGTCTACGTCTATGCCTGGCGCACGCCCGTGTTAGACAACCGTCCCGGCCCCTTCCATGCTGCCGAGATTGCCTTTGCCTTCGACAATGCCGAAATCTGCGACCACTACAGCGCCGGCTCCCCGGAGGCATTCGCCCTATCCAGGCAGATGAGCACGGCATGGGTTAATTTCGCGCGGACGGGAGACCCGAATCACAGCGCCCTGCCACATTGGCCCGCATACACCACAAACACTCGCGCCACCATGTATCTCGACACACCGTGTGAAGTGCGCAACGATCCTGAAGGAAATGGATTGCGCTTGATTGGGAGCATCTCATGATAGAAACAATCGAAAAAATGATCAGCGACTTGGAGTCTGGCAAACTAACCCGCCGCCAATTCGCTGTTTCGCTCGCCACTCTGGCCGTCGGCGCCTTTGCGGCGCCGGGTGCGTTTGCATCTCCACCGGCATCGACGGGTTTTCGCGCGGTCAGCCTGAACCACGTGACCGTGCGCGTCCCTAACCTCCACCGCACGTCGCAGTTCTACCAGCAGTTCTTCGGGATGCCCATCCGGCAGCAGTCGGCGACAGTACATATCCTGAGCGTAGGGAGCTCATTTTTTGGCATTGAGCAAGGCACAAGTCAGGCCCCGACGGTGGATCACTACGACTTTGGGATTGAAAACTTCGACGCAGATGCAGTGCGTGCCCGGTTATCGGCGATGAACCTCAAGTTTTCCGACACCAAGTCAAGGGAATCTTTCAAGTTCTATGATCCGGACGGATTCCAGGTCCAGGTGAACGCGCCCGACTACGTTGGCCACGTAAGCTGACCTCAGCTCATCCCAGCATCTCTTGCCATCTGTCCTGGCAATGAACCGACGGGTGCTTACGTTCGCCCCAGCGTACTCCGGATTTCCTGTCGAGCTTGATGGAGGTGGGGAACTCTATGCGGCTTTCCTTAACGAAAGCCGCACACGTGGCTGTTGTTGGCGCCCCGTGCAGGAAATCCGGATACGTGGGACGAAAACGATGGGCAAAGCCCGCCAAAGCTCTTGAACCCTGTCGTAATAGCAGCGGTACGCCCCTCCCGCGAGACTCCCATTTAGGGCATGGTCGCGGATGGCCGTTGTTCATCAAGCCCGCCGACTCGTACCGGGCGGTGCGTGTCGTGGGCCGCAGATTGCAACCGCTTGCGCATCAGTCCCCCGCGCAGCAGCTCGTAAACTTCTCCACGCCAAAGTACCTCGTTGCCAAGGTAGCTTGCGTTCCAGAGGAGAAACCCCAGCAGGTCCCGAATCGGATAGAGCATGGCACTCCACCAGGGCCGTGGCTCGCGTACGACTAGGCTGCCCACTAGCGCTGCCAGAGCCACACGCGTTGCCCAACTCCATCCGAAGAGAAGTACAGCGAAGATCGGTTGGTGCAACGCCAAAGCAACCGTTGCAGCCACTAGCCCGTACGGTACGCTGAAGGTAAGCACCGTTCCAAGGTGTCCCATTGGGCGGTAAAAGCGCGTGCCCCTCATCCAGCGAATTTGATGACGTGCTGACAAGCCAAAAGACGTGTTCAAGATATGGTGCTCGACTGCATGGGTCGACAACACCACCTTATGCCCATGCGCTGCCATGAGCTTGCCCAACATAAAGTCGTCGCCGTGGTGTCTTCCGATGGCGGTGAACCCCCCGGCCCCATCAAGGTAGTCCCGGCGCACAACCATGGTGGGCCCAAGAGCAAAGGACATGCCCTGGAGCATCTCTGCCACCAGCACGCCGCAGGACATCTCGACCGACATACCAACCGCTTCCAGGCTCGCCCAGAAGCTTCGGTCCTTCCATGTCGTGGCCGGCAATGCCACACCACGGTAAAGACACGTCACCAGGCCTATACCGTCCTCAGCGAGGGGCGCCACCACCGCACGCAGATAGTCGGGTGTCACCAGCACATCGCTGTCACTGACCACAAAGATTTGGTGCTTGGCGGCGTCCTGCATCCGCTCGAGTGACCACACCTTCGCGTTGGCATAGGGCGGCTCACCGCAGGTCAGAAATTTGCTTGGAATATGCGGATACCGTGCCGCGACCCGCATCGCGACGGAAAGCCCCGGGTCCTGATCGCTGCGCGCACAAAAAAGTATTTCGAAGAATGGGTAATCCTGCTCGAAAAAGCTCTCAAGACGACGCTCCAACTCAGGTTCCGATCCATGCAGCGGCTTTAGCAGGCTGACCGGAGGGGTATATCCGCCGGCATGGGTCGAGCGCCGCCGGTTGGCAAATCGCAGTGTCCCCCAAGCCGCGAGGGTTGCGTAGATAGTCGATGTAGTGAGGCCTAACAATCCGAAAACCAGCAGAACATGCATCATGCTTCAAACCTGATCCTTCAGAGCACAGCGGCGAGTTCGACGTAGTTAAGAGTCCCGCTCTGCGGGAAAGGGAACATTCTTACTAATACCTGCGCGGAGACTATTCCAGGACAAAACCGGCTCCAACTTACTGGATTGGCAGTGAAGTACAGGCCATTGTTTCGAGCAGCGACCCTTGTGCCAAGCCAGCGCCCGGAGCTTTCTTCTGGCAGTGTAACGCCGATTTGGCACTCTGTGCGGGTTCGAGTCCAGCTCTGCGACAGTCACGGTCTCCACTGCAGGCTGTCGAAGCGTCGCTTGTAAAACAACCGTTTGTCTATAATCTGAATTGCAAAATTTATCCTTGACAACGTCTACGGCACGGACTACCGTTTCGCCTGCCAACCACAATAGGGATGGGACCTGGATCAATTGACTGAGTAGCCAGGTGAGCAGCTGGGTCAGGGTACCGCCAACCGGTTAGAATCGACGGCGCGCGCTAGCGCTGCCGTCGACTGGTTGTCGTCCTACGCGCTTTAGTGTTCGTTCAGTGCTTCGGAGACGGTCATGAGCAAGTCAGTTCGCCTCGTTCTCGTATTCTGGTTTTCGCTATGTGTGGCCAGTGTAAGTCACGCACAAAATACTAACTCCGTTGATATTCGCGGCACCGTAACGGACGCGTCGAAGGCGGTTATTCCAGATGTGACCGTCACCGTCAAGAACGACGATACGGGGGTCAGTAAGGATTTCGTCACCAACGGCGAAGGTATTTACGACACCGTTTCGACTCTCCCCGGCAACTACACCATTATCTTCAGCAAGGCGGGTTTTGAGAAGGTCGTGCACGGCCCAGTGGCCCTGCAGGTCGGGACCGCGACCGTAGATGCCTCGTTGAACGTGGGCTCAACTACGCAGGAGGTTGTAGTGTCTTCCGATGTGCAGGCGATGCACACGGAAAACCCGGAAGTGGCCAACACCTTCAACACGCAAGCACTGGCTTCTCTGCCCAACGTCACACCGAATTGGCAGAACTTCATCAAGATGCTTCCCGGCGCATCGGGCGCTCCAAGATCCAACGCTGGATCATCCAATCCCGGGGTGGCGATGTCCATCAACGGAACCCTCCCCTACTATTCCAGCTACCTCGTAGATGGGGGTACAGTCAGGCTGCCGCACAGCGCGAATATTGACAACCAGATCACGGAGTCCATCGCGGAAGTCAGCATCGTCGCGACCTCCTTTTCTGCCCAATACGGCAGTGGAGGGAATGTCTTCAACATCATCAGCAAAACCGGTTCCAGCCAATGGCACGGCGTGGCCTATGAGTATTTGCAGAATGACGCCCTGAACGCGAGAGACTACTTTAATTCCGGGGCCAAGGCCAAACTCCGGTTCAACAATTTCGGCGGATCCTTCAGCGGACCCATGCCCCTGATGAAGAACAGGATGTTCTTCTACTTCGATTACGACCAGATCACCAAACCAAATCAATCAACGCAAATTACTACCGTGCCGACCGATGCGATGAAACAGGGCTACTTCGATCCGGCAGTGTTCGGCATCATCAATGATCCGATAGCCGGCAAGCCGTTTCCCGGCAACCAGATTCCGCTCGACCGCTTTGATCCCGTCGCTGTCGCCGTCCAGAAGTACTACAAAGAACCGAACATCTCAGGGCAAGTAGCGAACAACTACCGCTACCTGCAAACCAGCAGCAGTCCTTCGCGCATCACGCTCGGACGCCTGGACTACGACATTACCAGTAAGAACCGGCTCAACTTCACCATCCTGGTCCATGCGAGTCCGGCGAACAGTACCCTGAATACGGTTGACCCGATCGACACACAGGTCAGTTCAGGCGAAGGGATTTCCGCCCAGGTCACGGACCTGCATACCTTTAACCCGAAACTCGTGAACGAGGCCCACTATTCATTTGTGAGGGGAGGCAATTGGTTTCTCCCCGGCAGCCTGAAAAAGGGTTATCCCGCCAAACTCGGCCTGCAATTTGCGAAAGTAGATATGTTTCCCAACATCACGATCAAGGGGATCGGAGGCGACAACAACACCCTCAATCCGCAAACCAACGCGATCTATATTCAGAACGCCTTCGATCTCTCAGACGTGGTGACCATGATTCGTGGCAAACACATACTGCACTTTGGTGCGGACCTGTTGATGGAACAGGATAACTCCACGCCCTGGGGAAATCTTAACGGAGCAAGCCTGACCTTCACTGGCCAATACACCTCGGCAAACTCCAATATCGGCTATTCCGACTTCTTGCTGGGAGATGTGCAGCAGTGGTCCGCCCTGAACCAGGGATCGGAGGGAATGCGGTCCAAACTTCCGGCGGTGTTCGCCCAGGACGATATCAAGCTCCTCCCCAACCTTACGGTGAACCTTGGTCTGCGGTGGGAAATCCACGGCGGCTTTAGCGAACAGAACAACAAGGCGGGCAGCTTCGATCCGACCATCACAAACCCTATCACCAATACTCCCGGAGCAATCTGGTTTGCCGGCGCGAATGGACGAACCCAGGCAATCAAGACGGTCTACGGCAACGTTCTGCCTCGGCTTGGGTTTGCCTGGACACTGAGGCCCGCGTGGGTTGTGCGCGGGGGCGTGGGCGAATACGCAACTTTGTGGAGCATGGACGTGGACGGTTCCCCGATCGGCTTCGGCAGCGCCAGCACAGGAAGTATCTCCGCCAATCCCGGCCAGGCTCCGGTGGTACAACTCTCCGGTTCTGGTACCAACCTGCCCTATCTCGCGCCCAGCAGGGATCCTGGCGCCTACAACGGCCAGGGAGGCGGGAACATTCCTTATATGCCTTACCACACTCCGGTCAGCAAGATTTGGCAATGGTCCTTAGCTGTTGAGCACCAATTCCCGGGGAATATGACAGCGGAAGCGGCCTACGTCGGCAGCCGTGGATCCGGGCTACAGTTTCAGGCGGATATCAACCAGGTACCTGCGAATAAGCTTGGAGGCGGTCAGGCTGCCAGGCCCTATCCGCAATACCTCGGCATTGGCCCTTCCGTGCCAGGCGCCTTGACTGGTTTGTACAACAATATTTCGAATTACAACGCCATGCAGCTGTCACTTCAGAAGCAGATGGGTTTCGGGCTGCTGGCCAGTGTCAATTTCACCTGGAGCAAGATGCTGGACGATCAGGACACGTCCGGTTGGGGTAGCCACTACGGTGATGCGTATTATCAGGATGCCTATAACCCATCAGCGAACTACGGGCCTTCGAATTTCAATTCGCCGAGGATGTTCAAAGGCTACCTGGTGTATATGCTTCCCATTGGAAACGGACACCAGCTAATGAACCAGGGAATAGGCGCTGCTGTGCTGGGCGGATGGAAGGTTTCGTCTATCTTCCTCGCCAACGCGGGTAATCCATTCACCCCTATCATGTCCTCTGCTACCAATGCCGGCGCTCTGGATGGGTTCTGGTTTCCCAATCGCGTAGGCAATCCCAAGGCTTCGCATCAATCCATTAATCAGTGGTTCAACCAGCTCGCCTATGCGACACCAGCAAACAATACATTTGGCAACACCCGGCGAAACTCTCTCAACGGACCGGATCTCACCGACATCGACTTATCGATAGGCAAGACCTTCAATATGCCGAAGTGGGAAAGGGCGCGCTTTGAGATTCGTATGGATGCCACAAATTTCATCAACCATCCCAGCTTTAAACTTCCGAATAATCAACTCAGCGCGGCGGCCCTGGCCTCGGGCGTCCCAAATCCAAGCGTGGGCCAGATTACGGAGACCACTCAGACCGGTCGCACCATGCAGGCCTTTGGCAGGTTTTCTTTCTAGCGCGGCCCGCCACAAAAGGGTCACGGCATAGGCTCATTCTGTCGTTCAGCAGCCAACTTCATCAGCCGCCGATCTCGCCAGGCTCGGCGGCTGGTCAGGTCATCCTGGCTCAGTACCGATCTCCGTTCAGCCTCTACTTTGCTTATCAACTCTGCTGACCAGGGCTCCTCGTGAGCGCGCGATTGTGCAATTTCCTGGCAGAGCGTTCCCAGCCGGTTCGCGTAATCTGCCACTCCGCCTTGCGCGTTAAGGTCGATGGTCTCGAACGGCCCCATGAACGACCAGCGCCAGCCCAGGCCATCACGCATGGTCCGATCGATGTCCTCACAACTGGCCACACCGTCTTGAACCAGTGCCCACGCTTCGCGCAATAGCGCCGCCTGCAGCCGGTTCAGCACAAAACCCTGAATCTCTTTGCGCACAAGCACAACGCTGCGTTTCAACCCTCGCATGAGAGCGCCAACGAACTCCACCGTTGCGCGAGACGTATCCGGCGAGGGAACAAGTTCAACTACGGGTATCAGGTAGGGCGGGTTGACGGGATGCACCACCAGAACCCGCGATGAAATTTTCAAGCCGCGGGTGAAGGCCGACGCCGGAATACCTGAACTTGAACTCCCGATTACCAGCTCTGAAGGCGCAACTTCCTCGAGCTCCTGCATCAAACTTCGCTTCAATTCCACTCGCTCCAGAACCGACTCTTGTGCGTAGGCAGCTCCCTCCACTGCTTCGGCCAGTTGGTAGGTTGGTTTGACGTTCGCCGCGACCGCGATTGGATCGTCGACCAGGCCGAAGGAGCTCAATTCCTTGAATTGCTCCGCAATCAAAGAAAGGGCCCGCTCCGTTGCCTGCGGATTTGCATCGTAGATGCGGACCTGAAGGCCCGCCTGGGCAAAAACAATCGCCCATCCCGCGCCCACCAGGCCCGCGCCGATCACCGCTACCGGGCGTCCCTTAAGCAATTCCTGCGGCCTCACACCCTCAAAATTCTGACCCGCCCTCATCCCAACCTCCAAACCCCGCACCGATACTATCAATCCACCACCGCGGCGTCGGGTTTTCGCCCAGGGATATACCAAGTTTGGCTATCGCGTCGGTACAAGCGAAAGGTGCCCCAGCCCACCCCGGCGTGTGGCGGACCGGTCTCGGAGAAAGCCTCCGTCCTACCACCCTTACCGGCCCAGGAAGAAAAACACGCCAAGCTCAAGTAATCTAATCCCACGGATGATTTCGAGGTCGTGTGTGAGGACGAGGAAGCGAGAGCCTGGTTACAAAGCGGATAGTTCGCACCGCCGCTTCTGCTCTCTGCATCTTCTGCTGCTCTGCGCGGCATTCCTAAGCGGTTGTCGCGCCCAGGCTCCTCCCCATGACCCGGTGGTCGAATTCACCAAAATCCCACCGGCAGCACAAGGCGGCCGGGAGCGAGTGGATGAGGTGGCAGGGCACGTAACCGGAGCACGCCCCGGTCAGCAGATCGTGGTCTATGCCAGAAGCGGACCGTGGTGGGTGCAACCGTGGCCCGACAAGCCCTTCATCCGCATCAAAGCAGATGGAACCTGGAGCACCCCCACCCACCTCGGATTCGAGTACGCAGCCTTGTTAGTCGATCCCGGATATCACCCGCCGCCGACCATCGATGCTGCTCCCATGCGTGGCGGTTCTGTGATTGCAGTGAAGATGGTGAAGGGGACCGGATCGGTTCAGTTAGCACCTACTAAGCCCCTTAAGTTCAGTGGATACGATTGGAACATCCGCACCATAGCAGGCGATCGCGGCGGTCTCAACAACTTCTACGATGCGGATAACGCCTGGACCGACAACACCGGAGCCCTGCATCTGCGGATGAAAAAACGCGACGGACGCTGGGCCTGCGCGGAGGCGGAACTGTCGCAAAGTCTAGGTTACGGAACTTACATTATTACGGTCCGTGACGTCACCCATCTGGAGCCTGCCGCGGTCCTGAGTCTGAATACTTTTGACGACTGGGGTGGCGAACAGCATTTCCGCGAGCTCGATGTGGAAATGAGCCGCTGGGGCGACGCCGATCATAAAGAAAATGCCCAATACGGTATTCAGCCCTTCTACATTCCGGGCAACCTGGCTCCGTTTACCGTCCCCGCCGGTACGGTCACCCACGTGATGCACTGGGAATCGGGCCGAGCAAGCTTCAAAACCGTCCGCGGAACCTCTATCCAACCCGGAGCGCCCGCTGTTTTTGAACATGTGTTTACGGCGCAGGTACCAACCCCGGGACAGGAAAAATTCCAACTCCTCTTCTACGTAGTCGAATCTCATAAGAACCCTCTGGAAAGAGAAAATGAAGTCGTAATTGAAAAGTTCCAGTATCTTCCGTGATCGACGCATGAGAGAGCCCATCACCAGGTTGGCGCTCTTACTTGCCGTGATTTGCCTGTCATGTCCGGCTTATGCGATCGATCCAAACCGAACCGTTTCGGAATACCTTCGTGAGCGATGGTTTGGCGATCGGGGCTTTAACGCTGGAGCAGTGACCGCCATTAGCCAAACCCCGGACGGATATCTGTGGATTGGGACGGACAAAGGCCTGCTTCGTTTCGACGGATCGAGTTTCCATACGGTCGAGCGAGCGAATCCCGCCAGCTTTCCCATTGGCCCTGTGCGGGCTCTCTTGATTGGCCCGCAAGGCGGCCTTTGGGTTGTCTTGCAGAGCACGCAAATCCTGCGCTACCTCGATGGAAATTTTGAAGTGGGCCATGACGAAGCCGAGTTCGGCATCACCTCGATTGCCAGTCTCAGAGACGGTACGGTGCTCCTGTCTTCGCTGGCGCTTGGCCCATTGCAATATCGTGCCAACCGCTATCACGTTCTCATCTCTTCAGAATCATCAGCCGCCACTCTGAACGGAAATCAGATTACTGCTGACAATATGTCGAGCCGTCTGAGTTCGGCAACAGGCGTGGCGACCCATCGCTTTGCTGAACCAAACTCGCCCGTCGATGCGATGGCCGAAACCACGGACGGCAAAGTATGGCTAGGTACACGAGACAGAGGGCTCTTCTACATCAGTCAGGACCGGGCGCTGCCCAGCGCGAAGAAGATGCCCGCGAAAATTAACTGCTTGCTCGCCCTGCAGAACGGGGACCTATGGATTGGGACCGATACCGGCCTGATGCAGTTGGCCGATAACTCCGCAGAAGCAATTCCCCCGCCTCTCCGCAATGTTCCCATCTTTGCCATGCTCCAGGATCGTGATGGCAACGTGTGGGTGGGTACAGCGGGCGGACTCTTCCGCATGAACACGCATGGTGTCTCTGTAGATAAAGACAACACGGAAGTGACGGCGCTCTTTGAAGACCGGGCGGGGAGCGTGTGGGTGGGAGGCCCACATGGAATCGAGTGCTTGCACGACAGCGCGTTCGTAACCTACTCTCCACCCGGCGTCTATTCAGAAAGCAGTGGGGCGATCTATGTCGACTCATCCGATCGCGTATGGTATGCGCCGGTCGAGGGCGGCCTGCGCTGGATGAAGCATGAAGCCACTGGAACCGTAACCAACGATTTGCTTAGCCGGGACGTTATTTACTCCATCGCGGGAAGCAGGGACGAATTGTGGCTCGCCCGGCAGCAGGGCGGCCTCACCAACCTGCGCTTCACCGGCGGATCGTTTGCGTCCAAAACCTACAC
Organism: uncultured Acidobacteriaceae bacterium; assembly: GCA_963847155.1. Lineage (GTDB taxonomy): Bacteria > Acidobacteriota > Terriglobia > Terriglobales > Acidobacteriaceae > PALSA-350. The sequence goes on along the minus strand of CAWJZH010000014.1, from coordinate 161,356 downwards.
CGAGCGGGATGGCCTCGCGCAAAATAGCGTCTACACCGTTCACCAGAATACTGATGGAACCATTTGGGCTGGAACGGTGAGCGGCGGCCTCAGCCGGCTGAAAGATGGAAGGTTCAGTACCTACACGGCAGCGGATGGCCTCGCTGGTAACGCGGTCACCGCTATCGAAGAAGGCCAAAACGGCGCCATGTGGTTTGGTACCTCAGGTGGGCTCTCAGAACTAGCGAACGGCAAGTGGCGGACCTACACCACGCGGGACGGCTTGCCTGCGGATAATGTGAGTTCCATTCTTCGCGATCGAGCCGGAACGATATGGATCGGTACCAACGGCGGTCTTGCCTTTGTGCGCACTGACCACATCCAGGGCGCGGGGTCCGGAACTGCAGTGCTGCGCGAACCAATCTTAGGCCTCGCTGATGACCAGGGCGGCTCATTGTGGATAGCGACCGCGAAGCACGTCCTGCGCCTCAACCCAGGGGCTTTATTGCAAGGTCATCTGCGCGACACGGATACCCGCATGTATGGTCTCGAGGACGGCTTGCACGGCACGGAAGGCGTCAAGCGCGATCGGTCGGTGGTGAAAGACGTGCATGGAGGTATTTGGTTTTCTCTCGACACCGGGCTATCCGTGGTGCAACCGAACCGCGCAAACTATGAGGTGCGGCCCGCAGTCGCGCGGGTCGAGGCAGTCCTGGTCAATGGCAGTCCTGCTTCCCTGCGGGGACCGATTCGTATCGCCTCATCACAACGCCGTCTGGTGATCGAGTACTCGGCGTTGAGCCTCGCCGGTTCCGACCGGCTTCGTTTCCGCTATCGTCTTGACGGCTTTGATCACGCCTGGAGCGAGCCGGTGGTCTCACGGCAGGCCATCTACACCAACCTTGGCCCAGGTTCTTACCAGTTCCGTGTAGCCGCCTCGAACAGCAATGGCTTGTGGAACGGCGCAGAAGCAGTGCTCCCATTCAATATCGAACCTGCATTCTGGCAGGCATGGTGGTTTCAATTGTCATCTGTGTTATGCCTGGCTGGTTTTACCTGGCTGCTGTATCGCCTTCGGCTGCACCACCTCGCAAGGCAGTTTGACATGCGCGTAGAAGAGCGCACAGCCGAGCGCACGCGCATCGCTCGCGAACTCCATGACTCTTTGTTGCAAGGCTTCCAGGGGTTGCTTCTCTATCTACAGGCAGCGCAGCACATGCTGCCGGCGAGCCCAGAGGAGGCGAAGCGGGCGCTGGAAAAGGTTCTCGATCAGGGCGACCAAGCGCTTGCCGAGGCGCGGGGTGCGGTGCAGAATCTGCGTGCCTCCGCAGTCATTCCCCATGATCTGCCACAAGCATTGGCCGCGATTGGCAAAGAGTTGTCTGCGCCAGGGGATACGCCGGAGTTCCGCGTGATCATCGAAGGCAAGGCACGAAACCTCGTTCCCACTCTCCGCGACGAGGTCTACCGTTTCGCCCGCGAGGCTTTGCGCAATGCCTTCAGCCATGCCCAGGCGCAGAATATAGAAGTAGAAGTTGCCTATGGGGATGAGCACTTTATATTGCGTGTCCGCGATGATGGCGTCGGCATCGATCCACGGGTTCTCGATCGAGGCAGTCGCCCCGGACATTGGGGCCTCCCTGGCATGCAGGAAAGAGCCGACAGCCTGGGTGCGCAAATGGAAGTGTGGAGCGAAAGCGGGGCCGGGACTGAGATACAGTTGACTATTCCAGCCGCAATCGCTTTTGAAAAAACTCTCAAGCGAGAGAGGTTTCGCTTTTTTCGAAGTAAAAGGACAACCGTCTGATGACCACGAATCCCGAAGTAATCCGCATACTCTCTGTCGATGACCATCCGCTCCTCCGCGCAGGGGTCGCAGCGCTCATAGGAACCCAGCCCGATATGACCGTCGTGGGAGAGGCAACCTCCGGTCGAGAGGCGATCGAAAGCTTTCGCACCACTCGGCCCGATATCACGCTGATGGATCTGCAGATGCCGGACATGGATGGCATCGACGCGATCCTCGCCATCCGTAGCGAATTTCCTAATGCGAGGATCATCGTGCTGACGACCTATGAGGGTGATGCCTTAGCGTATCGGGCCCTCAAGGCTGGAGCACGCGCCTACATATTGAAGGGCATGGTACGCAAGGATCTTTTGAGCGCGATTCGCGCCGTTCACGCCGGGCACAAGCACATCCAATCCGAGGTTGCGGTCGGGTTGGCTGATCATGCCGCAGATGATCCTTTGACCGGGCGCGAGATCGAAGTGCTGACCATGATCGGCGATGGCAATTCCAACAAGATCATTGCGGACAAGCTCCACATCACGGAGCACACGGTGAAAGGGCATGTCAAAAGCATTCTTTCCAAACTAGACGCCAGCGACCGCACGCATGCAGTCAAACTGGGATTGAAACGAGGAATCACCCGGCTGTAGAGATCACTCTGCCCCTCGAAAGAGCGGTCGTTTGGTCGCTCCTTCTGGTCATTCACAACCTGCGCATGGTTGGATACGGTAGGTTAGAGGGCCCGGGTGTGCAGCGCTTATACTCCACTTTTCCCAGCGGCAAGCCCGGATTTGGTCTCCTGTTATTGCGTCTCGCTGCGGGTTGTTCTCTCATCGTGGAGAGAATCCAGATGATGTTGCCCTTTCCCCCCTCGCCGCTGTGGGAAATCCACGTCGCTTTGATCCTTGTAGGAATCTGCATCTGTCTCGGGTTCTGGACCCCGTTCATGGCCGGCCTCGAGGGGATCGGCGAACTGCTGATGACGGTCACAGATCCATCCCGGTACGAGAGTCACCTGCTGCTGGCCGTACTCGGCATAAGCCTGGCCATGCTCGGACCAGGAGCCTGGTCCATCGACGCCCTCCTCTTCGGAAGAAAACGCATCACCGTCTAACTCCCGTCACAATGCGGCCACCGAACCATCTTCATGGAAAACAAACTCCATCGGTTTAGTTCCTCCGAAGGGATACTTGCTCAAAGCGGACTCGCTCAATTCAAAACCCAATCCCGGCTTTGTCGGAAGGGGAACCCGCCCATCCACCATGCGCATGGCGGGAAACCCAAACCATTCCGCCCAAATCTTCTCCTTCTCCCCAGGCTTCACGAAGCTGCAAATTTCCTGAACCAGAAAATTAGGCATCGCAGAATCCACGTGCAGCGTAGAGAGGCCACCAATCGGTCCTTCGCATGCGTGCGGCGCCATGGAAATATTTGAGATATTCGCCATCGCCGCCACTTTCCAAAGCGCGGAGATGCCGCCCACGTGATTAATATCCGTCTGCAGAATGTCCACCGCTCCCATTTCGATCAACTCCCGGCAGCCGTAGGCCGCTACCAAACGCTCGCCGGTCGCGATGGGCGTAGTCGAATGGCGGGCGATGCGCGCCATGGCCTGCGCGTTCTCAGGAGGACAAGGCTCTTCGACAAACAACAAATGCAGCGGCTCCACTTCCTTGATCATGATGGAGGCCACGGCCGGGCTCATCTTGGCGTGGAAATCCACCGCGATATCGATGGAATCTCCCAGGCCCTCGCGTACCCGCTGCATATCTTTCACCGCGCGATTGATTTTGGCATTGGTTTCAATCCACTCGTAATCATGGTCGGGGAGGCCGATCTTGAGGCACGAAACTCCTTCCTTGAGAGCGGTCTCACGCAGCTGCGCCAGATCTTCCGCGGTGCGTATGTGCTCAACATGGTAGTAACCCCGTATCCCGCGCGCATCGTAAGGGCCACCGAGCAGTTGGTAGACAGGCACGTTCAGGGCTTTCCCGCGAATATCCCACAGCGCCTGATCGATGCCCGACATGGCGGACCCGATCAGCGGCCCGGCGCGATAGAACGTGTGAACGTACATCGACTGCCACAGGTGCTCGACCTGCATCGGATCGTTGCCGATAAGAAAATCGCGAAAGTCCTGAATGCAAGCCATGGCGGACCCGGCTTTGCCTTCGAGCGTGCCCTCACCCCACCCCTCGATGCCCTGGTTCGTCTCCAGTTTCACAAACACATACGGCCGGTCGGAGTTAGGCGTCAACGAAACGCCGAACACTTTCAGGTTGGTAATTTTTATGCCCGAACTGACATCGCGAAACGCGTCGCTAGCCAGCGTTTGTCCGTTGGGATTCACCGCATAGGATGCGTCTCTCGCCTGGCCAAGAAACGGATCGCATCCGCAGGAATCGTCCAGTCTGCGGCCGCCCACGGCAGCACCCATGCGCGCGCCTGGCACCGCTGCCGCCATCATTGCTGCCGCGCCGAGAAACCTTCGTCGATTCATGCGATCCGATTCCTTTCGAATGTTTTCTCGTCCACCGTGATGCCGAGTCCCGGGCCCTTCGGCAGGGCGAAGAATCCGTCGCGTCAATGTCGCTCCAACCTCTCCGTGGGGCGATTGAGCAATGAAGAAGTTCGGTATGCTGGCGCCAAGGTGGAGCGCTGCGGCATGGGCGATCGGTCCGCCATCATGCCACGGTGCAACGTCCACGTAGTAGGTCTCGGCCATCGCGGCCAGCCGGCGAACTCCAGTGATCCCGTGAGTGAGCAGGTCGGGGCGAAGCAGATCGACCAGACCTTCGCGCAGAAGATCCTGAAACGTTCCTGGATCGGCGATCGTGCGTCCGAAGCCCAGCGGAACCACCGTCTCCTCGGAGATCTTGCGAATCGTTTCCAGATTAGAAACCGGACAAGGCTCATCAAACCACAGCGGATGCAACGGTTCCACCGCGGCGGCGAGGCTAGCCGCATCTCCAGGCGTGAGCTGTGCTTGCGCTTCCAGGGCGAAGTCCGCTTCCGGTGCAGCAGCGCGCATTACTTTCAGTCGAGTCGAGGCATCGTGGGCAAAAACGCTGCCCTGGTTGCGAGCAGCCGGAGGAACGATGGGAATTAGAAACGCCTTGTATCCCGCTGCGAGTTGCTTTCGCAGATCGCTTTGCAATTCCTCATCGGTCGTTCCGGAGAGCCGGGTGATGGCGCGCGCCTTGTTGCGCGTGGGACCGCCCAACACACGATAAACCGGCGCCTGGGTAGCTTTTCCGAGGATGTCGAGTAAGGCGATATTCAAGCCTCCTCGCACCGTCGCGGGCACCATTCCGTCCAACGCCTGATACGCAGACGCGGCCTTGCCGGCGAGGGCGTGGTTGGTCGTTTTGAGGTCAGATCCGGAGAGCCCGTTGCACTCGCCATAGCCGATCAGGCCCGACTGGGTGCGCACCTGCAGGATGGCGTAAGAGGGCATCTGAAATCCCCGCACTTCTGAAATCAGGTGCGGGTCATTGGCGTGAGTGGTTGAGGATGAAGCCTGCGCAAAGCGCAACAGACGTTCTCTTCTCGCCGAAGGGCCGGTTATGGATGGTGTCATTCCCGATGGACCGCTAGTCCTTTCCTGTCCCTAATACTGAAACTCAAAACGTCAATCTAAGTGTGAATTGCATCTGCCGTGCCGTATTGGAAGTAGTGGTGATACTCCCCACACCGCCAGACGCGATCACGCTGGCGGGAATCTGGAACTGGGGATGATTAAACATGTTGAAGAACTCGACGCGGAATAGCAGGTTGGTGCCTTCTGTGATGGGGAATTTCTTCTCTGCCGAGGAATCCAGATTGATTTCATCTGGTCCGCGAAGTATGTTCCTGCCGGAATTGCCCCAATTGTAAGCCGTAGGAACAGCGAACGCAGCCGGATTAAACCATTGACTCACCGACTTTTTTGCCGGATACCGGGGTGTTCCGGGAACCACGTTGGCGCGGCTGGCAGACGCGCCGGTATTGGTCGCTGTGCCGCTGGTGGTTACGGTAAAAGGCAAACCGGATTGTCCGGCGAAGATTCCGTTCACCTGCCAGCCGCCCAGAATGGTGCGGTTCAACAGGGAATTGCTGTTGAGGAACGCCTTCCCTGGCCCAAATGGCAGCTCATAGGTGCCATAGATACTCACGCGATTGTGGATATCGCTGTCCGAACTTGCCCAGTCCGCATTGCGGTTGGTGGGATCCTGGGGAACCGGACCATCTGCTCCTCCATCGAAGGACGCGTTATCGAAAGCATGCGACCACACGTAGTTGGCAGTGAGAAAAAATCCCCGGGTGAGCCGCTGCTGAAAACTGGTCTGTAGCGAGTTGTAGTTTGAAGTTCCCACCGACTCCAGGAAAGAGATGGCCGTCACATTGGGATACAAGGCATTGTAGGGTCGTCTCGCCTGGATGTTCCCCGGTCCCGGAGAGGGCTGGTTGATTGGATTGATCCAGGTCAAATGACGGCCGATGGAGCCCACGTAGCTGACGGTTAACGTGGAACCACCCGTTAGCTGCCGTTGCACGCTCAAATTGTATTGCTGTCCCGAAGCGTTCTTGAAATTTGCCTGGATCCCTTTGAGCGTGCCATAGGGATTGTTGAGAACGGCAGGCGGAATCTCTGCCAGAGTGACAAACCCTTGAGAGACGGTGTTCTGCGGGAAGAGGCTGCCCGGGGTGATCACGTAGATCAGGTCGAAAGGCCACTGTCGTTGTTGCCGGATGGTTGTGCCGGCGTGGGTTTGCGGATCGAAGAAAACCCCATACCCGGCGCGGATGACGGTCTTGTTGTCGAAGCCGTAGGCAAATCCCACCCGCGGGCCCACCGAGCCGTAGTCGGTGTTCCATCCCGCAGATTTGGATACTCCGTTCTGCCCGGCTATTTCGACCGCGGCGGTCACCGGATTGAAATTGACCCAATGGTTGTTAGCCTCATGATAAGGCGTGTCGATTTCATAGTGCAGCCCTATATTGAGTGTTAGCTTCCGAGTGATGCGCCAGTCGTCGAGCGCATAGTAGTTAAACTCATTGGAGAGGATATGGGCCGTGCCCGGAATAAAGTAGTCGCGCGCAGTCTGCGTCGGATAGCCCAACAACATCGAGGCCATGGCATTGCCGGTTCCGGTGGGAGACGCCGGATTGTTGGTAAAGTTTGCGTCGAAGTTAAAACGGCCAAACGCGCTTTGCGACGGGGGAGTATCGGTTTCGCTGATCATGTGCTGAATCAAATCGACGCCGAACTTGAAAGTATGCGTGCCACGCTGCCAGGTCACGTTGCCGACGTTTTCTATCTCGTGTTCCCGCCGAATTTGCGGTTCTCCGCGCGAATTGCCAAGTCCTCCAAAGCCGGACGGGCTGATGATCGGAGCCGAGTTTCCCTGGGCGGCGGCCGGGAACCGGCTGGTATCCGGGGTTCGGCACCCGCCCCGGAATCTGCGCCCAGATAGGTGACGTCAATACCGGAGGCAAAAGAAAGCTGGTATACCTATCGAACCCAAACCTGTATTCCCCGACGATACTGGGCGTAAACACCTTGTTATATCCGACCACTCCTTGTTGGCCCCGGTCTGCCTGGTGACCGGAAAATGAGTTTTCGTTTCCGCCGATCACGTTGTTGTAGGTGTTCGGCATATTGATTTGCGTGTCATCGAGGGAGTAGCGGCCGAACAAGTTCTGAGTGGCCGTGATCTGGTGGTCAATCCGAACGTCGCCCCGATTGTCGTCGCTACCCTTGAGAGGATAAGAGACATAGTTGTTGGTGAGGGCAGAGGTCTGTGGCGCCGGGTAGGCGTTCACCAGCTGAACGGCGACTGGATCGAACCGCGACGAGGGGATCATATTATTGGCGAATTGCGTGCGCGTGTAGGTCGACCCCGATGCCTGAGTGGTGGTCGGGTCGTAGATTTTCGTTACTCCCTGAAAATTTCCCGTCCTTTCGGCCAGCGTGGGCACAGTGGAAATCAAGGTGGAAGCCGCCCGCTCGTAGTAACCCTCGTAGTTCACGAAGAAGAAGGTCTTATTGCGCAGAATCGGTCCTCCCAGCCTGCCGCCAAAATCGTTGAGCTTGTAAGTTGGGATGGGTGTATTGGGCCTCACAAAATAGTTTTTAGCGTCAACGTAGGAGTTGCGCAGAAATTCATACGCTGAACCGTGAAACTCATTCGAACCGGAACGTGTGCTGGTGACAATGATCGCCCCCATCCCCCGGTCGAATTGGGCACCCACGTTGCTGGTGAGCACGGCAAATTCCTGCAAGCCCTCGACGCTCGGGCGAACGATAAATGTTTGCGCGATCATCTCTGTGTTGTCGATCCCATCGAGCAGCAACTTGTTGGCGCTATCGCGGGCGCCGTTGGCTTCTATGGTGGTGCCCCCAGGCCGCAGTTCATCCGGGCGCACACCCGAGGCAATGGTGCCGGTTTGAGCGTAATTCAAGCCGGTGACACCAGGCGCGATGATGGCGAGTTGCGCCATGTTCCTTCCGTTCAGCGGCAGCTCATTGATGGCCTGGGTCGAAATCACCTGTCCAACCGAAGCATTTTCACTTTGCAGCAGGGGAAGCGCGCTGGTCACCTGGACTGACTCAGTAACCGTCCCGACGTTGAGCACAACGTCGAGGCGCGCGGTCTGGAAGACCTGAATGACGAAGCCCTTATTGACGTGGCCGGCGAAGCCTGCTTTTTCGACCTGAACGGTATAGGCGCCCGGGGTGAGGTTCCCGGCGGTATATTCCCCCGCGCTGTCGGTATGCAACTCGACGGCTTGGCTGGTGCTCTCCTCCACCACCCGCACGGTGGCATCGGGAATAGCCGATCCTTTTGAGTCTGTGACGGCTCCTGTAATGGTCCCCCGTTCCACCTGGGCATATGCCGTGAGACTCAGCGCCAAAAGCGATAACACTACCCCTGCGCGACGCATCGCCCATATCGACGATCGGATCTGAAGCTCCTTCATGATGGTCTCCCTCAAAAGCTGTCAACTTGCATTTGCGATCCTCTATCGGGATCCCTTTGTCTCGGTTGTTCTCCTCACGCTGATTCGGTCGCTTGCACCTTTCCCCTTCAATTCGGGAGGACCCTATATCCGGGGACGTGAAGGGGGCAAGTACTATACCGTTACGACCCCGGAAACCCCGTGTTCGCACCCCGGCTGGCGCAAGAGAGAAACTAGGATCCATCTTGCTGAAAGCACAAGGAATTAGCCCGGGTGAAGGTGGACGTCGCCTAACAGGCCGCGGAATGGATCAGGGAGGGGGTATGATACGTCAGTTTCGTGATGACAGGGGGCTTTAACAGATCTAGTATGGCAAGCGAAATTCGAAAGAGTTGAAATGCACGGCACGATTCCCGCCGCCATCCCCGGCTCAACCCCCTGGACCCCAACTACAGAAGAAGAACGCGCGGCCGTCCTGCGCCAGATGGATCGACTGCTCAATAGCCGTCACTTTCGCAACAGCAAGCGGTACCCAGCTCTCCTGGAATACATCATCCGTGAGACACTGGCCGGCAACTCCGAGTCATTGAAGGAGAGAGTTCTGGGCATGGCGGTGTTCCACCGTCCGCCAGACTACGACGCCAACGCCGACCCTATTGTTCGCGTGACCGCCGGGGAAATCCGTAAGCGCATCGCGCAGTATTATCACGAGGAAGATACGGCGGGAGAAATCCTGATCGATTTGCGTCCTGGATCCTACGTGCCGGATTTTCATCCGGTTGCTTTTGTGGCAACCGAGATTCCCAAACCTTCTGCTGAGCTCCCGGCGCTGCCGGCGCCCGTAGAACTGGAAACTCGTTCGCTTATCGGATCATCCGGACCCAGGCCGCTCTGGAGGCGAAACGCACTCGCCATCGTGTCCATTGCTTTGCTGTTTTCCGCGATCTTAGCCGCCGCAGTCCGCTGGCGAATGCCAGAGGATCAGCGATCGCAGATGTGGTATCCGCTGCTGAATTCACCTGCTCCCGTACTGTTGGTTGTGGGCCAGCCACACATATCCCAAACGGGAACTCCCACGGCAAACAGCGGCTACGACCACGGTCCCGCCAGTGAGTTGGAGCTTCCTGACGCCATCGCCATGGCACATCTGTGCGCCATGCTCGACGCGCATCATCACCTTTACCAGATTGTCGGTGTCAATTCTGCTTCACTGTCAGACTTGCGAAAAGGTCCAGCGATTCTTATAGGCGGAGCCAACAATCCCTGGAGCCTGCGTATCCTGCACCCGCTTCGCTTCGCCATAACATCGAGCGGCGCCGGCGCGGCCTCTCCGGCAGTTCTGCAGATTACCGATCGCAAAAATCACCCCGGTTCTCCCTGGACCGTGGACTTTCGCCAACCCATCAGCACGATTAACCACGACTACGCCATCATCGCTCGTTTTCAAGCCAACATGACTGATGGGGAAGTCATGGTCATTGCCGGACTCGGCTCCGGAGGCACGGAGAGCGCGAGCAAATTTATCAATTCCGCAACCTATATGAAGCAAATGGCAAGCCAGGCGCCGCGCGACTGGCGCACCATGAACATGGAAGCCGTTTTGGAAACCGAGGTGATCGGAGGGCGCGCCGGGCACCCCCACATCATCGCCGCGGAATTTTGGTAAGGGAGCGCTATTTCGCCATCCACTGCTCGTCGGCGGAGGGGCCGTAAAGTCCGGGAACAGGAATATCGTTGAGCCTGAGATAGACGCCTAATTGTGCAGTGTGATGTATCAGGTGATCAAAGCACATGGTGCGAAATGTCATGGATCGCGGGTTCTGCGAGATCACTTGTTCCCCAAAGCTGAACCTCCAGAGTGTGGCCAGATGTTCGTCGCTGGCCCTCGCGATGGCGGCGCGACATTTGGCGGAAGATTCAGCGAGTTGCTGCAGGCAGCCCTCCCGCGTGGTGAACGTAAGGTTTGGCCGGGGGCGTTTGCTGCTCGCGACATCCATACCGTCCTCTTCCAGGATGTAGTGGCCGAAGTTCGGCAACGAAGCGCAGTGCATGGCGAGGGCTCCCATCTTCATCGACTTGGGATGGGGCGCCCAATCCGGCTTGTCCTCGGGCACACGCTCGAGCGTACGGCGGGTATTCGAAATTTCGATGTCGTAGTCCTGCAGGAGGAGTTCAGCGATGGTCATTCAATAGCATCCTTTTCCGGCCGTGATTCAGTTCCAGTAGAATTTATGTAGGGCATCGCGGCCGAAAGGCCAGCGTGGGCCATTCTAAGGGGACGCAACTGAATTTGCGAGGGAGGGTCCAGGATGGAACGGCGTAATTTTCTCAAACAAGCGGCGGCAGCGCTTGCCGGGAGTCTGGCGAGTCGCAATCTCTCTGCACAAGCAAAACTGGATGGTGCGGCAGCGCATAGTCCTTTGCCTGCGGTGACCACGGTCAACGGAATTGGACGGCGGAAACTTGGACGGGCGGACGTGGAAGTCTCGATCATCGGCATCGGCGGTTACCATATCGGTCTCTCCAGTGTTTCTGAAGCGGAGTCGATCCGCATCGTGAGAAGAGCCCTGGACGAAGGCATCAATTTCCTGGACAACTGCTGGGACTACAACGACGGCGCCAGCGAAGAGCGTATGGGCAAGGCGCTGCAGGATGGTTATCGGCAGAAAGCCTTTTTGATGACCAAGATCGATGGACGAACGGGGGCCTCGGCGCGCCACCAGTTGGAAGAATCCCTGGTGCGGCTCAAGACGGACCACATCGACCTGTTGCAAATCCATGAAGTCATTCGCAAGGGCGATCCCGAGCAGGCATTTCAACCCGGATACGTCATGGACGTGCTGAAGCAGGCGCGGCAGGAAGGCAAGATTCGATTCATCGGATTTACCGGGCACAAAAGTCCCGAGATCCACCTGCACATGATCGAAACCGCGGACAAGTTCGGGTTCACCTTCGATTCGGTGCAGATGCCGGTGAATGCGCTGGACGAGCACTACGATAGCTTCCAGCAGAAGATCATTCCCGAGGCACAAAAGCGCGGCATGGCGGTCCTGGGTATGAAGCCGCTGGCCAACGGCGCAATTCTGAAGACTAATACCGTGGCTGCCCCGGAGGGGCTGCATTACGCGATGAGTGTGCCGGTCACGGTGACGATTACCGGCTGCGATTCGGTCGCCATCCTGGACCAGGCGCTTGGTGTGGCGCGAAACTTCAAGCCCATGGACTTGCAGCAGAAGATGGCGGTGCTGAAGAAAACCGCGCCGGTTGCGATGGACGGGAAGTTCGAGGCCTATAAGTCATCGCAAATCTACGATGGTACGGGGAGCAACCCGCAGTGGCTCGGCTGAACCGGCTGCAGCCGGTGAGGACTGCTTAAGCGAGCACAAGACGTGCCCTCAGGGGCTAAAGCCGGACCTAATTACAATCACGAACGGACGGCCTGAAGGCCGTCCCCTTCAAAGGATTCAGTTTTTCCGCAGGCTCTGAAGCCCGTACCCTTCAAAAAAGCGAGAAGGCCGTACCTCTTCAGAGAAGCAACTTTTCCGCAGCCTGCAAAAGCGCTCTACGCAGCCGGAGCGGGCCGTTCTTTGTCGTCCGAAGGCGTCGTTGGAAGCGCGGGATTTCGGTTCACCGGCCAGAGAAATTGCAGTGGCGAAGAGATTATTTGCCTCAGCACATAGTGCAGAATGGATGCGCGTTCTTTGTGGCGAACATCATAGGCGCGCAGCGCGACAAAGGAAGCGATCGCAAAGCTGACCCCCAGGTTCAGCACAAACATGAGCGCAATGCCGACCATGGCTGAGTAGAGCCATACTTGGCTGAAGGCGGATGGTCCGAAGCGAGCGGCCGCGAAAGCAAACATGCCGGTGTTGAGGGTGACGTGGCGAACGTCGAGCGGTAACCCAAAGAATTCCCAGAACACCGGCATGAATCCCAGCAGATAGCCGAGCGAGATGCTGGTACTCCAGGGGCCGATGTTGTGGTCGACCCAATCGGCAAGTTTCTGCATTCTGGCGGCGCCAATGGTCAGGCGGAGTGGATGCTGCGCGATGGACGCTGGAATGCGGTGGTAGACAGCAAAGTTTTCGCACCATCCGCCGATCAGGCCGGCGAGCCACAGCAGGACACCGGTGAGTGCAGCATCAATGGCAGTTGCCGAAGCCAGAGGACGCAGTGATAAATACACTTTCTCCGCTTGGGCAGCAGGCAGGTAAGGTGTGTGGAACGCCTTGAGCCAAAGCAGATTGAAGATAATGGCCCCGCTGCTCACCGCCAGAATGTTGCCCAGAGCCGCGGCCAGCTGGGTGCGGCTGATGGAGGCGCCGAATGCCGTGATCTCGTCCCGCCGGGATTCTCCACGATTGCGGCGGATGATATCGGCAAGGGTTGCTCCGGTCATCGCCGGTTGCTTGGTGGCCAGCGCAAAGCCGAAGATCTGCAGCAGCAAAAAACTGATGGCATAATTGGTGCCGATCAGGATCGCTTCCGCGAAAGGCGGCCAGTGCTTGCTGACCAGGTGAAGTTTGATGGCTGCGGTGAAGACGGTAAGAAATCCGCCGCCGATCGCCGCCCCCCACATGCGCCAGTATTCGTTGCGGCTGTGCGCGATATAGTGTTCGCCACCGTGGCCGGTACGTTCCACGGTCTTCCGCGCCAGCAAGTTGAAATTCTGCCGGACAAGGGAGGAGATCCGCGTATCCTCGCGCAAGCCGTACACCAGCGTGTTCAGCAGCAGGCGTACGGCAGCCAGTACTTTGCCACTGCTCTCCACCAGGGTGGCGGCGAGCATTTCCATCCGGTCGAGGCCGGTGTCCATTGCGCTCAGATCGAAGACCAGCGGAGCGTTCACTCCCGCATCTTCCATGTGGATGCGAACAATGGCGAGCTCTCCCCGGCAGGCGTAGACTGCGTTGAGCCAACGCTCCATACATTCGTTGGGACAGTCGCCGGCGGGCGCGGATTGTTCGCACTCAATAAACCTTTCGGTTGCCAGAACCAGGGCATAGGAAGGTGATTCCGCTACCGTCATGGTTTCGCTGCGTTGGCGGACAGCACGGCTGGTACCGCGTGCGGAGACGCGTGCCGCCAGCAGACGCAATGCCTCGTGCAGGTCCTGGTGCAGATGAGGGTAAGCCGCGAGGCCGTCTGCACTCCAGAGAGTTGCCGCCAGGCGCGCTAACAAGGCCGCATCCATATTCAGAAAGCGATCGACGGCGAGCGTAGAACAAAAGACCCCGGCGAAGAGGCGAGCGGTATCATTTTCGGCCCGAGGCGGAGGCAGCCAGCGCTGAAACAGGCGGCCGGTAATTTCCCGAAAAATCGCATGCTGCGCGGGAATGCCCGCCTCCGCGAAGAGGGAAACCGAATCGAGCGTGCCCAAGGTTGATTGAAATGCCTGTTGGAAACAGGATCGCAGGTCTGCATCTTGCTCGGCCATCTCCAGCCACCAGTTCAGGCGGGACCGGAATAGCCGCTCTGAGTTCTGCCGAAAGATCCCGGAAAAGAGATCGATCAGGCGGGCGGTTTGACTGGCCAGGGTGGTGGCGCCGCAGAAGGCCTCCGTCTGCGCGCGCAACTCTGCTTTCATCGAAGCCTCCGTGTTCCCGAGGCCGAACTGCCAGAGGCTGCGAAGATCGGACATGAATGCCATTGCAGGTTCTAAATCATAACCCGAACTATTTACGTACTTCCGCTGATTGGCAACTGGGGATTTCCGGGCAAGTTACATGGGGTACTTTCAGTACCCAGGACTCCTGCGGAGATGGTTTGCGGGTTTGCCTCGTAAAAAGCGTGAAAAGGTCCCGGCCTTGCCTCGTTTCGTGGCTGATTGGGCGACTTTTGTGGGTCGGCGGGAGCTGAGTCCTTTTTTTCATCAATTCATCAAGATGATTAAATTTCATCATTTCTTGCCCCATTCCGCCCCCGGCTTACGGTAGCTGGTGGGATTTCTTTTGTAAAACATGTGCGCACTAAGCGCACTAAGCGCACTAAGTGTCCTCGTTCTGGATTTCGGCGCGGGAAAAGTGTGCGCCTTAAGCGCCTTATGCGCCATAAGCCCCCCTTTTCGAGTTGAAAGGGAATGGGACAATTGCCTTGCAAGCAATCCGTGATGCTCTTCCTCCCCGGCCGGGCCGGTGGCCGGTCAAGCTGTGCTGCCAAGTTGTCAAAGAGCTGTCTATCGTAAGAGGTCGCCTGGGCGCACTCCTGCTCATTGCGCAAATTATCTGCTCACTCCGCGGACCCGTGGCAAGCGCAGGAATACAGAGGGGGGAAGCGTGGTCAATCAGTTTTGTTTACCAATGCACAGCTCACGAGGGCCGAGAAACAAGGCAGCGCGGAAGGCGCTCGGGGGACTCGTGTTTTCCGTAAGCTGGTGGCGGCGGCACGGAACCCGCGGTTCGGTGCTAAGCCGGGCAGCGCCGTCGCGGTAAGGCGGCGCCGGAATATGAATTGTTACTTCCACACTAGTACGGTTTGCCGAATGCGTCGAGAGGCTTTAAAGGTTTATTTTCAGTTGGGCGGCCGCCATACTTAGGAGGGTTTCCCAAAAAGGATTGCGTTCTTTTCGTCTGGATTGTTTCACAGCTTCCTGTCCCTCTCTAGCCATCAACGAGCTGTGGTTAGTCCACGACCGGAGCGACCGTCTGAACGTCGGGCACGTCGCCGTGAGTCGAACCGAATAATCGCCAGCTGCGAGATCCGGCGGCGGAACATGGTCGCGCTCGCGAGCGCTGCTACCTTACCACCGTTTGACAGTAGATAATCGACCATCTACCATCACGTTACATCGAGGGTAGATATTCTTCCATGGAGAAGCAGGCACAGCAAAGAACAAACCTTCTCCAGGGCACGCTGGATATGCTCATCCTGCGAACCCTTCTCTATGGTCCGGCGCACGGGCATCAGATCGGCAAGCACATTCAGCGAACCACCAATGATTTTCTGCAGACGCAGCATGGATCGCTCTATCCCGCGTTACATCGGCTGGAACGGAGGGGATGGGTGACCTCCAAATGGGAGACTGGCACAGACAGTAATCGAGAATTCAAATACTATCGCCTGACCGATAAAGGCAAAAAACAGCTGCGGGTTGAAGAGTCGCGGTGGAAGCAGATGACGGAAGCTGTGGCGCGTGTCATGTGGCCCACCGTGGAGGACAGCTGAAATGCGATGGTGGCAAATCGGAAACAAGCGTGCTGATCTCGATCGGGAGCTGCAATCCGATCTAGAGCTGGAGGAGGAAAAACAGCGGGAGCGAGGCCTTTCGGAAGAAGACGCTCGTTACGAGGCGCTCCGCCTCTTCGGCAATACGACGGTCATCCGCGAACAAACTCGCACTGTTTGGGGTTGGACGTACATTGAGTGTTTGTGGCAGGACATTCATTTTGCACTTCGGCAAATCAGCCACAATAAACGCTTTGCAGCGATCTGCACCCTCACCTTGGCACTCGGGATCGGCACCGAGGCAACTATCTACAGTGTCATCCATGCTGTGCTGATCAATCCTTACCCGTATCGCGGTGCGTCACGCATGGTGCACATCCACCTCTATGACAAAGAGCCGGCACCCTACGATCTAGCGCTCGATGGTCCTCAATTTGACTTGTTCGCGAAGTCGCCTGTCCTGGATGGCGCGATTGCAGCCGATGGTGACACCTTGGCGCTGACGGGCGGCGAATTGCCCGTCCAACTCCAGGTAGGTCGCATGTCTCGCAATGCTTTCGCTTATTTCGGTGTGCCGGCTCTCCTTGGGCGCGCCTTCGGACCACCCGACGGTGCCAGCGTCGCCGTTCTGAGTTATCACTTCTGGCAGTCGCATTTCGCGGGCAGCGCAAATGTGCTTGGTAAGAGATTGCAGCTGGATCGTCAAAATTACGAGATCATCGGTGTGATGCCGCAACGCTTTGCCTGGATGGGAGACGATCTCTATATCCCGCTTGGCTACTCCGCAGATCCACGCCGTCCAGCAAACGTGTACGCCCGCGCCCGCGACGGGGTGAGCGACGCACAGGTAGAGCAGGCGCTCGAGCCTCTGCTCGACGGCTTTGCAAAAGAGACTCCGGCAAATTTTCCTCAACAGTTCAAAGCGCACGTGGTCCATATCAACGAGATTGCAATCGGACGGTTCAAAGGGGTCATGGTCGTCCTTTTCCTTTCCGTATCGTTCCTTCTGCTGCTTGCGTGCGTGAACGTAGCCATTCTGCTGTTGGCCCGCGGTGAGGTGAGGTCTGCGGAGATGGCGATGCGCCGGGCTCTGGGTGCTTCGCGCGCTCGTATCCTACGCCAGCTGCTCACAGAATCACTCTTGCTCTCTTTGTCTGGTGGCCTCATGGGCGCAATTTTGACGTTGGCGGGCGTTCGCCTCGTCCATCTCCTCATGCGGACTCTTCCGGCAATTTTCCCGCCGGAGACTGCGATTGTAGTGAATATTCCGGTCTTGCTCTTCAGCCTCGCCGTTTGTTCTGCGACTGGATTCCTGTGTGGACTCTGGCCGGCATTACGGCTGTGCCGCACAGACTTACGCCAGACTATGGATGGAGGTTCGCGCCAGCTCGCAGGCAAACAAGGGGCTCGGAACGCGCATAGGGCGCTCCTTACAGTGGAGGTGACGCTTACCATTCTGCTATTGGCCTGTTCAGGGGCGGCTGTCGAAAACCTTCTACGGCTCCTGCATGGAAACTTTGGGTATGAACCCCGCAACCTGGCATCGGTGAACCTTGCCCTTAGGGAAGGAACACACCAGGAATGGGCCGACCGAATCCATTATTTCGAAGAGATTCGACAGGCCATTGAACAGGATCGGGGTGTAGTATCTGCAGCCATTGGGCATCTCCCGCCAACCATTGTCGACTCCACGCCCGTGGCTGTACCGGGTTTGAAGGTCAGTTCCAATCGGGTCACCGTCCAACAGGTAAGTCCGGAATACTTTGGCACGCTCGGGATTCCGCTCCTGATCGGGCGTCATTGGACATCTGCAGAAACAGCTCATGCGGCGCGGCTGGCGTTGATCAATGAGTCCATGCGTCTTAGGTACTGGCCGCAAGCCAATCCTACAGGTCAAACCATCATCCTGAACGACGGTGTGGCCAATGCGAACGCGTGGAGGCTGGTTGCTCCGGGAGATGATCAACATTTTCAAATTATCGGAGTGGTTGGCGACACTCCCAACAAGGGTCTGGAAGAGGCCGTCTACCCGGCCGCCTATATCCCGTATTCCATGTCCCCTTTCGATGGATTCGATGTGGTGTTCCGGACCCTGGGCGATCCGGCACGTCTTACGCGCGCAATCAACCAAGATGTACATCGCGTCGATCCCGCACTTGCAGTGGGAGATCTGGTAACTGCAACTGACCTTCTTGAGGAAGATAGTCTTGGCCGGGAGCGCTTTGCCGCGCACCTCTTCCTTAGCTTCGCGATCCTCGCGCTGGTTTTCGCGATAACCGGGCTGTACAGCATTCAGTCGTACCTCGTCGCCGAGCGCAGGCGGGAACTTGGACTGCGTATTGCCCTCGGGGCGACGCGATCGCATATCGTGGGAGAGATTGCGGGCGGCTGTGTCGTGTCAGTACTCATTGGAACCGCGATCGGCATCCTTGTTAGCCTGGCGCTGGGCCGGGTCTTTGCATCCTGGACCCATGGGAATGTGCGAGATCCCGAGATGCTGGCGGCTAGTGCAGGCATCCTCTTCCTGGCGGCGATCCTCGCTTCCATAGGACCAGCATTGACGGCCACATCGATTCAACCGATGCAGGCATTGCGCAAGGAATGAGGTCGCAAACCCGGAGGATAAGGGGACGGACTTCCTTACAGTTCCCCCTCTTGCGTCCCGGCAGCGACGGCTGACAAGGCTGCAGGGGTCAGTTGGCGATGGGCTTTGGCGATTTGGCCGAGGTGACGCGAATTACCTGATAGGAGGTGGGGGTGAATCCTATGTTGCGCAGGGTTCGCTTGTCGTTGGGAGCCCAGTAAAGGAGCGAGCCTTCGTTCATGCGCGAGGCTATACCGTTGACAGTGACCTCAACCTGACCGGATTTGACGACGACGATCTCGTCGTTTGCATCGATGATATCGGGTGCTGTCTGCTGGCCTACATTGAGAGTCGTGATGTGACTTTCAAGAGCGAGGAAGGTGAGGGTGGGCGAGTTGACGCAGACGATGCGGGAGCCTGAGGGCGTGGGTGTGGAGGGCAGACGGCCGCAGTCCAGAACCGAGGAGGCAAGTTTGCCCGGGACGGCCTGTTCCGCAGCGGACTTAGCGGATGCGGAGTGCGATAGGTCCGTCACGAAGTTGATGACGTAATAGGTGGCTGGCCGGCTGCCGACGTTACGGGCGTTGTGCGGATCGTTGGATGCCAGGAAGACCATGGCCCCCGGGCCGGCATGCTGCTTGCGGCCATTGATGGAGAGCTCGAAATCGCCCTCCTTGACGAGGAGAATTTCTTCCCATGGATGGCGGTGGACGGGGTGGGATTCCATGCCTGGATTGAGAGTGGTGCTGTGAACTTCGAGCTTGTCCATGGCGATCGTGGGGTTGTCGAAGATATGGCGCACCTGGCCGGTCGCAGTAGGGTTTGGAACGAGTGAGTCCCAGTCGACGAAGGTAGTCGCGAGGGCGGTCGATTGCGTGGGCGGGACGTAGGCGCTGACTACGGCGGACTGCGCGGTGGCCCTGACAGTGGTCACCAGGCACAAGCTTAACAGCAGAATTTTCATGCGAGAGACTATAGCAAGAATGGATAGCGTGTGGGCGAGCCAGTGGATGTCACGAACCTTCCAGCGGCTTCGAACAGGTGGACCTCTGCTCGATATGTTCTTCAAGTAGCTGCGCTGGCGAATGGGATCGTCCTTGGATGCGACCGTTACGAATCGTCTCGCAACGCCGGTTCGTCTCACACTGATTACGTAAAGGTGCAAGCCTGGTCTGAACGAGTCGCCTTTTGTGGCTTTGCCAAACCTTCAGGAGAACCGCGTGACTTTCCAGAGCAGTCGGCCGGTTCGGCTGGGTCATGACGACGAACGCTGCTGCTCATGTTCGCCGTGCGCAACAAAGTTGTTTTTTTGGTGGACTCTGGCGGCGGTGACATGACGGAAGATAACCGAACCCGCAGGCAAGTCGAGACTAACGTGTTCCACAAGCCTTTCGCAGGGTAGCGGCGAGACTCCCAATCAGCCACTTCCCATCGTTGTGGACAAGACTGAACAAGTCCGTCCCGCAATGGTCTAATTTGCCGTCGATGCGAAACTCAAATGGCGCCCATACTACGGCCAGATCGTTGTCGATGCGCACCAGAGGATCGTGGATACGCTCATCGATGTGCGTGGTGCCCATCCCCACCCGTTGGGCAAGTTGCTCAAATGTCACCTGTTGCAGCGTGCCGTATTGCATCGACACAAACGTTGCTCCGGGGATCGCGGAGGCCTCGATCGAGGAAGGGTTCCGTTTAGCGAGACCTTCAAAGAAGAGGTTTAAGGGAACAAATACAGCCTGCTCGTCCGGCCTTGCGGGACGCATCGAAAGAATCAAAAGTCCTACCGCGAGTGCTCCCGCAGCCATGAAGTAGAACCCTCGTAACCGGAAGAAATTCATAGCTCTCAATTCTCCCTACCTTAGAAGTGGCAGTTGCCTGGGTCTGCAAAGTCAATCCGGCGCGCCAGCCCCGCAGGAATAAGCTGAATAGCGACGTTTCGTGCCGCGGCGTCCCCTCCGTTCCGGATGATGTGTGCCTGGTCATCGTGGGGATCGATGAATGCCATGCCCTTGGTATAGACATGGGGCATACAGCCGCAATCATGGCCCTGGTATTCCGTCACCGTCCCCGCTACGACGATGATCAGGGTATGCCCAGGGTGTGGCCGTGAACCCGGCAGCCGTGTCGCCCGGGCATTCCCGGCGGTCATCGCGCTCAATAGCGCCGCCACCACGATGGCGGCACGGAAGCAAACGCCGCGGGTCAATCCTTTCAAAGCATCGATCTCTTTTCTCAAACGCTGACATCCTTGATCTGTGCCAATCCACGCCCGCGGAGTTGCGGTGTTGTGAGGCCGAGCCGGAAGGCTGCGACCCATTTGTGGCAGCCTTCCGATTCGCCGTTCACCAACCGCCCTGTCGATGAGCTACGGTTTGCGCACCACCCCATGGATGGCCTGTGGTCCAAAGTGTGTCGTCGCAGGTCCCCCAAATACCAGCGTAATGTTCGAATTCTGGATCGAGTACGGAACCTCGCTCCCACCCGTGACGCAGACTTGCAGCGTGGAAGAAGGTGGATCCGTCTCGAAAGGGGCAATGCTTCCGTTCCCCGTCAACAGGCTGACGGTGCCCTTCAACTGAAAGCCGGTCGTGACCGCAGGGGGAGCGTAGGTGGGGCAGCCGGTAATGTTCCAGATGATCTTGACGTTGGTCAGCCGGATATGGTGCGTATGAGGGTTGACCAAGGGATGAGCGGGATCTACGGCGCCTGACGTGGTTGTTCCATAGCCTGACATGGTCATGTCGGCTGAAAAGTCGGCGGTCTCCCATTCGGGGAAGAGGTCCATGGACCATTGGCCGTGCATCTCCCACGGGCTGCCTTTGACACTCGTACTCAAGGGTGAATAGTCATTGATCAGGCCGCCGAAGTGCGCCGCCCTGCGTTCCCCTGCCAGGGCACAGCTGCCTGAAACCAGCAAAAGCAGTGAGAGGGTGCGCACTGCCGAAATCATTATTTTGCTTTTCATGAAAGGTCTCCTATTTTGCGGTCGACTCGATCCGCATCCACAAAATGGAAGACATCGGGCCCGCTCGCAAGCCGCAATGAGCGGAACGGGCGCCGTTTCCTTGATTTACCGTCGAATGCAGTGCTTTGCCGTGGGTTTGACGGGTGCCCGGCGATACAATCATTCCCGTCGACGCCACAATTCTCACGGTCTATAACTGCGCGACACAGTCTCAGGACGATGGCGTCCATGAGAACGTTCTCGGACACGCCTCTATCGGGGCATATGCTGCCGCGCAATAAGAGAAGGCAGTGAGCTGACGGAGCCGACCATCTACGCCATACCGAGTTCGCAGCACTCCTTAACGTGCGAGATGCCCGGAAACTTCTCCATCGAAAGGCGCCGTCATCCACAAGGGATCAGACCGCATCCAGATCATGGCGCCAGCCCTGCCCCGCCTGCATGGATGCGGATGATCTTGCGATCTGTTCCTCCATGTGGTGTGGGGACAGAACCGTGGATGCTTTGCCAGATCGCGACCACATCGCTCCGGTCCGGCCCGAAACCAATTTCAGATTTATCGTACTGTATCTGTTCCACATAGAACCGCGCGAGGGCAGGTGAAGCGTCGAGGACCTCCGCATGAACGGGGTTGTAGTAGACGAAAAACATATGCGGCAACTCGCCGGAGGCCAAGGCGGCTTCGCACCTCGCCACAATTTGGGCAATCAGTTCCGCTCCGAACGCGTGATAGTTAAAGAGGACCAGCTTGTTCGCCGGCAATGGAAAATCGACAACATTTGCCTGGGCAATCGTCACTTTCGGACGGTCGGGGAACTGGCGTGCGATGGTGGCGGCATTGGCGCGGGCCGTGGCCGCCAGCCCAGCAGATAACTCGACTCCGATGACTGAACGAAAAGGGAATTCGCTGGCGACCGTCGTCACGCGGCCCTTACCGCATCCAAGATCCACGAAGGCATAACCTTTGATATCGCCCAGCGCCATCAAGGCCCGGCGCACGATGCTCGGCTGCGACCCTACATAGGCAAAGATCAGGGTTTGCAGCTTCTGGTCAGGATGGATGTTCTCGACCTGAACGACCCCGCTGGTATCAATGCCGTAAATCCTGTCGATCGGATGGGTACGCTGTGCGGGCGCATAACCGTTCCGGATACCCGGGACGGTTTCAAGGAATTTCTTGACCGCGGAGATATAAAAGATAGAGCGGACAGCGTTCCTGAGGCTAGATACCACACTGGCCATAGCTTTCTCTCCTATCGACGAAGTTCCGGGACGGAAATCTCCGGAGAAGTTTCCTGTAGCTGTGAATTCAGTGACAGCATACCTGATTCAACTTCTCAACCTTCGGTTTGGGCTTTGCTTTGAACCGCGGTGTCATCATCCCACCCGCCCATCTACTCTGCTCCCAGGCCTCCGGATCATGAGGTGCGATAGGCGGCCGAGGAACACCTCCGACGGCAGGTAACACCTGTGCTCATGGCAGAGCGGACACCTCGCAGCGATGGGGTTGCGAAGGCATTGTCTCCAAGGCGGCCGGGATATTCTCGCCGCAACCTTTACAGTGAACCACCACATCGTTCGAGCTTTCTGGTCCGGGGGAATTTAGGTCAGTATAGGAGAACAAAAGGAGAAAATATTCACATGATCGCCAGGCTCGGGCGGGGGCCTTCGCGAGGGGTGGCACACGCAATTGGCAGCCCGATGTGCCGTATCATCTGTTTCTGGTGGCAGGTCAGATGAGCAAAGACAGGTTTACGGGTGTTGGCCGCCGGGATTTTCTAAAGAGCAGCATCGCGCTCGGAGCTCTCTCGGCTATCCCTGCGAGTTCGGAAGCGTCACCGGCGGTGGAGAGACCAACGATCGCGAATACTGGGTGCAAGTCCTGACCCGGATTGCGCACCCGGTTCTGCAGTCTCTCAGTGAGAGAAAGCTCAAGCTGAAGATGCCGGTCGAGGCGCCCCACGGTAACGCGGCGGAGCGGCGGCAGTTTACTTATCTCGAGGCCATGGGCAGATTGCTTACCGGCATTGCGCCGTGGCTCGAATCCGGCCCACGAGTGGTCCGGAAGGCGGCCTGCGGAATCAGTATGCCGAGTGGTCGCGTATGGCTATCCAGGCAGGTACAGATCCCGCATCGCCGGACTTTATGAATTTCAACCAGGGCAGCCAGCCCGTGGTCGACACTGCATTTCTCGCCCTGGCCATTCTGCGCGCGCCTACAGAACTATGGCAGAAACTCGACAGCAAGACACAACAGCATGTCATTGCGGCACTTCAATCTTCGCGCGTCATTCAGCCAAACTACAGCAACTGGCTTCTGTTTTCCGCGATGGTGGAAGCAGCCTTGTCGTTCATGGGAGTCGTGGTGGGATCCGATGCGTGTGGACTATGCCATCCGCACCCTGGATACCTGGTACAAAGGCGACGGAGTTTACGGTGATGGCCCGGCTGTTTCATTGGGACTACTACAACAGCTTTGTAATCCATCCCATGCTGTTGCATATCCTCGACACGGTGGGAAGTCCTCATCGTCCTGGGAGTCCTATCGGCCGGCGATGCTGTTGCGCGCTCGCCGTTATGCGGCGATTCAGGAAAGGATGATCAGCCCCGAAGCGACCTTTCCCCCGATTGGCCGTTCGCTATGCTACCGCTTCGGCGCCTTTCATCTTCTTGCCGAGATGGCCCTGCGGCACGAACTACCTGAGGGCGTCTCTCCGCAGCAGGTGCGGTCTGCGCTGACTGCCGTGATGCGCCGTATGGTGGATGCGCCCGGTATGTTCGATGATCAGGGATGGCTGCGCGTGGGTTTTTACGGGCATCAGCCATCGATTGCCGAAGCTTATATCTCTACCGGTAGTTGTTATCTCTGCTCCGCGGCTTGGCTCCCGCTGGGATTGCCGGCGAGCGATCCATTCTGGGCTGGATCCGCAGCCCCCTGGACAGCAAAAAGAATCTGGGCCGGCGACGATATGCCGGCCGACCATGCGCTTGCAGAAAAGGCGTAGTCGAGCCGGGTGCGGATTCAGACGTTAGAGAGCGTGCGCGAGAACTAGGAGAAAACTGCAGATCCGTCCACGGCACGCTCCCACGGCACGCCGGGGTAGGCGGGATGATAAAGGGGAGCTTGGTGCTTCCATGAGGATTTGGTGGATGCTTGGTGGAGGTTGTCCGCCAGTAGGGGCGGGGCACACGAATGGCGCACCGCAGATCCCTCCACGGCACGCCGGGACAGGTCGCCTTCCCGGATTTCCTGTCGAGAGTGGCGGCTTCAGTCGGCTGCGTGTGGTTCTCTTTGGAGAGAACCACATCCGTGGTCGCCGGTCAGAGCAGTGAGGCAGGAAATCCGGGTACGCTCGGGATGACAAAAAGGAGAGAGTTGCTGAAAGGAGAGGACCGTTGCCAAAGGACGGGGCGGTTGTTGGGGGAGGTCGACAAGCAGTCGTTTCGTACGAAACCAAAAAATCACCGCCTCTCGGATGACATAGGGGAGTTGGTCTCCCCAACCTACTTGCTGAAAATAGCCTTCGGGCACATCGCGTGAACGCCCACGCTGCCGTCCACCAGCTGCGTGATATCGACGTCCACCGCTACGCTGGTCAACATATACGCGTCATCCCGGCTCAAGTGCTTGTGCTCAACCAGAAAGTTGATCATGTCGCGTACCGCGAGCACGGTGGCTTCCTTCAAGTCCGGGCTAAATCCCATGCTGATATAGCTGGTAGGCGTTTCCGCTCTCGGCCATAGAAGATGCTGGTCTTTGTGCACCACGAACCGAAACGTTCCCGAGAGGAACGTTTCCATAGCGGTGATATCGACTTCACCGTTGCCCTGTCCAGCGTGGCCATCGCCAACCTCAAAGAGCGCGCCCTTCGCGTGGACGGGAATGTACAGAGTTGTGCCCGCCACCAACTCCTTGTTATCCATATTGCCCGCATGCATCCACGGGGGCGCGCTGTCGATGCGGCCTGCGGACGGAGGAGGCGCGTCGCCCATGCTGCCAAAAAACGGATGCAGCGGAATGTCGATACCTGGCCCGAAGTGGGCGATCATTTTCTCGCGGTCCAGAGGGATGATCCTGGTGCGGCCGTAAGGAAAATCATTGGGCAGGAAGCCGCGGCCGGCGCCAAAGCCGTTGCAGGCCCAGGGCACATCGATGTCAATCTTCAGGATCTGCACTTCGAGCACGTCACCCGGTTCGGCCTCGGCAATGTCAACCGGCCCGGTAAGGATATGGCCGCCGGGTCCCTTGTCCTTTACCTCGCGATAAATGTCGGCGTTATAGGAAGGAATGTCGGAAGCGGCCACCCCTTCCTTCATCAACCGGTCGTTGGGACCGCAGGTTGAGAGTGTCTGGATGCGGACCGTGTCTCCGGAGTGAACGGTAAGCACGGGCTTGGCCTCGGCCGAATAGTAGCCCCAGGCGACCGTGGAAGGCGAAGCAGGCAGTGTAGCGGAGGGGGTCTGTCCGGCGGCAATGGCTCCGAACGCAAATATTGTTGCCGCAGCGAGAACATGCTTCATCGGTGGCTCCCTATCGAGTGATGGTTGTAGTCAGGTGAGAACTGGACTTCTTGCCGTTAGCAGAATCATACGTGGGGCCTGGCGCCGAACTTGTTTATGATTCACCATGGAATGACTGGAATAGGACGGCTTGGATTGTTAGCGAAAGAGACACAACGTCAGCGTTCAACGAAGCCGACGGTGGCACTTACCCTCGGCGATCCGGCCGGAATCGGCCCCGAGTTGATGGCCAAACTGTTGGCGCGCCGCGACAGTCATCGAACATGCCAAAGTGGTTTTAGTCGGCGACGCCTGGTTGTGGGAAGAAGGGCAGGCCATTGCGGGAGTGACCGTTCCCACACGCACCGTCCATAGCTTCGACCAGGTAGCCTCATTGCCCGAAGGCTCTCCGTTCTTTCTTCCCGTGGAGAGCGCGACACAAGGGTGAGATTCCACGCGCCACCAGTTCCGCCGCCGCCGGCGCCTCGGTGCTCAAGGTTTTGTCGATGTGCCTGGATGCTGCAGCGGCGGGCCAGATTGACGCGATCTGTTTCGCGCCTCTGAATAAATACTCCATGAAAATGGCCGGCATGCCTTTCCCGGACGAGCTACACTTCTTTGCCGACTATCTCAAAGTAAGTTCGCATCTCGGTGAGTTCAATTCGCTGGGCAACCTATGGACTGCCCGTATCTCATCCCATGTTCCCCTCAAAGACGTTGCTCTTTATGTGACCCGGCAGCGCATTTTAGACGTGGTCAAGTTGCTCTACGATGCCCTGCGGATGGCTGGGTTTGAACATCCGCGGGTGGCTGTTGCGGGGCTGAATCCGCATGCCGGGGAAGGCGGCTCCTGTGGACGGGAGGAGGTCGAGATTATCGCTCCCGCGGTGAATGAGGCCAACGCGCAGGGATATCCCGTTGAGGGACCTTTTCCGGCCGACACCGTCTTTCTCAAAGCACGCGATGGCCACTTTGATGGGGTCGTTACGATGTACCACGACCAGGGGCAGATCGCGGTGAAGCTCCTGGGATTTGAGCGGGGAGTCACGATCCAGGGCGGATTGCCCATTCCCGATTACAACCTCGGCGCATGGCAGCGCCTTCGACATCGCGGGACAGAACAAGGCCAATGTCGAGGCCACGGTGCAGGCCTTCCTGATCGCCTGCCGCATGGGTGCGGCCCATCGCTCTAAAGCATTTTCCGCTAATCGAGCAGGTCGGGTTGCTCCCTGACGATCAAGTCGTATAAGGGTTGATATTGGAACCAGGCAACGCGCGGGTTGCCCACCTGCTTGCGCGCCACCACGGCAGCTTCATGCGCGATGGGAATTGGCTTGCCTGCTGCCTCTGCCATCAACTGCGATTGGCAGCTGCGATCCATGGTGATGTAGTAAAAAGCTGCCTCATCCACCGTGCTCCCTACCGTCAGGTTTCCGTGGTTCTGCATAATGACAGCCTTGCGGGGTCCTAACGCCTGGGCGATGCGGTCGCCCTCCGACATGTCGTAGACAACGCCAGTGTAATCGGCAAACAGGCTGTGGTCCTCATAGAACGCGCAGGCGTCCTGAGTGAGCGGATCCAGCAGACGACCGAGCGAGGACCAGGTCTTGCCATAGAGGGAGTGCGCATGGGCTGCCGCTACGACATCCGGCCTGGCTGCATGCACGCGTGAGTGAATGGCAAACGCGGACTCGTTCACCGGCCGATTGCCCTCGACGACCGCGCCCTTTTCGTCGACCATGACCAAGTCAGATACGCGGATGTGCGCGAAGTGCATGCCGAACGGGTTGACCCAGAAATGATCCGTCAATTCCGGATCGCGGACCGTAATGTGGCCGGCGACCCCTTCCACGAATCCGAATTTCGCGAACAAGCGGAATGCGGATGCCAGCCGCTGTTTCCGATGCAGGCGCTCTTCTCCAGCCGTGCTAAACGTGGGCATGGGTGGCGTTTGCGCGACCTTCACTTCCGAGGGAACCGTCGTAGCGGCCATAACTTCAGGTCCTTTCTCAACCGCCCCTATTTTACTCCGGGCTGTGCGTCCGCAGGAGGCGCAAGCTGGTTGCGCAGCATGTCATCGAGGTCGCCAAGCTGATCGGTCATAAGATTCAGCTTGCGGGAGAGGTTCTGGATTTCCGATTCCGCGCGGCGGTTTACGTCGAAGTCCAACTCGCTGCGCAGACGGTCTTTCTTGTCCTGGCGGTTTTGGCTCATCATGATCACCGGCGCTTGAAGCGCAGCCAGCATGGATAGAAAAAGATTGAGCAGGATGAAGGGGTACGGATCCCAGGCTCTGGTTCGCAAGGCAACGTTGATCGCGGTCCAGGTGACCAACACGACGCCGAAGACAATGATAAAGGTCCATGAACCGCCGAAGCTTGCGACTACGTCGGCGAGGCGCTCACCGAAGGTGTACTTTTCTTCGATTACCTCGTTCGGATTGCGGCTGGCGCGAATGCGTACCAATTGTTGTGACGCATGGAATTGATGGCCAAGAACGGTCAGCATATCCATACCTGCCATCGGTTTGCGCTGCAGCAGAACAGCAATATCGTCACGGCTGACTTCGACACAGGTGGTCTTTTCCATGGCGACGGCGGTTGTCTGGTGGGGCGTTTTGTCCAGCATGGAGGCGAAGCCGAAAAACTCGCCGTGGCCGGGTTGATCGACCATGACCTCCTGGTGGTCCTGGTCAACGGTCGTTACCTGGACGGCCCCGGACAACATGATGTAGGCATGCATGCCCGGGTCGCCGATCTTGTAAATGCGCTGTCGGGGCGCGAACGACTTCAGGTCGACCTGGGCAGCCAGGACTGCTATCTCATCATCGTCAAGCAACGAAAAAAGCGGAACATGTTTGAGCTCAATTGGGTCGCACGGCATGGTTCACCTCAATGGCGCTGAATGGATTCTGACGGGGCTCCGAGAGACGATACCATAGTCAGATGAGCCTTATTCGCAGCTTGCCTCTGCTGGTGTTCGAGCGGGAATCTCCTATCTAAAGCGCAACCTGGGGCGCTGCTCACATGGTTGCCCGCGGTCAACGACCAGCCCTAAGCCGGGGGAGCGAATGCGCGCAGAACAACCAGGGTCATGTCGTCATGCTGCGGCGCGGCGCCGGCGAATTGGGTAGCGGCGGCGAAGATAGTCTCCAGCATTTCCTGCGCCGTGTTTGCTCGGCAGCCGCGAATCGAGTCAAGTAGCCGGTCTTCGCCCCACTCCTCGTCCTCCAGGTTCATGGCTTCACTGATGCCGTCAGTAAAAGCGACCAGCAGGTCGCCCGGGCTGATGCGCACAGAACCCTGCTGGTAGTGGACATTCTCAATGAGACCGATCACCGTGCCTCCGCGTTCCAGGCGGGTGACCGCCCCGGGGTCGGCTCGATGAAAGAGCATGGGAGGATTATGACCTGCGTTCACAAAGTCGAATTGGCCTTGTGCGGGATCGTACTGACCATAAAAGAAGGTTGCGTAGCGATTCGACGCAGAGGCCTCGTAGACCAGGCGATTGACATTGGCCACCGCGGCGGCCAGGTTTTCCGGCGCGCGCGTTGCCTCGCTCCGTAATGAGGCCTGCAGGCTGGCCATCATCAAGGCAGCGGCGATACCTTTACCGGAGACATCGCCAATGGCAATGCCAAGGTTTCCGTGTGGCAAAGCAAGAAAGTCATAGTAGTCGCCGCCGACGCCGAGTGCAGGCCGGCAATGACCCGCGTAGTCGAGACCCGCGATGATCGGCAGCTTTTGGGGAAAGAGCCGCTCCTGCACTTCGCGGGCGATCTCGACTTCGCGGTTGAGCCGTTCGCGCTTGGCCACTTCATCCGCGACCGTTTGCAACAGATTGGCGTTTTCGAGCGCGAGGCCGGTTTGTGCGGCGACCGACTTGAGCAGGCGCAGATCGGAGCCGGTGTACGGTTCCTCGGATCGCTTGGGGCCAAGAGAAATAAAGCCCAGAAGTTTGTCTCGCACCGCGAGCGGCAGCAGCAGTTCCGATTGCAGCGTGGCCAGCTTGCGACGCTCTTCATCGCTGATGGTCTGCTCGCGATACACCCAGGAATCACGGTCGTTCAGGAAGACCCGGGCAGGCTCCTTTTGGCTCTTCAGCACCATCGCTGTCCCCGTCTTGCTGGGGAACGAAACTGCGGGAGGGGCCGGGTAGCCCATCGCGAAAGCGGGCTGGTAGAAGCCGCCTCCGCTGAGGAGAATTGCCACTTGCGGTACATGCAAGGTCTCGGAAATCCGGCCGGCCACGGTTTCCAAAAGCGATTTGGGCTCGACCATCGAACGCACCTGGTCGCTCAGGTCCGTCAATACATGTTCTGTGTTGTAGTTCTCGCGAAAGAACCGGCGATCCACCCACACACGCAGCCGGTCGCCAAGTCGGCCGATGGTCAACGACGCCGTGATCCCGACCAGAATAACGATGATCTTTTGCCAACGTTCATGGTTGGCGTTGCTGACCATGGTCATTGCGGCGACAATGACAGCCCCCACCGCAGCCATCTGCAGTACTCGTATGCCGCCCCTGGCGAGGGTGTATTGCAATCCTTGACGAAGGGCAACACTCACGCCCATCGCTTTCTGCACCACGATGACGTAGCTCAGTGTGAGCGGAAAGAGGATCAGGGGAATAAGAACGATGGCAATCAACCAGGCGGGAAAAATCTCGTTTGGAGTCTTGCCTTGAAGTCGCGCGTATATGGCGGGAACGAGCGCGGGAGTGAATGCCGCGATGGCTCCCCAATAAAGGAAGCGAAGCCTTCGCTTGGCGTCGGGCGACTGGCTCAAGCCGAGCTTGATGCCCATGGCCGCGAAAAAGCTGCCAATCAGGGCGAACGACAGAACCTGCCCAACGGGAGTGAGCGGCGCGAGCATGTGGTGGAGCGCCGCAACCGATCGATAGTCGCTCAGGCCGCCCACGTCCACAATGATTTCGAGCCCCACCACGATGGCGAAGGGGAGCGCGCAAAGCCACCACATGGCCCGCCACACCTTGTCGTAGGCGCTCCCCTGGGGGAAAGGCTCGGGAAAGAAGCGGCCAAACAGGAAAATGATGATGGGGAAAGCCGCCTCGAAGGTGCTCTCGTAGAGCACGCCCGCTTCCCGCCACCCAGGCGGCCACCCGTAGACTACGAAAGTTTGCAGGATATGCGGAAAGCTCAGCATCAACGCGAGCAAGAGCCACGCGAGCGGATCGCGAGGACGTCGAAAGGCGACCCAGAAGCCGAGCAGCAGAGACACAAAAGGCAGCAGGAAGCCGACCACGAAGTCACTCACCACATCCCATGATTCAAACCCCGACCTTGTCACCGGCAGAGAGATGGTTCTCTGGCCGCCGGCAGAGTGTGCGGGGACAATCGTTACCACCAACGGAGTACCGGGTTCGGCTTTTGTGAAAGCGCGGCCCAGGACGCCAGTCCCGGTATATGCCACTCCATTCACGGCGAGCAGCTGGTCCCCATTGTGGATACCGAAGGCGGCGGCCTTCGGAGTAGTCAGGTCAATTCCGTTGCTCCCCGATTCCACAAAGAAGAAAGGAAAGTTCGATCCTTCACGATGGATGAAGTCGGGAAGGTAAAAGACCCGGTAGAGCAAATTGACCGCAAAAAGAACGGCCAAGAGGCTGTAGAGGAAGATGGGGCGTTTGGTAGGCACGGGCTGAAGGCGTCTCCTGGCGGCCAGTCCTAGCCGGGAACCATGATTCTATCTTGTAGCGGAGGGCGCCCAATAAACACGGGATAATCAAATGCTGAGAGGAAGGTGGGAACGTGGGAGTGACGCGAAGGGATGTGCTGCTCGGTGCCGGGGGCCTGGCTTCCGCATTAGTTTTAGGAGTACCGGTAGCCGGCGCAATGGCGGAAGCTCGAAAACTAAAGGTGATCGTAGCGGGCGGCCATCCTGGCGATCCGGAATACGGCTGTGGGGGTACTGTCGCCCGGCTTACCAGTCTCGGGCACCGGGTGGTGCTCATGTACCTGAATGACGGAGCATGGCCTCCCACAGATGGAGCCACGAGAACTGCGGAGGCCAAAAAGGCTTGCGAAGTATTGAAAGCAACGCCGGCATACGCGGGCCAGACGAATGGCCACGCCATTGTGGACAATCAGCATTATGAGGAGTACGGCAAACTCATCGACACCGAGAAGCCCGACGCGGTGTTTACCCAATGGCCCATCGATAACCATCGCGACCATCGGGCCATCACCATGCTGACCTACGATGCCTGGCGGCAGTCAAAGCATAAATTTGCTCTCTACTACTACGAAGTTTCTGATGGGGAGGACACGTTGCAATTCTCCCCGACACATTACGTTGATATCACCGAGACCGAAGCGATCAAGCGGGCCGCGTGCTATGCCCACGCCAGCCAGACGCCTGACCGGTACTACGCGTTGCAAGACCAGGTAGCGCTGTTTCGTGGTGTAGAAGGTGGTTACCCACGGGCGGAGGCTTTTGTTCTCCAGCGGCAAAGTCCTGGCGATCCCTTGCAGGCGATTATGCGGTAACCTGTTGGGCGGGAATTGTGATGTCCATGGACCTGTCTGAAGCGCACGCACCAGTCGGCCAGTTTCTCGAGCAGCCTGGAAACTTTGAGGGATGGCAGAAGTTTCGGCTGAGCGATGAACAGCTCTTAAAATTTAACGAGCAGGGTTACGTGGCCGGTATCCGGGTTCTCGATGATCGGCAGGTAGAGATCTTGTGTTCTGAACTAGCCGGCCTGATGAAAAAATCGCACCCCGCCCACCACCTGTTCCATGAGTATCACTCCAACGAGTCCAAGGATCCGAATGCGGTTCTCTTTCACGCGCTAGGAGCCTGGCGAACCGCACCCGGATTTCACGACGTACTTTGGAGCCCGGCGTTCCTGGTACCCGCATCACAGTTGCTGGGCGGCCGGGTGCGCTTTTGGCATGATCAGCTTTTCTGCAAGCCGGCGCATCATGGCGGCGTGGTCGCGTGGCACCAGGACTATTCCTACTGGACACGTACCGAGCCGATGTCGCACCTTACCTGCTGGATTGCTCTGGACGACAGTGACCGCGACAATGGCTGCCTCTACTATGTTCCGGGAAGCCACCGATGGAAGTTGCTGCCGGTGACCGGTCTTACCGGAAACATGGATGACATCATGACTGTGTTATCGCCGGAACAAAAGGAGGCTTTCCGGCCTGTTCCGATCGAGTTGAAGCGCGGTGAGTGTACCTTCCATCATCCATTGATGGTTCATGGTTCCTATGAAAACCGTTCGCAGAGACCGCGCCGGGCAACGTTGATCAACGCTTTTCGCGACGGCGTCCGCTCCGCCTCTGATCAGGAGTTGCTGGCGGGCGTTCCTCCCATTCCTCCCGGAGACAAGATGACTGGCCAATTCTTTCCCCTGCTGTTTGATCCAGACGCGGTTCGCTAACCACACGCTCTAAAGCCTTTGTCATTTGCGACTCGTGCGGCACCACAAAGCGTTTTTCAATCGGCTTGGAACAAACTGAATCGCCATTCGCTTGCAGGCATAACCGGCAAGTGCCCCTTGACTACTGCGATCTGAGTTGATATAGGATGCAACTGGTATTGCACGCTATGCAATCCCTGTTGCGAACGGATCGCTAGCCAAGGATAGGAAACCATGTGTGGGAAACGCCTGTTGCTGTTGGGCACGCTCTTTAGTTTTGTACCGGTGTTCGCCGCCGGTCCCTCCTTTCATCCGGACACCACCTTTTCTGGTTCGAGCCTCAGTGGCTGGCACACCTTTGGCCCGTCGGAGTGGCGTGCCGAAAACGGCGAGATAGTCGCTACGCCCAAACCGGGAGGCGGTTGGCTGATGCTTGATCGCTCGTACCAGGATATTGGTGTCTACACCCAATTCCGCTGCACGGGAGCGTGCGAAACCGGTGTCCTGTTGCGTGCGGAAAAGACACCCACCGGGATGAAAGGTATCTATGTCGCGCTGAGTGATCCGGAACTTCCAACCTACAGCGTTACCATCGACGCCCAGGGGCAGATGGTCGAGCGGAACAAGTTGCGGCGCGGAGGCGGACTGGAGCGAATCGCACCGCCGCCGAGCCCTGACGCTCCGCGTGAATTCCACCCGCCGGTTTCCACCGTAACGCTGCCTTTTACCCCGCCGGATAGCAAGTTGCGCGCCGACGATTGGAATGAGGCCGAGATTCTGTTCGATGCCAATATCGTTCGTACATTCCTCAATAACGGACGCGAGCATGGTGCGGTGGGCGACGAAGGATACGGCCCGATCGCGCTCTATGCCGGGGGCAGCGGGGAAGTGCGTTTCAAGGACCTGGCTTATAAGGACCTGGGCATGAAGGAGCGCCTGCCGGATAAAATTTCGAGCAGCTTCCGCAAACAACAACTGAGCGATTTCTACTACTCGTGGAGCTCGGGCGCGGCGGACTTCAATCATGATGGCATCCTGGACATCGTATCGGGCCCGTACATCTACTACGGCCCCGACTACACAAAATCGAGAGAGATGTATCTCGCTGAGACGGTGAATCCATCGACTAAATTTGCGAGTGACGCGTGGATGGATTTCCCGGCGGATTTCACCGGTGACGGCTGGGCGGATGTGGTGACGGTGAGTTATGGCGGGGCCGGGGCCGGCGTTTTTCTGTATGTGAACCCCAAGGGAGAAGAACATCGTTGGGAGAAATTCAAAGTCGTTCCCGAAGTGCAAAGTGAAATTGCCGTGATGCGCGATGTCGATGGCGACGGCAAGCCTGAGATTGTCTACATGGGCGGTGGACAAGTCCGTTACGCAAAGCCAGATCCTGCCAATCCCACTGGACAGTGGATCGTGCACAACGTTTCAGAGAAAGGATATGCGACTGCTCACGGCATCGGGGTTGGGGACATTAACGGTGATGGCCGGATGGACATCGTGAATCCCTATGGATGGTGGGAGCAACCGGCGGCGGGCAGCAACCAGGAGACGTGGACCTACCATCCGGAAGCGTTTGGCCGCTATGGGCGCGGCATTATGGGCGGCAGCGTGATGGCCGTCTACGACGTGAATGGGGACGGTCTAAATGATGTCGTGACGGTGCTCAATCCGCACGGTTGGGGTATGGCTTGGTTTGAACAGAAGCGCGATGCCCAGGGGAAAGTCTCATTCGTGAAACACATGATCATGGATGACTTTTCGACTAAGAACGCGGGAAATGTGGCGTTTTCAGAGCCGCACGGTACAACGTTCGCCGATGTCGATGGTGACGGTGTGCCTGATTTCATTGTGGGCAAGCGTTACTGGTCGCACCTGGACACCTACCTCGACCCGGACCCCTATGGTCAACCGGTTCTCTATGTGTACAAGACAGTGCGCAATCCCAAGGCGCCTGGTGGAGCAGAGTTTGTGCCGGAGCTGATTGACAGTCACACGGGCGTGGGTTCCGACGTGCTCGCCGTAGACCTGAATAAAGACGGTGCGATGGATATCGTCACAGCGACGAGATTCGGCACATTTATTTACTGGGGTAAGCGGCGGAAGTAGTAAAAATCAGTCCCGAAGGGATAGCTGAAGTTAGCCCAGGACGCAGTCCTGGGTAGAAATTCGAGGAACTAAAAGTCCCGTAGGGACGACTGGAAGTTACCCAGAGGCTATCTTGAGAGCACTCCGATCTAAGAATATTCCGCGATTGAGGACCCCAATCCGATAACTTCTTCAGTCGTCCCTGCTGGACTTTTCAAGAGCGGATCCAAACCCAGGACGGGCGTCGTGGGCTAACTTTAGCCGGAGTTGTCCAAATTAGCGGAGCAACTGGCTTTTTGAGGATGTAACTTGTTGATTGCTTTTAAGCGGGCTTGGCGGAATTAAATTCTGGTTGCATCTAGATCGTCTGCTGCCCAAATCGGATTTAAAACAATGCCTCGGCGCAGCAACCGCCCTTTCCTCCAGTAACCGCCCTTTCCTTGCCACGGTCCTCTCCTTTTTGTCATCCCGAGCGCAGCCGAGTGGATCTGCGGTGCGCCATTCGTGTGCCCCGCTCCTACCGGTCCACAACACCTCCACTAGTCATCCACCCCTCCTGGAAACATCAGTCTCCCCTTTGTTATTCCGGTTTTCCAGGAGTAGTCCGTAGAACAGCAGATCCGCTCGGCTGCGCTCGGGATGACAAAAAGGAGAGGACCGTTGCACAGAAAGGCCAGTTCCTAAACCGAGACATTTTAAAAATCTAATTTGGACACGTCTGAACTTCAGCCGTCCCAGCGGGACTCGATTTCGTCATAGTCGTTCTCACGCAGGCGCTGAAGGCCATACCCTTCAAACAAGGCGCAGTTTTTCAGTAGCCTGTACAGCCGCCCGGTCATCGCGCGGCCGTGCAGTGCCCAACCGCCTGTAGATATTTCTGGATGCCATCTCGCTCCGCGTTCGAAATAGGGCGCAGGGGAGGAGTCACGGTTGCGCCGCAAATGCCGATGACCGAGAGTGCGGCTTTGAGTGCGCGTAGCGGGTTGTGGGGGTCCTCCGCGGAGCGATAGAGGGCGTTATCGAACTCGATCGCTTGCTGGTGAAGCGTGGCGACGCGGTTCATGTCTCCCGCGGCTGCAGCGTCGTACAGATCAACAAAGAGTCGCGGATTTACGTTGGAACCACCGGCCATGCCTCCGTGAGCCCCGAAGAGCACTGCCTCCGCCAGCAGATCATCGGGACCAACCAGCAGGCTGAAATCGTGTCGCGACCGCACGCCCTCTCTCACCGCATGAAAATACCCCATGTTTAGGCCACTGTCCTTCAGGCCTACGATGTTGGGCACCGCAGCAGCTTCGATTACGGTTGGCACGTCGATCGAGAGGCGCGTGTTTAGCGGGGCATTGTAGAGAAAGAGGGGGAGAGGCGAATCCGACGCCATCCGCTTGAAATAGTGCAACAGGTCTGCCTGACCTACCTGAAAATAATAGGGTGGGGCAGCGACGACCGCCACTGCGCCGCATTCATAGGCCTTCGCCGCCATGCGGAGCGCGTCCTGGTAAGAGGTGTCGGTGATTCCAACAATAATCGGGATGCGCGAGCCGGCAAATTTACAAGTCCGCTCGATCAGCTCCGCGCGCACACTGTAGGGCAGGTTTGGCGCTTCGCCGGTGGTCCCCAGAATGAAGATGCCGTGAACTCCACCCGCGATCAGGTGTTCGATGAGGCGTTCGAGGCCCTCCTGATCCAGATGGAGGTCCTGGTCGAGGGGAGTGACCATGGCGGTGATGACTCCGCGTAGTGGACGAGGCAGATTGTGGTTCAAGCGCTTCTCCTGGCGTGGCCCGGAGAATGATAGCATCAGCCCTCGTAGCGTAGAATCCGACCGAGAGAGGAGTGCGAGCAGGGCATGAGTGTCGAGTACACGGTTTTGGCAGTGACGCAGGAGGACGATCCCCAATTGAGCATGTTGCAGGGCCTGCGACACATCGTGGGCCGCAAGCCTCAGGATTTCGCGAGTGCCGTGAACGATCCTGTGGTCATCCTTGCCTGGTCGGCCCCGCGGGCAGTGTTGCGCGACGTGTTTTATATGTGCAAAGACGTTCGCTGGGTCCATTCGCGCTCGGCCGGATTGGACAGTGTGTTGTTCCCGGAGCTGGTTGAGAGCAAAGTACCGTTGACCAACGGCAGCGGTGTGTTCAGCCAGTCGTTGGGAGAATTTGCTCTGGCGGCGATTCTCTTTTTCGCCAAGGATTTTCGGCGGATGATTCGCAACCAGATTGCCGGTGTGTGGGAACAATTTGACGTCGAAGAAATCGACACCCAGACAGTGGGGATTGTGGGCTACGGAGATATCGGCCGTGCTGTGGCCAAGCGAGTGCGGCCCATGGGCATGACCGTGCTGGCAGTGAAGAGGCACCCACCGGAACACGCCCGATCCTCTGATCGATGTGTACTACAAACCTGAAGATTTGTTGGCCATGCTGGCACGATGCGATTACGTTGTGGTCGCGCTGCCGCTCACGCCGGAGACCCACCACATGCTGAGCGATAGGGAATTCGCGGCCATGAAGCCGACGGCAGTGGTGGTGAACGTAGGGCGCGGACCCGTGATTGACGAGGCGGCGATGGTGCGCGCGTTGACGGCGAAGCAAATCAAAGGAGCGGGGCTTGACGTGTTTGAGCGTGAGCCGCTGCCGCCGGGCGATCCGATGTATCGCCTGGAGAACGTGCTGCTGTCGCCCCACTGCGCTGATCACACCAAGCAATGGCTCAACCAGGCGATGCAGTTTTTCCTGGAGCAATACCGCCGGTTTTCGAATGGAGAGCCGTTGGAAAACGTAGTCAACAAAAGTCTGGGCTATTAGATGGACGAGCGGAAGAAACTGCGCAGCGGGATCTGGTTCGATGACCACGAGGAACCGGGAGAAGCAGCCGTCTACCTGGAACGCTACGGCAACTACGGCATTACCCGTGGAGAACTTCAGTCGGGAAGGCCGATCATTGGCATCGCGCAAAGCGGCAGCGACCTGGTTCCATGCAACCGGATCCATGTAGCGCTTGCCGAGCGAGTGAAGGCGGGCATACGCGATGCGGGCGGGGTGCCTTTTGAATTTCCCACGCATCCGATTCAGGAGACGGGCAAGCGGCCCACCGCCGCGCTCGATCGCAACCTCGCCTATCTTGGGCTGGTGGAGATTCTCGCCGGATATCCGTTCGATGGCGTGGTGCTTACCACGGGATGCGACAAGACCACGCCTGCTGCTCTGATGGCTGCCGCTACCGTAAACCTTCCTGCCATCGTGTTGTCGGGCGGCCCCATGATCGATGGCTATGTGAACGGCAAGCTGGCCGGCACCGGCCTGGTGCTTTGGGAAGCGCGCCGCCGACTGGCTGAGGGCGAGATTACCGGAGAGCAATTAATTGACGAGGTGCTTGCCGGCATACCGAGCGCGGGCCACTGTAACTCCATGGGCACGGCACTGTCGATGAATTCGTTGGCCGAGGCTTTGGGGATGTCGTTGCCGGGGTGCGCAACAATTCCAGCGCCCTATGCGGAGCGGGGTAGGATGGCGTACTTCACCGGGCGCAGAATCGTGGAGATGGTGAGCGAAGATCTCACCCCGAGCAAGGTCCTTACCCGGGAAGCCTTTGAGAATGCGATCGTGGTGAATTCTGCGATTGGTGGCTCCACCAATTGTCCACCACACATTATCGCCATCGCCCGGCACGTGGGCGTGGATCTGGACATTCGCGACTGGGAGCGAGTGGGCCACCAGATTCATCTGCTGGCCAATGTGCAGCCGGCGGGTGAGTTTCTCGGCGAGGCCTACCATCGCGCCGGTGGTGTGGGCGCGATCTTCGGCGAGCTGATGCAAGCGGGCAAGATTCGTACCGGCGCGCTTACTGTGAGTGGGAAGACGATCGGCGAGAACTACAAGAGCGCACGAAGCCTGGATACCAATGTGATCCGGACCTACGACCATCCGTTGAAGCAGAACGCCGGGATCGTGGTTGTTTCGGGGAACCTGTTTAGCTCGGCCCTGGTCAAGACATCCGTGATCAGCGATGAGTTTCGACGGCGCTACTTGTCCGATCCGGGGAATGAGGATTGCTTTGTGGCGCGCGCGGTCGTTTTTGACGGGCCGGAAGATTACCGCAGACGTATCGAAGATCCCTCGCTCGATATTGATGAGCACTCGATCCTGGTGGTTCGCGGAGCGGGGCCGGTGGGATATCCAGGTTCGGCGGAGGTGGTGAATATGACGCCACCGGGCAGGCTCATCCGGCAGGGAATTCGGATGCTGCCGTGCATGGGAGATGGCCGCCAAAGCGGCACGTCGGACAGCCCGTCGATCCTGAATATCTCGCCGGAGTCGGCGATTGGCGGGAACCTTGCGATTCTCAGGACGGGCGATGAAATCAAAGTCGACTTGAAGCAGCGTCGGGTCGATGTGTTGCTGACTGAGGAGGAGATCGCGGCTCGCCGAGCTTCGGCTGAAGCCGGCGGAAATCACCAATCAGTCGCCGTGGCAGGAGTTTTACCGGTCGAATGTGGGCCAACTGGAAACCGGCGCCTGTCTGGAATTTGCCGTGAAGTATCACGATCTGCGCAAGGTGGTTCCCCGGCATTCGCACTAAGTCGCTTTATCGAATGTCTGAATTCGCCGGCTTTGCGCTGTTTGATCGCCGAAGCGGCGCGGGTCTTGGGACCGGCGAGATTTTCCATCGTGCCAGGCGGATAGCCGGTTGACTCCCGGACAACGAGATGGGTGTCGATTTTGTATTCGCGATGGGGCACGTTGCTTTCCACGTGGGCGCGCAGAGCCGTGACTGCGGCGCGCGCCAACTCCAGGCGGGACATCTGGATTGAGGTGAGGGGCGGGATCGTGACCCTGGCCATGTGAATGTCGTCAAAGCCGATGACCGACAGGTTGTCGGGGACACGCAACTGAGCGCGATACACCTTGTGAAGCACTCCAATCGCGGTCATGTCGTTCGAGCACATGACGGCAGTAGGCAGTCTTTTGCCGGCCAGCAGCTTTTCCATTGCCTGGATGCCACCTTCCAGCGTGTGATCGCCCTCGATTACCCAGTCCGGCTCAAGAGGAATGCCGCATTCAACGAGAGACTTGGTAAAGGCATCCAGTCGCGATTGCGCCGAGTGCAAGCGCTTGGGTCCGGAGATGAACGAAATATTGCGGTGCCCCAGGGCTGCGAGGTGTTGTACCCCTTGCCGAATCCCGTGGTGGTAATCGACCTTCAGCAGACTGATGGTTGGCCGCTCCGGTCCCAGATCGACGAACACCAGGGGGATGTTGCGTTCCGCGAGTTGTTCCAGCAGTGGCTGTTCAATGCCGAAGGTCATTACCGCGACACCCTCGACTTTGCGCTCCAGCATGCGGCGAATGCAAAGCGCCATGCGTTTGGGATCATAGTTGGTCGAGCTCACCAGGATTTCGTAACCGTTAGCAACGGCAACATCCTCGAATCCCTGGATCAGCTCGGGGAAGAATGGATTGGTAATTTCAGAAACGATGAGGCCAAAGAGCCCGCTTCGGCCCGAGACCAGGGCGCGCGCTTGGGTATTCGGAAAATAGTCAAGTTCGCGGATGGCATCCCATACCCGCTTGGCCATCTTGGCATTGACGGTAGGGTTATGATTGATGGTGCGGGAGACGGTGGCGATGGAAACCTTTGCCCTCTGGGCTACCGTCCTTATATCCATGAGCGCCGGCTTCTTGGTGGAGCCTCGCTTGGTTTTGGGCTTACTCTTTGCCATGGCGTAGGTGAGAAATTGTTTTCAACATACGCTGTCTGTGAAAAATAGTAAATGGACACTTGACAGCCACGGAAGGGAGATTCTACTTTCGTCCTTCTGAGTAAAGGTTTACCGGGAATACGCAATTTTTGAGGACGAGCATGCAACGACGCAGCTTTCTGAAGACCAGCGCCATGGCCGGGTCGGCCTTTCTCTTTTCGCGCAAGCTCCCTTCCGCAACCACCACGCCGGACGATGCGCTCATCGAGGTCATGCTTGACGAGCCGTTGGGAACCATCTCTCCGCTCGATCTATAGCCACTTCACGGAAGAACTCGGTGCGGTGATCTACGACGGTGTCTGGGTGGGCGAGAATTCCAGGATTGCGAACACCGGCGGTATCCGTACGGCGCTCATCGAGAAAATGCGACAGATCAAAGCGCCAGCGGTCCGCTGGCCCGGCGGGTGCTTTGCCGACAGCTATGACTGGCGAGACGGTGTCGGACCAAAGGACAAACGTCCGCGTCGTACAGATTTCTGGGTCGACGACCCCGATTCGAAGGGCCTCCCCAGGAAAGGATTACCCAGCTACGATCCGAACCAGTTTGGTACCGACGAATTTGTGCGCTTCTGCAAGCTGTCTGGCGCCGAGCCCTATCTTGCGGCCAATGTTCGCAGTTTGAATGCCTATGCCTTCGACCAATGGGTTGAATACTGCAACTCGCCCGCGGGCAGTACGACCTGGGCGGAGGTACGGGCGGCCAGCGGCTCACCCGAGCCGTACAACGTGCAGTATTGGGGCGTAGGCAACGAGAGCTGGGGCTGCGGCGGTAATTTTACGCCCGAGGAATACGCCAGCGAGTATCGGAGATACCAATCATGGCTGCCCAAGTATGGTGTTGATCTGAAGCTGATTGCCTCGGGCCCAAACCAGGACGATGTGGACTGGACCACGCGCTTTTTCGAGAACATCTTCACCCCGGAGCGCCGGATCAAACCGCCGTTCGGCTGGTCCATGCACTACTACACGGATCTGCCGGAGGCGCTCAAGTTCACCGCTGAGGATGTTTATCCAGGCTACGCATTGGCCGACCGGATGGAAAAGATCATGCTCGATCACTGGACGGCGATGGGGGTCTACGATCGAAACCATCACGTCAAACTGGTGGTCGACGAATATGGGCCCTGGTACCGCTTCAGCGATACCAGGCTCGATCCTACTCACGTACTGGGGCAACAATTGACGGTGCGGGATGCGATCATGACGGCGCTCACCCTTGATACGTTCAATCGCAATGCAGAGAAGGTAGGCATAGCAGCCTGCGCGCAGTTGATCAACTGCATCGATTCGCTATTCCTCTCCCATGAGGACCACTTTATTACTACGCCTGTCTTTCATGTCTTCGATATGTACAAAGGGCACCAGGGAGCCCAGGCGGTGCGGGTTCAGTTCTCGGTGCCGGATATTTCTTTTCCCCGCAAAGCCATCCGGAAGCAACTCAGCTCCACGGGCGATGAGGCGGTGGTGGGCGGTCCTGATGCGCGCTTGTGGGGGCTCAATGGGTCCGCGTCGGTCAACGGGAAAGTGTTGACGCTGACAGTAGTCAATCCTCACCTGACGGAAGCTCGCCCCGCCCGGATTATGTTGCGCGGGGATGCGAGCGCGGCCGCTGCTGAGACAGAAGTACTGGGCGGTGGAGACGTTCACGAGCACAACACCTTCGAGCAGCCAGATGCGGTGGCAACGAAGCGGTCGACAGCTTCGGTTTCAGGCAAGGTGGTGCAGTTCACTTTGCCGCCATCT
This sequence comes from uncultured Acidobacteriaceae bacterium, assembly GCA_963847155.1. Classification (GTDB taxonomy): domain Bacteria; phylum Acidobacteriota; class Terriglobia; order Terriglobales; family Acidobacteriaceae; genus PALSA-350. Next base: position 118,453 of record CAWJZH010000014.1, on the reverse strand, counting down.
TCGGTGACTCGGCTGACGATCACGCTGGCGTAGGGTGAAGGATTCCGTGATAATCCGGTAGACATGATGTCGCTGGTAGAGGCCGGTGGTTTGCGATGGATACTGCTGTTCCTGGTTTGGGCAGTCTTCCCTCTGCATGGGCAGGATGATCTTGCGAACCAGGCGCTGGATCTCATGCGAGCGAACAGGTTTCATGATGCTGAAGTGCTGTGGCGCCAGTTGGAAACCCGCAATCCGAACAACGCCACGGTCCACAGCAACCTGGGAGTCTGTCTCGCGCAGCAAGGCCAGCTTGCACCCGCCACCGTTGAGTACCGGAAGTCATTGGCGCTGGATCCCGGGCAGGCGGAGGTTGCCTACAACCTTGGGGTTGCCGAGTTTAAGCAAGGGCACTTTCAGCAAGCGATCCCGATATTTAAAACTGCGGCGAAGCTAAAGCCGGATGATGCCCGCAGCACCTTGCTTCTGGGGATGAGCTACTACGGCCTGCGGCAGTATGCGCTGGCGGTTCCGTACCTGCAGCAGGGAAGTCAGAACGATCCTTCGAACCTGGAACTGCACAATGTGCTTGCGCAAAGCTGCTTATGGAGTCACAAGTATGACTGTGCCTTGACGGAGTTCAAGAGCATCCTGGCGGCGAACCCTGATGCCGTACAAGCACATATGTTGCTGGCCGAAGCGCTGGATGGCATGGGCAAGACGGAGGATGCAATCAAGGAACTGGAGAGCGCAGCAGCCATCTCTCCCAACGAGCCTGTTCTCCACTTCGAGCTGGGCTACCTCTATTTCAAAAAAGGGGATTACGAAAAGGCATTGCCGGAATTGCAACAGGAAGTAAAGAACAATCCAGGCTATGCCCAGGCTTACTTGTACCTGGGTGACATTGCGCTACGCACGAATGACGCTGCTACAGCCGAACCCCTGATCACCAAAGCTATGGAGTTGCAAAAGGATCTTCGGCTGGCGTATTTCGATCTCGGCCGCATCTATGCGGATCAAAATAAGAACCAGGAAGCCATCGCAGCGTTTGAACGGGCGGTCAAGCTTGATCCCACGCAGCCGGACGCTCACTATCGGCTGGCGCGGCTCTACTCCCAGGTTGGACAAAAGCAAAAGGCGGCTGTAGAGTTTGCCAAGACCAGGGAACTGCACAGCAAAACGGAAGACTCGCTGATACAGAAGGTATCGGGTGACGCGGCTCCGGCGCCGCCGCAATAAACCGCATCATGCAACCATGAACCGAGCCAGAACCCCACTCACGCGACGTGATTTTCTATGGATGACGGCCGCGTCGACGCTGGCTTTGGGTCAGGGCATCACTACCCGCAATGTGAAGCCGGTGCCCCGAGGCAAGCCCTCCGGTATCCCGTTTCTTGCGCACTTCACCGATGTTGCCGCACAGGCTGGGCTTACGGCTCCTGTCATCTACGGCGGCCTCACGCATAAGAACTACATTGTTGAGACTGTGGGCTGCGGTGTCGCCTTCCTGGACTATGACAACGATGGCTGGCTGGATATTTTCGTGCTTTGCGGTAAGCGCATGGACGAAGTCATTCCAGAAGCCAGCAACCGCCTGTACAAAAATAATCGGGACGGCACATTTACCGATGTCACGGAGAAGGCCGGCCTGCTGCGCACGGGTTGGGCGAGCGGGGTAACTGTTGGTGACTATAACAACGATGGTTTCGAAGACATCTTCATCACGTATTACGGTCAGAATGTGCTTTACCGAAACAACGGAAACGGTACGTTTACGGATGTCACGCGAGAGGCGGGGCTGCTGTACGAAGGAAATCTTCGCTGGGGATCCGGATGTACTTTTCTCGATTATGATCGCGACGGCCACCTGGATCTGTTCGTTTCCAACTATGTCGATCTGCATCTGGAACGGTTGCCTAAGCCTGGAGCCAACCCTTATTGCAATTTCAAGGCCGTCGCGGTGAACTGTGGTCCGCGCGGGCTGCCCATGCCGCGCGGCTATTTGTATCGCAACCAGGGCGACGGCACCTTTCGCGATGTGTCTCAGGAAAGCGGTATCGCCAAAGCCCAACGCACTTACGGGATGACCGCGGTTGCTGCGGATTTCAGTAACGATGGCTGGACAGATATTTATGTGGCTTCCGATTCCACTCCAAGCCTCTTTTTTCGGAACAAACATAACGGAACCTTTGCTGAAAACGGCGCCGAGCAGGGCGTTGCCTTCAGCGCGGATGGCGCGGAACAGGCAGGAATGGGAGTCGCGGTCGGCGACTATAATCTCGACGGCAACCTGGACATATTCAAGACCCACTTTGCGGATGACACCAACGTGCTGTACCGCAATGACGGCGGTGCGAACTTTACCGACGTGACCATCCCGGCCGGGTTTGGCGTGGAAACTCGATATATCTGCTGGGGGACCGGCTTTGCCGATTTCGACAATGATGGCTGGCCGGATCTTGCGGTCGTGACCGGCTCTGTTTATCCCGAAGTAGAAGCCCAGTTTCCCGATTACCCGTTGAAGACGCCACGATTCATCTTCCGCAATCTTGGGAATGGAAAGTTTGAAGAGTTGATTGACGAAGCGGGTCCTGGCATCGGGGCTCTGCATTGCAGCCGCGGCTGTGCGTTTGGAGATTTTGACAACGACGGCGATGTCGATATGGTGGTCATCAATTTGAATGAACCGCCATCACTGTTGCGGAACGATGTCTCCGGGAGCCGCAATTGGCTGAAGGTATTTCTCGTGGGGACAAAGTCTAACCGCAGCGCGATTGGGTCCAGGGTGCTCGCCAGGTATGGCGGTAAAGTACAGGCGCAGGCGGTCATGGCGCAATCGAGCTTTTACTCAGTGAATGATCGCCGGCTTCATTTCGGGCTGGGAGCGAATGGTCATGCCGATCTTGAAGTTCACTGGACCAATGGCTTGGTTGAGCGATTTGCGAATGTTCAGGCCAATCAGCTGGTCACCATCCGGGAAGGAAGTGGCATATCTAGGTCGGCGCTTCCAGCGAAGAACAGACGCACTAACCAATACGGCTGCCCAGTCGAAAAACCTTTCCTGGAGATGTTTTCCGACCGGAGCGCAGCGTAGTGTCTCTACGACCCCGGTGCCCTTCCATCGTGTTACAAGTTGCCCTCAGAAATGGAACTTGGCGCCAAGCTGGATGGTGCGAGCATCGTAGGCAGCGGTAACCTGCCCGAAGTTTGCATCCGCGGAATTTCTATTGAGGCCGTCATTGTTCGTACCACCGAATTGCGTGTGGTTGAAAACGTTGAAGCCCTCGAACCGCAGTTCCAGGTTCGGCCCCCCCTCTTTGAATGTAAAGGTTTTGAAAAGGGACATGTTGAAGTTGACCAAGCCCGGTCCCACGACTGCATCTTTTCCGGCGTTGCCAAAACCTTGATTGGTCCCGCCATTCCAGGGAGCGGTTGGATTTGCAAACGACTTGGTGCTGAACCATGCCAGCCGTTTCTTTGGGTAGGTGACCGGGGCCACTAGGTCTGGACGGTTGTTATGTATTGCCGCCGCCCAACCCAAGAGTGTCAGTGCCGGTGTATTGAATGTATACCGGATACCCCGAGCGCCAGACCGTGACACCCGAGACCTGCCATCCACCCAGCGCACTGCGCGCCGCCAGGTTCGAACTGTGCTCGAAAAATGGAAGGTTGTAAATGTAATTCACATTGAAAATGTGCCGTTGATCGAACGATCCCGACCCACGATCGTACACCAATGTCGAATGGATTTGAGACCGAGCCCAGATCGTTGCTTACCTCATCGATTTCATGAGAATAGGTGTAGGCCACCTGTGTTGTAAGCCCGTGCCGGTTCTCCATGCGCAGACCTACCTGGAGCGAGTTGTAGTTGAAGTTGGTCTCGTTCTCCTCTTGCTGAATCGAGCTAAATCCAGGGAAGATGCGATAGAGATTCGCGTTCAGCTTGCCACCGGCAACGCCCTGCCGAAGACCATAGGGATTCGTTGGGTTGTTTGGATCGGTCAGGGGCAAAGTGTTGACGGCCCGGTCATCGCTCTGGTCCCAACCTAGCGATCCGGCGTACTGGAACACGCCGACGATCGAGGGGGCGAGCTGCCGCTGGACTCCAAGGCTGAAATTAGCAGTCCCGGGAGGCGAGTAGTTGTATGCCAGGTTGGTCAAACTGGAGGGAAACGTTTGCGATGTCGTGGTTCCGTCCAAGGCGCTGGTATTCGGATTGGAGAAGTAAACGTTGGTGGCTGTAGGTATGTAGGCGAAAGGCGGATTCAAGGCGGCGTTATATACATCGTTGCCCTGAACGCGCTCAAAGAACATGCCAAAGCCGCCGCGTACGACCGTTTTTCCGTTGCCGGAGAGATCGTAGGCAAAGCCGATTCTCGGCTGCCAGGTGTTGTATTTGTTCTTCACATTGCCACGGGGAAAACCACTGACACCGGCCAACCTGATGCCATTGAGATAGAACGGCGTTCCCTGGTAATTCGTGAGGGAGGCAGGATCCAGCGTGCCGGCCGCAGTCACAGGATTCCCCAAGCGATCGGTTATAGTCCGCCGCGACGAAATTCGAAAACTTGTCATATCGCTCGAAGGCATGCGGCAACCCGTCGAAACGAAGGCCGAGGTTAAGAGTCAACCGGGGAAGGACGTGCCAGTTGTCGAGGACGTAGAAAGAATAGTTATTGTTGACCCAGTGTTTGCCAAACAGGTAGTTGAGTTGATCAAAGCTGCTGGCGTCGCCGAGCAGGAAATTGATATACGAGTCGTGGGAAAATGCGCTCGAGTCGAAAACGGCGGTTCCCTGGGTGTTGTGCTGCAATTGCTGGTTTTTGTAGTTGTGCAGCCAGCTGAAACCAAACTTGAATTGGTGCACTCCCTTGGTCCAGGATAGATCGTCCCGCCACTGGAAACCCTCGTAGCCATTCTTCCAGGGAAAGTAGCTCGAACTCCAGTTTGTTTGCAGAGGCTTGCCCCTCAGTTGAATCTCGGGCAGGCGGCTGCCTAGATTGTTGGCTGGCGGGAAGAAGCTGGTAGCCGACCACCCGCTAGGCTGTACGAAGGATCCGCCGGGACCGGTGACGGGAGTGAGGGTGATCTTGTTGCCGCTGTAGAGGAAGGCGGTCTCGTTGAGCAAAGTTGGTGAAATTGTCTGCGTGAGCTTGATGACCGACGACCAGGCCGGATTTTTCATGGCGGTGCCCACCGTGGGATAAGTGCTGTTACCCCACAGCGGCGGGAAAAAGCTTACGTCGACCCCTTCATGGAGTAAATGGCCCATCAGCTGAAGCTTGCTGTTGATGGCGTGGTCGATGCGAACCACGTCTTCGCGGACATTGGTGGTCTGAGGGATCGACGAAATGTATTGACTGGTGCCGAAGTTCGGTTTGGGGAAGGTGCCCGCGTTCAGAGCAGGACCGCGTTCTGGTCGATCAGGTTGGCGGGGATTGACATTGCCTGGGAAAGGTTGTCCGGCAGTCAGACCGTCCGCCGTGTAGAGCGAAAGCTTGGCTGGGTCGCTGGTGGCCGGAACCAATGGCGCCGCGCCGCCTGTGGGAACGCTATAAGCCAACGGCTGTCCGAGTGTCGGGAAAGTTGTTAGCTGCGATGGTATTTTGAACCGAAGGTGAGCTTCCTTGGATCAGCCTCCGCCACTCTTCATTCACAAAAAAGAATGTTCTCTTTCGAGTGTTGTTGTAGATGTGGGGAATAAAGAGCGGTCCGCCGATATTTCCGCCGGGTTCGTTCAGCCGGAACTTGGGCCGTGGCTTGCCCGCCAGGTTAGTGAAATAGTTGTTGGCGGTATAGTCTTCGTTGCGGTTGAAATAATAAAGTCCTCCGTGGAAGTCCTGGGTGCCGGACTTGATCACCAGGAGGATGGTTCCGCCCGAGCCGATGCCGTAGTCTGGCGAGTAGTTGCTGTTGAGCGTCTGGAATTCGGAGAGCGCATCGATTGCGGGTAGGGAGCTGAAGCAGCCACCGCAACCCCGATCGTTCAGTTCGCCTCCGTCCAACATGTAGATGTTGTGGGTAGGACGGGCTCCATCGAAAGCTGATGGCGTTCGCCGACGTTAGTCCGGCCACGCCGCTGAATGCAGGCAAATTGTTGGTTACGCCCAGGCCCAGGGCTGCAAGGGAGGTGACATTGCGGCCGTTGGTTGCCAATTGGGTGACCTGCTGCCCAGTGATCAGGGTACTGAGCTCGCTGGTCTCCGATTGGACCTGGAGGGCATTCGCTTGCACCGTGACTGTCTGGGCGGCGTTGCCAACCGTTAGTTCGACGTCCTCCTTCAGCGTTTGGGCCGTGTTCACGTCGATATTCGTTTTGGAGAACTTCTGAAATCCCGGCGCTGTGGCGTCCAGATTGAAGTGGCCGACGCCCACGTTCGAGAATACATAGATGCCGGAGTTGTTCGAGGAAGTCTCTCTCGCTTGGCCTGTGGCGTTGTTGGTGAGAGTGATGGCGACGTTTGGGACGACGGCCCCGGTAGGGTCGAGAACTGCCCCAGTAATGGTTGCATTTTCCTGAGCCCAAGCGCTGGACATGAGCAGAACGGACGCACTGAATAGGACAACGAGCAACGACCGGAAAAGACGCATCACAATCCTCCTGAAAGCCGGTATTCCGGCACGAGACAACCCTTGCAGCTATCACCTGGATATCTGTTAATAGCTATGTGTTTTCCGAAAACGTTTTCTGGCGCTATAGAATTAAGGCCCCATCCTGCCCCTCTCTACGCAATCTGCTGGTGTTCGCCGATAGAAGACGATTCCACAGGAGTTCCCCAAAAAGCCCTTCGTCCTGCTGCCGAGATGGTATATCTCATCAAATGAGAGTCTGTCAACAGCATTCAATCTTTGTTTGTAACGGAATAATTTGTGGGTCAAAAAAAACTGTTCCGCTATTGGTCCGTCGATACGCGGAGAAGGGTGGTCCGTGGGTTTATTAAAGTCTCTTTAGACTCCGCGATGGAGCACACATCGCGATCCTCAGATCGTGCGACGGGACGATTCGTTTCGAGAGTTTGTTCGGGATGCACAAAATACCAGCACTCTGCGCCTCCAAGATATAGCACCGAGCTTGCGTAGAGTGGCGCCGCCCATGACGCACTTGTTGCAGTGAGAAATGCGAATTCAATCAGGCGCTGTACGCCGCTAATCTGCCCGGAAGTATTCATCGCAGTGCTGACATAGCCGCCGATCGCCGCAGGATAAGCGTTCGAGATGTGTTAGAAGGATCAATATGGAAAAGCCGGTTCGGGTAGGATTTGTCGGCGCGCGATTTGCCGCCAGATTCCATTGGGAGGGCATCCGCCGCGTTTATGGGGTGCCTGTGGAAATCGTGGGGGTCACGTCAAAGACGCCGGAAGCGCGCGATGCCTTTGCCCGCGAGACCGGTACGCGGGCGTTCGAGACGTTTGCCGAGCTTTGCGACGCGGTGGACGTGGTGGATCTTTGCACTCCGCCTTCCTCTCACGAGGAACTTTCGATCCAGGCGCTTGGCTTGGGTAAGCACGTCATCATTGAAAAGCCGCTCACCGGATATTACGGCGCCGGGTCTTCCCCCAAGGCACTGATGCTGGCGGAGGCGACGGCTAGTTGCGCGCGCATTCTGGCCGCGGCCAAATCCAGCGGCAGGTTGGTTTGCTACGCCGAGAATTGGGTCTATGCTCCGGTCATTCAGAAGGAACGGGAGATCGTGCAAAAGAGCGGTGCGCAGATACTTCGCATCCTGGGCGAGCAGTCCCATGGTGGGTCACACTCGCCCTATTATGGGCGCTGGAAGTTCTCCGGTGGCGGTTCGATGGTCGGGAAGGGATGCCATCCAGTCAGCGCAGCCCTTTATTTGAAACGGGTGGAAGGCGAAGCGCGAGAGGGTGTACCCATTCGACCAGCCACGGTAAGCGCACGCACGCACGAGATCACGCGCCTACCGAATTATCGTGATGAGGGTTTTCTGCGCACCGGGTATGACGATATTGAAGATTATGCGCAGATTCACATCACGTTTTCCGACGGGACGATCGCGGACATCTTTTCCTCGGAACTGGTGATGGGCGGGGTCTACAACTGGATGGAAGTGTTTTGTAACAATCATCGCACCCGTTGCAATATGAATCCGATCAATGCCCTGGAGACCTTCAATCCCAGGGAGGACATATTGCAGGATGTTTATGTTGTGGAGAAGACCAACACCAAGCAGGGGTGGAGCTTCCCGGCTCCGGATGAGGGTTGGCAGCACGGGTATCCGCAGGAGTTCCAGGACTTTATGGAGAGTATTTATTGCGGCCGCGAACCGCTGTCGGGAATAGAACTGGCGCGGGATACGATTGCGACGCTTTATACCGGGTATTTGTCAGTGGAACGCGGTGGGCTTGAGGTTGCGGTGCCGAGTTAGAGTAGCAAATGAGTCCCGGCAGGGACGGCTGAACTTCAGCCCCGTCCAAATTAGCGGAATGGGCGGCTTTCTGGTTTTTCTTCATCGTCCCCACAAAACCGTCATCCTGAGCGAAGCGCCTCACCGGTTTATCGCAAGCACCGAGCTCGGGCGCGGAGTCGAAGGACCCCGACGACGCTATTTAGCCGATGCTGTCGAGAACTTTCCGACCACCCAAGCCCGAGAACATGCCGAGAAGGTAGATGTAGTTATTGGAGGGCCGTGGCGGGTCCGCAGATACGAGCTTCGGTGTTGAAAAGGCCTCAACGGCATAGGCTAAATAGCATCGCCGGGGTCCTTCGACTCCGCGCCCGAGCTCGGTGCTACGCGATAAACCGGTGAGGCGCTTCGCTCAGGATGACGGTTTTGTGGGGGCGATGTAGAAAAAACCGAAACAAGTTAGCCTTTGGAAGTGCGTCCTGGGCTAACCTCTGCAAAGTTCAGCCGTCCCTACGGGACTAAATAACGCGATCCTCCCTCATCTACTGCGACGGATGTGGCATGACTTCCGACTGTAGCCGTGCCCTTTGTTCTGCGGTTCTACTTTTTGAGTACTCATGGCGGGGGATAAACTGCAATCTTAGTCCGCCGAGATGTGCTCTGCTGCCACGGGTGCGGGCGCACGCCATTGAAAGGCAAATAACGTAAGCAAATAAGCGGACCCGGATGCTAGGAAAATGAGCAGTGCATAGTTGGTCCACAGCAGCCCCACCATGAAAGTAAAAAATACGCTTCCTACTGCTCCGGCTGCCCCTCCTATCCCGACCACAGTCCCGACCGAACTTGAAGGAAACATGTCGGAGGGCGTGGAGAGAAGATTCGAGGACCATCCCTGGTGCGCCGCGGTCGCGAGGCATAACAATGCGATTGCCTGCCAAAGAGGATGAACAAAGGGCACGAACACCACCGGCGCAGCACAAAGCGCACAGACCAACATGGCGAATCTTCTGCCCATCCTGATCGAGTGCCCACGGCGAATATAAAAACCAGCCAGCCAGCCACCCGCAATGCTGCCTATAGTGGCGCCGACATACACAATGATGAGCGGCGGACCGAGGTGCCGCATGTCTACATGAAAGCGCTCATTGAAATACTTAGGCAGCCAGAACAGATAAAACCACCAGATGGCATCGGTGGTCCCCTTGGATAAGGCAAATCGCCAGGTGCCACTGTTAAAAAGGAGAGCTTTGTACGTCGCCGGTTTTACCGTCAGGGAAACGGCCGGCGCAGGATTGCCATACTTCGGATGGAGCCGGTCGTAAGGGAACAACAGCCAGCCAACGAGCCAGATCAGTCCCAGGCTGCCTGTGGTGTAGAACGCGGCCTGCCAGCCATAGCGAACGGCGACCCAGGGAATCAGTAACGGAGCAATCAACGCGCCGGCACTGGTTCCTGAATTGAAGATGCCGGTGGCCAACGCCCGCTCCTCGGCGGGAAACCAATCGGCGGTCGCTTTGAGGGCCGAAGGGAAGTTACCCGACTCTCCAATTCCCAAGGCAAAACGAGCCATTCCGAAGCCAAACGGGCTCCGCGCTAACACATGGCTGAGCGAAGCCAGCGCCCACACCCCGATCGATAAGGCATATCCCTTCTTGACGCCGACGCGATCGACCACCCGGCCGGCAAGCAGGAACCCGACGCCATAGGCAAAGATGAAACAGTTCACAATGTCGCTATAGCGCCGGTTGTAGAGCGCGATGTCCTGATCGCCACCCAGGATGTGTTTCAACATGGGCTCAACCAGGCCCAGTGCGGTCCGATCCATATAGTTGATGGTCGTGGCCAGAAAGAGCAGGCCGCATACGACCCAACGCAGATTCGATCGATTGCCAGTTGAACTCATGAAATGTTCTTACACGTCCATCATGTACGGAGCACGTTGAGGACGGGATAGCATGCAATTCGCATCGTCGTCGTTTTTGAAATGCTCTTTCACCGGATCCCAAAAGAGCTTGCGTTTGGTCTTCATGGCGATGTGATGGATCAAACAAGTAGAACATGCGCGGTGACCGATTTCGGCGGGCGCGATTGGAGCTTTTCTACTCTTGATACAGTCCAGCCAGTTGCCATGCTGGTCAGTGCTCTCGTAGAGATGGATTTCGTTGGGACCGATGATGCTGTCGAGGATCTTGGGATTACTGGCTATTAGCGGTTGCGGAGCCGCGGCGGGTTTTCCTCCTGGGTCTGTGGGGGTGACCATCTCGTCCCGGGTGACAAAGATCCAGCCCTCGCTGCCATAGAACTTGATGCCATTGGGAAAATCGCCGCTGATGTCCATGGTCACACCGTTGGCATAGACCGCATGGGTGAGGAACTTGCCGTGCACGTCCCACAGACCGTGGGTAGGGAACTCAGCCGTACCCCAGACCTCGGTCGGGCCGGTGTACTCGGTATTCATTCCCCAATGTGCGGTGTCCACATGGTGGGCCCCCCAGCCGGTAATCATGCCCGCGCCGAACTGCTCGCAGCGCAACCAGCCGGGGCGGCTGAATCCATCCTGGGGATGGACGCGCATCTCGGTGTAATAAACCTCGGGGGTTGAACCCAGCCACGCGTCGTAATTCAGGTTGGAGGGGATAGGCATCGCCGGGGCATCCGGTCCGCTGGGGTCGCCGGGTAGCCCAATTTCTACGTGCTTGATCTCGCCAATACGGCCGTTGCGCACCAGCTCGCAAGCTCGGTGGAACTGCTTCCACGATCTCTGTTGCGAGCCCACCTGAAGAATTTGCCCCGAAGCCATGACCGCGTTGCTCATGGCTCGTCCCTCGGCAATGGTCAGCGACGCCGGCTTTTGCAGGTAGACGTCTTTCCTGGCATGCACTGCGTCCACAGCGAGGATCGCGTGTTGATGGTCGGGGGTACTGATCACGACTGCATCGACGTCTTTATTGGCCAGCAATTCGTGATAATTGTGGTATCCGGTAACGCCGTCATACGGTTTGCCCGTCTTTTTCGAGTAGTAGGCGTTGATCAGCGTCTTGCCCGCTTCGACCCGCTTCGCATCGAGGTCGCAGACCGCCATGATGCGCGCCTGGTCGAACTGCCAGATGCCTGGCAGATCGTGGCCGCGTGAGATGCGGCCAACGCCGATCGCTCCGACGTTGATACGGTTGCTCGGTGCTGTTTGTCCAAAGACGCTTGCCGGCACAATGGTAGGAAAGCCGATGGTGGCGGCAGCGGCCGCCGAGAGCTTCAGGAAGTCTCTACGTGTTTGCAACTTTCCTCCTCGCCCGAACTTTAGCTGGTGAAGGTTAATAGCTTGGCATCTCGTTGCGCCTTGAGCACCAGCTCAGCGGCCAGCAGGGCCTGCTCCTGGTTCTGTCCGGTATGGGTGCGATTCACGATGTCGGAAACAAACTGCGGTCCGAAGGGTAGTTCGACCTTGCTGCAATCCATAAAGGTCACCTGTTTCTGGTCAACCATAAACAGATGGTTACCGCCGGGTTTTCCGGCAATATCGATGTACTTCCGCAGCTCGATGTAACCGTCGGTTCCCAGGATGAAGAGGCGCCCATCACCCCAAACGCTCAGCCCGTTAGGCGTAAACCAATCCACGCGAACATAGCCGGCGCCGCCGTTTCCGTGGACCATCATGTCGCCAAAATCCTGAAATTTGGGGTGGGTGGGGTGGTTCACATTCGCGATCTGCGATCCCGTCACCTCGGCAGTGGTCGAGCCGGTGTAGTAGACAAACTGGTCCGCCTGGTGGGAGCCGATATCGCAGAGAATTCCGCCGTACTCGGCCGGATCCCAAAACCAGTCGGGGCGAGTAATGTCATTCACTTTGTGGGGTGCGATATTCACCGTTTGCACCACTTTGCCGATGGCGCCGGCTTTGATCAGGTATCCCGCCTGCACGGCGGCGCGTACCTCCAACCGCTCGGAGTACATTATGGCGAACATTTTGCCGGTTTCGGCTGAGACTTTACGCACTTCCGCCAATTGCTCGAGCGTGGTAACCCCTGGCTTGTCGCTTAGGAAGTCTTTGCCTCGTTTCATGGCGCGGATGCCAAGGGGCGCCCGCAACCGGGGAATCGGCGCGCCCGCGATCAGCTTCAGCGAGGGGTCGTCGAGGATTTCATCCTCGCTCTTCGCCAGCCTGGCATTGGGATACAGCTTCTGGAAATCCGCAACGGCCTTGGGCAGGTTGGAGTAAAAGGAGACCAACTCGCCGCCGCCGCGGATTACCGCCGCGGTCATTCCCATGATGTGATAATGATCCAGGCCGATTACGCCAAACTTGATGGAGTATTTTGGCTTTTCGGCGGCGTCTGGACCCGATCCGGCGGCCTGCTCGACGACCGCCGCGCTCGTGGGATGCAGGCCAAACGCGGCCTCGGGTAGCAGGGTAGATGACATCCCCACGGCCCCCATAACCTTAAGAAAAGAACGCCGATCTACGCTTTCATCCTGCACTTGTTCCGCTCCCCGGTACGGCCCCTCGTGATAAGCTGCGGGATCATCCTACTTTGTTCGCATCCTGGAGTAAACATTGGGTTCCGGCCGGTTTGATCTCAGCGGTAAGTGCGCAGTTGTCATTGGCGGTACATCAGGTTTGGGGAAGGCAATTGCGCTGGGAATCGCGGAGGCGGGAGCGGACGTAGTGGCCGCCTCTCGCCGGCGGGAAGAATCGGATCTGATGGCTGCCGAGATCGAAGGTTTGGGGCGTCGCTCCCTGCGCGCAACAGTGGATGTGCGCGACCGGTCTTCGATCGAATTGCTGCAGCGGAAGGTTCTGGACAGCTTTCTTAAGGTCGACATTCTGGTGAACGCCGCCGGGATCACCCACAAGATCCCCACGCTCGAGTGTTCTGAAGAGGAGTGGACCAGCATTCTGGATATAAACCTGAACGGCACCTGGCGCTCGTGCCAGATTTTCGGCAAGACAATGGTGGGTCAGGGCTTTGGCAAGATCCTGAACATCGCTTCGCTCTCCACTTTCGTAGGCTTCAACCAGGTGGCCGCATACGGGGTCAGCAAAGCGGGCGTGGGCGCGCTGACCAAGACTCTGGCCATCGAACTCGCTCCGTTCAATATCTGCGTGAACGCCATCGCGCCCGGCATCTTTCCTACCGCCCTGAATGCCGAACTGATTCTGCATACCGAGCGCGGACGCGAGTTGAAAATGCGCACGCCGATGAAGCGTTTTGGCGAGATGGATGAGCTTGCCGGCGGTGCGATCTACCTGGTTTCCGATGCGGCCTCGTTCGTCACCGGAGAGATCCTGGTGATTGACGGCGGCTTCCTGGCCAGTGGAGTGAACCAATGAAGATACTGGGCGCTAAGGTAATCGTTTGTAGTCCGGGCCGTAACTTCGTGACGTTAAAGGTCGAAACCGACCAGGGTATTTACGGCCTCGGGGATGCGACTCTCAATGGGCGCGAACTCGCTGTCGCCAGTTACCTGGAAGATCATCTCGTACCCTGCCTGATCGGGCGCGATCCGTTTCAGACCGAGGATATCTGGCACTACTTTTATCGCGGTGCTTACTGGCGGCGCGGGCCGGTCACCATGACGGCAATCGCAGCCATCGATATGGCGCTATGGGATATCAAAGGCAAGGCGCTCGGGGTTCCCGTCTACAACCTGCTTGGAGGCAAGAGCCGCACCGGCGTCATGGTCTACGCGCACGCTACTGGACACGACATTCCAGCGACGATCGACGAGGTGGAAAAGTACCGGGCCTTGGGCTATCTCGCAATTCGCGCCCAGAGCGGAGTGCCTGGCCTTAAATCAACCTACGGTGTTTCGAAAGACCAGCAGTACTATGAGCCTGCGGAGCGCGGCCTGCCTTCCGAGAGCTTGTGGTCTACGGAAAAATACCTGAGGCATGTGCCCAAGCTGTTTGAGGCCCTACGGAACACCCTGGGGGATGATCTCCACCTGCTGCACGATGTTCATCACCGGTTGACACCTATCGAGGCCGCCCGCCTGGGTAAGGAGCTCGAACCCTATCATCTGTTTTGGCTGGAAGATCCGGTTGCGGCGGAATTGCAGGACGGTTTTCGGCTCATCCGCAAACACACCACCACTCCGCTTGCGGTAGGCGAAGTCTTCAACACCATCTGGGATGCAGAGCAACTGATACGGGAGCAGCTGATCGACTACCTGCGCATGAGCGTGGTGCACGGCGGCGGGCTTACCGCGATGAAGAAGGCGGCTGACTTCGCCGCTCTTTATCACGTGCAGACGGGTTGCCATGGAGCGAGTGACATGTCGCCGGTGTGCATGGCCGCGGCTTTGCATCTGGATATCGCCATCAATAATTTCGGTGTACAGGAGCACATGCTGCACAACGCCCAGACGGAGGAGACGTTTCCACACGCTTATGTTTTCAAAGACGGTTTCATGTATCCCGGGGATCAGCCGGGACTGGGTGTAGATATTAAGGAAGACGTCGCTGCGGGCTTTCCCTACCAGCGAGCTTACCTCCCGGTTAACCGGAAAGAAGATGGAACGCTGTTTCACTGGTGATCCATCAACATTTGTTAGATCAGCTGCAGGCGCGGCAAACCAATCAACCTTTGGACGGATGATGTTAAACCGGAACTGATCCCTATGCGATTGAGGGCCAAACCGGCCCCATTGCGTCAGTAATTTCCCAAATCCGTCCTGTCGATTGCACTCACGTCCAAACGCAGTTTTAAAATGCTTGAAATTCCAGCCGCGGTGTGACCATAATAACGAACCCTCTGGTTGTTAGCAGATCAGGCCCCGGTTATAAGGTCGCACTTGTTTCGATACGCTTCCTTGATTTGTCCCTTCCGCGTAGAAGGCGACTAGTTACCCCGGGACGGCTTCCCAGTCGAAGACCCCGAAAACGTTGAGACGCGCTGCCCCTCGAAATTTCCGAGTGGGGAGGCGGCGTTATATTCCCCGTCCAGGCGACTATCGCCATGACGGTTACGTTCCTTTTTGGAGGTCGTTATGCAGTCACGTACCTACGCGAGTCGTCGCGTATCTAAGCTCCTAGCCTGTTTCCTGCTCCTTCTGAGCGTAGCGTCTCTCCATTCACAAACCTTTCGCGGCGGCGTCAATGGGACGGTAACCGACCAGTCGGGAGCAGTCGTCACCGGCGCAGCTATCACGGCCACGAACAATGGCACCGGCGTCTCGTTGAACGGCATAAGCTCGAGCGGTGGCGAATATCTCTTCCAGGATTTGCCGCTCGGGACCTATACCATTAGCGTTACCGCTTCGGGATTCAAGCCCGAGAAGGTTGACGCTGTCCCCGTAAGGGCCGGCGTCATTTACACCCTACCGATCAAACTGAACGTCGCCTCTGAAGGGCAAACCGTCGAAGTCATGGCCAACGCTCTGGCCCTCGATACCACGTCGACCACGCAGACTGCCGGGGTGGGCGGTAAAGTGCTTCAGGATACGCCTCTCAATGGCAGGGATTTTACCCAATTGATCACCCTTGCTCCGGGCTTTTCAAACTCCGGCGCTGGAGGCTACGGCTCGTTGAACGGAACCCGTGCCAATCAGATCAACTGGCAGATCGATGGTATCGATAACAACGATCTCTGGCACAATATTCCCGCTGTCAACCAGGGTGGCGTTTCGGGTATCGCGGGCATTGTGCTACCCATCGATGCGGTGGATCAATTTTCCGCGCAGACGCAGGCGGCGCCAGAGTCTGGCCGTAATCCGGGTGGAAGCGTCAATTTGTCATTGAAGTCCGGAACCAATCAGATCCATGGGAGCGCCTACTACTACAATCGCAACGAGTTCTTTGGCGCCACCAATCCGTTTACCGCACCGGTCAAGCAAGAAGTCCGTAACTACAATTATGGGTTCTCCGCGGGCGGCCCGGTGATCAAAGACAAGCTATTCTGGTTCGTCACGTACGAGCATCAACGTTTTACCATTGGTGTCCCTGCTCTATCAACCCAACCGTCGCAAGCGTGGCAGAACGCTGCCAAGGCGACTCTGGCGCAGTTCGGCGTCCCTGTGAATCCAGTGTCCGTCAATCTGCTAGGCAAACTCTGGCCTTCCTCAGCAACAGGAAATCTGCCAGGGGATGTGGGTGGCGCTCCAACGCAAAACAACTATACGAGTACCGCCCCTGAGTATGGATACAGCTACAACGGACTGGCAAAGATTGATTACGCGTTCAATGAACGGAATACCTTGTCTGCGCATTGGTTTGCCGGTCAAGGCAATCAGGTAGCTCCTGTCGGCTCTTCGCTTTACTACTACTACGAGGTCGCGCCGATCCACGTACAGAACTACGCCATTGTTTACAACCGAGTCATCTCGCCTTCGATCGCGAATCAGTTGCTGCTGGGCGTCAATTACTTCAACCAGGTCTTCAACGATTTTGAAAATGGCTTCGACGCGGCTTCTCTCGGCCTCGTTACCGGCTCAACACTTCCAGGTGCTCCGAACATAAAGATCACCGGATTCGATCCCATCGGCGAGACCCCACCCGAGGGGCGCAACGACATCACCGGCCACCTTACAGACGATCTGTCCTGGACGGTCGGGCGACACCAGTTCAAGTTTGGCGGAGAATTCCGCCAGGCTCAGCTGGACGAGTTTTATCATCGTCACGCGTTGGGTAGCTTTACCTTTGACGGCTCTCAGGGACCCATACCCGGAGGGAGCGTAGCCTGGAATTCCGGCAACGCCCGCGTGGATGCGCTGGCAGATTTTCTGGCCGGGAATGTATCCACTTCGTCCATTGCACTGGGTAACCCCGAACGGCAAGTCTTCGTCAATACCTACGACATCTTCGCGCAGGACTCATGGCAGCTTAGCCCAAAGCTGAATGTCAACTATGGTCTGCGCTGGGACTATGAAGGACCGCTGCACAACTCCTGGAAGAACCTTTCCGTATTCCGGCCTAACCTTGGTGGAGTGGTTTTCCAGGGAGCACAAGTCAGTAATCTGTACGATCCCGTTCACACCAACTTCAGTCCTCGCGTAGGACTCGCCTACCAGGCAACCCCTAACACCGTGGTTCGTGCGGGCGTCGGATTGTATTACGATACCCCGAACCTGAATCCATTCCTTGACAACCGCCCAGGCAATGGCGCTCCGAACGGAGTAGAAGGCAATCCAGGGGGTCCAGACACGGTAACAACCGCGACGGCCGGCGGGTACAGCATCGTGAACGGGGTCAACGTCTTTCCTCCTGGCTTGGGGTCTAATAGTATTTTTTCCATTGCCAAGAACTTCGTCCCGGCACACAACCTGAATTTCAACCTGCAAATCGAACAGAGCCTCACCAACAAAGTCGTGATGCAGATCGGATACGTTGGCTCGGAGGGACGGCACCTGTTGTCGATTCTCGATATCAACCAGCCAAAGCCGGGTATCTACGCTACTTCCGCTGAGCAGAATGCGACGCGTCCCTTCTATTCGGCGTTCCCCGCATATACCTTCATTAACGAGATCCAGAGTATCGGTAACTCGAACTACAATTCGTTGCAAGCTACCTTGCGCGTTTCCGACATCCACGGGTTTACCGCACAGGGTGCTTATACCTGGTCACACAACTTTGACGAGGTAACCGCCTATCGCGGCGCCTTGCCCCAAAACAGCACAAACTTCAGGGGCGACTACGGGCCTAGCGACTTCGACTCGCGCAATATTTTTGTAGGGCTGCTTTCTTACAACGTCCCGGGAACCCAGAAATGGAGCCTCCTGAGCAAAGGGTGGCAGCTCAACAGCCTGCTGACCTTCCACAGTGGCCTTCCATTTTCAGTGTTTAGCTCCTCCGATAGCTCTGGCACCGACGAACAGGTACAAAGGGCCGACAGCGTTCCCGGTGTAAGTCCCTATGCCGGCGCCAAGCAGGGGAAGGTTGGAGCTAACTGGCTGAATCCGGCTGCGTTCGCGGATGCAGCGGCCGGTACATTTGGTAATACCGGACGCAACGCGTATGTCGGTCCTGGATACGGAGATGTAGACTTCTCCGTATTCAAAAACACGCCGCTCATTGGGGAAAGAGTGACCACTCAGTTCCGCGTGGAAATGTTCAACCTGTTCAATCGCACTAATTTTGCTCCGCCTCTCTCCAACGGTAGTGGGGGTTTCAATCCCAACTACACCTACGACAATTCGCTGGCTCTCTCCACAACCATCGGGAACTTCAACGGCGCGCCAGGAATCGGGGCGGGCGAGCCCTTCAACACTCAGCTGGCTCTCAAGATCATCTTCTAACTCTTTGCGGCGTCCTGGTGTGGCGGCGTGGTAAGACGTTGCCGGTTCTTTTGGGGTCCTGCTCTTGGCGCATTTTGCCGAGGGTGGGACCCCAAAGTCTTTCTAGAGAACCGTCGAGCGCCGCCGCGTTAGGTGATAGTAAACAACCGGGGTTACGACTAGGCTCAGCACTATCGAGATCGTGAGACCACCGATGACGGCGATGGCGAGAGGCTGTAGCATCTGCGAGCCCGCGCCCAGAGCGAGCGCAAGCGGAAACATACCGCAGACAGTAGCAATGGCAGTCATCAGGATAGGCCGCCGGCGACGCTCAGCGGCATGAAGCATGGCCTCGCGTGCGTCCATCCCAGCGGCTCTCAGTTGCTCATCCGCATCGAGTAACAGAATGCCGTTCTTGGCCACGATGCCAATGACCATAATGAGACCCATAAAGCTGGCTACATTGAAGTCTGTGCCCGTGATCAGGAGGGCAAACACAACACCTGCGAGCGAGAGGACGGAACTGGTCAGAATGGAAATCGGAGCAGCGAAGTTGCGAAACTCGGTGAGTAGCACGCCGAAGACCAGGGCGAGCGCCAGCACCAGAACGCGGGCGAGATCGCCGAACGAGCGTTGCTGCTCCTGATAAGTGCCTCCGTATTCGACGCGAACCGATGCGGGAAGCTGAAGCTTGCTCACGGCAGCCTGGACTTTGGCCATGGTTCCGCCAAGATCAGAGCCTTCGAGACGCCCGCTTACCTGTATCACTTGTTGCAGATTCTCGCGGCGGATCTCGTTCTGTGGCGGCAACTGCGTCACGTTGGCCATCGCACTCAGCGTAGCGGTGTGGCCGCTGCTGCTGTTGAAGACCGTGTTCTGGATCGCTTCGAGAGAAGCGCGATTTGCCTCTGGCAGGCGGACCCGGATGGTATAAGGTCTGCCACCGGAAATGAGCGGATTGCTCGCAGGCAAACCATCAAGGATGGAGGTAGCATCTTCGGCAACTTCAGTCGGCGTAAAGCCGAGCCGCCCGGCAATCACGGGGTCGATCTGGAAGTTCGTCGCCGGGCCACTGATGGTATTGTCCACACCATTCTGGGTATCTACGACGCCGGGAATTTTGGCAATCGCTTGCTGCACACGAGGACCGAGCGTAAGCAGAAGGTTGCTGGTCATTCGAAAACAGCTTGATCTGGATCGGTTCAGGCGAGTTAGAGAGGTCACCAATCATGTCCTGCAGAATCTGGATGAACTCCATATCAAGCGATGGCTCAGCCGCATGAATCTGTGCGCGTGCGTCGGCCATGATCTCATCGATGCCCCGCGAACGGTCCTTCTTCAAGCGAACGGTGAAGTCACCGGTGTTCGCTTCCGTTACGGCAGCCAGACCCATCTGCAGACCGGTCCGGCGCGAGGTGATGGACACTTCGGGTATGCCGCCGCAGAATCTGATCCACGTGGTCGAGGATGCGGGTGGTTTCGGTCAGGGAGGTTCCTGCGGGAGTAAAGTAATCCAGCACAAATGCACCCTCATCCATTGGGGGCAAGAGATCAGAGCCGAGGCCCTGATAACTGAAGTAGCCGGCGATGATGAGCACAACACAGACCGCTATCAGGGCGAGAGGGCGTTCAAACGACCATTCGAGCGCACGCTCGTGATAGTAGAGCAGCCGGCGGAAGGCGTCTCCACCTCTTTGCCGAATACCGGCCAAAAATCCCCTCCGCTTTTCGTCTTCTCCGGTGCTTTCCGGCAGCGCGGTACTCCGGGTGAACCTTCCTGCCCAGCCGGAGCGAGAGCGCCGGAGTGAAAGTGAGGGCGAGCAGCAGCGAGGTAAGCAAAGCAACTGTCATGGTTACGGCAAGAGCGCGGAAGAAACTTCCCGTCACCTGGGTAACGGAGATCAGGGGGAGAAAGACGATGACTGGCGTGATGGTGGAAAAGAACAGCGGCCGGCTGATCTCGTGGATGGCCTTGCGGACGGATCCAATTCTCGACTCGCCCGCTTCGCGATGAACGGCTATGTTCTCGACCACGACGATCGCGTCGTCGATCACCAGCCCTATGGCCGCAGCCAACCCGCCCAGGGTCATCAGGTTAAAGCTCTGGCCCGTGATGCGTAGAAAGAGAATGGTCACCGCGACAGTGACAGGAATCACCAGGCCGGCGACCAGCGAAGAAGTCCAGTCGTGCAGAAACAGGTACAGGATGATACAGGCGAGCACCAAGCCGATGAGAATGGCGTCACGCACGCTGAGAATACTTTCGCGCACCAGCTCCGACTGATCATAGAAGGCTTCCAGGTGAACGCCGGGCGGTAACTTGGATTGCAGTTGAGCCACTTCCGCCGCCACCCCGTTGGCAACCGCAACCGTGTTGCCCGAGGGCTGACGGCTGATGTTGAGCAGCACAGCGGGTTTGCCGTTGGCCCTGACCGCGGTATAGACCGGCATGGTGGCCGGCTCCACCGATGCTACATCGCCGATGCGGATGGCCACGCCGCCGGCTGAGGTCTTCACAATCAGATTGCTCAGTTCGGCGGCGCTGTGCGCCTGCGCTCCGATCAGGCCGAGGATAAGTTGATGGTTCGCCTCGTACAGGCCGGGAGAGTCGATGATGTTGGATTCCTGCACCGCAGTCACCAGTTCGAGCAGGGTTACGCCGGCGGCCTGCAGGCGGGCGAGGTTGGGCACGATGTGGAACTCGGGCACCTCGCCACCCTGTACAAGGACCGTACTGACCCCGTTGACACGGTTGAGGGGCGGCTTTAAATCGTAGGTGGCGATCTCCCACAAGCGCGTTAGAGGAACGGTCTCCTTACCGCGATCATCCGCTGTGAGCGCGTAGCCGAGAATGGGAAAGGTGGCGAAGGTCAGACGGTTGGTGGTGATGTTCGCCGTGGCAGGAAGCGATTGCGAAACCCGGGCGAGCGCCGCGTCCGTCAACTGCAGCGTTCGGAACATATCCACGCTCCAGTCGAAGAAGAGGCTGATTTCCGCCGAGCCGCGGCTGGTGGTGCTGCGCACGATAAGCAGGCCGGGGACGCTGTTGATGGCGTCTTCGATCGGCTTGGTGATGGTGACCTGCATCTGTTCGACCGGCATTACGCCGTTGTCCACGCCGATGACCACGCGGGGAAAGTTGGTTTCGGGAAAAACCGAAATGGGCACCTGGAATGCCAGGTAAACG
Organism: uncultured Acidobacteriaceae bacterium; assembly: GCA_963847155.1. GTDB lineage: Bacteria > Acidobacteriota > Terriglobia > Terriglobales > Acidobacteriaceae > PALSA-350. The sequence goes on along the minus strand of CAWJZH010000014.1, from coordinate 96,710 downwards.
CCGGCAAGCGTCAACAACGCCAGGAAGAAGAAGATGGGCTTGGACGCGGCGGCGAGCCAGAATGACCTTTCGCTGCCCCACGTCGTCATGGGCTTTCGTATGCCGGGCATCAGCTCCTTGTCTCCTCCCGCTTTTTTCCCCGCATCGTCTGCTTCTGCCGGAGCGGCGCCAACCTTGACCTTGGTCCCTTCATCGAGCCCGTAGGAGCCGGTGGTGATGACGGTATCGGCGGGGGTAAGGCCACTGAGAACCTGCGCCGATTCGGTGGTGCGGATGCCCAGAGTTACAGGGCGCTTGGCGGCGGTCCCATCAGGCTTGATGATCAGAACAAATTTGCTTACGCCATCAGGCTCGGTCTGTACCGCTTCTACGGGAATCAGTAAGGCATTCGACGCGGTGCGGCCGGTAACGGTGGTATGGACAGGTGTGCCCGCCTTCAATGTTCCTTTCGGATTCTGGACCCGTAGCCACACCTCCACCGTCGTGCTGCCGGGGTCAAGCGCCGGGCTAATCAGCGAGACCTTGGCCGGTACCGGATCGGTGACGCCAGGGACGGTGAGGCTGGCTGGCGCCCCCAGGGAGAGTTGCTGTGACTGTACCTGTGAGAGGTGGAGCTTGGCTAGCAGCGCGGATGTGTCCATCACAGTAATTACGGGATTGCCGGCCGAGGCCGTCTCGCCGGCAAACAGGGGCCGGTCGGTCACCACGCCGGGGATCGGGCTCCGGATCTCGGTGTAGCTCAACTGGGCTTGCGCGCCGAGGTATTTGCCTTTGGCGGAAGTGAGTTGTCCTTGTGCGCTCTCGAGCGCTGCCTTGTGGCTGACATTCTGCACCGCTTCGAGATGCTGCCTGGCGATCTCGTGCGCTGCCTGGGCTTGAACCAGGGCAGCTTTGGCAGTATCCAGATCGCGCCCTGGGATCGCTCCTTCGGCGAAGAGTTGCGACCGGCTGGTCACAATGCTCTGCGCCAGATTCAGGTTGGCGGTCGCTTGGTCCAGGTCTGTCTTCGCCTTTACCGTATCTTCGGGAACCGTGGCCCCGGTGGCAATGTCATACGTACCCTGGGCTGCGGTGTAAGTACCCTTGTTGTCGAGTGCCGCAGCCTCAAGGTCGCTGTTCTCCAGGGATGCCAAAAGCTGACCGGCCCTGACGTGAGAACCACGTTGGACGTAGAACTTTTTCACTGGTGCGGTGACCTTGGGAGAGATGGCGGCCTGGGCCAACGGCCCGAGCGTGGCGTCGACCGCGATCTGTTCGGCGATGTCACCCCGCTCCGGATGGGCGGCCTGGACGTAGACCTCGGTTGGGGCAGTCTCTGCAGTTTTGCTGCAGGCAGTTGGGAACAGCGACACGACCTGCCAGCAGCAGGGCAGAAGTTCGTCTTGTAGCCGGAAGCACTTTCACTTTATTTGTCATCTCGACCCAAGCGTAAGAGGTGTAAAGAAACGTAATCTGAGAGCTTCACCGCCAGCGAACAAGCCGCCGGTATCTCCATATCTCGCTCGTTTTTCCGCGAGACGTGCGGGATACCCACGAACCTTTAGCCGTTGCGCTATCCAGATTGCTAGAGAACGAAGCCTCATGGCTCAGATCCGCGGCGCACAATTTCCAGTTCCGCGGACGCGACGGCAGTTGTAGCTGGCGCCGGACCCTGTTGCTGTGCGGCCGCGTCGATCGTAGCCAGCAGGGACAATGCGATCGCAATAAAAGAGAGTCTTAGCATGACATCTGGAAGACGCAAAACCGGCAGAAGCAGACTCACTTCTGCCCGACCACCAATATAGTGAAGCTGCCGGGTACGATGGCCGGCCGTGGGTGCGGGTTAGCCGCCGTCGGGGCAGGCCGCTCACCGAACTCGGCGGTTGCCAGGTAAATGCGGCCCGTAACCCAGTCGAGTGTCATGGTGCGCGCTCCCTTTTGGGTGTCCAGGTTCTGCAGCACCGGGTAGGTTGGTTTGCTGGCGTCGATGATGGTCAACGTGCCGCCTCCATTGGAGGAGAAAGCCAGCTTGCGCTTTGCATCGTATCGCGCCGCATCCGGACCTTCGCCGATCGACGGATTGGCCACAGTCTTGCCGGTGTTCGCATCGACCACCGCCATCTTGCCGCCATCACAAACGGCAAACAGGCGGCGGCCGGCGGTATCGATGGCCAGCCCGGAGGGCGAATCGCAGTCCGGCCACCGGCCAGGTCGCGGTGATGGTCTTGGCCGCCGCATCGAAACGGACAATCTCATTCTTGGTCTCGATGTTGGCGAATACTGTGCCGGTACCGTCAGCGACAGGGAACTCAGGCTTACCTGAGAGCGCTATGGTAGCCACCACTTTTCGCTCTTCGGTATCAATCACGGTTGCATTACTGCTTCGGCCATTGAAGGCCCACACCGTCTTCGTTTTGGGCTCGAACACAATGCCATCCGGATTGGTGCCCGCGGGAATCGAAGCCACGGTCGCAAAGGAGGAGCGATCAAACACCACCACTGCATTCGCGCCCCCGTCGCTCACATAGCCATATTTGCCCGAGTCGTCGAGTGCCACGCCGTGGGTACCCTTAAGCCCGGTGATGCTGCCCACGACTTTGCCGGTATCGCTGTCCAGCACTTCCACGCGCGGTCCGTGGGTCACATAGAGACGGTGCGCCGCGGGGTCCGAAGTAAGGTAGTCCCATCCGCCCTCACCGCCAATCTTCCATTGCGTGAGGACGCTGTACGGCTTCTGCGCCAACGCAGCCATGGATCCGAAAAGGATCAGCGCGGGCACCAACGTGCGGAGGCACTTCGACATCATTCGATCTCCAATCAGGTTCGGCTTCAATTTCGCACAGCTACCTTAATCGAAGCTGAAGGCAGCGTCGAGGCGGGGAATCGCACGATGACCCGGGTTCCAACCCCGAGGTTGCTCGCAATATCGATCGTTCCCTGCCACCGCGAGGCGATGGCTTTGCAGATCGCGAGTCCCAGGCCGGTACCTCCGGTATTTCGGCTACGCGACGGATCACCACGATAGAAACGGTCGAAAACGTGAGGTAGATCCTGGGCCGCGATGCCCTCGCCGTCGTCCTCGATGGCAAGCTCTGCCTGCGTTCCGTCCTGCTTCGCCACGGCGCGAATCGCGGAACCGGCAGGACTGTGCTGGAGAGCGTTCAGGAGCAGGTTCCCGCATAAGAGCTGCAGCTGCTCCGGCTCGATGTCGACCATCACCGGTCCCTCCGCCAGGATAAGAATTTGCAGCCGTTTCAGTTCCGCCATGGACTCGAACTGCTGCGACACCTGGCGGAGAACCTCGGTCAGGTCGGTGGCAACCGCCACCGGGACGCTATTCGCCTCCACCCGCGCCAGGGTCAGCATCTTGGCTACGGTTTCTTCCATGCGCTGGCAATCCAGCTGGCTGCGCTCGATACCGCGCTCATACTCGATCGCTGTTCTTTGCTTCAGCGTGAGTAGTTGGAGCGACGACTTCAACACCGCGACAGCGGTCTTGAGCTCGTGGGCCGCATCGCTGACAAATCGACGTTGCTGCAGGAACGATTGCTCGAGCCCGGCCAGAACCGTTTCCATTGCCACCGTGAGCGGCGCCAACTCCTTGATCATGCGCGCGCGAGGCGGAGGAACGAAGTCCCAGGAGTCAACGGAGACGCCGGATGCCTCCGCCGCCAGTTCGCGCAAGGGAGCCAGGCCCCGATTCAAAACCCAAAAGATCAACAACCCTGAAACCGCCAGCAAAGATAAGCTGGTGATCGCGTAAAACCCGACCGCCTCCCAAATTTCGCCCCACACATGGTCGATCGGGGGCACCATAAAAGATAGTCACGCGGCGCGGAATGCCGCCCCCTTTATCGCCCGGATCGACGATTCTTAGGCCTTCAATTCTTAGCACCCGGTAATGCTTGCCGCGGACGGAAGCTCGCTCCATTTTGCCGGTCTTTGCGGTCAAAAGATCCGTACCGGGACCCGTCCAATTGGGCGAATGCCCCAGGATGCGGCCACCCGCATCCTGAACCTGGTAGATATCCTCTCCTGGAAGATTTACTTCGGTCCCGTCCAGCATCACATTGTCCTGTGCGTCTTCCGCATCCTGCACTGCGCCCAGCAATGAATCCGCGCGTCCGCGAAGCATGACGTCAAAGGATCGAAAGCGCACGTGGCGTTCATACACCAGTGCCGCTCCCGATATGGCAAGGGCGGCCAGCAATTCCATCAGCAGAATGGTTGCGATCAGGCGATGGGTGATGGAATAGGACTTCATCATACGAGCAGGCGGTACCCTCGTCCGCGAAGGGTTTCGATGCTCGGCTGTTGGTTAGCGGCCTCGAGTTTTCGCCGCAGATTCGAGATGTGCGCTTCGATCACGTTGGAGTGGTGTTCCCAGTTGTAGTCGTAGAGATGCTCGAGCAGCTCGCGCTTGGATACGATGACGCGCGGCCGATGAATCAGATATTCGAGGATGCGATACTCCGTCGGTGACAGATCCACCAGCTTGCCGGAACGGCGGACGCTCTGCTCCACCGTATTGACCTGCAGATCCGATAGACGAAGGATGGGGTCGGCCACCCCCTTGCCGCGGCGGATGAGCGCCTTGGCCCGGGCGATCAACTCTCCCAGGTCGAAGGGCTTGGTGAGGTAATCGTCCGCACCGGCATTGAGCAACGCAATGATGGAGCTGGCTTCGCTCCTGGCGGTCAGGATGAGCACCGGTGTCCGGTCCCCTTGCGAGCGCACCTTCTTCAGCAGAGCGGGGCCGTCCATTCCCGGCAACATCAGATCCAGGATGATCAAGTCATAGCAGCGGTTTTCGGCAAGGTGGAGACCGGTAAGCCCGTCTTCGGCACAATCGACGGCGAAGTTAGGGCCTTCGCGCAGCGCGGAAGCCACATTTTCCGCCAGCCGCACCTCGTCTTCCACCACCAGTACCCGCATACCTGCAGTATCGCCCAGCCAAGGTTAAGCCAAACTGAAGTCCGCGCCGGGGATCCGACCACACTCTCGAAAACATTTCCAGGGAAGGTCCGCGGAACTGCAGATCCCTTGCTTCGCTGGGATGACAAAAAGGAGAGGGTCGCTGAAAGTGGGACGACCGTTACCAAGGGACAGGGCGGTTGTTGGGACGGGAGACCCTTTAGCATTCTCTCCTTAGCAACCGTCCTTTCCCTACAACACCTTTTGCCTCTTCCTCATCTTTCTCCCGGAGGAGGAGCACTTTGGCTGCCGCTACTTTTCGGAGGCTGCCATCCATCGTTCGATGGGCCATTTTGAAAGAAGAACGCATCCTTGCTATACGGCCCAGTCGCATAGGTTGCGTTGGCCTGGCCGAAGATCTTTCCCGCCCGCAAAGTATCCGCGCGAACCTTGTCCACCAATTGGTGGTACCGTTCGTCGGTCTGCGCGAACCCGGAGAACCAGCTCAGGTCGTTGTTTCCGATAATCACCACATCGATACCAGGTACCGAAGCAATGTCGTAGGCATTGGCCACGCCCGGTAGGAGTTTCGATCATGACCACAACCAGCATGTTTTCATTGAAGGTTTGGTGATAGTTGATCCCGTTCACGCCCCAGATACCGGGGGCCTGGCCCATACCCGTACTCCGTCGCGCGACCGGCGGGTAGCGGGACCACTTAGCCGCCTCACGCGCCCTGTCCACGTCATCCACGGTCGGAATAACCACCCCCAACGCGCCAATATCCGTCGCGTGTTGGATATGCCATTCCTGCGCATCCGGCAGCCGAACCATCGGCGTCGCCTTCACATGCGGGCAGGCAGCAATCATCTTCTCCACGTCAGCGAACTCGAGCGTGCTGTGCTGCATTTCAAACCACGTGAAATCGTAATGTTTCGCTCGTTCGCAATAGTCGGCGATATCCATCTTCGATTGCGTAAAGCTGAAGACCTGCTTACCGTCGAGCAGTTTCTGCTTCACCGTGTTGTAGAGCGGGGCCTTAGGTGCGGTGGAATCCGGGCTTTGTGCTCTCAGCAGGACGGCTGGGAGCGCCAAAAATGAACTGAAAAATATGGTCATCAGGGACAAAAGCTTCATTCGTGCTTGGCCTCCGAACAGCACACGCAGCCATCCTTTTATAGACCCAAAGTCAGCTCCATGACTATGGGGTATAACTATCACCGAGCTTTCTATCAGGAGATGCCCGTGTACCGATCGTGTCGAGGCAAAACCCTCATCCTGGCGGCAACCGTTCTGCTTGCCTTCGCTGCCATGGGCCAGGAGCCCGCGACGTTGACCATCGACCTGGCACAGGTCAAAGCGAACGTAAGCCCGCAGCTCTATGGGTTGATGACCGAAGAAATCAACTTTTCCTACGACGGCGGTCTTTACGCCGAACTAGTGAGGAACCGCACTTTTCAGGATCGAGGCAAGATCCCCCCCAGCTGGTTTCTCTACGAATGGGGCAATGCGGACGCATCCATGGAGATCGATCGCGCCACTGGTCCCAGCGCAGCCTTGCCGCTCAGCCTGCAATTAACGGTCAAGACCGCCAGTGAGCACGATCAGGCCGGGATCAGCAACGCCGGGTATTGGGGCTTTCCCGTCAGGCCGCAAACCACCTACCATGGTTCGTTCTATGCCAAGGCAAGCGATGCGTCCATCGGCCCAGTAACCGTCAGTCTGGTTGAGGACGAAACCGGCCAGGCCATCAGCACCACCGTGCCGTCCGCTTACTACCTCCTGGCAGCAGCACGAGTTCACGCTGAAATCCAACGCGGCGACCAGGTCCTCGCAGTACCACCTCGTCTTGTCAGTCGGAAAACCGGGAACGGTGTGGTTCAGCCTGGTGTCGCTTTTTCCCCCCACCTACCACGATCGGAACAACGGAAATCGCATTGACCTGATGGAGAAACTGGCCGCCATGAAGCCGGCCTTCCTGCGTTTCCCTGGAGGCAATTACCTCGAGGGCGACCACATCAACGAGCGCTACGAGTGGAAGAAGACCATCGGTCCGATGGTGGACCGCCCAACCCATCCCAGCCCCTGGCGCTATCGCTCCAGTGACGGCATGGGACTGCTCGAGTTCCTGGAGTGGTGTGAAGACCTGAAGATGCAGCCCTTGCTGGCCGTGTATGCCGGCTATTCCATGCAGCAGGAGTTCGTAAAACCCGGACCCGATCTGGACCCCTATGTCCAGGATGCTCTGGACGAGATCGAGTACGTAACCGGCGACGCGAGCACAAAATGGGGCGCAGAGCGGGTGAAGAACGGACATCCGGCCCCGTTCAAGCTCAGCTACGTTGAGATCGGCAACGAAGACTTCTTCGATAAGTCCGGATCTTACAGCGGCCGTTATGAACAGTTCTATAAGGCGATCAAAGCCAAATACCCCGAGCTGCAATTGATTGCCACCACACCGGTCACTACCATGAAGCCCGATGTCATCGACGATCACTACTATCGCCGCGCCCGGGAATTCTACGACGACGTGCACCACTACGATCAGACCGACCGCAACGGCCCCAAAATCTTCGTGGGCGAGTGGGCCACCCGTGAGGGTACACCAACCCCCAACTTCGGAGCGGCTCTCGGAGATGCGGCCTGGATGACCGGCATGGAGAGAAATAGCGACATCGTCATCATGGCGAGCTACGCGCCGCTGCTGGTCAATGTCAACCCTGGAGGCATGCAGTGGGAGTCGGATTTAATCGGCTATGACGCGATGAACAGTTACGGCTCACCGAGCTACTACGCGCAGGTGATGTTCAGCAACTATATCGGTGACCAGATTTTGAATGCAAAGCTGGAAGGGTCTGCACCTAAGTTGTTCTATTCCGTGACCCGCAGATCGAACGATGGCACGGTCTATCTGAAGCTGGTCAATGCCAGTTCCACGCCGCAGCCGGTGCACATCCAGCTCAACGGCGCGAAAACCGTAGTGGGTGGCAAGCTCGTTTCCCTATCCGCCAAAACCACAGCGGCGACCAACAGCATCACCCAGCCGACCGCGATTGTGCCCGTGGAAAGCGGGTTGCACAATGCGGCCGCTGATTTCACGCACACCGTTCCCGGTTTCGCCATTCAAGTACTGGAGCTCAAAGCACGATGAACCTTCGCTGGTGTTTAACCCTCGTCTTGTTACTCAGCTACTTTCCCAAGGCGCATGCCGCCATCCAGTATGACCCGGATCGAAAAGTTTGGGTCCTGCAAGCCGGCGAGACGACCTACGCCATGGGCGTGAACGAACGCGGCGAACTGCAGTCCATCTATTGGGGCGCGCGCGTGATGCGCAACGCGGACTTCTCGCCTGCGCACATCCTCGGGGAAGTCGCCTCCTTCGATCTCTCGAACACCATCACTCCGCAGGAGTATCCGGGCTGGGGAGCGGAGCTCTACAATGAGCCGGCGCTGAAAGCGACCTATGCCAACGGAAATCGCGATGTGGTCCTGCACTTCGTGCAGCAGCACATCGATGGCGAGACGCTTGATATTGATTTGAAAGACATCGCCTCCGACTTGCAGGTCCACCTTTATTACCGGGTCTACCCGGAGACCGGCATTCTTGAGCGTTGGTCGCGTATCGAGAATCACACCGATCAGGTGATTACGTTGGAAAGCGCTCAATCGGCCGCCTGGAGCCTGCCTCACGGCGAAGGCTATGGCTGGCACTATCTCACCGGGCATTGGGGAGGCGAGTGGCAGCAACATTCCGAAGTGCTGCAAACCGGAGCGCACGTTATCGAGAGCCGCCGCGGCAGCACATCGCACCAGGCGAACCCGTGGTTCGCCATCGACCGCCCTGATCAGACCACAGAGGAGAACGGACCAGTCTGGTTCGGAGCGTTGGGCTGGAGCGGCAGCTGGCGCATCACGGTGGAGCAAACGGCCATGCAGCAGGTGCGGGTCACCGGTGGCTTCAATCCCTTTGATTTTGGCTACCGCTTGAAGCCCGGCGAACAACTGGAGACGCCGCCATTCTATGGTGGGTTTACCAACGGAGGTATGGGCGGAGCCTCGCGCATACTGCACCGTTTCGAGCGGCAATCCATTCTCCCCGGAGGAGAAAGTGCGCCTGTGCGCCCTGTTCTTTATAACTCATGGGAAGCGACGGAATTCGACGTCAGCGAGGCAGGCCAGTTGGCACTGGCGGAGAAGGCCAGCAAGCTGGGTGTGGAGCGCTTCGTCATTGATGACGGGTGGTTCGGCCAACGCAAAAATGACCACGCCGGCCTCGGCGACTGGTACGTAAACAAGGAGAAGTTTCCTCATGGCCTCAAACCGGTGATCGATCGCGTGCATCAACTTGGCATGGATTTTGGCATCTGGGTGGAGCCGGAGATGGTCAATCCAGATAGCGATCTGTACCGCAAGCATCCGGATTGGGCCATGAATTTTCCCGGGCGCCCGCGCACAGAGGGGCGCAACCAACTGCTGCTCAACCTGGCTCGAGAAGACGTGAAAGAATACGTCTTTCAGTGGCTCGACCAGCTCGTAACCGACAACGACATCGCCTTTCTCAAATGGGACTACAACCGCAACTGGTCAGAACCTGGTTGGGATGCAGTTGCGCCAGAAGATCAGAAGAAAATCTATGTGGCCTATGTTCACAATCTTTATGACATTCTCGCTCGGTTGCGCGCCAAGCATCCCAAGTTGGAAATCGAATCCTGCTCGGGGGGCGGCGGTCGCGTGGATCTGGGCATCCTACGCTACACCGATGAGGTGTGGCCTTCGGATAACACCGACGCGCTGGACAGGCTCACGCTGCAGGATGGCTTCACACAGGCGTATACCCCTGGCATCATGATGGCCTGGGTCACCGATGTTCCCAGCGGCATCGACCATCGCACCGTTCCGCTCAAATTCCGTTTTATGGTAGCCATGAGCGGCTCGCTCGCACTCGGAGTGAACCTCAACAAGTATTCACCCGAGGACATGCAGGCGTCGGCGCGCTTCGTTGCGTTCTACAAACGTATTCGTCCCACGGTCCAACGTGGAGCTCTGTATCGCCTCATCGCCCCCGAGGGCGCCGAGTCCTCGGCCGTTGAATATGTCTCCACCGATGGCCGCCAGGCAGTGCTCTTCGGCTTTTTACACTCGGAGCAATTCGGCACCGCCTTTCCTACTGTATTTCTGCGTGGCCTGGCGGAGGATGCCGTTTATAAGATCGAAGCCGTTGATCCCGGGCAGGTGCTGGAGGTGGGGACCGTCAGTGGTGCTTACCTGATGCATCACGGTCTTAATCTCAACCTGCGAGGGGACTACGACAGTACTTCTGTCATCCTGGAAAAACAGTAACCAGTGTTATTCCACCCCTGCCCACCGGAAGCTGCGTGAAATCAGCGACATAGCTAAGTCTTGGCGGCTCCCGAGCCACTCTTCGTCCAGCCGGATCATCTCACCGCAAGGCGGGTCAAAGAACTTTGCCGTCCATGCTGGGTTCGGATTCGATAGGACCAGGGGAACGGAGCGATGGAAAAAAAGCAGAGTTTGGGACTTGTCGCAGTCGTTGTATTGGCTATCTTTGCGGCGCTGGCCGGTTGCCACAAAAATGATGGCACGCAAGTGGTGGATTCGGCTGCAGCGAATGGAAATCTTGCGCCGGTGAGTGATACCGCCGCTCCGGTAAACGAAAGCATGGCCGCGCCTCCGGTAGGTGCTCCTGCCTATTCGGCTCCGGCCCGGCAGGCGCCATCCGTACAGCGGTATCCCCGGCAAGCGCAACAGCCGCAGTATCCCGCCCAAGAACAGCCGCAGTATTCGCAGCCGTATCAGGAAGAACCGCAATATCAGGATCAGGGTCAGCAATATCAAAACCAGGAGTACAGCGATCAGCCGTACCAGGAAGACTACCAGGCAGCCGAATATGCTCCTCAGCCTCCGCCCCCGTTGCCGGAATACCAGCAGCCGCCATGCCCGGAACCAAACTATCTGTGGACGCCTGGTTACTGGTCGTATGCTCAGTCCGGCTATTTCTGGGTTCCGGGAGTTTGGGTCGCGGCTCCGTACACCGGGGCACTATGGACGCCCGGATACTGGGGTTACAGCGGGGGGCGTTACGGATGGCATCGAGGTTTTTGGGGCCGCTACATTGGCTACTACGGTGGTGTCAATTACGGTAGCGGGTATGTTGGTCGCGGCTATTACGGTGGATATTGGAACCACAACCAATTCAACTACAACCGTAGAGTCACGAACATAAACAACACCGTCATTCGCAACACCTACATCACCAACGTGACCAACGTCACGAACTACAACCGCGTGAGCTATAGTGGTGGTCGCGGGGGAGTGAATCTTCCGCCGACCCCTGCGGAATTAGCGGCACTGCGGCAACCACGTTTAGCTGAGTTGAGGGTCCAGCAGCAAAACCGGGTGACCTCCAGCACCAACCGTGGACAATTTGTTGCCGTCAACCGTGGTCAGCCGCAAACGGTCGTCATGAGCCATCCTTTGCCGGTGGAGCGGCAGCAGCCGGTCGCGCCTCCAGCCACACAGCAACGTCCTTCGACCAATCCCTTCAATCATCCGCCACTGCAGCCGGGTCAAGGAGAAAGGCCGGTACCAGGAGCCCGGACTGCCCAGCAAGTTCCTCAACCGAGGCCAACCGTGCAGGCACCGCCGGAACAGGTGCGTCAAGCTCAGCCGGAGCGGCCAACGCAACAGATGCACCCGGCTCCCCAGGAGCGACCTGTTCCGCAAATACACCCAAATCCCCAGGAACGCCCGGCCACGCCCGTAAAACCTGTACAGCAAATACAGCCGATTCCCCAGCATCAGATAGAACCGCAGCAGCGACCGTTCCCACAGGCACACCCGGTACCCCAACATCAGCCGGCCCTGCAGCAGGAACGCCCAGCACCGCCGTACGGCACCTGCAGCAGGCAGCCGCAGCCACACCCGGTACCGCAACATCAGCCGGCCCTGCAGCAGGAACGACCAGCACCGCAGCAACAGCGACCGGCTCCTCAGCAGCCGGTACCGCAGCCACACCTGGTGCCGCAACATCAGGCCGCCCCGCAGCAGGAAAGACCGGTACCGCAGCAACGCAGCAACAGCGACCGGCTCCTGAGCAGCATCCAGCGCCGCAAGCGAGGCCGGAACAAGAGCGGCCACCTCAGCAACAACCCAGGCAGGAGAACCCTCATCCCGAGCAACACCAAGCGCCTCGATAACGGGCCATCCCTTCAGATACCGCGCAACCGGACACAAGGAAACCGGACGCCCCTCAGCGTACATGGAGCGAAAACGGTGGGCGTCCCTGATTTCTCGCCAAGGGGCGCCGCTAACATAAATGTGTCGGCTTTCATTAAGAAAGGCGCATGAAGTTCGCCAACGCCAAAAGGTTCCCTGGAAATACGGGAAACCTGGCGACCGCTCTCACTTAACGATCAGACTCTCGAGATGCTTCTTCTTTTATCGATCAACTTTTGATACAAATCAATCGTTTGATCCGCAATGCTCGTCCAACTGAACTTCTCTTCCGCACGCTTTCTGCCGGCCTTTCCGAACCGTCTGCATTTCTCCGGGTCAGCAAGCAATTCGCTCAGCTTAGCCGCCAGGTCCCTGGAAAATTTCTCCGGATCCCGCGGAAAACTGGTTACCGGATCCTGATCAAAAGGAACCAAATAACCGGTCTCGTTATCAACCACAACCTCCTTGATTCCTCCAGTGGCACTGGCCACCACCGGCGCCTCGCAAGCCATGGCCTCCAGATTGATGATGCCAAAGGGCTCATACACCGACGGACAGCAAAATACAGTCGCATGGCTATAGAACTGGATAGCATCGGGCTTGGCCAGCATCTTTTCAATCCAGATCACCCGCGGGTTGAACGCACGTGCCTCCTCCACCTTTCGTTGCAATTCCGCAGCAATCTCCGGAGTGTCCGGAGCACCCGCACAGAGAACAACCTGGATCCCCGGCGGCAGGTAACGAATCGCATCCACCAGGTGGGTCACGCCCTTCTGCCGTGTGATACGCCCGACAAAAAGCACATAGGGGATTGCGGGATCGACGCCATGTTCGATGAGGGCAGAGGTCTCCGGGGTCCGCCGGTATTGATGCAGATCAATCCCGTTGTAGATCACGTGAATCCGCTCGGGGTCCACGGGGTATGCGCGCAGGATGTCGTCCTTCGTACCGCTGGAAACCGCGATCACCGCATCGGCGTCAAGAATGGCCGTCCTCTCGATCCAGGAGCTCAGCGCATAGCCGGTACCCAGCTGTTCCGCCTTCCACGCCCGTAGCGGCTCCAGGCTATGCGTCGTGAGCACGAACGGAACGTCGTACAATTTCTTTGCCAGAAAGCCCGCCATGGACACGTACCACGTGTGCGTGTGCACAACGTCAATTCCGCTGAGGGCCTTGACCTGGGTCAGGTTCAGTGACAACGCTTCCAGGGCGCCCTTGAACTTCTCTTCGGTTCCTTTGGAGATTTCCTCCCAGGGCTCCTGGCCGCATACGTGCAGGTTCTCCTGATGGCCATGCTGGCGGCCCCAACAGTAGACCTCCACCGGAATCTTGCGTGCCAACTCGCGGCTCAGATACTCGACGTGCACTCCCGCGCCCCCATACACATTCGGCGGATATTCCCGTGTGAAGAGTCCTACTCGCAAGCTGTTCTCCTCTGGTGAACTTACACCATGACAGTCGACCTACAGTAGTATGACGGGGATGGAACATTCAAGCCGCCGTTCTTTTCTGGCACAACTCTCGGCTCTGGCCCTGGCTGTACGCACCCGGTCATGGGCCGGCGAACCAACTGGACTCATCTTTGCCGGCACCTATACCAACGACAAAGGCAGCACCAGCAAGGGAATTTATGCCTTTCGTTGGGATGCCGATGAGGGTACATTGGCTCCGCTCGGACTGGCGGGCGCGACGGTCAACCCCAGCTTTCTGACGCTTTCTCCCGACCGCCGCTATCTTTACGCTGTCAACGAGGTTGATCAGTATCGTGGGCAAAACAGCGGTTCGGTCACGTCCTTCGCCGTGAAAGAGGGCACTCTGAAAGCCATCAATACTGTCTCCTCGGGCGGCGGTGGGCCGTGCAAAATTACAGTGGATTTGACTGGGAAGGCAGCCTTTGTCGCCAATTACGACGGGGGCAGCGCTGCGTCTTTTCGGGTGTTGCCCACCGGGGGGCTCAGCACGGCCGTCTCCCGCTTTCAATACAGCGGTCACGGCGCCGATCCGCAACGCCAGGCCGCTCCTCATACGCATTGCACCACAGTTTCCCCTGACAATCGTTACGTGCTGGTGAACGATCTGGGTCTGGATCGCATATCCGTTTACCACCTTGACCCGCTCACCGCCGCTCTCACAGCGAACGATCCCCCTTTTTACCAGGCATTGCCGGGCTCTGGCCCAAGAAGTTTCGCCTTCCATCCCAACGGGAAGTGGGCCTACTCGCTCAATGAAATTGCCAATACCGTGGATGTCCTCTCGTGGGACGCTGAGCGAGGAGTGCTGACCCGATTGCAGAACATCTCCACCCTCCCCGAAGGCTTTAACGGATCGAATACCACCGCGACGGTGGCGGTCGATTCTTCGGGCAGGTTCGTGTATGCCTCCAATCGAGGCGATAACAGCATCGCGGTTTTTTCCATCGACGATCGCGACGGAAAGCTCAAACCGGTGCAGCATATGGATTGTGGAGGCAAGACTCCCCGGCACTTTGCCCTTGATCCCGGCAATCAATGGCTACTGGTTGCCAACGAGGACTCTTCCAATATTGTCGTCTTCGCGCGCAACACCCGGTCGGGGCTGCTCACTCCAACCGGAAGGGAATATCCCGTGAGCCATCCTGTCTGCATCGTCTTCCGCTAAGGTAACGATCGCGGTTGCAGTTGATTGCGACAGCTCCTCTTCAGAGTGGAAAAGCGATGGCTGCCGGCTGTCATCCAGGTGAAGAAAAAAGTACGGGTTGATTGGGAAGCTCGGAACATCCTCACCAGGGCTAAAAGAGGCTGCAAAAAAAACTAAATTCTTTGAAGGGGACGGCCTTTAGGCCGTCCGTAAGTGATTGTAAGTGCGTCCGGCTTCAGCCGCTGAGGGTAACGGTCTTCGCTCTCTATGTAGACCTTGTTCCGAAGCCTGTAAAGCCCGGTCATTGCAGTAAGGCCGCCTATACCGCATCGATTTGCGGCACGGCTGAACCCGTGCCCTTGGTGCAGTGACGCTTTGCCAAGCCTTCAAAGAACACTCAGCTTGTCGTTATTTTATCGGGATCGTACTGCATGAGAAATTTGCCCACCGAAAGGCCGCGGGTAAGTGCGATGTGGTACGACGCTATCAGCTCATCCTTTTCAAACCCATCGCTGGGCCACTTTTCAATCAGCGAGGACATCCGTTCCAGGTCCAGCATACGATTCGCCAGTGGAGAGCTTCGTAATCGCTCGACTTCCGCGCCCATTCTCCCGCGAACTGCCGTGAGGTTCAAATACCAGTCGGCGGATTGGCGCCCCCGCATTCTGCGCTTCAGTGTGCTCGACGGCAATCGCCCAACCATGGCGCGACGGGCCAGAGAACGAAGCTCGCCGCCTCGCAGAAACTCCTCCAGGGGAACCGTGAGGCAGAACTCGACTACCCGGCGATCAAACGTTGGATCGCGGCTATCCAGTTGCCAACCTCCCTGGGACGCAATATAGGTATCGCTGCGTGTCGCCATAGGTCAGCAGCGTACGCAATGCGTTCCGTGGGTCCAAGCTGCATCCTGACATATCGTTCATAGCGTCCCGTCGTAAACCCAGCCGCTCCACAATCTCACGACGCAATGGCGTGTAATCGATTGTGAAGCTGCGCATGTGCGGGTCGGTGATGCGGCGCAGCCAGAAGGGGAGTGAGGGCCACACTGCGTGGCGAAGCACCAACCGCATGGAGGCGCTGTGTGCGCTGCGGATTTGCCGCACCACCCGAGCCAGCGTTCCCCACTCGCCACTGCGGAGCCATGTCGACAACGCAGGAAGTCCTTCGTAGCTCAGTGTCGAGTTGCCGCCATGTCCGTTGAGCAGCAGTGTGATCCCTTGTTCCCGTGCCTGCGCCATGATGGCATTCATCCAGACCTCGTTGTTGGGTCCGAAGCACGGATGGTCGTAGAGATTGTTTTTGAAATCAAGGATATCGAGGAACGAAGTTGCGCTCGACTCCACCAGCACATGGCGAATATTGGGATAGAGCGCAGCAACTTCGGCGGCAGCCGGTCCTTCGTCGAAAAAATGAGTCGAGCTGGCCGCGCTTTGAAAGTCGGGCCGCGGCACCGCCGTAAAACAGGTGAGCTCACGGCCCTCAGCGCCGAGCATGCGAGCTGCGGTAGCGGCGACCGCTGCGCTATCCAGACCGCCGCTCAGTTGTGCACCGATGCGGCCGCGGGTGCGCAGGCGCACGCGCACGGCGTGATCAAATCGTTCTCTGAAGCAATCGAGATACTCTTCGGGTGAACCGAGACGCAGCTCCGGCAGATGGTCGGTTTGCCAGTAACGCCAGAGTTTTTTCTTTTCGCGATGGATACTGAGCGCATGGCCGCGCGGAAGGCGCTGAATCCTGCGAAAGATGCTGCGCTCGATTGCGATGTTGGTGAGCATCAAATAGCGCGCGACGTATTCTTCGTCCACTTCGCCGCCGACAAAGCTAAGTGGATGCAAACCTTTCGGCATGGACGCAAACGCGAAGCAATTCGCCGTGGAAGCATAGACGAGTGGACGTTCCCCGGTATGATCGCGCGCCAGGAAGAGATGCTGTTCCTGCTGGTTCCAGACAGCAAAGCTGAAGGCGCCCGAAAGATGCTCGACACATTTTTCCTGCCAACGTTGCCACGCGGCCAACAGCATCTCGCTGTCAGCCATCACCGCGGTCTGTTGGCTGGAGAGACCTAACTCCAGCCCAAGTTCTGATTCGATTGTCGAGACGTATATCCGCGACCAGCGCGGTGACCCCAGGGGCCGACAGCGGTTGTGCATCGAAATCATCTTCCGGTAAGAGGCGCAGAAGGCAGCGTCCCAAAGCAATCGACGAGCCGGTGTACTGCGCGGTGTCATCCGGGCCATATATGTTGAGTGCCTGAGCATGCTTCGGCAGGCCTTGGAGACCGGAACTCCGCCGTCAAAAGACCAGATGCCGGCAATCGCGCTCACTGGCACAACCTTACTGCATTTCGTAGGGTGGGTAGACCAGAGGGCACGGGACTTGGCGGATGAATGCTTAGTCCCGAGATCTTAATTTGGCTGTAATCATTGCGGGCGAGATAGCGCCTGAGCGAAAATAAACTTTGCAGCTGCGGTGGTGATCCCTACGACTTACCACCGCCCGCAGTGGCCGCCAGGCCCATCTGTGAGCAAGGATGTCTGTGAAGCCACTTTCCGCGCTCTTAAGGGCAATAATCTGCAGCGATGGAGTGACCCACGGCTGTTTTGCCTGGCCGTTGAGCCGGTCAGTTGCGCCGTGATCTTTTATAGTGTCGCTGTTCATCGAGAGCTCCCTGGAACCCGTTGATTTGGAAATCGCACCCTGCCACTCGCCACAGCTAGAGCCTAACGCAGGAGGGGGTCACCGTCAATGCGTTTGGCCGCGTAGTCGTTACTGAAGTAGATACTAAACCTTGCATTTGGGGTTTTCTACACTCTAAAGGTTAACTTGGTATAGTCGCGCCTTACACTTTTTGGGGATAGTGAATGAACCTAGTTGCTGGAGTGTATCTGATCGGCGGGATTACTCTTATCTCTGAAATCACGCTTCCCGAGCTGCCTCTCATACAACGTCAGAGTGCTACCCCGCATCCCGTGCAGGTTCGACTAGGCGCGGTGGCCAACCACCTGCCCGGCGCCGTCGAGTTGGATCCGGATTGTTTCGCGACCCCCACGCAATATCTTTTAAACATTCAGGGGGTCGCACGTTACCTGGTAACCGACGGACGCGAGATTGTCGTAGACCCCGATGACGCCGCGCCCGCTCTCGATGTGCGAGGGTACCTCCTGGGCTCTATCTTCGTGGTCCTTTGCCAGCAACGCGGATTGCTTCCACTGCATGCGAGCGCGATCGCGGGTAAATCGGGAGTCGTCGCTTTTCTCGCCAACTCCGGTCAAGGAAAATCGACGATCGCAGCCCACCTCGCTCGGCGCGGCTTTCGTGTGCTGGCAGATGACGTCTGTCTCATCGACGCCGCTCAGCCGGGTTCTGCCATGGTGATCCCTACCGCTCCATGGCTGAAGCTCTGGCGCACTTCTCTGGAAAATTTGGGAAGAAAAGCAGAGGGATTGGATCGCGTATTCACCGATGATGACAAGTATCGCCTGCCGCTTGCGCCCGTATTAACCCCCGAACCAATTCTCAGACTGGTCTTTCTTGAGGGCAATGACAATTGCTTCTGCCACCATCGAGATTGAAGAAGTGCCTCGTGTGCAAGCCATTCCATTGCTGATGAATCTCACTCATCACTCGTATCTATTGGAGGCGACTGGTCAGCAGGAAGAAAACTTCCTGCGTTGCGGCCGAGTGTTATCCCAGGCCAGAGCCTACCGGCTGGTCCGGCCCTGGGGCCTCATGCATCTGGAGTCGACGGTAGACGTACTGGAGAATCTCCTGCTCGAGGACTAGATCGATCGCGGTACAGATGTCACGGGAAAGTGTGGAGAACGGTGAATTGCGACTCAACCTCGCCGCCCACCACGGTGCAATCACCGACCTTAACCCAGGTGTGTGCTGTTAGCTGATCCGCCCCACGCGCGACACCGTAGAAAAGTTTGCTCACGATGTGGCGGCGTCGAAGCATGAAGTACGCCGCGAGTGAACGAGGAAAACACACGAAGGTAAGCGGAGCGTGCCGTGCCACGGCGTCGATAGCCCATTGCACCCGGTCGATCGTCCGGCTGGCCATCGCCGGCGGAATCGACGGCTGCCTTCGATCGTATCGGCCCATCCACGCAGTAAGCCGTTGCGTGGGCAGAAAGTTGAGTGCCGCGCGGAAGAAGGTAAGCATGCAAGCTGCTTCTGCCGCCAGCGCAATATCGGCCGGCGCCAATTGCTTGATGCGACGGAAAGTCAAAGGCGTGTGCGGGGCGCGCGGGGCACTCGGCGAAGGCCGCAATGCAGGCCTGAGTCTCTGCCAGCGATTGCGGGCGTGGAAACTCACAAATTCAAATGGACTAATGAGCGCGTAAAGAGGGAAGAGCTTGTCCGGCAGATTCAACCAGCGCCACACACGAGGCCGGAACAGAGATCGCAGCACAAGATCCAGGCGATAGCGCAAAGAGGTGTGGAGGCGGAACTCATTTAGAAACCACTGCGTGGAGGGTATTTGCTCGCGTATTGGACGATATTGATTCGAGGTCATGAGGCGTTTGCTGAAACGCATGATATGTGCGCAACCCTCTCATCGTTGCGGTCGAGACCCTCCGACAGCGACGTATCGCCCTCTCAGCAATTCCTGGCCGAGCAGTTCCTGGCAGAGAGAAACGGCGGCGCTGAATTGCGGTAGTGCCTGCTGTTCCTTCGCCATGTTTACGGTGCACTCAAGTTGCTCCGGCGTCATTGCGTGCATAAGCGCGCCGATATCGGTGAGCCACTTGAGACGCAACCAGCCGTCCAGCGCACCGTGCACGCAGAGGTAAAGCAACAGTCGCGGTGCGGGCAAGGTTGCGATTTGTTCGGAACCAAGATCTACCCATTCCTCGCCAACATCGGCGAGGCCCGGCATTGGCGGGCAAAAACGGATTTCGGAAAAGCCGCCAATGAAGATCGATGATCAGGTCCGACAAGGGATGGCCGTAAGAAAAATCCTTTTGGTGCGCCACGTAGGAGCTGAGCCTGCGTCGGGTGAGACGCGCCTGCGGGTCGAGGCGGACGTAGCCTTGGGTGCGCAAAATCTCTCCGGCCTTGAATATGTCTCTCTCCGCGACCAGCAAATCGATATCGCCGGCATCGCGCAAGGCAGGATCCTGAAAGGCGGTGATCGCCAAAGGAATGCCTTTGAAGATCCTGAGGTCGATCTGTTGCTCGCGAAATAAGCGATTGAGCAGGAGGATTTGCGAGGTGCGGCGGAGGCAGGTCTCGTCGTTTGCTGCTCCGGCGGCACGCAGAGCCGCGGCTGCCTCGTCCGGCATGCAACCGGGCGCGAAGTCTTCAAGGTTGCGTAAAAATAGCGGAACCACCTTGTGGTGGTGGAGGATTTCCAGCAGGTAAGGCCAACGGATCGGCTGCCGGGCGAGCGATCGGATACGATCACCGTCGACTGTTTCCTGCGGCCATCGCAGGCAAGCCAGCACAAGCTCGAATTCGGGTGGATAGACTGCTTGTCCCGGCTTCATGAGTGATCCCTATAGAAATTATGTTCTAAGCGCACGCGCCCGCCAAGTCCCGCCGTCACTTCCTTTTGTGGGATTCCCGGGGCAGGGCTGCCAGGGTCACCGGCTGATTCCCGGCGGGTGGGGCACCCTCGCCCGCAGAAGCGTAGCATTCTTGCCTAATCCGCTCCAGGACCACGAGCACGGTGGACGGGGATGACTGCGATCCATAGTAAGTCGCTGTCTTCTGCTGGCATTGCTGGGATCCCCCCGCAAACGAGGCGAAGACATTCCCGTAGGCGCCGACGGGGCCCAGGGTTGAGCCGGTCACCGGCAAGCTGAATACCCCACCGGGCGCGCACGCCTGCGTTTCCGCGCCCAGAACTGTGTTTCCGGAGTAGAAGGTAACCGTACCGCCCAGGACCGGCACGTTGTCCTGATCGGTCACCGTCGCCACCAGGTTGACGCTTTCGACCGAGGTAATGCTGGGAGGCTGGGGTGAAAGCTTGACGTTGGTCTTCAGTCCACCACCGGCCCACTGGGGGGCATTCACCAGGCTATAGACATTCGGGCTGCCCAGGCCGGTGGCGAGATCGTAGCCCGGGGTTGCCGGAAATGCAGGGGAATTGGCGTTTTCTGCCGTGGAGAGCACCCCGTAATAGTCAGGGGTGGTGGTCAGCGAACTGCCGTTGGTCGTCACCGTGATTTGGTATCCGTAGCAGTTTTCATTGTTGGAGGCAGGGTCGGTGCTGGCATCGGTGAAGGTCCCGGGGCTGGTCGCGGTGCCGGTGCAGGGAATTGACGTATTGCCGGTGAGGAAGGGCGCCGATGGGGAAGCTCCGGGATTTGGCGTGGCGCTGATGTCATGGAAGTAGCAGCTGCTGAGCACCTGGGGCCCCAGGTATGCGGCACAATTGGCCAGGCTGGGCTGGGTTGAGCTGGCATAGCTGACGTACTGCTCCGCGGCCAGCGGGTAGAGAACATAGTTCGCCTGCCCCTGCCGGTCGCCGCTTTTCTGATCGATCAGCGCCATGATCCCGGCGAAAGCGGGAGCGACGAGGGACGTGCCTGCCTTGGAGATTGGCGTAAACATCGTCGGGGTTGGAAAAATCGCATCCTGTACCCGGCGGGCATGCCCGCCAGAGCCGAGTCACACATGATCAGCGTCTGGCTCCAGGTATATCCACTGGAAGCGAACATGGAGATGTCGGGAACCGCACGTCCGCCTTGCTGCGGAATTCCGGGGACGCCCGTCTGCCACGCCGGGCGAGCCGATACCTTGCTTAGGCCCCCGCTCCCGGCATAGGGAAGAAAATAGGGCGGGTAGGCCAGTGTCGGGATCGACTGGCTGTTGCGCGGCATAGGTGCAAAATCCGTTGGGCCCGAAGCTGCTGGTGAAGTTCTGGCCAAACCGGGCGAGCACCAGCGGGCTGCCGCAACTTTCGTTCCAGGCCATCTCCGGGATATACGATTGCGCGCTCAGAAAGTTGGCGCCGTTGGTCGCCGACCAGTACTGTCGCCTCGGTTCCGCTGAAGACATCGCTGAAGTCGGTACCGCCCGCGGCAATGTTGTAAGGAGTCGAGGCTGCATTATCCACCGAGAGGCCATCGGTTGCATAGTAATAGACGTACTGGCACCCGTCGGCGCCGGTATCCGCCGCCGCGACCACGACCGTAATGCCCTCAGCGGCGGCCTGTTGCCACAGCGAAACATAGAACTGGCTCGCTTCACTCTGCGGCAGGGCTTCGCAGTCGCCGTAACTGCTGCTGAGCACGGAGACCCGTTGCACGTGCGCCGGATCGCCAATGATGTAGGCTGCGGCCAAATCGGCGCCGAGGGTTACACCCTGGTCTGCGCAAGCGACATAATCGATGGTCGCGTCCGGCGCCATCGCGCCGGCCCACTCCGCGTCCAGATAGCCCTCCGGATAATTGGTGGAGGGGTCGGGAGCGGCGCAAACCGTCGACGGAGGATTCTCCATCTGCACCGAGCCGTTGGGGCCCGAGCGCGGTAATGCCAAATGCATCGCGGAAATTCTGGATGTCGGCGCTCTCGAGGTTGGTCGCCGCCCACCACGGCGATAGTCTGGCCGGTACCGACGACTCCTTCCTTCCACACCTGGTTGACTCCATAGATCGTCGCGAAGTCCTGGGGCCCGGCGACATACAGGGCGTTCGCACTCGAGGTCAAATGCGCGCCATCCGTCATTCGCGCGCAACCATTTGCCCGTTTTGCGATCCAGACGGGCGATGTCCGGCATGAGCGGCCGGAGGCCGGGGATGGAAGTCGTTGAGGGCTCGAAACCCGGAGATGACGTGCGCCAGGGCACTGGGAATATAAGGATCGCTTGCATTGGCATAATGATCCTGTCCGTTGACGCGGTAATGATGGATCTCCGTATGGAACGCCCGCGCCTACCTGGCCGGCGGTGCCACTGAAGTCCACAAAAAGGCCACCGGCCGGGACGTTATTAACCCTGAAACCTTGTTGCGTGAGCCAATGCGTAACCTTCCCGATGTCCTGGGCCGAAGGCCCGAACCGGTCGCCGAATTGCTGCGGCGTCAGCCAGCGATGAAAGTCCGGAGAGTGTGGATCGTATTGCCCCGTGATGAACTGCTGCAGCTCCTGTTCTTTAGGGCTGCTGCGCCGCAACATCATAAGGATATGTTCCTGGGGCAGGCTGTCGGGAGCGCGGCCGCGGTCAAACTCGGGTCGTGCGGCCCGGCTGACGTGCCCGTGCAGACGAGTCAGGCCATTCTCATCCACCTTAATAGGAGTAAAACGTTGTCCCGCGGCGGCTGCAGATGCAACAACCACCAAAGAACCGGCCAGCCGAAGTACCTTGTGTTTCTGATCTTTCCCATATTCCTATGAAGTTTAGTTTTAACCACGGCGAGCGCACACTGATCTTTGGTGATGGGTCACGGGGAAGATAACACTTGACCTCGACGGAAAAGACCGCCCTGCTATCCTGCCCATATGTTCGACCCAGCGGCTGGTAACAACTCGGCGCTTCTTATTACCGAGCAAGTGCTGGTATTTGCCGTGTTTGTCGGGTCGGTAGCAGCCTTACCCGCATTCATCGAATTTATTACCGAGATGCGCAAGCGTAAGGAGCGCATCGACCTAAGTCTGGAAGACGAGGTAGCCGAGCTCGCTGCGGCCGAGGGTCGCGGGCATGGACGACCTGCTCACCAGCATCGCGGACCTGATTGATCGTGCCCGAAATCCGGCGGCTTACCAGGACCTGAAAATCGGCAACGAAGTGCTGATTATTGGTCCCAACCAAACCGGCAAGAAAAGCCTGGCGCAAAAGATCGCACAATTAGCAGGCATGGACCGGGTGGTTACGGTCTTCAACCCGCGAGACAGTGACGCGCTAGCCAAGGCGAAGAGCCTGGTGCGTGGCTACAAATGGCAGAAGGTGATGCTGCTGCTGCCTCGCATCGATCTGGCCTACCAGCAGGGCGACCCGGAGGTGCTTACCGAGCTGGACGCGCTGATTGAAACCACCTCTGAGCGGCAGAATGTTCTGGTCGCCGCCACAACGGTAGCCTTCGAGGCCAACAGCGACCTGGACAATATCTTCGGTATCAAGCTCGTGCTTCCCGGAGCAAAAGTCGGCAAGGCCCATCGCGAGGAAATCCCCGAAGATGCTCAGCAAATGCTGGCCCAGGTGACGACGTTCTACCTCGGCGAAGCGAAGCGCAGGGGTTTCGTTCTGCAGGGGCTCGACGAGCCCACATTCCGCGAGCGCATCCTCGAAAATGTAATCAACCCTGCCGAAGTGGAAGACATCGTGGCCCTGTGTGAGACCACCGCCCTTTACCGCAAGCGCAGCAAGCAAACGACTGAGTTGGTCATTACCCCGGAGATCCTCGATCTGGCCATGGCGCGCGTCGTCGTAGGCTGACACCCAAGCGGAAGTACCCTTGTGTCACGTTAGAGACGGGCCGGTAAGTACGGGCTCAAGCCCGCACATCAGCAGTTCTCGCGAAGACTCTAGGCCTCGATATACGTTCTATTTACACTTTACTAAGTGTATTAATTTAAACAGGTTGGCGCATTTAACTTCATGTTGTAGATGACGAGTTTGGGTGATGCGCAGCACGACTAAATCCTCAGCCGCCAGAGAACAAAGACAACAGCTCAGCCGAGTTCCGCCTCCAAT
This sequence comes from uncultured Acidobacteriaceae bacterium, assembly GCA_963847155.1. Taxonomy (GTDB): domain Bacteria; phylum Acidobacteriota; class Terriglobia; order Terriglobales; family Acidobacteriaceae; genus PALSA-350. The sequence continues at coordinate 72,325 of CAWJZH010000014.1, read as the reverse complement.
TGCCCCTGTGGTAACTTGAGGTTTGCTGATCCGCCCCGGTTCGAGACGGACCACAGAAACCGGGGAGCTCATACTTCATGGTTCAAGCAGCCGTAACCAAGACCTCAGTCAGCAGCGATCACCCGAGCAACTACCGGGCCATGGCGATGGTGACCACCCTGTTCTTTATGTGGGGGTTCCTCACCGCGCTCAACGACATCCTGATTCCCCATCTCAAGTCGATATTCGATTTGAACTACACCCGGGTGATGTTGATCAATTCCGCTTTCTTCGGCTCCTACTTTGTCTTTGCCATACCGGCTGGCATGGTGATCGAGCGAATCGGATACAAGAAAACCATGGTGGCTGGGTTGCTGATCATGGCGGTTGGGGCATTGCTCTTTGTGCCTGCCGCCAACGTGCCCTCGTTTGGGCTGTTCCTGGCTGCACTGATCGTGCTGGCCGCCGGGGTGACCGCACTGCAGGTGGCTGCGAACCCCTATGTGACCGTTCTTGGCCCGGCCCGCACGGCTTCGAGCCGTTTGAATCTGACCCAGGCGTTCAATTCGTTAGGCACTACCATCGCTCCCTACGTCGGGGGAATCCTGATCCTGGCTTCGGTCCCAATGTCTTCCAGCCAACTGCGGCAACTCTCTGCCCCGGCGTTACTGGCTTTCCGTCAACAGGAAGCCTCTACGGTGAAGATTCCGTACATCGGGATAGCACTCGCGCTCACCGCTCTGGCGCTTGCGATCGCCATGTTCAACCTGCCCAAGATCGAGCAGACCCGGGAATTCCGGCCCATGGGAGACGTCGATACCGCAGCCAGGGATCTGTGGAAGCAGCGGCAGTTGGTGCTGGGGGCGCTCGGAATTTTTCTCTATGTCGGCGCTGAGGTGTCGATCGGTAGTTTTCTGATCAACTACTTCACCCAGCCGGAAATAGGCCATATGACAGTGAAAGCCGCCGCCGGCCTGGTTTCCCTCTATTGGTTGGGCGCCATGATTGGCCGCTTCATCGGCTCCGCGGGGCTGCAAAAGTTGCCTACCCGGGCGGTACTAGGTACGGTTGCGGTGGTGGCCTGCGTACTGGTGGTCATTTCCATGCTGAGCACCGGCTGGTTGGCGATGGGAACCATCATCTGCGTGGGGCTCTTTAATTCCGTTATGTTCCCCAGCATTTTTGCCCTGGGTGTCGAAGGGCTGGGGCCCCTGACCGCAAAAGGTTCTGGCCTGCTGGTGCAGGCCATTGTTGGAGGAGCCATCATCCCGGTAGCAGAGGGCGCATTGGCCGACCGCATCGGCATTCACTACGCCTTTATTCTCCCCGCGCTCTGCTACATATACATCGCCTATTACGGCTACAGAGGCTCCATCCACAAGACCTCCTTGCCGCCCCTCACCGCAAGCTAGGACTGGTCCCCTCCACCCAATCCAAACCCGATTGGAAAATCGAAAGGTGCCCCGGCTGCCGTCGGGTCTTGCTTCATCAAAGCAACCCAGCTTCGAGATACGGCAGCATAGCCGCTCCCAGCAACCCGGCATCGGGCCCTGTAGCAGCCGGAACCACGTACGTCTTTCCCGCGGTGAAAGGTTGAGTCACGTCAGGCTGGGTGAGGCCGTAAATGTAACTCAACCGGCGCAACTCCTCGAACATGCGCGGCGCAAACAAATCCCAACCGCTGACTACTCCGCCTCCGATGACGTAAAGCGGCAGATTGAAAACATTCACCAGCATAGCCAGAGCCATTCCCAGATATTTCCCCGCGTCGGCAAAGATCTGCCGGGCAACCTCGTCTCCATCGCGAGCCAAGCCGGCGAGATCGCGGGCTGTGAACTCTCCCTGCTGCTGGATGCGGTGGGCGATCAGTTTTGCGATACGCGGTGCGCCTCCCCGAGCCGCCGCCAGCGTCGCCGCCCGCCCGATGGCAGTTGCGGAGGCATATTGTTCCAGGCAGCCTCGGCCGCCGCACCCGCACGCGAAGCCATCCTCGACCAGAGGAATATGGCCCCCTTCTCCACCCATGCCGATCATCCCGTGCCAGATTTTCCGGTCCAGCACGATGCCCGCGCCCACACCAGTACCCAGGGTCAGCATGCACATGGAATCCCCAGGCATCTCTCTGCCCACGCCGCTCTTCCACTCCGCCAGAGCCGCCGCATTGGCGTCCTTCTCCACGATGACCGGCTGAGTGCAGTCTCGACTCCATCTCCTCTTTCAGCAGGAAGCCGTCAAACCCGGGCAGATTTGGCGGACGATGAAATCTACCCGAAGGCAGCTCGAGCGGCCCGGGAGCTCCGACGCCCACCCCGAACAACTCGTAGTTGGGGCCACATTGCTCAAGCACGCGGCCGATCGCATCGCACATGTCGTCGACCACGGCCCCCGGGCCGTCACTGACACGAGTGGCCACGTTCACCGAAGCCAGCCGCTTCCAATCCGAGTCGAAGGCGGCGATGCGCAGATTGGTTCCGCCCAGGTCGATGCCAATGGTGAGTCGGCTTTTCTTCACGCCCGATAGTGGTTCTGGGTTCTCCGGCCTGATCAATCTGAACCACCCTTTTGGACTACTTCCTGCCTAACCTTACGAAGCCGGAAGGACACAGGTTAACGCCCAGGCAAAGGGCCCCTCATCCTTTGAGTCGTACTTCGAGTCTACGATACGTCATCTTTCTTCGCTCACAGGCTTGAGGTGCTGGCGGATCCAGACAAGAATTTGGGCAAAGCGAAATTCATGCCGGGCTATCGAGCCGTCGATGAAAGCGTGTCCATCCATACCTTCTACTTCTAGATAGAAACCGTTGCGTCGCAGGAACACATCAGCAGCCAATCTTGATCTTCCCATCTTATTGAAATTAAAATGTTTAGGCGAATATAGTGCCGGTCCTTACGCAACCGGTGTGGCAGCGTGTAAGCTGTAAAAGACACAACGGTTTAAGTCGTGGGCGGCTAGCTCAGCTGGTTAGAGCGCCTGCCTTACAAGCAGGATGTCGGGGGTTCGAGTCCCTCGCTGCCCACCAATAGACGTTCCCGGACCTTGATCTTGCCTCTAGCCCATGCGCGGCGCTCCTAATTCCATACCAGCGTTGCTATCGAGTTCTCTTTCATGGGGACGGCTGCCGACTTCAATCCCTGATAGACTCCAATGGTTCGCGCGCTTCCGGTGTTGGTGAGCACCAGTACCTTCTGTCCTCCTGGATTCTCGACCGCAACGTGACCGAAGGTAGTCGCCTCGCTTTGACTCTCAATCCGGCGAGCGCCACGTTTCATCAACCGGGAGAAGTGGGCCAGTGCCCAATACTGGCCACTACGAATGACCTCCTGGGTGTGGGCGTTGATAATCACGATGCCGCCACACGGATACGGGCCGATGTTGGGCTTACCGTGCTCATCCGTGGCAACATTCCAAGCTGCGACAGACCGGCAACCGTTGTTCAAAACATCAGTGTACGTGCTGCTCCATTTCGTCCAGTCGTCCTTATAATGCGGATCGTTGTAATCCGTGCTGCCTTCGGTGAAATACATTTCGACCTCGGGATGCGCTGCCTGTACTTTGCTCATCATGCTGGGCGCCCCCACGTAACCGTGCCACGCAACGGAATTCACATATCTCCTGAAGTCGGGATTGTCCAGTTCGGAGATCACCCTGCCCCAATAAACATAGTTGTGATCGAGGATCCATATCTTCGTGCGCGTCCCGGTCTTCTCGAACAAAGGTCCGATGTGATCGGTGATGAACTCCGTCTCACACTCCTGTGACCACGTACACGCCGGCATCTGGCCATGCTGATCGGTATCTATCTCGTTCTGCGTCGTAATCGCCTGGATGGGAACGCCCTCCGCGCCATACGCCTGTATGAACTTCAGCATGTATTGCGCGTACGACGATAAATACTGGCGGCTCATTGATCCGCCCAGCATCGACTTATTCCATTTCATCCATCCTGGCGGACTCCAGGGGGAGGAAAAGTAAAACACCTCGGGATTCATCTCGCGCACCCGTCGCAAAATGGGCAGAATATAAGCCCGGTCATGCTCGATAGAGAAGCGCTTCAACTCAGGATCGGGTTCTCCCTCGTCATAGCTAAAGAGCTCTGCCGCAGAGTCGGCCGCCCCAATACAAGTCCGGTTGACATTAAGGTTCATCGCCGACGGATGAAAAAGATCATGCAGGAATTCTTCCCGACGCTCCGGCCCAAGCTGGCTGATCTGGAAACAGGCAGCGTCTGAAAAACAGCCGCCAAAGCCGAGAATATCCTGAAACTGATTACCCGTTACCAGGCGAACCGAGTCCGGCGCCGGCGTTTCCGAAGCAGGCTGCCAGGCAATCTTTTCTCCCGATGCGAAGCGTTCGCGATCGTTGGTAAACCAGACAGAAATATCAGACTGGGGTTGGACTGTATTGGCGCTTAAAGCGCTGGCTCTGCCTAACGAGGATGCGCCACTACTCAGAGCACCCACAGCAAAAGCCGATTGCTTGATGAATTCTCGACGTGAACCTGATCTGCTCATTCTAAGTTGCACCCGTCCGGCAACCAAGCCGAATCAAAACACTTAATCCCAACATTGTCGTCCCGTCCGGACAAGCTGCCGGAACCTCGAAATCAAAGCATTGAATGAAACCGCAATTGCACTCCATCATAAGCGCTTTGAGGACCCACCATGAAACGTATGTAAATTTCTATTGAGGCCCCCCTGGAGTGATCCGCACCACCATTGTCTTATTTTTTTAAGCGGGTTGCGGGGCTTGACTATCACGTCACCACTCCACTATAAAGCAGAGTGACTAAGCGGTTAGAATAATTTTACGTCTGTAAAAAAAGCTCAATTTACAAGGCCAGGAGCGCAGAATGAAACGGCACGCCAAAAACTACAGTCGGGGCTTGATGACATTCGCTTCACAGATCCCCGTTCTGATGCTGATCCTCCTACTGTCCATCGGTGGTCAGACCGCCCGGGCCAGCGTGACCGCAACCATTTCCGGTGTTGTCCGCGACCCAAGCGGGGCCGTGATTCCCGGCGCCCAGGTTGTCGCCAGGAACCACGAAACTGGCGCCGCGGTCACCGTGCTCACCGACGCCCAGGGCCTCTATTCCCTGCAAGGCTTGCCCGTAGATACCTACGACGTGGAAATCAACAAGGGCGGTTTTAAACGATCCATCCAGTCAGGTCTGGTGCTCTCTGTTAACGATGTTCTGAAACTCGACGTCGTTCTGGAATTGGGGAGTGCCGAGGAAAGGGTCACCGTCTCTGCGGACGCTCTGCATGTGGAAACAACCAGCAGCCAGATGGGCGAGGTGATCAGCGGGGAAACCATGACCGCCGTGCCCCTGGTATCCCGGAGCTACACCGACCTTTTGGCTCTGCAGCCCGGCGTTGCCCCGAGCACTTCAGGCCTGGCGGGCAGCCAGGGAGGCAACTTCAGCGCAACCGGTTTCACGCTTACTCCCATCTCCGGAAGCCTCAATGCCGGCAATCAATCGGTGAACGGCCAGCGCGAGGCCTCCAACGGCTTCCTGCTCAATGGAACAACCGTTCAGGAGTTCGCCTTCTCCGGCACGGGTATCATCCCCAACCTCGATTCCATCGAGGAGTTCCGCATTCTTACCAACAACTTCGACGCCGAGTATGGTAACTATGCCGGTGGCCAGATCAACGTCATAACCAAGTCGGGCAGCAATAGATTTCACGGAACCATCTTTGAGTTCTTGAGAAACACAGACTTCGATGCCAAGAACTACTTCGCCTCCACCCGCGACGATCACAAAGAAAACCAGTTCGGAGGCACGATCGGCGGCCCCATCAAGCATGACAAACTCTTTTTCTTCGGCGACTATCAAGGGGACCGTATCATCATCGGGCAGAGCGCGCTGGGTAGAATCCCGGTGCCCTCGGATGCAGAACGCGCCGGAGATTTCTCCAACCCCTCGCTGGGGCTGGCCGGCAGTGTGAAAGGTCCGTACTGGGCGCAGCAGCTGTCCAGCAATCTCGGCTACGCGGTCACCCAGGGAGAGCCTTATTACTTTGCCGGCTGCAATTCCGGCAACTGTGTCTTCCCGGGAGCAAAAATTCCCGCCAGCTTGATCACCGTACCGTCAAAGAATCTGCTGGCTTACGTTCCACCAGCCAACACTACGGATGGCGGCAACACTTACTTCACGCCGAACAGTCTTCCGCAGCGCCTGACGGACGATAAGGCCAGTGGGCGTGTCGACCTCAATAACCGGCTGGGCTTGTTTACCGCCTATTACTTCTTCGACCAGTACGACCAGAACATTCCCAACGCGCTGCTGCCAGGGTTTGGCAGCGAAAATACCGGCCGATCCCAGGTTGTCGATATTGCCCATACAAAATCATTGAGCACCGGCGCTATCAATGAGTTGCACTTCGGTTTCACCCGGCTCAGATTTCAATTGCATGCGCCTTCAGGCGGTGCGGGAGTCACTCCAGGAACGCTGGGCTTCGCCTATGGTCCCGATACGTTGGGGATCTCGCCTTCCGTGCCCCAATACGCTCACGTTCCCAATATGAATTTCAACACCTTCTCCTTCGGAGCAGCCGGCGCGCCGCTGGGCATCACGGAAAACACAGCCCAGATCATCGACAACTACAGCAAGATCATTCACACCCACACGCTTACGTTTGGCGGACAGTTCCGCTACAACCAATTGGTCGAATACAATCTGGGTTCCAATGGCAACTTTGGTTTTGATGGCAGCGAAACGGGCGTGGATTTTGCCGACTTCCTCATTGGCGCACCCACCTCGTACTCCCAGGGGCAGGGCTACCCTTCCTACGGACGGTCCCGCTACATAGGCCTCTTCGCGCAAGACAGCTGGCGCGCCCGGCAAAACCTTACTTTCAATTATGGTTTGCGTTGGGATGTCAGCCGGCCGTGGTCGGAATTGCACAACGAAATTGAAACCCTGGTGCCCGGTCTCCAGTCACAGGTGTTCCCGGGCTCTCCCGTTGGCTGGGTCTTTCCCGGAGATCCGGGAGTGCCGACCACCCTCGCTCCCACGCGTTACAACAATTTCGCCCCCCGCATAGGACTCGCCTATTCGCCCTCGGCGCCAAGCGGCCTGATGCGAAAGCTGACCGGAGAGCCAGGCCGGAGCAGCGTGCGCGCTGCCTGGGGACGATTCTTCAGCACCTTTGAAGGAGCGACCAACTTCAACGAAATCGGCGATGCGCCTTTCGGCAACTACTACGGTAGCCCCGTCCCGCCTGAGTTTGTCACTCCGTTTGTGGATCGGGGCACAGGAAATATAGAAGGCGCAGCGCTTCCCGGTTCCTCCTCCGCCGGCCAACTCTTCGCCCAGCCATCCGGACACTTCGATCAACTGGGCAAACTTTTTGCCCATCGGTACCTCTCCAGCCTTCTATTACAAGAACGTCTTGCCGTATGCCGAGGAATACGAGCTGTCACTGCAAAGACAGCTTGGCTCGTCGGTGCTGGTTTCACTCAGTTATGTAGGCTCGCAGGGTCATCACCTTCTTTCCTCGCTCGAGGCCAACCCCGGGAACGCGGCGCTTTGCTTAAGTGTCAGTGAAATATCACAGGTTGCTCCGGGCACTTCGACCTGCGGGCCCAACGGGGAGAACGGCGTTTACACCACCACCGCGGGCGCGACCATCAACGGCACGCGCGGGCCCTTCGGACAGAACTTCACCAGCGAAGGCTACTTCATCACGGCGGGCAACTCCAATTACAACTCGTTCCAGGCGAGTGTGCGTCAACGCATATCTCACCTCTCGTACCTTGCAGGCTACACTTACTCCAAGTCGCTGGATAATGCTTCCGGGTACGGCGAGCAGATCAATCTGCTCAACCCTGGCCAGTATTCGCTTTCCTCGTTCAACGTAGCTCACAACTTTGTCGTCAGCTACGACTACGAGCTTCCTGTTTACCTTATTCCCGGACCATCGAGATTAGTGAAGGGGTGGAAGCTGAGCGGCATCACCAGGTTCTCTACCGGCAACCCCGTAACGCTCTATGAAGTGGACGATCGTTCACTGCTGGGCACTGCCGGCGCCGGAGCCATCTCGATTCCCATCGACAGGCCGAACTTCTCCAACGGTCCGCTGAGCATCACCGATCCCCGCAAGGGCCAGCCCTACTTCAATACGGCGCTCTTTGCCCCGGAAGACCTGGGGCAGATCGGGACCGCGAACCGTCGATTCTTCGCCGCTCCCGGCCTCAATAACTGGGACGCTGCGCTCTTGAAAGACACGGCAATCAAGGAGGGAATGAACCTGGAGTTTCGCGCCGAAGCCTTCAACGCCTTCAACCACGCGCAGTTTGGGCAGCCGGATGGAAACGTAAACAGCGGCACCTTCGGCATCATCAGCACGGCGAACTCGCCCCGGATTATGCAGCTTTCGCTCAAGCTGCTGTTTTAAACTTGAAATAACTTCGGAGGACTTTCTCTGATACAGAAACCGTTTGCCGCCTGCCTGGCATGCTTCCTGTACTTCGGTACGGCAGCATGCCGCGATCCAAAAGCAGCGAACGATTGTGGTCATCAGCCTCGATGGCTTTCCCGCTTACGCACTCAACGATCCTCGACTGCCCATTCCGACGCTGCGTAGGCTGGCCCGCGAAGGTGCATCCGCGGCCGCGATGCAGCCCATCAATCCCACCGTTACCTGGCCTAACCACACAACCTTGGTGACCGGGGTCGATGCCTCGCGCCATCAGGTTCTATTCAACGGACTGTTGACGCGCAACCCCGCCGCCCACAACCCAGCCGATCATTCGATGGTCATCGAACCCTGGCGGCCCAAGGACCTGCTGGTCCATGCCGAGACAGTCTACGACGTGGCCTATCAGGCAGGACTCACCACCGCCCAGGTGGACTGGGTTGCAATCTACGGAGCCAGGACCATCACCTGGTCCTTCGCCGAACAACCCGACCCCAATGGACCGATCGAGTCAGAGCTCGTCAAGGCGGGAGTGGTCACCAAGGACCAACTGGCGAAATTTGATGACAGCAGCCCGGCGTGGCAGGACGAGATTCGAACGGACGCCGCGGTCGAGATAATAAAACGCCACAGGCCCAACCTCCTGTTGGTCCATCTTCTATGTCTTGACGACATCAACCATCAATATGGCCCGATGAGCGACGCCAGCCTGGAAGCCATGGCCTTTCTGGATGACCGAATCAAACAGATCAGCGATACGCTGACCCACTCGCACCAGCCGTACACCCTGTTGATTGTTTCCGATCATGGATTTCGTAAGACGAGCCATGCCATCTATCCCAACACCCTGCTGCGCCAGCAAGGACTGGCGAGCGATGCATGGGTCGTCCCCGACGGAGGTGTGGCCATGGTCTACGTGACCGACCCCAGCCGTTGCGCGGAACTGCTTCCCCGGCTCACCACCCTTTTCAGCGGCGTGGAAGGAGTCGATCACCTATATGCACATGAAGATTTAAAGAAGCTGGGACTGCCCACGCGGAAGCAGAGCAACCAGGCGCCGGACCTGCTCATCGCTGCCAAGCCAGGAAACGTCTTCGCCGGCGGCGCGCCCGACGGAAAGGGAGAACCAAACGGAGGCACGCACGGATACCTGAACACCGATCCGCAGATGCAGGCGATCTTCATGGCCTGGGGAAGTGGCATTAAGCCAGGAGTGCGCCTGGGCACGATCTCCAATCTCGATGTAGCGCCGACCATCGCCGCGCTATTGGGCATCAAACTGACGAATGCAACGGGCCGCCCGTTAACTGCAATCCTGAGTGATGCACGAACTATGGCTCATTGAGGAACTCTCCATCAATGGCAACAAGGCGCAGCCCGGCATATGGCAGTTCAAGCTGAACGGAACAACGTCGACGGCCAAGATAGAGGTCGTCTCGCCAGACGGTACGCAAAAGGCAGACTACAACGTCACGGTGCTAAGATCGGTTACGCCATTGCGCAAAACCGAGAAATGACCCGGCTAAATCGTCTCTGTCTGATCCTTATCGTCGCCCTGAACACAACAGTGTTCGCGCAGGAAAATACCTATTTCAGCAACTGGCCCGCGGGCTTGTCTCCGCAGGAAGTGGGCAAGCGGGTTGCGGAACACTTTGTCACCAGTCCCCACCAGTACGGCCCGACCATTCACTACTCTGAGGTGGCCACATGGTACGGCGCGCTCACCTTTGCGTCGCTCACCCATGATGACGCTTTGCGCACTGCGCTGATCCACAAGTTCGAACCTCTTACTCCTGGGGGAGCGGAGGCGGCGCGTATCCCTGTGCGGCGCCACGTGGACGACTCCATCTTTGGCGTGGTCCCTCTTGAGATTGCGATTCAAACCAAGGATCCCAAATACCTTGCCATGGGAAAAGCCTGGGCAGATCGTCAATGGGAAAATCCCCAGCCGGACGGCTTGTCGGCCGAAACACGCTACTGGATCGACGATATGTACATGCTCACCATCCTGCAGTTGGAGGCGTACCGCGCCACTGGCGATAAGAAATATCTCGATCGCGACGCAGTGGAGATGGTGGCCTATCTCGACAAGCTGCAGCAACCCAACGGGCTTTTCTATCACGCTCCCGACGTGCCTTTTTACTGGGGCCGCGGTGACGGTTGGGTAGCTGTCGGCATGGCCGAGATGCTGCGCGACTTGCCGCAGGATCACCCCCAGCGGAAGCGCATTCTGGAGAGCTACCGCCTGATGATGAGTGCGCTGCTCAAGTATCAGGGTAAGGACGGAATGTGGAGGCAGCTGATCGACCACGACGAAGCCTGGCCAGAAAGTTCAAGCTCTGCGATGTTCACCTTCGCTCTGATCACAGGGGTGAAAAACGGCTGGCTCGAAGCAGCGACCTACGGACCAGCCGCCCGTAAAGCCTGGATTGCCGTCGCCGGTTACATCGACCAGAACGAGAACATAACCAGCGTCTGCCAGGGCACCGGCAAACAAAACAGTTACGATTACTACCTGGCAAGGAAGCGCATTACCGGGGATTACCACGGGCAAGCCCCAGTCCTATGGTCGGCCTCCGCCCTTCTGCGGTAACAGCGCCACCTCTCTAACGAAGGGCTCGGCATGAAAGGCTGTTGAAACGCCGATGTAGTGAAACGGCACCGTCTCATGGTTGCGAAAGAATTCAATGCCGAAGACACGGGGGTAGGTACGGGCTTCAGAGCGTGTCCAAATTAGATTTGTAAATGCTTCGGTTTAGGAACCGCACTCTCCATGCAACGATCCTCTCGTTTTGTCGTCCCGAGAGGCTGTGACTTTTTTGATTTCGCGCAAAAGTGTCTCTTCTCGACGTCCCCACCGCCCGAACAATCGCCCTATCCCTTGGCGACGGTCCTCTCCATTCAACCACCCTCCCCTATTTGTCATCCCGAGCGAAGCCGAGGGATCTGCAGTTCCGCAGACCTCTCCTGGAAGCGCGGAATACCATGCTCAAACGGAATTGTCATCTCGCCTGCTCCGGTCCTAACGACAAGAGGAGTTGGGTGCGTGGCTTGCTCGCCCACTCAGACCAAAGGAGGGCTTGGCCCGCCCAAAACACTGGTGTTTTTGTAAAGGGACTTCTTACTTCTTTTTCAATGCGTGACGACAATTGAGTTTAAGCGTTTGAGCATCCTATTCAGCGCTTCCAGGAGAGGTCCGCGGAACTGCAGATCCCTCGGCTTCGCTTCGGGATGACAAAAAGGGGAGGGTGGTTGAACGGAGAGGACCCTTGCCAAGGGATAGGGCGGTTGTTCGGGCGGTGGGGACGGTGGATGACTCAGTTGTGGACCGGTAGGAGCGGGGCACACGAGTGGCGCACCGCAATGCGCTCGGCTGCGCCCCCCGGATTTCCTGTTGAGATTAGTCTCCCGAATTCTCGCTATCCATCCGCACCCCCTGTAGCGTCTCGAAGAACCGCACAACCGCCTCCAGATCACTCTGTGGCAGCGTTGCCAGCAGCCGGCGGGTCTCTTTCTCCACTCCTTCATACATCGCGGCGATTTTCCGCAACCGCGTCAGGTATAAGCGCAATCAGCAGGCTCCGCCTGTCCGCAGGGTTTCGCTCGCGGCGGAGATAGCCGCCCTTCTCCAACCGGTCGAGGGCAACCGTGACGCCGCCGCTACTCAGCCGTGTCCAGGCCCCCAGTTGGCTCGGCGTGGAAGGCCCGTAGAGCTGCAGCATATGCAGCATCTGCATGTCCGTCATTCCGAGGCCGGCCTTTTCCGCCGCTTGAGCATTGAAAAGGATCCCTGCGGCGAGAAACTTCCGAATTTCGAGTACGACGCGGTCGGCCGATAGTGACCGGCGCCGGCAACCTGGCAATGTCTGTGTCGGCTGGCGCGGCGCGACGTAATTTTGCTTTCACGGGCATAGACATCCACTCTTTCGCATGCTTTACTATCCATATATCTTATTTTATAAGATATACGGAGGATAAATAAATGACAGCAACAGTAAAAGCTTACAAGGGAATGGGCATGGAAGGCAGCACCGCGCGCTGGTATGACCGCACCACGCGCAAAGATATGCCCGAATTCAAGGCCCTTGGCGCAGCGCATCGCCTCGGCACTTCCACCTGCAGCCCAGGTGCTCGAAGTAGCGCCGGGACCGGGCTTTCTTTCCATCGAACTGGCCAAGCGGGGATTGCAGGTGCGCGCGATCGACATCAGCAAAACCTTTGTCGAGATCGCAAAACGTAACGCCGCTGCCGAGGGTGTGGAAGCGCGCTTCGACCTGGGGAATGCGGCGGCCTTGCCCGTCGAAGACGCCAGCGTGGATTTCGTGGTATGCCGTGCGGCCTTCAAAAACTTTACCGAGCCGGTGAAGGCGCTGGCCGAATTTCGTCGCGTGCTGCGGCCCGGCGGTAAAGCTCTGCTGATTGATATGCGCCGGGACGCATCCGTTGCGGAGATCAGGCAATATGTGCAAGGCCTGGGCGTAAGCCGGCTGAACCGCTGGTTCATGATGTTCGTCTTCCGCAATATGTTGATCAAACGGGCTTACCCCCTGCAGGAGATTCACCGCATGGCCAGGGAAGCAGGTTGGGCCGACCCGAGGATCGATCCCTCGCCCATGGGATTCGAAGCCTGGATGACGAAATAGGGAAACAGTGAACAGCGTTAGCTCGTCCAGCCGATCAAAAGAGAATAGACGGTAACCACGCACCGGCGGGCTCATTGTAGAGTCCGGTGCTCATCAGCGTCATCGGCTGGACGATCCGCAGGCCATTCCCCAGGCACCAGCGCAGCAGAGCACTGTTTCGTGATGGCACCAGGATTCCCGAGCCACCGAAAGACTCCGCAGAGGCGATCAACGCTTGCATGTCGAGGTTGGTCTCCGCCGTTGCATGCCCGAAGAAAGCCAGCGCGGACGCGTACCCGGTGACGCGGCCCCCGCGTTCTACCACCAGAGCAGTTTTCTGCTGCCTGGCTTGTGCCAATTCGGCGCCTCGATCGTATCCATGCACTCGCTGCGACAGTGCGTTGCAGGCATCCAGATCGCTGGATTGCGCCGGCCGCACCACACATCCGGAAACACCCCGTTCTCGCGTTCGTCCCTGCACGCAGGAGAGCGGCTCCCGAACATCGAAGCCCAGGCTGGTGTACAGCGCCAGTGAGCGATTATGAAAAGCGGCCTGCACCAACCGCAACCCTGCGTTTCGTCCCTTCGCTCGATCGATCACTGCCTGCATCAGCTTGCGTCCAATGCCAAGGTGTTGTGTGCTCGGGGTCGACGGTAATCGGGCCGACACCGCCGATCGGTAGAACGCTCGTACAGGCAATTGCTTCCCACGACGCGCCCTTCGATCTTCCGCCACCACGCAGTAAAAGCCAGGACTGGAAAACATCATCGAAAGCAAGCGGGTGGTCGCCTCCGGGCCGGGAAAATCGCAGGGAAACCCATGCGCTGTGTTGATGTTCAGGAATGCGTCATAGCAAATCTGGCCGCAGATCGAACTGTCCTCCGGCGTGGCGACGCGAATCGTCACCTCCGGCTGTGATTTCGATGACATAAGGAGAACCTCTTTTTCCCGACAAAGGATATCAGCCCCTCTGCCCCGGAAACGCGACGGGTGCCCCGGCATGTCTTGGGGTCTCACGTTTGAGACCTGGACGAGCCTGGGACCATTGCGGATAGCAATCCAGGGGGGGCCTCGTCAGGTTTCCACGACGAGATCTGGCATGGGAACGACGAAATTTGCGACCGTATACTCGCCAAGGCCCAGAGGGCCGGCTGCCAGACGTCAGCCCAGCCCGGGAGGGCTGGGACACCAAATGACGAGGATTTCGAGCGCCGTAGGCGCGGCACCACACGTGTTATCCTTCGCGCGACGTTGCTCTGACCTTGACAGGAGCCCGCCGCATGCCTTTCCCACTTCGCCAAATCCTTGTCCTCCCTTTGGCGATCTCCGCCGCGCTGGTAGCCCAATCCACCCCACAGCCGACCACTGCCTCTACAGCAGCCACCCGCGACACCAGCTACGTCGATGCGCAAGGCACCGCCTATGTCACTCGCGTAATCCCCGTTCCCCCTGACCTCAGTCCCGGAAGCCCGCAACTTCCTCATCCGGAGAACCCCCGATCAAAGTCCACCGGAACCTCTCGAACATCGCAGGGCGCAAACCGACGCCTGGGCCGAACGCGCAAAAGCCGCTTGGACGAAGCTGTGCCCCAACACCATCACCGAATCCACCGTGGCCGGTGTCCCGGTGCGCATCGTAACTCCCGCCAACTTGTCCAGCACGAGCCACGACAAAGTTCTCCTCAATCTGCACGGAGGTGGATTTAACGCCGACTCCGGCTCCTACACCGAAACCATCCCCATTGCCTGCTACACCGGAATCAAAGTCATCGCCGTGCTCTACCGCCTCGCTCCTGAACATCCATTCCCCGCAGCCGTGGACGACTCCGTAGCCGTCTACCGGGAACTGCTCAAGACATACAAACCAAGCCACATCGTTCTCTATGGGACCTCCGCCGGGGCCGTGCTCACCGCTGAAGTCGCGGTAAAACTCAAATCACTCGGCCTTCCCCTGCCTGCGGGCCTTGGCATCTTCAGTACCCTCGACAGCTTTGCCCAGGTGGCGGATTCCCAGGCGCTCTACACTCTCCAGGGATTCGCCGGCCATCTTGACCCACCCGATGGCGGCGTGCACGACACATATTACGTTGGCTCTACCGATCCGAAAAATCCCGTGCTCTCCCCCATTTACGCGGACCTGCACGGTCTGCCGCCCACTCTCTTCGTCACCAGCGGCCGGGACGCCCTCCTCAGCGGAACCGCGAACCTGCACCGCGCCTATCTGCGCGCCGGCGTCGATGCACGCCTCGTCGTCTTCGATGCGCTCCCTCACGCCTTCTGGTACGACTCGTCTCTCCCCGAGTCCATCGAGGCCAATCACATCATGGCGAACTTTATGCTCAAGCAACTCCCCCAATAAACAAGTCCGGGCACAATGTCTCCGTCGAGGTACTCTTCATGGTTGACCAACGACTAGGTCGTCACTCATAATCTGTCATTTCCAACGTTCTCCACGTTACGACTCGCCTACTAATGTCACTATCATTTGCACAACAAATCTGGATGGCGCGGAAAGGTTGGGTCAGTTGAGACCATTCGACGTATTCGAGATTCAATCCGCGATCGACAAGTACGAACGAAGACATCCGCGGCGCGCAACTCCATCGGCCGAAGTAGCACTGGCCTGGAGCTTAGGCCGGCGAGGTCGAGCGCGTGTATCAGCAGGTGGAATCCGCCCGCAGACGAGGGAAAGCCAACCGCGGAGCCGCCACCGGGTACAGAAGCGGACCGTAAGGTTGGAAGGCGAGGTAGGACCGTTGCGCTGGGCCTACGAAGCTTTCCTGGTATGGTGGCTGGTCCACTGAAGCTGGTGAGCACGCAGTAAACCCTGGGCGCAGCCCAACCATCGTTTTTGCTCGCACCCCTCTACAAACTGGACCTGCGGCGACCGAATCATTTGCAATCGCTATGCTGTCCCCGTACCCTTCCTTTGTTGGAGGGAAGGAGCTTTTTGGCAAAAAACGAAAACTTCGACGTCTGCATCATCGGCTCCGGCGCCGCAGGCGGCGTGATGGCCAAGGAGCTGTGCGAAGGCGGCGCCAAAGTCGTTATGCTGGAAGCCGGGAAGGGAATTGCGCCCTGGGAGCTTCTCTCCCATAAGTGGCCGTACGAATTGCCGTTCCGTGGGTTCCGGGGTGAAAAGCAAGCGCCCTTCTATCAGGGAGACGTCGCAAAATCCATCGCCTATGCCGATTCCGATAACATCAAGATCGACCGGGTACGCGTTCTCGGCGGCAGAACTATGCATTGGAACGCCGTCACCCTGCGCTACGCACCTCGAGATTTCAAAGAGTGGTCATTGCAGGGCATCGAAGAAGACTGGCCGCTGACCTACGAGGAACTTGCGCCCTATCTACGATCGCATCGAACAAACCATCGGGGTTTGCGGCAACGACGATCATCTCGACATCCTGCCGGCGGGTAAGAATTATTTGCCCCCCATCCCCTGGCGCTGCAGCGAACACATCATGAATCGCGCCACCAGCGCGATGGGCATTCCCCTCATCGCGGTACGCAAGGCAGTCCTCACACGGCCTTACGATAAGCGGCTGCCTTGCCACTATTGTGGCCACTGCATGGATGGATGCGACGTCGCATCCATCTTCAGCACCCCCGATTGCATGTTGCCTAAAGCGCGGGCTACCGGCAATTTCACTCTGCGCCAGAACGCCCTCGCACGCGAGGTCCTGGTCGACGGCGAGGGCCTGGCGAACGCCGTCTCTTTCATCGACACGGAGACCCGCGCGGAACAGCAGGTCAAGGCGAAGATCGTGGTGGTCTGTTGTTCTACCGTAGAGTCGGCGAGACTCCTGCTCAATTCACGCTCTCCCAAACATCCGGCAGGGCTTGCCAATGCCAGCGGCAGGGTAGGGCATCACCTGAACGGTCACCTGAATGAATCGTTGAGCATTTATCTGGAGGAGCTCGAAGGCCAAAAGCCCTCCAACCAGGATGGCGCCACCGATCACGTCTATGTGCCTCGTTACAACCAGCTTTTCGGCAAGACCGATTACGTCGGCGGCTGGGGATTTCAAGTGAACTATTCCAGTTACATGTTTCCGCACCAGGCCACTCGCCTGCCAGGCTATGGAGCTGCCTTCAAAGAGAAGGTGCGGAGAATGCAGCCTGGATTCTTGTCCTTTGGGAGTTGGGGCAAGGTCACCTCCGATTACCGGAACCACGTGACGGTCGATCCGGCCCGGCTGGACGCCCATGGAATCCCGACACCGGTCGTGCATTTTCGCTTCAGCGACAATGATCACGCGTTGTGGCAGGCTGCCAAACAGAGCATGCTGGAAGTTTCGTCGCACATGAAAGGCACGGTATTCCCGAGTTTTGGTAAAGCCCCCACCGGCTTTGCGAGCCACGAAGTAGGAACGGTGCGTATGGGAAAAGATCCGCGAACGTCGGTGCTCAACAGCTATTGCCAGGCCCGGGAAGTAAAAAACCTTTTTGTGACGGATGGCAGCTGCTTCACCACGTCCAGCGAGAAGAATCCGACGCTGACCATCATGGCTCTGTCGTTGCGGGCTGCCGACTTTATAAAGGAGCAACGAAAAAAGGGAGAGCTCTAACAGGCTCCGAAGAATCTGGCTTCAGGTCCTGGCCAAGATGTGTCAGCGTCAGAGGAGAGTATGGAAAGAAGAACGGTACTCAAGATCGTCGCGCTCACGGCGTTATCGCAAAAACTGAACGCGTTGCCGGGCGCCGCGATGAACCATATGCAGGCAGCGCCCGCGACGCCTACCGCAGCGTACACGTTGCAGTTCTTCACTGAGGAAGAAAGCAGCCTACTCGATCAGCTCATGGAGATGATTATTCCAACCGACGACCACTCTCCGGGTGCGCACGAGGCGCAGACCAACTTGTTTGCTGACCTGATGGTGGCCAGCAGCAGCGAATCCGTCCAAAAGCAGTGGCGAGAGGGAATCCGCCAGATCCGCGAGGGGGCGAGCGGCTCATCGCTGGCCGATGTGCTGCAGAGAGCCGCGGCCAACGAAGAAAACCCCAAAACCGACCTGGATCGGTTCTTTGTCTCGCTGAAACAGATGACTGTGAACGGCTACTACACTTCGGCCACGGGCATACACAAAGATATGGAATATATTGGCAACACTTACGTGGCGGCTTTTCCGGAATGCACTCCTTCCGAACTCAGATCTACAACCTGATGATGGAAGCAATGGACACCGCGAAAGCTTTAAGCTCGCATCTTATGCGCGTTGTTCTATTGGGTCGAAACAGACGTGTCCAAATTAGATTTTTAAAATACCTCGGTTTAGGAACCGCCCTCTCCTTGCCACGATCCTCTCCTTTTTGTCATCCCGCCTGCCCCGGCGTGCCGTGGGAGCAGCTGACTTGCTTGCGGCAAGTTGAGGGAGAAATGACACTGCAAACATCGTCATAGATGCAAGGCCCAGAGGGCCGACCACCAAACGTCAGCCCAGCCCGGAAGGGCTGGGAAATCGATCCCGAAGAGGATCTGAGCGCCGTAGGCGCGGCACTAAACCGATCGTCCGCACTCCCTGTGTCATTAGGAGCAGCCGACTCGCTGAAGCGAGTCGGGAGAGAAATCACAAAGCTTGTGCCCTCTGCAAAATCGAAGGGTGAAACCGAAGGGTGCCCCAGGTCTCGCTTTTGAGACCTGGGATCCCTCAAACCAATTCCCACTGGAAACACCCACCTCCTCTTTGTCATTAGGAGCGTACCCGGATTTCCTACTTCACCGCTCTCACCAGCGACCACCTATGTGGTTCTCTCCAAAGACAACCACATGCTTTGACCGAAGCCGCGACTCTCGACAGGAAATCCGGGGGAGCCGACCTGTCCCGGCGTGCCGTGGAGCGGATCTGCTGTTCTACGGACCACTCCTGGAAACCTGGCATCACAAAGGGGAGTTGATGTTTCCAGGAGGGTTCGGTGGATACTAGGTTGTGGACCGGTAGGAGCGGGGCACACGAATGGCGCAGAGCAGATCCGCTCCACGGCACGCCGGGACAGGTCGGTTGCGCCAAATGCTACCATCGTGCTCCCGGCCGGTTCCCCCGAGAACTTTAAAAAAAAAGCCTGAACAAAACCGCCCCTGAAGGAATATCTCAATATGCGCTGGATTTTTCTCTGCCTGGCTTGCCTGTCACTTTCCCCCTGGCCCGCCTTCAGCCAGGTGAATACCGGGGAGCTTCGATTGAAAGTGACTGATCCAACAGGCGCCGGCGTCGCGGCCTCCGTCTCCATCGTGAGCCAGGGAAATCAATACAACATTTCCATTGCGACCAATCCCCAGGGAACCGCCAACCTTCACCGGCTACCCTATGGAATCTACCTGGTTACCGTTCAGAGACAGGGTTTTACGGCCGTCTCCAGCAACGTCCAGATTGGATCGGCGATTCCCATCGATTACGCAGTGAAGCTCGAGGTCGCTCCCGTGAATACCAGGGTTGCTGTCAACGCGGAACAGACCTTGATTGATCCTGACTTACCCTCTTCGATCATGCAGATCGGCTCGAAGCAGATCGAAGATCGGGTGCAGTCGTTGCCGGGCCGATCGGTACAGGATCTTGTGAACACCCAGCCGGGATGGCTCTACGAAGGGAATGCGGTATTGCATCCACGCGGGTCTGAATACCAGACCCAGTTCGTGATTGACGGAATTCCGCTCACAGACAATCGATCCCCAAGCTTCGGTCCGGAAATTGGTGCCGACGATCTGGAATCGATGAGCATCTACACTGCCGGCTTTCCCGCGGAGTACGGAAGAAAAATGGGCGGGGTGGTGGAACTCAACACCAAGCGCAATCCCAATGAGGGCCTGCATGGCCAGTTAATCCTGTCGGGCGGCACGTATGACACCCTCGGGGGGTATGGTCAATTACAGGAGACGTGGGGCAAGAACACGCTGGGTGGAACCGCTTCCGGGGGAAGGTCTTCCCACTACCTTAGCCCGGTCGTCCCCGAAAACTACACCAACAGCGGCACCACCGGCGATTTTTCCATCCGGTACGAACGCGATTTCGACGACCGCAACCGCCTGATCACGAGTGTTCGGCATGAGCTTTCACGCTTCGAGATTCCTAACGAACTCGTGCAGCAGGATGCAGGCCAATTACAAACCGGCGACACCTTCGAAACCATGGGCACGGTCAACTACCAGCACATTTTTTCACCCGACAGCCTCGGCTCGCTCGAGGGAATGGTGAGGGATAACGCCAACGATTTGTACTCCAACGACCTGTCGACTCCCATCATCGCCTTTCAGAAAAATGACTTCCGCGAAGGCTATTTCAAGGGAACTTATTCCCGTCACTATCGCAACCAGGAATTCAAAGCCGGCATTGAGGTCGATACCACCTTTTTGCACGAAAATTTCAACTACCTCATTACCGATCCTGACCAGTTCGATCCCGACACGCCCAAAACACTAACCTTCATTGATAGCCGTCCGGACCTGGAGCAGTCCGCTTTTGTGGAGGACCTGATTCGCCTGGGCAAATGGACGGTGAGTGCGGGTTTGCGTTGGGACCACTATCAGCTCCTGCTGAATCAGAATTCCTTCAGTCCGAGGATCTCCATAGGTCGCTATTTCCCTTCGGCAAAGATGGTGGTGCATGCTTCCTACGACCGTGTTTTTCAGACGCCTTCGTTTGAAAACATTTTGATTTCGAGCTCACCGCAGATCGACGCATTAAGCAAAGAGTTCCTGAGACTCCCGGTGCAGCCGTCGAAAGGGAACTACTATGAAGGCGGCATGACGGAGGCCTTTGGCGACAGGATGCGCGCCGACTTAAACGTCTATCGGAGGGACGTTAGAAGTTTCGCGGATGATGACCAGTTGCTCAACACCGGCGTCAGTTATCCCATCGCCTTCGATAAATCCGTTATCTACGGCGCCGAGGGAAAGCTGGAATTGGTTCGTCTGGAAAATCTCACCGGCTACGTGAGCTACTCCTACATGGTAGGGAATGTCTGGTTCCCGGTGACGGGCGGACTTTTTCTGGGTGGCGACGCGGCAAACGCTTTATCGCAAATCAATGGACATTTTCCCAATACACAGGACCAGCGCAACACATTGCGCACGCGATTTCAATACCAGGCTGCGCCCCGCCTTTGGTTAGCCACCGGCGCCTCATATGGATCCGGCTTGCCTTTTGAATATGGAGGTACTGAGGCCGATGCTCTCGCTTTGTACGGGCCCGCGGTCGTCAGCCGCCTCAATTTTGATCGTGGACGCATTCTGCCGTTACTGGCCGTCAGTGCATCCTTAGGTCTGGACGTCTACAAGAGCGAGAAGTTGAACGCGCGCCTGCAACTCGACGGAGATAATCTGAACAACCGTCTCAATGTCATAGACTTTAACGGCCTTTTCTCCGGAAACGCGATCGCGCCCGGGCGTAGCTGGGCGCTTCGCCTCACAACCAGCTTCTAGATTCAACCGCGAACGTCCCCACCTATCATCTCCGTCAGGACAGCAGCTCGTATCATGCCCTAAAGAGCCGGCATCGACTATTTCGGAACCTCATCGAGGCCGTGCCTGTAAACATAGGACTGTATAGTCTCAGGATTAGGTGAACCGCGCATGAGCTATGACGTAGTGATCGCAGGCGGTGGACCGGTGGGTCTGTTTCTGGCCTGCGAACTTCAGCTGGTGGGAATATCGGTAGTTGTCCTTGAGCGCATGGAGGATCCTCATTCTCCTCTGAAGGCCGGTTGGATGGGAATGCGCGGCCTCAACTTCCCATCCGTCGAAGCCTTCTATCGCCGCGGGCTGCTGGATGATGTGCGTGCAGGCGCCTTGGGCTGGATGAATGCAGGTTCAAAACCTGGCCTGGATCTCCGGGGCGCCGGCAGTGGCGCGTCAGCCCCTGGACCCCGCTTCGCAGGGCACTTCGCAGGCATCATGCTCGACATCACGAAAATTGATTTTTCTGGCCGAAAATATATGCTCCCCGGACCCTCCGCGTCTGGCGGCATGGTCAGTCTCGAAAGTCTCGAGTTGCTCCTGGCTGAGCATGCACTGCACTTGGGCGTCGATGTGAAGCGCGGCCTGGAAGTGACAAACTTCACCGAAAGCGAGAGCGGGGTTACGGTTTACGCCGGGGAGCAGGCCTTCGAAGGAAGGTGGCTCGTTGGATGCGATGGCGGGCGGAGCGCAGTGCGCAAGCTTGCAGGATTCGAATTTGAGGGTACCGAACCTGAATTTACAGGCTATACAGCATCTGTGAAGATTGCCGATCCCGAGAAACTGCGGCCTGGCTTCAATCTTACGGAAACAGGCATGTACATCAACGGTCCCGGGCCGGACCGCATCGGAATGATTGACTTTGACGACGCCTCGTTCGATCGCTCGACCACCATCTCGCTCGAGAGCTTACAGGCTGTGCTGCGGCGGGTTTCCGGCACCGACGTCACCCTGACCTCCATGAGCGTAGCCTCCAGCTACACCGACCGCGCACGCCAGGCGACATCCTATCGCAGGGGCCGAGTGCTCTTGGCCGGAGATGCAGCCCATGTTCACTCTCCTCTTGGCGGGCAGGGGCTGAACACCGGCATCGGCGACGCGATGAACCTCGGCTGGAAGCTGGCTGCCACCATCAAAGGCTGGGCGCCGGATGCGCTCCTTGATAGTTACAATGAGGAGCGCCATCCGATAGGCGCATGGGCCCTCGATTGGACACGTGCTCAAGTCGCGATTATGAGGCCGGATCCTCACGCTCGCGCGATCGCGTCCGTGATGCGAGACCTCATGCAGACAAAGGATGCCACGACCTACTTCGTCGGCAAAATGTCCGGCATGGTGATGCGATACAACCTCCCCGGCGACCATCCGCTGATCGGCTGCAGCGCACCCGACTTCGAATTTGAAGATGGCGCCCGCCTCGGCGATCTTCTACACGACGGCAAAGGTCTGCTGCTGAACTTTTCCGAGGCCACCGAACTTCATAGGCTTGGTCAAACGCGAAAGGATCGGTTGAAGTACATCTTCACCAAGGTGAAAGACGACCAGGGGCTCACCGCAGTATTGATAAGACCCGATGGCTTCGTCGCGTGGGCCACTGCATCGGAACCGGACCCCGTTGCTGCTGAAGAATCCGTCGCACGCTGGTTGGGCACTGGCGCGTGACGAGATAAAATTACCCCTGCATCTCCGAATCCGCTCATAGGAAGGAATGTATTTGCGGAAAATCGTGTGGGCTGGATGGGCAAGAATCCATAGCATGAATGAGAATCGCAGTAGAACGAGGCAAGTAGGATGACGACGCTGAACGGATCGGGTCAAGTTCCTCTTGCACAGCCGATACTCGCACCACTCACGCGCGCCGCGATCTTCCTGGTTGTCACCGTGAAGCCGGAGGCGGAGAGTTACGCCACCTTGCGCTCGTTTTGCGGCGACCTTTCCGGGATCATTCGCGCAGTGGAGTTTCGCGACATCGACGCCGGCCTCACTTGTATCGTGTCCTTCGGATCAGATGCCTGGGATCGCCTCTTCGGCAATCCCCGGCCGGCCGAACTGCATCCCTTCCGCGAGTTCCACGCCGGCAACCGTCATGCCCCGGCCACTTCGGGCGACATACTCTTCCACATTCGTGCTCAACGAATGGACATCTGTTTTGAGTTGGCAACCCAGATCATGGACCGCATAGGGGACGTGGTCTCGGTTGCCGACGAGGTGCAGTGCTTCCGCTACTTCGAGGATCGCGACCTGATTGGTTTCGTCGATGGCACGGAGAATCCGAGAGGCACGCTTGCCCTTGAGTCCGCGCTGGTGGGCGAAGAGGACGCTCCCTCTGCCGGCGGCAGCTACGTCATGGTGCAGAAATACTTCCACGATATGAAGGCCTGGAATGCTCTGTCCACGGAGGCGCAGGAGAGAATTATCGGCCGCAGAAAGCTGACGGATATCGAGCTGGAGGATGGAGTGAAACCTACCTCGTCCCACAGCGCCCTGACGGTCATTGAGGAGAATGGGAAAGAGATCAAGATCCTGCGCGACAACATGCCGTTTGGGCAACCGGGCCGCGGCGAATTTGGTACCTACTTCATCGGCTACTGCCGTACCCCGCGGGTGACCGAGCAGATGCTCGAGAATATGGTGGTCGGCCGCCCGCCCGGTAACTACGATCGGCTCCTGGACTTTAGTACCGCTGTCACCGGCGGCTTGTTCTTTGCCCCTTCGGTAGATTTTCTGGACGGCGTCGCGGACGCGGAGCCTGTCCCGGCGGCCATTGCCGCGCCGCTCGCGGCGCCTGATTCGCCCGCCGCGTCCGCTGTGCCGGACACATCACTTGGGATAGGATCGCTGAGAGGAAAACGAAATGAATAACCTCCATCGTGAGTTGGCGCCCATCTCTGACGGCGCGTGGGCGGAGATCGAGGAAGAAATAACCCGGACGCTTAAACGCTATCTCGCCGGCCGTCGCGTCGTCGATGTGCCCACTCCCAGTGGCGTTGGTTTGCCCGCTGTGGGTACCGGCCATTTGCTGCCAATCGCTCCACCTGCTGAAGACATCATCTCCCGGCAGCGCGAGGTCAAAGCCCTGGTGGAGTTGCGTGTCCCCTTTGAGCTGACGCGTGCGGCGATCGACGATGTGGAGCGGGGCTCAGACGATTCCGATTGGCAACCAGCCAAGGATGCAGCAAAAAAGATCGCCTTCGCGGAAGACCGCGCCATCTTCAACGGCTACCCCGCCGCCCACATCCAAGGTATTCGCGAAGCCACCAGCAACCCGATCATGACTCTTCCCGCCGATGTTCGGGACTATCCGGACGCGGTGGCCCAGGCCTTGAGCCAGCTCCGTCTCGTCGGTGTGAACGGACCGTACTCGGTCTTGCTCGGAGCCAAGGCTTACACCGAGCTCGCGGAAACTCGCGACCACGGTTACCCCGTCCTGGAACACGTTAAGCGCATCGTTGACGGCAACATCATCTGGGCCCCGGCCATTGAGGGCGCGTTTATTCTTACCACGCGGGGCGGCGATTTCGAGCTCAGCATAGGCCAGGATCTCTCGATCGGCTACCTCTCGCACACTGACGCGATGGTCCGGCTTTACTTGCAGGAGTCCTTCACTTTTCGACCGTTCACCAGTGAGGCATCCGTTGTCCTTGCGCCCGCCGATAGTCAGTCGGCTTGACCACTCTGCAGCCTTTGCTCAGTGGCAGGTGGTTCCGTTCACCGCGAACGACGTAGGAACAGCGTTGATCGTGTTGTTCCAGGTCCCGTTGAGTCCCACGCCGGTATAGCTGCCGCCGGCGGGGATGCTGCCGTTGTAGCTCATGTTGGTCACCTTCACGCTCGCGCCGCTCTGCGTCGCATTTCCATTCCAGAGCTGTGTAACCGTCTGCCCGTTGGCAAAGATCCAGGTGAGCGTCCAGTTATTCAGGGCAGTAGATCCCGTGTTGTTGATGGCGATCGAAGCCCCAAAACCCCCCGGCCACTGGTTCGTAGTCTGGTAGACAACGTGACACGCCGTACCGCTGCCG
The DNA here is from genome assembly GCA_963847155.1 of uncultured Acidobacteriaceae bacterium. Lineage (GTDB taxonomy): Bacteria > Acidobacteriota > Terriglobia > Terriglobales > Acidobacteriaceae > PALSA-350. The sequence continues at coordinate 46,826 of CAWJZH010000014.1, read as the reverse complement.
CCGCCCGCAGCCGCAGTCACCGCACTGGCTTTTGCCGATGCTGGCGAGGTCCCGAAAGCGTCCACCGCTTCTACCGCGTAATAGTAAGTCGTTGCCGGGGCGAGCCCGCTGTCAGAGTAGCTTGTACCGGTCACTCCGCTGGCTATCTGGTTGCTCGCCGACGGGCTGAATCCGCTGCTCGTACTCCGGAAAACATTGTAAGAGCGGATGGTGCAATTGGCCGGCGCCGTGTCCGCGGTCCAGCTTACGTTGATGACGCTGGAGGAGGCAGCCGTTCCCCTGACCCCGCTGGGCTCCGAAGGCACGGCAGCGCATTGCGTTCCGCCTCCCCCGCCGCCGGCCGCCGCGCTCACGGAATAGCCGCTTACCCCAAGCCCTTGGCCCCCGGTCCAGATCTCGAAGCCGTACTCCACATCAATCAGCCACCATGAAGGTTGCAGACTGCCTCGCGATACCGCATCGCTGAAAAAAGGCAAAAGGTTCAGGTTAGTGACTGACGTCACCGGGCTCTGCCGGACGTACGAAACAATGTTCCACGACGACTGGCGCCCGGTCCACACGTCCCAGTTCGTTCCATTGATCGTGGCCGTTGCCGTTTTCGAACCGAACGGCTGGGGCGATCCTTCGTGGTTGATCCAGATCATGATCTCCGTGCCGTTCGGCTGCCCTGAGGTGGTCGATGTCTGGTTGAACCAGATGTCGTATGCCGCGTCATCGTTATACCCGGCAGGCTGGCTGATGGTGACACTCGTACTCGCCGAGGCGATGTTGTTTTCTTCGATCGGAAACGGGTTCGAAGTCGTGCAATTGCCCCAATGACATCCCCTGAAGATGGAAGGGTAGGTCGCCGGGGCGCCATTGGTGCCTGAATTAAAATTTGCGGTGCTGAGAGAAAACCCCAGGCCATTCACCGTGGCGCACTGCTCCAGGCCCGAATTCCATTCGTTGTTCTGATAAATATAGCTGCCGCCGTCAATCGAAACCGTGCCGAAATTGGAACATGTCGATTGGGCCGCGGCCGAGGCCGGCAGGCGAAGCATGGTGAAGCAGACTGCAAAGATAACGGCCAACATCTGAAAACCGGAGCGATGGATGGTCATAATTCTCCTATACAGTTACATTTCCACCCTTGCCTCAACGCAATCGTCGAAGCCTTTCCGCAGCGTCTTAATGGTACACGCAACAGAGTCCGTACCGTCCTCATATGAGGCAGGGAAGTTACTTAGGTGAGGGGAACGCGAAGGAACCAGGCCCTGCGAGCCGATCGAGTACCAGGATGTAATTCCTTCCCTAACACTATGCAAATTGGACTTGCTAGGGTCGGGGTCCTTATGTGTGGAAGTGTGCGCCTTATGGGTCCACGTGCCGGGGTACGCCCTGTCAGAGGCTTGACGCGCTCATCGTAGCAGCCCGCTCTGCTTGCCGATCATGCGATCGAGCATGCGCTGGGGCAGGGCTCTTGGGAGTGTCCAGTTTTTCAGCCTTTGCGGCACGACCGCATAGCGCACGCGGGGCTTCCGCACCGTCAATGCCCTGTATACCGTTTCTCCGATGCGCGATGCGGGCAGACCCTTCTTGCTCTCGTTCAGGAAGTATTCGACGAAGCCTTTCAGCATCGGCCCGTAATCCGTCGCCATGTAAGGTGAAAGGTCAATTTGCTGAGCCTTGTCGAACATGGGTGTTTGCACTGTGCCGGGCCCTACAATAATGACGTCGATGCCGTAGAGCAATAATTCGCGGCGGAGACTCTCCGACATTCCTTCCAGTGCAAACTTTGACGCGACATATGACCCGAGGAAGGGAAAAGCAAGCTTGCCGGCAACGGAGCTGATTTGAACGATTCGTCCGGGTTTGCCCACGCGCGCACGATCGGCCCCTAGTAGCGGCGCAAATGCCTGGGTGACCCTGAATGGTCCGAGCAGATTGGTTTCCAGGGTTTGCCGGAACTCTGCAATGGGTTGATGCAGCAGCGGGCCACCTCCGGCAATGCCGGCATTATTGACCAGGCCGAAAAGGGTATTTTGCCCGAGCCTTTCCGCAACCAGTGCAGCCGCGGCTTTTACTGCCTGATCGTCGGTCACATCCATCAGCAACGGGGTGAAGGTGGTCCCCAACTCGCGCTGCAATCTTTCTCCATCCGCCTGTTTGCGCACGCTGCCAAACACTGCGATGCCCCGCTTGCCGAGCGCCGCGGCAATGCTGTAGCCAATGCCTGTCGATGCCCCGGTGACGACCACGCTCTTTCGCTCAGCCATTTGCCTTCACTCCCTGCCCTGCAAGATATACAGTGTACATCTTGAATCAATATGGGCAGTGTACACCTTCCCGGGACCGGCGTGCATCGGATACCTTGGAGACATGGTATTTCCAGCCAAGACCGACCGTGCCCGCATCCTCTCCGCTGCCATGGAACAGCTTGCGCGTGACGGTATGGAGAAGCTATCCCTACGGTCGCTGGCCGCCTCGCTGGATCTTGCGCCGAACGCGTTGTATCGCTACTTTGCCAGCCGCTCGCAACTGGAAGCTGCGATCACGGCCGAGATTACCGAGCATGTCCATGAGAGTCTGCGCAAAGCAGCGGGACGCAAGGCGCCGGAGCAAGCGATTCGCGCGCTGGTCCGCGCTTACATTCGTTTTGCGCAAGAGCAGAGGCACTTTTACGATGTGTTTCTACGGCCGTGCGTCGAAACTTGCGAAGGGACGGCCGCACATGCCGCTTTGTGGAACTTTGTGCTGGAACTGGTCGGGCGAATTTGCGGACCAAAGAAGGCGCCAGAGGCGGCCATTGCGCTGTGGGCACTTCTGCACGGATTTGTAGGGCTTGCAAACGCCGGCGTGTTTGACAAGCGCGGTAAACCCCGCAGCGGCTTTGATTGGGCCTTGCAAGCGTGGTTCCGGGCTTCGCGGGGCTAGTGCCCCAGGTCTCGCTTTTGGAACCTGGGATCCCTCAAACCAATTCCCACTGGAAACACCGCCCTCCTATTTGTCATCCCGAGCGAAGCCGATGGACCTGCGGTTCCGCGGACCACTCTTGGCAACGCGGAATGATGCTCAAACAGAATTATCATCTCCAGGAATGAACCCGTAGGCGGCGCCCAAACGGCATACACAGGTTTTATGAGGATCCCGGCTTCTGAATCTTCCTCCCGGTCAGCGAGTGCCTCGCCGCTGCGACAAGTATCGCCCGGTCAGCGTCTTCCCATTCTTCGCAAGATCAGCCGGCACGCCCTCGAACTGCACCGTGCCGCCCTCCTGGCCCGCGCCCGGCCCCAGATCGATGACCCAGTCCGCCCGGGCGATCACGTCCAGATTGTGCTCGATGACGATGACCGAGGAACCGGCATCGACCAGCCGGTCGAACAGTCCGATCAGGGTGTCCACATCGTTCATGTGCAGGCTCGTCGTGGGCTCGTCGAGCACGTAGATATTGCCCTTCTTGCCCAGCTCGGCGGCGAGCTTGAGCCGCTGGCGTTCGCCGCCCGACAGGGTGGAGAGCGGCTGGCCAAGCGTGAGATAGCCCAGGCCCACATCGTCGAGCCCCTGCAGGATCTTGGCGATGGCCGGCTCGGTGAAAAACTCAACCGCATCCGCAACGCTCATTTCGTAAACGTCGCTGATCGATTTGCCGCGCAGCCGGTGCTCCAGCACTTCGGGCAGAAAGCGCTTGCCTTCGCAGGTCTCGCAGGTGGTGACCATGGGGTCGAGATGGCCGAGGTCGGTGTAGGTCACGCCCAGCCCGTTGCAGTCCGGGCACGCCCCTTTGGAATTGGCCGAGAACAGCGCCGCATCGACTCCGTTGGCCTTGGCGAAGGCCTTGCGGACGTTGTCGAGAATGCCGGTATAGGTCGCCGTGTTGGACCGCCGCGAGCCGCGCGCCAGGTTCTGGTCGATGATGATGGTTTCCGGATAGGCCTGCGGCAGACAGCCCGCGATGAGCGATGACTTGCCCGAGCCGGCGACTCCCGAAACCGCCGTCAGCACGCCCTTGGGAATGGTGACCGACACATCCTTGAGATTATTCAGCCGCGCGTGCTCGATCTTGAGTTCGCCAGTTGCGTTTACGCACCTTGTCCTTGATCGGCTGGTGCTTCTTCATGTGGTTGCCGGTCAGCGTCCCCGAGGTCAAAAGCCCCGCGAAATCGCCCTCGTAGACCACTTCGCCGCCCTTGCTGCCGGCAAAGGGCCCCATGTCCACCACATGGTCGGCGATGGCGATCATGTCCGGCTTGTGCTCGACGATCAGCACCGTGTTGCCCTTGTCGCGCAGCTGCTGCATCAACCCCGCCATGCCGCCCCACATCGTGCGGATGCAGGCCCACCGACGGCTCGTCGAATATATAGGTGATGTCGGTCAGCGACGAGCCGAGATGGCGCACCATCTTGACCCGCTGGCTCTCGCCGCCCGACAGGCTCGAGCTCTCCCGGTCAAGGCTCAGATAGCCCAGCCCGATGGTGACCAGGTTTTCCAGCCGCGCGGCCAGCGCCGTCAGCATCGGCCCAACCTGGGGCGCCTCGATGGCGCGCACCAGCGCGGCGAGGTCGCTCACCTGCATCGACGACAGTTCGGCGATATTCTTGCCGGAAATCCTGCTCGCCAGCGCCTCCGCCTTGAGCCGCGCTCCCTTGCAGGCGGGGCAGATCTTGCGGGTGAAGACGCGCTCATATTCGGCCCGGACATGGGGTTGCAGCGTCTCCGGATCCTTGCTGCCCAGCGAGCGCTTGAGCTTGGGCACCACGCCCTGATAGGTGAGATTGATCTTGTCGACCTTGATCTTGCGCCCGTCATCGAGATCGAACAGGTTCGCGCGTTCCTTGGCGGAGTATTTGCGGATCGGCTTGTCGATATCGAACATGCCGGAGCGGGCATAGATGGACCACCACCAGCTATCCACCTCAAAACCCTTCGCAGATGCAGCGCTCCCTCGTTGAGCGACTTGCTCTCGTCCACCACCGCGGCCATATCCATGGCCGCCACCTGGCCGACGCCTTCGCAGTCCGGGCACATGCCGCGCGGATCGTTGTAGGAGTAATAGCCGGGTGCGGGCAGACGCGGCTCGCCCAGCCTGGAAAACAACACGCGCAGCATCTGGGCGGTGTCGGTCACCGTCGCCACGGTCGAGCGCAAGTTACCGCCCAGCCGTTGCTGGTCAACGATGATGGCCGCCGAAATGTTTTCCAGCATATCGGCGTCAGGCTGCCCGTAATGGGGCATGAACTGTTGCACGAAGGCCGGATAGGTTTCGTTGATCAGCCTTTGGCTTTCCGCCGCAATGGTGCTGAACACCAGCGAGGACTTGCCCGAACCCGACACCCCGGTAAACACCGTGATCCGGCGCTTGGGAATATCCAGCGAGACGTTCTTGAGATTGTTCTCCCGCGCGCCGCGAATGGTGATCGAACCGTAGTCCGGGTACGCCATCGGCTGGTCTTGTTTTACCTTCATCGAACTCTGAAGCGAAAGCTTCCCCGCCACATCTCCCCCCCGCGTCTGCTGAATTTCAGCCGGCTTTACGCTGCGTCGCGCATTGATACCCAGCCGGCCATTCTTCGCGGGCATAAGGACGCCGATGGTACGGCTCTCCGGTCGAAGCGCCCAAGATGCCACCGTAAGCCCGGTAAGGACGAGAGGGGCGATGACGTGAAAGCCATAAGCGCCGTAACCGCCAACCGCAGCGCAAGACGCGGCTGCGCCCTGTCAGGTCAAAGAAAATGCCGGCATATGCCCATTCCTTCAGCCGCGGAAAACGCGGCACCAGGATGGCAATGGCCCCAAGCACTTTCCAAAATCCCAGGATGCCAAAGAAGTACATCGGGTAGCCCAGCAACGGAACTACGCCATGGGGGTCGCGCAGATATTGGGCGATCTGCGCACCTCCACCGCTCCCGATAAAAAACGCTATGAGTATGGTCGTGGTCCAGTAAGCAATCATTTTTCCCTTCATATCAGTCCAGTCCTCCAACAACACGTTCCAGGTTGCCGATAAACTTCTGCCATCCCCAGGTAGCACCTTTGTAGGCGCGATCCTCTTCCGACCGGAAGCCGGATTGCTCCATGCGGAGATTCGTGCCGTCTTTGGTCGGGGTTAAGGTCCAGGTGACAACAGTCTCCAAGCCCAGCGAACCCCAACTATATGAAAGCCGTGAATTCGGTTCAACCGCCAGCACTTCAGAATCTATAATCCCGTTCCAACCCTGCACAGGCGTTGCACGGAACGTGAACCGGTGGCCCACGACCGGCTGGAAATCATTTGTCATCAGCCACTCCTCGATAAGTGGTCCCTGCGTGAGCGCACGCCAGACTTTTTGCGGGGGATACGGCATCTCCCGTTCGATGACAAGAGTACGTGTGACGGCGGTATTGATCATTTGTCCATCCTTTTCAATAAGTTTTCGAGTTGGTCGAATCGGCCGCGCCAAAAGGCGCTGTAGACATTGAGCCAGTCCACCACTGGGCCAAGCGCATCGGGCTGTGCGCGATAGTGAGTTTCACGTCCCTCCCGGCGATGCCGTACCAGCCTCGCCCTCTTCAGGACGGTTAGGTGCTTGGAGACGGCAGGCTGCGACACGCCGGCATAGCGAGTCAATGCGTGCACTGTCTGCTCACCCTGCCGGGTCAGCTGCTCAAAAATGGACCGGCGCGTCGGATCGGCCAGCGCGCGGAACACGTGATTGGCATTGGCTGACGGCACACCCAAACCATAACCATATGGCTATGTGTTGTCAAGAAGAACGCAAAAAGAAATCGATTGCGCCCTGAAGCCAGAGACACGATGGCGTTGAAGGCGTAGCGTAACCAGCCTAGGGCGGCAGATGTCTAAATTACCTTCTGATTCGCCTCAAGCCCGGAGGACGACTCGGACAAAGCGAGACCAATCTCAAACGCCAAAGGACCAGCCCCGCAGAGCCAGCCCCGGCTCGCCGTGGGAGCTTGTCGAATGGGGCGACCGATAGTAGCTCAGCATGCAGCGCGGGGTACTTTCCCTAGCCGATCCAGTTCCGAAGGGACGGCCGAGAATTACTCTACATTTGTCCCGGCATTGCCCCACGGCACGCCGGGGCGCAACGGGACGGCTGAATCAAGCCAGGATCACATGCACACGGTTCGGTACGAGGTGCATTCCTTTCAGCCCCGGAGTTGCGACAGCTCTTTGTAGCACAAAGTCCCGCAGGGACGACCTGATAATAGCCCAGTACGGTTCGGCGCATACAAGTTGCACAAGATGAGAATGAAATTCCAGCGCCGAACCAGTGCTGGGGACAATGGGCAGAAGACCGAGTCCCGTAAGGGACGGCTGATCCTCATGCCTCATCGTCACGTATCCTGCCTGCTTCACCTGGTGTTCAGCACCAGCGGACGACAACCGACAATCCGGGAACAGATGCGGGATCGACTGCATGATCACCGGGGCGGGATCGCGCGCGAAAACGCGATGGTAGCGAAGCACCAAATGAATTTCTCGCCATCCTACCCAGCCATGACCTCCGCCGCTGGCCGGATGTTCTGATTAACGTTGAAAAAATTATCGGGATCGTACTTCGCTTTCATCCGCGCCAGTCTTTCGTAATTATCACCATAGGTCGCGCGAATGCGGTCTTCCCCTTCGCCTTCCATCATGAAGTTTACGTAGGCACCCCCGGCGCCGTATGGGTGGAGCGCCTCCCAGTAATTCTTAGCCCAGGCGGTAATGTGATCCCGGTTGGCCGGGTCCGGGTCCACGCCGACAATCACTTCGCTCCAGGTAGCGTCACGATAGCTCCATGGAGTGTCTTTGTTTCCCACCTTGTGTGCCGCGCCGTTGATGGGATAGAGATGCATTGTCGAATGCAGTGAGGGCAGCTCTGAGCCATGTTTGATGTGCAGAGCGATTGCCTCGTCGGTCAGATCGTTCACGAAATCTGCCTTCCAATACCACTGCAACCCCGGGGTATAAAGGCCGTCGAACATGCTTTGCAACATGGGATACGGCATTGGCGCAAAAAACTCGAAGGCCGGGTTCCGGAACTTGCGGGCCGGATCAAGAATTTTATTTGCCTGTTCCAGTGTCCCCGTCGAACACCACACGATGGCGCACATTTTCTTGAAATGCAAAGCCTCCGGGAAGGGTGGCGCAGGCGGAACGGTGAGAAAAGCAAAGAATCCATTGATCTCGTCCGGCGCCTGGACAATGAACTCGCGATACCACTTCATCACATCCGAGGCCTGGTCGAGGTCCCACAACATCGGGCCGGCGCACACTATCTGCACCGGATACGCCTGGAACAGAAACGAGGTGACCACGCCAAAGTTTCCTCCACCCCCGCGGATGGCCCAGAACAGATCGGTATTTTCCTTCGCGCTTGCGACCACGAAACTTCCATCGGCCAACACCACGTCTGCCGCTAAGAGACTATCGATGGTCAAGCCATACTTTCTTGTGAGGTGCCCCATACCACCGCCCAGGGTCAAGCCTCCAACGCCGGTGGTGGAGATGATTCCGGATGGTACCGCCAGCCCAAACGCATGCATCGCGTGATCGACATCACCCCAGGTGCAACCGGCGCCTACCCGCACGGTGCGTGCCCCGGGATCGACGTGAACGTACTTGATCGGAGAAAGGTCGATAACCAGGCCGTCATCACATACTCCCAAACCGCCGGCATTATGGCCCCCGCTCCGAATGGAAACCCGCAAATTGTTTTTCCGGCCGAAATGAACTGCGGTCATCACGTCGGCTACGTCTGCGCACTTGGCAATCAAACACGGTTTTCGATCGATCATGGCGTTATACACTCGGCGTTCTTTTTCGTATTCCTCGTTGCCCGGTTCCACCAGGTCACCCCGCAGCTGAGTCTTGAATTCACGAATGTCTTGCTGTTGCATATCTTCCTTTCCTTTCCGTCAAATCAAACGCTTCGGGCAGCTTCGATCGAAACGCCGTGTCCTGCGGAAAAGGACCAGTGGGATCGAGCTTACTCTCAGGTTGATGACCGTGCATCATCGCCCAACAGCAAATCAGGGTCGGGCTTCGTAAACAATGTTGAAGGCTGTTTCCGTTGCCCGGCGAAAGCGACTGAACCCAGCCGAGGTGACCACCTCACGAATCCGTGTCTCGCCGGCCTGGGCGCCCAGGCACAGTCCAACTTCCTGCGATCTTGAGCAAGGTGTGCACAGCAGGGTCGAGAACGAGTAATAGACTCTGCCGACGGGATTCAAATTGTCCTTCAACTCATCATTCGCGAAGGGCTCAACAATCATCCAGGTCCCATTCTTCGCCAGTGACTGCCGGACGTGTGCAGCCGCGCCGATCGGGTCTCCCATGTCGTGGAGACAATCGAAGACAGCCACGAAGTCGTACTCTTTGCCGGGAAACTTCTTGGCGTCGGCAACCGCAAAATTGACCCGGTCGGCAACATCGTTGCGCACCGCCGACTCGCGCGCAGCTGCTATCGACTTGTCGTGGTAATCAAACCCGAAGAACTTGGAATTAGGAAATGCTTTTGCCATCAGAATGGTCGAAGCACCCTTGCCGCAGCCGATGTCGGCCACGCGCGCCCCCGCCTCCAGCTTTTCGCGAACGTCGTGTAAGGCCGGTATCCACGAACTCACAAGATTCGCCGCATAGCCCGGGCGAAAGAACTTTTCGCAGCCATGGAAGACGCCATCAACATGTTCGCCCCAACCCATGCCGGCTCCCGTGCGGAAGGCTTCTGTAATTCTTGGAACCGCTGCCAGTGAGCCTAGAGCCAGTTCAAATGCCCCAGGCAAGTAAGCCGGACTGTCTTCCGTGGCTAACGCAAAAGCTTGCTCCGCAGTCAGGCTGAACTTGCCCGTCTTTGCATCGTAGGTGATGTAGCCGGCCGCTGCTTGCGAGGCAAGCCACTCGCGCACATAGCGCTCGTCGGTCTTGGTCTTGGCGGCAAGTTGTGCAGAGCTCAGTGCTTCGCCGGCGAGGGCCTTGTAGAGCCCGAGCTTTTCCCCAATGACTACCATGCCGGTGTGAACTGAGGCGCCAAGATCGGTCACAAATTGACCGATAAAGGCGTTCAGCTTTTCCATGTCGATTGCTGGAGCGAGTGTAGTGCTCATTTCGTGGTTTCCTCTTTTTAAACTGGTATTGATGCTGTTCTGGTGAGCCTGAGCTCAGTTCGCCTGGCCGCCGTACTGCTCGCAATTAACCTTCGGATGCCAGTTCACGAACGCACCGTTCGGGTTGTCCTTCCACGCCCAGACATGCAGTGTGTAGAACGCCGGCAGGCCGAAGCGATTGGGATATTCCCAGTAGTGAAAGATCTGTCCCATGAGTTCAGGCGGTCCCTGCTTCTTCTTGTCCCATGCGTCCGCAAGCAACAGAAAGTCGGCACCGATTAATCGCAGGCCTCCGTTCGGCGTAGGCTCGTAGATCACGATCTGGGGGTGCATGGGATCGATTTCGCCGCGGTTTACCAGGTCCCCATTCACATAGTGAAGGCCCATGGCGCCGGAGTCGGGACCGCTCACGCAACCGAATTGAAGAGCATACCCCTCCGCCTCGGCAACCGAGACATCTTTGAAGCGCTCGGTCGATTCCCTGACTATCTTGATCAGGGCGCTGGCATTGCCTTTCCGCTGCGGCGTGAGTTCCTGTTGTTGCGATGTCGGCATGTGCGCATGGCCGTCCTGCGCCAAAGCGCACAACAAACTCGCGCTCAGAAGAGCGAGCGTGGTCAGGCAATACCGTGATAGAGGGGCGAATTGCCTCGCTTTGGCGAAAAAGGTGTGGAAGTGTGTGGCACCCATTGAAGTCGTCTCCTTAGATTGGCCGGCGCCCAGGATCCTGTTCTGCTCGACCCTTGCTTCCCGGTGAGCGCATTTTGCTAGAATCCGCTTTGTAGAACGTCGGGGTTGTTTCTTCGAAGTGTGAGCACAGCAGCTTGTTGAGTCTCGGCCTGAGTTCAAGGTAGCGGCCCTCAAGGCGGGAAGTAACGAAACAACGACGAAGGATTGCCAAAATTTCCGGACCGCCGGCCGTTATTTTGCGTGAATAGGAGCGCACTTGGAAGCAAGTCGCCTGAGCTATCAATTCGGTGAGTTCACCCTCGACAGCGCCCGCGGATGCTTGCTTCGGGCAGGGGTAGAGATCAAACTGCGCCCCAAGGTTTATGAAACCCTTAAGTACCTGCTGGAACACCCTGGACAGCTCATCGGCAAACAGGAGCTGATGCAGGCGGTGTGGCCGAACGCCTTTGTCACGGACGATTCGCTGGTACAGTGCACTCTCGAATTGCGTCGCGCCCTGGATGACGGCCGCCAGCAGTTGCTCAAAACAGTGCCCAGACGCGGATATCTGTTCACGGCCCCGGTCATGCAACAGCCGGTGGAACCCTCCGCTGTAACCGATCGCTTTCCTTTGTCCGATGGTCCCCAGCTGTCTACGGGGAAGATCACCAGGAAACGTCACGATTTGCCCGTCCCGCGTACTTCGCTCATCGGACGTGAGCAGCAGGTGACGGAAGCCATTCATTTACTGCTAAGACAAGACGTCCGGCTCTTGAGTCTGACCGGTCCCGGGGGTGCGGGTAAAACTCGCTTGGCGATTGCCATCGGTGATGCGATTGCTGACCGATTCTCCGCTGGTGTTCAATTGGTCAATTTGGCATCGATCACTCGGCCCGGCCTCGTAGCAACGGCTCTGGCCGACGCGCTTGAAATTCAGCAAGTCGCAGACCGCACCATCCCACAACTTATCGGCGATCAACTAAAAGACTCTGGGCCTTTCCTGCTGCTGTTGGACAACTTCGAACAAGTGATCTCGGCTGCGACCGTGGTCTCCGAAACGTTAGAAGCCTGCCCTTCTCTTAAGATTCTGGTGACCAGCCGGTCCTGCCTGCACATCTATGGCGAACAGGAATTTCCCGTATTGCCGTTGCCGCAGAATTCCGCCATCGAATTGTTCGCACAACGCGCCGCCGCCGTCTGGCCCGATTTTGCTATCAATGCAGAGAACGCACCCGCGATCCAGGAAATCTGCTCACGTCTGGATGGTTTGCCCCTCGCCATCGAGTTGGCGGCTGCACGCACCAGGCATCTTTCTCCTAGGGCTATTCTCGATCGGTTGCAAAGACCCCTGCAATTACTGACTGGGGGTGCGCTTGATCAGCCGGAACGGCAACAGACGCTGCGTAAGGCCATTGATTGGAGCTACAGTCTGCTGAACGACGCAGAGCAGAGACTATTCCGGCGTCTCTCAGTCTTCGTGGGGGGCTGCACGTTGGAGGCGACCGAGGCCGTCTGCAACACTAAGCGCGACCTTGCTATCGAGCCCCTGGAAGGCTTGTCTTCTCTGGTCGACAAAAATCTGCTTCAGCCAATGGACAGGGTACAGACCGAGTCGCGTTTTATTATGCTCGAAACAATTCGCGAATTTGCCCTTGAACGCTTGATGGAGAGCGAAGAGCACCCTTTAACGCGGCGCGCGCACGCGGCCTACTGCCTGGTCCTGGCAGAGGAAGGAAACCCGGAACTGAGCGCCGCAGATCGAACCCGATGGCTGACGCAATGTGACGCTGAGATCGATAACTTCCGCGCGGCTCTCGACTGGCTGTTTCAGACCCTCGATCTGGACTGGAGTTTGCGCCTCTGTGTTGCCCTTTTTCGATTCTGGGACATGCGAGAACACCTGAGCGAGGGCCGTGCCCGGATCGAGACGGTGCTCCGCCTCTGCGGCGAGGAACGTACACGTGAGCGGGCGAGACTATCGCTATTTCTCGGCGCCCTGGCCACAGCGCAGGGCGACTACCGGGCCGCCGAGGATACTCTGCAAAGAAGCCTCTTTCTTTATGAGGAATTGGGCGATGAATCGGGCATCGCCGCCTCCTTGAACGCGCTTGCTGTAGCCGCTCGGGATCGAGGGGATTACGCCTCAGCTCAGGCCAATTTTGAGCGCAGCCTGGCATGCTGGCGTCTGCTGTCCGATCGTTTGGCAATCGCGCGTTGTCTTCACAATCTCGCCAATGTGGTTAGGGTTCGCGGCGACTATTCCCGCGCCCGCTGGGCGTTGCGAGAAGCGACGGACATTTTCGAGGAACTGGGCGATCGCAGCGGAGCCGCCTGGTCGATCAACCAGCAGGGCGATATCGCTCGCGAGACCGGCGACATGGTCATCGCCCGAGAGTTGTACCAGCGTGCCCTTTCCGCTTTTCGTAAAACAGGAGACCCGTGGGGCTCCGCGCGGTCGTTGACGGATTTGGGCTACATCGATAGTGAACAAGGAAATCACCTGGCTGGACACACGGCCTTCCGAGAAGCGATGGAACTTTTCGCTGGGTTGGGGCATCGGCGCGGGATGGCGCGGGTGCTGGAGGGGTATGCGTATCTGGCTCTGGCGGAAGGGCACGCCGCGCGGGCGTTGACGGTGGCCGCTGCCGCTGCACAGTTACGGCTGCTAATTAGTGCTCCGCTGCCTCAAGCGGAACAGTCTAAATTCGATCGATGGTTAGCGCCTGCCTGGAAAACGCTCAGTGAGCCGGAAGGCAAGCGGGCCTGGGCGAAAGGGGCCGCGATGAGCGCGGAAAAAGCAATGCAATATTCACTTGGAGAGCTGGATGCCGTTATCTAAAAACGGCAGGGTCAATGAGACGGCGCACTGCTGAGACACGATCGGCTGGAATACCTGCGAGGCGCGCATGCTCCCGAACGGTGTCTTCGTCTGGGGCGAGGTAAACGCAATAAACCTTATCCTCGGTTACGTAGCTGTGGAGCCATTGAATTTGCGGTCCTACCGCACTCAAAGCCTGCAGCGAGCGCAGGGACATCTCCCGGATCTGCATATCGGACAGAGATCCGGCGCCAGGTACCTCGCGTTCGATTACAAATTGCGCCACAGTCGACACCAAAATATCATACCGCTTAGTCGTAAGGAATTTGTCATTTAGTTGTCATTATCGGAGTTGTCATTATCGTGACTCCGCAGAAGTCTAGTGCACTTCAAAGCAACAGCGTTACAAACCGCTTTGACAAACCGCCCAGGAGAGAAAATACCCGCCTCCGTACTCGGCCGATGACCTCTCGGCGATCACCGTTGTTAAGCCGTACGACGGGCAAGTTTTAGCTTGATCATAGTTTGCTTGAGTTAAAGCTATCGTGTTACCGTGTTCGCAATGGCTCCGATCCAGGGACCGCGTCGAGTCGTGATGCAAATCCTGCTAAGGATGAGCGACATCGGTCGGTGGCCCCCGTCGGCCGCCTCGTAGTTCACACGGCCCGGAGGTGCACAATGGCTCCAATAACACCCGACCCCTCGAATACCCAATTCGAAATTAGGATCGAGCGCAATGGGCCATACTTGCTCACCGGCGTAGAGCACCTCACCAATTGGCTGGGTGAGGAGATCCCGCTTGGAGAACAGACGGCATTGTGCCGTTGCGGGCAATCGCGCAACAAGCCGTTTTGTGATGGCAGCCACGCGGCAGCGGACTTTTCTGGTGAGAAGGATCCGAATAGAGTTCCCGACAAACGCGATGCTTTTGAGGGGCAGCAGCTTCAGATCTTCGACAATCGCGGCATCTGTGCGCATTCAGGCTTTTGCACCGACCGCCTGGCTTCCGTCTTCCATGCGAGGCAAGAGCCCTTCATTACTCCGAGTGGCGGAAGAATGGATGAGATTATCCAGGCGGTAAGGGCATGCCCATCAGGAGCACTCAGCTACGGCATCGATCACATCGAGGCCCGGAACCAGGTCGATAGAGACCGGCCGCCGTGGATCGAGGTCTCTAAAGATGGGCCCTACCGAATCACTGGCGGTATTCGTCTGGTCGACGAACAGGGAAGTGACGTGCCGCGCGCAGACGGCGCTTCGCGAGAGCACTTCAGCCTATGCCGATGCGGGCATTCGCAGAACAAGCCATTTTGCAGCGGCATGCACTGGTATGTGAAGTTCAACGATCCCATACCGTCTCCTGATCACGATCCAACGCTCTTTGAATGGGCGGGCGGATTTCCCGCTCTTCTGCGCATGACGCGGATCTTCTACACCAAGTACGTCCCGCAAGACCCGCTGGTCGGCCCCTTGTTCGCTAACATGTCCCCGGATCATCCCGAGCGTGTTGCGGCGTGGTTAAGCGAGGTCTTCGGCGGACCGAAATTTTACTCGGAGCAGTACGGCGGCTACTCGCGAATGATCTCCCAGCACGTCGGCAAAAATATCAGCGAGGAGCAGCGAGCGCGCTGGGTGAAAATGCTTTGCCAGAGCGCCGACGACGCGATGCTACCGGACGACCCGGAGTTTAGGGCGGCGTTTGTTGCTTATCTTGAATGGGGTTCGCGCATCGGCAAAGAGAACTCGCAACAGAATTCGTTGCCTCCGCCAAACATGCCCGTTCCTCGCTGGTGGTGGGTCTGCAATGCGAAGCCGGGAACGCGAATCTCCGCCTTGGCTCCCCCGCAGGAGGAGACCCCAGTACCCATAAGTATGGTCGGCCCGGATGAAGCCGTTGGTTTTTCCAGGCACATCAAACCACTGTTCAGGAAAATGGATCGGGAGTCGATGAGCTTTGTCTTCGACCTGTGGTCGGCGGCCGATGTTCGCACCCATGCGACGGTGATTCTCGAACGGCTTGAAAAGGGAACCATGCCCTGTGATGGCGCTTGGCCTCATGACAGGATTCAACTGATGCGGCGATGGATCGAGTCAGGAATGGCTGATTGAACAGCAGCGTTCATCTCAAAAGTACACGCAGTGAACGTATCGAAAGCGGTGGCAAATTCGATCATGCTTTGAGTAGCGGAAAAGCCGTGATTCGTAGTTTCGCGGCGCCATAGGGGACCAGCGTGATCGCCTCTTCCGGCTCGCTGCTGTGCACCGGACTCTGTGGCACTGGATCGGCCACTCCATCGACCGCCAGCCATGATGGCAGCTTGCGCGCTTTAACCTGTAGTTTGAGCGGTGTCTCCGCGAGAGAAAAAGGCGACCCGCCTATAGGGAGTTCCTGGACAGAATGCCTCGGGATATCCTCCGCCGAAACCGCAAGAGCGTAGTTCCATGGCGAGCTGGGAAAGACCTGCCAATCGGCGGTCATCCCTCGATCTCGTAACTTCACCCAGCTTTCGCCGATGGGAAATGAGAAAACCAGGGGCCCGTTCACGATGGAGGCGGAATCGTTGTAACCCGTGACGACTCTCGGAGACATCGGTAGCCGCAACTCCACAACGTCCCCTGCCTTCCAGGTCCGTTCGATCTTCGCGAATCCAGCATCATGGGAAGCATCGACCTCGAGCCCGTTCACCAGAATGACAGGGACGCCGGCCCAGGCTGGGATCCTGAGTCGCAGCGGGAACCTGAGCGCGCTCGCCGGCTCTATCTTGATGCGGACACTTCCTCGGAACGGGTACTCAGTTTCTTCCAGGATGTGTACTTCTGTATTGCGGACTATTGTGCGGACTTCGCACGGTGAGTAGAGTGCCGCTACAAGGCCGTCATCGTCACTAAGCATCCAAAGACTCGCCGCAAACTTAGGCCATCCCTGATGAAAGTTGGCGGTACAGCAGCCGAAGTTAGGTTCGAGGCCATAAAGGTTGGACTCAGGACCGTTCGTCGTCCAGGGTTTTCGATGCAGGCTCACTTCAACCTGGTTCGGCTCCTGGTCATATTGGTGGGCCCACATATCGTCGCTGAAAGTGCCAGGTAAAGCATTGAAAGCGATCGTCTCGATCCGATCGCCGATCGTAGCGTGGCCTAGGATGGCGAGCGACTGCTCGAGCGAAAACAGCGTCTCGACGACCGTGCAGAGTTCGCTTCCCTGAGATGGATTGCGCCCAGCGAGATGCTCATCGCAGGAGAACATACCGTTAGGCAAGCCATGATATTTATCCAAAGCGGCGAGCATTTGCTCGAACCCAGCACGATCCAGCTCGGTGTTTGAGAGTAGTGACCAGACCGGTGCCGCCTTGAGTGCCTGCCCATTGTTCACTCCGTGAGTGGAGAGTGCCAGATCGCCAAGTCCGTGCCCCTCACCCAGCTTGATCATCTCTGGCGTCACAGGTTGAGTAAATTTGAATTCTGAGAACTGCGCCTGCCAATCGTGTCCCTGGGCATGTAACAGCCGAACGAGCTGCAATAACTTTGGGTCACCAGTGCGGTTATAGAGCCAGATCGCCATCAGAGCGTTATCTTGCCAGCGGAACTTGCCCCAGTCACGCAAAGGGCGTGCGGGAAGCGCACTTAGCTGGTAAGCGAAATACCGGGACAATACGGGAATCACCCGTAGATCGCCGGTCACTTCCTGATATTGCGCCAGCGCCTTGAGCATGACCATGCGTGGCCACCAGTCGTTGTTGCCGCTTGGGCCAATCATCCCGTTGCTTGCCTGGTGCGTCAGAGTCCACTCAAGAAACTTCTGTGCTTTGGCCTTAAGGGGAGCGTCGTCCAGCAAATAAGCGAGCGGAACAAGCCCGTCAAGGAAATAGGGGCCACGTTCCCAGGACTCACCCGTCCCGCCGAGCCAGCCACTATTGCTACCCACATCCGCCCACGTCTCATCGAGATGGCCGCTCAAGCCATTAGCCTGGATTTGCATCTGCTTCTTCAGCCACCCAGCAGGGCGCACGGCGCCAAGAGGGAGCAGATAGAAGGCATTCTGCGCGAGCGGCGCCTTGTTCTTGATGACGTTTGGCGATGGATCCTTTGTTCCAGTGACGTTGGCCAATCCCAGACGATCGCTTCCAGACAGAGACCCCACTGCGACCACCCCGGCTTGTTTCAGAAAGTGGCGGCGGCTTACCATACGTTGATCATTATTTCTCATAACCGCCGCGATGGTGAATGGTCGTCAAGACTACTCGCTCCTGAGTGCCCGTATTGGATCGATCGACGCGGCGCGACGCGCGGGAATGAATCCGGCCACGGTTGCGCAAATCCCCAGCACGATCGCTGTTCCAAAGAAGGCCAGCGGATCATAATCGCTGACCTGATACAGCAGTCTGCTCATCAGGTGACCCGCAAGCAACGCAGCGGGAATACCCAGGGCTAGACCCATGAGGACCTGCAACAGCGCCGTCCGCAACACCATCGTAACAACCCGTGAGCGCGTAGCACCCAACGCCATGCGAATGCCGATCTCGCCCCTTCGCCGCGCCACCAGGTACGACGTGACCCCGTACAGACCAATGGAGGCCAGCACCAGCGAGAGCATGCCAAAAACCCCTGTGAGCCGTGCCACCAACCGATCCTGATTGAAGTTTCCCGCTACCTCAGAGTCATAACTGCCGAACCGGGAAATCGTCAGATTCGGATCGATATCGGCCAACGTATTGCGGATCACAGCCTCAGCATCCTGCTGTGGCCGGGAGAAGTTGAAAATCATGCTCCTCATGTACATGAAGCTCTTCTCGCCGGCGTCCAGATCAGGATCTTTGAATCCGGCGAACTGCTGTGTCAGCGGCCGGAGAAAAAGAGGGTCAGCCTCCTTGCGCGGATCGGTCATTTTAAAGTCCGCGAAAACCCCAACGATCTCAAAGGCGCTGGAGTATTGCGGGCTGTCCGTGCCGAAGCGCAGACCGATCGGATTCTGGTTGGGAAAGAAACGTCTGGCGAAGGCACGGTTTACCAGGACTACCAGCGGCGAGCTCGATGTATCCTGTGCCGTAAATCCGCGGCCACGCACAATCGGTACCCCGATCGAACTCAGAAATCCATTGCTTACGCGATCCCAATCGGCAAAGCACTTCTCATTCGGCCCCGGCGCAGGATGCCCCTGCGGGATGACGCACGCACCCCACTCCCCGCCGGTAAGCGGAAGATATCTCGCCAGGCTCATATCGATCATGAACGGTAAAGCGGAGAACCGATCCTCGATTTGACGGTAAAGCGCAGGCAGCCGATCCACCGTGTAGCCCGCCCCTCGCGGATTGAACTGCACTACAAAACGGTTGCCGGTGGAGATGCCGAGTTCCTGGTGCTCAAGATTGTAAAGTGACCTGGCCATGAGCAGGGCTCCCGCCAGCAGCACCACCGACATAGCGACTTGAAAGACGATCAAACCCTGCTGCGGCAAAGACGAACGGTCGCGCGCGGACAAGTTGATTCCGCGCAGGGTTTCCGCAGGTTGCGCTCGAGACGACGTCCATGCCGGAGCCGCACCGAACACCACACCCGTGAGTAGCGAGACCGCGAGCGCGAATCCCAACACCGGCATGGATGGACTGGCATGGATGGGCATGTTTCGAGACAAAGGAAACGCAAGTGCCAGGATCATGTGCGACCCGATATACGCAACCATCACGCCCGCAGCCCCGCCGATTAAGCTCAGTAACAGACTCTCGGTGAGAACCTGGCGCATGATTCTCCCGCGCGCCGCTCCCAGCGCCATGCGCATCGCCACATCTGCGCGCCGCACAGAGCTGCGCGCCAGCAGCAGGTTCGCTATGTTGGCGCACGCCGTAAGCAACACCACGCTGGAGAGAAGCATGAGCATGCGCAGACCGGTCCCCGTCTGCGCATGCTGCTGCAGCCGTTGAATGCCGCCACCTGCCGGCGCAAGGACCACGTGCTGCCTGGGGATCAGTGCCGCGCGGCCATGCTCGGTGTAAGCCGGCCGCGTATACATCCACTGACGCAGAGCCGCAGAGAGTTTCGTTTGCAGCGCGATCGTGTTGACCCCCGGGCGGACCCTGCCCAATGCGTAAAGCCAGTCTGTATCCTTTTGCAGCAACGAGGAGTTTGCTCCCTCAATCAACGGTTCGCTCGCCAACGGGATCCACAACTCAGGCGGGAAGGCAATGACCCGATCTCCAAAGAATCCCGGCGGGGCAACGCCGGCCACAGTGAATGGATGTGTCTCCACATAGATCGTGGAACCCACGATGCGTCGGTCTCCAGCGAACTCCGTCTGCCAGGCTTGGTAGCTGAGCACGACAGCTGGAGGGGCCCCCGGCTTGTCATCGTCGTCACGCAGCGGCCGTCCCGCATAGGCGCCAACGCCCAGCATGTTGAAGTAGTTGCCCGAAACATATTCCGCACGCATAGGCTTGGCCGGCACACTTCCACTGCGAACGCTGAAGTCGAACCCGCCCGCCTCCACGGCGGCTAACTGTTCAAACTCCGTCACCGACTGTCTGAACTGAAGATAGAGATCATAGGAAAAGAGGTCGAAATCACCGTCCTCATTTTGGAAACTGTCATAGTAGCAGCAATCGGTTCCGGTCGCCGATGCGGTACAGACGCGATGGGTCCGCAACCGGGAGAGAACGCAGTAATATGCTGTGCACCAAAGTAAAAATCGACGTGTTGGCCCCAATTCCCAGCGCCAGGGTGAGCACGGCGGTGATCGCAAATCCGGGTGCCTTGCGCAGCTGTCGCAAAGCAAGGCGGAGATCCTGAACAACAGAGGTGACCCACAGCGCTCCGCGGCTCTCCCGGCAATCTTCTTTGACCTGCTGCAGGCCACCGAACTCCAGGCGCACGGCCCGCCCTGCTTCCTGTTCCGTCATGCCTGCACGCACCTTGTCGGCCACCTGCTGTTCCACATGAAACCGCAGTTCGGAATCCAGATCCCGTTCCATCCCTCTGCTTGCGAAAAGCCGCTGCCACCAGCTCATGGAGTCTCTCCTTGCGGCCCCTGCAAAATCAGTTCGACGATCCCGGTCAGGCGAGCCCAGCTCTCCGTCTCGCTTTGCAGTTGCGACTTTCCTTTCGCCGTGAGGCGATAGAATTTTGCTTCGCGGCCCGTTTCCGTGGGTCTCCAATCGGCAGCAAGAAACTTCTTGTACTCTAGGCGATGCAGCGCAGGGTAAAGTGAGCCCTGCTGCACCTGCAGAGCATCCCGGGACATTTGCTGAATTCTCTGGGCAATCGCATAACCGTGGATTGGCCCGAGCGCGACCACACGGAGAATCAGGAGGTCGAGAGTGCCCTGCGGAAGGTCGAACTTGTCTTCCGTCTTCATGACGATCGCTTCTACCTATACCCGACAAATATGTAGAAGGTCAAGGTGTCAACTATCTGTCGAACCAAGGGCCACGCTGGAAACCTAAAAACGAATTTCCCCGCTAAAATCCTTCAACCCACCCAACTTATTTTGAGAACGCAAGTTGGGCCGTTACCCACCAGGCTGACAGGATGGAAGAAACACGGTGTCGTAATACCCTGCTCCAAGAGAATTGAAACAAAATCTCCAAGGTAACCGTAATAGTGGATACGATCCATTTCTCCTAGGGGTCGCGAGTGGAAGCACTACCCACTCGCGGCCTTCTTTTTGTGTTCAGCAGATTTGGCCCCCGTACTCCTGAGCGTTTTCCTTGGCATGCTGGTCGTCGCGGATGTCACCAAGACTGCTCCTCATCCGTCGCCTTGCCTGCCTTGCGACGATTCTCTCCTTTTTTGTTAATAGGAGCAGCTGACTTGCTTGAGGCAACTTGAGGGAGAAAAGACACTGCAAACATCGTCATGGATGCAAGGCCCGGAGGGCCGACCGCCAAACGTCAGCCCAGCCCGGAAGGGCTGGGAAATCGATCCCGAACAGGATCTGAGCGCCGTAGGCGCGGCACTAAACCGATCGTCCGCACTCCCTGTGTCATTAGGAGCGCAGCCCAGCGGATCTGCGGTGCGCCATTCGTGTGCCCCGCTCCCACCGGTACTCATAAGCCCTCATGAGTCCGGGGGCCAGATCAGCCGATCTATAGAAAGAAGCAACCCTAATCATGGCGGAAGTGCGTGCGAGTCGAACACACCGTCGCCCGTTAAGAACGACCACCGGTTTTGAAGACCGGGAGGATCACCGGAACCCAAGCACTTCCATCGCTGGCAGCAATCGAAAATGATTGCTGATAGCCTATTATGCTAACCGACCAGGAGTCATGCATTGGCCACTTCGACAACAATAAGGCTTACCCAGCAGGTCAAGGCCGGCGGATGCGCGAGCAAGCTCCCGCCAGGATTGCTGGCCAGCGGTGCTTGCCAAACTCCCCCGGCAGACTGATGCCAATCTTCTGGTGGGGTTCGATACCTCCGATGACGCCGGCATTTACCGCATCGCGCCCAATCTCGCCCTGGTCCAGACTGTGGACTTCTTCACCCCGCTGGTGGATGACCCCTTTACCTTCGGGCAGATCGCCGCAACCAATGCGCTCAGTGACGTGTACGCCATGGGCGGACGCCCGGTCACCGCCCTCTCCATCGTCTGCTTCCCCCAGGATGGCGACCTCAGCGTGCTTGAGGCGATCCTGTGTGGGGGCATGGCGAAACTTGGCGAGGCTGCCTGCGTGCTTGTGGGCGGGCACAGCGTGCGCGATCAGGAAATCAAGTTTGGTTATGCCGTGACCGGCCTTATCGATCCCGATCACGTGCTCACAAATGCGGGCGCCCGGCAAAGGCGACGATCTCATCCTCACCAAGCCCATCGGCACAGGGGTCATTACCACCGCCTTGAAACAGGGAAAGGCTGAGCCGGCATGGGTGGCGGAGGCAATCCGCTCCATGACCACGCTGAATCGGCGTGCAGCGGAAGTGGTGGCCGCCGCGGACGGTGTGCATGCCATGACCGACGTGACCGGCTTTGGCCTGATGGGGCATGCTCGCGAACTCGCCCTCGGCAGCGGCATGCGCATTGAACTCATTGTCGACCAGGTACCGCGCATGCAAGGCGCGCTCGATGCCATCGCTCGAGGCGCCATTCCCGCTGGGCTGCTGGCCAATCGCGAGTTTGCCGAGTGCGTCAGCGCAGATGCACCCGGCGCTCGCATCGCGGACGATGTGCGTGCCCTGCTGTATGATCCGCAAACTGCGGGGGGTCTGCTCATATCGGTTGCAGCCGGCTGCTCCAGTGCGCTGCTGCAATCCTTGCACCATGCAGAGGTAGCCGCTACGAAGATCGGCAGCGTGCTCGGACCCTACACGGCAGGCGAGCCCGCGATCCTGCTGCGATAAGCAGAAATCATTGAGGCTGGCGTGCAATGAAACCGAAACAACTGGTGACCGACAACAGCGAGCCCATTCTGTACCGGCTCCTGCCTTCGCTGCATGAGCTGCTGCTGACACCGGGCTTTGCTGCGCTGCTGGAAACCCAGTCTCGTGACTCGGTCATCCACGCGGCACGCGCAGTGCTGGCGCGCCTCAAGCAGGAAATTGGAAGCGGCCTCCACACCCAGGCAAGCCTCGAAGGCGAGCTGGCATTTATGCATGTTACGGTTGCCAATCAAATCTCCGAGAGTACGCGCTATCGCCTTCGCCGGGTGATCAACGCCACGGGAGTAGTTCTGCATACCAACCTGGGGCGAGCTCCCTTGAGCGCCTCTGCGTTGGCGCACATCTGCGAAACGGCGAGCGGGTACTCGAACCTCGAACTCGATCTCGAGTCAGGCGAGCGCAGCCGCCGGGATGTCCACACCGAGCAACTTCTTCTCCGCGTATTGACCGGCCCCGGCGCCGCAACCACTGCGCTGTCCGCGCTGGTCGTGAACAACTGTGCGGCCGCTACGTTCCTTGCCCTGAACACGCTCGCGGAAGGGGGCGAAGTGATTGTTTCCCGCGGGGAGTTGGTGGAGATCGGCGGAGGTTTCCGGATCCCCGAAATTCTCATCCAAATCCGGCGCCATCCTGCGCGAGGTGGGCACCACCAACCGCACCCGGCTCGCCGACTATGAAGGCGCCATCTCACCCGCAACGCGGCTCATTTTGCGGGTCCACCAATCGAATTTCAGCATGGAAGGTTTCGTCGAGCGGCCTGCACTGCGCGACCTGGTCTCCCTTGGCAAGCATGCGAAGATTCCCGTATTCGACGATCAGGGAACCGGCTTGATCGCCTCACTGGAACCTCTCGGGATTGCTTCTGAACCGACCTTGCCCGAGAGCTTCCTGGTCGGTTCCGATTTGATTGCGGCTAGCGGAGACAAGTTACTCGGCGGCCCCCAATGCGGCCTGCTCATCGGAAGCGCGGAGCTGGTGCAGAGCATTCGCAAAAATCCTCTGTACCGGACTTACCGTGTGGATAAGCTTACCTACGCGGCGCTCGAAGCGACACTGATGGACTACGCCTCGCAAAAGGATTCCAGCATTCCAGTGCAAAGAATGTTGAAAGCCGCAGCGGGCGAGATATTCGAACGATGTGAATGGGTCAGCCGCCAGGTCAACAGTGCCCAACTGGCGGCAGAGGCTGTCCCGGTGCAGAGCCTGATCGGCGGCGGTACGGCGCCGACGGCCCGGTTGCAGAGCGCAGCCGTCTCTCTTCGCCACGCGACACTGCAGCCGCAGGCGCTCCTTCAGGCTCTTCGCCGGCTTGAGCCGCCGGTGATCGGCCGCATCCACGATGACCAGGTCTTGCTGGATCTGCGCACGGTCGAACCGGAATTCGATCAAACCCTCGCCTTGCTGCTGCAGCAAATCACCGCCATTGCGACGAGTCCTTCAGACCTGGCATGACGTTACCGGTCAAGTCCCTGGTGGTCGGAACCGCGGGTCACATCGATCACGGCAAGACTGCGCTGGTTCACGCTCTTACGGGTATCGATGCGGATCGTCTGCCGGAAGAAAAGCGGCGCGGCATCACCATCGATCTCGGCTTCGCCTCCTTCGATGCGGCGTCGTCCGTCGGCCATCCCCTCAGAATCAGCTTCGTCGATGTACCCGGCCACAGCCTGTTCATTCACAACATGCTCGCCGGCGCCGGCTGTATCGGGGCGGTGATGCTGGTCATCTCCGCCGAGGAAGGCGTCAAGCCCCAAACCGTGGAGCATCTGGCGATCTGTGGGCTGCTCGGCGTTCGCACCGGCGTCACGGTCATCACCAAGATCGATGCGGTCGAGCCCAGCCGCGTGGCAGAAGTGGAGTTAGAGGTGAAGAAGTTTCTTCGCGGAACCTTTCTCGGCGAGGGCCGCGCAGAAATTATTGCCGTGAGCGCAACCACCGGAAAAATCTGGAGGAACCTGCGGCAAAGGCTCCTCACCCTCGCCGAACAGGCGCAAGACGGCGATCTCGATCATGTGCCCCGCCTGCCCATCGATCGCGCCTTCGTCATGAAGGGGTTCGGCACGGTGGTCACGGGCACTCTGCTTGCGGGCAGCTTCCATACCGGGCAATCGCTCACCGTTGAGCCCGGAGGACGTACCGTGCGCGTGCGCGGAATCGCAGACCCATGGACACGCGGAAGAACTTGCCCTCGCCGGCTCGCGGGTAGCCTTGAACCTTGTGGGTGTTGAGTTGTCGGAGTTAGTCCGAGGTCATACTCTCGCAGCTCCGGAGACGCTCACCGCCGTCACTGCGATCGATGTCGAAGCCTGGTTGTTGCCCGGGGCTTCGCCGTTGAAACACGGAGCGCTGGTCCACTTTCACGCCTTCACCTCCAACACGGTGGCCAAGGTACTCATCTACGGCCGGGGCAGGTTCGAAGCTGGTACGAGCAGGCTGCTGCGGATCAAACTCCAGAGCCCCATCCTGCTCACCGCGGGTGATCCATTCGTGCTGCGGCAGCTCTCACCGCCGGCCACCATCGGGGGCGGCCGGGTGCTGGACGCGAACCCGTTTCCAACGACTGCGCAAAACTCAGGCCATGGAGTGGTTGGAGACTTTGCGAATCGCTCCCGCTGAAGAGCAGATCCTCTTGCGCGTAACGCGCCGCCGGATGGAGGGGCTTTCGCTGCAGCGCTTGATGGCGGAGACTGGACTTACGCGTGAAGCCACAGATCGCATGTTGCAGCGCCTGGTCCTTAGCGGGCGTTTGCATCAGATCCCTGGAGAGATTCTGCTCGGCAGCCAGGCATTCGATGCAGCTTGTGAAGCCATCCGCAGCGTTTTGCAACAGCATGCGAGCGGCATCAAACGATCGGAGCTCAAGACCCGGACTTCGCTTCACCCGCAGATCCTCGACTTCTCGGTGCAGCACCTTGCCCGCGAGGAGAAGCTGCGGTTGAGCGGCGAGCTGGTTCATCCCGTCCAAACCGCCAAGCCGGCTGTTGATCCGGCCCTGTCTGCAATCGCCGCCATCTACCAGCAAGCTGGCCTGTCAGCTCCCTTGATCTCCGAGGTAGGCGCTACGCTGAAACGCAAAGAGAGCGAAATGCGCGGGCTGGTCACCTTACTGCTTCGGGAAAAAATTCTGGTGCAGATGGGAAGCGAGAATCTGTTCATTCACCACGAAGCCCTTGCCCGCTTGAGCTCCGAGATAAGCGCACTTCACGGGCAGACCGTGGACATAGCCCGCTTCAAACAGATAACCGGGTTATCGAGGAAGTACGCCATTCCCCTGTTGGAATATCTCGACCGCCAAAGAATTACTCGCAAAGTGGGCGACCACCGCCTGGTGATCTAGTGCACTGCGTCATTGATATAGGCGGGTATTTCTTGCCCTGCCACGAATGACCGGGCAGATATGGGTCGCCCGGCCATTCGCGGGCGGATAAACATCCATCTGTGTGACGCACTACACGAGCCGGCCTAGCGGCATAGTTGATTATGCTAATCTTGGCCATCGGAACCATGACGGACGCAAAAACAAAGATCAAGGTCATTGAAGATGCTGACGCGACTGGCGAGGTAGCCAAGGTATACGACGAATGGCGCGCCCATTCGGGGCGCCAGCAGATGCCCGGCATTCTCAAGTGCTTCAGCCATCGCCCTGATTTTCTGCGTGAGGTTATGAGCTTCAGCAATACCGTGCACTTCTCCGAAGGGCACCTCACACGCCGGACGAAGGAAGCGATTGCCAGCTGGGTTTCCTGGCTAAATCGCTGTCCGTATTGACTGGATTCGCATGCTTACTTCCTGCGGGTTCAGGGAGCAGAAGAGAAGACAGTCCAGGCGCTGGTTGCGGGCAACCTTGAGCAGGCAAACGCTCGACGACGCGCACCGTGCGCTGCTCGACTATGTCACCAAGGTGACCGAGGCGGCCTATCGCACCACCCCGGAAGATGTAGAGCTCCTGCGCCAACACGGTTGGACCGAGCCCCAGATTGCCGAGGCGGTCTACATCACGGCAATGTTCGCCTTCTTTAACCGCGTGGCAGACGCCTTCGGCATTGCGGCGCAAGGCTATCTTGAGATGAACAAGATGACCAAATGATCGACTAGCGGATCTCATCCTGCACCTCCATCTTTCGATGGATGCGCCCGGAGCTCGACCGCGATAGAGTTCCCCATGCAGCAGATTCCGGTCAGCGATTCGAAACAGGCAGGACTTCCAAAATGATCGAGGGCCAACGCCGCGCCAGGACACGCCCGCGGACTATTGTCCTGGGATCCTGCCTGCTCCTGGTCAGCCTCGCTGCTCTGGCGATAGCGCTTTTTCCAATCTACATAATTCGCCCCTTTCGGGAGCAAAAACCCGCCGCGCTGCAGCGCGCACTTTGGGTAATGCTCCATGACAAACCCATTTTGCTTGGACTTTTTCTCCTGATCGCGATCTGCGGGCTATTTGCCTGGCGACGCGCCGGCCGGCTCGCGAGGCTGCTGCTGCTGGCTCCGGCAATGGGGATTGCTCTGATCGCTGTCGCTGCCGCATGGGTCAATCCCTATGAACAAATGCTGTTCCACCCTTTCGGAGAGCCGCGCTACGTCACCATCCAGCAAGCCGGCATCGACCCGAAAGACATGGTCATCTCGGTCACCCTGGGCGGCGAGAGTCGCGCTTATCCCATCCGCGAGATGGGGTATCACCATGTCGTGAATGATCGGCTGCATCAACTACCCATCGTCGTTACCTATTGAACGCTTTGCCACACGGGTCTGGTCTGGACCCGCAGCATACAAGGGCGCGAGCTTCACTTTCATCTGGCAGGCATCAACAACCAGAATTTCCTCATGCGCGATGAAGAGACAGGCACCTTCTGGCAGCAGATCACCGGGACTGCGATTGCCGGCCCGCTGAAAGGCGCCAAGCTCAGCCTGGTTCCCCAGGACGAACTTACCTTCGGCTTATGGAAGAAAGAACAGCCGAATGGCACCGTGCTCGCGCCTCTGAAGCGCGATGCAGCGAAGTACGAGAAAGCGACATGGGAGAGCGAGATTGCGAAGCTGCCCACCGTGATTCACGCAACCAAGGGCACACTCCCCGACCGGGAGACGATCCTGGGCGTTTCGATGAACGGAGCCGCGCGCGCGTTTCCCTTGAGCAAGCTGACGATCGCCTCTCCGGTGCTGATCGACGACGTCGGGGGCGAACCCATCATGCTCGTACTTGGCCCGGACGGAAAATCGGTCCGAGCCTTCTCACGCAAGATGGGTACGAACACGCTCGAATTTTATGGCCGTGGCGGAGGAAATACCGGCGATCCCTGGGTCCTTCTGGATTCCGATTCGCTCAGCGACTGGAGTTTCGAAGGCTGTGCCTTTTCCGGACCGATGAAGGGACAGTGTCTGTCGCGGATCGATGCGCTGAAAGACTTCTGGTTCGACTGGCAGCACTACCATCCGGATAGCAGCATCTATCGCCATTGACAATCCTCCACTCCCATCACTCTCTCAGCGGAGCTCGCGTTGCCTGGAGCCTGGCTAGCGATAGTAGCCGGACCGCGTTAGGACGAGCAGATCGCGTTTATGCAATTCAGGATGCTCGCGGAGTGCATCTGCGCTGAGCTGCAGGCTCAGCTTGCGAAACTTGTTCGTCGATTCCACGCTGCTCGGCCGATAGCCAAGCGTATAACGGGCGCGAATCAAATCGATCAGCGTCGCCAGACGCTCAGGAGCGTCCTTGGCACTGGTGTTCAGGACCGGGCCGCCCGTAGCCCGCGCGTATTCGTCGATGTCGCCTAACCGGGTGCCGGTGGAACCCGCGGAGAGAATGGCGCGATTGGTCTCTGCCGTTCTATCGAGCAGAACGGAAACCACCGCTCCGGATTGGAGCAGACTATCCATCGCCTCTTTTCGCGAGTGCAAATGCGCGGGCGCGTGCTGGCCGATGGTGGCGCGGGTCCCGGCATTTTCCTGGTTTGCCGTGCCATCGGTCAGCCACACCAGCACCCGGCGCGTCCCCGGCTTCGCGTTGCCCACCTGTTCTACGGCTTCATACATGTCCTCATCGAGGAAGGTGCCTTCGACGTCGGCCATCCAAGAGGCAGTGTTAATGGCCTCTGCTGCCATCCGGCGATTGGTCGTGAACCCATGCATCAGGTCAGCGCGTGAGGAAAAGGTCATCACCGCGACTTCATCTTCCGGCTTCAAATGGTTCAGGATCTGCAGGCCCGCCTGCGCCAGGGGCTTCATGGCCGCGTGTACCGTCTCCGTCATGTCGAAGAGCAGCACCACCGAGAGTGGCAATTGATCGCGGCTGAAATAAGTAATGCCCTGCGGCGCGCCATCTTCAGAGAGCTGAAAGTCCTTCGCGGAGAGACCGTCGAGGGTGTGCCCGCTTTTCTTTTCCTCAACCATCGCGTCGAGCAGGACCAGTTGCGTGTCGACGTGGATGGTGGCAGTTTCCGGCGGAGAGTCGGGAGATTGTGCCCGGCCGATACCCGCCGCCAGCAGCATAGCGAGGAGCCATGCCGCCGCACGTAGTCCCGTGTATTGGAGCGGACCGCTGCTCACAGGTTCAATGTAGCAGCCGGGCGGACACCCCAAGGTGCCGTCACCATCAAACCGAACTATCCAATCTCGACCCCGAATAGGTATCATGTGAATGACCGATTACTCCCCCCACTTTGAGGCCAGAGGCGCTGTTGTCATGAAGTTTCGGACCCTTTTCCTCTCCCTCTGCCTTTCCACGGGCCCCCTGGCGGGCGCCGCCACCCCAGCCCCCACACATCGACCAGCAATTCGACCAGACCGTAAAACCCTTTGTCGGCAAATACTGCGTGGCCTGCCACAGCGGCAAAATGGCCCCCGCCCAATTCGACCTCAAGTCCTACACCAATATGGACATGGTCGCCGACGACTTCGCCCGTTGGGCCCTCCTGGCCAAGAGGCTCGAAGCGAAGGAAATGCCCCCCAAGCCCATGCCGCCCCCGCCGGCAGCCGAAGCCCAGCAGATCATCGACTGGGTAGCCGCCGTCCGCACCGCCGAAATCAAGAAGGCCGCCGGAGACCCAGGAGTCGTCCTGGCCCGCCGCCTTAGCAACGCCGAGTACGACTACACCATCCGCGACCTCACCGGCCAGGACATGCACGTCGCCAAGGAATTTCCCGTCGATCCCGCCAACCAGGCCGGCTTCGATAACTCCGGCGAATCCTTAACCATGTCCCCGGCCCTGCTGAACAAGTATCTGAAGGCCGCCCGCGAAGTAGCCGATCACGCCGTCCTCAAACCCGATGGAATCGACTTCGCGCCCTACCCCATGCTGGTCGAAACCGACCGCGAAAAGTACGCCATCCAGCGCATCGTCAGCTTCTACCAGGCCCAGCCCACCGACTACGCGGATTACTTCCAGGCCGCCTGGCGCTACCAATATCGCGCTCGCCCTCAAAAAGCCCCACGCCACCCTGGCCACCACCGCGGTCGACGCCAAAGCTTAGCCCGAAATACCTGCCGCATGGTCTGGCAGATCCTGCACGACCAGGACGCGGTCGGCCCCGTCCTGCAAGCTTCAGAAAATGTTTCGCGCCCTGCCCCCTCCCGCGGCGGCGCAGACCGGCGGCCTGCGCGCAAAATGCGTGGAAATGCGGGACTTCGTAGTGAAAATCCGCGCCCACACCGCCATGCAGTTTGCCGCCCCGGTCGTGGACGGCCTGCCCGCGCAATCCGAGCCGCTGCTGAACTGGAAGCTGAAGCAATACGCCGAGCACCGCCGTGACAGCGACCCCAACGATCTGCGCAACGACACCGATCCACCGCCCGTCGTTCCGGAGATCCCGCCATACCCCGATCTCCACGAGGAAGCCGCGCCCCGCTGGGCCGCTCTCTCCGCCAAGGCCCGCGCCGACGATACCGACCTGATCGTCCCCGCCGCCCAGCGCGCCCGTTATCAAGCCGCCTTTGCGCGCTTCGCCTCGGTCTTTCCCGACGCCTTTTACATCAGCGAGCGCGGCCGCTATTTCCCTGACGACTCCGAAGACAAAGGCCGCCTGCTCAGCGCCGGCTATCACAACATCATGGGCTACTACCGCGACGATCTCCCTCTGATCCAGCTCATCCTCGACGACAACGGAAACAGGGAACTGGACCGTCTGTGGAACGAGTTCGACTACATCGCCGATTTCTCCGCCCGCACCTGGACCCAGTACTACTTCAACCAGAGCGGAGAAGTCTTCGGCAAAGGCGACGAATCCGGCTCCGAACGCCCCACCGATCACGCCGTGACCGACACGGCAGTCATCTTCAAGATGCGCGACGTCTACCTGGCCAAGGCCGCGGCCGATCCATCCAACGACCCCGTGGCCGCCGAGGCCATCCGCGATCATTTCGACAAAATGAACGCCACCCTGCGCAGCCTGGAAAAAGAGCGCGCAGACGCGCAACCGAGACAGTTACAAGAACTCCTCCAATTTGCCCAGCGTGCCTACCGGCGGCCCCTCACCTCCGCGGAACGAGCCGATCTCCTGGCCTACTACCACCAGGATCGAACGCAAAATCAGTCCTCCCACGAAGAAGCCCTGCGCGACGCGATCACCGGCATCCTGATGGAGCCGGATTTCCTCTACCGCCTCGACATGAACCCAGCCGCCAAACCGCCGCGGTGACAAAATCCCACGCCCTAGTCCTCAAGACCGCGGCCGCCGTACCCTGCCGAGCCGCTCTCCAGCTACGCCCTGGCCAGCCGCCTGAGCTACTTCCTCTGGGCCAGCATGCCCGATGAAGAGCTATTACGCCACGCCGCCGCCAACGACCTGCAAAAACCCGCAGTCCTGCTAGCCCAAACCCGCCGCATGATGAAAGACGCCCGCGTCCGCGGCCTGGCCACGGAGTTCACCGGCAACTGGCTCAACTTCCGTCTCTTTGAAACCAACAACGCGGTCGATCGGGAGCGCTTCCCGCAATTCAACAACGATCTCCGCGAAGCCATGTTCCAGGAGCCCATCCGCTACGTCGAAGACACCATCCAGAACAACCGTTCCGTGCTCGACCTTCTCTATGGCGACTACACCTTCGTGAATCCGGTCCTGGCCAAGCACTACGGCATGCCGGGAGTCGTGGGCGACACCAACCACTGGGTACGCGTCGACAATGCCCACGAATACGGACGAGGCGGCATCCTCCCCATGTCCGTCTTCATGACCCAGAACTCCCCCGGACTGCGCACCAGCCCGGTGAAGCGAGGAAACTGGGTAGTGCAAAAGGTCTTAGGCATCCGCGTGCCGCCGCCGCCGCCCGTCGTTCCCGAGCTGCCGAGCGACGAGTCCAAGTCCGATCTGCCCGTGCGCGACATGCTGGCGAAGCATCGCGCGAATCCCTTCTGCGCCGCCTGCCACCAGCGTTTTGATTCGTTTGGCCTCGCCTATGAGGGCTACGGACCCATCGGAGATGTTCGCACCAAGGACCTGGCCGGCCGTCCCGTCGACACCGCCGTGACCTATCCCGGCGACATCAACGGCGTAGGCTTTCAAGGCCTGCAGAATTTCATCCGCGATCATCGCCAGCCCGAATTCATCAACAACCTATGCCGCAAGCTGCTCACGTACGCGCTTGATCGCTCGCTGCAACTCTCCGACGAAGCCCTGGTCGACACCATGCAGACCAACCTGGCCGCGCAAGGCGACCGCTTTGACACGCTGGTCGAAACGATCGTCCTGAGCCCCCAATTCCGCAACAAACGAACACCCCCGCCGCCAACGCAGCTAGCATCCGGAAAGGTGAACCAACCATGAACCCTTTCCCCCTGGACGATCAAAAAAGACGGGTCGCCCCATCAAAGCTCTACCTTTTCTCCGTACCAGTCGCAAAACCTCGGGTGGCCCATATCTCGCCCGTTTTTCGCGAGATGTGGGATACCACGAAGCTCGATAGGCAACTTTGTCGGTTGTCGCTGGGACCAGAGGAGCAATGGGGATGAAAAACGTCTCGGATCCGGCCACCACGTTCACCGAACCGCAACCCTCTCCTTTGTCATCCCGACCGCAGCGCAGCGGAGCGGAGGGATCTGCAGTTCCGCGGACCTCTCGTGGAAACGCAGAACACGATCCTCAAACAGAATTGTCAGCGGTTTTCCGTAAGCCTTCCAGGGTCCCCCTAGCTCTGTCAGGCCCTGTATCAGGGCACGACTTCAGTCGGGCCATAAAATCAGCAAAAGACGAGGGCTTTAGCCCCTGCCTCACTTCTGTCCAAAAGAGAAAGGCAAACTAAATGCCACCCAAAACCCTCAACCTACCCATCTCCCGCCGAGCCGTACTCCGCGGAGCCGGTTGCACCGTAGCCCTCCCCTTTCTCGAATCCCTGCACGCCTTAGCCGACGTCCCCTCCCCCGACGCCTTCCCCAAGCGTTTCGGCATCGTCTTCCTGGGCTGCGGCATTAACGAAGATCACTGGAGCGCCGAAGGCCAGGGCGCCGCCATGAAGCTCTCGCAAGACCCTCTCCCCCCTCGAGCCGCTCAAAGAAAAGATCAACGTAATCGACGGCCTCTACGTCAAGGCGCTCACGGGGCAGGGAATTCATCCCGCCCAGACCGGCAGTCTCTTATCCGGCGCGCACATTTCGAAAGGCGCGATCATCCACTCCGGCATCAGCGTCGACCAGATGATTGCCAGCCACGTGGGCGAAGAGACGCCGCAATCCAGCATTGTGCTGGCCTGCGATCAGCCCATGACCGGTTACCACGAATCGAATTTTTCCCTGGCCTACAGTTCCTACCTCTCCTGGCAGAGTCCGAACTCGCCCGTTCCGGTCGAAGTCTACCCTTCGCTCGCCTGGGACAACCTGTTTGACAACCGTGGCAGCCTGCAGAACATCAGCATTCTCGACCGCGTCAAAGATCGCGCCCAGGATCTTTCCAAGTGCATCAGTGCCACGGACCAGGGCAAGCTCGACGAATACCTGACCAGCGTGCGCGAAGTAGAAAAGCGCGTCGAGGGCATGCGCAAAGGCAAGGACGATGCCGACGACGCCGCGAAAGCCAAAAACACCGTCGCCGCCACCATGGAACGGCCGGCCAACGGACTGCCGGAAGACCTACGCGATCACGCCCGCCTGATGTGCGACATCATTGCCATTGCCTACCAGACCAACAAGACGCGCGTCGCCTCGTTGATCATCTCGCATGATCTGTCGGCCATGTATTATCCCTTCCTCGATGTGAAGGAAGGCCACCATTCCGCCTCGCACAACAACAACTCCGACGGCTACGAGCGCATCGCAAGATTCCACGTCGAGCAGTACGCCTACCTGGCCTCGAAGTTGGACAGCATGAAGGAAGGGAACGGCACGGTGCTGGATAACACCTGCCTGATGTTCCTATCGAACATGTGGATCGGCCGCAAACACGACAACTTCCGCCTGCCGGTGGTGCTGGCCGGCGGGCTTGGGCGGGACGTTAGAAACGGGGCGTTCGCTGAATTATCTGAAGGACAGCGAAGATAACCGCAAGATGTGCAGTTTGTACCTGTCGCTGATGGATCGGTTCGGGGTGAAGCTGGATCAGTTCGGCGATTCGCAGACTCGGTTGGAGCGGCTTTAAGCAGACGCGACGATAAGGATTCCATGGCCGGGGGATAGGTATCATGTCCGCGCGCCAAGCCTGCTGGCGTGTTCCAGCCGGTGCAAGTCCGGCCCAGGTAAGGCGTAGCAGCCGCCTGGTAGTGAGTGTTGCGTGGTGGAAGGCGACGACCGCTGCGAAGCGTACACAACGATTGTGTGGGGTGGGCTATTGAGCCGCGAAAGATACTATGCCGCTGAGGCCGAGGCCGTGGACATCGTCGAAGGCAACATGTGTGGACCCGTTATGCGAGGGTCTATCGCTCAGCCGTGGTCGAAGTCCCCATCACGCACAAAGGGAACAGGTCGGAACTTGGGAGATCTCGCGTTTGGCCGGGCAGCGAAAATCCACCGGTCCGCATGGGGAAGGTGATGAGCCGAAGCCTATGATGAACGAACGCGAGAAGTCAGACCCGCAGTAGTAGCTGTGAAGTCCACGAACGAAGCTGGGCAGCCAGGGGAGGAGTGGATGGAGCCAAGGGCGGGGGCCAAGGGAAATGCGGGCCAGCAAAAGCACGCTCCGAACTCTTGTGGGGGCCATGTCCCATGCGCTGGATCACATCCGCTACGTCGTGTAACTGCGGCTAAGCCGTCAAATACCCGAGGTGGGAGCCGGATGCGGGAAAGCCGCACGTACCGGCTTTGTGCGGGGGCGCTAGCGGTATGTGTCCCTACCGCAATCTTTTATCTCCGCCAGGTCGAAGATCAACTCTTGAGGCGCCAAGCGGCAGCGGGACCCTTGAGTCCAGGACCCGTCTTCCAGCAAACCTTCATCGCGGAGCTCCTCAAAATTCGATCTTTACAAGATTTTCGGATCTGATGCCTGTGATCTCTCGTGCCTGGCGATTCGTTATAGTCGCGTTTGTTAGAAGAAATTCAAGGATAGCCTCTGTTGGGGCCGCCAACGGGATGTGCGGCATTGTGACCCTGACGTTAGTTTCCGTCCTCCACAATTTCAGGCTGCCTCAGACGCCACTCCTTCATCTTCTGGAAAGCCGTGCTCAACCCCTCACCCAAGTCTTTATTGGGAGGAGTGGGATATCTAGCCGAATTACAAACTATTTTAGAGTTTCTGGAATATCGTGCTTCCAAAATGTTCTCCACGCTGACATAGCCCGGTAGCTTTCCTGGACTGATCACTTCGATCCGATTATCAAAGATGCGAACCTGGACATCGTCGGAAATTGAGTAATCACGATGAATGATGGCGTTCACCACGATCTCCCAAATCGCTTCTGGAGGATATTGCAGGGTCCTGAGCCCTGTTGTTGTCCAAATCGCGATCGAAGACATAATCTCCGTCACCACTCTGACCGTGTCGTGAATTAGGGGGTAAAGAGGACCTTCGAGAGTTACAATTGACTTCAGATGGTCGCGTTCCGGATCGTCCTCTCTCGTTTCGTATCGGACGATCTTGACCGAGCACTTCCTAGGCAGGGCGATAGCAGGGCTTTCATTAAATAATAGAATGCCAGCAACCCTTGGTTCCCAAGTCTTACGGTCGACAAGATTCTGATTGACGACGAACTCCAATGGATCAGACTTCGGGGAATAAGCCTTAAGGAATCGCTCCAACTCAACTCCATCGGACACTAACTCCGTGGGCGCGCTCAGTACGAGCTGATCTTCAAAGCTTGCAGCACCTTTCGCATACTGAAGCTCCAGAATCCTCTGCTGGTCCCTTACTGGCAGAGACTGAGCACCTTTCCGGACATAGACTATACTGTCAGCCGCTTGATGTACTTCTGAGCTTTTCTCTACTCGGACCAGTAAAACAAGGCCCGCCCGGCCCGGTGCCTCCCAAAAGGAGTGGTCTGCTGGGAGGGAAGGCCTTATTTCACTTAACGCTTGGAGATGGCCATTAAAATCCTCTACCTTAGACGCGCCTTGCCAGCGTCTATCGGGCGTTGGTTCGTCTTCGTCATCTGCGATACCCACCACGAACTCCCCACCATCAGAGTTCGCCAGCGCAACCGCAATCTTCTGAATAGTTCTGCCGCTCGCAGCCAATGCCTTGCGATCGAAAAAGTGGTCTTCATTGCGCCGCGCAAGCTCCGAGGCTTCTTCAACAGTGAGTACTTTTCGGATCACACTCAAATTTTACCGCAAAAGCGGATAACGTCTCCCCCGGGGACGCAGGCCCTACACCGAGCTTTGAAGGAGCTTTGAAGGGACGGAGTAATCACCACTCCAGATCTGAAAACCTATTCGCCCTGACGCAATAGTGGTTGTTCCGTCCGTCCCTCCAAGGCCCCCTGTCCCGAAACTCCCAACTCTGGGGATCCAGAAGCGCCAGCTTTCTTCGTCGCAAGGTATCAATCACTGCAGACAGCGGGAGATAGCGTCGAATATAACCCTTCAAGTTTGCCATTCCTGCCTATGGTAAAGCCTCGCGACAGGTAAAACTTGGTTACAAAAACCCAGTGTCTGTTACGCTGATGGACTGGAGCACCACCCTATGGATAGATTCTGTATGGCAGAGCAAACGATGTGGTCGAATATCAGCGATGAGACTGCCGAAAAATTAAACGACGACCAGATCAACGCTAAATACGCAAAGCGTGAGCTGCGGATAATCACTGAGGTGAACCGAGAACAGTTGCCAAACTTCGTTGCCGCACTGAATAGGACTGGATGGATGGACGTAAAACCTTTCTATCAGAGACGGCCCCGCTGGGACGAGGTGAGGCAGTCTCGGCTCATCGAGTCGTTCGTAATGAATATCCCCATTCCTCCATTGTTTGTATACGAGTCGGACTTCGCCAAATACGAAGTGATGGACGGCCAACAACGAATCTCTGCAATTCGTGACTTCTATTCCAACAAACTAAAACTGAAGGGGCTAGAGCAATGGCCGGAACTCAACGGACGCATTTACGATACGCTACCGTCAGCAATCAAAAAGGGCATAGATAGGCGCTCCATTTCGTATTTTGTATTGCTCAAAGAATCTGCTACTTCGAGTGAGGATGAGATTCTTCTCCGCCAGCAAGTCTTCGAACGCCTGAATACCGGCGGTATTACCCTTGGCAAACAAGAGATTCGTAACTCCATCTATCATGGCAGGTTCACCATGATGCTCCTTGAGGCGGCGAAGAATCCTCACTTTCGGGCAGCGTGGGGTATTCCACCCTATACCTTGGAAGAGGACGTAAAACCCTCAAACGCTCTGCTAGATACTATCTTTTGGTCTCAAATGCGCGACCTCGAAGTTATTCTCCGCTTCTTCGCGCTGCGACATGTCGAGCATTATCGTCGTGGGATGGCGGGTTTTCTTGACTTGTATTCCGTTCGTGCTCGCTCGTTCACCGAGGACGACGTCTCCTATTTGCTTGGTCTTTTTGAGCTTACTATTGATTTGGCCGCGGACGTTTACGGCGAGCATCTCTTCCGACCCTGGGATGCTACGGAAAAACTCTGGTCGTCTCGGCCCCAGGTTGCATTCGCAGACGCCGTCATGGTTGGTCTGAGTCGGCATATCGATGACTTGACTCTCATCCGTCAACGGAAAGGTGCGATTGTGGAGGCAACAAAGCGCCTGTTCGTCGATCACGAGGAGGGCACCTTCACTGGCCAGAAGAACACTAAGGCGGACGTCCAGCGGCGGATAAAACTGTTCGATGATATGCTCACCAAAGTCCTGAGCCACTGATGTTTTGGTCGGTTGTCGAGCGAGTTCGTAAAGACCTGGAGGACCTCCAGAGTGTCGTCAGCGCCAACGAGCGTCTAAAAGCGCTCGTATTCTCTCCGAAGCCCGTCGGCAATTTTGGAAATATCACGGAAGAACTCAGGTCGATTGAGCAGACCTCCCCCGCCCGATCTGTCTGGGCTCTCTACGATCACTGCGCTGCCGTGACTAGACTTTATGCTATTTTTGAAGACTTCGTAGACAGCATAGTGAAGGAATACTTGGAGGCGCTCCCAAGTATATTCCCCAACTACGTCGATCTTCCGCCTTCCGTCCTGAATCAGCACCGCCATGGGGTGGCCCAGATCCTCTCCAAACTTGGCGACAAGGGACTCTACCGGCACCTCTCCGAGCGCGATACTCTTGTCGGCATCACCGATGGCTACCTGGGACGAGGTTATTCATTGCTAGCCGACGCATTTCTAACCGACACACAGAACTATCGCGCGGATCAGATAAATATAACGTTTGGATATTTGAACATAAGTGATATTTGGGCGGGCGTTGAGAAGCACAGTGAGCTCCTCAACTACATGAAATCACGTGACCCAAATGAAACTGCTCGTACGATAATCAATAAGTTAATTCAGGATCGTAACTTTGCCGCTCATTCGGTAGTTACCGACGTGTTATCGGGTCCTGAACTTATTTCTCTGGCGCAGTTCCTCATAGCTATAGCCATATCGCTTTCGGAGATTGCCCGAAAGAGCTGTGTGACGCTCCAATGTTCGGTAGGCAAGAGGTTGGAGATGTTTCGCGTTCTCCATAGGTTTAGCAACAAAATCGTCGGTGTCAAGTTCCTACAGGGACGCGTCAATGTTGGCGATCAGTTGCTCGTTCTGGGCAGGGATGGCGCATACAGGGCAAGTGTAATTTCCATCCGCCGGTTGGATCTTCCCCTCGAATCAGCTGACGCTGAGAAGTATCCAGAACTAGGTTTAGGTCTCGATGTAGAGGTCGAGAATGGCGCTCGAATGATCTCCTTCCACACTACTGCCGCCCCGCTTCCCTTAGCACCACTTCCCTTAATAGTTACCGGGCCTGCACCCGAGAAAGCAAAGACGATTGGGCGATTTCGGAGACTTATCTCTCTGCTGAGAGAGGCCCTTGAAATCCTCCTCGGACGGCGGTAATTGTTTCTGTCAAGGTCGACACCTTTAATTACACCCGGTATAGCCTTCTGCACGGCAAGGTAACCTCCGTTTTGCAGGGTGCCACCACCCGCGGGTTTCGGGACGAAATAACCCCAAATTGCATGACGGTCCAGGAGGATCCAAGTAGTCAGGAGCAATTTCGTCCCGAAACTCCCGAAACTCCAAGAAGCCGCGCCTCCCGATTACCACCCGTCATACATTAAGTTTCCTTAATCTTTCTCACATGAGGAACTCAGCCAGACATATGCACGCTTGATTCGGGTGGCCGCTCACTACGGTACAAGGATAACTTTTCGTACGAGTTCCTCGACGGTGGTTAGTTCGTCTGTCCCCGAACCTCTCGTCTGGTGTGGACCCCAAATTTGAGACACTGAGAAACAGGGACAACTGCAGCGAACGGAGGTTCGGATGGCAGCCCGTGTTTTCAAAGTGGAGTTCCGCATTGCGATCGCGCAACGGATCTTAAATGGCGAGAGTGTGTCTTCGCTGAGCAGCCAGTACAAGGTCAAGCGCAGCGTTCTTTATCGCTGGCGAGATGCGTATCGCGAAAAGGGGAAGGCTGGTTTCGGCCAGCCCAGGGGGCCCCGGCCGGGCGCGAAACGAAACGCCATGGCTAAACCGTCGACAACGGCTGAGGAAAGAATCGCGGAGTTAGAGCGTCGACTGGGAGGGATGGCGCTGGAAAACGATTTTTTAAAAAGAGCCTTCAAGCGAGTAAAGGAAGCACGCTCGAAGAACAACGCGCCTGGCGAAGCGCGTTGTACGGAGAAGTGATGCAGCTGGAAGGCAAAGCCGGACTCTCTATCCTGCAAGCATGCGATGCCGCGCGTGTTAGCCGTGCAGGCTTTTACCGGCACTTTGATGAACACCTGCCGCGCCAGGCGGACACGGAACTGCGCCGGCAGATCCAGCAAATCTGCCTTGATAACCGTTGCTACGGTTCTCGACGCGTCATGATTGAACTACAAAAGCTAGGCCTGCTGGTCAACCGCAAGCGAGTCATGCGGTTGATGCGTGCCGATAATCTATTGTGCCTGCGCAAGCGACGATTCGTTTGCACCACCGATTCGCGTCATACTTACGCGGTCTACCCCAACCTCACCCTCGATTGGAAGCCGAATGGCGTCAATCAGTTATGGGTAGCCGATATCACCTACATCCGGCTGCGGGAATCGTTCCTCTACCTGGCAGTCATTCTGGATGCCTATTCGCGCCGCGTGATCGGCTGGGCACTCGGCAATACGCTGGAAGCCGAACTCGCTCTTGCAGCCCTGCGAAGCGCGCTGGCGGATCGGCCGGCGCCTGCATTCCTGATTCATCACTCTGATCGCGGCGTGCAGTACTGCTCCCGGGCCTACGTCGAACTTCTACAGTCTTACGGCATCCGCATCAGTATGAGTCGGAGCGGCAACCCATATGACAACGCTCTGGCGGAGAGCTTCATGCGCACTCTTAAATGCGAAGAGGTTTATCTGAAGACCTATCGCGACCTCGATGATGCGGCTCTTCACATTCAGGATTTTCTTGAACGCATTTACAATTGCGAACGATTACATTCCAGTCTTGGCTATCAATCCCCGGCAGCATACGAGGCTCTTACCTATCCCAACTCTGCGGAGGTGCCGGCTTGAGTTTTCTAAGGCATGAGAAGATCTATCAGGCCGATGGACTCAAGAGGGAGTTGAACTGCTCGTTCAGCTCCCTCACAGACCATCGTTCCGATGAGTCTTCAACCGGCTATTCCTTCATGAGTTGCTCTCCAGCAGAGCTCATGTCCGCTTCGCCGGTTCTGCAAAGCTTCTCGCTTAACCTTGCTGCTGTAAAGCCCGCAGCAGCCAACCACAACTGTCCCTCTTACTCGCTGTCTCAAGCGAGGGGTCCACTCCAGCATACCTATCCCCACCCTAGATAAGGGGACAGCATACCTATCCCCACCCTGGAAAACCCGGTGACAGGAAAACCCGGTAAAGACAGGATGATCCGTAGTCTGCTTCCTGCGCGGTAATGAGCGAACAGACAGCGCCATGGTTACCAAAAATATTGCTTCTCGCTCTGGACATGGCTCAAAAACCGTACTACTTTGAAATCAGAAATTCATACGTCAGCGTCGTCTTTACCACGACGGCCCTGTTTGGCCTTGCACCCATGCGCTCTACCCGTGCATCCGCCACCCACCACCGCGAAAGCATCAGCGCTTGCCAGCCTGATGTCCGGTGTAGCAAACAGTAAGGTGAAATCGAAGCGACGGATCACGCCTTTCCGCAGCCCCGCGCGAGGCCGCGCCTGCGGAGAGCAACCATCACCGTGTCCAAACAGGGTACGCCCAGTGCGTCCTCTTGATGAAGAAGTTTTGACAACCCGGAAACACCGCCCCACCGGACATCATGCCGAGGCCACCCCAAGCCAAAGGACACGGCCGCCGGATGAAGTGCGGGACGTTGCCAACCCGTACCTCGTAGGCGGAATCTCCGCAGCCAGGAAACCAGCCACCCGAGGGGCAAGATGCTCAAATAAATTCATTGAGCATCTTGAGCATCTTCGTGAAACAAAGGACTTATTTGATCATCTTGGTAAGACAAACGACATATTTGATCACCTTGCCCGACCGCTCCTCCGCTTCAGAGACATGCCAAAAGGACGAAACGTAACGTCTTCTGTGCGACGCGCTTCGCTCCAGGGACTTAGTTCGCTTAATTCGCACATTTCTGACGCGGCGAAGACTCAGACCAGCCTCGGGCCAGACAGATCGAATGAGCTGGAAGAATCCGGGCCACTGCCCGGAAGCGACTCATCCCTCCAATTAGGCGGCTGGTCACAGAGTGCTTATCTCTCATATCGCTCACAAAGTGCATTCTTTTTCGCGACCACCCGCCACGGGTGGAAGGCGCTCACCGCCCAGCAACAGCAAATTCACCGGCTTTTGTGTCAGGATTTTGTGGTCACAGGATTTTGTGGTCAGACGGGACGCTTACCGTGATACGGGGGCGTGAAAACAACTCCGACGGTGCAGGGCCGGGCCTGGCGATCGCCGAAAGCATTGTGCGCCTTCATGCAGCTAGAATACGCGCGACGAATACCGACGGAGGCGGATTAAGGGTTGAGATCAAATTGCCGCGAAACAAAGCAGAATATGGGTATTCATCATAGCTACATTTCAACCCCCCTCGAGCGAGGACGCGCCTCCCGGAATAGGAGCAACCGGCGCATCCGGTCCCTTTTCACTGGTCAATCGTTTCCACAGGATGCGCAAAGTAGCCACTGCGGGAACGGAAATCAAAGCACCCACCACCCCGCCAATCTCTCCCCCCGCCAACACCGCAAAGATCTGTACCAGGGGCGAAATCTCAAGAGATTTGCCCATGATGCGCGGGGCGTTGACATAGTCCTGCACCACACGCCAGATTCCCAAAAAGAGGACAACCCAAATCAGGTGAGGGTAACTCGTCAGCACCGCGATCACGAACACAATGAGCGCGGCGATAGCCGGTCCCACCACCGGAACAAACTCGAAGACCCCCGCGAGAGGGCCCAGAATGAAAGAGTACTTCAGGTGCAGAACTCTCAGCACCACGGTATAGACGAGTAGGGTCAACGAAGCAAGGATGAGCTGTGCGCGGATGTAGCTGCCGAGCATTACATTCACATCGCCCACGATTCCGCGAAGGGTCTTCTTCTCCTCTGGAGAGCGTCCCATGTCGACCAGGTTCCTGCCAATCGATTGCCCGTCTTTGAGGAAGAAGATACCGAGGATGGGGATAAGAATCACCCACCAGATGTGCTGCGCGGGCGCCGCCAGCTTTTGGCCGATAGCCCGGCCATAGCTGAGGATGTCGTCTTTATGCTGTATGAGGAAGTTCTGGATTTGGGCTTGCCGCTCGGCACTCCATCCGTGCTTCTGACCCACCTGCGAGACCAGCTGGCCCGACCCCGCCTGGCCTAGTAGCGAGGGAAGGCTGGTCGCCAGAGCATTGCCTTCACTAGCGACCTTGGGGCCCACCAGAAAGCCCAACGCAACCAGAAGACCAATCAGGATGACGTAGA
Source organism: uncultured Acidobacteriaceae bacterium (assembly GCA_963847155.1). Classification (GTDB taxonomy): domain Bacteria; phylum Acidobacteriota; class Terriglobia; order Terriglobales; family Acidobacteriaceae; genus PALSA-350. The sequence continues at coordinate 3,451 of CAWJZH010000014.1, read as the reverse complement.
CCGCACCGATGGCCTGAATGCGGCCACGCAGAGGCTTTTCCGCCACAGCCACCAGGGGATCTACGAAGTACGCAAATAAAATCGCGAATAGGAAGAGCGTGAGTGTTTCACGCGCGGCATACAGAAACGCTAATGCCAAGGCAAAGATGAGCGTCGTACACAGGATCCTGACGGTCTTCGGCTCCCAGACCTTGTTGAGCATGGTTCATCTTAGACCCTTTACGCATTGGGGGGGAAAAGGGGTAATTCGGTGAGGGGTAATTCGGCGACAGCTTACCTATTGCAGCAATTTCAGCTGCTTACCTTCCGAGGTAGGTGCGGCCTTCCGCCCTGGGGCCCGGCGGCGCAATTGGCCTGTCAAGCCGGCGTTCACGTCCGTCACGAAGTCTGCACTGCCCCAGGGGGCGCTCAACGCCGTGGATAGGATCACTCCGGCGACGCCGATGCTAGTTTTAACGAACCATCCGTCTTCGAGAACCTTACCGCCCTTGGTGAAAACGACCTGCAGGTGTGACGTCTCGATTAAAGGTTGCGGCGCTCCAAAGTTATCGATACTCTTTGCCAATACGTAAAAAGGAAGCATCATGTCGCCGAATCTCAGTCTGTCGGGAGCTGTTGCCGTTTTTCCGTGCCCAAGTTGCAAAGAAACGATCAACACTTCAATCCAGCACTGTCCATTCTGTGCCACAGCTATCGACCATGCTGTTGCCGAAGCCTCCGCAACAGAAACGACCAAGATCAGCCGGGCGTGCAGCGACGCAAGCTATCTCAAGGTCATGCTGGGTATCTTAATTCCATTTGGCGGCTTGGTCTTTTTCCCCTTTCTTGGTCTTGCGGGACTTGTCGGTTTCGTATTCATAAAGTACGCGCTTCCAGTCATGGCAATCCGCTGGTGGATCAAGTACGGTCGCATCAAATCACAAGACTTTGACTTACGAAGAGCACGGAAGACAGTGATCGTGGTGAGCGCAGTCTCGCTTGTGGTCCTTCTGTTCGTGCATGTCAATCTACTTGGCCTAAAGCTCTAGGGTCAATCCAGAAAGTTTCGTGGACAGAGGGAGCGGGCACCGAATTCTGAGGCGACTATCATGGCCTAAAGCCGCGACCTCAAAACTTGACACCATGCATCCACCCGACGGGTCGGTCCAAATACCGCCCGTATAGTTCTTCGGAAGCTTCGCCAAATCGGTGGCATCGTTCAATCAACGCTCTCGACCTTTTCCAGGTGACACGAAATCGATAACCTGTCGATCATTGCGTCATTGCGGCGATACACGCGGAAGTTCCTCCGATCAATGGTCAGCACCTGAAATTCCTCGGCACAACGGGTTTCGCCCATGGTGGAGGATCCCCTTGAAAGAGCAGGTCATCCTGCAGGAGGCAGGAGTGAATGTTGTGGGGTTTCTAAAGCGGTGTCAAGGTTCCGAACCCTGGGACGGGAAGCCCTGAGCCGTTGAATGGGCTGGAAGAAGCTGAGCGATTCATCCCTACAAACACGCAGTTCGTCACCAACTGATTGACTCTTGCCCAGCCTCTCCTCTAGCCTCAAGGCGATTTCCAGAACTTCGTTCGAGCGGGGACAGCAATGAAAACGCCGATTCTCACTTTGGTTTGTCTTGCATCCATCCTGAGTGCGAGTGCTGTCCCAATGCGCGCGCGAGCTGCCGGCAACTCCCCTGACCGCACTGCACCCAGCTATGACCTGAAAGCCCAGGCCCTTCTCGACCTGCAGGCCGTAAATAAGAAATGTGTCGATCTCGCCCAGGCCCTCCCGAGCGACAAGCTCACCTGGCGCCCTTCACCCGGCACCCGGTCCTTTGCTGAAGTATTTCTGCATGTTGCCGGAGAGCGTTACGGAATCCTCAGCATGATGGGTGCGACGCCTCCGGCAGGGTTTAAAGCGCGCGAGTTCGAAAAATCCACAACCGAGAAAGATCGTATCGTCCACGATCTGAATCAGTCCTGGGATTTCGCGAACAAAACGATCAATAGCATGAGCAACGCGGATTTCGCAAAGCTCGTGCCAAAGCTTGGCCCACAAGCCAACGAGGGCGACGTCGTTTACATTCTCGTTGCCGACGCCCACGAACACCTGGGCCAACTCATAGCCTACGCGCGGCAGAATGGCATCGTCCCCCCTTGGACGGTGCAAACGGTAAAAAAGAAGGCAAACGGCTGATAAGCAAACAGTCGCGGGGGTATTTGCGGGCGGTGGTTCCGCTCCTTTACCACACCAGTCGTCATCACGGCTCCCATTCCGTTGACGCTCGTGGGCATTCTGCCGGCACACGTTTTGCTGGGCGCATTCTTCACCGCCACGTCGATGATCGGCTTCGGGCTAGAATCCGGCTAGAATCCGTCGGAGTCCGTCGACACGATACCTATTTCCCTAGGATTTGAAATCGTGGTAGGTTTGCGCTCATGACGCGTTCAGTCCGCATGGCGGTATCCGGTGCCCACACCTCTTCAATCCAAGGTCATACCCGCGTGTGTGCAGGTCTACCGGGGCAGGTCGGACGGCTTCGGTCGAATTCATTCAATCATATGGGCCCGGGAGAGAGGCTCACCCCGCCGGCGTGTCCAGACAAGAGGATGGTGTGGCCTCATGATGTGAAAGCAATTCGCTTGAGTGACTAATCCGTCACAGGGATGATTCGCATGCCTAGCCCAGACAAATCAAATTCTGTTCCGGAAACTACCGCGGAATCTCTACGTACAGAGATAATAGAATCTCAAAAAGCCCAAGTTGACTACCTAAAGTGGAAGCTCATCGCGGTTGGTGCAATCGGCACCGTCATCTTAGCTGGCAAGGGAGATGCGAACGGACTCCTCGCCTGCCTGGTGCCTTTGGTATGTGCCTACGTTGATCTCATTAGCATCCACCTGATGATTCGAATCATTACAATCGGTGCCTACCTCCGTGAACGCGGCGATCGGTACGAGGACTATACATTCACGCTGCGGGAACGATCTGGGAAGAGTCCGTATATTTTCGAAGCAATAGCCTTGCATGCGTCGAGTCTGATGTTTGACCTGCTCCTTGTTGGGACAGGATTTATATCCTTGTACAATCACAAATTTATATCTTCTCCTCCGGTCTCGATTACCGTCATCTTCTGCGGATTCCTCGGGGTAGTGTGGACGGTCTCGCTGTTCGCCTTGTACAGTTCTCGACAGCGAGAGGTAACCCGCCTTTCAAAGGAGATCCTTGCGCCGAAGGACGGGGCCGGCGGGAAACGATAGGCCTTTTCGGGGATAAGCGCCTTCGGGCTAATACGGTGACAGCTTACCTATTGCAGAGTTTCGTGGACGACGATCCCGGCGGACACGGTATCATCTCGCCGTCGCTGGTTGTCCGGAAATTCGTCTGCGTCTCCGAGAGGTCCGCTCCAACCTGAGTGCTTTGCAAACTGAGTGGCGAGTTGTCCTCGCAATGCTCCGTCTGTCCACG
>CAWJZH010000013.1:0-92820 GCA_963847155.1 uncultured Acidobacteriaceae bacterium | reverse complement strand
CCTTCGCACAGAGTTTTTCCTCACGTGAAGAACGTGCCGCAGGGGCTAAAGCCCTCATCATGCGGACCTTTACGGCCCGACTAAAGTCGTGCCCTGATACAAAGCCTTAGAGGTGACTACCCAAACTTCTGTTCCACCAATCTAGATCTATCGGCCGAAAGGGGGACAGCCCTGGCACTAAGGGACTGAAATAACCACCATCCGAACAATCTCAGATCTCAGCGTGGCGAGACGAATGGTGGTTATTTCGTCCGTCCCTTCAAGGCCCGTCCCTTCAATGCCAGCTTACTCGGCCGGCGAATTGACCTCGCGCAAGAAACCATCTGTGACGATGAGAGCGCGGTCGCCGTCGCCGGAATGCGTGCCCGGACCATTGATCATTCCGCCAAGAAGCCAGCCACTGTTCAGAGGCGCGATGGTAGTCAACTGGTTGTGGCGGGCGCCGCCGGTGTAGCCGAGGTTCTGGGCCAGCGAACCGTCCGTGTTTAACAGCACCAGCAATGGTTGCGCAGCTTCGGAGATACTCGCGCCCAAATGGGGTTCGGACGTAGCCCGTGGTACCCAGCGCGAGATATCGCCCACTGGGCAACGCGGAAATATCGAACAATACGTCGCCTCGATCGACATCGACAACACTGTACGGGCCGGGCGTGCCATCGTGCCCGACCAACGCAGTGAACGCATTCCAACCGCTTCCGTCGGATCGTACCTCGGAGAGAACCCGGCCCACCAATACGAAGCCACGAGGAGTAGCGCGCACCCCATGTAGTTCGGCAAGGTCGCGCGTGTCGATTACAGTGCTTCCGAGGCGGCGGCCGTTGGCGATCGCCACGCGCGTGAGTAAGACACCTCTCGACGCTGTAATTGGATCGCTGAAATACTCTGAGTGCCCACGGAATGTGAAGTTCTGCATCGGGGCATTGACGACAGCGACGGCGAGGGTAGTAGCAGCATCCGAATCCACATCCACATAAATCCTCAGATGATTCTGGAGCTGGCCGAACGTGTCGAAGCTACCACTTGTGATCCCCTCCGCAAGAATCGAGCTTCCAGGCTCTACCAGCGTCCGCCAGGAGCGCGTATAAGCGCCGCTCGCGTCAGGGTCGAGGCGATAGGCAACGATCGCGTTCCGCCCAGTGCGCAACACGACAGCCAGGCTTTCCCCAAGCGGCGCCAGCCGCGCCGCGTCGTGCATCAGGGCAGGCTGAAGAGCGTCATCGTTCTTGATGCCTCCTGCATAGTTGAAGAATGGATCGGTTGGGGAGGAAGGGTCGAGAAATAGTTGGTCGCTTCGAATCGAAGCATGTGGATCGAACCGAACGATGCGGACTCCGGTAGCCGTGGTGAGAATTGCCGAAATGTCGCCGGAAGGATGCACCGCGAAGTCAACCACGGACCATGCCGGCGGCATGTAGGTTTGCACGGTGTGGCCATCGCTTTGCAATATCGCCAGCGTGCGCTGTGGACCGTCCTCAAAGATGGAGTTAAGCCGCTCCTCAAGCAACACGACGTGGGGGCCCGCGGTGCGCACCTTTATGACTGTCTGACCAGCCACTGCGAGATCCACGTGACCCACGCTGGGGGTTGGCAGAGTTTTTGTATCCCCGCAGGCAACGGGAAGGCCAGCCGTCAAACAGAGTAGCGCACAGAGAACCACTGACGTCCAGTAAACCCCTATGGTACTAACCAAGCAAGATCTCATCATTCCTTTCAGAAAGCCGAGATTACGCCCGCAGAGCTCCAGCGCACGGCTTGTGGAGCAGTCCCGTTTGACCACAAACTTCATGTAGATGTTTGAATCGGGGGCGGGGCATCGTAGGGCGGCGTTACCGACAGTCCATCCGATCCTTTAGGTCGGAGGAGAGGGGGTTAGTTGGTCTATCCCCGAAAGGTCGTCCTGTAGTGCATCCCTGTCCCTAGTCGTCCCAAAACCCTCTACGGACGCACCACGAGATCGCCGCCCGCGATCGTTGCCGGCGCGTTGTAAGTGAAGTTATCAGGTCCGAAAAGCTGAATCAAAATCGTATCCAGGCCGGACCCTGCGCCACCGCCGTCCGTAGCACTCACCATGAACGTGTAACCCGCTTGGCCGTTCAAGGTGCCTTCGCCAGAAAACGTCGCGAAGCCGCCACTGGTTACTGAAATCTGCGAAATGCTTGCGCTCGCGAACTTCACGGGCCGGGTCGAATTCCCGTTGTTGAATGTGAACGTGCTGCCACTTCCCGGGATACTCACGTTGAACGCGAGCGTGGCCCGTGAGCCGTTGGTCAGGAAAAAGCAGCCTGTACACGTAATCGCCGGTGGTCCAACCGCCACCACCGCATCGGGTGCGGTCTTCATCGGTTCGCTGTTTCCCGCCGTGTCCGTCGCAATACTGAAGAATCCGTATGAATGTCCCGTCGTTCCAGTGAACGTCGCCGAGGTCGCGGCGGTTCCCGTTTGAAATGCGGCAAAGGGTCCGCCATTGTCGGAAACAAAAACGTCATACGACGCAATAGTGGCCGAGGGGTCCGATCCCGCCCAGCTCACGGTAAATGACGGACCATTCACTTGTGCGGGCAGGTTTGCAATCGCGCTCGCCGGGGTGCCTTCATGGAGCTTGACCACAAACGCGTCTTCGTGATCGAAGTCATGCCCTCCTGTGTAGCGCCATCCGGTGGTGTAGATTTCCGGAGCATCGGGCACTACCTTGCGAAGCGCCACTCCGCTCACGACAAGCCCCAGAAGCTGGGTATATCGAACCTGCGAGAGATCGTACGAAAATTTGGTGACGAAGCCCGCCGTTGGATTTGGCGTCAAGACAGGGCCGCCCGGCAGATGACCCGAACTTGTCGAACCGGTAACATACACTCCTCTGGCATCGTTATTCACGATCGCATACGGAGTCGTCGTTCCATCGGCGCCGAACAGAGTGGAACGCACCAGCAGCCCACCGCTTCGGGCCGAATCCACTTGTGCCACGAAGCCCTGAGGCCCTGCGCCCTTCACGGTCTGAAACGCGCCCAGTGTCGTGGGAAAGTTTGTCGAGTTGACAACTCCGGTAATGTACGCGTCGTCGCTCCCGTTGGACGCGATCGCGATGCCCTCATCATCTCCATCAACGCCGCCGATCACCATGCCCAGTTTCTGGACGCCTGAGTTCTCCAGCACCAGCACGAAGACACCGCAGTGGTTCAACTGGTGTGTGATCCCGTCTGTCGTGGGAAAGCCATTGCCACAGGTTTTTCCTGTAATCCATGCGCGGTCGGCCGTGGCCGGACCAATTGCCATCCCGAGAGGAATGTCCTCTCCGTTGCTGCCAAAGCGAAATTCGTGCAGGAACTTTCCGTCGGGGGCCAACTCGAGAATGTCGAGGTCGCCGCTCGAAGTGTCCCCGGGATAAACCACTCCCGCGACCCAGACGTTGTGGAAGGAATCCAACCCAATCGCGGTTCCGTAATCGGTCCCGTCCGTTCCGAGAATCTGGTAATAATTCTGCTGACCGCCCTTCGCGTCCAGCCTCCAGACGAAGAAGTCTCCATTATTGTTGTCAGAATATCCGATGATGTTGTCGATATCAGGAGGGAAAGTGTCCCCGGTGACGTAAACACCCGTGGAATCCGCCGCGATTGCTAAGCCGCTCCCAACACCTCCGTAACTGGCAAACACCACCTTCCCGGTGGGATCCAGCTTGGCGACAAAGATATTAGGGCCGGTGCCGCAAAAGCCGCCGAAGTCAAATACTTTGCAGTTCTGGAATGTCGAGCCGTTGGTAACCGGAAAGTTTCGTGAAGAGGTGCCACCTGTGATGTACGTGTTCCCGTCCTCATCCAGGGCAATCGCGAACGGCTCGTCCGAGCTGTTTCCCCCATAAAACGTGGTGAAGTCCACCGTGGGATCTATCACGACCGCGCGGCTTCGGTCATAGGCCCCCAGTGTGAACGCAGCTCGTCCCTGGCCAAGTACCCGGTAGCCGCCCGCAATCTCCACCCGCTTGTTGGCAATCTGCTGGTACACCTTCGGCCGCAACTGCCGCAGTTCGGAACCGTCAGGCGCCGTTAGCAGCAGGTCGCCCGACTTCTCATCGACGCGCATCCCGCGCATGCCCTCAAAGACCACCTGGACCTGCTTGAGATCGGCCCCGGGCGCAGCTACCAGGTCGTACTCCAAATTGCCGCCATTGGTGTAGAAGACCAGATCGATGCCCTGATACACACCGGCCACCTTCACGCGCTGATACTGGGGTATATTTGAAATCCAGCTCTTTGCATCTGTTGGACTCAGATAATTGCTGACCCCGCCCGTGGGTTCCAGGCCCGAGATGCTTTTCCACGGGCGTCCGCCTGCCAGCTTCATGCGCATCACGCTGTATTTCATGCGGAATGAGGGGTCCACCGGAACCGGCCGCCGTCCCGCTCTGGTGCGCATATCGTTCTTATCCGGCAGGAGGAATGTCGCTCCATCACCGTCGAACAGGACGCGATAACTCGAACTCTGCCCCAACCACTTCACTTCATTCGGCGCTTGTCCGCGGTTCTGCTCGAAGGTCAAAGGCAGGTGAAATGTTTGCGGTGGCGCGGGAGCCGCGGCCAATAATGTGGTCCCACTGAGAATCAATGAGCAAAGCAGAATCCGGAGCGGGCGACGCACGAACGGCGGAACCAAGCGGGCGAGATCCAAGGTTGCAATTGGGAAGCGGTATGGCTTCATGGCAGATTTTCTCCTCGATGAAGAAATCGAAAATCCGCCTGAGAAGACGACAGCCGCATGCGCAAAATTCGATATTCGTCTGCGAGCCGATCCGCATCGCGGCTACCGAGGGTTATTTCCGTCCGCCCTTCGATGAGAACGGATATTCGGGCCGACCATGCCGAGCGCATCCAGCAGTTCTATAGGGAGCACTTCAATCCGTATCTGCACTTTCATCGTCCTTGACCAAGTCAAAAGAAGAAGGGAGTCCATGTTTCCGGTTTCCTCGTGCGCGACTTCGAAGGGGAGAGTGTGCGCTGTCGGCGGAATTGACCGGAAAACTCGATGCGATGGTTCGGGACTTGACCGGGACGCCAGCCCAAGCCGACGAAGAAAAGATCAGAGCAACCCTGCGGACAGTGAGCGATGAAGAAGGGTCGAAGCTCGCAGAGCGAATCTTTAGCCCATACATAGAGCTTCGCGGCGGGATTTTGAGGTGTGGCTTTGATCGTTAGTTGAGGAGAACACAGCGGAGACGATCATCCTCGGAGTAGCGCGACGCGCTCATGTCGATATCGTCGGTACGGAGACTGCACAACTCCTCCCGCCGCAATCCGGCATCGTAGGCGAAGGCGAGCATGACGCGGTTACGGATCGGCTCCAGACGAGCTACGTACATGAAATCGCCGCCTTCGCTGGCCATCGCAGCATTCAGACCACGTTGCTTTATATCCATCTAAGCGGTCGGGACCTGTCCACGAAGCTGGCGACACGTATGGCTCAGATTCACGCGCGTCGCACGCAGCTGCTTGCGGAGTTAGAGGGCAGGACAAATCTGCTGCGATTGCTCCGGGAGATTCCGCTCGGCGAGGCGGAGCAGGCCGCGGTCGAGGATGGCGTGGCGGCCTACGAAAACCTTCAATCGAAGCTATCGGATGTGCCGACGCCTGCAGGCCCAACGCCGCGTCAGCTCGGCGCCGGGTTGGTCCAGATCACATCTGTTCGGCCGGCATTGCCAGGTTCGACACTTGCGGACTCGCGAAGTAACGGCGCTGGAAGTAGAGAGCCAGATTAATTCACGCAATTCGCGTCGAGTCTGAACTGCGGCTTACAGTTCGCGAATCGCAGTCACGGGGTTCCGGCGCATCGCTCGATGTGCCGGAAAGTAGCATGCTAGCAAAGACATTGCTCCCAGGAGCATGACGACGGAAACAACGGTGACGGGATCGTTGGCGCCGATTCCGTACAACAGCCGGGCGATGACACGTGTCAGTCCCAACGCAAACGCCAGTCCCAGCGCCAGCCCGATGCCTGTGAGCCACAATCCCTGCAACAGCACGAGCCGCAGCACATCGACGCGCGAAGCGCCCAGAGCCATTCGTACTCCGATCTCGTGGGTTCGCATTTGGGTTCGATATGCCACGACTCCGTAGATCCCGGTTACCGCAAGAACCAGCCCGATCAGCGCGAACATCCCCGCCAGGGCGCTCTGTATGACGGCGAAACTGCTCGCCATCTGGGTACTCTCCCGCATGGGACGCACATCGAAAACCGGCAGCCGTGTATCGATTTCGTGGATGGCGTTTTCCACCGCTGGCGCCAGGTCGACCGGATTTCCCTCGGTCTTCACCTGCACGATCGTCTCGTACCCCGCCTGGAAAAAGCTCATATAGACCATAGGCTCCGGTGACTCATTCACTAATATATGTGTCGAATTCCTCGCGACGCCGACAACCGTGAAAAGGCTGCCCCACACCCTGAGTCTCTTTCCCAGCGGATCCTGTCCTGGCCAGTAGCGCCTCGCCGCAGTCTGATCCACGATGAGTACCCTCGGGGCCTTTTCATCGTCATCCGGTGTAAACTCGCGTCCTTCCAGAATGGGTATATGAAGGGATTCGAAATACCGCGGGGCCACCTCGGCGTGGTACACCTGCAAAGATTCATGGGGGTGCGGCACATACCCTTCCGGATACGCATCCTCTCCCTTGTGGCTCAGGGTCATCGGAATCCAGTCCGTAAAAGACGCAACCTTCACGCCGGGCAATGCCGACACGCGATCAAGTATCTTGTGACGGATCACCTGTTCCTCGTCGTTGCTGTAGCCGGCGATATTCAGCCCCACGGACGCAGTGAGAATGTGGTCCTGCTCAAATCCGGGATTCGCGCCGGCGAGATTCCGCAGTGTTCGCAGAAATAGCCCGGAGCACAATCAGCAGAGGAAGTGAAAGCGCGATTTGCGCCACCACCAGCCCGCTGAGCAATTTCCGGTTGCGTGAGCCGCCGGAGATACTTGCAGACTCTGCCTTGAGTACCTCAATGGCCGGCGCGTGGGACGAACGCCAGGCGGGGAGCGCGCCGCACAGCATGCCGGCCAACAGGGACAACACCGCAATCCCGATCACCACCTTATGGTCCATGCTCCCGTTCAGTATGAGGGGATTCGAGTTCGCCGGAAAGAACCATGCGAATGTCTTCGATGTCCACGATGTCAACCCAAGGGCCACGGCTCCTGCGACGATGGAAAGCACCACGCCCTCCAGCACCATCTGCCGCACCAGTTGCATGCGATTCGCCCCGAGCGACTGCCGGATCGCAAGCTCACGCCGCCGGGATACAAACCGCACCAGCGTGAGCGTAGCCACGTTCGCGCAGGTCAGCAACAGCACCACAGCGGCGAAGGCCAGCAGAATGGGCAGCGTCGCCGCCATGTATCCGTTGGCGCCGAATGGCGAGCGCCACATGGGATCGAGCGTGATCCGGTTCTCGCCCAGATGATCGTCCGGATACGCCGCCACAATATGGTGCATCAGGGTGTCGAGATCCTGGGCTGCCTGGCCACGGCTCACGCCGGGCCGCAATCTTCCTATTACGTTCAGCCAGACCGCACCACCACTGCGATGCGTCATCCGCCACACATCCGTCCCGAGGGGATCGAGCGTTACCCACAGATCGTCACGGATCCCGGGCATTGCTCCGACAACCCCCTCCGGCGCCACACCGATCACCGTCACAGGATGCCGGGCGATCTCGATCGACTTGCCCACAATTGCCGGGTCTTCGGCATAACGCGTCTTCCAAAGCGAGTAGCCCAGGACCACGTTGGGAACAGCATCTGGACGCGTCTCTTCTTCAGCCAGAAAGAAACGCCCCAGCACCGGCTTGATGCCGAGCACATCGAAATAATTCGCCGACACGTTCGCAATATAGACACGCTCCGGCTGTGCGCCGCCGGTCAGCGTGATCCAATCGTGATGATATGCGAGTATTCCGGCGAAGGTGTGGTTCTGCTCGCGCAGATCGCGATAGTCGAGATACGAGAAGGGCGGAGTCGGAGAGAAGTTCCGTTCCCCCCGCTGCAGGCTAACAAGATCGCCTGTGTCCCGCGCGCCAGGAATCGGACGCAACATTGTGCCGTCGATCCAACTGAATACGGTGCTGTTGGCGCAGATAGCTACTGCCAGCATCGCCGTCGCGGTGATCGTAAAGCCGGGGCTCTTGCGCAGTTGCCGTAACGCGTAACGGACATCCCGGCCTAGTTGTTCAAGCCAGGCTTGGCCCCACATGTCGCGCGTCACATCTTGCACCAGAGGAATATTTCCAAATTCCCGCGCCGCCGCTTGTCGCGCCGTCTCTGCCGTCTCGCCTCGCGCCACTCGATCTGCAATCGCCATCTGCAGGTGCGCATCGATCTCTTCCTGCAATTCGCGCTTGCGCCGCTGAAAACCGAAGCTCGGGAACCACTTCATGACTCACTCTCCTCCGGCTTGACGTACATCACCGACCCAATCGCTTCGACAATCCGCTCCCATCGGCCCAGATCCGAGGCCAACTGCTTTTTCCCCTTGGCCGTGATTCGGTAGTATCGGGCTCTTTGCTTGCTCTCTGACTGCTTCCATTCAGACTGCACCCAGCTCTGACGCTCCAATCGATGGAGGGCCGGATACAGTGATCCAGTCTCCACCTGAAGCACATCTCCGGATCGCAAACGTAACGCCTGGACAATGCCATATCCATGCTGCGGTCCCCATTGCAGCGTTTGAAGAATGAGCATGTCGAGTGTTCCCTGCAACAGCTCAATCCGGTTCTTATACTGGTCTTTCTCGTTCATAGATGTAGACACTCTACTCGCCAGTGGCGGTAGATTGTCTACTCCAACATCATGGCGGCGCCTCAACTCACCTCTTTCGTCCCCGGGTTTTCCCCGTCCCCCGCTTTTCCCGAGTTTCCATTGGACTGCAGGACTTCCCCGTTACCCTTGACATCTAGGGTATGTTGGCGCTACGCTTTCTTACCCTTGCTGTCTAGGGTACGAGTCAATGGCAAAAAATGACCTCCAAGGCGCCCTCGATCTCCTCATCCTCAAGACCCTCTCGCAGCTCGGAGAAATGCACGGATACGGAATCGTGATGCACATCCGGCGCGTCAGTGATGACCTCCTCATCGTGGAAGAAGGCTCTCTCTACCCAGCCCTGCACCGCATGGAGCAGAACGGCTGGGTACGTGCTTCGTGGGCTATTACCGACTATGGACGCAAAGCGAAATGGTACGCCCTAGCCCGCGCAGGCAGGGAGCAGTTGGCCAGCCGTGAAAAGAACTGGGCCCAAGTCGTCAAAGGCGTTGACGCGGTTCTCCGTTTTGCCTGAGGTGAGCGATGGCACTCCTGCGAAGAATTCTTTCCCTTGGAAGGCGGACGCGCATGGAGCGCGAGATCGATGCCGAGCTACGCGAACACGTGGCCATGTGCGTCGACGACAATATGGCCCGGGGCATGAGCCGCGAACAAGCGGAGCGAGAGGCGCGCAGGCGCTTCGGCAATCCCACCGCGATGCGCGAACGCGTCTCGGCGGAAGATACCGCGCTCGGCCTCGAGAACCTCTGGCACGACCTGCGGAGCGCGATGCGGGTCTTCGTCAAGAGCTCTGGATTTTCGTTCGTCGTTGTCGCCACGCTGGCGTTGGGCATCGGCGCCAACACCGCCATCTTCGAACTTCTCGACGCCGTGTTGATGCAGTCGCTGCCGGTGAAGAATCCGCGGGAGCTGGCGCAAGTAAGCATTGTCGATATGGAGAAGGCGCGCGGGAGCTTCAATAGCAGTTATCCTCCCGTAAATAATCCGATCTGGGAGAGGCTGCGGGAGGACCATCCCGGCTTTTCCGGAATTGCCGCGTGGCATGACACGGGCTTCACCCGCGACTCCGGCGGCGATGCCCACTTTGCGAAGGGCCTTTACGTGAGCGGCGATTTCTTCCGCGTGCTGGGAGTCACGCCGGTGGCGGGACGAGTCTTCACAGCGGAGGACGACCGGCCCGGCTGCGGACTGCCCGGCGCTGTCATCAGCTACGGTTTCTGGCAGCAGGAGTTCGGCGGACACCCGGCGCTGGGCGAAAAGCTGATGCTCAACGACAAGCCGGTGGACGTCATCGGCATCACACCGGCCAACTTCTTCGGAGTGGCGGTTGGTCACGATTTCGATGTGGCCGTGCCCATCTGCACGCAACCTTACCTGGAAACGAACAACCGTCTCAACTCGAGCACGCAATGGTGGCTTTCCGTAATTGGCCGGCTCGATCCCAAATGGTCTGTCCAGCAGGTAGCCGCGCATCTTCAAGCCACCTCGCCGGGTATCTTCGCGTCGACGCTGCGCCCGGGGTATCCGCCGGAGAGCGTGAAGGACTATCTAGCGATGAAGCTGACCGCTGAACCTGCGGCGGCGGGTGTCTCGATGCTGCGCGACATGTACTCCGATCCGTTGCGGTTTCTGCTTGGGATCGCCGGGCTGGTTCTGCTGATCACCTGCGCCAACCTCGCCAGTCTAATGCTGGCACGCACGACTGCGCGCGAGCGAGATCTGGCGGTGCGGCTGGCTATCGGCGCGGGACGGTGGCGGCTGATCCGGCTGGTGCTTGGGGAGAGCCTGGTGCTGTCGATCGCAGGGTCTCTGGCAGGCGCAGCGCTGGCTCAGGCATTGAGCCGCGGGCTGGTGGCGTATCTGAATACGCAGGATAATCCCATCTCACTCGGCTTTAAACTCGACTGGCGTTTCTTTGCCTTTCTGCTGGGCATCTCGCTGCTCACCTGTCTGCTGTTCGGACTGGGTGCGGCGCTGCGGGCTTCGCGTACGGCTCCTGGCGCAGCGATGAAGACGGGCGGCCACGGGATGACGGCAAGCCGAGGGCGGCTCGGCTTTCGCGGCGCGCTGGTGGTATCGCAGGTAGCGCTGTCGTTGGTGTTGCTCTTCAGCGCGCTGCTGTTCACACGAAGCCTGCGCAACCTGATGATCGAGAATCCGGGCTTTCAGGCCAAAGGCGTGCTGATCGCAAGAATCGATTTCACGCGCCTGAAGCTGCCCGTTGAACGGCAAGGACCTTTTGAGCGCGAACTGCTGGGCCGCATCCGTTCCATTCCCGGTGTGGATGCGGCGGCTGACACCAACATCGTTCCGTTAAGCCCCGAAGGTTGGGGGAATTCGGTATGGGTGGACGGACACGACCGGACGCAGCGGCAGGATTCGAATTTCAGCTCCATCAGCTCGGACTATTTCAGTACGCTGCACATTCCCGTGGTGGCTGGGCGTGATTTCAATGACCGCGACACCACCCAATCGCCGCGGGTGGCCATTGTGAACGAGGCATTCGCCCGCAAGCTGGGGCTGGGCGGGAATGCTGTGGGAGCGCGCTTCTGGCGTGAAGCAACTCCGTCGAGCCCTGAGCAGCTGAACGAGATCGTCGGCGTCGTCGGAGACACAAAGTACCGTCGGATCCGGCGGCCGGCCGGGCCGATCGCCTATCTTGCCCTCTCTCAGAACACGGACGGGGGATCCAGCATGGAGGTCCTGGTTCGATCGAAACTGCCGATGGAGGCAGAGGAGCAGGCGATCCGCGTCGCTCTACACCATGTAAGCGCGGGGATCAGTTTCGACTTCGAAGGGCTGCAGCAGCAGATCGAACAGTCTCTGCTGGCTGAGCGGCTGCTAGCCACGCTCTCGGGGTTCTTCGGCGCGCTCGCGGTCGTTCTTGCTATGACTGGCCTCTATGGCGTGATGTCCTACACTGTCGCCGAACGGACGACCGAGATCGGCATTCGGATGGCTCTTGGTGCGCGACGCGCCAACATCACGGCCATGATGCTGGGCAAGGCGGGAACGCTTCTGGCGATCGGGCTGGTGCTTGGTGCAGGTCTGTCGCTCGCTGCGGCAAGCGCCGGCAGCGCACTCCTCTATGGATTGAAGCCGCGCGATCCGGCCACTCTTGCCGGCGCCGCCCTCCTGCTGGCCGTGGTGACCGTGGCGGCGAGCCTCATTCCGTCGATGCGCGCAGCCAACGTGAATCCGATTGACTCTCTCCGCGCCGAGTAGGAGAGCGAATGAGGATGGAAGCTCGTCGCCTCCGTCAGTTGATACGCAATCGCCGATTCACTCATTGACCTGTTCCGGCCGTTAACCGCCTACCCGACAGTTACTGCTTGTGGAATACCCCCTATAGCGCGGTAGCCTTTGCCGGGAGCCGCTACAATTTCGGCAACAGCACATCCCTTCAGGTCTCAATCCCCCTCACGAATGTCTCGCTGCTGTGGATCCCTGTTGACGCGTGAGCGTTGGGTTAGCGATTCGGTAACATTTGCATTTACAGCAACTAACTTTACGACCCACCCGAAGAAGGCTACTGTCCGCTGAGCGAGAACGAGGCGAGTGTGCCGCGCCAAGGAGTGCTCTCGCTCCGGCTCAGAAAGTGAGCAAGAGCCAGGAGTGGTGGTGTAAGGGAAGAACGTTGATCGGGACTTATGGGAAGTCTGGAATCCTCCTGTCTGCCAGTGGGCTATGTGGACTAGTTTTATTCGGCCGCGTTGCTCGGATCAAGAGGACCGCCAATACTCCGTTGAATAACTTTGTACTCTATGATTTTTCCTTGATAATGCCTTGGTTTCTTCCTTTGGGCCCTGAGCGGATGGCGGGTTGGAGTGTTGCAGTTTAAACCCTCAGTACATAGGGCCAATTAGCTACTCGCTCTATCTGATTCATCCGACCACGCTGATGAAGATTTGTGGTCAAAGATTTAACCACTCAATTCAGGCCGCGGATTCCCTCAGATAAATGCACTTTGCGTGATAGGTTTCAGCCGAATTTTGCGCCTTACCTGATAGGCGAAGCGTGAAACAGAGGCAATTGGTAAATGGACCATGCCGCCGCCTCACCTGCCAAATTGGAGGAATGTGTCAATGATCAGAAACAGCTTTACTGCTCTGGCTCTCGGAGTGCTTCCGCGATCGGCCTGTGAATCAGGTTCTATCCGTCACTCTAACCTACTACTTTCTGCGTCCATGACACTGCTCATAGGTGCATGTGGCGTTGTTCAGCTGGCGGCACAAGAGAAATCGACTCATCGCGATGATTTCGAACATCCGATTGCCTACGTTGCGAATGAACTTTCCTTTTCTGTCTCAGCAATCGACATAAGAACGGAAAACGTAGTGGCCACGATTCCGATCCCGGGAGCACCCGGCTGCTGCCCAATCGGGGTCGCCTTCACTCCAGACTCGAAACGTGCCTATGTCACGGTTTCGGAAACCGCCAGCGTGGCGGTCATCGACACGGCAATTCACAAGGGCGTGGATGTGATCTCCGTGGGCCCCTCACCCAGCTTTATAGCCATCGCTCCGAATGGAAGGCGAGCGTATGTCACCGATCAGGCCGTCAACGACGTCTCAGTCATTGACACGGGCACGAACAAAATTGTCGCCACAATCCCGATGGGAATGACGACCAACGCTATCGCCGTTGCCCCAGACGGAAGATACATCTACATAGCGCCGGAGTTTGTGACCCTCTCCACTATCTCGGTCGTCGACGCTCTTACCAATAATGTCGTGGCGACAATTCCGGTGGGAACCGGACCTGAGGGAATTGCCTTCACTCCGGACGGGAAGCATGCATATGTGACAAATTTGCTCTCTTCGACCGTCTCGGTCATCGACACTGCGGCTCGGAACGTGGTGGAAACGATTCTGGTTGGAGCAGGACCTGTCGGGATCGGCATAACACCGAACGGGAGATTTGCCTACGTAGCGAACCAAAACTCGTATAACGTGTCGGTCATCGACACGCATACCAACACTGTCACGGATACCATTTCGCTAGAGGTTGGTCCCGAGGAGTTAGCCATAACCCCGGATGGAAAGCATGTATATGTGACGAGCCCTCCATCCGACGAAGTTTTGGTCATCGACACAGCGACCAACGCGGTCGTAAAGACAATTCCGGTGGGCAGCTCACCTATCGGAGTGGCTATTGCCGGGGATCTCCGTCATCACAAGAAGGGCTAGCAACGAGTCATCGTCCGCTCACCCTGCGCCCCACAACTGGCTCTGATACACACGGAACGAGCTCCGGGTGAGCATCGCGCAAGCGGCCACTTAATCGCGGGCGGAAAATCCCGCCCCGCCTTTCGGGAAGAGGAAAGTATGATCAAAAACCTTGATTGCCAAACCGATGCCTTGGCTCGTGTGAGCCGCCAAGCGTCGCTGCCATACGTTGCAAAACTCTTGCTCGCAGCCACACTTGTGAGTTATGCGCCGGCGACGCGGGCGGCCAGTTCGTCCTATGACTACCAGGTCTTCGCCAAACCCGGAGACGTAATCGGAGACGTGACGCTTGATAGTGTCGGCACCGCGTTTCTATCTGACGACGGGAGCGTCGTATTTATTGGCCGGTACAATTCCTGCTGCGAAGCTTTGTTTTTCAAACGCTCGGCGGCAGCCAGGGGTTCGATCCTTGTTCGCCAGGGAGATTTGATTGACGGACGGTCCATTTCTCTCTTCCGGGCCGTCAAGCGAAATGACCGCGGCGAAATCGTATTCAGCGCCAATATCGACAACGGCTCTTCCGTTGGAATCTTCCGGCTGAAGTCCGCAGTGGCACTTCCTGGAGAGACACTCGGCGGCATCACGCTGACGAACCTTTTTGGAGACTTTGATCTGAACGATCCGCGCGAAATTGTGTTTGACGGCTTCAGCGGCTCGACAGCCGACAACGCCGTGTATGGAATTTTCACGCCTGGCCGTGTCCTTGTGCGATCGGGCGATGTGATCGGCGGCCTCACGCTCCAGGTTCCCGCAGAACCGACGCTCAGCAAAAACGGGTTGGTTGCATTTACTTCCACGTTTGAAGATTCCGAGGGCCAGTTGGGGATCGGCGTTTTTACGCAGCATCGGCTCGTGGTCAAGCAGGGAGATACGCTCGATGGCCTCCCGCTTCTCTCGCTGGGTGAAGCCATCATGAGTGAAATGGGCGTTATCGGGATTGCCTTTGACTACTCCCTGGATCCAATCCACCAAGCGTTCGCGGTAGGTGACAGGATTGCCGTAAAGTCGGGAGATGTGATCGATGGCTATACGATCGTGGGGCAGCCCGACGGAATTCCTTTTCCCGCCACCCTCAATGCGACCGGGGAAGTCCTGTTTACAACCGGCGCGATCAGTCCCGACGGAGCTGCCAAATTCGCCTTGTTTACACCGCACCACCTGGTGGCCGCTCCCGGGGACACAATCGACAACCTTACGGCTAAGGGTGGTGTAAGTCTGGGCTCGATCAACGACGCTGGTCAGATCGCGTTCCTCATCTTTCTGGACGCAGGGGGCAGTCAAGCCGCCTTGATCATTGCCACGCCCAATGGCTCCCATCCGTGAGAATGAGAGCACACGATTCCCCGCAAAAAGCTTTCTCCAGGCCGTAACACCCTTCAGGGGTAACCGGGGGGCAACCCGGGGACGGTCACCTCGTTTAGATCCGGTAATCCTCAGCCGCAATTCCAGGCTTATTGTGGGATAGGTTCAACTGCGCAGATTCCTTAAAAGGTAATCTTCAGGGCGAATTGTGTGTTGAATGGCTCGCCTGGCCCGATGCCGGGCGCGCCGTCAAAGGTGCCAATCGTAGATCCAATCACAGCGCTTTCACCCGCCTGAGGAGCACCCACAGGACCGTAGTTCGTCCGGTTGAAAAGGTTGAACATTTCTACACGGAACTGTGCGTTGATCCTTTCAGTAATGGGGGTATTTTTGAACACGGATAAATCCACGTCCGAATATCCGGGATTGTAAAACTGATTGCGTCGCGTCGTGCCGTACTGGCCAGCCGGCGGATCCACAAACGCGGTCGGACTGAACCAGGTGACCACGCCTCCGACGATCTTGTGGGAGACACCCGCATAGGGATTGCCCACCAAGTTGGCGCGATCCGCGTTCTCGCCGTTGCCACTGGTATTGGCGCTTGCCACTACGGTATAAGGCTGCCCGCCATGGAACGAAAAGGCTGAATTGAGTTGCCAGCCATTCGTCAGGCGCTTCAAACTCGAAGCTTTTCCTGGCAAAGCATACGAAGCATATCCGGTGAATGTGTTGCGTGTGTCGTAATCGCTGTTACCGTATTCACCCTTCGGATCGAAGCTGTTTTGCGGGAGGTAAGGGATAAAACCGGTCTCGTAGTCCAGTGCGTGCGACCAGGTATACGCCGCCTGCGCGGTTAGCCTACGCCAGTTCTGAACGCGGAGGCTGGCCTGCAGCGAACTGTAGTTCGAATTGAGATTGCTCTTGACCTCGTTGACCACGGCGTAGTTTGCGAACGGCGAGTTTGGCTTGTAATACGGTCTGGTGGTGATGTCTCCGCCGCTAGCCCTGCGCTGCCTGATTGATATCAAAGACTCCCGTGAGGTGTTGAGCGATAGTGCCTACATACCCGACCTGTGCCACCACGGACGGCGTAAGGCTGTGCTGCACATTCAGGTTGAAGTTCTGAGTCAACGAGGGCCGAAAATTCCTGTCTACGGCAAACAGGTTGATGGTTCCCGCGCCCGCTAACGCGTCGCTGAGTGTTGGGAAGATCGGAGTCCCAGCCGGGTTGCCGGTTGACCCCCCATTGGGGATGATCGAGACAACGGCATTCGCCGCAACCACGGGATCCGTCCCGGCGGGGTTGTCTTGCACGCCGAACGGTCCATTGTTCACGGTACCGCGCAAGTTAAGGAAGGGCACCATGTAGATTGCGTCGTAATAGAGACCATAGCCTCCACGAAGAACCGTCGTTTTACTCCCGGGGAGCTGCCACGCAAAACCCAAACGCGGACTAAAGCCGGTCCAGTACTTGTTGTAGAGGCTCGGACGGTCCACACCGATCACTGCGATGCCTGTCGGGACCGTGGGATCAAAACTCGTCAGGTTATGATACGCGGAGTAAAGCACTCCGGGGTAATCGTAGCGGAGACCGAGATTCAGATTCAGGTCTTTGCTCGCTTGCCACGAGTCCATTGCATTCACTGTGAAGGTATTCTGGAAAACCTGGCGCTTCGGATTACCTTCCACGTTGGTCGCGGTATTGATACAGCCTGCGAGAAAATCCGCAAGGCCAAGCACATTTGTGTCTGCAATCGGCGCGGTCGCTCCGACGTTCCTGGTTGCAAGCCTGGCAACACACGTGGAATTTGCCGCCGTGTTTCCCGGATACCAGGGCCCCTGCGAGCCGTTGAAGTTAAACGTGCCGCGCTGACCGCTCTGGTAAAAATCGTCGACCTCAGCCCGCCGGTACTCGCCGCCGAAGCGGAACTGGTGGGCTCCCAGGATCCAGGCGAGGTCTTCGTTGAGTTGGCCGGTGATGTCGTTGCGGCCGGATTCTGTGGTGACGCCAATCGGGTCGAAACCGGTGCCTGAACCGGTGAGGCCAGAGCCGGCGGAAGGCGCTCCTATGACAATGTGCGGCGCGCCTGCCAGTGAGTGGGACGTGACGCCTGTGTTTAGACCCAGCCCAACCGGATCGAAGCTATTATCCCGGTCCGAGAATGCCTGATTGAAGTAACTGACGCCGGCTGACAGTTGATTTGAAATCGAAGGCGAGATCACCCGGTTGTAAATGAGCGAGTAATTCTGAACGTGAATCGGCGCCTCTTCATAATACGGAGATAAATAGGAGGAGGTAGGTGCAATCTGGTTGCCCTGGCCTACAAACAACTTAAACGAGATGCGGTCTTTGTCAGTCAGATTCTCGTCCACTTTTCCAATCCCGTTGAAGCTATGCCCATTTTCTGTTCCGGGATTGAAGTAATTGCCGGACACCGCAGGACCCGTCAAAGCGGACTGTGGCCATAGACCCGCGAGCAGATTCTGCGAAACCGAGTTTACCGGAACGCCATAGAAGGCCAGATCCTGCTCGGCCACAGCCTGATACGCGGCGGACGGCTCGGTAGAACGGGTTTGATTTCCAATCACGAATGTCTGGTGCTCAAAGCCTATGAAGAAAAATGTCTTGTCTCTGATGATCGGTCCGCCAACGGAGCCGCCGTAGTGCTGGTTGCGAATCTTGTTCTTGGGAGATCCATTGGCAAACGGCGTGTTTGCCGCGAAAGCCTCGTTGCGGTTGAAGTAATACGCGCTGCCGTGAAGCCCGTTGGTTCCGGATTTGATAACCAGGTTCGCCGTGCCTCCCGCGTTGCGTCCTGTCTCCGGGCCGGCGGTGGTCACGAAGGAGAAATTCTCGATCGCATCCACCGGCAAAATGACGCCTGCGATCCCAGAGACACCCCCTTGGTTTACGGCAGGGATGTTCCACCATAAGTCGTTGTTGTCAGTACCCTCAATCTGCCAGTTCACCGAGTTGGTGCGCGTTCCGTTTACGCTCGCATATGCCGCTCCGCCGTTTATGGAATAGCCGCCGAAGCCGGTCGTCTGCGAAATCATCTGCGTGAAGTCGCGACCGTTATTGGGGAGATCCTGCACGATCTCTGCGGGAATCACGGTAGTTTGCGTATCCGTCGAAGTATCCAGACTCAATGCATTAGCCTGAACCTCGACAGTTTGCGCAGTCCCTTTTACGGAAACCTTGACCGGCAACGAATACGTAACGCCCGCGGTTACGGGAACGTTCTTGATGTCTTCTACTGCAAAGCCGGGTGTGGACACAGAAACGGAATAGTCGCCCAGAGGAAGGTCGGAGAAAGAGAATTCTCCGGCGCTGGAAGTGACCGTTCTATAAGTTGTGTTTGTGCTTGTAGCTACAGCGGTTACTTGCGCACCCTGCACGACTGCGCCCGTCGAATCGGTCACCGATCCGACGATTCCTCCTCGGAAGTTCTGCGCCACTGCCAGGGAACCCAGCAGGCCAAGGGTAAGCAACGAGAGAACGATGAACTGAAACGTCATGCCACCACAACGAACTTTCATATACTGCCCTCCAAAACGCCAGATCGCGACCGGCTTCGAGTGCGGGCATGTGTAACCAGGTTGATCAATCAGTGTTCTGCCGCACAGTCGCGTCGAACAGATCAACGGCCCGGAATTATAGCACCGATTCGCAAGGTGTGCTTCTTCGAAACAATCAAGGCTGACGTAAAACGGCTTTCGTGCCTCTGGGAGGGGTTGCGTTGCGCTATACCGCAGGTCAGAGATGTGTGGTCATGTAAACCAAGTGACAGGAGGTACACTCACCGTTACCGAGAGAGGGAAGCGAGGTTAGCCGTCATTCGCCAACGCACGCATACCCGCCGGCCTCTGGGCACTGAGTAACTTATTCAGGATCTGGAGAAGGCAACACAGCGCAGGATAGCGCTACAGAAGCGAAGACCACGCGAAAAGCTCGTCACAGATCGAAGGCAAGGTGAACTTACCTTGGACCCGTAGCAAACTCTCGTCCTAAGTACCACTCGCGTCTGACCACCAAACTCCTGACCGACCACCAAACTCAGTTTCCTGCGATATGCCTTGAATGGAGCTATCCCCGTGGGCCTTGATACGCTTTCTTCGCGATTGGCTACCGGCTTCGCCTTATCGGGAGACGCAGTTTGAGTTTGCGTGTGGGCTTCGGGAAGAGAAGCATCGCAAATCCCACGACCTTTCCGTACAGATTTCCATATCTTTTTTGGCAAATTCCATGGCTGGTAAACCATGATAGTTCTTGACCTAAATGACTTCTTCAAATTCAATTGACCGCCACGGAGGTTTCCCATGGATAAGGGGCTCACCGATACTAATGGGACAGCAATAGATACCCTCACGAAACCAACCCCGGACGACCCTCCGCCACCAAATAAGCGTCCATGGCCCGCAGTTCTCCTGTTTGTTGTCCTTCTCTCACTCCTGGCTGCCGGTATATGGCATTTGTCGCGCACCCCCAAAATCGACTTCCCGAATCACGAGCGCTTTGTTGTATTGATTTATACAGACGCTTACTGGTTCCACGAAAACTACATGCGATGGTCAGTCGTTGATTGGGCCCTCACAGCGTTCGCGGCAGGAACGGCCGTTAGCGCCGCAATCAAGAATGCCTACTCGGTTAAGCAGGACAAGCAAGATGCATCGAAGCTTGATATCGCGCTAATGATCCTCGCGGTTCTTGCCGTCCTTGCGACAACCTTCGATGCTAAACTTCATGCCGGACAACTGGCAGAGCAGTATCGCAGAGGAGACCTGATCCTTCAAGACGCAAAGATGCGCTTTGAAAAGCACATAAACGATCAGGATGCCCAGGAGAAACTTCTTCTTGAATGGCAGAAGGCTGAAGACATACTCGAGTCTGGTACTTCCACTAAGAAGGACACCGGCCAAGACCAAGCGCCGAAAGGCACGCCTCCGGTAACACCTGCCGTCGCCGATAAATCAAACAATGACCCGAAGACATCGCAAAGTCAACGCGGCCACAATTCCCCGTCCCCCGCCGCGCGTCATTGAGGCTAACAAATTATCTGATATGGCTAGAGAATAATGATAAAGTCAGAAACTCAGCGGTGACGACCGTCCACAATGAATGGTCGATCTCCATCCTTCACGCAGATCCGCGGCTTAACATTCCTAACTCCAGTCCCGGACCAGGCGACCCCCTTATCTCGCCCTTATCTCGCCCTCTGCTCTCGACTGTTCAAAAGACCGGTTGGTAGCCCATGCCTGGACCACGCGTGGCAGGCTGGAAATCGTGCCCGGACTGTGAGCGAACTCGAAGAGCTCTGCGACCAGGCTGGCGACCTCAGCTTCGGAAGCCAGACCTCCGGCAATTACGGCTGGCCCGATGCACTGCATCGTAATAGGGGTCATCAACTTGACCTCGCCCACCATGCCCGCAAGCTGAACCACACGCATCTCAACATTTTCAAATCCCGCGTCCGTCAGCAGCGAGGGCACGCGAGGCCCAATGTTCGGGTCCGCACCTTTTCGCCGCACGATCTCAGAGTAGAGTTCCACGAAGCGTGCCAGCGCCGCGCTTTCCGGATGAGAAAAATGGCCGCGAATATCGATGTCTTCCACGACCACTACGCCGCCGGGGCGTAAGGCTCCGCGCATGTTGCACAAAGCCCTCGCGGGATCAGCGAGGTGCGTCAGCACAAACCGTGCATGCACCAAGTCAAACTCCGCAGCGAACGTGCTCTGAGTAATGTCGCCAACACGGAATTCCACGTTGTTGAGCTCGAGATCCGCGGCTTCACGCCTGGCCAGATCAAGTACCATTTCGTCGATATCTGTTCCCACGACGCTGCCCAGGGGACCGGTCATGCGCGCCATGTCGAAGGCCACATCGCCGCCGCCGCAACCGATTTCCAGGCAAGCCATTTCTTCTTTCATGCCGGCCTGCGCCAGGCAAGCAAGCGTAGCCTGCTGCATCACACGTGAAAGAATCCGCAGCCGCTCTCTTCCCTCAACGCCCCCGCGAATGACATAGTCATTGCTTCTCATTAGTAGTTGTTATCATCTCCGTTGTTTCTGACTCACAGCCGGTTCGATCTCTGTAGACGATGAGGGCGAAAAAAGGCGGCAGAAAAAAACGGCGACATCATACCCATTCACGGTCAGAAGCGCTCATGCTCCACAATAGGTATGCCGGCACCGCATTACCGCCAATTCCATCCGATCCTGCTGCTTAGAACAATGGAGGTTATGTCGTCCCGAAACTCCCCAGAAATTGGCGCAATCCGTATGCTGTCGGCTTATCTCCCAGACCCTTTGGCCAGGGGCGACGCCATCTGCGGGCTCACGGCAAAGGAACCGGCCGACTCACCGACCATGGCCAATACCGCCCCTGGCAGCAACAACCTTGCCGGCGGCTGGCTTGCTGGTTTCAATCTTGGACTTCGTGGAGTTGCCCTTGCGTACCGGTGCAGTCTTCTTGCTGACGAGAGCTTTCTTCTCCATAGCCATTGTGGTGTCTCCAGTTTTAATTTAACTGCTTTTACGCAGCACCGTAGTGCAAACAAATAGCCAAACTCCGCTCGCGTGCTTTATACGCGGGTGCCCGCTATACGCGGCGAAGGCCGGTTGCGGATTCCGGGCGTATGGGTTAAATTTTAACCCTCATGGGTTAAATAATTAACCCACGCCAAATAATTCTGAAGCTACACTCGAGCAGAAAAGCGTAGACAGACAGGACGAACCCCGTGGTGGCGTCCGGGGTAGGTAGTCTCAGCTGGTTTGTCAAAGCGGCTGCCGGTTTCGACTGGCAGCCTCTTTATCGGTGCAAGCTCCGGGCGAGGCAGCACCTGCAGCAGGCCCGGGTGAAAGCTCGCGCTTCAAAACAATCCCTTTCGATCGAAATCGATCATGGCCTCGCGAACGATCCGCTCCATATTCGCCAGCGTGGACAGGATCTCCTTTCCGCGAACTCCCGCCGGTTCCCCGAAGGCCAAGTGGAATTTGAGGTCGACGCGGTCATGCGCCTCCTCCCTCGGAACGGTACACAAACGCTGAGTGAACAGAAGCAGCGACGACTATTGCGGCGCTGCTTCCGCCAGAGATGAGTAAACAGCTACTGGTCGTTTCCCTGTGTATTCTCAATCGCCGTAATTGTACCGAAGAGACCGTTTTTCTCATGGTTGGTTCCAGCGGAGAAGAAGAGAGTCGTTGCTGGCCCCGCGGTTGCGTTGTTTCCAAATCCCAGCCCCCAGAGCCCATCAATCTTAATGGGCGCATCGGAAGCATCGTGTAGCCGCCCCTTAAAGCGCCCGGTGATGGCATTGAAAGCAAGGATCTCTCCACTACCGAACTGACCTACAAGGATCTCGTGACTGTGACTGCCGAAGTCGCCCGATGCCTGCGCAAGGCCCCACGGCGCATTAAACCATGGGCCGTTTTCCAGGCGCCGCAGCCGGCGACCTTCCGGCGAAAAGATGTCCACATAACCGAGCCCTGCACCGTCTACCTCGTCATGTTTCTCACTGTTCTGCATAGCAAAGGAGACAAAGATGTTCCCGCCTATGTTCTGCACGTTGAATGGAGCGAAGCCGGGTGGCAGCCGATCATCGTCGAAGAGCTCTTCCATCTGCGGTACATGATTGAACTTCGAGTCGTAAATCTGCACACGGCCTTTGCGAAAATCTGCGACATAGAGAAAGCTCTGTTGGCCAATGAACGGCACATCGACAGTAGCCATGGTTGCGCCCTTGAAAACAGAGTTTGCTTTTTCATTGACCTCGATAAGGGCGTGCGTGCCATCGACCTTGGGATTCCACCCGGAAATCGTGCCGTCTTCCGTTACAAATATAAAGGCAGCAGGAAAACCCTTTTTGATCTCAAAGCCGGTGCTCCCGTTGAACACAACGCCCGTAGGGCTTCCGGCATTACCCGTCGTCGGGTCCGACGGCGGTACTGTAACCACAAGCGGAACAATTGTGCCTGTTCCGGAATACAGTGTAGAAAGTCCGGTCCCATTATCCGACACCCACCACGGGCTTGTTGAACTGCGGGCGAGTCCCCAGGGATTTACCAGATTTGGATCGGTAACAGGAGCGACACCCGCCGTGTCCGAAATGAGATTGGTCTGTTTGTAATGTTGCGATGGACTTGCGCTTTGCGCGTAGGAGTTAGCTGCAATTGAGATCAGAATGAGCGAGAGTGCTCCTCTGGATAGCGAATTTATGCTCGTCTTGAGGGAGTGCATGTTGCTCCTTACCGAGTGGCGGGGGTGGCGTCGGAACAATGCCGCATAGATCATCTTTGCGGTACTATCGGCGCGATGGGACCCCTCTGAAACCCGAACCGACAATAGCAGAAAGCCCATGTAGTGCTTGTCATGTATTTGTCAGCACTTTGTCATTTCACTCCAGCCAGGCGGGGCACATCGAGAATGCACCCTGGTATTTGCTTCAGTAAAGGTAAACTCATTGATATCAAATGTTGAGACAGCTTATGGCCAGCCATCACCTTCATGTGCATGCGTTTCAAGCCTAGGCCGCCTAGGGAGAAGACACAACTCGAGTGACCAGACCCCTGAAGTTTGCAATTTCCTTGCTGCTCGCCGGAGGTATCCTGAGCTCTCTGGCGAGAGCCGAAGAGGTAACCCCGCGTCTCCGCTTTGTCCGGCCAGCTGCAAAGTGGACGGAGGCTATTCCTCTAGGCAACGGCCGCATCGGCGCGATGGACTTCGGCGGTGTGGAAGACGAGCGATACCAGATCAATGAAAGCACGCTCTGGGGCGGCGCACCGCATGATTACGACAACCCTGATGCTGCCCAGCACCTTGACGAAATCCGCAGCCTGATCTTCCAGGGCAAGGTGGCTGAAGCCGAAAAGCTCGCCGACAGCATGATGGGCAAACCGAAACTGCTCATGCCCTATCAGCCTTTCTGCGATCTGCATCTGCACTTTGCGGGCAGCGATGCCCCGCCAGCATATCATCGTGGCCTGGATCTGGCGACAGCCATCGCGAGCAACCGAGTACACCGTGGGCGGCGTGAGCTTCCGGCGCGAAAGCTTCGTTTCCTTCCCTGACCAGGTGCTTGTCGTTCACATGACCGCCAGTCAGCCAGGCAAACTTACCTTCAGCGTCGCCATGGACTCGCCGCAGCCGGGCACGCAAGTCAGCAGCGGTGCAGGACGGGACGATACAGCTAATCGGGCAGATCCAGCCGCGGCAGAACCCGCCGTTCTCGTGGACCGGCTCTTGGGATCAAGCCGGCCTGCGCTTCGCCGCGAAGCTGAAGGTGCTCGACAGACGGCGGCTCCGATCAGAAGCGTCGGGCGATCAGCTGGAGATCTCGGGCGCAAACGCCATCACTCTCGTCTTCAGCAATGCAACCAGCTTCCGCAACTATCACGACATCTCAGGGCGATCCCGTGCGCGCCGTCAAGGTTACGCTCGACCGTGCGCTCAAGAAGACCTACGCGCAACTGCGGGGACCACATAGCAGACTTCGGCGCGCTGTTCTCCCGGGTCCGCTTGCAGCTAGGCCGCCGATCGAACATCAGATCAACCGACGGACGAGCGCATTCGCAGACTTCGCCAAAACGGAGGACCCAGACCTGCTGGCGCTGTACTTCGAGTTCGGACGCTATCTGCTATCTCGTC
This sequence comes from uncultured Acidobacteriaceae bacterium, assembly GCA_963847155.1. Lineage (GTDB taxonomy): Bacteria > Acidobacteriota > Terriglobia > Terriglobales > Acidobacteriaceae > PALSA-350. The sequence continues at coordinate 67,850 of CAWJZH010000013.1, read as the reverse complement.
TTCACGGCCGGGCGGACAACCGGCAAACCTGCAAGGCATCTGGAACGACAATCTGAGGCCGCCCTGGAGCAGCAAGTGGACCACCAACATCAATCTGCAGATGAACTATTGGCAGGCCGATGCCGGCGACCTCTGGGAAACAGAGCAGCCGCTTTGGGCCCTGATCGGCGACCTGCGGCAGAGTGGCGCGGCCACGCGAAGGTGCACTACCACAGCGAAGGCTGGGTGCTGCACCACAACACGGATCTCTGGCGCGCCACGGCGCCTGTAGACGGCCCGTGGGGCATCTGGCCCATGGGGCAGGCATGGCTGGCCAACCAGATGTGGGACCACTACCTCTTCACCGGCGATCGTGACTTCCTGCAGGCAGCAGGCGTATCCGGCAATGAAGGAAGCCGCGGAGTTCTCCCTGAGCGCCCTGGTCGAGATCCCCGCTGGGCTGCCCTTTGCGGGCCGGCTGGTGACCAATCCTTCCACCTCTCCGGAGAACGTCTACCTGCTGGATGGCAAGCCCGCCCACCTGACCTATGCTCCCACGATGGACATAGAGCTGATCAGGAGTTGTTCGAGAACACTCGTGCCGCGGCTCGCATCCTGGGCAAAGACGCGGACTTCAGCGCGAGGCTAGAGCTACGCAAAAACGCCTGCCTCCGTTGCAGGTTGGCAACGCAGGGGCAGCTGCAGGAGTGGATCAAGGATTCCGCAGAGACCGAACCGCACCATCGCCACATGTCGCATCTGTACTCGCTCTATCCGGGGCATGACATCGACATGGAAAAAACGCCGGCGCATGGCGGCCGCTGCGCGGAAGTCCATGGAGCTGCGCGGCGACGGCAGCACAGGGTGGTCGGACGTGTGGCGCATCGGCCTCTGGGCGCGGCTGCACAACGCTGATGCGGCGTATACCAACCTGAAGCTTCTGCTTACGCAGATGACCCTTCCCAACATGTTCGACCTCTGTCCGCCCTTTCAGATTGACGGGAACCTGGGTGGGCCAGCGGCCATGATGGAGATGCTGGTGCAAAGCACGCCAGACGAGATCACTCTGCTGCCTGCACTACCTGCCCAATGGCCTGAAGGCAGCCTGAAAGGCGTACGCGTACGTGGCGGCGGCAAAGCCGATATCTCCTGGAAAGACGGACATCTAACAGATTTTAGGCTGCAGACCAGCCGAGAGGCCCGGTACCACGTGATTTACAACGGTAAGTCGGCCAACGTCTTAGCGCAGCGAAACAAGCCCGTCATCCTGAACGGAGCGCTCCTACCAACTCTCAAACCCTAACCGCAAAGGACAAACCGTCTCAACCAAGGGGTGCAGTCCAACCCCGTCTGTCACCTCCATTGACGAAGAGCCGCATATTGTTTGGAGGCATCCGGCTGCGTCAAGCAGGAGGTGGGATGAGTATCGCGCTCTTTAGGCGGGATCAATTTTCTTCCCTTACCCGCAATGACGAGATAGGAGCCGACAAATATAAGGATGAGCGCCGCTACGCTGAGCAGCACAACCCAGATGAAATTCGGGTGGCGGGAATCTTTGCCGAGCTCGCGTTCGTTTCCTGTATCAGCCATAGTTCATCGGATGCTCGGAACAAAAACGAGGCTGCTTGGAGGCGATAAACGTGTCAGCTTGACCGAGGTGATGAAGCACGCAATCAAATTTGGTGGTCAACAATGGAAGTGACGGAATAGACAAAAGCGAGATAGACGGAAGAACCACCATCGCACCGGCACTCGTTAGGATTTCGACTTCGGTGTGGTGATTGATCCGCCTGTCCCTTCAATGTTCCTTCAGTGTTCTGCCCAATTACGCCTCATTCTTCACATTGCTCTCAGCTGCCGCGGGCTCTAGAAGCCGCAGCAACTCTCGACCGATATGCGAACCGCCTGAGCACTCCCAGGCTGCGCGGAGCGAAGCGGCAAACGGAACCGCAAGAACCATCCCGAGTACCCCGTCCGCCTCCCAGCCGACCACGAGAGCAAAAACGATCAGCAGCGGATGAAGAGCCAGGCGTTTGCCGAACAGCAAGGGTGTATTCACATAATCCTGGATTACTCGCCACAGTACGAGGAAAAGAAAAACAAACAGCGGATTCGATCCGTTTGAAAAGATACTGGCAGCCATGACTACAGCAGCGGTTGTAAGGGGTCCCACGACAAACAGTGGTTCAAGAACACCTGCGATTGCCGCAAGGAGCAAGAACTGCGGGACCCTGAGCAGCCAAAGCCCAACCAGGTACGCGAGAAAGGCGAAGACCGAAAGGATCAGTTGCGACCAGATAAAACGGCCGAAGGTGCGATCGATCTCAAGCAACATCTCGCACATTTTTTGGCGTCCGGAAGGTGTGCGTGCCGAATCGGCGAGCCAAGAGATCCAGCGTCGCTTATCGCGAAGAATCCAAATGGCCAGGATTGGTAAGACGATGGCCCAGAGGGTCGCTCCAAGAACCTCGAAACCAAGTTGCGCGTGGCCGGCAAGCCATTGCTTAACCTGCGCATGATTGGTCCGCCACCATTCACTTCCCCAGCGGATGACCTCGCCCCGTACTCCTCCGCCGGCATGAATAACAACCGGTACGGAGCCCTTGTCCAGCATGGACCAGAACGTCCGGAGCCACTCGACTTCCCTCGAGACCGAGGGAGAGCCAAGCCAGATTCCTAAGCCTACAAGTGGCACGAGCACTGCATACACGATCGCTATGGCGGCATTACGGCGGCGCACTATCTTTTCGGCCACCTGGACAAGCGGATCCAGGACGTATGCGAACAGCCACGCTACCATTCCTACAGCCAACGCCTGACGAGCTGCCCAAAATAACGCGAGTATCGCGAAACACACCAGAAGCGTTATAACGACCCGAATTGTTCGTTTGTCGAGAGCTGACACATCGTTCGGATGACAACTAACAGCAATCTGTTGCAAAAGAACTGGACAACGAGCAAATTCCAACCCAAGACTCGGAATTCCCCTGGTAATTTTAGCGCCTGAGAGTCGCTCGGATCGAACCTTCAGGATAGCTCGCAACAGAAACGTTCGCGGGTCCGACTGAGGACTGCGACTCCTTATCCCCCATCTGAGGTACTAACGAAGCCGGCTCGTGGCGTGCCGCATATTGTGTACGAGGACTCGTGAAGGCTGTCGTTTTCGCGGAATCGGATGATTCGGGGTGAATTGACCCCAAGATGATGTGGAGATGGCCGTGGGTTTATTACCGCGCATTAGCGGACGTATGACCGTCCGACGCATTACCTCCATCTCATGATTGATTCGCGGCGTTTGCAGTACGGGGGATGGACTGCCGAAGAGGGGCTTGCAGACTCTACACCTGCTCGCCGAGGGATGCAGGTAGGTCAGGGTGAAAGAATGGTTCGATTCGCTCGTGTGGTTGCTCCGTTATTTAACGATGTTCACCTTGATTTGAATTGCTTCGGCCCGGACTGAATCAGCGCCCCCGGCGGGGTTAGTGTCTACGCAGGCTGTCACTGGTTTTCCTGGATGTCACCGGGTTAACCTGATTATGCCACCAGGTATGCCTCACCAGGTTATGCCGTCCTTAAGTTGGAATCACGTTCGAGAATCCGAGTGTGTGCGCCAAGCCTAGCCGCTATGGAACGATTGTCACCTTGATCTTTAAAGGCCCGTTTCGCACCGAATTGGCGGCCGCGGGAGGCACTGTGTTCAATAGAATAGTCGTCGAGCCGGCAACAGCCGTGGCCGTCGGATAGATCTCGAATTGGCCGTTTCCGGTGTGGCCGTCAAGCACATCCGTTTCCAGACCGCTGTTCTGTAGTTGTGGCCGCCACGTCACCTGTTGGTTGCCGCCCGGCAACTCCGCGACAACTTTTACGATCACGGCATTATTTACGTTGTTTTGCGACTTGGAAACTGTGATTTCCGTTGGAGTCGCGCTGAATTGCGGTTCGTGGACAAAAAACGCGTCAGTGATGTTCCACTCGGCATATGTGGTTGGGAGCGGGACAAAAGAAAAAGGATCATAGACGTAGCCTCGAACTTCGCTGTAGATATGGGCGGCCAAAGAGAAACCCGCATACCGGCCTGCGGGAACGTTGTTATTGATTGTGGCCGGCACTCTGAATATGGCTAGCCGTTCCCCGGTAAACGTGTGGGTCAATGTACTGTTTGGCACAGCTACATCACGGAAACCGTTATATTGATCGGTCCACTTCACGGGGATGTCTGCCCCTAGTGTGGCGTTGGCGGAAGTCTCCACCGATTCCTGGGTTCTCGTCACCGAATAGCTGGCACTCACTCCACCTCCACTGCCGTCGCCGCCCTTCACACCCATAAGGTTCGCGCCGACTGAGAATGTCTGCGTGCTGGACGTGACCTTCGTTTGCGGAGCGAAGTCATACAGTCTTGGCGTGATGGTCGAGGAAGGAAAGGGATCCTTGGCCGTCAATGTATATTGCGTCGTTGGCCCATTCATCCAGAACTCACCCCGAACGGCACTAGCGAAACCGAAGGTGAATGGATCATAGCTGGGAGTTTGCGTGTACGCCGTATCCACCAGGAAGTAGTCGTCGGGCCCACCGGCATTCAGACGGTAAACGCGCACCACGGCGCCACTGCTACCCAGAATCCTGTCGAACCTGCCCGCAGCAGTCCCCGACGCCGGTCTGTTATTCGGCATCCTGAGCTCTTTGACGAGCAGGAGGTTCCAGGCACGGGTATCGAAGCTGGGCGTCCCGATCGCTGGCGCCGCTGCGAATTTGGCGTTGGCCGTCGCGAGTGCACTTGCCTTCGATGCAAGGTGGTTTTCCAGCAAGGGCTTCACCGTCGACGTGATCCAGTCGACGCTGGCTTCCTCCGCATCGGCCAGATTTTCGGCAACTGTACTGAAGGTATATTCAACGCCGGTAGCGGGATCAACAAATGCTGCATAGGCATGGGAATGGTCAGTATGCTCCGGGCTTGGACCCGGCGGCGGCAGGCCAGGCGTCGGCTGGGAACCGGGCTCCGTATATGGAAAGTCGCTGACCTCACCCGTGACGCGATCGGGCGTTGGGTCACCCAACGCATGCGCAAGAACACGATCCCCGCGCAACTCCAGGTCGACCATGCCCTCGGCCAAGGCTTCGCTTGCCCGGCATATAGCGCGGTGTCCCGATGCGCCCTCCGGGATGATGTAGATGGGAACACCGTCGAGAGTATTTGCCGGATCGAGGGCGGGCGGCTTCACATCAACGCAAGAATCCGAATCGTGCTCGCTTTGAGCGCCGGCTGCGGTCGTGATTAGGACTGCAAACGCAAGGATCGTGGAAACTGGAAGTACTCCGGCGAAAATTCGCATGGCGAAGTCTTATATCCTTCCTGGTTGCTGATACGCCTGACGACGAATGCTGTTCATGGTCTGGCCCGAACCAGGATCAAACCATAAGGCTACGGAGGAACCTACCTGCCCCTGATCAGCCAAGACAGCGAAGTACCTCCCGGGCCGCGCGCTCCCCGGAACGAACCGCTCCTTCCATATAACCGTTCCAGAAGGTCGAAGCCTCTGTGCCGGCCCAATGAATCGGTCCCACCGCCTCCCGGATCGTGCTTCCAAAATCGAGCAACACACCCGGGCCGGCATAACCCACCGGTCCACCCCGTGACCATTGCTCAGAGGGCCAATCGAATTCGAAGTATTCCGTTGGGTTGAGAGCTTCGTCTCCAAAAGCCGCGGCAAAGCCCGCTAATACCGCAGCCCGTCGCTCGTCCGCAGGAAGGCGGGTCCAGGCGCGTGCGCGTGCGCCGCCGACAAAGCCGATGAGGATGCCTACATGCCCGCTCTGGGGAGAATTGTCGAAAGTACTACGGACAGGCCCCGGACCCATGCTCGACACTCCGGAGAGCCCGGCGTCACGCCAAAACGGCCGGTTGTAGACCGCCTCCACCTTGATCAAGCTGCCCATCGGATACCGCTGCATAAATTGCGCCCGGGGGGTGGTCAACTTCGGCTCGTATTGGATACCTGCGGCCAAGGCCGGAGAGATTGCCAGGATGACATGCTTGGCCTCGACCGTCAGGGTTTCGGAGATTAGGCATACTCCGTTGCCGGACCATTGGATGGCGCGTACGGGAGAATTGAAGATTACGCTCTTGCCCAACTTCTTTGCGATGAGCTGGGCCAGCAATTGAGAGCCTCCAACGAAGCGATACTGCTGGGCTCCGTTATCGACGTCCAGAAGCCGCTCCAAAGAGCCCGGGGTAGTCTCGTTGCCCGCCGCGGCGATGTAATAAAGCGCAAAAAGGAGGGATACGTCACGCGTCTCGGCACCCCAGAGATCGGCCACGCTGGAGAAGACCTCAAGCGCATCGGTGCTTGCATTATTGGCTACGAGCCAGGAATAGAGGGTAATCGAATCCCATTCCGCGGCATTACTGGCCGTCCACGGTGCATCGACCGGGACCTCGTGGGACATGGCGTCGAGTAAAGTGACCAGCTTGTGATATTCGGCGGCCAACGCGGGGTCATATCCTCCTACGACCCGATTTCCCCCAATGACGGTTACGGTGCTCCCTTTGTCATAGGTTGGATACAGCGGAACTCCATATTCTTTCGCCAGAGCAAACATGCGGGTTTGCGTAGGCCCAATGTAAGTCCCGCCCGCTTCCGTGATTTCCCCATCTTCGAGCACCTTGTTGAGAACCTTGCCGCCTACGCGATCACGGGCCTCGAGAACCAGTACAGACTTGCCTTTGTTGGCAATTTTCCGCGCGGCCGCGAGCCCGGAGAAGCCTGCGCCCACCACCACCACATCCGCGCTGCACGACGACGCAGCTTTGGCTGGAGTAGGTAAAGCCAGTGCAGCGGCTCCGGCGGCGGCGGTCGAAAGCAGACGGCGCCGGGTGAATTGCGACCCTGCCGCTTGTTGCGGGGAGTCGCTCGCTTGCGTCTGCTTTAGTTTGCGATTTAGAACCAAGTCGCCAATTTTCAACATTCGGTTAAATCCTTTCGCCAAGCTTTAGCTCTGATGTCTTACCTCGTTCGTCGTCATCCCCAGGCGCGAAACTTTGACGCCGGGCGAAAAGATCGATCGAAGTGTATGCAAGGTTGCCGTTCCACACGTCACTGTTCCCGTAAATGGCGGGAGCGAATAGAAGGACACGGGAAGCATCCCATTGATCTCTTTCCGCAGGGGATCAGTTCGGACAAGGGCGAAGTTAGCAGCGAAACCGGAATTTGGGGATCTGGAAGATCTAAATTCGATCTAAATTCGTTGTGCTGGCGTAATCTATTGAAGGGCATGGGGTTAAGCCGAATGCGCATCCGATTCGACCCGCGATGGTAGACTTGACCCGAATTGCCGCTGGTTTCAAGATGGTGCTTCGGTTCGGGCGAAACGAGTTAAACCCAACTAGCTTTGAATTGCGCCGCTCAAATCGCCGGGTGCAACTGGCGGCGCGTCCCATGGAATTGCTCCTGCTGCTGGTGAAGCGGCGTGGCGAACTGGTCACGCGGGAAGAAATTGCCAGGAGTCTTTGGCCGGGGATGGATCTCGAGGATCTGGAAGCGCGCATCAATACTGCGGTCGCGCAGATTCGAGCAGCGCTCAGTGAAGACGCTTCCAAACCCCGTTATATCGAAACGGTCTTCGGCAAGGGATACCGGTTTATTGGGGTTGTGGAGACGGTTGAATCCCGGGAGAGTGTGGCAGCGGGTAAGGCTTCTGTTCAACATGGCGTGAACGGAGCTGGCGCGAGTGACCCGTTGAGTGGCTCAGCTCCGGTTGCACCTCGCAGCGGGGTTGAGGATTCTCCACCTTCGCCGGCGCGCGGATTCGAGAAGCTGGAAGCAGCAGAGTTGGATCCAAATGCACAGAATCTTGTGTCGTCGAAGGCGGGCAGGATTCGAGGGGCACGTTGGACAAGTTGGCGTCTCTCCACGGCAGGATTGGCTGCTCTGGTTTCTATCGTTATGCTTGTGGCCTTCGCCGGGATGACACTGAGGCGTGCGAAGACGACCACAGCGAATTCCCGCGAGTACACCATTACTCAGATCACTAGAAACGACAGCGACAATCCAGTAAATACAGCGGCGATCTCACCCAATGGCCGCTGGCTGGCTTACGCGGACAGCACAGGCATTTGCGTACGGGAGATACAGACAGGACGAACCCGGTTGATGAAGGCTCCTAAGATTCGGGCTACTCGGCTGGCCTGGTTCTCCGATGAGACCCAGCTGCTGTTAACCGGATTTGAATCGGACGCGGCAGAGACAAACCTCACCCACCCGGGCGCTACCGGGCAGAACATGGCCCAGCCTGAGATCTGGATTTTGTCCCGAAGCGGAGTTGAGGCGCGGCTGCTTCGCAAGAATGCCGATGATGGGGTACCTTCGCCTGACGGCCGAAGCGTGGCGTTCACTGTGGATGGTGGGCGAGAGATACGATTGGCGGGCATGGATGGAGCGAATGAGCGATTGATTGTAAGGGGAAACGAACAGGAGAAGTTTGGAGCCTTGTTCTGGGCGACAGGGGGCAGAAGGATTAGTTACCAGCTCCGGAGGCCTTCCTCCAGCGGATACGTCGAAATCGAATCCAATTACGCGTGGTCTTATTGCTCACGGGACATTCAGACTGGGCAAGAGACCGCGGTAGTCAACGATCTGCCGTTCGATTCGGCGCAGCAGACTGCGGACGGCCGGTTGTTTTACCTCCGTTCGCATCCTGCGAACGATGCAGCTCACAATGGAATTTGGGTTGTAGCTACCGATGCCTTCCACCGGCCGGTTTGTGGAGTCGCCGAATCGGGTTTATCCCTTCAACTCTTTTGTCGTGTCGAGCGGTATCAGCGTGACCGCAGACGGCAACGAGGTGTTTGCGATGAATGAGAGGCCGCAGCCGGGAGTCTCTGTGGCCGACCTCAAGTATCCGGGACCGGCGCTAAAGAATGTGAAGCGGCTCACCAAAGATACCGAGAGCGATTATCCGCACAGCTTCGACGCCCATGGGGAGGCGGTCTACTTTGAGTCCAATCGTGTGGAGCCGTACTATCACATCTTTAGACAGCGACTCGACAGCCCGGCTGCGGAAATGCTGACGGTAGGGGATGAGGCGCAGATCCTCCCAGCCATGATGCCGGATGGGAAAACTCTGATCTACGAAGGACGCCCTGAAGGTCAATCCGAAGTACAGTCTAATGGGCACTTTGAATTAGGCGTGTGGGTGCCGGAAAGATCAATTTATCGGGCGAATGCGGATGGAAGTGATGCCAGGCTCGTTTGGAAAGAGAACGAGTTGGATGAGTGGCGATGTCCTCTGGTCTCGGGTACGAGTTGCGCGCTTCGCCAAACAGATGGACGGCAAATGTTTATCTTTTATTCCCTGGACCCCTTAACAGGAAAAGGCCGGGAGTTGGCGCGTTCGACATATACGCCTACGATTTATGGGGACTGGGCACTTTCGCCGGATGGTACTGTGGCGGCAATCCCGAATCACGACTCGCAATCGCCGTTGATTCGGCTGGTTCGGCTGGATGGAACCGGCGGCGAGAGGGAGATCAAGATACACCAGGCTTCTCAGCTATGGGGGATTTGCTGGGCGCCAGATAGTAAGGGCTTCTTCGCAGAGGCGAGAACGGCAACACAACATTGGCTCGAGTACATCCGGCTGTCGGGCGAGGTGCATGTGCTGCGCGAAACGAACAGGAATACCTGGGGCGTCCCGTCGGCGGACGGGAAAAAGCTGGCTTTTGTAGATACCACGATCGAACGCAATGTCTTCGCATGGCACTAAGTCGTCACCTCCGCTGCTTGGTTCACAAACATCCGACCAGCGTGCGCCGCAGCCAATCCCTGCCTGACGGTGGCAGCTTTTTTCCCCGCAGCATTCTCGGGCCGTAAGATACATTTCTTCCAACCAGATTTCGTCAAGGCGCAGGGAGATTCCTGTTATATCAACCTCATACGTACGCCATCGCGTTGGCGTTCATGATCATCAGCATGCTCTGCTGGGGATCCTGGGCCAACACCATCAATCCTTGTCCTCAGTACCGTTTTCAACTCTTTCATTGGGACTATGCTTGCTTCCTGGTCACCAGTTCAGTTTTACGGCGTGTGCAGCTGGAACGTCCTAAGGACTTTCAAGGGATTGCGGTTGCTTATTCTGGAATGGGGACTGGACCCGCAAGCACCCGAACCGGCATAAGCTGCATCCGACCGAAGGTAGACGACTGCTTACGCCACCGCGGCTTTCCAAGCTAAATCCGCTCTTAATAATGCTTCGTTCCCTCTATGCGGGGGTTGGAGAATCGAAATGAATGTCAATCCCGATGTGCCGGCGCGCGATCGTGACCGTTCCACCAGCAACCAGCCCTTCAGCCCGAACTCTATAAAAAAGATGCCCCGCATTGAGGGTGCAACCAAGGTGGAGAGCGTCTGCCCCTATTGCGCGGTCGGCTGCGCACAACTGGTATATGTCAAGGGCGGCAAAATCATCGACATCGAAGGCAATCCGGAGAGCCCCATCAATGCGGGAACGCTTTGTCCCAAGGGGGCAAACAGCTTCCAGTTGACCGTGAATCCTCACCGCATACACCACGTGCTCTATCGCGCTCCCTACTCTGATCACTGGGAGCAGAAACCGCTGGACTGGGCAATGGACCGGATCGCACAGCTAACCATGGAAGCGCGGGAAGAAGGCTTTGTCGAAACTCGCGATGGCCAGGTTCTGAACCATGTGACCAACATGGTATCTCTGGGCGGCGCCACCATGGATATTGAAGAGAACTACTTCATAAAGAAGCTGTTCAACGGCGGCTTGGGCATTGTTCCCATCGAAAACCAGGCACGAATATGACACAGCGCTTCGGTGCCCGGTCTGGGCGCCTCGTTCGGCCGCGGCGCGGCCACTGGTTTCCAGGAGGACGTACAGAACGCCGATTGCGTCCTGATCATGGGCTCGAATATGGCAGAAGCCCATCCGGTAAGCTTCCGCTTTCCTATGATGGCCCGTGAGCGCGGCGCTGAGCTTATTCACGTTGACCCACATTTTTCTCGTACGTCAGCCATGTGCCAGCAGTACGTGAACATCCGCACTGGCACAGACATCGCCTTTCTGGGTGGGTTGGTCACCTACATCCTGCAGAACGATCTCTGGTTCCGCGAGTACGTGATGGCCTACACGAATGCGGCCACGATCATCGACGAAAGCTACCGGGACGCAGAGGACCTGGGCGGCCTGTTCGTCGGCTTCGATCCTGAAACAAGACAATACGAAACGTCCCACGAGGGTTGGCACTATGCCAGCGAGGGGGGCGGCTCGCAGACCCAGGCATCCCACGTCGAGAAAGCCCAGTCGTTCACTGAGCGCGCCGGGTCCCTTAAAAACCCGGTCCCTGAAACCGATCCAACCCTCCAGCATCCCCATTGCGTGCTGAACATCCTTAAGCGCCACTACGCGCGCTACACACCAGAAATGGTCGCGGCGATTTGCGGATGTAGCGTCGAAGCTTTTCTGCGGGTCGCCGAAACCGTCTGCCGGAATTCCGGCCGTGAACGCACCACTTGCCTGGTGTACGCGGTGGGTTGGACGCAGCACACTACAGGCGTGCAGATTATCCGGGCCGCCACCATCGTTCAATTGCTGCTGGGCAACATCGGGCGGCCAGGTGGGGGCATCATGGCCATGCGTGGGCACGCCAGCATCCAGGGCTCAACCGACGTCCCCACTCTGTATGATTTGCTGCCTGGTTACCTCATGCAGCCTTCCGCACCGCGTGGCCACAACACGCTCAGTGACTACCTTCAGAAGGAGGAAGTGACCACTGGCTACATGGCCAATATGCCGAAGTTCATGATTAGCTTGCTGAAATCGTGGTATGGCGAAGGAGCGACGAAAGAGAATGACTTCGGCTTCAACTGGGTGCCGCGTGTGGACGCTAACTATTCCCACTTGGCCTCTTTCGTGCAAATGCTCGAGGGCAAGGTGAAAGGTCTGTACCTCTTTGGACAGAACCCGGCTGCCGGAGCGCCTAACTCCCGCCTGAGCCGAGAGGCGATGAAGAAACTGGACTGGCTGGTCGTACGGGACTGGTATGAAATCGAAAGCGCCTGTTACTGGTACAAGGGGCCGGAAAACCCGGACCCGGCGACGATTGGGACCGAGGTTTTCTTTGTTCCTGCAGCCTCCAACGCCGAGAAAGACGGCACGTTCACCAACACGCAGCGGCTTCTGCAGTGGCATGATAAAGCGGTTGATCCGCCCGGCGACTGCCGCTCCGACACCTGGTTCCTGTACGAACTGGGCAAACGCCTGCGCAAGCTCTATGCGGGTTCAACCCGCGAACGCGACCAGGGACTGCTGAACCTTACCTGGAATTACGAACGCGATTCTCCCGAGGTGCTGCCCGACGGGTCGTTAAGCCGTATCCAGGGCGAGCCGGATACCGCAAAGATTCTCATGGAGATGAACGGTTATACGGTCGCCGATGGCAAACAGGTTCCTGACTTCAATAGTCTGCAGGCTGATGGCTCCACCGCGTGCGGTTGCTGGATCTACAGCGGTGTATATCCAGACAAGGACCAGAACCGCGCTCGATCCCGCAAACGAACCCCTGGCGTGTACACCAGTCCGGAATGGGGTTTCGCCTGGCCACTCAATCGTCGAATGATGTATAACCGCGCTTCCGCCGACCCGCAGGGCAAGCCCTGGTCCGAGCGCAAGAAGTACATGTGGTGGGATGAAGAAACGAACGCTGGGCGGGGCCGGATGTTCCCGACTTCGAACCGACCAAGGCGCCCAGCTATCGCCCGCGCCCCTGACTCGCTCGGCATGGCCGCGATTGCCGGAGACGCTCCGTTTATTATGAAGCCCGACGGCCGAGGCTGGCTCTTCGCGCCCATGGGAGTAAAGGACGGTCCGTTACCGACCCACTACGAACCTCTGGAGTCGCCGATTCCCAACCTGCTTTATCCGCAGCGCGAGAATCCGACCATCGAGCGCTACGACGTTCCATTCAACTCCTACAATCCACCCAATGCCGAATACCCAATCGTGGTCACCAACTATCGGCTGACCGAGCATTACCTCAGTGGACCCATGAGCCGTTTCGATAGCTGGCTGAACGAATTGCAGCCCGCCATGTTCATCGAGATCAGCCCCGAATTGGCAGCCGAAAAAGGCATCGAGCACGGAGGCTGGATGGTGGCATGGAACACTCGTGGAGCTATCGAGGCGTTAGCCATGGTCACCCACCGCATCCAACCGCTCACTGTGAACGGCCGCATCATGCATCAAATCGGTATGCCTTTCCACTGGGGGTTTGCGGGCGAGACAATTGGAGCCATGGCCAACGACCTCACTTCTGTCGTTACCGATGCCAACGTAAGCATGCACGAAGCCAAGGCAACCACGGTGAATGTTCGGGCGGGGCGGCTTGCCTCCTTGCCAGACATGGAGCCTATTCCGCCTGCGCCGTGGCCCACCCGCGAGAGATCTCCTGACACGCCGGAGCCGGCACAGCCGGAAGGACAAGCCTTATGAACGATGGGCTGGTACAAATTGTGACTGACCTGGCCGACACTTTTAGCAGGCCCGAACCTCCTGCAGCGCAGGAGGAAACCGGATTTTTTACGGATACTACGATTTGCATAGGCTGTAAGGCTTGTGAAGTCGCGTGCAAACAGTGGAACCAATTGCCGGCAGACGGCTTTAACTGGACCGGCAACAGCTATGACAACACCGTAGCCCTTTCCGATTCGACCTGGCGGCATGTGGCCTTCGTCGAGCAGTTCGACCCCCAGACCCACGCCGGGCCGGTGGCTCATGATGAGCGACGTGTGCAAGCATTGCCAGCATGCCCCCTGCGTGGAGGTTTGTCCCACCGGAGCGCTCATCTACAACGAATTTGGAAACGTCTATGTACAACAGGACATTTGTAACGGCTGCGCAAACTGTGTCGTCGCCTGCCCGTTCGGGGTCTTGAGCCGCAACAAGGAAGATGGCAGAGCACACAAGTGCACGCTCTGCTACGACCGCCAGAAAGCGGATATGGTCCCGGCCTGCGCCAAAGCGTGTCCCACGGAATCGATCAAGTTCGGTAAGGTGAGCGAACTGAAAGCGCATGCCAAAAAGCGCGTAGAAGACCTACATGCCCGTGGAGAGACAGACGCCTACCTGTACGGCGCCGATCCGGCCGGCGAGTACAGTGCTTTGAACGCCTTTTTCCTGCTGAAGGACAATGCGTCGGTTTACAACCTGCCGGAAGCGCCGCGCCGCGCCTCCGCGCACTTAAAGCGGAATTACTTCTTCAGCTTTGCCGCTACCCTTGTACTGAGCGCGGTCTCAGCCCTGCTCTTTTCGAGTGATCACCATGGCTAGGGGTCCCAGGGTTAAGGAGCGGGTTAAGGAAATCGATGACCAGCGTGACATCTTCAGCCAGATCACGCCCTCCTACGACATTTTGAAAGCCGCCACCCCGCAAGGCGTGCATGAGCCCGGCTACTATGGCCTGCCCATGCTGAAGCGCCCTTTCTGGAAGTGGGAGATCGCCCTGTATTTCTTCTTTGAAGGCATCAGTGCGGGCTCTTATGTGCTGTTTACGATAGCCGGTCTGCGGGATGGGGACAGGTTCAGCTCCACCATCCGAACCGGGCGGGTTCTATCGTTCTTCACCATGCTCCCGTGTCCGCCATTATTGATAGCCGACCTTGGCCGGCCGGAACGCTTCCACCATATGCTGCGCATCTTCAAGCGCACGTCGCCCATGAGTCATGGGGCATGGGCGCTCTCGTGCTACGGAGTTTTTTCGTCATTGCTCGCGCTGCTCACAGTCAATGCATCGCGGCTGCCCTTTGGTGCGGCGATGCTCCGCCTGCTGCAGCGCTGGATGCCAGAGCGCCTGCTGGGTGTTCTGGGTTTGCCTTTTGCGCTCACCATGATCAGCTACCCTGGCGTGCTCCTCTCCACCACCGCCAACCCGGTTTGGGCGCACACACACTTCCTGGGATCACTGTTTGCCTGCAGTTCCATGAGCAATGGTGCGGCTGCCCTGTCGCTTTGCAACTACAGGTCCACGGACGAACGTCTTCACCGCGCGCTCACCCGCTTCGAAGATGTATCCGCGGTAGCCGAAGCCGGGGCCCTTGGACTGTATCTTGGCACGGCTCGTAAAGCAGCGCGACCGCTCATCCGGGGCAAGCAGTCCAAAATATTTCTCTTCGGAGCCATTGCCGTCGGCCTGGTCGCCCCGGCGCTCCTGCGCCGCAGCAAATCGCCCCTCATCCGCTCGGGGCTGGCTCCACTGCTTACCCTGGCAGGTGGCCTGGCGCTGAAATGGTCCATCACGCATGCAGGACAGGAGTCGGCCCTTGATGCCAAACTGGCCAGCCACAACGCGCCCACCAAGTCCGGGGAGCCGTTTTGGGGTCCGAAAAAGGCCAAACCTTAAAGCAGCAAAGACCTTGGAGGGGCAGACGGAATTTCCCCTGATCCAAATTCTGCAACTAGATCAATTCATGCGATGTGCGGCTGTGACATCAGAAGCGAGATCTCGATTGCTAAGCCTGAAGCACCTCCGACGCAGGCAAGCAAACCCACTTCGGCCATCCGGCAAATGCGCGGTCGGTGAACCGCGTTACTTTTGGACACAAACATCAACGTGAGCGCCTTCGAGTTCGGCGGCGGTCCGATGCGTCTTTTGCAAGTGGGCTTGGACGGTAAGGTCGAGGTCGCCGTATCCCAGCCGATCATCGACGACGATGCGCGTGTTGAGGATCAAATTGTGAATGTGGAAGCGAGCCGTCGGTTATACAGACCTGTCCAAATTCGCTTTTTCAAGTTGTTCACCTTGGCCAGCATCGGAAGTTTTCGTTTTGCGGGAAGTGGCAAGCGGCGCCATTTTGCGAAAGCTCTATAGAAGTAAATGACCCCGCAAAAAGATCGTCACAGACTGAAGGTAGAGTGAGCTAATTTCGATCCCTAGCAGACTCTCGTTTCCCTACGTGACAGTCTCCCCGTTCTCCCGTTTGAGACCTGGCCCACCCACAATTCTGAGCCCCGTGGAATCATGCACCCGCAGGCGTATGTATTGGTTACCACACAGGTCTTAGCACTCCTCTCTGCTTAGGAAGTATTGGGTACTCCCCGACAGTTCTGAAGGACACGTTCGCCTTCTGACGAATTGTTCTTTTTTCTACGCCGCGTATGCTCATCGCAGAAAGTTGCCAATTTCGACGATGGCAATCTTGCACCTGCTCGATGGCTTGATTCCACGCCGTTTCCAGGAAGCAACTATGCATTACCCAGGCCCATGCCCCGGAATTCGAGCGGCGTATCCTTCTAAAGCCAGCTGGGTTTTTGACTTTGGCTTGCGACTAAAGTTCAGGATGGTAATCCTGATGGCGGCGGCTGCGGCCGCATCGCGAAACGCCTTTGTAGGGCCAGCTTCACTTCCATCCCGCACGAATACACAACAGGCTTGTATTCCCAGGCCATCAACAACAAAGCTCAGAGGTTTTGTCATGCCAAACGTCAAGCTCCATCTTCGCTTACCAACTCTCGCTCTGATCCCAGTGATCTGCACTGTCATCGCCAGCCATCGAACCAGCTTCGCCCAAGACAGCCCCGAGTACATCCAATTTCTGCAACAGAATTCGATGATCTATCAGTCCGAGCAGGAAGCAGATTTGATCTCCGGACAGGGTGTGCAGTGGCGTAACCACTACGAGACGCCAGAACCAGGCCAATTGGTGAGTAAGGCCTCGACCTGGTTGATCTACTATCCCGCCTCCGTGATTACGAAACCTAACACGGACGTCATTGGCACGTGGGGCGATCCCGCACTCTGGGATGCCTTGCAGAGCATTGGAATCGAGCTTCTTCATACCGATCCAATCGAACGCGGAGGCGGAGTCTCAGGGACCACGTTCACTCCGACCATCGACGGTTGGTTCGACCGCATATCGCTGGACTTGGATCCTGTGTTCGGGACGGAGACTGAGTTCAAGCAGCTGGTTCAAAATGCCTCGCAGCACGGGGCGCTCATCGGCGGAGACCTGGTGCCTCTCCATACCGGGCTCGGAGCGGACTTCCGGCTCGCCGAGCGAGCGTACCTGGATTACCCGGGAATGTATGACATGATCGAGATTCCCCAGAATCTTTGGAACATCTTGCCCGCCGTTTCCGATCCTAACGGGACTGCCCTCGTCTCCGTTGACGTAGCCACACAACTTAAGAACCAGGGGTTGATCCCCGGCAGCATCCACTCAGCGGACGCAGACCCACAGGCCGCCACGTGGAGCGGCTGGAGCGCTACACCTCAGGTGGTTGGCGTTGATGGCAAGACACGTAGATGGGTTTACCTACATATCTTCAAGCCGGCTCAGCCCACGACGAATTGGCTCGATCCGTCGTTCGCTGCCCAACGCGTTAACTTTGGCGACACCGCCCGAAACATCGTCGAACGCGGCAATAGTCTTCTTCGGCTGGATGCCGCTCCGTTCACTGCAGTCGACCCAGATACAAGCGGTGCGACGGCGCAGGATTATCTGCAACCGATGTCGATCGACAACACAAACGATCTGGCATACATGGCTCGCAAGCTCGGCGGCTGGACCTTTCAGGAATTGAACGTTCCGGTGGAGCAACTCAAGCAATACACTCAGAACGGTCCTGACATCTCTTATGACTTCTTCACCCGTGCCCAGGTCCTCCATCCCTTGATCACGGGCGACGTCCTGCCATTGCGGCTCGCGGAGTCGGAGCTCCTGCAACAAGGCGTGCAGGCCGGCTTGCTCTTCCATGATCTGCAAAACCATGACGAAATTACCTACCAAACCATCGATCTCGGCGCCCACCAAAATCTAACGTTGGACGGCCAGACATATAACGGTCAGCAACTGCAGCAACAGATGCTCCAGCAAATGCGCTCAACGGTGGGTTCCGCGTCTTACAACAAACTGTACCGCCCCGTGCAAGACGGGGTAGCCACCACATTTGTTGGATTTATCGCCCCTGCCCTGGGCATTCAGGACCCGTATCACGCCACTGCCGACCAGGTAGCGCTCATCCAAAAAGCACACATCCTCGTCTCACTAGCGAACGCCATGCAGCCGGGGGTGTTCGGGATCTCGGCCTGGGATCTCGTTGGCGCCTTACCTGTCCCGGCATCCTCGGTCTCCAGTAACCTAACCGCGGGTGGCGACTGGCGCTGGATCAACCGTGGCGCCGTCGACCTGATGAACAATAACCCAAGCGCGACCACGTCCGCAGTTCTTCAACTGCCGAAGGCCCAGACACTCTACGGTCCACTGCCGGCCCAGTTGAAGAACCCTAACTCCTTCGCCAGCCAGATCAAGCAGATGCTCGCGGCTCGCAAGAAGTACGGTATCCAAAACGCGACCATGAATGCTGTGCCACCCACTGGTAACCAGGCGGTTGCCGTATACGCGATGACGCTTCCCAATTCCACCAGCCTTGCCCTTACAGCACTGAATTACGGGCGTACCGCTAATACCGTTCAGATTGACTTGACAAAAATTCCGCCGGGCATACCCGCCTCACAGCTTGCCGGCCAGAATGCTCTGGATATCATCTCCCAACAGAATGCCGGAGTCGTATCCAACAACGGTCAGCTGACCATTGACCTCGACAGCCTAGCCGGGCGGACGCTGGTCGTCCAGCGGCAAGGGGGCACGCCGGCCCCGCCAACACCGGCGCCGCCGCCCACGCCACCCACGCCGCCGACACCGCCCGGAGGCGGTGGCAGCGCAGTGCCATCGCAGATTGAAGCCCGTGTGACGAACACCGTCTCCCATATGAGGTAAAGCCTGGTGGGTTGATGGTTTTGTAACCGGCGATGAGCGAGAAACTCCGGTGATCGAACAGAGTAACTCGGAAACGGAAAGACCAGACCGGCGTGACCCGGGCCACAATTTCGCCCGGATCACGCCTCCCCTATGGGAGGACCGTATGAAGAGCTTGTTAACAGCCTGCGTGCTGGCCATTGCCGTTTCTCAAGCGATTGGCCAGACAAACCCCTACAAAACACCGCTCTATTGGAGCACGTACGAATACAACATCATCAGGCAACATATCAACGTTTGTTACAACTACATCCCCGAAACCGAGTTGCTTGCCAATATTAATTGGGTAGACGCTAACCTGAAGAATCTCGGCTATAACTTGATCGAGGTCGATGGATGGGGCGACTCAACGGTACTCAACGAGAACGGATATCGGACCACGCACTCCCAGCTCTGGGAGCACGATTACGCCTGGTGGTCTGCCTATCTGCAATCGCGAGGGATGCGATTGGGGATGTACATGGACCCGCTCTGGATTCATGTCGACCCATCGGACACGCACACGAAAATCGTCGGTACGGACATCAATGTTAGCAGCCTTATCGAGAATCCCTCCACCTCCACTTCTCCCCCGCAGGCGACCGGCAGCCCCAACTCCGGTAACAACGGCACGCAAAACTCCGCGAATGGCTGCGGCATCACCGGCCAATCGCCGAACGACACTACTTTCCAATGGATGGCGGTCGAGCGGCCTGGTGCGGAGCAGTACGTGAAGGGGTACATCAAGTATTACGCGGACATGGGAGTCAAGTTCATCCGGATCGACTTCCTCGCATGGTACGAGACCGGGAACGATCACTACCTTGGCAAGATCGGGACACCCCACTCACACCAGGACTATGAGACCGCTTTGCGCTGGATGCGTGAGGCGTGCGACCAGTACGGCGTCTACCTGAGCATCACCATGGCTAACCTGCAGAATGAAGCAGAGGTGGAACGCCAGTATGCCCATAGTATTCGAGTCGACGAGGATGTGGATTACGGCGAGTGGAATAAGTTGAGCGACAAAGATAGGGGACACCGGTTTTTGAATCTTTGGTCTCAGTATGCGAATGCGATGGATGGATTCGCCTACTGGTCTTATCTATCCGGCCAGAATAAGGTGCGCCTGGACGGTGACTTCATCCGCATGAACACGTACGTAACCGACACTGAAAGGCGCACCGCAATGTCGGCCCACCTGATGGCGGGTGGGTTGGTCGGCGTT
The DNA here is from genome assembly GCA_963847155.1 of uncultured Acidobacteriaceae bacterium. Lineage (GTDB taxonomy): Bacteria > Acidobacteriota > Terriglobia > Terriglobales > Acidobacteriaceae > PALSA-350. The sequence goes on along the minus strand of CAWJZH010000013.1, from coordinate 47,837 downwards.
GCCGACCAGTACGATACCATCGGCAACAGTCTCTGGGTTTACCAGAATCCGGAGATGCTCGCCTTGAACGCCGGCGACTTTGTGGGAAAGCCACTCACCAACGATCCCACAAACCAGAAGAGCCAGATCTGGACCGGAACCATGTCGAACGGGGACACAATTGTCGGGCTGTTCAATCGGGAGGCCACCGCGCAAACCCGATCGCTGTCGTTCAGCGACATCGGAGTCGCGGGTACGGTTAACGCGAGAGACTTGTGGCAGCGGGCCGACCTGGGTCCGATGAGCTCCGTCTCCATGGAAGTTCCGCCGCACGGGAGTATGGTCCTGAGGCTCAGCAAAGGATCAAGCACCTGCACTCCGCAGTCCATCACCTTTAACCAGATCGCCGACTGGACTTACAACAATCCTCCACCCGCTGTGTCGGCGAGCGCCAGCTCAGGCTTGCCCGTAACCTATGAAGTTGCGCTCGGACCGGCAACGGTGCAGGGAAATACCGTGCAGCCTACTGGCCAGGCCGGATCGGTTTACGTGGTCGCCAAGCAGCCTGGAAACGGCACGACGTGTGCTGCCGTCCCGCAGACGCAATCTTTCAATGCAAGCGGGCCACACCAGGCCAACATGTTTCTCTTTGGCACCTTCACTAACTGGACCCCGATCCGCATGCAGCTGCAAGGAGGGGAGTGGATCGCCGATAACGTAGAGATCCCAGCTGGGACACAGGGGTTGAAGTTTGCCAACACGAATAACTTTACGGGGATCGACTGGGGCGCCGGACAGGGGCTCTCAGGCACCGAACAGAATACGACCGGAGGAGGGCCTGACACTCAGTTGAGTCTGGCGCAAAACGCCTACTACCGGGTATCGTTCAACGATGTAACGCTCGCATACGACGTGCAGCCGGAGCCGATACCAAGCACGCAATAACCGGATTCGCTGTCTCATACCTATCTCATGAGCATGTGGAAGTAAGACTTAAGTATTATTCGGTGCGATGGGTAAGTTTGACTTAGAAGCAATTACTCGGCTGGGAGGAATTACTCAATTTTGCAGGAATGAATTCGGCACGCGCCAGTTGGGAATACGCCTATCGCACGCCGAAGATGCTAATTCATGTTGACTCAACCCCTTAACAATCTGCGCAGAGCGTCCCTGGTTTGGCACGCCGGTTGCGCAGATATTTCAAACCCGCGACCGCGCCATGGACCTGAGGATGCGGGAGTGCGGGGAACCAACGGAGGATCTTTATGAAAACGTGCACAGCGCTCGTAACCAGCCTATTCGCCCTGGCAAGCTTGCCGCTTTGGGCGCAGCAGTCACCCCCGGCCAATCAACCGAACAGTCCCTCTACTCAGCAAACCCCTTCCAACGCGGAGCCGGCGCCTGCGAATGGTTCGTCCGCAAGCCCACAAGCATCTGCTCGGATGAGTCCTGTCAATGGCGAACTCGAGAATAAGCTAGACTCAAAGACCGCCAAGACCGGCGATAGCGTGGTCGTCAAAACCAAGACGCCAGTGACGACTCCGGACGGAACCGAAATTCCCAAGGGTTCGAAGCTGGTGGGCCATGTGATCGCCGTCCAACCGAGTGAGCCAGGCAAGAATTCGCAGGTCGCGCTGGCGTTTGACCGGGTTGAGTTGAAGGGCGGGAAGACCATGCCGATCCATTCGCAAATTCAGTCGATCTCTCCGGCGGACGGGGCAGCATCGAGTGCTGGACCCTCTGTCCAAAATGGTGGGGCTACGAACGGGTCTCAAGCGGGGGGATCTACCAACCCGGGCGCGAGTGAGGCGCCGAACGGCGCGAGTAGCCCGGCGCAAGCTCAGGGCGGCTCCCCCGGGTCCGCAACCAACGGTGGCCCAGAGCCGGGAACAGTCGTAGCCAGAAACGGCCAGATAGCGATACGCACTACTTCGATTCCCGGCGTGCTGGTGGCGAACAACGTACCGGGACAACAAGATCCCAGGATGGCTGACGCCTCCAGCATCTTGGTGGGGTCGAGCAAAGATGTCGACTTGGATGGAGGCACTGTGCTCGTGATTGCGGTTGCCCCCACGGATTCGGGAACACAATAATCCCTGCCGGCTGTAGCGATTTGCAACTGGAGGCCATTCCGGCTGCGCGATGGCCAGACACAGGGCCCGGAGGAGACTATGGCCGAGAGTCTAAACCAAAATGGATTCGAGTTTGCGAAAGGGCTGGTCCACAACGGAAAGGTAGTGCGGGACGAAAGGGACGATTGGAGTGAACATCAGCCATCCGCCGAGAAGGAGAATGAGTTCATCCGCCTGCATGGATTTGCCGAATACGGGAAGTGGCATTTGGGTATTGACGATGAGAAGAGCGAAGACACGAAAGCAAGGTACAAGTTTCCTTATGGTGACTTCAGGAAGGTTCACCGTTGCGGAGTGCTTTCAGCAGAAAGCAGGGCCGGGCAGTATAAGCATCTTGATATTGAACGCGCAGCCGCCACACTGCACGGCCTCATCGATGGAGTGAAACACCCGATTCCGAGACAAAGAGAATAAACTTTGAGGAATTAGCCCCCCTGAAGGCGCGGACGCAAGCATCTATAAAATTAAGCGCCTAAAGTTCGTCTATCAACCACCCTAGGCCAGTTCTCAACTTCATAAGGAGGACGTCATGGCAGCCCAAAACTGGAGCCCCTATCAACCTGTACACAACGTAAAGCCCTACAAACGGGTTGAGGGTACCCACCAGATCGTGCAATTTTTTCGAGCCGCGGCCGAACTCGAGGTCGATAAAGAGGACCTGAAGCGGTACTACGATTTCGTCGATCAAAAGATAGCTGATCTGTTGCTGATCGCCCAGCACACGGCAAAGAGCAATGACAGGATCACGGTAGAACCGCGAGATCTGCCAATTACCAAGGGCCTGCAAGAGAGTATCCATGCCTTCGAGAAGCTTGACGTTGACATCGGGTTGGAGCGCATCCTGGATAAGACGGTCACCGAGCCACAATACGACCTGCCCTATAGCGACGAGACGGAAGCTCGCCTACCCGTCATCGCTGGCGGATTGAGCCTCGCCGTGGCCCGCACCTTCAAGGTCATCGACCCTAAAGTGAAGCACCCGGCAACAGAAATGTGGGAACGGGCGTTCGCAATCTTCAACCAGTTGCTTTAGTGGAAAGGCACCAATCCCTGGACTACCCGCCGATTGTTCGTCACAGAGAAAACCCCGGGGAGCGCCGGGATAAATCGGCACACTCTAGGGGATCGGAGAGCCCTACAGAAAAGGAGAAGCGACTCCATTCCGGCCTCTGCGGATGTCGTCTTGATCCAGCTTCACCGATTCCTCAAGGGGCGGAAAAGGCAATTCTTCGCTGCAAACGCTCCCCGCTTTCCCAGATGGTATGGGCAAACAAACCCTTCGCCAGTCGCGACGCCATCTGCGCCCTCATGGCAAAGGAAGCGGCCGACTCACCGAACTTTAGACAAGGAAATCAAAGTTGACGATTGGTGCGTGACATTTATCGCGATGCCTTGTGAGCCCTGCCTTTACGAAACATTTCGTTGACCGTAGCCACGAAATGTTGTGCCCCAGGGGGGACGGGAACTCCGCCAGTCAGAATGGTCCGGTAAGGAATATCTTTCCCGTAATAAGCGCGCGTATCGGCCGTGTTCTGGTGGACTTCGTCGCCGGTCAGGTCTACACCGGCGAACAAGCCCTTGCTGCGCGACCAGGTAAGAAATTCGGCATTCGCGAGTTCCGTAGTTGCCGCTTGAGACTCACGGCCAACGGGGCCTGCCGCCACTGCAACTTCACCGCCAAGCTTGATCCTGTCTTTGAGCAGGTCCTGCAGACTCTTAGCATTAAGACCCACGAGCACGAGGTCAGTGGACTGGGCACCAGCTTGAAATCCAAAACTGGCGCCTGTCATCTGGATAAAGACGGGCGCGCTCCAACCAGTGGAGGTGCGACACGTGGCGACTCCCTGTCCATATTCCGCGCCCACCAGGAATGCACCTTTTTTTAATCCCGGTATGACGGCAACACAATGAGCTTTAGCGGCAATGTCTAAGGGAATACCCTTGTCGGGAGTTGCCAGTAGCTCGTGCAGGACGTCGTGCGCAGCTTCTATGCGTTGATCCAGTTTCGAAACGTCAGCCGCTTTAACGGCGGTGACACAGGCCAGACTAAAGCCAATTGACAAAGCAGCCACTATGTTTTTCATCAGAATCCTCGACTTTCGCAAAGAGGCTCCTCTGCCTCCTACCAAGCTACTAATAAGAACTTAGATGCAACCTTTTGCCAGGGGATAAGTCCGTGGTTGTGATTTTCGATGGTTTTTATAGGATGCGGCTCCAGTCAAGACCAGGGGAGCAGTATTCCGCTTCGCCCCTCGGTAAGTTGTAAAAGCTTAGAGTTCTTCTGTCTGGTCGCAGCGCTGTGACCTTCAACGCGATGCTCTGTGAGCCCGGTCGTTGCGGAAGGTTCGTTGACCGTTTCCACGAAACTATGTGCCGCACAGGGAGGCGATCCGGTGACACCCCGTTCCGGGTTTGGTCCACGCTTTTCCGTGCTACCGCCGTCCCTGCCACTGATGAGCTGCGGTACCGCCGCGCAAGCATCTATAGAACTACTAGCTCCAGTGGAAGGCACCTATCCCTGGACTACCCGCAGGTTGTTCGTCACAGAGAAAATCCCAGGGACACTGTTGGCGCGAACAGTAACGAGATTCTTGTCGGTCTCACTATCGACCACACCTTCAAGCGTTACCCGCCCATTCTTGACAATGATGCGGATGGCCTTTTGCACCCCTAAGGCATACTTCTCCAGTGGAGGATAGCCATAAATGGCGCGATACAGAGCCAGGCGCAGCTGGTCGTCCATGGGAGACGGCGGCAGGACCTCGATGTTATTGATCACGCGCTGGACGCCTTCGATGTGCTTCACGGCATTTTCGGCGTCCGACTTGAGGGTAGGCCGGGTGACTTCACCTAGCAGGGTAACCGTATCGCCTTTCACCTGGAACGCGATGTAGTCGAAGACGCCGAAATACGGGAGCATCAGCAGCTCATGGCGTACTTCTTTTTGAATGCGAGCCTCAGAAGGGCTAACGGATTGTCCGAATTCAGTCTGGGCGATCATTGAGGGCGCGAGTGCGAATGACAGAAGAACGAGAGATATCAAATTCCTTTTCATGGCTGCTCCTTGCACTGAAAATGTTTGGCGAACAGATCCGCACGACTTAATGGGATGCGCCCGAGTTCACAAACGTCCAATTAAGCTTTGAAAAATCCGTTTGTCTCAGACCTGGCCGGTTCGCAACGGGAGCGCGCCCGTAAATCATGGACGATGCCGGATCGCTGGACTTGCTGCACGGCGATCCTATCCGGTGAGCGTGTCTTTGCCATCGGTACTCGGGCTGATGCATGTGCGCTGCTCTGGTGGTACCTGGTCATACGACCTTTGGGTTAGGTTCTGGTAGGTTGAGGGGCTCCAGCGACGCGCGGGATACGGCCAAAGCGGCTCCGGCTTAGGAGCTATCCCAACGCCCTAATACGAACGTCGCAGGGGCAGACACGACTTAGGTTAACGTTTTGCATCTGCTTTTCTTCCTAGGCTGGCTTTATGCTCACGAACAGTTGTGGACGCCTCATGTGCGCACTAAGGTAGCAAATAGCTGGAGCTCGCCGTCATCCCAGGCTGCGCCGCTATCAGTCAGATTCGTGTTTCCAACAAAAACTACACAACCTACGGAGATATACAAATGCAGAGCTTAAAAGGTTTGAAGGTCGCTATCCTGGTAGAGAACGGCTTTGAGCAGGTGGAACTGGTTGAGCCCAGAAAAGCACTTGACCAGGCAGGCGCTGAAACACAAATCGTTTCTCCCCAGAACAAACAGGTTCGCGCCTGGAAGTTCACGGAATGGGGAGACACGATGTCCGTGGACGTGGCTCTCGATAAGGCCGACCCAGAGAATTTCGATGCCCTGCTTCTCCCCGGTGGGGTGATGAATCCCGACTTTCTGCGCGTGCAGCCCAAAGCGGTTGCTTTCGTGAAAGCGTTCTTCGATACCGGCAAGCCTGTCGCGGCGATCTGTCACGGGCCGTGGACAATCATCGAGACCGGAGCGGCGCGTGGAGCCGTGATCACATCCTGGCCGTCACTCAAAACTGATCTGCGCAATGCGGGGGCAGAGTGGGTCGATGAAGAAGTCGTGGTCGATGGCTACCTGGTCACCAGCCGCAAACCGGATGACATCCCGGCGTTCAACGCAAAAGTGAATGAGCTGTTCAGCAAGGCACTAAAAGCACTGCCGGCGGCATGAGAGCCGCCGCATTGCTGATGCTGATGAACCCTATTCAGCCGGGAGCGGAAATGCAACATCATCGGTTCGGTTCAACCCAACGTGAAGTCCTGGTGATTGGCCGGGCTACCTGGTACATCGAAGCTAAAGATCGCGATGCAGCTATCGACGCATTGCGTACAGGTATCGATCTCCGCACGAATGCGACCGATACTGCGGAAATGTACGGTTCCGGAGCCGCGGAGGAAGTGGTGGGCGAAGCGATCGCCGGGAGGCGTGACCAGGTCTTTCTGGTCGCAAAGGTCCTGCCGGAGAATACCTCTCGAAGGGGAACAATAGAAGCTTGCGAGGCATCGCTCGCCCGGCTCCATACTGACCGGCTTGATTGCTTCCTTTTGCATTGGCGTGCCCACCGCCCTTTGGAAGACGCCGTTGCCGCTTTCGAGCGGCTCCAGCAGGATGGCAAGATTTTCTCCTGGGGCGTCAATGACGTCGACATCCCCGACCTGCGGGAAGCGCGGAAGATTGCGGCCAAAGGACGGGTCGTAGGCAATCAGCTTCTTTACCAAATGGATGAGGGTGCAACCAAAGATGCTGCGGGGCCGTGGTACGAGAAGCATGGTGTCGCAGTTGTAGCATGCAGCCCATTTGGACCTGGAAGCTTCCCGGGTCCTCGCACGGCCGGCGGTCGCGTACTGCAACAAATTACAGCCTCACATAATGCTGGTTCCCGGCAGGTCGGGCTTCGCTTTCTGCTGCGGCGCCCCGGAGTATTTGCAATTCCAAAAGCCTCTGCTCCTTAGCTCTGCCATGTCGCGTGAAAGCTCCTGAAGCTTTTCGGCTGGTCAAACATGAAAGGACCGGCGTACTCGCATCGAAGCTGTTTGGAGAACTATGATGTCAGCCACCACGGTCGCCGCAGTAACCACGTCAGAGCAGACGCAGGCAGAACGGCTGTTTCAGCCCTTTCAGCTCGGGCCTTATAACCTTCGCCACCGCATGCTCATGGCGCCGCTCACCCGCTCCCGCTCTCGCCAACCTGGAAATATCCCCTCAGCCATGAACGCCTGCTACTACCAGCAGAGGGCCTCCGCGGCGCTCATCATCTCCGAGGCAACTCAGATCTCGCAACAGGGGCAAGGCTACGCATGGACACCCGGCATACACACACTGGACCAGGTGGAAGGCTGGCGCCTGGTCACCGAGGCGGTACATAAGGCTCGCGGGTTGATCTTCATGCAATTGTGGCACGTGGGACGCATCTCACACCCGTCGCTTCAGCCGGATGGCATGCTACCCGTCGCACCCTCTGCCATCAAGCCGAAGGGAGAAGCGTTCATTGAGAACGACAACGGTGAGGGAGAGCTGGTCCCCTTCGTAACCCCGCGTGCTCTCGAAACCGAAGAGATCCCGTACGTCGTCCGCCAATATGTCCGCGGAGCTCGAAATGCCCTGGCGGCCGGCTTCGACGGTATCGAAGTACACGCCGCCAATGGCTACCTGCTCGACCAGTTTCTCAATTCGGAAACCAATCGACGCACCGACCCGTATGGTGGTCCAATCGAAAACCGCAGCAGACTCTTGCTCGAAGTAGTAGATCAGGTGAGAGAGATCTGGCGGGCCGAGCGCGTGGGCGTGCGCATTTCTCCCCTGGGCGCCCTCAATGACATCGCGGATCACGACCCTGAGGAAACCTTCGGTTACGTAGCCGGGAAGCTCAGCGAGCGCGGCCTGGCCTACTTGCACATGGTGAATCCAGCCATTGCTGCTATCGAGAGAGGAACGGAACCGGACGAGCGCGAGATCCGTATGCTCGATGTGATCCGCAAAAAGTATCGCGGCCCCCTCATTCTCGCCGGAGGCTTCAGCCACGAAATTGCGGAGGCCTGGCTGCAGCAGGGCAGAGCCGACTTGATAGCCTTTGGACGCAAATTCCTGGCCAACCCTGATTTGCCGGAGCGATTCCGCAGGCGCGCTCACCTCAACGCGGATGATCCAGCCACCTATTACGGCGGCGGCGCGATAGGATACGTGGATTACCTGAACCTCGCCCAGGAACGAGGCGAGCAACCGAAGCCACAAGTGGATGAGAGATGGCGTTAAGGCTGTTGGATGCTAAAGCCCGTGGGCCACACGAGGAGGCACGATGACTGGCATCGATGAACCGGTACCTGCTCAGATACCCATGCAGGTAGGAAGCGTGCTTCGCATCAAAAACAGCGGTGAGATCATCGTCAGCAATCCAGAACTGGAACTTGCAAGAGACCCGGATGCAGCCGACGCGGTTCTTCTGTATTACTTCGACCCCGTGTCTAACGAGCACATCATACGTTTGCAGGAGCCGGTGGCCGATCACAAACATATTCGCCACCATAGCAGAGACGATTAGTTTTGCACCACACTTGGGGACGTTCCTATCGGCCAAATAACCGTACCTGCTGCGTTGGATTGGCTCGAACGAGGACCCCTGCGTGACGCCTTCGCGAGCTCAAGCTTCCGCCAAGGCGGCAGCGATGCCCGGACGAAATGGGGTTGCTTCTGGAAATCCGATCCCCGTGGCCGGCGATTGTGCATTGCTCGCCAATCGATGCCCATTGGCCCGCTTTCCATTTGTCATCGGCCAATGGCACCTGGAACCCGGAATGCAGAATCAGCACCTTGGGATTGGGAACTGGTCGAGGACGGCGTAGATAAGTTCGCGCATCAGCCCTATGTCGTTGTCGAGCCGTTCCATAGACAAACGAAAACCGTCAACTTTTCTGGCAGCCTCTGTAGACGGAGAAGCGAGTTCCTTGAGACTCTTTTTCAGGCTCGAGTGATAGACCCGGACGGATTCATCGAACTTCTCAATAAGGCCAGGCGCCTGCGCACTGAGGGACTTCGAGTTCGTTGCGAACGCGTTGAAGATCTCGGCTGAGGCCTTTTCCAGTGTGACGTTCACCACAAATAGCCCAAGTTGCTGCACTCGCTGCGATTTGTCGAGAATGGGGAAGCAATGGTCGAACCAATAGCCCGTCTCGGGAGTGTCCCGTACTTGACCCACAAGCCGGACGGATGCCGGTTTGCCTGTGCGCAACACCTTTTCGTAGGTTGGTTCGATCTGCGTTGCAAGGTCCCCCACGATTTCGCGTGAGGTTTTTCCAATGTGCTGGTCCACAGATGCCTGGGTCTCGCGCGCCAGAGCGGCGTTGACTGACTCAAAACGTGTCTGCGAATCCAATAAGGTAATGCCGAGATTGAAGGCATGAACGCCCGCGGCCAGCAGCGCTTTTACGTAGCCCGGTTGCTCAAAACGGTGAAGATCCCTGTCTCCCATCGGTCGCCGCCGTGTGGGTCTAGGTTCAGGAAGGTTTTTTCCAGACATACAGATTAGCTTCGTCCGACGTGCTTGATATTTGCAGGTTCTGAGAGGCGGCCGCACGAACCACTGCTGAGCGTAAGTGCTTGGCTGAATAGCCTCCGAGTGGAACCTTGAGCGCGGTATCGCCCGAAATGCCGGTCAATTCTTTCAGAATCTGCTCCATTAAGACATGATGCTTGCCACGCCGCCTGGGTTTCAGGCTTGAGAGCATGATTCTTTCAATCTCTGGCTTTCGGCTCTCTCCGGACTCTTTTCGTACGCCCACCCACCCAGTTTAAGACGGCATACTAACTCTCTAATAACTCATTTAAGACTCTATACTGGATATTTTAAAGCTCGTCTTGTGCAAAAAAAGATCGCAAGCTCTTTCGCATCCAGTTCGGATTCGTTAATAGCTCGTTTGTTTACTGAATAAGGGCCAGCAGCAGAGATGTGTCAGGATCCCCAATTGACGGCCTTTCCAACTCGGGCTGGCGCCTTGATTTCGCTCGTCGACGATGACGAGTCCTTCCGCACCTCCACGAGCAGGCTTCTAAGAGTGATGGGCTTCATCGTCCAGTCCTTCTCCTCCGCAGAGAACTTTTTAAGATCCCAGTGTCTTCATGAAACCGCGTGCCTAATCCTTGATGTGCAGATGCCGGGCACCGGTGGACCTGAACTCCGGACCCGGACCATCGATATGGGACTGGAAATCCCGGTGATTTTTGTCACCGCAAACGCAGAGGAAAGAAATCGAATACTGGAGACTGAGCGCAGAGCCGTAGATGTATTGCTAAAGCCATTCAGTGAGGAGGCCCTACTTCGCGCGGTCAAAACAGCCTTAGGCCTCTGAATCAGCAACGAATTCTGCCGTTGGAAAGTGAAAGAACGTCAGAAATCGGTGACCAGAAATTGGTCACCAGACGGAACAGGCCCTTTCGCCGAGGACGGTTATCGCTGTTGCCTCATTTCCAAAGTGTCAGTCGAGCTGTTCACGCTACACGGCCCTTAGACTGGCCGCGCGCGTTTTCCGTCTTAGGATATCTCCTGCCGTCAGCGATCACGCTGTCCGCTTACAAGCCGCGCGAAGACAATCGCGAAACCAGGTGTGGAGCGGATCGCGATTGAGCCGTTCTGACCAGCTCATCGTTTGATAGTACGGCGGAATTTCTTTGGGAGTTTCTACCAATCGCGTCTTCAGTGGGTCCATTCTTCTGCTGGCTAAGCGTTCGGGAATCGTAAGAACAAGGGATGTCTTTCCGAGAGCCTCTACTTCCAGGACGAAGGGCAGACGCAAGGCCTGCTTGCGGCGTTTTCCAGGCTCGGGACGCAGGCTTTGCGGGGACCCCGTCCGCGAAAAGACCCGGTACATCGAAGATAAAGATTTTGCGGCGATAGGTATGTTCCCGCCGCATTACCCCTCAATCGGAGAAGTCCAGTAAGACCTTTTCCTGTCCTGCCTCACCATCCGCATGGCGTACACCCTCTTGGAAGTCCTTTAGTGGATACCGCACAATCGCCGGCGGCGTAAGTGCCCCGTTCGACAACATGGTGAGAAGATTGCTGGTTGCTGCCCGCACTTCCGCGAGCGGCTGGTAAGGCACCCAACGCGGAAGCCACCACCCACGAACCATCGCTGTCGAATAAATCAAACGCGGAGCGAAGATCGGCATGATGAATTTTGAAGGGTCCGTCTGTCGATGACTGGAAAGGGCTCCATACACAAGCATGGTTCCGGTGGGAGCGAGGTTGCGTGCAATCTCAGCGCCAAGTTCCCCGGCAACGCAGTCAATCGCTCGTTCAACGCCCTTGCCCGCGGTCAATTCCTGCAGGCGTGCCCTGAGATCCTGATCGTCCGTGGAGATTACCTCATTGCCTCCAAGGTTCCGTATGATTGTTTCCTGCTCGCGACGTCGGATGACATTGATTGTCTTGAATCGATACTGTCGCGCCAACTGAAGCACGAACTTCCCGACGCTCGATGCGGCGGCCGTCTGCAAGAGCCAGTCGCCCTCCTTAAGATTGTGACTTGATCTCGTCAATGCCCATGCCGTCAAAGGATTGATGTAGGAGGTGGCGGCGACCGGATCGTCCAGACCGTCCGGAACGGGCACGAGTTTGTCCACGGGGCACACGATCTGCTCGCGCCAGGTGTTCCACGTGTCAACGAACACTACGCGAGTTCCGACCATCGGACCCGGCACACCCGGACCTACGGACTCCACAAGCCCCACGCCTTCAATGCCCGGGCTAGCTGGCAACTGCGGCTGATAGCCATAGCGCCCGCGCACCATGTGCAGGTCAGATGCGTTGATCGGGCTCAGTAGCACTCGGACGAGCGCTTCGCCAGGGGCCAAAGGCGGAGGAGGGATCTCTTCCAGTTTCAATACGCTCTTCGGTTCACCGGTCTCGTGAAAGATCAATGCTCTCATCATTGCCTCTCTGTGGAGTACTGACATTTTACGGGCAATCCAGTCAGACATGCGTAAGCGGGACTAACCAAACTTGAGATGCGCCAGTGACCAATCGCATGGAGGACGAAGATCAGGGGACGGCGGACGGAAGCACCCCCGAAGCAAATCTTGCATCGCTACGAAATCCTCGCACGTGTCGGTGCTGGTGGAATGGGAGAGGTCTATCGCGCGGGACACGCGCCTTGGACGGGACGTCGCGATCAAAATTCTTCCAACTCACCTCTCTTCCGATCCTGAACTAAAGCAACGCTTTGAACGTGAGGCGCGAGCCGTCTCTTCGCTCACACATCCCAATATTTGCTGTCTGTACGATATTGGCTTGCAGGACGGGATCGATTTCATCGTCATGGAGTATTTGGAGGGTGAAACTCTCGCTGTTCGATTAAGTCGTGGTCCTCTCCCCTTGGCGCTGTGCCTGAAGATGGGCGTGGAGATCGCTGACGCTCTCGACAAAGCTCACCCCGAGGAAATAGTCCATCGTGATTTGAAGCCCGGAAACATCCTGCTTACCAAGTCTGGCGCTAAGTTGATGGACTTCGGTCTGGCCAGGTCGGTCACCGCAACGTTACCCGGCGTCACTCCAGCCGCAATCCCCTCAAAGGGATGCTTATGGCCGTGGCGATCGACACCTCGCGGGACGAACCGGCCGCAGGCATTCCCCACGCACTTTTCCAGACGCGAATTGTCGCAGCGCGCACAGTACTATTCCAATATGCTGTCAACCGCGATGGCAACCGCCTCCTCATCAACTCGATGCCCTCTGTCGTATCTGCTCCTCTGACCGTGCTCATGAACTGATCTCGGCAAAGCCGGGACGTCTTCAACGATTGGCTCTCGACGGGCCAGCGTCGGCCCCGCGCATTGTTGATTGGACGTCGTGATAACACCCTTAACCAATCCGGCCTGGCCCAGGAAATCCTAGGCCAGGCCGGGCTGCAGCGTGAACGAACGTGAAGTTAAACGACCGAAGGCAAGAGGTCGTAGCGGTCCAGGTTCATCACTTTATTCCAGGCCGCGACGAAATCCTTGACGAACTTCTGGTGTGAATCGGCGCAGGCGTAGACCTCCGCCGTGGCGCGTAGCTGGGCATTGGACCCGAAAATGAGGTCGGCGCGAGTAGCCTTCCACTTCACCGCGCCGGTCTTACGGTCGCGGCCCTCAAAGGTGTCCTTCGAGTCCGTGGTGGGCTTCCACACATACTTCATGTCCAGCAGGTTCACGAAGAAGTCGTTGGTCAGTGTCTCCGGACGTTCGGTGAAGACGCCAAACTTCGTGCCCCCGAAGTTCGTGTTGAGCATGCGCAGACCGCCGATCAGCACAGTCAGCTCCGGCGCGGTCAAGCGCAGTAACTGAGCTTTGTCCAGCAGGGCGACCTCGGCAGGCTCCGAGTTCTTGTAGCCGTAGGAGCGGAAACCGTCGACCTTGGGCTCGAGCGGCCCGAAGGACTCAGCGTCCGTTTGTTCCTGCGAGGCGTCTGTGCGTCCGGCGACGAAGGGCACGGTGGTTTGGATACCGGCATCCTTGGCCGCCTTCTCGACACCGGCAGCACCCGCGAGGACGATCAGATCGGCCAGCGAGATTTTCTTACCGCCGGTGGCCGACGCGTTGAACTCGCCCTGGATCTTCTCGAGCGTCTTCAGCACGCGGGCCAGCTGGGCAGGTTGGTTGACCTCCCAGTCCTTTTGCGGAGCAAGGCGGATGCGGGCGCCGTTTGCGCCGCCACGCTTGTCGGAGGCACGGAACGACGAAGCGGAGGCCCACGCAGTCGAGACCAACTCGGAGACGGAGAGGCCAGACGCGAGCACCTTCGCCTTGAGGGCGGCGACATCCTGATCATTTACCAGCGGGTGGTCCACCTTGGGGACGGGATCCTGCCAGATAAGCTCCTCGGCCGGAACCTCGGGCCCGAGATAACGGGCGCGCGGACCCATGTCGCGGTGGGTCAGTTTGAACCACGCGCGGGCGAAGGCGTCGGCGAATTTCTCCGGATGCTCGTAGAAGTCACGCGAGATTTTCGCGTAGGACGGATCCGCGAGCAGCGCCACGTCGGTGGTCAGCATGGCCGGCTGCTTCTTCTTGTTGGGGTCGTGGGCGTCGGGCACGGTGTTGGCGCCGGCGTCCCCTTTGGGCTTCCATTGGTTCGCGCCGCCTGGGCTCTGGGTGAGTTCCCATTCAAATTTGAACAGGTGGTCGAAGTACTCGGTGGACCACTGCGTGGGCTTGGTGGTCCAGGTAACTTCCAGGCCGCTGGTGATCGCGTCCCCGGCGATGCCGGTCTTGTAGGCGCTGGTCCAGCCGAGGCCCTGGTTTTCAATCGGCGCTCCTTCGGGCTCCTTGTCAAGGTGGGTGCCCGGGCCGGCGCCGTGGGTCTTGCCGAAGGTGTGGCCGCCCGCGATCAGCGCCACCGTCTCTTCGTCGTTCATGGCCATGCGGCCGAAGGTGACACGGATGTCTTTCGCCGCACCTGCGGGGTTTGGCTTGCCCTCAGGGCCTTCAGGGTTCACATAGATGAGCCCCATGGTGGTCGCGCCATACGGGTCGGCCAGTTCGCGGTCACCGGAGTAACGCTTGTCGGTCCCCATCCAGGCGGCTTCGGCGCCGAAGTCGACATCATGATCGGGCTCCCACACGTCTGGGCGGCCGCCGGCGAAGCCGAAGGTCTTGAACCCCATGGTCTCCAGCGCGACGTTGCCGGCGAGGATCATCAGGTCGGCCCAGGAAATTTTCTTGCCGTACTTTTGCTTTACGGGCCACAGGAGCCGGCGTGCGCGGTCGAGGTTGACATTGTCAGGCCAGCTATTGAGAGGAGCGAAGCGCTGCTGACCGCGTCCGCCGCCGCCACGGCCGTCGTACGTTCGGTAGGTGCCGGCTGAGTGCCAGGCCATACGGATAAACAGCGGACCATAGTGCCCGAAGTCGGCGGGCCACCAATCCTGCGAGTCGGTCATGACAAAAGCCAGATCTTTCTTGAGGCCTTCGTAGTCGATAGTCTTAAACTCCTTCGCATAATCGAACTCCGCGCCCATGGGGTCGGAAAGCTCGGAGTGCGCATGGAGCAACTCCAGCCTGAGATGGTTTGGCCACCAGTCACGATTGGTACGCGGCCCGCTGGGTGCGCTTACCGGGCTGGCTGCGGTCGCTCCGTGGTCGACCGGGCATTTCCCTGCGGACGGTACCTGCGCGTTCACTTCGGATTTCGCTTCGGACGTAAATTCGGTTCCTTTGCTCACCATTGAGTCTCTCCTTGGGGGTTGTTGTCTTTCAGGTTTGGGTCTTTGCGGCAGGCCATTTCACGATTCGCCTGCCCACGCTTACCGATTCTTACGCGCACCGTGCTTCGGCGCGCATTGAGTGCAAAGTCCGCGGAAAATGAGTTCGCAATCGCGAACGACTCGTTTACCCAGGGAGCGCGTGGCAGGCCTAGGCACGTCGTACCACTCGATGTCCTCAACATTCCCGCAGTCGTCGCAGATGAAGTGATGATGCAGCAGGCCTTTGGCATCGAATCGCGCGGCGCGGCCTTCGACCGCGACTTCTCGCACCAGGCCTGCCCGCACCAGGTCCCGCAGATTGTTATAAGTGGTGGCCCTGGAAGAGCGGGGATCCGTTCGATTCACGGCTTCGAAAATCTCGACGGCGGTAGGGTGCCGGTTCTGTTCCATCAAGAAGGCCATCACGGCATAACGCTGGGGAGTACAGCGCAAACCACCACTTTCCAATGACCGCTTGATCGCCTCGATGTCCACCGCAAATTAGACTATCTCTAACTTGATATTTTGGCAAGACAGGGATTCCGGGCCACTGTGGAAAAAAGTAAGGTGTTCCCTATCCTCTCCTCGAGGTCAGCTCGAACAGAGCTCGATGAGTCCATTGGCCTGTTAGCAACGACTGATGTGCCAATCTCCGATGCTGGACTCAATAGCAACTAGTGGAGTGTCGCAGAGAAAATGTTACTGACAAATGAATCGGAGTTGGGGGAAGAACAGCAGGTCCCTCCACTCCGCTTCGTCACGGTTGGAGTTTGCGACTTCTGGTGTAGTTTGCGGGCGGAAAGCTCCCGAAAGCATCTGATAACCCGCATCGCCGGGGTCCTTCGACTCCGCGCTATAAAGCCCTCTGTTTTCGATATATCTGCGAAGCGCTTCGCTCAGGATGACGGCTTTGTTGGGGGTTGAAATACAGCTGGTTGGATATGCAGTAGACACGAAAAGATCGAAAACGTGACAGGCTCTCGAAATGACAATCTGCTTGCGTGGTAACGGACTCTCTGCGACATTCTACTAGGAGGCATTTGTTCTGGCTTTCCTTTTTGGCGCCATTTCCGTCGCTTGAGAGAGCAGGAATGTCCGGAAGATACCAACGATACCTATTGGCTCTGGACCGGCAGCATATGCCATCGAGAATCTCCTCGACAGCTCCAACCCGTGTACTCTAGCGATCTTCAGCGTTCCAAGCGAGAGTTGATTTCGGACCGCCCACCTCGACACGAAGGTGATTCCAAGGCCGGCTTCTACCGCGCTCAGCAGACCTTCGGTCGAGTCGAGTTCCATGCTGATCGTCAGATCCTTCGTCTTAACTCCGGCCTTCGCAAGCGCTTGCTCCACCACTCTTCTTGAGCCGGAGCCAAATTCGCGCATGAGCAAAGGTTCGCTCTTGAGATCCTCTACCTTAATATCGTGGTTGGCCCATCCATGAGTTGCGGAGACAACCAGTACCATGTGGTCCTCCATAAACGGTTCTATATGGAGGTCTTTCCGCTGCTCCGGCCCTTCGATGAGCGCGAGGTGAATCTCTCTCGCGAGGAGGGCCTCAAGCATCTCATCTGTATTCCCGCTGCGAGCCGTGACTCTGACCTTGGGGTTTGTCCGCCGAAACCCAGCCACGAACGTTGGTAGCAGGTATTGACCGATGGTCTGGGAGGCTCCCAGAGCGAGTTCGCCTGCATGTTGTCCAAATGCCTGCCGCGACCGCGGCAAAGGCTTCGTCGGAGAGCTCCTTCATTCTCTCTGCAAAGGGCAGCAGCGCCTTTCCCCCGGCTGTCAGCGCGATATGTCCACCGCCGCGATCGAATAGTGGTACGCCGAACTCATCTTCAAGCGCTTTGATCTGCTGGGTGATTGCAGGTTGCGTGAGCAACAGTTCTTCCGCGGCCCTGCTGAAGTTCAAATGCTGTGCGACCGCCCTGAATACTCGAATGCGGAAATTCTCTATCATGATCCAATCCGTCTCCTGTCTCCCTTGAAAGTAAACCTATCTTTCATTGCGCCGGCTCCGGACTCGCAATGGCATATAGGGACTCACGCGAGATTGTACGAGCAATCAACGAGGCGAGCAGATTGCATGGCAGAATGATCGGCAGAAGGTGCCATTGCCCGGTAAGTTCTACCGCCATCAGAGCTGCCATGAACGGAGCATGCGTCACAGCAGCCATCAATAGTCCCATACCGCAGATAGCCAGTGTCGACGGCTCCGGGTAGTGCAGTAAGTGACCTGCGGCGAGACCGAGGGCAGCACCGGCGAAAAGTGTCGGAGTGAAGACTCCTCCCACCGTGCCCGTTCCCACGCAGAAGGTTGTAGCGGCCATGCGAAGGATAAACACACTGAAGATTCCAACGAGCATCGCTTTATTCTGCAAAATTCCCAGGAGAGCAGCGTCGCCGTTTCCCCAGACCTTAGGCTCGATCAGAGAAAGAACACCCACGGCGAGGCCACTCCATAGCAGTGCGAAGGGCAGACGCCTCGCTGCTCCGGAGAAATAAAGAAGCTTCTGATAGGCCGGGCCAGCTGCGCCCAGAACAAGAGCCAGTGGGAGAACCCAAAGCAGATCGTGCGTCATCGGCAATGATCCCCTTACGGGGAACAGAGGGCCGGCGCCCAGCAAAAGGCGGCTAATGAGCCAGCCAGTGCTTGAGGCCAGGAGCAGTTGAGGAATGTCACTCCAGGCCCACTCACCCAGGACAATTTCCGTGACGAAGAATATTCCGGCGATCGGTGCTTGATAAGCTGCCGCGACCGCGGCTGCCGCGCCATAGGCTACCTGCCGCGACAACGACAGATTCCGTAGCGGAGATCGCTCTCCTACCCATGAGGAGATTGCAGCAGCGAATTGGATCATCGATCCTTCCCGCCCGATTGCCGCGCCGGTGGCCACGGAAAAAGCAGAGGAAGCGGTCCGCCAAACCGTCGAAAGAAGAGGAATTCGTCCGTCTCTGAAACGAACGGCTTCCACATATTCTTCAAAGCGCAAATCCGCTGCAGCCGTCCGCATCATCCAGGCCACAAGGGTCGCTAACGCCGCTCCGATGATCGGGGTCAAGATGCGACGCGTGGGCGGCAACGTTGCTGCCACCATAGGTAACATTCCCGTCTGCTGAACAAAGACCCACTGAAGAAGGCGAAAGAAGAGCCTTATTGCGACACAGGCCGAGCCGCTGGCCGCTCCGAGGACAATAGCCCAACCAGTGGATGCCAGCCACGATGTCACCGCCTGCTCAGTCCCTCTGACGTTGGTGACTGTTGCGGTGGTCATGCTGCTGCCAACCCTCCGGTTAACACCGGTGTTGCAGATTCTGTCCCCGTCACTTCAGGAAGTACGCATTGCGACCTCATGCGATCAGCGAGTGTCGAAGCAAGCTCAACCGCCTGCTGACGGATTTCAGGAACCGCGATGGACTCAATGAGGTCGCCGAGACGGCCCGGTCCAAGGTTGAAGATGATTTCTGAAGCGTGACCACCAGCGTCGATGACCGCTCCTTCCTGCGAGCAATGGAATCCTGTGCCTAAAGGACCGGAGGTTACGAGTCCTCTGTTGAACATGTTTTGCAGAAGAGTTGAAGGGATGCGGCGGTAGTGCATGCTCGGTCCAGTGCAGTTGATGACTCGATCTGCATAGAAGCTCTCACTGCCATCATGTGCGCGAAGCGTTATGTGCGCGCCTGCAGGAGAAGCATCGACGGTCTTCAGATGGCCTTCGCGGATCTCCAGAGTGCCGTTCCGAAGCTCCGATTCGATGACGTCGGCAATCGGCGGCGCCATACGGTGACGTACAACCTCCCATCGGCGCTGCAGATGCCGGCGAAAGCGCTTCTTTTCCTCGATGGGGAGACGGAGCCACAGTTCGTTGGTGGTTTCACGGAGGCTATCGATAGCGGCTCTCCACTCCGCACCTCCACGAATTGCGGTGTGAAGAGCGCGAAGATACGCGACACAGGTGGCCGGAGTATCTGATGGGATTGCAGTTGAACTCAGGGGTATGTAGTCGTCATGCCGATTCGGGAAGATGCCGTGACGAGACAGGGCAATGATCCTTCCGCGGTGTCCGAGTTCACGGAGCCTCAGCACGACATCGACCCCGGTCAGACCTGTTCCGATAAGAGCAACAGGCGCATCGGGATCCAATCCCTCATATGTTTCCGCCGCCCATGCATTGTGGCGATACAAACCCGAATCGGACGCGGCCTTGGTGACTTCCGGCAGAGGAGCTGGATCGAAGTTTCCTGTTGCCAGAACGATGAGGTCGGCCCGTAGCTCGCATCCGTTATCCAAACTAAGGACTGCCCCGGAATCTTGCAGACGGACATCCACGACGGTTGCGATCTCCTGTTCGATCGGGCTCGTCGATGCCAGGAGAGACTGGATGTACTGTCCAAAGATTGCTCGGGGAGCGAAGGTTTTCTCCGTTGCTGCCGGATCATGATTCCTGCGAAGCCAATTGAGGAAGTGATCTGGTTGATCGGGCAGTGCGCTGATCTTGCCTGCCGGAACATTCAACAAGTGGCGGAGGCTCGGAGTTGAATACGCCAGGCCAAGCCCGAAATCAGGTCGCTGGTCAATGAGAATCACACGCGCCGGCGTCCCCTGCCGAACCAGGTGAAAAGCCGTGAGGGTTCCACTTACCCCTCCACCGATGATTGCGATTGTCGTGATCGGTTCTGTCCCATGTAGTCATGTTTCGACATTAGGACGAAACTTGCGCCAACGGAATTCGCAAATTCTTATGCCCCATAAGACCGGGACTTGATGCCGATTCGAAGAGTTCCTTGCTTATACCGCATCATTTTTACTACTTGGACGTGCCTGCCTGTTTCGATCAAGACTGGACTTGAAAAGGAGAAACACAATGAACAACATTCTCAAATCCACACTCGCACTTGGCTTGGTTGTCGCAGCGGAAGTTCTCACCACATCGCCGGCAGCGGCGGAGATCCATGCAGAGTCGAAGGAACTTGTAGTCATGGAGGCCCGTGATCTTCCGGAGCAGGCGCAGGCGCCGGGCAACTCACTGTTTCTTCACTCCGACAATGCAGGAAGCACCTATCTCTATGTCGAGCAGCAGCAGGGCGCTCGCCTATCGGTCTTCGATGTGACGGATCCGGCTCGCATCAAGCTGGTAGTGAGCATGCCTTTGGCAGCAGAGGGCGCTTTTGATTTCGTTCGTCCTCTCGGCAACAATGCTGAGCTCGTGTACTTTCGTGACGGTAAGAAGGAAGCCGTGCTCGACCTACGGAAGGCCAGGAGGCCGGTGTTTAAGGTGATCTCGACGGTGACAGATCTCGCCCCGGCTGAGACCTTAGGAGAGAGTGGTCTTCTCGTCACGAGTCAAAACTACAAGTACGTCTCTGCCGTTGGGCGTGACTACCAGGTGATCGATATCTCCGCTTCTGTTCCGACTCAACTCACCGCAGTCAAAGACGTGAGACATAGGGTGACTAACAATGAAACAGGCACCACGTTTCTACTTGGCCCCAACGGGCTTACGGTTGTAAGACGCCTCCGTGTCGAGAACGACTACAAGGTGCATCAGATGCAGATGCAGGGAAACTAAGTCTATGGCTTAGAGCGAGACTCCAATACGCAGAAAAGGCCGTACTGCCGATCTGACCGCTTGATCGCCTCGATGTCTACCAGAAATTAGACTATCTCTAACTTGATATTTTGGTTCAGCGTATGGCCTTTATTCGTCGGGAGCAGGAGCGTATGAGATGATGGCTGTCGAATAGTCAAGATGCTCGACGGATCGTGATCTTTCGCCAGCGAAACAAAAAATATGAGGGCTTCGCATGACGTGGACTCACGAAGAGAGCAACGAAGCGGCTGCGGCTCCAGAGCGGATATGTCCGCGCAAGCACTCGATACAGCGGGCGAACCTCCCGCCGAAGAAGACCTCCAACTCCTCCAGGAGTTCATGCAAGAGCAGGAAGAGCAACAGGAAAACGCCGAATTCCACGAACCCTACGAGGTCGAAGAGCCTGAGCCTCCGGCTGTGCTCCCACCCAGGTCCTTCGCCTGAGCGCCATCTCCGCGGCCCTGGATCGCACCCCGCCACAAAACCCCGAGACCAGCGCGACCCCCTGCGATTCCGGCCCCTATGGCGCTTAAGGCGCACACTTCCACGCCGCAGCGCTGCGCTCTTCCCTGGCGTCTCGAAACCCAAGAACCTTTTTTCCCGCTCCATTCTCGCGCCGTAAGGTACATTTCTCCCAACCAACTTTCGTCAGGTCGCAAGGAGATTCCTGTTGTATCAACCTCAGACGTACGCCATCGCGCTGACGTTCATGATCATCAGCATGCTCTGCTGGGGATCATGGGCCAACACCATCAAGCTCTGCCCCCAATACCGTTTCCAACTCTTTTATTGGGACTACGTGATCGGCCTCATCCTGGGAACGCTGGTATGGGGCTTGAGCCTGGGAGCCATGGGCAACACTGGCCGGCCCTTCCTGCAGGATATTTCGGCAAGCGATCTTCACCACATCGGTTTGGCCGTCATCGGCGGCGTCATCTTCAACGTCGCAAACCTGTTGCTGGTGGCGGCCATCGATATTGCCGGGTTGGCCGTAGCCTTCCCTGTCGGCATCGGTCTCGCTCTCGTGGTCGGAGCGGTCAGCAGCTATATTCTGGCGCCGGCAGGCAATCCTCTGATGCTCTTTGGAGGCATCGCCCTTGTAGTCACCGCAATCGTGCTCGATGCGGCAGCCTATCGTCTGCGCGAGGCCGAGCGGCAACGCATCAGTGTCAATGGAGTGGTCATCAGCCTGGTTGCAGGTCTGCTCATGGGATGTTTCTATCCCTTCGTCTCCCGCGCCATGAGCGGGGTGGGTGCGCCCGGCCCCTACGCCACATCGTTCTTCTTCGCCCTGGGCGTCGGTGTCTGTGCCCTGGTCGCCAATTCCATCCTGATGCGCCATCCATTAGACGGCAAAGCGCCAGTGAGCATGACTGGCTACACCCGGGCGCCCGGGATCTGGCATGTGTGGGGAATCCTCGGCGGGCTGATCTGGTGCACCGGCGCCGTGCTCAATTTCATCGCATCCCGCTCCAACATCGTGGGGCCCGCGGTGTCCTACTCCATCGGACAAGGCGCCACCATGATCTCAGCCGCCTGGGGAGTTTTCATCTGGCATGAATTCTCAACCGCCCCCTCCCGGGCCAAGACCCTGCTGGTGTGGATGTTTGCCGTGTTTCTTTGTGGGCTGTCGGCGGTTGCTCTGGCGCCACTCTTTTGAAGAAAGGAATCATGAAGCGATCACTGGCATCGACGGCTTTCTGTCCTCCTCTTACTGAACACATCGGCCAAAGCTCAGGATTCGCACTATGCTCCCCACGGCAACGTGCAGCAGTTCGCCGCGCCTGGTTGCTTTAGCGAGAAAGGCGCCTGGGAAGGTGGGTCCCGTCCCTGCACCACGCAGGATTTCGATGATTGGCTCGGTGACCTCACCCACTGGCGCACAGAGCGCAAGATCCGCATCGGTTACAGCGATCAGCGGTACGTACTTCCGGCATTCAAATGGACCCAGTCGGCTTTCATCCAGCCGCAGATGATGGTCCAGGACAGATATTTCTACGATCCAGCCGCCGGCAAATACACGGTCGACCGCTACCTCGATGATCTTGAGAAAAGATTCGGGGGCATCGATGCGGTGCTCATCTGGCCCACGTACCCGAACATGGGCATCGACAATCGCAACCAGCACGACCTGATCCGCTCCATGCCGGGCGGCATCCCCGGAGTGCGCAAGATGGTGGAAGATTTCCATCGCCGCGGCGTGCACGTGCTGTTTCCCATGATGATGTGGGACCAGGGAACTCGCGACCCAGGCATGCCGTGGCCCCAGGCCATCGCCGAGACCATGAAAGAGATCGGCGCCGACGGCATCAATGGCGACACGCAGGATGGAGTGCCGTTGGCGTTCTCGCTTGCCGCGGATGCCGCCGGACACCCGCTCGCCTTCGAACCTGAGCAGAGCCCGAGCGACGAAGCGCTGGCCTGGAACGTGCTCACCTGGGGTCAATACAAGTTCGGCTTCGTGCCCCTGGTCGATCGTTACCGCTGGCTCGAGCCCTCGGCACCAGGTGAACATCTCCGATCGCTGGAACCGTGACAAAACCGACGACCTGCAGTTTGCCTTCTTCAATGGCGAAGGCTGGGAGAGTTGGGAGAATATCTGGGGTATCTGGAATGGGATCACTCCGCGCGACGCCGAAGCGACCCGGCGGGTGGCAACCATCGAACGTGCCGTCGCTCCATTTTTCTCGAGCCGGCAGTGGCGCCCGCTTTATCCCACTCAACGCTACGGAGTCTTTGCCAGCCAATGGCCGCAAGGGCAGCAGACCGTATGGACCATCGTCAATCGCAATGAATACGATGTCGCCGGCCGGCAGATTTCGGTTCCGTACACCGCGGGAATGCGCTATTACGACCTCTACCACGGTATCGAGTTGACGCCCGAACATGAGGGAGATGAGGCAGTCTTGACCTTCCCCATCGAAGCGCACGGTTACGCCGCTCTGCTCGCGACCCAAGGGGAAGCGGAGTCCCGAGTTGGTGCGATTGATGGAGAAGATGAAGCCGATGACGGCTACGCCCCTGGCCAGCTATTCGCACGAGTGGAAGCCACTTCCGCAGCAAATGGTGGAGATCGCAAGATCGACACCCGCGAGCTCCGCGTCCGATGGAATGATTCTGATTCCCGTCGGCGGACTACTTTTTCAAGGTCAACGGCATCGAGGTTGAGGGTTTCAATGACGCCGGCGTCGACGTGCAGTATCCCTGGGAAGACATTCCGCGTCGCTATCACGAGCACAAAATGCACATCTCCGCGTTCTATATGGACAAGTACCCGGTCACCAACGCGGACTTCAAAAAATTCCTGGATGCGACCCACTATCATCCGGCCGA
The DNA here is from genome assembly GCA_963847155.1 of uncultured Acidobacteriaceae bacterium. Taxonomy (GTDB): domain Bacteria; phylum Acidobacteriota; class Terriglobia; order Terriglobales; family Acidobacteriaceae; genus PALSA-350. Next base: position 23,571 of record CAWJZH010000013.1, on the reverse strand, counting down.
CGATCTGAACTTCCTCAAAGATTGGAAGGACGGCAATTATCCGCAAGGATGGGCAGACAAGCCCGTGACCTGGGTTTCTCTCGAGGATGCGCGCGCCTACGCAAAGTGGTCGGGCAAGCGCCTGCCCCATGAATGGGAGTGGCAGTATGCCGCTCAAGGGAACGACGGACGTATCTATCCCTGGGGCAACGACTGGGACGCAAGCCGCGTTCCGGTTGTCGATCACGGGCGAACCATGCGCGGGCCCGACAACGTGAGTGCTCACCCAACCGGAGCCAGCCCATCAGGAGTGATGGATATGGTGGGCAACGTCTGGCAGTGGACCGATGAATATGTCGATGATCACACCCGGGGCGGCATCCTGCGTGGAGGAAGCTACTATCAGCCCCTAGGCTCGCTATGGTATTTTCCCCAGGCCTATCGCAACGATCAGCACGGTAAGTTGTTGCTGATGGCGCCCAGCTACGACCGCTCGGGCGCTGTAGGTTTTCGCTGCGTAAAAGACGCCGAATAGAAAAGTGTGCCTAGGGGCTGCCGAAAAAACTAAATTCTTTGAAGGGGACGGCCTTCAGGCCGTCCGTAAGTGATTGTAATTAGGTCCGGCTTTAGCCCTTAGAATGCCTCGGTTTAGGAACCGCCCTCTCCTTGCAACGATCTTCTCCTTTTTGTCATCCCGTATATGACTGTCTTTTCGAACATCCCGCCTACTGCGAGATGCGGGGGTGCCCATTCGAGTGAACGGCATTGGCTTTCGCCGCCACGGGATGACGCGGGCTGCCCCCGTTGAGAACAAGCTCTGAGTACGGCTTTTTGGATTTCAGCATCCAGTAAAGCCGTACGGCTAATTTGCGTGCTGCTGCTACCTTGGCGATGCCTTTTTGCTTATGGTGGCAGCGGTGTTGATACTCTTTGCGAAAGCCTGGATCGTGGCGTACCACCGACTGAGCGGCCTCCACCAGCAAGGTGCGCAGGAAGACATTGCCTTGCTTGGAAATGCTTCCCAGTCTTCGTTTGCTGCCCGAGCTGTGTTCTGTGGGAATCAGCCCGAGATAGCTGGACACCTGCTTGCTGCGCTCAAAGCGAGATACGTCGCCAATGGTGACAGAGAAGGCCAGTGCTGTGATGGGCCCCACTCCGGGCTGGCTCATCAGCAGTACGGCTTGCGGATCGGCCTCGGCGGCTTGTTCCACCGCCTTATCCAGCTGCTCGATCTGGGGCTCGACTACCCCCAGCAGATCAAGCAAGTCCTTGCGCCGCTGCTGGGTCCATCCCTGGAGCGGAAGGCTCGCCAGCAAGGCTCGACCCTGCTCATTCCACAGCTTGCGTTTTTTCTGTACCCCCTGATTCAAGGCCAGATGTTGTAGCTCTGTCTTCAACCGGGTGCGCACACTTACCAGCTTGTGGCGATGGGTGAGCAGTTGACGCATATCGCGTTGCTGCGCATCCGGCAGCCACAGCCGGGGAAAACGGTCTTCCACCAGCAGCTTTAGAATATGGCCGGCGTCTCGCTTGTCGGTCTTCTGCTTGCGAACATAACTGGCCCGAATCTTGGCCGCATCCCCAATCCACAAGGTGTGTCCAAGCTTTTCCACCAGCAACTCAAACCAACGGGAATTACCGGTGGCTTCCATGCCAATCAGCGCCGGACCCGGCAGTTCGCGATAGAACCTCTCTGCCTCGCCGCTGCCATGCATCAGCTTCTTCTCTTGCACCTCCCCGGTTTCTGTGTCCAATACTGCTATTTGCTGGTAGCTCGGGTGGAAATCACAGCCTACAATCTTCATAAGGCTCCTTTGCTCCCGCGCATACGCTTCGGTCTCCAACCCAAAGTCTACTGCCGGGGCCACTGGGGCCTTGCGGTTTATACAATCAAGCAACTGACTTGCCTACGGCAAGTTGAGCGAGAAATGACACGGCAAAAATCGCTGTAGATGCAAGGCCCGGAGGGCCGACTGCCAAACGGCAGCCCAGCCCGGAAGGGCTGGGAATATCCTCCTGGAAACCTGGAATAACAAAGGGGAGTTGATGTTCCAGGAGGGTTCGGTGGATGACTAGGTTGTGGACCGGTAGGAGCGGGGCACACGAACGGCGCACCGCAGATCCGCTCGGCTGCGCTCGGGATGACAAAAGGAGAGGATCGTTGTAAGGAAAGGGCGGTTGCTGGATGAAAGGGCGGTTGCTGGATGAAAGGGCGGTTGCTGGATGAAAGGGCGGTTGCTGGATGAAAGGGCGGTTGCTGAACCAAGGCATTTTTAAATGTAATCTGGACACGTCTGAAATTCAGCCGTCCCCGTTCGACAAGCTCCTACGGCAAGCCGGGGCAGGCAGGGCAGGCTCTGCGGGACTCAATCTAATGATGGCGGTCTCTCTTACAGATCATTCAGCACCTGAGGTACGCTGCTCCGTTGGCCCAAAAAAAAGCCGGAGTTGGCAAGCCAACTCCGGCCACAGTGATTGCTACTCAGGAGAACTATTTAGAGGGAAAGTTAAACATACTCATCAGATCATCGAGGGCCGGACTATTGGTCGGCACATAAGGGTTATCCTCGGTGGCGATCGGGTTGGGGAAGTTGTCCCGGCTGCGCGCAGTGACTGTGGGAAGAGCCCAGTTTGCTTCGATGAACTTCAGGATCGAAACATGGTCTGAGTAGTCATGAACTACGCGGCCGCCCTTGGCGTAGGGAGAGACAACAATGAGGGGGATACGAGTCCCGTCGCCAAAGAAGTCGACTGGCTGAACGTATCCGGAGTCGTAGTAGCCGCCGCCTTCGTCGAAGGTGATGAAGATCGCAGTGTCCTTCCACAGATCAGAATTGCGCTTGACTTCATTGATGATTTTCTTGGTGAACCCTTCAAACAAGTTGAGCTTGGAGGAAGCTGGGTGGCCATCGACCAGCCCACTTGGCTTGACGATCGAAACCGCCGGTAATGTTCCATTCTTGATGTCGCTATAGAGATTCGCAGTGTCCTGAATGTGGGCAGTGCGGATCGCGGCGTTGGTCATGATGGAGGTGTCGTACTGGAACGGATTGCAAATGTTGCAGTACTCATCCGTGTCCTTGCCGACAGCGCCGTAGTTCAGCTGATAAGGGTCGGGTACATAGTTGTTCCACTGGTCGCCATAATATTTCCAGGAAACGTTATTGGCGAGCATGGTGTCTCCGATGCTCGGAGTCGAGGACGGCGGAATCGTGAACACCGTATTGTTGGCATTGGTGTCGGTGAAAGCGTTGTTGCCATTGCCGAAGTATCCGGGGTTGTAGTTGTTGAGCAGGTAGTAGTGGCCGGCTTCACACCGCGGATCGACGGGCTTCGGAAGTGACTTCAGATAATTCACGATCGGCGCGACACCCGGTTGGGTGGTGTCTGCGCAGTTGGAGTAGGAGCCGCCACCAAAGGAGGCTGCACCAAAGGAGCCGCCGCCGTAACCGTCCTGGGTATACCAGTTATTGGTGCTGGCTGCTGGATTCGGGTTTTCAATCTCGTCCACAATACCGGCATTGGGCGTGCCGCTCGCAACCTGAACATTGTGAGGTGGCACTGCGGCTTTGCCCTTGCCGTCGCTGAACTAGAGCGCGTCGCCGTGGCCGAACATGATGTGATTGGCGCCGGTTCCACCGTTTACTGACTGGTGAAAATTGTCGCTCATCGCATAGTGGTCCGCCAGGTACTTGAAGTAAGGAGCGTCGCCGTTCTGAACGTTGTAGAAACCCATCGCGGTGGAACCCTCGCCAGTGGTGACGGCGTTGGGCGCATAGTTGGTGCTGAAGTTGGCCGGTTGCTTGATCCCGTTTGCTCCGGCGCCTACGGTCGTTTCAACCCAGGGAAACAGCGCTTCGTCGCAGCCGGAAGGATTGGTGGCGGTGGCGTGAGCGACGCTGCAATCCAGTTGCTGCCACATCTGGTAGAAACGGTGCACCGGGCTGGCCGCGTATGAGTTGTAAGTAAGTGTCGCTTGATTCGTCAGCTGAAACGGTCCGGGAGGAAGCGCGTTCACGTTCTTGATGCGTGTATCGGGAACCTTACCTGACAGGCCCGAACCACCGGTCACCAGATAAGCATAATAATCAGCGGGAAGTCCGTTCTCCGACTTCCTTGCAAGAGTAAGGTCGTCATTCTTCACGAACGAGGTGACAGGTCCGCCATTGAGCGGAGCGGGAAGCACGGAATACGAACTGGTCGGCGGGCTCATCAAAAAGTCGTCGGGTGGCGCATCGTTGGCATTCTTCTGTTCTGCTAATGGAAAATTTGGGCCCGGCGTGCCATCCGCCTTCACGATTCCCTCAGACAGAAGATTCCAGACCGTCTGGCCATTCTGGGGTACATAGGTGGCGAAAACGTGATCGAAGCTACGGTTCTCACCAATGATGACGATGACATGTTTGATCGGCGTCGTCGTGGCGTTGTCACGGGATACTGCGGTTTCTGTCTGGCCAACGGCGAATGCGCTGCCAATGGCCAGTTGGAAGATCATGGTAGATATCAGTCCCGTCTGTACAGCCTTCACGGCTGTAGACGCGATTTTCTTTGCAGTCATTACTTCCTCCTGAGTCGGAGCTTGCGGGCCTCAACTCCGTCCCGAGGAATAGCTGCGCTAAATTAACGTCGCATCGTTATAGAGTGAACACGCGGTGAATAATATTTCAGGTGTTGAAAACGGCATCACGACTCATTAGATGGATGTTCAGACTGAGTAATTATTGCTGCTTAATTTTTGCCTGACAGCGGAATTCCTTACATGTGCGTTTGGAGTCGCGTCGATCGCATCACGCGCCGCGTTGTTTTCCGGCGTGGCCGGTGATGCAGGATCCACGCGTATCGATCCCATCATCCCCTTGTCCTCGTGTTCGAGAAGATGGCAGTGATAGACAAACGTGCCCACGATATTAGGGTCACGAAAATCCATGCGCACGCGAATGCTCGGATAAGCAAGCGAGCGGCCATCGTAGTACGGCACGTTCACCGTATCGCGCAAAAAGTCTTCATTCACTTGTCTGCCCGCATATTCGAGCAGTAGAAAGTGCAGCTGGTGGATGTGAAAGGCGTGCAACTCGCGCGAACGGTTTTCGATAATCCAGTCTTCCACCGTTCCTTGCTTTGCAACAATATTCGGGATGTCCGAACTCATGTCGAACATCTTTGGCTCTTGCCCGTCCACGGTGAGGTAAAACTCTACGGCGCTGGTTGGATCGTTGGGATCGGTTAACTTCTCGGAGAAATACAAATGGCGCTCAAGCACCGGCGCTACACTTGCCGAGCCATGCTTCACTCGGAGGGGGAAGAGGAACGGGAGAGGTCTCTAACTTTGCGCCCGATTCCGGTGCACTGCGGAGACGCGACAATCTTCGCCAGCATCCGGTTGGTGTCATTTTCTCCGCCAGGACCCGTATCCACAGTTCTGGTGACGAACAAGCCGGTCACGCCTTCCGGCGGGACCGTCCACAATAAATTCCACGCGCGCGCCTGGCGGCAGTCCGATATGCGTTCTGCGTGTCCACCGAATCTTTCAGAGAGTCATTGAGGTTCATCGGTACGCCATCCATGGCAATCAGACCCAGTGGCTGCGGCATGCGGTTAAACAGAACCGACAGATTGAGATAAGTGATCGCGGAAGCATTCAACACCCGCCAAAGCTGCTTTTCTCCAGGCTTCATCTCGATGGTTGCCGGAGGATAGTCGGGGTAGGGAACCGGCACGTAGTTGATGGAGAGATCCTTCGCCGGCGTACCGAAGCCGGTGCCGTTATTGGCCGTGTCTCCGTCGCGATCGATCAGGTTCTTCGGTACGACCGGTTCGGATTTCGACGGAGGAGCATGGGGGATTGACCAGGTCCTGGTCGCGGATGATAAAGACCCGCTCGGGCAAACCGGCGGCAGCCTTCTTGGCGCGCTCGATTCCCTCTACGATCAACGCGCCGGAGGCCCCGCCGAGGAGTTGTTCTTTGCTGAATCCGTGAATATGCGGGTGATACCAGTAGAGACCTGGCGGCTCGTTCTCCGGAACCTTAAAGCGATACTCGAAGGGTGCATCCCCTGGCTGCACCGAGGTCTTCATCACATCATCCTGATGGCAGACCGGCGGAATGGTGAGCCCGTGAAAGTGGAGATTGGTGGACACCGGGCTCATCATTCCACTGGTGCAGGGATTCGCCGCAGCGTGAGCATGCGCGTGCGCGGCCATGGTCCCGCGCTTCCATGGCACCTTCGTGTCAGCTCATTGGTCAGATGAAGAATGACCAGATCGCCAGGATGAACCCGCAGGTTCGGCGATTCGTGGCCCGCTGCATCGATGTAGCAATAGCGAATCGTTCCGTCGGCCTGCGCGGCGTTCGTCGCCGTCAAGCTGCGCCTCCAGAACCCCGTTCTGGCTGCGCAGGTCCTCTGGTTCTTCGACCTTGCTACCGGGCTCCGGGCGTGGACATGCGCCTTCGGCCTGTACGCACCAGGGTGCGAGACATACGACGACAACAATGGCCCATACGGAAAGTTTTCATTTGGATGATGTGCTCTCTGGATTGGTGCAGCAGACTTCGGCGCGTCAGCGCATGAGTAAATTGCCTTTCCACCAGTTTTCGACAGCCACGTTAACCTGGGGTGAATCGCATGCGGGAAATTGCTTCGACTCCGAAGGATTCCTGGCAATCCATGACATTGATTGACCTTAGTGTTGACCTTGCCATATAATCCCGGGAGAGGCAGCGGACATGACTGACAGCAGTACCGGCGTGGGGAACATGTTCAGCCTCGCAGGGAGGACTGCCATTGTTACCGGGGCCGCGACCGGGATTGGGCAAGCCATCGCCATTCGGCTGGCGGCTGCGGGAGCCACGGTTGCCGTTGTCGACTTGAACTTGCCCGGAGCACAGCAGATCGGCTGCCGCCCTGCCCAACGGGGCATTTGCGGTGCAGGCAGATGTCGCCGACGCGGCTTCTGTCGGCCAAGCCGTGGACAAAGTATTGCAGCACACCGGCCAGATCGACATTCTTGTGAACAATGCAGGCATCGCTGGCCCCGCGGCTTATATCTGGGATCAGACCGATGAGGACTGGCAGCGCAACATCGCCATCAATTTAACCGGGGTCTTCAATTTTTGCCGGGCCGTGATCCCGCACATGCGCAAGAGATCGTACGGCCGCATCGTGAATGTGGCATCGATTGCGGGCAAAGAAGGGAACCCACGCATGACGCCTTACTCCGCTACCAAAGCGGGGGTCATCGGTCTCACCAAGTCGCTGGGAAAAGAAGTGGCCACGGAAGGCATTTGCGTGAATGCTGTCTCTCCTGCAGTGGTGCAGACGCAAATACTGGATCAGTTGACCCCGGAGCAGGTGGCTTACATGACGGACCGAATCCCCATGCGGCGCACGGCAAAGCCCGAGGAGATAGCGTACGTTGTCCATTTCCTCTCCAGCAGCGAATGCTCCTTTGTCACCGCGCAATGCTACGACGCGAGCGGCGGCCGCGCACGTACTAACTGACTGGAGCGTCTCATGAATCGTCGGCAGTTTCTAGGCACTACGGCGGCCGCGTTAGCCTCTGCTCCGCTTTCCGTATCCGCGCCCGCGCTGTCTGCACCGCAGGACAAACCGTCTGCTCCTAAAAAGAGCTTGCCGATCGGAGTGTTTGATCCTCCGTTTAACAAGCTCTCTCTGGACGAGATGCTGGACAAGTTCGCCAGCATGGGCATTGAGGCGGTCGAGGTCGGCGCGGCCGGTCCGAATGGGTCGCCGCATTGTCCTCGCCCCGAATTGGTCGCCGATCCGGCCAAGGCGCGCGCGTGGAAGAAGAAGTTTGATGACCGCGGTATTCCCGTCATGACGCTGAGCTGCCACAACAACGCTCTGTATCCCGATGCAACCAAGGCGCGTGAGGCTGCGGAGCAATTTCGTCAGACGCTTCAACTTGCCGGCATGCTGGATATCCCCACGGTCGTGGGTTTTTCCGGTTGTCCGGGTGGTTCACCGACCGACACGGTGCCGAACTGGGTGGTGTATGACTGGCCGCCAGAACACGGCGAGGCGCTCAAGTGGCAATGGACGGAGCGCGTGATTCCTTATTGGAAGGAGACGGCGAAGTTTGCTCGTGAACATGGAGTGCATCGCATCGCGCTCGAGATGCACCCTAACTTTGTTGTGTATAACCCGCGCACGTTGTTGCGGCTGCGCGAGGCGGCGGGCGAGGAGATAGGCGCCAATTGTGATTTGAGCCATCTCTTCTGGCAGCAATGCAATGCCGGTGGAGGTAATTCGTTTTCTCGGCAAGCAGGGGGCGATTTACCACGCGCACATGAAAGACACGGCGTTCTTCCCGCAGAACGTGGATCGGTTTGGGGTTCTGAATTTTGGGAAGAAAGACGACCATGAGGCGTCGGAATTTTTCCGCGCGGTTGGGTATGGCCATGGGGCAAGCATGTGGAAGGACATTGTTGCTGCCTACATGGAAGTTGGTTACAACGGGATGCTCAGCATCGAGAATGAAGATCCGATTTTGAGCGGCGAAGTGGGCGTGCAACGATCCTTGGCTGTGCTCAAGAATGTTCGCGAAGAGATCATGACGAATCAGCCGAACCCTGGGTAAAACATCGGACGGGTCTCGGCTGGTCCCGACGGAAGGTTGAAGCAAGGAACGGGGCACCGGTCCAGACCAAAGACTGTGGTAGAAGATCAAACAGCCGATGCTCGTCTCCAGCTAACCCCGCATGTGCTCTAACTCGGCGCTCGCAAAGGCCACCACGTTGTACCCGCAGTCGACGTAAAGCACTTCGCCGCTTATGCCGGACGACAAATTCGGAAGCCAGGAAAAGGGCCGCGTTGCCTACTTCGGCGGGCTCTATGTTGCGCTTGAGGGGCGAGCGTTCTGCGTGCACCTTCAACATTTCGCTTAAGCCGCCAATCCCGCGCGCCGCCAGCGTCTTGATCGGTCCAGCGGAAATCGCATTTACACGAATCTTCTGGCCACCCAGATCCGCAGCGAGATACCGCACTGTCGCCTCGAGCGCTGCCTTCGCTACACCCATCACGTTGTAGCGCGGCACCACTTTCTGCGAACCGTAATAGGTCATGGTCATGATGCTGCCGCCATCCGTCATCAACGGCGCGGCTGCGCGGCTGAGGGCGATCAGGGAATACACGCTGATCTCATGCGCTACACGGAAAGCGTCACGAGTGGTCAACAGAAAATCATTTTGCAGCGCATCCGCCGGGGCAAACGCAACCGAGTGCACCAGGATATCCAGCTTGCCATACCTGTCCTTCAGCTTTGCAAACACCGCATCGATCTGTTCATCGCTCGAGACATCGCACTCAAAGGTAGCTGCATCCGGCAACTCCCCAGCCAGCGCTTCCGCTTCCACCCGCAGACGTTCATTCTGGTAGCAGATGGCAATCTGTGCCCCGGCCGCGGAAAGCTTCTGGGCAATCGCCCACGCGATACTGCGCTTGTTTGCCAGGCCGAATACCACGGCTGTCTGACCCTTCAAATCCACCATTCCCTCTTGCTCCTATCCTGTCGTTGCAAGGATATATCAGCCACCCAGGTCCACGAGTTCGACCTCGTCAATCGCGCTGCCCAAAAACCGTGCGCCTAGGCGGCGGAATTTGGCCACCGAATCCGTGGCGAAGAAGCGGCATCGTCCCGCGCTCGTGCTCGCTCCATAGAGCCCGCGATGGCCGGCCAGCAACCGCGCCGCCTGGCTGGCTGTCGCCTCGGCCGAATCGATGACCTTGATGGCAGGAGCGACAGCCGCTTCCATCATCGGCCGCAGCAGTGGGTAATGCGTGCAGCCCAACACCAGCGTGTCCGGATCGAGCGCTTCCTCCTGCGCCAGTTCCAGCAATTCGGTGAGATAAATTCTTATTACCTCGGCGGTGACCGGGTGATCCACCCATCCTTCTTCGACCAGCGGCACCAGCAGCGGACAGGCCTTCTCCAGGGCGCGCAGGCCGCGCTCCCGGCAGGCAGCAGCATAGGCGTGGCTGGCGATGGTGGCGTCGGTGCCGATCACCAGGATCTCTCGCGTCTTCGATGAGTTGGCTGCCTCGTTGGCTCCGGTTTCGATTACGCCTAAAACCGGCACCGCCGTCGAAGCTTTAATTTCTTCGAGCGCCAGGGCGGTTGCGGTGTTGCAGGCGATCACTAGAAAGTCAGCGCCCTGTTCGAGCAGAAAGCGGGTGCTCGACAACGCATAACGCACGATGGTCGCCCGCGACTTTGATCCGTACGGCAAACGCGCCGTATCTCCCAGGTACAGAAACTCCGCTCCAGGAAGCAACGGCAGCAGCGAGCGCAGCACCGTAAGGCCGCCAAACCCGGAATCGAAAACGCCTATCTTCAGGCGGCTGCCACTCACAGATGTTTTACTCCAGGAGCATCGGAAGCCAGGTACACGCGTGTGAGGTCAGCATGGCCGGCGAGGGTGTCGCGCTGTTGTCCGTCCACCAGAAACCGAACCTGCGAGATCTGGGGAAAGTTGGCGTGGAGCGTACCGATGATCGATAGCAGGGTGAGCGTCTCCGGCTCGATGCCGGAAGGGTGAGCATCCACAAACGAGGCGCTCAGATCCACCACCGCAACGGTACCCGGCACAACCTGGTTCGCCTCCAGCGGCAGGGTCATAAAGAATATCTCGTTGACGCCCTTGTTGACGGAAATCGGATGTTTGGAATTGGCCCGGCCATAGTTCGTAATCAGGTGCTGCAGAATCACATGCGCGCGCGCGTTGGTGTCCGCCGGCAACGCAATGTTCTGGCTTGCCGGCTGCACCGAGCCATCCATGTCATTGGCCATCATCATGGTTACACTCTGCACCGGCCTGCCCGAGGGAGGATTGAGCGGCATGGTCTCCGCCGAGGCAAGCAGCCGGTCCATCGCGCGCTCCCGCATGCGCAGCAGCACCACCGCCATCAGGACCGAGCTGATGAGGAGCGTCCAGAATAAAATGCGCTGCCCACGGGAGATCACGGTTGCTGCCTCCAGTCGCGCTGCCACTGCTCGACCGCCGCGGCCAACGCCGCCACAATCCGGTCCTGGTATGCCGGTTCGGACAGGGCAGTCACGTGAGCCTTGCCGTTTAATGGGGATATCTCCACCACCACCGCCGGGCAGGTAAAGCTGTCCAGCGGCCGCAGAGCCGTGCGTCCCAGGGTGACGGGGATCTCGGCATGGGTCATGGCCGAATCGAATTCCGATGAGAGCCTCAGACTTTGCTCAGTATAGGCGCCCTGGGCCGTCTCCCAGGGGAGAAAGCGGGTCACGGGAACAGGTGTCAGCGATGCGGTGAAGAGATGAATGCCGCTGCCGCTGGTGGTGGCATGCAGGGTAATGCAGGCCGCCGCCCCCACGTGGTTGGCCGTCTCGGCGCGGTTCACTGCGGTGATCGCGGTATCCGACTCCCTCGTGGTGACCACCGAAATGCCGTGCGCACTCAACATCGAGCGCAACCGTACCGACAGGTTGAGCACCAGGTCTTTTTCCAGCAGATGATCCGACAGGCGTGCGCCGCTGTCTGCGCCCCCATGCGCGGCGTCGATGACCACGGCAAACCGCGGCGCCGGCCGCACCACCGCGGGCGGAGCGGCTGGTGGGTTGGCGGCGACTGGGCGCCGGCGAATGAGCACGCCAAGGGCCCGAGTAGTAAACCGACAACGAGGCAGCCGCCGGCTTGGCGGCCTTCCTCAATCCAACGCATAGACGGTAAGACCGCTGAGTAGTTTGGGATAGAAGTCGGTCGACTTCTGGGGCATGACGTCGCCCGCGAAGGCTACTTCTCGCAACTGAGCCAGCGTGATCGGATTGGTCAGGAAAGCCACGTCCGCCTCGCCTCGCCAAACCTGCTCCATGGCTTCGCCGGCGTCACGCACATAGCGGAGGTTCCGTTGCTCCCGGATGGCTTCCGGCGTGATACTCAGCAATTGTTCCAGCACCAGGGAGTGCAGCTGGGTAAGGTCCAGCCGCCGCTGCCGCTCGGGCAGGGTCGCCAAGGCCTGCGCGACCGTCTCCGGCTTGGCCGTGAGCAGGTGGTAGCCCAGCCTGGTGACGGCGACGAAGGCCGTGCCTGGCTGGCGGGCCAGCAGCCTGGTCAACTCGACCGAGTCATCGGCCCTGACGGGTTGAATGTTAAAAAAGGCTTTTGCCTGGTCGATGAACCTATCCGGCGAAAAATCCTTGAGCCCGAAAACCACGCGATGGGTGGGCAGAATGGTAATGCCGGTCGAGTCCATATTGACGAAGGTCATCATGACGGCAGCTTCCGGGTAGGCGGGCTGCGGTGTGGTGTTGGCCAGGTTCCTCTCCGTCCGGGAGACGCTGGTTGGGGCATGCTCCGCTGGAATACGCGAGCGCCGTCTCGTAGCGGTGGTGACCATCGGCGATGATCAGCTTCTTATCCTCCATCGCCCCCAGCAATATATTGATGGTGCTCATGTCGCTGACCTTCCACACGCGGTGGGTCACGCCGAACTCATCGGTTACTTCGATCTCGGGGGCCGAGGTGCCGGAGAAGAGGATTTTTTCCGCAGTCAGCGCCGGGTCCGAATAGAGCATGAAGATTTGTCCAAAATGCGCCCGGGTGGCGCGCAACAGGTTCAGCCGGTCAGACTTGGGCTTGGAAAGCGTCTGTTCGTGGCGGAACACTACCTGTGCGCTGTAGTCGCACACCTCGCCCAGCCCGATAAATGCGCGCCGCTCGTGAATCTCACCGTCTCCGCCCGGGACTGTAAAACGTTGGGAGTAAGCAAAGATGCAAGGATCTTTTTCCTGGGCCAGGACCCCCATGCGGCGCCAATCGGCGAAATCCCGCGCCGCGCGGGTGTATACGTCATTGCTTCCGGGTTCGTCGAACAGCTCAGGCAATCCCAGGATGACGCGCACCAGATTGTAGAGACTGCGCTGGTAATAAGCCTGCTGCATGGCGGGGGTAATCTTGTCGTAGGGCTGGGTCACCACCTCTTCCACGCGTACCATGCTCGGGTTGTAACGGAGTGCGCGGAAAGGATAAATTCGGGCCATGCTTCGGGGGGTCCCACTCCAGACAACGGCGACGTCGGCCGCGCTGCCAATTGCTTTAGTCTCTTATATCTGCCAGATTGTACCTGACAGAACAGCCTCGCTCCCGCATCCTGCTCCATGCGTCCCACGAGAGACAACACCCGAAACGTGGTAGCCGTCCTATAATCGCCGCGTCTAATATGGAAACGCAGGTCTGACGGTGGCGTGCTACCATCCTGCACACAAACACAAGGTCCCAGGTTTCCTGAAGAGTCGAAAGACATGAAAGGAAAAGCGGAGACGAGGATTAGGGCTATGGTGCCCACGATCGAGCGCAGAGTGGGTTTACGGTTAGGGGCGTGGGCGACGGTGAAGACTGCCATTGCACTCGGGCTTTGGCTCGCGCTTTCTCAGTTTTGCTGGGCGCAGGACCCCCTGAATGACGTTCATGTGGAACCGAAACCTCCGGCGCCCACCACGCCGATCACTCCTGCGGATCCCAAGGCGCCGGCAGCCACGCCGGCCCCGCTCGAGGGCAAAAAGGCACTCAGCGCACGGCCCAATGAACGCATGCGGGTTGATGTGAACCTGGTGCTGGTGCCGGTGACCGTGACCGACCCCCTCAACCGCCTGGTGACCGGTCTTGAGCGGCAGGACTTTTTCGTCTACGAAAACAACGCGCTGCAGAAACTCAAGAGCTTTTCCGCCGAGGACGCGCCGGTCTCGATCGGCATCATTTTCGATCTGAGCGGCAGCATGACCGACAAGATCAACCGCGCCCGAAACTCGATTCTGGAGTTTATGCGCACGGCCAACCCCCAGGATGAATTCTTTGTTATCGGCTTCAACGACCGGCCCGAGCTGATCATGGATTTCACTTCTAATGTTGACAACATCGAATCCCGCCTGCTGACGGTAAAGCCCGGGCATCGGACCGCGCTGCTCGACGCCATCTATTTCGGCTTGAACAAGATGAAGCAGGCCAAGAATGAGCGCAAAGCGCTTCTGGTGGTATCGGACGGGGGCGACAATCGCAGCCGCTATACCGAGAGCGAGGTGCGCGCGGTGGTACGCGAGTCCGATGTGCAGATTTATTCCATCGGCATCTTTGACCAGTACGCCCCCACCCGTGAAGAGCAGCTGGGGCCCATCCTTCTGCACGACGTCAGTGAGGAGACCGGCGGGCAGCTCTTCCGCGTCGACGATCTGGCCGACATGGCCGATATCGCAACCAAGATCAGTGCCGAGTTACGTAACCAATATGTACTTGGGTATAGGTCAGACGATGCCAAACGGGACGGGAAGTGGCGTAAATTGAAGGTAAAGCTGGTTCCGCCCGAGGGGCTGCCCCAGCTCACCGTTCATGCCCGTACCGGATACTATGCACCCTTGCAGTAGATGGCTCTCGGTTTCATCAATTTTCCTGCTTTGCAGCCTGCCGGTAGCAGCCATGGCGCAGGCCGGGGCCCGCCGTCTGCCGCCTCAGCCGGAAAAGCAGCGGCCGCTCAATGTCGACCGTGATCCTGTTGCCTCTCCCGACGGAGAGAACGCCGCCCCTACTCAGCCGCAAACCGCTGGTACCATTGGCCGTGACAACGGAAAATACACCCTGCAGCGGAATGTCGATGAGGTGGTTCTGAACGCCACCGTCCTCGACGACCACCAGCACATGGTGACCACCCTGGCCAAGGACGACTTCAAGGTTGCTGAAGACGGCGTGCCGCAAACCATTACCTCGTTTCAGCACCAGGACATCCCCATCTCGCTCGGCATTCTGGTCGACAACTCCGGCTCCATGCGCACCAAACGCCAGGCGGTGAATTCCTCTGCACTCGATCTGGTGCATGCCTCGAACCCGGATGACGAGAGCTTCGTGGTCAATTTCTCCGACGAGGCCTACATCGACCAGGATTTCACCGCCAACGTCAACAAGCTGCGCGATGGCCTCTCCCACATTGATTCCAAAGGCGGAACCGCCCTTTACGACGCCATCATGGCCTCCGCCGATTACCTCACCAAGAATGCCAAGCGGCCCAAGCAGGTTCTTGCTGGTCATCACCGACGGAGAAGACAATGCTTCCAGCACCACGCTGGAGGAAACGGTGCGCCGTATTCAGGACCTGCAGGGTCCGGTGGTGTACGCGATTGGTTTGCTATTTGACGACACGCGGGGGCGGCCGCGAGGCCCGGCGTGCCAAGCGGGCCATGGAAATGCTCGCCAACGAGACCGGGGGCATCGCCTTCTTCCCCAAAAGCCTTGCCCAGGTGGATGAAATCGCCGCTGAAGTTGCACGCGATATCCGCGAGCAGTACACCATTGGCTATCACTCCACGAAGCCAGCCTCTCAAGGGGGCTTCCGCACGGTTCATGTGGAGGCACGGGCCAAAGGTTACGGCAAGCTCCAGGTCCGCACCCGCACCGGCTACTATCCAAACAGCAAAAAGGCGAGCGTGGCGGCCCCGCTTCCCCGAACGGGTCTCCATCGGCTTCCCATTGAGGTTCCTCCAGGTTGCAGCCGCGCAGGCGCTGCTACACTTGTCAGTTGGCCTATGACCCTTTCAACTCGTGAAGTTGCAGCGCGTTCGCTGCATATTGCTGAAGATGTAACGGAGCTGATGGGGTCCACCCCCATGCTCCATCTTCACCGTGTCGTCCCCCCGGGGGCGGCCGAAATCTACGTCAAACTGGAGTTCTTTAACCCCGGCGGCAGTGTCAAAGACCGGGCGGCGCTGGGCATGATTCTGGATGCTGAGCGTCGCGGGCTGCTCCAACCGGGTGCGACCATCTTCGAAGCGACGGCAGGGAACACGGGGGTGGGGCTTGCCTTGGTGGGAGTGCATCGCGGCTACAAAGTCGTGCTATTTGTGCCCGAAGGCTTTGCGGAAGAGAAGTGCATCCTGATGCGTGGCTTTGGCGCCACGGTGATTCGCACCCCGGAGGCTGAGGCCATGAAAGGGGCCATCCAGCGCTGCCGCGCCATGGCCGAGGAAACCCCGGGCAGCTTTGCTGCGCTGCAGTTCGACAATCAAGCCAACCCCGACTTTCACCATGACACCACGGCCCACGAGCTTTGGGAGCAGATGGAAGGACGGGTGGATGCCTTTGTCTGCGGTGTCGGTACCGGCGGGCACGTTCTCCGGGGTGGCGCGTTTTCTCAAAGAAAAGAATCCGGGCATTCTCACCGTGGCGGTCGAGACCCAGGGTTCGGTCCTGCAGGGGGGGGAGCCTGGCCACCACAAGGTGGAGGGAATCGGCGTCTCCTTTATTCCACGCACGTTTAAGCGTGAATGGTGTGACGAGATCATGGCCATCCATGACCCGGAGGCTTTCACCATGGTCCAGCGGTTAGCGGCGGAAGAAGGTTTGCTCTCCGGCTCGAGCGGAGGCGCCTGCGTGGAAGCCGCCGTGCGCATCGCCGTGCGTCTGGGCAAAGGCAAGCGGGTGGCCACCATCATTCCCGATTCCGCTGAACGCTACCTGTCGAAGAAGGTCTTCGAGGGTGGCCTATGAGCGGTCATGGATTTTCTACCCGGGCCATTCATGACGGTCAGCCTGCCGATCCGCTGACGGGCGCGGTCAACGTGCCGATTTATGCTTCGTCCACCTATGCGCAGGAGGAGATCGGTAAACACCGCGGATACGAATATTCCCGGGTTTCCAATCCCACCCGAGTCTGCGCTCGAAGAAAATCTGGCCTCGCTCGAAGGCGGCACGTCCGCGCACGTGTTTTCCAGTGGCATGGCGGCCATTGCGGCGCTGGTTACCATGTTCAAGACCGGCGATCACGTCATCTGCGGATCGAATGTGTATGGCGGAACTCCGCGCCTCTTTGACCAGATCATCGCCCACTACGGCATTCTCTTCAGCTACGTCGATACCACGGATCTGGAGCAGGTCCGGCAAGCGATCAAGCCCACCACCCGGCTCATCCATATTGAAACCCCGACCAACCCGTTGATGCAGATCACCGACATCCGGGCCATCGCCGACATCTGCCATGAGCGCAGAGCGGCGGGCCAGGCGATCGACCTGAGCGTCGACAACACCTTCATGTCGCCATATTTTCAGCGGCCCATCGAATTTGGCGCGGATATCGTCATGCACTCCACCACCAAGTTCCTGAATGGCCACAGTGATGGTCTGGGCGGAGTCCTGGTGGCGACCACGCCTGAGCACAAAGAGTCCTTCGAGTTTGTGCAGAAGTGCACCGGAGGTATTTTGTCTCCTTTCGAGTGCTTTCTGGTGTTGCGCGGGGTCAAGACCCTGGCCGTGCGCATGAAGCAGCACGAAGTAAATGGATATGCGATTGCCAACTACCTGGTGGGCCACGCGAAGATTCCGCAGGTTTATTATCCTGGTCTTCCTCAACATCCCCAGCATGCCCTTGCTCAGCGGCAAATGTCGGGTTTCGGTGCGCTGATCACGTTTGAAACCGGTTCGCTGGACAACGCCAATGCGGTGTTACGCAGGCTGAGGGTATGCACCGTTGGGGAATCGCTGGGTGGGGTAGAGACGCTGGTCTCGCATCCTGCCACCATGACCCACGCGGCGCTGGGGGAAGAAGGCCGCGCCAGGATCGGCCTGACCGATGGTATGGTACGCATCTCCGCTGGTATCGAAGATGCTGAAGATCTGCTGGAAGATCTGGAGCAGGCGCTCAGTGTTCTGTAAGCCGGGGGTTTCTTCATGGGTGTGAGCCATTCCTTTGCATTGACCGATGAGCAGGAGCAGTTGCGTAAGGAGATCCGGGATTTCGCGGCGCGCGAGATCGCTCCGAATGTCATGCGCTGGGACGAGGCCAGCGAGTTCCCGCACGAGGTAGTGAAGAAACTGGGTGAGATGGGCCTGATGGGCGTCATCTTTCCGGTCGAGTTGGGCGGCGCGGGCCTGGGTTACGTGGATTATGCGCTTGCCGTGGAGGAGCTATCTGCGGTCGATGGGTCGATCGGGATCATCGTGGCTTCGCACAACTCTCTTTGCACCAACCATATTTTCGTTGCCGGCAACGAAGCGCAAAAATCCAAATACATTCCGTTGCTCGCCTCCGGCAAATGGCTGGGCGCCTGGGGGCTGACGGAGCCTGGTTCCGGCTC
Organism: uncultured Acidobacteriaceae bacterium; assembly: GCA_963847155.1. Taxonomy (GTDB): domain Bacteria; phylum Acidobacteriota; class Terriglobia; order Terriglobales; family Acidobacteriaceae; genus PALSA-350. The sequence goes on along the minus strand of CAWJZH010000013.1, from coordinate 5,493 downwards.
TGACGCCGGCAGCGCCCGGACGAGCGCTGTGCGCAAAGGCGATCGATGGGTGCTGAACGGCAACAAGACCTTCATCACCAACGGCCACTATGCCGATATTTCTGTCATTATCGCGGTTACGGATAAGAGCCAGGGCACGCGGGGTCTTTCGGCGTTCGTGGTAGAGAAGGGAACTCCGGGCTTTCGTCCAGGGAAGAAGGAGAACAAGCTTGGCCTGCGCGCCAGCGATACTTCGGAGCTCATCTTTGAGGACTGCGAAATTCCGGCAGATAATCTTCTGGGCAAAGAGGGCGAGGGATTTATCGACTCCATGCGTATCCTTGACGGCGGCCGCATTTCAATTGCTGCTCTTTCGCTGGGGATCGGCCGGGGCGCTTATGATGCAGCCCGCAGCTATGTGAAGCAGCGCCACCAGTTTGGAAAAGCCATCTCTGAATTTCAAGGGATTCAGTGGAAACTGGCCGATATGGCAACCCAGCTCGATGCCGCGCGGCTGCTCACGCAGCGAGCCGCGGTTATGAAGGATGCGGGTCAGAAGACCACGCTTGAATCTTCGATGGCCAAGTTAATGGCGAGTGAAGTAGCGGTCAGGGTCTGCGATGAGGCGGTGCAGCTTCACGGTGGTTATGGGTTCATCAAAGACTATCCGGTGGAGAAGTTCTACCGCGACGTTAAACTCTGCACCATCGGCGAAGGCACCAGCGAGATCCAGCGGCTGATTATCGCCCGCGAAATACTGAACAAGTAGAAGCAGGCATGTGCTGGGGACCTGAAGTTCAGCCGTCCCTGCGGCATTCAATTTCGTCATGGTGGCGGCTGCTGGCTACTCATCCTCGCCGAGTATATTGCTGACTCGGACAATCGTTTCGATCTGTTCTGCGCTCAATCTTTCGAGTAGATTCCGCCGCACTGATTCCGCATGAATGGGCCGCGCGGCCTTCAGCTTCTCGCGTCCGTGCTCGGTGAGTGCCACGAGAACCACGCGCTTATCACCGGTACGCCGCTCGATGAGGTCTCTCTCCTGCATCCGCGTAAGTTGGTGGGACAGCCGGCTTTTATCCCAACCCATGCACTCGGCCAACCTTTGTTGACGCATCTCCCCTTGGCCCAGAGCGGCGAGCCTGGACAAGACTCCGAAATCCGGCCCCGAAAGCCCGGTCGCCTCGGCGATATCGCGCCCCACTCGGGCCATCACATCTTCACCCATGAATTTGAAGGCATGCCAGACACGGAGTTCGTGAGGGGAAAGTGGCTTGATCGACATGTCTGGGCAAAGCGTACCAGAACGTGGTTGACACGACAACCCGACAGAGTCTAAGTTAGGTTGATATGACAACCAAAGCGCATGGAAAAATCGCACTCGTCACCGGAGCCAATAAAGGCATTGGAAAGTCCATCGTCCGGGGGCTGGCTCGGGACGGGTTCATCGTGTATCTCGGCGCCCGCAGTTCAGAACGTGGGAGGGCGGCGGCAGACGAGCTGAAAGCGGATGGCGTCGTTCGTTTTGTTTCATTGGATGTACTTGATTCCGCGTCCGTACAGGCAGCAGCACAGACCATCGAATCCGAGTCCGGACGCCTCGATGTGCTGGTGAACAATGCGGGCATCGGTTGGCCCCCTGGGGGACGCTTCCGCAATCCGGCGGAGGAGATTGCGGAGGACATGCGCACGGTTTATGAAACCAACGTGTTTGCCGTCGTCAGGGTAACCAACGCATTCATGCGTCTCTTGCTGCGGTCGGATGCGGGCCGCATCGTCAACGTAACCAGCAAGCGGGGATCGATTGGAGAGGATGGCGCCTGGGTGGGGCGGCCTTACATGCCCTACTCCACTTCTAAAACAGCACTCAACGCGCTCACAGTTCACTACGCCCGCAGCCTGGCGGAGACATCGATCAAAGTGAACGGCGCGGCTCCTGGTCACGTCGCGACTGATTTGAACGCATTTCGCGGTCCACGCACGCCTGAAGAGGGCGCCGTGGTGGCAATCCGTCTGGCGCAGCTCGACAGCGATGGGCCCACAGGACTTGTGTTTGAAGATGAAACCCAACTGGCGTGGTGAATGCTGTTTCCTATTTCTCAGCGCGGGACTAAGTCGAATTGTTTGATCGCGATCTTCGCTCCCGTGTAGGGACGTTCTGAATCCGGAAAGAAGACGATCGTGATCTGATCAAACTTCTCGATCGGTGAGCGGTCAGGGATTGGGAAGTGGAGCACCTCTGGTAGGGGCGAAGACTTCAACGCAAAGCGGTCTGGCTCGGTCGAAACGACAGTCTGCTGGCCCAGGTAAGATGTGGGCTTTCCCAGGGAGGTTGAATCTGCCAGCAAGACACCGATAGCGATCATACCCGGCGCGTTGTCGCTATTTTCGATGCTCACCTGCATCTCGCGACAACATGCAAGGGAATCGCCGCGCCAAGAGATTGATGGGCTTCCATGATCAGGGGAATGTGATTGTTGGAACGAATATTCACCGTCAAAGGACTTCCACGAGCTACGTGCGCTCTTGTTCCAACGCCGTTAGCCCTTGGCTGGAAATACCAATAGGCCCCTTCGAAGCGTATGGTCATTGGTTTGCTTGTGTTGAGGCCTGCGCGCAAGACCCTGGAGGGCGGGGGGACAACTATTTTCTTGTTCTCGGGCAGAGGCCAGAGGATGATGCGTTCGTATCCTGAGATCCCGGAGGCTGGATTCGCGGTTCCCTTGTGTTGTTGGGGAACTCTTCTTCCCGAGGGTGTGCGGTTGTGAGCGTAGGCGCCTATCGAGCCGGAAAAAGCTCCGTGGGGAAGCCCCAGGAGGAGCAAGCCCATCGTAACCAAAATCGCGATCGATGTGGCCCTCAGGAGTCGGAGTGCGGCACGGGATCGATCCTCCTGGTTTCCCGATGCTTGGGTATCGTCACCCCTCAGCTTCCAACTCAGCATGAACGCGCATAGAGCGATCAGACAGCTGGAGAGCAGGAACAATTTTCCGCGCCATGCGAAGAGCGCACCGTACAGGCAGACTGCAATGAAGAAGCCGTGCATTTCTCGAGGAGCAGTATTCAGGTATTCCGCAAACAGTTCTCTTTCTTTCCATTGGCCAGGAAGGAAGCTGTGTGGACGGACCCTGGTACCGGCCGGCATGATTTTGTGCAGACCGCTTGCCATCATTACCGCCGCCAGCGCCGCCAAGAGACCAGCGGCGATGGAACGCTGCCGCGATAGCAGCACGACGGAAGGTATCCAAATCCAGCCAATTGCACTCGCGATGGTGAACAGGCTTAGGGAAACGGAAGGCGCCATCCTGGGGGGAAACCAGAGCAACCGGTTAATGGCTGCTCCCGATAGAACTGCCATCGAGACGTAAGTGGCGGCCTTGAAAAAAGCTGCCGTTAGAGAAAGAGGGTGGGGAGCGGGCCATTCGCAGAGCCACAGCTCGACAAGCAATGTACCAAGCGCAGCAGCGACGAGAACCGCGGAAACGTACCTTGCGCCTCTGCTTCGTGCCATGTGAGGTCCCCCCGCACATCTGCGGGATTGCGATCCTCTATGTAGTATGCTACTTTATCATGAGTCAAACAAAATTGGACAATGTCAACCCGGCGAAGAGACGAAAAGCGACCGATCTGGAGAGACTGAGCTGTATCGCGGGTCACCGGACGCCGTCCTGAATCTTCGCGGGATGGGTGGACATCCAACGGGAAACAGCAATGGGAGAATAGAGGACATGGCCGCTTTTTGTGCATGCTGTGGGGCAGAGATTACCTTGAAGGCCGAGGCGTGTCCTGTCTGTGGTACGCCTCGCCATGGAATGCTGCCGCCTGACCTGCAGCCCCCGCTCGATATTGGCACAGAGTTGCCACAAGACGACGGCACAAAAGGCGAGAAGCGTAGATCGCGCCTGTAGACGCCAGCGCTTTGGGTCAGGCTGAGAACACTCTCCTGAAAGTGAGTCTCCCTTATTCAGACTCCGAGAACCTTCACAATCACCCGCTTCGGACGCTGTCCGTCAAACTCTGCGTAGAACACCCTTTGCCAGGTCCCGAGGTCAAGCTTGCCGTTCGTCACCGGCAGAGTCGTCTCATGATGCAGAGCAGTGCCTTCAGATGAGCATCGGCATTATCCTCACCTGTCTGGTGATGCTTGTAGTCCGGCCGCGCCGGGGCAAGCTCCTCTAACCATTTGGCGATGTCTTCGATCAGGCCGCCCTCCAGGTCGTTTACGTAAATGGCAGCCGTAATGTGCATCGGCGAAACAAAGCATAGCCCATCGTTCACGCCGCTCTTGCGCACAATCTGTTCCACCTGGTCGGTAATGTGCACCATCTCTCTGCGTTTTTTGGTTTCGAAAACAAGGTACTCGGTGTGGCTCTTCACTGTTAGGGCTTTCTCCTTAGCCGTTGGATGCTTCATCTTCTGCCTACCCTAAGCTCTCAATTCGCATGCCATCCCCTGGCGAGCCAGATGTTTTCTTCCCCACTCGCAAATTTCTTCGAGCACCGGCACAAGCGTCATGCCGTATTCAGAAATGGAGTAGCGGACGCTCGGCGGCATATTCGGGTCCTCGTGCCTCAGAAGGATGCCGGCCGACACCAACTGCTGCAGATGTCGAATCAACATCCGCTCCGTGATCCCGGGAATGCTTCGCCGAAGCTCGCTCGTCCGCATCGGCCCGTCCAATAGCCGCCATAGAATCGTTCCTTTCCAGCGGCCATCGATGACCGACAGCATGGCATCGATCGGACAGGGTGAAATCTCTTTCTTTGAAACGGGCATCCGCATTTCTCCTCTGAATCTGCTTGGCGGAGAGCTGACAAATTAGTCAGTGGCTCGATCTGAATCAGTGTATCGAGAACGAGAGTCAGAAACATGTGCAGTCAACAAGGAGATCGGAGAACATGCTCTTCCTGGACGTACTGACCATCCTCTGCACCGGTTTGATGATCGGCAATGAGTTGGCCGTTTCTCTCTTCGTCAACCCTGTCATCTGGCAATTGGAGGAGGGCTCGCAGGCCAAGGCTCTCAGCTTGTTTGCCGGAATTCTGGGCAAGGTTATGCCTTTTTGGTACGCATTGTGTCTCCTGTCTCATGATTGCCGAGACATATCTTCGCGCGTCATCAGCCAGGTGTGACCTTGCTTCTCATCGCGGTGGTTATCTGGATTGGGATCATCGTCTATACCGTCACCACCCTGGTGCCTATCAACAATCGCATCGCCCGTCTGGCAGACGGTTTGCCCGAGGGATGGCGGCAAGAGCATAAAAGGTGGGACACCTATCATCGTTGGCGGATTCTGTCGCTGGTGATTGCGATGGTCTGTCTGGTTTGGGGGATTCTCGTGGCTTGAGGTCCCATGCCGCGGTTTGAGCAAACCGCCGGGGTTGCCCAAAGGCTCTGCGGATGTCATCCTCGAGAGATGACGCGGGAAAAGTTCGTGTGTGCCATTTTAGGATCGGTGCTGGCCTGCTGTGTTTCGGTGCGAGCGCAGGAAGCCGGGGCCTGGCGCGCATCCAG
>CAWJZH010000012.1:0-179038 GCA_963847155.1 uncultured Acidobacteriaceae bacterium | reverse complement strand
TCCACTTCGACTCCCTCTTCAGTTTTCTCGAAGGCCAACTTCGAGGCCTCCAGCCCATCTTCCAAAACACAACTGGCGGAACTCCGAGTAGGCGGTGCTGGCCACCATCAAGCCAGTACCGGAAATTAAACTCACGCTTAAGATCCAGACGGTGCTCGGCAACTTTGCGGGAAAGGTGAAGCGATAGCCTTTCACGGCCCAGTTACGGAGCACGATATCACTGGAAGGATGCTCGTCCTGAACCTCCCCCCGGACTACTACACGATCGAGGTTACCGCGGGCCAGTTAGTGATTGTACCTGCAGGCGGAGTGGCGGTTGAACTTTTTGAGGATCAGGAGCTGACATTCGAACTCTCAAAGGGCGGCGCCACGCGGGGACCGTCTGATTTATTTCGTTCATCAAGACCAGATGTCCGTGTGATTGTACCGGAGGGTCGAGAAGTCGTTTTACGCCACTTGGGGACGGGGCAAGAAGACGTGTTCCGTTCCTCGAAGAAGACACCCTTGCCGATCGGCGACTACATGACCGAATTACGAGTGCCAGACGGACCTGTAATTCTTAGTCGTGAAATCAGTGTCGCTCGGGATAAGAAGACCAGGATCGGTTCCGCTCATTGGAAAGGCGGCCTGGCAAGCGAGTCCATCGCAAAGATGTTTCCCCCACATCACGGTGGGCTGGAGTTTTCCGAATCTCTAGGGGGCGCGATCACTGATCCCGATCTAAGCTTGTGGCTCGCCATCCTGGGCGGCGCGCGAATAATTGGATCGCGCGGGGACTATAGCAAAATCAGTCGGCTCCCCCTTCGCGGCTTTTCCTCCGAAGCTCCTGGATCCTCGCCGGTTTACCTGCTCGCGGGCTTTCCGGATTCCGACGTGAAGCTGAGTCTAGGCCTGTCAACCGACGGCGCAAAGACAGAGTGGTTCCCGGCCAGGGAGCCTCAAGGAATGAAGGGGCTGCGCGAGGTGGTCGCATATCCGCCGCAAGGCCAGTGCTTCATCACACTGGCGGTGGGAAGGCAGCCAACCTACACGCTAGCGAGCTTCGCAAGCCCGAACCGCTGCGCCTTGATCGTACTCACTCTCGATGCGGAGGGCGCACCCCGCGTCGAGCAGTACTTGTTGCCCATGGGGCATTTAATCATGAACTTGGATCCGTCGGTTCGAAAGCGTTTGGAGGAACGCAACCAACTGAAGGACGTAAGGGTTTTGGCGCAACTTAGCGGCGCTTTCGGAAGCGACGCCGGATAGCGGCTGAGTTCAGCTCCCACGAGCTCGACGACTTACTCTTCAGTAAATGGCTCGATCCCATAGGCGCGTCCTTGGCTACATACGAATGCGTGCGGCGCGGCGAATTGAAATACCTGCATGAAGTCGCACGGAACATGAAGAAGTTTTTCCCCGAGCTGCCGGATACGAGCGCTATAGCCCGGCTCGCAGGCAACTCAGAGGCGGAGCCCACGGTGTCCCCTTGTTTTTGGACGGCTTACAAGCTTTCAGGGATCTCAAGGAATTGCTCCCCTACCCAGCGGGGATGCTCGATTTTAGCGGACCCTGGACTGCATGGCGTGGCGTCGTAGCCCCACCGCTCCCGAAGACTTGACAGGCAAAAAAGTAAATCCAACCGCAAGCGTTCCGGGGTTTCAGTCGGCTGACGAGGACAGCGTCGCATCAGCGCCGCTTGGTGCGTTGGCCAACCATTTTCGTAGCCTTTTTGATGTTCCTTTTGCTGGTTCTCTTGGGCTCTCCCTTTGCTGGCAACGATCTGGGGTCCCAGACCGCGGGATTGACCTCTGCGCCGTCGTTTCGGCGCAGATCTCGAATGGCTGCCCCAACGTTTTTCGGGATACCACGCGTATCGGGAGCGAGCAAATATCGATTTTCAATAGCCTCGCACAGAGTGGAGGCAACTGCGTATCCGCCCCCTTCAGCTTTTACACCCACCGCGAACAATCGGTGATCTCCTTCGGCCTTCCAGTCGTATTCTTCCGGCGCCCATACGACTCCGCTCACGGGTGTGCCCCGCACGACTATGCAAAGGTCATTCTCAAGTTCGTCTTCATCCGAAATAAAACTCTCGTCGTCGGTGAAAAATATCACTTGCGTAGTGCAAGCCGGGCATCCCTGAAGACCCAGGCGGAATTTGTAATGGTTGTCCCTTGCTTTTCGGGGTCTGCCGTTCTGGAAATCCGCAACCAGAGTCGGTACACGATATAGGATCTCCGTGTCAGCGAAAATCTCGGATCCTGTGTGGAGTTCCGCGCTGGCCTTAGAATCGGCCAGAGCCTCCAGCATGTGTTTGCAGGCATCGAACGCGCGCGCGACGCTCAAACCCGCCAGCAGTCTCTCGTGGAAGGCTACCGCCGAAGGTCGAGCCGCACGGTTCGTGATGGGGGCGGTACTGCCGATCGCCATCGGTACCGAGCCAATTCCAACCAGATCCCGGGCAATCTGATTAGAATTGCAGGCATTGAGGTAGATCAGACGCGGCGGGTGGTCGGGAGAAAGAAAGCTACGCAATATGTTCGCTGTCAGATAGACCGGATGATTTGTTTCGTCGGACAGGCTCAACGACTCTGAATCTCCATGTGCCGCGAGATGTAAGACGTCAGGCTTGATACTGCTGAGTTGGCCGGGGAGATCCTCGATGTTTAGATCCGGGAGAAACCGAAAGGATACCGGCTCGTCCGGTAAGGCCACAGACCGCTTCTGAAGCTCCGTGATCTCGCGGTCGAGATCCAACTCGCTGGCATCGGTCGGATTAGACGCTACATATAAGACTTTCATCACATGCTTCTATGTGCGTGCCGAGGAGATGGGGCGCCTTTTCCACCTGCACAATATGGGCATCACATCACGTCGCCTAAGCTCCCCGGGCCCCGCCAATATACACCGTCCTAATACTTACCAGCCCGTCAAACAGATCGCAAGTCGAAGATCGCCGAGTCAGGCGAGCGCAGTAATCTTTACGATCACCCCAGTATCGCCTTAGCAAATGAACGCACCCCAATAATAGGGATCCGGATAGTACTCCATCAATGTTAATTGGGCACCCGCAATGCACTGCATGGCCCTCACTCGCAATCAGTCGCTTGTGGAATTCGATCATCAGAAGCGGAATCGGGGGATCTGCAAATTGATTCTCAGCGGAGCCTGTGTCTAGGAGAACCCAGTAGGAACTGATGGGTGCCCCTCGTTCGCCTCGGCGTACTCGGGTTGAATAAGACGGGAGAAAGCGGGACACATGGAGTAACCCCTAACGATGGGTACGGGGGCTTGCTCCGATTTCTCCTACAGACTGTCACGCTGGCTAACAGATTCCCGGTTGCTTGCGCTTTGGCTCTAAGACGATTGACCTTGGCTTCAGCCCCGTTCTTTTCGCGTATCACACGACCACGAGCTAAATCGCGCTCATCTTGCGTTTGTTCAGGCGACATTAAAGAAACCTCCGGATTCGATTAGAGCACTGCTGTCGGAGGTGTCGCGTCTGGAAAACTGGTGCAGATTGAGCAAAGAGATTGGTGGTCAAGATTTGTGTTCAGACAGGACTGGAACTTTGCTGCAAGCGGTAAAGAAACGACCCACCCTGCAGGTCTAACGCTCGGGTGAGCGAAGTCCATGTCCTCCCGGCCGCCAGGATCACGCGAAAAGGATTAACTTTCCTTAATACATCCCCAGTGAAAGTTCATCCGAAATAGTCATCCATCCCTCATTCATTCCGCAACGCCACCATGGGTTCCACGCCCGCTGCGCGCCATGCGGGCAGCGCCGACGCCATCAACGCTGCCAGTCCTAACGCCAAGGTAGCGGAGGCCAGCATCACCGGATCCCACGGTCTCACACTAAACAATTGCTGCGTCATCAGCTTCCCCGCCCCGATCGCGGCGGGAATGCCGATCGCCAATCCAATCCCCACCTGGGAAAACGCCCCCCTGAGCACCATGCGCAACACCCTTCCGCGATCGGCGCCCAGCGCCATGCGGACGCCGATCTCCCCCGTGCGCTGCTCCACCATGTAGGCCATCACGCCGTACAGGCCAACCGCCGAAAGCACCAGCCCCAGCGCACCGAACAGCGTCGTCAGGGTCGCAATCATGTCCTCCTGCTGAAAGTCTCCACGGACAATCTTGTCGTACGACACAACCCCATACTGCACCAGGTCGGGATCGACACTCGCCAACGCTTTGCGCACATTTTCTTCGATCCCCGGAGGATTGCCAGGCGCCCAAATCACGATGTTGTACAGGTAGTGTGACCAGGTCTCACCCGCATCAAAAACAGGATCGTCCCAGCGGGTGGTCTGCGCCTCCGATATCCAGTACATGGGCCCGATCGGGTCCTTGTAATCCCAGGGCATGTAACGCATGTCCTTCACCACGCCGACGATTTCATACTTGGTCGCATATTGGATCTTGTCCGGCCCGAAATGCTTGCCGAGCGGGTTCTCGTTTTTGAAGAATCGCCGGGCGAAGGCTTCATTGACCACGGCTACGGCGCGGGTGGTGGCCGTGTCCTCCTCTGTTAAGGGACGGCCCATGACCATCTTCGCGTCGATGGTTTCGAAGAAGCCCGGCATCGCGCGCGCCCAGGCGGCGCTCGTATTTTCCTTGGCCGGGGGCTCGGGTCTGCCGGCGATCCGAGTACCCTCGTTCCAGCTATCCCCCGACATCGGCGCATAGAGCACAGGCGCCACCATGCGCACACCCGGAATCTGCCGCAAGCGATCGTCGATCTCCCGGAACTTCGGCTCCATTTGTTCCGGCTTGTCCTTACCCAACGAGGGGTTGATCGACACCAGATACCGGCCCTCGGTCGCAAATCCGAAGTTCTGGTGTTCCAGGTTGCGCAGACTCTTGCCCAGCAAAGCCGCGGCGGACAACAGAACAATCGACATCGCGGCCTGTCCAATCACCAGCGACTTCTGTGCCCAGGAACCACGCCCACTGACCGAGCGATTCGCTCCGCGCAGCGCCTCGACCGGATCGGCGTGCGAGGTCGTCCACGCCGGCGCGACCCCGAACAGAATGCCGGTGAGCAGCGAGACCCCGAGCGCGAACAGCAGCACCGGCCATGAGGGGGACGCGCTCACCGGGACATAGTTGTCGGTGTGACCCACCTCGAAGGCCAGGTAGAGAATCAGCCTGGTTCCCGCATAGGCCACCGCAATTCCCAGTACGCCCCCGGTCACCGCCAGCAGCACTGACTCGACCAGGGCCTTGCGCACCAGGCGATGGCGGGATGCGCCCAGTGCCATTCGTATCGATGTCTGTGCGCGATCTTTCAGCCCCCGCGCCAGCATCAGGTTGGCCAGGTTGCCGCAGGCCACCAGCAGCACACACGCCGCAGCCACCAACAGCAGCTTCAGCCCGTCCTGATACTGATCGCGCATCGCCGCGACCCCGGCATCGCCCGGCGTCAGATGCAGGGTGTCTTGTTGCCAGAGCTGCTTCTCTCCCGGCTGCATATCGGCCACGTGGCTGGCGAGCCAGTCGTGGAATTCCACTCTGAGCTTGGCTTCGAGCTGGGTCGGACTTACCCCCGGCCGCACACGGCCCAGCAGGTCGAGAAAATTTCCATCCGGCCGTTTGAGGCGTGCGATCGATCCATCGATGATGAGTTCCGAGGTCAAAGGAAGCCAGAGGTCGGGCATGCTCCCGCCACCGAGCCTCGCGCCATAGAAGCCTGGAGGCCCGACGCCAATTACGGTGAAGGGATGCCCGTTGATCTGATAGCCCGCGCCCACCACGCTGGGATCGCCGCCATACTTGTCTTTCCAGATGCGATAGCTCATCACCGCCACCAGCGGTGCGCCCTGCTGATCATCGGCATCGGTCATCATGCGCCCGATCCAGGGATTGATGCCGAGGGTGCGGAAGAAATTGCCGGAGACGTACTGCCCGTTGCGGGTATCTGCCGGAGCCTGCGATCCGGCTCTACGCACGCCCAGCGGCGCGTTGCCCGCCTGCAGAGCCGCCAGGTCGCTGAACTCCGGCGTGTGGGCGCGAAAATGCTTGTACATCTCCCACGAAAATAGGGAGAAATTTCCGTCCTCCCCCTGAACATAGCCACCCCAGTTACAGCAGCGAATCTTGTCGCCGATCCGCCATAATTCCTCGGGCTTGACCACCGGCAGAGACTTCAGCATCACCTGATGCACCAGCGTGAAGATGGCGGTGGTGGCTCCAATGCCCAGGGCCAGGGTGATGATCGCGGTGAGCGCGAAGCCCGGGGCCTTTCGTAATTGCCGCAGCGCGTCGCGCAGATCTGCCAGCATGCGTTCCTCCGTGTTGCGTCTCCGATGAGGGATACGCAAAGTCTGCGGCGGCGGTTCCGTTCGGCGACTGTGGGGTCATAGGGGGGATTGATGGGCAAAGGCACATGAAGTTTGTGGAACCCATTGGACCGACAGGAAATGCGGGGCCATGGGGCACCCGTCCAGGGGACAGAATGGCACGGAGTCCTCGGCTTCAACATTCAGACGGGCAGCGCAGGTGGCTTCACAATTCAGACAGCCGGCTATTTTGGGTATCTACTGCCAGAACCTCATCGACGACGCCCAGCAGCGCATCGAAGGCTGGTTGGATTGCGTCCCGGCGATCGATCGCGACATAGACTACTGCGCGTGACTGAGGCTGGTCTTCACGATCGAAGCTTTATGCTCCTTCTGGTCTTCATCCATGATGTAGAGCCTGCGACCTTCGACTGCAAACTTTACATGGTCGCCGACTGTCACATTCGCCGGCTTTGACCAGGGAAAGAGCAGCTTTTCGCGGGCGATGTAGGTCTTATCCGGCCCCTGTATGGTGTAGACCTCGTAAGTCTCGATATTGTCGGTGGTATTGGCGGTGGTGATCTGAGAATAGTCGGTCTTGCCATTGTTCTTGGGTTTCGCCTGCCCGTCAGTGTTGTAGGTTGTCACGCTGCCTTCCTTCACTTTCTGTTGTTCCGTATCAAGCAGCTTGCCATTGTGCCATTGACGAGCGCCGGCAAACGCAGCAGCGCCGCAGAAGAAAATCGTGAACAGAAGCATCCACATGCTGTAACTGGTTCGCCGCATATCGTCCTCCAACGGATGAGTGGCAGTGCCTGTGCGCAGCTAACAGAGAACTACAATTTTGCGCGTGTCTCATCATCCCAGGGCAGAGAGGGAGTGGCAAGATGATTCGTACGCCGGCCGTGTCTGGCTGAGTTGAAGATTTGTGGTCGGGACGGGACTGGAACTTTGCTGGCGCAAACGCTCTTTCTTGAGTCTCCTTCTGTCCTGCTTCGTTCGCGGACAAGACTCGCTTACGGTAATCGTGGGCGTAATACCGGCAGATGGATTCGGCACTTATCGCCGGCCAAAACGGCTCTAAATCGCTTGATAAATCAGCGTTAACTACTTAGTTATCTATAAACGCCAAGGGAGTAACCACCAGTTTAATACCCGCGCTTCCTCATGTTTCTTCTCCAGCCCCATGGACGCCGGCTCCCAAGCATATTACTGTCGCGGTAAGACAACATTTTCTTGGCCACTTCCCCACCGGGAGGATCGCCAAACCTTCCAGTCTGGAGCAACCGATGACCCCGCAGCAAGCCATCATGCAGGATGCACCGTCGCCTCACACGCCATCACCATTCCCCGCGGATGCAAACGAAACCGTAACCGGCACAGATATCATCTCACTCGCCGACCTCCACCCCCAACCCGTCGAATGGCTTTGGCAACACAGGCTCGCCGCCGGTACCTTAGCAATGTTTTCCGGGGAGCCCGGATCAGGAAAAACTTGGGTCGCCCTCGCCATCGCGGCAGCGCTGACCCGCGGTCGCGACCCGTTCACCGGCGAAACGCTCAAACCAGCCACCGTCCTTTACGCCTCCGCGGAACACGCTCCCGCGCAAGTCATTCAACCTCGCTTCGCCGCCCTCAATGGAGATCCCGCGCGCCTCATCGTCCTGCGTAAACCCGCCTCTGCGGCTTCCCTATCTTCGCCGGACCACGCTCTCCGCAACCTCCCCGCTCTCCGCAACCTCGAAGACGCGCTCCAGAAAACCCAGGCCGAACTCGTAATCCTCGATCCCTGGGACTTTCTCCTCGGTCCGCAGGTTGATCTCGATCACGCTGCGGAAACGCGCCCTCTTCTCGATCGTCTCAGCCGGCTTGCGGAGCTTCACCGCTGCTGCATTCTCCTTATTCGCCATCTCACCACACCTGAGGCCCGCAAACCGATCCGTCGAGGCCGGGCATCCATGGAGTGCTCAGCCGCTATCCGCACCGAGTTTCTCGTCGGCAGCTCGCCAGACGCACCCGCGCAAACCGCTCTGCTGCAAATCAAATCAAACCTCGGCCCGCTGGCCCAGTCGCTCGACTATCAGATAGGGGAAGCCGGCGATTTCCACTGGACGGGAATCAGCAACCTCGCCCCGGGCGATCTCCTCGCTACTCGTCCTACCGGCGCCGGTCTGCCCAAACGCAAATTCGCCGGCCAATGGCTGCGTGAGTCTCTGGAAGCTGGCAGCCGGACCCAGACCTCCATCGAGATAGCCGCCGAGCGCGATGGTGTCTGCATCGCCACTCTGCGCCGCGCAAAATTCGATATAGGCGTTCGTAGCTCCAAAGACGGAAAATCAGGCGTCTGGTGGTGGGCTTTGCCGCCTTCGGAGGATTGGTACCCCCACTCAACCAGGCAAGATGCTCAATTAATTACTTGAGCACCTTGAGCACCTTGAGCATCTTGCTTGAGAATCTGCGGCAGGCGATCGTCGAATCCCTCAATCCGGCCTGATGGTGTAAGTCCGGGATTCGATTGCCTTCAGGATTGCCGCATACCGCGCACGCTGATCAGGCGACTCAGCCGTTCGAGCAAGTTCCGCCAACTCGATCTTCGAAGGCCTGAGTTGTAGAGGCAGCCGGGTCCAATAGTACTTCAACTCGTCCGTCGGCCAATGGGCATAGGTTTTTTCCCAGGACCGCCTGCCGGACCCCGCAAACTCAAGTACGCCTGGATTGATAGCACGTTGATAACTTTGAAATCGCCAGTCCAAAGAAATCCGCAACCGGTTCGATATGTTCGGTGCAGCCTCGTGCACAGTGAGGCTACTGAACAGCAGCAGATCGCCCGCGTGAATCTCACCGCCAACCCACTTATCGCCGCGCTCCGTTCCCGGAGAGATACAACCACTCTCGCCCACAGTGGGTTGCCGGCCAAACCTGTGAGAACCATCCATCACCCGGAGTGGTCCCTGCTCTATGGGACAATCGTGCAGCGCCAGCCAGGCGGTAAAAGTCTCCTCGTCTCCGGCCACAGCAGTGTAATCCTGATGAGCAGGGGTCACTGCGCGCGCGAAATCGGGAAAGATGAGGCGGCCGACAGGTTTTGGATGAATCAAAAGATGCGGACCCACGAGTAACTTCATCACCTTCTGCAGCACGGGATGATGCGGTAACGCATGAAAGGATGGGAGACAAAAGACCTGGTCGTAGACGGCTTTAAAAGCCGGGTCATCCTCGCAGCAAGCCGAGCCAGGATTGGCGACCCGATCAAGAGGATCGCTGTCAGAACGCAACCACCCCGCCTGGTTCAGAACCGCCACAATGTCGCCCAGGAGCGGATGCAAGTCCTGCGGAGAAAGCAGTGCTCGAATCAACACGTAACCATGCTCGTCCATCTCTGCTCTTAGATCGACGGAATCAAGCGCGGTTTCTTGCACGTCTCTCGCTATAGTTTCGCGCGGCGGATTGATCGCTTCCAGATGAATGGCTGACACGCCCTGAGACTATCGTTTATCTCCTCTCGTCGTGTCACAAGGTTGTCACCAAATTGTCTTCATTGCACGATGGCAAGAGCCCAGCTTGACCTTGGCCGCAGGCCGGCCATCGCAAAAATGACAATGTAAGGACAAATCATGGCCGCCTTCCATTGGACACTGAGAGACAGCAATTGACGGGAACCATATGAGTGCCGATCCAACCCACTTCGCACAAGCCTACTGGAATCGAGCGGCGGAAACGTATGTCGAGGATTTTAGCGGTACGAGCATTGGGGAAACACGGCGTCATGCGGTGTGGAGACGATTGGACAAGATCTTCTCTCCCGGCCAGAAGCTACTCGAGCTGAACTGCGGCACGGGCATCGACGCCGTGCACCTCGCCAAAAGGGGCATGCAACTCGTCGCCTGCGACATTTCCTCCCGCATGATTGAGCTTGCCCGGCAGCTCGCGGCTTCGACCAATACCAGCGACCTTGTCGACTTCCGGGTACTGCCCAACGAGGAGATCCGTTCCATCCCAGGAGAGAACCTCTTTGATGGCGCCTTCTCAAACTTCTGCGGTTTGAATTGCGTAGAGGATCTGCCTGCGGTGGTGCGCGAGCTGACCCGCCTCGTCCGGCCCGGTGCTCCGGTTCTCCTCTGTATGATCGGGCGCTTCGTCCCCTGGGAAATTGCCTGGTTCATGGCGCGTGGCGAGCCCGGGAAAGCGTTCCGCCGGCTTCGCGCGAATAGCTTTCGCTCCTCCGACCCGGGGGCCGTATGCATCCAGCGCCCGCGGGTAAGGGAAATAGTAAGCGTCATGTCACCGGCGTTCAGGCTGCGCAGATGGAGTGGGGTTGGCATGGCCGTGCCCCCTACCTATACAGAGAATCGGATGCAACACTTTCCGCGCATGATCAAAGGCTTGGCCGGCATCGATCGCATGATCGAGGACCTGCCACTATTTCGCCGGATGGCTGATTGCGTCGTCATGGAGTTCGAATGTGCGAAGCCGCAGAAAGGCACGCCATGACGGTAAAGCATCGCCTTGCCTTGGCCGCCAAGCGAATCTTTCTCGGCAAGCTGAACCAGCCACAGCAGTGCAACGTTGGCATCCCTGATCCCCAGCCGGAGATACGTGTCTGGTTGCAGGGGACCGGGGCTCCGCGCGATGTGACATTTACCCACTCCATCGTGTGCGCCTCGCCATTCACGATTTGCATGGGAGGCGAATCCTCTCCGCACGATAGAACCCTACAGTTCCGCCAACACGAAGACGAACAGCGGCTATTCGCCGAATTGGCTCTTCGCCATACGGCCACAATCCCCACCAAGGGACCGGCGCTGCAACTGTTCCAGGTCGAAAGCTGCAACAATTACTGCCTGCCGAAGGGCCGGCTTTGGGCTCACTATTTGCACCTTGCATATCTCCAATCACGGAGCAAGTCGCACATTCGTATGTCCACTTGCGAGGCTCACGCTATGATTGCCGCATTCATCTGCCCTCGCCCGGTCATGCTGGTGAGTGCTGTCTCCGGCAATCGCAGCAATATATTTCCTATGAACTTGCTCGGCAACGTAGGCGACGGCTACTTTGCTTTCGCTCTGGATAGCACCAGGCTTGCCGCACCGCTCGTGGCGGATGCCGGCGCGGTTGCTCTGAGCAGCATCCCGATGGAGCATTCTGAAGTCGCGCGGCAGCTGGGAAAGAATCACAAGCGAGAGACCATTTCCTGGAACCAGCTGCCCTTTCCCACCCAACCGTCAACGGCACTCGGCATTCCAGTGCCGGGCTTTGCCTCGCGCGTGATCGAGATGCAGATCGAGGCAACGCGCAATCTGGGCAGTCACACGTTCTTTCTGGCCCGTATTATCCGAGACGAGCGTCACAGTGATGGTGCGCAGTTCTTCATGGTTCATGGAATCTATCAATCGTGGCGCCTGGCAAACGGAAAGTTTTCGGAAGAGGTAGCTCAACCCCGGTCCAAAGATGCGCGATATTTTTGGCCAGGTCTACGTTCGCTCTTTGGCAAATGACCTAAAGCCGAGTCAAGGTCGTACGCGAGGGCATGACCAACGAGGAACAGCAACCATGCCAGCCCATCCAGATGTTCCCCTAAAAGACCTCGATGGTGGCCGCATGACCGGGAGCCGCGGCAGTCCCGCAGAGCCTGCCCTGAGCTTGTCGAATGGGGACGGCACAATGCGCAGCACGGCCGGAAGCGGTCTGGTCGGCAGGCAAGACCGAAAAGTCCCCCAGGCACGACTGAACAGGCTCCCGCTCTGTTCCACTCCGCAGCCTCTTGAGCCGCAGCAGTCCCGTAGGGACGGTACAACCTGGAGCCCGGCACGGGAGTGCCGGGTAGGCTGAGGTTTATGTACGAGTCCCGCAGGGACGACACAATGCGCAGCCCGAGTGGGCGATTGGCTTAAAGTCGTTCATCAGCACCCTCGAGAACTCGCCCGGCTGGAGTTTGAAGTAGCCAGTCGACAGCCGCGGAGGCATCGAGCACGATCATCGCGCAGCACGCTCTTCGCGCAAGAGTCCGGTGGTGTCGAGAGCGGCCGGAGCGGTCTGCGCCGGTGCAGACGCTCACGAAATTCGGCTAGCGTCGGACGCTCCGCTATCTCTCTTAACTCACCAAGCAAATAGTCTGAGAGCGACATGCCCGCCATCGCGGCCCTGGTTTTCAGGCTGCGATGGACAGCATCCGGAACATTCCTAACTTGGATCATTCTTGCCATGCTGTGAACGTAGTTGCATGTACCGCACATGTCAATGGGACGACAGAGCATCAGCCCCTAAAGCAATACTTAAGAAGCTGCTTCTTTTTCTTTGATTGTTAGAGTGATGCTCCGCGTGTCGCCTCCGGCATGTTCAATCATTATTTCGCCATCGCTACGCTTGACCACGGAAGCAAACTTCTCTCCCCATTCCACCAGCAAAATCGCGTCTTCGGTCGCCAGCTCATCGAAACCGATGGTTTCCAGCTGGCGCTCGTCTTGAATGCGATAAAGATCGATGTGGTAGAGCTTAACGTCGTGATCCTTGCCATTGACCCGGTGATGACCGTCATACTCGTGAACCAGGGTGAAAGTAGGGCTGGTCACTTCATCTGGATCAGCGGCGTCGAGAGCCTGGGCGATTCCCTTCACCAGCGTGGTCTTGCCCGCGCCCAGGTCCCCGCGAAGAAATAGCAACGTCGGCGATGACAGCGTCTGGGCAATCTCGCCACCAATCGCGATGGTTTCTCTGCTGCTGTTGCTGACGAATCGTCGAACGGTCATTCCAGCTCCTTCAACATGCCTGCGATTCCCTGCAACCAAACATAACCTCCCGGGTCCTCTGCCCCAAAGCGAAATGCTTCATAGAGATGCGACACCGTATCCAGGGCGAGCAAGGTATGTTGATCTTGCCCACGTACGGCAAAATCCGCAGCCAGACCGTGAAGATAAACCGCAGCTTCCACAGCCTCGGCAGGCTGTTGAGGATACTGGCCGATCATCGCGGCCACGATCCCGGTCAAAATATCGCCGCTTCCTCCCTTGGCCATTCCCGGATTGCCGGTGGTGTTGATGGCGATATGACCGTCCGGATGGGCAATGATCGTACGCCATCCCTTCAGCACCAGCGTCACCGCATAGCGGACCGCGAAGTCCCGGGCGATGCCTTCCCTGTCGGCCTCCACCTCCGGGATGGTCATCCCCGCGAGCCGGGCCATTTCGCCAGGGTGGGGAGTCAATACCAGTATTCTTCCGCGGCCGTTCAGGCGTCCGGGATTTGCGGCCAGCGCGTTAAGGGCATCCGCATCGATCACCATGGGGACCTTCGTCCGTTCCAGCAGGCCCAGGAAGAATTCGACCGCTTCCTTCTCCTGCCCCAAACCCGGACCGATAGCGATGACCGATTTCTTTTCCAGAACCGGATCAAGAAGATCGGGGTCCAGGTTCCGGCTGGAAATTTCACCCTTGTCTCCTTCGAGCAACGCGATGGTCATCAGCTCCGGGGTCACTGCAGCGACGGTGGGCAAAATCGATTGTGCAACCGCGGCAGTCACCAGCCCCGCACCCGTACGCAATGCCGCCATCGAGCTCATCGAAGGAGCGCCGGACTTGCCTCTCGCTCCCCCGATCACCAGGACGTGGCCGAATTGCCCTTTATTGGAATTCGGCGAACGAGGGCGATCCGCGATGACCTTGGACGCTCCTGCCCAGGTGAGGCCGGTAGCGGACTCAACCGCCTCGGGTGGCGAGCCAATCGGCGCCACCACGATGGGTCCGCGGGTCAGCATTCCGAAGATGTGGGCCAACTTGGGCGCTGTAAACGTGACCACCGCATCCGCACGATAGGCGTCGCTGGCGAAAAACTCTCGTGAGTCGGCATCCCAACCGGACGGGAGATCCACCGCCAACGCAGGCGTCTTGGCATAACCCTCCAGGACCTTGCGGGCGGCATCCGCCAATCCGCGCATCGGAGGATGAAATCCGGTACCCAGCACTGCGTCCACAAAGAGTTCCGCACCGTCCAGAAGAGCCTTGCAGCCGCTTGCAGAAAAATCAGATTCCTCCTTGATGCTGATGGGCGCAACGGGAAGGCGTTCCAGCATGGTCTTCGCGTCGCCATGTATTTCCGCAGGATCGCCAAGTAACAGCACCGAGACCGTGCAACCGGCTTCCGCCAGATGGCGCGCCGCGACCAGGCCGTCACCGCCATTGTTCCCTTTGCCGCAGAGCACGACGATCTGCTGGCACTGGGCCAATTCGCGCAGAATGAACCGAGCCACGGCGCGCCCGGCATGCTCCATCAATTCGAGCGAAGAGATCCCAAAACGTTCGCTGGTGACCCGATCGGCAGTGCGCATCTCGTCAGCGGTCAGTATCTTCATTTCTTTAGCATCCTAGAGCATTCCTGTTACAGCGACAGCAGGCGGGCACCTTTTGTGTCTTAAAGATGCTCAAAGGATTCGGAAGGCTGGCTTTTGCCGGACCTGGTTCGACCGCTGCTACTCCAAGAACAAGGGCCTCCCCGAGGGGAGGCCCTTCTTTTAACGCGGCGTAAAGCTACTGGCTTACGGGGCTGGCGGCGCCGGTACCGGCAGCCGTATCCGTCGTGAGCTTCTCGGCGAAATAGCTGTGGTCCCACAGGTTGTGGTAGAAGACACCCGTCAACTCCGCTGCCTTAGGTCCGAAAGTAGGCCGCCCACCCTCAAGGAAGAACACGGTAACGATGCGTCCGTGAGAAGTATTGGCGAACGAGGCGAACCAGCCGTAGCGGGTTCCATTATTCGAGCACGTACCAGTTTTGCCAAGAATCGGGAGCTGGTTGAAATTAGCGTGCAGAGACCGCGCAGTTCCGTAATCGACCGCGCCTTCCATGCCCACGGAAACCTCAGGAATCAAGTTTCCAATTTCAAGCGTCCGCTTCACGCGCGGCTGGAAGTTTGTCGCCTGTTCCGGCGTGGTCGGGTGCTGCAAATAATACAGAGTGCCGCCATTCGCGATGGAAGCCACCAAAGCTCCCAACTGCAGCGGAGTCATCGAAATGCCCTGACCGAAAGAGCACATCCGTCCAACCCCACCCTCGCTCTCAGGCAATACCTGGTCAGGATAGATACCAAGCTGCTCGCCGGGTATGTTCCAGCCAGCCAGTTCGCCCAAACCAAAGGAATTGGCATAGTGGCGCACGCGCTCGAAGCCAAGACGACGTCCAACTGTCTCGAAATAAAGATTATTGGAGTGGGCAAGCGCCTCGGTCAGGTTCATGTGGTATCTGCCGCCGAGATTTACCGGGGTGTCCTTGGTGACGATCCCTTCCTGCAAAGCAGCCAGAGCAACCGAAACCTTGATCGTAGAACAGGGCTCAGCGCCGCTCGAAAGGGCCAGCTTCTGGTTAACCATGGCCAGAATACGGCCAGTGCTGGGGTCAATCGCTACCGCGGTGCCATACATGTTGCCCAGGGCGTCGATCGCCGCCTGGCGGACCACCGGATCTTCTCCCGCAGTTACATCACCCTGGGTGATGTCAGAGTCGGTGAACGAGCTGGCGGAGAAATGCTCGTAATAACGATGGCGCACCAGAACCGCGCGGCGGACGACCCGGCCCGATCGGGTGTGTACCAGCACAACCCGGGCTTCACCAACCGGGCGCGCATGGCGTATCCCAGCCATGTGGCGGCGGGCACGGGCACTCTCCTGCACCCGGGCTACATGGGCATGACGAGTGGGCCGTGTAGGACGCGCGTGAGCAGGTTTCGCGAAAGCAGCGGAGGCCAGACCGATTATCAGCAGGAGGTGGAAGGTACGTTGTAGGATCTGTTTGTTCACCGCGCGTTTCCTCTCGAAACCATGGCTATAAAGATGATGCGTGCCCCGGGAAGTTCCGGGTATTAAAGTAACGCCGCACTACATGAGCCACGATCCCCAAGACCGAACCGGCGACCCGTTATTGCAATTGCTACCTTGCTCTAACACTCATTTGACACGAATTCTTTCTGCATTTCCATATTCCAATGAGATCTTGCTGATGTCCGTACCACAATTGGGTACGCGAACGTAACGCTAGAGCGCCGATCCAACTGGAGTGGTGACCGCCGGCCTAATTCACCGGCCGGCGCAGAAAGGCTGGGATATCAAGGTCTTCCAGGTTTGCGTCTGCTTCGTTACGATGGGCACCCTCCACCCCTCTTCCCGAAGACATGGTTTCACGTGCCGAGTCGGGCTTGCTGGGGATCAGCCTGGCGTATTCCTCTTCAAACGGCTCGTCGAAGTCGATGTGGACGGCGGGCGCCATCGGTGGGGCAGCGGATTGCGCGGGTTGGGAGACTTCTTCGATCATGACCGGCTGGGGCGCCAGTGTAAACGGCGCGGGTTCCCCCAAAGCTTCCCTTGTCGCTTCCTTAATGACTGGCCGATCGCTGGGAGGTTGCGGCGTGGCCTTCCGCGACTGGAATAGGGGTTCCTCCACTGCCTCTTCGCTGGCAAAACGCGGAACCGACGGCTGGCCCTGCACCGAAACCCGGGGCACCAGGGCATCACTGGCGGAGCGCTTATGGCGGCCCACTTGGTCGTGCTTGAAACCGGTGGCGATCACGGTGATTTTGACCTCGTCGCCCATGCTTTCGTCGAGAACCGCGCCGAAGATGATGTTGGCGTCTTCATGAGCCGCATTTTGGATGAGCGTCGAAGCTACATTCACCTCACTCAGCCGGAGCGAGCTGGAACCGCTGATGTTGATGAGGATGCCGCGAGCGCCGTCGATCGCCCCCGCCTCCAGCAGAGGAGAGGCCATGGCTGCCTGGGCGGCGGCAATGGCGCGATTGTCGCCACTGCGTATGGCCGTGCCCATCACTGCATATCCCATGCCGGCCATGGTGGTTTTCACGTCGGCAAAGTCACGGTTAATGATGCCCGGGATGGTGATGATGTCGGAGATGCCCTGTACGCCCTGGAGCAGAACATCGTCAGCCACGCGGAACGACTCGAAGAAGCCGGCGTCCTTGGCCACGGCAAGTAACTTCTCGTTGGGAATGACAATCATGGTGTCGACGCCTTCGAGCAGCTCTTCCATGCCGCGTTCGGCCTGCTGCATACGGCGTTTACCCTCAAAGCTGAAGGGGCGGGTGACGACTGCGACCGTGAGCGCGCCCATTTCGCTGGCCAGCGACGCGATCACGGGGGCCGCGCCGGTGCCGGTGCCGCCGCCGAGCCCGGCGGTCACAAACACCATGTCCGCGCCCTCGAGCGCCTCAATAATCTTCTCCGAGTCTTCCAGGGCCGCGCGCCGGCCCATGTCCGGATTCGCGCCCGCGCCCAGGCCGCTGGTGAGTTTGACCCCCAATTGCAGCTTGACCGGCGCTTGAGAGAGCTGCAGGGCCTGCACATCGGTATTCGCGACGATGAATTCCACACCCTCCAGTTTGGCTGCGATCATGCGGTTCACGGCGTTCCCGCCGCCTCCACCCACGCCTATGACCTTGATCTTGGCTCCGCGAGCGATATCGTCGTTGTATTGAATGCGGATTTCATCGGAATAACTCATCGGGTTTGCTCCATTCTTGTTGCGGTACTTAGATCCTGCCGTTTGCCATTCTGGTGACTATAAACTGCCTGCGAATATGGCGCGCAATTTGGCGCGCAGTCCCTGATCCTCGGCCGCCCGCAGCACGCTGGTGCGATGGCTGTAAAGCAGCATGCCGATCGCAGTCGAAAACTCCGGCTGGATCAGCTCGTCCGGCATTCTGGAAAGTGGCACAGGATAGCCCAGGCGCGCGGGAACACGCAATAAGCTTTCGGCTACGTCCAGCAACCCGGGCAACCGTGCCCCTCCGCCGGTGAGCACGCAACCCGCGCCGAGAGCCCCAAGTACACCACCCTGTCGCAGGTTCTCTCGCAACAGTTGGAAAAGCTCGCGGGCGCGCGGTTCCAGAATCTCACTCAGCGAACGCTGCTTAATGGTACGGATAACATGCGTGCCGCCGGCAATCAACTCCAGTTCGCTGGAAGAAGGGACCGAGGTGACTACACAGTGACCGTATTCCAGCTTTAGCGCCTCCGCTTCCTGCACCGACATGTGCAGGCCGACCGCAAGGTCGTTGGTGAAGTGGTCGCCCCCGACGGGGATCACGGCGGTATGAGCCACCGCGCCTTCAAAAAACACCACCAATTCGGTGGAGCCGGCGCCGATGTCGATGAGGCAGGCGCCGAGTTCACGCTCGTCCGCCGAGACCGTCGCTTCGGCGGCGGCGATACCCTCAAACACCGTGTCCGTCACCTCCAGGCCCGCTTTGTTGGCGCAGGTGATGACGCTTTGCGCCGCGCTGGCGGAACACGTGGCGATATGCAGATTCACTTCCAGCCGGTTGCCGATCATCCCGATCGGGTCATGAATGCCCGGCTGCTCGTCGAGGATAAATTGTTGAGGTAATAGATGAAGGATTTCGCGGTCGGCGGGCAGGGAGACAGAGCGGGCACGGTCCACGGCAGCCCGCACATCCTCCCGCGTAATCTCGCGCAAGCGGTTCCCCAGGCTGATGCCGCCCTGGCTGTTCACGCCGCGCACGTGGGTACCGCCCAGGCCTACAACGCAGTTGGCGATGACCGCATTCGCCATCTGCTCAGCTTCGGTGGCCGCCTGGTTGAATGCCCTACTGGCCGGCTGAAGATCGCTGATCAGGCCCTTGCGCATGCCTTCCGCATTCACCACGCTGTGCGCGCGATAGCGCAAAGCACCTTCATGCAATTCTGCCACCAGCACCCGAATCTTGGAGCTACCGGCGTCCAGTACGGTGAGTAGGTCTTCGCTTTTCTGGCTCATCGCCGTGTATCAGCCCTTTGTTTTTCCCGCTTTGGTCGATTTAGCCGCAGGCTTTGCAGGCTTCCCTGCCGGATGTTTCACTGCAGCTGGATGGTGTTGGTTGGGGCTGGTGGCATCCTGCCCCGATTCGCCGCTGGCCTGCTTCGTCATGTCGAGGACCACCTGGTCTTCATAACGCATGTCGACGGATGCCAAATGTGGATACTGCTGCCGCCACTCGGGCAGATGCTGCTGGTAGCTGCGGTAGCGGGCCAGGAAATCGGAATCGCCGAAGTGCACCTGGATGTCGTTGCCCTCGGCGGGGAGGAGGGCCCAAATATCTTCCGGGTCGGAAATATCGACTTCACTGAGCTGGGTTGAGACTTTCGATCCTCCGGAGTCCAGGTCACGGATGAACTGCTGGTACAGGTGCATCCGCGCGGCGCGTAGGGAGAGGGGATCCCGGGCGGAAATTCCGGTGACTACCGGAAAGGAATAGTGCTTAGCGGCCATGGCCGCCGGAGGCAGGTGCAACAGGACCCCGTGGGCATCCACCAGGCCTATGCTGTTGCCCTGGCGGACAAAGGCCACCGGTGTGCGCTCGACGATGGCGACCCTCAGTTGATCGGGCAGAAGCCGCATCACCGTCGCATGTTCCACCCAGGGCAGCTCTTCCAATGCCGCGCGCCGTTGGCTAAGGGGAATGTAGAAGATATTGCGGCCCAGGTCGGATCCGAACACCGAGAGCAGCTCGGGCCGCGTCACCTGGCTATTGCCCATGATCTGGATGGACGACGAGGTGGCAATGCGAAAGCGGGGATCGTCACGGAAAAAGTTACGTATCAGCGTCGCCAGGAGGAACAGGCCGCCCACAGCGATGACTGCTGCCACGGCTGCGAGGATGCGGCCCGTCCTGGTGGGAGGAATGAGACCGCGCCGGACCGGGATGCGTCGCCGTGCGCGCAGAAAGGTGTCGTCCTCAGTGTCCGGGTCAGCATCGGCCGGCTGTTTGGCCGGCCTGCGGCTTCCGGTGCGCTCAGAAGAGACATCCTGCGTTATTTTGGCGCGCGCTGCTGAGGTAGCCGCGGGGCGAAAAAACTGCTCCACCGGTTCATCATCCGCGAACACCGTTACACGGTTTGCTTGAGAGTCGATTTTTGCCACGCCCGAGTCAGGTCGTGAGATTTGCCATCCAAACTATAACGCGGTTTTATAGGGCGTGCTGGTAGCAATTTCAGGGAATCCTAGGGGTATCTCACTGGGAAATGGGTGCGCCCGCTTATCAATAAAGCAGGTAGGGTTTTCGCCGCGTCTCAAAATCGTGCAATTGCTGTTGCCAGTTTTCGGCGATGCGTTGCGGATCGCGTCCGGCCTGCAGGGCTTCGAGCACGCTCCGGTTGGCGAGCAAAGTCTCAATCTTGTTCAACGCGTACTTGTCTCCATACAGCTTGTGGAGAGTGGAGGCGATCTCCAGGCCTAGTTCCGGTGAGTCGATAACGTTGCGGTCGGTGACGATCAATTCAATTCCACGACAGACTTGATCGGCGTAGGGATAGGGAGGCTGCGGTGTAAACTCCACCGGGATGAATCGCACTCCGGGCAACAACCTGGCATTCAGTACTCGCGCAAGCTGCTGACCGTTGATCCACGGTGCCCCGACATAGGCAAAGGGTGTGTCAGTTCCGCGGCCGACCGAAATATTTGTAGTCTCGATCAAGCCCAGCGCGGGATAAAGAATCGCCTCCCTCAAACTGCGGAGATTAGGAGAAGGATTGGTCCACTTGAGGCCCGTGGCATCGAACCAGTCGCCGCGCTGCCAGCCTTTCATCTCAACCACGCTCAGCGGCGCGCCCAATTTGTACTCTCCATTGAGATAGCGTGCGAGCTCACCTAGCGTCAAGCCGTAGCGCACAGGTATCGGCGCGACGTTGACGTAGCTCTCGCTTCCAGCGTCGGAAAGCGGGCCCTGCACAAACGCGCCGGTGATCGGATTGGGACGGTCAAGGACCACGATGTCCGTGCCGGTGTGACCCGCAGCTTCCAGAAAATAACGAACCACGGTTTCGTAGGTGTAGAAACGCACGCCCGCATCCTGGAGATCGATGAGCACCGCATCCAGTCCGCGCAACGTTTCCAGGGATGGACGGCGATCGGAGGCCGAGGCTCCATACAGGCTCACCACGGGCAGGCCGGTCGATGAATCCTTTCCATTCTGAATGCCTTCCCTATCGAGCGCGCCGTTTATTCCGTGTTCCGGGCTAAAAAGCACCTGGAGCTTGAGGCCATGAATAGCTGCCTCAGCCTCATGAGCCAGGATGTCGATGGTTCTGCGGCCCTGCGCATCGAGCCCGGTCTGATTCGTGAGCAGCCCCAGCCGTAACCTGCCACCGTGTTTCGCGGCGAGCGCGGCCAGTGGGGCGAAGTGGTCCTCTTCGAGAACATCGATTCCCAAAGTTGCTTTTCCGTTGCGGTCCTGCCAACGCCGCTCTCCGGCGACCGATTCGTTATATCCGGTAATCGTGGCAGCGAGTGTTCCGCTATCCGGTTGAAGTTTCACCCACCTGGCAATGGCGGTCGCGACCCCTCCACGGATGGCGTTGATCCCAGTCGGCCCATTGGGATAAACAGCGTTCGACATAAAAACCACGTAGGTATCACTGGTGGGGTCCATCCAGATGGAGGTGCCGGTAAAGCCCGTATGACCGAAGGAACCCACCGGGAACAGCTCTCCACGATTGCTGGAGAACGGCGATTCGATGTCCCAGCCAAGTCCACGCAGCGCGGTGCCGGTGGCCGGCTGGCCCGGCGTGGTCATCTTTTCGAGTGTGAGTTGCTGTAGCGGGAAATGGCTCGGCCTGCCGGCAAGCCGGTCGAGCAGATTCTGCGCGTAGACCGCGACATCGCCGGCTGTGCTGAAGAGTCCCGCGTGCCCGGCAACGCCGCCCATGCGGCGCGAAGTTGGATCATGGACCAGTCCGCGGAGCATGACTCCACCATCGTATTGTGTGGGGGCTATGCGACTGCGCCAGCCTTGCGGCGGGAGAAATCGCATGTGCTCCACACCCAGGGGTTCCGCGAGATAACGGCGCTGATATTCATCGAGCGTGAGTCCCGAAAGCTTCTCAACCAGCGCACCCAGCACGATGAAATTGATGTCGCTGTAGCGGAATTGCACTCCGGGCGCCGTCACCGGGGTGGCCGTAAAAGCGCGCCGCAATCCTTCTTCTTTGCCTAACCACGGGTCTTCGAGTGAGACATCAGGAGGTAAACCGGAGTAGTGGGTAAGCAACTGACGAATGGTGATGTCCTGCTTACCATTGGCGGCAAACTCGGGCAGATATTCCGCAACCGGATCGTTCAAGCGAAAGCGGCCCTGCTCGTATAGTTGCATCACGGCCGGCGCGGTGGCCAGCACTTTGGTTAACGAGGCAAGATCGAAGATGGTGTCTTCGGTCATGGGTTCCGGGGCAGGTGTAAGAGAGCTGTTGCCATACGCTTTATGAAAGATGATGTGTCCGTTGTGACCGGCGATGACCACCGCTCCCGGAAACTTCCTGGCCGCGATGCCGCCTTCGACAATACGATCGATCTGCCGGAACTCAGCGTCCTGCGCCTTCAACTGCGGAACCAGCAGAACGATGAGCAGCCCCGCGATCTTCGACGCTGATTTTCTGGGTAAGAATTTGCTCATTGTCCATCCCAAGATAAACGTAAGCATTGATCCAATGAGCACAAACCACGTAAAGGCAACTTTGGGGACCGGGAACCAGTGAGGCTGTTTCCAGAGTAGGATGTTGGTCGCCAGACCGCCGATCATGCCAATCATCGCTCCTGCTTCGGTTGCGCTTTTGGTAAGGGTACCAAGGAGGAAAACTCCTAGCAGTGCTCCATACGCCACGGAGGCGATCGACAAACCAACTTCGACTACGTGGCCGCCGCCTCGCGACATCAATGCCAGCACGAACAACAGCGCTGCCCAGAACACAGTCATGGCGCGTGACAGGCGGGCACGCTCCGGTTCATCGGCATCCGGTTTCCAGGCCATGTAGAAATCAACCATGCTGCTAGAGCTGAGCGAGTTGACCGCGGCACTCAGGTTGGACATAGCAGCGGCGAGAATAGCCGCGACCATAAGCCCCGCGAGGCCGTGCGGCATCTCGGTGACGATGAATGCCGGGAAAACACGGTCAGGATTCGCGGGAGCGATACCTTTAGTCACAGTACCGTAGAAATAGTAGAGCCCCGTACCGATGGCGAGAAAGAGCACGAACTGGACCAGGATCACGATGCCGCTGCTCAGCAAGGCGACGCGCGAATCGCGCAGGTTTTTTGCCGCCAGCAGCCGCTGCACCATGAGCTGATCCGTACCATGACTCGCCATAGTCAGAAAACACCCGCCTGCAAGCCCCGCCCAGAAGGTGTAAGTTTGGCTCAGGCTGAAAGCGAAGTGGAAGATGGTGAGTTTGCCGGCACCTGAGGCGGACATCTGAATGGCGTGCCAGCCACCCGGAACGCGCTGTCCCAACAGAATGACGCTAACAATTGTGCCTGCAATGTACAGCCCCATCTGCACGACGTCGGTCCATATCACCGCAGCCATTCCACCTTCCAGCGTGTAAATCAAAGTGAGAACGCAAATGATGGCGATGGAAACGACATCCCGGGTGCCAATGGCGATGCCCACCACAATGGAGACAGCAAAGACTCGGACCCCTTCGGCAGCCGCGCGCAGAAAGAGAAAAAGAAATGCCGTGAGTTTGTGCAGCCGCGGGCCAAATCGCTGGCCGATGACTTCGTACGCGGTGAGGAGATCACCGCGAAAATAGCGGGGCAGAAAAATGATGCAGACAACGATTCTACCCAGAAGATAGCCAAGGACAATTTCCAGGAATCCCCAATCGCCGGTGTAGGCGAGGCCGGGAACGCTGATGATGGTCAACGTACTGGTTTCGGCGGCCACGATAGAGAGTGCAATCGCCCACCAGGGAATCCTGCGATCAGCCAGGAAGTAGTTCTTTAAGGAGCGGTCTTTGTTTCGGAACTGAAGACCAAAGAGGGTGATGCCTGCCAGGTAGATCGCTACCAATGATAGGTCAAGCGCGCTCAGCCGGTGCATTGGTTTTTCAGAAGACCCCTTTCCGCGAACGGATATAAAATTCGGAGACCCGGAGATTACTTATGGCGCGCGTGGAAAATCTTTGCGTGATCACCAGCATCATCCTGCTGGTCGGTGGTATATCTACACCCTATCTCACACCGAACACGGGATGGAGCGTCATCGTGGGTAAGACTTCCTTCGGTCTCTCCTGGCAAATGCCCTTATACGCCGTCGCAGCACTCTTCAGCCTGATCGCCTGCCTGTACTCGATTCGGTACATCCCCTTCCAAACCAGCGTGGTCCAATGGCACTTCTGGCTGAGCGTCGGCTGCGTGGTTTGGTGCGTCATCGGACAAATCGCCCTTTACATGACGCTGCGAGGCGACGCCACAAAATTGGGAGTAGCCGGCCAGGTGCTGGCTATTTCGTTCCTGGCCAGCATTCCCATCTTCCTGGCGACCCAGTTGTTGTTCGCCTTTGCCTTGGTGCGCGCCCTGCTCAAGATGCATTTGCCATAAAGCTGGGTATGCGCCTGGTTGGGCCGTCCGCCTGACCGAGCTACTTCGACGCAATGCCCTCGCCTTCGGTGATGGTGATGTACTTGTCGATGGGAAGTTGGCTAAACCTCTCCGTCTTACCGCTCGGCTCCGGCCACTTCACTTCCAGCCAGTCGATCCTCGTCCGCGCGCCCAGGCCGAGCACCATGCGCGGATCGTGGGACGACAGATAACTTCCCCCACCCACTTTCGTTCGGCTGCGCTTAAGATCTCCTGCCTGGTATGTGATCCGCGCGCCGACCCCGTCACGATTCGACTTTTTACCCACCAACTTGATTCCCAACCAATGATTGCCTTTCGCGGCAAGGTTGCGCATGAGCAGCGGAGCGCCATCATTCACGCAGACGAGCACGTCAACGGCACCATCGTTGTCGAAGTCGCCGATGGCCAGGCCCCTGGATGAGAGATTTCTGGCGAAGAGCGGCCCGCTTTCCGCGCTGACGTTGTGCAGCGACTTGCCGTCGTTGTGAAACAGCATCAGCGGCTCGCGGTAGGTCACATCCTGCTGCATGGTCTCGATCATGTCATCCGGATTTCCGTTGGCGAGAAACAGGTCAAGGTTGCCATCGTTGTCATAGTCGAAAAACTTAAGTCCCCAACCGCTCAGCAATCGAGTCGCGGCGCCGATCGAGGTCGCGTTGGCCTGGTCATCAAACGTTTCATCGCGATTGTTTTGGTAGAGAGAAAATCTCTCGTGGTCGATGTTGGCCACGAACAGATCCATCCAGCCATCCTGGTTGAAATCCGCAGAATCCACGCCCATCCCTGAGCGGGGCCGGCCGCTCTCGCTAAAGCCGACGCCGGCAAGAGCAGCAATCTCTTCAAACTTGCCGTTGCCTCGGTTCATATACAGATAGTTCTGCACAGTGTCGTTGGCGACGAAGAGATCCATTTTGCCGTCATTGTTCAGATCGGCTGCAACGACGCCCCAGGCTTTTCCCAGGTGTTTGGCGATTCCTGAGGATTGGCTGACATCGGTGAAGGTGCCGTCTCCATTGTTATGGAAGAGCCAGCTGGCTGCCGGTTTGTACAGCGTCGGAACGCAATACCCGGGTTTGTTGTAGGCAACGCAATTGAGATTTTTTGTTTTATTGAAATCGACGAAGTTACAGACAAACAAGTCTAGCCGTCCGTCGTTGTCATAGTCGAACCACACGGCGCTCGATGCCCATCCGGCGGCAGCGACGCCCGCTCTCCCGGTAACGTCACTAAAGGTTCCATCGCCGTTGTTGTGATACAGAATGCATTTTCCGTACTGGGTGACGTACAGATCGGGGAAACCGTCGCCGTCGTAGTCGCCCACAGCCACGCCTTGCCCGTAGCCTCCGGCCGCCACGCCTGCTTTTTCCGTAACATCGGTGAAAGTGCCATCGCGATTGTTGCGGTAGAGCGCGTTGCGCAAAGGCGGATTTGGATCGTAGAAGTCACATTTGCCGCTGTTGACGAGATAGATGTCCATCCATCCATCGTTGTCGTAGTCGAGAAAAGCGCAACCCGCCCCGGTGGTTTCCGGCAGGTATTTCTGCGGCGACTTGCCGGCTGTATGCACCCAGGTAATGTGACTAACGGATGCTGGTACTTCTTCGAAGGGATAGATCGAGGCTGCTTGGACAAATCGGGGCCAGGAAGCATTCGCGCCGGCAAGCCCGGCAGTGCCGGCCAGAGTCCGGAGAAAATGCCTGCGGGATAACCGTGTCCTCTTCGCGCTCACTGCGGAGGCTGGGCTCCCTGTGCGCCTGCGGGCCCCGAGGTCTTCTGCTGCAAAGCAAATTCCCGATCCGCTTCTTCTCGACGTCCCGTACGTGCATAGGCAGTCGCCAGGCTGTAATGAGCGGCAGGATTCGCGGGCTGAAGCTTGGCCGCCCTTTCCAAAGGAGCAACTGACTCCGGATATTTCTTCTCCGCAAGAAGCGTCATGCCGAGCCCGAGGTAAGCGTCGGAGAAATTAGGATCCAACTCGGTGGCCTTGGAGAGATGCTGGACTGCCCCAGGTAAGTCTTGGGCCTGGCGCGCCAGTTCTCCCAGCACGTATTCGGCGCCGGCATTCGCGGGATCGATTTCGAGTTCCTGTTGCAGCTCTTTCTTGGCCTGCTCGGCAAAGTCCGCCGGCGGACTTGGCTTGGATAGGATCAACCGCGCCAAGCGAAAATGAATGCCCGGATAGCGCGGATTTTTCTCCAGAATCTTTCCGATAGTCCTTCTCTGCCTGATCCCATTTGCCCTGCTGTTCGCTAGCATCGGCGTCCATTTCAAGGGCAGGAATGGACGCCGGGGCCGATGTAGCCAGCTCGGCCGCCGTGCGCGCAGCCAGATCAGAATAGGCGTGGGTCAGGATATATAGCACTTCGGGATCATGCGGAAATTGCCGGCTCAACAGTCGCAGGATTTCCTGGAGGGGTTCCATCTGCTGCAGCGTTGTGGCGCAGCGGACGGCATCAAGGCTAACCCTCTTTTGTAGCTCCCTGTCGGTGATGTGCGCCGCTGACTTTGTCAGGACGGGCAACGCCTCCGCGCAACGGCCGCCCTCGGCCAGTGTTGCGGCGTGTTCGGCCGCAGCGGGAGTAACCGCAGCGGCTGGTTTGCTCGAAACTTGCGCCCACGAGGCGCCCGCAGCGAATAAGAGAACGATCGAAAAAGACTGCTTAGCGAGTGTACAGTTCATGAGAACAGGGACATGCCCTTCATGGCACCAAAAAACAAGGGGCAGACGCTGTTTATTGCAGCGTCTGCCCCTGAGTCTAACAGGCGCCTAATAGTAAAACTTAAGCGCGAACTGTATGTTCCTTGCGGGTTGCGAAGTGTTGATCAATCCGAAGGTGTCACTGGGGAAGTTCGTGTTCGGGTGGCCCAACTGAACGTTATTGAATGCGTTCAGGAAGTCTCCCCGGAATTGGAGGTATCTGGACTCGGTGAAGTGAAAATTCTTCAGCAGACCGATATCCGTATCCGTGTACCCTGGTCCTATTTGAGGCCCCTGTAACGGACAGTTGCCAAAGGTATTGTCTGCTGGCGTCGAATACCCAGCAGAGCTCATGTACTGAAATCCCTGGAAGGCTCCATTGCTGGTTGCGGGTTGGCGGCCGAATATCTGCATCTGTGTCGGGGAGCAATTGGGACGTGGTCCGCGGCCATTGGTATTCGAGGTGTCGGTTGCCTGGTACACCGCCAAAGGAAAGCCACTGTGAAGAGAGATGATGCTGGAAACCTGCCAACCCCCTACGACTGAATTCACGACCGAGTTCATGTTGTTGCCGATCACCTTACCCTTGCCAATCGGCAGATCGTAGGTGGCGTACGCGGCAAGAATATTTTTCGAGTCAAAGTAGCAACTCGCATAGTCGGCGTGCGGGTCGTACAGGTTCTGGTAATACGGGGATCCCGGAGTTGCTTGGGTTGCCGAGCCCCAGGTTCCGTAGTATCCACTGTTGTTGGTCATGCAATGAGACCAGGTGTAAGCCACCTGCCCTTCCAGACCGTTGGAAATCCGTTTCTGTAACACAGCCTGCATCGCGTGGTAGGTTGCGAAACCCGTGCTCGAAGTTCCGGACACATTCGAGAGTTCCGCCACCAAGGCCGGGTTGCCCTGGAAGTAGAGACCAGGGGTCACCACCCCATTGGTGAGCGTTTTCTGAGCATAGGGTGTCGGAACGATCAAGTGTGTTCCATGCTCACCGACATAACCGAGCTGAAAGGTAGTCGTCGCTGTGGCTTGTCCTTGAACGGTCAGGTTCCACTGCTGATTCATCTCAGGTTGAACCTTTTTGTCCCAGACGTAGAAGATTGCACCTTTATAAGGATCACCGGCAACGGCCCCGCCCGGACCCGACTCGGTAGTGACGGTTGGTTTAGTGTACAAAGCCGTCACTTCCGTTGGCGTAAAGGGAGGATTGCGTGCAAGGCGCAGATTGGTACCGGTGCCTTCGAGGTAGGAAGAAATAGTGTAGGCACCGCGAAGGACCGTCCTGCCTTGCCAAGCAGCAGGAGACCAGGCAAACCCGACGCGGGGCTGAACAGCGGGCAAACCGTATTCGGAGTTATACAGTGCGCGGCTATTTCCGTCGACGCCGGCGAACTTGATTTGTCCGGTAACAAGGTCCAGGTTGTCCTGGCGGTTGTTCAATTCCACCCAGGGAGTTGTCGCTTCGTACCGCAGGCCGAGATTAAGCGTCAAGGTCGGGGTGATACGCCAGTCGTCCATCCCATATCCGCCATATCTCCAGGCGAACTGGTGCCATGTGCCACCAGTGCTCGCGCCCTTACCGGTCGCGACCGGATATCCGGTGAAGAAGTCGCTTGCCGGGTCACCACTGAAGGAGCCACCAAAGAGGATGGATCCGTACGCACCGCTGTTGCCGGTGTAGAAAGTGTTCAGGCGGAAGCGCCACATCTGAAAGCCGGTCTTGAAGACATGCTTGCCGCGGGTAACCGTCACTCCATCGTCAAATTGGATAACGGTATCTGCGAAGTGTTGGTTCACCACATTGCTGCCCACGTTGGTAAGCGTCCCGTTACCAGGTGCAGGTGCTGTGCCGCCGCCGAACCCGAGCTCTAGCAAGCCAGGACCGGCGCTATTAGCGTTGGCAATTCCAAGTTGGCTCCCGAGGTCGCCGATGCTGGGAAGGAAAGATGTATTGGTCGTGATGGTGATCCACGACGCACCGAAACGGGCTTCGTTCAGAATGTTCGGGCCGAACGTGTGAGTCCAGGTGCCCACCGCATTGTGGACTGGAGCAGTCGACGTGCCATTCGCCAGGATGGCCAGTGAATTGACTAATGGATTCACCTGAGACTGCTGTGAATAGCGGGCGCTCAACCGGTCACTCTGGGTGATGTTCCAGTCGATTTTGGCATCGCCCTGGTCAGTGTTGTAGGACTGGTTAACCTGGTTGATAGCATTGTTCGTTGTGTTGTTGTTGATCGGCGTCGGGTAGTATTTGGACGCAAAGAGAGCCGCCGCCACCGCATTTTCATCCGACTTCGGGATCTGGTTGTTGACGTAGGGCACACCGGTGATCGGATTCTTCAACTGAGTCTTTAGCTGGGAGAAGTCGCCGTTGCGCTCGGCATTGGTAAAGACGGTGATGAACTTACTGGTCGTCGGATAATCAAAACGCTGACCCTGGTAGTCCGCGAAAAAGAACAGCTTGTCTCTCCAGATGGGACCGCCGATCGTGCCACCAAACATGTTCCAACGGAGGGCCGCCCTCGGCAAGAAGTTACCGGGACCGTTGAATTTGTTCTCCCACTGGTTGGCATTGAGAACGTCGTTGCGGAAGAATTCCCAAACATCTCCGTGAAATTGGTTCGTGCCCGATTTGATCGACGCGTTGATAATACCGCCCGCGAAGTTGCCGAACTCCGCAGGAGCGTTGGAGGTAATCAGGTTGAACTCCTGGATCGCGTCAGGGGCTGGCGTGAAGCCGAGGTTATTTTCAGAAGTTTGGTTGTTATCCATCCCGTCGAGAATGAAGTTATCGGACTGCTCACGGTGGCCATCGATGGACGGACGGCCGCCGGCCGCCGTGTTGTTGCCGGTGTTGAACGATGCATTGTCAGGGGTGACGCTACCTGGCGCCAACAGGGTTAACTCGACGTAATTGCGCGTTGCCAGCGGAATGCCGACGATTGTGTTCGCATCGATCAGGGTGCTGACCTGGGTGGTGTCGGACTGCAGTTGCGGAGCCTCGGAGGTCACCTGCACCGTATTGGTCACCGCGCCCACGTTCATCTTGAATTCAAGACGCGCTCTCTGATTGAGAACGAGAGTGATCGGCGGCAGGACCTGGGTATTAAAACCGGGTGACTCCGCCTTCACCTCATAGGTGCCAATAGGAAGACTGCTGAAATTGAAGACGCCACCCTGGGTGGTTTTGGTGGTGGAGGAAGTACCTCGCTCGGTATCTCGAGCGGTAACGGTGGCGTCGTTGAGTGCCGCGCCGGCCGAATCTTCCACGGTGCCGGTGATCGACGCCGTAGTCTGCTGACCCAACAGGGGCTGACAAACGGCAAACGTCGCCAGGACCATTACGAGGGCGAAGCCCCATAAGGAAATGCGTTTCATACTCGCCTCCAAAACCAACAATGTCTAAACGGGCCCTACTTAAGGAACGATTGGCAACCCTCTTACAAGCTGCTCTTCACCCGAGGACTTACTTCAGTTTCTGTACTATATCCATACCCCTGGTGGATTGGCAAGCACGATTGTTGAGGAAAAAACTTTTTCTTAACCTGGGTGTCACAACGGGCCGTCGGAGAACAGGCGTTTGTCCTGAGGTCATCCGCCTTCCACGCCTGATCAGGGAAATCACTTTGCGGGCGCCAACTCCTGCACCAGGATCTGGGACAGCGTAAAGATCAGCAGATTGCCGGGATTGTCCACCCCGTAGTCGACCAGCGGGATGTCGTTCACGGTGATCGCCATGGCCACGGGTCCATGCGGAGAGTAAACGATTGCCGCCTCGCTTCTCAGATGATCGAGCGCCCCGGACTTGCTGGCGACCACCGTGTCTTTCATATCCCGGCCGACCCCCTGGAGATCGCGCTGCCGTTTGAGCACATTGATCATTTCCTCGGAAGCAGGTTTGCTGACCAGCTGACCGCGGTAGAGTTTTTCCAGGATGACGACCATGTCGCGGGGGCAACTTCTGCCCGTGCCCCAGCGGTCGTTGCCCGGCTTCTTGCCCTCATCGGTGAAGCCCTCGGGCTTCGTTTGCATGATTTTCCGCATCACCGCGGTTTGTTTGAGCCCCAGCTGAGCCATTCGCTGATTGACTGCGTTTCCGCCGATCCGACCCAGGATCAGGTTGGTCGCCGTGTTGTCGCTGACGACGATCATCAGGTGCATCAGGTCTCGGATGGGTAAGAGGTCTCCTCCGGAAAGCTCCGTCAGCACGCCGGTGCCGGACACCTTGTCCTGCTCGGTAAGTTCCAGCTTCTGGTTCCAGTCGAGTTTCCCCTCCTCCGCTTCAGCAAAAAGCTCCACCATAATAGGGAGCTTGATGGTGCTGGCCGTGGGAAGCGGCGTGTCCGCGCGAAGCTCATAGCTTTTTCCAGTGTCGAGGTTTTTGGCAAAAAGACTGACGCTGCCAGGAAAGCCCTGAATTGCGGTCTGTATGCGGGAATCGATGGTCACGGTACTTTCTGCATGAGCGGCAGCCGCGGGATGCGGGGTAAAGGCGAGGACGAGCATCGATGTAACCAGAAATCGGTGAGAGAAGAACATGGGCAGGCTTCCGCATCCTCCTACAAGGTACCGTTACACTTCGATGGCGAATTCTGCCAACTTCACTCACAGCGTACCGGGTATTTTCAGCCGTCCCTGGAAGATGTGAAAAAATCGATTTTCAAATCTGCAGCGAATTCGGCGCTTAGAAAATCTGTCCAGGATGCCCTATAAGCGATCGGTGGGGTGTCGGCAGGCATCTGGTATCAAAAATAAAATCGCGAAAACCCCAGCAAATCAAATTTTTCACATCTTCCTGACGGGACTGGTCTGGTCTGGTTCAGCAAACCAGGATTTCATCCTGGGCTAGGTTCAGCCGTGCCGTTTCGACAAGCTCCCACGGCAAGCCGGGGAGGCAGGGCAGGCTCTGACGGGACTCAGAGAGAATCCCCTTTTGAAAGGGCTTCGATTGCGCTGCCTCGCCGTCAAACCCTCGCCTACTTCTGAGATTTGCATAGTATTCAAGTATTTGCGGGATACTGTTGTCCAGCCGCCTGCAGGCCACCCACCACCTGCATCTGAGCAAGAAACATGCTTGTGAGCACGTTCAACACTCCCGGAGGTTCTATCCATGCAGCGACGCAGCTTTATTCGCGCAGCCGCGACCGCAAGTGCCATCGCCTGGGTTTCACCCTTGCACAAGGTCTTCAGTGCGGTGGAGTCCGCGCAGACCTATCCCAACCAGGTACCATTCATCTCCGGACCTGAAGTCTCGGGCCTCACCACAGACGATATCCAAACCCTGTTCGCGATCAACCCTGCGTACACGGCCCAGGATCAGGCGGCGACCTATCCGCAGTCGGTCGCCTCGGGGGATCCCCAGCCCACCGGCATTGTGCTCTGGACGCGCATTGCCCCCACGGCGATGGGTGCTCCTTCCGCCGGCAACATCGCCTGGCAGATCGCGGCGGACTCCGGCTTCACGTCGATCCTGGTGCAGGGGGTGGCCACCGTGGACCCGGCATCGGACGACACGGTGAAGCTGCCGATCTCCAATCCTGTTCTGGCGCCCTACACCGTTTTTTACTATCGCTTCCTCTATAACCAGGTACCCAGCCGAACAGGCCGATTCAAGACGCTTCCTGCCGCAACCGCGGAACTCGCACAGCTCAAGATCGGCTACGTCGTCTGCCAGGATTACAACAACGGCTACTACACCGCCCTCAGCTACCTGGCACTCGAAGACATCGAGTACGTCGTGCACCTGGGCGATTACATATATGAAACGGTGACGCAGGCGAATGCGGTGCGCGCCATCCCTCCTTTTGCCTCCGGGAGTGCGGTTCCCCAGAACGTGGATGACTACCGCCACCTCTACCAGGTTTACCGCAGCGACCCCAACCTGCAGGCGGTGCATGAAAACTTTGCCTTTATTCAGCTTTGGGACGACCACGAGTTCGCCAACGATTGCCATCAGGATTTCCACCCTGACAACAACACGGCGCCGGACACCGCGACCACGCCGCAACCCGCACTTCGGCAGGCGGCAAACCAGGCCTGGAGCGAGTACGGATTAGCGGATGTGGCCTTCGATCCAACCCAGACCTGGGAACAATCGATCCAGGTTTATCGCAAATTCAGTTTCGGCACGCTCATGGACCTGGTGGTCACCGACGAGCGTCTTTATCGCGACGGCCCTCCCTGCGGCAGCAATGGCGTCGGCGAGCGTTATTTCTCCCTGGGCTGCGGGACAAATGGGTGATAGCGGCCGCACCATGCTCGGTGTGACCCAGCGGCAATGGTTTTTGGATCAGTTGACTGGCTCAACCGCCACCTGGAAGATTTGGGCCAACGAAGTGATGCTGATGCAATTGAAGTTTGCGCTGGTGTACATCGATCTCGATCAGTGGGATGGATACCAACAGGAACGCAACCTGATTTTCAATACTGTGCATAGGGCGGGAGTGAAAAACTTCATCGCCATCACCGGCGATTTGCACACCTTCCTGGCGGGCTATCTCAAGCGGGACTTCGACAATCCCTTCCAGAGGCCGGTGGGGATTGAATTGATGGTTGGTTCTATTTCCTCGGCGAATCTTGCGGAACAGATAGAGTCTACCGTTGACCTGCCGAGCGCTCCTATCCCCGCGAAACAGATGGGAATTCCCCCCAACCTGCTGAATCCCGTCATTCGCGCAGCCAACCCGCACATCAAGTATTGGGACTCCTCCACCCATGGCTATGCTGTGCTCACCCTCACCCCCGCTCTGCTGACCTGCGAGTTTAAGGCGGTGAGCACGGTGCAAGCACCTACCGCCACGTTAGTACCGCTCCAGAAGTTCACCGTACCTGTGAATGAGGTGAAGCTAAACCTGGTGGGAAGCTAGCTGCTTTGAATGCGGGGTTTTGTTTTGTATCAGAGCACGACTTTGGTTGGGCCGCAAAGGGCGTAGCAAAAACCGGGCTTTATGGCCGCCGGGATTTTTCGGCCGAGAAATTCCGAGCAAGTATTTCGAGCAGGATGCGTGCGGCGGGGGCTGAAGAGCCTGCGTAAGAACTCCATCTCCAAACTCAGTCCGGAGGGACGGCTGAAGATAGGCCGCGACGTAATCCTGGACAACCTTCAGCCGTCCCTGCGGGACTCAATCATGTTTGATTATCTACCGGACTGGCGTCCTGGGCTCCTTTCAGCGAGACGTGTCCAAAGGGGAGTTGATGTTTCCAGGAGGGTGGGGCGGATGACAAGTGGAGGTTGTGGACCGGTAGGAGCGGGGCACACGAATGGCGCACAGCAGATCCGCTCGGCTGCGCTCGGGATGACAAACAAGGAGAGGGTAGTTGTAAGGAAAGGGCGGTTGCTGGAGGATAGGGCGGTTGATGGAGGAAAGGGGCGGTTGGTGAGCCGAGGCATTGTCTAAATCCATTTGGGCAGCAGACGATCTAGATGCGACCAGGATTTATTCCGCCAAGCGCGCTTTAAATCAACTCAACAAGTTACATGCTCAAAAAGCTAAGTCTACCCAGGACTAGCGTCCTTGGCTATTTCTGCCGTCCCTCCGGGACTAAATTGATAAATCATGACTCTCACACGCGCTCTGAAGCCCCAGCCTCTTTCCATTCTTTACGGGCCGCGTAATGTCGTGGCCTGATATAAAACCAGTGTTCGAAGACCCAGGCGATAATGTCAGATCTCGACTTCGCCTTCAAGGTAGAAGACGCAGGAACCTTCCAGCTCCACCCGTTCGCCGCGCAGCCGGCAAAGGACCTCTCCGCCGCGGCGAGAGCACTGGAACGCACGGAAGGATGTCTTGCCCAGGCGATGGGCCCAGTAAGGGGTCAACATGCAATGAGCCGCACCGGTGACGGGATCCTCAGGTATTCCCTTGGCGGGCGCAAAGTAGCGGCTGAGGAAATCGTAATTCCCTTCTCCATTCTCTTCTTCAGGCGCGGTCACGATCACGCCCGGGCGGTCCAGACGCGCCACCGCCGGCATGTCAGGAGATAGTTCACGCAAAACGTGAGCGCTCTCGAAAAAAGCCAGGTAGTTGAAGGAGTTGGCGAAGACTTCGGCGGGTTCCGCGCCCAACGCCTCAACCAGCCCGGGCGGCGGTGCGATCCGCTCCGAGGGCCGGGCGGGAAAGTCCATCACATAGCCGCCACCGATGCGATTCACCGTGAGCGGCCCGCTGGCGGAGTGGAAGACCACCGAGGTCCGCCCCGGCTCCAGGCGCTCCATGACCACTGCCGCGCTGGCCAGGGTGGCGTGGCCGCAAAGGGGAACTTCCGTCGCCGGGGTAAACCAGCGCAAGCGATAGTCTTCGCCATCCGGCACCAGAAATGCGGTCTCGGCCAGGTTGTTCTCCGCGGCGATGGCCTGCATCGTTGCATCCGCCGGGAACGCTTCCAGTGGCATCACCGCGGCGGGATTTCCCGCGAACCGCCGGGTGGTGAAGGCGTCGATCTGAAATATAGGAGCGCGCATATGTAACCTCCTACCTCTTCCTGAATCCTAATTGGGCCACTCTGCAGCGAAAACTTGCCAAAGAGTTTTAGAAGGCGAGATGCTGGCATCGGAGGCGTAGGTCATGATGGAAGAAGAAAGCAATAGTCAACCGATGCCCTCGCACGGCCAGCCGGTTCCGGAAGCCGAAGACCCAACCGTGGTGACGCCGTCTGAACCTGACGCCGCAACTGCCGAAGAGGCAGTAGTTGCCGCGCCTCCGCCTCCAGTAGAAACACCAAGGCCGCCGGTTTCCGCCAGCATTCGCCTCGATAAGAAGCATCCGCTCGCCATCCGCTGGATGCATTGGATCAACTTCCCGGTGCTCTTCACCATGATCTGGAGCGGCCTCCTCATCTATTGGAACGATTCGGACAACGCCTACAAACATCCTCACGCGGTCTACCGGCTTGGCATCGGACCCTTCACCCTTGTCCGCTTCTTCCCCCACTGGTTCTGGCAGGCGATGAACGCGCCCTATCACGTGACCGAGGGGCTGGGGTTCCACTTCTTTTTCGCCTGGATCTTCGCCATCAATGGCTTCCTCTATGTCCTCTTTACCATCTTCTCCGGGGAATGGCGTTTTGTCGTTCCCGACCGGAAGAGCCTCAAACAAGCGATCCAGGTGACGTTAAAAGACCTGCACCTGAGCAACTACCTGCCGCCCCAGACCAAGTACAACGGCGCCCAAAAAATCGCCTACACCTCTGTAATTTTTATGGGCCTCGGGAGTCTCATTACCGGGCTTGCTATCTACAAGCCCACCCAATTGCATTGGGTGACGACTTTGTTGGGTGGCTACGAAATGGCGAGGTGGGAGCATTTTCTGCTAACCCTCGGCTTCTGCGGGTTCTTCCTCGTTCATGTGACCCAGGTAGTGCTGGCGGGCTGGAACAACTTCCGCAGCATGGTGAGTGGACTGGAAGTGAAGCCGATTCAGGAGCCCTCCCTTGATGCCGAGAGGAAGAGTTGGGGATGAGCGATCTCGACGACAAAGAGACAGAAGCCCAGAAAACGGCCGACGAAGCCGTTCTTCAGGAGAGCCGCAAACATACGCGCCGCAGCTTCGCCATCGCCGCCGTAGCCGCGGCCGCAGGATGGGGGGTCTACGAGTGGATCGATAGCACCCAGCGGCTCAGCATGCAGCCGAAGCCTTTCCGGAGGGTCTTTCAGGCCAACGCCAGGCTATCCCGCACGATCTTCGACGAGCGCGCACTGGCTCCCACCTATCCGCTCAAGCGCGCCGAGGAGCTGCGCGTCAACGGAGTTTACGGGCTGAAGCAGGCCCTGGTACCGGAGAGTTGGCGTTTGCAGATGGCCGGCGTGGCCAACGCAAAAAGGTATCCGGAATACGTTCCAGACGTGACAGCCTGGGAATACCGGTACGCCGA
Source organism: uncultured Acidobacteriaceae bacterium (assembly GCA_963847155.1). Classification (GTDB taxonomy): domain Bacteria; phylum Acidobacteriota; class Terriglobia; order Terriglobales; family Acidobacteriaceae; genus PALSA-350. The sequence continues at coordinate 141,812 of CAWJZH010000012.1, read as the reverse complement.
TGTGAAGACCCACGAAGACCAGGGCCACGACACGAAGGTGGCTCCCAGCGCCGACACGGCGGAGAAAATGGCCCCCGCGTCCATGCTCGCCGGAGAAAAGGTACGCCAGGAGCGCGCCGGGCGGATGCCGCGCGGTCTGGAAGAGGCAGGCGAAAGCCGCTCTACACTAAGCCCCGGCACGCCCGGCCTGCTTCTGACCATGGATCATATTCTTAAGCTGCCGAAGCACGACCTGGTCACACAATTCAAGTGCATCGAGGGATGGAGCCAGATCGTTCACTGGGGTGGAGTGCGCATGGCAGACCTGATTGCGGCGTATCCGCCGGAAAAAGGCCCCGATGGCAGGCTTCCCCGCTACGTATATATGGAGACGCCGAACGGCGACTACTATGTCGGTTACGATTTGAACGTTTGCCTGCATCCGCAAACCCTGCTGGTAACCGAGATGGGGGGCAGTCCCCTGACGCAATATCATGGAGCCCCGCTGCGGCTGCACGCGCCGACCAAGTACGGATATAAGCAGATCAAGCGGATCGGCCTCATCGCTTACACCGACCAGCAGCCTGACGACTACTGGACCAAGCTCGGGTACGACTGGTACGCGGGTCTTTGAAGTTGCCGGTTTGGGACTGGCGCTCGACCGCCATTTTGGGACTGATTTGGTAAAGGCATTCGAGAAAAACCCGTTTTTGGCCCACGTACGCCGGGGCGAACGTGGGGCACCCGTCCGATTCCCTTCGAGAATGCTTTGCACTGGGCGGCGTTCAAACCGCTTTTGCCAGCGCTTCGAGCACCATGGCCGCCGCCTGCGACACACTTCCCGCTCCCAAGGTTAAGATGACGTCGCCGTCTGCGGCCTGGGCTACAGTTCGGCTGACTGCTTCGTCGAAGGACGACGCGTACTGGACTTCTTTGCGGCCAATAGCCTTGACCAGGGCTTTCGAATCGACCCCGGCGATGGGGTCTTCGCTGGCAGCATAAATGTCCAGCACCTGGACCGTATCGGCGTCGTCGAAAGCTGTGGCAAACTCGGCCATCAGGTCGCGGGTACGGGTGTAGCGATGAGGCTGAAAGATCAGGTGGACCCGGTGATAGCCCGATTCCCGTGCGGCGTTGAGCGTGGCGCGAATTTCGGTAGGATGGTGGCCGTAGTCGTCGACTACGTTGACACCGCGAGCACAACCCTTCAATTGAAAGCGTCGATCCACTCCGCGAAAGTCGCGCAGCGCCTGGGCTATGTGTTCTGACCCAACCTCCAGCTGGCTACCAATCGCCACCGCGGCGGTTGCGTTCAGCACATTGTGCCGGCCGGGTACGTTGAGAGAAAACGGGCCCAGCACGAGGCCGTCGGCAACCACCTCAAAGCGGGAGCGTACCCCTTCCGCAGGAGGCAGCATACGCAAGACATAATCGGCCGACGGAGACATGCCATAGGTGAATACCCGCCGGCGCACTTGGGGCAGTAAGTCGGCGAGCTGAGGATTGTCGATGCATGCCGTGCACGCTCCGTAAAACGGAACCCGCTCCATGAATTCGAGGAACGCTGACTCCACGTCTTCCATGTCGCGATAGCAGTCCATGTGTTCACGATCCAGGTTGGTCACCACAGAGAGGATTGGGGAAAGCTTGAGAAACGAGCGGTCGCTCTCATCAGCCTCGGCTACCAGGTACTGCGACTTCCCCAGGCGGGCATTGGAACCCATCGCATCCACACGGCCGCCGACGACCACGGTTGGGTCTAACCCACCCGCGGCCAGCACGGTGGCAATCATGGAGGTGGTGGTGGTCTTGCCATGCATGCCCGCGACCGCGATGCCATATTTGAGCCTCATGAGCTCCGCCAGCATCTCCGCCCGCTGGATGACGGGGACTTTGCGCTGGCGTGCCTCTACCACTTCCGGGTTCTGCTCATTGACGGCAGAGCTGGTGACCACGACCCCGGAGCCAACCACATTGGCGGCGGCGTGGCCCGCAAAGACGGTCGCGCCCAAGCCCACCAGGCGGTCGGTAATGCCGGATTGGCGCAGATCGGACCCGGAAACGGCATACCCAAGGTTCAACAGGATCTCGGCTATGCCGCTCATTCCGATCCCGCCAATCCCAATGAAATGAACACGTTGCGCTTTGGCAAACATAGCTGGGGGAGGAAGCGTGGTGGCACTCACTTCCCCCTACTGTACCAGCCGCCAAGTCGCGCTTCCCGTTCGTGTAGTGGGGCATCTAATATGTAGCGACTTGGGGAATGGGCTAAGGGGACGGCGGCAGAAGGCAATCCGCTTGCCAAACCCCCGGACAAGCGCAACTTTCTTCCGGGAACGTTGTTGTAGGTAGTAGGCACCCGAAGATAACCAAGGGTGTTCGCAGTATCGCCAAAGCGGTTGGTTATGTATGCATGATGCCTTGGCGCGGAGGTACCAAAATGAAGTTTCTCAGATATTTTCTGCTGCTCGGCGCGCTGATTCCCGCAGCGTTGATGTCTACTCCGGCTAACGCCCAGATTGGTGTGGGTATAGGCATCGGTGATGGAGGATACGGAGACTACGGTTACGACTACCCTGCTCCGGTCTGCTCCTGGGGCTATTACTCTTATTATCCTTACGCCTGCGCTCCTTATGGTTACTACGGACCGAGCTGGTTCGTCAGTGGCCTCTTCATCGGCGCCGGTCCCTGGTACCACGGTTATTGGGGCCACGGTGGGTACTACGGTCGCGGCGGTTACTACGGTCGCGGTGGATATTATGGCCGCTCTGGATATTACGGCCACCCCGGATACTACGGCCACCCCGGCTACAACAACGGCTATCACGGCGGCGTTGGATACGCACGAGCTGGAAACAGCTTTGATCACGGTCCATCCGGTTATGCCGGGGGTGGCCGCGGATTCGCGGGTGGGAGCGCCAGTGGATTCCATGGCGGCAGTGTAGGCGGACCCAGCGGATTCCACGGCGGTAATGCCGGCGGCGGATTCCATGGCGGCCCTAGCTTCGGCGTTAGCGGTGGTGGTGGGTTCCACGGCGGCCCTAGCTTCGGCGGTAGCGGTGGTGGTGGGTTCCACGGAGGTGGCGGTGGTGGTGGATTCCACGGCGGTGGCGGTGGCGGCGGATTCCACGGCGGCGGTGGCGGTGGCCACGGCGGTGGGGGACACCGGTAAATATCTACTCTGACCCAAAGGAACGGCTGGCAAAACTGCCAGCCGTTTTCTTTTGTCTGCGCTGAGCAACCGCCATCAAACTTTGCTGGTTTGCATCTGGGCACGACTTTACTCGGCCCCTAAGGGGTCGCGCAGATAACGGCTTTCGAGTGTGTGTGAGAACTCTGTTCGAGTCCAGTAGACTTACCCGTAAGTGGCATGCTGAAACGAACGTTAGCTTGCTTGCGTTGCCTTTGTATCGCGGAAATTCTCAAGGAAGCTGGGAGTCCAAGTGTATGGCATCCACGGAAAAGCTCGGCACTCATCAGAAAGCTCTCGGCGTCAATCTGGATCCGACCACCTATGGCTCCTTCGCCGAAATTGGCGCGGGCCAGGAAGTTGCGCGGTGGTTTTTGGTTGTTGGAGGGGCCTCCGGGACCGTTGCGAAATCCATCTCTGCCTATGACAAGGAGGTCAGCGACGACCTGTATGGTTTTGGTTCCCGCTACGTTTCCAAAGAACGCCTGGAAGCGATGATGAACAGTGAGTGGACGCAAATCGTCAACCAATTAAACAAGAGTCGTGGGTCGGAAGCCCGCTTCTTTTCCTTTGTCGATACCATCTCCGCCCGCAACTATGCAGGAACCAACGAGGCTCACGGCTGGATCGGCCTGCGATTCCAGCTGCAAGCCGGTGGCCAACCGAACGACATCGTCTTGCATATCAACATGCGTGATCCCTCCAACCCACTGCAGCAGGAGGCTATCGGTATCCTGGGCGTGAACCTTATCTATGCCGTGTTTTATCAGTCGCAAACGAAAGAGGGATTCTTCGACAATATTGCTCAGGACGTTGCGGGACGCATCGAAATCGACTATGTGGAACTGCGTGGGAGCGCCTTCGAAGGGTGGGATCAGCGCGCGATCCTTGCCCATCTGGTCCGCGCAGGTCTTGCGGAAGCGGTATGTTTTTTGAACAACGGGTCACCAGCGCCGCCTAACGAAGTTCTCCACAAAAAATCAGTTGTGCTCGCGCCAGGATCCTTCGAACATGTGGATCTCGCGCATGCAGCAATCCATGAACGGCTGCTAGCCGCGGCGATCCAGCAGCTCTGCGGAGAGATGGAAGAAAAAGACGCTGCGCCTACTGGCTTCTTTTGCCTCTCCGCGATGCCCCTCATCGAAACTGATCCGCCTCCAGAAATTTCAAACCTACTCGAACGTATCGATGCCCTTCGCGCGCGGGGTGGCGCCGTGTTGCTATTCCGTGATCGGGAACTCTATAGCATGACCGCTTTTGTTAACCGCTATACCAAAGAGCGTGTCCGCTTCGTCGTAGGTCTCTCTCTTTTGGTTCGCATATGGGAATATCGCTACGCCAGGCTCCCGGGCAGCTTCCTTGAGGCTTTGTCTCGCCTCTTCGCGCAGAACGTCTCGATCTACGCCTATCCGATGTACTCAAGCGACCTTCAGCAATCGATTCCAAACATCTCCGCGACCGGCTGGCATTGGACCGATACGAATGGATGGATCTCCGCCGGTCAGTTGCGTCCTCCACCGCCGCTCGATAACCTTTACAACTATGTTCTGGCCAGCAAGTTCCTTATCCCGATGCAGGTTCCGACGGATCTGAAGGCTGATAGGAAATAGGGCGACGGAGATCACCGGGTTACTTTTCGAGCCGTTTGGCCGCTTCCTGCCCTTATCCGGGAGTGATGCGTGTTGCCAGCCCGGATAGCGCATAAAGCCAGACCACGAGCGAGATGACGGAAGCTAGAGTTGTCATCGAGACAGTGGACGCTACCATCATTTCCTCGCAGCGGTACTCTCCCGCAAGGATGTAGACTGTCTTGGCCGTGGGCACTGCGCCGCAGATTACGGCTGCAATGGTGTAGAGGGGGTCGAGACCCAAGAACAGGCTCAATCCGTAGACGATCAGAGGCATGATGACGAGTTTGACGGCCGAGAGCAGCGAAGCTCGCCCAATATTGGCGCGCAATCCATCGATTGAGAGCCCCAGTCCGATGGCGAACAGAGCGCAAGGCGTGAGCGCATTGGCCAGGATACTAAAATAAGCGGTGACCGGCCCAGGCATGCGGAGACCGAGGACTGACCAAAGCATGCCGATCAGAGTTGATATAACCATCGGACTAAGCACGATGTGCTTAACCGTAGTCATTGGGGCCGTGGGTGAGCCATGCTCGTCCCGGTGGTCAAGTTCGAGCAAGATCACGGCTGCTGGAAACATTACAACGGCCACGAATACAGTGGCGATTGCCGCCGGCAACACGGCGCGCTGACCATAGATCGCCTGCAGGACGGGTAAGGCGACGAAGCCGGTATTGGTCATCGATGCCGCCATGCCGTGCATCGTTCGGCTTGCGAGACTTCGGGACCCATGGATGCTCATGATCCCGAACACGACGATGAAGCAGATGAGGGAGCCGCCACCAAAGGCAACAAGAAAGCGCCAGTTGATCAGCGAATGAGCTGGTTCTTGTGCAATAGTGACGATCAGCAATGCCGGCATTGCGATGTTATAGGCGAAGTGAATCAGTGCGTCAGACAACGACCGCGACAGATAGCCCGTATAGCCAACGATCCAGCCAGTCAGGATCACTGCAAACACAGGTAGGATAAGGTCAGCGATCTGCACCGAGGATGTCTCAGATAAACTCTCTAACGATTGCACGGAGAGTAAGGCGCGGTCAATGGCTGAAGGCGATCCATCTTGACTGTTAAATTACGGGCTAAGGCCGTACCCTTCAAAAGAGCATTACAGTCCGCTGCTGCCAAAACCGCGATCAGAGCGCTCGCTGGCGCCTAACTCTTCTATTTCGTGAAAGCTCGCCCCTATACGTTCCACGATTCGCAGCTGGGCGACTCTATCTCCGGCTTTGAGTACGAGAGGGGCCGCTCCAAAATAGGCTGCCACAATCTTTAGCTCGCCTCTGTATCCTGGATCGATCACCCCAGCGAATGTCGTCAGACCTTTGATCGCAAGGCCGGACCTATCGGCGACCACAGCACCATATCCTGGAGGGAATTCCAATGCGATTCCGGTCGGAATTGTTTTGACGTCCCCGGTGAGAAATGACACTTCTTCGACCGCGTATAGATCAGCGGCCAAATCTCCAAACGCGCCGTCATGCGTATATTTTGGAATGATTGCGTCGAGGCGCAGTCTTTTCACACCTATCGTCACCATTTGTTAAGTCCTTTCAGGATCACAGTCGCCCCCGGGTCCGGAGGCAACGCGGCGCAGGGCCTTCATCCCTCGGGAACTCCGGCCTTACGAAAGACAGCAAGTGCGCTATCGAGGCCGGCTTTCGCGGCTGCTTCCGGTGTCATGTCTTTCGTTCGCCCGAAAACTTCTACGCTGAGCGCATCGTTGTAGTGGATGCTGTGGAGCGCCTGCAAGAAGCCGGTCAGGTTGATGACACCTTCGCCGGGTAGCAGACGCTGATTATCGTGGATCTGCTCTGGAGGCAAGTTCGGCGAGTCATTGAAATGGACGTGCACGATGCGATCGCGGCCGGCGGCAATGATGTCCTCTGGGGTGGCTCCTGCGTGGTGCCAGTGCCAGGAATCGAGCAGCAGTCCGACGTTGGGACCACATTCCCTGGCGAACGCGAGCATATCGTTCATGCGCCAAATGAATTCGTATTTGTGCGCTTTGCGCAGTTCGAGCGGACCTAGAAACTCGAGGCCGAGGCGGACGTTGGAGCGCGCCAAAATGCGGGCGCTTTCTGTAAACCGCTGCTTATAGATTTGGCGCAGTTCGTCTTTTGGCGTATCGCTCGAGGGCATGATGTACGTCATCATGCGCGGGCAATGGATAGCGGCAGCGAACCGGGCGGCTGCGTCGAGCTGGGCGAGCGAGGCATGGAAGGTTGCGTCGTCTTTGCGGAATTCGACCGGAAACTCGATGACGGCCGGCCTGATCTTAAGGCTCGGCAAGCAGGTCGTTGGTTGCGCTGACGCCGGCTTCCATGGCCGGTCGCAGCATGACGTCAGTGCCGGGAAAGCCAATTTGCGCGGCCAAGCGCGCGAAGTCAGGCCAGTGAACACGACCTTGCAACAGGACGCTGTTCAAGGAGAGGAACATGTTGCGGTTTTCGGAGGGCGCGCCAGCGAGCGGGGCGAAAGCTCTGGCGAGCGGGGCGGCGGCGAGGAGCTTACCAAATGATCGTCTGGATATCAAATAAGGCACGCGCAATCGATCATACGCGAGTAGCATATCGTTGAGGCGCGGAAGCCATGAACAGACGAGAGATGTTGACCACCACGGGTGCTGCGACGCTTGGGGCACTTGTCATGCCGAAGCTGATGAAGGCTGCGGCCCCAGCGAGCCAGGTTGCGATCGTGCGTTGCCGCGATTACGCGCAGTATGGGCAGCAACTCTCGAAGCGCGTTCGATCAGATCGGCGGCATCGAGAAGTTGGTGCGCGGGAAGACCGTTGCGCTCAAGCTGAATCTCACGGGAAATCCGAAGAACTGGCCGCTGACGCCTGAGCTTCCTTATCGGACGAATGCGCAGACGGTGGCGGCGACCGTGCATCTGTTTGCCAGGGCGGGTGCGCGGCGCGTTCGCCTGATTGAAAGCTTCTTCCCGGCCGATCAGGATCTCTCGCTGTGGGCACGCTACGGCCTGGACGTAAACGCGATTAACAACATGGGCGTGCCGGTGGTTTGGGAAAACGTGCAGAACCTGGGCAACTACAAGCAATATGTGCGCATGAAAGTGCCCTGGGGCGGGTACGCCTATCCGGCATACCACCTGAACCCGGCGTTCTATCAGTGTGACGTATACGCTTCGATGGCGAAGCTGAAGAACCATTGGATTGCCGGCGTGACCATGACGATGAAGAACAACTTCGGCAACACGCCCTGCTCGCTCTATGGCGGGGACTGCGGCCCGAGCGGGAACGAGCGGCCGACGAAAGAGCGCGGACAGGTGCTGCACGACGGAACGACGCCTGCGCCCTCTGGAGTCGATGCCGAGTTGCATCCTGATTCGCCGCGCGATCCGGGCTATCGGGTTCCGCGCATTCTGGTGGATCAGAACGGTATTCGGCCCATTGATATCGCGATCGTGGATGGCGTCGAGACGGTGCGGGGAGGCGAAGGTCCGTGGCTTCCAGGCCTGGAAAAGATGACCCCGGGCGTGATCATTGCCGGCCGCAACGCCGTCAACGTGGACGCCGTCGGGATGGCCGTGATGGGCTACGATCCGTATGCGGAGCGCGGCACTCCTCCGTTCATCCGAGGCGACAACTCGCTGCGTCTCGCGGAAGAAGCCGGGATCGGAACACGGGACCTGAAGCGTATCGAAGTAGTCGGAGTTTCGATTAAGGACGCTCATATCAATTTCGGACCCGGCGCGGTTGGTAAGAAGATGAGCGAATTGAAGGGGTAGGTCGCATCGGGTTCGACTCTTTTCCTGGTATCACTCGGCTCTCGTAGGCATTTCGCCACCTGGTCTGTTTCGGACAGGATTTCGTGGGCATGACGGCCCCGTCCACGAAATCATCTCGCAAGCGTCGGAAACGATCCCGATCGGGAACAGCAAACCTGGCGACCAACCGGTGAAGTTTACGATTGGAGCCAATTGCAGGGGCAGGTGGTATACATATTCCCGACAGAAATTCGAAGAAACCAGGCCGCAAAACCGGGGAAAGATTCCGTCTCTTCGGAGTGCCCGAGGATTCTTCAGAGCAGACGGGATAGGAATGAAAACGAGAATCGATTTTGCGCTTGTGCTCTTACTTGTGCTGCCGGTGATTGGCGCCACCGTGACGATGGCGCAACAGGCTCCGACGGAACCAGGTGATGTTCCCCACAGGCCTCAAGGCGCATGCGACATCTACGCTTCTGCCAATGCCCCCTGTGCCGCCGCACACAGCACGACACGCGCGTTATATGCAACCTATAACGGTCCGCTGTACCAGGTTTTGCGCCAATCGGACGGCAAGACTCTGGACATTGGTGTTGTCCAGCCTGCTGGCTCGCCAGTTCCGGATCCAGGCGGATATGCTGACGCAGCCGCGCAGGATAAGTTCTGCGCAGGCACCTATTGCTGGATCAGCATCATCTACGATCAATCTGCCAAGCACAACGATCTCACGCAGGCCCCTCGTGGCGGGTTCGGCGGCCCGGCTCTGGGAGGCTTCAACACCCTCCCGGTTGCCGATATGGCCCCGACTACGATCATGGGGCACAAGGTCTACGGTGTATTCATCGAACCCGGCATGGGCCTCCGCCAAAACGATGTGAAAGGCACCGCCGTCGACGACCAGGCACAGGGACAATACTGGGTCGTCAACGGTAAGCATTTCAACGCCGGTTGCTGTTTCGACTACGGCAATGCCGAGATCGACAGCCGCGATGATGACAACGGCACCATGGAAACCCTCTACTTCGGGAATGCCACGCCGTGGTTTAGCGGGGCTGGCAACGGTCCGTGGATTATGACCGACCAGGAAAACAATCTCGTTGGTTGCGTCAACGAGGATGGTACCAAAGGCTGTCCCAATCTACCCAGCATCAGTTGGCGTTTCGTGACGGCGATGGGCAAGGGAGAACCGCATCATTGGACATCCCTGGGCGGTGACGCGCAAAAGGGGGATTTGTCGGTCATGTTCGATGGAAAGCGCGTGAATCCTACCTATGACCCGATGCGCAAGCAGGGGGCAATTCTGTTGGGCAACGGCGGCGACAACAGTGTCGGCTCGCAAGGAACGTTCTATGAGGGAGCGGTGACAGCCGCCGGCACTTTTCCATCGAACGCTACCGACCAGCTTGTGCAAGCCAACATCGTGGCTGCCAGGTACGACGTGGCTCCCCTGACGGTGTCGCCCGCGGCGGCAGGATCCACACAGGAAGGTGTGCAGACGTTCACTCCGGAGTCTTCGCGAGACTTCACGGTGACGTTTACGAATACGACAGGAGCGCCTGTGGCGGGCGTTTCGTTGAGCACCGCCGTACCTGGCAAGCAGTGGACCTCTGTCGTTGCAGGCACCACCGAAACATCAAAGACGTTTCCTCAGCAGGTCGCACCGGGTGGGAGCGTGAGCGCGACGTTCAAAGTCACTTCAGGGCCCGTTGCCTCCAGCGGCGATCTCGCCGGCAATGCGTCCTGGATGAATCCCGGCCAGCGGCAGAAAGCAAGTCGAGACAGCGGTTGCCAAGGTGCGCAATGCCCTACCCGTCAAGATCAACGAGTTTCGCGTCACTTCAGGCTCTCCAGCATCCGGCGCTTCGGGCAACCCGACGAACTCATTTATCGAGCTCTACAATGCAGGTTCCGCAAAGCGTCGATATTTCCAACTGGACATTGACCGAGCACCCAGCCCGTCAGGCGATCTTCTCGGCGATAAAGATCCCGGCTGGAACGAAGCTTGCGGCCGGCGGCTTCTACCTGCTCGGTCTCTCCAACTCCGGGCTGGCGGCCCCTGCGCGCACGGGCGACAGCACCCTCTATGTGAGGAACACGGATGGAATGTCGGTGGGCAATACCATCACCATCGATACCGGCTCCAGCATGGAAACGCGTAAGATCGCGAGCCTGGGGACAGCTGCCAGCAACCACACGACGTTGTGGCAACCCCTTCCCGAAGGACCGGTGATCACCATTCCTGCCGGCTCGACCAACGTGCCTGTGGAGAGTACCTCCGGCTTCGTTGCCGGCCAGAAGATCGCGCTCGGCTACGGATCTACCTACCCGGCCGCCGCCAATCCCGTGGAGCAGTACGAGATTGCCACGGTGACCGCAGTGGGCAAGCCGGGCACGCAAGCGTGGCTCGCGACGGATGCGCCTGCCGGAGCCACCAACCTCAAGGTGACCTCCCTCTCCGATATCTCCATCGGTGACAAGATCCGGTTGGATGTCGACACCGTTGGCCATGGGATAGAAACCGTGACTGTGGCGAATGTCGGCACAGCAGCCAGTAAGACCAATCTCTCAGCTCCCGCGAGCGCTGGAGCGACCCGGATCAGCGTACGCCGGGCGGAGGGTTTCGCTGCAGGCGACAGCATCACGGTCGGCACGCCTGCAAGCCAGGAAGCCGTTACCGTCACAGCCGTGGGCAGCCCTGGGCCGGACGGCGCCGCCATCGACATTACACCCGGCCTCGCGAAACCGCATGTGGTTAGTGAATGGGTGGTCTCTCCGGGCACGGGTCTGGAGCTGGCAGCTCCCCTGCGATTTCATCATGCGGCCAATCTCCCGTTCAGCGATCGCGGGACGGGAGTCAGCTTCCAGCCGGCGACTGCCTTTGCCCACGCGAGCAACGAGCCGGTCCAGGCGCTTGGCGCCGGTATCGCACTCGACAGACCGCTGGCGAACGACCACGCGATCCACACGGCTGTGCGTGATGCGACCGTCAAGACTGCGGGGTACCAGGGCACACCGGAACCTAACCAATGGTTTGGAGGACCTGAATTGACCACCACTGTCCTTCAATTCGGTCATAACATGACCATCGAAGAGGGCAACATGGTGCTCCGCGACGCCTCGGGCATGATCGCCGACAGCCTCAACTACGGCGGCCTTGTCGACCCATGGGCCGCCGAAGGCGACCAAGCCGCCTCAGGAGCCGTGCAAAGCGGCTGCTATGTGCCGGCACCCGGCTCCATGTTCGAACCATGGTCAACGATTGTAACGCCGGTGGCCACCAATACGAGCGCGGGACGGTTCCCCGACGGCGCCGATACCGACAGCAACTGTACCGACTTCCATGACGCAGGCCGTTGCGACCTTGCCGGCCACTTCGCCCGCGCATGCAACCAATGTCAAGGTCACCAGTATCGAAGGTTTCCGCCCGGGCCAGACGATCCTGATTGATTCTGGTGCGAATCTTGAAACCGCGGTCATCTCTAAGGTGGGCACAGCAGGCGCCACCACGTTAAGTACTCCTGCTGGCGTGGGAGCGACTGTTCTTTCTGCTGCAAACGGGATCGGCTTTAGTAAAGACCAAACCATCTCCATCGGCGATGGAGCAAACTCCGAAACGGCCGTCGTCTCCTCAATCAGGTCCCGCGGCGCCGCCACGATCACGCTCGCCGCACCACTTGCTCATGCGCACGCGTCGGGCGAACAGATTTCGGGCAGCGGTATCGATCTCAAAACTCCATTAACCCGGATACATACCAGTGGAGCGCAGATCTCCGACAACGTTCCGACTCCCGGCGCGCCCAACCAATATCACGGTAAAAATCATTGAGGGGCTGGGAACTGGAAAAACGTAACTGCGCGTAAATTGGGCACCGATGGAATTTGACACTTTGTCGGTTCCGTTTACTTGGAAATTTCAGGACAGAATCCTTCAGGGAGAACTGAATCATCATGCGCCAGATCGCCGCTGCCGTGTTCCTTGTCTCGCTTATCGCCACCTCAGTTGCCCAGCAGCAGAGCGCTCCCGCAACACCGCCGCGTCCTGCGCCCGCGCCTTTGCAGGTCCCGAACCCCCACTATGTGACGGTCTTGCTCACACAGGACGTCGATGCACCCGCGGATACGGTGTGGGCCCGTGTCGGGAAGTTCTGTGACATTGGTAAGTGGGCATTTCCCAGCTGCAAACTGATTCAAGGTGACGGCGGCTTCGCATCGGAGCGAACCATCGTGAATGAGGTGCTGGTGGGCAAAACCGGCCACAGCTACACCTACACCCAGCCCGTTCGCAAGGAGGGCAACTACAACCTGTACCATGGCACGATGGAGGTGGAGCCCGTCACCACCAAGACCTCACGCCTGGTCTACACCTTCCTTTACGACAACAGCATGTTGGCCGATGATGCAGCCCGGAACGCCGAAATAGCGACCCGCAAGAAGCGCTTCAACGCTTTTCTCGTGAACATGAAAACGCTCGCCGAAGGTGGCAAGATACCGGCCTCAGCCATTGAGGCAATGCCGCCGACGCCCACACCCGAGCAGTTGCAGACGGCCAATCCCCACTACGTCGCGATTCCCATGACCCTGATCGTGAATGCGCCGGTCGACGCGGTCTGGGCGCGCGTCGGCAAGTACTGCGATATCGGCGAGTGGGGCTTCCCCAACTGCACCATCCTTTCCGGTGATGGTGGTCTTGGAACAGTCCGCTCCATCGGCAATGAGGTGCTGGTTGGGAAGACGAAGTACAGCTACACCTACACGCAGCCTGTTCGCGAAGGCGTCTCCTACAACATGTATCACGGTACGCTCGAGGCCGCTCCGCTTAGCGCAACCACCACCCGCCTCAACTACACCCTCGTCTATGACAACAGCAATCTGACCGACGATGCGGCGCGCGACAAGGACCTCGCGAACCGGCGCACACGTTTCACCAGGATGCTCGAGAACATGAAGGTCCTATGCGAGGGTGGAACGCTACCTCCCGGCGCCTTGGGTGATGGAGGCGCGGCCAGGCCCGCTGGTCCGCGCTAATCTGGAATTCCGTGGACAGGAAGACTTGCCACTTTGAACTTTGCAATATCTTTCATGGCAAGTGAGGAAAGTTCCGTCCGTGCTGCCTTTATCCGTGCCTTTGTCCACAGCCCATCCGCCTATTGCATTACAGGCTCTGAGAGAAGGCTGTTGATGTTTCTTGCAACGTTATCCTTGTTTATGACAACTCCCACGTAAGCGACCGCAACCTTACCGGATTTGTCAATCAAGTATGTGGCCGGAAAGCTGTTCAACGCGTAGGCCTTTGAAATTGCGTCATCGCCCATTGCAATCGGATAGTTGACTCCGTGTTTTGCAACGAAGGGCTTTACCCTGGACCATGCTTCGTCGGCGTTCTTCAGGCCTTCGTAAGATATATCCATGGAAACACCGACGGCAGTAAACCCCTTGTCGCGGTATGTCTTTTCAAGCTCTATGAACGAGGGAATCTCAAGCACGCAACCTCCACAATCAGTAGCCCAAAAGTTAAGCAAAAGTACCTTTCCTCGATAATCGGATATCTGGATTTTCCTGCCATCCTCAGTCGCAAGGGCAAAGGCCGGCGCTGGTTTTCTATTTGCAGGTGGTGTAAGGGATGCATGAATATCTTGCTGACCGAGGAGAGCCGGAGCGACGCAAATCCATAAAAGAACTGTGGGGATGGCAATCTTTTGTGCGGGTTGCCAACCGGCAATTTTAGGAGCTATGGTCCGCGCTTTTATCTGCATAGTTTTCCTTCCTATCCTTTGACTGGATTTGCCCGTTCTGGCGCCAAATAATCTTACACAATGAAGTAGTTTTTGCGGGAGGACGAGTGGGGAAGGTGAAAAGGACTCCAAGTTTGGAGGTCTGCTTTGGCTTAATACCCGGTTACTTTTCGTCTATCCCTCAGAGTTTCCTCAGACTTTCGCACGGTTTAGACAAGTTAGCTCACGGTACCCGAAACATCATTCTGCGCAAGTACCATGTCCGCAAAACTTTCTGCTCTTCGTGAAGACTTCATAACAAACGTACAGTTAACAAATCGCACGTTTTACAATTCGATTGGACCACCACCATACTCTATCCGCACATTCCGGAAAATCGAATTCTTCCAATGGACACCATCGAGTGTTTGCAGACCACCATTGAATACGCTGTCCGCTGCCAACGGAAGCCGGAAATTCTGTGTGCTCGGGGCCGGGCTTGGACTCAGATCAATGCGCCCGCAGATGCGGTCTGGGCCCTTGTCGGGAAGTTCTGTGACGTCGGTAAGTGGGCATTTCCCAGCTGCAAGCTGATTCAAGTTTTTGTCCGTCCTCCTCAACTCTATGATGGCTAATAATAAATTGGTGATTGGTTGAAGGATTCTGCCAACGAAATTCGTTGCGTGCTCAAAGTAGAGTGTCTGTGCCTGGAGCACGACTTACAGTGAACGCTCCACTAGAAAAGGATGACGGCATCAGACACGTTCCGTTATCAGTTTTGGAGCAGATAAGATTGCTGCAATAGCTATCAATTCTTCCTGGGGGCTTATGGCGTCCACTTTTTTTGAGGCTTAGCACGATTCTGTTGCCCTTGGTTGGCCGGCGGAGAACTCGCTGGGAGGATTTTGCGCATGGGGAATGAATTGGCGGAATTTCTGAGGCAGTCCCGGTGTCCAAGCTCGTTCTTAAAGAAATTTCAAGAAATATGAGCGCTTTTGCGTCTCTTTCCGTCTAAGCTGTGAATTACCAGTAAGACTGCGACGTGAGGCGAAGCTTAAGTTCAACACCGGATTTGACCGACTATATTTATGGTGTTGCGTTGACAGGAGCACTGTTGGATGCCTGCCCCTCTTGTTGAACCTGACACTGAACCTTCGTCTGCCCTGGGGCCAACCAGCGAGCAGCAGCATTCGTGGCGCAAGAGACGTTGGCTGTTGCTTATCGCCGCAATCGGGTTGTGTATCCTGGCCACAACTCTGTGGCTGACTGGACACAAGAAGGCGCCCGCCTCTCACAACTCCCTATCCTCCTCCCCTGCCGACACCAAAGGCGTGTTGCGCCTGAAGGGCACGACCCAGGCTGTCCGGACGCGTGCGATCCAGGCCCCACTTCTGGCTGGAGAAAAGGAGGGTACCCTCACCATCACTGACCTGCGGGCCGCCGGCTCCAGCATAAAGCAGGGCGACATTCTGGTAGAGTTTGACCGCCAGGCCCAACTCCGCGACTCCCTGGACAAACAAGCGCAAAGTAGCAAACTGGCGGACGATGTCTTGCAGGAAGAAGCCAAGGAAGATGCTGCTCGGGCCAAGGACGAAACGGAAATCAAGGTAGCCGAAGGCGATCTAGCCAAAGCGGAACTGGAGATGCAAAAGGTCGAGTTGCTGTCCCGGATTGATGCCGAAAAAGCCCGGGAGACCCTCGATGAAGCCAAAGCGACGCTGGATCAACTCAAACAAACCTTCAGCCTGAAAAGGAAGACGGCGCAGGCCTCCATTCGCATCCTCGAAATCCAACGCGATCGCGCACGCGAAACCATGTTGCATGCCCAGGCGAACGCGGCGCAGATGCAAGTTCATTCCCCCATCAGCGGAGTCGTTGTTCTCAACACCATCTGGAAGCAAGGAAATATCGGAGAAGTGCAGGAAGGCGATCAAGTGCGGCCAGGCGTGCCGTTCATGCAGGTCGTCGATCCTTCCGAAATGGAGGTGCAGGTCCCGGTCAATCAGCAGGATCTGCTCGCGCTTCACGACGGGCAAAAGGCGCGCATGCACCTTGATGCCTACCCCGACCTCGTTTGTCCGGCACAGTTGAAAGTAGTCGACCCGATGGGGAGGCCCGGCGACTTTTCTCAAAAGGTGCGCACCTTCTCCGCCGTCTGGTCCATCATGTGCACCGATCCCAGGCTGTTGCCCGGCCTTTCGGCCGCGGTAGATACCATGCCGTCCGGCGCAGCGGACATCGCTGAGAACGTGCGATGACCGTGGAATCCCGGAACCTGCTCAAGCGGCGCAAGGCCATGATCGTGACCGCGATCCTGTTCGCAAGCAGCGCCGCTATCTTTGGATTGGTGCACCTCTCCCATCGACCCTCCACCGTTCCAGCCTTCGCGGTGAAACGAGAGGAGTTCGTCGATAGCGTTCAGTTTCGAGGCGAAGTGAAGGCGATGAAGTCGTTAAGCATCTCCGCTCCGTCCGAGGCAGGTGAGCTGCAAATCCTCAAGATCGCCAACAGCGGTGTCGATCTGAAGAAAGGCGACTTGATCGTCGAGTTCGACAAATCCAAGACTGAGCAGGAATTGGCGCAGGATGGATCCGCCCTCAAATCGGCCCAGGCAGCGATCGACCAGGTAAAGGCGCAATCCCGCCTCACTGAAGAAGAAGACATGACCGCCGTTACCAAGGCCCAATACGATGTGGAAGTGGCAAAGCTGGATGCCAGCAAACAGGAGATCGTCTCCAAAATCGAGGGAGCCGAAGCCAATCTGAAAGTGGCAAACGCCCAGCAGAAGCTGCATGAAGTAGAAGCAAAGTTGAAGTCAGATCGCGCCGTTATCCACGCCAACGTCGATAGCAAATTGGACGCGAGCAGGAAAGCGGCGTATGACCTCCAGCGTGCGCAGCGCTCCCTGGGCACCATGACATTGGTCGCACCTTCCAGCGGCCTGGTCAATCTGGTTTCGGTTTGGCATGTGGGTAATATGGCTCCGTTCAAACCGGGTGAGAGAGTCTGGGCCGGCGCACCGATCGCCGAACTGCCTGATGTTTCCACCTTGCGGGTCTCGGCGCGCGTGGACGAAGCGGAGCGTGGCCGTCTTGCCGCTCATCAATCCGCAACCGTTCAACTGGATGCGATTCCGGAACGCCAGTTTAGCGGCAAGCTCGAAAAGATCGGCACCATCGCCACCATGGATTTCTCCGCAGGCTGGCCGATACCCAGAGATTTCGATCTCCAGATCGCGCTGGATCAGAAGGATCCGCGCCTTAAGCCCGGCATGACCGCGCAGATCACCGTAATTGTTGACCGCATTCCGAATGCAATTGCCATCCCGGTGCAAGCCTCCTTTCAGAAGTCCGGTCAGACGGTGGCTTACGTCGTGGATGGATCAAAATATCGGGAACAGCCGATCGAGGTTAGCCGTAGGAGCCGCGATCGCATCCTCGTCTCCAGCGGTTTACGCCCCGGAGATCGAGTGGCGCTGCAGGATCCGTTAGCCAAAGATCCTTCGGCAAAGGAGTGACCGGCACAAATGAAGCTGAGGCCTCTTACCCGTTGGTCAGCCCTCACGGCCGCTTTTGCCGTGGTCATCCTGATTGGGTTTGCACTGAGCCGGTCTCGCCTCGCGATCGCAAGCGATGGCATTCCCCTTGCCCAGGTTAAGCACGGAGATCTCGATCTAAAAGTTCATGCCAACGGCGAACTCAATGCGACCCATACCATGATGCTCGCCGCGCCGGCAGTTGGCGGGGGCGCGCTGCAGATCACTCGACTCCTGGCTGGCCGTTTGCCGGTAAGAAAGGGAGACGTCGTGATCGAGTTCGATCCGAGCGAACAACACTACAAGCTGGAGCAGAGCCGCTCGGAATTATTGCAGGCCGAGCAGGAGATCGCCAAGGCAAAGGCGGACGCTTCAGTCCTTAAGGCCCAGGATAAAGTGGCGCTGCTCAAGGCCCGCTACGACGTCAGAGCAGCGGAACTTGATGAGCAGAAAAAAGAGATCGTGAGCGCCATCGATGCGGCAAAAAACGACGCAGCCCTGAAGCAGGCAAAGCAGCTGCTCGCCGAGCTGGAGAGGGACATTGAATCGCACGACAAGTCGGGCCAAGCCTCAGTCTACTTAGCCCAGGAGAAATACAACAAGTCAAAACTGGAGATGGATCAGGCGCAGCAAAATATCGACAAGATGAGCGTCACCGCCCCGATGGATGGACTGATTTCCATTCAAAAAAACATGGACGCCACGGGAGGTTTCTTTTTTACCGGCATGTCGGTGCCGGACTACCATGCAGGCGACCAGGCGCAAGCGGGAAGCGCCATCGCGCAGGTAGTCGATCCAACAGAACTGGAAGTAAAGGCGAAGATAAGCGAACGTAACCGCGCTAACGTCAAGCAGGGGCAATCCGTAAACATAGTGTTCGATGCATTGCCTGCACGCACGTATCACGCCAGGGTCAAGCGAATCGGCGGAATGTCAACCCGTGTATTTTTCGATGATGACGCCGGGGGCACCTTCGATGTGGCCATGCAGCTTTCCGATGCGGATGCACCTCTGCACTCGGGGATGACAGCGCAGCTCTTATTTCTTGGTGACACCAGAAAAAATGTGTTTTACCTCCCTCGTCAGGCGCTATTCCTCAAGGATGGCAAGCACATCGTTTACCTGAAACGCGGCAAGGACTATGAGCAAAAGGAAATCGAGATCAAGGACGAAACGGAAAGTCGCGCTGTGATCGAGGGACTAGGCGAAGGAACTTCGGTTGCCATGATCGATCCGACGCTTCCACGAAAACAGCCAAGCGCCGGCGCAACGCCCGGTGGAGGGACACCTTAGATGCCCACAACATTGGGAAGCACCGCTCCGCCTGCCCGAGGCCTCCGTTTCGGCTATCAACAGTGGGTTCGGGACGTACAGCTCGGCCTACAGAACCTCATGCTGCACGGGCTTCGTTCACTGTTGACCATGTTGGGCATGATCTTCGGAGTCGCGGCCGTGGTTGCCATGCTCTCCATCGGCGCCGGCGCCAGGCAGAAAGTGATGGCGCTCATTGAACAGATGGGTGTTCGCAATCTCATCGTGGAAGCCAAGGAGACCACCGAATGGCAGGCCCATCAAAAGATGCGCAAGATTTCTCCCGGCTTAACCCTTGAGGACTATCGCGTCATACTCGATGATGTTGACGGCATTCAGGCTTCGACTCCCCGCAAACGCGTCACCCCGTCCAAGACCATTCCAAAATCGCAACAGGATGTGCCCGCCGTTTTTGGAGTCGAACCGCAGTACCAGCAAATTGCCGGCCTTCACCTGTTGAGCGGGAAGTTCTTCGATCTTCATGACGAAGATCATGCCGCTTCTGTTTGCGTCTTGGGCATTGCCGCTAAATTCAACCTGTTTGGAGCCGCCGATCCAATCGGGCAGTACGTGAAGATAAATGAGCAATGGTTCCGCGTGATCGGCATCGTTAGTCCACAACTTAGCGCGCAGACCGACGTGGCGGGAGTGCCCACCGAAGATCCCAACAACGTCATCTATATCCCTTTCCAGGCGGCCATCCTCCGCCTGGAAGACAGCTATAGCGAAGTGCGCGATGAAATTGATGGTATCTATCTCAACCTGCGGGACAACATCGGCATGACGGGGGCGGCACAAGTGGTCGGCGCCGTTCTCAATTCCTCTCATCATGGAGCCAGCGACTTTAGTGTCATTGTCCCTGCCGAACTTCTCGCCCAGCAACAACGCACGGAGCGTCTCTTCAATGCCGTCATGGTGGCCATCGCGTCCATCTCTTTGTTCGTCGGTGGTATCGGGATCATGAACATTATGCTGGCCAGTATTCTTGAGCGCACACGAGAAATTGGTCTTCGCCGCGCAGTTGGCGCACAGCAATCCGACATTATTCGACAGTTTGTCGTTGAAGCCACCACCATCTCGTTTACTGGCGGAACGCTGGGTATCATCTTTGGCTTTATCCTGTCTCGTCTGATCGCCTGGCTGGCAGGATGGTCGACCATCGTAACCGCAGGTTCGATCGCACTTGCTTTTCTAGTGTCCATCAGCGTCGGGCTGATTTTCGGGATTTATCCTGCGATGAAGGCGGCCCGCCTCGATCCGGTAGACGCAATCCGCTATGAATAAAGTTGAATTAAGAAGAGCACACCTTATTAAGTAGATTTCGATACTATCCCGGAGCGGCACGATGGGTCTTTTCCGCATTGCACTGTTTTGTTTGCCTATGTTTGCCGCCTTCGTCCCGGCGGATGCGCAGTCACCCGAAAGCTATTCGGCGCTCCTGACGCAACAGGTCAAATCCGGCAAACTTTCTCCTCCGGCACACGTGCAAGACTATGTGATCGAAGGCAAGTTACATCTTCGTCTTCAGGATGCGGTGCGCCTGGCGCTTGAAAATAACAGCAATATTCGCATCGAAGAAACGCAGGTGGAAGCACAGAAGTTTGCCCTGCTTGGCGCCTACAAGCCGTTTGATCCCTTGATCCAAAGCAGCGGGAATATCAATCGATTGTCGTATTCCGGTGTTAGCCAATTGCAAGGTGTGGGCGAAACCAATGCTGCTTTGAACACGCTGAGTCAGACCGTGCAGGCGAGTTACACCCAGACATTCACAACCGGAACCAATATATTCGCTGGTTTCTCCAGCAGTCGAAGTTCCACCAACAACAGCTTTTTCTTTCTTAATCCATACGTTAACTCGACGGTGACCCTGCAGTTTACCCAACCCCTCCTGCGCAATGCCGGACGCTTTGCCAATACTGCTCCTCTCATCATTGCTCGGCGCGTTCTTCAGCAATCGCGCGCCGGCTTTGAGGCCCAGGTGAACGACGCTATCCTGCAGGTTGTCACGGAATATTGGACTGTCGTCCAGGCACGAGGAGGCTTCGATGTCGAGCAGAGGTCTCTAGCCTTGGCCGAGAGCAGCTATCAACATGACAAGCGGGCTCTGGAACTCGGCGCCTTGCCACCGCTCGACATCTATCGCTCCCAATCGGAAGTAGCTGCTCGCCGGCTGCAGGCGATCCAAAGCGAATACGTTCTTAAGCAGGCGCAGGATGCCTTTCGTTTCACCATCGGTGTGGATCAGGATCCGGCGCTGGCGGCGCTCGAGCTCGACTTGGTCGAGAAGCCGGAGCCAGAGGGCGAGATTGAGAATGTCGATCCTGTGGAGGTCCTTAGAAAAGCGCTCATCGCCCGTCCGGAAATTGCCGCGACGAACGAAGCCCTTGCGAATGATGAAACCGGCATTCGGCTCGCCCACAACGCCCTGAAGCCTGACCTCTCGCTCACTGGTTTCTATCAGACCAATGGCATTGGGGGAAATCAATATGACCTGAACACCGGGCGATTGATCAGCCAGGGTGGCTTGGGAACATCGTTCAGCCAGATGTTTGGCTTTGGTTTCCCGGGTTACGGGGGCACGCTCACTCTGAACCTTCCGCTCAGGAATCGAGCCGCGAAGGCGAATCTAGGCGCCGCGCTGGTAGCACGTCGGCATGATTTATACACCTCTCAAGTGACTAAGGAAGAGATAGTTCGCCAAGTCAAAGATGCAGTGCATCTGCTGGAGGAGGCGAAGCTCACCCTTGCAGCGGGCACACAATCTCTGGAACTTGCCCAAAAATCGCTCACTGCCGATCAGCGGAAATACGAGCTTGGCGCTGAAACGAACTTTTTTGTCTTGGATTCTCAAACCAAACTCGCGCAATCGGAGCTCAGCCTGTTACAAACGCAGATTAACTACCAGATCGCACGCGCCACCGTCGGTCGCGCGACAGGCAGCTTGCTTGAGCCTTATCACGTGCAAATCGCAGAGCTGTCGCAGTAACCGAGGAGAAATTCTGACGAGTACCTATTCACCTCAGCTTTCACTAGAGCGTGATTGGGCAGCCGGTCGGAGGGGCTGAGAAATGTGAAGGAAATAGGTATCCTAGTCTCGAATTGTTCCCTAGTCGTTGCGGAGGCTGTTCGTTAAGGCCGGGAACCCCGAATGAGAATGTCCACTAGTTGCCGAGCCTTTGCAGGCCAATCCTCCGTGGTGCCGGCGCTGGAGACTCCATAGATGGCTCGCAGCATGTCCAT
The DNA here is from genome assembly GCA_963847155.1 of uncultured Acidobacteriaceae bacterium. Taxonomy (GTDB): domain Bacteria; phylum Acidobacteriota; class Terriglobia; order Terriglobales; family Acidobacteriaceae; genus PALSA-350. The sequence goes on along the minus strand of CAWJZH010000012.1, from coordinate 119,488 downwards.
TGGATCGATGTCCGAACGCATGTCTCTGTTCGCGATGGCGCGGCTCGCTAGCGCGTTGGCTGCTGTTTCCATGACGCGATTGGTCTGCTGAAATACCCGCGACGGGCCGCCGACCATCGCGTTCAATGCCGGGGCAATGATTTTTTTCGCCGCCATGTAGTCGATGAAGACCAGTAGCCATGCCCGCAGGGCTTCTTGCGGAGGCAACTCGGCAGAGAACTTTCTCTGCGCCTCCGCCAGCTTCTCGACTTCGCTGATATAGACCGCGGCCAGCAGTTCATCACGCGCCGGGAAATGACGATAGAGCGTGCCAGGGCCGATCCTGGCCCGCTTTGCGATCTCGTCCATGCTGGCCTCCGCACCACGGCGCGTGAAGACCTGCTTGGCCACTTCCAGAATTCGCTCGCGGTTACGCTTCGCGTCGGCGCGGAGCTTGCGGGGGACGGTTTTCTTAGCTGATTTTTTCATCGCATGTTTCTGAAACCGGAGACACCCTCCGGTAATCTTATTGCATAACGGAGACTGACTCCGTTTTATTCCGGGCCGAGGCCCGTGTCAAAAGTTTACGACAGGAGCGTGCAGTATGGCAGCAAAATTTGGAGCAAAGTCTACGACGGAGGATGTTCTCGCAGGCATCAATCTTAAGGGTAAACGGGTTCTGGTAACGGGCGTTTCGGCAGGCCTTGGTATAGAAACGGCTCGTGCGCTGGTGGCGCATGGCGCCGATGTAGTGGGCGCAGCGCGTGACCTGGAGAAAGCGAAGCGTGCAACCATCGATGTGAGCAAGGCCGCGGAGGAGACCGGCGCGCGTTTCGAGTTGGTGGAGCTCGACCTCGCGAGCATGAAGAGTGTGCGCGCCGCCGCGGACAAGCTCCTCGCCGATGGCCGCCTGTTTGACGTGATCATCGCAAATGCCGGCGTCATGGCGACACCCTTGGGCAAGACCGAGGATGGTTTCGAGACGCAGTTCGGCACGAATCACCTGGGTCACTTCGTCTTTGTTAACCGCGTTGCGAAGCTGATCAAAGACGGCGGACGCCTGATTAACCTCTCATCCTCAGGGCATCGTTTCAGCAATGTCGATCTGAATGATCCTAACTTTGAGACAACGTCGTACGAACCCTTCGTCGCCTACGGACGTTCGAAGACCGCGAACATCCTCTTCGCAGTCGAGTTCGACCGACGTCGTCGCGACCGCGGCGTGCGCGCCATCGCTGTGCACCCCGGAGGCATCATGACCGAACTTGCGCGGCACATGCCCGATGGCGCCATCCAGGCATGGGTTCAGCAGGTCCAGGAACAGCGCGCCGCAGTAGGCGAGCCGCCTTTCGAATTCAAATCAATTCCGCAGGGTGCTGCGACGTCCGTCTGGGCAGGAGTGGTTGCCTCTGCCGATGAAGCCGGAGGCAGGTATTGCGAGGATTGCCAAATCGGCGAACTGATCCCCGACGATTCACCGGTGAGCGCGATCAGCAGAGGTGTGCGCGGCTATGCGCTTGACCCGGAGAACGCAAAGGCCCTTTGGAGGAAGAGCGAAGAAATGGTTGGGGAAACGTTCGCGTAAGCAACAGGGTGAATCGGCCGAAAGCCTAGTGGGCCTGTGAAGAGGTAAGCCCGGCGACCATCTCGGCGATTCTCGCGGCCGCTTTGGGATAAGCAAAGGTGCGGGCGCAGGTTGCCATTTCCTGCAGCCTGCCCGGGGTGCTCAGTAGTCCGGTGAGCGTGTCCAGCAAACTGGCTTCTGTCATATCCTGCTCCAACAGCATGGCAGCCGCTCCACCTTCCACCAAGACCTCAGCGTTCTTTCGCTGGTGATCGTCTGCCGCCTGAGGGAAGGGCACGAGCAACGAAGGCTTGCCGCTGGCCGCGAGCTCAGCTACCGTGCTGGCTCCGCTTCGGGCGAGAATGAGATCCGACGCGGCGAATTGTGCGGGCATGTCTTCGAGAAAGGCCTGGACTCGCCAGCGATCTGTGGAGGCTCCGCTGGCCGCGTAGTCCGCTTGGGTGGTTTCGGCGTGCTTCGCGCCGGCCTGGTGCAGGATGGTGAGTTCCGGCACTGATTCCAGCAGAGCCTTGGCGATTTGCGGCATTTTCTGGTTGAGGGCGCGGGCGCCCTGGCTTCCGCCCATCACCAGCAACCGTGGAGCACTTTGCGGCGGGCGCGGATCGAGTGCGAAGAACTCGGCGCGCACGGGAATCCCGGTGACTTCTGCATTGCGAAAGTACGACCGGGTAGGCGCAAAGTTTACCGCCGCAGCGCTGATCCGCTTGCCGATCAGCCGATTGGCCATCCCAGGGGCTGCATTGGGTTCGAAGGCCAGCGTGGGTACGCGCAGCATCAGCGCCGCCAGCATCGCAGGGCCGGAAGCGTATCCGCCCACCCCCACGACCACTTGCGGCTTCCAGCGGCGCAAAAGACCGAGGCAGTGCAGGATACCCCTCGGCAACGCTACCAGTGTTTTAAGTTTGGTCGCCAGACTGACACGATTGAGTTGGCCGACGTCGATGAGTTCGAGGGCGTAACCGGCCTGGGGTACCAGCCGGGTTTCCATTCCTCTTGCGGTGCCGACGAAACAGACCTCGGCGGCGTATGCGGATTTGAGTGCATCGGCAATCGCTAGCGCGGGAATTACGTGGCCGCCCGTGCCGCCCCCGGCAATCATGACCCGCATGCCCGTTAGTCAATCTCCCGAGTGAGACTCAACAGAACTCCAACGCTCGCCAGGGTGATGAACAGAGACGTGCCGCCGGAAGAGATAAACGGCAGCGTAATGCCCTTGGTGGGGACCAGGGCAAGCACCACGCTGATGTTGAAGAAGGCCTGGATGAGGATGGTCGCCGTGATGCCAAAAGCCAGGAAGCGCGCGAAGACATCTTTCGAGAGGCTGGCCGCCCGCAGTCCGCGATAGCCGAGGGCAACGAAGAGAGCAATGATCGCGAATGCCCCGATCAGTCCGAGCTCCTCGGCAATGTTGGCAAAGATGAAGTCGGTATGGGGTTGCGGTAAGTAAAACAGCTTCTGACGGCCTTCCATAAAGCCGAGGCCGCGAATCCCGCCAGTGCCCACTGCGATCAACGACTGGATGGTGTGGAAGCCGGAGCCTTGCGGATCGGATTCGGGGTTCATGAAGGCCAGCATGCGGGCCCTCCGCCAGGCCACGCGAAAGAGCAGGAAGTAAAGCACGGGGGCGGCGGCGAGTACGGCATATCCGAAGTACTTCGTTTCCGCGCCTGCGAGGTAGAAGATCAAGCCAGTCACCGCAGCACAGACCAGCGCGGTGCCAAGGTCAGGCTCTTTGAGGATGAGCACCAGAAAGACCAGGCTGGGCAAAGCCGCCGGCATCAGGGTGTTGCGCCAGTCGCGGATGGATTGCAGCTTGTCCTGCAGAAACCAGGCTAAGAACAGCACCAGTACGGGCTTGGCAATCTCCGAGGGCTGAAACGAGAAAGCCCCGGCGAAGCGGATCCAACGATGGGTGTTGTGCGAATCGTGCAGGAGAAATACGCCCAGCAGCAACAGGGTGGTGATGGCTACCGCCGGGAATACGACGATCGGGCGGTTGAACCTGCGGTAGTCGATGCGCATCACCACGATCATGGCAATCAAGCCGAGAACCGCCGAGACGGCTTGCGAGCGGACAAAGGTGTAAGGCGACCCGTAGCGATCCTGGGCCATGACGGCGGACGCGCTGAACACCATCAATAAACCGATGAAGACGAGCAGCACAGTCACGCCGAAGAGCCATTTGTCGACCCCTACGCGCTTTGCCATACGCCTGCTCCCTGGTTTGCTCCATGCCGCGCCATCACGTTTTGCTTGAAGACTCTTCCCCGCTCTTCATAGTTTTCGAACTGGTCAAAGCTGGAGCAGGCTGGAGCGAGAAGGACCACGTCACCGGCTGACTGCCTGGCTGGCCGCCCGGTCGACTGCTGCCTCGAGCGTGCCGGCATGGATCACCGGGGAACCCCGGCAATCTGTCCTTCGATTTTTTCCGCCGCCGAGCCGATGGTGTACACCGCCTTGACCCGCGCGCGCAGTAACGCATTGCGAGCTGGGTGTAGTCGGAGTTCTTGTCTTTGCCGCCAAGGATCAGGTGAATGTTGCCCGGGAAGGAGGCAATCGCTTTGGCCGTGGCGTCGACGTTGGTGGCCTTGGAGTCGTTGTAGTAGTCGACGCCGTGAATCGCAGCCACGAATTCCAGCCGATGCTCGACCGCCTGAAATGAGGCGACCGTGCGGGCAATCAGCTCAGCAGGTATATCCACGACGCAGGCCGCGCAAACGGCGGCCAGTACGTTCTCGATATTGTGCTCGCCTTTGAGCGGAATATCCGCCAGGGGAACGATCGGCACCGGCTTAGCCTGCTCCGAGGAGCGGAACATCACCATGCCGTCCATGAGAAAGGTTCCACGGCGTACGATTTTGCTGCGGCTGAACCATAAGACTTGCGACTTGGCCCGGCTGGCTGCCTGCTGCACGACCGGATCATCGCCGTTGAGGATGAGGTAATCCTCTGCGCCTTGGTTGGCGAAGATTTTTTCCTTCATGGCCACATAGTTTTCGAAGGTGCCGTGCCGGTCTAAATGATCCGGGGTGATGTTAAGAATCACTGCCACCCGGGGGTGAAAGCTCTCCGTGGTTTCCAGTTGGAAGCTCGAAACCTCAAGCACCGACCAGGTACCGGCGGCACTCTGATCGACCACCTCGATGACCGGCAGGCCGATGTTGCCGGCTACCAGAGTCTTGAGGCCGCCCGCGGAGAAGATATCACCGCCCAGGGTGGTGGTCGTAGTCTTTCCGTTCGAACCGGTAATCGCCAGCACATCACCCTTGAGAAAGCGGGCGGCCAGTTCCAACTCGCCAATGATGGGCAGGCCCAGGTTGCGCACCTGCACCAGCTCGGGGGTGGACAAGGGCACGCCTGGGGAGACCACGATCAGGTCCTGGCGACGAAAGGTCAGCAGTCCATGCCCGCCGGCTTCGACGGCGATCCCCGCTTCCATGAGTGAGGGAATCTCTTTGCTCAGGGCTTCGGCACTGCGCAAGTCGGAGACGGTGACCTGGGCCCCGCGCCGGCGCAGAAAGAGCGCTGCAGCGAGGCCGGATTTACCCAGGCCAACAACAAGTACTTTCTTCCCTTTCAGTTCCATCCAGCGGTCCATTGTTTAACGTAATTTCAGGGTGGTGAGTGCGAGGAGCGCAAACACTAACGCGATAATCCAGAAACGCACAATGACTTTGGACTCCGACCAGCCCATCAACTCGAAGTGGTGATGCAAAGGAGCCATCTTAAAGATACGCTTCTTGCGCAGCTTGTAGCTGCCTACCTGTAGTATGACGCTGATTGCCTCCAGAACGAAAATCCCTCCGATGAACGGCAGGAGCAACTCCTGCTTGATGACGACGGCGACAGTGCCGATGGCGCCGCCCAGGGCGAGCGAGCCCACATCGCCCATGAAAACCTCGGCCGGATGGGCGTTGTACCAGAGAAAGCCAATGCTGGCACCCACCATGGCTCCGCAAAATACGGTGACCTCGCTGACCATGGGCATGCGCTGCAATTCGAGGTAGTCAGAAAAGACGGCATTTCCGCTGACGTAGGTAAGTACTGTGAGAGCGGCCGCAGCGATGATGGTGCAACCGATCGCTAAGCCATCCAGTCCATCGGTGAGGTTCACCGCATTGCTGGAGAAGACGATGACCAGGGCGACGAAGATGATGAAGGGCAGGAAGGCAACGACACCCAGATGGGGAATCGCACCGAGAAAGTGGATGGACAGATCGGGACGGAAACGCTTGAGAAACGGCACCAGCAAATGGGTGGAGTAAACGCCTTCACTGCGCATAGCTAACAGCACCAGCGCAATGGCTACTCCGCAGATCATCTGCAGGCCCATTTTTTGCTTAGCGGTCAGACCGAGGCTGCGCCGCTGGATGACCTTGATGTAGTCGTCGGCGAAACCGATGGCGCCGAAGGCCAGGGTGGAACACATAACCAACCAGACGAAAGGGTTGGAAAGATCGCTCCAGAGCAGCGTGGGTAAGAGGATGGCAATGCAGATGAGTACCCCGCCCATGGTTGGGGTACCGGCTTTTTTCTGGTGGTCCTTTGGACCGTCCTCGCGGATATACTGGCCGATTTGAAACTCGCGCAGCCGATCAATCACGAAGGGCCCGATGAGGAGAGCGATGAGCATTGCGGTGAGACTGGCAAAAGCGGTCCGGAACGTCAGATACCGGAAGATACGGAAGGGTCTGAAGTAGGGGAAAAGTTTTTGATAAAGGAGCCAGTAAAGCAAACTTCCTCCGCTACCCGCACAAGGATACCCGTGGCTATCTTACAAGCGTTCCCGGGTATGTCTGTGTCGCATTTCGGCGCGAACCACAGGGGCAACTAGCGCATCTATCCCTGCAGGACGCGGAGTGCTTGCTCCAGGCCAACGCCGCGGGAGGCCTTGAGCAATGCCGCGTCGCCGGGTCTTAGCTCGGCTTTCAACCACTCACCGGCTTCGAGCGGCAGGGGCAGGAAGATGGCGAGTGCTCCGGCCTCGCGCGCGCCTTCGACAATGTGTTGCGCGTTTCCTCGCACTCCCACGACCAGGTCGATGCCGGCTTCGGCCGCAACTCTACCGCATTCACGATGCAGAGAGATTGACTCGGGCCCCAGCTCCAGCATTTCGCCGGCGACCAGGATCCGCCTCTTGGCCGGCATGGCGGCAAGGGTCGAGATCATCGACTTGAGCGCTTCCGGATTGGAGTTGTAGCAATCATTGATAACCGTGGCTTCGCCAATACGCAGGACTTCGCCTCGCTTGTCTGGAGGCCGGAGACGGCCGGCCGCAGCAGCGCACTCGGCAAGTGGTATGCCCGCTTCCAACCCGACTGCGATCGCAGCCATCGCGTTCCAGATGTTGTGCCGGCCAAGCAGCGGCAAGCTGACGGTTGCCTGCGTATCGCCGGCGGTGACCTGAAAGCGCATTCCATCGGCGCCAAGTTCCTCGATGTTGGAGGCGCGTGGGTCGGCGCATGGTCCCATTCCGAAATAAATGGAACGCCCGTGGAAGTCTCGCCCGAACTGGCCTACGTAGGGATCGTCACAATTAAGGATAGCGACACCGGAAACCGGCAGGCTTTGCACCAGCTCATATTTGGCGCGCGCGATGCCGGCAACACTATCGGCGAAATTCTGGGCGTGAGCGCTGCCGACGTTGGTGACGATCCCCCAATCCGGATGAGCGATCCGAGCCAGGGCAGCGATTTCTCCGGCGTGCGACATGCCCATCTCGATCACAGCCATCTCATGCTCCGGTTCCAACTTGAGCAGTTGCAAGGGCATGCCGAATTCGTTGTTGAGGTTGCCTTGCGATTTAAGGACCTTGAAGCGCGCTCCCAAAACCGCCGCCACGGCCTCCTTGGTCGTGGTCTTTCCGGCGCTGCCGGTAATCCCGACGACGCGTTTGTTCCAATGCCTGCGCACGGCGGCGGCCAGCGTCTGCAATGCGATCAGCGGATCGTCCACAATCAGCAGCGTGTGAGTATGCGCCAGGCCGAGCAACTCGGTGACCTTGCTGCGGGCGACGACGGCGGCACGAGCTCCCCGCTCGAGCGCGGCGGCAACAAAGTCGTGAGCATCATAGCGTTCCCCGCGGACGGCGAAGAACAAGTCTCCCGGCGAAAGGGTGCGGGTGTCGATGGAATATCCCGTTGCCGGCTGTTGCAGGGGGTCGCCCTCCCGCGGCCTGAGCTCGGCTCCCATATAACCCGCGATGTCTTGTAGTTGCAGCTTCATTGGCTTCGCTCCCGGCCGCGCAATACCTGCCGCGCGATGGCCACATCATCGAACGGTATCACCCGATCGCCGATGGTTTGCGTTTTTTCATGTCCTTTGCCGGCCAGAAGCACCAGATCCCCTGGCCTTGCCTGGGCGATGGCCAATTCGATTGCGTGACGACGATCGGGCTCCACGATGACCGGAGCCGAAGCGTCGCTTAGACCGGGCAGCACCTGGTCGATGATGGCCAATGGATCCTCTCCTCGCGGATTATCCGAAGTGAGGACGACCACGTCACTGCCTGCTCCGGCCGCGCGGCCCATCAGCGGACGTTTCGTTCGATCCCGATCGCCACCGCACCCGAACATGGTAATCACCCGCCCGCCTCTCTGGCTCACGAACTCGCGGGCGACGGCGATGATGTTGCGCAGAGCATCGTCGGTGTGGGCGTAGTCAACCACCACGGCAAAATCCTGGCCGCAATCGACCGACTGGAAACGGCCGGGCACAAAGTCCAGCGAGGCTGCGCCTTGGGCAACCTGGTCGAGAGTCAGACCGCGAGCCGATGCGGCGGCTCCCGCAGCCAGCAGGTTGTAGACATTCACCCCTCCGGTCAGGCGCGTCGCAACCGGCACCTCTCCGAAGGGCGTGACAATGACGAAACGCATGCCGGCAGGATTCACCTGCAACTTCTCGGCCCGGAAGTCTCCCTGATACAGGCCGTAGGTATAGATGACCGGGCTCTGCGCCTGGGACTTCAAGGTTACCCCGTACGCATCGTCCTGATTCAGGATTGCGACCCGGGGCGGCGTTCCCAGGGAGCCATCAAATAGTTTTGATTTTGCGGAGAAGTAGTTCTCCATGGTGCCGTGGTAGTCGAGATGATCGCGGGTAAGGTTGGTGAAGATTGCCACATCAAAATGCAGACCGGCAATTCTTTCCTGGTCAAGAGCGTGGGAGGAAACTTCCATGACGGCCTCGGTCGCGCCACCGTCCATGCCTTCGCGAAACAGCTCCAGCAGGTCGCGCGACTCGGGCGTGGTGTGAGGCGCGGGAAATACTCTGCCTGCAGCGTGGTATTCGATGGTACCGGCGAGGACTGTTTTGCGCCCACAGTTACGCAGCATCGCCTCGAGAAGAAACGCCGTTGTCGTCTTGCCGTTGGTCCCGGTGACGCCACTCAATTTGAGCTGGGCTTCGGGATGGGCAAAGAAGTTTGCCGAGACGGCAGCCAATGCACGCCGGCCGTGGGTGACTTCAACGACCGCTACACCCGGATGCGCTGTGGCCGCGGCAAAGCCCGCGGCGGAATCGGTAACGATGGCGTGGGCGCCTTGAGCAACTGCCTGGGGCACGAACCGGTTGCCATCCGTATTGCCTCCGCGAAAGGCCACGAAGAGAAAGCCTTCGCGGATTTGCCGCGAGTCGTACTCGATGCCCATCACCGCCGGGTTGGGCCCTGCGCGCCGTACGAATTCGACTCCGTGTAAGACGCTGTCGAGATGCAAAGGGCCGCTCACGCTTCGCGGTTGCTTTTGCGCTTGACGAAGCGAAGCGCAGTGAGCCTGGCCGAGACTGACGCTACTTTGGTGTCGATGAATCCGCGACTACGAAGAAGGTCCCGCACACCTGATTCTTTCACTTCGCTTTTGGCCCCTTTGGGGTAGACGATCCATAGAGGAGAAGTGTAGGTCCTGGCTGCAAAGCATTGCTGTAGTTCGGATTGTGAATTGACACAGAGGAGAACAACGTCCACTTCTTTTTCGCTCGCCGGCGCGGCCTCAGCGAGTGCTTCCTTCAACACATCGCTCTCGATATTTCCCACGATTGAAACTCTCGTGGCGCGCGAGATCCCTAATTTGCCGGCGAGGCTGGGAGGGGGCGTCTGGATCGCTTTGGCCCATCGCCGGGCTGCGTCCACGCCGAGATGCAGTTCTACCCGATCCTGCCCCACGGTGAAAACGAGATTGCTGCCGCGAGCCGCAACGCTGGAGATAGCAGACAGGGAGACACGCCGCCGGATGCCCGAGCGCAGGATGAGTTCACGGCCTTCGAGCAACACCTTGCAGTCGCCCTCTTCTGCGCCCCACTTACATTGGCATGTGGCTTCGCGTCCCATGTGTGACAGTGTAAGGGAAGATCAGCGAGAGAAGCGGACGACGATTTCTGTTCCTGGAGGCACCATGCTCCCCGGCGCGGGAACCTGCTCCCGGGCAATACCGCTGCCCACAATCTGCAGCGCCAGGCCGGCTGTTCCCGCCGTTTCCACAGCCACCCGTAATGGTTCACCCAGGAAAGAAGGAACCCCGACCCGATTCGCGGCATTGACCACGATGCCGTGGCCGCTGACATGAGGCTCGGGCGCCGCGGCCGCTGCCTCTTCGAGGGGCGGCGGTTCTGGTTTCGGTGCAGGCGCATGCACGGGGATGGCTGGTGGTCCATGCGAAGCAACCGCAGCAGGAGCGGGTTGTGGTGCTGCGGGCGCCGCCTGGGGCTGATCTGGACTGGACGCTGGCCCGGACGCCAGCTCGTTCGCCGCGGAAGGTACCGGCTGTTGGCCGTTAACGGTGCCGCGAAGCGGATCATCAGCCGGCAGATTGTTGACCTCGGCAAAGAGCGCGTCGAGATCGCCGGTGGGCTCTGGCGGCGCCTCTTCCATCTCTGGCTCGGACTGCGCTTTCGCCAGATCGGTTTGCGGGGTCAGGTTGGTGTCGTGGGGCACACCCAGGTATTCGAGTACTTCCTGAGCCACCTCGCGGAAGACGGGAGCGGCGTTCACGTTGCCGTAGTGGTTCCCTTGCGGCGAGTCGATGATCACCGCCACACTGATGGCAGGATTATTGAGTGGCGCAATGCCCACAAACGATGCAATGTACTTGGTCTTGGAATAGCGATGGGTCAACACATCGATCTTCTGCGCGGTGCCGGTTTTCCCTCCGGAGGTGTAGCCATTCAGACGCGCAATATTCTTGGCCGTGCCAAACAGCACCACGCCTTCCATCATTTTGCGCATCTGGGCCGCAGTCATGGCGGAGATCACGCGGTGAGCGCCCGGAGGTAGCGGATCCGGCAGCTCAGCCTGGGGATGAAAGGCAACTGGCCGAAGCTTGCCGGCCGTCCCGCCACTGCGCTCCATGAGGATGTGAGGAGGCAGGTAGACGCCGCCGTTGGCCATGGCAGAGACCATGGTGACCAGTTGAATGGGAGTCACCCCCACTTCCTGTCCCATGGCTATCGAGCCAATGCTCGATCCTGACCAGCGCTTGGTGGGCGCGAGCAAACCCCGTGTCTCTGCCGGTAGTTCGATGTCGCTGCGAGATCCGAACCCGAAATCGTGAACGTATTTGTTGAAGGTTTGTGGCCCCATGCGCAGGGCAAGCTTGACCGCCGCAACGTCGCTGGACTCCGCTAATGCCTGGGAAACAGTCAGGACGCCGTTGGCGTGGCTGTCGTGAATGATCCTCCCCGCCAGCTCCATCTTGCCGCCCTGGCAATCGATCATCTGCTCGGGCGTGGTCACCTTTTGTTCCAACGCCGCTGAGTAGGTCACCAGTTTGAAGGTGGAGCCCGGTTCATATATATCGCTGACCGCGTGGTTCTTGAGCAGACTAGTGGTCGCGTGGCGAAAGTCATTGGGGTTGAACGTGGGCCGGATCGCCAATGCCAGAATCTGCCCGGTATATGGATCCTGTACAACGACGGTTCCATTCAAGGCATGGGTGCGTTCGAGCGCGGAATCGAGAGCACGCTCGGCCATGAACTGGATGTTTTCATCGATAGTGAGGACCAGGTTTTGTCCCGGATCAGGCTCACGCTCCTGGCTGTCGAGAACATGCCGGCGAGCATCGAGGGCCGTGAGCATGCGGCCGGGAACACCGTGCAGATCGCGGTCGAACTTGCGCTCCATGCCTCCCAGGCCATTGTCATCGGTGCCCACGTATCCCAGCACCTGCGCGGCAAGCTGGCTGTTGGGATAGAAACGCTTGAATTCCTTTTGGAAGTACACCCCTTTGAGATTGAGCGTTTTCACCCGGGCGATTTCCGCGGGTGTAAGTTTGCGCGCGATCCAGGCGAAGTTTCTTGAGGCGTTCAATCGGGCGGCAATCTGATGTGCGGAAGTGAAGCGATCGGTAGGGTCGGTGTGGACTATTCTGGCCAGCGCAGCGGCAACCTGTTGCCGCTTTGCCTCGCCTTCGATTTCTGATGGAACGGCGTACACCGAGTCTGCCAGGGTGGTCATGGCCAGCTCGTGCAAGTTGCGATCGTAGAGGATGCCGCGGCGCGGCGCGACCTCGAAGGTACGCTGTTGTTGCCGGGCGGCGCGGTCTACAAAGTCTTTGTGGTGGATGACCTGCAGCCAGACCAGGCGGCCACAGATTAAAACCACCCAGACCACGAAGAAGAGAGAAATATTGAGCAAGCCGAGGCGGCGGCGCACGGTACCTGTGCTCACCGGACGTGCAGAGGAATCACCCGGCTTTTGGGTGTGTGGTTGCTGCGGTTGGCGCTGAGAAAAAAGCTGTTTCAACTGCACCTGCCATGAAGAAGTTCTACAACTGCGCTAGCTTGAATTTCTCACTAGCGCAGAGCAATGGACAGTGGCACTTGATGTACCTAAGAAAAAGCCGTCCAACCCTCGAGAAAAAGCCTCAGGGCCTGAAGGCCAAATGGTTCGGATGGGTTTAATGTACGGGCTAAAACCCGTACCTACCAGCCCGCACCTTTCAGAAAGCATACCTTTCAGAAAACGTACCTCAGGGGCTAAAGCCCTCATCGGGCAGTCTTTTTCGGCACGGCTAAAGCCGTGCCCTTCGTCGAAAGTCTCTTTCCCATCTGGCTAAAAGCCTCAGTAGTTTCATTCCTAACGGCCGACTAAGGTCGTGCCCTGATACAAAGCGAAAAGGTGCCTTAGCGTCCGAGCGGCATTGGTGTAGCTTGGGCCATTACGGGTGCGTTGGTATCAAACTGATCTTCTCCGCGCACTACCTGACCCGGCTTTGGTGCATCGAGGCCTAGCTTGCGGGCCATTTGATCGATGCGGTGGGGGTCGCAAAGCTGCGCTTCGGCGAGCCGCAGCTCGCGGTTCTGTTCTTCGAGCAGGGTGCGCTGTTGCTTCTCTGCCTCGACTTTGTAGCCATATTCGATGGCGCTGAAGTGCTGCAGGCCGTAGAACATTACGATCACAAACAACACCGTCATCGCCGCGGTGAAGATACGCATCTCGCGTACACGGACCGGATCCGCCGCCTTGACCAGGCGAGAATTATCCATTCGCTTGCAGCAGAAGACCTCGGGGTAGGTCCTCGGCGGGCGCGCTGCTGGGCCGCGAATAGATGAAGGTTCCGGTCCGCGACCTGCTGGTTGTGCCGCCGCGATCCATGGTTGAGTTCGTATGCCGGGATTATCTGCGTTGCCATTTTTCCGCCCTATGGTGCCTGTCCGATTTTCGTTACCGTTCCACTTCCTACTTCATTCCTGCCGTTTGCTGGTTCTCTCCGCTGCGCGCAATTTAGCGCTACGTGCCCGCGGGTTGCGATCCGTCTCTTCTTCGCTCGCCGTCACCGGCTTGCGGGTAAACACCTCAAAAATTCCCTGCCGCGCGCCCTCGCGCAGAGCATCTTTCGCCAGCCGGTCCTCGAGCGAGTGAAAGCTGATCACTACCAGTCTTCCCCCGGGCTTCAGTAACCTCGGCGCCGCTTGCAATAGCGCCTGTATCTCGTCCAGCTCGGCATTTACATAAATTCGGAGCGCCTGGAAAATCCTGGTCGCGGGATGGATCGGATGGCGGCCTCGCTCAGATTTCATCGCCGGGGCGACGGCTGATAAGACTTTGGCCAGTTGTGCCGTGGTCTTGATCGGCCGCGCCCTGACAATGGCTCTGGCAAATCTCCGCGATCTCCTTTCCTCTCCGAATTCGTAAATCAGGTCGGCGAGAACTTTTTCGTCGGCCTGGTTTACCACTTGTTCGGCAGTCGCGCCCCTCCGCGGATTCATCCGCATGTCAAGGGGCCCGTCCGCCTGAAAACTAAATCCTCTGTGCGCTGAGTCCAGCTGCATGGAGCTGACTCCAAAGTCGGCCAGCAAGCCGTCCAGGCTCGCTTCCGGAATATGGCGGCTCATGGCGGAGAATTCTTCACCGTGGAGCTGCCATTGCGGCATCTGCTCACCCAGCTCCTCGCTGAGAGCCTGAAACCGGGCCCGCGCTAATTCCAGCGCATCGGGATCGCGATCGAACCCGATCAACCGGCCCTGTCCGCCTAATTCCCGGGTGATGGCCGCGGAATGCCCCGCAAACCCCAGGGTGGCATCCGCGTAGGTCCCGCCGGGACGCACGTTCAAGTAACGGATCGCATCTTGTAAAAGAACCGGCACATGCCGCTCGCTGCTCGGTACCATGTGCTCCCCCTTGGGGGCTACCTCAAATGCCAAAGTTCGCCAAGCTCTGCAGGTCGTCCGCGGTCAAAGGCTCCGCTTCCATCCGCCGCTTGAACTCGTCGTGGTTTTCCACTTCGAGGTATGTCTGCACTCCAAAAACCACGACCTCACCGGAAAGCTTGGCCGTTTCCCGCAAAATCTGGGGCAGCAACACCCGCCCCTGGGCATCAATGTCCGTCATCTGGCCGTAGTAGTTCACGCGGTCCAGAAACTTCTTCTTCGCCGGGTTCAAGCTGGGTATCTGGGCCAGCTTTTCCTCGATCTTTTGCCATTCGGTCAGCGGGTAAATTTCCGCCGAACGGCCATCCTTACTAGTGATGTAAAAAAACTTGCCGTATCGCTCGTCCAGCAGCCGCTTGAAATCCGCAGGGACCTTGAGTCTGCCTTTTTCGTCGACGCGAGTTGGGTGATTGCCACGAAACATCAGTTACTCTCTCTTTTGTGGCTAGAACCACTCAAAATCGCTTCTTTGCTTCCACTTTCGACCACTTTTGTCCACATCTTAGCCGAGTGAGAGAGGCTGTCAAAGAGGAAATTCCGGCAAATTGTTGAAAAAGAGGGGGGTTAGCGCAAGGTCGGTGAAAAACACAATCGGTTGGCTCCAGAAGTCCTGGATGCACAACATGCTGTGTTGACTTGGTTGATTCGGGTGGATCGAGATTTACTTGTCAAGTGAGCAAAACTCGGGCAGGCGAGATAACACTTAAGTGTCATCACGAGCCGGAATCCTTCTTGGCCAGTACCCGCTCGGACGGTTGCTGGCGCGCCCTTACCTTTTCATTGACCACCTGGGCGAGGTAGATAAAAACGGCGAGGTTGAGCAGCGTGAGCACGATCTTGAACACGGTGACGTGACGGATGATCTCGTAGATCTCCCAGGGTAGGAAAGAGCCGGTCAGAATCAGGGTGAAGTATTCCGCCCAGACCTTTTCCAATACCAGTCCGGTGCCCTCAATCACATCCAGCGCGGCATAAAGAAAAATCGCGAAGCTGATCTCCTTGAGCCGGTGGGGGCTCAAGAGGGCTGATTTTTCCAATAGAACGTTGACGATACGATTCTCAGGATCGAATCTCAGGGCGGTCACCGCCCGCAACAACACGTCGGCAATGTCTTTGTGCAACAACCTGATGACGCCAAACCCCATGGAGACGAAGAGCACCGCCTTCAGAAGTTTAAGGACGCCAATTGCGATGAGCCAGCGATTGCGATCTGGATGGGAATGCGTTGTCAAAGCGCCGTCAGTAGTCAACCCTGCATTCATGCCGATGATACACCCTGCGCGGCGCGGGTCTTCGCCGCCGCTTCGCCATGAGCAGAATGAGCCGCATTCGCCACCCGGGATGTGAAGTGACGGTGAAAAGCCGCAGCCCACAGCAGAAGGCGAGTTCCATTTTGGTGCAGATCACCTTCGCGGTAGCTGTTGATTACGTCACCAGGACTGCATCACTCCGTGTGCCCGCTCAACAGCCAGGCAGTTACGTCTCGAATCCGGTGCGGAACCTGCGCCGTACTAAAAGTGCAGCTAACCGCAGTTCGAAAGTTGAAAGGAATACCCATGAACAAGAGGAATGTATTTGCCTTTGCCGCCGCGCTGGTGTTTGGATTTTCGGCTCTTCACGCGTCCGCCCAGAAAGATCCCATGGTTGGTGGTGCAGCGATGTACCCCACCAAGAACATTGTAGAGAACGCAGTGAACTCGAAGGATCACACCACGTTGGTCGCTGCTGTGAAGGCTGCCGGCTTGGTCGAGACCCTGGAGGGTCCTGGACCGTTCACCGTGTTCGCTCCCACCAACGAGGCATTCGATAAGCTGCCCGCGGGTACGGTGGATACGCTTTTGAAGCCGGAGAATCTTGCCACTTTGAAGAAGGTTCTGACCTACCACGTAGTCGCCGGCAAGATGACCTCGAAGGACATTGCCAAGAAGATCAAGATGGGCGGCGGTAAAGCAACGCTCACCACAGTCGAGGGCGGTACGCTCACGGGGGTGATGGACGGCGGCAAGCTGGTGCTTACTGACGAGAAGGGTGGAACTTCTACGGTTACGATTGCCGACGTGATTCAATCGAACGGCGTGATTCACGTGGTCGATACGGTTCTGATGCCTAACTAATCGCTCCATGTTGTTGAAAGCAGGCGCCTCATGGGCGCCTGCTTTTGTCTGTAGGCTGATGCTATGCGGCACCATTTCCAGACTGAGCAGTGGGTTCCCTTCCCCAGGGAGCAGGTGTTTGATTTCTTTGCCGATCCAGCGAATCTTCCCCCATTAATGCCTGGTTGGCAGCGGGCCCGGGTGGAGAGAGCGAATTATGTCTCGCCGCCCGGATTGCGGCAGACGGGCAAGGTCGTTGCTGGTCAGGGATCATTGATCACAATCAGTTTTAGACCTATTCCGCTGTTGCCGTTCCGGATGGAGTGGGATGCGTATATTGCGGAATTTCGCTGGGATGACTATTTCTGCGATGAGCAGCGGCGTGGTCCATTTCGATACTTCAGTCATTGCCACCGGGTGGCCGATGCGATCCGCGACGGGACGACCGGGACTGTGGTGAGCGATGCCGTGGAGTATGAGCTCCCTTTAGGTTTGCTCGATAGTTGGGTGAATGCCCTGGCGGTGAAAAGGCAAATTCGTTCACTTTTTCATCATCGGCAGAAGACGCTGCCAGGATTGCTGGCGGCTGCTAAGTCTTGAGAAAACCGCAAATCTATACACTTTCTAGAAAACATCTCCAAGGCAGTTCCGCGAAACTGCAGATCCCTCGCTTCGCTCCTAATGACACAGGGAGTGCGGACGATCGGTTTAGTGCCGCGCCTACGGCGCTCAGATCCGCTTCGGGATCGATTTCCCAGCCCTTCCGGGCTGGGCTGACGTTTGGCGGTCGGCCCTCCGGGCCTTGCATCTATGACGATCTTTGCAGTGTCATTTCTCCCTCAACTTGCCGCAAGCAAGTCGACGGGATGACAAATAGGAGAGGGTCGTTGTAAAGAAACCGCGGTTGCTAAAGAAGAGGGCGGTTGCTAAAGAAGAAGACGATCGATAGTTGGTTTTCCACCCAACAACCGTCCTGTCCTTTGTCAACCGTCCTCTCCCCACAACAAGCCTCTCCTATTTGTCAGTCCGAGCAACTGACTTGCCTACGGCAAGTTGAGGGAGAAATGACACGGCAAAGATCGGTGCAGATGCAAGGCCCGGAGGGCCGACCGCCAAACGTCAGCCCAGCCCGGAACGGCTGGGAAATCGATCCCGAAGCGGATCCGAGCGCCGTAGGCGCGGCACTAAACCGATCGCCGCTACCGCTGTGTCATTAGGAGCGAAGCGAGGGATCTGCAGTTCCGCGGACCCGTCTTGGAATATTTTTCTCTCGAGTTCCCTAGCGGGCGACCAGTCGTTTGCGGGTCTTTTGCTGCAGGTAGGGAGCCAGCTTTTCCAGTGCGGCTTCCACACTGATGCCGTGTTTGGCCCGCAGTTGGTCTACCTTGCCGTGCTCGATAAAACGGTCGGGCCAGCCGATGCGCACTACCGACGCTTCGATCTGCATGTCGCTGAGGGCTTCCAGGACGGCACTGCCGAAGCCACCCATGAGAACGTGGTCTTCGAAGGTCACGATGACCCCGGTGCGGCGAGCGTACTCGGCCAGAACTTCGCGGTCCAGTGGCTTGACGAAACGAGGGTTGATCACGGCTGCGGAGAAACCCTGTTTCTGCAGTTCGGCGGCGAGTTGCTGCGCCATCGGCATCAAGGCTCCCAGGCCGAAGATTGCCACGTCGTCGCCGTCACTGATGATTTCCGCTTTGCCGATGGGGAGTGCTACCGGATGAGCCTTGACGGTCGCTCCCGGCCCCGTACCGCGCGGATAGCGCACCGCGGTTGGCCCGGGCTGCTGCAAGGCCGTATACATCATGTCTGCCAGCTCATCTTCATCTTTGGGAACCATGTGGATGATGTTGGGGACGCCACGCAGATAGCTGATGTCAAAAAGCCCGTGATGAGTAGGGCCGTCGTCCCCGGAAAGACCGCCGCGATCCATGCAGAAGACCACGGGCAGATTCTGCAGACAGACATCGTGCACGATGGGATCGAAGGCCCGCTGCAGGAAAGTTGAATAGATAGCACAGAAGGGCCGGAAGCCCATGGTGGCCAGACCGGCAGCAAAGATGACCCCGTGCTCCTCGGCAATGCCTACATCGAAATACCTGCGCGGATGATGAGGGCGGAAGAGATCGAGCGCCGTTCCGTTGGGCATGGCCGCAGTGATGGCCACGACTTTGGGATCCTGATCCGCCAGCTTGACCAAGGTGTCCGCAAACACTTCGGAGTAGGTGCGCTGGCCGGCAGGCGTGGTCTCCCCCGTATCGGGGTCGTAAGGGCCAAGTCCGTGGAATTTCTTCTGCTTGTCAAGCGCCGGCTGGAAGCCGCGTCCCTTCTGGGTAATCGCGTGCAACAGCACAGGGCGATCCTGAGTCTTGAGGAACTGAAAGGTCTCGATCAGGAGGCTAATGTTGTGGCCATCGAGAGGACCGTAATACGTGAGCCCAAACTCCTCAAAGAGCATCGAGGGCCAGAGCATACCCTTGGCCGCTTCTTCCGCCTTGCGAACCATGTGGCGGGCGGTTTTGCCGCCGAGCTTTTCGAGCAGGCGGGCCGCGGAATCATGCAGATTGGTATACCGCTCGTTGGTGACGATCTTGTGCAGGTAATTGGCGATGGCGCCGACATTGCGGTCGATGGACCATTCATTGTCATTGAGCACTACGATCAGGCGCTTGGTTTGCTGGGCGATATTATTGAGCGCCTCGAAACTAATGCCATTAGTGAACGCCGCGTCGCCGGCAAAGGCGATCACATTCTCTTTGGTGCCTGCCAGATCGCGCGCGACTGCCATGCCCAGAGCAGCGGAAAGCGCGGTGCCGGCGTGGCCTGCGCCATAGCAATCGTGCTCGCTTTCGGTACGCAGGGTGAAGCCATTCAGGCCGCCAGGCTGGCGCATGGTGTTGAAACGAGTCCGCCGGCCGGTGAGCAATTTGTGAATGTAGGCCTGGTGGCTCACATCGAACACAAACCGGTCAGAGGGAGTGTTGAAGACGTAGTGCATAGCCAGGGTCAGCTCTACGACGCCGAGGTTCGGACCCAGGTGGCCGCCCGTCTTTGAAAGTACGAGGATCAGCTGCTCGCGTATCTCCTGAGCCAGTGCCTCCAGTTCCGGCACGGTAAAGCTCTTGATATCCGCGGGCGAGTGAATCGTATCGAGTAATTTCCCCATGATGTCTCGTGTACGCCCCTGCGACCCTTTTTGTGCATCGCGCCATCAAAAAAGACCCCGGGTGGGGCCTGCAGGCGCGACTAACTGCTCTTGATCACGTAGTATAACAAGCTTGGCCGGGCCCCCGCATTATCTTTATGGCAGGGCATCCATGGTCTCAACGGCCGGCGCCTCCAGCGCAAATTCGCCCTCCCATCGAGCAATCACCACCGAAGCCAGGCAATTGCCCACTACATTGACACAGGTCCGTGCCATGTCCATCAGGGCGTCGATACCGAGGACCACAAAAATCGGTTCTTCCGGCAGATGGAACATGGCCGCCGTCGCCAACAGCACGACCAGGGTGGCACGCGGCACGCCGGCCACACCTTTGCTGGTGAGCATGAGGGTGGCGACCATAAAGATCTGCTGTTTCCAGTTCATGGCCACGCCGGCAGCCTGGGCGACAAAAACCGATGCCAACGCGAGATAAAGGGTGGAACCGTCCAGATTGAAGCTGTAACCAGCGGGAATGACAAAGGCGACGATTCTACGGGGGACGCCGAGTGCTTCCATGGCTTCCATGGCCCGTGGCAATGCGGCCTCCGATGTGCTGGTGGCGAAGGCAATCGTCGCCGGCTCAGCGACCGCTCGCAAGAATCGGCGGATGGGGACTCCTGCGATCAACGCGACCGGCAACAAGCCAACCAAACCAAAGGCCAGCAGCGCGGCATAAAGCGTAAGCAGCAGACGTCCGAGGTGAAACAATACGCCCGGTCCCATTTGTCCCACCGTGTATGCCATTGCGGCGCCCACACCGACCGGGGCGTAATACATCACGATGTTGGTGAAGGCGAACATGGTATGGGTCAGCGATTCAATGACGCGCAGCAACGGCGCACGGTGCTCTGCGCTCAACCGGCCCATGGCCACGCCGAACAGGACGGCAAAAACCGCGACTTGCAGGATTTGGTTGTCGGCTACGGCCTTAGCTATGTTCTCGGGAAAGGTGTGCAGTAAGACCGCATCCCAGGTGAGCGGCGCTTGCGCTGCGGGACTATTCGTTATGTGTTGCTGGGGAACGGCCAAACCTACCCCGGCATGCGTGATGTTGATGGCCGCCAGTCCCACCAACATCGCGATGGTGGTGAGAACTTCAAAATAAATCAGTGCTCTCAGGCCCATTCTTCCCAGGCTGCGCATCTGCCCATGGGCGGCGATTCCCGTGATCAGAGTACCCAGAATCAATGGGGCAACGATGGTTTTGATCAGACGCAGGAATATGTCGCTGAATACGCGCAGATGGATGGCATGCGCCGGTGCGTCCGCGCCCAACTCACCGCCCGCAATCATGGCCCAGAAGATCCAGGCCATCAACGAACGCCGCCGCCACGCTGACCCGGCTAACACGACCAGGCCCGCGAGCCGCAGCGGCAGCCCGATGTGCACCGCATGCAATGCGGCCGCTGATAGTCCCAAACAATAAAGGACCGTCCCTGCAACAGAGACCGCATGTCCGCGGAGCGAAGCGGCGTCACCGGTTACGACTTGTTGCCTTTCCATCATGGTGTGTTACCTGCGGAAATTACTTTACGGTGAGTCGGATCAATCGAAAATCTAAACCTTCCACCTAGGTAACCTTCATCTTGCAACTTCGGTCGATTCTTGTCGCCTTCCCACATACAGGAGTATGACTCTCAGGTTAGGATGTACCCAGTCTGTATCACTCATCCCCCAGGCGAATGCATGTCCCCTAGTTGAATGCCCGGAGTGTTTTCCGTTCGCATTCTACCTGCCCCCGGGTAATTGATGATTCGAAGCGTAAGGATGCAGAGAATACCGATGCTTTCAAGTTCCGCGACCGTGCAGCACGACGAGACCGAGCGACTCAAGACTCTTCTGCAGTACGAGATTCTTGACACGCTTCCCGACCCAGCGTTCGATGAGATCGCGCGCATGGCGGCTTCGATCTGCGGTGCACCGTATGCATTCATCGGCTTTCTTGATTGGTCGCGCGTGTGGTTCAAGTCCACGGTTGGTTTCGCGACGCGCCAGATACGCCGCAGCGGGTCGGCGTGCCAGTTTCTTCTGCTTGACGGAAAGCCACTCCTGATTACAGATGCCCTGGAAGACCACCGGTTCGCGGCGTCAGGCATTGTGGTTGATGATGGCATTCGATGCCGTTCGTACGCGGGCGCTCCCGTGTTCTCTGCTTCCGGCATGATTCTGGGCACGGTTGCCGTTTGTTCTGTGGAAGCCAACGCCTTCAGCCGCAGCAACCTGGAAAGTTTGCAGGTGCTCGCCCGGCAGGTCAGCACGCGTCTGGAGCTTTATGCAACCGGGCATGTGCAGGAGAGTGTTGTTCGCTCACGCCAGCGTTCCGAGCAGGCGCTTACGGTGGAGCGAAACTTCGTCTCCGCAGTGCTCAACACGATCAGTGCGCTGGTGCTGGTATTCGATACCGCCGGCCGCATCGTGCGTTTCAATCGCGCCTGCGAAACCATTTCCGGCTACACTTTCGGCGACTTGGCGGGCCGAGCGTTTCCTGAAGAACTTTTCCCACCGGAGGAGCGCGAGACCGCCATCCGCATCTTCGAGCAAGTGCGCACCGGCAACGGAACAGAGTCTTTTGAGATTAACTGGCGGACCAAATCAGGTGGTCTGCGGCGGATTGCATGGACTGCCACGTCGCTGGTGAATGCTCAGGACGAAGTCGGGTTTGTGATCATGACCGGCGCAGATGTGACCGAGCAGCGGGAAGCGGAAACAGCTCTGCGCACCAGCGAAGAGCGCTACCGGCAGTTGGTGGAAAGCAGCCTGGGCTTTATTTGTACTCACGATCTGAACGGTGTGCTGCTCTCCATCAACTCCCATGCCGCCACTACTCTGGGCTTCGAGCCTGAGGAGCTGATCGGCACCCCGCTGCGCAACTATATCGACACCGATCACCTGGCCGATTACGACGCATACTTCGAGGCGCTGAAGGAAGCACCGGATCAGGATCACCAGGGACGTTTTTATTTGCGAGGAAAAGCGGGCCAGCTGTGCATCGCGGCTTATCGCAACAAGCTGTTACACCTTCCGGGGACCGATCCTTTTGTGCTTAGCCACGGGATCGACATCACCGAGCAGACGCAGAAGGAAGAAGAGCTCAATGCGCTGACACGGCGGCATGAATCGATTCTGGATTCAGTGGGCGATGGTATCTGGGGCATGGATATGGAGGGCCGGCTCACCTTCATCAATCGCAGCGGAGCGGAGATGCTGGGCTACTCACCGCAGGAGCTGCTGGGACAAAATATGCATGCGCTCATCCATCATTCGCGTGCGGACGGCACACCGTACCCGGTCGAGGAGTCTCCGATCTTTGGGAGCGTGCAGAGGGAAACGCCCTTGCACGTCGACGATGATGTGTTCTGGCGGAAAGATGGGAAATCACTACCGGTGGAATATGTGGCTTGCCCGCTGGTGGAGGGCGGCCAGGTGGACGGTATTGTGGTTGCGTTCACCGATGTTACGGAGCGGCGCCGGCTGGACCGGATGAAGGACGAATTTATCGCCACGGTCAGCCACGAGTTGCGCACGCCACTCACTTCACTGCGCGCTGCGCTCGGCCTGGTGGCGAGCGGGGCACTGGAAAAGCGTCCGGAAAAGGTTCGGCCCATGCTGGATATTGCGCTGGCCAACTGCGACCGGCTGGTTCGCCTGGTGAACGACATTGTCGACTTCGAGCGCATTGGCAATGGCAGTTTGCCGCTGCACAAGAGTGAATGGAATGCGATTGATTTGCTACGGCGCGCGATGGATCCGGAGCGATCGAGTGCGGCACGCGCGGGGTTGACCTTCCGCATAGACGCGCAGCCGGCCGATGTTTGGGCGGATGGTGATCGCATTCTGCAGGTACTGGGCAATCTGATCCGCAATGCGATCAAGTTCTCTGAAAAGGGAGGCGAGATTCGCCTGGCGGCGCGCGCGACTAGCGATAAGGAAGTCACTTTTGAGGTGCAGGACCAGGGTTCGGGTATTCCCCCGGAAAAGCTGGATCTGATTTTCGATCGTTTCCAGCAGGCGGACGCTTCGGATTCGCGGTTGCAGGGCGGGACCGGGATGGGCCTGGCTTTGTGCCGCGGCATTGTGAATCAGCATGGTGGCAGGATTTGGGTGCAAAGCAATCCTGGCCGCGGCAGCACGTTTTATTTCACGGTAGATTTGTTCGTGCCCAAGGATGAGCCGGAGGAAGAGGGTGAGGCTTCTGCGCAGGAGCCGGAAGCCAGTCAGGGCTGAGACCTTCCAGCGCCGGATTTAGTTGCTCATGCAGCAGAAGCGATCGACGGGCACCCATCCTACCAATTAAACCTTCCTGTCGTCCGCCAAACATGCTTCGGAAAACCTCGGAAACGAAGGGCACGGCTTCAGCCGTGCCGTAAAATGTCTCAGTGATATCCGGCTTTAGCCGCTGAGGTACGGCTTTTGGCGGCACGTATGAGCGAAGCTACAGCTCAAAGAAACTGAGCATGACGAACAATGGGGAAAAAACGTACCTCAGGGGCTGAAGCCCTCAGTTGGGCAATCTTTTTCGGCACGGCTGAAGCCGTGCCCTTCGTCAAGAGCTTCTTTCCCATCTGTCTAAAACCACAGACCAAGCCGAGGCCTGTTACGGCACGCACGGCCTCCATAGAGAGGGTCATTCTTCCGACCCACGTAGTTCCGCGATGACGGTGAAATCCTCGAGGGTCGTGGTGTCCCCTTTGATTTCGCCGCTGGTTGCCAGTTCCCTGAGTAAGCGACGCATGATTTTGCCGCTTCGGGTTTTAGGTAAAGCCTGGGTGAAACGGATGTCATCCGGACGGGCCAGTGAACCGATTTCTTTCGCGACCCATTCGCGCAGTTCTTCTTTGAGTTGCGGAGTGGGCTGATAACTGCTTTCGAGCGAAACGAAAGCAGCGATGGCCTGGCCTTTTAAGTCGTGCGGACGGCCGACGACGGCAGCCTCAGCCACCTTGGGATGGGCCACCAGCGCGGATTCCACTTCCATGGTTCCCAGCCTATGCCCGCTCACATTGATCACGTCGTCGACCCGCCCCATCAACCAGTAGTCGCCATCCTGGTCTACACGGGCGCCGTCTCCGGTGAAGTAACAGCCTGGAACTTCCGACCAGTAAGTCTTGGCGTAGCGATCCGGGTCGTTGAAGATGGTACGTGCCATGGAAGGCCAGGGCTTGCGGATCACCAGTAGTCCGCCGCTCCCTGGGGGCACGTTCTGTCCCTCACGATCGACGACGGCCGGTTCGATGCCGAAAAAGGGTCGGGTAGCAGAACCGGGCTTGGTAGGAACCGCTCCGGGCAACGGCGCGAGCATGATGGCGCCGGTTTCCGTCTGCCACCAGGTATCGACGATCGGACAGTGGCCCCTGCCGATGACCTCGCGATACCAAATCCAAGCCTCCGGATTGATGGGCTCGCCCACCGTGCCCAACAAGCGCAGGCTGGCGAGGGAGTGACGCAACGGATAATGACCGCCCCACTTGATGCAGGCGCGGATCGCCGTGGGAGCGGTATAGAAAATGGTGACCTTGTGCTTATCTATCATCTGCCACCAGCGGTCGGGTTCAGGAAAATTGGGCGCGCCTTCATACATGACCGTGGTGACGCCGTTCTGCAGAATGCCATAGACGACATAGGAGTGTCCGGTAACCCAGCCAATGTCGGCGGTGCACCAGTAGATGTCGTCCGGCTTGAGATCGAAGACCAGTTTGCTGGTCAAATAGGTTTGCACCGAATAACCACCGGTGGTGTGCACCAAGCCTTTGGGTTTTCCGGTAGTTCCCGAAGTGTAGAGAATGTAGAGCGGGTCTTCTGCATCAAGCGGCTCAGCCGGGCACTCCGCGGGCGCCGCAGCCGCCAGGTCGTTCCACCATTGATCGCGACCTTCCTTCATATTCACCGGCGAACCGGTTCGGCGGTAAACGACCACATTTTTGACAGTGGGGCAATTATTCAGGGCCTCGTCTACGATCGGCTTCAGCCGAATCTCCTGGCCCCGGCGGTACGATCCGTCTTGGGTAATGACCGCAACGCAGGACGCGTCATTGATGCGGTCGACCAGGGCATTGGCTGCGAACCCTCCGAAGATGACGGAATGTACCGCGCCAATGCGCGCACATGCCAGCAGGGCAATGGCAAGCTCCGGTGTCATGCCCATATAAATGGCTACGCGGTCGCCCTTGCGGACACCGAGGCCCTTAAGCACGTTAGCGAATTTCTGCACCTCGAGATAAAGGTCGCCGTAGGTCAGCGTGCGGATTTCGCCCGGCTCGCCTTCCCATAGAATGGCAACTTTGTTCTTCCGGTCACTCAAAGCATGGCGATCGACGCAGTTGTAGCACAAATTCGTTTTGCCGCCGACGAACCACCTGGCAGTGGGAGGTTGCCAGTCGAGTACGCGGGTCCACGGAGCGAACCAGTGGAGCTCAGTTGCGATCTCGGCCCAGAAGTTTTCGGGATCCTGAATAGAGCGACGGTAGAGCGCCTCATACTCCTCTATACCCTTCACGTGTGCCTGCGCGGCAAACTCAGCCGGAGGGGGAATGATTCTGTACTCGTGCAGGGTCGAACTCAAATTGGGATGAGTCGTGCCGGATTCCATTGCTTCTACTCCTCTTTCGTGCTCAATGATGGTTACGATATATGCCCGGGCCGTGTGCCAAACGCGTATCAGGATCGCCCTTGAGCATTGTACTCAGGCGCGCGCGGGTTGGTAGCGCTGCTGGTGCCATTCCCAGGCGCTGCGCAGGATGTCGTCGAGGTGGGCAAATTTCGGCTTCCAACCGAGTTCGGTCTCGATTTTTTCCGAACTGGCAATCAAAACCGCGGGATCGCCGGGGCGCCGGGGTAACTCCTCTACGGGAATGGGGTGGCCCGTAACACGGCGGGCGGACTCCACCACCTGGCGCACCGTAAACCCTTGCCCATTACCCAAGTTGTAGATCATCCGAGGGCGCTGATCCAGGGCCTGGAACGCCAACAGATGAGCGTCCGCCAGATCCTGCACGTGAATATAGTCGCGGACGGCGGTGCCATCAGGTGTCGGATAATCCTGGCCAAAGATTTTGATACTCTGGCGCCGGCCCAGAGCCACGTCAAGAATAAGCGGAATCAAGTGAGATTCCGGCTCATGCGCTTCTCCGCGCCCTGGAATAGCGCCGGCAACATTGAAGTAGCGCAAGCTGGCATAGCGCAAACCATGGATACGGTGCATCCAGGCAAGCATCTGCTCCACCATCAGCTTCGATTCGCCATAAGGGTTGGTGGGAATGAGGGCAGCGTCCTCTTTGATGGGCGTGCTGACCGGTTCGCCATAGACAGCGGCTGTGGAGGAAAAAACGAGTTTCTGTAAATTATTCTTTACGGCGGCCTCAAGCAAACTTAAGGTCGAGGCCGCGTTGTTCCGAAAGTAAACTTCCGGAGCCCGCATGCTGTCCCCCGCCTCGATGAGTGCGGCAAAGTGCATCACTCCGGCAAAGGAGCCATCCGCAAATAGCTCGTCAAGCCGTTTGCTGTCAGCAACATCGCCCTCAACGAACGTAGCCCCTGGGGGCACCATGGAACGCCGGGCGTGACACAGATTGTCATACACCACCACCGTATGGCCACGATCCAGCAGAAGCTGGGTCACCGTTCCGCCAATATAGCCAGCTCCACCCGTTATCAGAATCTTCACGCCTTCACATTCCCTTCTTGTACTCTTAGTGCAGAGCCTTTAAAAGGCCGCACCGCCAAGCAACGAAAAGTACTCGCTGCGATTCACATTGTGGGGTTTCTGGGTGACGCTGTGCAGTTCAACGAAAGCGAACCCAAAAAGTGGTTTCATGCTTTGGGTCTGCCCCCAAGCGAGGATTTAAAGGCTATGGCTATCCTCATACCTTACCCATACACTTCTGTTCCCAATCGCTCCACCTTTGGGTTACTGCATCCTCGCGAGAACTCGTCTATCGTGAGCTTATCCGCAAGTACTTTGGTACCGAGATTATGACGGCGCGAAAGTCGATAATGGCTGCAGGTTTCTCGGCAGGAGCTCGGGGATATTGAAGCATTGGTCTCGGGCGTGCGTCAGTTTGAATGTACGAGTGTTTTAGCTGCGTTTTGATCACCCCGGTGGCTCGCACATCACCTTACGACTAGAGAGAATTTAGGGAATTTCAATTATGCCGAATGATCTTCTGAATCGCGACAACTTTGGACTTCTCCCCGAACCGGAAGGCCGTTGGGGCTCTTTTGGGGCCAGCATGGTGACGAACATCATCATTATGTCTTTGCTGGTCCTGTTCACCGCCGCCATCCACAAAGTGGAGAAGCAAAAGTATAACGAGACCCTGATCTTTCCTCAGGAAGTTCCGCCGCCACCGAAGATTGTGGTGCCCAAAGTGAAGGTGTTTGCTCCGCCTCAACCTGAGGTGGTGAAACTTACGCCTCCCAAGATTACGATTCCGAAAATTCAGCCGCCGCCTGAGATTCCCAAACCGGTAAAGCTGGACCAGCCTGAGCAACCCAAGCTTCCTCCGGCGCCGCCGAAGGCAGTCGCGCCTCCGCCGCAACCCAAGGTGGGCCTGTTCTCGAGCCCGAAACCGACCGAGACGGCGAACAACCAGGTGAAGCCAGACGTGAAGGCCGGCGGTTTTGGTGATCCGATCGGCGCCAAAACTAACCCCAACTCCACTAAATCTGCACTGGTGGCGGTGGGTAACTTCAACAGCGCGCCTGGTGCTGCAACGGGCGCCGGCGCAGCGCGTAAAGGTGCTGTTTCCGGTACATCCTTTGGTGCGGGAGTGGCCAACGGCGTTCCCGGCGGACACGACATGGGCAAGGTGGCCTCGGCCGGCTTCGCCAATGGCATAGTCGGGGGCACCGGCAAACCGGGCGGCACAGGCACGGTTGCGTCAGCGGGATTCGCCAACAATGCCGGCCCCGCTCCTACTCAGGTGGCCATCAAGACGACGGAACCTGCTTTTGTTCCGCCGGTTGTGATCTCAGAGCCGCATCCTCAATACACTCCGGAAGCCGCTCAATTGCGGATCCAGGGTGAGGTTACTTTGCAGGTGCGTTTCCTGGCGAGTGGCCAGGTAGAGGTATTGCGTGTAGTGAATGGCCTAGGGCATGGTCTGGATGAGGCGGCAAAGCGTGTTGCCGAGCAAATCCGGTTCAAGCCCGCGGAAAAAGATGGGCACCCGGTAGATCACACGACCTTGATTCACGTGACCTTCCAGCTGGCTTAGCCAGTAGTTGCCCCAGGTTCTACGAATTTCAAGCACCAGGAATTCTGCAAAGTTCGAAATCGTTAAGTTAGAAGGTTACAGGAGCCAGGAAATGACCCTGCGTCGAGTTTGGATCACCAGTCTGCTGCTTACGCTCACAGCCTCTGCAGCACAGGCCAAAACCAAGTATCAGCCCCCAATGGCCCTGTCGCCGGAACAGAGCGCGCTGGTGCAGAAAGCGATTGCGGCCGAAAAAGTCACCATCAAGCAGATCCAGAAGCACTCTCCGCTGGTGCAGACCTACATCCAAAATATGAGACCCGACCAGGTTTTGTATGCGGTGCCGGAATCGGATCAGTATCTTCTTGGCCGGGTCGACTTCGGCAAGTCGATCACGGACACGTCCTACTCCGAGCAGGGCAACAGCAAGGGCCTGTTCAAGGGTTCGATGAAGTATGTCTCTGGTCTGACCAAGGCGTTCAAGATGCAGTACATCTCCGCGGGCTTTATGGAGATGATGTTTTTGGACCCGATCTCGTTCGACCAGCAGCACTATGACTTCAGCTACGTCCGCCGCGATTTCCTCGGTGCGGTGCGCACCCTGGTGTTCGACGTGCACCCCAAGCCGGGCACCGGCAGCGGCCGCTTTACCGGCCGTATTTGGGTTGAGGACCAGGCGGGAAATATCGTCCGCTTCAACGGCACCTACACCGGTGGCAACCAGGACGACGACAGCTCCAGCTATTTCCACTTTGACAGCTGGCGCGAAAATCTCCAGCCCGGTCTCTGGCTGCCCGTCGGCGTCTATGTTGAAGAAACGCAGAAGAGCTCAGAGCACCCGGTATCTTTCAAAGCCCAGACTTATATCTGGGGCTACAGCCTGAAGCTGCCCACTCACGAGTCTGACAACGAGTCGATCAAGATCGACGACGTTCAGGACCAGAGCGATCAGAACCAGGACCTGAGCCCGCTGCAAGCCCAGCGGCAATGGATCTCCCAGGCAGAAGAGAACGTCCTCGATCGCCTGGTGCAGGCCGGTTTGCTGGCCCCTCCCAGCGACTTCGACAAGATCCTGGAGCAGGTTGCTAACAACATCGTGATCGGCAACAACATTCAGATCACCGATGCGATTCACTGCCGTGTTCTGTTGACTGCGCCGCTTGAGTCGCTCGCAGTCGGCAACACCATCATCCTCAGCAAGGGCTTGATCGACGTTCTGCCTACCGAAGCGGATCTGGCAGCGGTTCTTTCCTTCCAGCTGGCGCACATTGTTTTGGGCCACCACATTGACACCCGTTACGCATTCAACGATCGTCTTCTGTTCCCGGATGAAGCGACCTTTGAGCGCATCCACATGTCGCACTCGGATGCAGACAACGAATTGGCCGCCAAGAAGGCGCTCGATTTGTTGAACCACTCCGTGTATGCCAACCAGCTGTCGCAGCCCGGCCTGTTCTTCAACCAGCTGGATGCGCGCTCGAAGCAGCTCACGGCCCTCAATACACCGAGGCTGGGAGATTCGCTCCTGCGCCCCACTGGCGAGCCCTGGCTAAACGGCCTGATGTCCAAGGCGCCGAAGCTCGATATCAACAAGCTCGATCAGATCGCGGCCCTGCCTTTGGGCAGCAACCTGAAGATCGATGCCTGGGACGACAAGGTGATTCGCTTGAACGCGAGGATCCCTCCGATCATGAATGCGCGGGATAAGATGCCCTTCGAGGTAACTCCAGTCTTCTTCCGCTTAATCCGTTACGCCCCACCGGCCACGGCAGCTCCTACGCCGGCAGCCGGAGCAGCAGAAACTGCTCCTCCTCCGGCGGTCGATACGCAGCAGAGCGCAGCACCGGCAACCGCGTCGGCAACCCAACCCAGCCCACAGTAACCCTCTGCGAGAGGGGGTTACCAAAGGGATATCTTCGAGTTAATGCAGGACAGAGGCGGGGTAGACTTACATCTACCCCGCCTCTGACTTTTTCAGGGGATCCTCTGCGTGGTGCGCATGAATAAAAGGTACCTGCTAGTAAGTTTTCTCTCCCTCCTGCTCTCTTTGTGGTCGAGTTCTTCCCTTCAAGCACAGGTCATTGCTCCCGGCCGGGGCGGTGCCCACTTAGTGGGAGGCGGATTCCTTTCCGACTACAGTCCTGACTACGGGCCGAACCGTCTGTGGGGGATCGGCGGTTTTCTTGATTTGAATCTGCGCAATCATATCGGCGTGGAAGGCGAAATGCGCTTCCTCCGGTTTAAAGAGACTTACTCGGTTCACCAGGATAATTACAATATCGGGCCGAGATACCGGTGGCGTTTTCGCCGTTATGAACCGTATGGGAAGTTCATGATCGGGAATGGCCAGATGAATTTTCCCTTTAGTTACGGGCACGGCGGGTACCTTTTGATTGCACCCGGAGCGGGGTTAGATATTCATTTTCGCCGTTTTACGGTGCGCGCCGTCGACTATGAATACCAGCATTGGTTTAACTTCCAGAATAGCTCGCTGAGTCCGGATGGATTTAGCAGCGGGATTGCCTACCGATTCTTCTAGTGGGCTTCTATACTGTTCGAAAACATGTCCACGAAGGTGCCGCGAAACTGCAGATCCCTCGGCTTCGCTTCGGGATGACAAATAGGAGAGGGTCGTTGGAGAGAGAGGGCGGTCGCCAAAGGAGAGGGTAACCGTTAAGGGGTTTCCCCGCCCCCACAACCGTCCTGTCCCTTGGCAACGGCCCTCTCTCCCCAGGGACCCTCTCCTATTTGTCATCCCGAAGCGAAGCCGAGGGATCTGCAGTTTCGCGGCACCTTCGTGGGTAGGTCTTCTATTCAGAGCAGAAGAAGAGGCACGGCTGACAGCCGTGCCTCTGTTTTGGAACCTTCTCTAGAAGTGGTAGGCGATGCCGATCACGGGGTTATAAACGTTGTAGAAGCGGCCGGTCTTCTGCGGCTCCAGGCCGAAGTTCGGGGTCTTCATCAGGAGCCCGCGATACTCCGCTCGGATGTCCCAGCTGGGGCTGAGCTCGTATGCGACTCCGGCACCGTAGACCGCCCCCAGGATGGTCTGCTGCTTCACATCGATCTGGGTGGTGCTGGCGTCGTCGAGGGGTGAAAAGATGAAGGCAGCCGGCCCACCCTCGATAAACGGATTCCAGTTCTTGAAATTGGCGTTGAGCACATAGGCGCCGGAAAACTCCTGCATCCGGTCATGGACTCTCACCTTGTTGAAGCTGGTGTAGTACTTTTGCGCGTTCTGGGCGTACTGATAGTTAAGTTCGAGCCCGCTCCTCGGAGTCAACATGTAGCGGTAGCTAATGAGACCGCCTAATCCATACGTCGCGGTCTGTTGTACGTCATTGCCGGTGATAAATGGGGGGAAGATGCCGGTTACGCTCACACTCACATCTTGACGGCTTTCCTGGGCCTGGCTCGCCACTGCCAGAAAGGGCAGTAGCAGAAATAACAACAGCGTTTTCTTCATTCGTTCCTGAACCTCTCGCCTGCGCGCAACCGAAATCCGTGATCTACTTTGGCAATTGTACCTGCGCCCAGCGCGTGCACGCACATCAACCCGCCCGTTCGACGCGAAACTCATAGGGCGAGCCGCGCTCCAGCGACAGCGAACGCACCACCTTGAGAAAGGCCAGGGCCGCATGAGAAAGATTGGCCTGCTTACGGTGCACCAGGCGCAGGTGACGTTCCAGACGCAGCGCCTCCACCGGAACCCGGACCAATTCTCCATTTGCCAGTTCCCTCCCTACCGTCAATCCAGGAACCAGAGCCACTCCATTGCCCATGGCTACAAAGCGTTTCACAGCCTCCAGACTGGGCAGCTCCATTCCCATGTTCAGCGGGGTTTTATGTTTCTCGAAAGCGGAGACCACTTGCCGGCGTAAGGGTGAGGGCACGTTGTGGGCAATGAAACTTTCCGCGCCCAGGTCTTCGATGGCTATCCCCTTCTCGCGCGCCAAAGGATGATCCGGGTTGACCACCAGGGCGAGCTCGTCCGTGTAAACCGCGATGCACTTGAACAGATCCCCCTCAGGACGAAAGGAAAGAACACCGATCTCTACCGATCGATCGAGTAGTTCGTCAGGAATCCTGCTGGCCAGGGAGCGCTGAATGCTGACCCCAATCTGGGGGCAGAGGCGCCGGAAACGATCCAGAATGGGAAGCAGGTAGAGACAGGTATATTCATTGGCAGCGATCAGCAGACGGCCGCGGTCGAGCGATTTTAACTCTTTCATCGCGCTCGTGGCCTCTGTCCGGAGGGCCAACATTCTCCGCGCGTAGTCGCACAGGACTTCGCCGGCAGCGGTAAGGGTGCCATCCCTGGCGCTACGCTCGAAAAGGACTTCGCCCAGGTCACCCTCCAGCTTACGGATAACCTGGCTAACCGCGGGTTGGGTGCGGTGGAGGCGCTTGGCGGCACGAGAGAATCCCTTCTCTTCGGCGACCGCAAGAAACGTCTCCAGCTGGTGGATGTCCATAAGTTAAAGATATGGGCAGGCCAAGCTACCTGCGTGATTATAAGTATAGTTCATCATTTTGAGAAGAATTATAAATTTGATCTATGGGCCAAGATCCGCGACAATGATGGAAGAGTTTTTGAAGGGTGGCGCCTCGATGAGCCAAAGCCAAGTCCTCGATCGAGTGTTCTTTTTCGACACCACATTGCGTGATGGCGAACAGTCCCCGGGTTGCAGCATGACCATCCCGGAGAAGCTACGGATGGCACACGCGCTCGAAGCCCTGGGCGTCGATATCATCGAGGCCGGCTTCGCGATTGCCTCTCCTGGTGACCTTGCCGCGATCGGCAGCATCTGCCGGGAAGTGCGCGGTCCCCGCATTGCCTCCCTTGCCCGTACCCGGCGCGAGGATATCGAAGCAGCCGCACGATCACTGGAAGGAGCCGACCGCTCCCGCATCCACGTGTTCCTGGCCAGCTCGGACATTCACCTGGAGCACAAGCTGAAGATCACACGGGAGGAGGCGCTGCACCAGGTCGATAACGCGGTGCGCCTGGCCCGCACCTATGTTGAGGATGTGGAGTTCTCTCCCGAGGACGCATCTCGCTCCGACCCCGATTTTCTGTGCAGTGTGGTCCGCGTGGCGATCCAAGCTGGCGCGACGGTGATCAATCTGCCGGATACCGTGGGCTACTGCGTTCCCACTGAATATGCCGCCATCTTCCGCAACCTGCGCGAACGGGTTCCGGAGGTAGCTGGGATCACGCTTTCCTCTCACTGCCACAACGATCTGGGCATGGCCGTCGCCAACACCCTGGCGGCGCTGGAAGCAGGCGTGCGGCAGATCGAGTGCACCATCAATGGCATTGGCGAACGGGCCGGGAATGCGGCGCTGGAAGAGGTAGCTGCCGCCATGCTGGTGCGACCGGACAAGTTCCCCTACGCGCACGGCCTGGTTCTGGACCAGCTCTACCCTATCAGCCAGTTGCTTGCTGAAGTGATCAGCTTTGCGCCGGCGCCGAACAAGGCCGTCGTGGGCAGCAATGCCTTCGCCCACGAAGCAGGCATTCACCAGCACGGTATGCTTGCCCACCCGTTGACTTACGAAATCATGACCCCCGCTTCTGTGGGTGTCCCGGCGAACCGCATGGTGCTGGGCAAGCATTCTGGCCGGCGGGCGTTGGCGCACCGGCTCAAAGAGCTCGGATTTGCCCTCGATGCCCCCGATCTGGATGCTGTCTATCACCGCTTCACGGAACTGGCCGATCGGAGAAAAGCTATTTTCGACCAGGACCTTCTATCCCTGCTCCCGGCGCACCATCGCCCGGCTGACGCCATGTTGCCGGAAGCGGAGTTACAGATCTGAACCGAGGTGAGCAACGAATGAAATTGAAAGTTCTGGTCGGCGCGGGAGATGGGATAGGCCCGGAAGTTACTCGCGAAGCGGTACGTATTCTGACCTCTGTGGCGGAGTTCGGTGGGTATGACTTCCAGTTCACCGAGATGGCGATTGGAGGCCAGGCCATTCGCCAGACGGGCACGCCTCTGCCCGCAGCCACGCTGGACGCGGCGCTCGAAAGCGACGCCGTACTGCTGGGTGCTGTAGGCAGCAACGAATTCAATGCGCTGCCCCCGAATCGCCGGCCGGAAGCAGGTCTGTTGCAGCTGCGCCAGGCGCTGGGAGGCTTTGCTAATCTGCGCCCCTCGTTTGCGTACAAGGCTTTGTCCGCCAACTCACCGTTACGCCCTGAGGTGACCGATGGGGCGGATATTCTTTTCGTCCGCGAGCTTCTGGGGGGCTTGTATTTTGGGGAGCCGCGAGCCTGGGACCGGGAGAGCGGAGCGGCATGGAACACCATGCGTTATACCCGGGACGAGGTCGCCCGGGTGGCGCGCGTAGCGTTTGACCTGGCTGGACATCGAAGGAAGAAAGTTACGTCGGTGGATAAGGCAAATGTGCTCGAAGTGTCGCAGTTGTGGCGTGCGACGGTGATCGAGATTGCTCAACAGTATCCGGGGATTGCGCTGGAGCACCATTACGTCGACGCGTGTGCCATGCACTTGATGAATACGCCGCGCAATTTCGATGTGGTGCTTACGGAAAACCTGTTTGGAGATATTTTGAGCGATGAAGCCGCGGTCATCACGGGTTCGCTTGGCATGTTACCTTCGGCAACCATTGGCGGGGCGGTCAACCTGTATGAGCCGGTACATGGCTCCGCACCTGATATCGCGGGGAAAGGCATCGCCAATCCGTTAGGCGCGATTCTTACCGCCGCGATGCTATTGCGGCACTCGGCCAATCTGGAAAATGATGCGCAGGCCGTTGAATTGGCGGTGCGCAAGGTTCTGGAGCAGGGGTACCGCACTGCTGATCTGCTCCGCGAGGGGCAGCCTGGCCAGCATGTATCCACCCAGGAGATGGGCAGGTTGGTACACCAGACTCTCAACGAATTGATTGACCGCCGGCAGGCTTTGCATGCGGTTTAGTGCTGTCCTCAGGGGCTAAAGAGCGTGTGTGAGAACGATGATTTATCAATTTAGTCCCTCCGGGACTGAGTTTGGCTATGGAGTTTCAGAATCTAAGGGATAAAGAACATGTCGCACGGTCCGAGAACTTTGTTTGAAAAGGTTTGGGAATCGCATGTGGTGGTGGCGCCCGAAGGGGAGCCGGCCCTGCTTTATATCGATCTGCACCTGTTGCACGAGGTCACTTCACCGCAGGCGTTTGAAGGGCTGCGGCTGGCGGGGCGGACCGTACGGCGTCCGGACCGGGCGGTCGCAACTGTGGATCATAACGTGCCCACGACCGCTAACCGTCTCATCATCGAAGATGCGATCGCGGCCAAACAGATGGATGCTTTGCGGGCCAATTGCGCCGAGTTCGGCATTCCTCTGTACGACGTTCAATCACCGGAGCAAGGAATCGTACATGTCATCGGTCCGGAGTTGGGCGTGACCAAGCCGGGCATGACCATCGTTTGCGGCGACAGCCACACCAGCACCCACGGCGCGTTCGGCGCGCTGGCCTTCGGCATCGGCACTTCAGAAGTGGAGCATGTTCTGGCTACCCAGTGCCTGCCGCAATCGCTGCCCAAAACCTTTCGTATCACAGTGGACGGCGAACTCGGCCCGGCGGTAACAGCGAAAGATATTGCGCTGGGCATCATCGGCCACATAGGCACCGATGGCGCCAGCGGCTGCGTGATCGAGTACGCAGGTCAGGCGATTCGTACTCTCTCCATGGAAGGCCGCATGACCTTGTGCAACATGAGCATCGAGGCCGGCGCACGAGCGGGCATGATTGCTCCGGATGAAACCACCTTCCGCTATCTCAAAGGACGGCGCTTCAGCCCCACCGGCGCCGGCTGGGATCGTGCGGTAGCCGAGTGGAAATCGCTGGCCAGCGATCCCGGCGCCAGGTTCGATCGCGAACTGGTGCTCCATGCCGAAGATCTCGCGCCTTTCGTCACCTGGGGCACCAGTCCTGGGATGGTGGTACCGGTCACGGATCGTGTGCCCGATCCCGCAGCCAGCCACTCTCCGGCGGAACGCCGCGCCTGGGAACGCGCTCTCGAATACATGGCGCTCGAACCAGGCAAGGCGATTGAAGAATTGGCGATCGATCGCGTCTTCATCGGCTCGTGCACCAATGCCCGCATTGAAGATCTTCGCTCGGCGGCCAGGGTAGTCAACGGATACCACGTTCATCCGCAGGTGCGGGCCATGGTGGTCCCCGGATCGCAGCAGGTGAAGAAGCAGGCGGAAGAAGAAGGGCTGGACGAAGTTTTTCGCGCCGCCGGTTTTGACTGGCGCGAGCCCGGCTGCTCCATGTGCCTGGGAATGAATCCGGATATTCTCGCGCCTGGCGAGCGCTGCGCTTCCACCAGCAATCGTAACTTTGAAGGACGTCAGGGCCGCGGCGGGCGCACTCACCTGGTGAGTCCCATGATGGCGGCGGCGGCCGCGGTTTCCGGCCACTTCACCGACGTCCGTAAATGGCAGTTCAACCCGGTTCCTGCGCAGGCAGTGGAGTCACTCCAATGAAGCCCTTCCGCAAACACACTGGCGTGGTCGCGCCTCTCGATCGCGAAAATGTCGACACCGATCAGATCATTCCCAAGCAGTTCCTGAAGCGGATTGAACGCACCGGGTATGGCGAATTTCTTTTCTTTGACTGGCGGCGCATCCAGGAGGGACCGGATGCCGGCGCGCCACATCCGGAATTCGTTCTGAACCATCCGCATTATAAGGACGCAGAGATTCTCGTCGCAGGCAAGAACTTCGGCTGCGGATCCTCGCGCGAACATGCGGCGTGGGCGCTTTCGGATTACGGATTTCGCTGCGTTATCGCATCTTCCTTTGCTGATATTTTTCATTCCAACGCGGGCAAGAACGGCATCCTGCTGATCACTCTGCCTGAAGAACAAGTGCAGACACTGATGCAGCGCGCCGCGTCCATCCCCGGCTACAGGCTCACGGTTTCTCTGGAGGACGACAAGCTGCACGATGAACATGGCCTCTCCCTTCCCTTCTCCACCGATCCTTTCCGTCGTGAGTGCCTGCTGCTGGGGCTGGACGACATTGGGCTGTCGCTCAAACATGGCGGAGCGCTGGAGAAATTTGAACAGCACCATGACAAGGAGTTCTGGTTGATGCCGAAGCCTGCGGATGCAGCTACTATCCAAGGAGCTATATGAGCATGCAAGAACACACCCGGCTCACCGGGGCGGAAATTATCTGGGCAACGCTCGAAGGGGAAGGAGTACGCGAGGTTTTCGGGTATCCGGGTGGGGCGATTTTGCCGGCGTACGATGCGTTGCGCAAGTTTCCCATTCGTCACATCCTGGTGCGCCATGAGCAGAGCGCGGTCCACATGGCCGATGGCTATGCACGGGCCTCCGGCCGCGTAGGTGTGGCCATTGCCACCTCCGGCCCCGGCGCGACCAACATGGTCACCGGCATTGCCACCGCGATGCTGGACTCGATTCCGCTGGTCTGCATCACGGGCCAGGTGGGAAGCAAGGTTTTGGGCACCGACGCTTTCCAGGAAGTGGATATCACCGGCATCACGCTGCCGGTGACGAAGCATAACTATGTCGTCACGCGTGCCGAAGACATTGCGCCGGTGCTGCGCGATGCGTTCCGTGTTGCCGGCCTCGGGCCGCCCAGGACCGGTACTGGTCGACATCACAAAAGATGCGCAGCAGGCGACGGCGGAGTTCGATTTTGCCGCGGCCGCGCCCACGAAGATAGGCGCCCATCCGATGCTCAGTGTGGTCGAGCAAAGCATTGCTGAGGCGGTGGAGCTGATCCTCAACTCGAAGCGGCCTTTGATTCTTGCCGGGCACGGCATCATTCAATCGGGCGCGATGAGCCAGGTGCGCGCGCTGGCCGAGCGGGCGCAAATTCCCGTGGCCTGCACCCTGCTTGGGCTGGGCAGCTTCCCTGCTTCCCACAAGCTCAACCTGGGCATGATGGGCATGCATGGTGAGTCCTGGGTGAACCACTCGATTCAGGAAGCCGACTTGCTGATTGCCTGCGGGATGCGTTTCGATGACCGGGTCACCGGAACGCTCGCAACCTACGCACCCAAGGCAAAGAAAATTCATATCGACATCGATCCTTCGGAGATCAATAAAAACGTCGCCGTGCAGGTGTCGTTGATTGGCGATCTGGCGACCGTCCTGGACCAGCTTTTACCGCGGATTCGTACCCGTGACGGAGCGGCATGGCTGCATGCCATCGACTGCATGAAAGGGGACGCGGCTGTCCGCGACATCAAGAATTTGCCGGACAACGGTCATCTGTATGCCGCGCACGTGATCAACGATCTGTGGCATGCAACGTCGGGCGATGCCGTGATCACCACCGATGTGGGCCAGCACCAGATGTGGGAAGCCCAGTACTACAAGCATGAGCAGCCACGGTCTCTCATCACTTCCGGCGGCCTGGGGACGATGGGTTTTGCCCTGCCCGCGGCCATTGGCGCCAAGGTTGCCTGTCCGGGCAAGGAAGTGTGGGCAATCGCGGGCGACGGGGGCTTTCAGATGACCAGTCCCGAGCTGGCGACCATTGTGCAGGAGAAGTTGGATATTAACATCGCCATCATCAACAATGGTTACCTGGGCATGATCCGCCAGTGGCAAGAGACGTTTTACGAAAAGAACTATGAGTGCTCTCCAATCTTCTCGCCGGACTTCGTCAAGCTCGCGGAAGCCTTCGGCATCCGGGCTGCGGCCGTGACCAAGCGCTCCGAGGTGATGAAAACGGTGGAGGCGGCACGCAGCCACAAAGGCCCGTTCCTGATCAATTTCATGGTGGAACAGGAAGATACGGTTTACCCGATGATCGTGCCGGGAGCTGCGCTGCACGAGATGATCCGCCGCCCGTCCAACAATCCATTGATCGAAACGGCGTCGGACGTCTAGAAAGGTTTCCATGCAGCACACATTCGTCGCCTACGTGGAAGACAAGCCTGGTGTGCTTACCCGCGTAGCGTCATTGTTCCGCCGGTTGAACATCAATATCTCCTCGGTTACCGTGGGTGGCTCGGAGCGTCCGAACATCTCCCGCATGACCCTGGTTGCGGATGCTCCGCCGGCAGCCGGCCACCGCATCATGGCGTCGCTGTACAAGTTGGAGAATGTGATCCAGGTGGATGACGTGGGGCGTTTTTCCTCGGTGAGCCGCGAACTGGCCTTGATCAAGGTGGCGACCACGCCCAAGACCCGGTCGCACATCTTTGAACTGGTCAACGTATTCCGCGCCCGCGTGGTCGATCTCGCGCCGGGATCGCTGATGATCGAGATCACCGGCAGCGAGAGCAAGATCGAGGGCCTGCTGCAGGTGCTGAACGAGAACGAAGACCGGGTGCTTGAGATATCCCGTACAGGCCGCATGGTGATGCGCCGCGGGCACCATACCAGCCGCGTGCTTGAGGCGCTGGGCGATGTCGAATCACAAAACGGCGCGGTAGGCGCGCCAATGGCGGATGCGCTGCCGGAGGAAGAAGAAAACCTCCCCATCGATAGCGATCTGCCACATCAACAACCGTAACTACGTCTGTACACAAAGGAAAGGTTAATGACCAAGACTTATCACGACCAGGATGCCGATCTTTCGCTGATCCAGGGAAAAAAAGTAGCCATTATCGGCTATGGCTCCCAGGGCCATGCCCACTCGCTGAATCTCAAGGACTCTGGCGTCGATGTGCGCGTCGGCTTGCCGGCCACCAGCCGGTCCATCAAAAAGGCCAAGAGCGCGGGACTCGAAGTACTCTCCGTGGCCGATGCCGCGAAGTGGGCCGACGTCATCATGATCCTCGCCCCCGATACTTCGCAGGCGGCGATTTACAACGAACACGTCGCTCCTCACATGGGTAAGGGGAAGACGCTGATGTTTGCGCACGGCTTCAACATCCGTTACGGCACCATCGTTCCCAACAAAGAAATTGACGTAAGCATGGTTGCTCCCAAGGCTCCCGGACACCGGGTGCGCGAAGTATTCACGGAAGGTGGCGGTGTTCCGGCGCTGATCGCGGTCCATCAGGACGCATCTGGTAAGGCGCATGCCCTGGCGCTGTCGTATGCCAAGGGGATTGGCAGCGCACGCGCCGGAGTCATTGAGACCACGTTTACCGAGGAGACCGAAACCGATCTCTTTGGCGAGCAGACGGTGCTTTGCGGTGGTGTGAGCGCGCTGGTGAAGGCCGGCTTCGAGACCCTGGTGAACGCCGGCTACCAACCGGAAGTGGCCTACTTCGAGTGCCTGCATGAGTTGAAGCTGATTGTCGACCTTATGTATCGGGGTGGTTTGGCTTACATGCGCTACTCCATTTCCGACACCGCCGAGTACGGCGACTACACCGCTGGGCCGCGCCTGGTTACGGACGCCACCCGCGCGGAGATGAAGAAGATCCTGACCGAGATTCAGGACGGCACGTTCGCCAAAAACTGGATCAAGGAGAACGAGACCGGGCGCAAGCAGTTTGACCAGATGCGCAGCAAGGAAGCGGCGCACTCCATTGAAGAAGTGGGGAGCAAACTGCGCGCGGCTATGCCATTCCTCGATCCGGTAACGGTCACGGTGGACAGTCCCGGCGCGGCACCTCGCCTGGCTGAACCCGTCGGCGCCTAGTATTGGAGTTCGCACGTACAGCACGGCTTCACTCGTGCCGTAGATGATCTAGTTATGGGGGCCTTTTTAAAGGGTATGGGCTTCAGAGTCTGGCGTGAGAACTCAACCTTTGAAGGGTACGGCCTTTAGGCCGTACCCTTAGCAGTCAAGATGGACCGGACTGCTCAAGCGAGCACGATACATGCCCTCAGGGGCTAAAGCCCGTCCTATGTTGGGGTAATCAATGTACGGGCTGAAGCCCGTACCCTTCAAAAAGCAAGTTCTCACGCGGACTCATCTTGATCGCTAAACGTACGGCCTGAAGGCCGTGCCCTTCAAAATAGAAGAGAGGATCACCGTGGTTACGTTGGCGACCTTTTGAGTTTTTAACGCACCCCTTACACGCTTTCCCGAGTCTACTCTGCATGCACTTTCCGGTGGGTTTGCGCTCTTCCGTTTTTGCCTTGATCCCGGCCTTTTCCCTGGCTGCGATGAGTGGGCAAACTCGGAGCCCGCAGCCCAGCGCGGGTTGTCCAGCCCAGCCGAACACCCTGCGGGCTATGCGGGGCTGTTACCGCCCATTGCTGGTTTTCGCGCCGAGCCTGGACAATCCCCAGCTGGTGCAGGAGTTCGATCAATTGAAGGCTCATGCCGTCGAGCTCAAGAGTCGTAGCGTTCTGTACGTCCCCATCGTGCCCGAAGGGCACAATCAACCCATCCCGGGCTCAAAGGTCCCGACCGCAAGGCTTAGCGAGGATGAGTTGGCAGCGATCCGTCACCGCTTCAAGGTCGAACCGCCTGACTTCCTGGTGATCCTGATCGGCAAAGATGGAGAAGAAAAGCTGAGCAACAAGACCCCGGTACCGGTGGACCAGCTAGAACGATTGATAGATTCCATG
Source organism: uncultured Acidobacteriaceae bacterium (assembly GCA_963847155.1). Taxonomy (GTDB): domain Bacteria; phylum Acidobacteriota; class Terriglobia; order Terriglobales; family Acidobacteriaceae; genus PALSA-350. The sequence continues at coordinate 77,319 of CAWJZH010000012.1, read as the reverse complement.
CCCATGCACAAGAACGAGATGAGACCGGAACCACAAGGCGAGGAATAGGGCCCCCGCTCACACCTAGATGAAACAGCACACAACCGGCCACGCCAGCGGAGGGCTCCGGGAATTGGAACCATACCGCATCGGCTAAGATCAAAAGCAACACCGCGAGGTGCCATGACGACCCAAGCTACGATTCCTGGTTTCACTGCGGTTCCACCGCCGTACCGCGCACCCCATGACCCGGCACGTGTTCCCGAACTGGTAGAGGCCCTGAAGAAGATAGGCCCCCTTCACGATCTGGAGGAGGCCGATTACGAGTGGTTGGCTACCCACAGCACCGAGGTTTTTGCAGAGTCGGGGGCTATCGTCTTCCGTGAAGGCGATCCTGCCACCAAAATGACGATCCTGCTCAGGGGTGAGATCTATGTGCGCCGGGAGCATGGTGGACCCGCTGCCCTGTTCGTAGGGCGGTCCGGTTTGATTACCGGCCTGCTTCCCTACTCTCGTATGAAGGCCTACGGCGGGTTGGGATATACCTCGGCCCCAACCTGGTGGCTGGAGTTCGATCGATCTCTCTTTCCCGAGATGCTGCAGGCGATTCCGGCGTTAACCCAACGATTCGTCGGCATCCTTCTGGACCGCGTTCGCGAGATCACGCGTATGGAGCAGCAGGCAGAAAAGCTGAATGCTCTCGGCAAACTGGCGGGAAACCTGGCGCACGAACTCAATAATCCTGCTTCAGCCGCGCAGCGTTCGGCCGCCGGGGTTCTGGAAGAATTGCGCGTTTATGGACACGAACGCTTCAATCTGGGTCGTCTGTGTCTGGACTCCGGGAAGACGGAGAAGGTGATGGAGTGGGAGGAACAGGTTCGGACCGAGTCCAAAAGACTCGGCAAGCCGGCCGAATCGGAGCAGACTTATCGCGAAGATCAAATCGTCAGCTGGCTGCACCGGCATGAGATTCAGGAGTCCTGGCATATCGCGCCCGAGCTGGCCGAGTTTGGCGTGCTGCCCGAACAGTTGGAACCGCTCGCCGATTACCTCGACCCAGGCGCCATTGCGGTGGTGCTTTCTCAGTTCACCTCATCGCTGCGGACGGAAAGAATCGCGGAGGCCATGTTGGACTCCACGGCGCGCATTTTTGACTTAATCCGGGCCATCAAGGATTACTCCTACATGGACCAGATGCCCATACAGGATGTCGACATCCCTCAAAGTCTGGAAAACACTCTGGCCATGGTCGCCTCCCGCTTGCGCAAGATGGAGGTGATTCGCGATTACGAGCCCCACCTTCCCAGTGTAAGTGCCTATGGGCGAGAGCTGAACCAGGTCTGGACCGCGTTGATCGAGAATGCCCTGGATGCGGTTCACGACGAGGGGACGATCAAGCTGCTGGTCCGCACGGCCGGCGACATGCTGCTTATCGAGGTCTCGGACAACGGGCCCGGGATTCCGCAGGAGTTGCAGGGGCGCATCTTCGAGCCCTTCTTTACCACCAAGGCTCCGGGAAGCGGCTTGGGCCTGGGCCTCGACGCGGTAAGCCGGATCGTGCGCATGCACCGCGGCTTTGTCACCGTTCAATCTAAGCCTGGCAGCACGTGCTTTCAGATCCGCCTGCCACTACAGCAGGGCCAGGCGTACTAGCCCGCATTTCTCACAGATCACTGGGTAAACGAATCGCTGCCGGTAGTGAGATCTCAATGGGTAACGAGTGACGGGCTGTGAGAAAGCCAAGCTAGATCCGCTTCGGGCATCCCGGCTTGAGTAACTGCGGAAGAAGTCAGGGGCTGAAGCCCTCACCCGCTCGACGCCTATGGCCCGACTTAAAGTCGTGCCCTGATACAGAGCACCAGAGCGGTGAGTTCCAAAAGGCTGGCGCATTGAAGAACTGCGTTACTGCGTGGACGGTGCGGGCGCGGCGGCCACGCGCACGATTCCGCACTTCGTTTTCTTGCCGTCGGAAGTGGTGGCCTCGCCATTCTGGCCGTTCAGTTTGAACTGCAGCGACGATCCCACAACAAACTGCGTCGGCTTGAGCGAACTGCCCAGCTTGGTACGGCAGATGTACTCGTTGGTCGAGGTATCAATGACCAGGTCGTACTGCTGGTGCTTCTGCTTTTTGCTGGTGCTGCCCACGGTTTGCAGATCTTTGAGGGTTGCTGTCTGGACCAGGCTGTCGGCCAAAGCGAGGGTGGAAAGTAAGGCGGCGGCCAAACAGAGGCCTGACGTTTTGCGTAATCTCATGGCTCTCCTCCTAATCAGGCTCCTGCAAGTTTGGCGCCGAAGGCCAGCAGCAATGAGCCCAGGATGATGCGATAGAGCGCAAAGATGACGAACCCATGGCGTCGCACCCACAGCAGGAACCACTCTACCACTCCCAGGGCAACGACAAAGGAAACCACAAAGCCGATGCCGAGCACGATCCAACCATGCGTGGTCATGACCAGGGGCACAATTGCATCTCCCCCAGGGACCTGCTTGGGATGGATGGTGCGAAGAAATTCGTAGCCGGTCGCCGCAATCATGACCGGGATGGACAACAAAAAGCTGAACTCGAGGGCCGCCGTGCGGGTCATGCCCACCGCCTGACCGGCCGCGATGGTAGACATCGATCGCGAGACGCCCGGGAAAACGGCCGAAGTGACCTCCCAGAGGCCGATCCACACCGCCTGGAAGAGAGTCATCTGCTCCACATCTTTGGTCTTCAGATCGCGACGGACGCTCAGTGCATCTACCAGCCACATCACGACGCCGCCAATCAGCAGCGCCCACGCCATAAGATGGAGGCTTTCCAGATGCTTACCGATCAACTTGACGAGCAGCAGCGACGGAACCGCGGTGCAGACAAAGGCCACCAGGGTCAGGGACAGGGGATGGGTGAGGGTGGTGCGGTCACCATTTTCTCCCTGGGGAAAGGTGCGAAAAAACTCCAGAATCCGCCCCGTGAAGAGCAGCACCAGGGCGAGAATCGCCCCCAACTGGATCACGATGGTGTACATCTTCCAGTAAGGGCTGGCCAAGTCCAGGTGAAGCATCGCCTCCGCCAATCTGAGATGCGCGGTTGAGCTGACGGGAAGAAATTCGGTCAGTCCTTCGACGATACCAAGCAAAACCGACAGGATGTAATCGTTCAAAGGCCCTCCGGCAAACCGTAACGTTACTGCCGGTCGGCGCCGTAGATGGGAATTGATTGCTGCATTTGGTATACCAGACTGGCAGCGCGGGCGGCATAGTCCGACTGCGGATATTTGGTGGCAATGGTACCTGCGGTGGTTATGGCCCTCGCCTTGGCTTCGCCGGCTTTTTTGTCGTCTCCGTTGGCGCTGTAGATGTCGTTCAACGCGCCCTGACGGTAGACTGCGTTGTAGAGCGCCTCGGCAGCACGCGGCGAATCAGGGTGCTCTCGCGCGTACTTTTCATACATCTCGGCTTCCTTTTCGGGGCACTTGGTGGCGCCCTGCCAATCGCCGCAGACCTTGTTGTCGAGCAGGTCCCAGTCCGCCAGATCGGCCCATTTGGTGCCAGGGTAGGTTTTTTTCAGCTTGCGGAATTCTTCGTCGTCGATCTGCTCACGCATGTAAGCGTCTTTTTCATGCGCGGACGGGAGGGAGAAGACATCGGCCTTTTGCAGTTGCCAGCGTATATCCGCCGAACGCCAGGCGGCTTCAGGGGCCAGGGGCGATTGAGGGAAGAAGTCGGCCATACGCTGGTACAGCAGGCGCGCTGCCTGGGCGACGCTCTGGGGAGCGCGGGGAAGCATGGCATCTTTCTCCTGGCCTGCGGCTGCGCCGAAGAGAATCAAATCGCCCTTGGGGGTCTCAGAACTGACTACGCCGGCCGCAGCCATCCATCCGGATACCGGGACGGCGGCCGCTTCGTGGCCAAAGACTGGCGCATCCTGCGATTGCGAGGTTTCCTCGTCGGTGTTGGCGAAGACGCGCAGCCAGGGACCATTTTTCTCCACGATTACCATTTCTCTGCCAGGCGAGATCTCTGCCAGGCGGGAAGAGGAAGTATCCGGCGATACATAGAGGTTGGTGTTACGGATAACGGTCGCCTTGGGACCATTGCTAGGAGCTGGCGGCTTCGGGGCCGCATTCGCCTGGACCGCGATTACCAGGAGGGCAGAAAAAGCGAGGAATCCAGTACGCATAAAGGCTTAGACGATTCACATGTAGGATACGCTGACACGAAAAAAGGACAGCCGCCGGTTCGCCCCCGCGAGAAAAACATTTCCAGGCAAGGTCCGCGGAACTGCAGATCCCTCGCTTCGCTTCGGGATGACAAATAGGAGAGGGTAGTTGCCAGGAAAGGGCGGTTGCTAAAGGAGACAGCGGTTGCATAAGGACACAGCGGTTGCATAAGGAGAGCGCCGTTGCAAAATGGCTGTCCCCGCCCGAACAACCGCCCTCTCCTTTAGCAACCGCCCCTTCCTGGCAACTACCCTCTCCTATTTGTCATCCCGAAGCGAAGCGAGGGATCTGCAGTCTTCCACCATCCCGAACCACAGTAGGTTTTAGCCCTGTTCTTCCAGGACGCTGCGCAGCACCGATGGTTCGACGTTGCCGCCGCTCATGACCGCAACCGTCTGCCGCGCGGATGGCAATTGTTCACGACGGAAAAGGGCTCCCGCTAGTGCTACCGCGCCGCTGGGCTCGGGAACCAGGCGGGCGCCGAAGATCATGCGGCGCATGGCCTCGCGGATCTCGGCTTCGGTCACGGTCACAACGTCGTCGACAAACGCCCGCATGTGGGCAAAATTCAGCTCACCTACGCTTTGCGTTCTCAACCCATCGGCTGCCGTGCGGCTCGTCTGCTCGCCCGTGAAGGAGACGATGTTACCCACCTTGAAGCTCTGTGCCGCATCCGAGGCTAGCTCCGGCTCTACTCCGATCACCCGCACTTTGGGTTGTGTCAGCTTCACCGCAGCCGCGATGCCGCTAAGCAAGCCGCCTCCACCCACCGGCGCGAGCACCAGTTCCACCTGCGGCCGGTCGGCCATAATTTCCAAGCCGCAGCTTCCCTGCCCCGTAATGATGTCGCGATCGTCGTAGGGAGGAATGACGACGTAGCCGCAGGTGCCGGCCAGCTCTTCAGCTCTGGCCTTGCGCTCCGAGCTTGCCGGGCCGACGGTAACGATCTCCGCTCCCAGTGCCTGGGTCGCTTTTACTTTTACCTCCGGCGCGTTGGACGGCATCACGATGACAGCTTTTATGCCCAGCGCTCGCGCCGCGTAGGCCACACCCTGAGCGTGATTGCCGCTGGAGTAGGTGATTACGCCACAAGCGCGCTCCTGCGCGGACAGTTGCGCGATTTTGTTGAAGGCTCCGCGCAGCTTGAAGCTGCCGATGGGTTGGAGCCCTTCCGCCTTGATCCATAGGGCATCAGGTTCGAAATGGGATTCGAGGCGAACTAGCGGCGTGTGCACGGCAACACCGCGAAGCCGCTCCTGGGCTGCGCGCAGTTCAGGCAGCGTGACCAGCACTTAGATTTCCAGGATAATCGGCATGATCATGGGCCGCCGTGACGTGGCTTTCTGGATGTAACGCTTGAGATCGAGACGAATCTTCTCTTTCATCACGCCGTAGTCGGCCTTTTCTTCCGCCGAAGACGATTCCAGTGTCCGATTGACGATCTCCTGCGCCTGCTCGCTGAGAGCGATCTCACCGGTGACGAAGCCACGTGTCACTACTTCCGGCGACCGCTCCACCTTGCCTGTGCGCTTGTTGATGGTGATGATCGCCAGCACGATGCCATCTTCGCTCAAGTGCTTGCGGTCGCGGATTACCAGGTCTTCGACCACGTCCGTGGTGGAGCCGGCATCGATGCAAATCCGGCCAGTGGTCACTTTACCTGCCTTGACCGCGGTGGTGGCGTCCACTTCAAGCACGTCGCCGTCTTCGAGCAGCAGCGCCTGCTGCACTACGCCGGTGTTCTTGGCCAGTTCCACGTGCTTCTGCAGATGACGGTAATCCCCATGAACGGGAATGAAGAATTTTGGCCGTAGCAGGTTGATCATCAGGCGCATTTCTTCCTGGCTGCCGTGCCCGCTCACGTGGATCAGTCCGGATTCACCATCGTCATAGATCACATTGGCCTCGCGGCGGCATAAGTGATCGATCACGCGGTAGATGCTCTTCTCGTTGCCGGGAATCACACGGGAACTCAGCACCACCGTGTCGCCCCGCTCGACGCGCGCGTGTTTGTGATTGTCGACCGCGGCCCGGGAAAGAGCCGACATCGGTTCCCCTTGCGTACCGCTGATCAGAACCATGACTTCAGAAGCTTGAAAGTCGCGGATCTGTCCGGGATGGATGAGCAACCCGTTGGGCACAGTGAGGTAGCCCAGATCCTGCGCGATCTCTGAAGATTCCACCATCGATCGGCCGACAATGGCCACTTTGCGGCGATGCGTCTGAGCTAGTTCCAGGGCGATACGAATGCGGTAAATCGAAGACGAGAAGCAGCTGAAGAAGAGCTTTTGCCTGGTACGCGAGAAGACCTCGTCCAAACGCGGCTTCACCGCCCACTCGCTGGGTGTGTAACCGGCGCGATCGACGTTGGTCGAGTCCTGCAGGAGCGCCAACACGCCCCTCTTTCCGTATTCAGCAAAGGCATGCAGGTCAAAGGGCTTGCCGTCGGGAGGCGACAGATCGATTTTGAAGTCGCCAGTGTGCACGATCACGCCGACCGGAGTTTCAATGGCGAGGGCGACGCAGTCCACCAGGCTATGGGTGACGCGAATCGGCTCGACAGTGAACGCGCCCAGGTGAAACTTTTGCCGCGGCGTAATCTCGATCAGTTCCGCGCTGTCGAGCAACTTGTGTTCTTCCAGCTTGCCTTCGACATAGGCCAGGGTGAATTCGGTCGCGTAGACCGGTACTTTCAATTCACTCAGGATCCATGGCAGCCCACCGATGTGGTCCTCGTGACCATGGGTCAGGATGATGGCGCGAACATGCTGGCGGTTTTCGGTGAGGTACGTAATATCGGGGACGACAATATCGACACCCAACAATTCGGTCTCGGGAAACATGAGACCGGCATCGATGACGATGATGTCGTCTGCCCAGCGAAGCGCCAGGCAGTTCATTCCGAATTCGCCCAACCCGCCCAGGGGGATGACTTGTAACTTACCTGCAGACATTAACGTCTTATGCTACCACGCAGAGCACCCATCTCTTTTTCTCCGGACACTTTAGCGCAACAGCTCTTCAAGAGTCGCGCTTAGATCGGTTTTGTCATCGCGATACTTAATGATTACCGGCGTGTACAGGCTCAACCCCCAGGCGGGCTCTGCACCGCGCTTCAGTTCTCTCGATCCCGGCACGACGACTGCGCCCTCTGGAATGACCAGGGGGTGATCCGCGGATGCCTTCAGGACTTCGCCGCGCACGATATCGTAAACCGGTGTTCCACGCGTCAGGATAGTGCCCGCAGCCAACACCGCTCGCCGCCGTACAAGTGTGCCCTCATAGACACCCGTGTTGCCGCCGATGAGCACGTCATCTTCAATGATCACCGGGGTGGCGTTGACCGGCTCCAGCACGCCGCCGATCTGCGCTGCGGCGCTGAGGTGAACCCGCTTGCCAATCTGGGCGCAGCTGCCAACCAGCGCGTGGGAATCGACCATCGTGCCTTCGTCCACGTAGGCGCCCGCATTTACGTACATGGGCGGCATGCACACCACCCCGCGAGCGAGGAAGGCGCCTTCCCGGATGGCGGATCCGCCGGGAACCACGCGTACCCCCTGCTCCGGGTCGAACCGGCGGGCAGGGTAGGTACTCTTGTCCACGAATGAGAATTCATCGCCCCCCATCTGCACCATCGAGCCCAGCCGGAAGCCGAGCAGAATACCCTGCTTGACCCAGGTGTTCACTCGCCACCCGAGGGTGGTTCCGGGATCTGGCTCGGCCGCCCTCACCCGTCCAGCGCTGAGCGCGCTACGCAGTTCAAGAAAAACATCCATCGCTCCCCGGTCGCCGATGGCATCGGCTCCGGCGGAGAAAAATCGTTCTATATCGGCCTGCAGTGTCGTTGAGTCGATCGTCATGAAAATCCTTCAATTGGAACATCCAAACTGGACGGGTGCCCCACGTTCGCCCAGCGTACGTGGGAAGAAAAAGACGGGGCGAAGCCCCACAATTGCTTTGGTTGAAAACCCCCAAATAAAGCAATGGAAGAAAGCCGTTTTCGGCCCACGTACGCTTAGGCGAACGTGGGGCACCCGTCCTAAACGACTGGCCTCAATGAGTAAGCAGACCTAATTCTTCCGCAAGGATCTTCAGCTTGGCTCGCGTTGCAGGAGTTACCGGCACGATGGGCAGCCGATAAATTTCCTTGAGACGGCCCATCATCGCCATCACGCACTTCACAGGACCAGGGCTTGACTCCCAAAAATTTGCGGTGATCAGCGGAAAGTACCGGCGGTTTAGCGAACGAGCGGTGGCCCAATCGCCGTCGATGGCAGCGGCAACCATGCGTGACATCTCACGCGGAACTTCGTTGGAAGCAACCGAGATCAGCCCTGCTCCTCCCAATCCGATCACCGGGAGAGCCATCAAGTCATCCCCAGCCAAAACAGAGAAGCCCGGCGGCAGCGAATAAATCAACTCGGCAATCTGCTGCACGTTCCCGCTCGACTCCTTGACCGCCTTGATGTTGGGCACATCCTGAGCCAGGCGCAGAATCGTTGCCGGCTCCAGGTTGACGCCGGTGCGGCCCGGAATGTTGTAGATCACCACCGGGCAACCCACCGCCTCGGCAATCGCGCGGAAGTGACGGTATTGGCCCTCCTGGCTTGGTTTGTTGTAGAAGGGATTGGCGGTAAGCAGACCACTCACGCCCGGCACCGACGCTGCTTCGCCCGCCCGGGCTACCGCTTCGACAGTGGAATTGTGGGTGCAACCAGCCAGGACCGGCACCCGTCCCGACGCGGCTTCGGTCACAATGCGAATAACGCGCAGCCATTCCTCATGAGTGAGCGTGGGCGTTTCGGCAGTCGTTCCGCAGGCGACCAGAAAATCAATGCCGCCTTCAATCTGCCATTCCACCAGCTTGGTGAGCGTTTCCTCATCAAGAGTGCTGTCGCTGCGGAAGGGAGTCACCAGTGCTGTGCCACAGCCACGGAGGGTCATAACAAATGGAGTCTACTACCCCAGCAAGGGATAAATCTGCTTGAAGTCGTAGCAACCGGTTTTACCAGTCAGCCACTCCGCTGCCCGGACAGCGCCCTCCGCAAAACTACGGCGGGAGATTGCCTCGTGCCGAATCTCAACCACATCGTCTCCCAAACGAGCGCTGATCACGTGCGTGCCTACAGCTTCGCCCTCACGATAGGACGTAATGTCGATCTTCAGCGTTGGGTCCATTTCGAGGAGAGTCTGCTTGAGAGCGAGCGCGGTTCCTGAGGGCGCATCTTTCTTGCTCTCGTGATGGGTCTCCCTGATGCTGAGTTCAAATCCGTGCACCAGGGGCACCAGTCGATAGGCCAGTTCATACATCACCTGCACACCGATGGAGAAGTTCGCGCCGTACAGCAGGGCGCCATTCCGGCGTTCGCAGATGGCGCGTATTTCCGGGAGCTTCTCATACCATCCGGTGGTACCCACAACCACGCGCGCTCCGTTTGCCAGACAAGCTCGCATGTTGGGAATGACGGCCTGCGGCGTAGTGAAATCGATAACCACGTCGAACTGAGCCAGCATTGGACCGGTGAGCGCGGAGGCATTGGCATTTTCTTCTTCTCCGATGACCCGGACGCTATGTCCTCGTTGCGCGGCAACATCTGCCACCACCTGCCCTGTTTTGCCTCGCCCCAGCACCAGGAAAATCATGATTAGCGTTGCACGCTTTCTACTGTTTTTCTTGCGCTCACATCGAAGATCTCGGGATCGGGATCCACAAAAAAGGCCGCGTGCAGGGATCGCACCGCCTCATCCACATCATCCTCGTCGATCATGAAGCTCATGTTGATTTCTGATGCGCCCTGCGAGATCATGCGCACGTTTATGTGGCGGACTGCATGAAACACCTGGGCGGCAATCCCGTTCTGGCCGCGGATATTGCCACCTACCATGCAGATCAGGGCTTTTCGTCCCTCGTAGGTCACGTCCGCCAGCTTGCTCAGCTCGGCCGCCAGTTCCGGCAACTGCTCGTTAGAATCGACAGTCAGCGAAACGCTTACTTCCGAAGTCGACACCATATCCACGGCACACTTGTGCTTATCGAAAACTTCAAAGACGGCCTTCAGGTAGCCATGCGACATGAGCATCCGGCTGGCAACCAGGTCGATGATAGTCAGCCTCTTCTTGGCGGCGATGGATTTGAAGGGACTGTTGCAGTGAGTGGCCAGCGCGGTGATGCGGGTGCCCTCATTTTCTGCATTGCGTGAGTTCAGCACCAGCACCGGAATGTTCTTCTGCACGGCAGGCAGAATGGTTGCCGGATGAAGCACTTTGGCCCCGAAATACGCCAGCTCCGCAGCTTCTTCAAAGCTGATGGTTTTGACGCGCAGCGCATCCGGACAAACCCTGGGATCGGCGGTCATGATGCCGTTCACGTCGGTCCAGATCTCGATGGCCTCGGCGTCCATCCCCCCGCCAACCAGCGCCGCGGTATAGTCCGATCCGCCGCGACCGAGGGTGGTGGTCACGCCGTCGACGGTGGAGCCGATAAAGCCGCCCATCACCGGGACCTGGCCGGCATCGACCAGTGGCTGTATATGCTGGCCGCATCGGGCCTCAATGAGGGCGCTGTTTGGGGTTGCTTTGCCGTATTGGGCGTCGGTCACAACGACGGTGCGCGCATCGAGGTGCACTGCGTCGACTCCCCGCTCGCGGAACGCTTCGGCCACCATGCGGCTGGAGAGGCGCTCGCCAAAACTCACCACCATGTCGTTGGTTCTGGGGGTCAGTTCACCGACGGCGGAAAGCCCGCGCAGAATCTCGTCAATCGATTCGAATTCCTGCTGAATCCAATTCTGCAGTTCCGCATGGCGGTCTGCGGGCAGCAGCAGTGCCGAAGTGTCGCAATGACGGTTGCGCAAGCGCGAACTGATGGCCAAGGCTCCGTTGCGGTCACCGCGGCCGGCGGCTTTCGCTCCGGACAGAAGCTGGTCGGTGACTTTGGCCATGGCGCTGACCACGACCACCGGCCGTTGACCCCGGGCCACCCGGCTCTGGACAATTTTGGCGGTGCGATTGATGGCGTCGGCATCTTCGACGGACGTGCCGCCAAACTTCATCACTACCGGCTTCATACGGAGACGGCCACGTGATCACCGGCAGCCGCTGGCACAAGTTTGCCCAGCGCGGCCAGGAACTCTCCATTCAAAACGGCCGCACCTGCCCCACCGCGGATGGTGTTGTGGGAAAGGACAGTGAACTTCCAGTCAAGCAGGGAACACGGGCGCAGGCGGCCCACTGTAGCGGCCATTCCCCTTCCGCGCATGCGGTCCAGCCGGGGTTGCGGCCGGTCGTCGGCACCGATCCACTCGATTGGCTGGCTGGGGGCAATGGGCAGCGCGTGGCTGGCGAGCGGCGCAAATTCACTCCAGGCGGCAAGGATCTCTTCCCGCGTGGCCGGGGTCGCCAGCTTGATGCTGACGCTTTCCGTGTGGCCGTCTTCGACGGGAACCCGGTTGCAATGCGCGGTGACGCGGGCATTCAGCGGCTTCACGCTGTTTCCGCTCAGCTTGCCCAGTAGCTTCAGCGTCTCGGCTTCCAGCTTTTCTTCTTCGCCTTTGATGTAAGGGACGACATTGCCCAGGATGTCGAGCGAGGCTACGCCCGGATATCCGGCGCCGCTCACGGCTTGCATGGTGCTGACAAAGACGCTCTCCAGGCCAAAGCGGTCGGCCAACGGCTTGAGCGCCAGGACCAGACCGATGGCGCTGCAGTTGGGATTGGTCACGATGTAGCCACCGGATTGCTTACGCCAGCTCTGCGTTTCCAGCAGTTTCAAGTGGTCCGGGTTGACCTCGGGAATGACCAGCGGAACATCCGCCTGCATACGGAAGGCGCTGGAGTTCGAGATCACGGCGCACCCGGCGGCGGCAAACTTCGGTTCCAGTTCCCGCGCAATATCGGTGTCCAGAGCGGCAAAAATCACCCCGGGAGCACCCTCCGGCGAGGCCGGCGCGACCATCATCTCGGCGATTCTGGTGGGGAGCGGCGTCTCCAGCTTCCATTTGGTGGCTTCGCCGTACGCTTTGCCGCTGGACTTGTCACTCGCCGCGAGCCAGGTGATCTCAAACCAGGGATGGTTCTCGAGTAGCTGGATGAAGCGCTGACCAATGACCCCGGTGGCGCCAAGGATGCCAATCTTGTGTCTTGTCTGCATGATCTTGAAAATATTCTGTTTATTTTAGACTATCCGGTGCTCCTCCGACCGGGGCGATCCAAAGGTGTCTGTACCGTGGCAATGGCCGGGGGCCTTCAATTTGGGATAGGTCACAATGCCGCGAGGACACCGGCCGCAAATGCCTTGGTGCCGCTGGTCCCGCCCACATCGCGGGTCAGGGTCTTCTTCTCGATGTACACCTTCTCCAGAGCGGACTGCACCCGATCGGCGGTATCGGTTTCCCCGATATAGCGCAGCATCAGGATGGCGGATTGGAGCAGCGCCGTGGGATTGGCAATGTCCTTGCCGGCAATGTCGGGCGCCGAGCCATGAACCGCTTCAAAGATCGCGCAGCCGGTGCCTAGGTTGGCGCCGGGGACCAGCCCCAGGCCCCCCACGAATGCCGCACATAGGTCACTGACAATGTCGCCATACAGGTTTTCCGTGAGCAGGGTGTCGTATTGGTAGGGATTCATCACTAACTGCATGCAGGTGTTGTCGACGATGTGCTCGCCATAGGTGATCTCGGGATAGCCCTTGGCCACCTCGCGCGCACAGCGCAGGAACAGTCCGTCCGACATCTTCATGATGTTTGCTTTGTGGATGGCGTGGATTTTGTGCCGCTTGAACTTGCGCGCATATTCAAAGGCAAACTTCGAGATCCGAGTCGAAGCTTTCTCGGTGACGATCTTGAGCGACTCCACCACGCCGGGCACGACTTCGTGCTCCAGGCCCACATACTCGCCTTCAGTATTCTCCCGCACGATGATCAGGTCTACGCCTGGATAGCGTGTGTCCATGCCGGGCAGGTTCTTGATAGGCCGGAAGTTGGCAAACAGTTCAAATTTCTTCCGAAGGTGCACGTTGATGGAGGCGAAGCCGCCGGCGATGGGCGTGGCGACGGGCCCTTTCAGCGCCAGGCGGTTCCGCTCGATGGATTCATATACTTCTTTCGGAATGTACTCGTGATATTTTTCGTAGGCGTTTGCGCCGACCAGAAATGGTTCCCAGGCAAACTTCGCACCGGATCCTGCGATGGCCGCCTCGAGAATGCTTACCACCGCATCCGTTACTTCCGGCCCGATGCCGTCGCCGGCAAGCAGCGTTACTGTGTGCGTTCTGTCTGCCATTCTTTCTCCTCGGCAATTATCGTTTGCCGGTCTTGGATGCTTCCCTGGTGTTGAGGAGCTGTTCCAGCTCTTCCTTGAACTCGCGCACGTCTTTGAAGTCCCGGTAGACGCTGGCAAAACGAATGTAGGCGACCTTGTCGATGGTCCTGAGATGGTTCATGATCAGCTCGCCAATTTGATTGGTGGTTCGTTCGCGTTCCGGGGAATCGACCAGGAAGGCCTCAGTCTCATCCACGATCGCTTCCAGCTTGGCTGCGGAGACAGGGCGCTTCTCGCAAGCGCGCAGCAGGCCGCTCAGCACCTTTTGGCGCTCGAATTTTTCCCGGCGGCCGTCTTTCTTGACCACCATGTAGGGGATTTCATCGATGCGCTCGTAGGTAGTAAAGCGCTTGTTGCAACCCTCGCATTCGCGACGGCGGCGAATCGAGTCTGCTTCTTTGCTTTCGCGCGAATCCACGACTCGATCCTGCGCGAATCCGCAATAAGGGCATTTCATCAGTAGTTAAATTCTAGCAGTCGGAGATTTGCTCGTCCCGGGAGCTCCGAAAGCCGCAGATCTCTCCAATCCGCTGCACCCTGTAGAAAAAAACATATCCACGAAGGGTCCGCAGAACTGCAGATCCCTCTGCTTCGCTTCGGGATGACAAACAGGAGAGGGTTGTTGTAAGGAGGGGCCGATTGCCAAAGGAAAGGGAGGTTGCTGGTGGAAAAGGCGTCCCCCCCCCGCATCAGGGCACCTCTGACAAACACCCATTCAGCCTTTCATCCAGTAACCGCCCTCTCCTTTCAACAACCCTCTCCTGTTTGTCATCCCGAAGCGTACCCGGATTTCCTGCTTCACTGCTCTCACCGGCGACCCGGATGTGGTTCTCCTTAAAGAGAACCACACGCAGCCGACCGAAGCCGCAACTCTCGACAGGAAATCCGGGGAAGCCGAGGGATCTGCAGTTCTGCGGACCCTTCGTGGATATGTTTTTTTTCTACAGAGAGTACGGATTGGAGAGATCTGCGGTTCCTTTTTGGATTCGCACACACCCTCTCGCTCGAGCTCTCATTAGCCATGCTGACTCCCACACGGCGCTCGAGAAGCTAGGCTTCGCTGATGGCGGGGGTTTGGTCGGTGTCTTCCTGACTGAAATGTTCCGATTGCTCGGAGATCTTCTTGAGCGAGACATGCTCTATGCGGGCCCAGATCAGTCCGATCGGAATCACGCTCATGAAGGTTACGATCAGCAGCATGGTGCCGCAGGCAAGCGCCGGCTCAAATTGCACCTGGAAGACTTTCTGCATCACCCCCGTGGTCACGCCTATCTGGGTAAACCATCCAATCACGGGCAACTGGACCACGGATCCCACCATGCTCGCGGCCATCAACACCAGGCAGCGCGCCAACGTCATTGCAGACAACTCGGGCGAGAGAACGAAGGCGCGGGTCGTTTCCAGGTAGGCAGCCGTGATCAGTCCCCACATGATGAGAGAAAGCGCGAGCGAGCGGATGAAGTCACCCAGAGTGGCGATGGAATCCAGCCCGTCGCGAAAGGCGCGGATTTTGGTTCCTGCCGATAAACCGAGCGGGGGCGAGACAGAGCCGAGAGTTCTTTCCGCGAAGCCTGCGACCGCTCTGCCGGAAGCACGCACGGTGACGGCGAAGATGGCCAGAGCAACGGCCACCACGAGGCCGCCCAACGCCGCGTGCTGCAGAGCCTCGTGATGGGGCAGCGTGGCACGGTCCGGAGCCAGCAGGAGGGCTCCCGAAAAGATTAACGCCATCGCGCCGAGATCGAACATACGCTCCACGGTGTAGACGGCAACCTGCGAACTCAAGGGCAGCCTGGTTCGCTTGGCAACAAGATAAGGACGCACCAGGTCCGCCAGTCGGCCGAACAGGGCGACCGCGGTGAAGCCAATTACCTGCGAGCCCAGCAAGGCAACGGAGCTGACTTTTTTCTGCGGCTTGATCAGAACTCCCCAACGCGCCGCGCGCAGGTAGTAACAGAACACCACCATGGCAATGCCAAAAACGATGCGGCGCCAATCCACGTGCTGCAATTCGTCGCGAAAGACGCTCCACTGAAAGTGGACTCGCTGGTGGACCAGCCATACCAGCGCACCCAGAAGGATCGCTCCTACGAGGTACATGATCCAGGAATGCTTTTTCACCTGCGACTCCAAAATAAGAAGCGATCGGGGATTACCGGTTGGGTGGCATGGAAGAGAGAGCGGCAGTGCCCGCCGGGTGCTGCTTCTCCCACTGCTTTCTTCGGTTGAACTCGCGGATTACGCGCGCCACATATACCTGGGTCTCGCGATACGGTGGTACGCCATGATATTTGTCCACCGCTGCCGGACCAGCGTTGTAGGCCGCCAACGCCAATGCCAGACGATCGTGATAGCGCAGCAGCAGAGCATCCAGATAGGCTGTGCCGCCATTAATGTTCTCATCCGCACGGAAACTATCGGTCACGCCTAATTGCGCCGCCGTTCCAGGCATCAACTGCATAAGGCCCTGCGCTCCAGTACGGCTCACCGCGTGGATATTGCCGCCACTCTCGGCCCGAACCACGCTGGCCAGTAAATCGACGTCCAGATTGTGGTGAGCCCCCGCCCGGGCAATCAATTCGTGCACATCCGCATTGGTAAGCCTGGGTGCGACAGCCGCGCTGGGCACAGCCGGCGGAGCAGGATCGGGCACCGTGTCCACTGAGGCGATCTCGGCTGCATCGACTTCGACAAAATTACTGTTGCCCTGGCTGGTAAACAGCCGCACCTTGTCGCCCGCCTGCTCGCGGTGATCGCAGAGCAGGTTGAACCCGTTTTTCAGGGTGACCTCTTCGGCGGCATGCAGGGCTGGAACAATCCCCAGCAAACCGAGGACCCCGAGCCGACAAGCGAAGGCGGAGACTTTGCTCATTGGGCAAACTGTACCACGGGGCCGGCAGCGATTGTCTCCTCCCCGTTACGGTTGGTATCTTGCGGTAATCCTTGCCGGCGCAGAACCTCCTCGATGGCTCGGGCGACGCCGTCGTCATCATTCGAGGCGGTAACCTCCCAACCCCGGCGCCGGGCCAGGGCACGAATCTCTTCGCTGGCATTGGCCATGACCACTGCGCGACCGGCATACTCCAACATCTCCAGGTCGTTGAGGTTGTCACCGATGGCCATGATCTCCTCCCGCTCCAGGCCGCGTATCCTGGCCAGGCTATCGAGCGCCGCGCCTTTGGAGCAGCCAGGCGGTAAGAGGTCGAGAATGCTCAAGTTGCGCGCCGCGTACTCAGTCCGGTGCATGGCAATCTGCCCCGCGATATCACTCAACAGCAGCTGCTTCTCTGCTTCCACCATTTCCGCGACCGTCCCGCAGATCATGCCCTGGATCGGTTCCTCGCCCCCGTCGAACGCCCGCTCGATGGGCCGAAACTCGACCAGGTAGGGCTTATTTGCTTCCACCCAGCGGTCAATGCGGGCATGCAACTGTTGAAAGCTCTCAATGACCAGGGCGCCTGCTCCCTCGCGGTCAAACGTAAACACCAGGGTGCCGTAGCCTTGCAGCTGAAGACACAGCTGCCGCGCGGTTTCAATCGGCAGAAAACGGCGATCCAGCAACTGACCGTCAAAACCACGGACGACTGCCCCGTTGGAAGAAATCATCACCGAGTTCTCACTCAGACCCACCTGGGCAATCAAGGGCATGGCATACGCTTGGCGTCGCCCGGTAGAAATGACGATCTCAATACCAGCGGCTTCAGCCGCTTGCAGGGCGGCGCAGTTCCGGGAACTGATTATCGGGCCGGTCGAAGGCACCAGGGTGCCGTCAATATCGATCGCTATCAGCTGAATGCTCACTCGTCTATTTTACCTGTTCTTCGCCCGGCTGCCGGGATGTCCCGAAATGGAAACCCCTCAGATATCATAGGTTTATGCCTTCGATTGATTACCTGGAGTGCACCCGCTGCCATACCCATTTTTCGGCTGAAACGGCGCAAACCGTTTGTCCTCTGTGCGGTGGCGCCCTTTTGGCAGAGTCGGCGGAATCCCTGGAGGAGGAGAGTGGGCGGGAAGTGGATCATCGCGGAGTCTTATTACCCAGAAGACATCGCGCGGGCGGGATCATTACCCCCCAGTAGGGCGGGACGGCCCGTCCATGAACCCAGCAGCGTCAGCGGAGCAGCTATCGCTTGCCGGTGAAAAGGAGAACCCCGCCGCCGAGGATGGCAACAACGCCCAGGATCGGCGGTAATGGGACCGTGTTGGTTTCTTTTCTCGAGGCCTGGATTGGACCCAAATCCACTACCTTCTTCTCGTGGGTGTAGGTAAAGCCCCCATAGGCCAATGCAAGGACACCGAGGACGATCAAAATTATCCCTAAGGCTCTCATTCTTACCTTTCTCAACCTATGGGACGCTTGGTCTGGGGGAGTTGTTCTTTAGCTCAAGCGGGCAAAGGAATGGTGCGCAGCGAGCGAATTGATGTGCCTAACCCTGACGGAATTGCCCTCGATGTAATAAAACGCGATGGCAATTAGCAGGAGCACTGCCAACAGGGCGATTACCACCACAAAGTGACGAACCATCTGCCTCTTGTGCTTTTGAGCTTCGGTGGGCTTAAAGACCACGGCACACTTGATGGGCTCGCCCATATCGGCATGATGTCCGTGTTTTACACCCGCCGTCATTGGAACGTGCATGGGGCGCCCTCCTTTCTGACTACTCAATAGACGACGCAATCCCCCGGGAGGTTGTTTCGCCTTGCGCACAGAAGGTTCCGCCGAAGTAACCTCGCAAACGGTAACTCGCTGATTGCTCTAGAATAGAGAGGTGAAGGAAGAGTTGACAGCGGAAGTGCCATCGGGCACAACAGGTGTTGCGGATCCGGTGTTGGAGCCGCGGCCGCGTATCGGCTTTGTGAGCCTGGGCTGCCCCAAAAACCTGGTCGATAGCGAGGTCATGATGGGCTTGCTGGACCAGGCAGGCGCGGAAATGACCAACCGCCCGGAGACGGCTGACATTCTGGTGGTAAATACCTGCTCTTTCATCGATAAGGCGAAACAAGAGTCAATTGACACCATCCTGCAGATGGCGGAGCACAAGGTATCCGGGAAGGCCCGCAAGCTGATCGTCGCCGGCTGCCTGGTGGAACGGTACCGGGACGAAATCCGCAAGAATATGCCGGAAGTGGACGCCGTGGTCGGTACCGGCGAGTTGGAGGCCATTTTGGCCGCCGCCGGGCTGGATACGCCAAGCCCGCCCCCCCAGTCACCTTCGCTCTTTTCCATTCTCCCCACCAGTACTTCCCGCCCTGAAGGCGATTTGCGCGAGTCCCAGGGGCGTTTCGCGCGAGAGCAGTGGGAAGGCGCGGAAGCCAAACTTCCTCAGTATCTTTACGACCACACCACGCCGCGGCTGCTGGCCACGCAGAAATCTTCTGCCTACATCAAGATCGCCGAAGGCTGCGACCATCCTTGTAGTTTCTGCGTTATCCCCAATCTCCGCGGTAAATTCCGCTCGCGGCGTTTCGAATCAGTGGTCGCCGAAGCCGAACAGCTGGTCGCCAAGGGGGTGCGCGAACTCACGCTGATCGGGCAGGATACGACCTGCTACGGCGAGGATTTGGGCATGAAGGACGGGTTGGCGCAACTGCTCGATAGCCTGGCTCGCATTCCGGATCTGAAGTGGCTACGTTTCCTGTACGCCTACCCCAACAAAGTTACCGGCCGGCTGCTGGACACCATTGCCCGCCACGACAACATCTGCAAGTACCTCGACATGCCTTTGCAGCATGCCTCCGCCGCGGTGTTAAAGAGCATGCGAAGGGGAGGCAACGCCGATATCTTTCTCAAGACAATTGAGCGGGTGCGGGCAACCGTGCCCGATATAGCGATTCGGACCACATTCATCACCGGATTTCCGGGCGAACGTGAAGCAGATTTTACGGTGCTCAGTGATTTTGTCCGCGCCGCCCAACTCGACTGGCTGGGTGTCTTCAGTTACTCCGACGAAGAAGGCTCCGGGGCCTTTCACCTGGGGGATAAAGTGCCGGCGCGGACCATCGAGGCCCGTCGCCGCTCCCTGATGCGCCTGCAACAATCCATCAGCCGTAAATCCAGGGCTCGCCTGGTGGGCCGCCGCTTCGATCTGCTGGTCGAAGGTCCGTCCGAGGAAACTCCCCTGCTGTGGGAGGGCCGCACCCAACATCAGGCTCCGGAAATCGATGGCAAGGTCTATATCAACGACTTTGGGCCGTTCGACGAGCTAAAGCCGGGCCATTTTTACCAATGCGAGATCACCGAGTCACAGGATTATGACTTGGTGGGCAGGATTATTTAGTAAAGGAATGTTGTGATGAACCAACGGGCGAAAAAACTGAAAAGCCTGCGCTGCCCGACTTGCGGAAACATCGTCACCGCTAAGGACGAGGATTTCCCCTTCTGCAGCGATCATTGCAAAACCGTCGACCTGGGAAAGTGGGCCAGCGGAGTCTACCGCATCTCCTCGCCGGTGCTCGATCCGGAGTTGCTGGAAGAGATTGAAGGGATGCGGCCCCGCTCGTCCGGCGATGAATGAGCCGGTCAACGAGCCGGTCGATGACCCGGTCGGGGCAGGAAAGACGGCCTGGGCTTGGGCGGTGGGGACGTTTTTCGGCGCCGGGTTGCTTCGGCCCGGACCGGGTAGCTGGGGATCTGCCGCGGCAGCTTTGCTATGGCTGGGAGCCGCCAAGGGCCTGCATCTGGCCCCAGCGCCGTTGGCTTGGGTGACTTTGGCGGCTGCGATATGCGCCGTCGCGGTCGGAGTGCCTGCCGCTACCAAAGTGGAACAAGAGAGCGAACGCCAGGACCCGGGACACGTGGTGATTGATGAAGTCGCCGGGCAGTGGATCGCGCTGATCTATTCGCGGGTAAACTTGAGTCACTTGCTAGCCGGGTTTCTGTTTTTCCGTCTCTTTGACATCGTGAAACCATGGCCTGCGCGGCAGCTTGAGAGCTTGCCTGCAGGCTGGGGAATCATGCTCGATGATGTTGCCGCAGGCGTGTATGCTTTGCTCTTGATGCTGGCGCTGCAACACTGGATTGGTTGAGGCCTTTTCGGTTTGCATCGAAATGATTAATTAACAAGCGTTCAGGAACTCAGCCGATGAGATTCTCCAAGGAGTCACCCATTCCGAACTCGCCCAGGATCGATTCCGCCTTTCCCGATGCAGCACTTCCGGGCGGAGAAATCGAGGTTCGCGGCACACAACTGGGCGCCGTGCGCTCGCGCCTGCCCGTGGCCATGCTCGACGGAGTCGTGGCTCCGATTCTGCTCAGCCGTTCGAACCGGATGGTGGTCCGCATTCCCGACGATGTGCAGACGGGGAAACTGGAGATCCGGCAGAACGGACAATCCAGCAATGCCATCCGGCTGAAGATCGCTCGCCTGATCACAGGAAATCTGCATCCGGTCGGCAATCCCGCGGTCGATGCGGAGGGAAACATTTATTCCACGGATTCCGGTCCGCGCGGGCAAAAGACCGCGGTTTCGGTTTACCGCATCACGCCCACGGGAGAGATGCAGCCGTTCGTGAGCGGGATTACCAATGCCACCGGCCTGGCTATCGACCCTCAGGGATACCTCTATGTTTCCTCGCGGCTGGATGGGACGGTGCACCGCGTTTCTCCTCAGGGTGCATCCTCGGTTTATGCCGAGGGAATGGGGATCGCCACCGGGATTGCCTTCGACTCCGCAGGCAACCTCTATGTGGGCGACCGGAGCGGAACCATTTTCAAGATTGCCCAGGACAGGCAAATTTTTGTATTCGCCACTCTGGAACCGAGTATCGCTGCATATCACCTGGCATTTGGCCTGGATGGAACACTTTTCGTGGCGGCGCCCAGCACGTCCAGCTATGACTCGATCTACGCCATCGATCAGGCCGGTGTGGTGCGCGTCTATTATCGAGGGCTCGGGCGCCCGCAGGGATTGGCATTCGACGTCGCCGGCAACGTGTACGTTTCTGCTTCCTTTCACGGCACTCGCGGCATTGTCTCCATTACACCGGCGGGCGACGCCTCGGTGGTGCTTGCCGGCTCGGGTATCGTAGGTCTCGCTTTCGTCCCCGGCGGGAACGCGATCCTGGCTGCTAACGGCGCGGTCTATGATGTGGGTTTGGGCATCGAAGGCGTGCGTCTGTACTAAAGGATCCAGGTAAGAATGAATTGCGAAATCATTGCAGTCGGTTCAGAACTGCTAACTCCCTACCGTCAAGACACAAACTCTCTCTTCCTCACCGACCGGCTGTTGCAGCTGGGCGTGAATGTCACCTTCAAAACGATCGTGGGCGATCGGCTGACGAATCTCGCCAACGCTATTCGCATTGCCTTGGGACGCACCGACATCATCATCACCATGGGTGGCTTGGGCCCCACGGAAGACGACCTGACGCGGCAGGCGGTGGCTGAAGCGCTCAGTATTCGCCTGCGCCGCAATCCGGACATCGTCGGCGCACTTTACGCGCGCTTCGCTGCCCGGCGGATACAGATGACCGACAACAACGCCCGCCAGGCGGATGTGCTGGACGGTTCGGTGATTCTCGAAAACGGCCGCGGCAGCGCCCCCGGGCAATGGCTGGATACTGTCTATGGTGAACATCGCAAACTGGTGATTCTGCTGCCCGGGCCGCCGACAGAATTGAAGGCCATGTTTGACGAGCAATGCATGGATCGGCTACGGGGCGTGGTCCCCAAGCGGACCATCGCCATGCGTACGCTGAAGGCTGCGATGATCGGAGAATCGCAGGCCGATGCGCGCATCGCGCCGATTTACACCAAGTATAAAGATGTGGATACCACGATCCTGGCGCATACCGGTGACATCACGCTCAACCTGATCTGTTCCAAAGGGGACCAGGAGACTGCCCAAGCAAGAGTGGACGAGTTGGCGGGAAAAATTGAAGAGGAGCTGGAGGAATTCATCTACTCTGCCCAGGCCGAGTCGTTGGAGCAGATTGTTCTCTATTACCTGGGCATGCACGCGTCAACGCTGGCGGTGGCGGAGAGTTGCACCGGAGGTTTGGTGGCGCAGCGCCTGACCAGCATTAGCGGCAGCTCGCGTTCGTTTGTCGGGGGAGCGGTGGTTTATAGCGATGCGCTCAAGACGCTTTTCGCGGGTGTGCCTGCGTCAGTGATTGAAGCGAATGGGGCGGTCAGTAAGGAAGTCGCGGCGGCTTTGGCGGAAGGGATTCGGCACAAGACATCCGCCACGATTGGGTTGGGTGTTACTGGTATCGCAGGCCCTGCTGGTGGGTCGGAAGAGAAGCCAGTTGGTTTGGTTTATGTTGCGGTGAGTGATGGTAAGCACACGGAGGTTGTGGAGCGGCGGTTCGGCGGGGATCGGGAACACATTCGCGCGTGGACGAGCCAGTTGGCGCTTGATTTGGTGAGGCGCCGGTTGAAGTAGTGCGGCCGGCTGTTGCAAAACATTTCCAGGAAAGGTCCGTAGAACTGCAGATCCCTCGCTTCGCGCTCGGGATGACAAATAGGAGTGGGTGTTTGTAGGGATAGGGCGGTTGCTAACAGACAGAGCCCGTTGTTCAGGCGGGAAACCCCTCAGCAGCCACCCTCGCAGTGAGCAACGGTCCTTTCCTTTGGCCACCGTCCTTTCCTTTGGCCACCGTCCTTCCCTTTGGCAACCGTCCTCTCCTTTAGCAACGGTCCTATCCCTACAAAAACCTTCTCCTATTTGTCATCCCACGCAAAGTGAGGGATCTGCAGTTCTACGGACCCTTCCTGGAAACGTTTTGCAAACACCTATGCAGGACAGGCCTCCACGGCTGCCGCTTCGGTGTCATACACCTTGAAGAGGGTGAGAATACCGACCATTTTGAAGGTTTTGGCCGCGAATGGTGAGGGGCTGACCAGCTTGGCGTCCCCGCCGACTTTCTTCGCTTGGCGTAGCGCGTCGACAATGGCTCCGATCCCGCTGGAATCGATGTAGGGCATTGCGGAAAGATCCAGCAGGAGTTGGGTGTGTCCACTGCTGAGTGCGCCTTCGACCGCCTCGTCAAGCTGCTTGACACCTTCTCCGTACTTGAGCGGTCCCTTCAATTTCAGGCAACAGATGTTCCCGCTCTGTCGAATGTCCAGATCCACGTCTTACTCTCCTGGCCAAGAATTTTCTTTACACCCAAAATGCTGCTTGCTAGTCTCCGACCAGATTAACAATCAACCTATCCTGCCCCAGACGTCAAGCAGCCCAGCATGACCATTCAAACCGGCGTTCGCCTAAACAGTCAACAGTTCCCGGGGCTTGCCCAGTCACTCCTGGCATCGCCCGAGATCGCAGCGCGGGCCGCGTTGCTGGCCGATGCCATACGCCAAATGCTTCCAGACAGTGCTTGTGCGCTCTACAGTCTGCGCGAGGCGTCCTGGATAGCGCTCGGTGTTTCGGACGAAATTTCGGTGGTGGACCCGGTGATTGCGGCGGATGCACCACTGTTCGCTTCCCTGCTGCACTCGCCACACCCGTTGGTCTTCTCCGCCAGCCAGCTGGCCCGTGAGGATTACGCCCACATCCACGTACTGCGCACGATCCGGTCGATCGGATACCTGCCCCTGTTGCGGGAGGAGCAACTGATGGGCGTCTTCGAGATCGTCACCTTCAGCGAACCACTCACCGAAACCGCGTTGCAGTCGCTGGAAGAGGTCGCGGAACTGGCGGTGATTGCCCTCGATTCGGGGAAACAGTACGAGGAGCAGCGGCAGAATCTGCTCGATTCGATTCATCGCTTAACACAGCTGTACGACCTGGAGAAATCGCTCAACGAGACGCTCGACTTCGAGCCTCTGCTCGAACTGATACCCGTCAAGGTAGCGGCCATGCTCCCGTGCCAGGCGGTTCATCTATGGATGTTCGACGGCGGCCGGCTGCGCCTGGTCTCCACCTGGGGAGAAGACACAACGGCGGAAGTGGGCACGACGGAGGAAGCGGGCGAAGGGTACGTGGGGGATATGGCGGAAGAGGGCGTGCCGCTGCTGATCAACGACCCTGCAGATCCCAGGCTGGCCTCTCGCAATGAGCGGGTAGGCGAAGGGCAACCCGTCACCAGCGCGCTGCTGGTGCCCCTCATCGAGCACGAGCAGGGCGGAGGCGGAGAGAGCGAATTGGGCGTGCTGGAGGCGGTCAACAGAGCAGGCGGCGGCTCTTTCACTGAAGATGACCTGTTCTTCATGAACAGCATGTCGGAAACAGTCTCGAGTGCACTCAAGAATGCCAGCCTGATGTACGCCGAGCGCAAGTTGGAAATCCTCCAGGCGCTGGTGCAAGTGAGCTCGGAGATCACCTCCACTCTCAGGCTCGACCGCTTGCTCCAGATCATCGTGAACAGTCCGCAATCAGTGCTGCCGTTTGAACGCTGCTCGATTGCGCTCGACAATCGCGGGCGGTTGCAATTGAAGGCAGTTTCCGGGATGGCCAACATCCCAGTGGGGGAATTCCAGGTGGAGCGGCTGCGCGAGCTGCTGCAATGGCTCTCCAGTTATGACCGCCAACTGTTGATCCGCCAGCACCAGGAGGAACCGGACACCGAGGATGCCCGGGTGCGCACGGTCATCGGTAAGCATTTCGAAGCCAGCGGCTATCGTGCGCTGTTTGCGCTCCCTCTCTCCGATGACCAGGGACGGGTAGGCCTGCTGCTCTATGAAAGCAGCGACCCCGGTTTTCTGGAGCAGGCGCACATCGAGATGATCAAGGTTCTCGCGGGACAGACCACGGTGGCGATCCGCAACGCGCTGCTGTATCGGGAAGTGCCGCTGATCAGCCTGCTCGAGCCACTGGTGCAGAAAAAACAGGCCTTTCTGCGTAGCGAACGAAAGCGGCAGGGGGTGATCCTGGGCAGCATCGTGGCGGCGATCCTGTTGCTTATCTTCTGCCCGCTACCGCTGCGCATCAGCGGTACTGCCGTGGTAGCCCCGCAATCCGTCGTTACACTGGCTGCCCCGGTCGAGGGAACCATTGCCAACGTATATGCCCGGGAAGGCCAGCATGTAAGCCGTGGCGAAGTGCTGGGAACCATGGACGACTGGTCATGGCGGAATCAGCTGACCGCCGCGCAGGCCAAATATGAAGCGGCCATGCTGGCCATGCAGGGCGATCTGGCGCGGCATGCCCCACAGGCCGGGGAGGACCGGACACAGGCCGACTACCTGCGCGCGGAAATGGAGCGCACGCGGTTACGTATTGCCAACGCGCAGTTGCGCTCGCCTATCGATGGAGTGGTGATGACTCCCGACCTGCAGAACGCTGTGGGCGAACATCTCGACGCCGGCGGAGCCTTCGCTCAGGTGCTGAACCTGGCGAGCGCGCGAATCAATATCGCCGTGGACCAGCAGGATGCCCACCTGGTAAAGCCCGGCCAGACGGCGGCCGTCAAACTGGAAAGCTTTCCCGCGCAGACCCTGCACGGCCAGGTATTCAGCATCAGCCCCGAAGCACGGCCAAGCGGGGACAGCCGGGTTTTCTATGCCCATGTGCTGCTACCGAACGGGAATGCGGAACTGCGCACTGGCATGGATGGGCGGGCGAAGATCTCTGCCGGCCTCCGCCCGGCGGGGTATGTTTTGCTGCGCGCCCCGGCGTTATGGCTGTGGCAAAAACTATGGGATTGGATCGGGTGGTGACCACTATGCCGGGCAAGTTGTGGATCAGTAACCGTAGCACTTGCGTATGGGCTGCCGTGGCGGCACTATGCTTTCTCGCCGGCTGTGACCAGGGATCCACCGTAGCGCAGGGACCGGTGCTGGCCTCATCCCCGGCTGCTCCGGCCCCTCCGGCCCCTCCGGCCCCTCCGGCCGCGGATCCGCCTTCGAATCCGGCCGCCGCAACCCCAGCTCCGGCAAGCGGCGAAGGGCGCGCGTACACCACCGTAGGCCCCCTGATCGTCGAAAGACAGGCGGACGTGGCGGCCGAACGCGACGGACGCATCACCGCGGTCAAGGTCGAGATTGGCGATCATGTCAAGCGGGGTGAGGTGTTGGCTTTGCTGGACGATCGCGCGCTGCAGGCGACACGCGCAGAAAAAGCAGCCAGACTCGATTCCCTGCGGGCGCAGATACAGACCTGGCAATCTGAGCAAAAAAGCAATGAGGCGGATTTGCGCCGGGCCGATGCCATGCGGGCGGAAAAAATTCTCGACGATGAGGATTGGGAGCATGTGCAATACAAGCTGGCCGAAACCAAAACCCAGGTGACCCGTTACCAGGCTGACGAAGTTGCTGCCCAGGCGGAGTTGCGCGCGGCCGATATCGAGTTGGACCAATCGCACATCACGGCCCCGTTCGATGGCGTGGTAGGCCGTCGCTCGGTGCACGAAGCGCAGGGCGTGAAGAAAGGCGAGGCCCTGTTCTGGATAACAGCACAGGCGCCTCTGCGCATCATCTTCACCGTGCCTGAGTCCTCCATGGCCTTTTTCACCCGGGGAGCCAAGCTGGAGTTGACCACTACGGACTATCCCCATCTCAAGCAGCCGGCCAGCGTTTTCCGGGTCAGCCCGGTCGTCGATCCGGCCAGCGGCAGTATCGAGGTCATCGGCAACCTGGAGAAACCGTCACCCTTGTTGAAGCCCGGGATGTCGATGCAGGTGAAGCTGAGCCCGCGATGAACCTGAGTGAGGCACTCGACGCAGCTCTCCCCGACATTCCCCGCGCCCGGCTCTCGCGTAAGAGTCCGCCGCGCATCGATCCTGACTTGATCATCCGCGAAGATGTCGTGGATGGCGAATCGATCGTCGCAGTTTACCAGCGAAGCACCGCCAATCTGCTACGGATGAAACCCTCCCAATGGCAGCTCGCCCGCTTGTTTGACGGCGTACGATCCTACGAGGAAATTGCCGCTGTTTTCGTGAAGGAAACAGGAATTCCGCTGGAAGCCGAGGAGGCACGGACCTTCGCCGAAAACATGGATGAAGGCGGCTTCTGGTACAAGAACCCGCAGGAAAAAAATATCGCCATGAACGAAAAGCTCGCGGCGCAGCGCAGCCGCCGGGTGCAGAGCGGCTCCACCTTCAACGTGGCGCATATACAGTTTTCAGCCTGGGACCCGGACCGGTACCTGACAAAGCTCGATCAGAAGATTGGCAAATACGTCTTCAACCGCTGGATGGTCCTGTTTGCGGTTCTCTTGTTCGTCTTTGAAGCGGCAATCTTTATCGTCAAATGGAATGTCATCGGCCCCGATATACCTGTCTACTACGACTTCAGCAAGAAGAGTTTTTCAGATCTGGTGGAGTTCTGGTGGATGCTCATGGTCGTGGGCTTTCTCCATGAGACGTCGCACGGACTCACGTGCAAGCACTATGGGGGTGAAGTGCACAGCATGGGTCTGATGTTTCTATACTTGACACCCGCGTTTTATGTGGACGTCACCGAATCCTGGGTCTCGGCCAGCAGACTGCAACGCCTGGCCACGATTATCGCGGGAATCTGGATCGAGATGATGCTGTGCAGCGTTGCCGTCATCCTTTGGATAAACACACAACCGGGCGAGTGGATCCACGAGTTCTGCTACAAGCTCATTCTGCTTACTGGCATCGCTGTCATCGTCATCAATCTCAATCCCCTGATCAAATTGGACGGCTATTACTTTCTCAGCGAATGGCTGCGCGTCCCCGATCTCAAGGAGCGCTCCACAGCCTTTCTTGTCGGCTGGGTTCAGCGTCATGTCTTTCGCCTCGCCGTTGACGTACCTGTCGTCTCCCGGCAGCGAGTGCCGCTCTTCGTTTTTTACGCCCTGGTTTCCGGGGCCTACAGTTACCTGCTCCTGTGGCTGTTTGTCCGCTTCAGCTACAACGTCTTCTTCCACTGGTTTGCCGAGCTTGCCCTGGTACCCGCGGCGGTGCTGGCGTTCGTCATCTTTCGCTCGCGGCTGCGCGGGCTCAAAAACTTTGCTGTGAGCTTCTACCGTACCAAGAGGGCCGATGGTGCTTTTCACCTGACACCTCTGCGTGCCGTGTTGGGGATCGCCTTCCTCGCTCTTCTCTTCGCCCCGATCATGCGCGACCGGTTGAATGCCTACTTCGTCATTGAGCCACGGGACACCCACCAGGTGCATGCGGGAGTGCCAGGAAAGATCCTGGCAGTGTACGTGAAGGAGGGTGACATGGTGCGCACCGGCCAGGTAATGGCCAGACTGCAGAGTTTGAATGCGGCCGGCGCCGGCGAAGAAGCGGCTGAGCAGTTAGCAGCATCACAAGCGGAGGTTTTCTCGGCGGAGTTGCGGCACACCGGACTCGGTCCGGCGTTGGCCGCGCAGCAAGCTGCACGCCGCAACAGTGCGATCGCGCGCGAGCAGGATGCTCAGCTGGCCGTGAGCGCGCCCGTCGCCGGCGTGGTAGCGACCAGCGATCCGGAAAGCCTGCTCAATCGTGACGTGACCACGGGTGAAACGCTGCTGACGATTGTTGACCGGTCGCGATTGATAGCGAGATTGTATATACCCGTTTCCGATGTGGATCGCATACGGGTAGGGGACCCGGTCTCCCTGCAGCTGCCTTCCCGGTTCTCCGCAGTCAAGGCGCGGCTGGGAACCATTGAGGGCTCAGCGATGCCCATGCCGGAGGGCGTGCTCGCGGAGCAGGAATACAAGGGAATAGCGATCCCGACGTTCTACACGACGCGTATACCGCTAGCAGAACCGGGCGCCGGCATGCAGCCCGGCATGAGCGGCCAAGCAAAAATCTTCGGCAGGCGCCGCAGTCTCGCCGGCCGGATGATCACCAGCCTCAGCAATCTGCTTCGCACTCACTTCTGGTAGAGCGGCTGCAGTTTCAAGCTTGATGCGCGAAAAATTGACCCCAAACGGACAAGGGCGCTAACGGCAAAGCCGTAGCGCCCCTCCAATGCAGATTGGCCCCGTCTAGCTTAATCGCCTGAGTGTCGTCAGCTTTGCCGTTGAAAGCTTAGCGGTAGCCAGCTTGGCCACCGCTAAGTTTTTGGCCTTGGCCGGCGTCGTTGGTCCAGCCGGATTTGTGCCGGCCTTGGTGCTGGTGCCTTCGGCTTCCTGATTCCTGGTCGCGCCGGCACCAATCAGCGATTTCTTTTTGATAGCCATATGATTCCTAGATCAGGGCGAAGCTCCTTCGCCCCGAAAGTTTCGCGGACACGGCCGCAGCAAGACTGAGCCCTGCTTATCCGTCGTACTAGGGTTTTTGGAAAGGAGAACGTGCAGCAACGACCTTGCCGGCCGAGGGCTTGCTGGTGTCGACCTTCGACTTCGCAGTGTTGCTCTTGGTTGCGGGGGCGGTCTTCTTGCTTGCGAGAGATTTCTTTTCCATAGCCATTTTGGTTTCTCCGGTTTTATTTAACTGCTTTACGCATTCCCTTAGTGCAACTCGAGAGCCAAACTCAATCTGCTCCCGCAACAATGTTCAAGCTGTTAAAAACAAAGGATCGCGGGAAATTTACCTGGCGGCAGTGCCGGAACCAGACGCACGTGGGGCATTTGCAGGGGTTAAATTTTAACCCCTATGGGTTAAATAATTAACCCCTGGCTACAGCGAATACTTGCGGCAGAGATACTTCATTCGCTGAGAGTCGAGGTGCAGCAATCTTGCCGCTGCAGCCTTACTTCCTGCCGAGCGTCGTAAGGCAGCTTCCAGCAGCGCCACCTCCAGCTCACGGATTTCGTCATCGAAGCGCACGCCCCTTTCCGGCAGCAGAATCGCTTCGTGAGCGGTCACGCTCTGCGCCAGCAATTGCTGTGGCAGGTGCTCAAGGCCGATCGTTGGTCCCGGCACCATAATCACAAGCCGCTGGATGAGATTTTCGAGCTCGCGCACATTGCCCGGCCAGGAATGCTCCTCCAGCGCCGCCAGGGCATCCGGGGTTAGGCGCTTCTGCTCCAGGCCATTGGCCAACAGGTGAACGCGCAGGAAATAGTCGGCCAACAGCGCGATATCCCCGGTTCGCTCACGCAGTGGGGGGAGTTGGATCGGTACGACGTGAATGCGGTAATAGAGATCTTCGCGGAACTTTCCACTGCGCGCCATTTCTTCCAGCGGCTCATTGGTGGCGCAGATCAGTCGGAAATCAATCTTGCGCGCCTGGCGTCCACCCAGCCGCTGCACCTGCCGGTCTTCGAGTACGCGCAGCAGCTTGGTTTGCAGCGGAAGGGTCAGCGTCGCAATCTCGTCGAGAAAGAGGGTGCCTCCGTCGGCCAGCTCGATGTGACCCGGCTTCGCCTCAGTGGCTCCGGTAAATGCGCCGCGCTCGTGGCCGAAGAGTTCCGACTCGATGAGGTTCTCGGGCAAGGCGGCGCAGTTAAGGCTGACGAAGGCTTTGTTCCGCCGGCCGCTCAGGGCAACGATGGCGCGCGCAACGAGCTCCTTGCCGGTGCCACTCTCTCCGCGAACGATCACGTTGATACGGGAGTCCGCTACTTGCGAAATAGCGTCGTAGACCCGGCGCATGGCTTCGCTGGCGCCGACCAGGTCCTGGAACTTGCTGCGCTCCAGAACCTGCTGTTGCATGCGCGCCCGTTCCATCTCCTCCAGGCGCGTCTCGAGCGTGGTCTTGAGAACCAGGCGCAGCTCGGATGGATCGATCGGACTGTGGAAGTGAGCATCGCTGCCCCCTTCCGTTGCCTGCTTTTCGACCGCACGCGCACGCGAACGGCTGAGCGAGATCAGGACCAGGCCACGCTCCAGGATGCGCAGCTCGCGAAGGACACCCACACCAGCATGGGCATCTTCCCCTTGTGTATCGATATCGACCAGCACGGCCTGCGCCCGATGTTCGCGCACCCAAATGGCGGCGTCGCCATAGTGACTGCGGTGGAGTACTTGGTACCACGGCGCCAGTTCTGCCTCGATCTCTCCCTGAAAGTGGACGTCGGCCGTGATCAGGCAGACCGTCGGCAGGGTCTCCTCTGCTGAGGTCACGGCGTCAGGGCCGGTGGAGCGGTTGGGCATTGTGCCATTCTACGGAGCACGCGCTGGATGGCAAGACTCTGTCCTGACCACGGATCCTGGGTGCCCCACATCTCGCTCGTTTTCGCGAGATGTGGGATGCCACGAGTCTTGACCGTGCGCCTTCCAGGACAAAGCGTCCGCTGGCAGTTTGATCGATGTTTTTTAATAAGTTCTGAGGGACGCTTCGTTTGCGGTTTTGACTACTCTGGGTCAGATTGGGGGCCTTCGTCTCCCCATACCTGCTGAAGAGAGAGATAGCGATCGCGATGCTGGTCGGGAGCAGCAGCAGGGTCTGGGCTCAGACGCATCACCGGCCAGTTGCCTGCGGCATCGTACTTCGGCCAATGCGGCGCTGGATCAGCATTTGGGTCCCCGGTTCGGGCGAAGTTTGTCCAGTAGGTCTGCATCAGGTCAGAAAGTTTGTAATCTTCCGGCCTGAAGGCCGCGCCCTTGCGTGAGTCAAGGTTGCCGAAGACATATTCGATCTCATCGGAATGAAAAGCACCGGCGGACACGGGATGGTAAGGATCGCCGGGCGACGGGAGCGCGAACAAGTATCGGTAGACCGGCGACCCACCGGTCTTAACATGCGCATCCAGCCAGGCCCAAGTGGAATAAACCAGGAAGTTGTCGCCGGAAAAGTCCTCGGCAACGCGCAAGGCTTCCGCGTCATCGTTAGCGTGGTACACCCTCAGAAAGTCCTCGGCCCGCGGGCCAAATTCCTTGACCGCCGTTGCGCGCAGACCGTCCATGGTCCCTTTTTCGGGCGCCTTCACAATGGTGCTGGTTCCTTCATCCTGGTTCCAACCCGCAATCAGCGGTATGTGCGCCTGCTTACCTGCGGCGTAAATCGCGCGAA
The DNA here is from genome assembly GCA_963847155.1 of uncultured Acidobacteriaceae bacterium. Lineage (GTDB taxonomy): Bacteria > Acidobacteriota > Terriglobia > Terriglobales > Acidobacteriaceae > PALSA-350. The sequence continues at coordinate 45,072 of CAWJZH010000012.1, read as the reverse complement.
TGCTTTCAGGCAGAAAGTAGCCATCTATATCCGGCCCGAAGCGAGGTTTCCCAGGAGCCTTTTGCGTCGCCAGCTTGAGGATGTCAGCACTACCGGTAGCGCGCAACGCAGCCAGACTGCTGTCGCTGAGAACACTGTGGAAGTAGTCTTCATTTTCCTTCGCAAACTTCTCCAGCGGCGGAAATTTTAATTCCTTGCTGGCAAAGGCTCCCCCGCTTTCCCCGATGGCATGAGCGAACAGGCCTTTGGCGAGCGGCGATGCCATTTGTGCACTGACGGCAAACGAACCCGCCGACTCGCCAAAAATGGTGACGTTGCCCGGATCGCCCCCAAAGGCCGCGATGTTGCGGTGCACCCATTCGATCGCAGCCAATTCATCCAGCAGCCCGTAGTTGCCGGCCGCGTGATGGGGGTCTTCCGCAGCCAACTCCTTGGTCGCGAAGAAACCGAAAATGCCCAGCCTGTAATTCATCGAGACAACCAGCACGCCCTTGCGGCTGAGATGTTCGCCATCCTGCCGCGGTTCCGAGGTGCCACCACCCGCAAACCCGCCGCCAAAGATCCAGACCATCACCGGCAGTTTGCCCTTGGGCTTGACGGCGGGCGCCCAGACGTTCAGGGTGAGGCAGTCCTCGTTCTCGCCCGGATCGCGGAACACCATGTCGTCATAGCGCTCCTGCTGCATACAGCGCGAGCCGAAGCTGGTTGCAGGGCGAACGCCTCGCCATTTTGACGCGGGTTGCGGCGGCTTCCAGCGCAAAGATCCAACCGGGGGCGCGGCGAAAGGAATACCCAGAAAATCCCGCGTCTGGCTATCCGCGCTCATTTTTCCCTGGACCTTACCCTGGTCCGTCTTAATCACCAATGGGTTGCTTGCCTGGGCCGGCAATGCGACCGCAAGCGCGGTGACTCCCACAGCTGCATACTGCAAAATGAATCTGATGAACATCGGAACCCAATTTACCAGATGACCGCCGTACACCAATCAGCTACACAGTCGCTGCTACACTCAAACCGGACGTAACCATGTCTCTGTATCTGATCGTCGTCGTGGCGTATCTGCTGGGTTCCATACCCTTCGGGTTCCTGCTGGTGTGGGTGGTGCGCAAGGAGGATATCCGCGCCAAGGGCAGCGGCAACATCGGCGCCACCAACGTGCTGCGGTCGGGCGCAAAGGGATTGGGAATTCTGACCTTTGTCCTTGATGGCAGCAAGGGTTATGCCGCAGTGGCAGTGGCAGATTTTCTGGGCCGCGGGAAGGACCCCACAACCCCCACCCATCTCGCGATCGTGGCCGGGCTATTCGTTATCCTCGGCCATATGTTCCCCGTCTGGCTGCACTTCAAGGGTGGCAAAGGAGTGGCCACGGCGTTTGGCGTCTTCCTGGCGCTTTGCCCGTTGGCGGCGCTCTCCGCGTTTGTATTATGGCTAGCTGTGGTGGCTCTGACCCGCTACGTGTCTCTGGCCTCGATTCTGGCGGCGGTAGTGCTTCCCTTCCTTACCCTGTGGCTGTCGCCGGGAAGATATGGCTACGTATCCGGCGCAGCTGTCTTTGTCTGCTGCTGGATGGTCATCGTGAAGCACCGGCAAAATATCGTGCGCCTGCTGCAGGGGACCGAGCACCGTTTTGGCGCGTCAAAAAAGGAGACGGGCAAGACGGAGAAGACCGGCGCGTGAGCCGCATTGCCATTTTGGGCAGCGGCTCCTGGGGAACCGCATTGGCCCTGAGCCTGGCCCGGCGCGGCGATCACTCCATCGCCCTGTGGTCCCATTCGTCGCCAGTGGGAACCTACCTTCCCGGGTTTCCTATCCCTACCCAGGTCAACCCACTGACGGATCTGGCTGCAGCCTTGGCAGGCGCGGAAATTGTGATCAGCGCCATCCCCTCTCAACATGTGCGCACGATCTACCAGAAGATGGCTCCCCATCTCGAGCCGGGGCAACGCATCGTCAGCGCCACCAAGGGTATCGAAGATGGGACCTTCCTGCGCATGACGCAGGTCATCGAGCAGGTTCTCACGGATCATCGCCTTAACGGCAGCTTGCTGGGCGTCCTGAGCGGACCCTCGTTTGCCCAGGAGGTAGCGGCTGGATATCCCACCGCGGTCACCATCGCGTGCGATGAGAACTCGATCGCTAATCGGCTGCAGGAGGAACTCAGCGCGCCCGGCCTACGGATCTACACCAACGATGATGTGATCGGCGTCGAATTGGGTGGGGCGCTCAAGAATGTCATTGCCATTGCCGCCGGCATAGCGGCGGGTATGGGATTGGGTCACAACAGCGCCGCGGCCATCATTACTCGAGGCGTGGCAGAGATCACCCGCCTGGCCGTGGCTTGCGGGGGCCGCCGGGAAACGCTGGCTGGACTTTCCGGCCTGGGTGACCTGGTGCTCACCTGCACTGGCCCGCTCTCCCGCAACCGGTCGGTCGGCGTGGAACTTGGCCAGGGACACAAGCTTCCCGCCATCCTGGCCCAACTGCAGGGCAAAGTCGCGGAAGGTGTCCGGACTACCTCTGCCGCGCTTGGACTAGCCAAGGCTCATGACGTGGAGATGCCCATTACGGAGCAGATGGCCGCCATCCTGGACCACGGAAAGTCTCCCCAGGACGCCATCCGCGACCTGATGGCACGGCCTGGCCGCGACGAATAGCCAGCCGCACTTTCCCTTCCTGCTTTACACCAGCGCAATCGCTGCCGACGCGGGTTCTCCTCGAGAGAATCCGCAGTACACCGCACTTCCCTGCGCAGAGTTGGAAGGGAAAGTGCTCTAGTACACTCAGATCATGCTGTATCGAGTGCAGTATCGATGATTCAGACCCTTTTTGGCAGCCTGGAAGAACCCGAGAAAAAGAGCATATTCGGCCGCATGAAGGAGGCAGTCTCGCGCACCCGCGAGACCCTGGCCGACCGGATCGAAGGCATTGTCGCCCTGACTCACGAGGTTGATGAAGCCGCTCTGGAAGAGCTGGAGTTAAGCCTGGTGGCCTCGGACCTGGGGGTTGGGACGTCGACGGAAATCATCGAGGCCCTGCGTGTCCGGGTGAAACGGCACGAGATCCAAAACGGGGCGGAGTTGAAGCAATTGCTCAAGGAGGAGATTCAATCCATCCTGGATGCCCGCGAGGAAGAGAATTTCTTCAAACTCCGGTACACTGCGCCACCGTTCGTCATCATGCTGGTGGGGGTGAACGGGACCGGCAAGACCACGACCACGGGAAAACTGGCCAGCTATTTCCGTCACCAGGGCAAGACTGTTTTGCTCTGCGCGGCCGATACCTTCCGCGCCGCGGCCATCGAACAACTGGAGGTCTGGGGCCACCGCACCGGGGTTGAGATGATCAAGACCAAGCAGGGTGGCGATCCCTCCGCCGTCCTCTTCGATGCCATGCGCGCCGCCCAGGCACGAGGCACTGATGTCCTGATCGTCGATACTGCCGGCCGCCTGCACACCAAGGACAACCTGATGGCTGAGTTGAGCAAGATGCGGAGAACCGCGGAACGGATCATTCCCAGTGCTCCCCACGAGGTTCTTCTGGTGATGGACGCGACCACCGGACAGAACGGATTGCAACAGGCACGCCTGTTTACAGAGTCCGCGGGGGTGACGGGCATCGTGCTCACCAAGCTCGACGGGACCGCCAAAGGCGGTATCGCCGTAGCTATTGCGCGTGAGCTGAAAGTGCCGGTCAGATATGTAGGAGTGGGAGAGAAGCTGGACGACCTTTTGCCGTTTGACAGCAAAGCCTTCGTGGATTCTTTGCTCGGCAATGAGAAAGATCAAGGATGACGGATATTGACGAGCAGTGGATGCAGCGCGCATTGCAGCAGGCCGAAAAATCTGTCGGTCTCGCCTCCCCTAACCCGGCCGTCGGCTGCGTGCTGGTTCAGGGCGACGCCGTGGTGGGCGAGGGCTTTCATGAGTACGATCGCCGCGACCACGCCGAAATCGTTGCCATCAAACAGGCGGGCCCTCATGCCCATGGCGCGACCGCTTACGTAACCCTCGAACCTTGCAGCCACCAGGGACGAACCGGGCCCTGTGCGGACGCGTTGATCGCCGCCGGCATTGCGCGGGTGGTCGTGGCCACCGCCGACCCCAACCCGCAGGTTCACGGTAAAGGCATGGCCAGGCTTCGTGCGGCTGGGGTGAAGGTCAGCACGGGTGTCCTGGAAGGGCCGGCCCGACGGCTCAACGACGGCTTCGCAAAATTCGTTACCAACTTTCTTCCTTTCGTCACCATGAAAGTGGCCGCTACACTCGATGGCCGCATCGCGCCTGCACACGATTCTGTGCGCGGCCACTTTTGGATCAGCGGGGCGGAAGCGCGCGCTGAAGTACACCGCATGCGCCACGCCGCAGATGCTCTGATGGTAGGGGTAGGAACCATCCTCGCTGACGACCCTTTGCTTACGGATCGCAGCGACTTGCCCCGGCGGCGGCCTCTGCAGCGCATTGTGTTGGACTCCACGCTGCGCACTCCGCTGGACTCCCAACTAGTTAAGACTGCTTACCAGGACGTGCTCATCTTTTTCAGCCAGGCTGATGTCGCCACGCAAAAGGCGCTCGAAGCGCGCGGCGTTCGCCTGCAGCAGATCGCACATCGCGGGCCGCGCATTCCTTTGCAGGAGGCACTGGTTCGGCTGGCGGAGATACAGATCACCAGCGTCCTGCTCGAGGGCGGTGCGGAAGTCTACACGTCCGCCCTCAGCCAGGGCCTGGTGGATAAACTCACGATCTTTTACGCGCCCAGGTTTCTTGGCAGGGCGGCGGTCCCGATGCTGTCGTCGATCGACGGATTACCCGCAATTGAAAACTACTCGTTGAAACAGGTTGGCCAGGATTTTGCCCTGGAAGCCTGCCTGCATGATCCCTGGTCGGAAGTGATCTAATGTTTACCGGGCTGATAGAAACCACGGGCGCCGTCCTAGCGGTCGAACACCGCGAGGGTTCCATGCGGATTGCCATTGCCGCACCCCTTATTCACAGCTCTCTGCTGCGCACGGGCGACAGCATCTCGGTCAGCGGTGTTTGCCTGACGGCGCTGGATATCGAGCCCGACGCAATGCCGCCTCGTTTTCACGCCGACCTGGCCGCGGAAACGGTGGCGCGCACTTCGCTCTCTCTGCTCGCCCCGGGGGCTACGGTCAATCTCGAACTGCCGACGCCGGCGGGAACTCCGCTCGGCGGCCACGTGGTGCAGGGCCATGTCGACGGCACGGGCACCCTGCTGAGCCTCGAGCCCGTCGATGCCCACGCCGATCCCACGCTCGCAGATTGGTGGCTCAGGGTCGCGGTTCCCGTGCATGTGAGCCGTTACATGGTAGAAAAAGGTTCCATCGCGATCGAAGGCATCAGCCTGACCATCGCGCGATGGGAGCCCGGCACGAAAGAAGGGGATGTAGTCAGTATGGCGATCATTCCTCACACCTATGCGCGGACGAATCTGCACGCCCTGAAGGCCGGGCAGCCGGTCAATATCGAAGCGGACGTGATGATCAAGTTTATGGAACAGCGATCGTCCGTCGAACGTCAGGCGGAGCAGTTTGATCTCACCGTGGAATACCTGATTGCCAACGGCTATTGATGAACCCGTAGGGTCGATTGCAGCGGGGCGCCGGTGATATTATCAATGGGTGCCGGGTCCTACGCGACGCAACCCCGCCAACCCCGCCAGGTCCGGAAGGAAGCAACGGTAACGGGTCAGTGCGTGCGCAGTAGGTTGCCCGGTACAGACGACCGCCCGTGATCCTTCCCATTCCTCTATTCCACCTCCATTGTGGTTCGTCGGCGACCGGTTTCCCTTCGCGAATATCGAAAAACGGAGAAGTATATTGAGCATCGAACTGCGTCCGCGTGCACCACGCCGCGCCAAAATCAGCGCTCTGGGAACCTATGTGCCGCCGCGCATCCTGAATAATGCCGATCTGGCAAAACTGGTAGACACTTCCGATGAGTGGATCATGCAGCGCCTGGGTATTCGCGAGCGCCACCTGGTGGATCCTGGCATGGCCACCAGTGATATGGCGGTCGAAGCAGCGCGTCACTGCCTGGCACAGCGGGGCGTCCGGCCCAACGAGGTGGAGGTGGTGATTGTCGCCACGGTGACTCCGGACATGCTCTTCCCCGCCACCGCTTGCCTGGTGCAGGACAAACTCGGCGCTCACGGTGCGTGGGGCTTTGACCTTTCCGCAGCCTGCTCCGGCTTTCTTTACGCCCTTCAGGTGGGCGCCAAGCTGGTCGAGTCCGGAGTGCACTCCAAGGTTCTGGTGATCGGTTCGGACACCATGTCGTCCATCATCGACTACACCGACCGCACAACCTGCGTCATTTTTGGAGACGGCGCCGGTGCGGTCCTGGTCGAACCGGCCGAAGAGGGCGAGGTTGGGTTGATCGACTTCCGGCATGAGATTGATGGTTCCGGTGCGGCGGCATTGAACATGCCCGCCGGAGGCAGCCGGTGCCCCGCTTCCCCCAAAACTCTCGAGGAGAGAATGCACTACGTCCACCAGGATGGCCAGGCGGTTTACAAGTACGCCGTGCGCAAGATGGTAGAGACCTCGAGCAAGCTGCTGGAGGCCAACCACGTCAGCGCAAGCGATCTGGGTTGCTTCATCCCTCATCAAGCGAACAAGCGCATCATTCTGTCTACGGCGGAGCGCCTGGGCTTGCCGCTGGAGCGGGTGATCATCAACATCGATCGTTTCGGAAACACCACCGCAGCGACGATCCCGCTGGCTATGCAGACTGCCCTGGATGAGCAACGGTTGAAGAAGGACAGCCTGGTGCTGCTGGCGTCAGTCGGCGCGGGGTTTACGGTCGGCGCTTGCCTTCTTCGCTGGGAGATGTAGTGCGAAGTATCCGTCGTTAGCGTTGCAGAGTTGGCCTTCCCTGATGGGAAAACCTCTGCTGACGAAGGGCACGGCTTCAGCCGTGCCGTAACAGCAGCACCTAATGAGGGCTTTAGCCCCTGAGGTATGTCTTTCCCAAGCGACTCGTGGAGCTGAGTTTCGAGCGCCACGTCTCTCGGCCGATCCTGATGGGAAGACCTCTGCTGACGAAGCGCACGGCTTCAGCCGTGCCGTAACAACCGCAGCTGATGAGGGCTTTAGCCCACGAGGTACGTCTTTCCCAAGCGACCCGCGGAGCTGAGTTTCGAAGACCATGTTTATCGGCCTATCCTGATGGAAAAACCTCTGCTGACGAAGGGCACGGCTTCAGCCGGGCCGTAACAGCCGCAGTGATGACGGCTTTAGCCCACGAGGTACGTCTTTCCCAAGCGACCCGCGCAGCTGAGTTTCGAAGACCACGTTTATCGGCCTATCCTGATGGAAAAACCTCTGCTGACGAAGGGCACGGCTTCAGCCGTGCCGTAACAACGGCAGCTCATGAGGGCTTTAGCCCCTGAGGTACGTCTTCCCCAAGCGACTCGCGGAGCTGAGTTTCGAAGACCACGTCTATCGGCCTATCAACTCTTGGAAACCGTACCTCGGCGGCTAAAGCCGTCTCGTGATCAAGGCGTTTACGGCACGGCTAAAGCCGTGCCCTTCGCCAGCAGAGGTTTTCCCATCAGGGAAGGCCAACGCACCTACTTAGCGCTGAGGGCGGCGCCGCCGGGCACCCCTGGCTCCCGGCGCTGGTGGCGAAACTTCCACAGGCCGTACAAGATGCCGGCGACTACCAATCCTAAATAAATCCACATGATGGTCGTGCTCCAGCCGGCCAGGTATTGGCGAAAAACGCGAAGGACAACACGGCCGTAGGTATCGGCCAGCCACGCTATCAGGGCATAGCGAAAGGTCCTGGCCACGCTGAACGAAATCAGAAATCGCTTCCGCGAAACCCCTAAAGCGCCGGCAGCAAGCAACAACGGCATGAGCGGGAACGGCGGAGGAAGCAACGCAGAAACAGTGACGGCGCCCACGCCACGCTTCTCCACCCACGCGGAGAGGCGCCGCCCGAATCGCCTTGGCAGGTGACGGTGGAGCGCGGCTTCTCCGCCCTTCTCCCCCGTAGCCCAAGTCAAATAGCCGCCCAGGATAGACCCCAACGTGGCGGCAATGGCTGCAAACACGGGACTTCCGCGATGGGCTACCAACAAAATTAGTAGTAGATCGGTGCTCCCCGGCACCGGCAACGGGATGATCGACGAATCGATCACTGAGACCGCGAATAGCCCCAGGGTGCCGAACCCCATGAGCCAGTGCAGGCCGTGCGCGGAGTGGGCACTCCCGGCCTTCGTCCCCTGCTTGACGGCCTCATGTCTCGCTGAAACCTGAATCATTGATTCGTTTGACGCAAAACCAGGATCCGGCGACGCAATCCCGGCTCGATATCATTAAAGGATAGTCAAAGCATCCGCCCGGGGCAGCGCCCCACACTCGGCTGCGAGCCGGTAAAACACGTCCAGCCCGCGCATACAGGCCTCATCCAATAGGTAGTGGATGTTCTTGCTCAGATAAAAGCGGATGGTGTCCCGGGGTACCGCGATGCGTTCCGACCACTCCTGGGCCAGGTCTTCCACATGCGCGAGCCCATGGTCCCGGGAAGCCTGCAGATCCGCGATTATCTCGGCGGGGCAGGCCCCGGTCTCCTCCAGTGCCCCTGACCGCAGCGCCCAAAACGCCGAAACCCAGGGCAGCCCGGTAAAACTATGCCACTCGTGAGCCAAGTCCAGGTAGAGTAGCCGCTCGCCCGTACGGGCCTCGCGGGCCTCGCGATCTTCCAGGGCCAAAAGAGCGGGGTCGCCAATCAGCAATGCCGCGTCCGCAACGGCAAGCATCGATTCCAGAACCGGCGGATGAGGAACAAACGTCGCCGGAACCTTCCAAAAGATGTTGAACAGAATGCGGGTGTAAGCATAGGAGGTGCGGGAAGAGGTATCGGCCGCGACCGTCTGCACCCCTTTGACCCCCTGCTCCGGGCGCACCACCAAAATGATGGAACGCACCCGATCGAGAGAGGCGATGGCGCAGCCGGGTACGATAAGCAGCGAAGGCGTGGTGGCATGGGCAGCAACTGGGACAAGGCCGATATCCGCCTCACCCGCAGCCAACTCGCGTGCGCACCGTGAGGGGGTGGTATAGCCGATCTGGTAACGTTCCCGCAGATCGCTGCGCCGGGGCTCGTGCTCGAAGTCCCACATTAAAGGAGCAGGATTGAGGAAATGAATCGCCGCCATACGGATGCGGCGTTTGAGTGGACGGGTCACTCAGTAGTGTACCTTGGCATGCAACGATGAACTCGCCTGAACAAAACCGGCTAGCCTGGGTGGCGCTCAGCCTCACACCGGGCCTGGGACCCAAGCGCATCCTGAGGGCTGCAAAGACTTTGCCCGACCTCTCCGGCCTTTTTCGCCTTTCCTTGACCGAGCTTGAGTCGCTTAACTTTCCGGCCCCCGCTGCCCAGTTTCTTTTCACCGGCAAGGCGCGCAGCGAGGCGGAACGGGAGTTGGTGCGGGTAGTCGAACAGAAAGGCCAGATCCTCACCTTCGACGACGAGGATTATCCCGAGCAGCTGCGGGAGATTTTCGATCCTCCGCCGGTCCTGTGGGTGCTGGGCGATGTGAAGCTGTTGGCTCGTCCGGCGATTGCGGTCGTGGGTACACGGCATCCGACGCCGTACGGCACGGGAATGGCGGAGGTACTGGCCCGCGACCTGGCCAGCCATCGCATGGTCATTCTCAGCGGCATGGCACGCGGCGTTGACACCGCCGCCCATCGTGGAGCCCTCGCAGCGGGCGGCAGCACCGTCGCCGTATGGGGTACCGGAATCGACGTAATTTACCCTAAAGAAAATAAATCTCTGGCCGAAAACATCCTCGTTGCTGGAGGAGCCATCGTTTCGGAGTACAGGTTGGGCACCTTCCCGGCGCCGCAAAATTTTCCCAAGCGCAACCGCATCATCAGCGGTATAAGCATCGGTGTGCTGGTGGTGGAAGCCGGCGAGAATAGCGGTACCCGGGTGACCGCACGGTGCGCGCTGGAGCAGAACCGCGACGTCTATGCGGTCCCCGGGAACGTGACCAACAAGAACGCCTGGGGCCCCAACACTTTGATAAAACAGGGCGCTAAGCTGGTGGCGACGTGGGAGGATGTGTGGCAGGAACTGCCCACGCAGGTGCGGTTGCAATTGGAAGGCGAACTAGGTTTTGCATCGCAACCGGAGCAAGCTGCATCGATTGTGGAAGAACTTCCGCTGCAGGAGCCGGAAAAGGTCGTGCTCAACGCCCTGCACCATGATCAAGCGGTGCAACTGGATGAGCTGATGGAACTGCTGGAGTCAAAACTGACTTCCTCTGAGATCTTTACCGCCTTGTTCGAGCTCGAGCTTGCCAACCGGATTAAACAACTTCCGGGCAAGAACTACGTCAGACGAATGTAAAGTTCTCGCCTCTCTGCACCATAAGTTGCAGACGCGGAAGTTGCAGACAGGGCAGGAGAAAGCACATCCTGACCTACGCTGATGGAAGCTGCCGCCAGCACGCGGATCACGATAAGTAAATAACTGTGAACCTTCCAGGTGGTACAGTCAGTCCCATCGGAAGAGGTTTTGTTGTCCCTGGTTGTCATCGGGTTTAAGGAATGCAATGAGTAAATCACTAGTGATCGTCGAATCCCCCGCGAAGGCAAAGACGATCAGCAAATATCTCGGAAATGACTTCACCGTCGAAGCCTCCGTCGGCCACATCAAAGATCTGCCCAAGAACAAGATTGGCGTGGACCTGAGCGACGGCAGTTTCACGCCTGAACTCATCGTCATTCCGGGAAAAGAAAAAGTTGTCGACCGGCTGAGAAAGCTGGCTAAGGCAGCGACCACCATTTATCTGGCGCCTGACCCTGATCGTGAAGGCGAAGCGATCGCTGCGCATTTAGAAGATGAACTGAAGGGCTTGTCGAAGGGCAATTCGATCCGTCGCGTCACCTTCAATGAGATTACGGCGAAGGCAGTGCACGATGCCTTTGAACACACCCGCGAAGTGGATCGCAACCTGGTGGATGCGCAACAGACGCGCCGTGTGCTCGATCGCATAGTGGGCTACCAGATTTCGCCTTTGCTGTGGGACAAGGTACGGCGTGGCCTCTCCGCAGGCCGCGTACAAACGGTGGCCCTGCGTCTCATCGTGGAACGCGAGCGCGAAATCAAAGCATTTGTTCCGGTTGAGTATTGGACCCTCGATGCCCAGCTCACTCCGGCAAACGAAAAGACAGAGTTTACCGCCCGTTTCACGGGCATCGATGGAGAAAAAGCCGTTGTCGAAACGGTGGACGCTCCTTCGCTGCCCAACAAGCAGCAGATGGATGCCGTCGTCGCCGCGCTCGAAAAGGCTAAGTGGTCGGTACAGAACGTGGAGAAGAAGGAGCGGCGGCGCAATCCCACCGCACCTTTCACTACCAGCAAATTGCAACAGGATGCCTCGCGCCAGTTAGGCTTCAGCGTGCGCCGCACCATGGGTGTAGCGCAGCGCTTGTACGAAGGCATTGAGCTGGGCAGCGAAGGAGCGGTAGGCCTCATTACCTACATGCGTACCGATTCCACCCGTGTCTCGCCCGATGCGATCGCCGAAGCACGCAAGTGGATCGAACAAAACCACGGTAAAGACTATCTGCCGGCCGCGCCCAACGCGTTCAAGAGCAAGAAGGACGCGCAGGACGCACACGAGGCTATCCGCCCCAGCAGCGTTGATCATCACCCGGAAGCGATTAAGCGCTATCTCAGTGACGAACAGTATCGCCTGTACCGGCTCATCTGGCAGCGCTTTGTCGCCTCGCAGATGGTTCCCGCTGTATTCGACCAGACCACGGTCGATATCGTAGGCAAGGCGGACCGTAGCTATAACTTCCGCGTCACTGGTTCGGTGATGAAGTTTGACGGTTTCCTCAAGGTCTACGAGGAAGCAAAAGACAAGAAGGACGACGAAGATGAGGAGCTCAAGAATCGGCTTCCCGCGCTCGAAAACGGACAGGCGCTGGCGTTAGTCGCTCTGCAGCCTGAAGAGCACGCAACTGAGCCTCGCCCGCGCTTCAATGAAGCGTCGCTGGTCAAAGAGCTGGAAGAACGCGGCATCGGACGTCCTTCCACATACGCCACCATCATCAATACGATTCAGGAACGTGAGTACGTGCAGAAGGTAGGCGTCGGCAGAGGTGCGAAATTCGTTCCTACCGAGATTGGCTTCGTCGTCACCGATCTGCTGATAGCCAACTTCCCCTATATTTTCGACCCGCAATACACCGCCAGGCTCGAAGAGGAACTCGACGATATCGAAGACGGCAAGGAAGTGTGGACCACCTTGCTGGGCGCTTTCTACGGGCATTTTGAGAAAGAGCTCGAACATGCCGGAAAGCACATGGAAAACATCAAGCGGATGGAGAAGCCAACAGACGAGAAGTGCGATGTCTGCGGTTCCCCGCTGGTGCTGAAGTGGGGTAAGTTCGGCAGCTTCTTCGCCTGCAGTACCTATAACAAGAAAGACAAGAACAGCTGCACCTTCACCAAGGAGAACTTCGCCGCCAAACCTGAGATGAATACCCAGGAAGGCCAGGAAGGGGAGCAGGCGGAGGAGTACTGCGAAGCCTGCGGCCGCGTCATGGTGCTCAAGCGGGGACGATTCGGCGCGTTCATGGCCTGCCCTGGATACAACGAGGATCCCCCTTGCAAGACCACGCGCAAGCTGACCCAGAAACAGCAGCAGAAAGCGCCGCAACCGCTGGATGAGAACTGCCCCAAATGCGGGCTGCAACTGGTCTTGCGCAATGGCCAGTACGGCGAATTCGTATCCTGTAGCGGTTATCCAAAATGCAAATACATTAAGCAGAACTTAGTCGAGGGTATGAAGTGCCCCAAGTGCGGCGATGGGGACATCGCGGAACGCAAGGCCAGGCGCGGCAACCTCTTCTATGGCTGCACCAATTATCCGAAGTGTGACTTTACCTCGAACGCCAGGCCGGTGCCGGAAAAATGCCCGGAATGCGGGAGCCCGTACCTGCTGGAGAAGACGCGCACCACCGGGACGTACCTGGTATGTCCGAATAACCGCAAGTCCGCAGCCGAGGACGAAGCGCCCAAAAAACGGGCCAAGAAAGGCGCGGCAGAGGAGCCGGCAGAGCAGGTGGTCTGCACCTATTCGAAGAAGATCGCAGAGCCCCAGGTGGAATCCGTCGAGGCCATGCGCTATCAGACCAAGCCAGAGCCGCTTACCGTCGCTTGAATAGGGTCAAACTCGTTTGCATCCCGGGACTTGCCAGGATGCGGGGCGGGGCGTACAAATCCTTTGGCGGTTGTTTCACCTTTTCGATCTTATGGAGCCAATATGAAATTGTTTCTGGCAGTTCTAGCACTTTCGACCCTCCCGGCAATGGCTGCGGATACGAGCGCGGCAAAGGTTTCCGGATATATCAGTGACTCGATGTGCGGAGCCAAACACAACGGCAGTGCGCCGGATGCGGCCTGCGTGAAAAAGTGCATCGGTGGCGGTGCCAAGCCGGTCTTCGTCGACGACGCGAATAAAACCGTCTACACCATCGATGATCCCGATTCCGTAAAGGGTCATGAGGGCCATCACGTCAGCGTAGTTGCCAAAACGGACGATTCCGCGAAGACCATCCACATCAGCAAGCTATCGATGCTCGCCGATCAGGGTAAGGCGACCGGGACCTCGGAGATGCACTAGACCTTTTGCTACACGGGATCACCCGCGGCAGTGCCTTCGGACACTGCCGCGTTTTCGTGTGTTCAAACGTCTAACAACGTAGATGCCATGGCTGGCATCCATCTGCTAAGGTGAGAGAGGATAGGAAGGAATGCAGAATTTATCCCCAGTTATGGCAAAGGCAACCTGGAACGGCAAAGTAATCGCGGAAAGCGATACAACAGAGATGGTTGAGGGCAATATCTACTTCCCGGAGAGCGCTTTGAAGCGGGAGTACTTTCGCCCCAGCTCGACAATTTCGACCTGCCCCTGGAAGGGGCAAGCCAGGTATTACAGTCTTTTGGTCGACGGCCAGGAAAACCAGGATGCCGCCTGGTACTATCCTGACCCGAAACCGGCTGCCCGTAACGTCAAGAACCATGTCGCCTTCTGGCGCGGAGTTGAAGTCGAAAAGTAGCCTCCAAAACATAGGCAGGAGCATGGCTGTCGTGCTCCTGACTCTGGTCCTTCTATCTACCGGCAGGTTCGTACGAGCCCAGCCCCCCACTAATTCGCCGCAAAGAGACCTTGAGGTGTTGCGGCGGCTGGAAGAAGAGTATCTGCGGGCTGAGATAGAGGACGACACAGCGATCGCAGGCACCATTCTTGCGGATGACTACGTCGGGCTTAAGCCGGATGGCTCAACTTCGACCAAAGCGGATGTCCTGAGCCGTCTGGACCGGCACGAACGCCGTCGCGAGCCCTACCTGATTACCGCTACAAACATGCGGCAGCACCTGTTTGGCGACACGGCCTGCGTGACTTACACCAAGGTCTACACCAAGCCCGGCACTCAGGGTGCCTTCAGCGAAAACGTCCTGCACGTTCTGATTCGCCGTAACGGGATCTGGCGCCTTCAGGTGAGTAGCCCGCTGCCGTCCCCGAAACCTTGAAAAGCGGGGCCACCGAAAGGCGCACAGCAGATCCGCTCGCTTCGCTCGGGATGACAAAAAGGAGAGGGTTACTGAAAGGAGAGGCCGATTGCCAAAGGAAAGGGCGGTTGTTGGTGGAAAAGGCGTCCCGCCCCAGATCAGGGCTCCTCTGACAAACACCCCTTCAGCCTTTTTCATCCACCAAGCGCCCTGTCTTTGGCAATCGCCCTGTCCTTTGGCAACAGTCCTCCCGTTTCAGTAACCCTCTCCTTTTTGTCATCCCGTCGATAAACCGAAAGGTCTTGTCAAGGGCGAACGAGTGCGTAGAGTTGCGGTGAGCAACTCGTTGGCCATGAGTTTGGAGACCTGGCGCCAACGCGAGCCCTCTCTTGGAATCATTTCAGTGGAAAGACTTCTTCCACCAGCCATCGATACGGACGAAAACTACTCCATGATTGTCTTTTCGAACATCCCGCCTACTGCGAGATGCGGGGGTGCCCATTCAAGTGAACGGCATTGGCTTTCGCCGCCACGGGATGACGCGGGCTGCCCCCGTTGAGAACAAGCTCTGAGTACGGCTTTTTGGATTTCAGCATCCAGTAAAGCCGTACGGCTAATTTGCGTGCTGCTGCTACCTTGGCGATGCCTTTTTGCTTATGGTGGCAGCGGTGTTGATACTCTTTGCGAAAGCCTGGATCGTGGCGTACCACCGACTGAGCGGCCTCCACCAGCAAGGTGCGCAGGAAGACATTGCCTTGCTTGGAAATGCTTCCCAGTCTTCGTTTGCTGCCCGAGCTGTGTTCTGTGGGAATCAGCCCGAGATAGCTGGACACCTGCTTGCTGCGCTCAAAGCGAGATACGTCGCCAATGGTGACAGAGAAGGCCAGTGCTGTGATGGGCCCCACTCCTGGCTGGCTCATCAGCAGTACGGCCTGCGGATCGGCCTCGGCGGCTTGTTCCACCGCCTTATCCAGCTGCTCGATCTGGGGCTCGACTACCCCCAGCAGATCAAGCAAGTCCTTGCGCCGCTGCTGGGTCCACCCCTGGAGCGGAAGGCTCGCCAGCAAGGCTCGACCCTGCTCATTCCACAGCTTGCGTTTTTTCTGTACCCCCTGATTCAAGGCCAGATGTTGTAGCTCTGTCTTCAACCGGGTGCGCACACTTACCAGCTTGTGGCGATGGGTGAGCAGTTGACGCATATCGCGTTGCTGCGCATCCGGCAGCCACAGCCGGGGAAAACGGTCTTCCACCAGCAGCTTTAGAATATGGCCGGCGTCTCGCTTGTCGGTCTTCTGCTTGCGAACATAACTGGCCCGAATCTTGGCCGCATCCCCAATCCACAAGGTGTGTCCAAGCTTTTCCACCAGCAACTCAAACCAACGGGAATTACCGGTGGCTTCCATGCCAATCAGCGCCGGACCCGGCAGTTCGCGATAGAACCTCTCTGCCTCGCCGCTGCCATGCATCAGCTTCTTCTCTTGCACCTCCCCGGTTTCTGTGTCCAATACTGCTATTTGCTGGTAGCTCGGGTGGAAATCACAGCCTACAATCTTCATAAGGCTCCTTTGCTCCCGCGCATACGCTTCGGTCTCCAACCCAAAGTCTACTGCCGGGGCCACTGGGGCCTTGCGGTTTATACAATCAAGCGAAGCGAGCGGATCTGCTGTGCGCCCTTCGGTAGCCCCTCCCTTAAAGGGAGTCACGGAATCGGTTCCCCGCCCACCCCGGCACTGCTGTTTTTGGTTTTCCACTATCCATCTCTGGGATAATGAAGCCACTCTGGCGTTTCGAATTGGCAGCCTCACCTGGCATTTCTTCGCAGGCGGCAAGCACCGCAAAGATCCCCGATGAAGCCACTCAAGCTGGCATTGACGCCGACTCGCAACCGTCGCCTGAATGAAGTAATCGGCATGGTGCTGATGGTGGCCGCGAGCCTCCTCTTCCTCGCCCTGGCCTCCTATCGTCCCACTGACCCGTCCTTCAATACCGTAGGCGCCATGGGCAGGCCCGCCCACAACTGGATTGGGCTCCTCGGCGCTTCCCTGAGCGATGTATTGCTGCAATTAGAAGGGGTCGCTGCCTTTCTGATCCCGGTGATGCTGGGGGTGCTGGGGTGGACATGGCTGCGCTCGCGTCCGGCGGGTTCCCTCGGGGCGAAAATGTCCGGGATCTTTCTTTACCTGGTATTTGCGCCCGCGGTCTTCGGCCTCATCCCCGGTCACCTGCGCTGGATGCACGCCCTGCCCGTGGAAGGCCTGACCGGGCGCCTGGTGGTCGATTTCCTGGTCCAGTACCTCAACTTTCCGGGCGCTGCCATTGTCATCGTGAGCATGGTGGTGATCGCGCTCTACCTGTCCACCACGTTCAGCTTCAACACCGCGCAACAGTGGATGTCGATCCACTTCGCCTTCGCACTGGCATGGCGCGACCGGGTGCGCAACTGGCGTTCCGCCTGGTTGGAGAGACGAGCAGTCGCGCAGGCTGAAAAGAACGCCGCAAAGCGCGCTGCCGCAAGAGAACCCGCCGGCAAGCAGCCGCGGCGAGCTGACGACGAGGAAAAAATTCCTACCTCACGGCGCTCTGCCTTTGCCGACGTGAACAGCAACGAGCCCGCAGCCAAGTCTGCGGCCGCGGCCCAGCCGCATAGCCCGTCGCTTTGGGACCAGATGCCGCGCACCAGCATTCCCGATCGGGAGCCGGAGCCGATCGAGGACGATGCCGCCTACGAACCGGAGGAGGCCATGGCGGCTCCTGTCCGGACAGCGGAGCGGCAGGCGCCTGTGACTCAGCCGGCGCAAAACATTTCCGTGAAGAACCGTGCGGACGCCGACGCGCGGCCGGTGACCCTGGCCCCCCGCGCTGTTAGCGGCTTCAGCTTGCCGCCAAGCACTCTGCTCCATCGCAGCGACGAGTCGCAAATTGTGCGCGAAGACGATCTACGCAGCCAGGCCCGCGTGCTGGTAGAGAAGTGCGCCGAGTTCGATGTACGCGGCCAGGTGGTGCAGATCAACCCTGGTCCCGTCGTTACCACCTTCGAGTTCCGGCCGGAAGCCGGGGTCAAGTACAGCCGCGTGACCGGCCTGGCAGAGGATCTGTGCCTTGCAATGCGGGCCGAAAGCATCCTGATCGAACGCATGGCGGGAAAGAGCACCGTGGGCATCCAGGTGCCGAATCACGATCGTGAAACCATCTGGCTCCGGGATGTGATCGAAGCAGAAAACTTCACCCAGACCAAGTCCAAGCTGACTTTGGCCATGGGCAAAGACATTAACGGACGCATTGTGACTGCTGACCTGGCGACCATGCCGCACGTCCTGATCGCCGGTTCGACGGGCAGCGGCAAGTCGGTCGCCATCAACGCCATGATCATGTCCGTGCTCTACAAGGCGACGCCGCAGCAGGTAAGGCTGATCCTGGTCGATCCGAAGCGGGTGGAACTGGGAATGTATGAAGGCATTCCTCACCTCTTCACCCCCATCATTACCGAACCCAAGCTGGCCGCCAACGCCCTGCGCAATGCAGTGCGCGAGATGGAGCGGCGCCTGAAGCTGTTAGCTTCGCGCAGTGTCAGGAATATCGATCAATACAACAAGCTCTTCGACAACCAGACGCCCAGCCTCTTCGAAGAAGGGGAAGAAGAGCAGCCCCTGCCGCACATGATCATCATCATCGACGAGCTGGCCGATCTGATGATGCTGGATAAGGCCAACGTCGAAGAGGCGATCACCCGCCTGGCGCAGATGGCTCGCGCAGTCGGCATCCACCTGGTGCTGGCCACGCAGCGGCCCTCGGTGGACGTGATTACCGGCCTCATCAAAGCCAATGTACCTACTAGAGTGTCGTTCCGCCTGGCGACCAAGGTGGATTCGCGAACCATTCTGGACTCCAACGGTGCCGAAGCACTCCTCGGACGTGGTGACATGCTGTTCCTGCCGCCGGGAACTTCCCGCCTGCAACGTCTGCACGCGCCGTTTGTCACCGAAAAGGAAATTGCGGACGTGGTCGCGTTCTGGAAGAACCAGGGAGAAGCACAGTACGTGCAAGGCTTCCTCGAGTCTCCGCGGGATGAAAAAGGCCGCGACCTGGATGCGGAGCCGGAGGACGGCGAAGGCAACGACGAGCTGTTTGAGGACGCGGTACGCCTGGTGCTGGAATTCGGCAAGGCCTCCACTTCCCTGCTACAGCGGCGGTTGCGCATCGGCTATGGCCGGGCAGCGCACTTGATCGACATGATGGAGCGCGATGGCATTGTCGGTCCTGCCGACGGGTCCAAACCCCGCGAGATCCTCAAGCCACCCGACTGGCTAAATCAGATCGAGCCCGCCCTGCGCTAACCAATTCCAAAGAAAATCGGACGGGCGCCCCTTCGATAAGCCTCTCAGCCCCTGCAGTCCCGCAGGGACGGTACAACCTGGAGCCCGGCACGGGAGTGCCGGGTAGGCTGAGGTTTATGTATGAGTCCCGCAGGGACGACACAATGCGCAGCCTCCGCAGCCTCTTAAGCCCCTGCAGTCCCGCAGGGACGGTACAACCTGGAGCCCGGCACGGGAGTGCCGGGTAGGCCGAAGTTTATGTACGAGTCCCGCAGGGACGACACAATGCGCAGCCTCCGCAGCCTCTTGAGCCCCTGCAGTCCCGCAGGGACGGTACAACCTGGAGCCCGGCACGGGAGTGCCGGGTAGGCCGAAGTTTATGTACGAGTCCCGTAGGGACGGCACAATGCACAGCCCGGCTGGGCGATTGGCTTAAAGTCGTTCATCAGCACCCCTAGAGGCACGACCAGTCCCCTAGGGACTGAAATTCGCTGGCATTCCAAAAGGGGTTGCGCCCGCCTGTTTCGGCCCACCTACGCTTAGGCGTTTGCGGGCTCTGCTTTATCCGCGCAGCCGTAGCCAATTTCTTTGGTAGGCGAAGCTGATGGCGAGCAAAAGCACACCCAACGCCAGGAAACTAAGCACCCGGTAGCCCTGGCTTTGTTGGCTGACGCCGTTCAGGAAAACCTTCGCAATGCTGAAAGCAAGAACTACCAGCGCCTGCCAGCGCAGAAAGGCGCTCCGCCGCAAAAATCCCGCGGCCATGAGAACTGCACCATAAATCATGCACCAGGCACTATAGCCCCAGCCCGCGTCAATCGTACGGCGCTCCAGTTGACCATACGTGCCGCAGAAGTCACGAAAAAAGCCGGCCCCGCAAAACCAGTAATGGTGAATCTCCAGGCTGACTGCCACCAGTACCGTGAGACTGAAAGCAACGGTCGCAAAAGCCGACAGATAGGTCCAACTGCCAAAAGCGCGCCCTGTTCCATCACCGAGACTAAGGCGTGTGACCATCGCAAATACCGTCGCGCCCACCAGGTTGGTGGCGAAGTGCATGTTGGTTACAACCGCTAATGGCTGCGGTGTCCCGGCGATCCAATCCACCAGGAGGGCGAGGCTAGCCACGGTCAACACCGAGGTAGCAAAAAACCTCAGCGCCGCATCTGCACGGGTTCTGGCCAGGGCAACCAGGGCCAGCGATTCGCCCAACCAGCAAAGGGTCACGGTCGTGCCGTCAAACTCCAGCGGCACGGCGACGGTCACAAAAAAGATGGCCAAACCAACGTTCGTAGAAGAAAGGATCGCCGGCCGGCGCCTGGCGGCTGCCATCAGGAAACATCCCCCGGCGAGGGCAATCGTTACCCAGGGGCGTCCGGCATGTTGTTCCCTGGCGTTGAAAAGCAGCATCAGCGCGATCCAGGTTGCGGCTGCATTGACGATGGGAAATGCAATGAAAAATGAGTTCGGCGGCAACGCGCTGTCTCCACGCAAAATGAGAAAAGGCGCCACCGCGAAAAGAGCGAAGAAAAGCGCCAGAAAGAAAACCACGAGCGGCAAGTGAGAAGGATCGTTCTCAATTACGCTCCAGCCGATCGAATAAGCCGCAGTTCCCAACAGCGCGGCCCAGGCTACCCGGTTCCACTGGTGGCTCGCCATCAGGAAAAGCGCGCCGGCATTCAGCAAGGCAAGGTAGAGGAAAAGAAAGAACTCATTGCTGTGCCCTATCGATAGCAACCCAGGTGTTGCCAGCCCGCCGGCGAGCGCGTAAAGGCCCAGTAGCTCCGAGTTCTGACGCCGGGCAAGCACAGCGTTCGCGATGGTCACCGCGCTCATGGCGAGAAAAATGAGCCAGGACGGACCCAGATGAAAAACGCTGGAAGCCGCCCAAAGCGAGAGATACGCGATGCTGGTGCCCAGAGCCTTCAGGCTGAAAGAGAAAGCCGGGAATCCCTGGCGTCGAAAGCGTTCCGACCATGCCCCCAAAGCAGCCGCAGCGGCTAGACCGATCCAGACGCGGACCGGGGGCCCGATCCAATTGCGGTCAAAGGCCAGCTTCAGAAACCAGGCCACGCCGATCAGCACCGCGAGGATACCGATCCGGTTCAAGAGCTGAGCCCCAATCCGGCTCTCCAGCGAAGCAGTATCCCTCGCCTTGGTCTCCCGTGCTTTTAAGAGAGGCTTGGGGGTGGCAGCTTCCGCCGCATAGGCGGAAGGCTGTGCCGCCCGTAGATTTCTGACCTCTGCCTCCAGAGACGATAACCGGCCCGACATTTCCGCCAATTGCTGCCGAACGTCGTCGTCAGAAGACATAAGAAAGACTTTAGAGCATTTCTCCGGCTCCAGAGCATTTCTCCCCCATCCGTTACTTGCGTGTCGCCGAGTAACACTTTAGAGTGCCATTTGCTGCAGAATGCCTTAAGCTGCAAAGGGACCCACCCAGGAGGCTTCCCCCTTTAATGACCCGGTCGAGTGGAATTGAGGCCCGGCACAAGGTTCTTCTGGTCGATGACGACGCCGTGAGCCTCGAACTCATGGCTCTGCTTCTGGCTCACGAGGGCCACCAGGTGGTCCGCGCGAACAACGCCGGCACCGCCCTGGAATTGCTCTCCGATCAATCAGCCCGCCCGGACGTGCTGCTGGTAGACCTGCAAATGCCCGGAGTCTCGGGCGGTCAGCTCGCGGAAAAGGTTCGCGCCATGGGCAGCCCCGGACCGCTTCTGCTGGCCATGAGCGCATCGGAAGTCCAGCGCCAGCAGTTACTTGCCTTTGACGGTTTTCTGCTGAAGCCGCTCGCCGTGGACGACCTCCGTCGCGCGCTCACCCCCCAAAAACGTGGCCGGAAACCCGGTGTTCGCGTGGTTCATCCCGGACGAACCGAGGGGCATCCCGCCGCTGGCGTAGCCCTTGATATGACCGTGATCAAGAAGTTGCTGGCCATGATGCCCAGGGAGGCGCTGGTGGAACTTTTCTCCGCCTGCATTGCGGATACCCGGTCCTGTATCCGGGATCTCCAGAACTACGTGCAACAAGGGCGTGGGAATGACGATGCCGTCCGTCCCCTGGCCCACCGGATCAAAGGAGCGGCGTCTATGGTCGGAGCCGTTCGTCTCGCCGAACTTGCCGCCAACCTGGAAGTAGGGGGTAGCAAACAAGCGGCCACCCCCGGCATTTTCGCTGATTTACTGAACGCATGCAGCGAGTTGGAGCGTATGCTTTTGGCAGGAAATTTAACGAAAACTACCTAGGGCCCCCCATGACCACAACGACAATCTCATCAACACCTAAAAGCAGCAACGACCGCCTGCATCAGATTCGTATTGTCATTGCCGACGACCACCCAGTCGTGCGCATCGGTGTAAAAAACATGCTTCAGAGCGATTCCGGCCTCGAAGTTCTTGGCGAGGCGTCGGATGGCGATGAGGCCATTACGGCAACACTCGAACTGCTCCCGGACATCCTGCTGCTCGATTTGCAGATGCCTCGTTTGCCTGGTCTGGAGGCGATGCGGGCCATCATGAGCGGTTCGCCCACGGTAAAAATCCTGCTCCTGACCAGCACCATCACCACCCAGCAAATCATCGAGGCCCTGCAGATCGGCGCCCGTGGCATCGTGCTGAAAGATGCCCTGGCAGACCACCTGACCACCGCCATCCGCGCGGTCTCCTCGGGCGACTATTGGATTGGCGGCAAGCGCGTGGTGAACCTGGTGGGCGCTCTGCATGAGCTGATGCAACAAGCTGCCGTACCCGAACGCAAAACCTACGGCCTCACGCCTCGTGAGCTGGAAGTAGTTGGGTGCATCGTCGAAGGTTGCAGCAATCGCGACATTGCCAAGCAATTCAGCATCAGTGAAGAAACCGTGAAGCGCCACCTATCGAATATTTTCGACAAAACGGGAGTTTCCACACGTCTGGAACTGGCATTGTTTGCCATAGCCCACCAGTTGGTGGCACTGCAAACCTAAGACGCGATTACTCGAAGAGCATCATCTCCGGCCAAACACTGGAAAACGGTTGCGCTCTCGCTCCCCGCAGTCCTCCATGTCTGCATCTAAATTAAAAAATGCGACTAAGGGGCTGTGGGGTTTTGCGACCTTGCGTCTTTATGAGTAGCGGACTTCCTGCCCTCGCTGGCGTCCGTCGAAGTTGAACGCGCCTGAACCTCGGAACCGGAGTACGACAAGATGACCGCTGGAAGACTGTTCCTCGTAACATTGCTTTGCGCTGCCTCGAGTGCTGTCTACTCGCAGGAGCCAAGCCCTACCGCGCAGCCACAACCACAGCAACCGATCATGCCGGCCGAGAACGGCAATGGCAATAATGTTCCTCTCTACCGCATCCAGGTTGTCGGTCGGGACATTCCCGCGATCAACTACTGGCACCGCAGCGGGAGCACCAAGATTGGTTTCGCCGGCACCAGTCTCCTTCCCCAGGGAAAAGGGGAAGCGAATGTCACCAGCAAAGGACAGACATTCATCAATGCCAAGTTTCAGGGTTTTGTGCCCGCGAACAGTTTCGGTGTCGAATATCTGACCTACGTGCTGTGGGCCATCACCCCGCAAGGGCGGCCCGTCAATTTGGGCGAGGTGATGCCCGGCGGTTCCAAGGCTGAGATGAACGTCACCACCAATCTGCAGCAATTCGCCCTGATCATCACCGCCGAGCCTTATTTCGCCGTGACGACGCCCAGCGATCTGGTAGTCATGCAGAACACGGTCACCAAAGACAAGACCACCGGCATCATCGACACCGTGAATGTGCACTTCAACCTGTTGCCCCGTGGAGCATACATGCAGACGGCCGGTCAGCACGCGGTGTTGAACCCGGTCAAGCCCAGCGACAAATCCCCTCTCCAACTTTACGAGGCCATCAACGCAGTGCAAATCGCTGAGGCCATGGGCGCGGCTCAATATGCACCGGACATTCTCGCTAAGGCGAAACAGGAACTCGAGAACGCGCAGGCGCTCGATGGAAAGAAGAGTCAGCGCAAGGTCATGATCACCTATGCTCGCGGTGCGGTGCAGGACGCGGAAGATGCCCGGGTAAGCACCTTGCGCAGAATGCAGCAGGAGAAGGAACACCAGCAGCAATTGGCTATGCAGCAAGCGCAGTCTTCTGCTCAGCAGGCCCAGATCGAAGCGCAAGAGCAAGCGTTGAAGCGCGCTCAAGCCGATGCCGCCGCGGCGCAGGCCGAGGCCGCAGCCGCCAATGCCAGGGCTGCGCAGACAGCCGCGGAGCATAGCGCGCAGCAGGCGACCGATCAGACGGAGCAGATGCGCGAGCGGCTACGCGCGCAATTGAGCCAGGTCTTGCAAACTCAGGAAACAGCCCGCGGATTAATCGTCAATATGTCCGACGTTTTGTTTGACACCGCAAAATACACACTCAAACCAGAAGCACGGGAAAAGCTGGCGAAGGTATCCGGCATTCTTCTTGCTTATCCCAATTTGAAGGTTCAAGTCGAAGGCTACACCGATAACATAGGCGGAGATCAGTACAATTTGACGCTTTCGCAACAACGAGGCGAGGCAGTGCGCGCTTACCTGGTGTCTCAAGGTGTCAGCCCGGACAACATCAGCGCGACTGGCTATGGCATGAGCAACCCTATCGCCGATAATGCGACATCAGCAGGGAGAGCGCAAAACCGCCGGGTTCAGATGGTTGTTTCAGGCAACGCAATCGGTGTGCAGCAAACCCAACCTTCCCCCACGAATCAGCCGCAAGCCGCTCCTCCACCACAGGGAACGAGCAACCCGCCACA
Organism: uncultured Acidobacteriaceae bacterium; assembly: GCA_963847155.1. Lineage (GTDB taxonomy): Bacteria > Acidobacteriota > Terriglobia > Terriglobales > Acidobacteriaceae > PALSA-350. Next base: position 20,432 of record CAWJZH010000012.1, on the reverse strand, counting down.
GTAAAGAGTTTTTCTCGAGACTGTTGCGAAGCCTGCGTGAGAACCTGAACAAAGAAACCGCAGTCGCTTAGGCCCGGAGGGCCGGCCGCTAAACGTAAGCCCAGCCCGGAAGGGCTGGGACACGATGCCAAACACGCCGGAGCGCCATAGGCGCGGCACTGGATTCACAGGATTTTGGTTTGCGCGACGGGTTTGGCACGAGTTTAGTCGGGCCGCAACTGCCCGACCTACGACGGGCTTTAGCCCGTGAGGCACACTTTTCCGACCCTCTTTGATTTTTCGCAGCCCGGATCTTTTAGAACCTTTGCCACCCGAGGCTCAGGAGAGAAGAGCCAGCCGGGATTCAATATCGGCCAGCGCTGCTTCCAACGCGGCCCGCCTTACCGGGCTTGAGGTACGCTCGGAAAGAATGCGTTCACGCTGCAAATCGAGCTCTTGCCGTTGCCGCTCGATCCTTGCCCGCTCCAGCACGTTTTTCTTCGCGGCGTCGATCAGGGCGCCTGAAGCGGTTAGCTCTGCGGCTGATTGCTGCTCTTCTACAGATTTGCTCTCCCACCCTCGTGCCATACCTGTATGGTACGACAAGCCGCTACATCCTACTCTTGTGCCTGAACTATTTACGTGGAAGTGCCGTTTTTCTTTGGGAACGGCCTGGTGGAGGAATTGTGAAACTCTGGCAAATTCAGTCTTTCGGGATTGACCAGTTGGTACTGGCGGATTTACCTACGCCCCGCCCCGGCCGCGGACAAGTTTTGGTGAAGGTTTATGCCGTGTCCCTGAACTATCGCGATCTACTCATGGTGCGCGGCCAGTACAACCCAAAAATGGCTTTGCCCCGTATTCCCTGCTCCGATGGAGCAGGGGAAGTGGTCGAACTGGGCGAGGGCGTAGACACCCTCACGGTGGGGCAGCGGGTAGCCGGCATCTTCATGCAACATTGGTTTGAAGGCCCACCGACGGCGGAAAACACACGCGGCGCGCTGGGCGGTGACGTAGACGGCATGTTGGCGGAATACGTAGTGCTGCACCAAAGTGGAGTTGTGAGTATTCCCGAACACCTCTCCTTTGCAGAAGCAGCCACCCTTCCCTGTGCTGGAGTTACGGCCTGGAACGCAGTGGTGAACGCAGCTCAGGTAAAGCCGGGAGATGTGGTGCTGATCCAGGGGACGGGTGGGGTTTCGATTTTTGCTTTGCAATTCGCGAAGATGGCGGGAGCCGTCGTGATCGGCACTTCGAGCAGCGACGAAAAACTGCAACGAGCGAAGACCATGGGACTCGATGCCGGACTGAACTATCGGCAGTCTCCGGAATGGGCGAAATGGGTACTCAAGGAAACCAATAACCGCGGCGCAGATTCGATTGTCGAAGTGGGCGGAGCCGGCACCTTCAGTCAATCGTTGCAAGCCGTGCGTCATGGCGGCACGGTTACACAAATTGGAGTGCTGAGCCAGTCAGATCAACCGCTGCCCATTCCATTAATCCTTCACCGCCAGGTCAGGATCCTGGGCATTTATGTCGGCTCAAAGTCTCATTTTGAAGCGATGAATCGGGCGATCATGGCGACGCGGATGCAGCCGGTAGTGGATCAGATTTATACATTTGACCGCGTCCGTGAGGCCCTGAAAAGCATGGAAACAGGTTCACATTTCGGCAAAATAGTAATCCGAGTTGTTGCGTAATGCTGCTATTCCCAGGTTGGTCCTCGGCTATCTGATTGAAATTGCTAGGCTATCGAAAGGACAGTAACTTTTGGGTGATCCGACGGGCACGAAAGCTGTATTTTCCCTACGACAAACGCGACATTTTCGTGCAGAATGCATCTTAACAGTACGATTTTTACCGACAACCCGCACCTGGTCTTAAGGGAGCTTTTTATGATGACATGGATTCAAAACCTGCTTGGTTTCTTCTACGATATTGTATTCGGCTGCCGGCATTGGAGTCAGACAAGGCCGTTCACGCTTGAACAGCAAACCTACAAGGTTTGTCTGGATTGCGGTAAGCAGATCTATTACTCACGGGAGCGCATGACGCCGCTCAGCGCGCGCGAAGTCCGCCGGATGAAGGCTGAGGCTGCTGGAGCAGTTACCGTGATTGCTGCATCCATGAACAACGGCGGTTTTTTCGCCCGGCGCGCGAATAAGTCGAACGCGGCCGCTTGAGTATCTAATACCCGATAAGCTGAAGCTCCGTATCGTTTGGCGCCCACCTCGCAGCCCGATACGGGGCTTTTCTGTGCCCGGACTACCTTTTCCCAAAAAGATACTGCCATAGTTTCTTTTACCGGAATACCGTGGTGAACTCCCGGCGGTAGCGTGTACGTTATCGATGGTGATTATCATCTTCCCGCCGCTGCCGTCACTCACCGCTTTGGGTCATTTGTATCTGGTCTCCACAAATCGTAATTTCATGAACTGCTTACCTCGGTTGGCATATCCTTGACTCTGGCCGTAGGCCTTTCGCGATTCGTGCCGTCTATCCAAAGACTGCGCGACCTGGGGCGATTGTATGGAGCAGCAATGGCAAAATTCGCACCAGGTCTGATGCCTCTCGCCGCTCCGTTATTGCTCCTGCTGGCCGCGGGCTGCGGAGCTGTCGGCGCCAGCCCAGGGGGCTTGGTCATCAGTGCCGAGAAAACCGCCCTCGACACCACGCATTCGGACCAGTTCACTGCCCGGCTGGCCTCCGGAGCCCCCGCAATCGTCAAGTGGACCATCGCAGGGGGGCAAAACGATGGCTCCCTGGGCCAGGGCGCCATCAGCGCAAATGGCGCTTATACCCCGCCACCGTTGCTATCCCGTGACCAGATACAAGTGCAGGTCGTGGCTACCTCGCGCAGTGATCCGGCGCTAACGGCGACTTACCCGCTCACCGTCACTCCGGGATTCGTCCAGGTGCTCACCCCGGAGACCGCCAGCGTTGCGCCCGGCGGCACGGTTCAGGTCAGGGGAGAGATCGCTGAAATCAACTCCGGGTCGGTCCGCTGGTCGCTGTCTACCACACCGGCGGGTGAGACTGATCCTGGAGATGCTTACGGCAGCTTGGGGGAAACCCGCTGCTACCATTCCCACCGTTCTTACACCTACTGCACCGCGATGTATACCGCCCCGCGAAGCTTGCCTTCCGGCAGCCCGTCCGTGTTTTTAGTCGGGCAGGCGGCGGGAAATCCTCACTCCGCGGCAGCCCTGCACATTCTGCTCAACGGAGCTGGTTTCAGCAGCTCTGGGCTGCAGAACCAGGCAGTGCAGACCGGTTACGTGCAAATGGGTTCGTCCGGGGGCAACGCCAACGATTACGACTCCAGAAAAGATGGCGGCAAGGAATACGTCAACGACTGTTGCGGGGGAACGCTGGGCGCCCTGGTTACGGACCGCAACGGCAATCCCTACATCCTGAGCAACAACCATGTGCTGGCCGAATCAGACCAGGGGCGCGCCGGCGACACGGTCGTGCAACCCGCCCTGGTCGATCTGAACTGCAATCCCCAGGCCGGTCGCAGTGTGGGGTCCTTGCGCTACGTGGTGCCGCTGCAGAGCAGGCAGACCAACGTGGACGCCGCTTTGGCGGCAGCCACACCCGCCGTCGACGGAACCGGAGCGATCCTGCAGTTGGGCCCACCGGTCAATGGCGTGCTGACCGCCGCGGCCCCCGCGGCGGGTGGAGGAGAGCCTCTGACTGCCGGTCTGCTGAACCAGCTCCGCGTGGTCAAGAGCGGGCGCACGACGGGACTGACCTGTTCTACGGTCAATACCGTCGATTTGAGCGTACAGGTGGATTACTACTACGATTGCGCCGAGACCCAGCCCTACTACACCAAGACCTACGTGAACCAGATCGGCATTCCCGGGGCCAGCTTCGCAGATAGCGGAGACTCGGGCGCACTGGTGCTTGATGCCGGCAATGCCCAGCCGGTGGGCCTGTTTTTTGCCAGCGGCGCCGACGACAGCAACCATGGATTCAGCGTCGCCAACCCCATCCAGGACGTGCTGAGCGAGTTGGGCCAAAAGAGTCAGGCGGAGGGGCAGGAATTCCAGATCGCGGGCGGGGCGCCTCATCCCGTCACCTGCTCCAACTACGATGAACACACGCCTCCGGTGACTGCGGGCGTGAGCTCATCGCAGATGGCGGCCGCGAAGTCCGCGGCAGAATCAGCAACCGCCCAGCTGATGAGACCGGATAATGGAATCCTCGGCACCGCCCCGGGCAAGAGCATGGACAACTCGGGCGAGGCGGCGGTGATTGTCTACGTGGATAAGAACAAACCGGGGGTCGTGGTTCCGAAGGTCGTAAACGGCGTGCGCACGGTGGTAATCCCTACCGATGCCGCGACCCTGAACGCCCGCGCCGCGCCCACCACACTGCCTCAGGTCGAAGGCATTCATTTGCCTGCCGACGTTCTCCGGGCCGCCGCCGGGGTGCAAGGGCAACTTGCGCCGCAGTTGATGGCAGACCCGGCATTCTTTGGTGTAGGTGTGACCCAAAGCTACGACAATCCAACAGAGGCAGCGCTGCTGGTGTTGGTGGATTTGACCAAGACCTCGCGGTCCTTGCCCCAGGTGGCCGGGGGACTGCGCATACGCTATATGCGCATCAACCGCCTGCACGTCACGCGGTCAAAGCTGGCCCCGGTGCAGCAGGCACCGCGTTGCGCGCTTCCAGTGCCGCCATCGACCGCTACAAATCCTTGATCCTCAAAGGAAAGTCCTATTGCGAAGCCGTGAGGATTGCTGGTTCAACCTTGAAGGGTAACCGCATTCAGCCCGTACATCCCTCCTTTCGAAGGAGCCGGGCTTTAGAGGCTGCCGAAAAACTAAACCGTTTGAAGGGGACGGCCTTTAGGCCGTCCATAACAGTTGTAGTTACGTCCGGCTTTAGCCGCCGAGGGTACGGTCTTCGCGCTCTATTCGACCCTTTTCCGGAGCGTGCAAAGCCCGAATGATTCCTTGGCGTTACGTACGGGCTGAAGCCCGTACCCTTTAGAAGAACTGTTTTTTAACCGTTCTAATCTAGACACTTTGGGCGGCCGCCACCGGGGCAGGCAACGGAGGTGCACCAATCCCGTTTTCAGGGAAAAAGACCATGAACACTGTCCCCGACTGCCTGCCACCTCCCATACCGGCCGTACGGCTGACCACCCGCACCCTGGCATTGTGCTTGAGGAGAATTTCACCGCTCACCCAAAGACCGAGGCCGGTCCCGGTCGATTCTTTGGTAGTAAAGAAAGGCTCAAAGATCCGCGGTCGCGTGGCCGCGGTCATACCGCAACCGTTGTCCGCAACGAACATGCGAACCCCGGAGCCACCATCGACCCATGAACGGGAACGCCGTATGGACAATGACAGACGCCCTCCCATCGACATGGCGTCGATGGCGTTGCCGATCAGGTTCGAAAAGACCTGCCGCAGCTCCCCGGAAAAGCAGTAAAGTTCGACATCCCGCCCGATCTTGCGAGAAACGTCGATCTGCAGCGCCACCAGCCGCCCCACATAAAGGGTCAGAACCGACTCCATTAACTCTCCGACATTGGCGACCACCGGGAGGGTCGATTGACGATAAAAGCGCAGGGTCTGCTGGGTCATCTCGGCCACGCGCGAAATTTCCTGCTGCGCCAGGTCGGCATAGCCCGTCGCCTCCCTATCCAGCGAAGGCTGGTGCCGCAGCAGGTAGAGAAGATTGGTGACCGCCTCCAGGGGATTGTTGATTTCGTGAGCAATGGAAGCCGCCAGTCGCCCGGCCGCCGCCAGCTTTTCCGTTTTCCGCAATGCTTCTTCGGCGCGCTTACGTTCCGTCGCTTCGACGACAATCGCCCCTACCCAACGAACAGCCTCGGACGTCGCCTTTACAGGGTACACATTGATGAGCCAATTCCGCACTTGCGTATCGTCACCCGGCAGAGTGGTATTCAGCTCGAATTGAGTGACCGGCTGCCCGGTTTCAAAGACACTCTGGACCTGCCGCTGCAGCACGTCTGCCGCCGTTTCAGGCAGCATTTCGGCAATCGAGCGCCCCAGGTGCCTGCCGATCGGCATCTGGGTCATCCCGGCCAGAAACTGGTTGATGCGCACATAGCGGAGCTTGCGATCAAAGAACGCAAAACCAATCGGCGCATTTTCCAGCATGGAATCGAGCAGCGCCAGGGTGTCGCTGAGCCCGGCTCTCTGCTCCTCCATCGAGGTCACCATGAGATTAAAAGCCCGGGTCAGGTCCGCGGACTCGTTATTCGAGGTCACTTCCAGCGGAAATCCTTCTTTGGTTTCAGGATCACGAATCAACTTGCGGGTCGCCGCCAGCAAGGCACGAAGAGGACGTGTAATGGACCGGGCAAGCGCGCCGGCGATTATCGCCGTGCCCAGAGCCCCCAGGCCGGCGAAGATGATGGTGATGCGGATGAGCGAATAAATCTCCTGCCAGGCCGCGCTCGCGTCTTCGTACACCCAGGCAAATCCGCTGAGTTGCCCACCCACGTGGATCGCCTGGACCCCTTCCCGAGCTCCGCCGGGCACACGAAAAACCTCCGCCCGGGGAGTGTCCTCCAGATGCTTTTTTTCCAGCCGGGTGAGCAGATCTTTCCCGTTCATCTCCGGATCACTGCTGGCGATCACGCGGCCGTTGATATCTGTAACCATGGCTGCACGGATGACGGGGGAGTTAACCATGGCGCGCAGAATCGGTACCATGTATCCTGCCTGGCCCTGGGCCAGCGCATCCTGACTCTGCAACACCAGCAGGTTTACCTCGGACTCCAGCCGCAGGCGAGCCCGTTCATGAATTTCCAGCGCCTGTTCGCGCACCAGCAAGGTGGCGAAGACAACCATCAGCAAGCCTTCGAAAAGGATAAGACCGGAGATGAGCTGACCCCGAATTGAACGAGGTTTTAGCCAACTCATTCGGCGGCCCTCCTTCCCTTCAACCTTGCTTTAGCCAACCTTCACCGGGGCCTTGCCGGCGAGCTTGGCTTCAATATCCTGTGCGATCTGGCGGCCATGGAAACGGCCATTCTCAATGAAGATTTCATTGGTTCGCATGCCTGCAACGATCACCCCAGCAAGGTAGAGACCGGCGATATTGCTCTCCAGCGATTGCGGATCACAGACAGGGCAGCGGTCCTGCCCCTCCATGCGCACACCAAGAGCAGTCAGAAAGTTAAAGTCGGGATGGTACCCCGTCAAGGCAAACACGTAATCGTTATCGATGGTAATGGTACCTTGGGGGGTTAGCAAGTCAACCGAGTCTTCCCCAATCCTGACTACCGAACTCGAAAAATGGGCGGCGACTTCTCCGTTCTTGATGCGATTGTTGATATCAGGAAGAATCCAGTACTTCACGTGATGGTGCATCTTCTCGCCGCGGTGAACCAGGGTCACATGGGCGCCGTGGCGCCACAGGTCGAGGGCGGCAATGGCAGCCGAGTTTTTCCCTCCGACCACCAGCACGTTCTGATCGTAATAGGGGTGAGGGTCGTGATAGTAATGCATCACCTTGGGCAGCTCTTCCCCGGGAACTTCGAGGTAGTTCGGCAAGTCATAGTAGCCGGTAGCCAGAATGACTTTGCGAGCCCCGTAGGACCGCTGCCGGGAAAACCGGTCGACCGTGGTAATGGTGAAATCCCCGTCTTCTCCAGTAATGCCGCTTACCCTCTGATATTGACGAAACTCAAGCTGATAATGCTCCGCGACTTTCCGGTAGTACTCCAGTGCCTCGTTGCGGCTTGGCTTCTGGTTGGGGCTGGAAAACGGCATATCGCCTATCTCCAGCAGCTCAGGAGTGGTAAAAAACGTCATGTTCGACGGGTAGTGAAACAGGGAGTTGCACAGGCAACCCTTATCCACCAGAACCGTGTTCAGGCCGACTCGCTGGGCCTCGATAGCGCAGGCAAGACCAGTTGGACCCGCCCCTACCACCAGCACGTCAAAACTTTCCTTCAGGACGGCATGCACCATCTCTATAGCTTAGATGATGAGCCGCCCGGCGCCCTATCCGTCGTTCACAGCAGGCAGCTGAAATCGCTATAATCGGGGGTTCTACAAGGGTTTTGAGGAGCCCCATCCCTATGTCTGATCTCCGCAAAGAGAAAGATTCGCTTGGTTTTGTCGAGGTGCCGTCGAAGGCTTACTACGGCGCGCAAACAGCGCGCGCGATGGACAATTTCCCCATCTCGGGAATGCGCGCTCATTCTCCCCTTATCAGGGCCCTGGGCATGGTCAAACGTGCCGCCGCAGAGGCCAACCAGGAACTCGGCTTGGTGGATGAGAAACGTGCCGGCGCGATTATTCAGGCGGCCCAGGAAGTAATCGATGGCAAGTGGGACGCTGAATTCATGGTCGATGTGTTCCAGGCCGGCGCGGGCGTCAGCCTGCACATGAACACCAATGAGGTCATCGCCAACCGCGCCAACGAAATCCTGGGCGGAAAACTGGGGGAGTACGCTCACCTGCACCCCAACGATCACGTGAACTACGGGCAATCGACCAACGATGTCTTCCCCACTGCCATGCGCGTGGCCACGCTGCTGGCGCTGGACGAATTATACCCAGTGCTGGAGCACCTGGCTGCGACGTTTGCGGAAAAAGCCAAGGCCTTTCACCACATCATGAAATCCGGCCGCACCCACATGCAGGACGCGGTTCCCATGCGCCTGGGGCAGGAATTTGCCGCCTATGGCATCGCCTACGTGAAGGGGCAACAGTTCGTGAAGCTTGCCTCCACCACCTTGCGGGAACTGGGGTTGGGTGGTAGCGCAGTGGGCACGGGAATCAATACCCATCCCGACTACCGGGTAAAGGCCATTGCCAATCTGGCCCGCATTTCAGGTCAGCAACTGACGCCCACGGACGACATGCGCTGGGCGATGCAATCCAACGCCTGCATGGCCGATGTGAGCGCAGCCCTGCGCGGAATTGCCCTGGAGACTATTCGCATTTCGAACGATATCCGGCTGCTGAGCTCCGGACCCAATACCGGTTTTGCGGAGATCTTCCTTCCCAGCCTCCAGCCTGGTTCTTCGATCATGCCCGGAAAGATAAACCCGGTCATTCCTGAACTGGCAGCCATGGTCAGCTTCCAGGTCATCGGCAACGATACGGCGGTGGCCTACGCGGTGCAGGCCGGGCAATTGGAGCTGAACGTGATGATGCCGACCATGGCGTACAACGTTTTGCTGAGCGTGACTATCCTCACCAACATGCTGCGCCAGTTCGACGAGTATTGCGTTCAGGGCATCACCGCCAATGAACAGCGTTGCCAGATGTACGCGCAGAGCACGGTGTCGTTGGCCACGGCGCTCAATCCTTACATCGGCTACGCCAAGGCGGCGGAGATTGTGAAGGAATCTGTCGCCACCGGGAAGTCAATCATCGAGATCGCCCGTGCCCGAAAGCAGCTCACCGAGGAGGAAATTGCGGAAATCCTGGACCCAGTCAGGATGACAGAACCGCAGTATCCCCTGGACGCCGCGAAGGAACGGGACAAGGCTGTTACGGCTTAGGCCGGATAGGGAACATTCTCCAAACGAAGGGCACGGGTTTAGCCGTGCCGTAAACACCAACGCGCTTGAGGGCTTTAGCCGCTGAGGTACGCCTTATGTACACTCGGATCCGAAATCACCTCTTCGTGAAGCGCAAAAAAAACGTACCTCAGGAGCTGAAGCCCTCGTCTGCACGATGAGTTTGTCACGGCTCTGGAGTTTCTACATTTTCAGAGCGCCAGGGGAGGCGCGTGGTAGACCCTGAGGGCCATGCTTTGTAGCCGACTGCAGTTTGAGCTGTGCCAGCCCCGGACTTTCAGTCCGGGGAAAAGCCCTGGACTTCAGTCCAGGGTCAAACCCGCGAGAATGCATTAATCTTCCAACGACCGGGCTTTAGCCCTGGTGAGAATGCTGCAATCTGCCCAATCAACGCGAACATTTTTCGTATCTTCGACAACAGCCGGACGCCGCGCGCTTCTCCAGTCCGATCGCATGGCGCGGCTGCTGGTGGATGTTCTGGCCGAGAATCGTCAAAAGAGGCGCTTACTCCTGCATGACTTTGTCATCATGCCCAATCACTTCCATCTTCTGCTGACGCCTGCTGCGGACATCCCGCTGGAAAAGGCATTGCAATTCATCAAAGGCGGTTTCTCCTATCGCGCGAAACGGGAAGTTCATTTTGCATTTGAAATATGGCAACCAGGTTTCGTAAATCACCGCATCCGTGACGCACAGGATTACAACAACCACCATATCTACATTTGGGCGAATCCCGTCAAAGCGGGCTTGAGCGCCAGACCCGAGCTGTTTGTGTGGTCGTCGGCTTCTCTCGGGATAGAAGTGGACCCTCCGCCACCAGGGCTAAAGCCCTGAATTGATCTAGCGAGCGTTTACGCGGGTTTGAAAACCCGCTCCACCGGACTGAAAGTCCGGGGCAGGCACGGCTAAAGCCGTGCCCTTCGTCAGAATTGTTTTGCGGACCTGGAAAAACAGCCCTAAAGATCTGTGGACTAGAATTCATAGTCCTTCACTTGCCGTTACCGGTGCCCGAAGCGATACACCACTCCGGCGTTGAAGCCCAGGTTCTTCACCTGCGTCGTGCTCCCGAAGGTTGTCAACCAGTAGCCCGGTTGCAGACGGAAAGCGAGCCCGGGCCCGACGTTGTAGTCGATCGGCACACCCGCGGCAAAACTGACGCTGGTACCGTTACTCCACAGACCGACCAGGGGACCTGGAAGCTCGGCGCCGTTGGCATTAAAGTTGCCCTTGGAGCCACCCACCAGCACCTGCCCACTCACAGCCCAGTGCTCCAGGCGCACCAAGCGATACTGCGGCCCGGCCATAAAGGAGTACTCGCTGATGCTGGGCTTGAAGATGTTGAAGGGGTTGGGAGGAATGAACGCGACTCCGTAATAGCCGCGCAGGTCCGCCGTGATCCCCAGCCGTGGCCGAAGATAATCGGTGAAACCAACGTTCCAGGCAGATTCGTTGATGTGTTGCAGCGAACTGCCCGGACGGAACCGGGTATAGCCACCGCCGCCGTAAACTTCGAACTTGTGACTATACGTATCCTGGACCACGCGCTGGGTGCGCTGCTGCCGCCGTGCCCGTATCCGTGCCTGCGCCTCCTGGGCCAGGCGAACTTGATTTTGTTGCGGATTCTCGGGCTCGGTCTGTGCCGGTGCTGGAGCCTGTGAACTGGTATCGGTGGGATTTTGCGCCATGAGCCCGGGTACCGCGAGAAGGATCAAAAAAAGAAGCGGATACACTTGGCATCCAAAACGCTTGCGATGATGCATGAACCTGAAAGCCTCCACTGCCTGCCGCCAGTCGGCGATGAAAATACGGTTTGATGTCCTGGTTAGTATTAGAGCATTTCTGCGCTTGCTATATCCTTCTCAGGACCGGAGAGTGCAGCTTTTCTTATCTCACGCGGCAAAAGAGGGCGAACTGAATGAAATTTCTGATTGGGCTCGTGATCGGCTTGCTGATTGTGCCAATAGGCATCTGGCTCTACCTCACCGCAGGCAGTCCCCCGGTCGCCACCGCCGATGAACCTCTGCCCTTCGAGGCCAGGATCGTCCACATCCCGATGCACGCCCGCATCGATCGTGAGCTGGTCAAGACGCCCCCGGTCGAAGCCAGCCCCACCAACCTGGAGATCGGCGCCCACATCTACCGCCAGCAATGTGCAGCTTGCCACGGTCTCTATGGACGCCCAGCCAGTTTCGCCAAGAGCATGTTTCCCGAGGCGCCCCAGCTCTGGGAGCCGCACCGCAACGGAGTCGTCGGCGTCAGCGATGACCCCGCGGGCGAAACTTACTGGAAAGTAGCCAACGGTATCCGTCTCTCCGGCATGCCCGCGTTCAAGAAGGTGCTCAACCAGACAGAAATGTGGCAAGTGTCGCAACTGCTGGCCAACGCTGATAAACCCCTGCCCCCTGGCGTGCTGACGCTGTTGCAACAGCCGCTGAATCTTGACCCGGCGGCCCCGCAATAGCCCTACTTGAGCGTGTACGTGACCCCGGCAGTGAACTGGAACGAATTCTTTTTGCTGCCGGCTGCTGGATCGTTCAGGAAGTTGTCCAGCACCCCAACGCTAAATCCAAGCCGCTTGTACACCGGGAACAACAGACCCGCTGTCGCCACGGCCGAATACGCGTTCGTTTGGTTGAATGCAGGGGTGATCGTGGCCCCCTGGTTGAGGACCAGGCCCCTGGGTAGCTTCCGCATGTACGTGTCGCCAAAGCTGGCGCCGATCAGGCTTTTGCTCGGACTGACCGGCGGCGGGATGTTCGGAAGCAAAAAGAATTGCTGCCTCTCGTAGTGAATATCGAACTTCACATCGAGTTCCTGCCGCGGAGTCTTGATGACCGTGTAACCCAATCCAGCTCCATAGATTTGCTGCAGATCCAGGCCTTGCGAATAGTTGTGGTCATAGGACGAATCCACCAGGAAGTAGAACCGGGGCGTGAAGTACCAATCGTGCTCAGCATCGAAGTGGATGATGTTGGTCTTGACGGTCACCGTGCCCGGCTGGCTAACGGTGCCGTAGGCGCCCGTAAAATCCAACAGCGTCCGGTTACGTGGGTCGAGCCAGTCGACCGTGGGAATTCTGCGTACCAGGGCCACCGAGCCGGTGAACGCCCTGCTATTCTGGGTAGCCTCGACGGTCGATGCGCCCCCAGTGATTGCGCCATTCCACCCGTAAAAGAATCCCGGATTTCTGCGCACTTCTTTACCGTAGGTCGCCTCGTCGATCATGTACTCTGCGTTCTTCACCGGGATGTCTTTGGTCGTACCGCCGGTGCCGGTCGCCACTTTGACCTGGTCATCCTGAACCTGGACGACGCCCTGGGCAATATCCGAGTCCGGAGTTTTGCGGGTCACATGCTGACCCTGCTGAATAACGGCAAACTGCTGCGAGGTGTGAATGGCCTTGACCTTGTCCCAGGTCACGGTCACATCTCCTGCAATCTCGCTGTGAAAGGTCACACTGCCGTCGACTTCGCGCAGAAGCTTACCCGTCAACTGATCGCCGTTGGTAAAAATAATGACATCCGGCGCCGGCGCGGCAGTCTTATCCGGGGCACCCTGTGCTTGCCCCGGAAGGGCGAAGGTGAGTCCAAGAGCCACTCCCAGCACCAGGCGCAGAGGGGTTGGAAGTCGCGAATAGTCTCGGCTGGCAAATTTAAATTGGGACATAAAAACGGAACCTTCCTCGAAGGAGATGGGGGTAGCGCGGGAAACAGCGCTCCGTAGTAATGAATCGGGCCCGCGAAACTGATGCACTTACTCGTAAAACGTTCGATCGAACATGCCGCAAGAACCGGCTCGGAAGCCTTGAACTGGTTGTGATAGGGCGCAACCAGCTTATTCAGGCCGCTTTGGCAGCCCTATATCGGCACAGATCCTCTTGCACAGTTGCACTGGATTGTAGGCCGCCATACCCGTAAAATACGTATGTGGCGATTACCAGGACTCAAGCTCTCGACTATTTCCGCTCCGACGACCTCATCGGACTGGGTATGGAAGCCGATGCGCTTCGGCGCAAACTGCATCCCGAGGGCGTGGTTACCTACATTGTTGACCGCAACATCAACTATACAAATTTTTGCACCGAGTACTGCAGCTTTTGCGCATTTTATCGGCCTCTTAAAGGTAAACTCGCCAGCGAAGGTTACATTCTCGACTTCGAAACGATTTACCAGAAAATTGCCGAAACCGTGGAAATGGGCGGTACCGGCGTGCTTATGCAGGGCGGCCTGCACCCCGACCTCAAGATCGAATGGTTTGAACGGCTGCTCAAGGGTATCAAACAGCGGTTTCCCCAGATCTGGCTGCATTGTTTTTCCGCCTCCGAGATTCTGGCCATCGCGGAATACAGCCATCTATCCGTGCGCGACACCATCGCCCGGCTGCGGGATGCCGGCCTGTCGTCCATTCCCGGCGGCGGCGCAGAAATCCTGGACGATGAAGTGCGCCATCGCATTGCGCGGTTGAAATGCTCCACCGGGGATTGGGTGAATGTGCACCGCACCGCCCATGAGCTCGGCATGCGCACCACGGCCACCATGATGTTCGGTGTAGGAGAAACCTTCGAACATCGCATCAATCACTTTGAACAGGTGCGGCGCCTGCAGGAAGAAACTGGCGGCTTCACAGCATTTATCCCCTGGAGTTTTCAGCCCACCAACACCGCGCTCGGCGGCCGTAAGTGGGATGAGGCCACCTCGGTCGAATATCTCAAGGTACTGGCCATCTCGCGCCTCTACCTCGACAACGTGGAGAACGTGCAGTCAAGCTGGGTGACGCAGGGATTGAAAGTGCTGCAGCTTGGCCTGCGCTTCGGCGGTAACGACGTGGGTTCGGTGATGCTCGAAGAAAACGTGGTCAAGGCTGCCGGAACCTCCAATTGCACCACTGAGGAGGAGCTGCGCCATGTGATCCGCGGCGCCGGTTTCCGGCCTGTGCAGCGGGATACTCTCTATACCACCTATTTTCTGAACTGAGCTTTGTCAGGTCCGCCGCTGGATGCATCAAAGCACGCAGGATAAGCATCTTGGCGGATCATCTGGAGTAAGTACGGAGGAAGTGCCCTGCTGGCTATCATCGACCAACTCAGCAACTTCCCTATGAGGTCGGGTCTGTGCCTGGCCTATCCACAGCACGGGCTCGAGCATTATTTCAAGACCCATTATGCCGACAAAACCTTCGAACACTTGTATCGCTGGAACTCGTTCGACACCGCACTGCTGATTCCCTACTTCATCGTCATGGTGATCCTTGCCTTTTACGGCATTCATCGCTACCAGTTGGTGTACCGCTACTACAAGAACCGGAAGAACGCGGTGCGAGAACCTGAGTCGCATTTCGCAGAGCTTCCCACCATCACCCTGCAGCTCCCCATCTTCAACGAGCAATTCGTCGTCGATCGCCTGATCCGTGCCTGTTGCAATCTGGATTATCCCGCCGAGAAGTTGGAGATCCAGGTATTGGACGACTCTACCGACGGCACGGTGGAGGTCGCTAGGGCGGCGGTAGAGCTTTATCAATCGCTCGGCCACAGGATCGTCTACCTCCACAGGGTGAATCGTCACGGCTTCAAAGCGGGGGCTCTGGATGAGGGTTTGCGCGTAGCCACGGGCGAATTGGTCGCCATCTTCGATGCTGATTTTGTGCCCTCGAAAGACTGGTTGATGCAGGTAGTGCATCACTTTGCCAATCCGAAAATCGGCATGGTGCAAACACGCTGGACCCATCTCAATCGCGATTACAGCTTTCTTACCCAGGTGGAAGCCATCCTGCTCGATGGGCACTTCGTTCTTGAACACGGCGGACGATCACGTACCCACGCCTTCTTCAATTTCAACGGAACTGCCGGCATGTGGCGCCGGGAGGCGATTGATGAATCGGGAGGATGGCAGCACGATACTCTGACCGAAGATACCGACCTGAGTTACCGGGCGCAGCTGAAAGGCTGGAAATTTCTATATCTGCAAGACGTTGAGTGTCCCGCCGAACTGCCCATTGAAATGACTGCTTTCAAGACCCAGCAGGCGCGCTGGGCGAAGGGCCTGATTCAGACCTCAAAGAAGATCCTGCCCATGATGTTCCGCAGCGATCAGCCTTTCCACGTGAAGCTTGAGGCGTTTTACCACCTCACGGCAAATATCAGTTATCCGTTGATGATCGTGCTTTCCACGTTGCTGATGCCGGCCATGATCATCCGCTTCTATCAGGGATGGTTTCAAATGCTGCTGATTGACGTTCCACTTTTTATGGCGTCAACGTTTTCTATCTCCTCTTTTTATCTGGTTTCGCAAAGAGAGTTGTTTCCCGGAAAGTGGTACAGAACGTTTTTGTATCTGCCCTTTCTCATGGCGCTGGGCATTGGGCTAACTGTGACCAATACCAAGGCGGTCATGGAGGCGCTCTTCGGCATCAAGACCGCCTTCAAGCGCACTCCGAAATACCGCATAGAAAAGCGCGGCCAGGTCCCGCAGGCCAGCAAGTACCGCAAGCGGCTTGGCATCGTGCCCTGGATTGAGCTCCTGATTGGGAGCTACTTTGCGCTGACCATCTGGTATGCAATCGTCAATGAGAACTATTTCACCGTGCCCTTCCTGCTGCTCTTCGTGCTCGGCTATTGGTACACCGGCCTGATGTCTCTGCTGGAAGGCAGATTCGACCGCTTTCGTATCGGCGGCGCCAATGCCGACGAATCCTCGCCGAAGCCCTTTCCTGTGGGCGTATAGAAAGGCTCAGCCCTCTGTCCACGCTGCCAGTTCATTCCCATCAGGATCGGCGAAATGGAAGCGCGATCCTCCAGGAAAAGTAAAGATATTCTTCGTGATTTTTCCCCCGGCATCTTTGATCTGTTTTTCCGTAGAGGCCAGATCGTCCACATAGATGACGACGAGAGGTCCCGCCCCAGGGGCGACAGGTCCGAGGGTGAATCCACCCGCTATCCTGCCATCTTTGAAGCTGGTGTACTCGGGACCATAGTCCTCGAATTCCCATCCGAAGACCTGGGCATAGAACCGCTTTATGGCGGGCAGATCGTTGGCGCGAAACTCGATGTAGTCGATGGTTTTGTTGCGATTCACAGGAGAAGAATAGGCGCACGCTGCTCATCGTGCAAGGAGGGCGCAACAAAGTCAAAGGGAACTGGACGGGTGCCCCACATCTCGCGAGAAACCAGTCAAATGTGGGGAACCCGAGAGTTGTTGCCAGGTGGCTTGGCTAAAACCTACCAGCGGAACCCAAACGTGACCGGAAACATGTTAACCGTGCCCGTCCCAACACTGCTATTCGACGTTGCCGGAGAGTTTACCCAGACATAACGTGCCTCGGCATAAAACTTCCCTTTACCGCTTTCATTGGGTTTAAAGGTGATGCCGGTGCCAATGTTCACGCCCCCCTGGTTACTTGAGAAATGGCTGAGCGTGATGTTCTGGTACTGCGGGTAACACCCATAGAAATAATCGCAGTAATCGCCAACATAGACTGGCTCGGTAAAGCTGGTGAGCTTGCGATAAAATCCGCCGCCGCCAGTTACGTAACCGCCAAGGTGTCCACTGGTCTTGTAATAAATAATCGGCTCCAGGCCCAATGACCACACGTGAACATTTCCATCCGGCTCACCCACATTCGTCAAAGTATTAGTGGGGATCTTGGCGCGGTTGAAGGTGTACTCCGCCAAAACACCAATTCTGTCGTTGAACATCCACCCGCCGCCCAGGTTGATGCTGTAGCCGACCGCTTGCCATGTCGTGGTATTGCCCGAAGGCACGTTGAAACCGGCGCCCAGCTCGAGCGCTACATGGTCGGTCAAGCTGCCGCTATGGCGGCTGTTATAACTCGGCCGGTTGTAACCACCCTGGTTGGGATACTGATCCTGCAACAGGGCTTCAAAGGCCTGGTGATTTGCCGCACTCGAACTTACCTGGGAAAAACCAGCAGGGGCCAGGAGGCAGGAGGAAATGGCCGACATTAATACTGCGAACCGAGCAAAGGAACCGGGTCCCGACAACATCGTTTGTTCACCCTTGACAATTAAGATTGAGAGCTACCCTGACGGGTCTCTCCCTGTTAACCCATATGTGACTGGTTTGACGCGGGGAAGTTTGCAAAGGATGGCAGATTCGCACGATATGACCCGAAACTGGGGTCCTGCCCGGATGTGCGGCTTTCTTAAGGAAAGCCGCATCAGGTGCATCAACGTCAGCAAGTCGAACAGGAAATCCGGGGTGCCGGGCAGGACCCTGGGTCTTTAGTGGATATCGAACTGCTCCGGATGGAGGGTCGGGTCGCTCTTGACGATGATCGTTTTGCCGCTCATCTCCTCCAGCTCGTTGAGCCAGCGGGCGTTTCCTACCTTCAGAGTTTTGACCACCTCCGGATGCACGCGAAGCAGGACATCCTGACGCTCCAGATGGTTCTGCATCTTGCGCATCTCGATGTAGATCTCGTTGCAGACCGTGGTCGGGCTCTTGACCATCCCCGTGCCGGCGCAGATCGCGCATTGCGTACTCAACGTGCGCTCCAGTGACTGCTTGACCCGTTTCCTGGTGATCGCGACCAGCCCAAAATCGTTAAACTGAAGCACCTTTGAGGGTGCCCGGTCGGACTTGAGCTCCTCCTCGAGCGCCTGCATCACCTTGTTCCGGTTCTTGCGCTCATCCATATCGATGAAGTCGATCACAATGATCCCACCGAGATCGCGCAGACGAATCTGGCGCACAATCTCCGGTATGGCATCGAGATTGGTCTTGAGAATCGTGTCTTCCAGGCGAGCCGTCTTACCCACATACTTGCCGGTGTTGATGTCGATCGCCACCAAAGCCTCGGTCTGATTGATGACAATCGATCCGCCGGACTTGAGCCACACCTTGGACTTGAGTGCCTTGCTGATTTCGTCCTGGATGCCGAACTGCTCGAACAGCGGCGTCTCCTTCGTGTACAGCTTGACGCGCCGCACCAACGAGGGCTGGAAACGGTTCAGGAAACGAACGATGCGCTCGTACTCGGCCTCCGTGTCGACCCAGATGGTGGAGAAGTTGTCGCTCACCTGGTCGCGCAGGATGCGCTCTACCAGGTTCAAATCGTGATAGATAAGAGCTGGCGCCTTCGCAGTATCGGAACGCTGTTTGATCTCGGTCCACAGGCTGATCAGGAAGCGGATATCCGCACGCAAATCATCTTCGCTCGCCCCATCGGCCGCGGTGCGCACGATAAAGCCGCCACTGACGGTTCCTTTTTCGCTGATCAGAATACGCTTTAGACGCTGCCGCTCTTCATCCGAGGAGATCTTCCGCGACACACCGACATGATTGACGGTCGGCATGAACACCAGAAATCGCCCCGGCAGCGCGATATGACTGGTGATGCGCGCGCCCTTCTTGGCAATCGGCTCCTTGGCAATCTGCACCAGGATTTCCTGCCCCTGCTTCAACAACTCACTGATGATCGGCAGATCGCTGGTTTGGGCATTTTGCCGGCGTCCATTGTGGCGGCGGCGGCCGTCGTTGCGCTGGCCGCGCCCGCCACGGCGCTGATCGTCGCGTTGCCGCCGAGCCGGCTGCCCCGCTACCGCCGCTACCTGACCTTCTTCCGCTTCCAACTCCGGCTCTTCCCCACCCTCGACGGATTCCAGCTCATCTTCTTCTTCCTCCTCCTCGATCATGAGGCCGGAAGCATCGCCATCCGTGCGCTGGTCAATATGCGCGTCGCGCACCATATCGCTGATCGCGCTGCCCGCAGAGACTTCCTGGTCGAGTGTCTCCTCTTCCAGGTCCTGCAGGTCGTGGTCCTCGCTTTCAACGTAGAGAGGGGTGAAGTCGTACTCTTCCTCGTCGGTGACCTCTTCTTCTTCCACCAGCCCAACCACGGTGGATCCCTCTTCCAGGTCGTCCTCAAGATCTTCAAAGTCCGTTTCCGGTTCCGCTTCCCGCTCCATGTTTCCGGTTCTACGTAGCCCGCGAGTGGGAGCAGCCAATGCGGCAGACTCCTCGCTGGCCTCTGGGCGAAGGTCCACTGGCTCTCGATAGCAGGTTGTCTTCTGCTTCGGGGGCCGCTTCCTCCTCCTCTTCCGTCAGGGTCGAGGGCGGTGTGGCAAAACGAAACTCGCTGGGCGCAGAAGGATCGACACGATACGAGGCTGACGCCTCTTCCGGTTCAAACTCAACCGGCGCCACAGGCTCGTCTGCCATGCTGGCCAGGACTTCTTCTTCCACCATCTCCGTCGACTCTTCGGTTTCAGGCGCTGCTACTTCATGGGTGGCTTCTTCAGTTTCGACTACCTCTTCGTACGTTGCCGTCTCATGCGACAAGGATGGCTCGTGGGCCTCGACCGAGCTGTCTCCGGCACGGATATCTCTTCATCGACAGCAGTCTCGAGCGTGCTGGCGGAAGCGACCGGCTCGCCATAAACATGAGCCGGGGCCTCGCCGGCAGAGCCGCGATAGCGGGAGATGGACTCGCCGGCGAGCAGACCGTCACCGTTCCACTCAATCGGCGTCTCAATCAGCGTTGAGGGTTTCGTCAAAACGACATTCGATTTGGGCGGAGCCGATACCGAAGGTGCGGGCGTCCGGTCTGCGGCTTGACCGCCATACTTCGAAAGCGACTCGCCTGGCAGAGAGAATGCCACGGCCGGGGCGGGAGCTGCATAGCGCTCGGTCTCGACCGGAGCGGGCGGCTCGACGAACCGGGTAGCCTCCGGGCGGCCTCCGGGAGCTGCCTGTTCCTGATTGGGCTGCTGTCCCCCTTGCGGCGGCCGAAAGCCCTTGCGGCGGCCACGACGACCCCGCCAACGCCGGGTTCCATCCTCAAACTCTCCTCCGGGCGCCTGGCCGCCTGGTGCGGAGCCAGCAGAACTACCTGCCGGGGCGCCGTTACGTCTTGGGGCCGTCTCTTCTTCAGAGGCGCCCTGAGCTGCACGCGGCTGCCGATTCTGAGATTCCCG
>CAWJZH010000011.1:0-276991 GCA_963847155.1 uncultured Acidobacteriaceae bacterium | reverse complement strand
GGTACGGCCTTTAGGCCGTACGTTTAGTAGTCAGGATGAATCGGCTTCAGCCGCTGAGGGCGGCTTAAGTGAGCACAAGAGATCCCCTCGGGGGCTAAAGCCCGTCCTATGTTGGTTAGCCAAAGTACGGGCTGAAGCCCGTACCCTTCAAAACAGAGGCTTGGGACGCGATCTCTAGAAGGGCAGCGCATTTTCTACAGGCCAGCAGAGCTCAAGGCCGAATAAGTTAACAGAATATATGTTATCGGACATACTATGTGACGATCATTAATGCCTCTTTGCCCGTCCAGCTTGGCTAGGGCGAGCGTAACCCCTCGCCCTAGCCAACGCCAATCAATATGGGTTGATGAAGATTTGAAGTGGATGTGCGTTGAGAAAGTAGCCGTGCCCCGAGTTGAAGATTTCGAGCTTACCAGTTCCGGTGATATCGCCCACCCAGATGTTGTGGCCCTCGGAGTTCGAAATCGTTTCAGGCGTGAGTACACCGTTGCCGTCATTGTAGTAGACGGTCACCCTGCGTAGAGGCGCCTGATCCTGCTCCGCCACGATGATGTCCGTGGTTCCATTCTTGTCCATGTCCCCGACGGCAATCCGGTGAACATCAATCATGTTCGCGTCAATCGTATGCTTGATCCAGGCGCCGTTGCGCCGATCTGTCGGCGCTTGCCACCAGATCAGGCCTCCCGGAGGTACTGCGCCAGTCTGGTTACCTTCCGACTGGGCTGAGATGATGTCCATCCTGCCGTCGCCGTTCACGTCGAGTCCGTTGTAAACAGCCGCATCGCCGCCATCGCCACATGCGCTTGCGGGTGTACAGGGATACGGCGTGGAGCCGACGGTGTGCATGATCCATTTCCCGGTGCGTGCATTGCCGCCCGTCTCGCGCGGATTTTCGTACCACACCAGGTTGAACGGCGATGGCCCGGTGCCCGACAGATTGATACTGCCGAGACCGGAACCGATATCCAATAGCCCGACGCCACGGAAGGAGGTACTGTATTTCACCTGCGTCCAGGAAGTCGCGCTGTTCTGGAAGAAGATCGACGAAGATGTGACAACGTCCATCTTGCCATCGCCGTCGATATCGGCAAGAAACATGTTGTTCTCCCCGAAGCCGGGGCCGATCACGTGCTCCACCCAGGGACTTGTGGTTGCACTACCGCCTTGTCCTCGTGGATTCTCAAACCACACGATCTGGTAGTTCCCTGTGTCGGTTGGATCGTAGCTGCAAATGATGTCCACCGCTCCGTCACCATTCACATCGAGGGGCACCATGTCTTCATAAGCATTACCCGAAGGCACGATGGTGTGCCTGACCCACGTACCTGTTATGTTTCCTGAAGTCGGATACTGATACCAGTAGATACCGGCGGTGCCCATGTTGCCTTTGACCGTAGGCTCCTCGGTGCCAATGACTGGATTGAGCCGCCCAGTTCCCTCAATGTCCGCTAGAGTTTTTTCCACTACCGTTCCCGGAGGATTCGCGTCCACCGTCGTATACCCATACGGCAGCGCCCCATCCTGATTGGCAATAGGGTCGGAGGTGGCAAAGAAATAATCGACGATCGCCGTAAATGCCGGCGAATTGGCGGCCGTGCTGGCCGAGGTCCCGGCATAGGGTCCGACACGTGCGACGTTCAGATCGAAGGTGAAGTTGGGAGCCGAGGTAAACGTCACGCCATCCGTGGACCAGCTTCCGGTCCAAACGTTGCCGTTACGCGCCAGACGCAACACCAGCGGAGCCTTGGGCAGTGATATCTGTGTGCCTACAAATGTCGTGGTACTGCCACCGGTGACGCCGGCAGCAAACAGCTCCGGCCCTACGGTGCCATTGAAGAAAACATCGAAGCGCAGGAAGTCGCCGCTATCCTGCTCCACCAGGATGCCTTCATCCTGGTTGCCGATTTCCGGCGCGGACTGGAAGCCAACATCGATACTGAAGCTTGAGTTTCCTACTGGCTGCATAATGCGCAGGGTGTTGTCTGCCGATGTCGACAAGTTATGGATCTTCCCTTGCGGTAAATTCAGGGTAGCGGCAGTGCCAATCATGGTTACGATCCCGTCGCCCAGAGGGTTTTCGGTTGTCCACAACGATGCATTCAACGTCGACTCGTCGAAGTTGTCCGAAACAATCCCACCTGTTCCGCCGCCTCCAGTGAAGGTGTAGCTAGCCGAGCCGACCGCGCTCTGGTTGAATCCGCTGGCCGTAGCGATTGCTTTTACCGTGGCCGAAGCGCTGAGCGTGATCGGGCCCGAGTAAACAGAAGATCCAGTCGTCGGCGTGCTGCCGTTCGTTGTGTAGTAAATTGTTGGATTTGGCGTGCTGTCGGCGATGGACACGTTTAGCGTGGACGAGAAGCTGGTACCACTCGCGGGCGAGAACGTCGGCGTAGCCGCAGTCGGCGTGGTTCCTGCGACGTTATGGAACCAGTCAAATTTTGCTGTAATCGCAGGTGCTTTGCTTGGGGTCGCATTGTAGTTCCAAGCGTATGGAGCAAGGCCGGTGACCGTCAGGCTGTCAGTGAAGCTCCCCGCCTGGTTCCAGTTGACTCCATCGGCCGACCAGAATGCTGTGTAGGTTGTGCCCACTCGCTGCAGGCGCAGATAGGTCGGCACAGCATAGCCTGAAAATGGGGCTAAGTTTATCCGCGTGGTCTGGTTCCCTGAAATGATGGTATTAGCTGACAGGACGATGCTTCCGGTTGCGCCAAGTTCGTAACGGATGTAGTTCTTGGAGTCCCCTTCGACCATGATGCCCAGCCCGCTATAGACCGCGCTCGCCAGAAGCGTGGAATCGATCTTAACGGCTACATCGAAATTCGCGTTGCTGATCGACTGCACCACCTGGACGGCATCGAGCGCAGGCACAAACGCATCGTGATTGCTCCCGGCGGGCACCGTGATAACCAGCTCACCGTTACTCACAGCCGCCGTTCCGCCAACAGGCGCACGTACGGTCCACAACCCCGTGTTTAGGCTCGATTCGTTGAACTCGTCCGCCACTGGAGCGCCTGCGGCCACCGTCAGGGTATAGCTGGCGGAACCGACTGCACTCTGGGTGAAGCCGTTGGCGGTCGCGATAGCTTTGATTGTTGTGGAAGCGCTCAAGGTGATCGCGCCGGAGTAAATCGCGGAGGACGTGGTCGGTGTGCTGCCGTCCGTCGTGTAGTAAATCGTCGCATTTGCCGTGCTGTCGGCAATGGTCACGCTTAGCGTGGACGAGAAGGTGGTCCCACTGGGTGGCATGAACGTTGGTGTAGCCGCGGGTGACTGCGCCGTAAGGGTGTAGCTGGCGGAACCGACAGCACTCTGGGTGAAACCGTTCGCTGTTGCGATAGCTTTGATTGTTGTGGAAGCGCTCAAGGTGATCGCGCCGGAGTAAATCGCGGAGGACGTGGTCGGTGTGCTGCCGTCCGTCGTGTAGTAGATCGTCGAGGAAGGCGTACTGTCGGCGATGGTCACACTCAGGGTCGATGAGAAACTTGTCCCACTGGGTGGCGTGAACGTCGGTGTCGCCGCGGTGGATGCAGAAGGTGTGTTCTCAAAGCCGCCAAACGCCGCGGACACGGCCGGAGCATTCGCCGGATTGCTGTTGTTGTTGCCGGCGAAGGGTCCAAGGTGGGTCACCACCAGACTGTCATTGAAGCTCCCAGCCGAAGTCCAGCTCACTGCATCCGCCGACCAATATGCGGTATACGTCGTACCCGCACGCTGCAGCCGGAGATAGGTCGGCACAGGATAGCCGGCGAACGGTATCGTGTTCAGCCGGATGTTCTGCGCACCGGCGTCAACGCTGGCACACAGCAGATCCACATTCGATCCATCTGTGTAGGCATAGTAGTAGATCCAGTTGCTGCTATCTCCTCCTACCAGCAACCCGGCGAAACTATCCTGGGCGGATGCTGTCAGCTGCGAGTTTATTTTGATGTAAACATCAAAATTGGCATTGCTTACCGCCTGAATCACGCGTACGGCATTCAGAGGCGTATAGGCCTGGTGGTTGCTTCCGCCGGGCACGGTGATCACCAATTGCCCACCGCTCAAAGCCGCCGAGCCGCTTACCGGTGCTTTTACCGTCCACAAACTGGTATTCAAAGTCGATTCGTTGAAAGCATCGCCCACCGGCGCTTGCCCGTAGGCAGCACTCCCGAACAGCGAGAGCAGGCAGACTAATGCAAACGCGAAGACGTGGCAGGCCGAACGAGTCGAGATCTTGCGTTGAGAAAAAAGTCGGTTACCAGGGCAGAGAGCAAGGACAGCAGAAAAATGAGGCACGGGATTCCCCTTGGGCGCACAATATTTTGTGGGGGGACTGAGTACGAAATGTAACTGCCGTCAGGGGAGTTGTCAAGAAGATTATGAGCTTAATGTTAGAAACTACTACAGTGGCTTAACGGGTATGCAAGGGATCCACGTGAGTATTTGCGAGGGATAGGTATCGGTGGGCACTCATCCTATTATCCTTTGACAAATACGGCGAATCGTTCGATAGGAATCTTGGGCGCTCTGAAAAAGAGGTACTTTTCCGTATGTGCAGTGCGACTTAACGAAAAAAAGATAAATGAACAGATCTCATTGCGCCAAGGTCAGTGCACGTGAAAAGGTTATTAGGGTCGATTAGACGCAGCTTTTGAAGGACTAACAAACTTGTCCTACCCAGCTCTTACGATCCTCTCGTTCTCGTTCCAAAGCTCTGGGACGCTATCATAGGTAATCGCAAAGGTGCCTGGACTAAATCTTCTGCAGGACAAGCAGGTCCTGCCCGATCGGTGATCTGCTACTTGGAATGTAATCCTTTAGTCGGAGCACACTGCCGAATACTTCGATGACCCGGTCTCTGCGCTGAAAGACATCGTAGGCCGAGCCACCGGCCTGCGTCGAAAGAGAGACACCAGGATCGTCCTTGCACAGCGTAATCTCTCCCTTTTCCTGAATGATGCGACGTCCGTTCGCTCCCAACTGGGCATCGATGTGCGAAGTGCCCACCACCGTGCAAAGCAGAAAACCATTTGGCTTGAGGACGCGCTTCATCTCTTGTAGCCAGCGGGTTTGCTGCTCCAGTGGAATGTGTGTGAACACCGATAGAGAAATGATCAAATCGAAGTCGTTTCCCTTGGCAAAGGAAAGCGGAGGCTCGAGATCGTTAATGTGGAACTCGCATCCCGGCACCTGTTCCCGGCACCACGATATGCACTCGGGATTGGCGTCCGTTCCGACCAGACGCACGCCACTCATATACCGGTAAAGCCTGATGATGCGAGCCGAACCGCAACCGAAATCGAGGATGGAGCCACATGTGCGCAGATTGAAGCCGTGCCGTAGGAGGATCTTGAAAAAGTGGAGGACCTGCCGATAGGACTCATAAAAGAACTGACTGTTTGGATATTCCGCTTCAAATGTATCTCTATCAAGTGCGCGCGTAAGCAGCCGCAGGCGGCTCGACATAGGGGGCCCATCCCTTAAGCTTCTACTTACCCACTGTGGACTCAAATGTTCGTCTAGAAGGTCCAGGTAACGACGTCTTACATACTGATGGGACGCACGAAAAACTATGTCCTGAGGCAGTATGGCGCCGAGGATACGGCGTGTGGGGCGAAGAAGGTAGCTGTGCACTGCATCCATGGGTCCTCCCGAATCGACGCGAGAGTTAATAATCAGCTGTTGACGGGGAGACGAGGAGACGAGGAATTGTTGTTGCGGATAAGACACAACCGGGCTCCGCACCGTCTCTCACAGCATCGGCACAAATACAACAAATCAAGCGTAACAAACGGCGAAGTCGTTACGAGCAATCGAGCAGTGGAACTATGGGCCGAAATCGCAAGCTGCTGCTAAAACTCCGGCACAACATGGAGAGGCGACAGCTTGTAACCGAAGGGTATATTCAACACAATGATTTGACGAGGTGTCTTCCGTAATCCGCCCGCTATATCTCTGGTAATCACCAGGTAACCACATCTTGGCTTCACGGAATGGAATTCACGGATTGGCGAATAAACAAGCCGCCGGGTAGAAAAGACCTCACATTGACTCCTCAGGCAAGAGACAGCTACGCATAGGCGTCGCAGCCAGTGTTTTTCGTTTGCCTCTCGGAGCTAGTATAGTTCCGGTCGCCTCCACGGCGTCCTTTGACGCTGATAATGTACGATCTCCCGAACTTTAGAAGATCACGCCGTCATGAGTGGGTCTGACGCGCCTCCCAAAATGATCCTCGACCGTGGGTACTGCCCCTTTTGAAACGACTGGATCAGCAGGCTCGAGAGTCACAGAATCCAGATCCGGTCGGGCTCAATAGGTCCAAGCCACAAGGTCTTGGAAAGTCGATTACACTATTCGCATGCCGTCGCTCCAGCGTGTTGAGTTATCCCGTTAACCTAGCTCGAGAGAGGTAGCATCATGGCTTTACATATATCTAAAGATAGTTCGATAAAGATCGGAAGATATGATCGATCCCAAGAATTCATGTTAAGCCGCTGCCAGGATATCTGGCTTCAACTAAACGAAATTGGTTTGACGTCGCTGCCTGACTATCTGTACCCTGGCCCGTCGAGGGCAAGTTTTCCTGCCGTTTTGCAATACTTCACGGAAAACAGTCGAGTAAGGACCATCAGCATTGGGGATTTGAGCAAAGAGGACGAAAGCTTCCTTGCGGGTATAGGAATTTCACAGGCGCACTTGCTGCGCAACCTGAGAGAAGCGCTGGCGCGCCATTTCGACCCGTTGAAATTCCAACTGGACGCTGTGCAAAACAAATCAGTCCGGGGATTTTGTCCTTTTGGCAGGGGACACGTTGTATCCAGGCAATCTTTGCTGGCGAACATCAACGTTATTTTCTATCGATTTGAAACTAAAGAGGTTTTCTATGTCGCAACCGCCGGCATCGGCTCTGGTTTCGGAAAGAGCGCTGTGTATTTTCCAAAACACGAGTTGCTGGTTACGGCGGGTGATCCGTGGGGCATTCAAGAAGGCGACTTAATGGAATTAAAAGCCAGGATGGTTTGTGACGCCAGGGCTTGTTGCGAGTACTTGTCCGATACTGAGGGGAAAAGCAGAAAAAGTGCTGTCTGCCTCGGGTTTTATCATTTTGCGCATCATCTTTGGAATGAGTTGTCTGGCCTTCATCGGTTGCACAAGAAGGGTCTTCTCCGGCGCGTCGACCGGTTTCTCGTGTTGAGGGAGCCATTGGGCCCTATCGAGCAAATATTCCCGGAGATACCAGAGAATCGGATCGAAAGGAAAGACAACACCAGCGATCTCTTTTACGAGATTCTCGAAAATGGCTATTTTGCGATCAGAGTGGGAGATGACTACCTGGCAAGCGATTTGGCGTCGAGGGTGGCGAAGGTTTCCTCGGCAAATTGCCTCCCGGCCACGCTGGACGCCGTCAGGGAGGCCAAAAGGAGGTATCACCCGCTACTTTGGATTGGCATTCGAGTAGGCAACCGAGCTTGGGCCGACCAGGTAGATGGGTTGTCAGATGTGATCGCTAGCCTACAAAAGGAATACCCCACATTGGGTGTGGTTTTCGATGGATTTTCACTGCCTGCGGATACACCCGCGGAATCCGGCGAACACAGAGGCTACGCCGGGATACTAGCGCAGGAGAATGAGATCGTGGACCGTATCGCCGCAAATCTCCAGCAACGCCAGGTGGCGATCGGAGTCTTCAATATTATCGGTCTTTCCATTCATGACGCCAATGTATGGGCGCACGCTATCGATGTGTACGTATCTCCTTATGGCTCCCTTCAGCATAAAGTAGGGTGGTTGGCGAATAAGCCTGGACTCGTTCACACGAATGAGACGTTATTACAAAGTCCGGCCAAATATGTTTGGGCGGCGGTTGAAAACGGAATTCCGCCCCGGTATGTCAGGGCCGCCTCTGTCACCGACATAAAATCCGAACCCAAAGAGCGGACTGGTTACAACGAGATCAGCGACGCAAGTGAGAGCGGCGCCGGCATTCAAGCGGTGAACAGGAGGGTGCGCAACAACCCGGAATTTAATAACTATTCGATCACATCGGAAGGCCTGCACCAGGATCTTTTCGATCTCATCCGATCGTCAAAAACACCGAGTGGAATGTCGCGCCTTCTTTTGGCCAACCGGATTAAAAGGAAACTAAGATTGACCGTGCACAGTATCACCAACATCCTGATCTCTAGATAGCTCGCCATGCTCGAAGCTTGCTCCCACACAGAGGATCCAGTGGCTTTGGGCCCCTCACTCAGAACGCCAGCGCCGGTCCGGCAGCAAAGATGAGCGCCAGGGTTAGACCTACCCACAAACCATAGATGGCGAATGGGTAACACGCGAAGGATGCCTCAGGTCTCGCCTTTGAGACCTGGGACCCGCAGCTCTGGTTTGTGCCGGCATCGATGATTGCGACGATCCAGATGCTGCATTCCCCCGGACAGCCTCTTGCTGAACGCTGTGTTGTTGCCTTTTCGCCTTTACTTTAGCGTTTCAAACGAGTGACTCCGAAGTCACAAAAACGACACGCGGCGACACGCGCAAGACTCGTCGAACTTCAAAGAGCTGGATTGGCCAAAACGTAACAAGCTTGCTGAGTGCCATCGCCATCGCCAGACCAACCAACCCGTGGCCATGCGCCAGCAAAATGCCGGCGCCGATCACACCGAATGCACAAAGAGTGGTGGAGATCGCGAGAGGTGTCACTTTCTCCAAACCGGAAAGAAATTGGTTTGTAGGCATTAGGGCGATGCCAATCATCACATAGATACTCAACCACACGATGAACGGTGTCGTAGGCACGGCAGACGAGGTGGCCCAAATGCGGATGAGCGGCTTGGCAAAAAGCGCCATCAGGGCGACTAACGAAAAGCCAATTCCAGTGGAGGCCCAGGTCGCGTTTCTGTACGCCTTGCGAATCCACGCCCAGTCGCCGCGCGCTTTGGCTTCCCCAAAAGCAGCGATGAACGGTTGGGTGGCCATATAGATCAAATCCATCGGCAGGGTGATGATCTTGTAGGCAACAACAAAGATCATGACACTCGCGGGGCCAAGCATCTGGGTGATGATCATGGGTTGGCTTTGGTAGATGCCAAGCGCAGCCAACTGCGTAACCATGTATTTGCCGCCGAGCTTGAAAAGGCGCTGGACACAACTCCATCGCACCGCCGAAGGATAGGGCACCAACCAGTGATAACGCCGAAAGAGATAGTAATTGTTAGCCAGAGCGGCCAGGGTTCTGGTTCCGGCCATGGCAAGAATCAGTTGCGGCAGGCCACCGTGAAAGCGTGACACGATGACCAGTGCCAGAAGCGCCAGCCCGTTGCTGGCAATGCTCCAAATGTTTGCCAGGTAGCCTTCCTGGTAAGCGCTATAGATCGCGTACTGCAGGCTGAGGGGAAAGCCCAGGATGAAGATGGCCAGCGTCAGGGCGCAGGCAACGTTCAATTCATGAGTCGACGTCGCGGCTGAAGTCTGAAAGACCGCTCGCCACGAAATCCAGCGGAAAGCTACGATGGCGACAAGCCCCGAAATCAGGCTGATACAGGTCAGTGCCCAAAATGCGGAGGAGGCGTACTGGCGCGCGGTTTCCACGTCGTCGCGGCCACTGCTCTCAGCCAGCACGTTAACCAGCGCATTCCCCGAGAGGCCAAAATCGGTAAGCGCCATCCATGTAAGGAGGCTACTGATGGTGAGCCAAACGCCATATCGCTCCGAACCGAGGTAGTGAATGGTTAACGGGACGGAGAGAAAGCTGATGAGGATGTTCAGCGCCTTGGCGACGAACGAAGAAGATGCGGTGATGCCGACCCGGCGATACCTCTCGAAGCCTCGATTCGAACTGGACTTAGTGATGGCCCTCCCGAGGCGGGCGGGGCTAAGATAGCGCTTCCACAACGTAAATCGACTGGGCCTTGAAAATTCTGGAACATCGACGTTTTGCATGATTCCTCGTGAACCTCTTGCGGCTTCCAAGGGGGACTGGACCACCGGGTAGCGTGAACGCGAGGGAAAAGGGTCTCGGAGCGCGCCGCGAGTTAGAAAAGCCATCGATGTACTCTCTCCTTCTTGTTCGTGCAAGCGGCTTGTCTCATCAATAGGGGTCCAAGAAGATCTGCAACGGATGTGAGTTACCGAAGTAGCCGTGGCCAGAGTTGAGGATATCCAGCGAACCAGTTCCAGTCACATCACCGACGCAGATGTTGTGACCCTCAGCGTTGGAGATAATCTCCGGCGTCAGCAAGCCACTACCGTCGCTGTAATAAACTGTGACCCGCCGCAGAGGCGACTGATCCTGCTCCGCCACGATAATGTCTTGAGTCCCGTTCTTATCCATGTCACCGATCGCAATCTTGTGGACATCGATCATGTTGGGATCGATGGTGTGCTTGATCCAGGTGCCGTTTCTGCGGTCTGCGGGGGCTTGCCACCAGATCAGGCCGCCCGGAGGTACTGGGCCGGGGTTACCTTCCGACTGGGCAGAGATGACGTCCGTCATTCCATCGCCATTCACATCGACCTCGTTATAGACGCCGACATAGGGGCCGTCGGTGCATACGCTTGGAGTACCGCAGGGGTAAGGCGTAGCGCCTATAGTGTGCATGATCCACTGCCCGGTACGCGCATTTCCGCTGCTCTCACGAGGGTTCTCGTACCAGACAACGTTGTTAGCAGGTCCCGGGCCGGTGGTCACCAGGTTGATGCTGCCCAGGCCGGATCCTATATCGAGCAACGAAACTCCACGGAACGAGGTGCTGTACTGCACCTGAGTCCAGGAGTCCGGACTGTTCTGGAAGAATACCGAGGACGGAGTAATCACATCCAGCTTGCCGTCGCCGTCGATGTCTCCGAGAACAAGGTTATTTTCTCCATAGCCGGGGCCAATCACATGCTCCAACCAAGGCTGGGTCGGGTCGCCGCCGGAACCTCGCGGATTTTCAAACCATACGATCAGGTAATGGCCACTGGCGTTGTTGTAGCTGGCCACCAGGTCAGGGGCTCCGTCGCCGTTTACATCGAACGTCGCCATGTCTTCATAGGCATTGCCGTCGGCAATGATGGTGTGCCTGACCCAGGTACCCTGCACCCCCCCGGACACGGGATACGAATACCAGTAAATGCCACCATTGGAGGTGTTGCCGTTTACCGAATACTGCTCGATGCCAATCACCGGCTCCAGTTGTCCTGTCCCCTGCACATCCATCAAAGTCTTCTCGACCAGGGTTCCCGGGGGATTCGCGTCCACCGTGGCGTAGCCATAGGGTGTCGGGCCGTCCTGGTTGGCGATCGGGTTCGAGGTGGCAAAGAAATAATCGACAATCGCGGTGAAGGATGGCGATTTAAAGGCCGTGGTCGCGTAGGTCCCCGCGTAAGGACCTATGCTGGCGGGATTCAGGTCGAAGGTAAAGCTGGGCACTACCGTGAACGTCACGCCATCAGTGGACCAGCTTCCAGTCCAGACATTGCCTTTGCGTGCCAGACGCAATACCAGGGGCGCCTTAGGAAGGGCGATCTGAGTCGATACAAAGGTGGTTGCGTTCCCGCCGCTGACGCCGGCTGCAAACAGCTCTGGGCCTATGGTTCCATTAAAGAAAACATCAAAGTGCAAGAAATCACCGCTATCCTGCTCCACAAGAATGCCTTCATCCTGATTCCCAATCTCGGGGGCGGACTGAAAGCGGACATCAACACTGAAATCTGTGTTCGCCACCGACTGCATCACGCGGAGGGTATTGTCATCGCTCGTCCCCAGATCGTGAATCGTCCCTTGCGGCACGTTCAAGGTCGCCGCCGTTCCGGACATGGTCACGATGCCGTCGCCCAGAGGATTCTCGGTCGTCCACAGAGAGGCATTCAAGGTCGACTCGTCGAAGTTATCCGAGACAATCCCGCCAGTTGAGCCGCTCGTGTCGGTATAGGTGGCCGAAGCTACGCCGCTTTGCGTGAATCCGTTTCCGGTTGCGATCGCGCTGATCGTCGTAGTCGCGGTGATGGTGATAGGTCCGGAGTAAACCTGGGAAGACGTCGTGGGCGTGCTTCCGTTGGTGGTGTAGTAGATCGTTGCGCCTGACGTGCTATCCGCGATGGAGACGCTGAGCGTAGAGGCAAAACTGGTTCCACTGGCCGGACTGAAGGTTGGAGTGGCGGCTGGTGACTGCAAAGTATAGGAGGCGGAGGCAACCGCGCTCGGGGCAAAGCCGTTGCCCGCAGCAATGGCTTTTACTGTGGTTGCAGCGGTGATGGTGATAGGCCCGGAGTAAACCTGGGAAGACGTCGTGGGCGTGCTTCCGTTGATGGTGTAGTAGATGGTCGCGCCCGGACGTACTGTCGGCGATGGAGACGCTGAGCGTAGAAGCGAAACTGGTTCCGCTCGCCGGACTGAAGGTTGGAGTGGCGGCTGGTGACTGCAAGGTGTAGGAGGCGGAGGCAACCGCGCTCGGGGCAAAGCCGTTGCCCGCAGCAATGGCTTTGACTGTGGTTGCAGCGGTGATGGTGATAGGTCCGGAGTAGACCTGGGAAGACGTCGTGGGCGTGCTTCCGTTGGTGGTGTAGTAGATCGTTGCGCCGGACGTACTGTCTGCGATGGAGACGCTGAGCGAGGAAGCAAAGCTGGTTCCGCTCGCCGGACTGAAGGTTGGAGTGGCAGCTGGTGACTGCAAAGTATAGGAGGCGGAGGCAACCGCGCTCGCGGCAAAGCCGTTGCCTGCAGCAATGGCTTTGACTGTGGTTGCAGCGGTAATGGTGATAGGCCCGGAGTAAACCTGGGAAGACGTTGTGGGCGTGCTTCCGTTGGTGGTGTAGTAGATGGTCGCGCCGGACGTACTGTCTGCGATGAAGACGCTGAGCGAGGAAGCAAAGCTGGTTCCGCTCGCCGGACTGAAGGTTGGAGTGGCAGCTGGTGACTGCAAAGTATAGGAGGCGGAGGCAACCGCGCTCGCGGCAAAGCCGTTGCCTGCAGCAATGGCTTTGACTGTGGTTGCAGTGGTGATGCTGATAGGCCCGGAGTAAACCTGTGAAGACGTCGTGGGCGTGCTTCCGTTGGTGGTGTAGTAGATCGTTGCGCCGGACGTGCTATCCGCGATGGAGACGCTGAGCGTAGAGGCAAAACTGGTTCCGCTCGCCGGACTGAAGGTTGGAGTGGCAGCTGGTGACTGCAAAGTATAGGAGGCGGAGGCAACCGCGCTCGGGGCAAAGCCGTTGCCTGCAGCAATGGCTTTGACTGTGGTTGCAGTGGTGATGCTGATAGGCCCGGAGTAAACCTGGGAAGACGTTGTGGGCGTGCTTCCGTTGGTGGTGTAGTAGATCGTTGCGCCGGACGTGCTATCCGCGATGGAGACGCTGAGCGTAGAGGCAAAACTGGTTCCACTCGCCGGACTGAAGGTTGGAGTGGCGGCTGGTGACTGCAAGGTGTAGGAGGCGGAGGCAACCGCGCTCGGGGCAAAGCCGTTGCCCGCAGCAATGGCTTTTACTGTGGTTGCAGCGGTGATGGTGATAGGCCCGGAGTAAACCTGGGAAGACGTCGTGGGCGTGCTTCCGTTGGTGGTGTAGTAGATCGTTGCGCCTGACGTGCTATCCGCGATGGAGACGCTGAGCGTAGAAGCAAAACTGGTTCCACTGGCCGGACTGAAGGTTGGAGTGGCGGCTGGTGACTGCAAGGTGTAGGAGGCGGAGGCAACCGCGCTCGGGGCAAAGCCGTTGCCCGCAGCAATGGCTTTGACTGTGGTTGCAGCGGTGATGGTGATAGGTCCGGAGTAAACCTGGGAAGACGTCGTGGGCGTGCTTCCGTTGGTGGTGTAGTAGATGGTCGCGCCCGGCGTGCTGTCGGCGACGGAGACGCTGAGCGTAGAAGCAAAACTGGTTCCACTGGCCGGACTGAAGGTTGGAGTGGCGGCTGGTGACTGCAAAGTATAGGAGGCGGAGGCAACCGCGCTCGGGGCAAAGCCGTTGCCTGCAGCAATGGCTTTGACTGTGGTTGCAGCGGTGATGGTGATAGGCCCGGAGTAAACCTGTGAAGACGTCGTGGGCGTGCTTCCGTTGGTGGTGTAGTAGATGGTCGCGCCCGGCGTGCTGTCGGCGACGGAGACGCTGAGCGTAGAAGCAAAGCTGGTTCCGCTGGCCGGACTGAAGGTTGGAGTGGCGGCTGGTGACTGCAAGGTGTAGGAGGCGGAGGCAACCGCGCTTGAAGCAAAGCCGTTGCCTGCAGCAATGGCTTTGACTGTGGTTGCAGCGGTGATGGTGATAGGCCCGGAGTAAACCTGGGAAGACGTCGTGGGCGTGCTTCCGTTGGTGGTGTAGTAGATGGTCGCGCCGGAGGTGCTATCCGCGATGGAGACGCTGAGCGTAGAAGCAAAACTGGTTCCACTGGCCGGACTGAAGGTTGGAGTGGCGGCTGGTGACTGCAAAGTATAGGAGGCGGAGGCAACCGCGCTCGGGGCAAAGCCGTTGCCCGCAGCAATGGCTTTGACTGTAGTTGCAGCGGTGATGGTGATAGGCCCGGAGTAGACCTGGGAAGACGTCGTGGGCGTGCTTCCGTTGGTGGTGTAGTAGATGGTCGCGCCGGAGGTGCTATCCGCGATGGAGACACTGAGCGTAGAAGCAAAACTGGTTCCGCTGGCTGGACTGATGCTTGGCGGCGCAGCCCCGGCTTCGACTGGCTGAAGAGTGTAGCTGGCCGAGCTAACTATACTGTCGGCTATGTTGCTTACCACGCCAATAGCTTCGATGGTGGTCGAAGCAGTAATAGTAATCGGCCCAGAATAGCGGCTCGACGAGGCGGTGGGCGTGCTTCCATCGGTCGTGTAATAGATGATCGAGCCGGAGGTGCTATCCGTCATCGACACGGTTAAGGACGAGCTGGAAATTGTTCCCTGTCCCGGACTGATGATGGGAGCCGCCACTGTTACAGAATGAGAGCCCGCGAAATTAGATGTATACCCACACCCGCACAGCAGCAAGGCGAAAAAGCTTGGAACAACAACCACACGGCAACGGTAAACCATTGCAAGAACGATGAAGCGGTAAGCCGAACCACGCACACTCTTTCGTTCACAGAAAAGCCGAGTAAGACACGGAAGCATGAATTTCCCCCGATTTAAGGAGCATGGTTTGCCGGGGGGTTGTAGACCAGAATCTAACTTTGGTCCCAGAAGTTGTCAAGGCTATTCTTGCGGCATGATGTCAACAACTATTACAAGTCCTTCGCAGATATCCCAGGTCGCTATGTAACAGCAGTTGTGCTTAACGGGCGTGCAGCACTGATTAACCAAGAGGGATGCAGGTGAACCGCCGAATATTACGCAGGCGCACCAAACGCAATAGCATAATGGCGGCCTCCAAGCGAGTTCTTTTTCCGCAGCTTGCTAGGCTGCCTACGCGACATGTTGTCCCGGTAGCCTTCCACCAAGACTGTATGGACGTTTAGTGGCACTGATCGGCAGGAGGCGCGGCTCGTCAGGATTGGGAGGTTGTGCCAGGACTGCCCCGCCTTGGAGTTGCTGCCAATCCACGAATTCCGTTCCGGCCGCCCGGCCAACGGTGTATACCACGGTAATGGGCGCGAGCATATCGTGGTGCCGCGAACACGTGGCGGGATGCGAGTTCCACACGAACGACCTGGAACATCCGCTCGCCTTTGCCCCATTGCATGGTTCTCAAATCTTCGGTCGCAAATATGTCTGGCTGCATTCCGGCTACAATCCAGTGCCTACGAACTTTGTTGCCCCTTGCAGACCAAACAGCAAGGTGCCTGCCATTCATCAAATCAGCCTCTTGACCTCAGTTAGCGGTTGGCTGCGCTCGTCTCCCGCGCATCCATAAGTCGCAAAGGAACGACTCCCAAAGGCGAGACCGCGCGGGCTTCCAGGCTAGAGGTCTCGCTTCCCTGCTCCAATTCGGCTTACTGTAGCTTTGCTGTCCACACAGTCGGGCGTTGAAGACAGCGCTAGTTTGTTGGGCGGACTGGTTGCGCCGGGCGAGTTTACGTACAGCCCGACGGTGCTGTCGAAAATGGTATACCCGCTTCCGCTGCTAACGATGGTGAAGTGATCTCCAGTAGAACCGACCGCAAGGACTCCGCCGTCGTCATAGAGATTTTGCGCAGAGTTAGACGCGGATTGAAGTGTGCCCGAAGCGGTGAACGTGATCAACTGACCGCTACCCGCGTTGTACTTGTAGAGGTAGACGAAAGGCCCAAAGCCCCATTGCGGATTCTGCGCCCAGCCAAGATCCATGGTGAAGCCGTTTCCGTCCTGGAAGGTATACGGCTGACCGCTTTGCAAGGGAGTGCCGCCCCCCGAACCAGATACCGCCGGGAACATCCAGACCGTGGGTGTTGTCGACAACGTCAGTTTGTTCGGGGGATCGATCGCGCCGGTGTTGTTGACGTAAAGCCCGCCTGCACTCGTGTCTTGAATGGTGTACCCCGTGCCACTGGAAGTAATCGAGAAGGTGTCACCGTTCGAGCCTACCGCGAGAGCACCGCCATCATCATAGAGATAGTCGGCAGTATTATTTGCGTACTGTAGTTTGCCACCGCTGGTGTAGTTAATTTGCTGGGATGCGCCGTTGTTGAATGTGTAGAGGTAGACAAAAGGGCCGTCTCCCCATTGCGGGTGCAGCGCCCAACCCAGGTCCATGGTGTCGCCATTATTCGGATTCTTGATGTTGTAGGTG
Source organism: uncultured Acidobacteriaceae bacterium (assembly GCA_963847155.1). Classification (GTDB taxonomy): domain Bacteria; phylum Acidobacteriota; class Terriglobia; order Terriglobales; family Acidobacteriaceae; genus PALSA-350. The sequence goes on along the minus strand of CAWJZH010000011.1, from coordinate 260,347 downwards.
CCGGCGGCGAGGGTGGTTGGCGGAGGTGGCGGGGTTGTGGAACCGAAGTTGAATGTCCACAAGCTATACGATGGATCGGTAGGCTTGTAAGTGTTGTGGTTTGCGCCTGCCAGATACTCGACTCCATTCAATTGGTAGAGAGTCTGGTTATGGCTACCCAAATTTGACACGAGTGTCGGCGTATTAAAGCCGTTGCCGTTCCAGGGGAAGATGGCGAGACGGCAACCGGAATACCTGCTGCCGTGATCATTGAGCCCTTCCCCGTTGCAGATGGGTGAAGCCTGCTCCTGCTCCGATATGGCAAAAAAGGGTGTACCGTTCAAAATGTCAGTGGAGATTTCGTGGACGTCTGTGTAGGTGCTGTCCAGCTGATGAAAAGTCCAGGTTGCATCAGGGTTGGAGCCGGGGTCGTAATAACCAAGTCCGGGCGACCAGGCCGGAACGGAACCGGTCTCACCACTGGCGACGATCACGATGTCTCGATTACCTACGGTCAGAGACGAGATGACCACGCCCTCGTTACAGGCTGGCGCACCTCCGAGAACGGTACTGTCAATCAGATGGGCTGTCCATCCGGAACCACGTGCGGCACTGCCTCCCGGATTTTGATACCAGTACAAGCTATTGTTGTTTGAGTTGCAGCCGACGATGTTGGTGCGGGCGCCTCCATTGACGCCGCTAATGCCCACTATGTCGATCGAGTCTCCGGCCGTGTGGAGCAAACGATCCCAGAACCCAGGAGTTGTAGTTGTTTTGGAAGTCGATAAAGCCGGTTTTGGTTACGGTTGGGTATTCACCGCCGGAAGCCAGAACGTCCATCTTTCCATCGCCATCAAGATCCACAACGTGCAGCGTGTGGGCTCCGCGGTTGGGGTTGATGATCTGAACTCCCCAATCACCGCAGAGGGAGCCGCCGTAGTTCAAAGGATTTTCAAGCCAGGCAACGCTGGTGAACAGGGAGGCGATGACCCCGGCGTATTTGTCTCCGGGATAAGTAAATGTTCGCGACCTTTCGTAGTAGTAACCGGGCATACCTACGGCGCAGTTCTTTCCTGTTTGTGTGTCATAGATATAGCCGTTGCCGGAATTGCCAGTGCCGAGGAAAAAACTCGGGTACGCGGTGCTGGTGTAATTCCCGATCGACTTCTCGTAGTGAATGGGATCGGGCGGCTGAGCGACAATCACCGTATGGCTGAGCACCTTCGCCGTTTGGGCTTGTAGCGTGGAAACCGAGGCTAGAAACACAAAGGCAGGCAAGAGTAGCGGACCACTCAAGTGGTTCATAATTCCCTCCAACGGAGGTTTTTGTAAGCGGGAACGCGACGCCGTACACGCGTTGCTAGGGAGATCACAACAACATAGGGTCTAATTCAAAAATAGTCAAGAAATATTTGATCATTGTTCTATTGGAGTTTGTCGCGTGCACTGTTACTTAAGCACTGTGCAATCCAACTGGTCTTCGGCTATCACAATTAGCTATCGAAAGATATCCGAGCCTCTCGACCGATTATCCGCAGAGAATATGACACAGAAATGGTTCAGGCGAGACCACGTGCTACTACCCTGTGCGCGCGAGCAACCATTTATGCCTGTATTGATTACAGACTCTTCTGCGTGCGAAGGCTCGAGGACGTGTGCAATGTCAATGCCTGGCGGGTTCAAGCCCTCTTAGTGGCCCGTAACAGCTGATTCAGGAGTAGAACCAAATCTGTGAAAATGCGCGGCCCTTCTCTGGCGTGGCGGCTCTCATGCTTTGTATGAGGGCCCGACTTTATTCGGGCAGCACAGGGGCTGAAAAGAAATGGGATTTAGCCCCTGCGGCTTTCAGCTGTTACAGTCCACTAGCAGTATTTGATCCGGCACGCCCCAACTCACGAGTTGAGCCTTTCATTGACGGCGACAGCTCTTAATCGCTGAGAGGGTCCGCCGGAACAAAGCTGCTCGTAGCGCGTGAACATGCCTGCCGCGAGTCGTGACCAGGTAAAGTGTTTTAGCACCCGGCGCCGGCCTGCCCGGCCCATGGCTTCGCGGCGTGCGTCATCTTTCAGCAGGAGCAGGAGAGCCTGCGCAAGTTCACCGGCATGATTCTTCTGCACCAGGAAGCCGGTCTGACCTTCAACGACAGTTTCTTTTACCGTGCCTGAACGGCTGGCAACAACCGGCAGACCGGCGGCCATCGCCTCGACTGGCGGCAGGCCAAAGCCCTCGTCCCATATCGGGGGAAAGGCGAAAATATCGGATGAGTAATACCGGTCCAGTAGTTCCTGTCTTGGAATCATGCCCAGGATCGAGACCTTACCGGCTACGTCCGGAGGCAGGTTCGTCTTGAGATGAGTAAGATACTCTGATTTACGGGAACTACCATGGTTAAGAATGGATTTTATGGGTGACCCGCGACGTAGCGTAAAACGGCGCAACCGTTTTGATGGTCTCCACATCTTGCAGGTCAAAGTATTCTTCCAGGGGATGGTTTCCCAGGGGACCAACAATGTCGAGGCTGAACATCAGGGTATTGCCGGGCTACACGAGCAAAGGCCTCGAAGAGGACGTGCACTCCCTTGTGAGGAGAGACGGCGCCGCAGTACAAGATGCGCTTCACTTTACGTTCTCTCCCGGCGCGATAGTCCGCATCTCTTGGAAACTCCTGAATATCGACTCCGTTATAGGAGGTTGCGCAGCGGCGGGCGACAGCGGGAAATGCGCGCCTGGTTTTCTCAGTAACATAGTCGCCCACGGTGGTGAGCAGATCGACGGCCTTTGAGGCGAGCGGCAATGACGGCGGGATCGATTTGGGAGAACCATTCCGCGTGCAAATGTAAGACTATTTTTGCTTTCGGATTCAAGGTGCGGATGATGGGCGCGTATTGCGAACAGTGCTGGAGGTGAATGACGTCACAGCCTTCATGCTGGAGATCGACAGCGACCTGGTGTCCGTAATCAGGAAACAACCAGGACGAGGTAGAGATCGGGGTGACGCGATGGAACAGTCTGGCGTACTTGTTCTGGGCATCGAAAAGCATTCTGTCCCGTAGAGTCGAGGGGAAGAAGCGGAAGTTAATTCCGTTTTCGACCAATGGTGCGGCCGGGTTCCTATGATTATCTTTGAGGCCGTAAACCAGAACGTCCGCGTAGCGAGCCAGTTTGCGCGCCGCCCCCATGGTGCAGGTTCCGACGGAGTTCTGGTACGGGGGAACAATGGTATCGATGGGCTGACTGACAAACGCTATCTTCATGGCTGCCGTGGATGAGAAACAATCCTTTCGAGTAACTTTCATTGCTTCGGAGCCGAGCTTCGCCTGTCCATTTTGCTGTCGCACAAAAATGGAGCTCTCGGACTACGCACCAGTGTGTTGCCCTATCGCTGTCGATAGGTGCGACAAATCAACGACACCTCCGCGCATTGCACCCAGGGGAGAGGAAATAAACTTCACCGGAAACCTAGAGCCAACGCTGTCCTGAAGACGAGGAACGTTCGTCGTGATTCAGGGCCAGCTTTGGGGTTGCCGGCTTGTCAAGGCACAAAAAAAAAGTCAGTGTTACAAAATCCAAGCAATGCCCGGCTCTGGTCACAAAAGTCAGCCGGTTGCATGCAACATACACGTTGCATGCTCAGAAAGCAACGGTTTCTTTAGCGTTTAAGACAGGAGAGCTTGCACAGCGCCAGGCAACTTAAGCCTCAACGCAAGCGTGTTCATTGGGGCTGAACACTCTCTGGGCCACACGCGAAGAGTCCTCTGGGGTCTAGCCTTTGAGCCTGGTCCCCTGCAGAAGGCCATCGAGCTGCTTTGAAGTCAGGCCGAATCAGCCACCTTGGACTGTTTTAGCCACATGGCGAGGACCAGCGCAGCGGCAAAGATGAGTGCCAGTGTCAGGCCGCTCCACAGGCCGTAGATGCCCAGTGGGGTTTTGAAACAGAGAGTGTAGCCGATGGGCAAGCCGATGACTCCATAGGCGATCAGATTGATCACCATGGGGCCGCGTGTCTTGCCCAGGCCGCGCAATGCTCCGGTGCCCACACCCTGGATAGCATCGAAAACCTGGAAGACGGCGGCTACGGCCAGCAGGCGGACAGCCGACGGCGACGGTTTGGCCGTCATGGGTGTACACGTGGATGAGCTTTTGCGGAATGGTTAAGAAAGCAGTGGCCGCCAGGGCCATGAACACCGTACCGATGGCGATGGCCATGGAGCCATTGCGGCGAGCGAGAGCGCGATTCCCTGCCCCGACGGCATGACCAACCGAGATAGCCGCTGCCGCGGAAACGCCCAGCGGCACCATATAGGTGAGGCTGGCGGAATTCAGGACGATCTGGTGGGCGGCGAGTATGTCGGGCGAGAGCCGGCCGGCCATCAGGGTGGCGAGTGAGAAAGCGCCGACCTCGAAGAGCAATTGCGAGGCTGCCGGCCATCCCAGGACAAGGAGCCGGCGGAACTGCGCCGGCCGCACTCCAGGCCAGTGGGCAAAGAGCGGGTGTCCGCGCTCGCGCTCATGCTTCCATGCCCACCAGACCAGCACGGCAGCCATATACACGCGGGCCACGCAGGTGGAAAGCGCCGATCCGCGGACGCCCATGGCGGGAAGTCCCAGCTTGCCGTAGATGAGCGCCCAGTTGCCGAACCAGTTGACCAGGTTGGCGGAGATCAGAGCAAAGGTCACCGGCCTTACTTTGCCGACCCCTTGCAGGTAGCGCCGGAAAGCGACGTAGATGAGCAAAGGGAGAGCGCTCAAGTTCAGCAGCTGGATGTATTCCCTGGCAGGCGCGCGTACGGTTTCGGTAATGCCCAGCAGCGGAAACAGATGGGGTGCGAAGCCCACCATGAGCATGGCGATGGGGGTATACGCGATCGCCAGATAAACGCCCTGGGCGAGGGCCCGATGGCAATCGTCGAAGTCTCCGCGCCCGAACGCCTGGGCGACCAGGGTATCGAGGCCCAGGAGCAGGCCTATGCCGAACAGCGCGGGAGTGTAGAAGATGGCGCTGCTGATGCCCGACGGCGCCGATGGCCGCCGGGCTCAAGCGGCCGACCATGATGGTATCGACGATCGACATGGCCATCCAGCCCAGCTCGGAGAGCACGACCGGAATGGCCAGCAGCAACAGGGCCGCCAACTCGCTGCGGAAGCGGCTCGTGCGGGTGAATTGCGTAGCTGGAGCGCGGGAAAGCATGTGCCTTGTTCACCTTACCTGATCCGGGGGCGGAAATCGGGAGGGGTAGGTTGGGCGCCCATCTTTGCCCCGGCAAATGCAAGATGATAAAGTCGTTAAGGCGGGTTGAGGAGCGCGGCACGCGCGCTGCTCACTGACAGGGAGAGATGGCCGAGTGGCTTAAGGCGCACGCTTGGAAAGCGTGTGTACCGCAAGGTACCGTGGGTTCGAATCCCACTCTCTCCGCCATCATTGCCGAACCATTGTCCCCCGTGACTCCCTCTTGAGACGCCGCGTCAGTTCCTTATACTCACCTTGGGCCCACCCGGGCTTCGCAGAAAGGGACGGCAAATCATGAAACTGGTTTTCACTCGCAAAGAAGCCGCAACAATCTGGATTGGCGCTGTTCTATCGACAGCCTTGCTGTTTTCAGGTGTCGGGAACGCAATGCAGATTTCCCAATATGACAAGATGGATAAACACGATCGAGCGCAGTATGTCACTCTACTCATCAAAGGCGCGCACGACCACTTGTCATCTGCTGGGCAAACGGCGCAGGCAGAAAGACTTCTTTATCTTTTTGAAAATTCGAGTGCTAAGTTCGGTTGGCCTCAATTCGAGAAGAACCTCCAGATGGCGCGAGTGTTAAACGCGAAGTATGCAGCCGACCCGAACAATAAAAAAGTGCCTTATGAAGTCGAGCAGGCCTTAGCGTTGACTCTGAAAACTAACGGCATTTTGGTGCCGGTTAGCTTCTTGCTGACGATAAACAAAGACTTCAAGCCGTCGTATCCTCCGAGCAAAAAGTAGGAGCAGGATGTTCGGCTCAGGGGAAAACCGAGGGACGGAACTGGCCCCAAAACTGATATCGCGCACTCACTCGGTCGCCCCTTCCAGGATGTGTACGCGACCCCGATGATTGGCTAGTAATCGCACATTGGGGAACAAAGCGGTTCGAGCTGTTTCAACCGCGTGTGGCTGGCCTCTTCAATTGTTACGCAACGCGGTCATCGGTTGAATCCTGGAGGCCCGGCGGGCGGGGAAATACCCGCTGAGCAGAGCAATGCCGAGCAAAGACGCGGCCATGGCCATGTAGGCAGCCGGGTCCCAGGGAGAGGTAGCGAAGAGCAGCGAGGCGATCAGGTGTGCCGCTCCAAGGGAGACAAGGGTGCCCGCGGCAAGGCCGATGACAGCAAGGCGCAGGGTCTGAGCCAATACCGCTCGCTGGACACGGCCGCTCGTCGCCCCGAGGGCCATGCGCACGCCTATCTCCTGAGTCCTCTGTGTCACAGAATAGGAGATGACTCCGTAGATGCCGAGGGCAGCCAGGAGCGCGCCAAGAGTAGCGAAGATGGTCACAAGCAGAACGAAGAAGCGGCGCGGCGAGACAGAATGATCCACAAACGACTGCAGCGTGCGGAAGCCACTCGCGGGTTGCGACGGATTGAGGCTGCGGAGCGTGACCAGGACACTGCCGGCGAGAGCGTCAGGATCCATTCGCGAGCGGACGATGAGCGTTGCGCCTTCGACGTCTTGCGTTTTGCGTCATAGGGACGTAGATCTCTGGACTGGACTTCTGCTCAAGAGTGCTTTCGCGAACGTCGGCGATGACACCGATGACACGGGCGGGTTTGCTCGCGGCGCCGTTCGCGAGTTTTCCAATAGGGTCTTCACCGGGCCACTCGCGGCGTGCGCCCGCTTCATTGATGATGATGACCCGTTCGTTGTCAGGTGTGTCGTTCCATGAAAAGTCGCGGCCTAAGCGCAGCCGCATCCCCATGGCTCGGAGGTAGCCCGGCGTCACGAGATAGACGAGTGCACCGGTGTCGGCATCTTTAGCGTGGTAGCGGCCCACCGCCTCAAGCCCCCACTGGCGGTTCCGGTCAAGTGGAAGCATATCGGCGATGCCGACGGATTCCACGCCCGGAAGGGCGCTGACGCGATCTATTTCGGATTTGAGAATCGTGGCGCGCTGGATGAGCTGATCCTTGTTGGTCGCTTCGGGCAGGTCGATCTGCATCGCTGCCGCGCGGCTCGGATTGAAGCCGAGGTCCACATTGAGGACGCGGAGGAAGCTGCGAAGCAGGAGGCCAGCCCCGACTAACAGCAGGCATGCCAGAGCGATCTCAGAGATGACAAGGATCGAGCGCAAGCGCTCATGGCTGCGGCCCGCGGCCATACCCGCAGCGTTGTCCTTGATCGCCTCCTGCATGTTCGTGCCGGAGATGCGCAAAGCGGGCGCGAGTCCAAAGAGGATTCCGACACCGATAGCGGTGACCAAGGTCCAGGAAAGCGATGCCGTGTCGAGATGAATTGTTGTGAGCAGAGGCAGGGCGATCGAGGTCTGGTGTGAAAGGTAGTAGATGATGGATGAAGCGATCGCGAGTCCGACGACAGAACCAAAGAACGACAGGATGAGACTCTCTGTGAGGAGCTGGCGGATGAGGCGACCGCGGCTTGCACCGAGTGCGCGGCGCATGGCGAACTCTTTGCTGCGCGTGGCAGCGCGGCCTAACTGAAGGTTCGAGAGGTTGACGCAGACAATAAGCAAGATCAGGCCGACGGCGGACCAGAGAACTACGAGCGAGCGCTGCAGCTTGCCGGAGACGTGGTCTTTGAGGGTGATGAGGTCCGAGGCGTAATCGTAAAACCAGTCCTTGTGCTGAAGCTTAAGGTGCGGGAAAAGTCGATCGGCTTCGTCCTGTGCCCGAGCAGTGGTAACGCCCGGCTTGAGGCGGCCAACAACGCCAAGCGTGTTACCCCAGGTGTTCCAGAAGTCCATGACGGCAGGAACAAACAGGTCAACCTTCTTGCCCGGAGCAAAGACAGCGCCGAAATCGAAGCTGGCGGGAAGAACACCGACGACGGTCACAGGGCCGTTGACGGCAGCCGGGCTGGTGTTGATCGTGATGGTTTTTCCGATGACATTCGGATTCGAGGCGAACTGAGTTTTCCAGAAGTAGTAGCTGAGTAGCGCCGCGGGCCGGCCGCCCTTTACGGTCTCGTCTTCAGTGAAGTTGCGGCCCAATACTGGGACGACGCCAAGTGTAGGGAAGAAATTGCCGGCGACTTCAACGGCGTCAAGCTGCCTGGGCTCGCCAACCCCGGTAAGTTTGTATTGCAGCGAGTTGTAAAAGGTCTGGAATGCGGTGACGGACTGGAAGGATTGATTGTTGCGTTGGAACTCGCGATAGACGTCGACCGTATATGTTTCGGCGGAGAGGCCGCCGGCCGCGCGGACTTTGGCATCGAAGCTTTTTCCGCCGGTGAACCACACCAGCTGCTCCGATTGCGGGAAAGGTAACGGACGCAACAGCATGAGGTTCACGACGCTGAAGACCGCGGCATTCAGGCCGACACCGAGCGCGAGCACCAGGATAGCGACGGCGGTAAACGCAAAATTGTTGCGCAGAGTGCGAAGCGTGTAGCGGGTATCCCACAACCACTCGGCGTAGTAATCGCTGATGCGTCGGCGTCGTTCCATGCCTTCTCCTATGCGCTCGCCTGCATGTTGTACAGCGAGCATGCTGCCGAACTGGCGCTCGGCTTCCTTTCGGGCGGCTTCGGGACGCCAGCCGCAGGCGATGAGATCTTCCGTCTTGCAGTCGATGTGAAAACGCAGTTCGGCTTTTATGTCAGCTTTCAGTTCCGAACCAAGAATGCGATCGTACCTCCGCCAGATGGGAACCTTCTTCATGAGGCTTCCGGCGTGGGTGGTTGGGTTGCGCTCAGAATCTTGGCGACGGCTTCAGCGTAGGCCTCCCATGTCTTGGTTTCGGCGCGAAGGTGACGGCGGCCCTCGCTGGTCAGCTTGTAGTACTTCGCCTTACGGTTGTTGTCCGAGAAGCCCCATTCCGCTTCAATGAAGCCTTTGCTTTCGAGGCGCCACAGCGCAGGATAAAGCGTGCCTTCTTCGACCAGGAGGGCTTCGCCACTCTGGCGACGGATAAGGCTCGTGATCGCATAGCCATGCAGCGGGCTCCAGACAAGGGACTTGAGGATAATGATATCGAGGGTCCCGCGTACGAATTCCAGGCGAGTCTTCCCCACGTTTGGCGCTCCCCTTGCAATACACAGGAAGCATGCCACCTTTCCCCTTGCGATGCAAGGGGAGAGGAAGGGGAAAGGCCTTGAAATTTCCTGGACACCCATCTCAATCCGGAAGCAGATCTCCCTCCGGCTCTCTGAGTTGGCCGATTAGGAGTAAGCCAACTCGCGATGGTTGAAGCCGGCGAAGGGATCGCCGAGGTACCCCCGACGCCGGTGCATTCACAGGCTTCCTGAAGAGTTCGTTCTCTCGATGGGCAGCTCGTTCGAACGTTCGCTGAAGTTGCTCGGTAGCGTCCATGGTGTTCGCATTGAGAGTGTGGTATGTTCCGGTGGAGTGAAAGGTTAAGGAATGAACGAAGACTCGCGCAGAGCTTTTTTGTCGCGATTGCTTGCCGGCACAGGTGCAGTCGTGGCGTTTGGGGCATTGCCTGATTTTTCTCTGGCCTATGATCACGCTGCGGCGCAGGTGAATGGCGGCGAGAATAAGCTTGTCTTTTTTACCCCTGAAGAGGCGAAGCAGATGGAAGCGGTCTGTGAGCAAATCATTCCTTCTGACGATGGACCAGGGGCTCGCGAGGCCGGCGCCATCTATTTTATCGACTACGCGCTCAGCCAGACGGAACCTCATCTGCAGCCGATTTTTCGGTCTGGTTTGAAGGAACTCGCCGCCGCTTGCGCACCAGGCAAACTTCAACGAATTAGGTACCTCGCAACAAATTGCTGTGCTCAAGAAACTGGAACAGACAGAATTTTTTGCGCGTGCGCGTCAGTACACCATCCTTGGATTCCTGGGAGACCCGGCGCGACATGGAAATCGCGACCAGGTGGGTTGGAAATACATCGGCTTCGAGAATCCCGGCATGTTCACGCATCCTTTTGGCTATTACGATGCGGAATTCTTGGCCCAGAAGAAGCGGAACCAATAATGTCGACGACTGCGAAATTCAAAACGACGGACGCAGTGGACTTCGTAATTGTGGGTTCCGGATCTGCCGGTGGAGTGCTGGCCAAGGAACTGTCATCGAACGGTTTTCGGGTGGTGGTTCTCGAGCAAGGGCCGCGCATCGACGCAGGCCAGTTCAAACATGACGAGTATTGGGCGTTCAATCTGAACGCACTGTCAAACAATCTCACACGCCAGCCCACGACGTATAGGGAATCGGAACACGAGACCGCGAAAATCAGGCCGATCATCTGGTATGGCCGCGTAGTTGGCGGCGGCAGCGTCCATTTCACCACCAACTACTGGCGATTCCATGAGCTCGACTTCGTAGAGCGGTCGAGAAAAGGATCGATTCCCGGCGCCGATCTTCAGGATTGGCCGATCACCTACAACGACCTCGAACCTTACTATACGAAAGCGGAGTGGGAGCTTGGCGTCTCCGGTCAAGCGGGGGCAAGTCCGTTTGATCCCCCGCGATCAAAACCTTATCCGCTGCCACCATTGCCCATCAAATCTTCGGGCGTTCTGATGGAGCGCGGAGCGCGCAAGCTCGGCTGGCATCCTTTTCCTGCTCCCATGGCGATCATTTCCGAGGATTACAACGGCCGGAGCAAGTGCATGCATTGCGGATTTTGCGAAGCTTTCGGATGCGAGTGGGGAGCAAAATCCTCCACGCTGGCGACGGTGATCCCCATTGCCGAGCAAACAGGCCGCTGCGAGATTCGGCCGAACTGTTACGTGCATGAGGTTGAGATCAATGCCCAGGGGCGCGTCACGGGCGTGGTGTACTTCGACCAGCAAAAACGCTCGCAGCGGCAAAAAGCCAAAGCGGTGATTCTTTGTGCCAATGGGGCAGAGACGCCGAGATTACTTCTGATGTCCAAATCCGGCCGGTTCCCCGACGGACTGGCAAATTCGAACGGAGCTGTCGGCAAATATTTGATGTTCGACACCGGAGCGATGGCCGGCGGAGTGTTTGAACATCCGTTGAACGAATATAAGGGCGCTGTTGTCAGCCGAATCGTTCACGACTTCTATGAAATAGACCCGAAGCACGGCTTTGTCGGAGGAGCGGGACTCGACGCGCGCTTTGATTTATATCCCGCGGGTTTCGCACAAGGCGGCTTCGCACCCGGCATGCCGCAGTGGGGCAGCGAATTCAAGAAAAATCTGCGGGACTTTCCCCGCATGATGTACACGCTTTCGCACCACATGGCGCTCGCTGTCGAGTCAAACTCCATAACTCTTGATCCGGTCGCGAAAGATGCATGGGGCTTGCCGGCGATCCGAGTGACATACAAAGACCATCCCGACACGTTCAGGTCTTTGCAGTTTATGCAAGACCGCGAGATGGAACTGCTAGATGCGGCAGGGGCTCAGAAGAGCTGGCGTCTCCCCTACGCCGAGCGCGATAGTTCCGCTCACCTGCTGGGAACGTGTCGCATGGGGAATGATCCGAAAAATTCCGTCATAAACTCCGATCATCGCTCGCACGATGTGCCCAATTTATTTATTTGTGATGGTTCCAGTCTTGTGACCAGCGGACGCAATCAACCGACCGAGACGATTCAAGCATTGGCTTTTCGTGCCGCGGACCGGATCACGATGCTCGCGAAAAAGACCGAGATTTAGACGTTTCATGACGCGAAATGTAAGCGCTAGAGAATGAGCCTCACGTCAATTTCCATCGTCCAGCCAGAGGAAGTGGCCAATACGGAATGGGCTTCACTCGTCGCTGGGTTGAGGCTTCGCCCGGCCGTAAATACTTAGCGAGCAGGATTTGGTACCGTCATCCCGCCATATAGAGCCGTCTGCAAACATCAGTTTTAAAAGGTAGACACGTACACCGCTGGCGGTGTTGATACCGAAGGTTGCATCCTCCACGCGCCAAATGGGCTTAGCTTCCCTCTCCGGTCTTAAACTTACCGCCGAGGCATAGGTCTCAGGAAATTCATGCTCATCCCAAGCGGCATCTCTTCCGTCAAACCCAACCTTAACCGCTATGAGGCGCTTCTCGGTTTGATTGACAAGGCGCACGCTCACCCGGCCTTGCCGGTGCCTGGACGAATCCGCATACACACCGGTGAGCGTGGCTGGGCAGGCGGGATTCAACAGAGTTGTATTTTCCACATTTCTGTCAAAGGGGTTGCTTTCTGAATATCCGAGGGGCGAAATCCAGAGCAATAGCGTCAGGAGGAAGATCGATTTCATCGTTGCAATCCTGTGACCGGGAAGGGCACGCTTGCGTTATCGACAAAAAACGGTCACACATTAAACCAAGCCCAACGATTCCGGCTATTGAACGCTGTAAAGATAATGCCCTCCTCGCAGGTTGAGCTGCCGAACGCCGCCGGGATCTGCGGTTTTCTTTCACCTCTCACACACGCTCTAAAGCCCTCGTCCTACTGCTCCCTTTTCGGCACGCTGAAGTCGTGCCCTGACGATTTTGCGTCAATCGTTATGACAAAGCATTGCGGGCTGCAATCCTAGCCCTTGACATTCGACAGGAACGCGGGTAAAGCTATTGTCGAATGCCGAAGAAAGCGATGCCGCAATCAACGGACCTTCTGTATGGAACATCCTCTTGCCCCAAGGGAAAAAGGCAACGGGAAGCGGAACTGGCCACCTGGGACCGCTGGTCCTTGGCGATCGGGTCTGTACTTGCCTCGGCCGCGGAGGCGTCCTCATGATCTCCGAATTCCTGAGCCGCCTTCGCTTCCTCGTTCTTCGCAAAAAGCGCGGCGAACTCAATGAAGAACTCGAGTTTCATCTCGAACAGGCGATCGCGTCCAGAATAGAGGCTGGAGCAGACGCTACCGAAGCGCGCCGCCAGGCGCTGATCGAGTTTGGTGGGCTCGAACCCACGCGGGAAGAATGCGAGCGACAGCGTCCGGGATGGTGGATCGGTACGGTGCTCCAGGATATCCGCTTTGCGCTTCGTGGTTTCCGCCGCAATCCACTATTTACCATCAGCGTCCTAATAACTCTTGCGCTCGGTATCGGCTCGACCACTGCCGTCTTCAGCGTTGTGGACCGCATATTGTTCCGGCCTTTGCCCTATGCAGACCCCAGTCGAATTGTCTCGTTGGGATTCGTGCACTCGCTGGAGCGGCAGGAGTTCGTGATGGGCCGCTTCTATGTGGAATGGCAGAAGGAGCAGACGCCCTTTTCGACTCTCGCGGCGCAAAGCACGATGGTTCACAATTGCGACCTGGTCGAAGACAATCCAGCGCAACTGGGCTGCCTATCATTTCAGGCGAACTTTCTTCCCTTGTTCGGAATATCTCCAGTTCTCGGCCGCAACTTTCTGCCCGAAGAAGATCGTCCCAACGGACCGCGCGTGGTGATAATTTCTTATGGACTGTGGAAGGGGCACTATGGCGGCGATCCTCACATCCTGGGCCGGGTGATCAATGTGGACGGCGATCTGAACCGCATTGTGGGCGTGCTGCCCAAGGATTTTCAGTTTCCTACGCTGGAAGCGGCGGATATCGTTTCTCCTTTTGCGTTCAATCCTGCAATTCAACAGACAGTCAATGGTGGTTTCGGCTACCCGGAGCGGGTATTTGCGCGTTTAAAACCCGGTGTCAGCGTGGCGCAGGCGCATGCCCGGATGCAACCTCTATTCAATGGCGACCTCAAGTGGTTTCCAATCTCGGCGAAAAACGAAATTCGCCTTAGCATCCGGACGCTGCGCGACAAAGAAATGCAGGATGTGCGGCCGGTCGCGTGGGTTCTCTTCGGATTTGTCCTTGCGGTTTTGCTGATCGCGTGCGCCAATGTAGCCGGCTTGATGATGGCCCGCGGAGCCGGGCGGCAACGGGAACTCGCGGTACGCTCGGCGATCGGCGCCAGCCGTGGCCGGCTCATTCGCCAAGCACTCACGGAAACGCTGTTGCTCTCATTCGCGGGAGGCTTGGCCGGGCTTGCGATGGCGCAAGCGCTGGTGATGGTTTTTGCCCGCCTCGCTCCGACGGGAATTCCGTTCATCAGCAAGGCCCATCTCGACTTGCGCATTGCCGTGTTTGCGGCTCTGCTTTCGTGCCTCTGCGGAGCCACCTTCGGACTCGCCGCGGCGCTGCAAAAGCCGGCATTGGCTGCGTTGAACGCGAAAGCATCGATGTCGCGCAGTCATGCTTTTCTGAGGCGCGGCCTGGTCACAGCGCAGATCGCAATCTGCATCGTTCTCCTCTCCGGCGCGGTGTTGTTGCTGCGCAGTTTTGCGAAGATCGAAGAGCAAAATCTCGGGATGCAAACCGGCGGAGTGCTGACCATGAAGGTGGCGCTTCCCTGGTGGCGCTACAACACCGATCAGAAGGTGATGGACTTCTACCTTCGTATTGAATCATCTTTGCGGCGGCTGCCCGGCACGTTTGCGGTGGGAATGGCGGATTCGATTCCGCCGGGAGGGTCGCTAGGGGTTCGGTACTCCGATCTTCTGTTGGAGGGCAAGCCGCCGACGCCTGCTGGAACTGGCGGGACCGTAGTGCGCCGATTCGTCACGCCCGACTATTTTCGTGCGTTCAACATTCCCATTGTTCGCGGTCGTGATTTTACCGAGCAGGATCGTACCGGCAACGAGCACGAAGCGATCCTGAGCCGGTTATTAGCTGCGCGCCTGTTTCCAAACGAGGATCCCATTGGAAAGCGCTTCAAGCCGGACGGGCCGCGCGGCGGCGCTTGGACCACAGTCGTCGGCGTGGCAGACAACGTAAAGAACAATGGGCTCACCGAACAAAGTGATCCGGAGATGTACACGCTCCGCCGGAGCGTGCCCGACGACTGGAGCGGACACACATTGATTGTCGTCATCGATTCGGTGATGCCGGCTTCAACGATTGAACCATGGGTCAGGTCGGAGGTTGCGTCGATTGATCGAACCGTTCCGGTTCAGATGGAGCCTCTGAACCAAACCATCAGCCGGCTGGCGGATCGCCCGCGCTTTGAAACGATGCTGCTTGGATTTTTTGCGCTGACGGGCTTGGTGTTAGCGGTCGTCGGGCTCTATGGTCTTATCGCTTTTATGACGACGCAGCGGACGCATGAGATCGGCGTGCGCATGGCTCTCGGCGCCACGCAGATCAACATCCTGCGCCTGATCGCAAATGACGGACTGCGCATGGTGGTGGTTGGCCTGGCGCTCGGACTCGGCACAACTTTGGCGGTATCGCGCATGCTGAAGGCATTCCTGTTCCAGGTCAGCGCATATGACCCATTGACATACATCGTCGTCCCGCTGCTTCTGTCGCTGGTGGCTCTCATCGCAATCCTCCTCCCAGCTCGCGCTGGAATGCGCGTCGAGCCAGCTGTCACACTACGCGCCGAATGACGGTGGACGGTTGGCGCGTTAGCCGATGCGACCAATGGGGGCACCGGGCAGAAAACCTAGGGACGACATGTTCCACGCGGGAATGGAGATGCTCCGGATCGCTGTTTCCCATTTAGAACTGGAAGTATTGGAATCGATGCATCACGATCCTCGTGGTCACGCCCAAGATGAAAACGGCCGCACCCAGGGTCGCCCCGAACCATCCCATCGCGCGACGCCAACGCACCCTGCGCATCCGCACCACTCCCGATTGCGCATGAAGAACAGTACCCACGCGGAGAACACATCCCGTGAACCCAGAGCACACTCGGAAGAGGGACCGCGGGATGAAAGAGCCGCTGGCTCACCGGCTGAATCCCGCCACGACCACCGCGGTAATCAGCAGCGACTCTTTGGCAAGATTTTCCATTGGATTCGCGCTTCCCGGCCGTGCTGATGGTGCTGTCCAGCTGGGTGTTGAATGCACGGGTAGGCGAAGATGTGAAAGAACGGAGGTCACGTTGAATGGGGATTTGCTAACGAAAGCGATCGACGAGCATAATGTCGCCGGTCGTATCGCCAGCTTGTGAATAGAGTATCCAGCGGCCATCGGGCGAGACCGACGGGCTGCCGGCGTAATCCCTGTCCGCTTCAAAAATTGGGCGTATCTGCCTGGTAGCGAAATCAAAGTAGCGAAGAGATCTGGGCGTCTCAGCAGGAACAAAATAGATACCGCCAGGAGAGAGGGCCCAAAGATCGGCGTTGTTCAGGCGAGGCAATCCGTCTACGTCTGATTCCGCACCGGGCTGAACCGATAGAGCCACTTGCTTCAGCGTCGATCCCTCGTAGTTGCTCGCAAAGTATAGTATCTTCCCATCCAAAGATTCTCGCGGATTGATCCCATCCGTATCTTTGGCGAGTGCAATGGCGTCTCCGCCGGAGGCGGAACAACGATAGATTCCCATCCTGCCCGGTTCGCTGGATCGGAAATATATCCACTTTCCATCGCGGGACCAATGAGGTCGAGTTACGTCGGAGATATCTGTGACCAGTTTCCTAGGGTTCCCTTCGGCGATGTCGGCCACATATATCTCCCAGTGCTCCCCGAGAAAAGAGTCAAACGCTATCCTCTTTCCGTCTGGCGACCATTGCGGGCTGCCACTCACATAATTGGGGTTGGAGATCTGAACCAGGTTGCGGCCATCGTCATCGCTGATCCAAACTGTTTGCAGACCAGATCGTAAAGATGCAAAGGCGATGCGCTTCCCGTCCGGAGAGTATTGAGCGTCGTACTGTGCTCTCGAGGAAGGAATGAGTTCTACGGCCGGAGATTCCGGCTTAAGCAGGTCTCGACGCCAGATGTCTGACTTAGTGAAAAGTGAACTGTAGGCAAGCTTGTTGCCCCTGGCGGAAACTGCCGGTAGCATTGCTTTTCCTGAGACGGCAAGGTGTTTCGTCGACCCATTCTCGACAGTAATTTCATCGAGTTCATGCGTGTGCCCATTTCCAAGGGGGAAAAGTGAAAAAATGAGTTTCGCGTCGTCAGCCGACCACGTTAACCCATTAGGGAAAGCCCGAAATGATGAAATCATCTGCGGCTGACCGTCCGGAATAGATAAGGAATACAGAACGACGTCGAAACCATCTCGCAAACACCAGTATGCGAGGTACTCGCCGTTGTGGGAGAACGCCGGCAGACCTTCACCAATGCACTTCGAATTGATCGTAATCTGCTTGGTCTCCAATGTTGCCGTTGAGAGGAAATAGATCCTTGCATGTTCATCTGCTGGCGTCACATCCGCGAAGGCGATCCACTTGCCGTCCGGCGACCAACTGATAACGCTGAAGTTGCTGAATGACAGGTCCGTCCCGGGCATTCGGGTGGAGCGTAATTTCCTTTCAGGGCCGCCAAGGGCGGGAACAACGTAGATTCCGGTGTCGGCGCCGGCCATGCGGTGAAACGCGATCTGGGTGCCGTCGGGTGACCATGCCGGACTAATCCATTCCGAGCGATGTTGCGTAAGCCGGAGAAGAGTCTCGCTCCCGAGCGCCTTTACATATAGGTCGAAGCCCTTGGCCCCCGGTGCAGCATCACCGTTCCATGCGAAGGCAATTCTGGAGCCATCGGGAGAGAAAGCCGGAGAAGTCGCCTGTCCGGGCAGAGCCGTAAAAGGAGCGGCAATCAGCGCCGTCTGCTCCTGAACACCCTGCGGCCGATGCGATCGATAGGCAACTACGGCTGCAGCCGCAACGCCCGAGATGGCAAGAACGCCTGCAGCGATTTTTAACCAGCGTCGGGATAAGAAGCTGTCATCTGGTTCGAGCGCCGCGACAGGCTGCATCGGCGGCTGCAACTCACCGATGAATCGATATCCCCGCCGAGGCAGCGTCTCGACAAAGCGTGGGCTTTCCGCGGAATCGCCCAGCGCTTCCCGAATCTTGTTGATAGCAGTATTCAGATTGTGATCGACATCGACGAAGGTGTCCGGCCACAGCCGCTTCTGTAACTCCTCCCGTGTCACCACGTCGCCCGGACGCTCCAGCAGAATGCTGAGAACCTGAAACGGCTGGCCGCCGAATCTCTGCCTCACTCCAGCTTTGCGCAATTCGCCGGTGCGAAGGTCAACTTCGAAATTTCCGAACCGCAGGAGTCGAAGCTGGGGCTTTGTTTCTGCCATCGCTCGGGTGCCCTCGCTATCTGTTCGCCGTACCGACCACATCTCCGGGGCCTCAGGAGTCTTCATCAGTGGCTCGGGACCGTTTCTCGTTTGCTGCAAAATCGCTGCTACCCGAAGGCGTCCTCACTCCGCGTGCAGTCCCTCCGTTTCAGTCTTTTGAATCACGACAAAGGCAACCTGGGAGGCGGGCAGAGACCAAAATCCTGCGAAGTTCTTGCCGACGCTGGGACATTGAATGCCACACTTCGCAACTATCCTGTCGGTGGTGTTGTCTCCGCGAACAAGAGCAACGAACGTGCCGGCCTTATGGTCTACCGAGATTATGTCCGTTGTGTTGGGTTGTGGAGCATCCGAGGAAACCTTGTCCGCGGTCGTAACGGGCTTTGACCTATTCGAGCAACCTTGAACAATAGACGCCAAGGCGAAAACCGCCAGCACAAGGATTTTCATGTCGCTTTCTCCTGTCCAGTCTAGCCCTCGCTAGCCGTCCTCAAGCAGTAATTTTTCAAGCCTGACAAACACCGAAGCCTTGATCACAGAAAGTGCAGGTTTTGTATGATGCTCACCACTTGGTTGACCGACCCCAGGGTGCCATCATGCGTGTCTCCACCCGCCATAACCACCTGCCAGAACGTACGGCCCTCAATTGGAAGGTACAAGACAGAGAGTCGCACGCCGTTTTGGTTGCCGGCGACCTCCGCCTGGTCATCGATGACGTCGGTAAAACCATGACTCTTAAGCTCGGTGGCGATGATATTTTTCAATTCGCCAATACTCCCTAGCGCTGAGCTAAGTGTCATACGTTCGCTGTTTGCGAATAAAAATGCCATACTCAATCCTCCAATCGGACAGACAAAGACCCTCGCCCTCTATCAATCCAGACGCTCGGTTACTCGCCGTTACCGTGATGGTCTTATATTTAGATGTTGGAAAGCTTAAGCATCTCGTTCCGCGCAGGTAAGGGTCACTGGAATAGTGCGGCTTAGTCCAAAAGCGTTTCCAACGTAATTCAGACAGATCAGAGACTCTTTCACTGAGTTTGTACAGTCAGCCGGGCTCAATCAAATTTAAATGGAAACAACCAACCCGAGTTACAATGGATTGGTTTAGCGTTTTTTAACCATAAAATTATGTTACGAATCGGTCCCTGATCTCACTATACCTTCGATAAGGTTTGCTCGTGTGCCCCGGTACAAAGGGAAAAACCTGATCCTACCACCCTGGTGCGGAGGAACTCTCATGTCACGCTGCTCAGCATTTCTGATGTTGCTATTCGCCCTTATACCGGCCTCGGCAGTCTCACAGTCGATCCCCAGCCCTTTCTGCAACGCCGGCCTTCGTCCCGATGGATATGTGGACTTCTCCAAATTGCCTCAGCCCCCAACCACCGGCGGTGGTGGTTCCTCGGCGCCGTTTACGGTGACGCTACCTGTGGAGGGAGTTCCGGGGCTGACGGTTCAAGTCACTATCCCTCCGCTGGTGTTTTTATCGCCTGCGCCCCTGTACGCCGTAGCCGATGGTGTTCTGGTGTTGAATGGGAGGCCAGCCGCGAATGAAGAGCTTCTCCAATTGCAATTCAGCAAACCTATTGCGGGTGTCGGGTTGCAAGCCAGCATATTTGCCCGGGGCGAAAGCTTTACGTTGGAAACCAACAGCCTAAGTCCACCTGTGCCGGGTAGCTCAGTGAATACAGCGGGTAGCCAGACGCTGGCCCTTTTCCACGACAGCAATTATCTTCAGGCTGTGCAGACCTACTATGGCGGAGGAAACTATCTCAGTGCCGCGACGCTCAAAACGACCGGGGGAGGCTATGGGAGTCCCGAGGTATCTAACCTGCGGGTGCAAACTTCCGATGCCACCGGGGCGAGTTCGATTCCCAAGCAGGGTTTGCAACAATGGCTGATGAGTGACTCGGCCAATGATTCTCGAAACGGTTCAGTATCCTCGTGGCCCGATCAGTCTGGCAATGGCCATGATGCCAGCCAACCGGCGGCCGCCAATCAACCGAACCAAACTTCACAGGACGGTCCCAATTGCCGTGGTGCCTTTGTGTTCTATAACAACGAATATTTCAATTTCAGTCTGCCCATCGACGGCTGGAGCCAGATGTCGATCTTCATGGTGGCCAAGTCGTTTACGAATCCGCCGAGCGGTTCCTATGCTTCTCAGGCAGCGGCGATTTTCTGGAATGAAAACGCTTTGTGGGGGAATACTTTTGTCAACCCGTACCAATCAAGCGTGCCCTTCCGTTTCGGGACCACGCAAGTGAACAATCAACCAATCTACACGAGGCCGGTGACCATCGGGCAAGACTTTACTCTTACCCGCGCCGTGCACAACGGCACCACGGATTCGCTCTATGTCGATGGCGTACTGGCGTTACGCCAGCAAGGCAAGAGCGCCATTTTGAACGGGACCAATGGTGCGGGCTATATTGGGCGGGGGTTGAACAACACCTACTTCAATGGTGAGATCAGCGAGATTCTTGTCTACAATCGCATTCTCACCGCAGACGAGACAGGTACCGTCGAATCGTATCTGCGGAACAAGTTCGGCACCAGATAACATGCGGTAGCGGCGTTGTCGTCCCCATGACTCGCCAACTTTCCGCCTGTTTACTCGACCGTGTCCAGTGGCGAGTCCTCCGTCACTGGAACCCTTCGGCCAGAACCAGTTCACTGCTCAACGGAATTCCCTGGGTGTACAGAATCCATTTGCGGTCGGGAGAGACGCTGAATCCGAAATAGCCGTCGCGGATTGGCGCTATTACTTGGGTCTTGCCTGTGGTCAAATTGAGAAACTCTATCGCGAAGCCGTGTCCGCTCCGCGTGACGAAGTACACGCCATCATCCATAATGGCGTAGTTCCAGCGCATGACGGAGGGTAGGACCTGCGTCTCCTCGCCGCCGGCTACAGGGACCTTCCACAGACTGGCGTCGGTGCCTTCTCCGGTGAAGTAGAGCCATTTGCCATCGGGTGACTCGGAGCAAACGAGGCCGCCGCTGTGCGTGATTTGAACAGCCGGTCCGCCACCTGCAGGCGCCTTCCAAATTTGAGAGCTGCCACTTTTTTTGGAGGAGAAGTAAATCCATTGGCCGTTGCGCGACCACCGGGGGAATAAAGCCTCCCCAGCTGTCGGAAGTGAGACGCCGCGTGGACCCGCCTTCGACCGGGATCACATATATCTGCGAGCTGCCTTCCATGTTCGAGTAAAAAGCAACCTGCTTCCCGTCAGGCGACCAGGTTGGCGTGCCGGTGGCGCTGGCTCCCAGCGAAGTTAACTGGGCGCAGTTCTGCCCCTCGCTGCTGCAAAGCCAGATCTCGAGGTTGCCGCTCAAGCCAGACTCGAATGCAATCCTGCTGCCGTCGGGAGAATACTGCTGGCTAAACTGGGTCGCGGTAGACGGAATCAGTCTCACCGGAGGTTCCGGCCTCTCGTGCGGCCTGGGAATTCCCATTCGCCAGATACTCTGGTTTCCTCCACTTTTGAATGCGTAGGCTTGACGCCCTGAAACGCGCGAGACGGTTGTCCCGTCGACCCCGTTTCCAGTCTCTATCGCCATCCTAGCCCGGCCGCTAATGGGTTTTGCGCTTTCAACCGAAACTGGCACCGTCCAGAGCCCCAGGTCGTACGGAAAGAGCAGCCTCTGGCTATCCGCCGTCCAGGCTGCGCACGACCAGTTGAAAAACTGATTAGGAATTACCGGGCCGGCTTCAGGAGTCACCAGGCGGGGATCGCTGCGACGGTTGAAATGATTGTCGAGGCCGAGCAGGTAGACGCTTCCTTGCCATTGGCCGGCGGTGTTCTCGCGGCGAAAGGCTAGCGTTTTGCCGTCCGGGGATACGGCTGCGCAGTGATCTCCGAGTGCTCCCGACGGCGGGAAGGTCAGTTGCCGCTTCTCTCTGGTCCGGGCAGAGAGAAGATACAGGGCGGTCGGATGCTCAGCTGAAGGCCGGTCTGTGATGACCAACGATTGGCTGTCAGGCATCCACGAGAGATAGGGTGGATAAAGCCATCCTGTCTCCGGAATGGAAACATCCGCCAAGTAGCGCTCCGCACCGCCCAACGCGGGCATCAGAAGAAGTTTAAATTGGTTTTCGGGGTTGATCTTTCGCAGGAACGCGATCGAGCTTCCGTCGGGTGACCACACCGGATTGATGTCATCGGCTTCGTCGTTTGTAAGTCTCAGGGGGACGGCGCCAGCCGTCTTCACATCTGTCGTCTTCACATAGATGTCGAAGTTCGTCTGATCCGGTCCATTCCACGAGAAAGCTACCTGGCTTCCATCGGGGGAGAGCGATGGTTGCTGTTCGACTCCGGGGTAGGAAGTGAGCGGGATCAGTTTGACCGGCGGAGCGGGCTGTGCGTCGCGGTGTTGCGAGGAACGGAGCCATCCGAGCATGACTGCGGCGACGGCGCATGCTGCGACTGCGGCCACGACCGCGGCGATCTTCAACCGCTTTTGAGACTGCGAGCCGTTGTGTGTTTCGGCCCTGACTCCGGGGGAAACTACGGGTGGGATTATGGGCTCAACCGGTGATTCCAGCTCACCGATGAATCGATATCCTCGGCGCGGCAGCGTCTCGACGAAGTGCGGACTCTCGGCCGAGTCACCCAGCACTTCCCGAATCTTGTTAATGGCGGCATTCAGGTTGGTCGACGTCCACGAAGGTGTCCGGCCAGAGCCGCTTCTGCAATTCTTCCCTTGTCACTACCTCGCCGGGATGCTCCAGCAGAATGCTGAGAACCTGAAACGGCTGGCCGCCGAATTTCAGCTTCACGCCACCCTTGCGCAGTTCGCCGGTTCGAAGGTCAACCTCGAAATCCTTAAATCGCAGGAGCCGAACCTGGCGTTCTGCCTCTGCCATCTCTGATTTCCTCGCGATGCCTAAGGGTATCGATCACATTCCCGAACTGTGAGAGAGCTCCGTAAACGGCTATGGAGTAATCAGTTAGGGCATGTACATTTTTTCGACCTTTGATTGACCTGCATTTTACCCCCTATCCATTGAGGTAGTCTCGCCCAACCGCCAATGTCGCTTCACCTCGCAGGTCGCGAGGAGGAGGCCGACATGAAAGACCTGTTCTTTCCCCGCCGCATTCCGTGCTCGTTCGCAATCGGCCTGGCGTTGATCGTTCTTCCCTCTATCGAGGCAGAGTCACGCTGCCCGGGAAGTGTCGCGAGTGTAACCCCACGGTTTGTTCAACATGCACTCATTGTCATTCCCGTGAGAATCAACCAGGCAGGCCCGTTTGATTTCATGGTGGATACCGGCAGTCAGGTTACGGTTATCGATCCATCGCTGGCCTCGCAACTCGATCTCAGGCCTCAAGGCCGGGTTGGCCTTGTTTCCGTTGCCAACGTTGCGCCGGCGCCGATAGCCGTTCTGGATAGGTTGGAAGCGGCCTCTAAGGTAGTCGATAAGTCTTTGGTCGTCGTCCACGACCTGGGACAGATTCGAGCAGCCGATCCGCGGATTCGCGGCGTTCTGGGTGAGAGTTTTCTCGCTCATTTTGACCTATTCGTCGACTACGGGCACAAATTGCTTTGTCTCGACGAGACCAACGTGATGAGAGATCGTGTACGCGGCGAGCGCATTCGCTTCGTGTCGTCGCAACCTTCTGAGGATGAACTGCCGTTTATGGAACGGCTGGTTATTTCCGTCCAGCTCTCCGGTACTGGGAAAAAGTCGATTCTCCTGCAACTCGATTCCGGCAGCGACAGTCCTATCCTGTATCCAGGCAGCGAGCGGCCGGACGTCCAGGCACTTGTGCGCGCCGCCGTTCTGCAGGGAGGCAACCTAGCCAATGCGCAGCGGACTTTTGCCGTCTTGCCCACTCAGATTATGCAAATCGGCAACCTTATCTTTGGCCGCATCTCCTTCGTGACCCCTGTGATGGTTGGGAAGAACCTCGGAGAGCAGCATGAAGACGGTTTGTTGCCAACTGTGCTCTTCCAACGAGTGTTTATCAGCGGTAGTGATCACTATGTAGTCTTCGATCCGAAGTAGACGACTTTCTCGATCGAACGCGAGTAACCTTCGGCCCTGTACTCTCGTGCCGAGAAATGCATTGCGGCCCTTCCATGAAAGCCTGAAAGGTTCTATCCCTTAGAATCAGACGATATCGGCGGGCGGCGGCTCCTCACGCAACCGCAGCCTGACCGGCAGTTGCCGTTAGTTCCGGCCTAAAGCGCGAGCGAAGGATAGCTTCACGGCTATCCGGTACCACACCCGATCTCTGTCACAAATTCGTTGACATCAGCCCCCAGGCAATAGTTCGCAGCAGAAGATCGGGTGCCCTACTGTCCCGACCTGCCGTGCATCCCTCGCCCGCTACTGGCGAACGGTGAACTCCGCGCAACAAATAAACCGCATTCCCCCATTGCCCCAACCTTCAGCACAACGAGCAAAAACACCTATGCCCAAAAGCATTGTTAGCGATCCCATCACCCATCAGGAAATGGCTTTTGCTCATCTGATCCTTTCCGGAACCATGACTGATCGACGCGCCGCAGAAGCCGTCGGTCTCAATCCCGACACCGCCGCCTATACCAAAGCCAAACCCCGCGTCCGCTCCTACATGATCGAGCACTGCACCGCCGTAAGGGAAAGCTGGCGGACCAGGAAGCCGACCTGTCCCGGCGTGCCGTGGAGGGGATGCGCAAGCTGAGAGAGAACTGACAACTTATGCCCTCTGCAATATTGAGGCGTGAAATCGAAGGGTGCCCCAGGTCTCGCTTTTGAGACCTGGGATCCCCTAAACCAATTCCGGCTGGAACACCCAGCCTCTTTGTCATTAGGAGCGTACCCGGATTTCCTACTTCATCGCGTTCACCAGCAACCACTTATGTGGCTCCTTAAAGAGAACCACATGCACTAGACCGAAGCCGCTCTAAAAGGAAATCCAGGGTAGCTGACCTGTCCCGCCTGCTCCGGCGTGCCGTGGGAGCGGAGGAGTCATGGACCTGCGCCCAACCAAGATAATGAAAAACGACTCGGTCCGGCATCCGCCGTCCATGGAACCGTTACCCTTTCCTTGTCATCCCGACCGGAGCGAAGCGGAGCGGAGGGACCCGCGGTTCCACGGAACTTTCGTGGAGATGTTTTTCGACAGAGCGGAGCGGAGTGGAGAGACCTGCGGTTTTCTTTTGTCCTTACGCAAACTCTAAACGCTTCATGGTTGCATTGCTTAAGCCGTCCCCTTTGTTCATCAGGCCATACTTCTCCGATTCGGTTCCACTCTGCAGGCTACTTGCCAGTTTCCGAACTCCCTTCATTCTCCTCCCATGAAATCCGTGTAATTTGGAAAGTCATTTCATGCCCCTTGAAAGCCAATTGAAGGAGTCCTTTTCCTTCCCCGGTGAGGGTCATATTCCAAGGCAGAATGGTCTCGTCAATTGACTCTGCATTAATTACGAGCATGCCTTGTGAAATGCTTGCTTGGACAATAGGAGCCGCACCGGGAATAGCGTCAAACTCAACCAGCTTTCCATTGCCGTCCATGGTTGCGTGTGCATTGGTAATGCTGCCAGTCAGTCGCCCGTTGTAGTTCATTAATTCGAGCGTACCAACTCGTTTGTCCTGGGCCGTCATCTTCCATATCCCTATATAGGAGGTTGGATTCGCGGTGGCTTGCGCGGCCAAAGTTCCTGTACCGAAGAGTAATGACACTATACAAGCCGCTCCAAGCAAACTCGCTGCTGACGCCACCTCTTGGCCAAGACTCAAAGATCTCGCTTTCTCGATAAAGTTCATAATCGTCATCTCCAGAGAGTCCACCTCAGAATTTGAGGCGGCGTAATTTTGTAGATCGGATTCCGACTATATCGGATAGCGACTACTATAGTCAATTTGTATGGAACGGAGGTTTCCTGAGTCGGCACACGTCCTTGTCGCTCCGACCGAGTCTGCCACCCCCGAGGAAATAATCTGGGCAACGCAGTCTCCTCTCGATTCGTTGTCTGGGAGAGGAGGCGCCGATGGAGCACCATAGACGGGCTGAGGACAGCAACAGGAATTTATAGATTAGATCGAAGGACCGGAGTTGATGGAAGAAACGCGCGTTTGTCAGAACCCCTTCAACGCTGCCCATCCGAGCAGAAGGGCGACGGCGCCACCCAGACGTACGGTCACCAGGTTTTCAGGCAGAATCTGCTGTATTGGACCGGCAGTGGATACTCGAGTGCAGCGCTAATCGTGGTTTCATGAAGCCACTGGCGTGCGGGCGCACCATAAGAAGGCTACATCCCACGCGATGAAACAGGCGTAAGCTTCACCACGTGGCCGTGTGGACCGTTGTGCTGGATTTGTGGCTGTCGTCGCCGTGTATAACAGCCGGACGATGCCTGATTGGGCGCCAATTTCCTGACTGACGGGTACAGCGCCGGCGCCTACGTTGGTTTCAAGATACCCGGCCCGCCGAAATAGTTTTTCAACCGTTTGCTGAAACGATTACGCTGCCTGGAGCACAGGTACATACGCATGAAAATCGCCATCGTAGCCGTACATGGAGTCGGCAAACACCTCGCTGGGGAAACCCAAAACGCGATGGCCGACCTGCTGCTCTCGCTCCCTGCCCGCGGCCCCTACGAATCGGCCAGGAACTACACCGAATTTGTCTCGGTCGACCTGCAAATTCCCCTCCAACCCGTCAAGACGATCGATGGTCTACAGCAGGAAGCGTCGCATACCGTCACCGGCCCTCCCAAGCCTCCTGTTCCCGACCCTCGGGACGGCATGAACCGCTTGACAAACCTTTACCAGGAGCAAAGCGCCACCTTTGCTGCGCGAGCACAAAAGGATGGCGACGTGACTCCGGGACAAGCGGGGCTGGATTGGACTGATGTATTGCTGAGAGGTTACCGCGGCGGTCAGGACGGGAACGCTTATCGAACCTCTCGCCTTCAATCCAAGAGACTGCGGGATAACGCCGAAGTACATATCTACGAAGTGCTCTGGGCCGACCTGGCTAAACCCAACAACACCGTAATCACGTTTTTTCTGTCACTGTTTCAATTGATCCTGCACCTCGCCAGCCTCAGCCGGGTGGCCATTGATACCGGTGCGGCCGAGGGAAGGGGGCGAGTATGGTCCGCCTATCGCACGGTTCAGCGCTGGGCCGTCCGCCTTCTGCAAGCCTTCATTCCCCCACTCGAGCTGCTGCTGTTGATCTCGCTGGGACCCTGCGTCCTCGAAGTTTGGCAGGCCACCTCAGGACAGCTTTGGACCCCGATTGCGTTGGGTGTTTTGGGCGCCATCGCCCTGGGAATGGTTTGGATTCTGAATGCAAAGCGCGCCGCGACCGAGCAACCACCCGTCTGGGCGTTCCGGGTATTCCTGCTGCTCCTGCCTGGGGTCGTGGCTCCCCTGATCCTGATTTACCTGTTGCACTGGCTTACCCCGATACCAGAGATGCGAAGGGATATCGCCAGCGCATTGCTGTTCTGGCTTATCCCAGGATTTGGTCTGTTTTACTGGATCCTGAACCAATATGAAGACGCGAGGAAAGGTGTATTTGCCACCGGCATGACCTTCTTCGCTTTTGGTTGTGGAGCGTTCCTGTTCTTCCTTTGGCCAGCTCACAATTCAGCAAGTAAGGATACACGGATCGTGGTGCTTGCTTCGCTGTGGACGGGTCAAATCATCCTCTGCGTGATTCGCTGGGTCTGGGCCCTGATGATTTTTTGCGCCATCGCGGCATCGTTGCTGGGCAGCATCGCCTGGCGTCGGATGCGGAGCGATAATCCGAAGGGAGATGAGTGGGGCCGCGCCCGGGCAGCGGTCCGCACCAGCCGGCTAGCCCTGGCATTGCCCCTGGTCTCGTTCCTGCTGGTTACGCTCATGATCTGGGCGGCGTTCCTGAGCGCAACGCGAAAACTCATGCCGGATAACGAGCCCATTTTCTCCGAGGCAGTCGTGACCGATGCAATCAGACCGCAATGGTATGCGACCCTCGAGCGGGTCCGGCTTGTGCCACCCAAGGCCCTGGCGATTCCGAAGGAAGGTTTCCAGGTAAAAGGGAGCAAGAAAGAAGGTGCGCCGCAGAACGATTACGCGCTTCGCGTCTTCGCCTGGACCATGGGTTATCACCTGCCATTCACTCTTCTCCTCGTTGCTCTCACATCCCTCCTGCTGGTGTGGTGGGTCTTGCCCAGCGTACTTTCCGAGAACATGGTGCCACGAGGCAAACCCCGGCCACCACGTGACGCCAGCGACGCCGTCTCCGTGCGCATGGGAACGTGGATGTCGCGGGGGCTCGACGCCACCACGGTCGTCACCCTGCTGCTTTGGAGCTCGGTTTTCGCCCTCCCGATAGTCTACAAACTCGCCGCTCGAAAATGGCCACCATTCGAACAGGTGTTCTGTGGCCCATTGACGTTCAGTATCGTCACTAACACCCTGGTTGGTTTTACCTTACTAGCAGCCCTGGCGAAGGGAGGCCAAACCGTGTTGGCCACGCTGCTCGATGTCGACACCTACCTTCGATCGACTCCAGTGTACGCAACGCCCAGGGCCACCATCTTCGAACGCTACATATCAACCCTGCGCTATCTGCGCTCCTACCGGGAAGATGGCCACGGTTACGATTCCATCGTCATCGTGGCCCACAGCCTCGGAGCCCTCATTTCCGGTGACCTACTCCACTATTTGCAATCCGAAAGAGGTAAGGAAGAGTGGCGCCAACCCGGCGCAGCCGAGCCATCTATTTCTAAGTTCACATCGATCCCCATCACTCTGCTCACTATGGGTAATCCCGCCCGTCAGCTCCTCAATCGCTTCTTCCCTTACCTTTACGACTGGGTGCGGCCTGGTCCAGACAACGGCAAATGTCCTCTGCCCGGTCCGATGCCTTTCCCTGCCGATCCCAAGGCCCTTGGGATTGAAAACGCGGCGCCACCCGATCCGGCCGGCCTTGGCCTGACCTGTTGGATCAACGCCTACCGGAGCGGTGATTACGTTGGCCGCTCGTTGTGGCTGACCGAGTGGTATCACCGCCCGGCTTATTCACCCGGAAGCACAACGCCCCAGGTCATCTCGTCCCCTGACCAAAAGCGCCACGAGCTTTGCATAGGAGCCGGAGCCCACGTTCATTACATGGATGACACCGCCCCGGACATCGCCTGGCTGCTGGACTCGCTCCTATGAACCCGGCGTGGCCTTTAGAGTTCCGAGGCGGGTGGAATTTGGAATTGTAGTTGCGGGTAGGATTCGGAAGTGTACTTGATGAAGCAAAGAAAGCTTTTTGTCCAGCGTTCACTGCCGTGACCTCCGTAACCGGGCCGGCCGCTCCATCATCCTTCGCAGCAGGAGCCTCCGTCGGCGTTCCATTTCAGTCAAGCTCGTGAACTTTTCCCACCTTGAGGTTGTGTCCCGCCCCACACGGTCGATATAGACCTCGAAGAGAAATAGCCGTCATCGCAGCACCGGTTTGCGGGAATTACCCAAGGCTTCTGTGAGCAGGTTATGGACGACCCAGCGTTCAGGCACGCATCTTTGCGCTTCGTCCCTTCGCAAACATTTATTGTTACCTCCCTGCTTCTCAATCATGTGGCTGTTTTCCTGAATGGCTTTTCTTGCGCGCGCGCGCAAAGCCTGGGACGCCATACGTCTGCAACCTGTCGGCACACGTGAACAGTGTGCGGACCTCTTGAAATCGATGTGAGGTCGCGATTGTGAAACATCTCTCTCTCCGCCACTCGTTATCCTGGATGCCGAACCCTAAATGTGCGGCCGGAAACGCCAGTGGCAAGGCAAGACACGGCTCATTTCCCCTGCGAGGTCTGCTTCTCGGGCTACTTTTGCTGCTCGCCGGTTTGGTTCGACCACCCCTGAGCGATGGGCAATCTTTGACCGCGCTCTCGATTTCACCCAGCCAGCCCACGGTTGGGATAGGGGCCACGACCCAGCTTGTGGCGATGGCCACGTTATGCGGACGGCTCTTCTAACGACGTGAGCGGTAGCGTCAGCTGGAACTCCGCGGATCCCCGAGTGGTCAGCGTCTCAAGGAGCGGGGTGGCCTCGGGATTCGCTACGGGTATCGCAGGCATCACGGCGAGCTACCAGGGACAAACAGCAACCGCTATTGTAACCAGCTCGATCGGCAACATCCAGTGGAGCGGCCCACTTACCATCACCCAGGGCGGCACTTATTCCGGTAACTGGAAAAGTACCGACGCGCAAACGTCGGCGGTAACCGTCGCCACCTCGGAGCCGGTGGTGATTCAGAATTCGTATATAACCGGCCCCAATGACCTGATTAACGACCCCTATTACGGAAATAATCTGACGGTCAGGAATGTGATTGGCATTGGCGTGAATGCCAATGTCAAAGGACAGGCGAATGGATTGTTTGTCGATGCGCAGAACCCTGCTCTGCTGGACGTGGAGCACTGTTATTTCGAGAATGTACGATTTGGGGTGTATGTACGAGGGTATGGGGGGAATGGAGACGGCACCCAGACGGTTACGATCCTGAATAATCGCGGCCGCAATATGGTTGGTCTGGAGAGCGACGGGAACAATGGATACCTGCCGGGCGAGAGCCAATGGCAGTGGGCGCATGCAATCCAGTTGAGTAATATGGCTTCCGTACCCGGCATCCGGATAGCGTGGAATGAGATTGTGAACTATCCGTTCCAGAGCCTGGTCAACGAGAACATCAACATGTATGACGCCGGAGGTACCGCGAGCAGCCCCGCGGAAACCCACGACAACTATATCCAGGGAGCCTATGGCTACAATCCGGCGGTGGGTGCCTACAACGGGGGCGGCTTTACCACCGATGGCTCGGGGAGCGATACCGTGGCCACGGCTTCCTCTTTTCACAATGTCTACAACAATCAAATCGTGGGCACGGTCAACATTGGCATCGAATTCGGAGCTGGACATGACAACGTGGCCTACAACAACAAGGTGATCTCGAGCGGCCTGCTCTCGAATGGAACCAGATCTTTGCGCAGAATGTGGGACTATCTCTCTACGATGTGTATGGGAACATGCAAAACGGCTCTATGTACAACAACAATATGTATGGCAACACGGTGGGATGGATGTGTTGGGCGGCACGATGTGCCTGGGATGGATACCGGAATGACGAGTATTTTCCGGACAATAACGGTTACTATGCGACCAACCAGTCGATCTCCGCGAATCCCATCAGTTTGCAGGCGGAAAGGGCTGAATATCCGGCGTGGCTGGCGAAGCTCAGCGCCAATGGAATGGTTGTCGGCCCGGTCGTCGCCTCGGCCGGCTCCAATCCGGGTGTTGGCTCTGGCGGGGCTCCCGGTTCCCCCATCTCAACCACTGCGTGGTACTACATCGTGAATAAAAACAGCACTCTGTGCCTCGATGCTTCCGCCTGGGGTTATACCAATGGGACCGTGATCCAGCAGTACACCTGCGGTGGCTCCCAGACCAACCAGGAGTGGCAGTTCCAGCCTACAGACGGGGGATATTACGAGATAGTGAATCGCAATGCTTTGAGCACCGCGGGTCTTCGCGCCGTTTTGCAGGTGACTGGTGGACCCTGGGCGACGGCGAACCAGGTGGCCATTCAACTATGGGACTATGCAGGCTCGACCAACCAGCAGTGGATGCCGGTCCCGGTGGGCAGTGGGGTTTACAAATTTGTAGCCCGCAATAGTTCGAAATGCCTGGATGTTCCTGGTGCGGCGTCCGCAGTTCTCATCCCATTGCAACAATACGACTGCAATGGGACCGCGGCGCAGTCGTATTCGTTACAACAAAGGTGAAGCCCTTGGCGAAATGGATGGAGTCGGCGGCCCTTTGGCCCGACTGAAGTCGTCCCCTGATACAAAGCGAAATCCCAGCACCCCAAAGCCGTTTATGGGCTATAGCGGCCGCCTGGATTCAACAAGTCACTGAACTTGCGGAGCAGGCCTCCATTGCATCATAG
This sequence comes from uncultured Acidobacteriaceae bacterium, assembly GCA_963847155.1. Lineage (GTDB taxonomy): Bacteria > Acidobacteriota > Terriglobia > Terriglobales > Acidobacteriaceae > PALSA-350. Next base: position 228,304 of record CAWJZH010000011.1, on the reverse strand, counting down.
TGACGAGAGGCAGCTTGAGGGATTACGCATGATACAGATTACCTGGCTGGGACACGCCGCTTTTGAGATTCAGTTTGAGACTGGAGAGGTTTTGGTTTTGGATCCCTGGATTACGGGAAATCCGGCCTACCCGGCGGGTTATGAAATCAAGCGGGCCGATGCCATCGCCGTTTCGCATGGCCACTTCGACCATATGGCGGACCTGGTGCAGTTGGCGAACAAGTTCGACTCCAAGGTGGTGGGCATTTTCGAAATCACTTCCTGGGCGGGCTCCAAAGGGGTGAAGAACACAGTTGGCATGAACAAGGGCGGCACGGTTGATTTGGGCTTTGTAAAACTCACCATGACCCATGCGTTGCATAGCTCTTCGATTCAGGATGGCGACCAGACCCTCTACGGGGGCGAAGCGGCAGGATATATCTTGACGCTCAAGGATGGACGCCGCGCTTACTTTGCCGGGGATACGGCGATTTTTTCCGACATGAAGCTGTATGGGGAGATCTACCACCCCGAGTTGGCGTTCTTACCTGTCGGCGATCATTTCACCATGGACCCGGAGCAGGCTGCGTATGCCGGCCGAATGCTGGGGGTGAAAGAGATCATCCCCATGCATTACGGGACGTTTCCTCTGCTGACCGGTCATCCGGAGGAGTTGGAGAAGAAGCTTGCCGGCAGCGGCATCCGAGTCCGCACGTTGCAACGGGGACAGCCCTCAAGCTGGTAGGCGCCTGCCGTCGGGTTAATTTCAGACAATTGGTCGGCCTTCGGTGCGGAAATCTGCACCGCCAAGGCTTTTTGTGCGTCCCCCTCTCCGGCGATCATCACAGCCACATTCTTTATCCGGCGCTGCTGGTATAGGCTTCCAAGCAACGAGCCCTGGCCTGCGCGAGCGGGGCTCCCCGTTTTTTGGTCCTCTTCTAGTGCCTTGACGGGATAGTAAACACCGTCGTCACGGTCTACGATCGAAAACTAAATTCGGGCTCGAGATTATTGGCTCTGGCCCCCGGGGAGGGGCCACTGGGGTTTTTTTTGAATTCATCCATCCGGGATGGTACTTGTGAGAGTAACCGACTCCAAGTTACCACAATAATAGATTCAGCAAACGTTGTGTAAGGAGAACATCAGAATTAGTCGGTCTTTACTCTCCGGAGATCCATGTTAATGACCTGCGACAGTAAACATGAAAACCGCAGTTAGGTGTGTAAATTGCACAGTAGATGTTACCCGATTCGGTAATTTTTCCCCTAAGCCGTGCGTGATCAGTACTTTATAGCCGCAACAATTTGCGCTCAAAAGCAAAACAGTATATAAATCTTCATTAGTAATCCAACTCAAACTAAGTTCCTAACTACGGATCTGGGAATGGAATCCACCAGGGCTATTCCCCCAGGTTAGAGCTGTTTCCTGTCTCTACGCGTCGTCCTTCGCCCGGGATCCGCGGAGATACACCCCTTGGAATAACTGCGTCTCTTACTGCCTCAAGCACGATAGAAACTTTGAGATTGAGGTATTCATGTCCGTCAAAAAGATTTGGGCAACTTTCGCCCTTTCATTTGCTCTTGCCCTCGCCGTTACCCGGGGCGCACAGGGTTCCACCATCACCGTAGTGCCCTCCGAGGTTCAGTCGCAGATTCAGGCTTCCATCAACAACAGCCATGTGGGCGACACCATTTCTTTTCAGGCAGGTACATACAATCTGTCACACCTCAGACTGCAGCCTGGACGCAGCTACATCGGCGCAACCAACGGACAGACCGTCGTTCATGGGACCGGCGGCTATACTCTCATGGATTTCTACGGGTCAGGTTTGACTGTGCAGCACATCATCTTCGACGGTGGCGGCCTGTATCTTGGCGGTGCGATCTCCGGCGCGATGGTGGAGTACAACACGTTTCGAAATATTTCCTTTGGGCCGAATGGACAAACGGAGTTTGGAAACTGGACCTCCACGGTTGGAGTCTTTGTTGATTACAGCCTGTCGAACTCCGATATTTCCCACAACACATTTCAGAATCTTTCGTCACAACTCTTGTACGAGTACAGGGATGAGAGTCTTGGCGTGTCTGGAATCTTCGGGTATGGTTTTTCGAATACCACCGTGAGCTACAACACGTTCGATACGGTGAACGAAGGGATAAAGATCTTCTTCGATCACGCAGACGGGAAGAACGTCCACATCAATAACAATACCTTCACCAACGTTCACCGGATGGCGATCGAGCTGCAAGGCGGCAGCACCGATGGCCTCGAGGTGGCCTACAACAATGTCTCGAAACCGCTCCTTCCATGGAGAGAATCCTTCGGCATATCGGCGGCCATGGTCGGCTCAAACGCGATCGTTCACGACAACATCGTCGATGACCAGTTGAATTGTGCGGGCTCTGGTTGCTTCGTCGGCATCGCGCTCGAGGCGTGGGGCAACTCCACCCAGGTGTACAACAACACACTGAGAGGATACTGGGGTTGGGGGGTTGCAGTGGGAACCTCGACCAATGCGAGGGTGCAAAATAATACGATTTGCGGGCCCGTAATGCGCTTCGTCATCAACGAACCGCATCCAGTTACGAGCGCACTTTTCTCCAGTAATACAACATCCACCGCGTTATATTGTTCGAGGTAATCACGGAGTGCTGCGTCGGCAGGCCCGGGGCTGGGATAGGCCGGGCCTCCGATGAGGATTACTCGCGTGCGGCGCTGACGAGCATCATCAAGTCGGGAGTCACACTGCAAGCGGCCGGTGAGGAGGCCTTCCATGTGGCGCCGTCTGCATAGGTTAGTGAGTTGAGTTCGACATAGGCTACGGAAGTAAAGCGATTGAGCGAAAGGTCGCTGGAGGCGTGATCGTTTCCCTTCACCTTGAGGACCAGATTGACCCTCTTCCTAAGATCCGGGCTATCCGCTGCACCCGCCAAGGGAATAGCTCTCCACTTATCACTAAAGCCGTACACGGTGATTTGCGCACTCACAATTTCTTTAGGCGACGGGTTGGTCATGGTGAGCTGAATTCGCTGTTCCTGGACCTTTGGGCCCGGAGGCGCGAACGGCCCGTATTTCGTGTCTCTCTTTTGAAAGGAAGGTCCGTGGTTTACCTTTAAGCCCACCGGGCAATCGGCTCCGAGCGTGCGCGGCTGCATGAGAATCGACGGCGTGGCCTGCGGACTGCGCAGCAGAACGGTGTCTTGTGCGATAGCGCTGGTGGTCGCGAGCGCGATGGCAAGCGGCAGAATGGACATGGGTTTCATATTCGCCCCCAGGTCGTACATAACGATGTAAACACGGTACTCCTCTTGCTTTTCGCCTACAAGAGTCAGCGGGCCTGGAAGCCCGTTCAGAATCTCAGGCGTGGCTGAGGTCATATTCCCCAGAACTTGCCAAACTGGTTCGGACCCGTCTGACCGAAGGAAATCCAGGACACTGAGGCTTCCCAGTCAACTCTTTTCACCGGATGTGAGTGGAGGATGGTTACTTTAGATTAATCGCAGTTCCCCTCCAAGATTGGTGTGTCGCTACTCCTAACTCCCATGGCATCTGTTGTTTCCCGATTACACCAAAAAGTCGAATGGCCTTTCTGTCGTTATTGATAGTCCGAAAGTGATACTGCCAGGAAGGTCGGCGTTGGGTAGGATAGGGCCAATCGAAGCCATGTTGCCCGGAGGATTTTCGGGCGCCGCTCGATGAAGTTCAACCCACGGGAATGAGGTGTACCACTATGCGTTTTCTTCCGACATGTGCCCTGTTGTTGTCTCTCTCTGCCGTACCTGCATTCTGCCAGAGCAACAGCGCGTCCAACTCCAGCATGCTGCCCGCGAACGCGAACGATGCGTCCGTGGACTACGCGGCTTTGCGTTCACGCCTTGCTGACCAGAACAAGGTCCTGACAGATCAGGTCAACACCCAGCGCGCGATCGTCAAGAAGAACCAGGAACTCCTGAAAGAAGCGCAGAAACTTGACGCCTCCAACAAGAGGCTGATGGAAGAGAAGAAGAAGTTGGAGACTGAGAATGTGGATCTGGAAAAGCAGCGGATGGCTTTGAAGGCTTCGCAGAGCCCGACGCAAACGGCTCAGGTCTCGAACTAAGCACAGTCGACGTAGTCGGATAACGCAACTCAACGAGCTTCCCTGCCTGTGGGAAGCTCGGAAGATGTCAGTAAGGACACTCCCCGACCTCAGACCTGGCCAATGCACACCATGGGACTGACACGGCACAAGCCGCGGCAGTCCCAGTGTCATTTGTGATTGCTTCTGGCCAAAAGGACTCGCGCGCGCGACCATGGTCGACCGGCACTTTTGAAGAAGATAACCACCCGAGCCGTGGGCCGGAGGGGTTCTTGTGCGTACTTAACAGGCTGCTGAAATACTCCGCTTTGTATCAGGGCACGACTTTAGTCGGGCCGCAACTGCTTGAAATTAAGACGGGCTTTAGCCCCTGAGGTCAGCATTTCTACCGGTGTTCGACTTTTTCATCCTGCTCGGACGCTCCTGGGCTGGGCTGGGAGGTGGAGGCGGGGCAGGGCCAGTTCGCATGGTTGACGGCTCAGGATTGCCGCGATATGGTGAGGCGCGCAGCCCCGAGCGCGCGTGATCCCCCTAAAGAGGACCGGCGCCTTCCTGGTTCCTTCGCCCTGCGGCCTAAAATAGGGAATATATGGCGGATATCAAGAGCACAGATCTTGTCCAGCAATTTGCGAGCGATAACTATTCCGGCATTTGCCCAGAGGTGTGGGCCGCGATGGAAGCTGCCAACCGGGGCCACGTTTCGGGCTATGGTGATGATCCGTGGACCGCGGCAGCAGCCGATGCTTTCCGGGAATTGTTCGAGACCGACTGTGAGGTATTTTTTGCCTTCAACGGCACCGCTGCAAACTCGCTCGCGCTCGCATCGCTTTGCCAGTCGTACCATTCGGTTATTTGCTGTCAGTCATCTCACGTAGAGACCGACGAATGCGGCGCGCCGGAGTTTTTTTCCAATGGCTCCAAGCTGGTTATCGCGGAAAGCAGCGACGGGAAATTGAGGCCCGAGGCCCTTCATCAGATTGCAACCAATCGAACGGATATTCATTTTCCCAAGCCTCGTGCGGTGACGATCAGTCAATCCACCGAAACAGGCCGCGTTTATACCGTTGAGGAGTTGCGCGCGCTGTCATCGGTCTGCGAAGAACATGGACTGCGGTTCCATATGGATGGAGCGCGTTTCGCCAATGCCTGCGCCAGCATTGGGTGCTCACCGGCCGACCTGAGTTGGAAGAGCGGCGTCGATGTGCTTTGCTTCGGCGGCACCAAAAACGGTATGGCGGTCGGGGAAGCCATACTGTTCTTCAACCAGAAGCTGGCGGAAGACTTTGACTACCGGTGCAAACAGGCAGGGCAACTTGCATCCAAAATGCGTTTTCTGGCTGCTCCCTGGGTGGGCATGCTGGAGACCGGCGCCTGGCTGCGCAACGCCATTCATGCCAATGAGAGCGCCCGGTATTTGGCTGAGGGATTGTCGGGTATCCCGGGCGTAGACCTTGTCTCGCAACCGGAAGCAAATGCGGTATTCGTCAATTCTTCGGATGAGATTCTCGAGGCGATGCGCCAACGGGGATGGAAGTTCTATACGTTCATTGGCGGCGCTGCGCGGTTTATGTGCTCATGGGATACAGATCGAAAACGCATCGATGAGTTTTGCCGCGATATGCGAGTTTGCGCGGAGATGACGTTGGCTACCAGATCTCGAGGTTGAGACTCTTGGCGGCCTTGTAGGAGGCAATGAGTTCAAAGTCTGCTCGGTCTGAGGTTATCAGACGCGCTCCGTGGGAGCGTGCTGTCAGAGCGATGAGTACATCGAAATGAAGATTCCGGAGCTTCTCGGGAGTCAAGCCATGATCCACTCGTACTTGGCGTAAAAGCATTCCTGAGTCTAACCAGTCCTGTTTCGTCGGCACGAGCATTGAGTGGTTTGTTCTCCAAGGTTTGCAAATACGCCAGCTCCGCTGGTCTGCTGGCACCTCGCCACAACTCGGCCAGAACGACCGAAGAAGTTCTTACTACGCCAGTGAGCGAATCAATTCGATCCTCGTGAAGACCGTTCCTCAAATAATCCACAAAGATGGCTGTGTCTAGAACGAAGAGACTACTCAACGAAGCCATCGAAGGACAACTTCCCTGCGTTCTTCTTCATGAGGTTTTTGAAGCGTTTGAGTGCAACAATTTCCCTGAGGGCGATGTGAACGGCTTCCGTTCGCGATTTCACCCCAAGGATCTTGGCCGCCTCGTCGGCAAGGCGAGTATCGAGTCGAATCGAAGTGATTGTGACAGCCATTGTGGGTCGCCTCCTGATATATACATTATTTAACTTTTGTATATACGGGGCAATGATAATCCTGTGCAAGGGCAGAACCTCAGGGATGCAGTGCTAGCTGTAACACTTCAGCCAGATGCATCGCTTTCCTTCCGGTTGCCTGCACGATCTGCTCGCGGCAACTGAAGCCGTCGGAGACGATGAGTGTGTCCGGCTCCGCTGCCCTCACCGCTGGCAGGAGCACCCGTTCCCCGATTGCCTGGGATACCGCGTACTTGTCTTTGGAGAAGCCGAAGGGACCTGCCATTCCGCAACAGCCGGCATCGAGATTCTTGGAGTCTGCACCCATCCTGCGAAGCAAGGCCTCCTCGTCGGTCATCTTCATGAGGGCTTTGTGGTGACAGTGTCCGTGGAGGAGCAGCTTCTGTGACAACTGCGGCGGCTGATAGCCGGGAGCATGATGTTGCAGGAATTCGCTGATCAGGAAAGTCTGTTGCCGCAGGCGATCGGCGCGTTTATCTTGAGGAAACAAGTTACGCAATTCGTCGCGAAAGACTGAAGCGCAGCTTGGTTCCAGAACAACGATGGGCAGGCCTGCGTCAATCTCCTGCGCCAACACCCGCATGATCCGTTGCAGATATTGCCTGGCCTTGTCCAGCATGCCAAAGTCGTACAGCGGACGGCCACAGCAAAGATGCGTTTGCGGCACCATGACGTTGAATCCCGCATGTGTAAGTACCTCCAGGGCAGCCTGGCTGGTTTCCGGCTTGTAGTAGTTATTGAAGGTATCCGGCCATAGAATCACGCTGCCTCCGGAGGCAAGCACCCCGTGCTTGCGCGCCCATCGCTGAAAGCTGCGTGGGGCGAGGCGCGGCATCTGGCGCTGCGGAGCGAGATTCAGCGCTTTTTGTATCAAATGCTTTGGCATCGTGCTCATCAAGTTGGCCATGCGCGGCGCGTGCGATCCCAATTGTGCCCAACGATCAATCATTCCGAACGCATAGGCATGCAGCGGGCGGCGCTTCTCTTCGTAGTAATGCGACAAAAACTCCGCCTTGTAGGTGGCGAGATCGACGTTCGCCGGGCACTCTGACTTGCAGGCCTTGCAGGCGAGACACAGGTCGAGTGCCTGCTTTACCTGTTCGTTTTTCCAACTACCGTCGATCACCTCGCCCTGCAGAACCTCGAATAGCATGTGCGCCCGTCCGCGGGTACTATGCTCTTCTTCCAGCGTAACCATATAGCTTGGACACATGGAGCCGCTGTCGAGCTTGCGGCAGGCGCCCACACCAATGCAACGCGCAGCGGCGCTTGACGAAAGAACCGCCATCTTCCACGAATTTGAAATGCGTTTCCGGTTGCAAAGGTTTGTAGTCCGCACCCAGGCGGAGATTTTCCGTCGGCAGGTAGGCGTCCACAACTTTGTGGGGATTCAGTTTGTTCTGCGGATCCCAGACCGCCTTGAATTGGCGGAAAGCATTCATCAGTTCGGGCCCGAACATCTTGGGGAGCAAGGCCCCGCGCGATTGCCCGTCGCCATGTTCGCCGGAGAGCGAGCCTCCATAGCTCACCACCAGATCTGCCGCTCTTTCCACAAACTCGCCGTATTTACGAATGCCGGCCTCGCTCTCCAGATCGAAGCTCACGCGCATGTGGATGCATCCATGCCCGAAGTGGCCGTAGAAAGCGCCTTGGTAGCCGTATTGGTCCATGAGCGCCCGGATATCGCGCAGGTACCGGCCCAGTTTTTCCGGCGCAACGGCCGCGTCATCCCATCCTTCCCATTGCGGCGCCGCTCCCGGCGCAAAGGCTGCTGCCCTCGGTCCGGACTCGCGCAGCTGCCAGACGTGTCGCGCTTCGGCCGGCGTGTAGAGGCGAGTGTTCGGTGCATCGGGCACCTGCTTTAACCGCTCCATGAGTTGCTGCGCAAGGGCTCGCGCTGCATCCGGATCATCCGCGCCGAATTCCACCAGTACGATGCCCCTGCCCTGGGGAAGCAGCTCGAGTTTGGGGGCCCCCTTGGCGCGTAACCCGTCCACGATGCTTCCCTCGAAGCCTTCAAAGCCAATCGGTTGAAAGCTGAGAATTTCGGGAACGTGGTCCGCGGCGATGAAGGCATCGCGATAACCGAGGCCCACCAGCGAGCGGTGCTGGGGGCTGGGGATGAGCTTTACCTTGGCTTCGAGCACGGTGACGCAAGTGCCCTCAGTGCCCACCAGCGCGCGGGCTACGTTGAATTGTTCGGGCAGCAGGTCGTCGAGGTTGTAACCGGATACGCGCCGGGGAATTTTAGGAAAGCGGGCTCGTATCAGGTCTGCATATCTGTCGCCGATGCCGAGGAGCGCCTGGTAAATCTCTGCCTCACGCCCGCCCTGGCGAATAATGCGCTCGACATCGTCGCGCGTCGTCGCGCCAACGGTCATCTGCGTTCCGTCGTAGAGCAGGATGCGCAGCTCCTCCACGTTGTCGACTGTTTTGCCGCCCAGCAAAGAGTGCGTGCCGCAGGAGTTGTTGCCGATCATGCCGCCAATGGTGCAGCGATTATGCGTGGAAGGGTCGGGCGCGAACGTGAGCTTATACGCTTCCGCCTGGTTGCGCAGGGTATCGAGGACGACGCCGGGTTGCACCCGGGCAAATCTTTGTTCCGGGTTGAGCTCGAGGATCCGATTCATGTACTTGGTGAAATCGAACACGACGGCGACATTGCAGCATTGCCCGGCCAGGCTGGTGCCTGCTCCGCGTGCCAGGACCGGGGCCCCGTATTTGCGGCAGGCCGCCATGGCAGAGACCACGTCGTCTGCATCGCGGGGGACCACTAATCCGATGGGAATCTGGCGGTAGTTTGATCCGTCCGTCGAATACATGGCTCGGCTGCCGCGATCGAAGCGCACCTCACCCTTAATGTTTTGCTTTAACTCTTTTTCGAGATCCGCCGCTTGCGGAAAGGCATCGACAGGCTTGGCATGAGAACTCAGCGGCAGCGGCGTGAGTGTATCCATGCTAGTGGCCGATAGGTGCGAGGGATGCAAGCGCGGCTGTGACTCCACCGGGTTGGTGAGGCACCCCAGCTAATCTGAGCCCCATTTCGACTCCGCTAAGAGTTCCGGCAAGCATAAGATCGTTGAAGCTGCCAAGATGCCCGATGCGAAATACTTTGCCGGCAAGTTTCGAGAGGCCGGCTCCAAGAGACATGTCAAAATTTTCCAGGATAATGCTCCGCAAGCGATCCGCATCATGCCCTTCCGGCATGAAAACAGCGGTGAGGGCACTCGAGTACTCGCGCGGATCTTCACAGACGATTTCCAAACCCCAGGCTCGTACTGCGGTGCGCGTGGCCTCACCGTGACGCTGGTGGCGGCGAAACACATTGGGCAGCCCTTCTTCGTGCAGCATCCTCAAAGCCTCTTGCAAGCCATAGAGCAGCGTGGTCGCAGGGGTGGTGGGGAAGAAACCGTTTTTGTTGAAGCTCAGCATCTCCTGCCAGTCCCAATAGGACCTCGGTAGTTTTGCGCTCTTGCTGGCGGCCAGCGCTTTGTCCGAGATGGCGTTGAAACTCAAGCCCGGCGGCAGCATCAAGCCTTTTTGCGATCCCGCTACCGTTACGTCCACGCCCCACTCGTCGTGACGATAGTCGATGGAGCCCAGTGACGAGATGGTATCGACCATCAGCAGCGCCGGATGGTTCGATCGATTCATCTGCTGACGCATGTCTGCGATCGACGTAGTGACTCCACTGGAAGTCTCGTTATGAACGACCATCACGGCTTTGTAGGTATGGTTGCGATCGGCGTCCAACCGGGAAGCTAGTTCTGTCACAGAAGCGCCCCGGCGCCAGTTGCCCGGCACATAGTCCACCGCGATGCCGAACCGCTCCACGAGTTGACGCCAAAGCTGGGAGAAGTGCCCGGTCTCAAACATCAGAACCCGGTCACCCGCGACAGAGTGTTGACGATCGCGGCTTCCCAGGCGCCGGTGCCGGAGGAAGGATAGATGATCACCGGGCCAGCGGTTTGAAAAAGGGGGCGCAGATTCTCCAGAATTTCCGAGCCTAGCTGCGAAAACTCCTGGCTGCGGTGGTCGATGACAGCGCGATGCATCGCGCGCAGAACTCGATCGGGGACATTGGTGGGCCCGGGAATTTGCAGGAAATGGCGGCCGGAGTGTATCAAGATGACCGGATTCTAATTGATTGCGAGCAGCGTTCGCGACCGTCTATAGTGGAGAACCGTGGATTCGACCGTGCAGCGCCGTGACTTTCTCAAGATCAGCGGCGCGATCACAGCCTTGAGTCTCTCCCCTCGGGTGCTTGCCGGCCCCACCCAACGGATTTCTATCATCCTCGAGAGCAGAAATCTCTGCGCATCGAGCGACCCTGTCGGTTGGGCTGCCGGCTGCTTGCGGAGCGCCCTGTCGGCGAAGGGCGTGGTTTGCGAGATTGTCCCGTCCGCCGAGCAGGCCGCAGGTTCTGATTTCTCTGTTTTGGTGGCGAGCGCAACTTCGGAGGCCGCGGCGAAATTTCCCCAGACGGGTGAACCGCTCAGCAATCCCGAGAGCCTCCGGCTCACTCCCGGACGGCTGATGGGTGCGCCGGCGATCTGGGTTTCTGCGGCCGGTCCGCGGGGATTTGTCTATGGACTGCTGGAGTTGGCGGAGCGGGTCCAATTCAATGCCGATCGTTGCCGCGGGATTGCATTTGGCCGCGGCGATCGAAGAACATCCTGCGAACCAGGTACGCTGCGTTTCGCGCCTGTTCTGTAGCGAGATCGAAGACAAGCCGTGGTACTACAATAAAGAATTCTGGCGAGGCTATCTGGATGTGCTCGCCGCCAGCAGGTTCAATCGCTTCAACTTTACCTTAGGGTTAGGCTACGACTTTCCTCGTGGAGTCACGGGCGACTACCTCCACTTCCCTTACCCGTACCTGGTCGAAGTGCCGGGCTACGACGTGCGGGTGGTCCGGCTTGGCCAATGAGGCGGGCGAACAAAACCTGCCTCCATTTACAGCGGAAGAACGGGAGAAGAATCTCCAGGCATTGCGTTTTATTGCCAGCGAAACCAAGGCGCGTGGGCTCGCAGTTTCAGCTGGGGATCTGGACCCACGCTTACGCATGGACTGACAGCCCGCACGCACATCATCGCATCGAGGGCCTGACGCCGGAGACGCATGCCGCGTACTCCCGTGATGCGCTGGGCATGATTCTGAAGGCCTGCCCGGAGATCCAGGGGCTGACCCTGCGCGTGCACGGGGAGAGCGGAATCCCGGAGGGCAGCTATCCTTTCTGGAAGACGTTGTTTGAAGCCATTTCCGGGCTGCGGTCGCAAGATCGAAATCGACATGCATGCCAAGGGAGTCAACCAGACCATGATCGATATGGCGACTGAAACGGGCATGCCGGTCAAGCTGGGAGCCAAGTATTCTGCAGAGCACCAGAGTCTGGGGTATAACCAGGCAGATATTCGCCAACTGGAGATACCGAAGCCTGACCGCATGGAGAGCGGCGTTTTAGCGTCAGCAATGGCGAGCGCCGTTTTACCCGCTACGGCTATGCCGACTTTTTGCAGCAGGGGCGGCTATCACGATTGCTCTTTCGCTTATGGCCGGGAACGCAGCGCCACTTGCTTTCGGGGATCCGGAAATGGCTGCGGCGTTTGGACGCACTTCCAGTTTCTGCGGCGCGGTCGGGCTCGATATCATGGAGCCGCTTACGTTCAAAGGGCGTGAAGGTTCAGGGATGCCGGGCGGACGTTGCGCCTACGCCGACACGTCGCTTAATCCAAAATCGGCCGACTGGGAAAAGTTCGAATACTTCTACCGGGTTTGGGGACGGTGGCTCTATAACCCTGACTCTGATCCGGAAACCTGGCGCCGCTACTTGAAGAGCAATTTCGGCGCGGGGGCGAACTCGGTCGAAACTGCCTTGGCGAATGCCAGCCGCGTTTTGCCGCTGGTCACTTCGGCCCATCTGGCTTCAGCTTCGAACCACGCGTTTTGGCCTGAGATTTATGACAATATGCCGATCGTTCTGGGAAGTGAGGCTTCCCCATATAGCGATACTCCGTCGCCGAAGTGCTTTGGAACGGTCAGCCCGCTGGATCCCCAGTTGTTTTCCACCATCGTCGACCACGTGGGAGACCTGCTGGACGGCCGCGCCAATCCTAAGTATTCGCCGATCGAAGTTGCCCAGTGGCTCGAGGACTACACGGCGGCTTCCTCCCAGGCGCTGGCGAGCGCTCGACTGCAGGCTACCTCCCATTCTTCTCCGGCGTTCCGGCGGATCGAAGAGGACGTGCTTATCCAAATGGCTTGGGTATTTTCTTTGCGGCCAAGATGCGCAGCGGGGTCTTGTTCGAAATCTATAGAAGGACGGGGAATGCCGAGGCCGGCAAGCTTGCGCTGGCGAAATACCAGGAGGCACGCAACGCCTGGGCCAGCATGGCGGAGCGCGCGAACAAGGTCTACCACGCGGACGTTACTTATGGAGACATCCCCATGCGCCGCGGCAATTGGAGCGCGCGCTAGCCGGCATCGACACGGACGTTGCCGCGATGGAGAAGAAGCTGCAGACTCCGCCCAGGCGGTTCCGCGCAGAATGCGGCATCAGCCATAAAATCGGCTACAGGTAAACCAGATCGTCCCTCGGTCCCTTGCACGCATACGCCAGCCCGCCAGTTTCATCCCGGGCAGCCGCTTTCGCTTTCTTTATCGGCGTCATGATCGCCGACGCGTTCATCTTTACTATCGCCATGTGAACCAGGGCGAGCGGTGGGTATCGGTGGAAATGCAATCGCGGGCACGAGGGATACAGTGCTGCCATTCCTGGGGATTACACAAATTCTGTCTATCCGTTGCAGTATTACTTTGATTACTCCGGCAGTGGAACGAATGCGGCCTGGCTTCTTCCCTGCGTTCAACGCCACCTTTCGAATCAGCCTTACTAATCGGCAATTGCTCTTCGCGACACGCTCTCCATTGTCATCGAGAAGCATGCCCGGGTGCCGTACAGGGACCTGCAGTGCGGGCGTCGACAATGCTTCCCGCAGTCGCCGCCTACTTTACTCGAGGCCTGCCCCCGACAATGTCTACCCTTCTGTCATCCGCACCACTTTATCTGTCATCTCGACCGAGCGCAGCAAGGATCTGCGGTGCGCCCTTCGCCGACCCAAAGTTACACGCATCGCCCCTTGTGACAATGCTATTCGGTTCGATCGCAAAATTCACAGCCGTGGTAGATAGCATTCGAGAAAGACGTCAGGTTGAGACTATCTGCCAAATTAAGGCGTCTGTCTCGAAGGATATATTGGAGCCCTCACATATGAAGCCGGTTAACCGTTCCCATAATCAGGCATATCGCTGTCCTTCTTCTCTGATCGGCGAGCCCCGCTTAGCCTGTCAGCGCAACAAACAGTTCCGGCGCCCCGGATCCCGAACCAGAATCCCAACGGCATGCATGTCTACCTGCAGGCGGGTCTCAAGACCCATCAAGCGGGCCAGCATGACTACCCGCAATTTTTGGCGGATTGGAGCAAAATCCTCACCGAGCACGGCGCTATCGTGGACGGCTCTTTGCATCAGCCAAGCGCTGCGGAGCTTGAGAATACCGACGTCCTGGTCATCTATAAAGGAGACGACGGCTACATGAGCGATAGCGCACGCCAGGCACTCGAAGCCTTCGTCAAACGTGGCGGCGGTATCGTAAGCCTCCACGATGCTCTGTGCGGTCCGGATCCCGCTTATTTCGCCACCTTGGTGGGCGGCGCAAAAAAGCATGGCGAAGTGAATTACACACTGGGCGCGGATATTCCCTATACCATCGTCGACAAAGCAAACCCCATCATGCAGGGGATGTCGGACATCACCATCTTCGATGAAGCGTTCTACACCATGACGTGGGCGAAAGATCCGGAAATCCACGTGCTTGCCACCGCGGTGATCCCGGGAACTCCGAGCGCTGGCAAGCACAAGGGCGAAGTGGCACCGCAGATCTGGACTTACGAACACACGCTTCCCGGCGGCAAGCCCGCGCGGGCGTTCGTCTGGATGCAGGGACATACCTATGCCAACTTCGCCAACCCGCAGATCCAAACCATGCTGCTGCGGGGGATTGCATGGGCCGGACAGAGACCGGTGGATGAGCTTGTTAACTACAAGCCACCGGTTCGAAAGGCAACGACCCCCTACTAGCATGCGACGATTGACACCTGCGTTCTACCTCCTCGCTGTCCTGCTTGCAGGCGTGGGCTCGCGTGCCCAGACAAGCCATTGGCCGACCCAGGACGGCAACTACGTCATCAAGAATTTTCACTTCGGCAGCGGCGAATCGATCCCGGAGCTAAAACTCCACTACCTCACCCTTGGTAAGCCTCATCGTGATGCGGCCGGCCACACGGATAACGTAATCCTGCTGCTGCACGGCACGGGCGGGGATGCTCATTCCCTGCTAAACCCGGTCTTTTCCGATGTGCTGTTTGGGCCGGGACAGCCTTTCGACATCACGAAGTTCTACATCATCCTTCCCGACGACATCGGCCATGGCGAATCAAGCAAGCCTTCCGATGGGCTGCGGATGAAGTTCCCCCAGTATGACTACGACGACATGGTCGCCTCCCAGCACACCATGCTGGTGGAGGGTCTCCACGTCGATCATCTGCGCCTGATTCTCGGCACATCCATGGGATGCATGCAGTCTTTTGTCTGGGGTGAGACTTACCCGGCTTTTTCTGACTCCCTCGCTCCGTTCGCGTGCCTGCCGGTGGAACTTGCCGGGCGCAACCGCATGTGGCGGTACATGGCAATGCAGATGATCCGCGATGACCCTGCGTGGAAGAACGGCGACTACACCACGGAACCGGTCGAGGGCCTGCGGGGAGCCAATGATCTTATTCTCATCGCGGGGTCCGCGCCGCTACTGATGCAGAAACGGTTTCCCACGCGCGCTTTGGCTGAGGATTATGTCAATCGAACGCTGGACTCGATGATTGCGCATACCGACGCCAACAATTTCCTTTACTACGTGAATGCCTCGCGAAATTACAATCCCGAGCCGAAGCTCGGCACCATCACGGCTCCCGTGCTGTGGATCAACTCCGCCGATGACTTTATCAATCCGCCCGAGCTCGGGATCGCGCAGAAGCTGGTTACGCGCATGCCTCACGCGAAGTTCATCCTTATTCCGATTTCGGAGGAGACGCACGGACACGGCACCCACACGCAGGCGGCTATCTGGAAGGATTACCTCATAGCCTTCCTTGCAGAGACGGAAAAGAAGTAGCAGCTAGTTCAGCGTGAATGCGAACAACGTGTCGCCACCGCCGGCGACGAGATATTGTTTCCCGTCCAGCATGTAAGTTTCCGGCCCATTCTCCATGGATCGCCCCATCGGAAAATGCCACAGTATGTCACCGTTGCTGGCCTTGAAGGCGATCAGGTTCCCGTTGTAGTCACCGCTAAACAGAAGGTCACCGGCGGAGGTCAGGATTCCTGCGCCGCCCTGACCTCCCCCGCCAAGGGCATCCGCAGTGGTGTAGGCATGGCGCCACTTCACGTCTCCGGTCTGGTAATCGATGGCCTCGAGCACATGCTGTGACCAGAGGCCGCGAATTGATCCTCCGTATCCCTCCGGATGCTCGCTGGTATCCGTGAGGTAAGTCAGGCTGTAACCGAGGTTCGCATTGACATAAAACAGACGCGTCTGCGGACTGTAACTGGGCGGCATCCAATTAGTGCCACCGCCGCCGTTAATCGTCAGCAGATTGCCGTCCACCGTAGGCTGCCTTTCCGGGTCGGGTATAGGCTGCCCCTTGGCATCGATCCCTTTCGACCAATTCAAGGGAACAAACGGCTTGGAGACGACATGCGCTCCGTTGGTGCGATCGAGCACAAAGAAATAACCGTTGCGCGCCGCCTGCGCCAGCAGCTTGCGCGGTTTGCCGCCAATCTCCGCGTCAAACAAAACTGGCGTTTCGGTGTTGTCCCAGTCGTGCGTATCGTGAGGCGACCCCTGGAAATACCACACCAACTTGCCGGTGTCCGGATTGAGCGCGACAATCGAACAGGTCCACAGATCGGCCCCTTTTCTTCCCTGCCCCGCCATCACAGGATTCGCATTGCCGGTACCCCAGTAAAGCAGGTTGAGCTCAGGATCATAAGTGCCGGGGAGCCACGTCATCCCGCCACCGTGACTCATCGAAGCCTCGTCGGGCCAGGTCTCGGATCCTGGTTCGCCCTTTGCCGGCTCGCTATTCCATCGCCACTGTAGCTCCCCGGTCGCAGGGTCGCGGGCCTCCAGATAGCCGGGAACGTCGATTGCGTCGCCGCCCACGCCCACGATCACATGATTGCCGACTACCATGGGCGCACCGGTGGTGAAGTACTGCATTTTCTCGTCAGCTACTTTCTTTCTCCAGCGCTCCTTGCCGGTCTTCGCCTCCAGAGAAATGAACCAGCCATCGGGAGCAAGGAAGTACAGCCACTCGCCGTACATGCCTACTCCACGATTCCCTACCAGGTGCCCGCCCTTGTCTACCCAGTCGTAATGCCAAAGCTCCAGGCCAGTGCGCGCATCCAGCGCATACACGTGATCGGGAATGGTGAAGTAAAGAACTCCGTTCACCATCAAAGGTGTGGACTTGATTTCGGGCTCGCCTATGCCGCGCATGTCCCCAGCGATCCGCACGCGAAACATCCAGGCCAACGACAAAGCACGGACATTCGAAGCCTGGATCTGTGTGAGAGGGCTGAATCGTCGGCCGGAATAGTCTCCGTTGTAAGTCGGCCAGGTATCGGTCGGTTCCTTCTGCAGCAGCTTATGAGGATCGAGTGTTTGCGCGACAGATATAGCTGGCAGCAGCGCAATCAGGAAACACAAGAATGATTTCACTGCAGGGTCACCAGGTAGGCCGTGAGGTCATGCATCTGCTGATTGGTGTACTTATCCAACATTTGGCGATGGAAAAGCAGTTTGTCTTCTACCTGCACGGTGACGCCCTTGTCCAGAGGTATGGAGTGATAGGTGTTCTGCGCGTCGTAAAGCGAAACGTAAAAATCGTCGAGATGCTTCAAAGTTCCGGTCACGTGGGTACCGTCTGCTAACGTCACGGTTACCCTGGTTGCCGATTTCTGCTGCCTGGCTCCCGGATATAAAAATGTCTGTTGCAGATCAGGTGGCTTCATTTTGGAGCCGATGTGGGCGAGGTCGCCAGTCGCTGAGTGGCAGGTATTGCATTTGCCTGTGCCGTTGAAATAAACCTCGCCCGCCTTGGCATTGCCGGTCACGACGTTCAGAGCTTTGTAGGTTCCGCGGTTGGCGGCCAGTTCCACCTGCAAATGGAGGTATTCCGCGATGTCGCGCAA
The DNA here is from genome assembly GCA_963847155.1 of uncultured Acidobacteriaceae bacterium. Classification (GTDB taxonomy): domain Bacteria; phylum Acidobacteriota; class Terriglobia; order Terriglobales; family Acidobacteriaceae; genus PALSA-350. Next base: position 210,673 of record CAWJZH010000011.1, on the reverse strand, counting down.
TTGCTCGCTGGTTAAGGAGGGGAACGCCGGCATTCCCTTCGATGGCCGGCCGTCGTGTACTGTCTGCCCGATGAGCTCGCCCTGGTTGTCGTCCAACACCACCGCCGAGCGGAGCAGGTCGGGAGCGCTGCCGCCGCGCGCATCCGTTCCATGACAGAAGCCGCATGTCGGACCAAAAATCCTGGCTCCTTCCGCGGCCATTTTGGCGTCGGGGATCCTACCTAAGCCGAGAAACTCCCGTGTACGGATCGCTCTCGAGTCTTCCTGTTCCTGCTGCTCCTGCCCCAGGGATGAAGTCGCTGCCATCAACACAAAGAGCGAGATCACCGCGATTAAAGTGAACTGATTTACAGGAAAGGGTTTCATCATTTGGTTAGATTCGGTCCCACAGCCGACAGCATAAATCGACCGCATCTGATTGTAAGCGACCAAGCCGCATTCGCGATGATGTGTGCCCGAAATGCTTTCCCGGTCCAACGCACATTGTCAGGAACTTCAAAAATCTAATGTGTCGCAGGCAAGGTTAGTGTGCTAAATTCCTTTGGTATCCCCGACAGGCAGGTTCCGATACGCGCGAGCACGCGCGCCGTCGGCAGAATAGTGGCTTTACGAGACTAGGCCCGGTACCTACCAGGAGTAGCAATGCAATGTGGACCCACGCCCCGAGTCGCCGCCGCTTACACCGCAGCGATGCTGCTAACTGTTCTGTCAGCCGGATGCAAAGAGAAACCGCAAGCGCCCGCCGCAGCACCTCCTGACGTTGAAGTCACTGAGGTAACTCAGCGGAATGTTCCCGTTTATCACGAATGGGTCGCGCAGTTGAACGGCCGCACCAACGCCCAGATCACACCCAGAGTCGAGGGCTACCTGCTGGTGCAGAACTACCGCAATGGCTTTTTTGTTAAAAAAGGACAACTGCTGTATGAAATAGACCCGCACGCTTTCGAAGTAGCCATCGCGCAGGCCAAAGCACAGGTGGCGGTGGCGGTGGCAAATTTGTCCAATGCCGACACCAACGTCGCCCGCGACAAGCCGCTCGCCGCACAAAGCGCCATTCCGCAAAAGCAGCTGGATACGGATATCGCGACCCAAGCCGCCAACCGGGCGGAACTGGACGCAGCCAAAGCAAAACTAGCCCAAGCCCAGCTGAACCTGGCCTGGACCAAAGTCTACTCACCGATCGACGGTATCGCCGGGCTTTCCACGGCGCAAATCGGTAACCTCGTGGGTACCACCACGGTCATGACCACGGTGTCCCAGGTAAATCCCATCTGGGCTTACTTCAACATCAGCGAGAGTGACTATCTCACAGAAGCACAGACCATTTACCGGCTGATCAGCGGCAAACACGTGACCAGTCCCGTGCTCGAGTTTATCCAGGCGAACGGCGAAACATTTCCGCGGAAGGGGCGTGTCGTGCTGATCAATCGCGAAGTAGCGACCCAGACGGGCACCATTCAGGTGGTCGCGGAGTTCCCAAATGCGGATGCAATGCTCCGCCCGGGTGGATTCGGACGCGTGCGGTTCCAAACCGGGATCAATAACGGCGCGTTGCTGGTGCCACAAGCAGCAGTGATTGAAGTTCAATCGATGTACCAGGTTGCCGTAGTGGAACCCGGCGATAAGGCTGCTTTTCGCATCGTCAAGGTCGGCGATCGCGTCGGTACTGACTGGATCATCACCGAAGGATTGAAGCCAGGCGAAAAGGTGATTGTTCAAGGCTTCATGAAGGTCAGGGAAGGTACTCCGGTCAATCCCAAGCCGTTCGTGGCTGCGGCGGAGCACGACTAATGTCAAAGTTTTTCATCAATCGGCCCATCGTTGCCATTGTGATCTCGATCCTGATGGTCATCGCCGGCGTGATCGCGTTGCTGCGTCTGCCCACTGCGCAGTTTCCGAATATCACCGACCCGCAAATTAGCGTGGTCGCAAACTACACCGGCGCCGACGCCAACACCGTCGCCCAGTCCGTGGCCACCCCCATTGAGCAGCAAGTGGCCGGCGTGAGCGGGATGAACTACATGTCCTCGCAAAACGCGAGTAACGGCCAGATGGCCCTGACGGTGGATTTCGGAATCGACACCGTCGCCGACACAGACCAGATTCTTACCCAGATGAGAGTGCTGCAGGCGAACGCGCAGCTGCCGAGCGCCGTGATCAACAATGGCGTGACGGTGACCCAGTCCACGGCATCGCCCTTGATGTTGATTGATCTCTCTTCCGACAACAAGGCCTTCGACAATATTTTTCTTGCGAACTACGCCTTCATCAACCTCAACGACGAATTGACGCGGGTGCCCGGCGTGGCGTCGGTGTCGATCTTTGGCGCGGGGCAGTATGCCATGCGCATTTGGGTCAATCCTGACAAACTGGCCAACCTGGGTGTAACCATTCCGGAAATTGTCAGTGCGGTGCAGGCGCAAAACACGGTGAACCCAGCCGGTCAAATCGGAGGAGAGCCGGTTCCGCCGGGCCAGCAGTATACCTACACGGTGCGCGCGCCGGGGCGGCTTCCCTCGGCGGAGGAATTCGGCGACATTATTGTCCGTGCCGATAGCAACGGAGGCGTCCTGCGTTTGAAAGATGTTGCCCGCGTCGAGCTGGGGGCGTCCAATTACAGCATCATTGGCCGCTACAACGGCAAGCCAGCGGCGCTGCTGGCCGTCTACCAGGCTCCAGGAAGCAACGCGCTCACCACCGCGGCCGCGATCCGCAAAGTGATGGAGGAAGCAAAGACCCGGTTCCCTGAGGGGCTGAACTATGTGGTCGCGTTGGACACCACGCTCGCCGTCCAATCGGGAATCAAAGATATCGAAAAAACTATTGTCGAAGCATTGGTATTGGTCATCGTCGTAGTATTCCTCTTCCTGCAAGGCTGGAGAGCCACACTGATTCCGCTTCTAGCCGTTCCTGTATCCCTGGTGGGAACGTTCATCATCTTTCCCTTGCTCGGATTTTCCGTCAACACCCTATCCCTGTTTGGCCTCGTGCTCGCGGTAGGCCTGGTGGTAGACGACGCCATCGTCGTGGTGGAAGCGGTCGAACACCATATTGAAGGGGGGATGACGCCCCACGACGCAGCTCTACGGGCCATGGAGGAGGTCACCGGACCGGTGATCGCCATTGCTCTCATCCTGGCAGCGGTCTTTATCCCGACTGCGTTCATTCCCGGCATCACCGGCCGGCTCTACCAACAATTTGCTGTCACCATTGCGGTTTCCGTAGCCTTGTCGGCCTTCAACGCGTTGACCCTGAGCCCGGCTCTGTCAGCCATGTTGTTGCGGCCCAAAAAGGAATCCAGAGGTCCTTTGGGCGCTTTCTTTCGTTGGTTTAACCGGGTCTTCGGCAAGGCCACCGACGGATATGTCACTACCTGCCGGCACCTGATTCACAAGTCGAGCGTGGCCTTTCTGATTCTCCTGCTCCTGGCAGGCGGGGCCTATCTATTCGGCAAAAATGTCCCGAGCAGTTTTCTTCCTGAGGAAGACCAGGGGTTTATGTATGTAGGGCTGCAATTGCCACCAGCAACTTCGCTGCAGCGCACGTCTGCCGCTTCACGAGAAGTGGAAGATATCCTGATGAAGACGCCGGGGGTACGCTACGTCAGCTCGGTGATTGGCTTTAGCCTGCTGAGCGGAGTGAGCACCACCTACAGTTCCTTCTTTTTTGTTTCGCTGAAGGACTGGGACGAGCGGAAGAGTCCCGATGAGCAGTATGACGCCATTAAGCAGCATTTCGCCGTGGAACTCTCCAAGGTTACCTCGGGGATTGCCTTCTCCTTCCCTCCCCCTGCCATTCCCGGCGTCGGCACATCGGGTGGATTTAGTTTCGTACTCGAAGACCGATCCGGGGGTACCACCGAGTTCCTGGCAGCCAATGAACAAGCCTTCATTGCCGCGGCCAACAAGCGGCCGGAGTTGGCGGGGGTGATGACGACGGCATTGCTGAGCGTTCCCCAGGTCGGGGTCACCGTCGATAGGGCAAAAATCATGACGCAACAAGTTGCCCTGGGAGATGTGTACCAGACCCTGCAGACATTCATGGGTGGCGCCCTGGTGAATTACTTCACGCGTTTCGGCCGCCAGTGGCAAGTATATGTGCAGGCGGAAGGAAGTTACCGCACGTCACCCAGCAATCTGGGAAAGTTCTACGTCACCAATGCCGGCGGCCAGTTCGTTCCCCTGAGCACACTCACGGATGTCGATCGGCAGGACGGGCCTGAGTTCGTGACCCGGTATAACCAATTCCAGGCGGTGCAAATCAACGGAGCGGCCGCTCCGGGGTATAGCTCCGGACAGGCAATCGCGGCGCTGGAAGAGGTCTTCAAGCAGACTATGCCGCCGCAAATGGGATACGACTACACCGGCATGACGTATCAGGAGGTTAAATCGGCGCAGGGTGTGAGCCCGGTCATGATCTTCGGCCTTTCGTTCCTGATCGTATTCCTGATCATGGCTGCACAGTACAATAGCTGGACTTTGCCGTTCAGTGTTCTTCTGGGCGTGCCCATCGCGGTCTTTGGAGCGTTTGCCGCGCTCTACCTGAGGCATCTCGACAACGACGTGTATGCGCAAGTTGGACTGGTAATGCTGATCGGCCTATCGGCCAAGAATGCAATTCTGATTGTCGAATTCGCCAAGGATGAATACGAAAGCGGCAAGTCGCTCCTCGATGCTTCCCTGGCCGGCGCCAGGCTTAGACTGCGGCCTATCCTGATGACCGCCTTCGCCTTTATTTTGGGCTGCGTGCCGCTGTGGTTCGCCACCGGCGCCGGTGCGGTTTCCAGGCGGGTTCTGGGTACTGCGGTCATCGGCGGCATGCTGACGGCTTCCCTCATCGCCATCTTCTTCATCCCGGTTTCGTTCGATGTGGTGGAGCGCATAGGCCTTTTTTTCAGCCGCGAGGGCCGGCAGCCTGAGACGGCAGCGGAGTCTGGGCCGGCAAAATGAAAACGAAAGCACTCAGTGCCGCTGCCTTGCTGCTCACTTTGTCCGGATGCAAAGTGGGGCCCAACTATCAGCGCCCTGCGGTGGATGTACCCGGACAGTATCGAGGGCTTGCGCCCGGGATCGGCACTGCTGGCAACAACTTTAATGAGATGAACTGGGAGTCTGTATTCCCAGATCAAGTACTGCAGGGCCTCATCAAGGAAGCGCTCAGCAACAACTACGATATCCGCATTGCGGCCAGCCGCATCCTGCAAGACCAGGCGTCTCTTGGCATAACCCGCTCCAATCAGCTCCCGGCACTGAACGGCTCCTTCGGAGTGGAAACCGCCCGGTCGGCGAGCGCCCTCGGATCGCCCACGATTGACACGGCGGGTTTGCAGCTGAACTATGTCGTCGATTTCTGGGGACAGTACCGCAGAGCCACTGAAGCGGCGCGCGCTCAGCTTCTGGCGACAGAGTACGGACGTCACCTGGTGGAGACGACGCTGATCGCCTCAGTTGCGTCGGGTTACTTTCAATTGCGTCAACTGGATTCGCAACTTCAGTTTTCGCAAGATACTGTCGTCTCCGATCAGGACAGCCTGCGCATCAATACCATCAACTACGAGGGTGGCGAGTACGCAATCACCGATGTGTACCAGGCGAAGTTGCTGGTGCAGCAGGCCGAGGCTGAGGTCATTTCCCGTAAACAGGCGATAGAGCAGACCGAGAATCAGCTCAGTATTCTGCTGGGCAGAAATCCCGGGTCCATCCCACGCGGCCTCAACCTGGTCGATGAACCCCATCTTGACGAGGTGCCCGTGGGCCTGCCCTCGGCAATCCTGGAGCGGCGCCCCGACGTCCGCCAGGCTGAAAATCTTCTGGCCGCGGCAAATGCAAATGTTGGTGTGGCCAAGGCGGCTTTCTTTCCCCGGATCCCGTTAACCGCGAGCTTTGGAGCACAGAGCACGGCGTTAACCAGTTTTCTGCAGGGGCCTGCCACCTTCTGGACCCTGGGCGCGCAGATCGCACAGCCGCTCTACACGGGTGGCCGAATCACCAGCCAATACCGCCTGGCCCTGGCGCAGCGCGACCAGGCCGAGCTCACCTATAAGCAAACAGTGCAGCAGGCTTTCGCAGATGTCTCTAATAACCTGGTGGGATATCGACAGGCGCGGTTGTACCGGATGAAATTACAGGAACAGACCGCGACCTACAAAGAGACGTCACGGCTGGCAAATGTACGTTTTAACGGCGGGGCCACCAGCTTTCTTGAAGTCCTCACTACCCAACAGCAGTATTTCAGTTCCGAACTCCTGACCACGCAGGCATGGTATACCGAGCTGCAAAACTACGTGCAGCTCTATCAGGCGCTCGGCGGCGGTTGGTAATGTAAGATGTTATTCACTTACTCCACCAGAAAGAGGAGATTCATGATCAAAACTTTAGCCATGCTGAGTGCGTTGGCTTTATCCACTTCGTTGAGCCTTGCGGCCCAGGATGTCGTTCATGCAGTGGAAGGAACGGTTAAAAAGGTCGACGCTGGAACCAAAACCCTGGTCATCGACGGCAAAGACGGAACCGAACACACCTTTCACTACGCCAACGATGTGACGGTCGATGGCGGAAAGGATGCGAAAAAGGGAACGCTAGACGCAGCCCACGGAGTGGAAGAGGGCAGCAAAGTCGCGGTGCACTACACCGTGGTGGGCGGTAAGGAGACGGCGCACGAGGTCGACAGGATCGGTGACGACGGGTTGAAAGCGACGGACGGCACTGTTTCTCACATAGACCGGGGCGCGAAGACCATAGCCGTTAAGACCGCGGATGGCACCGAACAAACTTTCCGTATGACCGATCGCGCTGCAAAAGACACGGGCAAAGACATTGCTGAGGGCGCGGATAAGTCAGCCAAGGTGACGGTTTATTACACCGAAAAGGCGGGCGTGAAAACGGCTCATTTCGTTAAATCTATATTCTGAAATCCGGTGGACCCGGATTTGCTGCGACGCCGCACTGGAAATGGCCACGTATATCAACAGGAAATCCGGGCTAAGGAGGATGTGATGCGAACGCTCATTCTGTGTTTGTTGGCCGTGAGCGTGGCCTTCGCCCAGGAAACACGGCGGACGACCACCCTCCCTTCGCCGAATCCGGCTGACGATTCCAAGCCGAACAGCGCCCAGGTTCCCGACGTTTACGCCGTCAGCGGCCACTTCGACCGCGTGGTTGTTCTGCGATTGAAATACAAAACGGATCTGCTGGCCGGCATGCAGAAAATGGTGAAGCAGGAAAACATCCGGAACGGTGTCATTCTTTCAGCTATCGGGTCAGTGCGTGGCTATCAGGTTCACCAGGTTAGCAACCGGACCCTTCCCTCTCAGGATACGTTCGTAAAGAATCCCACCGAGCCGGCTGACCTGGTGAGCATGAATGGGTATGTTTTTGACGGTAGGCTTCACCCACATGTGACCCTGGCCACACCGGATAAGGTCATCGCCGGCCACCTGGAACCCGGCACGGAAGTCTTCACCTTCGCGATCGTAACCATCGGGGTGATGAATAACGATGTTGATTTCCGGCACCTTGACGACAAGGATTACCGCTAACCCCACCCGCAGTGGACGGCTGAAAGTTCAACCGAGAACTTCCACTCAGCCCTAAATCCGAACCGCAATCAAGGCCAGACTTGCGACCCACCTTTGCCAACAGCGGGTACGCCTGGCCGCTTTTAGACCAGCAAATGCTTGGCTTAGCGGCGGCCGGTCGACATGTGGTCGCCATTGCTGCTCGACCAGTCTCGTAAATACTCACGTCTCGACACGTCCCACATACTGCAACGTGAGTTTTGTTTCTTGACATCGCGGTAAATCGAGAGATAGAACGGTTGCGCGATACTGGGGTTCTGTTTGGACGGGTTCGACTTAAAGGGCAAAACGGCCGTCGTTACCGGGGGAGCGAGTGGAATCGGGAAAGCCATCTCCACCCGCCTGGCCGGAAACCATGCACACCTGTGGGTATTGGATATCGATGGTGCGGCCGCCGAGGTGACTGCTGCCGAGATCACACGAGCCGGCGGCCAGGGGTCCGCTCTTCCATGCGATGTGGGCGACCCTGAGAGCGTCAACCAGGTGTTCGCAACCATTGCCTCCAAGGGGCCGATCGACATCCTGGTGAACAGCGCAGGTGTTTCCCACATAGGCACCATTGCGACAACAAGTATTGAAGATTTTGAGCGCATCTTCAGAGTGAACGCGCGGGGAACGTTTCTTTGCATGCAGGCTGCAATTGCCACCATGGTGAAACAGTCCGGAGGCGTGATTCTCAACCTGTCGTCGATGGTTGCGATTATGGGCTTTTCTGATCGTTTTGCGTACTCCATGAGCAAAGGCGCAGTGCGCGCGATGACTATGTCGGTAGCAAAAGACTTTCTGGACAAGAACATTCGCTGCAACTGCATCTCACCGGCACGAACGCACACTCCCTTCGTGGATGGATATCTGAAGCGCAACTATCCCGGCAAAGAAGCAGAGATGTTGGCCGCGCTCGAAAAAACGCAACCCATCGGCAGGATGGCGACCCCGGATGAAGTTGCGGGCTTGGCGGCCTTCCTCTGCTCCGATATGGCCAGCTTTGTCACCGGCGCGGATATCCCGTTTGATGGCGGCGTTTTGCATTTACGCGGTTAACCCTTGGACCACTGTGTGAGGGCCTGATGAAGACTTACAGGAACATCTGCATCGCAGTAAGCCTGTGGATGATCGGAGGCATAACCTCCGCTGTGTGGGCGCAATCTGGAAATGGCATCATATTCGGAACCGTCACCGATCAGAGCGGCGCGGTCGTCAGTACGGCGGAAATTACGGCAACCAACGTAGCGACCGGCATCTCCGAGCATGCCAAGACGGATGAGTCGGGCAACTACCTGATTCCTGCTCTGCCCGCCGCAACCTACTCCATCCGCTGCGAATCTACCGGCTTTCAAACCATCGAGCGGACGGGCGTTCTGCTGCAGGTCGATCAGCGAGCCCGGGTTGATCTGCCCATGCACGTCGGACAGACGCAGCAGGTGGTGGCTGTGCAGGCAAATGTCACGAACCTTGATACGTTTAGTTCGACGGTCAAAGACGTGGTAGATTCCACACGCATGACAGAGCTCCCGTTGAATGGCCGGAATGCGCTTAGTTTACAGGCCTTGCTGCCCGGTGCCGTGCCCATGGGAACCGGTTCTGCAGCCAGCGGAGTCGCGCTGAACACCAACCTGGTGTTCAGCGTAAACGGAGCGCGTCCGAACCAATCTGCCTACACCCTTGACGGCGGCTTGAATATGGACGCATACAACAATGTGCCCGCCGCTTTCCCGAACCCCGATATGTTGCAGGAATTCTCCATCCTGCAGAATAGCTATAGTGCGGTCTATGGGAGGGACGCAGGCGCCGTGATCAACATGATCACCAAGTCCGGGACCAACCAGATACACGGCACGGCGTACGACTTTCTCCGTAACAACTATGCCGACGCGAAAGATTATTTCGCGACCAGAGTACCTCCGCTGAGACGCAACCAGTTTGGCGGCACGATCGGCGGACCCGTGGTGTTTCCCCACTACAACGGGCGAGACCGGACCTTTTTCTTCGTCGGTGCGGAACTCACCCGGCAGACGCTGGGAAGCACGATATCGTCCACCATTGTTCCCACGGCCCTGGAAAGAGCAGGTAACTTCTCCCAGACCGTTGTAGCGGGAAAACCCATCACCGTGGCGCCGCCGAGCACCGTCACCCCGGCCAATCCCACCGGTTCTCCGTTTCCCGGGAACGTTATCCCGGCTGCCCTGCTCGACCCCGTGGGCCAGGCATTCGCCGCTGCCTTTCTTCCGCTACCCAACCGCGCCGGGAACGTTTATGCGTTCAATCTGGGTTTACCCACAAGAGAGAACCAGGTCATCGCCAAGCTGGATCAGTCCCTTTCCAGCAGCGATAAGGTCAGTTTTCGCTATTTCTTTGACGATAGTTTCAATGCGCAGAACGCCGGCCTTCCCGCTTTCAACTCGAACAACGATTGGCCCACCCATAATGGGTCGATCAACGAGACCCACATCTTCACGCCCGGATTACTCAACCTGGCAACGTTCATGATCGCGCGCAACACGTTCATCCGGTCGCCGCAAATCACCAACCCGACTACCTGGGCTGGCCTTGGCTGCTCGTCGTGTATCCCCCTGGCGCCGCCCAGTGTTCCCACCGACTGGTCTGTTTCCGCTGCGAATGGTTTGTCCATCCGGGTTCCCACGAACTTTCGCAGCTTCATGATGAACTACCAATTCATTGACACGGTTAGCTACTCCCTCAATAACCATCTGCTTCAGTTCGGCGGAGAATATTCCTACGAGCGCAGATACGGACGAGAGTATTTCCAATTTGCCCCACAGTACGCGTTTACCGGCACGCTATCAGGGCCTTACGGCGATGGTTATGCTGATTTCTTCCTCGGAGCAGCCAACAGCGTTTTCCAGAATACGCCGCTGTTTTCCGAGCAGTATAAATACACACCTTTTCTTTACTTTCAAGACGACTGGCGGGCATCGACCAGGCTGACGCTCAACCTTGGCTTGCGTTGGGAACCGTACATCACCACTCGCGATCGATTTGGGCACGATGGTGCTTTCCGTCCTGGCCAGCAGTCGATCATCTATCCCCTGGCGCCCCTGGGTGCCGTTTTCCCCGGAGATCCCGGGATTGGTCCCGGAGTTTCTCCCAATCGTTACGACCGGCTTGCCCCTCGCATCGGTTTTGCGTATGACCCCGGTGGAAACGGAAAGACTGTTATTCGTGCGGCCTATGGAATCTTTTCCGACACCTTACGGCCGGTGGCAGTGAATACCAATCAGCTCAATCAGCCCTTCTCTTACGGGCAAACGACTTTCGGCGTCCAGTTCTCTAATCCTTACGCGAACCACCAGCAAACCCAGCAGCTTCTGCTGAATTATGTTCCGCCCAAGACCGCGGCGGATCGCGCGTCAAGGGTCTTCTACCTTCCCATGACGGAGAATACGATCGATCCTAATTTCACCACTGGTTATATCCAGCAGTGGAACCTGACTGTACAAAAGGAAGTTTGGAAGCAGGTCGTCGTTGACGGCGGCTTACCTGGGGGCGAAAGGAACACATCTCCTGCTGCTGGAGGAGGAAAATCCCGGTATCTATGTCCCGGGCAAATCCACCACGGGGAACGTCAATTCCCGTCGGCCGTATACCAACTTCCAGACGATCACGGAAGACATTGCGGCTGGTCCCTCCAACTACCACGCCTTTCAGATCAACTGGAATCGCCGCTTCTCGGGCGGATTTACATTGCTTGGTTCGTATGTTTACGCGAAATCCATGGACATCGCCTCCAACGACGGCAATAGTGGACTAGGAAACCAGGCACGCAATCCGTTTAACTGGAACCTCGATTACGGTCCATCGGACTTCGATGTCAAACATCGCTTTGTTACCTCGTTCCTGTATAGGATTCCCGGTTTGCCGTCGGGCAACACATTTGCGAAAGCGTTGACCAGCGGCTGGCAGCTCGATGGAATCGTCACTTTGCAAAGTGGCGCGCCGTTCAGTGTGCTGGCCGGGGTTGATCGAAGCCTGGTCGGAGTGGCGATCGATCACGCGGATGTGCACGGTCCTGTCGCGGTGTACAACGGCCGCTCCAGAACAAGCAAAATTGCCAAGTATTTCAACACCAGTGCGTTCTCGCTTCCTGCCCAGGGCACGTTTGGTACGAGTGGGCGGAACACGATCTATGGGCCCGGAATCGAGAACTTTGATGGCGGACTGTTCAAGAACATCCCTATCCATGAGGACAAGCGACTGGAGCTTCGCTGGGAAGTATTTAACGTCTTGAATCACACGAATCTTCTAAACCCGAACAACTCCTTCAGCAGTTCTGCGTTTGGCCGCATCACGAGCTCCAAAGACGGACGCATCATGCAGATCGCAGCAAAACTTGTCTTTTGAGAGCGCGATGCAGAACGAGGACAGACGAACCGGCGGATTGCTCGTGCAGATGAGGGAGTACCGGCAAACAGGAATGTCTTGCGTTGTAACCCGCTCTGATCTAGAAAGAGTGGGGACGTTTGGAAGGGGTAGGAGAATCGATGACACGACGGCAGGTTGCAGGAACATGGTGGAGCATGGTCGCTGTTTGCAGGGTTCTTGCTTGTCAGTCGCGAGTGGGCCACGGTTTCTGAGCGCGGAAGCTAAGAAGATGACGGCGCCGCCAGCTCTTACCTGGTTTATGTGGGCACCTACACGGCCACCAGCAGCAAGGGAATTTACAACTACCGGTTTGATCCATCACAGCGGAAAGCTTACCCCGATTGGGGTGGCCGCCGAGCAAGCGAATCCTTCCTTCATGGCCACCGATCCACAGCATCGTTTTCTTTACGCAGCGACCGAGATGGGTCAGGAACCCGGAGCAAGCAACTATAAGAAAAATGGATCGATCAGTAGCTACTCCATCGATCGCAAGACCGGCGCCCTCACTTTTCTCAACAAGGTGGATGCTGGGGGAGGCGGGTCCTGCCACCTGGTGGTTGATAAAACCGGCAAGATGCTGTTCGTGGCCAACTACGGAAGTGGCAATGTTGCCTCGTTCGCCATCAAGCCGGACGGAAGCATCGGCGAGCGAACAGGGTTTGATCAACATACCGGCTCGAGTGTGGATCCAGCCCGCCAGAAGGGGCCTCATGCGCATGCGGTGGTGCTCTCGCCGGACAATCGCTTCCTCTTCGTGCCCGATCTGGGCACGGACCAGATCAAGATCTATCGGGTGGATGCGGCGAAGGGTACCTTCGCGCCCAACGATCCTGCGTACGCTACGGTGAAAGCGGGCCTGGGACCGCGGCATTTCACCTTTGGACGAGGGGCGAAGTTTGCTTATGCGATTATGCGAAATGGGATCGAGCGTCGCTGTCTTTTCCTACAACCCGGTGAAAGGGTCGCTGACGCCGGTGCAAACTATCTCCAATCTTGCCGGACGGCTTCACCGGCATCGACAACTCGGCAGAAATAGAAGTGGATCGTTCCGGCCGATTTCTGTATGCCTCCAATCGTGGCAATGACAGCATTACGGTGTTTGCCATCGATCCGGTCAAGGGAACACTGACCAAGGTTCAGGTCGTACCCACGCAAGGAAATATTCCCAGGAATTTTGCTCTCGACCCGACCGGCAAATACCTGATAGCGGCTAACCAGAAATCGAACAGCCTGGTCGTTTTTTCTGTCGATCCCAAAGACGGCAAGTTGAAAGCGGCGGGCCAGATGCTGGAAATCCCCTCGCCCGTCGACATTTTATTTGTGCCCACTGAGTAACACTGGAGGCTCCATGAAGTTCTTTCGGACAAATTTCTCGAGGCGATCCCTGGTGCAAAACGCCGGTCTTGTAGCCGGCGCAGGATTGCTGGGGCTTGGTACAAGTGCGACCGGGCAATCGCCCGCGGCGCGTAGCAACGGGAAGCCGCGAGCCCTCGCACTCATTGGCGACCGTTACCACAATGCCGACTACATTCGAGTGAGCCTGGATAAGGTCTTTCAGGATCTCGACATCCCCATCGACTACACCATCCAATACGATCAGATCTCCAGCGGCCTGCTGAAAAACTACCAGTTGCTCCTGATTCTGCGCGACGGCATGATCTGGCCGAACGGCTACCTGGGACCCGATGCATACACGGCTTACGAAGCAGATCTGGAGACGCCAAAGACCTTCCCCGACCCCAAGCCAGTGCGTTGGATCAAAGAGGAGCAGGGTACGGCGATCAAGGAATTCGTGAACGCGGGCAACGGTTTTTATGCGCTTCACAACTGCAGCGACATTTCGCTTAGTTCGAAGGACTATCGTGAGGTGATGGGAGGCGCCTACAACGGCCACCCTCCGCTGCGTCCGTTTCAAGTACATGCTACGGCGAACAGCCATCCCATCACTCAAGGCATGAGCCCGTTCATTGTCAACGATGAGCAGCACTACGTGATTTACGACAAAGACCCCAAATACGCCATTCTTGAAGCAGAGAATCTCGATGGCCTCAATTTCGAAAACCGGGGCACCAAATCTGTCTCCGGCTGGGCATACGATTTCGGCAAAGGCCGGGTGGTGTTCACCGCGGTTGGCCACACCATCCATGCTATGTGGAATCCTCAGTACATCGAAATCCAGAAGCGATCGATACGCTGGCTGCTCAAAGAACTCTGAAGTGAAACGATCCATTTCCCGACGCAAGTCCCGAAGGGACAGGCTGAACTTCAGAGTTGTCCAAATCAGTGGAGCAACTGGCTTTTATTAGGATGTAACTTCTTGATTGGTTCGAAGCGCGCTTGGCGGAAGAAATTCTCGTTGCATATAGATCGTCTGCTGCCCAAATTGGCTTTAAACAATGCCTCGGCTCAGGAACTGCCCTTTCCTCCAGCAACCGCCCTTTCCTTGCCACGGTCCTCTCCCTTTTCTGTCATCCCGAGCAACTGACTTGCCTACGGCAGGTTGAGGGAGAAATGACACGGCAAGAATCGCTGTGATGCAAGGCCCGGAGGGCCGACCGCCAAACGTCAGCCCAGCCCGGAAGGGCTGGGAAATCGATCCCGAAGCGGATCCGAGCGCCGTGGGCGCGGCACTAAACCGATCGCCGCTACCGCTGTGTCATCCCGAGCGCAGCCGAGCGGATCTGCGGTGCGCCATTCGTGTGCCCCGCTCCTAACGGTCCTCAACCTCCACTAGTCATCCACCGAATTCTCCTGGAAACTTCAATCTCACCTTTGTTATTCCGGGTTTCCAGGACTAGTCAGTAGAACCGCAGATCACTCGGCTGCGCTCCTAATGACACCGGGAGTGCGGACGATCGGTTTAGTGCCGCGCCCACGGCGCTCAGATCCTCTTCGGGATCGATTTCCCAGCCCTTCCGGGCTGGGCTGACGTTTGGCGGTCGGCCCTCCGGGCCTTGCATCTATGACGATGTTTGCAGTGTCATTTCTCCCTCAACTTGCCGCAAGCAAGTCAGCTGCGCTCGGGATGACAGAAAAGAAGAGGACCGTTGCAAGGAAAGGGCGGTTCCTAAACCGAGGCATTTTGAAAAAATCTAATTTGGACACGTCTGGCTGCCTAGCTCAGGACGTTAGCCCTGAGTACACCTCTGCACCACCCATGAATTCCATTCCCCTCCCTGGCATAACCGCGCTAAATTTAAGATCTTCCCCTTTGACCACCGGCCTCGCAATACCTGCAGGAGGGCTATGCACGGAACTCGCACTACCTTTATCTACCTGGCCGTGGTTTTCGGCCTGTTGGTGATTCCGCGGGCTTTGCAGCGCTTCCGGCTACCGGCGCCGCTCACTTGCTTTGCCTTTGGCATCATCGTGGCTGGTTTTTTCAAGCCCCTGATAAAAGACAATGTGATTTCCTATCTCTCGACCCTGGGCATTGCAGCGCTCTTTCTTTTCGCCGGCCTGGAAGTCGATCTCTCCGAACTACGCCGTCAACTGCCATCGCTGGCGGCGAACTTCGCAGTACGTGGCCTGGTGCTGGTAGCTTGTGCTCGCATCGCCGCCATCTACCTTCATCTTGGCTGGCAGGTCGATTGCCTGATCGCGCTTGCGCTCCTGACTCCATCCACGGGTTTTATTCTCGATATGCTGCCCCACTCCGGCCTCGACCATACGGAGCAGTCAGAGGTCGCGCTCCATGCGGTGGCCGGCGAAGTGACGGCCGTCTTCCTCTTCATGGTGATTTCGCAGGCAGGATCCATCAAGACGCTGCTCATTTCCGGCAGTGCGGTCGTTTTGTTGATTGCGCTCATGCCGCTGCTGTTTCTCGCTCTTGGACGCTGGGTGGTGCCTTACGCTCCCGGTTCGGAGTTCTCGCTCTTACTGATGGTGGGGCTCATTTGTGCAGTCATTACCGAGTCCTTGGGCGTCTATTACCTGGTGGGCGCATTTGTCGCCGGACTGGTCGCGCGGTCTCTCAGCAAACGCATGACCACCCTCGCCTCGGCGGAAAATCTTGATGCCATCCGGTTATTCGCCTCTTTCTTTATTCCCTTCTACTTCTTCCACAACGGCCTTGGAGTTCCCAGCGCGGCGCTCGTTTCTGCGTCGTTGCTCTATGGAGTCGTGCTTTCCGCCTGCCTTATCCCCGTTCGTCTGGCAGTGGTTTGGCTGCAATCGCGGTTTATGCAGCATAGGGGGCACAGGGGCAGCGTCCGCGTGGCCATCGCGCTCACTCCTACCCTGATCTTTACCCTGGTCATCGCGGAAATACTGCGAGAAAATTTCTCCGTCAGCCCTCCGCTTTATGGTGGACTTCTGGTGTATGCGGCGATTGCCAGCATCCTGCCATCACTCACCCTTCCCGCTTTTGCCGAAACCACGGTTGACCCCATCCCCTTGGAAGTAGGGTGACCAACTGGTCACCCATTGACGCACTGCGGCGGGGGCGCTATCGTTGAGCAATCTGGTGTTCGGGAAGGCGGTGAGAATCCGCCACTACCCCGTAACTGTAAGCGCCGAGAGCTTGAACCAATTTGCTGGAGCCACTGGGACTACCGTCCTGGGAAGGCTGTTCAAGGTCGACGAAGCGTAAGTCAGGAGACCGGCCGGATGCCCTCCAGGGCCGTTTTCAGCTTCGATGGGAGAGCTGGAAAGCAACCTCGCTGACGGAAGTTCGCTGGTCAGTCCGGACGCTGCCTATTTATTGGATCCCGCTTCGCGCCAGGTTTCGTCCTGCGCCAGAGGCGATGAATGCAGTCAAACCATCGCAGTACCGTAACTCTCCTGTTAGGAGGAGTACGCAGCGGCAAGAGCCACTACGCGCAGCAGCTCGGCGAGCGTGCCAGGCGGGTGGTTTTTGTGGCCACGGCGCAGGCCGCGGACGACGAGATGCGGCGCAAAGTCGAACGCCATCGCAGTAGCCGTCCACAGCATTGGCAAACCGTGGAAGAACCTCTGGCGCTGGCCGAGGCGATCGCTGAGCACGGTCCCAAGTGCGATCTCATGATTATCGATTGCCTGACTTTCTTCGCCGCCAACCTGCTCGACGCCAAGGCGGATGAGCAAATCTCTATCGATGGCCTCTGTTCCGCACTCCAGGCGCCCGCTTGTTCTATCGTGCTGGTGTCGAATGAGGTGGGCAGTGGAGTGGTGCCGGAATATCCTTCTGGCCGGCGCTTCCGCGATCTGCTGGGCGAGATGAACCAAAGCGTTGCCCGGGTAGCGTCGAACGTGCTTCTGCTGGTCGCCGGTCTTCCCTTGGTGCTCAAGGGCGAAGCTCACCCCCAGGTGAATGCCCAGGTTTCTCCCCGGGTTTCTCAATGACCGGCATGCTGATTGGTGGCACTGCCAGCGGAGTGGGCAAAACCACCGTGGCCCTGGCCATCATTGCCTGCCTGCGCCGGCGCGGCTTCGTGGTCCAGCCCTGCAAAGGGGGCCCCGACTTTCTGGACACCACTCATCACACCCGGATCGCGGAAAGGCAATCGCGCAATCTCGACACCTGGATGCTCAGCCCGGAGTCCAACCGCGAAGTGCTTTCCCGGGCGGCGGTGGGTGCGGATGCAGTGGTCGTGGAAGGGATGATGGGGCTTTTCGACGGAAAAGATGGATCCACAGAAGCCGGCAGCAGCGCCGAAATTGCCAAAATGCTCAAGCTGCCGGTCGTGCTCGTCCTGGACTGTGCTAAAAGCGCACGAAGCGTGGCGGCGACCGTGCTGGGCTTCGAGTGTTTCGATCCCGATTTACCGCTAGCCGGGCTAATCCTTAATCGGGTGGCCGGTCTCCACCATTACCGGCTGCTCGAATCTGCGATACAGGCCCGCTGCAAGACGCCTATTTTGGGATGGCTTCCGCGCGAGCCTGCAATAGCGATTCCCGAGCGCCACCTCGGATTGCACGCGGCCGCCGAGCATGAGATCTCGCTCGATACCTTGGCCAATCTGGCTGAGACGCACTTTAAGGTGGATGACCTTCTTAAGCTCGAGTTCCCTCTGGAAACGACAGTCCCCTCCACGATGGGAAAGCGGGAATTCCCCGCACTTGCGGATCGGGGTGGCAAGAGACTCTGCCTTCTCCTTTTATTACCAGGACAATCTGGATTTGCTGCGCGAGCAGGGAGCGGACATTATCCCCTTCAGCCCGCTCGAGGACCGGGTTCTGCCTTCAAATCTGGATGCTTTGTACATAGGCGGCGGATATCCTGAACTCTATGCCCGCGAGCTCAGCGCGAATACGCCGTTGCTCGACCAGATCCGGGACTTCGCTCGATCCGGAGGACACATCTACGCCGAATGCGGCGGCCTGCTCTACCTGTCACAAGAATTGAGCAGGGCGGACGGAAGCCGCTACCCCATGCTGGGGATCTTGCCCCTAAAGATGGAAATGACGAGCAAGCTGGTCGATTTTGGCTACGTCACCGTCACTTTTACACAAGATTGTCTGCTCGGGCCCAGGGGCACCACGGTTCGAGGTCATAGCTTCCACTACTCCCGGATTTGCTCTGACGGCGGAGTGGCGACCAGCTACCAGGTGGACTTTTCTCTTTCAGGAAAGCAGCAGACGGAAGGCTTACGCCTGCGGCAATGTACTGGCCAGCTATGTACACCTGCACTTTGGAGCTAACCCCGCTGTCGCAGGGCACTTCCGTGATCCGCCGTTCGGCAAAAGGTAGGGGCAACCGCATGAGAAGGACGCTGCTGCTTCTATTCTCACTCGCAGCCTCGTGCGGAGCCATAGCACACGCCAGCCGCGTGCTGACCGATGAAACCGGCCGCACGGTCACAGTCCCCGACCACCCGCATCGCGTGGTTTGCCTGGTGCCGAGTGTCACCGACACTGTTTTCGCCTTGGGATCTGGTGACGATGTGGTTGCCGTCAGTGATTACACCACGTATCCGCCTGCAGCCCTGAAGAAGCCGAGTATCGGCAGCCTGGTAAAACCCTCGATCGAGACGATTCTTTCCTTCCGTCCTGACCTGGTCGTGGGAACCAATATTCCCGGGTCGATGGAAACCGCGACTCAATTGAAGAGTGTCGGTGTGCCTGTCTACCTGGTCGACCCTCAGGGTTTGCCAGGTATCCTGCGCTCCGTGAAGAGCGTGGGCGAGGCGCTCAATCGTGTTCCGCAGGCCGATGCACTCGACGCCAACCTTAGCCGGCGCATTGCTGCAGTGAAGGCACGCACGGCCGGAAAACCGGCGCCACGGGTTCTGGTTCCGATCTGGTACGACCCGATCATTAGCGTCGGCAAGCATGCGTTCATCAGCGAGATCATCGCGGCCGCGGGAGCCAGGTCAGTGACCGATGACCTGATCCCCGATTGGCCGCAGATCAGCCTGGAGGCAGTGATCGCCCGTGCGCCGGAGGCTCTATTGCTGATCCGCGGGGGCAAAGTCTCTATCGACACCTTGCAAAAGCGGCCGGGCTGGAGCAGTCTGCCCGCGATCCAGAAAGGCAAGGTTTATTACGTTGATAGCGGCATACAGGAACCAAGTCCCGTCGCTATCGACGCATTGGAGGAGTTAGCCAAAGAATTTCACCCTTAGAAGGCTCCTGGATCCTTAGGACGGGACGACCCGTTCTTCCACCAATCACCACGGCAAGGTATCGAGAAGGCGGTGCGAATCCGCCACTACCCCGTAACTGTAAGCGCAGAGAACCCGGCGAGGAAGATATCAAAGCCACTGGGACGAGTCCTGGGAAGGCAGCCGAGGTTTGTGGACGCGTAAGTCAGGAGAACGGCCTTGCTTAACCAACCCGAGGGGGCACACAAATGTTCGACTTATCTATCTTCCGCAGGACGCTGCTTCTTCTATCGCTCCTGGTCTCGCTCCTGGTCGCGCCCTTGACCGCCTTTGGCGCCGATGGTGGCACTTTGCACGGGACCGTCACGGATCCGCTAGGCGCAGTGATCGTCTCAGCCACTGTCGAATTGCTGGACGGCGCATCCGTTGCGCAGGAAACAAAAACCGATGCCGCCGGCGACTATAGCTTCCAGGTGCAGAAATCCGCTCGTTACCAGGTTCGGGCGGTTGCGCCCACGTTTCAGGCCACTACCAGCAACGCTGTCTTCGTGGCGGCCTCGGGCAAGGCCCAGGTAGATATCACCCTGGCTACCCAAACATTGACCGAACAGGTTACGGTAACCGCCACGGGAACACCTACGCCCGAGGCACAGGTTGGGGTGCCGGTCAGCGTGCTGACTGCGGATCAATACCGGTACGCGACCGAGGTGCAGGATCCGCTACGCCTGATCCCCGGAGCACAAGTCACCCAGACCGGCCAGGTGGGGGGTACCACCGGCTTGTCGATTCGCGGGGGCAACGTCAACGCCAACAAGGTATTAGTCGACGGCGTACCGGCCGACGATATCGGCGGATCGGTTGAGTTTGCCAATCTCGATGCGGTTGGCATCGACAAGCTCGAAGTATTGAGAGAGCCGAACAGCGCCCTCTATGGCTCCGATGCCCTGGCGGGCGTGGTGAGCCTGACCACTGCCCGGGGAAGTACCCTGCTGCCCTTGCTGACCTATTCCGGCGACGGCGGAAACTTCAACAGCTTTCGCCAGGTGGGCACGCTGAGCGGAACGTTTCGCCATTTCGATTACTACTCGGCGTATGCCCGCACCGATACGCGCAATAACCTGCCCAACGATTCATTCCACAACGGCACCTATGCGGGCAACTTTGGCTGGACACCGAATACCGCCAACGACCTGCGGTTCACGCTGCGGCACCTTGCGGTCGCTGCCGATCAACCGAACGCCATCCTGCTTTACGGTATTCCCGATGCCGCAAGCGTAAAAGAGCAGGACAGCTATTACAGTGCTGCGTGGAACAATCAGACCACGGAGAAATGGCACAACCAGATCCGCTATGGCGGCTTGCGCTTGAACTATAACTTCACCGACTTTGCCGCGACAGGAATCTATGATCCTGACCTGGATGTCTACCTCGGGGCACCGGTCAACATACAGGGCGCCAACGGGTATCGCGTCAACGGGCAAGCCATCTTCCAATATGGAACAAGCTACGGCTCAACCTACCCCAACAACTACCTGGCGCCCAGCAAGCGCGACTTTGTGTACGCCCAATCCGATTACCGGGTGAATGCGCACATCGTCGCCCTGGGCGCGTTCAAGTATGAAGATGAACGGGGCTCGACCGTTTCTTCGGGCGGTCCGCCCACGGCTATCGAGCGCGGCAATTACAGCTACACCGTGCAACTCGCTGGCGATATAAAAAACCGCCTCTATTACACCATCGGGAGTGGACTCGAGGACAACGGCCTCTTCGGTTTTGCGGCCACGCCGCGCGCTTCCCTTGCCTACTATCTCTTTCGCCCTACCAATAGCGGCTGGCTCAGTGGAACCAAGCTAAACTTCAGCTTTGGCAAGGGCATCAAGGAGCCGAGCATCTATTACCAGAGCATATCTCTCTTTGACATTCTGGATGCACTGCCGAACGGCAGTGATTTGATCAAGCAGTATGGCGTCTCTCCCATTGGTCCGGAAACCTCCCGCACCTATGATGGAGGGGTCGACCAGCAGTTTTGGAACGGCCGTGCACGCGCAACGCTGACTTACTTTCACAACGAATTTACCAACGGGGTGGAATTCGTGCCCCAGTCGGCCTTGCTGGCACTGGGGCTGCCGGCCGCCAGCAACCCGGCGGTCGAGTTTGGAGCAGCCGTCAACTCCCAGGCCTTTCGCGCCCAGGGTTTCGAGACCGCCTTGGAGTACAAGATTGGCAGCCATCTGTTTGCCCGCGGCGGTTACACCTATCTGGACGCAGTGGTGCAGCGCTCTTTCTCCAGTTCCTCGCAGCCCAGTTACAACCCGAATTTCCCGAATATCCAGATTGGCGCCTTCTCCCCGTTGGTGGGCGCAAGGCCCTTCCGCCGCGCTCCTCACTCCGGCTACTTTGGGCTTACCTACAACCGCTCCAAATGGTATGGCTCGTTCACCGGAACGCTGGTCGGCCGCCGCGACGACAGCGACTTTCTGACGGATTCGGAGTTCGGCAATACCCTGCTGCTGCCGAACCGGAATCTTGACGGCGCCTACCAACGCCTTGAACTGGGGGGCGGCTACCAGTTGACCCGATCGCTGACGGCCTACACTGATATGCAGAACCTGTTGAGCGAGCACTACAGTGAAGCGTTCGGTTTCCCTGCGCTGCCCTTTACCGTTCGGGCCGGCATAAAGGTCAGCTTCGGAGGCGAATCTTGGCGATTGAAATAGCCACGGTATCGAACAACCCGGCGGCCTCGCCCCGGCACGGGGGCTCGCCCGAAGTCAGCCGGCATGAAAGAGTCAGGCTTAGTCCCCTGGCTCTGATCATGCTTCTGACGGTTGCGCTCGGCGTCACGACCCTGGTCTCGCTGGCGACCGGGGCTGTGTCTATCTCGCCCCGGACTATCTTTGCCGCCATGCTGGGATATCATCCGCTTACCGAAATGCAGCGGCTGATCCTGTTTCATCTCCGCCTGCCGCGGGTGCTGGCCGTCGGGGTTGGTGGGCGCGGGGCTGGCGATGGCCGGTCTTCTCTTCCAGGGACTCTTTCGCAATCCCATCGCCGATCCTTACGTCATCGGATCTCAGGGAGGCGCCATCCTGGGCGCCTGCATCGGGATCTCATTCCTCTCCCAGTGGTCAGTCTTCGGTTTCAGCGCCACTACGCTACTAGCCTTCACCGGCTCGGCGGCTACGATGGCGCTGGTGTACTCGCTGGCTCGATCGGCGGGCAAGACCAACGTGGTGACCCTTCTGCTGGCCGGTTTTGCCATCAGCACCATGCTTCACGAATTCAAGCTACTTCTTCGAGCTCTTCGATAGAACGGGCGACGACAATCGCGTTCTGGCCTCCTGGCTGCACGGTGTCATCGGCGTACCAACCTGGACCGAATTAGCCGTGAGTGCCGCTCTCCTCGCCCTGGCAGCGGTGGCGGCGCTTCCCCTGATGCGGACGCTGAACACCCTGGTTCTGGGCGACGAGTACGCGCAGCAGCTCGGGATAAGAGTCGAGTCCGCGCGCGTATCGATCATCCTGATCGGCTCCCTAATGACCGCCGTGTCGGTCTCGCTTGGCGGCATGATCATGTTTCGCCGGCTTGATCGTGCCTCACGTCGCGCGCCTGCTGCTAGGGCCCGATCATGTTCGCCTGCTGCCGGTGACCGCGCTCGCCGGGGCCATCTTCCTCATGCTTGCCGATACCCTGGCGCGGACCCTCTTTGCTCCCTCGGAAGTTCCGGTGGGCATCCTGATCGCCTTTGTCGGTGGCCCCTTCTTCCTTTACCTGCTGCGCAAGATGAAACGGAGCTATACCGTATGACGTGTCTGTTACGCATGGAGGGCGTGCATTTTGACTACCAGGGACAGAAGGTCCTTCGCCAGACAACCTTCGATCTGGAAGAGGGTAGCTGCAGCGCGCTGATCGGGCTCAATGGTTCCGGTAAAACGACACTGTTGCGTATTGCCGCCGGGGTTCTGCGGCCCGCGGCAGGGGCTGTTCGCCTGCTCGGGCGGCCATTAGAGGCCATCCCTCTGAAAGAAGTGGCGCGCACCGTCGCCCTGGTGCCGCAACAGCTGGAACTGCCCTTTGCCTTCACCGTGCAACAAGTCGTGGAGCAAGGCCGTACTCCCTACATCGGCATGCTGCGCGGACCGGGGCGCAGCGATCGCCTGGCCGTTGATCGAGCACTTGACCTGGCGGATGTGTCGAGCTTGCGCCATCGCGTGTTTAACGAGCTCAGCGGAGGCGAGAAGCAGAGGGTCAAGATAGCTCTGGGCCTGGCGCAGCAACCGCGCCTGCTGTTGCTCGATGAGCCCACCCAAAACCTCGATATCGGCAGACAAGTTGAGCTGATTGATCTGCTGCACTATCTCCGGGCCGAGGGCATCACCATCCTGGCCTCCATTCACGATCTGCACCTGGTGGATAAGAACTTTTCGACTGTACTGTTGCTCAGCCCGGGACAACCCTTAGCCACCGGCACCCCGGAGCAGATGCTGAAACCCTCCATCCTGGAACGCGCCTTTCAGTGCCCGCCGGACCGTCATCCGCTACTGATCGAGCGCGCCGAGCTTTACCGGAGAGAAGCGCGATGAATACCGAGGTACAACCAAACATCGAGGAAGTGATCGGGGCCATCGCCGCCCCACCGGAAACGTATCTGGCCCAGGCCAGAACTCGACTCGATTCACTTACCAAACCGCTGGGAAGTCTGGGACGCCTGGAAGATCTGGCGGCGCAATGGTTCGCTATCCGCCAGGGAAATATCAACGGCCCGGTGAGTAAGTCGGTCTACGTCTTCGCCGCGGATCACGGCATTACCGCGGAAGGGGTAAGCGCTTACCCATCAAAGGTGACCCAGCAGATGGTGCTCAACTTTCTTTCCGGAGGAGCCGCCATCAATGTGCTGGCGCGGCTCAACCAGGTGGAAATGAATGTGGTGGATGTTGGTGTCGACGCAGACCTGTTCGGCTACGCGGGTTTGCTAGACGGCAAGGTGCGCCGGGGCAGCAGGAATATGTTGCGAGAACCGGCGATGAGTCTCGAAGAAGTCGCCGCGGCGCTCGCGGTCGGCCTCACCATGGCCGAGACCGCGCACACCAAAGGAAACAACCTGGTCGCAGTAGGCGAGATGGGTATCGGCAACACCACCGCGGCCAGTGTGATGACGGCGGCGCTGACTGGGATGCCGGCCGCGTTGGTCACAGGTAAAGGAGCCGGGCTTGACAAAGAAGCGTATGCGCGCAAATGCCATACGGTGGAAACGGTGGTAAAGCATCATTTTGCTCAGCCCGCCGGTCCGCGCAAGATCCTTCGCTGCGCGGGCGGTCTTGAAATCGCGGCCATGACCGGCATGATTCTGGGCGCCGCGCGGCGGCAGATGGCGGTTGTGATGGACGGGTTTATTTCCACAGCCGCGGCTGCGATTGCCTGCGGGCTCGCCCCAGCAGTACGGCCCTACCTGTTCGCCGGGCATCAGTCGCAGGAGCCCGGCCATCGGATCCTGCTGGGTCATCTGGACATCGAGCCTATTCTTGACCTGCAAATGCGATTGGGGGAAGGCAGCGGCGCCGTTCTGGCCATGCCGGTTCTGGAAGGGGCTATCCGGCTCTACCAGGAGATGGCCACCTTCACCTCCGCCGGCATCAGCGGAGCCACTGCATGAGCTTGCGCGCGCCGCGATTTGCGGTAGATATTGCGGTGGCCTTTCAATTCCTCACCCGGCTGCCGGTGCCTCCAGTGACCTTCGCGCCCGATGGCCTGGCTCGCTCCGTCAAGTTTTTTCCCATGGTCGGCCTGGTGATTGGATCGGGTGCGGCGCTACTGGAGAAAGTGCTGGCGCCTCACCTTGGCCGTCCTGCCTCCGCCGTCGCGGTTCTGCTGTACCTGGTGCTGATTACGGGTTGTCTGCATGAAGATGGTCTCGCGGACGTGGCTGATAGTCTAGGCGGCCGGAACCCGGAACAGCGACTGGCCATTTTGCGTGATAGTCGCATCGGCGCTTACGGCGCAGCCGCCATGGTGTTCTCCTTGCTAAGCCGCGCCGTACTCCTCGCCGGACTGCCGCTTGAGCACTTCACTGCCTACCTGATTTCCGCCCATGTGCTTTGCCGTTGGTCGACTCTGCCCCTCAGCTATTACTTGCCGGCGGCCCGCGACAGCGAGGGCCAGGGTGCGCGCATCGCAAGCCTGACCTCTGTTTCGTCTCTGATTGCGGGGTCCGTCTTCACTATCGTCACCGTGATCGTGACTCTTCGCAAGGCGGCAATCGCTCCGGTGCTTTCAGCGATTGCGATTCCCCTTGCTCAGCAGCTTGTTTTACATGCGAAAGTTTGGCGGCGTTACCGGCGACTGCTTTGGCGCCACCAATCAGCTTACCGAGATCGCCGTCTACCTTTGCGGAGTGTGGACGCCATGAGCCGGGTGCTATTTATTCGTCATGCTGAGACCGGGATGGCTGGGCGATTTTGCGGCCATTCCGATCCTGATCTCAATGCGCAAGGGCAAGCGCAGCTCGCCGGGCTAGCTGCAGTGCTCTCCACGGAAAGGATCGAGGCAGTCTACAGCAGTGACTTGCGGCGCGCGCAAAGCACTGCGCAAGCGATTGCCGCCGGCAGGAACATTCCTCTGACCCTTAGTCCTGCCTTGCGGGAAATTCATTTTGGTGCGTGGGAAGGCCTGACCTGGGGAGAAATCGCGCAGATGGATCCTGATTACGCGAGGAAGTGGGTGGATGGCTATCCTCACGTTCCCGCGCCTGCCGGAGAGAGCTTCCCGGAATTTTGAAGCACGAGTCCTGGAGGAAGTGAATGATCTCATCCATCGCAATTTGAGGTCGATCGCGGTGGTCACCCATGCCGGAGTCCTGCGCGTGGTCTTGAGGCATCTCCACGGACGCTCGGAGGAAGAGGCCTGGCAACAAACGCAACCGTATTGTTGCGTCGTGCGCTATGAAGCAAAAGGAGAAAACCAATGAGTATTGCAACCAAGCATGGAGATGGCGGACAAACCGGGCTTGCCGGCGGCATTCGCATTTCGAAAGCAGACCTGCGGGTGGAAGCCTATGGCTCGGTAGACGAGCTGAACACCGTGCTCGGCTTTGCCCGCAGCATCTGTAAGAACGAGCAGATCGTCGGATGGACGGAGCAGATTCAAAAGACGCTGTTCCGGCTTGGCTCGGCAATGGCGACGCCTCCAGAAAGCCGCAAGCCGCAGGTATACATCACCGCAGAAGACGTCGAGTTTCTTGACTCAGTTGGTGTATCAGATAGAAGCTACACGGAGGGATCCTCGCCGATTGGTCCTTACCCGGCGCGCATACTGAGTCGGCTGCCTATGAGGTTGCAAGGACGGTGTGCCGGCGTGCGGAGCGAGCCGCCGTGCGGCTGGCGGAGAGCGGGCAGCAGGTACAGCCGGAGGTGTTAGCGTATCTCAACCGCCTTTCTGATTTGGTTTGGCTATTCGGGAGATTGATCGAGTTGAATGCAGGAGTTGATGCGAGCCTTCGCGATGCGAGTAAGGCGGGTCCCAAATTCTCACGAGCCTGGTAGCGAGAGGGGTCCCTTGCCCGATGACCACTCTCTCCTTTTGTCATCCCGAACGGAGGGCGAGCCCTGACCGCTTCTGCGGAGGCCCATCTGCCATGACGACACACGCTGAGTAAAAGCATTTGAAGAATCCTTTTCGGCCCATGTACGCTCAGGAGAACATGGGGCTTCCCCGTGACCACACTGTACAAAACCATGAAAACTTCTGACCCAAGCACGCGCCATCATGGTCCTCGGAACCAGCTCCCACGTCGGCAAATCGCTCCTGACGACAGCGCTTTGCCGCATCTTCGCCCAGCGGGGCTACAACGTCGCTCCATTTAAATCACAGAACATGTCGTTGAACTCTGCCGCGACCATAGAAGGCCTGGAAATCGGCCGCGCCCAGGCGCTGCAGGCCGAAGCCGCCGGCATCGCACCGTCGGTCCACATGAATCCGATTCTCATCAAACCTTCCGGTGATTGTTCCTCGCAAGTAATAGTGCGAGGCAAGATCTGGGGACAAATTTCCGCCGTCGACTACCACCAGCGCAGAGTAGAAGAGCTGATGCCACTCGTCCGCGAAAGCTATCAAACACTAGCCTCGAAACATCAAGTGATCATTCTCGAAGGAGCCGGCTCTCCCGCCGAGATCAACCTGAAGCAGCATGACATCGTCAACATGCGCATGGCTGCCATGGCGGATGCACAATGCCTCTTAGTGGGCGACATCGACCGCGGCGGAGTCTTCGCTTCCCTGCTCGGCACCGTCGAACTGCTGGAACCCGAGGAACGCGAGCGCATTCGCGGCTTCTGCATCAACAAATTCCGAGGCGATCTAAGCCTGCTCGAACCAGGGCTGCGCATGATGGAACGAGCGCCTGGACAAACCCTGCCTCGGCGTAGTTCCCTATCTGCCCGCTCTCGCGTTGGAAGAAGAAGACAGCGTCGGCCTGCCACCCGCGGCGCGCTCCGGCTGGGGACCAAAGCAAAACACCCTCGATCGTCCGCTACGAATCGCAGTCATCGCGCTGCCGTCGTTTTCCAACTTCACTGACTTCGACTCACTGCGCGCGGAACCGTCTGTCGATTTGCTCTTCTGCCGTTCAGCCGATTTCCTGATGAATGCCGATGTCGTGATCCTGCCGGGCAGCAAACAAACCATGAGCGATCTGGAGTGGATGCTCGCGCAGCACTTCGATCGAGCCGTCCACCAGCATGCGAGGACGGGCCTGGTGGTCGGTATCTGTGGCGGTATGCAGATGCTGGGCGATGAACTGGATGATCCCGCTGGGTATCGAACGCCAAGGCCGTATGCCAGGCCTCGGGCTGCTACCTATCCGCACAGACATGCAGGCCGACAAGGTGACACGCCTCTGTTCCGGCGTGATCCAAAGTCATGCTCTGTTCGGCCAACCGGTGCGGGAAGACGCGGTTGCGGGATACGAGATCCACATCGGAAAGACTCTTTACCAGGATCACGCCGAACCCTTCGCCACCCTGAGCGGTGGCGAACGGGACGGATGCATCAGCACAGATCGCCGCGTGCTCGGTACCTACCTGCATGGCATCTTTGACCATGATGGTTTTCGTCACCAGTTCCTGACTGCTGCCCGCAAGTTATTACCAGCTGGCTCCTCCATCGGCATTCAATCCATGGACGAAGCAACGCGAAGAGTCTCTCGATCGGCTTGCGCGCCAGGTGAGCACCTCGTTGGACATGCATCGCATCTTCGACTGGGTGGGGCTCAAGTACGCATGAGCAGCGCCAGGACAATCGCTGCTGCTTATTTGCTTGACTGGATCGCTGGAGATCCCGAATGGCTCCCGCACCCCGTGCGCCTCATGGGCCACTCCACACAACTTGCAGAATCCTGGCTCCGCTGGCCGCAACAGACTCCGCCGCAAGAGGCAATTGCCGGGGCCGCCCTCACCGCCGGCCTGGTCGGCGGGTCATACTTTGCCACCGCGAAAGCAATTACGTGGGCACAAAGGATCGGCTGCGGTACGGGCGTGGAGATCTTGCTCGCATGGACCTGCCTTGCCTCCCGCAACCTGATCGATGAGAGTCTTGCGGTCATCCGTGCTCTCGAACAGCCGGCACTCGCTCGTCGGCGACTGGCGAGAATTGTCGGCCGCGATACCCAGGGATTGAGCGATACCGAGGTTCACCGCGCGCTCATCGAGACGCTAGCCGAAAGTGCCTGCGACGGAATTGTGTCGCCGTTGCTATACCTGGCGATCGGCGGTGTTCCCTTGGCGATGGCGTACAAGGCGGTCAACACGCTCGATTCCATGATCGGCCACGCCGACGAACGTTATTTCTACTTTGGCAAAGCCGCCGCACGGCTGGATGATGTGGCCAACTACCTCCCCGCGCGAATCACGGCATTCGCCATTATGTTAGCGGCCGGAATGGATCGAAAAACCAGCTGCGCATCATCCCTGCGTACCTGGTATCGTGACCGCGGAAAGCACAAGAGCCCCAATGCCGGCCAACCGGAAAGCGCAATGGCTGGCGCCCTGCAGGTTCGACTGGGCGGCGAAAACACTTACCAGGGTGAGCGCATCGCAGCGCCGTTGCTCGGAGCAGAGTTCGAGCCGCCCAAAGCCCATCACGCCATGCAAGCTCTTCGTCTGGTCACAGCCGTATCGTTTCTCGGTGCAGCAGCCGCCATTCTGATGCAACGTCTGAAGAAATAGTCTCAGTACCCCAAACCTCTGTCCCCTCAAAAAACTTCACTCACTCACCGGAAATGTGACGAGCGGTTGCAAGCCAGGGACGAGTCGCCCATTTCTTGAATATCCGCAGCCCGATTGCGCGACGTGTGCGGCCTTGCAGACTCCAGACATACGTGAGCATAGAGCAAATGAAATATGAGGTGACGTTATGCCTTTACAAAGCTTGCCCGAGCTAGGTATTCGTTGGATATCGTTGCTAATCATGGTTTGCTTGCTCGACCCGATAAACGCCGAAGCTAAGCCCGATACATCCCGCGTGTCAGAACTCGAGGCAAAAGCCGCGCGAGGGTATATCAAGCAGGAGTTGGAATTGGCAGCCGATTACTTTGCCGGAAGAGGAGTGCCGAAAGACCTTACTCAATCCGCCTACTGGTATCGGAAGGCAGCGGACCAGGGAAACCCGGCAGCCCAAGTCTATCTTGGCTACATGTACACGGTCGGCATGGGTGTGCCGCAAGACAAGGCGGAGGCGGTCCGATGGTACAGGCGAGCCGCCTCTGCCGGCAACGCGGAAGCCGAAGTAAACCTGGCTGCACTGTATATCCGTGGAGACGGGGTCAAGCAGGATATTCAGGAAGCGTTACTGTTGCTAAAGTCCGCAGCAGAAAAACGAGATGGCCGGGCAGACGCGTACCTGGGCCTGGCCAGCTACATGGGCTTGGGTGGGGCCGTGGACCACCCTGCAGCGGAAGCCTGGTTCAAGATCGGCGTCAGGCAGCACGATCCGGAGGCAGAGTTCTTACTGGCGTCATTTGACGCGAATGAACCCGGCCGCGTGCCTGGTCTCTTGTATGAAGCAAAGCTGCTGCGGCTTTCTGCCGCGGCTGGGTACGTACCTGCCATGCATGGCGCGGGGCTCTTGCTGGTGAACCATCCTGACCTGGCGCAACCGCCGGAAGAAGCGACCAACCTGCTGCTGTCAGCGGCATACGCTGGTGATTGGAAGTCGTCCGCAGCCTTGGGTATGCTGGCACGCGATGGGCGGCGCATGCCGAAAGATCAAAGAGTTGCCTATCGTTGGTTTTGCATCGCCGTGTTGCAGGGTGGCAGCCCAGCGGAGACTTATCTACGTCCCGGCCTTCAGCGTTTGGCCAGAAGTCTTGCCGATCCAGATTCCATTCAACGAGAAGCTGCGGCGTGGCGGCAGACCCATCCAAATCGCGACCTGTTTGTCTACGCCAACGAAATAAACCCGAAGTATTTCCCCATCCAGGAGGTGTATGCTTTGCCGCATACTCCGAAAGGGGAGGTCAGCGATCAAACCAAACAACCAAACTAAGCAGGAGATAGACCTAACCCGTCCCTTCTTCATGCGCCCAGTGGTCTTCCTCTCGGGCTGGGTAGCACTTGGGATTTTGTTCGGATTCCAGGAATACGTGGATATGTCACTTGAGGCCTGGAAAATTCCGCTTTGGGTTCCTCTCGCGAGCTGGACACTTGACTTTCTTCTGTGGGGTTTGACCTTCCTGTGTATGTGGCGCTTTTTGCGGGTAAGCATACAGACCGCCTCCACTCGGGAAATGCTGCTTAAGTATCTGCCCTTGAGCGTCCTTGCCGGTATCCTTGTGGAAGTGCTTTACATCGCGATCTTTCGCTACCAGCATCCAGGCAAGCACTATACCTTTCTTACCCGGCTCGGGCGCAATCTGTCTTCCGCATTAGTGACGGACGTGATCATTTTCTGGATAGGTTTTATTGTTTTCCGCAGCATTGGCTACTACCAGCGATATCGCGAGAGAGAACAAGTAGCCTCGCAGCTTCAGGCACAACTGGTGCAAGCGCGTCTGCAGGCTCTGCAGATGCAGCTCAACCCACATTTTCTTTTCAACACCTTGAATTCCGTTTCCAGCCTGATGCGTTCCGACCCGGATAGCGCCGACGAAATGCTGGAACGGCTCGGCAGCCTGTTGCGTATCACCCTGGCGAAGGGGCAGGCGCAACGGATTCCCCTGCAAGAGGAAATGGAGGTTGTTGAACTCTATGTGTCAATCCAACAGCTGCGCTTCGGAGATCGAGTGAGCCACAGCGTTGAGGTCGCGCCCGAGGCGTGGGACGCTCTCGTGCCCTCGATGCTTCTTCAGCCAATCCTTGAAAACGCCTATGTTCACGGAGTCTCACGATCTCCCGGACGCGGAACCATCACCATCAAGGCTTCCGTCGAAGGAGATAAATTGTGCATATCGATTCGCAATGCGGGTTGCGTTCCAGGATCTTTCGGCGACACCCTGAAACGGCAGGGCGTCGGCATCGCGAACGTGAAGGCCCGCTTGGAGCTGCATTACGGGAACCAGCAAAGCTTCTCCATCAAGGAAGTTGTCCCCGGAGACGTAACGGCACTCTGCGTGCTTCCTTTAGAAATCGCAAAGCGTCCAAGCAGTGACCACGGGGAGCCCTTGTATGCCGCTTCAAGTAGTGATCGCGGATGATGAAGTTCTTGCCCGGCAAAAGCTATTACAACTCCTGCGAGACGAACCAGACGTTGAAGTGGTGGGCGAGGGAGCCAATGCAGCGGAAACAATCGACCTGGTTCAACTGACTCAGCCCGACGTGCTGCTCCTCGATATCCGCATGCCCGGCATGGACGGTTTCGACGTCATCTCGGCTCTGAGCTGTTCCTCTCCCTCGGACCTTCCAGGCATTATCTTCACCACTGCACACGACCAATACGCACTGAAAGCATTTGAGGTGCACGCCGTGGACTATTTATTGAAGCCTTTCACTCGTGAACGGCTGAGGATAGCGCTGCAGCATGCCCGCGAACAGCGGGAGAGAAAACAAGCCAACCGGTCAGCTCGATCCCCGGTAAAGAAGGGATACAGCAACCGGCTGGTCTTTCGCTCCAAAGGGCGCATTCTATTTCTGCCAATTGCTGATATTCGCTGGATTGGCGCAGAAGAAAACTACGTGAGAATTTGCACCGGCAGCGAGAGCCATATGCTGCGCAATACGATGGCTAATTTCGAGACTAAGTTGGACCCCGACGTTTTCCTGCGCATTCATCGTTCCGCGATCGTGAATCTTCAACATATAAAGGAGTTTCGCACCGACGGCAACGATGGAGAGTGCTTCGTCACCATGTCAGACGGCCACAAGTTGCCCGTGAGCCGAGGTTACCGGTCGCGTATTACCAGTCTCATCGCCCGCTAGAACCGCGCAAGTGTTCAATTCCGAACAAAAAATCTCAGTTGTGGACAACCACTCACGAGATATCTTTGCCTTAGCCATTGATTTTCGGCCACTTGCGAGTGGCCAGTCGCATGCAAACATATAGCTCGATATGCTCTCCAAGATCCTCAATGACCTGAAATTCGCTTTGCGGCAACTGCGCAAGTCGCCTGGTTTCACGCTCACGGCCGTGCTCACGCTGGCCCTGGGAATCGGGGCAAACACGGCGATCTTCTCGTTAGTGGACTCCATCATGCTGCGACCCTTGCCCTTTCCCCAGCAGGACCGGCTGGCACGGATCGAATACGGCGCCGGAGAGGCCGCCTTCTTTCCCAAGGGCTGGATCCAGGCTTTGGGGGAGCATTCTGGGTCCTTCACCGCGATCAGTGGCTTTGGGGCAGATGCGGAATCGAACGTGGCGGGCACCGATTCGTCCGATCGGGTATTTGGCGCCAGCGTCATGACCAACGCGTTTGACACGCTCGGAATTCATCCTGCCCTGGGCAATTTTTTTACCCGGGATGAAGGAGTCGCCGGTCGCGATTCCGTGGTGGTGCTGAGCTACGGCTATTGGCAACAACGCTTCGGACAGAATCCGAATGTCATCGGGCAAACCATTCGCATAGACGGCATCTCGCGGCGGATTATCGGCGTCATGCCGGCTGGAGTACGGTTCCCCTATAGCGACACCCAGTTTGTCATTCCAGTTGCCTTCAAAGGCGGGGATCCCATCGATCCCTGGCGCATTTTCGACTTGCGCATATTCGGACGCCTGAAAGACGGAGTCTCGCCCGCCCAGGCCCAGGCCGAATTGCACCGGCTGCACGCATCTCTTTTGCCGCTGTTTCCCTGGCGGATGCCCGATATCTGGGCATCGGATCTAACCGTCGTACCACTGCTCGAGTCTGAGGTGGGCGCAATGCGGCCGCGCCTGCTGCTGCTCTTCGGCGCAGTCGGGTTGATCCTGCTGATCGCGTGCGCGAATGTGGCCAACCTGATGCTGGCGCGCGCTGCAGGGCGCGAGCGCGAGATGGCGCTTCGTGGGGCGCTCGGTGCTTCTTCGAGCCGGCTGATACAGCAATTGTTATCAGAAAGTATGCTGGTGGGCGCACTGGCGGGGATCGCGGGCTTGTTGGCGGCAGCTGCGAGTCTGCAGGGCCTGGTGCGGCTGCTGCCGGCGGATACTCCGCGGCTGAATGAGATATCCCTGCACTGGCCGGTATTCCTCTTTGCCGCAGCCGCCTCGTTGCTGACTGGATTTCTTTTTGGACTTATCCCCGCACTCAAGATGGCCTCCCCCAACCTGCAGGGCGGCCTGCGTTCCAGCGGCCGCGGTGTGGCAGGCAAAGCCTCACAGTTCCGTGTGTCGATGGCGCTGGTGATGGGGCAGATCGGGTTGTCGGTGGTGGTAATTACCGCCGCGGGTCTCTTGCTGCATAGCCTCTACAGCCTCTCGAAGGTGGATCCCGGTTTCCGCACTGAGCGAGTCGTCACCGCGGAGGTGTCGTTGGACGCCACGGCATGCCGCGAAAAAGGGCGATGCCATGGGTTCTTCGCCACGTTGCTGAACAGCGCACAGGGAGCCGCGGGCATGGAATCTGTCGCGCTTACCGACTCACTGCCACTGAGTGGGCGGGATAACAATTACGTCTACGACGCGGAGGGTCACCCTAGGGATCCCAGGCAGGGCGCGTTACTTGCCACCGGGCGCACGGTATCGCCGGACTATTTCTCCACGCTGGGAATGAGGCTGATGCGTGGACGCCTGCTGACGAGTCAGGACGAATCCGGATCAAGCCACGCAATCGTCATTAACGAGAGCATGGCTGCCCGGCTGTGGCCCCACCAGGATCCCGTGGGGAGGCATCTTATCGATGTTGGGGATGAGCCGACACCAGCGGTTTGGAACAAAGACGCGGCATCGGTAGTGGTGGGGGTTGTCAGCAACACTCACGGTGGCAGTTTGGCCGGCGGGTTCGGCGACGAAGTCTATTTGCCTATGACGACAACCCGCGAACAGCCGGTCATGTACGTCCTGCTACGCACGCGCGCCAGCGCTGCGGAGGCGGCTGCGAGTTTGCGCGGAGTGGCGAAGCAAGTTGATCCCCTGGTGCCGGTGACGCGGGTTCGCAGCCTGAATGAGGTAGTGGCTGCCTCCGTCTCGGCCCCTCGTTCGCTGGCGATATTGTTGCTATCCTTCGGCGCCCTGGCTCTGTTGATTGGAGGAGTAGGCGTCTACAGTCTGATCGCCTATGTCGTGAGCTGGCGGACGCGGGAGATCGGCATACGCTTGGCGCTGGGCGCGATGCGCTGGCAGATCGTGGGCGCGATTGTAAAGCAAAGCCTTCTGCTTGCCGTAGGAGGCTCGGTCGCTGGATTGGCCGTCGCCGCTCTGTTGATGCAATTCTTGCGCAGCTTCCTCTTCGAGATCAGTGTGCTCGATCCGCTGACCTTCATTACCGTACCCGCCGTGATGCTTCTGCTGGCTCTCTTCGCGGCCTGGCTGCCGGCGCGGCGGGCCGCCGGAGTCGATCCGATGGAGACACTGAGAAGAGAATGAGGTGCGTGCAGGAGAGGATGTAGAACACGGCTCAGGAACGCAAAAACGGTTGAGGAGCTGGACGGGTGCCCCACGTTCGCCCCAGCGTACGTGGGCCGAAAAATGATGGGCGCAGCTACGATCGCAGTTCCTGAAGGTCTATTGACTACTGTTCGCGGTCATCTTCCGGATGGTGTTGGTAGTGCTCATGCCATTAACCGTCGGCACAATCTCCACCCGGCCGCCCCACGTAGTTATGTCCTCTGCGCCCACGATGGTGGAGGTGGTGTAGTCTCCACCCTTGACCAGCACATCCGGGCGCAAAGACCGAATCAGCTCCAACGGTGTCTCCTGGTCAAAGATGATCACCGCATCGGTCGAACCTAACGCAGCCAGAACCCGCGCCCGTTCCTTTTCTCCGACGACGGGGCGAGTCGGCCCCTTCAATTGTTTTACGGAAGCGTCGCTATTAACGCCAATGACGACCTTATCCCCGAACTCGCGGCACTGCTCGAGCAGCGTGATGTGGCCCACATGCAGGATGTCAAAACAGCCGTTGGTAAACACAATCCGCTCACCATTCGCCCGCCATTCCGCCAAACGGACCAGCAAGTGGTCGAGGTCCAGAATTTTGTCCGGGCCTTTCATCTGCGTAGACGCCGTGAACTCGGCCACCAGTTCGTTGCGGGAAACCGGCGCCGTTCCTGTCTTGGCCACCACGATCCCCGCGGCAATATTCGCCAGCGTGACCGCGGTCTCCGCGTCAAGACCGGCGGCCAGCGACGCGGCCAGGGTGGCGATCACCGTATCCCCGGCCCCGGTAACGTCAAATACTTCGCGCGCACGGGTGGGGGAATGAAACATAGCATCCGGGTAGAGAACGCGAATGCCCTTCTCGCTCATGGTGACGGTCAGGTAGTCGATGCCCAGTTGTCCAACCAGCTTTTGGGCCGCGGCGAGCAATTCGGTCAGATTACGGTTGGCGATACCGGTGACCAGCGCCAGTTCCTGAAGGTTAGGGCAGATGGTCGTCGCGCCCGCATATTTGCCGAAATCCAACCCCTTGGGATCAACCAACACGGGGATTTGCTGTTTGCGCGCCAGACCGATGATCGCCTGGCAAAGCTCGGCGCTCAAGGCCCCTTTGGCGTAGTCGGAGAGAATGACCGCATCGGCACTGCGCACCAACCCCAGGGAGCGCTCGAACAGCGCCTGGTGATCGGCTGCCGGATGCGGGTCGGCGCTCTCGACATCCAGGCGCAGCAACTGCTGATTCCGGGAAACGACCCGGGTTTTCGAAATGGTGGGATGACCGGAAACTACCATCCCTGCCCAGTCCACCCCCGCAGCAGTGAGCAATGCGCTCAGTTCGCGCATCTCCCCGTCGTCACCCCAAAAGCCCGCCTGCTCGACCTTGACCCCCAGCCCTACCAGGTTCATGGCCACGTTGGCCGCGCCCCCGGGAGCGCTGGTGGTACGCACCGAGCGCAGCACCGGCACCGGCGCCTCGGGCGAAATCCGGTCGACTTCCCCCCAGATGGAGCGGTCCAACATCACATCGCCGATCACCAACACGCGAAGGGCGGCAAATCCGCTTTCAATCAAGGAAAGAAGGCGGGACTGTTCTTTCACCAGCATCCCTTCATCATCGCAAATAAGGAGCCGGTCCTGCGACTGGCCTATACTACGAGGAACCTGGGATAGAAGCATTCCTCCCACGGCAATGGTATGGCAAGCAAGTTTCCACAATTCAGAGGCGTCAGGGCAAAGGTGATGCGGATACTTCGACCCGCCACCAAATGGGGCCGCGTCACCGTCTGGCTGGGGGTTATATGCCTGCTGCTCTGGACCGCTGACTTTTTAGGAGCAAAAGCTCGACGGATGGGCCATATTCGCTACCCTGGTGTTTACTTTCCTCGCCATAATCCTGTTCTGTCGCTGGGGTTATCGGCCTGCTCATGTGGCGGCTCCGGAATCGGTTGATTGTCACCTACCTTTTCATCGGTGTCATGCCCATCCTGCTGTTGGTGTCCATGGGTGCTTTGGCAAGCTATCTGTTTGCCGGCCAGTTCGCTACTTACGTCGCCACCACCGACTTCTCCTCGGAATTACTCCATTTGCAGGCCGCCAATGATGCCTTGGCCGCGCAGCTCATTCCATTAGAGAATGCGGGCAAACTCAGCGAACAGATCGCCGGTGAATTGACCCGGGCGTCTGACGAGCGGTTCCCCCGGCGAACGGTGACGGTGTGGCGGGGCGATAAGGGTTTTGTCCTTTCCACCGGAGGCGGGCTGCTGGAAATTCGTCCAGAGAAATTGCCTCGCTTTATCAGTGGCGACTTCAGCGGGTTCGTCGTCGATCAGGATGAGTTACACTTGCGCGCCGTCAAGCTTCAACACATCGGTAACCGCGTGCTCTCCGTGATCTCCGATATTCCCATCACACCGGAACTGCTTCAGCCTACAGCCGGCCGCCTGGGAACTGTCACCCTTCTCCCCGTCGCTGACCCCGAAACCAGTACGCACAAGGTAGTCGACGCCGGCCTGGTGCCTCCCCGCTCCCGCTGGTTCGACTTTGTGCTGCGTGCGGGCACCCTCTTCGACGTGGTCGACTGGCAGACGGGAAAGAAGCAAACCGGCGGAATCTGGGTAGTCACACGGCCGTCCATGCTGTACTCGACCTTGTTCGCCACCTTGGGTGACAAGTTTCTGATTTGGCGCGACATCTTATTCGCAATCGCGGTGTTTTTTGGGCTCATTGAGGTCGTGGCACTCTATATTGGCGTTCGCCTCTCGCGCAGCATGACCGCGTCCGTCGCAGAGCTTTATCGCGCCACCGTGCACGTGAACCAGGGCGACCTGAGCCATCGCATCCAGTTGCGCGGCCGCGATCAGATGGCGGCACTAGGGATGTCGTTCAACTCCATGACCGGTTCTTTGGCCAAGCTGATTGAAGAGCAGAAAGAAAAGCAACGATTGGAGAACGAACTCAGCATCGCCTACGAGGTGCAGGAATTATTGTTCCCTCGCCAGGTCACCGATCTGCCTTCGCTCCAGGTCCACGGTGTTTGCGTGCCGGCGCGAACGGTCAGCGGCGACTATTACGACTTCATTCCCCTGGGCAGCGACCGGCTGGTGCTGGCGGTGGGAGACATCAGCGGCAAGGGAATTTCGGCGGCCCTCTTGATGGCCACGGTGCACGCCTTCGTTCGCGCCTATTCGCTGGAACCGGAGATGGCTCTGATGCCGGCCTCCTTATCGTACGGATCGCAGGAAGATCCGCGCATGTACTACCGCGGAGACGGGAGCACGGAATCGCAAGTGGCGCCCGGCCATGCTGATGACCACCTTGAACTACCAGCTTTATCGCAGCACGCCGGCGGCAAAGTACGCAACAATGTTTCTCGGCTGTTATGACGCCAAAGCGCGAGTGTTGACGTATTGCAATGCCGGCCACCTGCCCCCCATCGTCCTGCGGGCGAACGGCGAAGTTTTCCGTCTGGCGGTTAACGGCACGGTGGTAGGCCTGTTTGACGGTGTCAGCTACGATGAGTCGACGTTGGTGATGCAGACCGGCGATATTTTTGTCGCGTACAGTGACGGTGTCACCGAACCAGAGAACGAGTTTGGCGAGTTCGGCGAAGAACGGCTGGTTGAATTGATCCAGGAGCATCGCCACAAGCCCCTGGCTCGGATTACGGAAATTGTTGCCGGCGCGGTGGCAGACTGGATCGGCAATGTGGAACAGCCGGATGATGTAACCATCGTGCTTGCCCGCTGCACGGGTCCTTCTGCGTAGCCGCCCCTGTTACCATTCCGCTATGAACTATCGCACGCTCGGTCGTACCGGTTGGAAGGTTTCAGAGATCAGTTTTGGCGCTTGGGCTATTGGCGGAGCATGGGGCCAGGTAACCGATGAGGAGTCGCTTGGCGCGCTCAACCAGGCAATCGACTCCGGCATCAATTTCCTTGACACCGCGGATGTCTATGGCAATGGCCGCAGCCATCGCCTGATCGGGAAGCTGAAGAAGGCTCGCAAAGAAGAGATCATCGTGGCCACCAAGGTGGGCCGGCGTTTGCCCAAGCAAACCGTTGAGGGCTACAGCCGTGCCAACCTTACCTCCTGGGTCGAATACAACCTTCTCGATCTGAACCTCGAGGTTCTCGACCTGGTGCAGCTCCACTGCCCGCCGACCGATGCCTACTATCATCCAGAGATCTTCGGCGTGCTCGACGATTTGGTTGCAGCGGGCAAGATCCGGTTCTATGGCGTGAGCGTGGAGCGTGTGGAAGAGGCTCTCAAGGCCATGGAATACCCCAACCTGCAGTCTGTACAAATCATCTTCAACTGCTTCCGTCAGCGTCCGGCGGAGCTCTTCTTTGCCCAGGCCAAGCTAAAGCAGGTCGGCATCCTGGCACGTGTTCCCCTGGCCAGCGGGCTGCTTACGGGCAAGTTTCGTGCCGACACCAAATTCGATGCAGACGATCATCGCAACTTCAACCGTCAGGGCCAGCGCTTCGATATGGGCGAGACCTTCTCCGGGGTCGATTACGACGTGGCGCTGGCGGCGGTGGAAGAGATCCGCGCCCTGGTACCGGCCGACGTCAGCATGAGCCAGTTTGCCTTGCGCTGGATCCTCATGTTCGATGCGGTCACTTGCGCGATTCCCGGCGGCAAGCGACCCACCCAGGTAGCGGATAACGCAAGGGCGTCCGATCTTCCGCCGCTCACTCAGGAGGTCATGGAGACCATCCGCAACATCTACGACACGAAAATCCGGCCTCTTGTCCATCAACGTTGGTGAGGCCACTGGGAAATCCATGAGCGCGACCTTAACCTAGTTCCGACCGGATACGAGCGCCGTCAGATGCCGACGCAGCCTGTGGTACGTCCAGGCCCTATGCCCAGGACGGGTCTCGGGGCTGCCAGTGGCGACGTCAGTCCCCAAGCGGGCCTGGAGGTTCAAGCGGAGTGCGGCACGCTTTCCCAAGGATCTCCACAGAAGACCCCTTGATCTTCTCCTTTTATTCTCCTATAGTGTTCCCTATGCGCGCTCTGCCCTTCCCCAAGTCTT
Organism: uncultured Acidobacteriaceae bacterium; assembly: GCA_963847155.1. GTDB lineage: Bacteria > Acidobacteriota > Terriglobia > Terriglobales > Acidobacteriaceae > PALSA-350. The sequence goes on along the minus strand of CAWJZH010000011.1, from coordinate 170,159 downwards.
GCGTGGTTTGCTGCAAGAAGTGCGGCCACGACGTGTTAGCCGGAACAGACAGCTTCCCTGCCAGCTCGATCTTTGTGGTGTGCTCCCTGTGTGGGGAGAAGCGGAAGTACCTGCCCTCGGAAGTGATCCATGGCAGACCGCATTTCGTGGTTCGCAGAAGAAGACCCCGTCACCTTCCCGCCGATGAACGGCGGGGCCCGGTTGCCGCACACCTCAACCCGCTCCGCAGAGAATCGATGGCCGTCGGTCGAGCCCGCTGATTATTTCGGCAGCGGCGCCAGCTTGATGGTTCTTCCTTCGCGCGAAGACTGCCGGGCCGCATCCAGAATCTGCATGACCACAATGTTGGTCTCGAGCGACGTCAGGTCGCCATTTGGCTTCAGAGTCCCTTTCAACACCGCCGCCAGGTAGTGAAGCGAGCCGTCGTTGGGCGGCGTGAGTGGCGGAGACGTGCTCTCCGTCTCCTGCTGCTGACCTTTAGTCCGCAGACGCAGCTTGTCCGGCCCGACGGTGATGGCGTAGCCCGTGGCGCCATACACTTCCATATCCTTGCGGCCAAACGGCCAGTTCCAGGAACCCATCAGCACTGCCTGTGCTTTTGGATAACGCAGAATAATGGTGGATTCGTCCGCCACCCGGGGGTAAATCTGGGGCTTGTCTGTCTGCGTGACTGCGGTGACGCTCAAAGGAGACTCACCGTGCATCAGCCAGGTGACCAGGTCAGCTCCATAGCAGCCAAAATCGTAAAGAGCTCCATCGCCGTTCTGTTCCGGATCCTCGAGCCACTTCAGAAATTCGGGGGGCACGTTGATCTCTTTGGGTCCTTCGTGACCATCGTGAACCACGATCCTGCGCAGATCGCCCAGGCTTCCCTTAGCCGCCTCGTCGTACGCGGCCTTGTTGCTGGCATACCAGGTGGTCTCGTAATTCACCAGCACCTGGATGTGGTGTTCCCGGGCCGCGCGGCGAATCGCCAGCGCATCTTCCAGCGACATGGTCAGTGGCTTCTCCACCATGACACTGAGGCCGTGCTGCGCGGCTGCTTCGATCACCTTCCGGTGCTTGCCGATCGAAGTGTAGACCAGCAGCGCCTGGGGATGGCGGGCCGCGATCATGGCATCCAATTGCGGGAAGAACATGCTGGAATCAAGATGAAATTCTTGTGCGTAGCGGTGTATCAGCGCCTGGTCATCATCCACGATGCCCACCAGCTGCACTTCATGCTGCTTTGGGAACTGCTTGAGGAAACCGGAGACGTGCCCGTGTTCGAGGCCCACGATGGCCACTCGTAGCGGCGCCTCCTGGGCAAACACACAACTTGTGCCAACAGAAACCGAAAGCAGCAAAGACAGTACAGAAAGGGCGAACCGCATCGTTCCTCCAGATTTATGTCTGTGCGGGGGCCTTGCCGGAGCGGCGTACCCAGACGCCATCTCGCTTTTCCAGATAGATCCACTCGGCCTGCGAACACAGGTTGCCGCACCAGTCGAGGATATAGACCAACGCAGAAGTTTGCGCAGTATTGAAATAAACCTCGCTAAAAAAGGTAATACCCACGTAGTCCCCGTACTTGGACTGCAGTTCGGAGGTCGAGTTCACCGAGCGCGACGCTTTGAACTGCGCGACATCGCTGGGACTCAACAGAACGTAGGGCTGGGAGAGATTCAAGGCGGCGCGTCAGAACGAGACGTTCCTTTTTGCGCTGCTTGTAGTCGTTCACCGCTTCCTTGAAGCCGCTCGGATTATCATCCGGTGGCTGGAGCGTCGCATCCGGCGCCAGTTTGGGATTCATGTCATCTTCGTTCACGGTCGATCTGCCGATCGCCCACGCCTGGCTTTGGCCGGAACCCATATCTTCAAATAGTTGGCCGGGCATGAGCATGGCATAAATCAGGTAAGAATCCGGCAGTCGATCGGGCGCTACGGGCGCCGCCGGCTTGGTTTGCGCAGAGACGAGGGCCGTTGACCCGGCGATCGCCAGGCAAAGCAAGATCGGGTGATTGGCGTGCAAACGCATTATCCGCCGGATCGGCATGGCACCTCCCGCCAATTGGGTTCTTGACTATCATGACAGACGCGGAAACCGCCCGATTGACGCGGCAAGGGGCGCGGAAAACGATCGGGGCGCCGGCGATCCTTTACTGCATCGGCCACACCCGTTCCACTGTTTTGCTCAGCATCCAGCCCTTGTCGTCTGCATTGAGGAATTTCATTTGGTCGCGCACGACCGTCAACCGCTGTGCGTAGCTGGCTCGATCTTTGGCAATCGGCCAGTCCGTCGCCCACATGAGCCGTTGCGGCCCGAATGTGTCGTACAAGCGCTTCACCAGCCGTTGTGAATCGAGCCACGGATAGTCTTGCTTAGACAACGACCAGGTGTGCGAGATCTTCACAAACACTTTGGGATACCGCACCAGTTCCACCAGGGCATCCAGCTTCTCCGGTTGATCTACAGGACAGTCCGCCATGTGGTCGATCACTATCGTCAGGTCGGGGTACCGATCGATTAATTTCTGGATGTCTGGAACACGGCTGATCGGCACCAGCAGTGTCATGGGAAATTTGAGCTGGTCGCAGCGCTTCCATAGAGGAGGCATCAGTGGGCCCCGGATCCAGTCCCCTGTCGCATCGCCTGCCGGACTCAGACGCACTCCATGAAAACCCTGCTGCTCTGAAATCTGTGCCAGATGATCAGGCGCGGCGGGATCCAGGGGATCCACGCGGCACACGCCCTGAAAGAATTGCGGATACTGCTTCAGCACAGATGCGAGATAGCTATTGTCGTAGCGGTAGTGGATCACCTGGATGATGACGGTCTTCGCCACCCCGTTGGCTTTCATGAGTTCCAGCAGCATCTCCGGAGTGGCATCGTAGTCCGGAACCTTGGCCCCGGGTGCGAAGGGAAAGCGAGCATCGTGCTTCCACACATGCACGTGTGGGTCGAGTATTCGATAATTTGATAACGCCGCCGCCGCTGCCATTTTCAACATCTTCCGCCGGGTGACTTCATACCGTCGCTTCATATGTAGATCGGTTCCAGCGTTTTTACGATGTACGCGCCACATCGGTCATAGCTGGTGCGCGGGCCGTTCCTCGTGATGTCGAGATCTGAGCAGAGCCAGCCCTGAAAGCGGATGCTGCGCAGCACACGATGGCAGGCTGGGAAGTCGATCTCGCCGTCGCCCAGATCATAAGTGTTGGTGATGTACTTCGCAGTCAAGCCGGCGCGTTTCGCATCCTTGTAATCCGCCATCATCAGCCGGTGTTTGTACTTCTCCATGATGACGGCCGGATCGCCGCCCCCCAGGTATACGTGCGCGGTGTCGGGGGAGAAGTAGAACAGCTTGGGATCGGTGAGCGCCATGCAACGGTCGATCTCCTCCGGCGTCTGCACCATCTGGCCAAGATGATTGTGCAGGCCGGCCTTGAAGCCCATTTCGCCGGCGGCCTCTCCCAGTTGATTATAGAAACGGCACATGATGGCGAACGCGTTCGCGGATTTGTTCCCGGCGCGTGACGGCGAGAAAACCACCAGCCGCTCCGCGCCGAGTTGTTTGAGGAAAGTCATCGCAGTTTTGGCGTTGCTCAGAATCTCGGCATGCTTAGCTGGATCATCCGCGGGACCATTGAATGAGATCGTGATCACCTGGAGGCCGCGGCGGGAGAGTTCCCTTTCCATCTGATCCTGCGTGATGTCGTACTTGGTGAGAATCTGTGGGTACTGCGTCAAACGAAGACCGATAAAGCCGGTATCGTGCATAACGTCAAGAATGTCGGTAAACCGGGTACCAGGATACGAGTTCCACAGGTTGGAGCCCAGCGCCCATTTGACGTTTTGGTTGGCCGGCAACCGTTGCGCAGTCTGGGCCAGGAACCCCGCCAACCCGAGTACAGCTTGTCTCCTCGTCATCATCGAGCGACGTCCTCCTTCCGCCAAAGAGTGAACCATCGTACCAGCCCGACAAAGCCGTCATCCTGAGCGAGCGCTTCGCAGATCTATCGAAAACGGAGGACTTTATTGCGCGAGTCGAAGGACCCCGGCGATGCTTGTTGACAGATGCTCTTAAGAGCTTTCCGGCCGCGAACTGCAAAGGACGATAAAAAAGTCACAGAATCCGAGCGAAGCGGGATAACCGCGATTTCCTCCATCTCTGCCATCACTCCATCGACACCGAAATGATAAACGCGGAAAATTTTACAAATTACACCGATTTTTCTGCAAGCCGGACCTTTGTCGCCGTTCCTATGCATAGAGGAGAAGCGATTATGACAATTCTGCCACCTGGTTCCATGGAACGGACCGCACCGTTCGAGCGTCACCTCGGTCAAACCGGAAGGGCATTGCTTCCGACGCTGGCTCCGCGCAAGAATCCTTCGCGCACCGGATATCGGACACCGATGACTGCAAGCGCACGCCTGGCTATGGCCGTGCTGATTACATTGGGAGCAGTTTACGCAGCACCCGGCCTTGCGCAATCGCAAACCGGAGAAGCGGAAGCGACGAACCCGCACGTTCAAGCGCAGCAGCCGCGACTGACATTCGATGTGGCCGCGATCCATCCCTCAAAACCTGCGATAACCTGGGGCGGGATTAAACCCCTGCCGAATGGAACCGGATACATCGTGCAAAACATGACCGTGAAATCGATGATGACGGTCATCTATCGCCTCCCTCCCGGGCGGATTCAAGGTGGCCCGGATTGGTTCAGCACCGCAGCGTTCGACTTGGAAGCCAAGGCGGATCGAGCATACAGCCTCGACGACCTGCACACCATGTTTAAGAACCTGCTGGCAGACCGCTTCGGGTTGAAGTTTCACACCGAGACTAAACAAGGCCCGGTTTACCAACTGATGCAGGACAGGTCTGGCGTGAAGATGAAGGCAGACGGCGACGCGGGCAACCTGAATATCCCGATCATCCCGAGCGGCCCCGGTGAATTCGTCGGAACGAAAGTTCCGATAGCGTACCTTTGCTGGTTTCTAGGACAACAAATGCAAAACGATCCGCGGCCTGTGATCGACAAAACTGGATTGACTCAGGTCTATGACTTCACGCTCGATTTCATGCCTGAGTTGCCCCCTGGCGTCTCGATCGACGCATTGCCCCCTGAGATGCAGAACCGCCCGACGATCCTGGATGCGCTCCGGGAACAGCTCGGCCTGCGGCTGGAGTCAGGAAAGGGTCCCGTGGAGAATTATTTGATCGACCATGTGGACAAGCCGTCGGAGAACTAGCGGACGATTCAGCTCATTCTGAAAAATTCATCCATCGAGCGGCAGATTGGCCGGCGGCCCCTCTACTCTTCTCGCAGCGTAGTTGCCGGATGCTTTCACCACGGCCTCCACCTGCGTCTCGGAAACCCGCCTTGCGTGAGAGAATTCATCGAGGTGAGTGTGACTCGGAGCAAAAAAGTTGTAATCACGGCCTACGGTGATGAGAGCAAGCTTGCGATTGTCGAAAGTGACATTTCGGATCCTTCCGCACACGAAGTACAACTGGCGGTCGAGTACACGATTGTGTCTGGATCCGATGTCAACATGCGCCGCGGCACTTACCCGCTTCAGAAGAAGCCTCCACTCACGCCCGGTTACAGCGTCATCGGCACTGTGAAGGTCAACGGTGCTGGCTGTTCGAAGTTCGAGGTGGGCGATCGCGTTGCATGTCTCTCTAAGTACGAGGGTCAGTCAGAAATCATTAACCTTCCTGAGAAATATCTGGTACGAGTGCCTGAAGGAGTGGATGGCAAGGCTGCAGTCGCGCTGATCCTCGACTGGGTAACGGCATACCAAATGCTGCATCGCGCCGCTCGGGTGAAGGCTGGTCAGAGGATTTTTGTTCACGCCTTGAGTGGCGCTGTCGGAGGCGCACTACTGCGGCTCGGACATCTTCAAGGCGCGCAAGTGTACGGTACGGCCTCAAAGAAGAAGCATGACGAGTTGCGTAAAATCGGAGCGATTCCATTCGATTACTCGAACAAGGAGTGGATCGCTTCCATGCAGGAACTTGGAGGTGTAGATGCAGTCTTCGATCCGCTCGGATACGAGAGCTTCGATGAAACGTACTCGATCCTGAGGAAGGGTGGAGTGCTGGTGGGATATGGCATGAACCTCCCGGGGTGGACAGGAGCTGCGCCCCGTTCGGTAATACCTTCTGCGCTTAAGCTATTTTCGAGGAACCTTATCTTCTGGTCAGGAAAACGAACTACTTTTTTCGGCGTAAATCGTGCGTCAAAGCACTTTTCGGATGATCTTGCACTCCTTTTCGAATGGCTCAAGGACGGAGAAATCTTCGTACCCATCAAAGCTATCTTCAGGCTTGTTGAGATCAAGGAAGCACATCTGGAGTATGCGGAGAGCAACGGGATGGGCTCAATCATCATTGAAGTTTGCGCGCCTTCATAAGGGGTCTGGGGTGCCGGATGCCATCCGAGATTAGAATGGAGTCGTCAGTCGGCTTCGCGTGTCACGCTCAACGATCGGCGCTGGCTGCCAGGCAACCGTGCCGAAAACGACAGGCGATCTAAGGAGCATGAGCACAACCATCCATAGCGCGCGAAATGACTCATCGAGCCCGGCGAATGTCGCCTTAGGTGCATTCCTTCGCGCCATGCGTGCACGAATAAAGCCCGTGTCTGTCGGCATCTCGTCTGTTGGCCAGCGGCGAGTTCCCGGGCTGCGCCGGGAAGAGGTGGCGCAACTCGCCGGGGTCGGGATTGTCTGGTACACCTGGCTCGAGCAGGGGCGTGATGTCAACGTGTCAAGTGAAGTCTTAGAGCGGCTTTATGCTGCACTGCAGCTTTCGCAAGCCGAGCGGGAGCACTTGTTCGCTCTTGCTCACAACCGCCCACCACCAAATGTCAGCTTCGAAGGGGGCGAGATCTCGAAGTCTTCGGCGGCGTTGCTCGGCAGGATTACCGATGCGGCGTACATCGCCAATACTCGGTGGGACGTGCTCGCGTGGAACGACGCTGCGGCTCGCCTCTTTTCCGACCTATCAAGCGCGCAGGACCGCCAGCCGAATATGATCCGATTTCTATTTCTCTCGCCTGCGCTGCGGGCGTTGCATGTCGATTGGGAAACAGACGCGCGGGTCAGTCTCGAAAAGTTCAGGATGGACTTCTGGCGTCACAGGAACGAACGGTCGTTTATCGACTTGGTGAGCGAGTTACAGACGGCCAGCCCGGAATTTCGAGAGTGGTGGACAAGCCCATTGATCCACCGGCTCGGAAACGGCGTGAAGACCTTCCAGCCGAATGACAGGGCTGTCGATTACAGCTACAGCGTGCTTACTCTTTCGGAAAACCCGCACCAGCGATTGATCGTATTCACGCCGCATGAAGAAGAAGATCCGAAGCATGGCGTGAACTACGCTGTCCAGCCGACCACCGAGAGGTTGTGATTTTTGATCTCGCGCAAAACAATTGCTGTTGATGGAGAGGCAGTTGTTGGGAAAAGGCGTCCCCCCGCCAGCGACCGCCTTCAACGACTCTCTCCCTTTTGTCATCCCGTCGACTCGCTGAAGCGAGTCGGGAGAGAAATGACAAAGCCTATGCCCTTTGCATAATCGAAGGGTGCCCCAGCCTGCCCCGGCTAGCCGTGGGGTCTCGCGTTTGAGACCTGGGATCCCTCAAACCAATTCCCCCTGGGAACACCCACTTCCTCTTTGTACACTAAGAGAGCCTGTGGCTTTTTAGAGTTTCGTGCTTCCTGCATATACACCCAGCTATATTGCAAGCCCCAACAAAGTCGTCATCCTGAGCGAAGCGCTTCGCAGGTCTACCGGTAACAAAAGGCTTTATGGCGCGGAGTCGAAGGACCCCGGCAAAGCTTCGTGGCAGATGCTCTTGGAAGCTTTCCAACCGCAGACTACAACGGAAGATAAAAAGTCACAGGCTCCAAGCGGAGCCGAGGGATGAGAAAGGAGAGAACAGCGGCTCTTAAAGAGTAGTTGCTGAAGCGAGGTTATTTCAAATTTAATTTGGACAGTTTTGACCTGAGTAGCCGACTCGCTGAGGCGAGTCGGGAGAGAAATGACACAAAGCTTATGCCCTTTGCATAATCGAAGGGTGAAACCGACGGGTGCCCTAGGTTCGCCGAAGCGTACCTGGGCCGAAAAAGACGGGCGATCGCGAAGCCGGATTTCCTGCCTCACTGCTCTGACCGGCGACCCCGGATGTGGTTCTCTCCAAAGAGAACCACATGCTACTGACTGAAGCCGCAACTCTCGACAGGAAATCCGGGAAAGGTGACCTGTCCCGGCGTGCCGTGGAGGGATCTCCGGTGCGCCATTCGTGTGCCCCGCCCTACCGGCCCACAACTCCACCGAATCTTCATGGAAATATCAACCTCTCCTTTGTCATCAGCTTCGAGAACATCCTTTCATCCAGCAACAGCCCTTTCTTTACAGCAGCCCTCTCCTTTTTGTCACACCGAGAGTGAACTCACTGCGGACGACGCCCAAGATGAGAGCCGCTTTGGCCCGAGTTGGGACTTTCCATAAGCGTTCCTGGTATTGGTGGTAATAGGATGTGTGGGCGGCTTACTGCTCCCTTCGACACCCGCTTAGCATGGATGGCGAAGGGAGTATTGAATATGTCTCAAGCTATCCGATTTGACCGGCTTGGTGGCCAAGAGGTCTTGCACTTCGAGGACATCAATGATCGCCCTCCAGGCGCAGGCGAGGTCTCGCTCAAAGTTGAGATAGTAGGCCTCAATCGCGCGGAGAGCATGTACTATCACGGCTCCTAGATGCGGCCATGAAGGCATATCACTATAAGAACGTTTCGGGCGCGGGTGCCATCACTCTTGGCGACGCGAAAATGCCCGACCCGGGTCCGGGCGAGATCCGTGTCCGCATGGAAGCAGCGAGCGTCAACTACCGCGACCTACTCATACTTGCGGCAGCAGGCCGCGGAGAAGTGGAGAACCGCATCCCCCTCTCGGATGGGGCGGGTGTGGTGGAGGCGGTCGGAGAGGGAGTGCAGCGATGGCCGGTAGGGTCGCGGGTGGCGATGTCTCACTTTCGCGACTGGGTCGCTGGCCCCTTCCGCTCGGCCTACGTGTCCTCTGGCCTGGGAGGCTTAGCGACGGATGGCGTGCTGGCGGAGTATGTCGTACTGCCCGAATCGTCCGCCGTCGCAATCCCGGACCATCTTTCTTTTGCCGAGGCGGCTTGCCTGCCGTGTGCTGCCGTGACCGCTTGGAACGGACTGGTCGTGCGGGCCGGCTTGAAGACCGGCGACTCGCTCCTGGTCCAAGGCACCGGTGGCGTGGCGCTGTTCGGCCTCCAGTTTGCCGTGGCGCTGGGTGCTGAGGTCATCGTGCTCTCCTCCTCAGATGAAAAGCTGGAAAAGGCGAAGACCATGGGCGCGTCGGTGCTTATCAACTATCGTCGGCGGCCCGACTGGGATGTCGACGTGATGGAGGCGACGGACGGCCGTGGCGCGACTCACATCCTGGAACTCGGCGGCCCAGACACCTACGATCGTTCGGTGCGCTCGATAGCCACAGGCGGAACTATCGTTCAGGTCGGCGTGCTCTCGGGCTTTGACCCAACGCCTCACCTCCGGCGCTTGATGTGGCAAAACGCCAACATCATGGGAGTAACGGTCGGCTCAGCCGAGCATCTCGCGACCGTTACCGCATTCATCACGGAGCGCGCACTACATCCCGTGATCGATTCTACCTTCGCCTTCGACGAGGCTCCATTGGCGCTTGAACGCCTACGCAGCGGCGCACATTTCGGCAAGGTGGTTGTCGGCTGGCATTAGGCCGGGCGATCACCGAGAAGATAAGGGCTAACAAACCAGACATTGGTTGGCATCGTTGGACTTGGAAAGATTGGTGCTGCGGTTGCTGGGCATGTGCTTGCCTCGGGGCAACCAATGGTCGGCGCCAGGCATGTTGGATCGATTTGGAGCTAACGAGCCAGTGACGATAAATTGCAAGGCGTGGATTCCTATTGACTGTCTATAAGAGCAATGCTAGCTTCTTATAGTCAATCTATAGGAGACTGCATGGCGCCACCGCAGTCCGATCTTCTGCAAGGAATGCTCGATTTATTGATCCTGAAGTCGCTTGCACTCGACGAGTTGCGTGGCATGGGGTCTCGCGCCGTATCGCCCAAATAGCGAACTTCCATCGCGATGTCGGGCGCATTGGAGCGACGTAGGAGGCTGATTATGGTCGATCATTTGCGCGCCTTCTGGCGAAACATCTTCCAGCGGGAGAGTGCAAACGCCGACCTTGACGAAGAGGTCCGCGGCTATCTCGAAATGACGGCGGCAGAAAAGGTGCGGCGCGGGATGGCTCCGGAAGAGGCCCTTCGCGAGGCCCGCTGGGAACTTGGTGGCGTGGAACAAGTGAAACAGAATGTTCGCGATATTAGAACAGGAGTTTCCATGGATACCGTGATGCAGGATGTTCGATACGCCGTTCGTACCCTTTCGAGGAACCTGGCGTTCTCGTCGGTGGTGGTCCTCACGTTGGCCTTGAGCATTGGCGCAAATACTGCCATTTTCACTATCGTCAATGGTGTTCTTCTCAAGCCGCTACCGTACCCTGAGCCAGATCGCCTACTCATGCTTTGGGAGTCGTCACTCGCCGATCACAAGCTCGGAACGGTAGCACCACCGAACTTCTACGACTGGCGCGAACAAAGCCATTCTTTTGAGAAGATGGCAGCAATTGACCCATATCCGGATTTCATCCTCAATGGCTCGGGCCAAGCTAGGCGCATGGCCGGCGCGGCGGTGAGTCATGACTTCTTCTCGTTGTTGGGAATTCACATGGCGGTCGGCCGAGACTTTCTTCCCGAAGAAGATCACCCCGGTTCCAATCACGTTGTTGTTCTGAGCTATTCCACTTGGCAACGCTTCTTTGGTGGTCGCACGGCTATTGTCGGGACCATCGTCCGCCTCAATGATGCCGATTACACCGTCGTCGGCGTACTTCCACGCGACTTCTCTTTCGTAAGCAAGGCGTCAGACTACCAATCCCGCAACCGCTTCGATTTGTGGACACCATTGGCCCTTGCGTCTCCACCAGAGGAGTGGCAGCGTAGTACCCATCCGCTTTGTGTCTTTGCCCGGCTCAAGCCCGGCATTTCGTTGCAGCAGGCTCAGACCGACCTCACCCAGGTCGCCACAAACCTCCAGCGCCTTTACCCGGCTGCGAACAAAGATAGAGGCATCACGGCAGTCCCGTTGGGTCAGTACGTCGTGGGTGGGGTACGCACCGCGATGATCACCCTTCAGGCGGCCGTTGCCATGGTCTTATTGCTCGCGTGCGCGAATATCGCAAATCTGATGCTGACCCGCGCGGCCGGACGCCGCAAAGAGATTGCGCTGCGCATCGCTCTCGGCGCGAGCCGGAGGCGCATCGCTCGACAACTGATAACGGAAGGCGTCTTCCTCGCTGTAACTGGCGGCTTGGTGGGATTGGCGGTCGCACTTCTAACCGTGCCCGCGGTGGTGCATCATTTGCCGGCAGACTTGCCTCGAGCATCGGAGATCGCAGTGGACTGGCGGGTGCTCACCTTTACCAGCCTGCTATCCATCTCGACGGGAATCATCTTTGGACTGGTTCCTTTGCGTCAATCCCGTCGGGTAAGCGCCAATGACTCGTTGAAACAATGCGGAGGATATGTGCTATCCGACCAGTCCCGAATGCGGAGTTCGCTTATGATCGGTCAGGTCGCTGTAGCGCTGGTACTCCTTACCGGAGCAGGCTTGATGACCAAAAGTCTATGGAAGCTCACGCGTGTTTCTCCCGGATTTCAAACCGAGCGCATTCTCACCGCTCGCCTTTCCCTACCGCCGCGGTATACGAATGGGTACAAGTACGGGATGGGCCAGCATCGGGAGATCACCGCCTTCCAGCGCAAGCTGCTCGACCGCATACGCGAGATTCCGGGGCTGCAATCGGTCGCTTTCACCTCGAATCTGCCACTGAGCGGCGTCGATAATTCGCGATCCTTTGATATCGAAGGGCGCCCGGTACAGCCGGCTGGAGCCTACGATCTCACGAAATACCGGCCAGTCAGTGCCGGCTATTTCGAGACCATCGGGATTCCAATCGAGCGCGGACGTGGTTTCGACGTCGGGGACGCCGAGGATAGGCCGTTGGTTGTAGCAGTCAATGAATCGATGGCGCGCAGGTTCTGGGGTGCCGCGAACCCGCTGGGACAGCGGGTCCGGTTTGACAACGGGGAGTGGCGGACCATCGTGGGCGTGGTGGGGGATGTACATCATGAAGGGCTGGGAGCCAAACCCGACCCTGAAATGTACGTACCATATGGCCAGGTTCCCAATGTCGAAGCCCGCCCGGTGATTGTCCTCCGCACATCCGTCGAACCAGCGAGCTTGACGAGTGCTCTCCGCAAAGCGGTTGCCGATGTCGATGCAAACGTACCCATGGACCAGGTCGAAACCATGAAGCAGATCGTTTACGGCTCCGTGGGGGAGTCGCGCTTCGGAACGACTCTGCTTGGCTTGTTCGCGCTGCTCGCGCTCTTTGTTTCTGCTATTGGACTTTACGGAGTCATGAGCTACGTGGTCAGCCAGCGCACGCGCGAGTTCGGCATTCGGATGGCGGTCGGCGCGACTCGTGGAGCTATCCTTCGAGTTGTCCTCGGCAAAGCGGCGAAGCTCGTAAGCATCGGAATATGCCTCGGCTTAGTTGGAGCAGTGCTGCTTACGCGGGTGATCGCAAGCCTTCTCTATGGAGTCAAGCCGTTCGATGTGGCAACGCTGGCGAGCGTATCTATTCTCCTGGCCTTTGTCGTTCTCTTGGCGGGCTTTGTTCCCGCGCGCCGGGCCTCAAAAGTCAATCCGATGGATTCCCTGCGATATGAGTAACCAAAAATCTGGAAAACGCCTTTGTGATCAAAGAGTGTAGACCATGTTCTCACCAACACGCTGGCTCTGCTCGGTGGGGCTAATACGGTGACACCATACCTGTCGTGGCAAATTCTACTGCTCGCCGGCCGGGATCGCCGCGGCCTTGCGAATGGAGCGGCGCGGTTCGGTTCGTCCAGGCCCGAGCTCGCTTGACCGATTCGACAGAAGCAACAGGAAGCAGAAAAACCGGTTGACAATCAAAACAAGAGCGTGAAGTCGAGGTCCCCTAACTCCGCCGATCCAACGAAAACACTACCGCAACTTTCGCTTGCTATAGGGTGCAGCCAGTACAAAGTGGCTCTCATGAATAATCGGCTCGGCTAGAAAGGATCGAAGCAGTCGTAGTTTCGCTGGATGGCAATCTTACCTTCACGAAATAGAAAGAACATCGCGAACGATGCTCCCATTCGTGCGCCGGCTTCCATTTTGCCGAGAGGTACAGCGAGTGTTCCCGTCCAGCGCGCTTCAACGGCTACGCGGTCTTCCTGAGCAACCACCGAGACAATCTCATATTCCTGATGTTGGAGGATCCGTAAGCCCTGAAGGCTGCGTTGAAGGATGTGCTCAAGATCGCTCTCCTGTCCGCGGCTGTTGAGCTGATTCGGCATCTCGACCTGTCGAACGTCCTCAGTGAAGAACTCCCGCAGTTTTTCTCCGGCTTCCCCTCGCTGAAGGGCAGCAAGATATTTGTGAACCGTAGCTACGTTCCTTCCTGCTTCGTCTGTCATATCGTCATTATGATCTGTGCGCTCTCTGCTTGCATCGTCACTGGTGGATCGTGGCAAACCGTAAAGAACCCCCGAATTTCGCATTCTGTCCGGTTGGGCAGTCATACGCCCGAAACCCGAGATTGCCCGCCCAACTCTCTGAGCGCATTGGCAAACAATTCACGTGTCCGGCGTTTGAATTCACTCTTCGAGAGTAGTGGACTCGTCAATGCGAAGGGTAGTAGAGTGTCTACATCTTGAGTAGCCTAGGCTGGCGAATCGATGAAGGTCTTGAATCTCTGGAATCGGATACTTCGGCGGAATATTTGCAAAGCAGACATTGACTCAGAGATTGAAGCCCATCTCTCGATGGCTGCGGCCGACAAAGTGGCTGGGGGCGCTTCCCCAGACGACGCTCGTTCGGAAGCGCAAAGAGAATTCGGCAATATTCCTCTTGTCAAAGAGATGACCTGGCAGAGTTGGGGTTGGACTTGGCTTGACCGCCTATGTCAGGACATCTCATTTGGCGTTCGCATCTTGTGGCGTGCTCCCTCATTCACTTATGGGGCTATTGCGATTCTTGCTGTCGGAGTCGGGGTCAATTTAGCGGAATTTGACATTATTGATGCGGTATTTTTTCACCGTATCGCAGTTCGCGATGTGGAAGTGTTGCTCCATTTCGTTCCGAGGTCCAAAGCGCACAACTCTGAACAGCTGCCGTATGCAGCCTTTGATTTTTACCAAAGACACAGTCAGCTTCTGTCATCCCTCTTCGCCGAGAGCACGACGGATGACTTAACCCTTGAAGGCGACCCAAATACAGTACGCACCCACTTTGTCTCACAAAACTATTTCACCGAGCTAGGGATCAGGCCCGCCTACGGCCGCTTGTTACAAGATCGGGATTCGGCTCCGGACGCTTCCGCCGCGGCGGTTCTTGGCTACTCCTATTGGCAACGACAGTTTGGCGGCGACCCCGGGATCATTGGCCGGGTGATTCATCTTAATGGTCGATCTGTGCAGGTAGCTGGCATACTTCCGTACGATTTTGACGGGCTACGCACGCACAACATTTCCATCTGGCTTCCAATGACGACACGACCCTTTCTCTTCGCCGGCAGTCAAGCATTGGAGGACTTCAATCGAAGAGACATCGAAGTATTTGGAAAGCTCAAACCTGGCATTTCCCTGGCCGCCGCAGAGCAGGAATTGAACTCGCTTACGCAGGAATTACATCGTGAGCACCCCAACTCGATGCGATTTGACGAGCGCATCGTTGGCAAGCCGCTTGAGGCCATGCACCTTTCGCTTCGAGAGATGGACCCGACATTTGCCATGATTAGCCTTTTAGTTTTCTCCGTGCTCTTATCTGCATGTGCCACCGTCGGCACGCTGCTGATTGCTCGCGGTGTCGCGCGGCAGCATGAGCTTGACATCCGGGTGGCGGTTGGGGCAACTCGATGGCGCATCCTCAGACAGTTGATGACTGAGAACATTGTGCTTGCTGTACTGGGGTCTGGCGCTGGTCTGGTCTTTGGCCGTGTCACCTCGGCTTTGCTGTTGCACGCGCTGGCAATTCCATCCCCCATTCAAATTACGACTGACTGGCGAGTGCTCAGTCTTGGAGTGGTCATTTCATTTGTCTCGGTACTTGGCTTTGGACTTCCCGCTGCATTGCAGACGATTCGCCGTCCCCGCGCTATCCGCATGCGGCAGGCAATGGTGGGAGTGCAGGTTGCAGCTACGTGTGTTCTTCTGACGGTTACGTGTCTGCTGGCCAGAGGCGCAATTCGAAGCGCACATCTCGACGTGTTGTTCGATTACGAGAAGATGGTGATCGCAGACCCGCAGCTTTATGAACACAATCTTCCGCCCAAAATCGAGCAGCAACGTCTTGAGGATATGACAACTCGGCTCGCGCAAATTCCGGGGGTGGATGGCGTTGCAATCGCTGTAGCCCCGCCATTGAGCGGCCGCAGATGGGTCACAAGCCTTCCGGGCCTACCACTCCTGTACCTCGACAATGTCTCTGCTTCATATTTCAGCGTAATGCGGCTCGTGATCGTTCGAGGGAGAACGTTTCTCCCGGCTGAACAGAATATTGCAATCGTCAGTCAATCTGCTGCGCGGGCGATGTGGGCAAACGAAGATCCAATTGGCAAAGTATGGGAACTTAATGGCAAGAACCTGACGGTTGTCGGTGTGGTCAAGGACAGCGGTGCCAATGAATTCATCAATCCAGGCTCCATCGAGGCCTATACCCCTCTTTCCGATGAGCGCATGCAGGAGGCGATGCTGGTCGTTCACACAACCGGCAACCCTGTTGGGCTCGTTCGCACGGCCCAATCGGCAACGTCCTTTCCAGGAGCGCCGGTTTTTGTCAGCCTGATGCGAGAGGGTCTTGATGATCTTACCCAACCTCTGCGGAAAGTCATCATCATAGTCGCCGCACTAGCGCTTGGTGCGGGTTTCTTGGCAGGGGCTGGCATTTTGGGACTGTTTACGTTTACCGTGGCGCAGCGGACTCGAGAGATCGCGTTGCGCATCGCAATCGGCGCGCAGGCCACGGATGTCCTGCGCGCCATAACATCGCAGAGTGTGGCGCCGATTCTCATAGGGGCAGGTGCTGGAGTGTTCATCTCATATGCAGTAGTGAGCATCATCCATGCCCGGATATATGGCGTAAAGCCGCTTGATCTGTTCAGCTATATAGTTGCCCTAGCCTGTTTCATGTCAATCGTTGTCATGGCTGGGTTACCGCCTGCTCTACGTGCGCTGAGTATGAATCCAGCAAGCTCGCTCAGACACGAATGAATTCACTTGCTCATGCTTATATCCTTCGAGTTGGAGAGAACTTGCCGTGAAGCGGCATCATGAACACATACCTTTTAGTTCAACTGGTGACTACAGCCCAACGCACTCATCCAGAGGGGTTGAACGTCAATGGCGGGTTCAGGTCAGGGCTACTGTGGAAGACGTTGACACCATACCTATTGCAGCAAATTCAGCTGAGCGCCCGCCGGGATCGCCACGGCCTTGCGCCCTGGAGCGCGACAGGCAATCCGTCTGCCGAGTCGCCGTTCCAGTTCGGTTACGAAGGTCGCCAGTCCCTGCGGACGCGCAATGCCGGCCAACCGGCCGGATCGAAGGACCAGACAGACTTTTCGCTCAGTGCGCGCATTCAGCTTTTGGCGCTCATCAACCTGCGGTCTCGGCCGAAGCGCTAGACTATCGCCATGCCGGACGAGCTTCTGGAAAATGCGCGCAAGCAAGCTGAACAGGCAGAGCCGTCAGTTCGTGCATCCGCACTCCTGCGGATTGCCCGTGTTGAGTCCACACAGGACGCTTCCCGGGCGCGGAGGACTCTGCTCGAGGTCTGGATGCTGTCCAGAAGCTTTCAAGCTCGGTGCGCGATCACCTATTTCAAGAAGCGCGCACAGTCGCGGCGGCGGTATCGCCGGAGTTGCTGGCTGACATCCCGATGACCGGGCATTTGGGAGTTCCCGAACGATTTGCCTACACCAACATTGTCCTGAACATGCTCGCTCACGGTCATGTTGAGGCTGCGTTCGACTATGTGCTTCGCGCCGGCAACTCTACCTCTTTCCCATTTGCTATCGTCGGCAATGTGCTTCAGCACTTCGATCCGAACAGCCCCGAATCCGCCGCTCGCCGAATGATGCTTCTCCGCCACGCGGTCGAGGCATGGCGACGGAGTCATTTCGATCCTCATCACGAGCGCGACGATTTCGTGCGGCTTTATGGACATTTCTGGACAGAGTTTCCGGCAGAGGAGGCACTCGCCATAACTCGCACGATTGTGGCTCAGGCCACCGAGTGGCCAGACAGTGGAAGTTCCGCCGGTTACTCTAGCGAAATCCGCTTCACCTCGCACCGCCAGAACACCCTCTTCCAGGTTCTGCACATCCTGCGTCACCTCGACCCCGCGCTTGCTCAATCGCTGATCGACTCCCACGATCAGCTTGCCGCTGGCGCCCGTCGATATCCCAATGGGCTCGAGACGATGAATGAGGAGGCAACAGCTGAAGCGGAACGTCGGAAAGCCGAGGGCCCAACCCGCGGCGGCGGAGGAGTCGGCTATACCATGGCGGGCCACCGGAGAGATCGTGATGCCCAGCGCAGACTGATGGATGCCACTCGCAGCGGAGACTTCGCACCGTCCGTTGAAGACGCAATCGAAAAGTATCGGCAAGATACGGCGCCTGCGACCCAAAATTACGCGCCTAAAGAATATTGGCCGTCCACGGGTGCATTCCGTAAGCTCTTCTACGAGGCCGGCAGGCGCGGCGGTTCCGAGACCGCCAAGCTATTGGAGCGTGTTCCGGACGACGATCTTCGCCTCTTCGCAACCATCGAACTTGCTGCCGCTCAGGCCGGCGCGCCTGCTGCATCGTCAATTATCCAAATGACGCAACCAAACCCGATGAATCAGCCACAACCGCGGAACTCACCGGGATTCCAGCGTCGCCGGATCATCGCGTCGATGTTGGTAAATGGCGAAACTGAAAACGGCCCCCCGATGCGGAGTCCCGACGGCCGCCTCGTTCGCTGTCCGAAGTGCCTATTCCAGCCTCCTGCCGATCATCGCTGGATTTGCAAATGCGATCATGTTTGGAATGCGTTCGAGACTTCGGGGCACTGCCCCTCCTGCCACGTGAACTGGGCTGTTGTCGTTTGCCCACTTTGTGGCGAAGTAGCTGACCGTCAGCGCTGGTATGCGCCTGAAGTCTAACTTTGCGAGCGCAAATCCTCTATTGACGACTTTGGGACAATAGCAACTATCGACGGAGTCGCGGGGGAGTTGTCCCTTACCCTCCCCCAACCCAAAAAAACGGGTAATGGCGGAATGGCGCTCACTCACCAGCAACACCCTTGCAAACATCATGGCTTACCGAGGACCCTGGCTTGGATAATAGAAAGCGCGAATCTCTTTCAATTCTCCACCAACGACGTGACAAAGATCTACAACATGATCTACGCCGTTGGTCGTCTCCATGTCGAAAACGGTCGCGACATACTCGCCATCGACTACGTGCTGCTTAATTTCTATACCCAGGATGAACGGAAAGATGCCAGTGAGGAAGGCCACGATCGTCTCACGGCCCGCCAGCTTAGGCATCAGTGGTCCCTCAAACGTTATGCCTGGTGCGAACGGCACAGACGATAGGTCTTTGCGGGCGAGGCCGCTCAAATAGCTTTCTACCACCGCTATGCTTTCTGATCGAGACATCCGCTCACCCTAACACAGTTTCGCCCTTCCGTTCCTTGAACGGAATATGAAGAATTCCCTACCCCATATGCCGAAATAAATACTCGACGCTGATCAGCCCGTTAACCAACTGGTAATGGACGGGTAGGCCGTCACTCGGGAGGATTTTATATCGAGACCCCGACGCTCCAAGCGACGAACCGCTTGCTCACTAACGTGTCACTCCGGCTGCCTTGATGATGCGCTCTGCGCTTTCGCTCTCCTTCAGGACGAAGCGCGCGAACTCAGGCTGTGTCATGCTCATCCGATCGGCCCCATGCTCTTCTAGCCAGGCACTCAGTTCCGGCGTAGCCAAGACTCGCGCGAAGTCCTTTGCTACCTTGTCCACCACTGCGGCAGGAGTGCCAACGGGCACCCACACCCCATACCAAATCGGATAGTCGAAGCCGGGGACGCCGGCCTCCGAGATGGTTGGTACCTCAGGTAGTAAGTGAGAGCGACTCTTGGTGGTTACACCGAGAGCTCGTAGCTTGCCTGCGCGGATATCACCGAGGGCGAGTTGGATAGGCGCCATCATGTAAGTAGCACGTCCAGCGACCGTGTTGGCGATCACGTCAGTGATCGCCTCACCTGATTTAGGAGGCGCGTGCACTGCTTTAATACCGGCCTCCGTATTGAATTTCTCTAACCCTAAGTGCGTGCCGGTGCCCACACCACTGGAGGCAAATTTTAGCTCATCAGGCTTCGTCTTCGCCGTGGCAATCAACTCGCCCAGGGTGGTGATGCCCGACCACTCGCCCGCGACCAGGACGTAGGGCTGGCTTGTGAGTGGAGTGACTGGAATGAAGTCCTTCAAGGGGTCATAAGGCAGGTTCTTCAAGAGTACGGCGCTGTACGCCTGAGCACTGGTGTTGACGAGCAACGTGTAACCGTCAGCTGGCGACTTCGCAACCAGGGCGGGGGCCGCTGTACTCCCCGCGCCGGGATGGTTCTCGACTGTGACGGGCTGACCCCAAAGCTCCGATAGCTTTGGGCTAATGGCGCGGGCTATCAAGTCAGGCCCACCGCCAGCCCCGAAGGGTTCGATCATGCGCACGGGCTTCGAGGGGTAATCCTGGGAAGCTTGCAGTATCACTGATAACCAAAAAACAAATCCCAGAGCCATCCGAGTCGACATGCTTCACCCCTTTAGGAAGAGTAACGTCGCGACCTTCTCGCCATGAATTCCGGTTTGCGCTTAGTAAGGTCCGCCCGCATATTTGGTTGCGAGGTTAAGTGTAAAATGCTCCGTCCGTGTACAACAGACATATTTTCGCCCATCATCAGCGAGGAAGAAAACACCAGACTCCGGACGTATCGTCGCCAACCCTTACCTAACCGAATTATGAAAGGTTTGCCCGTAATCCGCTGATTGATCCAGCATTTATCCAACGACAGTCGAGCGAGATAAAATGACTCCATGGCGGCCACACTAGACGGAAAAGTGGTTCTGATTACGGGCGGAAGTGCCGGAATCGGCAAGGCTGCGGCGAAGCTCTTCGCTGAGGCCGGAGCAAGCGTCGCGCTCGCCGCGCGCGGAGCCGAACGGGGACAGCGAGTCGAACAGGAGCTGCGGCAAGCCGGCTTGGATGTTCGTTTCGTGCAGGCAGACGTATCTCAGTCCGAACAGGTAAAGTCTCTGATTGCGCAGACCGTCGAGCAATTCGGCCGGCTCGACTGTGCTTTTAATAATGCTGCCGTGTTGGGTAAGAACACCCGCACAGCCGATTTCAGCGAAGCTGATTTCGATGCCGAGGTAGCCTACAATCTGAAGAGTATCTGGCTTTGCATGAAACATGAATTGCAGCAGATGCTGAGCCAGGAGCCGCGAGGAGGCGTGATCGTAAACACCTCCTCGGTAAATGGGCTTGGAGGCGCAAGAGGGGCAGCTCTGTACTCGATGTCCAAGGCCGGGATTTTAGGTCTGACTAAATCGGCGGCACAAGAATATGCGGCGGACGGAATCCGGGTGAATGCATTGGTCGCGGGTGGTTTCGACACCGAGATGTTACATAACGCCGTGAGCCAAGCTGTAGGCGGTGACGCCGCAAAGATCGAAGCAGTATGGAAGGGTTTTGTTGCAATGGTTCCGGCGGGCCGCATTGGCAGACCAGACGAGGCGGCGCAAGCTGCGCTATGGCTGTGCAGTGATGCCGCGTCCTATGTAACCGGGCTGTCCATGATAGTTGATGGTGGCGTGACTGCCTGGGCGCGCTAAGCCACGCAACAACGCTCCTATCATTGCTCTCTGCTCATCTTGTCTTTCAGACAACCCGGTCGGTCGCCAACCTGGACATTAAACCGTCTTGGAGTAACTTCCGGGTAGGCGGCTATTCGACCGGAACGCGGAAATCGAGCACCGGTCGCTCGATGAGCGCATTGACGATAATGCACTCATTGACACCCTGTGGAAGATCGAAGGATCGAACTTGAGCTTTACTTCTTGGGCCGCGACTCCGGCGGCACAAGACCCGCGAGGCGGTAGTACACAACGAGCTGGCCGTAGTGTTCACCGCTATGCTCGATGATGCCGTATGCAATGTCGATAACGCGCGCTTTCTGCTGAGGGAAATAAACAACCTCCGTCGTCAGGCCTTTTTCGCCTTTCGCCTGGATGGCGGTTGCGCCATCGGCGAAGGATTTCTTGACGAACGCAACGATGTCGGCCTTGGACTTGTATTGGTCGCGCTTCGGATCTTCTGCCGCGGGAGGCTTCTGCCCCATCACAGGATTCGTGAAGTAGTAGCATGAGCCCGCCGCGTGCAGCAACTGCTCGGCGAAACTCCGCTGCTCAGGTGTCGGCTTGAAGTCATATTTGTCCTCGGGAAAATCTTCAGCCATCGCCGTCAGCTTGCGGCCAATCTCATTCCAGGAATCGAGCACGACTTTCGATTCCGGATCGGCAGGTTTGATGGCTGCATCTTTCTTGATCGCGTCCTGGGCATGCGCGGGAAACGCGAATGCCAGCAGGACGATAGCGAGAAACGGTATTCTTTTCATTTCTTCCTCCACGATTGAGTTTCGCGAATCAAAGCCTCAACTTCTTATTTTGCCTGCGCTAGCTCCGCAACAACTGCGGCAACTTTCTCGAGTATCTCGTTCCAGCCCTCGAGTTGACCGCTATCTTTCGCGCTCTCCATGGATTCATTTCCAATGTGTGTGAGTCTCGTCTGGCCGTTTCCGAGATCCTCAAAGAGGGTCACGTCGTACGCTCCGTCTATGGCCTCATGTTCTATTCCCAATTGCTCAGGGTCAATCTTGTTTCCTTCCGAGTCCGAAATGTACATGGAGGAAACGATCTTTTCGTGCAGAACAATCTCGTGGTATTCAATCGCATTCCAGCCCTCGTACCCATCCGGCGTCTTCATGCAGAGGAGAGACTTTCCTCCAACGCGAACATCCATCTGGCAAACGGGCGCAGTAAAGCCCTTCGGTCCCCACCACTGCATCACGTACTTCGGGTCTGTCCACGCCTTCCAAACCAGCTCGCGTGGGGCATCAAAAACTCTTGTGATGACCATCCGCTCTGTCTCATTAACGGTGTTATTTGTCATCTCTGGCCTCCGCCTTTTTCATTTGATTTACAACGACTTCCAGTTTGTCGAAGCTCTCTTCCCAGAATCGGCGATAAGAAACCGCCCAGTCGCTGACTGTCTTAATTGCCGCTGGCCTGAGCGTGCACACACTCTCTCGTCCACGCTTCGTCTTGATCACAATCCGCGCCCGCACCAGGTAGGCAATATGTTTTGAAATCATCTGCTGCGAGAGTGCAAACGGTTCCGTCAATCCATGCACAGAGGCAGGCCCATGCGAGAGCCGTTCGATCATTGCCCTGCGGGTTGGATCAGACAACGCCGCAAATGTTGTACCTAGTCTATCCACAACCATATGGTAGTGGATAGCCGTCGAATGTCAATTGATATTGTTGCGAGCCGGATTTCCATTTTCTGGTGTCTGAACCATTACACCGACGCGTGATAGATCGCCAATGCACTCACTGAACAAGATGGCTAGCCTTAAGTCGGCCAGTGTCCGGCGACCTTTCCCAGGCGTGATCCTCGGTTGACGCCAACAGGCCGAGTCACTCATTGAGCCCTGAACAGGGAGCCGTGTAGCGTTCCGGCTGGGTTGTCGCCCACCCGGACAGAACCGCATTTTTGGGGATTACTTCCGGATAGGCGGTCGTTCCAGACTTTCCGGATGAAGTTATGGGTGGCTCGGGCCGAGCGGCACGGGGTCGCCGTCAGCAGAGTGGGACCGTTTTCGCATCAGCCCACCCCGCATTAGCTCATATACCTCTCCGCGCCATAGCACCTCGTTGCCAAGGTAGCTTGCGTTCCAAAACAAAAAGCCCAGCAGGTCCCGAACGGGATAGAGCAATGCATTACCCCAGAAGTGAGGATCCCGAACGATAAGGCCACCCACCAGCGCAGCCAGCGCCACACGCGTTACCCAACTCCAGCCGAAGAGAAATACAGCCAGCACCGGCTGATGCAGCGCCAGAGCGTTGACTGCCGCCAGCAGCCCGTACGGCATGCTGAAGGTCAACACGCTTCCAAAATGTCCCTTTGGACGGGAAAATCGCGTGCCCCTCATCCAGCGAATCTGATGGCGCGCCGACGAGACAAAGGATGTATTCAAAATATGGTGCTCGATTGGGTGCGTCGACAAGACCACCTTATGCCCATGCGCTGCCACGAGGTTGCCCAGCATAAAATCGTCACCAAGGTATTCTCCGATGACGGTGAAGCCCCCTGCCCGATCCAGGCAGTCGCGGCGCACAACCATTGTCGGCCCAAGCGCAAATGCCATGCCTTCGAGCATTTCCGCCACCAGCACGCCAGAAGACATCTCAATCGACATACCCACCGCTTCGACACTCGACCAGAAGGTGCGGCCTTTAAATGTCGTAGCCGGCAGGGCCACACCACGGTAAAGACAGGTCACCATGCCTGTTCGATCGTCGGCAAACGGCGCCACCACCGCGCGCAGATAATCGGGTGTCACCGACACATCGCTATCGCTGATTACAAGGATCCTGTGTTCGGCGGCTTCCTGCATCCGTTGGAGTGACCAAACCTTCGCATTGGCGTAGGGGGACTCACCGCATGATAGGAATTTTGTTGGAACATGGGGATAGCGTTCCGCGACCCTCATCGCAACCGAGAGGCCTGCATCCTGATCGCTGCGCGCGCAAAAAAGAATCTCAAAAACCGGATAATCCTGTTGGAAGAAGCTTTCGAGACGGAGTTCAAGCTCTTGTTCCGATCCGTGGAGCGGTTTGAGCAGGCTAACCGGGGGGGTAAATCCGCTGGCTCGCGCCATTCGCCGGTGTCCGGCAAAACGCAGCGCTCCCAACACGACCAATGCCGTATAGATCGTCGAGGTGGTCATACCCAGAAAGCCCAGAACCAGCAGAACAAGCATCATATTTCGACCTATCCTAAGAGCACAGCCGCACGTTGGAGATGTACTTAAGGGGGCTCGCGTTCCCGGAAAGGCACGCTTCACATCTTCCAGTTACCAAATATTACTTTCCAGGTCTGAAATACGTTTTCATAACCCTCCTTTTTGAGGTCTTCTCAAAGTCCTCGCTGATCCACATTCACAATAGGAGCCTTAAGGCAGGCTGAATGGCGCGAACCCAACTACCCAAACCGGGGGGTTGAAATTCCCATCGATCTTCAGGCAGCGTTAATGTTGGTACGCGCAGACTTGACCTGAACTGTGTCCGGTCAATGGCCTGCCGATGAGAGCACTCGTGATTGAAGATGAGCGGAGACTAGAAAACATCGCTCGCGGACTGCAACAAGGGGCTGGATTTGCCGTAGACATTTCCCTAAATGGCGAAGAGAGCCTCTACAACGCCAAAGGCTCAATCTACGACGTCATCGTGCTGGATTTGATGTTGCCCAGGTTGCCGGGAGAAGAGGTCTTGAAAAGGCTCCCGAAGATCCAATGACCGGGAATCTTTGCTCAGCTTGCCTGCTTGCTGACATAACAATCCGGCCAGGGTTTTATTCCGGAAGGTGAGCAGGAGAGAGAGCGCTGGTTTCAGCCGCCATCAAGCAGCGGGTCGCCCCGCGCGTCGAGAGACTAAAGGGGACATCCATGATAAGTACAACTCAACAGGAAACGGGTATTCCTTTTGACTTGTGCTATCCAATGTCCCCTTTTGCCCAGAGATAATGAGGCGATTTTTGTTTTTGGTGACGGGTAGATTCCGACGGCCTCCGATCGAACCAGCTAGCTGGCGTTGCATAAGAGGCTCTTCTCTATCGTCTACGCACAGTCATCCGAAGTAGAGAGAAGTTAGTTCCCTTTACGTCCGGCGCCGCGCCTCATCCGCTTCCTCTGCCAACTGGAACATCAGCTTCAGGAACTGTGGATTTTGCTGGCCGATGAATAGTCCATCGTCGACGAAGGCCTTGATAGCGGCTACTGCGCCACCGTTCCGGGTTGACGTGGGACGAATGATCGAGACGGGTGGAAACTTCGAGCTGAGGAAATGAGTGGGTTCGGGCATGATGAGGTTGGCCTGCAAGGTATCGCCGTTGAGGGATTCGGGATTGGTCTCTCCCTTGCCGTCCGCGAGGGTTGTAAACGTAACCGTCGCACCGGTTCCACCTGGTCCTTTGTCAACGTCAGTCAAAGGAAGTGCGTTGCCTGCCTTGTCCTGCCAGGTTTGAAAGTGCATAGTCTCGCTTGGACCGATGCTTAGAAGGACTCGTAGAACCTCCAGGTTGGTTACTTTCTGGGCGAGAGTTGGATAGAGGCTAGTGCCGCCTGCCTCAATAAATGCAAAGTGGAACCCCGCCGTGAAGGCGATTGCTTGCAGATGGGTTGTGATGCTTTTGGTGTTGTCACTGCTGAGGGAACTGCCGGCCGTGTCTGCGTCTGTTCGTGGGATGGCTGTATGTTTCCCTACATTGAGACTGGGAACGGCTTGAGCGAACTTCGCACCAGGATCAAAATCGGGGTTGGTGATGCTGCGGTACCGGGACCAAAAGCTGGTGTCGATGGTGAGCATCGTGAGGTTGGTGAGCCGTGTCTTGCCCGTCGAGCCAGCCGCCGTACTGCCCGGGATCGTTGCGAAAGGACTCAGGTCGACTGCTTCGGAGCCTTTCGATTCCAGGTAAGCCTTCAAGAAGGCGACGTGGCTGTTCTCGTCGTCGGTGTTGTCGTGGATGTACTGTGCCATGTCGCCATCGAGAATGGAAAGGGCCGCCGTGTAGAGAGGGTTGCCCCCATTCGCTCCCGAAACTTCGTTGTCCTGTGTGCCTCCTAGTTCAGAGTATTGAATCCACAGATCGGCCTCGATCTGCTCCACCGCATTCAGGAACTTGAGAATGGCGATGTCGCCTTTCGTGATATCGCCATCCTCTCCCTGGTCCTGACCGAACGCGGATAACCCCAGTAGACCCGTGCCCACACTTGCTGCGCCTGCCGCCGTAATTCCCGTTTTCAAGAACGCGCGCCGATTCGCGGGTTTCTTGATTAGAGTTTCAAATTTACTCATTTCACATCTCCTTAATAGAACATCAGAAAACCACTTCCGTGGTCCCTGATGGGAGACGGTAAGCCTTCTACTGCTCGCATTTGTCACCGTTAAGTCAAATGATTGTCACTTCTACTTTCTCCTCTTGACTGCTTTCGCTTTACACCTCGCGCAGCAGCCTTTCACCCTTGGGACCAACCTGGATCTCAGAGTGCTTCCCGTCCTTATCCACCTGTGCCTCGTAAGCCACGAGCTTGTTCTGCTTGGTGAGCGACTCTACCTTGGTGATCTTTCCGTTCTTCGCTCTTGCCCTGAGACTAGCCTTGACTTCGACGGGAAGCGAGTCGAAGGGCACCTCCTCTTCGACTTCCTGAATCGCACCGCTCGCGTCGAACAGAATATCCTTGGTGTGACCGTCAACAATCAGTTCTGCCTCATACATCACACGGCCGTTTTCCTTCTCGGCGCTAAACCCTTTCACCGTCGCACCGCTCAGTTGTTGTTGCAGGCTCTTCTCTACCGCGGGCGGTAAATCGGAGCGGGAAATAGCCTTCTCAGCCAGACCGAGAGCCGAAATACTGAGCACGGCCGCCAGCAGGGTCGCTTGATACGTTTTCATAAGTCTCCTTTTTGAGGTCTTCTCAAAGTCCTCGCTGATCCACATTCCCAATAGGAGCCTTAAGGCAGGCTGAATGGCGCAACCCAACTACCCAAACCGGCGTGCCTAAATTCCATCGATCTTCAGGCAGCGTTAATGTTGGTACGCGCAGACTTGACCTGAACTGTGTCCGGTCAATGGCCTGTCGATGAGAGCACTCGTGATTGAAGATGAGCGGAGACTTGCAGAAAACATCGCTCGCGGACTGCAACAAGGGGCTGGATTTGCCGTAGACATTTCCCTAAATGGCGAAGAGGGCCTCTACAACGCCAAAGGCTCAGTTTACGACGTCATCGTGCTGGATTTGATGTTGCCCAGGTTGCCGGGAGAAGAGGTCTTGAAGAGACTCCGTGCTCAAGGATCGCTCTGTCCCGTGCTCGTGTTGACTGCGAAAGAGGGGAAGAGCCACCTGATCTCGGTGCTCCACGCGGGCGCGGATGACTACCTGGCAAAGCCCTTCGATATGGGGGAACTGGTCGCGAGAGCAAAGACCATCATCCGCCGCAGCAAGGGGCATGCCTCTTCACGGCTGACGCTCGATACTCTGGAGCTCGACTTCAACCAGCGATCCGTGCAGCGCTCGGGCAGAGCGGTGCAGCTTACGCCAATGGAGTACCGCGTGCTCGAATATCTTCTGCTGCACGCGGGCAAAGTGGTCTCGAAAACGGAACTGCTGGAGCATCTCTACGATTTCAACTGGGAGAAATTCAGCAATGTGGTCGAGGTCTTCATTTCCGGTTTGAGAAGAAAGATCGATGGCAAGGGCGACACCAAATTGCTCCATACCATTCGAGGGCATGGCTACTCGCTGCGAACGATGGAGTCGACGTGACCAGGTCCATCCGGAAAAACATCCTCGTGGTTCTCCTGATCGCTCAGGGAATCCTCACCGCCGGCTGCGCGACGGCCCTTGTCCTCTACGTCAAGCGGCAGCGTGTCGCTGTGTTCGATACAGAGATCGAGCGCCGCGTGAACGCTCTGGTAAACATGGTTGAGATTGACGACAGCGGATCATCGGGTCTGGAGTTTTCGCCTAACGAGCAGACTCTCCCTCCGGACGATCTCTTCGTGATAAGAGACCCGAGAGGCACAGTCATCGCTTCTTCACCCCATGCCGTCAAAAGTTTCCGGGGAATCGCCCTGAGTAGCGCGAGAGATCTGGCGTTCATAGCTCAAGGCCGGGATTATCGCGGAAGACTGATCCGAGCCATTCCTGTGGCCGATCAGGAAGAAGAGAAACCCAACCAGCCTCCTCCACAAGTAGATGTTTATTATGCGATGCCGTCGGCCGGCTTCGATGCTACATCGCGGCGCATCGCCGCGGCAGCGATTGCCGGCGGTCTATTCTGGCTTTCGTCTTCCTGCCTGATTGCCTGGTTTTCGGTTTCCAGGGGAATGCTGCCGCTCGGAGAACTTGCCCAGCAGGCCTCCGCGGTCAATGAGCGCAACTGGTCGCTATCCCTTTCCCCGAGAGTGAAAGAGGTACTCGAACTTCGTCCGCTCGCCCTCGCGTTCGAGAACCTTATTCTCAGATTAAGTGCTGCCTTCGAGCGTGAGCGCACCTTCGTGAGCGATGCAGCCCACGAGCTGAAGACCGTGGTGGCGATCCAGAAATCCTCTGTACAGGTCGCCCTACAGGGACCAGGCGCTGCTTCCGACTACAGAAGTGCCCTCGAACGGGCATCTGAAGATATCGACCGCCTGAACGCTCTCGTTCATCGAATGCTGTCGCTGGCAGTGCTCGAGGGTTCCGATCCCACCAGGATGAACGATGCTGTTCTGCTTGACGAAACCATTCTTGCCGCCTGTGATCAGCTCCGCACGCTCGCCACGTCACGCCGGGTAACACTCGACGTGCGCCCAGCGGGAACATGCTTTATAAAAAGTGAGGAAGACCTGCTGCAGACCCTATGGGTGACGCTGCTCGAGAATGCGATCCGCTACAGCAGTCCCGACTCATCCATCACCATCTCGAGCCTCCTTGAAGGCAAATTGTGTGTCGTGACCGTTCGAGATTATGGCGTAGGTATACTCGAGGACCTGCTGCCTCATATCTTCGAGCGATTTTATCGCGCGGACTCCTCTCGATCGAGGGAGAATGGCAGCGGCGGCTTCGGTCTCGGGCTGTCCATGGCAAAGGCAATTGTGGAACGGCACAATGGCAAGATTGAGGTGATGAGCCGCCCAGGACTGGGAACTACCTTTTTTATCACCCTTCCATTAGCCGAGGGCCAGCTAAGCTACTAAATCGCCGTTAAGCGAATCTTCATGTTTCGAAGAGTAGCTTCTCCCAAGTAAGGTCGACTTCTACTCTGACTTATTGGAGATTCCATGCAGCACCCTTTTTCAATCGCGACCGTCTTATCTTTGTCGCTGCTGAGCGTTACGGCCCTCTATAGTCAGGAGAAGACGGCCCACAATCTAGTAACAATTCCCTCCGGAACGCCGATCTACGTTCAGCTCGATCGCAACTATCCGCTGCGTGCCGGGCAGGCCGTCCAGGCTCACGTTGCCTACCCGGTGTATGTGGGCGCAGAGATCGCGCTCCCCGCAAACTCTTTGGTGAACGGTCACATCGACTCGCTGCATCCGGCCGTGCGGGAGAGACGAACCGCGCGATGGAACGGAGACTTCACTCCCTTGCGCGTCGCGGATGTTGTCTTCGACCAGCTCACGTCGCCGAACGGAGAAACCGTGCGCATACAGACGCTGGGTGCTGACCAGGGCGTGCAAACCCTGAGGATTGCACCGGGCAAAGCAGCCCGCCATTCCATCATCCGGGCGCAGCTCGATGCGATAAAAAGCGAGGTAACCAACTCTATTCAGGTGTTCAGCGCACCTGGCAAAGCCGACCGCTTCCAACAAATCCTCTGGCGCCAACTTCCCTGGCATCCCCAAAGACTGGAGAAAGATTCAGAGTGGAGCTTCGAACTTGTCAGTCCCGTTCTCATTCCAGGAACTGCCGCCGCGGTGAAAGCACAACCCGCAAGCGAAAAGCTGACGGGTACTCGCACCCTGCGTGCTCACCTCAATCGCCCGATCAGTTCGAGATCTGACAAACGTGGATCGATCGTTGAGGCCACTGTCCTGGAACCTCTCTACGCGGAAGATAAGAGCATCGAAGTTCCGCAGGGTTCCATCCTGGAGGGAACCATCACTGAGGCAAAAGCGGCCAGGTGGCTCGGCCGCGACGGCAAATTGCGGTTTGCTTTCAAAACAGTGCGCTTTCCCCAGGGTTTTGAGCAAACCATCGCCGGTACTCCCAGCGCAGCATCCACGGACGCACAACATCCCCTCACCATGGATGTGGAGGGTGGCGTGAGGCCAGCGCCCAAGGACCGCTTTTTGCATCCGCTGCTCAGCGTTTATTTAGCCAACTCTGCCATGGATCAGGAAGCCAACAGCTCTCTATTGAATGCGACTGCCTCTAACAGCTTCGGCTTGGTGGGCCGCGTTGCCGGTGCCGCTGCCAGCTCTCCAGAAATTGCAGCCGGCATTGGATACTACACGGCTGCACGCGAAGTCTATGCCACCTGGGTCGCTCGCGGTAGAGATGTCAGCTTTGCCCAGAACACGCGCATCGAGATCTCTGTGCAGCCAAGATCGGGGACCAGTCTTTCAGCCAACGTCCGATGAACGCAAAGAATGTCTCGTTTTAATTCTTCACCGGAGCAGCAACCGGCCAATTGCTCAGGAGATAGTTGCCCGCATTCTCTGCAACCACGAAGAGTGACGATGGTCCTACCACCGATCGGACATGGCCCATGTCTCCGCCGTACAAAAGCAGGTAACAACGCTCCGGCCCCTTCCAGATCCTGGAAAATTGGGCGTCATCGATGAAGACCTGCTGCGCATGCGGAGCATACGATCCGTATTCAAGGTTGTTGCTCCTTCCATTCAGCAACAGTGCTGTGCGATTGGAATAGAAGAAAACTGACGAGAAGGCGTAATACGCGTCTGCCTCAATCAACTGCCCAGGGGGATGCTGCGCGAGCGACTGCGCAAGAGGAAATGACCCGAGATAAGAATCGAACCGGACCAGGGCCAGGCGGGAGGCCTGGAAAAAGATGGCCATGCTGAGCGCTATGACAACCATGGCCCGCGAAAAGGCCTGCCGGAAGACTACCAGCCCGCCCGCACATAGAGCGAACGCGACCGCCGCGAGGGCCAGCGGCGTCTTCAGATAAGCGAACGCGTTGATTGTCAAGTCGCTCATATGACCCAGAGACAACGTGTATGCCTCAGGATGTTGGGTGAGGGCTTGCGAAATATCACCCACTGGCATGATGTGTCGAACGGCGATCAGGACCGTGACCAGGCAAAGAGAAAGCGCTGCAGTAACAAACACCAGCACATTCGTTGCCCTCAAAACCAACCGGCCGTTCGCTCGTAGCCCCGCTGCAATCAGCAAAGCCAACGCCGGATAGATGGGCATCGAGTAGTACTCCTGCGTGGTGGAGAATGTGAAAAACAGCATCACGACGCCGATCCAGCAGAGGGCCAGCAGGCGTACCCTGTCAGCGCGGGATCTGGACGAGTAGCTGACTTTGCACGCAGCCGGCAGGTAGACCGACCAGGGGAACAACCACACCAGGTTCAGCAGCCAGAACCATGTCCGCGGGACGGTGTCATAGTCGCGCGGGTAGCGGCGGTTCAAGAATCGCAGAAGGTGTTCATTGATGAAATAAAACCAGGTGAAGCCGTGGTATTCCCCAGGCACACTATGGAGTGAGAAGGAAATATACGGAGGGTTCGCGAGCGCCGCAAGGATGTGCCAGGGAGCCGCAATGGCAACGCATGCGCAGACCACTATGGGAAGTCGAAGTCTCCGCCAGGTTGACCACGACAACATCTCTCCACAAACGAGCAGAAAGACCATGCCTGTGAGTACCGGGAACAGTACGGCGATCAAACCCTTGAGTAAAAGGCCGCAACCGAGAGAAGCACCCAGAACAACCGCCCAGCGCACGGAGTGCCGTTCATCCGCATCGAGCAGCCGCACGAACGCCCACAGTGCAACCGTGATACTGAGCGTAACGATGGCGTCTGGTATAAGTATTCGCGTAAAAAGGTAGAGTCCGATGGAAG
This sequence comes from uncultured Acidobacteriaceae bacterium, assembly GCA_963847155.1. Taxonomy (GTDB): domain Bacteria; phylum Acidobacteriota; class Terriglobia; order Terriglobales; family Acidobacteriaceae; genus PALSA-350. The sequence continues at coordinate 138,040 of CAWJZH010000011.1, read as the reverse complement.
TCGAAAGCACGATACCGGCGTAGGTTCCGGTCACTTCGTCAAACGCCCATCTGCCAAATCGATAGAGTACCCAGCACAAGAAAACGCACGACAGCGCGAGGGGTAACCGAGCCGACCAGTCGTGAACCCCGAACACGCGGAACGACGCCGCCATCATCCAGTACAGCATGGGCGACTTTTCCAGATAGGCGACGCCATCGAGTCGCGCTGTCACCCAGTCCCCCGAGGCCAGCATATTGCGCGCGATCTGGGCCTGCACCGCATCCACGTCGTCCATCAAGTGGGGTGGCGAGCCTATATTGAAAAGAAAAACCAGTGTTGCTAGAAGAACAACCAGGCCATCCGTTCGGGCTTTAACAGGTTGTGCTTTGCCAACAGTGGCAAGCACTTCCTCGGTTTCATTTCCGATCGCTCGCGGATCAGCAGACTCATGAATCCTCATGGTGATAGCTGACCTAGCCTTTCTGTCGATGCATGAGTGGTCGTCAGACTCGCAGCCGGACGTGGGCACGGCGAAGTCACAACAATAGCCAGCGACAGACTCAATATCGTCCAAACGACATTAAGATTGCCTGAAGATCGTTGCCGGTAGGTCTTTGTTCGGAAGTGCACCCCAAAGGTGAGACACGGCGGCGGAAGAAAAATCGGTGACACTTATCGGCCATAATGGAGCAGGCCGATGAGTAAGAAAACCGAGGAGCTACAGCGCAGATTTCAAGCAGGAAGCGGTGCCTCGCATGGCGCAGGCGACGAGCAGGCTCGCCCGTCCGGTTTGGCGTTCGCTAAGATTCTTCCTCAGTTCGTCTTCTTCAGCAGTCCCGTCAATCGCTGCTTATCGATCTTCAACACCACCCCGGAATTCCTGTCAGCGACCTCGCTCACCTTGTACTCCGCGGCTGTCCCCAGTAGCTGTGCGGTCTCTGAGGGCGTCAATTTGTAGTCCTCATTGAGCCACATCGCCATCCCGTTGGTCGCGCCTTTCAGCGCATCGTTCAGTGATGCCGACAGGCCCATAGTGACGATGTGCGTCGGTGTTTCGATGCGGCGTCCAGAGAGATGCGTTCCAGGGATCACATCCACGGAGAACTCCACGTCCGTCGAAGTCTCGAGCGCATTGCCGTTCAACTCTCCATCGCCCTGCTCCGCATGACCGTCACCCAGGTACAACAAAGCTCCCGGGTTCGCGACCGGCAGATAGACGCTTGCGCCTTCGCCAATCTCATTGAAGTCCATGTTACCGCCCCACCCACCCGAGTCGCCTGTCGGCGGCGGCGCCTGCGCCGGCCCCACGGCAGTCGCGATACAGCCCAGCATCGGCTTCAGGGGCACGCGGTAATTCGCCATGTCCGGTCCTGCGTTCTCCGGATACGCAACCCCCTTTGCCGCGTCGATGTGCCACCGTACCGTCTTCCCCACATCCTTCATCGTCACCGCAAGCTGGCTATTCATCGCACTCTCATCCACAGCGTCGTCGCTCACCGCATAATCACGGTTCATCCGCAGCTTCAAGATGCGCACCACCAGGGTATCGCCCGGCTCGGCACCCTCGACGTAGAAGGGCCCGGTTTCCGGATTGCCGCCCAACACCCGCTTTACACCTTTCTCGTCGGTGCCGCCGGCATCCACTGTTGTGGTGTGCACGGTGTCTCCCGGAGCAATCGTCAGCACCGGCTTATTGCCTGGCGAAAACTGGCGGTAGAACACAGTCGGTGTGAACTCATGCCGCTGGGGTGCCCCATGCGGCACCGCCATAACCCGCGTCGCCGTAAACGTGTACGCCGACGGATGATCCTTATCATTTGAGTCGGTCTCGATCGCCTTTCCTGTGATAACTCCGTCTTTAACGGTCGCATTCACGTCAGAGGTCGTGCCGTCGTCGCTGGTGGCCAGCAGATGAATGGCGCCCCCGCTCACGGTCCCCGTGGTAAGGTTGTCACCCGAATACTTACCGCTCAACTTTTCGCCATCCTGCTTCAGCTCCATGCGCCGGTACACCGTGGTCCCAAACAGGTCCGCGGAGATGACCCAATTCCCGCTCAGATCCTTTACCGGTCCAGCCTGTTGCCCCAGCCCAGGGCTCGACATAGTGCAGGCGCACAGCGTGAAGACAGCGACAGGTCTAAACCGCATGGGGCAACCCTCTTCTGCAGGAATGGGTAACGCGTTCGACGGGTTTGATTATAGATTAGCCGAGCGCACAGGGGGATGAGCGCCGTCTCAGCGGGGTGTGTCAGCTTACGCGAGATAAGGGAACCGAGATAAGGGGACGGAACTACCGCCAACGAAATCTTCCGTCGGCGAAAAGTCTTAAATAGGCATCTGCTGGCCGAAGGGAAATGTGTCCGGGCGTTCCTCCCGATGCGAGCAGTTCTTGGGGGGTGCCTCCGCAGTGTGTCGGAGAAATGGCTTTTTGCGTGCACGAACCGCAGCATGCAGCCCAAGATCCATCGTTCAGCTACAAAATATAGTGTGCAAAATTCTATCTCCGACACAGTGTCCGTTCGTTCCGTTATCTCCACAGTTCCTGCCGGCAAAAGACACAGTACGCTTTGTGGATATCTAGCCGGCTGCTTAGTTCTATACTTTCAGCGATCCAATGCTCAAATTCCCGGCTACCAGGCGCGTACTTTTCAAGCACCTCGTCAACGTATTGCTTATCTTGTTCAAGCTCTCGGCGCTTCTGGCAAAGCATTTGGCTACTTCCTTAGCTCCGGGGGTTATTCTCGCACCCCGCAAAAGTAGTTCGTAGTCCAGCTTGGGAATTGAACTGAATTTCAGATGGGAGTTAAGTTACCTGTGCCCGAAACCACGAGACATCGTTTCAAGTTGCTGCGCTTGCAGCTTATAGCGAGCGTACAGCGAGGACGGTTCCCTCACTGGCCCACATGGGGACCTGTCGGGGACAGGGGACCTGTCGGGGACAGACGAACTAACCCCATCCTTCTGAGCTCGAGGATCGGATGGAATTTGCGCGGCCAAGGCCGTCCTAAGGCGCATCGCCTCCGGATTCAACCAGCTCTAAATTGAATCGTCCCTACATGCCGAAATGAATAGTTGACGCTGATCAGCCTGTTAACCAACTGGTAGTGACGGGTCGCCGGTGACACACCCGGAGCACAGAGTTCCGCCCCCCGGCGGCGCAGTGAATGGCATCGCAGAGATGAGCGGCCAACATCCTGAATCAGGCACGATCACCAACTGGTAAGAAGGATTATTCACCCGCCGACACGACTTTGCTGGGTAAAATCTTCGCGTCACAGACCATCACGAACGGATCCGGCCGTCTTCTTTATCGCGGTTCAAGAACAACCATGTGATCGGCGTAAGAAATGAACACGCGGCGGAAAAGCCCCATGGTCAGCAAGCCATCGAACCCCTTGGCACGCGCATCCTTCTGGGTTCTTGAGAGGCTCACGAAGAGCACGCCGGTCAATTCGAGCGAGCCGATCTTCACCTCGTGCAACGGCAGAACTGAAAACATCCGTTGCTTTCCGTCCATTCCGGTCCCCTCTAAATAACCTTTTCCCGGCGGAGCCAGGTATTCAGATGTATCGTAGAGAATCGAGCCGTTCGCGCCGGAGTCGAGCATCAGGCGAACCGGCCGTGTCGCATCGGATAGACGCACCACGATGATCGGCAAAACGGGCAGTGCCGATCCCTCCTCTGGCTCAACCTCGGCAGCCATCGGGATATGCGGCCCTTTCACCCCTGCGCGCATCACGCCCGTTTCGTCGAGACAGAGCAGGCCGTGGACATTGTCGATCAGAACGTCAAAGTGCTCGAGGAAATCCTCGCCCAGAATGCCCTGAATGCCCTGGACGCCCTCAACGTGGAATCGCTGCAGGTCATAAACCAGCACTCTCAGATTGGCGACGGTATGCGTACCCACTTCGAGAAGATCAGACTGCACATAGGCGGCGGACTGGCGAAATCCGACACCTTGGACCGCCCCCGCGCCGCGAGGCTCCAAATGAAGCTTAGTGGCTAACGAGGGGTCAACTGCCGTGACCTGCATCCCGGTATCTAGCAGAAACTCGTAGGGCCTGGAGTGATTGACGGACACCGCAACAATCATTTGGTAGTGGTTTGCAACAAGGAAAGGTAAACTGGCGACGTTTCCAGGGCAACGGGTTTCTGCACTCAACGCGGAAACCATGGTTATTCCAAGGACCAGCGAACCGAAACCCTTCAAACTTGTCATCGCGAGAGCTCCTCAGCCGGATTGGCTATGGGAACTCTGGGCGCTTGACTCTACCGGGTCTTGATGGGCTCGTTATCAATTTCCCCATGCGGATCAGGAAATTCTTTGGGTGTATTAGGAATTTCTAATGGCGAACAAGTCCTTTGTTTTCCGCTTCGACGACATCGAGGTTCGCGAGCATGAGTTCACGCTCGCGAAGGCAGGCAAGGTCTTGGCCATCGAACCCAAAGCCTTTCGCGCGCTCCTGTTCCTGTTGCACAACCCCCAAAAGCTGATCTCGAAGCAAGAACTGCTCAACGCCGTGTGGGGCGACACCGCCGTCACCGAGGGTTCCCTGACGCGCTGCATCTGGCTGCTGCGCCGCGTGCTGGGAGACGACATCAGCGAGCCGCGCTACATCGCCACTGTGGCGACCGTCGGCTACCGGTTTATCGGCGATGTGGAAGCTTTAGAGGATGCTCCGGAAAAGTCCGCGGTGATCGAAGAGCCCAAAGAATCTGCAGTCGTTGCAGAGAAGGTCAGCAGCCGGAGGCGGTTGGGAATCTGGTCACTTGCCGTTGGCGGCGTGCTCATTCTTTGCGTAGCCTTCGCCATCTTGTACCTGCGACGTCCCCTACCACCGCCGCGCGTTACGGGATATTCCCAAATCACCCACGACGGCCACCAAAAGACTCTCGTGGGAATTGACGGCAGCAGGCTCTACTTCAATCAGATGTTCGGGCCGTTACAACCCGAATCTATCGCCGAGGTCGATATCTCGGGCGGAGACATTGCGCAGGTCCCGGTCACTTTACTCAACCCATTTCTGGTGGACGTTTCGCCGGATGGTTCCGGCTTTCTCGTCTATTCGTTGAAGGAAGAGTTTTCTCTCTATACGCTGTGGAATGTCCGCATCCTGGGAGGTTCCGCGCGGCGCCTCGCAGATATCGATGGAAATTCTGCTTGCGCGACGTTTTCACCGGACGGGAACTCCGCGGCCTACGCCCAGGGCAGAGACATCTACGTCCTGCGCAGCGATGGGACAGGAGCTTACAAGTTGGTCTCGGCCGGAGACGATGTCTGCCACATCGCCTGGTCACCTGACGGCGGCGCAATCCGGTTCACCATGAAGGACAGGATTTGGGAGGTGTCGTCGAACGGCTCAGGGCTCCACGAGTTAATTCCCGGTTGGCACGGCTCGTCCGCCAATTGCTGCGGCCGATGGACATCTGACGGAAAATTATTCATGTTCCTCTCGGATGGCCAGATTTGGGCTCTGGACGAGCGGCGCGGGCTCTTTCGCAAGCCGCCGGAGGAGCCGATTCAACTGACCCAGGGCCCTATCCGTTGGGGACCGCCGGCAGGCAAGTTTACCTCCACGACATCCTGGCCGGGACCAATCCCAGGCAAGGACGGACGCAAGATATTCGCGCTGGCCTTCTCGCCCCGCGGTGAGCTTTCCCGGTTCGATTCGAAGACCAAACGGTTTCAGCCTTTTCTCGGCGGAATTTCTGCCCAGGGCGTCGTCTTCTCCAAAGACGGTAAGTCGATAGCCTATGTGTCCTACCCCGAAGGCATCCTGTGGAAGGCCAACCGGGACGGGAGCAATCCCGTGCAATTGACCGATGCGCCTATGGAGGTTAGATTGCCGCGGTGGTCGCCAGACGGCAAACAGATCTCCTTTTCGCGCCAGGATTTGGGACCAAGTGGGGGATTCTACGTCGTCTCCTCAGACGGCGCCAGGCCGCGGAAAATTCTGCTCGAAGACCCGAACATGGATGGTTTCGACTTCACCTGGTCGCCCGACGGACACACGATGGCTGGCACCTCGATGTCTCCTGAAGGAAAAGTGGTCCTTCGAACTCTCAATCTCGACACTCGCCATATCACAACCATTCCCGGATCGGATGGCTTGGTCGAGCCACGCTGGTCGCCGGACGGTCGATACGTCGTCGCCGCTAATAACGACCACCTGAAGATCTTCGATTTCAAGGCACAGCAGTGGTCGGAGCTTCGAGTGAACGGGTGGGTGGATTCCCCCGAATGGTCCGCGGACAGCCAGTTTATTTACTTCAAGCGCGTGATGGGCGATCGAGGCGTTTTTCGAATCCGCATCCATGAGGGTAACGAAGAGAAGATCGCTGATCTGAAAGATTTTCACGACGCAGGGTGGTTTGGTGATTACATGGGCCTGGACCCGACAGACGCGCCGCTGTTGCTCCGCGACATTGGAAGCAATGATATTTACGCCCTCACTCTGGATTCGAAGTGAACAGGGTTGGAAGCCTGTATCACCTTGAATCCCTTGACAGGCGGGAGAGGTATATCCGCCTATCTATCAGGCCTGACCGTGCGAACGTGCGCGATGCACTGGTTAGCGGGGATAAGGCGCATTCGGCTTCACAATGCGAATGCGATGATCGGAGAACCTGTAGTGGGCGCCCGGCAATTCGATCTTGGGCATATGGCACGAGACGCAATTGTTTTTCGACACCGGACAGGCTTTGGCTTCGACCTTCCCGCCGCTATGGCAGGCCTGGCATCTCGCGTCGTAGTCAGCAGCCCGTACGCTGAATTCCTTGTGCGGGTCGTGGCAGGCGACGCAACTGATGCGCGCGTCGTCGGGATCGTAGCATTTACTGCCCCATAGGCGGTAAGGCTGGAAGCGAATGTTGTTGATACTGCGGTCTTCCTCCACCAAGACTTCGGCCCAGGTTCGGTGACAGTGGCCGCAGAAGTTGGATACGCTTTCAGCGGTGAAGTCGTGCAGATCGCCAAGTCCGGCGGGCACCGCGGACTTGCCGTTGCCGCCGGCCATGGCTGCAAGATGCGCCTCAGCGGCTTCGTGACAATGACTGCACTGAACTCCCGGCGTCATCTTATCCAACGTAAGCTGTTTCCCGGAAACCGCATTGGTTGCATGGCATCCGAAACAGCGCAGCGTTTCGCTCTGGCTCATCAATCGGCCAGCGGCTTCATTCAGGTCGGCCGGGTGAGCGAAATGCCCACCGAGTGTAGGTCTAAAATCGTCGAGCTCCCGAAACCAACTCATGCGGCTCTCGTAAAACTTGCCGTCTTTCTCCAGGATGAAGGTCTGACCCAGCGCAGAACTGGCGCCCACGGCCCAGCGAATGGGCATTGTGATCGTGGACGTGCCGTCGGTTACAGAGTAGATGCTTTGATCGCCCTTGCGTTCGATACGATACGCGTATTTGCCATCGGTCGCTGTAAGCAAGGGGTGATCGATGAGAATACGGGTTTGCTCGACAGTTTCGAGGGCGTGCGCCATATCAGTGGTGGGCTGCGTACGTCCTTCAACATGACACTTGGCGCAACCCGTCGAGTTCTCATGGCCGGCTTGCGCCCAGATCAACGTGGGTGCAACCAACAGCACCAGGAGTATCCATAAGCGACGGTCCGGCAGAGTCATCACGGAAGCAGGATCCCTAATTCTGTATCGACGCAACGCCGACTACTGAAGTCTACGCTTGGCTGTTTGACGCCGGGCTTTTCGCCTGTGCTTCGGCCGTCAGCTCTGCCTGATTTCCCTCTCGGGGCGTGCTGTCGTCGGCCCGCTTGAGTTGGTAATCATCCGTAGCAAGAGTTGACCGGTCACTGCGGGTCAGGTTCGACTTGTGGAGACCCCATGATCAGTGCCTGGTCATGTTCAAGAGAGCTTCGACGAATATCCTGTGAGCGCGCCAACGCCTTCTGCGCGAGTTCTGCTTCCCCGAGCTTTCGATATGCCTGGTACAACTGATAATGGATGTTACCGATATGATCCAACGGCGCCGCCCTCTCAAGTGCCGGAACCGCTTCGGCAAACTTTCCCATGCGTATATATGCCGTCCCTAACAAGGCGCTGGCTTCATTTAAATTGGGTTGTAGTTGCAGCGCACGCTCGAGAACGGGCACTGCCTTTTCGTTCTTGTTATCAAGCACGTACAGGCGACCGAGCAAATAAAGCGTCTTGGTGCGCGAGGGATCAAGGCCCTCAGCCTTCTCCAACTCACTCCGCGCATCTTCGTCAGAGCGATTATCGAGGTAGAATTCTCCAATTGCTTCGTGAAGCTCTGCCTCATTCGGACGCAAATGAAGTGCCGCCTCATACTCTTTGATCACGTTGTCATGATCCCGGCGAAGGGCGAAGTCTTCGGCACGCAATTGGTGAGTTCTCCAGGAGTCGGGGAAAGAATTTTCAAGTTGCGCATAAGACTCTGCCCCCAGGGCTTGGTATGTCCGCTCCAACCAATAGCTGGCCTCGGAATTTGTATTTTTGTCGCCATGCACCTGGGCTAACATTTCGGCCGCACGTTCGTATTGCTGCAATGTAAAGTAGCTTTTCCCGAGAAGGAGATAGGCCGAATAGGTCAGAGGCTTCGCTTGTTGAAGCGATGCTATGCAGCGAGAGTAGAGATGGAGTTTGCAAAAATCCGCATGTGCTCGCGAATGAACAACAGAGGTCTGTTGCCATTTCGACAGATCATTTACGAAAGACTGTAATTCGCTGTCGGAACGATCGTTTTCATTCATCGAGGCGTACAGCGCGGACAATAGAAGATGTTTCGCCGGCCCTTCAGGCTGGCCCAGCAAGCGCGCAATGCAAGCTTGTGCAACCTCCTTCGTGACTTCGAGCGAGGGGAATTCGGGATGCGCCTTCAAATATTCCGGAGAGTTTTGCCAGACCGCGGCCGCCGAGCCAAGGGCCTCGAGTGCCTGACCTTTCGCCAGTTGAAGGTTTGCCAAGCCAAGCCAAGCCCGCTCGTATCGTGAATCAAGCTCAAGCTCGTGACGAAATTCTGTTTTGGCGTCCTCTAACTTTCCAGTGTGCAGATAGGCTTCCCCGAGCAATGTATGCAATCCGGCTTGTCGTGGGTCTATGGCGAGGGCCTTGTTATATTCAAGCGTGGCATCTTCCCAGCGATCACGTTCCGATAGCATGTCGCCGAGGAATCGATGCCCCCAAGCGGAGTCTGGATACAGGCGAGCACCCCGATAGGCCAGACGCGCGGCCAGATCCAGGTACTGGTGTCCAAGTGTAAACAAGGCCTCTGCCTTGTCGGAATTGAGGCCGGCGAGCCTTGCGGTACTGTTCCACCGCACCTTGAAAATTCTCCTGAGTCAACTGATAAACAGCCATCGCCTCATGGGCATCAGGGCTGGAAGGGTCTAGTTCCAAGGCATGCCGCAGGTAAGGAGAGGCTTTTTCTGGCGGCCGAGTTTCAGGTAGTCCATCCCCACAATGACATTAAGGCCGGCCAGGTTCGGCCGCTCGACGAGAGCATGGGCCAGATAATCGAACTGCCGCGTCATACTCGAGGAGACTCTGGTAGGCGAGGCCCAGGTTGGCCTGCGCCTCGACCAGGCTTGGGTCCAGGGCGAGAACCCTCTTGAATTGTTCGGTGGCGCGGAGAAAATCGCCCTGTCTGAGAGCTGCCTGACCCGCGCGAAAAGGTGTTTCGATGTCCTGCTCTGACGATTGTCCGGTTGCCAATCCGGGCTTCAGCAGTGAAAGCGCAAGCAGGAAGAGGGCAATAGCTTTGACGTGAGAATGGCCGAGTTGGCCGGGCCGGCCGAGCCAAAGAAATGGGAAGGAAGTCAATCGAAGTTCCCTCATATTTTCATCAAGCTGGAAAGATGATTATGAGATGAGGAAACCACAATGGCAACCCAATCGGCCGAAAGCCATAAGAAAAGAATCGCTGTGTCCGGCGGGCCTCAGCCCGCCGGACACATATCGTGAGGAAATCAGAAGCTCACTCGCCCCGAAAATTGAATCACGCGCGGCAAATTGTATTGGCCGGTCACCTGGCCAAACTGGGAGCCCCAGCCTTGTGGCGGATTAAACTGCGCCCGATTGAATAAATTGAAGAACTCACCCCGGAACTCAAATGTGAATCGACCATCCGGGCCAAACTTAATGTTCTTGAAGGCGGCAAAGTCGAAGTTCTTTTGTCCGTCACCACGTATGTTCGGCTCGGTACGCGAATCGGTGCCATACCCATAGTAGTTCGGAGCGCCGGCGGTGAATACAGAAGTGTCGTACCACTTAGCGAGTTTCTGGTCTTTGGAACCGCCTTCGAGGTGCGACGGGGCTGTTCTCGTCGGCCGTGCACAACCCACTTCGGGAATACCCGACGCTGCTCAGCGCACCCGGGCAGCCACCGACGATTATCGGGAAGCCCCTCTGGAAAGTGACGATGGTGTTAATGCCCCACCCGCCAATGAACTTCTCGGTAAGTGCGTTTACGTTTTTGCCAAACGTCTTACCCTGTCCAACGGGCAAATCCAAAATGCTGCCGATCACCAGCCGCTGCGAAACATCGAAGCCATCCAGGCTGCGCTCTCCGTGAGATTATAGGCGTTGGCATCTCCCCAACTTGGAGACGCGGCCTCAAGCCAATTGATCTCATTGTTGGTATTGTCGATGAGCTTGGCGATCGTGTAGCTGGCAAGCACTTGGGCCCCGGCCGTAAACCGCTTCTACCACCTTCAATTGCATCGAGTTATAGCTCGAATTACGGTTATCGTATTCAGCGTAGCTAAAGTCATCGAACTGCGGGAAGGGCAGCAGCAACTGGGCTACCTTTGTCGTCGCATTGGTCCCGATATTACCGGATTGCACCGGGCCGGTGCACCCGGTGCAATTGCCGGCAAACGGATTGCGGACCAGGGCTTGTCAGATTTGCCACGTCCTGCGGCATTTTGCGGCAGGTTTTGCGCTTGCAGCTGATCGATATCTTGAGAGTGCATGGGCAAATTCGTACCCTTGGACGCGGCATAGGCCACGTCCAGCAACAGGTCCCCCTTAAATTGGCGCTGGACGTCCAGGTTCCACTGCTGCATATAGGGAGACTTTGTGAAGGGCGGGGCCGCTGAATTGCCAACGCCTTGAACATCGATCGCGGACTGATTTCTTTGAAGGGGCTCAGTGACTCCGCCCGGGAACGGATTGGACAAGGTGGCCTTTGGCGTGACCCCGTCGGACTGGGCCACCAGCCATGGATTTGTTATCGAGTTAATGAACAGGTTGTGAGGCGCATCGTCCCACCGTAAGTCCACCGGCAAGTAAAACATCCCGTAGCCGGTCCGGATCACGGTGTTCTGGTCGAGTTGGTACGAAATCCCAATCGCGGGCTCACGTGGTTCCAGTTGGGAAAGGGAGAGCGGCTTGGATGACGGCTTGAGGCTACCAGGTCATAACCGCCCTTCAGGTTGGGAAACGCGCTGCCCACGGCAGTACTCATCGCCAGCAATGGGCTGGTTTCGGTGGGATTCAACGCGACAATGCGATTGTGGCGTTCGGTCCAGTTGCCTTGCAGGTCGACGCGAGCTCCAAGATTGAGCGTGAGCTTCCTGCTCAGGTTGAATGTGTCGCCGGCATAAAACGCCCAGTACTTGTCTTGATCGGCGGTCTTCACCACCTCCACCGCGTTGCTGTTGCCGGTGTTGGTGGTGCTCCCATATCCGAGCAGGAACGAAGCATATCCATTGCCCCCCGCCGCCGCAGCGATGCCCACCGTGCCGTTGCCCGGGTTTTGCGGGTTGGCCGCCGTCATCCCGGCGTCAAATTGGAACTGGCCTGCAGGTTCGTTGGTCTGGTAATAGTTGTTCTGCAGAACGCGATATTCCAACCCGACCTTCACCGTGTGCTTGCCGATAATCTTCACGAACGACGGGTCGAAGCTGTAGGTATTGTCATGTGCGCCGATACCGCTGCCGGCCCCGGTCACGCCGTTGCACCAGTGGCCATCGTTATTGGCTTCCGAGATGCACACAACGGGGACGTGCGTGTAGGTGAACTGCGGCGCTAGCGTCCCCCAGGTCCCTCCAAACTGCGACAAGTCGATGCCCTCGGTGAGAGGTTTGCGCAAGTAGATATAACGCGTGAAACCAAAATGCAAATCCAGGATCGAGGTGGGGTTAAGCGTGATGGAGTCTCCGAGAGAAATCTGTTTAGCCGTGGTGGTTTCCGTGCAGCGGTCGGTACAGAGTCCGGTGTAAGGACTGTCGGGAAGCGAAAGGATCTTCGACTGGGTGTAACGTCCGAAAATCCTCTGCTTCTGACTCAGGGCATAGTCGGCGCGTGCATTGTACTGATCGATGTTGCCGCCGGTGCTGTAGCTAGTTGCGAAGTTAGCGGTACTGCTACCGGTCAGGTTAGGGAGCGGATAGTACTTCAAAAGCGCTACTGCGGTGGGGTCGAGCCGGTTCTGAGGAATGATGTTGTTCGGGAAGGGCGTTCTGCAAACGGCATTGGTTCCGTTACAAGCCGGGTTCCCTCCCACGCCGCTCGTCGTTGCATCGTAAATTTGGAATGCCGAAGGAGTGTTGGCCGATCCGACTGCGGAAAAATCACCGCCGCGCTCGGCAGCGGTGGGAACATACCCTTGGAACGGGCTCCCCTTGCGCAGCCGAAAACCCTCATAGCCGCCGAAGTAGAACAACTTGTCCTTGAGAACAGGTCCTCCGACGTTGCCCCCAAATTGGTTTTGCGTAAAGGGAGGGCGCGCGACACCATTTCTGTTGTCGAAGAAGTCATTGGCGTTCAGCACCTTGTTGCGTATGAATTCGTAGACCGTACCATGGATCTGGTTGGTTCCCGACTTGGTCGTAAGGTTGATGACTCCGCCGGCAAACCGGCCGTACTCCGGCCCCAGGTTGTTGGTTTGCACCTTGAATTCCTGGATGGCGTCCTGGGTCGGAATAACGGTAACTACATTCAGGTACGCTCCATTCGTCGGTACACCATCAATCAGAATCTGGCTTTGACCGGACTGGCCTCCGCCAATCTGAAAATCTCCAAGCGCGAACGGATTGGCGCCGACCGGGTTGCCGGTCGACGAGTTTCCGGCCGAAGGCTGGCCCTGCGGCACAACGCCGGGCACCATTGCCGTTAAGGCAATCGGGTTGCGGCCGTTGAGGGGCATATCGGTGACGGCTCGTTGGTCGATGACTTGCCCCAGCGAGTTCGTCTCCGGCTGGAGTAAAGGCGTCTGAGCGGTTACCTCAACCGTCTCGGTGGCCGCACCAACCGCAAGAGTAATGTCGATTTTGAGTCCGCTTTCGATCTCCACAACGATCGGTTGTTGGACGAAAAGCTTGAACCCGGTCTTCTCTGCCTGAAGCTTGTAGCGCCCCGGCGAGATGTTGGGAAACGAATAGTTGCCGGATCCGTCAGTTGTAATCTTGTTGCTTTCAGCGGTGTCCAGGTTGGTTAACGTGACGGCGCACCCAGCAACCGAGGCGCCCGTGTTGTCTGAGACGACTCCGGAAATCTTTCCGTGCACGTTCTGGCCAAAAAGGGCTGCGGGAGTGACCGCCCAAAGGAGAAAAACCACTATCCAACTTCCCAACTTGCGAATCTTCATCATTCCCTCCTATCTTTACGGGACTGATTCCAGGATGTTGTTCAAAGTCGGACGCACTCGTATGTACCACAGCGAGGCTTGTCAAGGGAAAAATTGCTATATCGTGACAGTGCCGGGTTGGCGTACGCCAGCACTGGAGTTTCTACATATTGTTTGGACGGAGCGTGAGATGACTCACCCAGAGAGGCGGGTTTGGATGGTGAAGCAAAAAAAGACCGAGGGCTTTAACAGCTGCGTGAGAACTGCCCTGACGAAATCAAGTCCCGTAGCGACGGCCGAAGTTAACCCAGGACTGCGTCCTGGGCTAAGTTCAGGCAGACCTGTCCAAATTAGCTTTTTTCAAGCTGGTCACTTTGGCCAGCACAGGAAGTTTTTCTTGACCGCAGGAGCCTGGGAGATAAACTGCCCAACGAAGGGCACGGGTTTAGCCGTGCCATAAATAGCCTGCGCTTGACGGCTTCAGCCACTGAGGTACGCTTTTCGAGACCTACAGAGTAAATCATCTCTTTGGCGCAGCCGATCGACAGGACCAACCTGGTTTTGTTCGGCCGAGCACTTTTCAGGGCAATCAACCAGTTACATCGTGGTCCGAAGTAAATCGTGCCCTGATACAACAAAACCCAGTTCTAAGTCATTCCCTTGAGGAAATTACGGCACCAAGCCTAGGCCCAAAGTCTTATACCCAAGCGTTCCAGCGGATTTAAAGACCCGCTTCCCTGAATTAGACTAACTGGCCTACGCCAGCAAATGACCTGTTTACCAAGCGCACTTGGAACCTGAATTTCACGCTTTGGACCAGCCGCGGCTAGCCACTGGCCCGACCCCTTCCTTGAAAGTAACTAGCCGATTCCCGGAAATTCCTTTGAAAGCTTCATGGAGCCCGCTTGGCCAATAGATGTCAATGCCAGCGGTAGTACAGGGCCCCAGGCCGAAATGTAAACGCGGGTCGTTGCAGGAAAAAAAACTGGATTGGCTTAACACGGCTTGCGCTTGGGTCTTATTCCCATAATGGACTAGAACTCTGGCTCCGATCGCACTCCGGTTGGACTTTGCGCCCTCCAGTTTCACCTTGATCCAATTGTTCGTGCCGCGGAGGTCATTGCGAAGCAGCGAAGGAGGCTCGTTCAGATTGATGATCAGAACGTCAATATCTCCGTCGTTGTCGAAATCTCCAAAAGCACATCCCCGGCTGCAGTGAGGCGCCGCCACCCCCGGGCCGGCCTCCTCAATGAGTTCTTCGAAGATTCCGTCGCCTAGATTCCGAAAGACGGCGCGCGGCGTTTTGTTGGGATACTGCGGCAGAGTTCGTTCCACCTCCGGGTAAACATGGCCGGTAACCAGGAAAAGATCCGGAAGACCATCGTTGTCCAGATCAACGATGCCTGCTCCCCAACAGATATATCGAGTTTCGACCCCAATGCGGGAAGCTCGCGTGACGTCATCGAAATTACCCTTCCCATCGTTGTGGTAAAGAATATTGGTGTCATCTACGAAGTGCGTTTTGAAAAGGTCCAGATGTCCGTCCAGATCGTAGTCGCCGACGCCGACCCCCATGCCCGCTTGTTCCATGCCATCTTCGTTCAGCCCTACGCCTCGCAGAACCCCTTCTTCGCGAAACGTTCCATCGCGGTTATTCATGAACAGGAGACTCGGAGTGGAATCGGAAGCAACGTAGATGTCCTGCCAACCATCCTCATCCAAATCGGCCGCCACGACTGTCATGCCATAGGTAGCCGGAGCCTGGTGAATGCGCGCTGCCTCGCTTACATCCGTAAATGTTCCATTGCCATTATTTCGATACAGAGAATGCTTTCCCGTCTTCAGCCCGCGAGGCCCGCATTCGACCGGAATTCCTTTCCAGCGGCAATAAGGATTCTCGCCGGGGACGCCGGCACTTTCAAAAGTAAAGCCAACGTAATTCGAAACGAATAAGTCCAGGTGTCCGTCGCGGTTATAGTCCAGGAAGGCGCAACCTGCGCCATACCTCGCTTGGTCGCTCCAAAGCCCGGCCGCTTTGGTTACATCCGTGAACGTTCCGTCGCCATTGTTACGGTAAAGGATATTCTGCCCGTAGGTGGCGCAGAAGATATCATCGAAACCGTCGTTGTTGTAGTCCCCAATGCATATGCCGCAGGCCCATCCGAGCGAGTGCAAACCGGCCTTCTCTGTAACGTCCGTGAATGTGCCGTCCCGATTGTTTTTGTAGAGTCGATTTGTAGTGCCTTCGGGGGCTCCACCAACACGAGTTCCCGAAAGGATAAACAAATCCATCCACCCATCGTTGTCGTAGTCGATGAATGCGCAGCCGCATCCGGCAGACTCGATGATGTACTTCTTTGCCTCTTCGCCGCCATAAATCACCGGCATGCGCAATCCGGCGTTTGCGGCAACATCGATGAAATGCGCGTTGAACGGGCGCCCGGACGGCGTGCCTCTCGGCATGGGCTTGGCGGTATGACCGCCCATGCCCTGCTGTCCCGCCAATCGATTCGCAGAAAGCGAGAACGCGGCTCCCACCCCGAGTTGGATGAAGCTGCGGCGGCTGGAATTCATGGTCGTCAGCCGCCCATCTTAGCACGACCGCGATCGTAGGCGCTGCCAAGGCCGGCGGGCCGCTCGCAAACTCCGCAACATTGTCAGTGTTCCTAATTACCCCTGGAAGCAAGTGTTAGGTGTTTACTTCCAGTTAACCTCCCCTGCTTCCTCATCTTTCTCGTGAGCACCCTGGACGAAAGGAGTACGGAGAGATAGCGTCATATCAGATGACCAAGCGAACCATCCAAAAATAAATGCCTGCGAAAAATTTAGTTTGCAGGATAATTCCGCAAATCTGCATCTATACGCTGTCACCCTTCGCACAGAACTTCACGTAGCGGGTGACGAACGCGCAAGTTGATGCAGCGCTTGACCTCACACCTCAAGCGAAACCTTTGCCCATCCGGAGGGTTAGTACCCACCGGTCAACTAGGCAAGATGCTCAAATCAATTACTTGAGCACCTTGAGCATCTTCGTGAAACAAAGGACTTATTTGGCAACGTTGCCAAATCCCAGTTGGTTTCTCGCCATCAGAACCGTAGGAATTTCATACATGGCACTCGGACAAAACCCATTCGACCCCTCCCGCCAACAGTCGCCCGCATACAACAACGGCGTAGAGGGCTGCTTCCTTACCAGGCTCGCCAGGAGGCCTCTCGGACAACTCTTGAAACTCGGCCTTATCAGCCAGCGGAGGACGGCCACAAGTCTCTGGACCAAGGCACAGAAGCCGAAACCGGGACCAACACCCCCGAAAGCGACCCTTATGGCGCATAGGGCGCTTAAGGCGCACACTTCCACCCAAAGTCCAACGAAGCAACCAGGCTGCGGATCGTGCTTATCAAGCGCCAGGATTTAGTTCCGCGGGTTCCCCGATCCATGTATCAACGGACGGCCAGCGGCCGCGCCCGTCAACTTGCCGCGATCCCATTCGAGTTGACCATTCACCAGAACGTACTGCACTCCCCTCGACACCTGGTTCGGATCGTTATAGGTTGCGGTGTCAAGAATCGTCGTTGGGTCAAAGATGGTCACATCGGCGTAGAAGCCGCTCTTGAGCAGACCGCGGCCGGAGAGATGTTCGCGCTGCGCCGGCAGTGAAGTGATCTTACGCACGGCCTGGGGCAAATCAACCAGTTTAAGATCACGCGCATAGTGGCCGAGAAACCGCGGCATCGACCCCCATGCACGGGGGTGGGTATGTGACTCGAAGAGCGGACCATCGAGCGACGTTTCGCTCGCGTCGAGACCGATGCTAGTCCAGGATTGCTTCAGCCCATACTGCAAGTCGCTTTCATTGGCCATGAAGTAGAGTGCGGCGGTTTGCCCTTTATCGGCAAGGATGAAGTCAAAGAGCGCATCCAGTTCCGGCTTGTTCTCGGCCTTCGCTAACTCAGCGACTGTCTTGCCCTCGTACGGTTGAAGATCGGGATTCACCACCGCCGAGATCATCACCCCACGACCGCCGCCGCAATCCAGGTAAAGGTTCTCCCAATCATTGTGATCGTGCGCCATATCGGCTTTGATCCGCCTGCGCGCTGCGGAATCACGTAGACGCTGCAGTAATTTTTCCATGCCGCCATCGGCCACCCAAGGCGGCAGCGAAGAAGCCAGTTGTGTCGCTCCAGCGGTGTAGGGATACATATCGGCGGCAATGTCCAAACCGGAATCCCGTGCGGCCTGGAGCTTTGCGACCACCTTCGGCATGTCACCCCAGCGCGCCTTGCCGCTCACCTTAAGGTGAAAGATCTCAACCGGAAGACTGGCCTCGCGACCGATACGAATCGCCTCATCGATAGCCCCCGTTTCGCTCTGCCCCTCGCTGCGCAGGTGCGAGGCATAGATGCCTCCGTATTTGGATGCGATTTTGGCCAGGGCAATCAGCTCCGTGGTAGTTGCGTAATGACCTGGGGGATAGATCAGCGCAGTGGAAAGGCCGAGGGCGCCCTGCTGCATAGCGGTCGCGACCAGCGACTCCATCTGTTGCAACTCTGCCGGAGTGGGCGCGCGATCGACTTCGCCGAGCACCGCTTGACGAACCTGCGACGCCCCTACGTAGGTGCCGAGGTTGATGGGGGTGCCGGACTTCTCCAAACGGCGGTAATAGCCCGCGAGATCCTGCCAGTCAATGGAAAGGTGATAGTGGTCCAGAATGATTTTCTGCGGCGCGATCGTAAGCTGGTTTTGCGGAGCGATCGAGCCGCCCTCGCCGGTTATCTCACTGGTGATGCCCTGTGACAATTTGCTTTGTGCACGGTTGTCGATCAGCAAGGACAATTCTGATTGGCCCAGCATATCGATGAAGCCAGGAGAGACCACCAGGCCGGTGGCATCGATCTCGCGCTTTGCCCCGGCGTTCGCGAAAGAGCCAATCGCCACGATACGATCGCCGCGGATCGCGATGTCTCCCGCATACGGCGCGCCTCCCGAGCCATCGACGATCTGGCCATGGCGAATCACGACGTCGTAGTCTGCCGCAGGAGCGCCGGAGTGACATGCCGTCGGTAATAGAGTAAGTAGACCCGCCAGGCACACCGGATAGGATTTCCAGGGCAGGATCCGCCGGGCCAGGGCAAAGCTGATCATGGTTTACCCGGCCACGGGAGCTTCGGCATTTTCGGCAACTTGGGCATCTGCAACCGCCAGCCCGGATCCGCGTCGACAAATACAATCCGATTTCCGTCAGGATCCTTGACGGTTAGCATGCTTCCTTGTTTTTCAACCTGTAGATTCTTGTCCTGGAGTTGAGATGCTGCGCGCCGGAGGCTGGGAACGGCGAGGAGAAGCTGAAACACATTCGGCGTTATCTCCACCATCTCATTCGATGAGCCCGGCAGCAACAGTGGTATCAATCCTGGCTCGAAAGGATGGAGGGATTCATGAAAGCCGAGCTTCTGCTGATAAAAGGCTCGCGCGGCGACCGGATCCTCCATGCTCAGGCTGATACCAATGATTTCCTTCGAGATGCGCTCTTCGCCCAGGTGCAGGCCCTGGTCTTTCGTATGCAAGGAGCCCGGCATGTACTGCGTGTATTCGATGTTTTGGTCCTCCGGGCCAACCATGGTGAAGAGCAGGTTGCCTGCACCGGCACGCTTGACTGAGGTTGGCGTGAGGCTGCGCCCCAGGTAGGAGCGGTTCAGAGCCTCAAGGTCGGCGGCCTCGAAACACACATGCATGAAACCGATGGACTGCGAAGCGTCCTGTTGAGGATAGATCTCAATAAACTGCCGGTCATTCACCTTGAGGAATGACTCCGTGATCTTTCCATCTTTAGTAGTTACAAAGGCCTGCTGAAAGCCGAGCTTCTGATAGAAGATTCGGGAGCGGGTGAGATCGGAGACGCGCAAGGCGACATGCGCGATCCCAGCGAGGTTCGCCGGCTGAATCTGCGCGGCGCCGGGCACGGGAAATAAGCAACACAGGATCGTCAGCAGGCAGGCTCGAAGATTGATCATAGGGTCTTATCGTCAACGATCTCAATGTACTCGCCGGCGCCGTTGTAACACTCAAGATTACTGATCAGGACCCCGTTGATCGATCCCACCTTGGTGCTTCTCCTGGGGGAAGTTGCTGCATCTGATTCCCTCCCCGGCAGGCAAATTGTAGCCTGAAAGTCTATGGAGTGTTGGCAGCCATTGCTGCCTGGAGAGCCTGTTCGGTGCGCGGGGTCATCACTGCGTAACCTGCCGCGCTGGGATGGACACCGTCCACGGTCAGTGCGGGAATATAGTTCTCACCATTCGCGGCTGCGAGCAGCGAATGATAGTCAACCACCTGAATGCCTTGCTGCGCCCCAAATTGGACGATCCACTGATTCAGCTGATCGATGCGCTGAAATCTTTGTGGGCTTGGGTCTGCTCTTTCCGGCAGGGCTCCAGGCCCCCAAGGGGGAATGGTTCCCAGCACCACGGCGATGTGGTGGGCTTTCGCTTTTTTCACCATGGCCTCGATGTTATTGGTGGTGTCCGATAGCTGCCACCCGGGATAGACATCGTTGGTGCCGGCCACGATATGCACCGCCTCGGGCTCTAGATCCAGGGCATACGCTTCGAAGAGCGAGGCGACTTGGGCTGAGGTGATCCCAACCACCCCCACATCGACCCATTTATTTTGAGAGAATGTCGCCTGCTGCCCGGCCCAGCTTGCGTCCCAGCCGGAAGTAATGGAATCGCCCGTGAACACCACCGTTGGGCGAAAACTAAAGGTGGCTCCGCAACCGGAAGTGGAGAGAAGGACCAACAGCGACAGGAATTCTTTAACGCCTGCACAGCGCATTTTTCGTCGATTCGTCTGCCGCGCGAGAACCCCCTTCCTCATCCTCTGCTCCGGACGCATCCGCAGATCTCTGCCTTTCGGCAACTGCACGAAACCCTCATGGAACCCCGCACCACCATTTCGCTCTTGGCATCATTTTCTCATTTGGTGGAAGGAAGATGAAACGACCGTCCGCGAACCGATGCGGACAAGGAGCGTGATGGCGTGAATCGCTAGAATAGAGACATCGGTGAGGGGGCCATGGCCAAACAGTTCGGATGCATTGGGGCGAAACATCACGAGTTTATCTTGCAACAGCGGATCTTCTTTGCAGCCTCCGCGGCTGCTGAAGGGCGAGTGAATGTTTCTCCCAAAGATGGGGCGGCTTTGCGCATCCTCAGCCCCAATCGGGTTGCCTACCTGGACCAGACTGGCAGCGGTAACGAGACTGCGGCACACCTGCGGGCCAACGGACGGCTGACACTCATGTTCTGTGCCTTTGAAGGCGCGCCAACGATCCTGCGGCTCTATGGACAGGGCTGGGCTCTGCCTCGTGGCGGTCGCGCGTACTCCGAGCTGCTGGCTTCCGCATTTTCGAATGAAGAGCGTCCTGGATCCCGCCAGATTGTGGGTCTCGATATCGATCTGGTGCAAACTTCCTGTGGATACGGCGTTCCGCTCTTCGACTACGTTGCTGAGCGCCCCACCTTGACGCGGTGGGCAGAGGCGAAAGGTGAAGCGGGACTGGAAGAATACAGGCGATCGAAGAATGCATTCAGTATCGACGGATACCCAACTGGGATTACGGAGTTCTCCCCGAAATGAACAAGACTCGCGATACAGACGTCCTTATTGTCGGCGCAGGACCCACAGGCCTGGTCTTGGCCCTTTGGTTGACGCGGCTGAGCGTGCGAGTGAGGGTCATCGACAAGACGGCAGAGCCGGGCACGACTTCCCGCGCGCTCGCTGTGCAGGCGCGAACACTCGAATTCTATCGCCAGATCGGGCTCTCAGATGCAGTGGTTGCGCAGGGACGGAAGACGATTGCTGCAAATATGTGGGTCGCCGGCAAACGGGCCGCACACGCTGTCTTTGGGGAGATGGGTGAGGGGCTCAGTCCATTTCCTTACGCGCTGATCTTTCCTCAGGATGAGCATGAGCGACTGCTCATCGAGCGCCTGGGCGAGGCCGGCATTCAGGTTGAGCGGGAAACGGAGCTCATGACGTTCCAGGATGACGCGAGTCGTGTCCTGGCCAAGCTGAAGCTGCCGGATGGAAGCCAGGAAATATGCGAGGCGGCCTACATTGCCGGCTGCGATGGCGCACACTCGACTGTTCGCGAGAACCTCCAGATCGGCTTTCCCGGCGGGATATACAACCACCTCTTCTATGTTGCTGATGTGGAGGCGAGCGGAGCGACGATGAACGGTGAATTGCATGTCGCCCTTGACAGCACCGATTTTATGGTTGTCTTTCCGCTAAAGGGCGAGGGGCGAGCGCGGCTCGTCGGGACAATGAGCCAGGAAGCCGAACAGCGACACGAAGAGCTGTCCTGGAACGACGTGAGCCGCCGGGTACTGGAATGGATCAGCATTGACGTAAAACGGGTGAACTGGTTCTCGACTTACCGCGTGCACCATCGAGTGGCAGCTCATTTCCGCGACGGTTCGGCCTTCCTGCTTGGGGACGCAGCCCACATCCATAGTCCGGTGGGCGGGCAAGGCATGAACACCGGCATCGGCGATGCTGTGAACCTTGCCTGGAAGCTTGCCGCTGTACTGCAGGGACGGGCTGGGCGATCACTACTCGACAGCTACGAGCCGGAACGAATCGCCTTCGCCCGGAGGTTGGTGGCGACGACGGACCGCGCCTTCACCGGGGTGACCAGCCCCGGGGCTGTGGCGCGGCTCATCCGGTTGCATCTGGTGCCGCTATTGCTCGCACCGATGTTTTCGCTGAAGACGGTACGGCGCCTCATGTTTCGCACCGTCTCACAGACCGGAGTCAATTACCGCGGAAGCAGCCTGAGCGAAGGCCGGGCTGGAAAGGTCCACGGTGGTGACCGCCTTCCGTGGGTGAAGTCAGAAATCACTGGTGACGATAACTTTGCGCCTCTTGCTTCGCTCAGCTGGCAGGTGCACGTGCATGGTGACGCTACGCCCGGGGTCCGCACCGCGTGCGAAGATCATCACTTGCCACTGCACGTCTTTCCCTGGGGGCCGGCGCCGGGTCGCGCCGGCCTGGGCCGCAATGCCATCTATCTCGTGCGGCCCGACGGCTATGTGGCCCTTGCAGGGGACGGAAGCTGCGCGACGGCACTTTCGTCGTATCTCAAGGCGCGGCAGATCTGTTTACTGAGTTAGCGGTTGCTGATGGCAAACTGACCCTCGACTCCGGCGCCCTGACCAGGCTGTCCCCCACCCACGAAGATGCTGTAGTCACCCGGCTGCATCGCAGTTTTGCCGTCGTGATCTACCTCGCTCAACTGCGTGGGTTGAAGGGTAAAGAGCACGTGGTGTGTCTCGCCCGCCTGGAGCTTGACTCGCTGGAATGCACGTAAGGAACGCAGAGGCTCGCCGTCCGCTTGTGGTCCGCGAAGATAAAGCTCGACCACCTCGTCTCCGCTCCGCTTCCCCGTATTGCTCACGTCGGCCTCAACGGTTAATGGCTCCGCTGGGGTGAGAGTCGCCTGCGATAGTTTGAGATGGCTGTAAGCGAAGGTGGTGTAGCTCAAACCATAGCCGAACCCATACAGCGGCTGGCCGGAGAAGTAACGGTAGGTTCGACCGGCCATGGAATAGTTTTCGAACGGCGGCAGTTGATCGACGGAATTGTAGAAGGTTACAGGCAGGCGGCCGGACGGATCGTTATCGCCGGCAAGGGTCTCGGCAATGGCGGCTCCTCCCTCCTCTCCCGGATACCAGGCTTCCACCAATGCAGCGGCATGCTCCTTCGCCCACGGCACGGCAAGCGCGCTACCGTTCATCAACACCACCACCAGCGGCTTCCCGGTTGCGGCGAGTGCCTGCAGCAATTCCTCCTGCAGTTGAGGCAGGTCGATTTTGGTTCGGTCACCCCCGCTGAAGCCCTCGAGATGCACCGGCATCTCTTCCCCTTCAAGACTGGGCGACAGGCCTACAAAGGCCACGACCACGTCTGCCTTTTTGGCAACCTCAATCGCTTGATCGCGCAGGGGGTCTGCGGCTGGCTGCCACTTGAAGTGAACCCCGGCGCCAAACATGGGAGCGGTATGAGCGTACTCCAGCCGGATGGCATGCGGAGCGGAATCATTGAAGTGGGTGGTGAAGGAAGCCTTTCCCGTGGACTGCTTGAGATCGCGGGCCGCCTCTAACACCTGCTTGTCATCCAGGTAGAGCAGGAACTTATCGGCCCCGTCGCATGGAGAACAATGCTCCGGAGTTATCTCAAAAACGTAATCACCCGCGCCCGGTACGGTGATGGAACCGCTCCAGCGAACACTGAAGGCGGCGGCCGGTATACCTTCGGCCGGAGAGGCAGCGTTCCAGTCGAAATCCACCTGCTTGTCAACCCGCGTAAGCACGGGTTGGTCTTTCCACTCAGCGTTATTGAAGTACTCGCCCTTCAGCCCAAGGTCATTGCCGCTGCGCAGGACGGTGCGTGGCACCACCACCGGAAAGCCTGCGACATAGGATGAACCTTCGGCATAGAGCACCGTTCCCTTAGCGCCAAAGCGGCGTTCGATACCGTCTAGCGGCAATACCGGATGGGTGGGCTGGCCGTAGTAATTGCCTTCGAGCGACTCCAGCATGGTGGCATTGGGACCGATCACCGCGATGGTCTTGCCTTCCGCCTGCAACGGCAAGACTCCATCAGCATTCTTAAGCAGAACGATGGATTCCCGCGCAACCTGTCGAGCCAGTTGCCGATGGGCTTCGGAATCGACTTCGCTCATGGGTATGCGCGCGTAAGCCACATCTTGCGGCGGATCAAACATGCCCAGGCGGAAGCGTGCCGCGAAGAGCCGCTTGACGGCGGTGTCGATTTCGCTCTCACTTACCAGCTTGTCTTTGAGCGCCTGGTTGAGAGCTGCGAACTCCGGTCCGCAACTGGTGTCTGTGCCTGCGCGCAATGCGAGCGCCGCGGCATGCTCCTCATCCGGCGCAAACTTGTGGCCTTTCCATATGTCGGTGAGCGCCCAACAATCGGAAGTGACAAAGCCTCCAAATTGCCACTCGCCCCGCAAAGTCTTCTTGAGCAGCAGATCGCTGGCGCACGCCGGTGCTCCATCGACGGCGTTGTAGGCGCACATGGTCGAGGCCGCATGTGCCTCGGTCATGGTGGTGTGGAAGGCGGGCAGATAGGTTGCATACAGGTCCTGCGGGGATGGGTTTACGTCGAACTCGTGACGCAGCTGCTCCGGCCCGCTGTGTACCGCAAAGTGTTTGGGCGTGGCGATGACTTTCAGATACTTCGGATCGTCCCCTTGCAGCCCGGTAACAAAGGCCACGCCCATGCGCGAGGTGAGATAAGGATCCTCACCGTAGGTCTCCTGCCCTCGGCCCCATCGAGGATCGCGGAAGATGTTGATGTTCGGAGACCAGATCGTCAGACCAAAGTAGATGCGATGGTTGCCATGGGCGATGGCGTCGGCGTACTTGGCCCTGGCTTCGGTGGAGATGGTGTCGCCGACCGAATGCATCAGGCTCGTGTCCCAGGTTGCGGCGAGGCCAATGGCCTGGGGGAAAACGGTGGCATAGCCGGAGCGCGCCACGCCATGAAGGCCCTCGTTCCACCAGGTGTATTCGGGGATATCCAGGCGCGGAATGGCGGCCGCGGTCATGGTCATCTGGGAAACTTTCTCCTCAGGCGTCAGACGGCCTACCAGGTCAGCAACGCGTTGGTCGATGGGGAGCGACGGGTTCTGATAGGGGAACTGCGCCGCATTGGCGAGGCTGCCAAAGAGCCCCAAAAGCACCGTCGCCAGTCCCCATTGTTGGGCACGACTTCGCATCGAAAAGCCTCCCGCGTGAACGTCAGAATAGTACCAGCCGGGAGGAAAAGCGCGAAGCCTGCCCGGGCGGAACGACGGGGCAGTGGGGAGATTTGCGGTTTACTTTCCCGCACCCGCTTAAGCCACGCGCTCTCCCTGGGCGAACACCATTGCGGGCCGCTGGGTGCCCAGGAAATAAGGAATCTCCCGGTAGTCGTTTGCTTCGTGGACCACAAAGTCGGCGGACTTGCCTGGTTCCAGGGAGCCCACCACGCGGTCGAGGTTAAGACTCCATGCGGCGTTGATGGTCGCGGCAGTGATGGTTTCCGCGGGAGTCATCTTCATCTGCGTGCAGGCTAGAGACAACACCACGGGCATGGACGCAATCGGCGAGGAGCCGGGATTAAAGTCCGTCGCCAACACTACGGCGAGGCCGGCATCGATCATGGCGCGCGCGGAGGGATAGTGCTTCGAGCCGATGGAGTATACGGAGCCCGGCAAGAGGACCGGTTGCACGCCCGCCGCCGCGAGCGCGGCAATGGAGGCTGCATCCGTATGCTCCAAATGATCGGCGGTGGCGGCGCCCAGTGCTGCTGCCAGCAGCGCGCCACCCGAACAACTGAACTGGTCGGCATGGATGCGCAGCCCCAGTCCCAGGCGCCGCGCCGCTTCGAGAACGCAGGCAGCCGAAGCCTCATCGAAGATGTGCGGTTCGCAGAATACGTCGCAATAACTCGCCAGTTTCTCGAGGACCACCAGGGGAAGCATTTCTTCGACTACCAGGTCGACATAGGCAGGGGTGCGGCCTGTAAACTCGTCCGGCACCTCGTGCGCGCCAAGAAAGGTAGGCACGCAGCGCAAAGGAGTCGTTTTGCGCGTTTGCTGTACGACGCGCAAGATCTTCATTTCGTCTTCGACGCTGAGTCCATAGCCGGATTTGGCTTCGATGGTAGTCGTGCCCCCGCGCAGAAACCAGGATGCATGCTTTTGTGCCACAACCAGAAGATCGGTTTCGGTTGCGGCCCGGGTACGCCGGACCGTCGAACGGATGCCTCCGCCTTGCTCGGCAATTTCCTGATAGGTGGTGCCGGCGCAGCGCTTTTCAAATTCATCGGCGCGGTTGCCGGCAAAGACCAGGTGGGTATGGGCATCTACAAAACCGGGCGCCACCACCCGGCCCCCTGCGTCGATGATCCGGGCGTCTTTGGGCAGATGGGCTTCGATCTCGCTCCGCGTCCCCACCGCTTCGATCTTGTCTCCACGGATCAGCATGGCTCCATCGTGGATGATCGCCAGCTCGCGCATTTGGTCCCCGACACGAGGGCGGTTTGGGCCCGCCAACGTGAGTAGCTGGGAGCAATGCAGCACCGCGGTATCTACGGGTGACGGTGAAGTGGCCATGCACCTCGAGGGTACCTCAGAGTAGGCCATAGAGGGAAAGCCGCCCGCGGCCAAGCCAGTGGTGCGTTATGACGAGTTCTTCTCAGCTTAGGGCCGGGAAGATCGAACCTCGTCATCTCCGTGCCAGGTGCCCGGGCGCCATTGCGGCGCTTGCACCGGCCACTTCAGGCTTTCCTCTCCGTCGGGCAGCACTGTGTTCAGCACCCAGTCGATGCGGTCGGTCGCATCTTTAAGCACCGATTGCAGTGGCTGATCGAGCTTTACCGAGGTGGAATACACGATGGCAGTCAGCGCATTCCGGATATGGTGATTCACCTCCGCCGCGATCGCCATCCTGCGCGCCAGGATCATACGCCTCCGCTTCTCATAGATCATGAGCAGATACGAAAACACGGAAGCGACAACGCAAGTATAGAGATCCGACACATAAAGCCTGCTCGCATTGTGCACCAGGCGGTCGAGTCCAACGCCGCAAACTCCAATGAGCACTCCCAGAATCACAGCCGAAACGATAATGCGCGCATCCAGAAAGGTGCTCGACCGAATCCAGCCCTGCGTGAATGCAGACTGACGCTCGCCGGGCACACGCGGGGGCTCAGCGCAATCAACGTTGTGGTTCAAATTGGTCAGCATCTTGCGTGCCCCTTCAGCGACAACCACGGAGCGCTTAGATCCGCTCCCATAAAGGCGTCTTGGTTTCAAGCTGAATCCGTTTCGATGGTGACCGGAAAACATATTCGCTGTAGGAGCCCTTGTAACCCCGCATTGCGGCTATCGGGGCAAGGACCGGGAAAAGCACGTTCTGCACCAGCCGTGGGGGGCTCATGAATTGGATCACATCGCTGAATTGGCTGGCGATCGCAGCAAGCTGGAGAATATTTGGCATGCCCATGGGGTCGGTCTTGCCATCCTGGGCGAGGCCGATCATATTCCGAATGAATGCTTCAAATCGCTTCGCGGGCCTGATGTCCATCGTCAACTTCGCCGCCGTCATTCCAGCGTTCCAGAACCGGTGAGGCACCCCGGGACCAATTTCAATCATCTTTCCCGGCTCAAGGACGGAAATTGAATCGTGGATGATGATGCCAACGCGGCCGCTCACCACCTTCAATCGCTCATGGATCGATGGATGCTTGTGGAGTGCGGAACCGAAGCCCGCTCCCTGGAGCTCGAGATCAACAACCAACCGGTCACCCCTGGTTTCGCGGGTACCAAGAAGGATGGTTGCTCGTTCGCCAGTGACCGGATTGTCAAATACGTCGCCCTTTTTGAACATGATGATCCCATCGGCAGTGGAGACCCGGCCTGCATTTGCTTCATGTCCACCAGGACTTACCAATTCCGGCAGTTCAATGGACACGCGGGAGAACCAAGGTCAGCTAACCAGCCTTTTTCGGACCGCATAGAGAACGATCTCGGCTGTATTGTGAACATTCAGTTTTTGCATCAGGTTGGTGCGGTGGCTCTCAACTGTGTAGGGACTTACGTCCAGTAGCGTGGCCACTTCTTTGTTCGTTCTTCCCTCAGCCAACAATTGAAGCACTTCCTTTTCCCGCGTGGTGAGTAAGTCGAATGTATCCGAGAGACCCTGCTGCTTTAGAACTCGCATGTAGTCCTCGAGCAACACCTCATTGATGGCCCGGCTAAAGAAAGGCTTTCCACTCGCCACAGATCTTATTGCCAATAGCAAGTCATCTTCGGCAGACTCTTTCAACAGGTAGCCCTTGACACCAACGTGAAGGGCCCGCAACACATAGCTCTCATCCGCGTGCATGGTGAGAAGGATGACGCCGATTTCGCTGTTCGCCTTTAAGATCTGTTCGGCCGCTTCGATCCCATTGAGGATCGGCATGCCGACATCCAGGACTACAACTTGCGGAGAAAGGGTTGCCGCCATGGTCACGGCCTCGCGTCCATTGGCTGCTTCTCCTACGACAACCAGCTCGGGATACTGTTCCAGGAGTAGCCGCAGGCCCTTGCGCACCACTCCGTGGTCGTCCGCTATGAGCACCTTGAATGTCATGTTTGCTCTTGCCCTCTGCAGGCGGTCGGTGTTCCGAAATATCGAATGGTCTTCCTGGATGTTGTACAAGGATTATCACCGGCCTCCTTTGGTGCAAGTAGCAAGGTGCGCTCTATCACAACCATAGGGGGAAGGGTGCCCAAAACAAATCCCGTGGAGACACTATTGACAATCCAAAATGGCAGGAGATCCCCCGGGCCTGTGAAAATCCGGCCATCAGGATATGCCCTGATCGAGCGCAGCGGGCAACACTAGGCGGATCTCGGTTCCGGAACCGGGTTCGGATGATACCGACATAGTCCCCTGTAAAGCGCGTACACGTTCGGTCATGCCCAACAATCCGAGGCCAGGAGTTTTGAGATGCGCATCGAAGCCTCTTCCATCATCATGCACAGAAGCAACCACTCGCGCTTCGTCCTGCTTCACGAAGACGGTGACATGACTGGCGCCGGCATGCTTTCCGCAGTTGGTCATGGCTTCTTGAATGGCACGGTACAAACACAGGCGCAGTGATTCAGGCAGATTGTCGAGCTTGCCTTCGATGTTCAACGACACCGGTATACCGCATCGCCGGGAGAACTCTTTGGCTTGCCAGTGCAATGCGGGCTCCAGTCCCAGATCGTCAAGCATGGAAGGCCGCACCAGCAGAGCCAGATTTCTCACCGAACGAAGGGCTTCTTCGGCTAGCCGCTTGACACTTTCCAGCCGCTGGTGAAATTCCTCATCCGGGTGGTAGTGCGACAACGTTCCCAGTTCCATACGCAAGCCGGTCAGTATCTGGCCTACTTCATCGTGAAGTTCCCGGGAGATGGTCTTTCTCTCTTCCTCCTGCACGCGCACCAACTGGTTGGACAAGCGCCGAAGCTCCTGTTCCGCTTTCTCGGCACGCTGCCTCTCTGCCTCTGAGACGTTGTCGAGCCGAAACATGTAGGCGGTGCTGAAGACCGCAATGGCAACTTCCAGCAGGAGAAGGGTCAATGTTGCGGCAATGGCAAATTCCCGCAGCTTAGCTTGTTGCCCTTCGCTCTCCTGCTCTTCGCGGGCGAGACTCGCCTGGTTGAGCGCATCGATGCGCCCCGCGAGGTCGAGGACTCGCTCTGGCTGGAGTTCCAACTCGGCGAAGAAGTTCTGCTGCGCATGTTGATTACGCGATGAGCTGAGCCCTTGGCGGATCGAAGTCCAGTACTCGATCCAGGCCTTGCTGCAGGGCACCAATCTGCCGCCTTTGGCTGCCACCGATCAGATCCATCAGGGTGGTGAGATCGTTTCTCGTGCTTAACTGCAGGTCAGTGATTCTGCTTTCGGTTTCAACGCTGTTGGGGTTCGTGAAACCGCTCTGCTCCAGGAGGGCACCCTTGTTAATGTTGGCCTGGATGTCGGAGATAGCGTCATCGGCTCTTTTGTAGACCTGGTGGGCGGTTCTGGTGCGCTCGTAAATCCGCGCCTCTTCGTGGGAGACGAGCCACGCAAAGAGTATTGAGAGCAGGATCAGTGCGCCAAAAGATACGGCGACCGCCGGCCAGAGTCGTGCGCGCATAGGACCACTCTACTACTATCGATCAGGGATTCTGAAGAGGGGCGCCACGAAGGACCGCGCCAAGCCACGGCTGCTATCAGACGGCTTAAAGTACTAACGGCGATTCTCCTCGATACACCTCACCGACACTTTCCGGAGCGATGCGGATCACGAAAAGAATCGCCGGTTGGGCTGTGGCTTAATGGTCCCGCCGATGGACAACCTCGTCCGCCGCCAATAAGCCACATCAACATCAGCATGGAGGCTGCGATTCAGCCGCTCCATCATGAAGTTTGATCATAGGCACGGCTGTGGCTGATTGGTATCCCTTGAGGACACTAGAAGCTTAGAAAAAAAGGAGGACTGGTTTTGCTATTCGGCACTCAATGCTTTGACTGGATTGACCGATGATGCCCTTCGCGCGGGAATCAAGCTGGCCAGCAATGCTGAAAAACCAAGCACCGCGGCCACCGCGAACAGCGTCGAAAAGTCCCATGGATGAACGTTGAACAGCAGGCTGCGCATCAGGTGCGCCGTCGCGACGGAGCAGGTGAGTCCGGCAATAATCCCCATGGCAATCAACCATCCGGCCTCTTTTAGAACCAGCCTCTGGATAGCGCCTCGTTGCGCACCCAGCGCCATCCGTACGCCAATCTCGCGTGTCCTCTGGCTGACGGAATACGCCACCACTCCGTACAGACCCACAACGCCCAGCATCAGGGCCAGCGCCGCAAATCCTCCGACCAGCCAGCTTGAGAACCGATGCAACAGCGCGCTTTGGGAAGTGCTCAGCTGCTCGTTCATGGTGCTTTCGCCGTAGACACCCAGATTGGGATTGATCTCGCGCAGTGTCTTCACCATCATCGGAAGCAACTGCCTTTCGTCCTGCGTAGTTCTTGCCGCTACTGCGAAGTAGTTGTCGTGCGAGTGATAAATCGAAAAATACTCCGCGGGCCACGCGTCATCATCCAATCCGGCTTCACGTACATCTTCGATGACTCCGACCACCTGCCGCATTGATTTGGGGGTCAAATCCCCGTCGCCGACCATCTTGCCCAGGGGATCCTCGCCAGGAAAGTATTTTCGCGCCATCGACTCATTGAGGATGATCACCTGGGGATGGCTCGCATCGTCGGCTTCGGTAAACATGCGCCCCCGGACCAGCTTCGCCTTGAGGGCGGGCAGGTATTGGGGGCTCACATCGCGTTGCAGCACCTCATTGTGCTCCCCATGGAATGGCCTGCCGGGAATGCGAATCCAGTCGGTGTCGCAATTGCACTGCAAAGGAAGATCGCTGGTGATGCCTGCCGATTGCACGCCCGGCAAGGCCGCAACCTTCTCCAGGATCCGGCGATAGAGAGCGACCTGTTGTTCAGGCTTTCCGTATACGCCTTCGGGGGCCATCATGTTGACCGTTGCCAGGTGCGAAGAGTCGATGCCCGTTTCCACGTGCAGCAGCCGGTAGAAACTTTTCGCGAGTAGTCCAGCGCCCGCCAGCAGCACCACGGCTACGGTCAATTCCACCACCACCAGGTTGGCTCCCAGGCGGCGCCAGAAGCGGCTAGCCGCGCCTTTGCCTCCATCCGTAAGTCCCTCGTGAATCTCTCTGAATGCCAGCCGCAGGGCAGGTGTGGCTGCCAACAGAAGTGCGGCCATCAGAGTAGATCCTGCGGCAAAGAGGGCGGTGTGCCGGTTAAGCCCCACGACGGCGAGAAACGGCATACCTTGGGCCATTGGTTTCGGAACCAGGCGCGCGAGCAGCGACATCATGACGACGGCAAGCACCGCGCCAGCCGCACAACCGAAGCTGGCCAGTAGCAGGCCTTCGGTGACAAACTGGCGAACCAATCGCGCGGGTGTGGCGCCCAGCGCGCCCCGCACTGCGGTTTCACGCCGCCGGCTTTCTGCTCGCACCAGCACGAGACTGGCTACATTCACGCAGGCAATGAGCAGCAGCAGTCCTGCCCCGGCAAGCAGGGTCACTAAGGTGGGCCGGAGTTTGCCCACGACAATTTCGGATAACGGAACAACGCTTGCACTCTGCCCCTTGTTCGAACCCGGATACTGAATGGCCAACTGCGCCGCAATGGTTTTCATGTCAGCGGATGCCGCCTCAACCGTCACACCGTTGCGCAGCCTTCCCACGCCGTCGAAGTTGTGGCAGCTTCTTCGGTCCTCGCATCCGGACCTCCTGTCCAGGAGGGGCACCCAAAGCTCCGCGCTGGCACGCGGCGCAAAGGCAAAACTACGGGGTAGTACGCCTACGACGGTGTAAGCCTCGCCGCTCAGGCTTATGGACTGTCCAATCAGATCGCGACGGCCACCAAAGCGCTTCATCCACGTGTTGTAGGAGAGGATGGCGATCTTCGGCTGCCCGGGCCGGTCCTCGCCGGGCCGGAAGTCACGCCCCAGTATCGGTTCGACACCGAGGGTGCGAAAAAAACCGTCGCTGACTCGAGCGGCCGGTATCGGCTCTGAGATTGAACCGGTGCGCAGCAGGAAACCGGTGCCCCCATACACATCGAAAGAGCTAAGGGTCGTATTCAAACGCTTCCAGTCCTCGTAGTCGTAGCGGGAAAGGTTGCTGCGCGGAATCAGGGTCTCGCTTTCATCGACACTCACCAGTTGGTTCGGATTCGCGTACGGCAGCGGCTGAATCAACACTGCATCCACGAACCCGAAAATTGCGGTGCTTGCCCCAATACCCAAAGCCAGCACGAGAATGGCGGTTACTGCAAATCCAGGACTTCGAAGTAGCTGCCGCACGGCAAATCGCAGATCCTGTGCCACGGTCTCCGCACGAAATGCCACCACCTCGCGGCTGCGTTCCTGGAGCCGCGTTGCATTGCCGAATTGTCGTATGGCGGCGTAACGGGCTGCTTCCGGAGCGATGCCCCCGGCTTCGAATTCCTTCGCTGTCTGCTCCTGATGAAATGTCATCTCTTCCTGCAGATCCCGGTCGAAGCTCTGCCGTCGAAACAGAACCGCGAGCCTCCGCAGTAAACGATCCAGGGCGTTCATACCGCCTCCTGTGGGTCTTCGAGCACCTGGCCAATCGCCGCAATCATCTTCTGGAAATTCGAAATTTCAGTCCCCAGCTGCTTTCGGCCTGCGGCGGTAAGGGTGTAGTAGCGCGCCCGCCGGTTTGTCTCTGTCTTTTTCCATTCGGCCTTTACCCAGCCCTGCAGCAAGAGCCGTTGCAGAGCCGGGTAGAGGGAACCTTCCTCTACCTTTAACACCTCATCTGACACCCGTTTGATCGATTGCGCGATCCCATACCCATGCAGCGGTGCGCGCGTCAGAGTTTTCAGGATCAGCATGTCAAGGGTTCCCGGCATCAGTTCCGCTCTATTTGCCATTGCTTTAAACCATAGATTGTCTATGGATAGGGTGTCAATGGAGCTGTTAGACCGGGTGTTCTAAACTTCGAGCGATGCCGTTTTTCTTAAAAGGCGAGTCGCTAGTCCGCGGCTGCCCGCCGGCAGACTATACTTCCGCTATAGGTTTGCGCAGCTGGCCAGACGGCTACCGGCGCAGGGCCGCAAGCATTGAGTTTTCTTCGGAGTGCAACCATGAAATTGACAGGATTTTCCATACTTGGCTTCCGTGCGGGCTCAGCGAGCAAAGAAGTCTTCCATGCTACGAACGCCCGCACCGGGGAGCGCCTGGAGGCGGACTTCTTCTCTGCGACGCCAGAAGAAGTAGACGCGGCCGCGGTTCTGGCGGACGAAGCTTTCGCGGTTTACAGTCGAGCGACCGGCCGGGAGAAAGCGGCGTTCTTACGGGCCATCGCCGCCAATATCGAATCGATCGCTCCCGAATTGATCGAACGTGCGGAACAGGAAACGGCTCTCCCCAAAGCCCGCTTACAGGGTGAAACTGCCCGTACCTGTGGCCAGCTTCGCCTGTTTGCCCAGGTCGCGGAGGAAGGCTCCTGGGTCATGGCTCGGGTCGACCGCCCCGATGCAGAGCGTAAACCTGCTCCCAAGCCGGACCTGCGCTCCATGCTGCGTCCCCTGGGCCCGGTCGTCGTCTTCGGCGCCAGTAACTTTCCCCTGGCGTTTTCCGTGGCCGGCGGAGATACGGCGTCCGCCTTTGCGGCGGGATGTCCGGTCATCGTCAAAGCCCATTCGGCTCATCCCGGCACCAGCGAACTGGTGGGTCAAGCCGTGCAGCAAGCCGTCCGGCAATGCAATTTGCCCGAAGGTGTTTTTTCCCTCCTGTTTGGCCGCGGTGCGCAAATCGGTGTCGCCTTGATGAAACATCCTCTGGTGAAAGCAGGCGGGTTTACCGGATCACGAGGAGCCGGCAGGCAATTAATGGATACGGCAGCCGCCCGGCCGGAACCAATCCCGTTTTATGCCGAAATGAGCAGCACCAACCCGGTATTCATTCTTCCGGGTGCTTTGCAGGAACGTGCTGCCGGCATCGCCAGCGGACTGCATGCTTCGTTCACCCTCGGAGCGGGTCAGTTTTGCACCAAACCCGGAATGGTATTTTTGCCTGAAAGCGCCGACGCTCCGAAGTTCGTCGACCAACTGCGGCAATCGGTGGATGAGTCGGCGCCATTCTACTTGCTCACCGGGGGAATACGTTCGGCTTATCAAACCAGCGTTGCCGATCGCAAGAGCCGTCAAGGTGTGAGCGTGGTTGCCGAGAAGTCAATCAACAGTAATGGCCGGGAACTCGGTGTCGGCGCGGCCCTGTTCGAAACCGATAGCCAGACTTTTCTAAAGGATGCGGAACTCGAGGAGGAGATTTTCGGCCCTGCGACCTTGTTAGTCCGCCACGCCAACCGGGAGCAAATGCTGGAGGCGGCACGCAACTTTGAAGGCCACCTCACCGCAACCATCCACGGTACCGAGGAGGACCTGCGCAATTTTGGCGATTTGATTGCGATCCTCGAGAACAAAGCCGGCAGACTTTTGATCAATGGTTTTCCAACCGGAGTCGAGGTTTCCCATGCCATGGTGCATGGCGGACCCTACCCATCGACTTCCGATGGGCGTTCCACCTCGGTGGGCAGCCAGGCGATTTTCCGTTTCACGCGGCTCATCTGTTACCAGAATTTTCCTGACGCTGCGCTACCGGCGGAGTTGAGAAATGAAAATCCACTTCATATCTGGCGCATGGTGGATGGCGAGATGACCAGAGAGGCCGTCATGCAACCCCACGAAGTTCCTAGGTGAAAACGGCCTTCCCGTCCTAGAGCGACTCTTCTTCCATCGGAAGTCGCAGACCAGAGGCGTGAGCGAACGTGCGCGCTTGCGGATAACCCGCGTCCGCATGGCGCAGGACGCCCATGCCCGGATCGGTCGTAAGGACGCGTTCCAGGCGCAACGCCGCTTCGTCCGTTCCATCGGCCACCACCACCATGCCGGCATGCTGCGAATAGCCGATGCCCACGCCGCCGCCGTTATGAATGCTGACCCAGGACGCCCCCGCCGCGGTGTTCACCAGCGCATTCAACAGGGGCCAATCGGCGACCGCGTCGGAGCCGTCCAACATTCCTTCGGTCTCGCGATAGGGAGAGGCGACCGAACCGGTGTCAAGATGATCGCGGCCGATGACGATCGGCGCCGAAATTTCGCCGGAACGCACCATCTCATTGATGGCCAGGCCAAGCCTAGCTCGTTGTCCGTAGCCCAGCCAGCAAATGCGAGCAGGTAGCCCTTGAAAGTGAATTCGTTCGCCGGCCAGCTTGATCCAACGTTTGAGCGCTTCGTCTTCGGGAAAAAGAGATAGCACCAGTTGGTCGGTCTTGCGAATGTCTTCCGGGTCGCCGGAAAGCGCCACCCAGCGGAAAGGTCCTTTGCCCTCGCAAAATAACGGCCGAATGTATTCCGGCACAAAGCCGGGGATGTCAAAAGCATCTTCTACGCCAGCCAATTTGGCGTTAGTTCTGAGATTGTTACCGTAATCGAAGACCACCGACCCGCGGCGCTTGAGCTCCAGCATTGCCTGCACATGCTGGCCCATGGCGGCCATCGAA
Source organism: uncultured Acidobacteriaceae bacterium (assembly GCA_963847155.1). Lineage (GTDB taxonomy): Bacteria > Acidobacteriota > Terriglobia > Terriglobales > Acidobacteriaceae > PALSA-350. Next base: position 101,795 of record CAWJZH010000011.1, on the reverse strand, counting down.
CGGGCAACGTATTTGTCGGTGTCCTGGCGGCGTAGGGCCAACGCCGCGTCCAGGCTCATGCCGTTGGGCACATATCCGTTCAGGGGATCGTGAGCACTGGTCTGGTCGGTGACGATATCCGGGATGATCTTGCGGCGGAGCAGTTCGGGCAGAACGTCAGCGGCGTTCCCTACCAGCCCGACGGAGAGAGCACTTCCCTTCCTGCCGGCTTCGGCCAGTATCTCGAGAGCCTCATCGACGCTGGTCGCGATGCGGTCGCAATAGCCGCTGTCGACTCGTTTTTGAATGCGTTTCGGATCCACGTCGATGCCGAGAAAGCGAGCCCCGGTCATGGTCGCAGCTAGCGGCTGCGCGCCGCCCATACCTCCCATGCCGCCAGAGACGATCAGCTTCCCTTCCAGGCTGCCGCCAAAATGCTTCCGGCCGGCTTCGGCAAAGGTCTCGTAGGTGCCTTGCACGATGCCCTGGCTTCCGATATAGATCCAGGAACCGGCGGTCATCTGGCCGTACATCATCAATCCCTTTTGCTCCAGTTCGCGAAACACTTCCCAACTCGACCATTTGCCGACCAGGTTGGCGTTGGCGATCAGCACCCGAGGCGCTAAGGCGTGAGTGCGCAGAATGCCGACCGGCTTACCCGACTGAATGAGCAGCGTCTCATCGTTTTCCAGGCTCTCGAGTGCGCGCACAATGGCGTAGAAGCACGGCCAGTCGCGGGCGGCCTTACCGGTTCCGCCATACACCACCAGTTCTTCAGGAGCTTCGGCCACTTCGGGATCGAGGTTGTTCATCAGCATGCGCAGAGCGGCTTCCTGCTGCCAGCCTTTGGTGCTCAGGCGTGTTCCTCTGGGTGCGCGAATCGCGCCCCTATGCGGACCAGCTATCAAAGTCTCCATCGCGAATCCCCTTTGCCAGGCGTTCGATATCTCCTGCAATGACCCTATCTTCCTCCAACGCGGGGACCAGCGTGCGGACGAATTGGCGCGCTCGCTCGATCTCCGTCGCGGCCTTGAGCGGCCGCCGATATTCGAGTCCTTGCGCCGCGGTCATCAGCTCGATGGCCAGCACCTTTTCTGCATTGTCGACGATCTGCTTCAGCTTGAGGGCGGCGGTCATGCCCATGGAGACATGATCTTCCTTGCCACCGGAAGTGGGTAGGCTGTCGACGCTGGCGGGGTGGGCAAGCACCTTGGCTTCACTTAACAACGCAGCCGCGGTGACGTGAGCAATCATAAGCCCGGACGAGAGACCGGGAGCCTGGGAGAGAAATGCGGGCAAGCCCTCATTGCAGTCAGGATTGATGAGCCGGTCGATGCGGCGTTCGCTGATGCTCATCAGGTCGGTCACGGCGATGGCGGCGTAGTCCAACGCCATGCCCAGGGGCGCGCCATGGAAATTGCCTCCGGAGAGCACGTCGCCGGAAAAGATCAGCGGGTTGTCGGTCGCCGACCCGGTTTCAATCTCGATCACTTCCCGCACATGCTGTAAGGCGCCCCGTGCCGCGCCGTGGACCTGCGGCATGCAGCGCAGGCAATAAGCGTCTTGCACGCGGGGATCGTTGTGCAGATGAGAGTCGCGAATTTCGCTGTCGCGTAAGAGTGCGCGCAGGTGGGCGGCGGCCTGGATCTGGCCTGGGTGAGGGCGGGCCTGATGAATGCGTTCGTCGAAGGCGACCGGGGTCCCGCGCAAGGCTTCGAGCGCCATGGCTCCGGCCAGGTCGAAGAGGCGGTTCAAGCGCAGCGCGCGCAGCACGGCCAGACCGCCCACTGCGGCCATGGCCTGGGTTCCATTCAGCAGCGCCAGGCCCTCTTTGGCTTCGAGCACCAACGGAGTGAGACCGGCCTTCCCAAGCGCCGCACCGGCAGGCATTCTCGCGCCCTGGTAAAACACTTCGCCTTCCCCGATGAGCACCAGGGCCAGATGCGCCAGGGGAGCCAGGTCACCACTCGCTCCCACCGATCCTCGGGAGGGGATCACGGGATGAACGCGGCGGTTGAGCAAACCGGTGAGTAGCTCAATCAATTCGTAGCGGACACCGCTCAATCCTTTGGCGAGGACGTTGGCGCGCAGCAACAGCATGGCCCGAACTTCGGGCTCTTCCAGCGGCTCGCCCACCCCGCAGGCGTGGCTACGCACCAGGTTTCGCTGCAACTGCTGCAGGTCTCCTGTGCTGATGCGCACATCGGATAATTTGCCGAAGCCGGTATTGATGCCGTAGGCGGTTTCGTTGCTGGTGACGATGCGCTCCACCACGGCTTGCGACGCCGCAATGCGCGGCCGCGCTGGCGGAGCAATTGCGGCGGTCATCGAGCCATTGGCTACCAGGTTGATCTGGTCGAGCGAAAGGGGTCGGCCGTCGAGCTCCAGGACGCCTAGGGAAATACCCGTTGTCATGCTGACCATCGTATGAGGTTGGGCAGAAGTAGGCCAGTGGTCGTGATGAGTGTGGTTTCAAACGATCAGTTCGGCAGGTACAGCGAAGCCCATCTCTGAGTCCTGGACAGGTGCCCCGGTTTGCCGTGGGGCTACATTGGCCGAAAAAGACGGGGCGCAGCTCCATAAGCGCTAACTTAAGACGAGATCAGGACCTGGCTCGATCCTGCAAGCGGCACTTCGAGGAATTAGCGTCAAGCACAGCTGTCAACTTGATCGAACGGTGAGGTCATTGACGTTCATCTGAACCCAGCCAACTTGGCCGGAATGGATTTTTATTCTTGCCCACCACTGGTCGGGGACCCTCGACTACGCTCAGAACAGGTTCATTCGACTCCGCGCCATCAAGCTCTGTGTCACGCGATAAATCTGTGAGGCGCTCCGCTCAAGGATGACGATTTTGTCGGCAGCTCGACCAGGCTTCGGAATCCCCGATTTTGGACGTGCCAACTCATGAAGGTCGTCTGTGTCTTTGAGTTCGTGCCCTCCAAGGTCGTTAAGGATAACTCTTGTAGCTTCCGTTTTCCTGCTTGATTCGGCCAAGTCGCCTTCAATCTCCAGACAACGCGTTAAGGTTTCACGGAGTGCAAGAAAAGGTTCTATGGCTCGCTGGATTCGGTGAAGAGCGAAAAAATCCATTTTCGGCCCACGTACGCTTGGGCGAACGTGGCGCACCCGTCCAGAGCCACAGACCGTTGGTTCAACGAGAAGTCCGCCGGACTTCACGTCAAGGTAGCTGACGGCCAGCAGCATAGGTCAGCACAGCCCGAATGTCATCGGGTTTCAGGTCGAAGTTGTAAGCAATATCCTCCACGCTCTCCCCGGTATCATGGTTCTCCAATACCTGGTCAGCGGGCACGCGCGATCCCCGGATAACCGGTAACCCGCTCACCTTCCCGGGAACAACCTCGACCCCTTCACAGCATGACCAGTCCATCGCTAAATTCCGCCACGACCTAGTCTATTTCGTCCCCGAGTGTTACCCGTTACTCCTCGCCGTAACCCTGAATTTCTCGCCGTCTGCGTTTTCCCTGTTGCGTTTCGTGTGTTTCCATCAGAAACTGCGAGGAAGAGCTTAAACGGGGATTTGGTGACGTATGCATCCTACGGCTTTGGAGAAGAGTGGCTTCACGACAACTCTTAACATGGCCCTCAGCTCGACCGCTCCCGAGCGGTCGGCCGAGATGATGCACCGCAAGCAGCTCGCTCGATTCGGTAAGTGGTTGTATCGATTGGGTTTCGTGCCTGGCACTGCGGGGAACCTTTCGGTTCGCCTGGGCCCCGATCGCATTCTGGCTACGCCGACCGCGATGAGCAAAGGCCTGCTCAAGGCTGCCGATATGGTGGTGGTCGACATGCAGGGCCGCCGGGTGAGCGAAGGCCGCAACGTGACCAGCGAGATTGGCATGCACCTGGTGATTTACCATCAGCGGCCAGACGTGCAGGCCGTGGTCCATGCCCATCCACCCATCGCTACCGGGTTCGCTTCCTGCGGATTGGCGCTCGAGGAACCGCTGTGCTCCGAGATCATCATGTCGCTTGGTTCCATTCCCCTGGCGCCGTACGCGACCACCGGGACGGAGGAGGTTGCGTCCAGCATCCAGCCCCTCATCGTCGACCATGATGCGGTGCTGCTGGCCAACCATGGTGTGGTCACCGCCGGCGACACCTTGCAAGACGCGTTCATGCGCATGGAAACGGTGGAGCATTTTGCCCATATTTGCCTGGTTGCACGCCAATTGGGCTGTCCCCAGCCCCTCTCCTGCGATCGCCTGCAACAACTGGAGGAAGCTCGCTCCCGTTACCAGAGGAATGCCGCGCCCGGTTGCTGAACAGCGGCTGTCGATTCTCTTGCGACCCATCATTTTCAGGCCGAGGTGGTTCCCGTGGACATCGAGCTACGCCCACTGAGGCTGGGTGAGATCCTGGACCGGATCTTTCAGCTCTATCGCGCGCGCTTCGCCCTGTTTCTCGGGATTGCCGGTGTCAGTACCATCCTCGAGCTGCTGTGGAACCTGATTCAAATTGCGGAAGTCCGCTGGATGACCAAGCATCACCTCACCCGGCAATGGGCCACTACCGTATCCACGATCCCGGCCTGGGCTATTTTGTTTGCCGCCGCTGCTCTTTGCCTGGCGGCAACCAACCGTGCGGTGGCAGCGATCTACGACGGCGAGCCGACCAGCATCGTCAAGGCCTTCGCCGCCTTGCGCCGCGGCTGGCTGCGGTACATCTGGGTTAATACGCTGGCATTTTTCGTTGCCTGGGGCTCCATCATCGTGGTGGTGCTGGTAGCTGTCATGGCGACGCTATTCGCTACGCGCGCCAGGTCACTTGGGCAGGCCAATGCGATCACCTTGGTATACGGCGCGATCGGCTTGCTGGTGTTATTCGCATTGCCTCTGTGCCTGTGGCTAACGCTCAGGTATTCGCTCGCGGTTCCGGCGTGTATCGAGGAAAAGTTGGGAGCGCTGCGCGTCGCTCAAGAGGAGCGTCTTTCTCACCCGGGACACGAAAGGGCGCATCCTGGTGCTTCTGCTCATCGTGATGGCTGCCCAGGGCACAATCGTGAGCGCGTTCATGATGCCCGTTTTTGCGCTTATGGTGCGAGCCCATGGGCAAGCTTCACCCGGGATAACCGCCTACACTTTGGCCGTGAGCGCGCTTAGCAGTGCGTTGATCAAGCCGATCTACTCGATTGGGTTGACCCTCTTTTATTACGACGCGCGAGTCCGCAAAGAAGGATTCGATGTGGAGAGGATGCTGGAGCGATCCTCTATGGACGCCTCCGACCAAGGGGCGCGATCCACAGGATCCGCAGTGTGATCAAACGGATCTTACTGGGCGCCTGTCTTACTACCTTGCCTTGCCTTGTACCCTGGGACAGACTGCAGCCGTCCCTCCGCAACAGATCAGCCTGAACCAGTACACCCAGGAGCTTGATCGCCTGCGCACAGTGGCGGAGGCCTGTGCACAGGAATTGTCCCAGAGGGACGCGGCTTCCGGGCAGTGTGACCCCTCCCTGGTTGGCCCCGACGTGGTGGTATCGATCACCAACGGCAAGCGAGCGGTGAGCTTCGAGTGGCTGCGGGATGCGCTGCGGCTCGCTGCTTCGGCAGAAACCGGCGAAGAACCAACAAAACGCCGAGAAAGAAGCGGCAGCTCAGTGATGCGCGTTCGCGGCTGGCGGAGATGATTCAGGAGCTGGCTTCTCCCCCGGCGAGCGTGTTTGTACCTGGAAATGTTTCAAATATCCGCCGCAAGCTTGATGGCATTCTCGAGAGCGGGGATTATCCGCAGCCCGAAGCACCGTCCTGGCTCGGGAAGGATGTGGGGCGACTTTGTGCGCTGGCTGTTGAACTCCATCGTCAAGGCGATGCCCAGCGGCTCTTCGCCCTCGGCGATCTATCTTCTGGAGCTCACGGTGATCGCGATTCCCTGCGGCTTGCTGATCTGGTGGTTTATCCGCAGGCTGCAGATGCAGAGACTGGGTCTTTCGGGAGAGAGTGCCCCCCATACTTCAGCCCCCTCGGCGCGGGCTGGCAGGAGTGGCTGGAACAGGGACAAACACTGGGCCGGGAAGGACGCTGGCGCGAGGCCATCCACCACGTGTATTGGGCCGCGATTTCCTGCCTTGAATCGCGCCGCCTGTGGCCGGCAGACAGAACTCGCACCCCGCGCGAATACCTGGGGCTGTTGAACGGAAACCCGGAGACACGGGCCGAGCTCTCCTCCCTCACGAGATCGTTTGAGCACACCTGGTATGGCGGACGTGCAGGCGAGCGAGAAGGACTTCGCCGAAGCCTGCGGGATTCTGGAAAGGATTGCCACGCGGTGAGATTGCTCGCTGGGGTTGACCATCGGGACAAGACGCTGCTGCTGGGCTGTGCCGCATTGGTGGCGATCCTGATTGTGTTGTTGGCGTTGTTCTCCCCGGCCCGCAACGATGAGGACCTGACGCCATCCAGCTATTCGACCGCGCCTCACGGAGCAAAAGCCGCATTTGAGTTGTTGCGCCAGTCAGGCTACCAGGTGGAACGGCAGAGCGACTCTCTGACGCAGATCGAAGATCGTGTCGACGAACATACGACCGTGGTCTTCGCTGACCCCTTCCTGCCAAACGTAAATGCTTCGCGTGAAGCGGTGAAGGCCTTGCTGGCTAAGGGAGCGCGCATTGTGGTGACCGGCTATGCCGGCGGTCTGCTTGCCCCGGACAATGCAGTGGAGGCTAACCGCTTTCCGCTATCTGAATGTAACGCCGATGCAAATGGGTTTGGCCCACTCGCCGGTTCAGGCACGGTTCGCATGACGCCCAGTGGGCGCTGGAAACAGTCGAATCCCCTGCACCATGTTGCCTACACCTGCCAGGGTGACGCCGTCGCTGTTACTTATAAGGCCGGCAAAGGCACGGTGATCTGGTGGGCCGGTGCTTTACCGCTGGAAAACTCAGGGCTGCGGCAGGCGGATAACCTGGTATTTTTCCTGAACAGCATCGGGCCGCCGGCGACCACGCATGTTTTCTGGGACGAGTCGCTGCATGGTGACTCCCCTTCTTTGTTGTCCTATACGAGGGGTACGCCGCTCGATTTGATCGGATGGCAGCTGGTGCTGGTTGTTACTCTCTTGTTGTGGAGTTACGCGCGACGAAGCGGGCCGCTTCGGCCGGACCCCGTCGTGCCAAGGACAACGCAGATCGAATTTGTGCACTCGCTGGGCTCTTTGTATCAAGCTGCGGGCGCGAACCAGGTTGCGGTGAGCGGCGCCTACCAGCACTTCCGCCAACAGCTGGAACAAGGATTTGCTATCCCCACTCATCGGCCTGCGGAGGCACTGGGCGGAGCTTTATCGCAGACATTTCGGTACTGGCGGCGAGCAGGTGCTGAAAACACTTGTCGCCTGCGAACAGGCCATGGGAACAGAGAATTTGCCGGCGAAGACCGCGCTCGAGAGAGTGCAGGCGCTGCACGACTGCGACGATTTCATCCATCGACAAATGCGGCACATCTAGCCATACTGGGAAACCGTGGAAGAAAACTTATCTGAATTGAGAGCGACCTCGGAACTGCTGCAACACGGCCGGCAGGAGCTAAACAAGATCATTGCCGGCCAGACGACCTTTATTGATCAGACGCTGGTCGTGGCTCTCTGCCGTGGGCATGCTCTGATTGAAGGCGTTCCCGGTATCGCGAAAACGCTGGTGGTGAAGTTGCTTGCCCAGGTGCTGGGCCTGGAGTTTCATCGCGTGCAATCGACGCCCGACCTTATGCCCGCTGACATTTTAGGAACCAATGTGTTCCGTAGCGCGAGCGAGGCATTCGTTCTGCACAAGGGGCCGGTGTTTACCAGCTTTCTGCTGGTGGATGAAATCAACCGCATGCCGCCGCGAACGCAGTCTGCGCTGCTGGAGTGCATGGAGGAGCGGCAGGTAACGATCGACCGGACGGGTTATGCGCTTCCGGAAGCATTCACCGTGTTCGCGACCCAGAACCCGATCGACTTCGAAGGCACTTATCCGTTGCCGGAAGCGCAGTTGGATCGCTTTTTGATGAAGCTTCGCCTCTCCTATCCGTCTGCTGAAGAAGAGCGAGTGGTGCTGCAGCGCCATCATGCCAGTACCGGGCCGAAGGGTTTGGAATCGACTTCGCTGACGCCGGTGGAGGTGGGTCTACTGGCCGCCGCGCAAGCGGAAGTACGCGCAGTGCGGATCGAAGCCAGTCTCTACGATTACATTCTGGCTGTTGTTCGCCGCACCCGCGAGTGGCCGTCCCTCACGTTGGGAGCGAGCCCCCGGGCGGCGGTGAGCCTGATGCTGGTGGCGCAAGGTTTTGCCGCCCTGGAAGGGAGGAACTATCTCATTCCTGACGATGTGAAACAGGCGGCGCTGCCGGTGTTACGCCACCGCCTGATTCTGAAGCCCGAGGCGGAGCTGGAGGGTTACGATACCGACCGCGTGATCGGGGAGATACTCGCGGCGGTGGCGGTGCCTAAGCAGTGATCTCCCCTACCATGGTCGCGCAGCCTGCACGCTCGCAGGCAGTAGCGGTTCGCCGCTTTTCGTTCGGGTTCACGCAACGGACACTGTTATTGTTGCTGCTGGGTACGTTGTGGTTCGTGCCGGCTTTTTTTATTCGCGGCTTTGTTTGGGGCGTGGTTGTTTGGGATGCGACGGTACTGCTGTTTGCCCTGATCGATGGGTGGTTATTGCCGTCTCCCAGGCTCATCGAGGCCACGCGGAGTTGGATCTCGGCTCCGGCTTTAGGGAGCGCAAGCGAAGTAGAGTTGACGGTTTTGCAGCACGGCCGGCGGTTGCTCTGGTGCCGAGTGATGGACGATTTGCCGGCTGCTTTTCTGCAGGCGCCGCAGTGGCTGGAAGCTGACATGCTATCCGGGTATACCGGCAACGTTGCGGTATGCCTTCACAGCCCGTCAGCGGGGTGACCATGCAGCGGGAAAACTTTATTTGCGCTATCGCAGCGCCATGGGGTTGCTGGAGCGCTGGTCGGCTGCGGATTTAACCCAGACCGTCCGCATTTACCCCGCAACTCGAGCGGCGCAAGAGCAGAACTTATTTCTCGCCCGCAACCGGCAATTAGAACTGCAATTGCGCCGGCAGCGTCAACGGGGCCTGGGTCGGGATTTTGAAACGCTGCGCGATTACCTGGATGGTGACGATCTCCGCGACGTTTGCTGGAAGGCTTCTGCGCGGCGGGGCGCGCTGATCACGAAACAGTACCAGACGGAACGCAGCCAGGCGGTGTGGCTGCTGATCGATGCAGGACGTTTGCTGCAGGCGCGGGTGGGCAGTTATACCAAGCTCGATTATGCAACCGCCACTGCACTTGCCATGAGCCAGCTGGCACTGGCCTCGGGCGACCGGGTAGGCCTGCTGGCCTACGGCCGCGAGACCCAGCAACTGATTGCTCCTAGGCGCGGTGGAGGCCAGCTTCGCCAGATCCTGGACGCGCTTGCCCTGGTTCGCGGGGAAGCGGCTGAAGCCGATCATTTGCGGGCGACTGTGACTTTAAATCGGCTGCAACCCCGGCGAAGCCTTGTGCTTTGGCTGACCGACCCTGCCGAGACGTCCATGCAACCGGAAGTTGCGGAAGGCGCCGTCCAGTTAATGCGGAGGCACCTGGTGTTATTCGTCGCCATCGAACAACGAGATTTGCGAAAGATCGCGGGGATGCGGCCAGAGAATCAACAACAGATGTTCGCTGGGGCCGCAGCGCAGGAGATGGTGCACTGGAGAGAGCTTCTGCTGGCCAGGCTGCGCCAGCGCGGAGCGCTTACGCTCGAGACTTATCCAGAGGAGATGACTTCTTTCGTTCTGAACCGGTATTTGGAGATCAAGGAGAAGGCGCTGCTGTAGCAGGTATCTTCACTACTTCCTTGCAACCACGGTCAAAGCTCCTGGACGGGTGCCCCATGTTCGCCCCAGCGTACATGGGCCGAAAACGGATTTTTCAAATGCTTTCACTCCATGCGCGACAATGCTCGCCCTTGGCGCATTCTTTTTGGTAGCGTAGCAGAAGCGTTCGAAGGGGCTGGCGCCCCGTCTTTTTCGGCCCATGTACGCTCGGGCGAACATGGGGCACCCGTCCAGGGACGAAGGTCTGGTTGCTTGCGAAGTGCAAAGACTAATGAGAACTAGCTATTTCGTCTGCTGGGCGTTGACCAGAGCCAGAGCAGCAACAAGGTGAACAGCAGGAAAGCTGTGACAAACTTCAACCACACTGGCGCAGACGATGGAGACAAAAAGCCTTCCAGCATCCCCGCGATGATAAGCATGGGCACGACCCCGCTGACCAGGCGAACGGACTCCGAGCCAGCCACCGCGAGCGAATGACGGCGACTATAAATGCCAGGGAAAAGCAATCCGTAAGCGAGGCGAAGACCTGCTCCGCCAGCAATGATGATTGCCGGTAGCTCCAGCGAACCGTGGGCGGCGACGAAGCTCCATAGCTTGATACTCATGTGTGCCTGATGACAAGCAGTCGAAATTACGCCAAGCAAGACGCCGTTCCAGATGATCATGTACAGGGTCCCAATGCCGGCCGTGATCCCTGCCGCGAACACCGTAAACGTAACTGCCAGGTTGTTCGTCATGATCGCACTCGATGCCTGGGGCGCCATCGAATTCACAGACTCGGTCCACATCTGATGGCGCTCAATGGTCTGCGTCATCGCCGGCCCGAGGAAATGGCGCTCGAATTCCGGGCGCACCACGGTCAGCAGACTGCCCACGACCGCGCCGGCCAGAAACAGCATGAGAGACGTGAGCGTGAACGGCAGTAGCTGACGAAACAACCGCGGGTATTCCTGGGAAAAAAATCGCCATACGTCAAAAAAATCTGTCTTGCGTCTGGAATAGATAATGGCGTGAGCCTGGCCGAGCAACTGGTTCAGCTCAGCTTCAAGGTTACGTGCACTGCGTTCCTGGCGCAGAGCGGAAAGATCGCCGGCGATCTGCCGGTAGAGCAATGCCATCTCGCGCAACTCGGCAGGGGGCAGGCTCGCCACTCCACTCGCCTGCAAGGTTGCAATCAGCGCGCGCAAACGGTCCCAGGAACCTCTACGCTTTTCGATCCAGCGATTGGTTATCATGGTGTCCCATTCCATTCACGATCAACAGGTGGCGGCGATGAGCAAAGAAAGCATCGATCTTCGGGATCAGCTTAGCATCGAGACTCCGGAACTGGTAGGTATCGAATTCCCGCTCGCGGGCATCGGCAGCAGGTGTGTCGCCTTACTGGTTGATTCTTTTGTGCAGGGCTTTTCTTTTGTGGTCTTGCTGATCGTACTCGTTTTGATATTCGCGGCTTTGCCCCAGCATTCCCAGCGGCGCAGCCGCATATGCAGTCAACCGACCCGGGAAAGTGGGCGATCGCGCTGATGATCCTGATCCCGTTTCTGCTCCAGTGGGGTTACTTCGCGCTATTTGAGGCTTTCTGGAACGGGCAAACCCCGGGCAAGCGGATGCTTCGTCTGCGGGTGATCCAGCAGAGTGGCCGGCCCATCGGCTTATTCGAATCCGTGGGCCGGAACCTCCTTCGGATGATCGATATGCTGCCCGGCTTTTACCTGGTGGGCGCAGTTTGCATCTTTGCCACTCGCCGCCAGCAACGGCTGGGCGATATGGTCGCCGGCACCCTGGTCGTCCACAGCGTTCAGACGGAAACATCCATCCTCCCGGCGGGAACCAGAACCTTCATTGCCCTCGAATCACCGCCCCAGCCTGTACTCAGGAAGACGCTGGAACTCCCGGCGGATGGAGTGGCCCGTCTATCGCGCGCTGATCTGCAACTGATGGAGAATTTCCTGGCGCGCCGGCTCGATTTGCCACTCGATGTACGAGCGAGCCTGGCGGAGAGGCTTGCTGTCCGCATGAAAGAAAAAACCATGCTGGAAGTACCGTCAGGCGCCAGCAACGAAACATTTCTAGAAGCCCTGGTAGCCGGCCTTCGAGACGCTGGTGGAATGCATTCGTGATGAGCAGCGCCTACCCGGGGAACCCGCTAAGGCGGCATTCAAGCTAGCATAGAAGCAGGGAGATTTACGCGGCCGGCATGACTACGCAGATTATCGAGAATGAGAGGGTCCAGAGTTCTGCTCCGTTTCAAGACGGGACAGTGTATCGAGTGTTGATAGCGGTGAGCTTTTGCCACCTGATGAATGACACGATGCAGTCCCTGCTGCCCTCCATCTACCCTATCCTGAAGACCGCGTTTCATCTGAACTTCGGTCAGATTGGGTTGCTGACTCTGACTTTCCAGATGACGGCCTCGATCCTGCAGCCTTTTATCGGACTCTTTACCGACCGCAAGCCGCTGCCGTATTCCCTGCCCATCGGCATGCTGTTTACCTTGGCAGGGCTGCTTTTGCTGTCGATTGCGCCTACCTTTCCGTTCCTGCTGCTGGCCGCGTCTTTGATCGGCATGGGCTCGGCGGTCTTCCATCCGGAGTCTTCGCGGGTGGCGCGTCTTGCCTCCGGTGGACGGCTGGGACTGGCGCAGTCGGTCTTTCAGGTTGGGGGAAACACAGGCGCAGCCATAGGACCCCTGTTGGCTGCGTTTATCGTGCTGCCGCATGGCCAGCGCGGAGTGGCATGGTTTTCGCTCGTAGCATTGGTGGCCATTGTGGTGCTGACGCAGGTAAGCCGCTGGTACAAGCCCCGGTTAGGCTATTTGAAAAAGCGATCCACGAAGCATGCGGATCAGGAGACCGGCTTATCGCGCGGCCGAGTGGTGTCGGCGATCGCGGTCCTGATCGCACTCGTCTTCTCCAAGTATTTCTATTTGGCCAGCTTCACCAGTTACTACACCTTCTACCTCATCACTCGTTTTCACTTGGGCGTGCGGAGTTCGCAGATCCACCTGTTCGTTTTTCTTGGAGCCGTCGCTGCCGGCACTCTCATTGGAGGCCCGATTGGCGACCGCATTGGGCGCAAGACAGTGATCTGGTGCTCCATTCTTGGCGTTTTGCCTCTGACCATGCTGTTGCCCTACGCGAACCTGTTCTGGACCAGCGTTCTGAGCATCCTCGTCGGGTTAGGTTTGGCTTCGGCTTTTCCCGCAATCCTCGTCTACGCGCAGGAATTGGTGCCCGGAAGGGTGGGAATGATTTCCGGGCTGTTCTTCGGTTTTGCCTTCGGCATGGGCGGCATCGGTGCGGCCATCCTGGGAAGAATCGCCGACGCAACCAGCATTCTCTTCGTGTACAAGATATGCGCCTATCTTCCGGCGATTGGACTGTTGGCAGGCTTTCTGCCTAAACCGCCCAAGTCTCTTTTGATCAGCGCGGGAGAGCGACAAGACGGTGAAGGTTAAGCGACAAAAAGGAACTCGCACTCATGTTCCTGAAACCTCACCCACTGCCGGTGCGAAACATTTCCAGGAAGGGTCCGTGGAAACTGCAGATCCCTCGGCTGCGCTCCTATGACACAGCGGTAGCGGGCGATCGGTTTTGTGCCGCGCCTACGGCGCTCAGATCCTCTTCGGGATCGATTTCCCAGCCCTTCCGGGCTGGGCTGACGTTTGGCGGTCGGCCCTCCGGGCCTTGCATCTACAGCGATCTCCGCTGTGTCATTCCTCCGTCAACTTGACGTAGGCAAGTCAGCCAGTCGGGATGACAAAAAGGAGAGGGTGGTTGCTGTTCGGAATTGGTTGCTGGAGTCCAGGTCGCCAACGACATGATTCGAAGCGAGAGTTCAGGGAGCGTTATAGATCTTCAAACTTCGTATTCAGGATCGGATACTGTTTCCAATCCTTGTAGTCGAAGTGCCACCACTCGGTCGGGTTGACCATGAACCCCTGCTTCTCCATTGCTTGTTTGAGCAGTGCGCGGCGAGCACGCTCCTCGGGGGTGCCGCCAGGGTAGTTGGCATAGGCGCGCTCGGTCATCTCGTCATATCCGCTTGGCATCTTTACTTCTTTGCCGGTTTTCAAATCGTAGAGCGACAGGTCCACAGCGCAACCGCGGTTGTGTCTTGAGCCTTCCGCCGGGTTGGCGACGAAAATCTTCTTGTCGTTGGGTGTGGCGTCCCAAAATATTTTGGTTACGTACCAGGGACGGTAGCCGTCATGGATGATCAGGCCATACCCCTGCGCCTTAAGCTCGCGATGGGCGCGGACGAGTGCCTCCGCAGCCGGGCGCTGAAGAAATGCGCGCGCCTGGGTATACAAAGGGGTGCCGAGAAAATCATTCGTGGTGGCATAACGGATGTCGAGCTTGATCGTAGGGTCAAGCCTGGTCAGCTCCACCAGGTCCGGTTTGCGGAAAGTTCCCTGCTCCCGTGGCGGCGACGCTTTCAAGGCCTCTGCGCGCAGTTCAGGCACCGGGCGCAGAGGTGTAATACGAAAGCTGACCTCTTGCGCGCAGCCGATTCGTAAACAGAGCAGCAAACAACAAAGGGCGTTGGAGTGGACGAGGCGAGGCACGTTTTCCAGTCTAACGTCTTATGCCAGGCCGAGCTTCTCTGAAGCCATCGCAGTGCCCTCCACACGAGCTGCAATTTTTTTGAATGCGATCTCCCGGGCCAGGTCGGGTGAGCCGTGTTTGGGTTTGAGATCAATACTGAAGGGAGAAAATCCGCAGTCGTCCGTCGAGCCGAGCCGTTCCTTGGGAATATGTTTGGATGCCAGCAGCAGATCGCAGCGAACCTCCTGCGGCGTTTCTACCCGGGGATGGAGCGGATTGATGACACCGATAAAGCAGATCTGGGCCACGCCGTTCGCATCCTCGCGGCTGTACTTGCCGCAGAGTTTGTAAACATGCTCCTTGTCTTTTTCGCTGGCCACCTGGATCAGGAAGTAGCCGGCGTTCATCATGAACATGCTGGGAAGCAATTCCGCGTAGTCCACCTCGGCGCTATGGGTTGCGTCGCAATCCCCGCCCGGGCAGGTATGAATGCCGATATTCTTTCGCTCGCTCGCGCTAAAGCGATTGATGACGCAGTTGTTCAGGTCGATAAACTGCGACAGCATGGACCGGGCCGTCCAGGGATTCTTGGGATCGTTTTTGCACGCGAGCCGTCCTTCGGTAAAGTCCATCGAGACTCGCTTGGCGCCCACAGCAAAGCACTGGCGGATATCCTTTTCACATTCGTTGCAAAGATCTTCGTAGAATTGCTCCGGCGTGTAGCCCGGAACCTCGCCATCCAGCGGATAGAGCAAAGCCAGCATGGAGGGCGCGATGACCGCCTGCTTCAATGGCTTCCTGGCCATCGCCATGGCGCGCTTGAGGTATTCGGCGGCATAGGTTTTGTATTGGAAGGGGCCGCCTGTCAGCCGGGGCAATTGGCGATGATGCCCATCGGTAAAGATGGCCATGCACTGGCCATCGGCGGCCAGATTTTCCGCCAAGCCGGCGCCGGCAAGGGTGTCGCTCAAGGGATAGGTGGCAAAGCTGGAAGCGCGTTGCTCGCCGTCAGAAACGATGGGTGAGCCGGTCGCTTCCATGTTCTGGATTGAGTCCTGGCACGCGGCGTCCTGCTCCCTGGTCAGCCGTTCTCGTGTGATCTTCCCGAGATCGTAGTGGCGAAGTGCGGTTTGTAGTTTTGCCGGACGCGGTAGTGAACCAACGTTCTCCGTAGGAATTGCCATGGCCGAAGTCCATCCCTTGCTGAGCCCAAATTGCGTGTCGGATGGTGACACGCCGGGAACAAACAAGCAAGTGACTGCTTTTAGTCGGGGTCAAGCGGGAGTCCCAGCGACGCCGGCAAGACGTCCATAATGAGCATGATGACGTAGAATGGCCGCGATCCACTCGACACCTTAGTGGCCGACTCGCCACTCCAGTAAGACGCAAAAGATGGTGGTCAAATAATCGCCAGGGGAGCATGCGTTGGAAAGCACTCGAAGAACGTTCCTCAAACAAGCGGCGGGTCTCTCTGCTGCCTGCATAGTAGGTCTTGACGGGCAGACCGAAGCGCAAACTGCCCGGCTCTCTGCCGCTCCGACCAGCCCAGGGACGACCTCCTGGTACGACCGCCCCATGCGTTGGGCCCAGCTGAGCTTTGTCGAAGACGATCCCGGCAATTACGACATGCAGTTCTGGCTGGACTATTTCCAACGAATCCATGCCGATGCCACGGTTCTGAATGCCGGCGGGTGTGTCGCTTTTTACCCCACGGAGATTCCTCTGCACTACCGCAGCAAGTGGCTGGGAAATATGGACGCCTTCGGCGACATTGCACACGGCTGCAGGAAATTAGGTATGAATGTCGTTGCCCGCACCGACGCGCACGCGTGCCACAAGGATGTCTATGACGCGCATCCCGATTGGCTGGCGGTCGATGAAAACGGCAAGAAGCGCCAGCACGCCTCTGATCCGGACTTCTGGCTCACCTGCGCGCTGGGCCCCTACAACTTCGAGTTCATGACTTCGGTCCATCAGGAAATCATGACCCGGTACATGGTCGATGGAATCTTCACCAATCGATGGGCAGGATCGGGCATGTGTTACTGCGAGCACTGCCAGAAGAACTTCCACGATTTCTCCGGGCTCGATCTTCCCCGTACCAGCAATCCGCAGGATCCAGCGCGACGGCAGTACATCGTTTGGCATCAGCAGCGATTATTCGAATTGTGGCGGCTATGGAACGAAAAAATTCGGGAAATCAATCCTCATGCGAGCTATCTGGCGAATGCCGGCGGCGGTGCGTTAAGCCAGTTGGATATGAAGACGATCGGAGAGCTGGCGCCGACGTTGTTGGCGGACCGGCAGGGGCGCGCGGGGCTCGTAGCGCCGTGGGCGAGCGGCAAAAGCGCCAAGGAGTACCGCGCCACCATGGGGCGAAAACCGATTGCCCAAATCTTCAGCGTCGGCCTGGAAGATAAGTACCGCTGGAAGGATTCCGTTCAGAACGGTGACGAGATCAGGCTCTGGGTGGCCGATGGCATGGCGCAGGATTTTCGTCCGACCTTCACCAAGTTCAACGCCAAGCCTTATGACAAGCGCTGGTTTCCGGTGGTAGAGGAGATCTTCCAGTGGCACTACGCGCACCAGGACTACTTCCGCAACGAAAAATCCCTTGCGCGCGTGGGCATGGTTTATTCCCAGCAGACGGCTGCGTTCTACGGTGGACCCGATGCGGCTGCCACCGTCGATGATCCTGCGATGGGGTTTTACCAGGCGCTGGTCGAAGCCAGAATTCCGTTTGAGATGGTGCACGACCAATTGCTCGATCGAGAGCATACGGATCCATTTCGCACCTTGATCCTGCCCAACATCGCAGCTCTGTCCACCCAGCAGTGTGGCCAGATTCGTGAGTTTGTCGAACGTGGCGGCAGTATCGTCGCTACTTATGAAACTTCGTTGTACGACGAATGGGGCGTGCGACGGCAGGATTTCGGGCTCGCATCCCTTTTTGGAGCTTCCTTCGCCGGCAGTAAAGAAGGTCCGATGCTCAACTCGTACCTCTCACTGGAAAAGGATCCTTCTTCCGGCCGATATCATCCCAGTGCTGACGGGTTTTGAAGATGCAAACCGGATCATCAACGGCGTACACAGGGTTCATGTAACTGCTGCCGGCGAGAGCCTCTCGCCGCCCCTGCGAGTGGTTCCTACCTATCCTGACCTGCCGATGGAAGAGTGTTTCGTAAGGCCCAATGCTCCCAATGTTGCTCGCCATGACGCGGGAATCTTTATGCGCGAAACCGGCAAGGGCCGGGTGGTCTATTTTCCATGGGATATCGACCGTACCTTCTGGGAAGTGCTGAACACGGATCATGGGAAGCTACTGCGCAACGCGGTCCTCTGGGCGAATAATGAGCCGGCGCCTCTTTCGGTGGAAGGGCAAGGGGTGCTCGACGTTGCTGTCTGGTCGCAGAAAAACTCCATGACCGTGCACCTGGTGAACCTCACCAATCCGATGATGATGAAAGGGCCGGTGCGCGAGGCAATCCCGATTTCCAGCCAACAGGTTCGTATTCGCGTTCCTGCCGGCAAACGAATTGCCAAGGCCCATTTGTTGGTCGCCGGAGTGGAAACCCACTATCGGAAGGACGGCGACGCGATCCTGATCGAGGTGCCTTCGATCCGCGTGCACGAGGTGATCGCACTCGATTTCGCTGTATAAGAGATGTCTCGACCAGGTGAGGGCTAACGATCTATGGCTGATCTGTTCGACATCACGCGCAGGGAGTTTATTCACACATTTGGCCGGGGCAGGACTTTGTTGATTGCGTCTTTCCCGGGCGCGGAATACCTGCACCATGGAGCAGCTACGAAAGATCTGATTGCTTTGCGATAGAAGAGGATAACGCGATGATGAAACTGTGTGTCGTTCTCGCTGTTTCGATATGGAGCTCGGTGGCTTCTGCCCAAACGGCGGCTGCCGTTGCGTATTCGCCGGATCAACTCCTGCAGCTCGCACAGCAGATGCGCGAGCAGGCGAAAAACTCGAAGGAGGCCGGAACCGGCATCCTGGAGAAGCATCTGGACGGCTCCACCATCCTTGCCTTCCGCGACAGAGACGGAAAGGCCGAACTGCACCAGCAATTTGGCGATGTATTCGTGGTGCTTCAGGGCACAGCAACTCTGGTCACGGGCGGTACGATCGCCAACTCCACGACGACAGCACCGGGTGAGATACGCGGCACTTCAATTGAGCAAGGGATACGCAAAAAACTACAAGAAGGAGACATTGCGCACATACCAGCGGGTGTTCCCCATCAGCTGGTGCTCGACGCCGGTGGCACGTTTACTTATTTCGTCGTGAAGATTCCTTTGAAATGACTGTGCGCAAGAAGTAGAGAACCCGGCAACGGTGGGGCACCCGAATGGCGCACCGCAGGTCCCTCCGCTCCGCTTCGCTCCGGTCGGGATGACAAAAAGGAGAGAGTTGTAGACAGGGATAGGACCGTGGGCCGAGGTTCAGACCGTGGGCCAAGAGGTAGGACGGTTGACCCGTTGCTGGCTCTACACGATTGCGGGAGACCTTTTTAAAGATCTCCCGTAATACTTGCGCTTGTGGCTCTAAATTGCAGATGTGAAGCAACTAATCGTAATACTCAAGGCCCAGGTGGGTGATGAGGCTTTCGCCTTGGATATGCCGCAGCGTGTTCTTCAGCTTCATTAACTGAATGAAGAGATCGTGCTCCGGGTAGAGACCGGGGGCGGTCATGGGCGACTTCCAGTAGAAGCTCAACCACTCCTGTATTCCCAATCCCTTGAGTTCCGGACTGCGGGCCGCCAGATCAAGGAACAGCACGAGATCAAGCGCGATGGGTGCGGCCAGAATTGAATCGCGGCAAAGGAAGTCCACCTTGATCTGCATCGGATAGCCGAGCCAACCGAAGATGTCGATGTTATCCCAACCCTCTTTGTTATCACCGCGGGGCGGATAATAGTTAATCCTGACCTTGTGATAAATATCCTTGTAGAGATCGGGATATAACTCGGGTTGCAGGATGAAGTCGAGCACGCTCAACTTGGATTCTTCCTTGGTTTTGAACGACTCCGGATCATCCAGCACTTCGCCATCGCGATTGCCCAGAATATTGGTGGAGTACCAACCGCTCACACCCAACATGCGCGCCTTGAAGGCCGGGGCCAGCACGGTCTTCATGAAGGTTTGGCCGGTCTTGAAATCCTTCCCGGTGATGGGCGTGTCGTTCTGGCGGGAAAGCTCCTGCATCACGGGCAAATCGACAGCCAGGTTCGGCGCTCCCATGGCGAACGGCACGCCCTCTTGCAATGACGCGTAGGCGTAGATCATCGAGGGCGCGATGTTGATGTCGTTGTCTTCCAACCCCTTCTCAAATGCGGCCAGGGACTGGTGAACCGCCGTGGGGGTAAGAAAGATCTCAGTTGAGCCGCACCAGATCATCACCTGGCGCGCGGTCACTTTCTTATATGCCTGGATGTCGGCCCGAAGCTGCTCCGCCAGGTCGCGTTTGTTCTTGCCTTTCTTAACGTTGGTTCCGTTCAGACGCTTGACGTAGTGCTGATCGAAGACCGCGGGCATTGGCCGGATGCCTTCCAGAAAGGGGCGGATCGTTTCCAACTGGTCACGATCGAGGACGCGCGCCACGCGGGCCGCCTCAAACATGTTGTCGGCGAAAATATCCCAGCCGGTGAAGCAGAGATCGTCAAGCTTGGCCAGGGGAACGAAGTCTTTGATCAGGGGACTGCGCGCGTCGGTGCGCTTGCCCAGGCGAACAGTTCCCATTTGGGTAAGGGAGCCAATTGGCTTGGCGATGCCCTTGCGTACCGCTTCCACGCCGGCTACCAGGGTGGTCGCAACCGACCCCATTCCGGGGATCATGATTCCTAATTTTCCGTTGGCGGGCTGAATCGGTGAACTGCCAGCAGTCTCTTGGCTGCTGCTCGTAGGCGTAGACATTTTCTTGCGGGTCCATCCTCTCGCTTCTTTTTTGTGTGCGATCGCAAGGCTCCCGAGGAGCACCGATCACGAACCTTTTCAGTCTCGGCTTTCATTTCTGCTTTGGCAAATCAGGGCCGCTCAAAGGAGAGAAAGCAAGGCTTAACGGTCGTCATGAGTGCTCGGGAAGCTTCAGGCCAGGCCGGCGGGTTCGGTGTCGCGGTGTTTCCAGTGGGACCACACGAACCAGATAATGGCGGCCAGTAATACCACCTCCACCCCCAGGTGGAAGCGATGAAATACTTCTTTGAAACGGGGATCCGTTTCCCAGGAGCGGCCCAGCCTCATGCCCACGTACGCCAGAGCAAAGCACCAGGGCCATGAGCCGAGGAACGTATAGATGTGGAATCGCCACAAGGGCATCCTCGCGATTCCGGCGGGTAACGCGATAAAGGTACGCACCACGGGAAGCAGGCGCGCCAGGAATACGGTGATCGAACCATGTTTCTGAAAGAAGTGAGTGGTGCGGTCCAGATCGCGCCGGCTGAGAAGCACATACCTTCCGTATCGCTCCACCAGCGGGCGGCCGCCATGGGCTCCCACCCAGTAGGCCAGGGCCGAACCCAGGTTGCAGCCGATAGCGCCGGCGGTAGCGACCCACCATAGCTGGAATCTGCCTGTGTACACCAGGTAGCCGGAGAACGGCATGATGATTTCCGAGGGCAGCGGAATGCAGGCTGACTCGATGCCCATCAGCAAAGCAATCCCCAGATAGCCCGTGGCCGAAATGACGGCAATGATGAAGTGGGCAAGAACACCTATGATTTTCTCTGTCATCCGCTGGCAGTATAGCGGTTTGGCCTACGCGCCGCTTTGCTACCATGGAGTTTCACCCAGGAGTACACCATGGCAGAAGCCATTATCCCCGAAGTTTCTGAGCCTACCCAGATTGCCCCGCAGAACGATCCTGCGGTCCAGCGGGCTGCCGCCCCAGCCAAGGAAGTGAAACGGCAAACCATTGGCTTTACCTTTTTCAAGGTTCTGCCCGAATGGCGCCGTCTGCCCGCGGCAGAGAAAGAGGCCCACCGCGCCGCATTTGCCGAGGTGATCAAACGATGGAATCAACCCGGACGATTGCTTACGCTCACCTATTCCACCGTGGGACTTCGCGGCGATTGCGATATGGTTCTGTGGCGCATCTGCTATACGCCGGAAGATCTCAATCAGATGACGGCGGAACTGATGGCAACGCCCATGGGCGGTTATCTGCAGACTGCGTACAGCTTTTTGTCCATGACCAAGCGCTCGCAGTACCTGATCGGGCACGAGCACGAGGGACAGCACGATTCGCGGGGCAGCATCCGGCCAGGCGGCCAGAAATATATCTTTATCTATCCCTTCTGGAAGACGCGCGCCTGGTACTTGTTGCCGGCCGAAGAGCGCCAGCGTCTGATGAACGAGCACATCCGGGTTGGCCATCTTTATCCGCGAGTCAAGCTGAACACCACCTACTCCTTCGGTATCGACGACCAGGAGTTTGTCGTTGCGTTTGAAACCAACTATCCCGAAGATTTTCTTGACCTGGTGCAGCAGTTGCGGGAAACCGAGATCAGTCCCTACACGCTGAAAGACACTCCCATCTTCACCTGCATTCGCATGACGCCGGAAGATATGCTGGCGCGGCTCGGCTAACCGCGGATGAAGCTGGCGGGAAAAAAAACGGTCAAGAAGGCAGTAAAGAAAGCGGTGAAGGCGAGGAAGCCGCGGCGAGATCCGCTCGCGCCGGAGCGGATCGCTGCGATTCTGGAGCGCCTGGCGGAAGCCTACCCCAGCGCAGAATGCGCCCTGCACCACCGCAATGCGTGGGAGCTGATGGTGGCCACGATTCTGTCTGCGCAATGTACTGACGCGCGAGTGAACATGGTCACGCCAGGGCTCTTCAAGAAATTCCCTACCCCGAACTGACTTTGCTCATGCTCCCCTGGTGGAGATCGAAGAGCAGATCCGTTCGACCGGTTTTTATCACAACAAAGCCAAGTCTCTGAATGGAGCGGCGCGCAGACTCATAGTGAATATTCGGGCAAGGTTCCGGAAACCATGGAAGAGCTGCTGACCCTGCCGGGAGTGGCGCGCAAGACGGCCAATGTAGTGCTGGGTGTGGCCTTTCACAAGGCAGTTGGCGTGGTGGTCGATACCCACGTACTTCGGCTGTCAAGGCGCCTTGAACTGACCAAGGCAACCGAGCCAATCCAGGTGGAACAGGACCTGATGGAGATCATTCCCCAGGACCACTGGATCGCTTTCTCCCACGAGATGATCCACCACGGGCGCCAGGTTTGCATTGCCCGTAAACCGCGCTGTGCCGACTGCATCCTGGAACCGTTGTGCTACTCGAGCGATAAGACATGGAGTAGCCATGACTTACCGCCGGCCAATGGCTGAGGATGCCCCTTACGTGGTAGTGACACTCGTGATTACTTCGCGTGCAACGACCGGCCAAACGATAGTGTTTATATAGACGTTAGATAGCCGAAGGGTGATGTTTCCTAAGTAAAGACCTCTGTATACTGGGAAACTGGCATTTGTGCACCAGCGATAGGGATTGAGTTGGAAAGCGGATGATCGAACAGACTCTTGGTAACTCCCTTCGTTTTCTGAGGGAACAACAGGGAATCTCTTTGCGGGCCCTTGCAGAACGGACTGACTTTTCTGCCAGCTTCTTATCGCAAATTGAGAACGGGCAATGCTCCCCCTCCATCTCTTCGATGGAAAAAATCGCCAACGCGTTGGGAGTAACGCTGGGGCAATTTTTCCTTTCCGCGAATCAGCAGGTGGTCAATATCGTGCGCGCCAGCGACCGTGCCCACATGGCGCTGGACTGGTCGCGCGCCGAAATTGCTTCTCTGGGCTCTCTTTCCAATGGCTCGCAGTTCCGCGCTTCCATGCTCATCATCAAGCCTGGGCGGCCTGACGGGTAAGCATGCCACGCCTTCTATTTCTGACGAGTTCGCCATGGTGTTCGATGGCAGTGTGGTCCTCAAGCTGCAGGATAGCGAGCAGGTCCTGGAACGCGGTGATTCCGTCACGGTGGTTGCGGGAACTGGCCGCCAATGGCGAAACGAATCAGACACCCTGGTTGAAATTCTGATCATTTCCCTCGGTCCATATCGCTAATCCCTTAACCGGGGCCAGTCTGAATTCGTGCAGCGGATCGGGACTTCTACAATCTCCTGCTGCGCTCATCCCGGGCGAGAGTCCGAGTAAGTACTTCATAACAATAGCCTCTTTCGCCTAGATTCTGTTTATGACAACACCCGGTGCGGGCCTCGCATCTATCTTGTTAGGTCGTAGGAGCAAGAAAGGATCACGCACATGAACACTTTCTATCGTTTAGCGACATCGAGTGCAATGCTTCTTCTGTTGAGTTCGCCGGCTGCAATGCACGCCCAATATGCGCCGCAACACAGCTCCGCCACCGGGATACGGAGAGCATGGCAATGGATGGAATAACGCGCCTTCGGAGTTCAACGATGCTCAACGGCGCGGATTTCAGGATGGGATGGAGGGAGCCAGGAAGGACTACGAAAACCACCGCACGGCCTAACGTCAATAACCGCGATGAATATCGCCACCCGGATGTTCCGAGAGGGCTTCGTCACGAATACCGGGAAGGTTTTCAGCGCGGCTATGAAAATGGCGTCCGTCATATGATGGGCGGAGATGAGTATCGCCGTTAAAACAACGACCGAATTGAAAGCTAACTGCGAAGGCCTGAATCCCAAGGCGGATTCAGGCCTTCTCACATGAAGACCATTAACGATGCGTATTCAGTTTGTCGAGAGCACGCTTGAGATCTTCAAGTTTCTGCCCTGCTTCACCGAGCTTTCCTTCGGCAGTTAACCGCTGATAGTCTGCGAGATCTTTAGCCGCCTCACCAATTGTTGGCTTGAGGTCCGCGGCTGCCTGGGAGGCGGTTGCGCCTGAGGCGGGAGTCGCTGCTTTCTGCGGCTCCGCTGCTGTCAGCGACGAACTCCCTCCTCCAAAGAGCGCGGCGAGGGCCGACTCGAACGTGGATCCGTACGCCAGGCGATCTTGCAACGCAAGCACCACCAGGCGCAACTCGGGCATGGGGCTTCGCTCCGCTTGCAAATAGATCGGTTCGGCATACAAGAG
This sequence comes from uncultured Acidobacteriaceae bacterium, assembly GCA_963847155.1. Taxonomy (GTDB): domain Bacteria; phylum Acidobacteriota; class Terriglobia; order Terriglobales; family Acidobacteriaceae; genus PALSA-350. The sequence continues at coordinate 77,365 of CAWJZH010000011.1, read as the reverse complement.
AGCGCGTCCGGTCGGGATCACCAGCAGCGTACCCCGCCGAACGTGCGAGCCCTGCTGATTCCACAGTGTCAGCTGGCCGGAGAGTTGTGCGTTTTGATCGATGCGGGCCTCGATCTGCAACGGTCCATCGACCAGCTTGTTCTTGGGAAAGTTGTAGACCACCGAGGTGCCGTAGTGTGCGCCGTCACTGCGGCCGCCGATCCAGCCAATGAGATTGTTACGATTTGCAGGCGTAAACGGCAGAATCTCAACAAACTCCATGCCGCTTTCGTCGGGCAGTTTCATCAGCACGTAGTTCGGCTGCATCGGCTGGGTGACCTGTCCGCCGCCTTCACTCATGCCGACTTCGCTGGCGACCGTCCACAGGTCCTCGCGGTTGTAGAACACCTCAGGATTGGTCATGTGGTACAGGCCGTAGACCTGTCCCTGCAATTTGAGCAGCAACTCCGGATAGCGCATGTGCTTGCGCAATCCCGCCGGCATGGCTGCCTCGGCTTTAAACAAGCTGGGAAAAATGCGGCGGTACGCGGCAAGAATCGGATCCTGATCGTCGAAGACATAAAAAGTAGTTGAGCCATCGTAGGCGTCAATGACTACTTTCACGCTGTTGCGCATGTAGTTGATGGAATCTTCGCCCAGCCGGTAATGGGTGGAGTAGGGATACTGGTCTGAGGTGGTGAAGGCATCCATGACCCACGACAGCCTGCCATCATCGCCAACCACAATGTAGGGATCCTGATCGTAGGTAAGGAACGGCGCCAGGGTCAATACGCGTTCGCGCACGTTTCGCCGCATCAGCAGCCGGCTCTGTGCGTTCACGTCATCGCTGAAAGGTAACTTTCCCAGATCGCCACGATCGAAGGCAAGCACAATGCGGCGCAGCAAGCTGCCGACCGCGATGCCGGCATCCCCTTGATAGGAGGTGAGATTGTTGGTCTGGCCCTGGGGATAATTGAATTCCTGTTGGCGCGTTTTGACGTAAACGTCGGTGTTCGTCAGTTCGCCAAAATAAATCTCCGGCCGGGTTACGTTTAGACCGGGAACAGTGCTCTGCACCGGCATGTTGCCCAGGTACAGCGTTGGCAGCCCTTCCGGAGTAAACCCGTTGACGGGGTTCATCGTAACCCCATAGCCATGGGTATAAATCAGCTTTTCGTTGATCCAGTTCCGGCTGCTTTCCGGCAGTTTCTCGACGTTGAGTTCGCGGGCAGCGAGCATCACCTGGCGTAGATTGCCGGCAATTTGGTAGCGATCGATGTCGATGTCAGGAAAGTCATAGTAGGTACGGATTTCCTGAATCTGGCGCAGAGTGTCCTGCAGCGCCTGCCAATCCCAAAGGCGAATATTTTGCAAAGTGGCTTGGTTATTGGCCACATCCGCCGCCTCCACCGTTGTATCGGCGGGAAATTCGCGCTGCGAGAAGCGGTCCAGTCCGTACGCCTGGCGCGTCATAAGGATGTTGTTCGCGATGTATGGCCGTTCTCGCACCAATTCATTTGGTTTGACGATAAAGCTGCTCATCCACCACCCGGCCACGCGAACGGCGGCAAAGCAAAGAATCGCCGGGAGAATCGCCGCCAGCAGCCAGCGTCCGCGGGCCACCGTCATGGCGTTGGCCACTGCCGCGATAGCTCCGGCGACCAGGGCTATGCACACCAGCAGAAGGCCGGCGAGCGTGATGTGCGCGTCGGTATAAGTGACGCCCCCGAAGACAGTGTGATCTTCGAACAAAAGATCAAACCGGCTGAGATACACGCGCACCGCCAGAATCAGCAGCAGGAAGGCAAAGGTGATGGAAAGCCCGCGCCACGGGATGGTGAGATAGCTGCGACGGCCGGCAAAGGCGTCCGCACCGCCGGTGATGAGAATGAAGAAGACGGCAACCGCGCAGACAATGATGGCGATGGTCAGCAGCCAGCCCGAGATCAGCTGCCAGGCGGGCAGCGTAAAGAGAAAAAAGTTAAGCGGCTTGCCAAAGATCGGATCAACGACGCTGCCCATGGCGGCTGGCGCGTACCAAAAGAGCGCGAGTGTCGGCCATTCCCCCATCATGCCGGCGCCCGTCACCAGGGCAATAATGGCCGATCCGCCGAAACCCCAGGAGCCGCATCACGGGGTCTACAGGGAGTTTCACCGGATGCCCGCCTACGAAAACGGTGTGGCTGCTGGGTAAATCGGGCAGATGGGTCCTTTTGAGAACAGCAAATGACGCGAAGAGAATGAGGAACGTGGCTGTGACAAAAAAGGCGAATACACTCCACTGGAGAACCAGCGTTTTTGTGAACACAGCCCCGTAATTCAGTGATCGGAACCACAACAGGTCGACAAAATACGATACTGCCGTCCGGAAGCTGAAGAAGATAACGGCGAGGAGCTGCGAGCAGGAAGAAGAAACGGCGGCGGCGGCGCGGCGGGTTCTTGAGCGGCCAGTCTATCGATGTGGGCATTGCTGCTCTTCATTCTACAGCGGCTCACGAAAGAACAAAGTTGCAGGTTGAACAAGGGTCGTCCAGAGGGTGCGAGGAAGCTGGAGTTGGGTAAAAGTAACTTTAATGATGGTGGGTGAAACTTCCCTGGGACAGCATACCGGAATATTATGGGCATCGTATTCGACTGGAGAACTTCCCATGCCTCCTAAAAAATCTGCCCTCCGCTTTTCTTCCCAGCCGCGCGTTGTATTGCGCGGAAGCGAGAAAGCGCCTCTCACCGCAGCAACCGGTGAGAAACCGGTTCGACCCGCCAGCGTCATCACCGTTTCCGTCATCGTTAAGCGTAAGAGCCCTCTCAACACCAGCCGCCTGGGCAAAGACCGCCTTACGCGCGCCCAGTACACCCAGAAGCACGCGGCCGATCCTGCGGCCGTCAAAGCGGTGCGTACCTTCGCGAAAGAGTTTGGACTCACCGTCGAAAAAGACACGCCGAAGCCTGAACGGCGCACCGTCAAGCTCACCGGGACGGTGGCTGCCATGCAGACTGCGTTTGGGGTCAAGCTGGTAGAGAAAGACTCTTGACGGCAACGTCTATCGCGTCCGCGAAGGCAGCATCCAGATACCCACGGCGCTCGCGGGTGCGGTTGAGGCAATTCTCGGACTCGACAATCGGCCCCAGGCGCAACCGCATTTCCGTGTCCTGGGTTCCGCGATCAACAGCAATACAGCCGGAACCGGAGGCTTTGCCCGCGCCCACGCTGCTGCAGCCGGCACCTCGTTCACTCCGGTGCAGGTGGGGCAGCTTTACCAGTTTCCCCAGGGCGCGACTGCCAAAGGCCAAACCATCGGCATCATCGAACTGGGCGGCGGTTACCGCACCGCGGATCTTACAGCCTATTTCAAAGGGTTGGGCCAGACCGCACCCAAAGTGATTGCCGTGTCGGTAGACAAGGGCAAGAACTCTCCCGGCAACGCGAGCGGCGCGGATGGCGAGGTCATGCTCGATATCGAAGTCTCGGCGGCCGTGGCTCCAGGGGCGAACATTGTCGTCTACTTTGCGCCCAACACCGACCAGGGGTTTATCGATGCCATCGGCACGGCCGTCCACGATACCACGAACAAACCTAGCGTCATTTCGATCAGCTGGGGCGCCCCGGAGTCCAGCTGGACCGCGCAAGCGCTGAGCGCACTCGACGCTGCATGCCAATCCGCAGCCGCGCTCGGCATCACCATCACGGTGGCTTCGGGTGACAACGGCTCGACTGATGGAGGTACGGGCAATAACGTCGACTTCCCTGCCTCCAGTCCACACGTTCTTGCCTGTGGCGGCACCAAGCTCGTGGGCAGCGGCAGCGTGATCAGCTCCGAGGTGGTTTGGAACGAGCAGGCCAGCGGCGAGGGCGCAGGCGGCGGCGGAGTGAGCAACGTTTTCCCCTTGCCTAGCTGGCAGGCGAGTGCCAAAGTACCGGCGCCCTCTGTGAGCGGCGGCGGCCGAGGGGTTCCGGATGTGGCAGGCGATGCCGATCCTGTGACCGGCTACCAGATTCGCGTCGATGGACAGAACATGGTCATCGGTGGAACCAGCGCCGTTGCTCCGCTCTGGGCCGGTCTGATCGCGTTGAGTAATCAGCAGAACGGAAAGAGCGCCGGCTTTCTCCAGCCCCAGATCTATGCTGCCAAAGGCGCGTCTGCGTTCAACGACATCGTGTCGGGAAACAACGGCGCATTTTCCGCCGGCCCGGGATGGGATGCTTGTACAGGCCTTGGCTCGCCTATCGGCGGCAAGCTCATCGCCCTTCTGGGCGCCTCGAGCCCTCCCAAGAAAAAGGGCGGAAAGAAGAAACCGGTCCGGATGCGGCCAGCTAAGAAAAAGAGCCGTCGATAAGGTATGCCGGGGGTTAATCCCCGGCATAAACTTTAGGCCTGCGGTGTGGGTTCAGGTGGACAAATGAAGAGAATACGAGTTAGTCGCGCAGGGACGTCTGAACATAGCCCAGGAGGGTTCGATGGATGACGAGTGGAGGTTGTGGACCGATAGGAGCGGGGCACACGAATGGCGCACCGCAGATCCGCTCGGCTGCGCTCGGGATGACAAACAAGGAGAGGGTAGTTGTAGGAAGGGCGGTTGCTGGAGGAAAGGGCGGTTGCTGGAGGAAAGGTGCGGTTGCTGGAGGAAAGGGCGGTTGCTGGAGGAAAGGGCGGTTGCTGGAGGAAAGGGCGGTTGCTGGAGGAAAGGGCGGTTGCTGGAGGAAAGGGCGGTTGCTGGAGGAAAGGGCGGTTGCTGGAGGAAAGGGCGGTTGCTGGAGGAAAGGGCGGTTGCTGGAGGAAAGGGCGGTTGCTGAGCCGAGGCGTTGTTTAAATCCAATTTTGGCACCGGACGATCTACATGCAACCAGAATTTATTCCGCCAAGCGCGCTTCAAAGGGATCAACAAGTTACATCCTCAAAAAGCCAGTTGCTCCGCTAGTTTGGACAAGCTCTGAAGTTCAGCCGTCCCCTCATTCATTGATGTTACTCGTTGCCAAAGTTGTAACTACAACTTTGGCGTAGAGTCCTATATCGATACATCCTTCACTTGTTACAGACTCAGGTTTAGCATCGGGACGGGCTAGACCATGGGGAAGCTGAAATGGAGTCTGATCGTAGGGGCGACGGCGGTTCTCGCCGGTTGCGGCAACACGGGCAGCACCAGCACGGGCAACGGCAGCACGGGCAGTTCAAACCCGCCAGGTAACCTGTCGATCACAACCATCGCGCTCCCCGTCGGAACCGTGGGAGCCGCATACAGCAGCTTGGTGGTGGCGTCCGGAGGCAGCACACCCTACACGTACAGTGCCGGTAACCTTCCTACCGGATTAGCGATCAACAGCGGGACTGGGACGATTACAGGGACTCCGGCGCAAAACTCCGCAGGCACCTGGTCGGCAACCGTGAAGGTGACGGACTCAACGCAACCTTCATCCCAGTCGGCCGCGACCGGACTGAGCATCAAGATCAGCGCGCCGCCGACGACGGCGCCGACGCCACTTGCAGTCACGACCAGTTCCCTACCCGGAGGAACCGTTGGATCGCCTTATCCCTCGGCGGCGCTCCAGGCCTCCGGCGGCGTGTCGCCTTATACATGGTCCATCGGATCGGGCACATTGCCTGCCGGGTTAACCCTTGCCGCCGGCGGAGCCGTCTCAGGAACACCGACTTTGGCCGGGTCTTCTCCGGTAACTTTTATCGTAACGGATTCGTCCCCCACGCCTCAGACAGCCAAGGCCGCGCTCACCCTCGCGATTACGGGTAGCTCAATTCCGACCCTTACGTTGACCTCGACGACGCTCGCCGACGCCACCTTGAACACAACCTACTCCGCGACATTGACGGCGTCGGGCGGAGTGACCCCCTACGCGTTCAGCCTCGCAGGCGGCACCGCTCTCCCTGCCGGACTCACACTTTCCCCCGCCGGCGCTATCGGCGGCACGCCGACCAAGGCGGGCAGCACGATCTTCTCCGTGGATGTGACAGATTCGAGCACCCCCGCCCTTTCTAAAACAGGCAGCCTGAGCATCATCGTGAGCGCATCCGCCGGGCCATCCTGCGGCAATATGAGTACCGGCAACGGAGCCAGCCTCAACGGTTACGTACCGTTTCCCTCTTCAAATCTTTGGAACACGAATATCGCTTCTGCCCCGGTCGATCCCAACTCGGCCACCATCATCGGTGCGCTAACGGGCAGTCATTTGCATCCGGATTTTTCCAACGTCGCCGACGGAAACTACGGTATTCCCTACGTTGTCGTGGACTCGAGTGCGACTCCAGGAGTGGCCATCACCATGACCACTTACCAAAGCGAGAGTGACATCACTCGCTACCCCATTCCCATCACGGCTCCCATCGAGGGCTTTCCAGCGGACTGCACCATCACGGGAGACGATCACCTGATCGTGATCGACAAGAACAAGTGCTGGATCTACGAAAGCTGGCAGGCGCAGCGTTGCAACGGAGCGTGGAGTGCAGCCAACGGGGCCATCTGGGACCTCACCAGCAGCGAGCACCGTCCTTATGGATGGACCTCCGCGGATGCGGCCGGCTTACCCATCTTTCCTGGACTGGTGCGGTACGACGAGGTGGCTGCGGGAGTAATCCATCACGCCTTCCGCATGACGGTGGCGCACACCAAAAGCGATGCGAACGGCGGTTACTTTGTAGCCCCGGCCACCCATGGAGCGGGAAACAATTCGGGGACAGACAATATCATGGGGATGCGGTTGCGCCTCAAGGCCGGGTTTGCCATCTCCGGGTTCAGCGTTGCAAATCAGGCAATCCTTACCGCCATGAAGAATTACGGCATGATCGTCGCCGATAACGGCAGCAACATGTATTTCCAGGGAGCCCCCGACGCACGCTGGGATGACAACGACCTGAACGCATTGAAAGCGATCGATGCATCGAATTTCGAAGTAGTGCAAATGGGTACGGAATACGATGGGTCTACGGCGCCCACCGGAGCTGCTCCTACGATCGGGAGCTTCACCGCTTCGCAAACCACCGTAACCGCCGGCACACCGGTCATCTTGAGTTGGACGGTCAGCAATGACTCCTACGACTATATCGACGCAGTGGGCCCGGTGCGCGGGGGCATGCAAACCGTAACCCCGGCGGCCACCACCATCTATACCCTCTCTTCCACCAACCAATATGGACGTGCGACCAAGTCGGTCACGGTCAACGTTCAGTAGCCGGTGGTAACGCTTGTGTCCCTGTTGGCGCGCATCTCCGGGCCTGCAAAAGTTGCGCGACAAATATCGAAAGTTCCCTGAACAGTTTTTGCTTTCCTGCCGATAGTGGTTTTGTCTTTGTCCGTTCGAAAGAGGCTTCTATGGCAATATCTGTATCCGCCTCGCTTCTCGATTCGTCAGTGACAAGCAGTCTGACCGCGGGTCAAGCCAGTCCACCCAAATCGACCAATGGCAGCACGGGATCCAATACCAATGGCAACGCCAATGGCAACGCCCCGGATCTGCTCACACAAGACATCATCAACTTGCTCAAGGCCCTGGCTTACGGAGATGTCTCCGGGGCGAAGTCGGATCTGGCTAAATTTAAAACGGATTTGAGGGCGGAAACCGGTAACACCATCAGCTTCAAATAACGTGGCCAAGGACGTGACCTCGCTCTTCAAAGAATCTGACCTCTGGAAACAGCACCGCGCCAAAAGCGACCTCAACAAGATCAATGCGGATTTGCAGGCCCAAAAGGCCTCGACCGTTACCGGTAACCCGGCGTTCAGCTCGCTCGAAAGCCTGGTCATCAAAATCTCGGATGCGCTGAGCTCGGGCGCGGTACAAAGCGCTGTACAGGATGTTGCGGGTTACCTGGTGCAGCATGGCCAGGCTAGCGGCAGTTTGATCAACATTTCCGCGTAAGAAACGCGAAGCCCGGTCTTATTCTCTTCGCAGGGCCTGCATGGGCTCCACGGCAGCAGCGCGGCGCGCGGGCAGCAGGCAAGCCGCGGCCCCCAGGGCCATCAGCACACCAACGGCGCTGGTAGCGATGGCGGAGTCATACGGACTGACCTGGAACAACAAACTGCCCACCACCCGAGCAAACGCAAAGGCTACGCCGACCCCGGCCACGGCTCCTGCCACCACAGGGACGAGACCATCCTGCAAGCACCAGGCGGTAGATATTTTGCCGTTGCGCGCCGAGCGCCAGCCGCAAACCTATCTCCCGCTCCCGCTGGACTACCGAATAGGTCACAACTCCATAGACCCCCAGGGCCGCCAGCAACAAGGCACTGACAGCAAATAACAGCAGCAGTTGAGTCTCGAAGCGCCGGTTCGCCACCGAGTCCTCGACGACACCGCCCAGCATGCGCACCGTGGGCACAGGAACCTCAGGATCGACGCTCCAGATGGCCCTACGCAAATCGTCCGCCATGGTCACCGGCTCTTGATGAGTACGCACCACCAGCCCGCCCGCTTCGTCGTTGCGATACCAGTACGGCATGTACACCATCATGGGATCTGGCGAAGCCAGCGATACCGTCCGTGCATTTCCCACTACACCGATTACGGTAAACGGACTTTCCTTCATACCGGCACGGCTAAATGGCAGGCCGACGGGGTTCTTCCCTGGCCAAAGTGTTCTGGCGGTAAGTTCCGATATCACGGCGTAGTGTTTGCCCTCGTCGCTCGGGCTCAACAGACGGCCGGCGATCAATGGCAGATGAATGGTTTCAAAATATCCCGGAGTGACCCAACGAAAGTGCTCGCTTGGCATCTGCATGGCGGGCCTGGTGTCGCCGGGAATACGGATCATATCTATCCACCGATCGCCAGATAGCGGCAACACACTCACCGCGGCTGCATGCTCCACCCCGGGAAGGTGAGACAGACGGTCGAGCACCTGTTTATAAAACACAGCCCTGGGCCCTGAATCTGCGTAAGATTTACTTGGCAGATCGACGATTGCGGTCGCAATACGCGCCGTCTCAAAGCCACGGTCTGTATGGAGTAAGCGAAGCAGACTCGTAGTCAATAATCCGGTCATCAACACCAGCGCTACGCTTACAGCCACTTCGATGCCAACCAGCATTCTGCGTATCCGCTTACTGCTGCGCGACTCGGTGGCCAGCCGTGACTCACTATGCAGCACTTCCTGCGGTGGGGTGCGCGCGATCATCCATGCCGGCGCCGCCCCTGCCAGCAGCGTCGTCAACATTGCCAGCAGAACCGCACAGCCGGCGCCTGCCCAGTCCAGATGAAGCGACCCGCGGAAATCGAGCGCCGGGGGAAGGTAGCGCTGCATGGCAGGAATAATCAAGGTTGCCAGCAGAATGCCCAGCGCACCGCCCAACGCGGCAAGAAGGGCGGTCTCACGCATCGCCATGTGTAGCATCTCGCTGCGGCTCGCTCCCAGTGCCGCAGCCACCGCCATTTGCTGCCGTTTGCCGACCGCTCGCGCGAGAAGCAGGTTGGTAATATTTACGCAACCCACCAGCAGCAGTCCCGCCACCGCTGCCAGCAAGATCAGGAGCGGCTTTTGATTGTTACCCACCAGCGATTGCTGGAACGGAGTCAGGGTCGCGGAAAGAGTCCCTTTCTCCTCCGCGGACAGGCTGGCCATAATGGTATGTTGCAGTGCGTTCATTTCGGCGTTCGCCTGGACTACCGAGACCCCTGGCTTCAGGCGAGCCAGTCCAAAATAATTGAAATCGCCCATCGCTTCCTGCAACTGTTCCTTGGAAAAGGCCATGGGCAGAAGTGCCTCGACCGGCCGCGGATGACTGCTGTCCTGGGAGGCAAAATTTTGCAATGTGGGGCAGATGGAATGATGGGGGCATGACCCCGATCACGGTATAGGGGAATCCATTGAGGGTAATTGTTCTTTCCCAGGATCCCTCGGTCGTGCTTGAAATTGGTGTCCGCCAAAGGCTGTCCATCAGCACGGCAACATGCTCATGGCCGGGCTGTGCTTCCTGGGGCGAGAACGCGCGGCCAAGCGAGGGCGCCGCATCCAGCACAGAGAAAATGCCAGGGGTCGCGTTCAGTACACCTATCTGCAACGGATGGCCGCCTATCCCCAGTGGCAGAGCGTTTTCTTCCATCACCGCCATCGATTGAAAGCTCCGGCTGTGCTGCTGCCAGAAGGTCAAATGATTAGCGTTCATGGGCAGCGTGGGATAGATATCCCGGAACTCCGCCACCTGCTCTTCCATGACCACCAGCTGCTCCGGATGGCTATAGGGCAGAGGTTTCAGGAGCACGTCGTACACCAGGGTAAAAATCGCGGTGGTTGCCCCGATGCCCAGCGCCAGTGTCAGCACGGCGGTGATGGTGAACCCGGGCGACTTGCGCAGCTGCCGTACCGCATAGCGCAGGTCATCGAGCAACTGTCCGCATAGAACCTCCGGCAATCCGCGGAATGGTTTCCCTGGCAACGCTTGTAGCTGGTACGAAATGTCCGCGGAAAAAGTTCTGCCCGCTAGGTCTATGAAAATCGGTAGCCCTTTGGCACCGGGTCCCTCGTCGACTCATCTAACCAGTAAAATAATGAACTGAGGTCTTGGAGCATGTGCCGGAACATCAAGATGCTGTTTAACTTCGATCCCCCCGTGACGCCGGAAGAAGTCCGCGCCGCTTCGCTTCAATATGTAAGAAAAATCAGCGGGTTTAGCAAGCCGTCGAAGGCAAACGAGGCTGCGTTTCTGGCTGCCATTGATGAGGTGGCGGCTGCCTCATCCCGCCTGCTCCGCTCGCTCGAAACCACTGCCGCCCCGAAGAATCGAGACGAGGAAGCAGCAAAAGCGAAGGCCCGATCCGCCGACAGATATCCTGCTCGACAAGCGTAAGTTTTCCGTTTGTATGGAACGCAACTGCGGAGCGGTGACTCCGCCCCGCACGGGTGGAAAAGCGTACCTCAGGGGCCTCAGGGCTAAAGAGTCTTCTTTTGAAGGGTACGTGCTTAAGCCCGTCGTCAATCGCCGAGGTCGAGTACGTATGCATCGGCCCTAGCGTGTACGTACGTGCGGAGTACCGGTGTGGTGGATCCCTATGGAGGTGGGCGCTTGTTTCATGCATGTGGTTGCCCTACCGTTACATTATGCGGCCCGAACCGGACTTCACTAGGAGGATCCCAGGTCTCAAAATCGAGACCCCACGGCAAGCCGGGGCGGGGCTGGGCACCCGTCCGATTTCCTCCGGATTCTCACGCAGACTCTAAAGCCCTTCGGAGGCTGTGTGGTTAATGTACGGCCTAAAGGCCGTACCCTTCAAAATCTTACCCAACCTCTCTAAGGGTCAATGAAGGCTAATTGGACAGGTCTGAAGACGACGGGGAAAGATTGGGCGCAGTCGTGTTTTCACACTCCTACTGTATGCTTGCCATGCATGACCGACCCCTCCGGCAATAGCAAATCACACCGGGCCGTGCAAGGGCTTGCCGTGCTCGGAGCGGGTGCGGTCCTGATCCTTGGAGCCCACTTTCTGATAGATTTCTTCGGCTCGGCTCTCCCCTATGCCATGCCGGACCAAAACACCTCCGCGCTCGACTCCGAAGAGTTCATTCAATTCCTCAGCCTGGTCACGGATGGGACCAGACGCCTTACGCGGATTTCGCGGTTGAAAAACGGAGCTGAGTTCTTCCCCGCCTATCTCCAGGCCATCCGCCGGGCAAAAGATGCCATCAACCTGGAATTCTACGAATTTCTAGAAGGGCGAGTCGGCGACGAAATTCTCGCCGCACTCACCGAACGGGCTGAAGCCGGCGTCGAGGTGCGCATTATCGTGGATGCGCTGGGTAGCTTTACGACTCGTTCCTCTTACTTCGATCGGCTGCGGGCCGCCGGTGGCCAGATGTGTTGGTATCACCCGATGCGGTGGAACACCTGGCCGAAAGCAAACAACCGAACGCATCGCAAGCTGCTGATCGTGGATGGAGAAACGGGTTTTATCGGCGGCGCCGGGATAGCCGACCATTGGTTGTACGACACCTCAGTCCCGGTTTGGCGGGATACGGTATTCTGCGTGGAAGGAGAAGCAGTCGCCGGCCTGATCTCTGCTTTTTGCGAGAACTGGCTCGAATCGTCCGGCCAAATTCTCTCCAGCTCGAAACAGTTTGCGTTTCGCTCGATCCGCGAAGGGGTAGAGAGCTTTGTCGTCTCCAGCACCCCGCATGGGGGAGGCACCCAGGCGCGCATCCTCTTTCAGGCTTTGATCAAGAGCGCACGCAGCTCGATACGCATTACAACCCCCTACTTCCTGCCTGATCGCAGTGCGCGGCAGGCCTTGATCGAGGCCATTGAGGAGCGTGGGGTGACCGTGCAAATTCTAACCGCCGGCCCGCGTATCGATCATCCGCTTATTAGAAGACTCAGTCATCGGAGTGTGCGCCGCCTGCTGCAGGCGGGCGCGGAAATTTATGAATATGAGCCGTCCATGATCCATGCCAAATTGATGACTGTGGATGGCCTGTGGAATGTGGTCGGGTCGACCAACTTTGACCACCGCTCCTTTGCTCTGAACGACGAAGTTAACCTGGCCGTGCTCGACCGCGAGTTGGCAGCAACCATCGAAACCGATTTCTTTGACGACCTCGAGCAGAGCCGCAGGCTTAGCTTGCCCGAATTGGAAGAGCACCTCCTGCTGGCTGAAGAAGAATCCTTGATCGACCATATCCTCCGGCAGGAAAGCTAGGGAGAATCCATGAGCCAAGTGGGCGTGTGGTTTGAGCGTAGGTTTGAATTTTCATTTCCAGTTGAGCTCTATCCGAATATTTGCGCGCGGTTGCGGGGTACTCCAGCGCGATTAGTAGAAGTGTTGTCCACTGGATCTCACGAGGTCTTGACCAGGAAAGCGGAAGAAAAGTGGTCCGCCCAGGAACATGCCGGGCATCTTGTCGATCTGGAACCGCTGTGGCTGACGCGGGTGGAAGATTATGTCAGGGGCAGCGATCAACTCACTCCCACAGACCTGAACAATCGAAAAACCGACGAAGCACATCACAACGCGCACCACCGGCAGAAAATTCTGGCCGACTTTCGCGCGGCCAGAGAACGACTTCTTGAGCGCGTGGAGGAGCTGGATGAATCTTTTTTTGGTCGAACGATTCCTCACCCACGACTAAAAACTCCCATGCGGCTGGTGGACCATTTGTATTTCGTCGCCGAACACGACGATCATCACCTGGCGCGCATATGGGAGTTGATTCACCCCTCTGCTTAACAGGGCGAACAGACTCTTTGTGGGAAGAGCGCGGCTTCAGAGTCTGTGCGAAAACCAGACCTTCGTCCAAAGCCGCCTTTCTCAAGCTACCTTCATTACTTCTGCAGCTGCAGCCACGAGTTCATGTTTTGCTGTTGGATCTTCTGGAATTCGATACAGTTGTCGATACGCTCCAGGCTCTGGTTCACAGTACGTTGCGCGCCCGGCGCGGGATGCTGTTGAAAGAACTGAGCAACATCCGCACGCTTTTCTGCAGAGCAGAAGCTCCCTAACGCAGACACGGCACCCCTTCCCCCGAACGATGTAACCTTTTCCGCCAGATCGCTCCAATGTTCTTTCAAGTAGGCCCAGGCTGCATCCTGGGTATGGGTATTTGCCAGTAACACTCCAAACAGTAACGGATACTCTTGCTGCCGCACTTTGCCTCCGTCGACCAGGGCGATCGTTCGCTCCGCCAGGTTTGCCTGGCTGAATTGAGCCAGCGCGATCAGGTAGATGTTGTATTCTCCGGTCGATCGCGCTTTGGGCAATGCGTCAAGGATCTGTTGGTAAAGGCTGTCATCCCCATGAGCCGCTGCGGTCGCGAAGGCCGGCGCCACCAGGGTTCCTTCAACGGAGGCGGGGTCTTTGAGATAGCGCTGCACCAGGTCCCGCGCCGTGGCAACTGCCTGGGGATCGCCGGTGCGACCCAGGATGGATAGCAAGCTCGCGCGAACTGCCTTTTGTTCGTCGCTATCGCCCGAGCGCACGGTCCAACCCAGAGAGTTCTCGTTTGCCTCGAACTGCTTGCGAACAAACTCGTTGAAGTGCGTGTACTCGTTCTCCGGCACGAGCGAACTGCCGATGTACTCGAGATCGCCGGCCAATAGACTGATTGCCGCCAGGTTCCGCTCGGATTGAAGCGCTTGCGCCAGGCCCAGAAAGTCTGCTACCGAGTATTTCCCCACCCTGGTCATCGCCCAAGTGTCCTCGATGAGCGCAATCCGCTCGGGCGCGTTCAATTGGCTTTCTGCGACTCCGGCAACCGCATGCAGCTCGGCCTTGGTATAGGCGACGCGGTAGTAGCCTTTGGCATTTCGGTTGGCAAACAGCCAGGCCGGACATTGGCCAAGCGAGGTTTCCTGCGTCTTTGTCGTCACCAGCGAGCAGTTGTCCGGCCCGCCGGATTTCATGCAGACCGGGATCTGCCACAGTTCCGGCGAGCCGGCGTTCAGCCGCTCCGGCGATAGAAAAAATCGCTGCTGGGTGAAGGCCGCCAGGGCCTTATCCCCGTTACAAGAGCTGGTAACCGTCAGCATGGGCACGCCCGGCTGGAGCACGAACGTGGGCATTACCTGATCGATCGGTTTGCCCGAAGCTTGTGCCTCGGCCTGCCAGAAGTCCGCCGAGGTAGCATTCCCATTTGCGTGGGCCCGAAGATAGGCATTCACGCCTTTGCGAAACACTTCAGGGCCGACGTAGGACTCCAGCATGCTGAGCACAGCGCCGCCTTTTTCATAGGTGATGCCGTCGAACATCTCCTTGATCTCTGCTGGAGTTTTTGGATCACCATGGATCGCACGCGTGGCGCTCAACGAATCAAGGCCGATAATCTGCTGAGTGGTGGCAGCCACATCATCCTCAAGATGCCACTCGGGATGCCAGGCTTCTATCGGCTTGGCCTGCATCCAGGTGGCGAATCCCTCATTCAACCAGATGTCATCCCACCATGCCGCGGTGACTAGATCGCCGAACCACTGATGCGCGATTTCGTGGGCGATGACCGTTGCATGGGCGCGCCGGCTGAATACAGAGGCGGTTGCTTCATCCAGCAGCAAAGAAGTATCGCGATAGAAGATGGATGCAGTGTTCTCCATCCCACCCCACTCATAGTCGGGGATGGCGAGCATATCCAGCTTTCCAAAGGGATACCTGATGCCGTACCACTGGTTATAAAACTGAATGGAATGAGCAGCAACCTCCAGTGCAAACTGCGCCTTGTCTTTGCTTTCGGGCACGGCGCAAACACGGATGGGCACGGCATCGACCTTCCGTTCCAGGCATTGCCAATCGCCCACTGCAAGGGCCACCAGGTAGGTCGACATTTTAGGTGAGGTCGAAAACGTAAGCGCATGGCGATTCGGGTCGGCCGCGGGCACATCATGAATGATGCGGCCGTTGGAGATCGCAGTGTCTTGCTTGTCGGCGACGACAGTCAGATCAAAGGTGGCTTTGAATCCCGGTTCATCAAAGCCCGGGAACATCATGCGCGCGTATGTGCCTTCGAACTGCGTGACGGCATAGGATCGCTGCGCGGTCTTGCTGAGGTACAACCCGCGCAATCCGGCAGTAAGCTTGCCCGCAAACTTGAGATGCAATGCAGCGGGTCCTGGCGGAATCAACTCCCCGACGGTTAGCCGGATCATTTCGTCCGGCTGGTCATAGCTCACCTTGGCCTGCTGCGTTTTGCTACCGGCTATCACCTCGGCGCTACCAATTTCGAGATTGAGCGAGTTCAATACGATCTCATTGCTGGCGTGTGCAAGCTGAACATCGATCGTTTCTTCGCCGGAGAATTGCTGCTTTGCGATGTCCGGATCAATCCACAGATTGTAGTGACTGGGAATGACGCTGGTGGGCAGACGCTGCGCACCGGCAAGATGGGTAAGCGCCGGCAACAACAGAAGGACGGTAAGAATTCTCAATCGCATTTCCCTCACACCGGCCTGAGTTTCGCTGCCCCCTGGGCCCGCGGACACGGCAGATACGATATCCTATTCTTGCGACCGAAAAGAGTTCAAATAGGAAAACCGACCGTCGCCGCTTTACAAATCTGGAGCGACTTACTTTCACGATGCACGCAACTGCCTTGCGCCAAGTGTTCTTGCCACTGGTATGCCTTTTGATAGGCAGCGTATTGCCTTTGGCAGCGTCGACCGTGCCCCATTTCCCCGCGAGCGATTCTCTGCCCTCGGCACCCAAACCTTCGCGAGTAAGCGTTCCCTCTTCTTCTGAGTTGCACCCGGCGGTCATCCACCCCAGCCACGTCACCATTCCGCGACTGGAGAGTGAGCCGCGCCTGGGTGACTTTCTCACCGGGACCGCGCGTTCGCAAGCCGCAAAACAAATGCTGCGCATCAGCGATTTCATCGATCGCTATCCGAAAGACGGACGGCCTGTGACCGAACCGACCGTCGCTTATCTGGGGTACACCCGAGAATATTTTTTCGCGGCTTTCGTGTGCAAAGACAAGATGCCACGGCTCATCCGCGCGCACATGCTGGCCCGCGATTCGCTGGGAGACGACGATTTTGTCGAGGTGATGCTGGATACGTTCGACGATCAGCGGCGGGCATTTATGTTTGACAGCAATGCTCTCGGCATCCAGGGCGATGGTCTTTACAGTGAACAGAACGCCGCCGACTACTCCTTTGACACCGTGTGGGACACCTGGGCCAAGCGGACACCGTTTGGATACGTGGTGCTCATGCGCATCCCTTTTGCCAGCCTCTATTTTAAGAAGGCGGATCCCGGGCAGATGCGGACCTGGGGCATTATCCTGCAACGCAATATTTCGCATGCCAATGAACAGGCCTTCTGGCCGCAGAACCGGCATGCGATCGCCGGCCGCCTGACCCAGGACATGGCCGCCGACGGTTTCAGCGACATCGAGCACGGCCAGAACCTTCAATTTGAACCTTATGTTTTAGGTCGCAACCTGCGGCAGCTAAACACGATCGACCCCAACGATCCCTATTTTCAGAGTAAGCACTTTCAGGGTTATTCCGGCCTGGATGCAAAGTTCATCCTGCACAATAGCCTGATCCTCGACACCACCGTCAACCCTGATTTCAGCCAGGTGGGCATCGACAACCCTGCTATCCCCAACCAACGCTTTCCTCCTTACTTCGCGGAGGTGAGGCCGTTCTTTATTGAAAACAGCAGCTACTTCCAGACCCCGGTCAGCCTCTACTACACCAACAATATTGTTAAGCCGCAGTATGGCGCTCGCCTTACCGGGAAGCTCGGCCCGTGGGCGCTGGGCCTTCTCGGGGTCGATGACAGAAGTCCGGGAGAGGCAGTTCCCGCTGCCGATCCCGAATTCAACAAGCACGCACATTTCTATACCGGCCGGGTCAATCGCGATCTGGGCACGCTGTCCAACGTGGGCATCATTTATGCCGACCGGGAATATCTCGACTCATTCAATCGCACGGGAGGCCTCGATTATCGCGCGCGGATCAAGAACCGCTGGACGCTGACCGGGCAAGCGGTGACGTCGGCAACGCAAAACGTCAGCAACGCCACCCAGGGCGAACAGGAGTGCGAAGTGCTTAGCTTGACCTGCAGCGGCCAGTCGTTCTCCCAGCAGGTTGAGTATTCCAGCCTGCACCGCGACTGGTGGGCGGAGTACGACGATACTTCTCCCGGTTATGTGACCGATACCGGGTTCTTTCGGAGGCCCGATGTACGGGAGCCCAACGGTTCGTATCGCTATACCTTTCGTCCCACGCACGGGATCATTCTTTCGCATGGCCCCAGTGTTTACGGCGAACGAATCTGGGATCATAGCGGAACGCCGCTGGATTACTACATCAATCCGTCCTACAGCGTGTCGTTCAAATATCGAACTTCTGTTTCTGCGTATGTCTCATTGGGGCAAGACCGGCTGCGGCCTGTCGATTATCCCGCGCTGACCGAAGATGTGGAATATGACAGCCACACCAGCGGGGTGAACTTCTACTCTTCCCCGGGAGCTTACCTGTCGATCGGGGGCGGATATCACGCCGGAAGGGTCATCAACTATTCTCCGCCCACGAACGATGGACCCACACCGGTGAACATGAGCTCACCCAATCTGAACGTGGAAGTAAAACCGGTCAGTTCCATCGATCTGCAGAATAGCTACGTGTATACGCATTTCACCAATCCGGAAAACGGCGATGTGGTCTATGACAATCACGAATTGATCTCGCGCTGGAATTACCAGATGACCAAGGCGCTGTCGTTTAACCTGATTGGACAGTACATCTCCACCTTGCCGAACGCGCAGTACACCAGCCTGGCGAACTCCAAAACCCTTTTTGCGGATGCACTGGTGACCTACATGCCGCATCCGGGCACGGCCGTCTACCTTGGTTATTTGGGAAATTTTGCCAACATCGATCGAGCGCTCTGCACCCGCGATGCAAACGGGCAGTGCAACGCGAATGAGCCAATTCTGCCGCCAACTTATTCAGCGCTTATGAACGATGGCAAAACACTTTACCTGAAGGTAAGTTACCTGCTGCGTTTCTAACCCGGGCCCGCGGAATTGGGAGAAAGAAACGTACCTCAGGGCCTAAAGGCCGGATGTTTTTGCTGGGTTAATGTACGGGCTGAAGCCCGTACCTACCCTACCCCTACCCTCAGCATTCAGTTTTCCCGCAAGATCTAAAGCCGCGCGCTTCGTTCCGCTGGCATATTAGGATCCGTACCGATGACAAGCCTCTTCGGTACCTTGCCAACTTTGACCTGGGCGAGAACGCGGCGTTCCTTTACGTCGAAGATGGAAACATCGTTGCTATCCGTATTGCTGACGCATCCGTACTTACCATCGGGAGAAAACACAATCCAGTTCGGACCATCCCCTGTGGCGAGCGGGCCGGTGAATTTTTTGGACTCCAGGTCATAAATATAGACGCTGTCATCCAGCAGACTCGTGACCCACAACTCCTTACCGTCCGGAGTGAGCGCGAGACCATGAGTAAGGGTGTCCGGCGTTTCGAACTTGCGAGCGCGAGGAGGCCCGGAACGCCGGGCCGGCATCTCGACCCGTTGCAATACTTTTCTTTTGGGAATATCTACGATGTCGAACCCATGCAAGAAAGACACTGCGACATACATCGTCTTCCCGTCGGACGAAATCACGTACGGCCGCGGTCTTCCACCTGCAGGCACTATCGCAGAAAACGACATGGTTTTGAGGTCAACCACATTGACTGCATTCGACCCCATCGAGCTCACAAACATATAGCGATTGCTGGCGGTGCTTACGGCGTTGTGCGGCTCTTTGATGGGCAAAACCTTCACCACTTTTTGCTTCGCCACATCGACAATATTGACGCTGTCTCCATCTCGAATGGGCACCGCTACGTATTTGCCGTCCGGTGTTACAGCACACTCGTTGGGCCGGCCGGTAAGCTTGATTGTGGCCTTGGTCTGACCCGTGGTGGTATCGACGATGCGCAGCGTATGATCCGATTCTACGGTGACAAAGAGCAACTTGCCATCGCGCCCTAACGCCAGACCGTGGATCAGGTCGGACCCGATGTCGATGTCGTTTACAACCTTTAGTGAGGTAAGGTCGATCACGGAAACAGTTTTGTCGGTGCTGTTGTCGACGTAAAGCCGGTAGTTCTGTGCCCGCAGAGACGGGGCCGTCATCAGCACCCATGTAAGTCCCGCCAGTCCGCACACATTGATTACGATCTTTGTTTTCATGAAGAGACTCCCGCATTCGGAGGAGCGGCGGTAGTCTACCTAGATGTTTGATATATCGTCAAGAATTACGGAAAACGACGCCAAGACAGGTCTCACCATGATGACAATCGGCCATTCGACGCTTCCATTGGACGTTTTCCTACGTGCGCTCAAGGAAAACGGATGCAGTCGTCTGGTGGATGTACGCCGTTACCCCGGTTCGCGGAGATACCCGCACTTCAGCCAGAAGGAGCTCTTTACCTCCCTCGAAAAGGAGGGCATCACCGCGGTATGGCGCGAGGGACTCGGCGGCCGGCGGCCCACACAGAAGAACAGCATCAACACGGGCTGGCGTAACGAAAGCTTTCGGGGATATGCGGATTACATGCAAACCCGGGAATTCGCCGATCACATCGATTGGCTGATGGGGCTGCCAACGCTCGACAACACCGTGATCATGTGCGCCGAGGCAGTTCCCTGGCGTTGTCACCGATCCCTGATTGGGGACGCAGTTCTCGCCCGCAAAGGCGTAGTGGAAGATATTTTCGTGCAACCTGACGGTCGTTCATCGCGCAAGCCACATAGCATGACTCCCTTCGCCCGGGTGGAAGGCGGCCGCCTGTTCTATCCGCCAGAGCAGCCATTGATAAGCTTCCAGGAACATGCCTAACGAGCGATTGCGGCAGAAAATTCCTGATCAAGATGAAGGATCGCACCGTGTTCTCGCAGCTTCTGTTGAAGCTCAGGGATCCTCACATCGTGAACGTCCCGGTGCCCCTGGATCGCTAGCGCGGCGGCCGCGCCTGCAGCCTGACCAATGATCATGTACTGCGGCTCCATGCGCACGGAAGAGTACGCGGCGTGGCTGGCGGAAAGGCAGACCGGCACCAGCAGGTTCTCTGCTTCCGATCGTTTCGGCAGGATGCTGCGATAGGCGATCTCATAGGGCTCCACCGGTACCTGGACATCTCCTTCGTTCTGCACTGTGCCGTCGGGCATGGCAACGCGCTGAATGTTATGCGAGTCGCTGTTGTACGATCCCATTCCAATGGAATCCGGCTTGGTCCGCTCGGTCTGCAGATCGGCCTGACGCATGACATACTCGCCCACTAACCTGCGCCCTTCACGAATGTAGAGCTGGTCTGGCCAGTGGTCTGTATCGGCAAACTCATCCTTAGGCAGGCCCCACTGGTTGACCTGTTCCCGCAGGCTCGCCGGTACCTTGGCATCCTGCGAGAGGAAATAAAAAAAGGATTGGGTGTAGAGCAAGTGATCCTGCCAGAGCGCAGCCTTTTCGGCATACGTGGCTTCGGGATACTTCCAGCTGTGGCCGATGTAGTCGGTAGAGACGGGACCGTTATTGTTGAAGTCCGCCTTATGGTTCGGGATCGTTACCGGATTGGTTAAATCGTGAAGCCCTGGCTCACGATGCATATATTGTGGAAATTCATTGAAGTAGCGCTCCAGCAGCGCAAATCGTGAACGATCGTATCCTGGCGGACGAGGAAACGGTAGACGATCCGCCGGATCGTCGGTGAGGATGAGGCGAAAATTATAAGCCTGAACCTTCTTGTCACCGGATCCAGGAGCGGCCAGCGGACCGGGATCAATCTCGGGCAGAAGCTCGTGGTGTTCGTCGTAGGCCGACAGTGGCCACAGGAACTGGTGCTTGGGGGTGTTCCCTCGAACTCCGGCTAAGTCTTCTCCATACTCGGCCGAGGCTTCCCTGCCCCATGTATAGCTGACCTTAGCCTGAGCCATCAGGTCGCCTTCATAACTGCAGTCGGCAAAGATTTTTGCCGCCCAGTGTTTGCCATCCGACGTCGTTATCGAAACGAGATGTCTGCCATGCAGTTTGACGCCTCGTTGTTCGCGCAGGCGCTCGTGGAAGTGCACGGCAACACCGCTATCCTGCAACATGGTGCGAAAGATTTCTTCATCCACATGGGGTTCGGAGCGCCACTTTTCAGGACGATCGAGATCCTGCACTCCGTAGTGAGCGGCAGCTTTCAGATAGAAGTCCCGGGCGTACCCGCCAATGATGGTGTAGTGTCCGAGATCGGTTGCTGAAAGGCCACCGGTGACCATGCCTCCTAAGTGAACGCCAGGCTCCAGCAGCACCACATGAAGTCCCTCGCGCGCCGAGGAATACGCGGTCATGACGCCAGACGCAGTTCCGCCGTAAACAACCAGATCCGTGGAGGGCACGGGAGCTGCCGCGTGCAACGGCGCGGTGAAGAGGACCCCAAACAGGAAAGAAATGATTCGCAGCCGGGGAACATTCATATGGCAACATACCAGCAGGTTATAAGGTCTGCATCAAGTGGCAACAGGAAGTCACAACCCCGGGAATATCGTATTTGAACGCCTCGCATGCCGGTTCCCACTGATGCTGGCGCAAGGTTTTGGTCGTGACCGGGCCGATCGAGACTGCCCTCAAGCCTTGCGGAAGCTCGATCCTGGCCGCACCGAGCAGGGCAAAGAAGTTGTTCACCGTGGAAGAACTGGTGAAGGTGACCGCATCGGGCAATGGCTTTCCTGGCCCAAACAATGCGCGCACCTGCTCAATCGAATCCGCGGGGATCACGGTGCGGTACGCCTCGACCACGTGAATATCCGCCCCGTATTTTCGCAGCTGCTCAGGGATGACGTCGCGGGCCACGGCCGCACGGGCCAACAGGACACGACGCCCGGCCACCTTGTCTTTGAGCATAACCACGACGGCCTCGGCCACATACTCGTCCGGCATTGCGGACACCGCCAGCCCTATGCGGCCGAGAGCCACGGCCGTAGCCGGACCAATGGCGGCAATCTGTAAGTGTTTCAGTTGCTCCGGTCGAATACTCAGAAACCGCATGCGATCCGCGAGCGCGGCCACTGCGTTGGCACTGGTGACGATCAACCAGTCGAAGCCGCTGATCACTTCCAGGACCGCATCCAGATGAGCATAGGTCTCGGGAGGAACGATCTCAATCGTGGGTAGCCGCAGCACTTCAGCACCGCGCTCTTCGAGAGCTTCGGCCAATCGGCCAGCCTGGTGACGTGCGCGTGTGATCAGGATGCGCTTACCGGCGAGAGGCTGGTGCGTGCTCATGCCCGCTTCTCCTCGAGTCCCAGGATGGCGCCCGCTCCCTGGCCCAGCAGCTGCTGTGCGAGCTGCTCTCCCAATAGTTCAGGATTGGTGTGCGTCCGTTCAGCACAGATCATCTGCCGGCCATCCGGCGAAGCGACCACGGCTCGGAGCAACCATTCGTCGCCGGTACGGTGGCAATAGGCTCCGATGGGCACCAGGCATCCTCCGCCGAGTGCAGCCAGGCATTGACGTTCCGCGGTGATGGCGTGGCGGGTGTCAGGATCCTCTAGTGGCTGCAGGGCGGCGTGCATAGAGTTATCCCCTGCCCTGCACTCAATGGCCAGCGCACCCTGGCCCGGCGCGGGACACAATACCTCAGGGGAAAACCGTTCCCGGATTACGCTGGTTTTCTGCAAACGGTCGAGGCCAGCTGCAGCCAGGATAATCGCATCCGCTTTGCCCTGTGCCAGCTTGGCGAGCCGGGTGTCTACATTGCCGCGGAACTCTACGTATTCCACATCCGGACGCCGAGCGCGCAGTTGTGCCTGGCGGCGCAAGCTGCTGGTGCCCACGACCGCGCCTGCAGGCAGGGCATCGAAGCTCGCATACCGCTCCGAGACCAGCACATCGCGGGGATCAGCCCGCAGGGGAATCGCCGCCAGCGTGAACGGTTTACCCAATTCCGTAGGCAAATCTTTCAGGCTATGGACGGCGAGATCGATGGTGTTCGCTTGCAGCGCTTCTTCAATCTCGCGGGTGAACATCCCCTTGGCGCCGACCGAAGCAAAGGCGATGTTCTGCATGCGGTCGCCGGTGGTGCGGATGACCTCGATCGAGACTTCATGTCCAAGCCCGCGCAAAGCGTCCGCAATGTGATTCGCTTGCCACAACGCCAGCTGCGATCCCCGGGAACCGATGCGGATCAATGATTAACGTCCTCAGGATCACGATCCCGATCCAGCGCCGTAGTGACATCTTCGAATGCGTCGCCATCGGCTTCCATTTCGCCCGAGGCCTTGAGGCCGAAGGCTTCGCGGATGGCCTCGACGGCAGCGACGTTTCCATCGCTAGCGGCAGCCTTGATGGCCTGCAGTGGCTGATGGAGGAATTTGTTAAGCAGGCCTTTTGTCAGAGCCTCGACGGCAGCCTGCTGTTCCGGGGAGAGACTTTGCAGGCGGCCTCCGAGGCGGCGCATTTCCGCACGCCGGATCTGCTCCGCAGATTGCTGCAACTGCACGATCTCCGGGCCGATGTTGAGTGCGTGCATCCGTCGCTGATACTTGTTCACCTCGGCCAGGATCATGGCTTCGGCCAGCTCAGCTTCTTTGCCGCGTTCCTTCAGGTGCGACCCGGCGACGGACTGCAGGTCGTCAATATCGTAGAGGAAGATGCCATCCAGCTTGTTGACTTCGGGATCGACGTCGCGCGGCACCGCGATGTCAATAAAGAACATGGGCCGTCCGCGGCGCTGCTGCAAAAAGTGCTGGGCGTGTTCGCGCCGAAACACGGGATGGGCGGAGCCGGTCGAGGTGATGATGATGTCCGCCTGGTCCGCGTGGGAGTAGACGTCTTCGAAACGAATCGCCCGGCCCCCGAAGCGCTCCGCCATCTGCGCTGCCCGCTCGTGGGTGCGATTGGCAACCAGAACCGCTCCCGCGCCTTGGCCCACAAGGTGGCGAGCCGCCTGCTCGCTCATCTTGCCCGCACCGACCAGCAGAACTTTTTTGCCTTCGAGCGAACCAAATATCTTCCGCGCCAGCTCCACTGCGACCGAAGCGATCGATACCGACGAGCTGCCGATCTGGGTCTCGCTGCGCACCCGTTTGGCCACCACAAAGGCACGTTGCAGCACTTTATCGAGATGGCCGCGGATGGCACCTGCGGAGCGCGCCGCAAGGTAGCTGCTCTTTACCTGGCCTAGAATCTGGGGTTCGCCGATGACCATGGAGTCGAGACTGCAGGCTACGCGGAACAGGTGGCGTACGGCCTCCTCCTGCCGGTACTCATACATGTGAGGAGCCAACTGCTGCCGGTCAATGCCAAAATAGCGGCCGACAAAGTCCAGCAAGTGCGGTGCGTCCGGCTCCTGGCTGGTGAGCAACTCCACCCGGTTGCAGGTGGAGAGGATCATACCCTCCATCACGCCCGGCGCCTGCATCAGGGAGCGCGTCGCCTCTTCCAGCTGCTGCGGCCCGATGGCCAGCCGTTCGCGCAGCTCGATGGGCGCGGTCTTGTGGTTTAGCCCCAACAGGACGATGTTCATGGGGCGGTGAACCTATGGACTGAGCTCAGTTGGTTGGCTGCCCAGACGCTGATCACCACCAGGAAAGTGAGGCTGGAGAGATAAACTGCTCGCCTTCCCCTGAGGCCCGCCTGCCGGCGCACGAAAAGCATCACCAGGTAAAGGGCCCACATGGCGAAGGAAAGCAGCACTTTGGGATCTTTGAAATAAGCCGGTCCGACGCTCTCCTGTGCAATCAACGATCCGGCGAGTAATCCCAGGGTCATAAAGGGAAAACCAATGAGCAGCATGCCGGACGCGATGCGCTCCATCGTCTCGAGAGGCGGGAGCCAGGCCAGAAAGTCGACGTTGCTCTTGTTTTTGAGGCGCCTCTCCTGCACCAGGTAGAGGAAGTTGGCAATCAGGCTGAAGATGAGGGCAGCGTAAGCAGCCAGCAAGGCGATGATGTGCAGGTACAGCCAACCGCTGCGGATCTCGGGAGAGTGAAAGGTCCAGTGGTCGGGTCCTATGGCGGGACCCAGCACCAGTAGCAGGGAGAGGGGCAGAGCGAAGACGCCAAATGAGACCGTGCGATACAGCAAGGCGACCAGGAGGAAGGCGGCGGCGATCAGCAGCGCCAATAGCGACTGTACCTCGTGCATGCCGACCGGCAACGAGTGGTGAGAGGCGGAAAGCATCTCGATGAGAGAGACGAAGTGGAAGAAAAAGGCGGAAACGGCGGCGGGGACACAGATTTTCTTCCACCCCGGACGGTTATAAAGCACCGCCGGCAGGGCAGAAACGCTGGCAACAGCGTAAAGCACTACCGCCACTCTTAACCACAATAGAAACATGCCGATTCCCGCAACTCTCAAGTATAACCGTCCAGGTATTGGAGCGTCTCAATGCGCGATTGGACTGTGAAAGGGGAAAACATTTCCAGGAATGGTCCCGCTGAACCGCAGATCCCTCGCTTTGCTTCGGGATGACAAATAGGAGAGGGGTCGTTTTAGAGAGAGAGAGGTTGCTTAAGGGAGGGCCGTTGGCAAAGGAGACGCTAAAGGAGGGCAGTCGCTAATGGCTCCCGCGCAGCAATGGGCCTCGTCGCTTGGCAACGGCCCTTTCCTTGCCACGACCCTCTCCTATTTGTCATCCCGAAGCAAAGCGAGGGATCTGCGGTTCAGCGGGACCTTTCCTGGAAATGTTGTCGACCGTTGTCGGATCCATACAAAAACCGGGATTAAATTTGACCCTATTTAATGCCCGGGAAATCGGCTCCTCGGAGCGTGCATCCTTTTGGGACGCCGTACCCTCCCAGCGGACAGGAGACTAAAAATGGATTATCGCGTACGTGCCGGAGAAATACCGGAAGATCAAACTACCGCCATGATGGAAAGCTACTCCGCCAAGCTGCCCACGAGTTTTTTCCTGGGCGCGGCCCTGACTTCGATCCTGGGTTCGCTGCTTCTCAAGACCAACGGCAAGGACCATCATGCCCTGTTCGTCGGGCAGTGGGCCGCCCCGTTCCTGCTGCTGGGGATCTACAACAAGATGGTCAAGCAGCACGGCTCCGACGCCGGGGTGAACCAGGATTCCAGAATCGTTGCCTAGGAATCCGTAAGTAGTCCTCCCCCGTTTTCCAAAACGCCGGCGTGTCATTCACGATATGCTGGCGTCTTGCGTGTCTACTCTTCCTCCAGCTCCAGCGGCCGACGCAACCACTACGCCCCTGATGCGCCAGTACGCGGCTGCCAAGCGTCAGAATCCCGACGCCCTGCTGTTTTTCCGCATGGGCGACTTCTACGAGCTCTTTTTCGAAGATGCGCAGGTCGCTGCCCGGGAACTGCAAATTACGCTCACGGCACGGGATAAGGAACGTTCGGTGCCCATGTGCGGGGTTCCCTACCACGCTGCCGACAACTACCTGTCTCGCCTGTTGCGGAAGGGCTACCGGGTCGCCATCTGCGAGCAGATGGAAGATCCCAAGCTCACCAAGAAGATTGTCCGCCGCGAGGTCACACGGGTGCTTACACCCGGAACCGCCATCGATCCGGCCCTGGCTTCAGAACGAAACAACTACCTGGCGGCTCTACACATTGCTGGTCCGGTGGCCGCCCTGGCCCTGCTCGATCTCTCGACCGGCGACTTCCGCACCATGGAATTCACCGGGACAGGAAGCGTCGGCTTCTGCGTCGATGAGTTGATGAAGGCCCAGCCAAGCGAATTGCTGCTCTCCTCAGAATTGCCCCCGCTCGACCCGCAACTGGAAGCGGAGATCGACAAGATCGGCACCAAAACCAGGCTTGAGGAATGGGTCTATACCGCGGACTATGCCATTCCGCTCCTGGAAAGGCAGTTAGGCGCCAATGGGCTCGAAGGCTTTGGATTGGCGAGCGCCCGATCCGCCGCCGTTGCCGCGGGAGCCGTGGTGCATTACGCGCGCAGCACCCAGCAGATCGAACTGCAGCACATAAACAACATCCGGTATTACGAGCGCGCAGAAAACCTGCAATTGGACGCAGTGACGGTGCGCAACCTGGAGTTGATTGAACCGCTCTTCTCCGGCGGCGCCAGCGAGGCAACGCTCTTCGCGAATCTGGACTGCTGCATGACGCCCATGGGCAAACGGTTGTTGCGGGCGTCCCTGGTGCGGCCGCTGATCGACCGGGCGGAGATCGAATCGCGGCTGGAGGCGGTGGGCGTCGCGGCCCACAGCCTGATCGACCGTGAGCACCTGCGCAAAACCCTGGCTGCGATTCAGGATATGGAGCGCATGCTTTCCCGCATTTCGCTCGACAGCGCAGGACCCCGCGATGCCGCCGCGATGGGTGCGTCCCTCGCCCGGCTGCCCGACCTGCATGCGGCCCTGGAGCGCCTGCCGGCCCCGCGATGGCTTACTTGCGCAGCCAGGCTCGATCTGCTCCAGGACCTGAGGGAGAAGCTGGAGAAGACGCTCCTCTCCGATCCTCCCGTGAACATGGCTGACGGAGGCGCGATCGCGGCGGGCGTCGATGCCGAGTTGGACGAGTTGCGCTCCCTGGGAGCCAACGCCCGTCAATCCATCACCACCATTGAAGAGCGAGAGCGCAAGCGCACCGGGATCCATTCCTTAAAGGTTCGGTTTAATAATGTCTTCGGTTATTCGATCGAAGTTACGCGCTCCCACCTGGCGTCGGTACCGGCTGATTACGAACGCAAGCAGACCCTGGCCAACGCGGAACGCTTCACCACCCCGGAACTCAAGGAGTACGAGGTCAAGGTGCTAACCGCGCACGAGCGGTCGATAGAGATTGAAAAGCGCATTTTTAGCGAGTTGCGCAAGACCATCCTGCAGTCCGCGGCACGGATTCGCCTCAGCAGCGGAGTGATTGCCGAGGTCGATCTCCTGACGAACTTTGCTCACCTCGCCGCTTTGCGCAGCTACGTGCGCCCCCAGCTGGACCAGTCCGCGGTGCTGGAGACAGTGAGCGCCCGGCATCCCGTGGTGGAGTGCCTGCTGGAGTCGGCGGGGCAAACCAAGTTCATCGCCAATGATCTCTATGTCGAGACCGGGGGGCCGAGCCTGCTGTTGATCACCGGGCCGAACATGGGGGGCAAGTCCACGTACCTGCGCCAGGCGGCGCTGCTGGTCATCATGGCCCAGATGGGCTGCTTTGTACCGGCCAAGAGCATGCGCCTGGGTATTGTGGACCGGATCTACACCCGCATCGGCGCCAGCGACAATGTCGCTCGCGGCCGCTCGACGTTCATGGTGGAAATGACCGAGACTGCCACCATCCTCAATACCGCCACGCCACAGTCACTGATTCTTCTGGATGAGATGGGCCGCGGCACGGCCACCTTTGACGGCCTCTCGCTCGCCTGGGCCACGCTTGAATACCTCCACGCCCAGGTCGGCGCCCGGACGCTCTTCGCGACGCACTACCATGAGCTCACCTTGCTGGCCGAGCAGCTGCCGGGATTGAAGAACCTTCGCGTCGCGGTTAAAGAAACACCCAAAGGTATTGTTTTTCTACATGCCATCGAGCCTGGTGCGGCAAACAAGAGCTACGGCATTGAGGTGGCGCGGCTGGCTGGGCTGCCGCTCTCGGTGATCGAACGCGCGCGCCAGGTACTGCTGCAGCATGAGCAATCCGAGAAGAGGAATGTTGCCCGGGAAACTGAGGCGCCGTTGCAACTGACCATGTTCACGCCGCTCTCGCAGCGCATTCTGGATCGTCTGGAGCAGACCGACACCAACAGCCTAACTCCGCTGCAGGCCCTGAACCTTCTCGAAGAGCTCAAGAATGAGATTCGCGGCCGGGGGGATGCGTGAGCCTGATGACTTTGCGTCAGGCCGCCGGCCAGGTGTTGGTCGTCGGCCTGGAAGGCCCGCAATTGAGCGCCCTGGAATCCGCCTGGCTGCGACTGTTGCGGCCCGGCGGTGTCATTCTCTTTCGCCGCAACATCGAGAGCGCTGCGCAGACCTATGAGCTGATTCGCTCAGCGATGCAGGCTGCTGATCAACCGCTACTCCGCTGCATTGATGTCGAAGGGGGCACCGTAGACCGGCTACGCGATCTGATCGCGCCCATGCCATCTCCTTATGCGGTCGCAGCCACCAACAACTCAGCCCTGTTCGAGTCGCACGGCAGCCTGATCGGCCAGGAAGTGCGCATGCTGGGGTTGAACACCACTTTCGCGCCGGTGCTCGACCTGCGAACAGCCGCTTCTGAGCCAGTGATGACGACCCGGGTTGTCTCCGGCGATCCGGATCAGGTCACACGTTACGCCGGTCACTTTGTTAGAGGGCTGGCACAGCACAGCGTGTTGGGATGCGGCAAACATTTCCCTGGCCTGGGGAGCGGGCAGGTGGATTCACACCATACGACTCCCGTGATCAGCAAGCCTTTTGACTTGCTCTGGCAGGAAGATCTGCTGCCCTATCGGCTGCTCGCAAGGCAGCTTCCGATGGTGATGGTTTCACACGCGGCTTATTCCGTTTCCGGCGCCGAGCCGGCCTCGACCTCCAGCTATTGGATTAAAAAGGTCCTGCTCCAGAACATCGGCTACCAGGGGCTGATTGTCTCCGACGACATGGAGATGGGCGGCATCCTCAACTACACCGGCATCGCGGAGGCGACGGTGCGATCCCTGCAGGCAGGCATGGACGTGGTGGAGATTTGCCGCGACCCTGCCTTGGTATTTGCGGCGTATGAGGCCGTACTGCGGGAAGCAGAAGGTTCACCGGCTTTCGCCCGCCTGCTTCGGCGCGCTGCAGCCAAGGTGCGAGCGGTTGTGGCTGCACGCCCTAAGCGGCTGCCCTCTGCACCTACAGTTACCGGCGTCAAACGAATGCAAACCGCGATTGAGCGCTTTCGCAAACAAGTAGCAAAAGCGGGTCCGGTATGAGCGATGCTCTCACCACGATGACCGTAGCCGGCATCATGAGTGGGACGTCCGCGGACGGAATTGACGTTGCGTTTACACGCATCACACCTCACCCCGCTGATCCCGAAGCCCCCGCTCTAAAACTGCTCGGCCACGCCGGCTTTCCTTTTCCGCCCGCCCTGCGGCGCGCGGTGCTGACGGCCATGAATGCTGAGGCGATCGCAACGGCGGAGCTGGCGCGATTGAATTGGCGCCTGGGCCAGGCGTACTCCGAAGCGTTGGCGACCGCACTGGAGCGCCATCCCTGCCGTCTGGACCTGATCGGCTGTCATGGTCAAACCATTTATCACCAAGCCACGCCCGCGCGATACCTCGGTCGAGAGGCCTCGTGCACCTGGCAGATCGGCGAGATGGCGATGCTCGCGGAACAGAGTGGAGTTCCTGTGGTTTCCAACTTTCGCCCCGCTGATATGGTGGTTGGCGGACAGGGCGCTCCGCTGGTCCCTTTGCTCGACTATGTGTTGTTTCGCCACCCCACGCGGGGACGGGTGCTGCAGAATTTAGGAGGCATCGGCAATCTGACTGCGCTGCCTCCGAAGGCTGGCCCCTTGCAGGTGGTGGCTTTCGATACCGGACCGGGGAACATGGTGATCGATCAGTTGATGCAGCAGCTTTTTGGCAAACGATTCGACCGCGGGGGAAAGACCGGCGCACGCGGCACAGTGATCAAGGCCGTGGTGAGCACCAGGTTGTTCGAGCCATTCTTTGCGGCGCGCCCGCCTAAGACGGCGGGCCGGGAGCAGTTCGGGAGCGACTATGCGGCTCGGTTTCTCGAGGCATGCCGCAGAGCAGGCGGCAGCCCGGAAGATGCCATTGCCTCGGCAACTGCGCTGACCGCACAGAGCATTGCGTCGGCCTATTCCAGCTTTCTGTTCAAGACCATGCGGAAGGCGCCGGTGGATTTTATCGTCTCTGGTGGAGGTGCGCGCAACCTGACCCTGATGCAGATGCTGCGCGAGCAACTGGAGCCTTTGGGCTGCACCGTGCAGGCCAGCGACGACCTTGGGCTGCCGGCGGAGGCCAAAGAGGCGGCTGCCTTCGCTCTACTGGCGTACGAGACCTGGCATCGGCGCCCGGGAAATATCCCTTCGGCGACCGGTGCGGCGCGGCCGGCGATCCTGGGCGAGATCACCTATGCCTGAGCGTATCCGCTTGGTGTTCGCTCTGTGCATCATGATCGGGTTCACTGGATGCGGGAGCAAACGCCCGGCCCCACAGACAGTAACGATGCTGATTGAGAGCAGCCCCACTAGCCTGGACCCCCGCATCGGTGTCGATGGCCAGTCAGAACACATCTACAGCCTGATCTTCGACAGCCTGGTGCACAAGAACGCTCACTTCAGTCTGGACCCGTGGCTTGCCACCAGCTGGGAGACACCGGATCCGCTGACCTATCGATTTCATTTGCGGGCCGATGTTCATTTTCACAACGGACAGGCCCTCACCGCCACAGACGTGAAGTACACCCTGGACTCGATGCGTAATGGCACGGTGATCACCGCCAAAGCGCAAGCGCTGGCGAACATCGATCGCGTCGAGGCGCCCGATGCCGCGACCATCGTCATCCATATGAAGCAGCCGGATGCAGACTTGTTGTGGAATCTTTCCGACGCCGCGATTGGGATTGTCCCTGCGGGCAGCGGCCGCGATTTTGGGTTTCGTCCCGATCGGCAGCGGACCTTTCCGGTTTGTTCGCCAACTGCAGGATGATGAGGTGATTCTGGACCGCAATGATCATTCCTGGCAGCCTCTTCCCCATATCGCTAGAATCCGGTTTGCGGTGGTGCCCGATGCAATCACACGCGCGCTCGAACTGGAGAAGGGCTCGGCCGACGTCTGCATAAATTGTATGACGGCGGATATGGTGTACGCCCTGGCTAAGCGCCCCGATCTGTTGGTGGAGAGCGCCCCCGGTACGGTTCTGAATTACATCACGTTCAATGTGCAGGACGCCGTACTGCGTGATGTTCGTGTGCGCCAAGCCATTGCATTCGCGATGAATCGGCCGCTGATTATTCACTCGCTGTGGAGAGACCGCGCCCGACTAGCGGAAAGCCTGTTACCGCCCGAGCACTGGGCGTGGACGGGAGACGTTCAGCAATATCCGCATGACCCAGCGAAGGCAAACGCACTGCTGGATGCGGGTGGCTGGAAGCGAGGAAACGATGGCATCCGCTTCCGCGTGGCAATGAAGACATCTACCGATGAGACCAGCCGGCTACTGGCGATGATTTTGCAACAAGAGTTGCGCGAGGTGGGTATTGCGCTGGAGGTGAGGAGCTTCGAGTTCGCTACCTTCTTCTCCGACGTCACCAAGGGCGCTTTCCAGATGTATACCCTGCGCTGGCTAGGTGGAAATGAGGATCCGGATATTTTTCACACGTTTGACAGTCAAAGGTTCCCGCCCCATGGGACCAACCGTGGCCGCTACGTGAATGCCGAGCTGGATGCTCTGATCAAGCAAGCGGGTGGCTCCGGCGACCAGGCGCAGCGCCGCAAGGACTACGTGAGAGTGCAGCAGATTCTCGCCGCCGAATTGCCGTCGATTAACCTTTGGTATCTGGACGCCGTGCTGGTTCACACCAGGAGATTAGGAAACATCCAGATATCCGGTTCCGGAAACTTTGATTTTCTGCGCACTGCTACGGTTGCCGAAGGGCGCTAGCAGCCCTGCTGCTTTGGAGCGGGCCGATAAGTTACGGCAGGGTGGATAGATGGAGGGTAAAAGGATTCAACCCACAGCTTACGATTTCGAATGCACTTTAACCACGAGACTACTTAGCATCCTCAAATTGCTTGATCTGCACTTCTCCATCCGGAAACACAGCACGAATCTGAAGACTTCCTCCCATCGCCTCAATGTAACGCCGGAGGGTCCCGATATACATATCGGTACGTCGCTCCAGCTTGGAAATGGATCCTTGATCAACTCTCAGGACTTGAGACAGTTCAGCTTGGGTAAATTCACGTGCAGTGCGGAGCTCATCCAATGCCACTTCTTTAATCGCCTCACGTACGCGTTCTTCCACGCGAGCGCGCCGTTCGGGTGAAATCTTCTTCTGCAGTTCCTTGAAGTTGTGTGCCATAGGTCCTCCGCGGGAACCTCGCTACGGATCATTCACCTGTAGGTAAATCGGTCTCTTTCTCAACCTCTTTCAAGTGCTGAGCATAGATTGCGTCGGCTCGAGGAACATTTTCCTCGTACCAGTTCGGTTTGCCTGTTTTATCGCCGCCAATCAGCAAGATACCGGTTCGTCTGGGATCAAATGCATACAGTACCCGGTATGGTCTCCCCTCATGCTGACAACGGAGTTCCTTCATGTTGGCATAGCGCGATCCTGCAATCGTGTCGGCAAAAGGCCTTTTAGGTTCGGACCCCGTTCTTGCAGCAAGCGCACACCGAAGTTGATACTGTCCTGCTCGTCAGCTGATAGGCCAGCCCACCACGAGCCGAACTCATCGGTGTACTCGACTTCCCAAGCCACACGCCATTATGCTACAGAAGCCATATGGCTTCAATGCCATGAAGCCTATTTCTAGACTTCACGCTCTTCTACTTCTCCTGTTTCAGTCCGCTCTGCTGAACCATGGATGCGATCACCGCACTCGATAGAGCAAAGCGGCGTGCGCAGGCAGGGTAGTCTTGACCGACTCAGCCTTACCCAGGTCCTTACGCGCCCATAAGTCGCGGATCGCGTGCATGCCCTCCGGCAAGCCTAGATCCTTCCAGGAGTAGTTCACTTCTTGCGCTGCATCCCCGAGGTTGAAGACTGAAACATACTGGCCGCCCCCCGACTCGGGGGTAGCTTTCCACACGACCAACGACCCATGACGGGAAAGTTCGCGATTCTCCCGTGAGTGTTGGTCCACCGCGATGACCTCTGGGTTGGTGTAAAGAGCCTCGGTGGCCGGATCCATCTTTGTAAGGTTCGTGCCTGCGACCAGCGGCGAACGGGCCATCGACCAAAGGGTAATCAGCGTTCTCGATTCATCTGCCGTCAGGCGTGACATTCGTGCCTCTTTCCAGCCCGGTCTTGGGCCAAGGTAGCCGAGCGGCAGCATGTCGGCATCGGGCCAATGGCCGGCTTCGATATGCGGAGCCCATTGCGCAGTGCGGTCAAACTGACGAACCAGGCCGGCCGGGAAGGTCTGCCCCTGAGGGGCGGACCAGGTGTCCCACATGTCGTCGGATATCCGCCACAGCTGCGCATACGTTTTGAGATCGGCCGCCTGCTCGATCGGAGTTGGACCGGGGGAAAGGCTCAAGACCATCGGCCGCCCAGACTTGCCGATCGCGGCACTGACCATGTGAATCTCGTCCGCCTGGTAGGGCTTCGAGATGCAGTCTACCTTAATGTAGTCGACGCCCCAACCCGCATAGAGCTTGATGATGGAATCGTAGTAGGCCTGGGCCGCGGCATTGTTCTTCAAACCGTAATTGTCCGAATTCCATCGGCAAGTGTCGGCGGGATTGGTTGCGTCAGCCGCGTGAAACGAGGACCCCGCAATGGGCAGGTTCTTCTCCACCGCCTCTCGTGGAATGCCCCGAATGATGTGGATGCCGAACTTCAGGCCCAAGGAGTGGACCCAATCGGCAAGCGGCTTGAATCCGGAGGAGGAAAAACGATTGTTCGCTACCAGGTAGCGGCCTTCAGCATCCATCACGAAGCCCTGCGCGGCGCCCTTCTGGTCCGGGTGCTGCAGGTACCAACCTTCATCGACTACTACATACTGCCATCCCAGCGGCTGCAGGTGCTGATGGAACCAGGTCACATTTGCCTTGAACTCCGCCTCGGTGACCGTGAGCCCATAGGAATCCCAGCTATTCCATCCCATGGGGGGCGTGGAAGCCAGGTTCGTGGTTGCCAGGCCGGGAACCCCGGCAAGAACGAGCAAAAGAGTCGCAATCGAAAAGTAGTTGTTAATGGGTTTCTCCCTGTCAAAAAGCTTACGAAACCTACGCACACACGATAGCAGTTTGTCCCAGCGAAGATGGGATGTGGTCGTGCTGCGCCGGGAAAAAGTGTGCGCCATAAGCGCCTTATGCGCCATAAGCCCCTAGACCGGTGGATTTCGAGCCTGGGCTTAGCCCAAAAGCGGGGCCACCACGGCCGGCGGATGGGGTGCTGTTAGTGGTCGCGGAAAGGTAGCGCGGGCTGCGACGATTTTCCGCACTTTAGGGTGTACCTTCCGCCCCCACCGTAACCTCTGTTGGTGATGTTTCGCAAGTGTCCTGACGGCAGATAGGCTGAGTCCACTATGCTGACAATCGCCGGCGGCCACGCGAAAGTCTTGAATGTTTTTCTCCTGGCCATCGGCTTGCTTGCCCTCGTCGCCCTGGCCGTCTTCGTCGGTATCCATGTATTCCTGGCTGCCGTTGGCCACTATGCTCCCTGGGAGCAAATTTGGGCCGGCTGATCTTCGCGGCCGCGTAGGATTCCCGCCTGCTTAAGTTCACAACTTTTTGCAATTTGTTGCGTCGTCGTGACATAGGCCCGAGTCCGTAGGCTTATCCTCGATCCAATGAGCATCTCTCCGGACGTGCACTTATGGTGAAGGGTACGCTTCGACGTTGGCGCAGACCGCCACCCATGTTGGTGTTCATGCTTGCCGTGATGCTGCCGGCCGCTGCGCTGATCGTCGCCAGCGTCTCGTACGTCAGGCATATTCAGCGGGGCAAGATGGTTGAGGCCGCCATCCTGTTGGACTATCAGCATATTTTAAAGATCGCCGAAAAGCGGATCGTGGAGCGCGCCTACGATACATCAGAGAAGGCCAGGACGAGCTTTCCCGATGTAGACCATGCTGAAGAACTCGATAGTTTTCTAACCGCCCACCCGGAAATCGCGCACGCATTCCTTTGGACTGGTAAGGGCAATCTCGCTTTTCGATCTCAACCTGACCGGATGACCGACCCGGATTTTCAAGCAGAAAGCAAAGCACTCTCCTCCGAGCTCCGGGATGCGTTTGACATATGGTCCGAAGACCATATCGCTAAGGTGAGAAAGAATGAGGTAGTGGACGGACGGCACGTCTACATCAATTCCCGAGTCGGTATCCAGGGGCGCCAAAATGCAGTATGAACCTTTCGTGTACTTCCTGCCTCGCGGCTCGAATCATGAGCATCCTGCACTCGCGGGCTTCATCTACGAGGAAGACTATTTGAAGAACAGTTTTTTCCCGAAAGCATTGAATGAAGTGTTGCCGGACCAGAATCGGAACGATCCGGCACACCCTCCCCTCTCGCTCATGATTCGGAAGGCAAAAGAGCAGACTCCTTTGGCTGCTACGGACTGTTGGAATGGAGGGGCGCCCGAAGTGGAGCGAGAGTTCGGTGGCGTTTTCCAGGGTCTAACGCTTGGGATCAGGCCGTTCGGGACTACGATCGCGGACATGAGCCATCGCATCACACGTTTAGCTTTCCTCATCCTTGGGGCTCTTTCCCTATTGATGGGTGGAGGCATGATATTCGCTTATCGAAACGTCGCTCGCGAGCTGGCACTGGCGAGATTAAAATCCGATTTTGTTTCCAATGTCTCGCACGAGCTGAGAACTCCCCTGTCGCTCATCCGCCTTTATGCAGAAACTCTGGAATTGGGACGCCTCTCCAGCCCGGCTAAGCATCAGGAATACTACGAGATCATCCGCAAAGAGAGTGAGCGTTTGAGTTCACTGATCAACAATATTCTCGATTTCTCTCGAATCGAGGCGGGCAAAAAGGAGTACAGCTTCCGCGAGACCGACATGGCGGACCTGGTGCGCAGCACTCTGGACTCATATCGTTATGAGATTGAGCAGAACGGGTTTCAGTTCGAGCAGAAGATCGACAACAATCTTCCTCAACTGCGAGTGGATCGTGAAGCGATTGCTCGTTCGTTGCTGAACCTGGTGAACAATGCCGTGAAGTACTCGGCGACGGAAAAATACCTCGGCGTCCATCTTTACCAACGCAACGGTGACGTCAACCTCGAAGTCGTCGATCACGGCATCGGCATTCCTCACAAGGAACAGCCCAAGATCTTCGAGAAGTTCTATCGGGTCGGTGATCCACTGGTGCATAACACCAAGGGCAGCGGATTGGGCCTCTCCCTGGTGCGCCATATCGTGCAGGCTCATGGAGGCGTCGTTGCGGTGGAGAGCGCACCCGGACGGGGTAGTAAGTTCATCATCACGTTGCCCATACAAAATTCCGCGGTCCAGCAGGTGTCAGCATGAAACAACAAGAAAAAGTAAAACGAATGGAAGCACCCCGGCCGGCGAAGATTCTTGTGGTGGAGGACGAACCTGCCATGGTGGCTGGGCTTCGCGACAACTTTGAATTCGAAGGGTACGAAGTGATTACAGCCCGCGATGGAGCCGAAGGGCTTCGTCGCGCACTCGACGAGTCTCCGGACCTGGTGATTTTAGACGTCATGATGCCCCGCATGAGCGGGCTGGAAGTATGCAAGCAGATACGCGCCAAGCGCGCTTCTATCCCGATCATCATGCTCACTGCTCGCGGCCAGGAAGTCGATAAGGTCGTCGGCCTTGAGCTGGGGGCCGATGACTATGTGACCAAGCCATTCTCGATTCGCGAGTTGCTGGCGCGCGTGAAGTCTGTTCTGCGGCGCACCGCTGTCCTGCCGAAGGATCAGGATCAGCACTCTTTTTCTGACGTGGAAGTGGACCTGCGCCGCTGTCGTGTGCTCAGGTCGGGTAAGGTTCTCGATGTTTCTTCCAAGGAATTTGAACTGTTGAAGTATTTCATCTGCCATGCAGGTGAAACGCTGAGCCGCGACCGTCTTCTGGAGGAGGTGTGGGGGTACGAGACTTCTCCCACCACCCGTACCGTGGATACGCACCTAGTGCATCTGCGGCAGAAGCTCGAGCCCGATCCTGAACAACCACAGTATTTTCTCACCGTGCACGGAACCGGCTATCGGTTCGTGGGATAACGAACGATCAAAATCGCAACGAGGTGGATGTTGAACACCTATCGAGTAGTGCCCTTTGACTCGAAGTATGGGACCATCGGCCCGAACCACAATGGGACCACGGTTCATTCCTTGTTTCAACCGATAGTGATGCCGTCGCCGTCATTGACTGTGGCGCCGCCGGATGATGTGTACTCGCTGCTGCGGGAGAGAATCGATCTCCATGCGCAGTTGTCCGACGCGGTGCAAATCCAGCGCAAGCTCAGCGGCCCGCGAGTGCTGCGTTGCGGCGACTGGCAGTTTGCACGCGAGGTCTTCGCCGCGCGCTTTCTCTCCGGGGACTTTACGACATTCTCTCAGGAAGGTTCCAGGGTTCTTGCTGTGCTTGGCGATATTGCCGGTAAAGGCGTGGCCGCGGGAATGTGGTTTACGCATCTGGCCGGTCTCTTGCAGAGCTGTGGCCGTCCTGACTTTGACCCGGCAAGAATGGCCTCGGAAATCAATCGTCACCTGTGTTATTTGCAGCCGGTAGCGCCCTTTGTCACTGCGTTCCTGGCGCAGATTGACTGCGATCTGGAGACGATCACGTACTGCAATGCCGGCCACTTCCCGCCGATACTGCTGCGCGTGGATGGGCGAACTGAGTTGCTCGAGATAGGCGGACCGCTGCTGGGTGCGCTCGAAGGTGCTGAGTTTCAGTCGGGCGAGTTGATGCTCGAGCCAGGTGACACTCTGGTCGCCTACTCCGATGGTGTGCTTGAATGCTGCAACGCGGCGGGAGAAGAGTTTGGATTGGACCGGTTAATGGCGTCAGCCCGTGAGGTCAAACAACCGTCCGCTCAAGCTACGCTCATGATGCTCCTCGCCACCGTGCAGGACTTTGCCAACGGGAGTCCCCTGTCGGATGACATAAGCTTGACGCTCATTCAACGCGATGCGGGAACCAATGGGTCGTAGACCGGAAGAGCCTGGCTCAAGAACGTACCTCAGGGCCCAAAGGCCTGTGCGCTGTCGCGGTTGATTCCTGCCTTTCGTTCAGCGAGCCTTAAGGTTCCTTTCTTAGCATAGAGCTAAAAGCGAGGTGCGCTATGCGATTGGCGGATGTTTGCCTGGCTGTGGCAGTTGTGGCAAGTGTGAATGCCTCCATCGCCGAGGAGCCGGTCAAGAAATCAGACCTTCCCGCTGTGGTACAGAAGGCCGCTGATGCACAAAGTGCCGGCGCATCGGTTCTTGGCTATTCCAAGGATAAGGTACACGGGCGCGTTGAATATAAAGTGCAGCTCATGGTTGGCGATCATACGAAGGATGTCACGATCGATCCACAGGGGAGGGTTCTTGAGGTAGAGGAACAAGTTGCGGCGGATGCACTGCCGGCGAATGTGTTTCATGGTCTCAGTGCACAGGCCCGCAAAGGCAAGATTACGAAAGTTGAATCGTTAACCAAAAACGGCAAGATCGTAGCCTATGAGGCCCAGGTAACCGGTGGAAAGCACGCTGAGATTCAGGTAGGACCCGACGGGCAAAAGCTGGCCCACGCAGAATGACAGAGCGGCAAACGGCCTTAAGGTGGGGTTAAGCATTCTGGTTTACCGTCGTTCAAGATCTGCTCTGGAGCGTTTAAACATGCAATTTCCCAATCAGTTCAGAACATTGCCCGCAATCTTCTTCTGCTCCCTCGTTGCGCTCGCTCCGGCGAGTGCGCAATCTACGTGGCATGTTGAGAAAACTATGCAAATCGGCGGAGCCGGAGGCATGGACTACATCACCGTAGATTCCTCGACCGGCCGCCTTTACGTTCCTCGCAGCACGCACACGATGGTCATTGATGCGGTCTCGGGCCAGACTCTTGGTGATATTGCCGGCCAAAAGATCGCGCATGGCGTCGCGCTTGTGCCTAAGCTCAATCGGGGTTTCATTACTGACGGCGGTGGCGGCGGGTCGGTTACTATCTTCGATCTCAAAACCAACGCGGTACTCGGCGTGATCGCTGCCGTGCCCGATGCGGATGGCATCATTTATGACTCGGGCTCAGACCGCATCCTGGTGAGTGCTGGAGACAGTAATTGCCTGGTTACGTTCAAGCCGGACATCGACCCTAAGACGGGCAAGATCGAACCACCTATCCAACTGGGCGGGGCCCCTGAATTTTTAGCGGCCGATGGCGCCGGCAAGGCTTATGTAAATCTAGAGGACAAGGATACCGTGGCTGTAGTCGATCTAAAGGCGCGGACCGTGACCGCTCACTGGCCCGTATCTCCGGGCGGCAGACCGGTGGGCATGGCCCTTGATCGAGAGCATCACGCCCTCATCATCGGGTGCCGCAAGCCGCAAAAGATGATCGTGATGAGCACTGAAGACGGTAAAGTGCTGGGTGACCTGCCCATCGGGATGGGGGTTGACGCCACGAGGGTCGACGGTACAGAAGCTTTCGCCAGTTGCGGAGACGGTACGCTTACCGTTGTCAGCCGATCGTCTGCCGGCAAGTACGCCGTCGTTCAATCGGTAACGACCGCTCGAGGCGCCAAAACCCTGGATATCGACAGGAAGACACATAAAATCTACCTTCCCACCGCAGACTTTGAAGATCCAAAACCCGGTGCGACCGGACGGCCGGTTGCGAAACCCGGAACTTTCAAGATTCTTGTAGTGTCTCGTTAAGCACGACACGTTCTTGGAATTCGGATCCGTTAACCGGGACCTCAGGACTCAAATGCCGGCGTACCACGTATAACCAGCTTCCGGCGAGGCGGAGCCCAGGCCCTTGCCGAAGGGTTTGAGGGTATCGGTCACCGTCAGGCGCGTGATGTACTTCACACTCTTGTAGCCGAGTTGGCGAGGTACGCGCATGCGGAGCGGGCCGCCGAACGAGACGGGAAGATCGCCATCGTTCATCGCGTAGGTCAAGAGTGTCTGGGGGTGCAGGGCTTCGGCCATGTCGACGCTGTCCCACCAATCGCGATCGCTGGAGAAGTAGACGACATAGCGTGCCTGCGGCAAGGCTCCAACAGAGTGCAGCACCTCAGCCAGCGGCGTGCCGATCCACTCGGCAATGTAGGACCATCCCTCCTCGCAGGCGACCTCGGTGATGTGGCTGTGCCTGGGCAACGTTTTCAGGTCAGACAGCGAAAGCGAAAGCGGCCGCTCGACCATTCCATTGACGGACAGCCGCCAGTCAGAGAACCCGCTGGCCTGGTGGCGTTTGAACTGATCGTCGGGCGGGGCGACATAGTTGGCAAACGGCTCTTTGGAAATCATGTTGCGGGGAAACTCGCGAGCCAGCGAGTGTGCGGTCAGAACCCGTTGCGCGGCGTAGGTCAGGGTTTCACCCGGGCCGTAAATTCCCTTGTGATCGGGCGGGATGAGTCCATACCGTTCCGCCATGCGGGCAGCCACCGTTAAACCAGCTACACCGGCGCCGGCAGCAAGGCCGGAGGTGATGAGCTTGCGGCGCGACATAGGCGTCATGGATGCTCCTCCACTTCTACCAAAGTGTGTTCGAGTGTACGTTCCGGGGCAATGACGGGGTCGCCGGTGATCATCGCCCGCATACGGGTTCTGAATCCTGCGAGAACCACCATGGTGACGTGAATCACTACGAAGAGCAGGAGGAATCCGGAGATGAAGAAATGCAGTGTGCGTGCGGATTGGCGGCCGCCCAGGAGGTTTACAGCCGCCGGAACCGCGGAATCAAAAGCGGGAGACATGGCGAGGCCCGTCCAGACCACCAGGGGAAAGAGAACGAAGACCACGATCAGGTAGGCGGCCCGCTGCATCACGTTGTAGGAATGAGCATCGTCCGGCGGCGTGCGGCGAAGATACTTCGCTACCACTTCCCGGAAGGCACGCAACTTTCGATCGGCCGGTGCCGGGAGCAGGTTCTTGCGGAAGTGACCAGTCCACAGACCGAAGAGCGCATAGACCAGTCCTGTAAACACTACGGCCCATGCGGCCTGAAAGTGGAGAGCGCGGCTCCAGCCATTCTGGTCAGGAAGCATGTAGCCGAAGCTAGTCGGAACGGTGTTTCTGGAGGCGGGAATGGGTATCGTGAACAGCGGATGCATCCCCACATTGCCGGTTTCGCCCCAATAAAACCGCGGATGGGAGATCACTATCTCCGCGCCGCTGACGAGCAAGGCAAAGAACGCGATGGTCGTAATCCAGTGGGTCACGCGGACGACCGCGGCATGACGGGGACTCTCCGGATTAGGTAAGGGGCCGGCGGCTGACACACGCGCAGCATATCACACAGGATAATGAAAGCGTGGGGTAAGTGGCCACCACTATCTCCCCTGCATGGCTGCTTCCACCTCTTCCGGGGTATGTGCCAGCTTCTCAGAAAAATCAATCAGTTTGCCCTCAGCGTTGACGTAAAAGGTGTCTTCGATGCGGACGCCGATCTTCTCCTCCGGAATGTAGAGGCCCGGTTCGATGGTGAAAACGGAACCTATGGCGAAGGGCTTGTCGTAATCGTAGGGATCGTGCACATCGATGCCGACGGAGTGCCCGAGCGTGTGGACGAAGTATTTTCCCAGAGGATCGCCGTGCAGGTCTTTGCCGTGTGTATTGATGTAATCGAAGGCCACTTTGTCGAGCGATGCTTTGTCGGCGTCTGCCCCGCGATGCTCAATCGAGCCCATCTTGGATTTGCCGGCGACGAAGGCATCTCGTGCCGCCTGCTGCGCGCCGAGCACCACGTTATAAATCTCTTTCTGTCGGGCGGTAAAGTGACCGTCCACCGGCATGGTTCTGGTCAGGTCGCTCGCGTACATGGAGTATTCGCCGGCAGCATCGATCACCACCACGTCACCGCTAGCCATGATCCTGCTGTTTTCAGCGTAGTGGAGGGTGGTCGAATTGACGCCGGAGCCGACAATGGCGGGATAGCTGGCGCGCTCACATCCTTCAGCCAACATGGTGCCGACTTCGACGCCGGCAATGGTTCGCTCGCGAACCCCGGGCTTGATGGCGCGCATACCGGCCAGCTGCGACGCCGTCGAAGCATCGGTCGCCTTCTGGATCAGAGCGATTTCCGCCGGGCTCTTCACCATGCGCAATTGGGTGGTGACCGCACGAACGTCGTGAGTGGGCGGTGTAACGTCAGTACCCAGCACGGTGGAAGTGAAAGCCAGCGTTGCCGTTGCCACGTCCATATCCTGCTGGGTCCAGATTTCTTTCGCGCGACGCTGGTCTTCACCCAGGAAGGCGCCGTAGACGGTAGGCAAAGAGGCGAGAGCCACCACCTCGTCGACGCTGAGCATTTCTCGAGCACCGGGAGTGGCGGCGTCGGTCTTTGCTCCGGTGAACTTTTCCCGGACGGGATTGCGTGTAGGTAGGAATAGGATCTCCCGATAGGAATGGGCCGGGACGACCGTTCCCAGCCGTGTGGTGGCCGCAGGGCCATCGCCGATAAGCAGTAGCGCGCCGCCCGGCTCGTTGGAGCCGGTCAGGTAAAAGAAATCCTCGTCCTGCCGGTAATCCTGGTACTCCATGGGCGGCTCGTGCGCGGCAACGATCAGGGCTGAGCCGCCGTGCAATTCTGCTGCAAGTTTTACTCGTCGCTGCCGGTATTCGGCTTTGGGAACAGAATCAAGTGCGTGTGCCATTTGTG
Source organism: uncultured Acidobacteriaceae bacterium (assembly GCA_963847155.1). Lineage (GTDB taxonomy): Bacteria > Acidobacteriota > Terriglobia > Terriglobales > Acidobacteriaceae > PALSA-350. The sequence goes on along the minus strand of CAWJZH010000011.1, from coordinate 33,538 downwards.
CCGCCATCAGGAGCACAAGAAAGGTCGTCTTGCTGCGCATCGGTCATCTCCGGGATTCACCTCAGTGTAGCGTTAGAGACGGTCACGGCGTCTTCTGACGAGAGTTGCGGCTTCAGTCAACGCATTGGTTCTCTTTCGGGAGAACCACACGAATGGCCCAGGTGGGAGCCGTGAAGTAGGAAATCCGGGTACGACGGGATGACAAATGGAGAGAGCGGACTTCCATTCTGATCGATTGCCTGAATCAAGCTCCTTACTTTATTTGTCGCTTCGAACAAACTCATGACTTTCTGCCCTCGGACGACTGTGCGAGCTCCAAGTTCGATCTCGATTTAACTATGCCAAGGTCTGCCTGATAGCTGTCTTTATTGGGTGACGTCCACAGAAGTAACGAACGGCAGTTTACAGTTCCGCATGATGCTATTTCCTTTGGAGTGAATATGTAATATAAAGCTCGCAGCGGAAACTGCTACAGATGAAAGCACCCCTGCGGGTCAAGCCAGCAACTCGCGGAATCAAGCGTATCGATCTTGCCTACGTGCAACTGGCGTCGAGCGAGAATGCGCGAGACGTTAACCGGGATATTGTCCTGGAGATTATCCGCTCGCGCCAGCCGATTGCGCGCGCCGACCTGGCACGCGCGTCCGGCCTGCAACCTAGTACCATCTCCGCCATCGTGGAGCAGCTCCTGGAAGAGAAATGGGTGACGGAGGGCGCTGTTGCCCGCCGGCCCCGTGGACGCCGTCCTACGCTTCTTTCACTTAATACCGACCTTGTGATCCTGGCGGCTGACGTGCGGCCACAGCAGGCCATCGTCGCGCTGATCGATCTCAATGGACGATTCCTCGCTCGTGAAGTCGTTCCCCTGGTTTCGGATCCTAAACGGGCGATCCTGAAGATCATCGAATGTATGGAATCCATGCGCGTCAAGCACCGTGACCGCTCCTTCGAAGGAGTGGGTATGAGCATGCCGGGCAGGGTCGACCCGGAGTCCCAGCGCCTTATCCTTGCCCCCAATCTCAAGTGGGGCAACTACGACGTGAAAAGCCTAGTCGAGGAAAAGATGCAGCTGCAGGTGGAGTTAGCCAACGCAGCCAACGCGAGCCTGCTCTCCGAGTTGTGGTCTGGAAAACTGGATGGGGTGCGTGATGCAGTGCTGGTGACCGTCTCAGAAGGACTGGGCGCGGCGATCCTTGCCAATGGCCAAATCATTACCAGCCGCAGCGGTCTCGCGGGGGAATTCGGACACAGTCCAATCGACCCGACTGGACCCCTATGCGGCTGCGGACAGCGCGGCTGTTGGGAAGTCTTCGCTTCATCAACTGCGGCGCTGCGCTACTACGCGGAGGCAGCCGGCAAGAATCGAGCCGTCACCATCCACGATCTGTTGCGCATGGCGGAAGAAGGAAACACCGCGGCAGCCACCGCGCTGACGCGGCAGGTTACCTGGCTTGGCCGTGGCCTGAGGTTGGTTACTGCCGCGCTCGCACCCGAAGTCATTCTGATCACCGGCGACATTACCCCGTCGTGGTCCCGCTTTGGCCCCATTGTTCAGGCGGAGATGGAGAAGGCCATGCTGGCTGGACCCGCGCCACGCCTGGGCATCACCAACGACGGGGAGCTGTCCCGGCTGCACGGCGCGGCTGCTGTGGTACTACAGCGCCATTCGGGCTACCATCGCTCTGCCCCGGTGGTTGAGGAAAAGCGCCGCCGGCGTGCTACTGCTAAGAATTGATTCGCCCGCTCAGAGAGGTCAAGAGGAGATTTGCAATGAAGATCCCAAAATCAGCTGTCCTTCCAATGATAGCTCTGCTTTCGGCAACCCTGGCGGTCGCACAAACCACCAACCGCCGGCCTTCGATCGGTAGCATCTCGCATATAAGCGTGTACAGTTCGGACGCGGTTAAGACGGACCACTTTTATGTACATGATCTCGGTGGACTGAAACGCGCAGACCCGGAGAATTCCGCCGGGGTCCGCTACTACTTTAGCCCCATACAGTTTGTCGAAGTATTGCCGTTGCCGGCGGGAAACAGTTCCATCAACCGCCTGGACCACGTGGCTTTTAACACCGCCAACGCGGAGGGGCTGAAGAAATATCTCGGTGAGCACGGCATCACAGTGCCTGCCACTGTCGAGAAGGCAAGTGATGGCAGCCAATGGTTCGACGTGAGCGATCCGGAAGGCAACAAGGTCCAGTTTGTGCAGCCCCCTGCGAAACCAGCCACAGTGCCTCCCAACCCGCTCAGCAATCACATCATCCACGTTGGGTACATCGTGCATAACCCTGACGCAGAAAATGCTTTCTTCCGCGAAGTGCTGGGCTTCCGTCCTTATTGGCATGGGGGCCGGAATGGCAAGACCGACTGGATTTCGCAGCAGGTGCCCAACGGAACGGACTGGCTGGAGTACATGGTGGTGAGCGGCCCCGAAACCAAGGGCATTCCACCGGCCATGTCGCAGGATACCGCTGGCGTGCTGAACCATTTCTCCCTTGGGGTTTTTAACATGGAGAAAACAGTCAACCTGCTTTATGCCGAAGATCGTCTGACCGCGAAGCACAGCCCTCCGCAAATCGGATTGGATGGTAAGTGGCAGTTGAATATTTACGATCCTGACGGCACGCGCGCTGAGCTCATGGAGTTTCAGCCTGCAGTTAAACCATGCTGTTCGGATTTCACCGCGGCGAGTCCGACGAAATGAAGTCAATCAGCAGGGTAAAGGACGACCGGGCAGCATAAGGTAAAGTCGTCACTGTGGCGGGAGCAAAGAACCGAGGCCCCATCCCTGGACGGGCGCCCCATGTTCGGTAAGGCGTACATGGGCCGAAAAAGACGGGGCGCAGCCCCATAAGCGCTAACTTATTCGGGATATTGTTCCTAAACTGCCACAAGATTTTCATCCTGACAGCCTGTGACTTTTGGTTTCGAGCAGCGGAGTCAATCTGACGACGAAGCAAGTCTCCTGCACCTCTTTCAGCCCCCTGGAGGGTGCTCGTTCGCACGCAGCGAAGCCGTCGGTTGCGAGTTGGGAGATCCAAGTCGGGAGATCAATGACTGGCCAGCTGTCTTTCATCCCCCCACAAACCCGTCATCCTGAGCGAAGCGCCTCACAGATTTTCCAAACGACACAGCACTTAAGCGCGTAGTCGAAGGACCTCGGCGGTGCTTACTTACCCATGCTGCTCGGAGCTTTTCAACAACCGAGTCCCCACTTTGCGATGACCGGGTGACGACCATCAAGTGAGTAGCGCGAGAAATCCTGTCCCCGGACTTTGGTAGTTGGAAAACCTCGAACAGCTTGAGTAAGTAAGCACCGCCGAGGTCCTTCGACTACGCGCTTAAGTGCTGTGTCGTTTGGAAAATCTGTGAGGCGCTTCGCTCAGGATGACGATTTTGTGTGAGGTTTGAAGAAAAACATCACCATAAGCTAGCTCTTATGGGGCGCAGCCCCTCCCAACGCTTTTGCCATGCGGCAAAATGCTGTGGCCAGGAGCAAGATTTCTTGCGCATGGAGTGAAAGCATTGGAAGAATCCGTTTTCGGCCCATGGTCCCGGATTTCCTGCACGAGGCGCCACCAACGGACGCGTGTGCGGCTTTCATCAAGGAAAGCCGCATGAAGTTCGTCAACGCCAGGAAACTCGACAGGAATTCCGGGTGTACGCTTGGGCGAACATGGGCACCCGTCCAGAACCAACAACCGTGGTTGGGAGATCAAATCCTGCCAGCACCCACCGACGTAATTCCGCGTCTTGCGGAATATTGCAATCTGCGATATAGTTATCGCAATCGGCGATAGACATGAAACTGTCCGACAAATTGAAGTACCTGCGGGAAGTCGAGGGCAGCCTTCGCGGCCTGGGTAGAGCGATGACGCAGCAGGAATTGGTTCGCGCCATCGCGGCTGAAATGGATTCCCCTATCAGCCAGAGCTACCTATCTCAGATTGAATCGGGCGCTCGGCCGCACCTCACCAACACTACCCGCCTCCTGCTGGCAAAGTTTTTCAAAGTGCACCCGGGCTACCTGGTGGAGGATCCTGAGGGCTACCATGCTGAGCTTCTCTCCGATCTCCGCACCCAGGAGGAGAAGCTCGACCTGTGGCTGATCGCAGGCTCAGATCGCTTTCGTAAGGATCCGGAGCTGTGCCGGGCACTCAGAGCGATCGCGCTGTACCCGGACTCGCGCCGCACTTTGCTTCTGCTCGAGTCCATACTCGAAACGCCGGTCCTGATGGAACGTCTGCTCGAGATTCTTCGTCCGTCGGAACAAGCGGCTAGCGCACCAGCGGATGCGAAGCCGGTCAAGCGCCATTCGGTGAAATAACATGACGTGGCAACTTTTCTATCTCGTCTGCTTCATCCTCGGCCTGCTGCTCTGTGTGATCTCCCTTTTCACTGGCGGCCACACGCACGGGGGCCATTTTCACTTTGGGGGTCACACCCACCTTCACCTGCCGCATGACGCCAAGGTCGGGCATACTCATGCATCCAATGGAGTATCCCCTTTCAACGGCTTCACCATTACGGCGTTCCTTTGTTGGTTTGGCGGAGTAGGTTACCTGCTGCGCACGCATAGCGGTTTCTTCGCCCCTTTCATTCTGCTGCTATCGACTCTTAGCGGCATTGCGGGCGGTGCGCTTATCTTCTGGTTTCTGGCCGCGGTGCTTCTGCCACGCGAGCGCACCCTGACTGCGGAAGAGACTGCGATCACCGGCGTAGTTGGCCGTGTCACCGGTTCCCTGCTTCCCGACCGCACGGGCGAGATCATCTACACGCAACTCGGCGCCCGCATGTCTTCGCCCGCCCGCTCAGAAGATGGCAACACCATCGAGCGCGGTTCCGAGGTGGTGGTGTTGCGATATGAACGGGGCATCGCCTATGTGCGGGAATGGCACGATATGGAACCTTAGAAAGAACGGGACCTAACAGGCGCGGCTAACGTTGTCGTGGCCGCCGGCGGTTCACTCGAACTACGAAAGAAGGCTTTATGCCGAACACCATCTTCATAGTCATTGGTCTCTGTGTTCTCGCCACTCTTGTTCTGCTCTCATTGCTGGCACGCATGTTCCGCAAGGTGGGCCCGAACGAGGCGCTCATCGTCTATGGTTTTCGCGGTCCACGCGTGATCAAGGGCCACGGAACCATGATCTTTCCGGTGGTCGAACACTGCCGTCAGCTCTCACTCGAACTGATGAGCTTTGATGTCGCGCCGCAGCAGGACCTCTACACCCGCCAGGGCGTCGCCGTCACCGTCGAAGCCGTTGCTCAAATCAAGGTCCGTTCCGATCAGGAGTCGATTCTCACCGCAGCAGAACAGTTCCTGACCAAGACTCCGGACCAGCGCGAAGGACTTATCCGCCTGGTGATGGAAGGACACCTCCGCGGCATTATCGGGCAGCTTACGGTGGAGCAGATCGTGAAAGAGCCGGAGATGGTCGCCGAGCGCATGCGGTCTACTTGTGCCGACGATATGAGCAAGATGGGGCTTGAGGTCGTGAGTTTCACCATCCGTGAAGTTCGTGACAAGAACGAATACATCACCAACATGGGCCGTCCGGATATCGCCCGCATTAAGCGCGATGCAGAGATTGCCAGCGCGGAAGCGGAACGCGATACCGCCATTCGCCGTGCCAACGCGCTGCGCGAAGCAGCGATCGCCAAGGCTGCGTCCGATCAGGACCGGGTCATCGCGGAAACCGCATCATTGGCGAAGCAGGCCGAGGCACAACGTGACCTGGATATCCAGAAGGCCCAGTTTGCCGAGCAATCACGCAAGCAGGAAGCCCAGGCTGATAAGGCGTATGAACTGCAGACCAACGTCATGCAGCAGAAGGTCATCGCCGAGCAGGTGAAAGTGCAACAGATCGAGAAGGAAGGCCAGGTCAAGGTACAGGAAGCGGAAATTCTTCGCAACGAAAAGGAGCTGATCGCGACGGTCCTCAAACGTTCGGAGATCGACAAGCAACGGGTTGAAAACATCGCGAATGGCGAACGCGCCCGGCTGATGGCGGAAGCGGAAGGCCGGGCTTCGGCAATCCGGCTGCAAGGTGAAGCAGAGGCTGCCATCATCCTGCAGAAAGGCGAGGCAGAGGCGAAGGCGATGAATGTGAAGGCGGAGGCCTACCAGGAGTGGTCGCAGGCTGCTGTTGTCGACAAACTCATCACCAACCTGGCTGATGTGGTCCGCGCCATGTCGGAACCACTGGCGAAGGTGGACAAGATCACCATCGTCTCCACCGGCAAAGACGGAAATGTCGGCGCTCACAAGATCACCGGCGAGATGACCGAGATAGCCGCACAGGTCCCTGCTCTGTTCGAAGCGCTCAGTGGGATGAAGATGTCTGACCTGATGGCAAACGTGAAACAGATGAAACCGTATGCAAACAGCGACGGAAACAATACGTCGCTACGCTAACCCGCAACCGGCTGCCGTAACAGCGGCAAGCACGAAAGGAAACAAGCCATGGCACTTATGGAACGAGTCACCACTCTTCTGCGCGCCAACCTCAACGACCTGATCGATAAGGCTGCAGACCCCGAGAAGATGCTCAAGCAACTGGTGCTCGATATGGAGAACCAGCTGCTGCAGGTCAAGACACAGGTGGCCATTGCCATTGCCGATCAGCACCTGCTGGAAAAGAAAACGGCGGAACACGAAACGGCGGCGGCAAGCTGGAAGAACAAAGCTGTGCTTGCCGTCGCCAAGGGCCGTGACGACATGGCGCGAGAAGCGCTGGAGCGATCGTTGTCACACGTTCAGATGGGCAGGAGCTTCCTTGAGCAGCTGGAAGACCAACGAAGCGAGGCCGAGGCTCTGCGCAACGCTTTTCTCAAACTGCAGCAGAAGCTCACCGAAACCCGTGCGCACTGCGAGTTGCTCATCGCCGAGCATAGACGGAATCGTGCCATCAACAAATCGCAACAGGCTCGTGCGGCAGCAGGCACAGAAAAGGGGGCCGCTTCCATCGACCGCTACAAATCGCGGATCACCGTCCAACACGCGGTAAACCAGGCAGCAGCGGAACTCACAGCCGGCGATTCTCTCGAAGATCGCTTTGCCATGCTCGAACGTGATCAACAGGTAGAGGCACTTCTGGAAGAGCTCAAGAGAAAGAAGGAGTTAACTGCTTGAGCAGGATGCAACTGTCTAGGCGGACTGAAACATCGAAAGGCCAGAGGGGGAGCGGAATGTCCGTCGTATTCGCCAACCCCCCACGCGTCGGTCGTCGTGCGGGATAAAGAAGCTGAAGTGGTTGGGTCGCCGAAGACAGCGGTTAAATTGCTCGTCGATAGCAGTTCCACTGGCGGGCGCCTCTGCCCCCAAGGCCGGTTGCCGCGATTAGAACCGCGGAACGTCAGCTAAACGATTCATGTTCTGGAAAGGAACCATCCAGCCAGGGTACTCAGGGGGCAACGCGCTGACCTCATCGAGTTGTTTGGTCTCCTCCGGCGTGAGTTGAACATCCACGGCCGCCAGATTCTGCTCCAGTTGATCGATGCGCTTGGCGCCGATAATGACTGAGGTGACAAACGGTTTCTCCAGAACCCATGCCAGCGCGATCGTAGCCACACCGGTGTTGTGCGCGTGGGCGATGGGCCGCAGGACATCCAAAATGCGCCAGGTACGCTCCTTGTCCACGACGGGAAAGTCGAATGAGGAGCGGCGCGAATCCTCGGGCTTCTGGTTCTCGCGCGAAAATTTACCGGAGAGAAGTCCCCCAGCCAGCGGGCTCCATACGAGCAAGCCAGTTCCTTGGTCCTTGAGCAAAGGAACGATCTCCCGTTCCAGATCACGGCCGGCAATGGAGTAGTACGCCTGCAGAGTATCCATCTTGGCCAGGTTCTTTGTCTCGGCAATGCCCAGTGCCTTCATAAGCTGCCAGGCGTACCAATTGGAGCAGCCGATGTAACGTACCTTGCCCTGGAAAACGAGTGCATCCAGCGCGCGAAGCGTCTCTTCTACCGGAGTTACGGAGTCGGCAGCGTGGATCTGGTATAGATCAATATAGTCAGTCTGCAGACGCTTCAGCGACGCCTCCACTGCGTCCATGATGTGTCCGCGCGAGGCGCCCACATCGTTCCGCCCGGGGCCGGTGCGACCGAAGGCCTTGGTGGCGATCACGATGTCTTTGCGCGCGATGCCTACATTGCTGATGGCCTTGGCGAGGGTTCTCTCCGATTCACCGTTGGAATAAACGTCTGCTGTATCGACGAAGTTCACGCCTGCGTCGAAGGAGCTTTTCAGCAGTTGGTCGGCAAGGTTCTGCTCGACACCGGCAATGGACTTCCACATGCCCTCAGCGGTGGAGAACGTCATCGTACCCAAGCAGATCTCGGAAACAAGAAGGCCTGTAGGGCCAAGGGTGTGGTATTTCATGGGGGACCTTTTCGGGTTTGGGATTGGGTCGCTCCGATATTAGATGTAGCTGCAGGATCACACGGTGCAAAACCACGGCCGCAGAGAAGCAGAGGGGCGGGCCACCAGCACGCCGCCCCTCCGAGAAACACCCGCTTCTATCTACTGTTTCCAATGGTCATCAGCGCCATCAGTCGGGACGAACGCCAAACCGTGCGGGCTCTGAAAGCCGCTTACCACGGGAGTGATGTAGCCCGAGTCAAGATCAAGCGTCCCTACAAAGCCCACAGAATTGCCCTTGGAGTCCGGGGCGCCAACGCCGGCGGAGTAAGGCACGCCAGAGGCAAACGCTGGTTTGCTGATTACATAAACAGTATTCGCCGGGGTATCGGCTACCAGGTAGAATCCCTTTCTCGATGGGGTGAAGAACGTGTCGTCTATTTGCGGGACGCCATAAGCGGAGGTCAGCGGAATCTGCAGAACCGTCTGATCATCTGAATCGGGATGGCGGACAATCAAGACCTCCGAGTCGCCCTGACTATCCAGAAAGAGGTCTCCCTGGGGAGTGAGGGTCATGGAATCGGGATCCTGAAGGTTGAGAGTTTTGGTCGCGCCGGTCGGGACAACGATGGCAGAGGCATCTCCCGCCAGAATTTCCTTCACGCTAATCTGGTTATCTACGTCGGCCTTGACGATCGCGGCCCCAACATTGGGGTTGTTAGCGGGGTTGGAGCAGCTGAGATAGAGTTTGTGATCTCGGAAGACCATGTCGTCATAGCCGCCGCCACACGGTGGCGTGGTCGCGAATTTTATCGGGCTGCTCTGCTGTTTCGTTTCCGGGTCGATGATGACCAGGTTTGGATTAGCATCCTCATTCTGCATGGCGTACAGCTGACCGTCATACGGATTCAGCTTCAGACCGTCGTTGTGGCCAAGAACCGAATACACATGCACCTCAGCGCCGGTCGTCGTGTACTCGATGATGTAGCTGCTCTTGCCGTCACTGCCATCCGGCAGCCCGGGCCCGCCGTAACCGATAAAGATGTGCCCATGCGCCAAAGCGATGGAATCGGGCTTAGTGTATTTGTCATTTCCTTTGGCAAAGACGCTGACCTTATACCCGTTTGTCGCTGTAAGCTGCGCGGACGCCGATAGAGCGCTGGTCGACAAAAGAAGTACTGCGGAAAGACCGAGTACTTGTTTACCGGTTGCTTGTTTCATAATGCCTCCAAGTGTGTGCGGTCGGGGGTACCGCTCGCCTAAACGTAGTCCGGCAATATGAAGGCACTCTTAACGAGGTAAGCGCCGCGTAGGAAAGTCACGAACATTCACAGTAAATTCACGTTTCCGAGTGGAGCAGGCCTTCGGGCTTGCGACCCGCGCTTGAGACTCGGAAACGGAGTTTCCAGCTCCTTGGCAGCGGCATCGCCGCGATTTACTGGACGACCAGGGCGACGCTCACTGCATGCTGCGGTCCACCCGCGCTGTCGGTCACGTTCACAGAGATCGTGTAAGAACCTGCCGCCGTCGTAGCGGGGCTGGATGGAGAATTGTTGCCGCCACCGCAACCCAACACTGACAGCGATATGGATGCCAACATCAGTCCCCAACTAAGCAGGTGCAATTGACGGTTCCAACGTTTGATCTTCCTGGGAGCGAAAGCAATACCCATGACGCCAGCGAGCGCGAGTCCGCCGGCGGGGATCCATGGCGGAAGCGATGGCGTGGAATGCTGATTCGGATTGAGCGCGGCCGTAGCCGCCACTGTGGTCACGGTTAACGTGCTGGAGACCGGCGAGCCACCCGACGGCGCGACGCTGGCGGGCGAGAACGAACAGGCTGCCTGGGCAGGTAGCGGGCCACAGGAAAATTTCACCGTGCCCGAGTAACCTCCGGCAGGAGTTACTGTGAAAGTGAAGGTTGCCGTCTGACCGGGAGGGACTGTCCCGGAACTCGGCGTAGCCGTCACCGCAAAATCGGGTGCGGCGATTACGATGGTTACAGCACTGGAAGTGCTGGCCGCGTTGTTCTGGTCTCCCTGGTAAGTCGCCGTCGTAGCGTAGCTGCCGGCGACGGCAAACGAGGTTTGCAACGTGGCCACACCATTCGTAAGTGTGGCTGTTCCCAAGCTGGTTGTGCCCGCCGCGAATGACACGGAACCGCCCGGGCTGTCTCCGCTCACGGTTGCCTTCAACGTGATCTGTCCATTCAGATTTCCCGCGCTCGGTGTCGCTTGCAACGTGGTAGCACTAGTCGCCGGCGTAATCGTGATACCGACAGGAGAGGAAGTACTGGCCGTATTGTTGCTGTCTCCGGCGTAGGTTGCCGTGACTGTATAGCTGCCGGAATTGGCAAATGCTGTCGCCAGCGTTGCAGTTCCATTGACAACAGCTTCTGTTCCTAGGGCAATGCCATTTGCGGCAAAGGAGACTGAGCCGGTGGGGTTGGTCCCGAAGACCGATGCGGTCAGGGTAATGGCCGCGCCTGGAATGGCCGTGGCCAATGAGGTCTCGAGCACCGTGGTACTGCTGAGGGCCACCGGTTTGGCGGGAGGTGGATTGGTCTGGTTTAGTAACGAAGCGACGACCGGGCCGTTGCCGCTGTCGGCCATTACCGCTAAAAGGTCCAGCTTGTGGTCGTTGGGGAGAGCTGGGGCCTGATTGTTGAGCCGGGTAGGCACTATCGCAGCAGGTAAAGCCTGCGAAGCGAAGTAATAAGTATTCGTATCCTGGGTGAAGTTGCCGTGTCCGTCACCAAAATATACCGCGAGAAAAGGAGGGGCACCCCCCTGCTCCCCAACCAGTAGGTCAGGATTGCCATCCCCGTTCACATCTCCAACGGCAATAGAGTACTGATACGTGTAGGGCGGCAACGGCAAGGTGTAGAAGCCTGTGGCCTGGAAGGTGCCATCTCCCTTCCCGGCGTAGATCGTGCTAGCGCCGGGCGTGCCACTGCGACCTGAAACCACGTCCAGGATGCCGTCGCCGTTGAGGTCGGCAACGGCAAGCACTCCGCTTCCTGAAGGAGTCGTGAGGGGAAGCTGCACGAATGTCCCGTCACCGTTCCCGAGAAAAACAACGCTGCCCCAAATAAAGTCCAGTTTCTTATCATTATTGAAATCGCCCACGAGCGGCACGGGATTGCTCGAAGCTTGTGCATTGATGCCGATGGGGCTGCCAAACGTCCCATCCCCATGCCCAGACAAAAATAAAAGTCCCGTCGGATTACAACTGTAGGGAAGAATGAGATCGAGCTTTCCGTCGGAGTTAAAGTCACCGGTTACTCCCGGGCCTGCTCCGCTAACACCCAACGCGAGAGCTGTTCCCTTAGCCTGGAACCGCCCGTCACCACTTCCGAGATACGAAAGCAGTTGGGCATCTGGAGCCACACAAGTCAACGCGTTGTGACCAACGGATCCAGGTTGAATCGCAAGGGCGTCGGTCTTCCCGTCCCCATTGAAGTCTCCGGTCATGAGGAGATATCCGGTTTGCGCGGGAGGGACTGGTGTCGTTTGATTCAGAATCGCGAAGGTGCCATCACCTCTGCCGAGTGCCGCGCCAAAGTAGTTCCCTCCCTGAGCCGGAAGAAATACCATATCGGCGATGCCATCATTGTTCACGTCGGCGACTGGACCGGACACTGACCCACCAGGCAGCGCCTGAAAAGTGCTGCCTCCATTGCCCAGGAACGTAAAGACTTTAGAACCCGGGCCTCCGACGATCAGATCCTGATTCCCGTCTCCATTCACATCCGCAAACAGATAGCCCGCGGCCACATTGCCTTGAGCGGAAACAGCATAGGCACCCGTGGCCGTAAAACCGCCCTTGCCATCTCCGTGGAAGACGTTCAGGACATTGGTGGTCACCACAAGATCGAGATTGCCATTATTGGTGAGAGCAACCGCGGTTATCGGCTGGGCTAATCCCTGAGGGGCCGGGGCGGCGGCGACAGGTAGGGCCGCGCCCTGGCTAAAGGTTTGGCTGTTGCTCCCCAACAGAATCTGCACCGATGTAAAAAGGGCATTTGCGGCAGGTGCTAGCTGGAAGGCAAGATCCGTGACTCGGTCACCATTGAAGTCGCCTGCAGCCATGCCATAAAACGGAGCCACCGATTGCGGCGTCGACGCGTTGAGCGTGCCATCCCCGTTTCCATAGAAAACGGAAAATGCGGTATACGCCGACTGGGTTCCCGGGGCACCAAACGTAAAAATGGTGGTTATCAGGTCCTGTTTGCCATCTCCGTTAAAGTCGCCGGCCCATAGCCCATTCGCACCAATCGGGGCTGGATACATCGTGGGAGTTGCGAACACCCCAGGAGCCGTGGCGCCCTGATTCAGAAAGACAGCCACTTGCCAGGGAGCGTTCGCGGTGGGGATAAGGGCGGCGATATCGAGATACCCATCGCCATTTAAATCCGCGAACACGAGTGTCCCAATATATTTGCCGAAGTACGCAGGAGCCTGAAACGTGCCGTCGCCGTTGCCCAACTGGATAGTCAGGAAGCCATTGCAGGAATAAACCAGGTCCAGCTTTTTGTCATTGTTCACATCCGCAAAGCTGGGCTGGAGCGCACCGGCAACGCAAAGGGGTGTAGTCACGGTAGCGGGCGCGCTGCTGCCAAAGTTCAGCTGGATCCCTACAGACGATTGACTGCTACTGATGGTGTCGATGTAGGCCAAGTCGGGCTTTCCGTCACCGTTGAAGTCACCCATAAAAATGGGATCGCCAGGCAAAGTAATGGGGCTTGCAACAGGGAAAATTACCTGCGAATTCTGCGCGTTGGCCGGCCTCCCAAAGAAACCAAAGAGGATAAGAGCGATGAAGAGACAGGTAGTCCCGAAAGCATTTCTCACCAAGACAAAAGTGTTCACAAGAAGGATCCCAAGATGCGATATTTCATTACTCGTGCGGGGTAAGTGTGCATGATGTCGCAGCAGAAGGCAATTCATATTTCTTCATTTGGCGAACCGAAGGCACAGCACCGCAAAGCCTTGCCGTATAGCATCCTTGTAGAATCATCGTTCGAAAATCACTTTCTAAGGCGTTGACCAAGCGAGTGGTCTACATACCGTCGATAAGGCGCAGGCGGTACAGTCTTTAGACGAAAAGCAAGACGACTTATCCAGTTTCAAACTTTTCTAAGCTGTGTCCAAATAACCCCTTTGATGAGCAAACGACCACCTGGATCAATCAGGCCCTGCGCTTTAAGCAGGTGGTCGGCAAGGTTCTACTCGACACCGGCGATGGGCGTTGCCGCAATTTATTGGACGACCAGTGCGACGCTCACGGCATGCTGCGGCCCGCCTGCGCTGTCGGTTACGTTCACCGATATCGTGTAAGAACCTGCCGCCGTAACAGCGGGAGTGGATCGAGAATTGTTGCCGCCACCGCAACCCAACACTGACAGCGATATGGACGACAACAACAGTCCCCAACTAAGCAGGTGCAATTGACGGTTCCAACGTTTGACCTTCCTGGGAGCGAACGCAATACCCATGACGCCAGCGAGGGCGAGTCCGCCGGCGGGGATCCATGGCGGAAGCGATGGCCTGGAATGCTGATGCGGATTGAGCGCGGCCGAAGCCGCCACTGTGGTCACGGTTAACGTGCTGGAGACCGGCGAGCCACCGGACGGCGCGACGCTAGCGGGCGCAAACGAACAGGCTGCCTGGGCGGGTAGCGGGCCACAGGAAAATTTCACCGTGCCCGAGTAACCGCCGGCAGGAGTTACTGTGAAAGTGAAGGTTGCCGTCTGACCGGGAGGGACGGTCCCGGAAGTCGGCGTGGCCGTCACCGCAAAATCGGGTGCGGCGATTACGATGGTTACAGCACTGGAAGTGCTGGCAGCGTTATTCTGGTCTCCCTGGTAAGTCGCCGTCGTAGCGTAGCTGCCGGCGACGGCAAACGAGGTTTGCAACGTGGCCACACCATTCGTAAGTGTGGCTGTTCCCAAGCTGGTTGTGCCCGCCGCAAATGACACGGAACCGGCCGGGCTGTCTCCGCTGACGGTTGCCTTCAACGTGATCTGTCCATTCACCTTTCCCGCGCTCGGCGTCGCTTGCAGCGTGGTGGCGCTCGTCGCCGGCGTAATCATGATACCGACAGCAGTGGACGTACTGGGCGTATTGTTGCTGTCTCCAGCGTAGGTTGCCGTGACTGTATAGCTGCCGGCATTTGCAAAGGATGTCGCCAGCGTTGCAGCTCCATTGACAACAGCTTCTGTCCCCAGGGCATTGCCATTCGCGGCAAAGGAGACAGACCCGGTGGGATTGGTCCCGAAGATCGATGCAGTCAGGGTAATGGCGGCACCTGGAGTGGCCGTGGCCAATGAAGTCTCGAGCACCGTGGTACTGCTGAGGGCCACCGGTTTGGCGGGAGGTGGATTGGTCTGGTTTAGTAACGAAGCGACGACCGGGCCGTTGCCGCTGTCGGCCATTACCGCTAAGAGGTCCAGCTTGTGGTCGTTGGGGAGAGTTGGGGCCTGATTGTTGAGCCGGGTAGGCACTATCGCAGCAGGTAAAACCTGCGAAGCGAAGTAATAAGTATTCGTATCCTGGGTGAAGTTGCCGTGTCCGTCACCAAAATATACCGCGAGAAAAGGAGGGGCGCCCCCCTGCTCCCCAACCAGTAGGTCAGGATTGCCATCCCCGTTCACATCTCCCGTGGCGAAGGACTGCGCATACGTATATGGCCCGAGCGGCACGGAATAAAAGGGGGTGGTTTGGAAAGTGCCATCACCATTTCCAGCGTAGATCGTAGTACCGGGACTGGCTACCACATCGGGGATACCGTCTCCATTGAGATCGGCGAGGGCAACCGCCGCAATAGTCCCTGCTGGATTGGCAGGAATGGTGAGGGGAATCTGTTTGAAGGTTCCGTCACCGTTTCCGAGAAAGACGGCGGCGCCCCAAATGAAGTCGAGCTTCTTATCGTTGTTGAGGTCGGCAACCAGCAAGCCTGCAAGCGTGTTTTGGGACACATTCAGGTCGATCGGGGCGCCGAACGTTCCATCCCCGTTCCCGGGCACGAACAGCAGTCCCGGCTGGCATGTGACGCCATAAGGAAGAATCAGATCAAGTTTTCCGTCAGAGTTGAAATCACCGGTTACCCCCAAGCCCGCGTGTCTGACTCCCAGCGCAAGGGCTGTTCCCTTAGCCTGGAACCGCCCATCCCCACTTCCCAGATACGAGAGCAGCTGGGCATCCTCTGGAGCCGCACAACCAAGTGCGTGGGAACCGCCGCTGCCCGGGTCAATCGCCACGATGTCAATCTTCCCGTCTGCATTAAAGTCTCCGGGACCAAGGTAGTAGTAGCCGCCTGCAGGCGCGGGGAGTGAGGTAGTTTGGTCAAGGATAGCGAAGGTGCCGTCTCCTCTGCCGAGTGCCGTGCCAAATACGCTCCCCACGGGCGGCGGGAAAAATACCATGTCGGCGATGCCATCGTTATTTACGTCAGCGACTGGGCCGGAGACGGGCGTACCAGGCGGTGCCTGAAAGGTGCCGTCACCATTGCCGGGGAAGATGAAGGTTTCCAGCGCGCCCGGGATCAAATCCTGCTTTCCATCGCCGTTCACATCCGCAAACAAAAGCGGATTGCCCGATACAGAGTAGCTCCCAGTGGCCGTGAAGCCACCCTTGCCATCTCCGTGGAAGACATTCAGGACGTCGGTAGTCACGACAAGATCGAGATTGCTGTCGCTGGTAAGAGCCACGGCTGCCATGGTGCCGGAAGGCAACGACACCGTAGCGGGGGTGAGTACGAGCGGTAGGGCCGCGCCTCGGCTGAAGGTTCCGCTGGGGCTACCCAGCAGAATCTGCACCGAAGTAAAAAGATTATTGGGGTTAGCCACCAGCAGAAAAGCAAGATCTGTAACTCCATCGCCGTTAAGATCGCCTGTGGTGAAGTTGTAGAAAGGCCCTATTGACTGCGTGTTGGCCACCTGGAGTGTGCCGTCCCCGTTGCCGTAGAGAATGGAGAAACCACTATAAGTCCACCCATCTGCAGTATCTGATTGGATAGCTGTCACCAGGTCCTGTTTGCCGTCTCCATTGAAGTCACCGGCTGTTAGGCCGTGGGCGCCCCCCGGGAGCGCATACAGCTTGGGAGATGTGAACACGCCTGGCGACGTGGCACCTTTGTTGAGAAAAACAGCTACTTGAGGGACAGCAGGCGCCGGATTGGAAACCGGGGCGGCGATGTCGAGGTAGCCGTCACCATTTAAGTCAGCGAATACCGGAGTCCCGGAGTTGATGGCGAAGTAGGCTGGAGTCTGAAAAGTGCCGTCGCCATTGCCCAGCTGGACAGTCAGATAGCCGTTGCAGGAAAAAACAAGGTCCAGCTTCTTGTCATTGTTCACATCTGCGAAGTTCACCACCGCAGAGGAACCCCCCACCGTGCTCGGACAGAGAGGCGTGGTCACGGTAGTCGCGGAATTGCCGCCCACACTCAGCAGGATCCCTAAAGAATTTTGCGGGCTGCCGGGGATTACATATGCAAGGTCCGGCTTCGCATCGCCATTGAAGTCGCCGGTAAAAGTAGGATAGCCATTCAAATTAATGGGATTGTCAGTCGGGAAAATTGCCTGCGAATTCTGCGCGTTGGCCGGCTTCCCAAAGAAACCCAAGAGGATAAGAGAGATGAAGAGACAGGCAGTCCCGAAAGCGTTTCTCACCAAGACGAAAGTGTTCACAAGAAGGGTCCCAAAATGCGATATTTCATTACTGTTGCGGGGTAAGTGTGCATGACCGTCAATGCAAAAAGCAACTGATATTTTGTGACTTGACTAAACGGAAGGCACAGAACCCTAAGGCTTTCTGGAGCGAATCGTCCGGCATTATCAACCGAAAGATCCCTTTCTAAGGCCTTTGAGCCGCACGAATGGGTCGCACGCTTTCTGCTAACACGCGTTTCACAATAGTGTTAGATGAAAAGGCCAGATGACTTATTCAATTTCAACCTTTCCTAAGCTCTGACCAAATAAGCTCTTTGATAGAGCGAACACGGAGAGGTCAATCAACCTCTGCGCTTCCTTAGTACCCACGTCGTCATGCAGCGATAGTCCTGAACGATAGTAGTCTTCAATGGATCCACGAGTACTGCGTTCATCTGCTCAGTCAGGCTAAGAAGCATCTCCTCGTCCACGAGGAACCACTCCTGGCCGTCGCCTATGATGAAAATGTCCCCGCGCACGCGCTCGAAGTCCATTCCTATCCTTGAACCAAGGCGGCAGAACAACATCCCGCCGGGTCTCAGGACTCGCCACAGATCCGCTAACATAGCGCGGAAGTGGCGCTCGTCGCGAGCAAAGTGAAGCACCGAATTGCAGATCACGACATCCGCGAGACCATCCGGAAAGGGCATGCGCTCGATCGATCCTACTTGAAAGTTCTCAACGGGTAGCCCAGTCCCGAGCGATGCAGATAATTGCCGCACATGCTCCACCCCGTCGGGGTCCCCATCCAAGGCAAAGACCTCGCACCTCTCGCGCAACAAGTACACCAGGTTACGTCCGTACCCACACCCGGCATCGAGCACACGCATACCGGCCGCGATATTCCCGCGCAGAATCTGGTCGAAGACGTAGATATCAATTTGTCCAAACTGCTCCTGGATGCCTAAGCTCATCGGGCCGTCCAGCCGCCGTCGATGACCAGAGTGTGACCAGTGATGAGGGACGCTGCGGGCGAAGCGAGAAAAACCACCGCCCCCGCTACCTCGATCGGTTCTCCGATGCGATGCAATGCGGCGATGCGGTCGATCACATCCTTGCGAAACTCCGGATCCGCAAGTGCCGATTCTGTGCCCGGAGTATGGATGAAGGTAGGCGCGACGGCGTTTACGTTGATGTTGTACTTACCCCACTCGACCGCCAGGCATTTGGTCAAATGGCTAATGGCGGCCTTGGTCATACAGTAGACAGACTCGGTGGGCAATGCCGCGAATCCCGCCTGCGAGCCCATGTTGATGATGCATCCGCTCTTTTGCCGGATCATGACCTTGCCGGCGGCCTGGCAGGCAAAAAATGTGCCCTTCAAATTGATGGCGATGGTTTGGTCAAAATCTTTTTCAGTAACGTTTTCTGCCAGGTTGTCGGGCGCAATTCCGGCGTTATTCACGAGAATGTCCAGTCGCCCGAAATTCTCGACTGTCTTATCGATCGCATCCCCAATCTGAGGAAATTTCGTCATATCCATCTGCAATGGCAAAGAACGCCGCCCGCGAGCAGCCATCTCGGCCACCAAACCGCCGTCGCTGCTTGCGTCCCGCAGGCCAAGCGCGACTTCCGCGCCTGCCTCAGCGAGGGCGAGCGCAATTGCCCGGCCCAGGCCTCGTGCCGACGCTGTCACCAGGGCCACTTTGCCTTGCAGATCGAATCTGGGTAAAGCTTCCATGAATCTCCCTTGAATAAACCTTAAGGATTCCGCTGCAAGGCGAGCTCGCTGCCGGCAGTCCACCCAGTGTAGCCTCAGGGGCCGTAAGTGCAGGATTTGCAGGGTCCGGTTTGGAAAGCAGTTCCCGGAGGCAGCAGCGGGCTGAGGAAATTTACCACTGGATTCGATTCGGATCTTGCAAAAAAACCGGCTTACGTTCGATGATGAAAACCATGCGATCCGGCAGCCGCTTCCTTTTCCGTGTTTCGGTTTGTGCGGGACTGGTGCTGTCTCCAATGGCCGCGCTCTGCGGCAACACCAACGTACATTCCAAATTTATTGGCGTTTATCAATCCCGTCTCAGCGCGGGCCCAATGGCTGGGCCGTCGATGAATTTAAGCCTGGGACCCGATGGCTCAGCAACAGTCACGGAAGACGCGGGAAATGGCACGCGAACGCTCTTTGGACATTGGGTCGATTCTGGTAATCAGGTCCTGGTTACTTTCGACGCCTCGCAGGGTAAGGGTGGTGAGCCACCCATGGCCTTTCAGCCCAGCCACGACGGACTCCAGGCGGTCACGTGGAACCACGCAGCATGGGGCAAAGAGAATCCCCCACCCATGAAAAAGGGCGGCGCCAAGATCAAAGAACATTACTGGTTCACCCAGAATCCATAGGCACGCCACGCCCGGTCGAAAAACATTTCCAGGAAAGGTCCGCGGAACTGCAGATCCCTCGGCTTCGCTTCGGGATGACAAAAAGGAGAGGGTGGTTGCACGGAGAGGGCTGTTGCTAAAGGAGAGGGCAGTTGCTAAACGGTCTACCCTGCCCACCACCGCGTTGTCCCTTGGCGACGGTCGCCTCTTTTCGACAGCCCTCTCCTTTTTGTCATCCCGAAGCGAAGCCGAGGGATCTGCAGTTCCGCGGACTTTTCCTGGAAATGTTTTCAACGAAAAGCGGTTCGATCACTCAGAATGAGCGACCTTTTGTTGGCTGACACTGCTGCCATCACCACTTTTCAATCTCCGGAAGATGATCGTGGAAAGGATGGTGAATCCACCCAGCACCACCAGCGCCTGGTGAATGCCGTGAATCATCTCTCGCTGGTTGGCGTGGCTGGCAGGGATAAAAAGGGCGGTGGCTAACCCGGCCAACGCTACGCCGAAGCTGATGGACATCTGCTGCATCGTGCTGGCGATCGAACTGGCGCTGCTCGTCTGTCCTTCACTGATGTCCGCATAAGCCAGAGTATTCATGCTGGTATATTGCAGCGAGCTGAAGGTCCCATAACAAAATGCCTGCAGGACGATCAGCCAAACGGGCGTGCCGAGTCCGATGGTCGCGAAGAGCAGCAGGAGCAGTCCGAGGATGACGGTATTCGACATCAGCACCCCGCGGAACCCGACCCGGGCGAGAATCTTCGGCATGAGGAACTTGGTGCTCATGGCGGCAATCGCCTGGGGCGCGATCAGCAGGCCCGATTGAATGGGCGTAAACCCGAGACCCACCTGGTACAAAAGTGGTAAGAGAAACGGCACACCGCCTATGCCGAGGCGGGTGAAGAAACTACCGCTGACGGCCGCGCTAAAAGTACGAATGCGAAATAGATTCAACTGCAGCAAAGGAAATACGGTTCCTTTGGCATGCAATAAGTAGCCCGCAAGCAAAGCGAGCGACAGCACCAGCAAGCCGAGAATCTCGCGCACACTCAGGGAATGGTCACCGAATATTTCCAGCACGTACGACAGCAACGCGATTCCCGAACCGAAAAGGATGAGCCCAACGATATCGAGGGGATGGGTGTGTTCTTCGCGATAATCCGGCAGATGGAGATAGACCATGAGCAAACCGAAAATGCCGATCGGTATGTTCACAAAGAAGATAAGCGGCCAGTGAAAATATCCAACGATGAGCCCACCCGCAACGGGTCCCAGCATGGGGCCAACCAGGCCTGGAATCGCGACAAAGCTCATGGCCCGGATGAGCTCGGATTTGGCAAACGTGCGAACCAGGGTCAGCCGGCCCACCGGCACCATCATGGCTCCGCCGCAGCCCTGGAGGACGCGGCAGACGACCAACATGTGAATGTTGGTGGAGATGCCGCAGAGAAATGATCCCAGGGTGAACAGGCCGATCGCGGAGGCAAATACGCGGCGGGTACCGAACCGGTCCGCCATCCAGCCGCTGATGGGAATGAAGACCGCCAGGCTCAAGGTGTAACTGGCCAGCACTGACTTCATGCTGAGCGGAGCCACATGGAGGGCGGCGGAGATGGCCGGCACCGCTGTATTCAGGATGGTCGTGTCGAGCGACTCCATAAAAAACGCGACTGCCACCAGCCACGGTAGGAGACGCTTGTTGGAAGCCGCGGGCTGTGGGGTGAGCGAAGGCGCGCTGGGCGAATTGAGGGAGGCCATAAGCGTCTGTGCATCCACATTACTGCCGGGCACCCGTATTGGATGCGCTACCTCCCTCCTGGCTGGTACTTTTCCGTCATTGTTTATTGGCTGGTTTTGGGTCATTGTGTATTGCACACGTTATTGCCCGGAAGAGCCCTGAAAGATGCGTTCGTTTCTTCCACTACTGGTCCTGGCGGCAGCGGCTTCCGCTCCCGCCCAAATCTCGACGCCGTCGGCTGGGGGGTTCTTGGTTCCAGTCGAGTCATTGGCGTCGTCTTCACTCTTTTCCCAGGAACTCTCGCCAACGGGAAATGGAGCGCAGGAACTGCTGGATTTCCGGGATGGCGATATCAAGTTCAGCTTGGACCGCTTGATGGATATCCTTCGCGACCATCAGCACGAAGGTTGGGTGCTGGCGGCTTATCCTGATCCGACGACTCGCCGGCCGCTTATCGGGGCGGGTTTCAGTCTGGATGTCCAGGCAACACCGCACCCTCAACGCGATCCACTTAATCCGCACCTGTTCGTCGAGCCCTCAACGGCTCAACTCTGGCAGGCCGCCGGGATCTCCCCGGATCGGCTGCAACAAATCCGCGATCAGTTTGACCGGAATGCAAATACCTGGACGGCAAAACAGTATCGTCGAAGGGTGATCCGGCACACTCTGACGCCACAGTTGACGGAAGAAGAGGCCACGCGGCTGCTGCGCATCTCTGCCCTCCAGGCCGTCTACAATGCGCGGGCTTATTGCCGCGGTTTCGATCAACTCACCGGGCCGCAACAGATGGCGCTGAGCCAGTTGGTCTTCCAGATGGGCACAAATCTGGAGTCGTTCGTTGAATTTCTGGGCGCGTTAAATGATGAAAATGGCGTCCGGGAATTGCCGCTACTCGACGGTTACATCGAGACCGGCGCAGAGCATTGGCGGACCGTGCAGAGCACGCTAATCGATAGTCAATGGGCCAGAAGATATACGGTGCGCGCCGCCGCCGTCATCGCCATGTTTGATCCGAACTATAACCAAGAGCCTGTCGCCGCGGAGCAGCGCGTGGAAGCGATCCTCCGGCCTCCGGTAGAGTATCGCCCCAAGCCACGATCCTCAGCCACCCTGCGGGTTGCCAGCTATAGCAAGCATTCCGCCAGGTCCCACGGCAGGAAAGCGGTCCACTCCCAGGTCAAAAGGAAGCTGACTTAAATAGCTTCAAGAAGAGCGTGGGTAAGAACTCCGTTTCCAAACTCAGTCCCGCAGGGACGCTGGAATCAGGCCGCGACGCAATCCTGGACAATCTTCAGTCGTCCCTACGGGACTTTTCAATGCCACGTGCCTTCCCAGGACTGCGCCTTTGGGCTAAGTTCAACCAGACGTGCCCAAATTAGATTTAAAAAATGCCTCGGGTCAGCAACCACCCTTTCCTCCAGCAACCGCCCTTTCCCTGCAACGATCCTCTCCTTTTTGTCAGCCCGAGCGCAGCCGAGCGGATCTGCTGTTCTACGGACTCCTCCTGGAAACAGGGAATAAAAAAGGGGAGTTGATATTTCCAGCAGAGTTCGGCGGATGACTAGGTTGTGGACCGATAGGAGCGGGGCACACGAACGGCGCACCGCAGATCCGCTCGGCTGCGCTCGGGATGACAAAAAGGATAGGATCACGGCAAGGAACGGGCAGTTCCTAAACCGAGACACTTTCAAAATCTAATTTGGACAACTCTGAAGTTCAACCGCCCCTGCGGGACTAAACTCTCAAATCCCGGTTACCGCACACGCTCCGAAGTCCTCTCTTTTCGATTCAGTGCAGTACTCTTCATTCTGCTTGTAATCGGGGCGGGCAACGGATCACTTTATGCGCTAACCCCATCCACAGCCTCAACCCGTGAGCAGAAACTCCCCTGCCCCGTTTGCGTCCCGCTGCGCATTTAACACATCATAGGAACAAGGAGATTGCGATGCAGCGCGTCAAGCTTGGTAAATCTGATTTGGAAGTTCCGGTGCTTTGTCTGGGTGGCAATGTCTTCGGATGGACGTTGTCAGAAGCAGATTCGTTCCGGCAACTCGATGCGGCGCTGGAGGCCGGGTTGAATTTTATCGATACCGCCGACGTGTACTCGCGCTGGTTGCCAGGACATAAGGGCGGCGAGTCGGAGACGATCCTGGGCAAATGGCTGGCGAAGGGCGACAAGCGCAGCAACGTGATCGTGGCCACCAAACTCGGCATCGATATGGGCGACGGGAAAAAAGGTCTGAAACCGGCATACATCCAGCAAGCCGTTGAAGACTCGCTGCGGCGCCTGCGGACCGACTATATCGACCTGTACCAGGCGCACCAAGATGACGAGGAGACGCCGCTCGAGGAAACACTCGCCGCTTTCGATAAGCTGGTGCGGCAAGGCAAGGTGCGGCATATCGGCGCCTCCAACTACAGCGGCGCACGGCTGGCCAAAGCGCTCGAGACCAGCAAGGACAACGGCCTGGTGAGCTATGTTTCGCTGCAGCCAAAATACAACCTGGTGGAGCGGGAGGAGTTTGAAACCGACCTGCTGCCTGTGGTTCAGGAACATACCCTGGGCGTTATTCCCTACTACTCGCTGGCGGCGGGCTTTCTTACCGGCAAGTATCGCTCGAAGAAAGACGCGGAAGGAAAAGCGAGGGGCGGGACCGTAGCTAAGTACCTAAACGACTGGGGATTCAACGTAGTCCACGCGCTGGATGAAGTAGCCCACGAGCACCACTCAACTCCCGCACGGGTCGCGCTGGCCTGGCTGATGGTGCAACCCGGAGTGACCGCCCCCATTGCCAGCGCGACCAGCGACCAGCACTTGACCGACCTGATTGAGGCGACCAAGTTGAAGCTCGACCACGCGTCGCTCGAGAAGCTGAACACTGTGAGTACTCCTACGGCAGCCGCCAAAGCATAGCGCAATGAAGAGGCCCCGCCTTGAACGGGCCTCTCTTCGCGGCGGAAATGGCTTGCCCCGGTATGTCACCTCATGTAACCTCCAGCTACCTTCCTGTGTCCAGCGCCACTAGGTTCGACCCCCTTGTCCCCGCTCCGAAACGCGCTGGCGGAGCGTTGCCGATTGCCGCCGCGACCATCGGCAACGCGCTGGAGTGGTTCGACCTTCTGGTCTACGGTTACTTTGCCACTACCATCGGCGGCGTCTTCTTCCCTAACGCGAACCCGATGGTCTCCCTCCTGCTCACCTTCATGTCATTCGGTTTGTCGTATTTGGCCCGGCCGGTGGGAGCCATTGTTCTCGGCGCCTACGCCGATCGCGCCGGCCGCAAAGCGGCGCTGGCGCTCTCCATTCAGCTGATGGTTATCGGCACCGGCGTGATGGCCATCATGCCGTCTTATGCTTCCATCGGTTTGCTTGCCCCCATTGCCGTCTTCCTGGCACGCCTGACCCAGGGCTTCGCCGTCGCGGGAGAGTTTGGCAGCTCAACGGCTTTTATGATCGAGCACGCCGCCCACCGCAAAGGCTTCTACTCGAGTTGGCAGATGACCGGTCAACAAGTAGCAAAGCTGCTCGCCGCGCTTTTCGGCTTTGTGCTGACCAGCACGCTCACGGCGCACCAACTGCACACCTGGGGCTGGCGCGTGCCTTTTATTTTCGGATTGTTAGTGGGCCCGGTCGGCATGTATATCCGGCGCAAAGTCGACGAGACTCCGGAATTCCTCCAGACGACACACACTCGCACGCCCATCCGTGAAGTATTCGCGACCGAGAAGGAGGGACTGCTGCTTGGGGCGGGCCTGGTCGCCTTAGGGACGGCGGGTACCTACTTCGCGCTTTACCTGCCCACCTATGCCACTACTCAGCTGCATATGTCGCCGGCTGTTGCGTATTTCGCGACCATGGTTCTGGCCGCTCTTGGCATCGTGCTGTGCCCCGTGGCCGGCCACCTCGCGGACCGGGTCGGCCTGACGCGCATGATGCTTCCCGCGGCGATCCTGATGCTGCTGACTTTCTACCCGGTATTTCGGCTCATCGTCACCCACCCCGGGCTCACCACGCTTCTGGTGGGGCTCATCTGGGAGACCCTGCTACAAATCGCCTTCATTGCCGCTGCGCCTGCCGTGATGGCCGGTATTTTCCCGGCGCGCACCCGCGTCACGGGCCTTTCGCTCAGCTATAACCTGGGCGTCACCGTATTCGGTGGCTTTGCCCCGGCCATTTTCACCTGGCTGACCGCGATCACCCATGACAAAGCCGCGCCTGGCTTCTACCTGACCGCAACAGCGGTGATCAGCATCGTGGCGATCATGATGGTCAATCGTCGCCACCCCCACATGTTGGTTCGAGCGACATCACGGTAAGGTGAAGGCCAGAACATAGTCGCCCTGCTTCGTGCCTAGCTTGCCGTGCCCACCGGCAGCAATGACGATGTACTGCTTGCCGTGGAGGGTATACGTCATGGGCGTGGCCTGGCCGCCGGCTGGGAGCTGATACTTCCAAACTTCTTTTCCTGTTTCAATATCGAAGGCGCGCAGGTAAAGATCCATCGCCGCCGAGGTAAACACCAGGCCGCCCGCCGTGATCATTGGCCCTCCGAGATTGATCGACCCGGTCTGCTGCCCTGGAATCATAGTGCCGAGCGGTACATCCCACACCTGTTTTCCGGTAAAGAGATCCACCGCCTCGGTGGTACCCCATGGTGGCGTGCTACAAGGTGTTTTACCCGGAGACAGAAGGAACGTGCGGTAGAGCCCAAAGGGAGCGCCTTTCTGATCGCCAAATTCTCCATAGATGCGGTTGTCTTGCGGCTTCTGATTTTCTGCGCCGAATTGATCGCGAGGAATCATCTTGACCCAGGCAATGAGGCGATTGGTGTTTGCCACCATGATGTGATGGATCGGATCGTAAGCCGCACTGCCCCAGTTCACTCCGCCCACATTGCCCGGAAACACCAGGGTTCCCTGCAAGCTCGGGGGCGTGAACACGCCGTTCCACCGCGAGGCCGCGATCTTGTCCCGGCACCACGCCACATCCTTTGGAGTGGCTCCCCACGCATCGCTCGGAGAAATCTTCTCAGGTACCAGCGAGATGGTCGAAAACGGCTGCGTCGGCCAGCTCTGCTCACCAGCCACATCCGATTGCGGCACAGGCCGCTCCTCCACCGGCAGCAAAGGAGCACCGGTAAGCCGGTTGAGTACGAACACGTGGCCCATCTTCGTATTGATAACGATCGCCGGCGTCCCATCCTTCCAGGTGAAGAGCGTGGGCTGTGAAGCGACGTCGTAGTCCCACAGGTCGTGGTGAACCACCTGGAAACCCCAGACGAACTTGCCCGTCGATGCGCGCAAGGCGACAACGGAATTGGCCCACTTGTCGTCCCCTTTGCGGATGCCGCCGTAATAATCCGGCGCCGCACTGCCCGTGGGAATGAAAACCAAATCCGCTTTGGGGTCGACCGAGAGCGTTGACCAGGCATTACCGGCTCCAGTACGAGGTTGCGTTTTTTCTGCCCACGGAGCAGGATCCCAACTCCAACGCACCTGGCCCGTCCGCGCATCGAAGGCGCGCACCATTCCACGCCCCGTGTCTACCTTCCAGTTGTCGGCGATGGAAGAGCCGGTGATCACCAGATTGTTGGCGATCGCGGGAGCAGAAGTAACCTGGTAGCCACCCGTCCACTCCGTGGCCGTTGCTGCGTCATGAGCAAGATTCACTTCGCCCTGGACGCCAAAATCGAGGCAAGGCTTCCCTGATTCGCCGTCGAGTGCGATGAGCCGCCCATCCAGCGTCCCCATGAAAATGCGCAAGCGGCAAGGCTGGCCGGGCTTCGCTTTGGGATCGAGCCATGCAGAGACACCCCGCGACGAAACCTCGGAGTAATTCCTGGAAAGTTCGACATGTGGTTCGTACTCCCACAACTTCTGACCATCTTGCGGATTGAGCGCGATAACCCGGTTGTATGGGGTGCTAAGGAATAACTTGTTCTCGACCAGGATCGGCGTAGCTTCAAACGCCGCCTTGCGGACCATCTCTGTCTGCTGTTCCATGGCTCCTGTGCGGTACGTCCAGGCCACCTGCAGCTGAGCGACGTTGCTGCGATCAATCTGCCGTGCAACGGAATATCGCGTGCCGCCCGCATCGTTGCCATAATTCGGCCACCCGGCATCCGGTGCGGATTGCGCCACCGCGAAACTTGCCCAGCAAAACAATGCCGTTGCCGTCAGAATCCAAGACCTATCCACCGCCCTATCCATTCGTGCCGCCTTGTTTCACGGCTCCGGGTGCGGATGCTTTGCTCCCCCATCGATACTCCGTTTCCAGCAACGACATCAGAACAAGTGAGTGGTAAGCTCCATCTCGATAGATCGCGTCACGCATGATGCCCTCTTTGCGAAAACCGAAATTCTCATAAACTCGGCGGGCGCGGTCGTTGGTCACGAACACGTCCAGAAACAGCCGGTGCGCAGAATGGTCGCCAAATGCCCGGTCCGCAACCTCAGTCAAAAGTTGTTTGCCAATGCCCTGGTTGGGAGTACGCACCACAAGGCGCTTGAGTTCCACCTGTTTATGCTCTGACAGCAGCCCACGCAGGATCGCGAAGGCGGCGATACGTCCCGATGGATCTTCAGCAACGATGTAGAGAGCATCAGGATCGGCAAGCATGCGCATATGTTGATCTTCCGGCCAGGAACCAACCATGGTGCGGAATTCCGGCAGCCTCTCGAGCGCACAAATCTGAGCAATGTCGGCCTGGGTTGCGTTTCTAAACTTCATGGAAAAAGCTTATCTCGCTTTGCTAGGTTGGAACCATGGACGCCGGCCGCAGCACGCTTTTCTCGAGGCTAGAGCACATCGCAACCACAGTTCACGATCGACAGGCTGCACTTGAACAAATCGCCGCGCCTCTTGCGAAGCTCCGCCAACTAGCGATGGGTCGGCCTGTACGACATCGATCATGCGGCTGGACTGGTGAGAAACTTAACCGGGAGTGGACCGGGCGCACCTGAATATCCCACCTTCCCGCTGACCAAAGGACTAACGAGCGCCGCCGTAGTACATAAGCGAACCATAAATGTTGGTGACGTCTCGGCGGATGCGCGGTATTTAACTGCGTTCGGCACCACGCGTTCAGAGATCATTGTTCCGGTATTCGACGGAGAAGGTAATAGCGTTCTGGGGACCATCGACATCGAAAGCGAAGCAGCCAATGCATTCGATGAGGAGACTCAGGATTTTCTTGAAGCATGTTCGGCGGTGATTCGGGCCCCTCTGGAAGGTCTGACAGCTGATCCTGGCTGCTGCGTCTCGCAAGTTTGCGGCTGGCGGGAGCGCCATTGGTTGAAATCTCTGCCCACCAGCCGCGGACTCATGCGAGGGACTCCTACTTCCACTCCCAAACTTTGGAAGTCGTGCTGCCGGCAGCATCTACCTCGTATTCGAAAGCACCGCAACCGGAGCCCAGCGCGATCTTCTGGGAGTTGGTTTGGAAAAACAGCATGCCGCGGTAGCTGACTGCGCCAGCGGGGCCGAATTTCCCCACGCCCATTCCCGTCCAGGTGATGCCTTCGCCCTCCTGGGTCAAGTTGATTCCTTTGCCTTCACCAAATATGGAGCCATCCGGCCGGATGATCGACGTATAAGTGCCAATGCCTGTTGTAGCCACACCAAACATGTGACCGCTATCTTCGAACGACACTTCTACGGTTGGGGGGTCAGTTGATAAGACCCGTCTTACGCTTCTCTTACCTGTTGTTTCTCCAATCAGTTCTCCGAGCATGGATTCACTTCCTCTTTCACCCCGCTTTGAACTGCGTTCCCGGGGTGGGCCATTGTAAACCTGAAAGCAGGATGTGTGATGCGGAAGGACGGTTTGCCAGACCGGTGGAAGACCCACCAATGACGGCCATGGTTGCCAAAGTTGCTTTTGACCTTCTCACCGAAGCACCGCAGGCTCGGCGTGGTCCGAACAGAAATCCACTTCTCTCCAATCGATAAAGGGATTAGGATCGGTCCCGTCTGAGCTATTGCGGAGATACCGGCTATTCCTTCCGGGAGTATCCACTCGACCGGCACCGGTAAGATCCCAGAGAATTCGGGCCCTGGAGTGAGCGGAGGCGACAGGTGAAGAAGATTGCTTGGGCCGGATTCTTGCTTTTGTTATTGGTTTTGGGAATTGCCTACAATGCGGCGCATCGTTCTGCTTCAAGCGGCGTCGACGCGGCAGTACCCGGGCAGAGCGGGGCAAGCGAGCAGACCGGCGACTTGGGCGCAACCAATGCGAGTTGGGTAACCGTGCGCGATACGCGGGAAAAAGCATTTTCAATCCAGGTTCCGCAGGGCTGGAAGACCTATGGCGGACTGTTCCGTTTCAGCACCATCGACGCACGGATGATTGTTGACATGACCTCGCCGGATGGGCAGACAAATCTTCGTGTGGGCGACTCGACCGTTCCTCCCTACCGGGTGCCGGGCCCGTTCCTGCGGCCGGGACCGGGTGTGGCCGCATATGCCGCCGGAAATGTGTTCGCGGCCAAGTATGGTCAGGCGCGATTCGCCCCCATGTGCCAGGGATTGCATTTGACGAAAAGCGATGCGCTGGCGCCAAAGTATCATCCCGCCGCAGGCGGCATGAGTCACACTACGGCCGGTGAGGCATTCTTTAGCTGCACCAGGAACGGCGCGCCCACGTCCGCGTACGTGTATGCGGAGACGATGCTGATGGGGCCCGGCGGACCAGGGTCCAGCTGGGTGGTGGTGGCGCTTGGGAGTTTGATGGCTCCCACAGAGCAGGCAAAGGGAGCAGGCGCGACGCTGCAGCATTCCGGGGAATCGCTGGCAATGAACCCGGCATGGATCGCTATGCAGAACCAGTTGAACAACCGGGCAATTCAGCAGATTGACGCCGATACGCGAGCAACGATTGCGGCCACCAATGCGGAGAATGCGCGTGAACAAGCGATGATCAGCGGACTCCAGAATGACAGCTTCAACGATGTCATTAATGGCGTTCAGGCTACGGTGGACACGGCCACAGGGCAGCGCTATATCGCACCGCTGGGCCAGGGCGGAAGGCAGTGGATCAACGGAAACAATGTGGTGGTCGAGTCCGGCCTGTCGCCGGGCGCGGGGTTCAATCCGCTCACTCCGGTAAGCCACTAGAAGAGCGCGGACGTCCATGCTCGTCGGAGTCACTTCGGCGGGCAGTTTCCTGCCCCGCCAATGTCGGACCACCTGACGAGGCCGTATAGTAACCATCTGGTCCAACCCAAAGAAAACTCCAGCGATTGGCCCCCGCCTGATGTTCGGAGCCACCGGCTGCGGTTCCTTGAAAACGGGGTCGCGGTAGCTTCCCTGCCCGAGCCCGTCGGTGCAACGGCAACTTACCGATAACCCGACTTTTCGGGAACTTGGAAACATAGACTGTAAATTCCAAGGTTTGGATTCAGCTGAGCCTTCCGAAACTTTGGGTCCGCGGGATCGATCGCCCCTGTTTGCATTTTGGTTGTGAGTGCAATGTATGTGTCCGGATTGTCTCGATTGAGCTTCGACAGTAAAACGACAACTTCACCATAGGATACGTGTTCATCCGCCGCCACCCATAGGAGTTTTTCCGCCCTTTTCGCAAATCGCCCTGAACTCTTGAGCGAAGCATATTTTCGTCGAGAGATTCTGAGTTCAACCATAGCTTGCCACCTGGAAGATAACGGACCACTAAATCTCTGGCATCACCATGCGAACTGCATGCATGCGGGAGCACAACGTTGACTCCTGTGCTTGTATTCAACGCGGAGGCAAAAGTTCCAGAGGCGACGGTGGCGACGGAGATCAGCGCTACGATTCGTGAGAACATCACAGTCATGAGTCGATAGACACCAATTGCGCCAGATAGAGTTCCTGCAAAACGGGATTATCGGTAAATTCAGGGCCCAGGGCGGGGCAAGTTACCGAAAACCAGACTTTGCAGGTCTTGATCTGTTCGATTAGCATCAGGCGTGGAGATCTCATGCGCTCGAAATGCAGCGAGACGAGCAACGGCCTACGCGACGTTTCTGCGTTGGGATGGTGCCTGTCCTAGAAGATGTCCGGTCGGCTCTTGATCATGTTTCAGCCAATTACTCTTTATTTCTGGCTCTCGATGCGACATCAATCAATGATGAAGCCATAGGGAAGACCGCAAAATCCCTGCTGGAAAGGGGAATTGCGTACTTCTGCGTATGGGGACCTGATTGTGAAAGGGTACATGATCAGTTTGACCTAGAGCGCATGCCCGACGAGCCTAGAGGGCGGGTTGTAATGACGACCTGGCACTCAAAAGAATCTCTCTCTGAAGCCGTATGGTTCTTTGCGAACTGCGTCGAGCCCGACGACGGCTTCGATTGGGAGGGCACGGATTGGGTCGCTGTATCAGTGATGAACGAAACCTGGGCACTGCAGATACGTAGCGATTTGATCGAAGGAAGGGTCAAGGAAAAATGACCCTCCTTTCAAATAAAAACGAGAAACCCGCTCGCCGTCATTCGTGACGCGCCGATGACTTCCTTGAAACGGGATTGTCGGTAAGTTGCGAGCCCGGTGGTCCGGCTGCGGGGAAATTACCGAGAACGAGACTTCGCAGGCAGGTCAGAGCGAGAACTCTTTAGAATAGAAATCCATGACGCTACCTCAGGTTGGCCATGATCTTTGAATACACTTGGGCGAACCTTTGTTTCGTCGCTAGCACTCTGATTGCCGCATGCGTAGTGTCAATACCAGGGTGGCAGACTCACCCTGCAAAACGTGTGGCATTGGCGGTGGTTCTCATGCAGAGCACCTGTATTGCCTACGCAGGTTGGGGACTACATCACAGAAATCAACTGCTCCTGCGAGATTACCGTGACTACCATTTTGAGGATCGCGGGTTGGGCCTAAGCCTGCTCTCTTTGTGCGCCGCAATTATGTTGTGTTTTCGGAGCCGCAGTTTTGCCGCATTGCTGGCATGCGCGTCGGTGACGTGGTTGCTAATCGTATGGCTGCTCATCGGGTTCACACAATACTAGGGAAACCGCGCCACCCATTGAAGTGCCCGGGCCGTCGACATAAAACGAACTGCTTGCAAACGGGATTTGCGGTAAATTGCCCGGACGGTTCCCCAAAAAAAAAGAAGTTACCGAAAACGAAACTTCAAGGAAACTCCTTCCGAGATAGCCTAAAGCCGGGTGAGAAATGGAGATCAGATGACGCTGGAAGAGTTCCAAGCCCTGCGAGTCTTAGAGGGTCATCGGGTTCGGATGGACTTCAGCGATGGACAAGCTGTGATCGCGACTCTATTGAGTATCGAAAGTGATTTCGATGCCAGTTGTCACGTCATCTACGACAAAGTTGAATGGTCGGCGCTCCCACACCCCCACGACGAACGGGTCGCATATCACGCGGCAGGCGAAGAGTTGGCTTCGTGCGTTCCATACGGCTCCGAAGCGGAGCCCTGACAAGCACCGCTCTAGTCTCTCCCACTATGCGGGGCAATTAACTGAAATGGTGACTTTCCGGGCATCTAGTGGTTCGCTCAGCTCCAAACGCTCCCGCCTGATCGTTCCCACTCGGTCACCCATATAAGCTCATCGTCCGTTACCGGATCGCATCGAAACTTAGCCGGAAGCCAAGAACCGAAGGTGGCGCACGAAAGCGGAAGGTGGATTGCTCGGTGAAGAAGACCCATCTGTTAACTATATGGAGCCAAGGCTCGATTCGAAGTGCCCAAAAAACGGGATTTGCGGTAACTTCACCTGCTTACCAGCAGATCACCCAGGGAAGTTACCGAAAACCAGACTTTCCGGCAGCACGCGGACTTGCACTTCCTGATTGCCCGTTATTTGCCCAAAGCGGTAATTCGAAAGTCATGTACAGTCTTGAAAATGTGACTTTCGCGGGACTACCAACGTAAGGCTCAAGGTCATCTCGCACGGGCGTGAAGCATTAAAATTAAGCTCGTCAGTCCACACAATTCAAATACGAAATCGCATGTCGTAGACCCTCGATTACTACGAAATTACAAACAAGATGCTGGTTCCACATTCCACCGCCGGTGTTCTCCGTGTTTTGTGTGCTTGCCGGAGGGTACTCCCAGACTGCCCACATCGTGCCAAGCTCCCCGACTCGCCTTCCTTACCGGTTTAACAACTTCGTCTGGTGGAGCGACGCAGAAATTCGTGTTCTCTTGAAGAACAGGGTTATGGCCCTCGGCGATGAAATCGCACCTGACTCAGCCACAGAACGCAAAGTGCGGGATGCGCTCACAATGATGCTCAAGGAGAAAGGAATTGGTGCAGAGGTCCAGAGCCAGGAGCCATCTGACTTTTCTCTTGCCGCACAACGTGCGCCAGATTCACCACCCCCTGGGATTGTCTTCAGCGTTGTGTCTCCACAAATATTGGTTGACAAGGTCATTGTGTCTCAGGCCCCAGAATCCCTAGCGCCTGAGT
>CAWJZH010000010.1:0-31767 GCA_963847155.1 uncultured Acidobacteriaceae bacterium | reverse complement strand
CTGACGTCGCCACCCTGGCGCAAAGCAAAGCGGCCCTGGTGCAGGCTCGAGCCCAGACCGCATCTGCCCGTGGCAAGCTGGGCACCGCGCAGGCCACACTTACCAGCAACATCGATGCCCTGAACAAAACAGTCAGCGTTGCGCCTTTTGATGGGATTGTGACCAACATGCCCGTCCGCGAAGGCGAAACGGTCGTGGTGGGCATTCAGAATGCCCAGGGCAGCACGTTGATGACGCTGGCGGATCTGTCCGTCATCACCGCCGAGGTCAAGGTCGATGAGACCGATATCGTGAATGTCGCCATGGGGCTGCCCGTGGACGTGACGGTCGATGCCCTGCCCGGTAAGGTCTTCCCGGGAAAGGTCACGGAAGTGGGCGACCAGGCCATTCTGCGGTCCACTGGCATCGCCACCAGCCAAAGCACCACCGGCACCGAAGAAGCGAAGGATTTCAAGGTAGTGGTGACGCTCACCAATCCACCCCCGGAACTTCGCCCGGGACTTTCCGCCACCGCGAAGATTACGACCGCGCGCCGGCAAAATGTGTTGAGCATCCCCATTCAGGCTCTGGCGATGCGCACTCCCGCGTCCCTGAAGCCCGGCAACTCAATCCAGACCGTGAACGCCGCATCCAACGGGGATACGCCCCCGCCCAGCATTCAGGATCCGGGGACCCAGGGAGTTTTCCTGTTGCGCTCCCACGGCAGCAAGATTGAATCGCAGTTTGTCCCCGTCGCTACTGGCATTACCGGCTCTACGGATATTGAAGTGACCGGTGGCCTGAAAGAGGGGGATGAAATTGTCATTGGGCCCTATAAAGTGCTGCGCACGCTCAAGAACGACGTCAAATTGAAGCGGGACAATGCAGCGGCGACCCAGACCACGGAATCTTCGTAAACGGAACAACCGCGAGACAGGAGCAGAAGATGGCACTCGAAACCACCAGCGCAGCGCAAGCCGACATGGCCCGTGATGGCGCCCAGGGAGAGGTCATCGTCGTCGAGGATCTGTGGAAGACGTATACCATGGGCCTGGACCAGGTGGTGAACGCGCTATGCGGCATTAACCTCCGCATTCAGCACAATGAATACGTTGCCATCATGGGTCCTTCGGGTTCGGGCAAGTCGACGCTGATGAACCTGATTGGCTGCCTGGACACACCGACCAAGGGAAAATACTGGCTCAACGGACACCTGGTGAGTGAGTTGAACGATGACGAGCTGGCGCGTATTCGCAATCGCGAAATCGGCTTTGTTTTTCAGACATTCAATCTTTTGGCGCGCGCCACCGCTCTGCATAATGTGGAACTGCCATTGATCTACAACGGCACGCCTGCGGATGAGAGGATCGAACGGGCCAAGGCTGCTCTGCGCTCGGTCAATCTCGAGGACCGCATGAACCATAAACCCAACGAGTTGTCGGGCGGCCAACGCCAACGTGTGGCGATTGCGCGGGCCCTGGTAAATCGGCCCTCGATTATTCTCGCGGATGAACCGACCGGCAATCTGGACTCGAAGACCGGCGATGAGATCATGGCGCTCTTTGACGAGCTGCACGCAAAAGGGAACACTATCATCCTTGTGACTCACGAGCCGGACATTGCAGAGTACGCTCATCGGGTGGTCCACATCCGGGATGGAATCATCGCTTCTGACGCCGCAACTTCGGGTGTGCGCCGGCCCAGGTGCTGAAAAACTTTTGAAACTTGTATCCCGGCTCCGGAGCTTGGGTATCCCACATCTCCCTCGTTTTTCGCGAGATTTGGGATACCCAAGCTCCGTTCGCAATTTGGAATTCTTAATCGAGTTTCGTGGGCCGCGCCCTTCACTTGAGCGAGCTTTTCCTAGTCCTGTTACCAACCTCACTTCCTTAGCTCAACTCTTCTAACACCCCGCCGATAAACCGCTAAGAGCGCTTTCAAGGCTTGTTTAGGCGAAAAGCAGAGGAGCAAGGAATGATCAATCAACCGTTGCAACCGCACCGGGAACAAGGCCGTTGGGCGCCTACGCGCCGGCCTCCGGGCGGTCCGTTGCCTGAGTTGGTTTCGCGATCGCTGGCCATGCGCCGGGTGAGTGAACAATTGCAGCAGATCGGCCCACGCGTGCGGATGGTCCTGATTGAAGGCGAAGCGGGGACCGGGAAACACCTGCTTGCCCGACACATCCAGGCGCGGCATGCTTCTGCAGGCCCGATGGTTGTCGAAGAGGCCTCCGGTTTGCTCCTGGCCGACGACCCCAACAACAGCGAGCTCCGTTCTGAGGCCCTGCGAGCAGCCGTTCGCCGGGCGGGCGAGGGCGTCCTGCTGATCCGCAACATTGACGAATTGGCAGCGGCGCCTCAGGCGCAACTGCTGCGCTACATTCGTTCCTTCGAAACCTCCCTCTCTGCTGAAAAGCAGGGAGTGCAAACCTCTCCCTCACAGCTGATCTGCACCGCTCGCAGGCCGCTGCGAGCCCAGGTGCTCGCCGGCGCCTTTTTGCCTGAAATCTACTACCGGTTAAGCGCCGTTTCCTTCGCCCTGCCCCCGCTGCGCGATCGCAAAGAAGACATCCCGGCACTGGTGCAGATGTTCATCGATACCGTCTCGCGGGAGCAGCAGCGGCCCTTGCAGGGTCTCGGCCCTGGCTCCCTCCCCATTCTGCTGCGCCACCTGTGGCCCGGAAACGTACGCGAGTTGGAAAGCGTGGTCCGCGCGGCGTGCCTGTCGAGCGAAGCCCAGTGGCTGCGCCCCATCGATCTGGTTATCCTGCCCCTCGAACCCGCAGGCAGCAAGGAAGGCGAGTCGGCTTTGCCCGAAAACTTCACCCTCGATGGGGTAATCCGGCGTCACATTCTCCAGGTGCTGAAATTGTGCGATGGCAATAAAGCGCGCGCCGCCTCCAAACTCGGGATCAGCCGGTCCACCCTTTATCGGATGCTCGAAGCCGACCTCGCCATGCCCATGCAGTCTAGCGACGTAAAGCAAGACGAAATGGTGGCATCGCCCGCGATCGCTCACCACGACTAAGTTCCCGGGCCGACACGGCGGTCAATGGCGCCGCCCTGTTCGCCTGCGCGAAATGTCGATACACTGCGCATAGACCTGAATTCCTGCGTAGGGTGCCCTTCTGTCGCGGCGTGTGGGCTGTGCCTTAGTTTCGCGATCTCCGCGAACCACACAGGAATCCGGGATCCAGCTTCCAGCGAACCCAGGAATCCGTTTGTCACCAATACCCAACCTTATCGCCATTCTTTTCGTCTTCCTCGCGCTGACAACCAGTGGAGGCGCAGCGCAAGATGTTCCCCTTAACAACCGTGTGAAGACACTCAACGCCATCTTCACCGACTATTGGGAAGATCAGCTCAAGCACGAGCCGGAGTTTGCCTCTTCCATCGGCGACAACCGGTACAACGATCAACTGCGCGACTACTCCGTACAGGCCTATAACGAATCGCTCTCCCATGAACGAGGATTTCTCAGTCGATTGGCTGAGGTAGATACCGCCGGCATGTCTACCCAGGAGCAACTGAGCAAAGACCTGTTGGTACGCGAGCTGATCCTGAATCAACAGCAAGCCAGGTTCAAGCCCTGGGAAATGCCGGTCACCCAATTCGACGGCTTGCAGATCTCCCTTCCCCAGCTTGTTCCCCGGCTCAGCTTTACTTCCGTCAAGGACTACGACGATTACATCGCCCGGCTGAAGAAGGTGCCGCTCGCCTTTCAACAGATTACCGACGACATGTCGATCGGCATGGATGACCATCGCGAGCCTCCCGCCTATCTGATGGAGAAGGTGCTGGCGCAAGTCAACGCGATCGCCAATCAAAAGCCCGAAGACGGACCGTTCGCTCAGCCGCTCAAAAATTTCCTGCCACGGTCTCTGCCACGCAACAAGCGCGCATCAAGCAGGAGCTGTTGACTGCCATCGCCGGACAGGTGGCGCCTGCCTATGTTCGCTTCGGCAAGTTTCTCAAGGCACAATACATTCCCGGCGGACGTAACGATCCCGGCATCTGGGCTCTCCCTGATGGCGATGCCTACTACCGTTTTCTGGTGAAGCAGAGCACCACCACGGACCTGACGCCTGAACAGATTCATCAGATCGGGGTTGACCAGGTAAAGCAGGACGAGGACCAGCTACTGGCCATCGCCCATAAGCTGGGCTTCGCGGATGTCAAGGCCTTGCAGAACGCCGCTACTCATGACCCCAAGCTTTTCCCAACCAGCAAAGAGCAGCTTCTGGATGCCTATCGCGGTTATCTCGACCGCATGCGCCCCAAACTGCCTCAGCTCTTTGGCCGTCTGCCCAAAGCCCCTGTGGTCGTCATGCCAGTACCCGCGTACAGCGAGAAGGATCAGGCGGCAGCCTACTACGAACACGGTTCGCCGGATGGTTCCCGGCCCGGCATGGTGTATGTCAACACCTATCAGTTTGAGACGCGGTCCCTCGCTGATGTCGAGGACCGGGCATACCACGAGGGCCTGCCTGGACACCATCTGCAGATTTCGATCGCCCAGGAACTCACCGGCGTTCCCGAGTTTCGCAAATACCTCGGGTACACGGCTTACAGCGAAGGGTGGGGTCTCTACGCGGAACAGTTGGGCAAGGATGTTGGCTTCTACCAGGACCCTTACAGCGACTATGGCCGCCTCGAGGGCGACATCTGGCGCGCGATCCGCCTGGTAGTCGACACCGGCGTCCATTCAAAGCACTGGACGCGGCAGCAGATGGTCGACTACTTCCATGACCATTCGGCAGTCGAGGAAAGCGGTGTGCAGGCCGAAGTCGATCGCTATATCGCGTGGCCCGCCCAGGCGCTCGGTTACAAGGTAGGACAACTCAAGTTCCTGGAGCTACGGGCCAAGGCACAGCAGGCCCTGGGCGACAAGTTCAACCTCAGCGCCTTCCACGACCAGGTACTGGATTCCGGCGCGCTGCCCCTCGATACTCTGGAGCAACGCGTCGACAGCTGGATCGCGCAGCAAAAGGCACAAAAGTAAGGGAGAAATCATGGGTGGATTTACAGCCGGGCAACCGCTAGCCGGTCTAAAGGTAGCCATTCTGGGAGCCGGGAAAATGGGCGGGATTCTGCTCCAGGCTTTCCTCAAGTCAAAGGTACTTGAGCCGGAACAGATCGTGGCCACAGTGGAACACGAGGAGCGTGCCGGGCAGCTCTCGGCGCAGTGGGGGGTCGATGTATCGACGGACAATGTGGCCGCTGCGCAGGCAGCGGATCTGATCCTGATCGGGCTTAAGCCCATCACGGTGCCCGAGGTCGTCCGGCAGATTCGTCCCGCGCTCAACCCGAAAAAGTTGCTGATGTCCATTGCCGCGTCCGTACGGACCACGGCCATCGAGCACGCAGCGGACATGGAAATCGGTGTGGTCCGTGCGATGCCCAATACTCCATCCATGCTCGGAGCCGGCATTGCTGCGCTGAGCCGCGGACAGTTCGCCACCCAGGAGCAACTGGATCTCGCAGCCTTTCTCTTCGCCACTGTCGGCCGAACCGTGGTGGTGGAAGAAAAGCACCTGGACGCCGTGACGGGGCTTTCCGGCTGCGGGCCGGCGTTTATCTACATCATCCTGGAATCGCTGGCCGAAGCCGGCGTGAAGGTCGGCCTGCCCCGCGATGTGGCGACCCTGTTGGCGGCGCAAACCACCTTCGGCGCAGCCAAGATGGTGCTCGAGACCGGCTACCATCCAGCGCTGTTGAAGGACGCAGTTACGACCCCGGCCGGCTGTACCATCGATGGCATCCTGGAACTGGAAGAGGGCGGCCTTCGGGTGACTCTGATCAAAGCCGTAATGCGCGCCACACAACGCGCCAAGGAACTAGCCGGGTAAGATGGACAGGGGGTACCGATGAGCTCTGCCCACGCCTTTCCAGCTTCGGCGACACCCAGGACCTCGCGCACTTCGACTCTGCTGCCTCGTTTTGCCTGGATTGTTCTGGGCTACAACGTGGCAGTGGTTTTGTGGGGGGCGGTGGTGCGTGCGACCAGCTCCGGCGCCGGCTGTGGAGATCATTGGCCCCTGTGCAATGGGGTCGTAGTACAAACTCATCCGCGGTTGGCGACCCTGATCGAGCTGGCTCACCGCATGACCAGCGGTATCACAGTGATTGCGATTCTGCTCCTGCTGCTGTGGGTATTTCGCAGTACGGTGGCGGGACATCTGGCTCGCATGGCCGTGGTCGCGGCAACGGTGCTCATTTTCAACGAAGCGTTGCTGGGCGCTCTGTTGGTCCTGCTGCGGCTAACGGCAGACAACCGCTCCCCGGCACGCGCAGTTTATCTTTCGCTGCATCTGGCCAATACTCTACTGCTGCTGGGGGCACTCGCACTCTGCGCGCACTTCCTGTCGTGCGGAGAAATCTTCCATCGCCAGCGCGTGAGTTTTTCGCAATTGCCGGCCGTCATTACCGGCCTCGTGGCCATACTGCTCGTGGGGATGAGCGGAACGCTGGCTGCGCTCAGCGACACGCTCTTCCCTGCCACCTCGATGCGAGCCGCACTGGCACAGGATTTTTCGCGCGGAAGCACCTGGTTACAGCAGCTGCGATTTCTGCACCCCGTCACGGCGGTGATTGCAGGCGTCTTTATCTGTTGGCTACTGCTGCGCAGCCTTCCTCGCCCGAAAGAACGCCAACTCGCGAACGGAGTGCTGTCGCTGTTGACCTTGCAATGTGTCCTCGGGATCGCGGACGTGGTTTTGCTTGCTCCCCTGTGGCTGCAGATCACTCACCTGTTTGTCGCCGACCTTCTCTGGATCGCGTTGGTTGTGCTGGCCGCAAGGATTTGCGTTTTCCCGAGGATACAAACCACGACT
This sequence comes from uncultured Acidobacteriaceae bacterium, assembly GCA_963847155.1. Taxonomy (GTDB): domain Bacteria; phylum Acidobacteriota; class Terriglobia; order Terriglobales; family Acidobacteriaceae; genus PALSA-350. Next base: position 24,956 of record CAWJZH010000010.1, on the reverse strand, counting down.
TGAGCTGGCTGTTTCACCCAGAAAATTCCTAGGAATGTTGAGAGCTTAAGGTTTACCTTGCGCGTAGTCGGGAACTTTGGGTGTGAGTTTGCGGAAAAGAAATTCACGAGCCAGATTATCGATCGCATGAGCGCCCACGTTGAGAAAACCATTGCCAACCGTGAGGCCCACTCCACGATCACCCGCGGGGTGATAGAGATTCGAAATGCCGCCCGCGGCGAAGCTCCCCAGAACGTAGGAGTAGTTCGGCTGCATCTTGCCGTTGTCTCCTCTGCAGATGACCGCTTGTGAGATGGCATAGAGCGCCCGCGATCTTTTGCTTCCTGTGCCGCGATAAAAATAGCGAGGATCCTGGTGCAGCAGTGAGGGCAGGATGGCGCTGCCGATCATCCTGCTCAGCGCCTCGTCAGCATAGGCCGCGCCATATCGCTTGGCGTAGCCTTGCGCGCCCTTGCCATAGCCGGGAAAAGTATTTTGCCACTGTTCGGCGGCAGCAAATATGCCTGTTCCCACAAAGGAAAATGGGTCGACCAGCGAATGCACCGCAAGCTGGTACTTTTGCCCCGCAGTCATGGGAGCAGCGTCCCAAATGTAGCTGCTATAAAAATTGGGGAAAACCCCGAGGACGCGCTGCTGCTCCTGAACCTTCACTTGCTCAGTGGCTATTTCTACCTGGGTCACAGAGACCTGAACATCCGTGGTCGTCGCCGCAGGCGACAATCGTATCTCAGGTAGTATCAATTTCTCGCCGGGGTGCAAAATGACCTCAGACGACGCGTAGGGCGTGAAGCCAGTCGCGGCGACGGTGAACCTGAACTTCCCGGGAGCCAGTCCAGGAAAGCTGAACTCTCCGTGGTCATCCGACATGGCCGTACGGCTGACAGGAGGATTCAAGGCAACGAACGTCACCTGCGCACCCAGAACCATGCCGCCGTTCACATCGAGAACAGTGCCGCTGATGCTGCTCGCCGCCAGCTGTTCCAGTACGCTTTGCCCGAAGCTTACCGCAGGCGCGCTCAAGAGCAGCAGCATCAGGAAACCCGACAATCGAGTTTTGATCATAGGGACATCGCAATTTCGATGAGAACGTGTGTGGTGGCCATGCGGGCTGTTCATAGTCTTAACTACCTAAGACTATGGGTCAAGCGCTTTAGGCGGAAATACCGCTGCATCTCCCCAACAAGTCGAGGTTTTGAGGAGGGCTAACCCGTCTTGCGGCGCCGGGCAGGCTTGGCGTCGGCTGCCGGAGCTGATTTTGGCGCCTTCTTTTTGTCGGCTTCCACCAAAGCCGGCAACGCGGACGCACTACCCCGCTCCGCGATGCTCTTCTTGAGAGCTTCCATCAGGTCGATGACCGGCGCTAGTTTGGGTTTCGGCGTTTGACCGGCAACCACCTGCCCGGCGCGCTTGGTTTCGATAAGCTCCAGGATGCGCTGCTGATATTCGTCCTTGTATTGCTCCGGTTCAAACTTGGCCGTGAGCTGGCGGATAAACTGTTCCGCCAAGTCCATCTCCGGCTTCTGCAAGGTCATGTTCTCAGCCTTGCCGTATTCGGCGATCTCCCGCACTTCAGCGGGAAAATACAGCGTATGCAGCACGATCCCCTGGTGATAGGGCCGCATCAGCACAATCTGCTCCCGCTGGTGCAACGTCACCTTGGCGATCGCGGCTACATTCAGTTTTTCCATTGCCTGCAGTAACAACCCGTAGGCTCGCTTGCCCGGATCTTCTGGAGCTGAGTAGTACGACGCTTCGAAGTAAATCGGATCAACCTCGTCCAGGCTGACGAATTGGGCGATCTCCATGGCCTCCGACGAATCAGCTTCCAGGGTCTTCAGTTCATCGCCGGAGACCAGCACATAACTATCACGGTCGACCTGGTAGCCCTTCACCAGCTCGTTTCGCTCCACCACGCGTTCACAAACGGGACAGAAGGTCTGCTGCTTGATGCGGGAGCCGCAAGGTTCGTGAATCTGGTTGAAGCTGACGTGCTGTTCACGCGCCGCAGCGTAGAGACGCACCGGCACCGACACCAGGCCAAACGAGATGTAGCCCTTCCAAACTGTGGATGCCATGACTCTCCTGAGGAGAATATAAGATACATTTCTGGTGCAAACAGGAGCAACCGGAAAATCAGCTCACCTGGTTATACACAGAATGCTCCCGGCTCCCCATATGGATCCGCTGCAGGATCATGGACGCGACGTAAGCAGCGCCGAATCCGTTGTCGATGTTCACGACCGTGACATTGGGCGAACAGGAATTGAGCATTCCCAGCAGGGCCGCGATGCCCCCAAACGCCGCGCCGTAACCCACGCTGGTGGGAACCGCAATGACCGGTGCTCCCACCATGCCCCCCACAACACTGGGCAGCGCACCTTCCATCCCCGCGCACACAATCACTACCTCGGCTTCGCGCAAAACCTCCCGGTGCGCGAGCAGCCGGTGCAGGCCGGCTACGCCCACATCGTAGATCCGCCGCACCTCGGCACCCATAACCTCGGCGGTCACGGCGGCCTCCTCGGCAACCGGCAGATCGCTGGTTCCCGCGCACAGCACTGCCAGCAAACCGCGGCCTTGATGGCCGTCTGCCGGGGTCTGGCGCAGAGCGATCGCGCGGGCAACGGGGTGATACTGAGCCTCGGGGACGAGTGCTTTCACTGCGGCGAATGCGGCCTCGTCCGCGCGTGTCGCCAGCACATCGCCGCCCATCGCGGCCATGCGAAAGAAGATTTCTCCTACCTGCTCAGCGGTTTTGCCGGCCGCGTAAATGACCTCGGGAAGCCCGGTACGGAGCCTGCGGTGATGGTCGATCTTGGCGAACCCTGCTTCCTCGTAGGGCAGATTAGCGAGGCGCTCCATAGCCTCTTCCGGGCGCAGACCTCCATCGCGCACCCGCTGCAGCATCTCGAGAATAGTTTCCGTGGTCATGATCGCGATCCAGCTTCCAACTTTGTGCCGGCAGGGTCAAGGCCTACCTGGCGAATGCGCCAGGCAGCCAAAGCCGCCTGCATGACCGTCTTCAGCGGCACATCGAACGCCGCGGCTGCGCGGCGGCAGTCCTCAAACTCGGGGGCAGCATTCCACTCTTCCCCCTGCCCAGAGTCGGTCTTGATGCCAGTCTTGATGTGGATCACCCCAAAGTCCGTTTGCACGGGAGTGATCTCACGGGCCAGGATCACGCGATCTTCCTCCCGCACCCGAATGCCCAGCGTCGTGGTCTCTCGAAAAATCAACTGCTGCAGCCGCTCGGCATCGATGGGCTTGCACAGCACGGTCAGGAGAGTTCCCAAACGCCCCTTCTTCATGGTTACAGGGGCGCTCATTACATCGAGCGCGCCGCGCTCCAACGCCAACTGAGCGGTATGGGCCAGAACCTGGGGACTCAAGTCGTCCACAGCACACTCCAGCACCGTGACCTTTTCTCCCATCCATTGCACCGCCTGGTGCAATGGATGGACAGTCTCTCCGACACTTACCCGCAATACATTGGGAAAACGTTCCGGATTGCGCGTGCCCGCTCCGTAACCGATCGCCTGGGTGCGCATCATGGGAGTCGATTCGAACCGGCAATCCAATGCGCGCAGTAAAGCCGCCCCGGTGGGGGTGACCAGTTCTGCCTGCACGTGTGCCGAATAAGTGGGCAGGTTCTTGAGCAACTCCGCCGTGGCCGGCACGGGCACGGGGAAGCGTCCGTGAGCGCAGTTCACAAAGCCGCTGCCGACGTTCACCGGCGAACAATACCAGGCGTCCAAATCGAGCGCATCCGCCGCCGCCGCGGAGCAGGCGATGTCCACAATGGCATCGATCCCGCCCACTTCGTGGAAGTGGACCTTCTCCGCCGGAACGCCATGGATGCGGCCCTCTGCCTCAGCCAGCAAGCTAAAGGCGCGGAGGCTGAGGTCGCGGGCGCGGCCGGTCAGGTTCGCATGCATGAGGAGCGTCCGAATCTCCGCCAGGCTGCGACCATGCTCGTGCTGGTGGTCATGGTCGTGCTTAAGGTCGTGCTCATGGTGATGAGTGGAATGTTCGTGTTTATGGTCATCGTGATGGTGGTGCTCGTGCTCGATCGATCCAGAGGGCTGGACCGGCTCATGCAACCGGCCATCGACCATCACATCGATCTTGGTCGACTGAATGCCGCTCCGGCTTACCCGCGTGACTTGTAGTTCAGCGCCCAGGCCGAGCGAAGCCGCGGTTCGCTGCAGCAGATCGATCGGTGCACCTGCGTCCACCAGGGCTCCCATGAGCATGTCGCCGCTGATTCCCGCAAAACATTCCAGGTAGCCGATGCGCATGCTCTCAATCACCTGGGCCCGCCGCTTTGAAAGCCGGTCAGGACTTCAATGGGAAGTACCTCATTCATCGAGCCGGAGCGGTAACCCTCGCAATCCAGGGAGACATAGCGGAATCCCGCCGCCCGTACCACCGCGGCCATGGCTTTCATCCTCCCCATCTGCAGGACGTCTGCCATTTCCTCCTCCGCAATTTCGATGCGCGCAATAGAGCCATGGTGCCGTACCCGGAACCGCTTCAGGCCCAGGCCGCGAAGCGAATCCTCTGCCTGTTCGATCATGCGCAGTGCTTCCGGGGTCACTCGTCGCCCATACTCCATGCGCGAGGAGAGGCACGCCGAAGCAGGCTTATCCCAAACCCTCAGATCTGCACGTTGAGACAGGGCACGGACGTCGTCTTTGGTTAGTCCCGCCTCTGCGAGTGGAGCCGCCACCCGATGCTGCGCCGCCGCCTTATGGCCAGGCCGGAAGTCCTGCCCATCATCGAGGTTTAACCCATAGGCGAGCGCTTCAAAGCCGGTGCGCTCAAGCTCCTGCTCCAACATGCTGAAGAGTTCATCCTTGCAGTGAAAGCAACGGTCAGGCCCATTTACCGCGTACGCTTCCCGTTCCAACTCATGGGTCTTGATGGCGCGCAAAGGAATGCCGTGCTCGCGAGCGAACTCTTGCGCATCGTTCAACTGCGACCGTGCCAGGCTCGCAGAGTCGGCAATGACCGCGAGCATTTGCGGTCCGAGAACCGCATGGGCCGCGTAAGCCAGGTAAGCGGAGTCCACCCCACCGGAATACGCCACGATTACGCTCTTGAGCGAGCCCAATCTCGCATGGAGGGCTTGTTCTTTCTCCTCCAGGCTTACGGCCTGAGCGAGGTTGGTTTCAGAGCCGCTGGTCTGGTTCATGAGTGAGCACGCTCCCCGGCAGTGCGAACGATCCACGGAGTTAGGATGATCGAATCCAAGTAAACTGAATAAGCGATGTCGTTTTTCGCTTTAAAGACGCCTCTGAGCGCCGCCGACCGGATCGGGCGGCGCCGTCTGATTTTCGCAGATACGTTATCCCTGGTCACCCTGTTCGCGATCACAGCATTGTTGGCCATTCTGACCAATTATCTGTATCAATCTTACGCCTCCCACCAGGTTTCCCTGGCCGCCCGATGGCTGCAAAGGGGCGATCAGGCTTTGCGCGATCACAAGCCGCAGGCGGCCATTGACGCCCTCAGCTCGGCCCTCGCTTATGCCCCCAATGACCGCAGTACAGCGATCAAGTTGGCTGAGGCGCTCGCATCCGCAGGCCGGGTTCAGGAAGCCACCGTTTACTTCAACGCGCTGCTGGAGTCGCAGCAGGGCAGCGGCGTCATCAACCTGCAACTTGCCCGGCTGGCTGCCCGCCAGGGGAATCAAAGTCAGGCAATCGACGATTTCCAGAAAGCAATTTACGGCAACTGGGAGGGCGATGGCTATGTGCGCCGGCGCGAGGTTCGCTTTGAGCTCATCAACTACCTCATTGCCCACCATCTACTGGACCAGGCTCGAAGCGAGTTGCTGGTGGCTTCGGGAAACGCTCCCACGGACGACATCAGCGTCCAATTAGAGATAGCCCGCAACATGGAGCAGGCGCAGGACCCCAGCGACGCCTTTCACGTATACCGGACCATCCTGCATCATCATCCTTCGTTGCGAGAGGCTCTGGACGGAGCCGGGCGCACGGCCTTCCAACTGGGCCGGTACCTGGAGGCGAAGCATTATCTTGCCCGCGCCCTGGAACTGCCGGCGACCGAGGCAGACTCAGACGAGAACGCGGTTGCCGCCTTACAGCAAAGCCGCGATCAACTCAGCCAGGCATCGCGGATATTGGCGCTCTATCCCTCGTCGCGCTTAAAGGCGGCGGAACGGGACGCCCGCATTCTTACCGCCCGCAAGCTTGCCATGGCGCGGCTGACGACGTGTGTGAACGCCAAGGCTGCGGCGCAGGCTACCCCATCCGCGGCGCCTGCGCCCAAAGCCTCCTCCAATCCGCTACAAAGCCTGGCCTCCCGTTTCTCCCGCCAGCCATCCAAGCCTGCAGGAAATCAGGCGGCGGCTCCTCCCGCGGTCGATCCATTGCAGGGCTTGTTGGACCGTTGGGAGAAGTTGCCGTCCAAGGTCACTCTGGCCGAGCTCGCGAAGGATCCTGAACTGGCGGAAACACAAATTCAACTTGTCTACGACACTGAGCTCGTCACGCAACAGGTTTGCGGAGCTCCCATGGGAGACGACGCTTTGCTATTAAAAATCGCCCAGGCGCCCAATCAAGTGGAGGAAGAATGAGCACGGCCACGGAAACTCCTGGAGCCAACCCGATTCCCGGCGTGGTACCGGGAGCCGACCCGGTAGAGGTTGCGGCGGAGAGGCGTTACCGGCCGAACCCGGCCGAAGTGCAGAGGTTGGCGCCCAACCGGGATGAGCGGCTTTTCCTCGTTCTCTCGATCTTTATCGGCGTCATCTCCGGCTTGATGGTGGTCTGTTTCCGTGTCGCCATCAACTGGATCCAGGTTCTGACCCTGGGATCCTCGCCCCACCCCGGCCAGTTCCGTTTGTTTTTTGTGCCCATGGGCGTTGGGTTGGTGGTCGCGGTGCTGGTGCAGCTGGTCTTTCCAGGAGCCCGCGGCAGCGGGATCAACCAGACCAAGGCGGCGCTCTATATCTATAACGGTTACATCTCCTTCCGAACGGTGCTGGGGAAATTTATCACCTCGGCCCTGGCCATCGGTGGCGGGTTCTCGCTGGGGCCGGAGGATCCGTCGCTGCAAATCGGGGCAGGAGTAGCCTCGATGGTCAGCCGCCGCCTGAATCTCTCGCGAGAGCGGCTGCGCATGTTTGCCCCGATTGGGGCCGCGGCAGGCCTGGCCGCCGCGTTCAACGCACCCATCTCCGCGATCCTTTTCGTCGTGGAAGAAGTCATTGGACGTTGGAGCGCGGCGGTTCTGGGTTCGATCGTGCTGTCCGCGATTTCCAGCGTGGTCGTCGCCCGCTGGTTCTGGGGAGCGGAGCCCATGTTTCGCATCCCCGTGGTCACGCTCAAGGGCCCCCAGGAGCTTCTTGCTTATACGGTTCTCGGCGTCGCGGGAGGTGTCGCGTCGCTGCTTTTTTCCAAGGCGCTCGGATACTCCCGCCCTCGTCTGCGCAATCTTCCCCGCTGGACTTTCTATATCCAGTCGCCCATCGCGGGATTGGTCGTGGGAGCCATCGCGTTTTTTGGCGTTCCGCAGGTGATGGGGCCTGGGTACAACGTGATCGACCAGGCCATGCACGGCCAATTCACCTGGAAGTTTCTTCTTGCTCTCGCCTTGCTCAAGATCGTGGCCACGACGATCTCGTTCTCCAGCGGCACCCCGGGCGGGATGTTTGCACCCACGCTCTTTATTGGTGCGATGCTGGGAGCGTCGATCGGCACTTTCGAGAAGATCTTCTTCCCCGCCTTTCCGATTTCCGTGGGTTCCTATGCGCTCGTGGGCATGGGGGTGCTGTTCGCGGCCTTCTTACGAGTCCCGTTGACGTCAGTCTTCATGGTTCTCGAGGTTAGCGGCAATTACTCCATTGTGCTGCCCGTCATTCTGGCGAATACCATCGCGTACCTGGTGTCTCGGAGTTTGCAGCCGTATCCCATTTTCGAAACCTTCACCCATCAGGACGGACTCGATCTGCCATCGATGGAGGAACAACGCGAGGAGAGCATTTTGCATTTGGAGGATGCCCTGCACCCGGTAAACCTGCCGGTATTCCCTGGTACGGCGACGCTGGAGGAAGTCTCCACACAGCTGGGAATCGCCGATGCCCCTATGTTGCTGGTAAAGCTCCGGGATGGGTCCTGGTACTCCATGAATCGGAGCGAGTTCGAGTCGATGGCGACGGCACTCACGCCGGATACGCTGCTGGAGCGCGCCATCAAGGCCGATCGGACGCCGCTGCTGTTTCCCGATTTGCCCTTGGATAGCGCGATCCCGTACCTGGCGCGTTGGCCGGTTCTGCCCATTCAGAATCGGGCCAGTAAGGGGATTCTGGAGGGCGTTGTGACCCTTGAAGATGTCCTCGGACGCTACCAGCAGAAGTGAGAGGGACCTCCCCTCAGAGCCTGTGACCTTTTAGATCTTTCGTGCCCCTGCATATCCAAACCAGCCATTTTGCAGGCCCTAATAAAGTCGTCATCCTGAGCGAAGCGCTTCACAGATCTATCGCGTGACACAGCGGTTTATGGCGCGCAGTCGAAGGACCCCGGGGGTGCTTATTCTCCCCATGCGGCTCGGAGCTTTTCAATCACCGAAGCTGGTACTTGGCGGACCTGCCACGGTCTTTCTCTTGCCCGACGACTACGTCGCCCGTGACCATCAAGTGCGTACCGCCGGAAGATCTGTTCTCGGGCTTCGTGGCCGAAAAGACATCGAACAGCATAGGCAGGATAAGGATCGCCGAGGTCCTTCGACTGCGCGCCATAAAAGCTGTTGTTTGCGATAGATCTGTGAAGCGCTTCGCTCAGGATGACGGTTTTGTTTGGGAACTTGCAAGATAGCTGGTTGGATATGCAGGAGCACGAAAGATCGAAAAAGTCACAGGCTCTTAGGATGACAAAGAGAGAAGGCGGGTTCCAATTGATATCTGTTGCACGGGTCTTAGGTCCCAAAAGCGTGACCACCCGCTTTCGCCTGGCTGTGATCGCCCTGCTCACACCAGCCGTGCTTCTGCTCCATGGCTACCATCCGCTGGCCGACGATGGCGCCGTCTACGCAACTGGAATCAAGAAACTGGCCAATCCCAGCCTCTATCAATCGGACGCATTGTTCGCGACATCGCCCACCCGTCTCTCGATCTTCGCCCACGTCCTGGCCCCGCTGCTCCACTGGACCTCCTTGCCGGTGTTGCTGTTGACCTGCCACTTAGTTTCCATCTTTCTCTTCCTTCTGGGCGCCCAGCAGGTGGCCACGCGCATATTCTCCGACCGCCGCAGCTCCTGGGGAGCGGTCTTGCTTGCAGCTTGCTGCTTCACTCTTCCGGTTGCCGGCACATCGCTTTCCATCATGGATCCCTACGCCACGGCGCGTTCCTTTTCGACGCCGCTGGGCCTCTTTGCCGTGGCAGCCGCACTCGACGAAAACTGGGTGGGCTCCCTCCTTTGGCTTGGTTTGGCCGCGCTGCTCCATCCTTTAATGGCTGGTTACACAGCGATCACGATGCTCACGCTAGCGCTTGCCCAGCGCAAGATGTGGCGTGCCCTCAGCCTACTGTTCGCCATAGGATGGCTGCTGTGTGCGGTCATCTTCGTCGCCACGCATGCTGCAGATGCCGGACTTGCGTACAACCGCGCGGCACTTAGCCGTTCTTATTTTTTCCTCTCTAGCTGGCGCTGGTATGAGTATCTGGGGCTGGTGATCCCGATACTCCTGCTGGGTTTCGCCGGCTTCCGCAGCCGCTTGCCGTGGCCGTCGCGCGCACTCGCGATCACTGCGACCCTGATAGGCAGCTCGGCGCTGGTGACGTCTCTCTGTTTTGTACATCGGAGCAGAAGCCTGTTGCTGGCGCACTTGCAGGTGCTGCGTGCTTTCCACCTGGTCTACATCACCGGCGTTCTGCTGGCGGGAGGAATGTTGGGAAGATGGACGCGACAGCATATGCGTGCGATTGCCGTGCTCTGCGTAGTGGGATCAGGCGCTCTCGTTGCCGGACAGAGGCTCACCTATCCGGAATCGAACCACGTGGAATGGCCGGGGATAAAGCCACGCAATCTTTGGCAGGAAGCGTTCCTCTGGATTCGCGCCAACACGCCCAGCGATGCGATCTTCGCCCTCGATAACGACTACATTGAGAGTCCCGGGGAAGATGCTCAGGGGTTTCGTGCAACCGCGGAGAGAAGCGCGGTCGCCGACTGGTTCAAAGACGGGGGAATCGCCGCCAATTTCCCTGATGCGGCTGCTTTGTGGTGGCAAGGGTCGACGGCCACTGAGCAACTCAACCAAGCCAGCGACGAGCAGCGGTTGGCCCGGCTTCAGCCCCTGGGTGTCACCTGGATCGTGCTGCCTGTGCAGACGAGTACCGGGCTTCCATGTCCCTTTACCAACGCACGCGTACGGGTTTGCCGGCTAGGGCAGTTTCGTAATTGATGTAGACCGAAGCGATAGACCTTGCTTCATTGATATCGGCGGGTATTTCTTGCCCAGCCACCAATGACCGGGTGCCCCATATCTGCCGGTGAGCGACTTTTTCAGCATCCTGCTCTGAGCGGAGCTTTGCTTCATCGCCCGGATGGCGCAAAATAATAATCCGGGGGAAAAAGCGCCGAGAGGCCGTTCATGTTGACGCTGTATCAGAGGCTTATTTTCGGGTATGTTCTGCTTCTCGCCCTCCTGCTTGCCCTTGGCTTGCACGATTCCCTGTCCCTTCACCAGGCAGCCGCTCTGGATCACCACGCGAGCCTGTCCACGGCAGTAGAGGCGCGAGCTACGCTTGCCCGGCGGGCTACGATGATTAGCGCGGTCTGCGTCCTGAGCGGGATCGCGATCACGATTGGCTTTGTCGTTTCCATCATCCGGCCGATTCGCCGCACCGCCGCCGCGGCACGCCGCATTGGCCAGGGCGAATTACAGCAACGGATCGAATGGCGTACCCGGGATGACCTGGGCACGATTGCCACCGAGCTCAACCGGATGGCAGTGCGGCTTCGCGACTTGCGCGATACGGAACATGGCCGCAAACAGGTGGCTCAGCAGCTTTCCGATGCCGTCGTGCAGTCGATCTTCGAGCCGGTGATCGTTACGGATGCAACCGGACATGTTCTGAAACTTAATCAGGCCGCGACCGAAGTGCTGGGCGAAGCAGCCGCGGATCGCATGGCCCTGACCAATACACCGGGGGGTGAGAGAATTTTGCGCGCGGTCCGCGACGCAGTCTCGATGCGCCAGTCCATCGCCAGCGAAGATGAAGCTGCCATACTGCCCATGAAGTTGGGGGAGGGAGATCGCAGCTATCGTCTACGCACCACGCCCATGCGGGATGCCGAAGGCAAATTGCTGGGAGCCGTCAGCGTCCTTGAGGACATCACCGAGATGCAGGACATCGATCGCTTCAAGACTCGCTTCCTCAGTGTCGCATCGCGGAAATTGCGCCAGCCGCTGGAGCAGCTCCGCTTGAGCCTGTACACGCTTGGCCAGGGTTTCGCGGGTGAACTGCGGCCCTTACAGGCTGACGTGTTGCATGGAGCCGAAGAAGACGCGGAGCGCCTCAATGACCTCATGTCTGATCTGATTGAGGTCTCCGAGATCGATACTGGACGACGCGAACTCCGCATGGATCGATTCCGCCCGATTGATATTCTCCGCGATGCCGGCTCCCGGGTACGTGAGGAAGTGCGGGCCAAGAATATCGATGTGCAGATCGAGGCGTTCGCCGACCTCTCGTATGTGAATGGAGATCGCCGGGCCCTGCGCAGCATTATGGACAATCTGATGAGCAACGCTGTCCGTTACACTCCCGAGGATGGCGCCATCCTGTTACAGGCGAAGGAGCAGAAGGAAACGGTGCAATTCTCTGTCCGTGACTCGGGCCGGGGCATCGAAGCAGAGCGGCTGGCAAACATCTTCGGGCGGTTTAACGCTGCGCACGACCAAGGGACCGGTCTGGGTCTCGCCCTGGTCCGCCGGTTGGTTGAATTGCTCGGTGGACAGGTGTCCGTGGAGAGCAGGCTTGGGCATGGAGCGACCTTCACCTTTACCCTCCCCGTCGCCACCACGGTCGCGACACGGCATCCGATAGAGATTGGTTAAAGCATAATCATCTGATGCTTTCATCTTCACAAGGGACATGACAGAATTCTCGACCGACATCACTCCCCCTGCTCCAGAACTCGCGAAGCTGCGCGTCTACATCGGCGCGGCGCCCGGCGTGGGCAAGACCTTCCAGATGCTCGAGGATGCCCACCTGATGAGGAAACAGGGCATTGACGTCGTCATTGGGCTGATCGAATCGCACGGGCGGAAAGATACGCAGGAAGAGATTAAGGATCTGGAGCTCATTCCCCGGCGCCCTATCCCCTATCGATCCGTGGTTTTGGAAGAGATGGATCTCGATGCCATCCTGGCCCGGCATCCTCAATTTTGTATTGTCGATGAGCTGGCGCATACAAATGTGCCGGGATCGAAGAACCGCAAGCGTTATGAAGACGTGCTGGAGTTGTTGGACGCCGGCATCAATGTAATGACCGCGGTCAACATACAACATCTGGAAACCCTGAACGATTCAGTTTCCCGTTCCGCCGATACGCAGATTCGGGAAACGATTCCGGATAGCTTCCTGAAGCGGGCCGATGAAGTCGTGAATGTGGACGTCACCGTGGAGGAACTGCGTTCCCGGCTCAGGCAGGGGAAGATATACTCCGCGGAAAAGATCGAGCAGTCGCTGGCCAATTTTTTCCGCAAGGGCAATCTGAGTATGTTGCGTGAGCTTGCGCTACGCACGACTGCGGAAGAGGTCGGGTCGCAGGCAGCGGAGTATCGCCGCAGCCAGGGTTTAGAACAGGCTCCTATTCCGGAGAAAGTGATGGTCTGTCTTTCCCCTCGTCCAGGTGCTGAACGATTGTTGCGTGTGGGCTCTCGCATTGCCGGCCGGCTGGCCACAAATTGGTATGCCGTGCGCGTGGAATCACCGAATGAGGATGCCCGGCATGGGGACGCGGAAGAGTATCAACGTATGGAGGAGTATCAGCGTCTTGCCCGGGAGCTGGGGGCGCAAGTGGTGGTATTGAAAGATAAGAATGTCGCGGACGCGTTGATTGAATTTGCGCAGCAGGAGAGTATCTCGCACGTGGTGTTCGGGCAATCGGTACGGTCCCGGTTCGATATCCTCTTGCATGGGTCGGTAATCAACCGGTTTCTGGCGGAGATTCGCGATGCCACGGTGCAGGTGGTTCCCATCAGTAAGGGTAAGCGCTGATCTGCGGCTGCAAGGGACTCCCTTGGCAACGGTCCTCCCCTTTCAGCAACCCTCTCCTTTTTGTCAAGCAGCTGACTTGATTGCGGCAAGTTGAGGGAGAAATGACACTGCAAACATCGTCATAGATGCAAGGCCTGGAGGGCCGACCACCAAACGTCAGCCCAGCCCGGAAGGGCTGGGAAATCGATCCCGAAGAGGATCTGAGCGCCGTAGGCGCGGCACTAAACCGATCGTCCGCACTCCCTGTGTCATTAGGAGCGAAGCGAGAGATCTGCAGTTCCGCGGACTTCTCCTGGAAATGTTTTTTTGAATTCCCTTAGCGGCATTCCGGGGCACCGGTGCGATAAAGCGCGTTGCGCGGATACGCCACCGCTAACTGATGCAGCAAGTCGCAGCCCTGTGTGTTGTTTTTATCCCGCAGGGCAGCTACTGCCAGCAACAGCTTGGCGAACGGCTTTAAGAGATTTCCGTGGGCGGCGGTTTGCTCGAGCTCGCGCAGGCCCTGCTCTTTGTTGGGGTCGATGCCTCCTAAGCTCAGCATCCAGCGTATAGGCGCCGGCTTGATGCCGGTGAGATAGTTCTCTACGCCGACTGCCAGCATGGCATCGTATTCGTCCGGTTTTTGCTTCAGTAACTGTTGCGCAAGGATGCGGCCTTGCTTCATGTAGTGCAAGGCTGCGAAATCCTGCTTGTCAATCAACGCGACATAATCCGACCGCAAACCTAATGCCAGGATCTTGGCAAAGAGTGCGTTGGTATCCTCGGGATTTTGCTTGAGTGCTGCGTCTGCCAGCTGGTCGCCGCGGCTTAAGGCGCCGTTGAACTCATCCCGAACCTTCGGGTCAGGAACCAGTTTGGCCCGGCCTTCAAACGTCTTGTCGTTGGTGAAAAGCTCGCTCTCGAGGATGCCGAGGCGGGCGAACTCGCCGAACAGATATCCGGCTGCTTGCGAGACCGGCCCCAGCGGATCGTTCGGGTGCAGCCGTTCCCAGGTGGAAAAATTTCGATGGGCCTTGTCAAATTCCAGGTTGTACATACTTTGAAAGCCGCGCTCAATCTCTGTGGGAGCCGGAGCATCGGCCATGCATCGGGCGCACGCCATAAGCAGACACGTGGCGGCAAACCACTTATAAGTTGCCTTCATACTGCCTGGTTCGACGGACTGCGGGCTGGATGGTTACAAGCGGCATTCATCGCTCGCTCCAGCGTCCGCTGCTCCCAGCCGTCGACGGTGCGGATAAACTACGCAGCCAGCCGGCGAGATCCTGATAGTCGGCAGCAACCTCCGAACCCGGCGCATAATCGACCACCGTCATTCCCTCCGCCAGGGCCTCGCTCACCAGGGAGCTGCGACGCAACACGAAAGGCAGCAGCCGATCGCCCAGTTGCTGCTGAAGGATGGCGCGCACGTCCCGGTGCAGTGGCAACGAGGCGTCGAACTGATTTAACAGGTAAACGGCTCTTTCGCCGCTGCCTGTCCCGGCATCGAACGGTTCGAGCGATCCCAGGCAGGCCACCGAACTCATATCAGGAAGGATGGGTACCAGGAGTGTGGGTCGTAGTGATAGCAGATGGCTCATCCACTTCCGGTTAGCTGTGGCCACGTCGACCACGATGCGACTGGCCCCGCGGCCATCGCGCAGCAGCTCCCCGAGAAACGGGTCCTGGCTCAACGGCTTAGGCTGACTGCCCTCTCCCGGAGAGCCGTCCCCTTGAAGGTTCAGCATCTGCACTGGCGCGTCGCAGTCCTCTCCAAAAGCCCCGGGAGGGAAGAAAGTCCGAACTACCCCCGGCCTCAATTCGCGTGAGCCGAAGTAGAAGGGCAAAAGTCCGCAAGCCGCCGTTTCGGCTAACAGCACGTGCTCTCCGAGGGCGGAGAGAACACGCCCCAGGGTGGCGGCCAGGCAGGTCTTTCCCACGCCCCCGGCGAGCGAGAATATGACCACGATCGGTGGCCGCTGTTCGAACGCTGGAAATGAAGACGGATCCATCGAGGCCTGCACCGGGGCAAAGATGGACCGCAAAGCATACCAACGTGTGCCGGCTCCCGGAGTGCTTTGCGGGATCG
The DNA here is from genome assembly GCA_963847155.1 of uncultured Acidobacteriaceae bacterium. GTDB lineage: Bacteria > Acidobacteriota > Terriglobia > Terriglobales > Acidobacteriaceae > PALSA-350. The sequence goes on along the minus strand of CAWJZH010000010.1, from coordinate 9,639 downwards.
ACTCGGTTTGCGGGCCCTGAGATTCCATTTCAGTCGCCTGGACTTCAGCCGTCTCGACCTGAGGCGCCTCTTGAGCTTGGGAATCCTGAAGCTCGGGATCTTCGATTCTGACTTTCTGAAGCTGGACTTGCGAGAGGGATTCTTCGGGTTGGCGCGGAAACTCCGCTACCGGCAGAGGAGTCGTCGGCCATTCCAGGGGTGCACGCATGATTCCGAGCTGCTGACGCACTTGCTTTCGAGACGCAGAAAAGTCCCAGTACCTGGCCCATTCCATGCGCGCATGGGAGTAAAGCGTGGCGATATCCTCTGGGGTCTCTGTCATTCTTCCGCAACTCCAGTTCCCTAACATACCTCGAAATTTCATTGTGGTACTTTGGAATCAAGTAGAAGTTGAGCTCGTAGCTCAGTCGGTAGAGCAACGCACTTTTAATGCGTGGGTCGTGGGTTCGATTCCCACCGAGCTCACCACGTCTCGGAGCTACCGGGCACCTGGTGGGCGGGGTAGCCTCAGGTGCCTCATTCCACGCTCCTTACCGGTGCCAAACCATGCCCGCCAGTCTGCCTCACATCTTTTCTCTCAGCGCCATAAAAGTCACCTTGCTGCACGATCAGTGCACCATCGCCTGGCATCATGAGACTCCCGCCGTACCGCCGCCGGTGACCGGTTGGGAGCGCGCGGTGACGGAGCAGCACCTGGCCAATTTCGAGCTTTGGCATGCGGAGGATACGGCGCGCACTCCGCAAGCCAGCGACCACGACATAGCCCGGACCAAGCGATTTATCGATGACGCCAACCAGCGCCGGAATGATCTCACCGAACAGTGCGATGTGCTGCTACTCGAGTTCCTCAGCCGGCAAAACCTGCCGGCTCGCGGAGCGGAACAACATTCCGAGTCTCCCGGTCTGATCCTGGACAGGCTTTCGATTCTGTCACTTAAGATTTTTCATACGCGCGAAGAGATCGACCGCCCGGCAGCACCGCCGGGCCATGCAGCGCGCAATGAGGAACGCCTGCGGATTCTGGCGGAACAGCGGGACGACCTGGCTGCCGCGCTCGACCGGCTGTGGCAGCAAGTCTTGAGTGGCAAGCGCAGCTTCAAGCTCTACCGGCAACTCAAGATGTATAACGACCCAGCGCTGAACCCGGCGGTGTACCGATCATGACGCCGTTGCCGTCGCCCGTGCTACAGTCTTGACCAAGGATGCCACGCCCTTGCCGGGTTGACGTACGGGCCCGGGGTGGGTATAAAGACGAATCTGATAGGCGATTGCATTTCAAAATTTCGAGTTACGTAGACTCCTGTCACCGGACAGGTTGAAAGAAGAGTGGGTCATGCAAAACACAGGTCAGGGTATCCCCGCTCGGCGCAATCCTCGCACCATTGAGGGCAAGGCGCGCCCAATGCCCAATGCGTCGCACCAGAAGTCTCTGAACGAGTACCAGAGCGCGCTGCAGTGGATGCACGAAGGCAAGTACGACAAGGCGCGGCAGGTCTTTGAAAAGCTCAGCCAGGACGGGCCGGTGGAAATTCTGGAGCGGGTGCGGGTATATCTCGCGGCTTGCCAACGCCGTGCGCAGCAAAGCGGTCTTTCGTTTAACAGTCCAGAGGAACAGTACGACTACGCCATTTCCTTGTTGAATACCGGGTTCTATGAAGAGGCTCGGGACCAGTTCCAGGGAATCCTCAAAACCAACCCGAATGCCGACTACGCGTATTACGGTTTGGCTATCCTGGAAAGCATGACCGGGTTGGCTGAACCCTGCCTCGAACACCTGGCTAAGGCGATTGAATTAAGCCCTCGCAACCGCATCCAGGCGCGCAGCGATTCAGATTTCCAGGATATGGCCGATGATCCCCGTTTTACCGAATTACTCTACCCCGAAGTTCCCTAGACGCCAGGATTCTTCGCTTGCCCGGACCCCGAAACCCAATGGCATTCGCGCGGTAGCTATCGGCGGCGGTACCGGACTTTCCACCTTGCTGCGCGGGTTACGGCGCTATGTTGCGTCACCCCATCAGTCTTCGGCCGACTGCCAGGATGCTCCTTGTCTCATATCCGATCTGGCCGCCGTGGTCACGGTCACCGATGACGGGGGTTCCAGCGGCAGACTGCGCCGGGGCTTCAACATGCTCCCCCCGGGCGATCTGCGCAACTGCATGGTGGCTCTTTCTGAGGATGAACACCTGATTTCCCGCCTCTTTCGTCACCGGTTTACGACCGGGGAGGGATTGGAAGGACACAGCTTTGGCAACCTGTTCGTGGCCGCCTTGGTCGAGATTACAGGGGATTTTGCCCAGGCCATCAAGTTGTCATCTCAAGTGCTGGCCACGCGCGGACATATTTACCCGGCAACCAACGCGAACGTGTCTCTCGCCGCCCGCATGGATGACGGTTCGCTGGTGCGCGGGGAGACGGATATCACGGCGAGCCGCCAACGCATTGTCGAACTGATGCTCGATCCGGCAGATGCTGAGCCGCTGCCGGAAACGCTGGAGGCGATTGAGTCCGCTGACCTGATCACCGTTGGTCCGGGTTCGTTATTTACGAGTCTTATTACGAACCTTCTGGTGAAAGGGGTTTCCGAGGCGCTGGCTTCTTCGAAGGCGGTGCGGGTGTTTGTGTGCAACCTGATGACCCAGGCGAATGAGAGTCTGAATCTGACTGCTTCGCAGCATATTGAGCGGATTTATGAGCACGCGCATCGCCCGATTTTTGACTATGCGTTGGTGAATACCGCGCCGGTGTCGAGGGTTCTCCTGGATCGGTATGCGGGCCAGGGAGCTTCCCCGATTGTCGCGGATATTGAGGCTATCGAGGCGCTCGGCGTGCGCTGTATCGCTGGAGACTTTGCGGCTGAGGGGGATGTGCTTCGTCACGCCGCGGATCGAGTCGCGGATGCTGTGCTGCGCTTGGGAGCTGGCGGACGACGGCTGAAGGGGATGTAAATAAAACCGCCAGTAAAACTAAAGGGGTGCCCCAGGTCTCGCTTTTGAGACCTGGGATCCTCCTGGCAGAGGCTAATTAGATCCCTTGTTATAACCCCAGGTGAGCCACGGAACCCTTTGGAGGCTGGTTACGGAAGGGAAACGGCATCGGGCTCGCTACGCTTCACTTGCGGGTTGAATCTCGGTCACGGTTCGCTTGAGCTGGCCGCAGGCCGCGTAAATGTCCCGCCCCCTTGGGCGGCGTAGAAACGCCGGTACGCCTCGGGCGATGAGTCTTTGCTGAAAGGCTGCTACCTGGTCCGGTGCGGGCATTGCGTAGGAGATGCCAGGACCCGGATTCCAAACAATCAGATTTACCTTTACCGGCATAGGCGCGCTGCGCGCCAGTGCAGCCAGCTGCTCAGCGTGCTGTAGGCCGTCGTTGAGTCCGCCCAGCAACACGTACTCGAACGTGACTCGCTCCCGCGGCCTTAAAGGCACTTGGGCCGCTGCCTGGATGACATCCTCAATCTTCCACTTGCGCGTAATGGGCATGATGGCCTCGCGGATCGTGTCGTCGGGCGCGTTCAGGCTGATGGCGAGGCGGGGCCGGATGGACTCCCCAGCAAAACGCTCAATGCCGGGCACAATTCCGGATGTGGAAACGGTCATTCTGGATTCCGCAAGCAACGCCTCGTTCACCAGTAGGCGCACAGCGGCCATGAACTCGTCGTAGTTCAGAAAGGGCTCGCCCATGCCCATGAAGACCAAGTTGATACGGTCGCGCCCCACCTTCACCGCCTGCCGCTCGAAGACCTCAATTACCTGCCCGGCGATCTCTCCCGCGGAGAGATTTCGCTGCAGCCCTAGTTTTGCCGTGAGACAGAACTGGCAGTTCACTGCACAGCCCACCTGGCTGGAGACGCAGATGGTAGCTCGCAGATTGCTCGTCTCGCGGACATCGCCCTGCTCAGCTCCGTCCCCTCCGGGCATCCAGACCGTCTCCACGGTCTGCCCGTCGTGGCCGGCAATCAGGTAGCGCTCGGTACCATCAATGGAGCGAAAAGTCTCGACAATTCTGGGCCGGCCGATGGTCCAGCCAGCTTCTGCCAGTTCCTGGCGCAGGCTGCGAGGCAGGGTTTGGACCTGTTCCAGGGAGCCGATCCTATGCTGAAACATAGCCTGGAGGAGCTGGCCAGCGCGATAGGGGGGCTGTCCGAATTCGGACATAACCTCCGTAAGTTGTTCAAGAGAAAGGCCAAAAAGATTTTTACCGCGGGGCATAACTGAGGCGTCTAACACACGGACGAGATTTTCCCCACCAGGCATCGACTCGCCACCCAGGCCTTTTTCGCAGCATAGCATCCGGTCGGCTGCAGGAAATCCGCTGCACCCCGGGGAAAGCCGCTACACTTAGATGGTGACAGAACGCAGCATTCGACGCACGGTCCTTCCCTCCGGCTTAACAATTTTGACAGAGCGCATGGAACACATCCGCTCGGTCGCCATGGGTGTTTGGATCAGAGCCGGCTCCCGGCACGAGTTGCCGGAAGTGAACGGCATCTCTCACTTCGTCGAACACATGGTGTTCAAGGGCACGCAGTCTCGGTCGGCAAAACGGATCGCACGCGAGGTGGATGCCATCGGCGGCAACCTGGACGCGTTCACCGGCAAAGAGACCATCTGCTTCAACCTGAAGGTACTCGACGAGCATGTTCCTACGGCGCTCGACGTCCTCTCGGACCTGGTGTTGAATCCGGTCTTCAACAACGAAGACATCACGCGCGAGCGGGGCGTCATCCTGGAAGAAATCAAAATGGATGAGGACAACCCCGACTACCTGGTGCACGAGATCTTCACCCAGAATTTCTGGAAGGACCATCCGCTCGGCAAACCCATCCTCGGTACTAAAGAGACCGTGCGCCGGTTTGAGCAGAAGACGTTGTTCGATTATTACGGCAAGCGCTTCTCCGGCAACAACATGGTTTTCTCCGCCGCCGGCAACCTGGAACACGATGCCTTCGTGGACCTGGTGGCCCGCCGCTTCGACCGCATGGTGCCCAGCACCGCCGATCTTGCGGAGACCGAGCCGCGGACAGCTTCGAAGATTGTGCTGCGCAACAAGAAAGCCCTGGAGCAGGTTCAACTCTGCCTGGGCGTCCCTTCACCGCCGATCGCGCATGAGCTGCGTTACGTCACCCTGCTGCTCAATACGGTTCTGGGTGGAGGCATGAGCTCCCGGTTGTTCCAGACGGTACGTGAGGAACGTGGCCTGGCCTATTCCATCTTCAGCGACCTCAACCCCTATCGCGATACGGGTTCACTGTGCGTCTATGCGGGCACTTCTTCCGCTCATTGTTTAGAGGTGATCGAACTGATCATGTGCGAGTTCCGCCGCCTCAAGAACGAAGCCCTGCCGGAAGACGAGCTTCGCAGATCCAAAGATCAATTGAAGGGCAACATCATCCTTGGCCTGGAAAGCTCCATGTCTCGGATGTCGAACCTGGCTCGGCAGGAAATGTATTTTGAGCACTTTTTCGGCGTCGAGGAAATTATGGACAAGGTCGAAACCGTTACCAGCGAGCAGGTAATGGATATGGCGAACACACTCTTCGACCCGGACAAGGTCGCCGTCACCCTCTTGGGGCGGCTCGACGGGCTCAAGGTCAGCCGAGCTCAGCTGGCCTGCTGAGCGTTTCTCCTACCCGCTGCGTCTTTTCTTGTTCTTGATAGACTTATAGCGGTCAGACGGGGCGGGACCGCCCTGTTGCTATAGGAATCGAGAATACCCCATGACTCAGACCAGCCTTATCCGCTCGACCCAACGCAACCGCCAACGTGGCTTCACCCTGATGGAATTGCTGATCGTGATGTCGATCATGATCATCTTGATGTTGATTGCGATCCCCAATTTCATCAGCATGAAGGCCTCGGCCGACGAGACCTCGGCCGTACAGTCGCTGCGCGCCATCTATCAGGCTCAAATTCAGTACCAGACGAACTTTCCGGCGAACGGCTTCGCCTGTTCGCTCTCCCAACTAGGCGGCAACTCCAGCGCCGGTCCGCCCAGTCCGCAGGCGGCGCAAGTGCTTCAGGGAGATCTCGCCGCCGGGCAAAAATCGGGCTACACATTCAACATCGTCAACTGCACCAAGGTGACGGTTAACAATCAAGACCAATACACCTCGTATGAGGCGACTGCCGTTCCGCAGGCGATTGGCAAGACGGGGCATCGTGGCTTCTGCATCGACCAGGCCGGAGAGATCAAGGCAGACCTCACGGGCGGCACGAATTGCTCTCAGGCTATTCAGTAGGCGTCCGCGTACTGCTGCTCGGGCTGCTGCTGTTTCCCCGTGCGGGGCTATGCGCCGATACCGCGGAGCAGCTGGCGCAACGCGTGGATAAGTACTACAACCGCCTTCATTCTCTGCGGACTGCCTTTACCGAAAGTTTTCACGGTATGGGCATCGACCGCGAGGAGAGTGGCACTCTGCTCTTGCGCAAACCCGGGAAGATGCGTTGGAGCTACAGCCATCCGCCAGGCAAGGTGTTTGTGCTCGATGGCAAGTACGCCTGGTTCTATTCGCCTGGAGATGCGCAGGTGGAGCGGGTGTCCTCGGGGCAATTGGATGATTTGCGTTCACCGCTACGGTTTTTGCTCGGGCATACGCAACTGCAGAAGGAGCTTGCAGGCTTGAGACTTTCCTCCGGGCCCGGTGGGCTGGAACTCTCTGGAGTACCGAAAGGGATGGAAAAGCGCGTAGAGAAGATTGTGCTTGGGGTGAGCTCTGAAGGGGTAATTCACTCCATGAGCATCACCGAGACGGATGGCGCGCAGACTGCGTTCACCTTTAAGGACAGCGTTGCGGATCCGCCGGCGCCAGATTCGGAGTTTGTCTTTCACCCGCCCGCCGGGATTCCGGTAGTGAATGGTTTGCCTCCGGTTTAGGACGACGAGAACCTCCTTTCCCAAGTAAGTCTCGGTCCTGACCACAGCTCCCTCCAGCAACCGCCCTGTTCCTCCAGCAACCGCCCTGTTCCTCCAGCAACCGCCCTGTTCCTCCAGCAACCGCCCTGTTCCTCCAGCAACCGCCCTGTTCCTCCAGCAACCGTCCTTTCCTCCAACAACCGTCCTTTCCTCCAACAACCGTCCTTTCCTCCAACAAGCCCTATCCTCCAGCAACCGCCCTGTCCCTACAACTACCCTCTCCTTGTTTGTCATCCCGAAGCGCAGCGGAGCGGATCTGCGGTGCGCCATTCGTGTGCCCCGCTCCTACCGGTCCACAACCTCCACTAGTCATCGACCGAACCCTCCTGGAGAGGCTTTTTCCGGCACCGAAAACTCAACCCGACCCAAAAAACTAAATTTGCGCAAACTTAAAACCCGGGATACTATCCACCCAAAGCCTCTTCCCTCCGAGCAGCAACAGAGGGCGAGAAAATAAATAAATAAATATTTTGAGCACCTTGATAAAACAAAGGACTTAGCTCCAAACCTTGATCACCTTGCTTCCCATCTCAGGGCAGAATTGAGCAAACTCGACGCTCCAGGCACGTCTACCTGGTAGTGATCGGGCTTAGCCGCCTGACGGACTCACCTCACCGGCAGCCCTTTCACTCTGTACAAAATGCGTCTGGCAGCGCTGAAGGAACGGTTTCCCAATCTCCATGAAACATTTATGGTCGACCGTCTGCATATTAGTGGCCCTGGTAGCCCGCCCGCAGACCACTCTCCCGTGGGAAATCGAGGACAGCGAGTCCACAGCCGGCCTAAGGGGAATCCATGCCGTCGGCGGAGGAGTAGTGTGGGCCAGCGGCACCGGTGGCACGGTCTTGCGCAGCGAGGACACCGGCTACTTATGGCAGCAATGTGCCACGCCGCCCGGAAGCGCCAAGCTGGATTTCCGCGCGATCTGGGCCTGGGACGCACTCCATGTCCTGGTTCTGTCGAGCGGAACCGGCGACCAATCCCGCCTCTATCAAACAACCGACGGGTGCAGCAGCTGGAAGCTGCTGATGACCAACCCCGATGCCAATGGCTTCTGGGATGGCCTTCTCTTCCTCGATAGGCGACACGGCTTGATCTATGGTGATCCATCATCGGCCCCCGGCCGTACTGATCATGTGAGGTTCGGTTTACTCGAGACCCACGATGGGGGCAGCACGTGGAACCCGGCCGCCGAGCTGCAACCGCTTCCCGGAGAGTCGGTCTTTGCCGCCAGCAATAGCGCCATGACCGCCGGCGGAGGGTCGGTCTGGCTGGGAACCAGTAAGGCGAGGGTACTAAGGACCAGGGATCTGATCACATGGCAGAGTGCGCAAACCCCACTGGCAAGCGGAAATGACTCCTCGGGCGTCTTTTCCCTAGCGTTTCGGGACCAAAAGCACGGAATCGCAGTGGGCGGAGATTATCGCAAACCAGACGAGGCTACAGGCACCGCGGCTTACACCTCGGATGGAGGAGAGCACTGGAGCATTCCGCGAAAATTGCCTCATGGGTACCGTTCTGCCGTGGCCTGGGACGCCGGCGACCGAGCCTGGATCACGGTGGGCAGCAATGGGTCCGATATCTCCTACGACGATGGTGTCACGTGGCAATGGCTCGATAGTGGTAATTGGAATGCTCTCAGCCTTCCGTGGGCCGTTGGTCCCAATGGCCAGATTGGTAAGCTGGGAACGCTTCCAGCGCACCCGGATGCACTATCCCGGTAAACTGGTAAGGGGCCCATGGCAGAGTACGTAATCAAACTGGCAGATGAGCGGGGACGCATTCAGGAGCAGGTACAGATCGCCGGCTCCGCGGAAGAACTGCGCAGCCGTTTTTCCCAGGCCGGCTATTACGTTTACTCGGTGCGGCCGCGCGGCATGCGCGGCGTGGGGGGCAGCCGCAAAAAGGCCAACCTCGAAGCCTTCATTATCTTCAACCAGCAGTTTCTCACGCTCGTGCGTGCCGGCCTGCCCATCCTTGGCTCACTCGATATGTTGGTCAAAGGGCAGAAGAACCCGACCTTCCGGGCGCAGTTGGAAAATGTAGCGGCCCGGGTGCGCACGGGAGAATCGCTTTCGGCAGCCTTTGAGGCGCAGGGTGGCTTTCCGCTGATTTACACTACGACGCTACTGGCCGGAGAGCGAAGCGGCCAACTGGAAGATGTGTTGTCACGCTATCTTGCCTTTCAGCGTATCTCTCTCTCCTTCCGCAAGAAGTTGATGGCTTCCCTGCTTTACCCGATCCTGCTGATCACCATGGTCGTGGCATTGTTCATTTTTCTGATCAGCTTTGTGGTCCCGCGGTTTGCCATGCTTTACGACCAGTTGGGTACCAATCTTCCCGCGGCAACGCGCATGCTGCTGTCGGTAGGCAACAACTTCCAGCACTATATTCTTTGGGTGCTGGCGGGCATTGCCTTGGTCGTCTACGGTCTGTTTCGCTATAGCCAGACCACGGCCGGAGCGGCGCGGATTGACCGCATGCGCATCGGCATGCCGGTGTTTGGCAATATCTGGCGGAAATACCAGGTTGCTCTGTTTGTGCGCACCCTCAGCAGCCTGCTGACCGGCGGATTGCCCCCGGTGCCTTCGCTCGAAACCGCGGCGCGCTCCATCTCGAGTAACACCATTGCCCAGGCCGTTATGGCTTCTGTGGGCACCGTACGGGAAGGAAAAAGCCTGGCGCAGAGCCTGGAGAAAACAGGAGTTTTCCCCGACCTGGCAG
>CAWJZH010000009.1:0-494271 GCA_963847155.1 uncultured Acidobacteriaceae bacterium | reverse complement strand
ACGCTCATCGTCAACCCAGGACTGCGTCCTGGGCTAAATTCAGCCGTCCCCCTTCGGGACTTATCGACGCTCATGTTAACCGTACGTCGCTTTGGGACTTGGTTTTGCGAATTGCCAGGGCTTGCTTCAGGCGACCAGGATTGCCTTGCCGCCGGCTTTCTCGATCTTTTCCTGGGCCGACTTGGAAAACTTGTGGGCGTGCACGGTGACTGCGCCGGTCAACTCGCCGTCGCCCAGCACCTTGACCAGGCCGTTCCGCTTCTTGAGCAGGCCCTTGGCGGCGAAGGCTTCGAGGGTGAATTCCGTGTGACCCTCGGCCTGGAGTTCGGCGATGCGGCCCAGGTTGATGACGGAGTATTCGGTGCGGAAGATGTTGGTGAAGCCGCGCTTGGGCAGACGGCGGTGGAGCGGCATCTGGCCGCCTTCAAAACCACGCATCATGTGCGAACCGGAACGGGAACGCTGGCCCTTGTGCCCGCGGGTGGAGGTTTTGCCCATGCCCGAGCCCATACCGCGGCCAACACGCTTCTTGTTGCTGTTCGCCTGCTTGGGCGCCCGTAAATTGGAAAGATTCTTTGCCATTATTTCCTCGCTCAACGCCGGCTGGCTTTGCCAGTCCGACTCGCTTATGTGTACCTATTCTACGATCCGCACCAAATGGGGCACGGCTTTGACCATGCCGCGGATCGACGGCGTGTCCTCACGCTCCACTACCTGATTAAGCCGAGTGAAGCCCAGGCCCTTGACCACCAGCTTGTGCTTCACCGGGGTCGAAATCTTGGACCGGTAATATTGCAGGCGAATCATGTGCCTTTGCCATTAGTAAAGCTCCTGTGGCTGCTTGCCACGCGCGGCCGCGACTTCGCCACGATCGCGCAACTGCACCAGGGCATCGAAGGTGGCCTTGACCACGTTGTGCGGATTGGCCGAGCCCAGGCTCTTGGTCAGGATGTTTTGCACGCCGACCGAGGTCATCACCGCACGCACCGCGCCGCCGGCGATGACGCCGGTTCCTTCGGGAGCCGGCTTCAAGAGCACATGCCCGGAACCGAAACGGCCCAGCACCTGGTGGGGAATGGTGGTTTCCGAGAGGTTCACGTGGACCAGGTTCTTCTTGGCCGCTTCGATGCCCTTGCGGATCGCCTGCGGCACTTCCTTGGCCTTGCCGGAACCAAAACCCACGACACCGGCCGAGGGATCCCCGACCACCACCAGGGCTGCGAAGGACATGTTCTTACCACCCTTCACTACCTTGGTGACACGATTGATGGACACCACCTGATCCTTCAGGTTGTACTGCCCGGCGTCCAGTTTCCGCTTGATGATTGCCATGCTTTATCCGATCCTTCTGCGCTGCCTGTGAGCGGCGCCTATCCCAAAACCTTAAAACTCCAAACCCGCGGCTAAAATTCCAAACCTGCTTCGCGCGCTGCATCCGCCAGGGCCTTGATGCGCCCGTGGTAGAGATAGCCGCCGCGGTCGAAGACTACCCGCTTGATTCCCTTTTCGATGGCCCGCTCGGCCACCAGTTTGCCTACTTCTTTGGCCGCGGCCACGTTGCCGCCGGTCTTCACCTTGGCGGCGAGGCTGGAGGCGGAGAGCAGCGTTTCGCCCTTGGCATCGTCGATGATCTGGGCATAGATGTGGTTCAACGAGCGGTACACGTTCAACCGTGGACGCTCCGAGGTGCCCTGCATCTTTTGACGAATGCGGAAGTGCACTCGCTGGCGAATCACATTTCTCTGTCTGATCGGAAGCATTGTAATTTCCTTTCCTAAAAGCGGAGCCGCCCTGCAACCCCGTTCGGTTTTTTTACTTGGCGCCGGGCATTTTACTTGGCGCCGGTTTTGCCGACCTTCTTCTTCAAGCGCTCGCCGGTGTAGCGCACGCCCTTGTTTTTGTACGGATCGGGCTTACGCAGGGAGCGCATGTCGGCGGCTACCTGGCCTACCTTTTGACGGTCGATGCCGCTGATCGTTAAGTGGGTCTGCTTGGGATCGATCGCTACCTCAATCCCTGTGGGCAGAGGAAACTCGATGGGGTGGGAGAAGCCCAGGGTAAAGACGACGATGCCTTTGCCCTTGAGCTCGGCACGATAGCCGATGCCCACGATATCCAGTTCCTTGGTCCAGCCCTTGGTCACGCCCTCGACTGCGTTCGAAACTAACGCGCGGGTGAGGCCATGCAGCGCGGCGAGTTCTTCCTTCTCGCGTACGGCGAGGAGCGTCCCATCCTGCTTCTCGAGCTTGATGCCCGTCGGCAGCATAGCGGTCAGTTTGCCCTTCGGACCTTCGACCAGCACAGTGTTGCCCTGCACGGTGTACTTCACGCTCGCAGGCAACGGAATCGGTTTCTTCCCTATACGCGACATACTTTTCTAATCCTTCACGGCTTGCGAGTCGCGGTCCCGGATGGGACCGTTCCACTGCAGCCAATTGCTTACCAGACTTCGCAGAGAATCTCGCCACCGACGCCTTCGCGCCGTGCCTGCCGCCCGGTCATCACGCCGCGAGGCGTGGTCATGATGCTGATGCCGAGTCCGCTCTGGACACGCTTGATCTCATCGCGGCCGACATAGACGCGGCAGCCGGGGCGCGAAATGCGCGACAGGTCGCGAATGGCGGCTTCGTTGTTGGCGCCGTACTTGAGGTACACGCGGAGCACTGCGCGGCCATTCTCTTCCGCCGCCTTGTAGTTGGCGATGTAGCCTTCTTCTTTGAGGATGCGGGCAATCTCGGTCTTCAGCTTCGACGCCGGAACATCCAGCTTTTGGTGCCGCGCACGGATGGAGTTGCGGATACGCGTCACAAAATCGGCTACTGGATCAGTCAAACTCATTCTCTCTCCTCCATTCCCCGTTCGCTCCGGCCTGGAGCTTTCAGGGCCGCAGAACCTGCGGGAATGTTGTGGTTACATCGGGGGCCTGTTACTTACCAACTGGCCTTTACCAACTGGACTTAACGACACCGGGGATTTCGCCCCGGAGCGCCAACTGGCGGAAGCACAAGCGGCACAGGCCGAACTTGCGCAGATACGCACGCGGCCGGCCGCAGATTTTGCAGCGATTGTGCTGGCGGCTGGAAAATTTCGGCTTGCGGGCGTCTTTAACTCGTTTTGCAGTAGTTGCCATTCGTCTCCCTTAAATCCTCTCTACGCTGTCTGGCGGAAGGGTATGCCAAACTGCCGCAGCAGGGCACGCGCCTGGTTGTCGTCCTTGGCAGTGGTCACGATGGTGACGTTCATGCCCTTCAACTTGTCTACGCGCGCATAATCGACTTCGGGAAAGATCAGCTGGTCGCGCATGCCCAGCGTGTAGTTGCCTCGTCCGTCAAAGCTCTTGGTGGAGACACCGCGAAAGTCGCGTACGCGGGGCAGCGCCACAGAAATCAGGCGGTCAAGAAACTCGTACATGATGTCGCCGCGCAAGGTCACCATGGCGCCGATCGGCATGCCTTCGCGCACCTTGAAGGCGGCGATGGACTTCTTGGCCTTGGTGGTCACCGGCTTTTGCCCGGCAACCGAGGCCAGGTCAGCCACCAGCGGATCCATGATCTTCACGTTCTGCGTGGCCTCGCCCAGGCCCATGTTGAGGACGATCTTTTCCAGGCGCGGTACGGCCATCAGGTTGGTGAGGCCCAGTTCCTTCTGCAGTGCCGGCCGGATTTCCTGGTGGTACTTTTCTTTCAATCTTGCGTTTACTTTTGCCATCGAGCTATCTCTTTTCTTTCACGGTCCCGGAGTGGGCTGCTAAGACCCGTTTACCGTTGCGTGATTACTTTTTCTTCGCGGCCAGCGTCTGGCCGCACTTCTTGCACACCCGAACCTTGGTGTCGCCTTCAAACTTGTGACCCACGCGGGTGGGGCCGCAGGAGCTGCAGACCAACATCACATTCGAGATCTGGATGGCTGCTTCCTGCTCGGCAATGCCGCCCTTGATGTTGCGCTGCGGGTTAGGGTGGACATGCTTCTTGACCATGCGAACGTGCTCGACCAATACGCGGTCCTTGTCCGCCAGGACGCGCAGCACACGGCCGCGCTTGCCTTTGTCGGTGCCGGTAATCACTTCCACCGTATCGTTGCGCTGTAACTTCAATGCCATAACTTCCTCGTCTCCGATTGTGCCCTTGCTTAGATAACTTCGGGGGCCAGCGACACAATCTTCAGGAATTTCTTTTCCCGCAGTTCGCGGGCGACCGGACCGAATACGCGCGTCCCTACCGGCTCTCCCGCTTCGTTGATTAATACCGCGGCGTTCTGATCAAAGCGGATATAGGTGCCGTCGCGACGACGATATTCTTTGCGAGTACGCACCACGACTGCTTTGACGACCACGCCCTTCTTGACCTGACCGTCGGGAGACGCTTCCTTCACGGAGGCAGTAATCACGTCGCCCAGGCCGGCTTTCTTGCCGCTCGATCCGCCCAGCGGCAGGATCATCTGCAGCTTGCGCGCGCCGGAATTGTCGGCGACCTCCAGCATGGTTCTCATTTGTACTGCCATACTCGTCTCTCCTTGCGCTGCCCTCAGGGGCTAAAGCCCTCGGGGGTTCACCTATTACGGCCCGAGGATGTATGGGCTAAAGCCCATACCTACCCAGCCCATGCCCACCCGCCCAAATCATTCCGGGCCGTTTTATGGGTTGAAACGCATACCTACCGGCCGTTGGATCGTCCTTGCCTTAGACCGCCGGCTGGGCGATTTCTTCGGCTTGCGGGAGCGAGGAACGGCGAATCACTTCTTCCAGCGTCCAGCGCTTCAGCTTGCTCAACGGGCGGCTTTCCTTGATGCGTACTACGTCGCCGACGCGGGCGGAGTTCTGCTCGTCGTGGGCGTAAAACTTCTTGCTCAGCTTGATCACGCGCTTGTACTTGGGATGGGTCTTGCGCATTTCCACCTGGACCACGATGGTCTTCTGCATCTTGGTGGAAACGACGTTGCCGATCTTTTCTGTGCGGCGGGATTCCGGCTTGGTTCCTGTGGCGTCCGACATGGCTTAACGAGCCCCTTTTCTGGCCGGCTTGGCCTTTTTCGTTTTTGCAACCGCTTCTGCGGCGGGCTTGACGGCCACGCCTTTCAGGCCCAGAGCCCGCTCGCGAGCGATGGTCTTGATGCGAGCTACGTCTTTGCGCAGATCGCGCAGCTTCTTTACGCCTTCGTTTTGCCCCAGCTTCATCTGGAAGCGAAGGCGAAAGAGCTGCTCGGCGGAGGTCTTTTCCTGCCGCGCTAACTCGTCATCATTGAGGTTACGAATCTTTTCAGTTTCCATGGCTCTTCTCTCTACTTGGCTACTGCCGCGACCTTGACGTCATGGCGCATGACAAATCGCGTTTTGAGGGGCAGCTTGTTCGAGGCCAAGCGCATGGCTTCGGCCGCAATGTCCGGAGCAACCCCTTCCATTTCGAACAGCACCTTGCCCGGGCGAACGACGGCTACCCAGTGATCCGGAGCGCCCTTGCCCTTACCCATACGGGTTTCGGCAGGCTTCTTGGTCACCGGCTTGTCGGGAAACAGGCGCAGCCAGATCTTGCCGCCACGCTTGATGAAGCGGGTCATGGCCACACGGCTGGCTTCGATCTGCCGGTCGGTGATATAGCCGCACTCCATAACTTTCAACCCGTAATCCCCGAAAGAGAGCTCGGAGCCGCGCCAGGCTTTGCCTTTCATGCGGCCGCGCTGCTGCTTGCGGTACTTAACCTTCTTTGGCATCAACATAAAAATTCGCCTCGATAACAAACCGTCGTTTGCTTAGAATACTCCGCTGGTGCCGGCCGGTTGCGGCTGGCGGCGCTTCTGCTCGTAAATGTCACCGCGATAGATCCAGGTCTTGACCCCGATCACGCCGTAGGTGGTGCGCGCTTCGGCAAAACCGTAGTCGATATCGGCGCGCAGGGTGTGCAGCGGCAAGCGCCCCTGCAGATACCACTCGGAACGCGCGATTTCGTTGCCGTTCAAGCGGCCGGAAACGCGAACCTTGATGCCCTTGCAGCCAAAGCGCAGCGCCGAATCCACGGCCTTGCGCATGGCGCGGCGGAAACCGACACGCTTTTCCAGCTGCAGGGCGATGTTCTCGGCCACCAACTGCGCGTCCAACTCCGGCTTGTTCACTTCGAGAATGTCGATGAACACGTCGCGGTTGGTGCGCTTCTGCAGGTCGGTCTTGAGCTTCTCGATCTCAGCGCCTTTGCGGCCGATTACGATGCCCGGACGCGCGGTGCGGATGATGAGGCGCAGCTTGTTGCCGGGCCGCTCGATTTCGACTGAGCTCACACCGGCTGCCTTGAGCTTGTCTTTCAACTCTTCGCGCAGGTGCACATCTTCAATCAGCAACTTGTCGTAGTCGCGCTCGACGAACCAGCGTGACCGCCATGGCTTGTTGACACCCAGTCGAAAGCCGTAAGGATGAACTTTTTGTCCCATAATTTCCTCGAACCTACTTCGCGGCCTTCTTCCAGTTTTTTGCTGCGCTCTTCTTGGCGACGGCCTTCTTGGCCGCAGTTTTCTTGGCTGCGCCCTTCAACAAGCGCTTCTTCGCAGGCGCTGCCTCCGAATCCGCAGTTTCGACCAACCCAGCCCGCTTGCGCTCCGCGACCGCGATCACGATATGCGCCATCCTGCGCTGGTAGCGGAAGGCTCGTCCCATCGGCGCGGGACGAATGCGCTTCATGCGTGGTCCTTCGTTGGCCAGCGCGGTCTTGACGTAGAGATTGTCGACATCCACGTCCAGGTCCCGCTCCTGGCTGAGATAGTTGGCGTTTTGAATCGCGGCACGCAGCACTTTTTCGACCAGCGGCGCGACACCCTTCTTGGTGAACGCCACTGTTTCCAGTGCGTCGCCGACCTTGCGCCCCTTGATCAGTTCCAGCACCAGGCGAGCTTTCTGCGGCGATACCCGCTGAAACTTTGCTTCGGCCCGGAATTCCTGTGTTTCCAGTTGCATTGGCTTCTTCCCTTAAACCTTATTAACGCGCTTTCACAGTTACCGTGCTTCACCAGGATCGCGAGGTGTGGTTTTCTTTGACGGAAAGCCACGTAAGTATCTCTTGCTCCGCTGGACACATACTGTGAAACCGCTAGCGGGGCTTGGCAGAGGACTCGGCTGATTTTGCCGAGTGACCCTTAAATGTCCGCGTGGCGGAAAATTCGCCCAGCTTGTGCCCGACCATGTTTTCCGTCACGTAGACGGGGATAAACTTTCTGCCGTTGTGCACCGCGATGGTGTGACCCACCATATCCGGATGAATGGTCGAGCGGCGCGACCAGGTACGAAGGACTTTCTTGTCGTTCGTCGCGTTCATCGCTTCTATCTTCACCATCAGGTGGCCGTCGATAAACGGACCCTTCTTTGTGGAACGTGCCATCTTCGCTGCTCCTGACTATTTCTTGTAGCGGCTGACGATAAAGGTGTCGGTCCGCTTGTTGTTGCGTGTCTTGTAGCCACGGGTGGGCTGGCCCCATGGGGTGACCGGATGACGGCCGCCCGAGGTCTTGCCTTCGCCGCCGCCGTGCGGGTGATCGACCGGGTTCATGGACACACCGCGGTTGGTGGGGCGAATGCCCTTCCAGCGGTTGCGTCCTGCCTTGCCGATGGCTACGTTCTCGTGATCGGTGTTGCCTACCTGGCCTACGGTCGCCATGCACGCTACCAGCACCCGGCGGGTCTCGCCGGAAGGCAGCTTGAGCAGCGCGTAGTCGCCTTCTTTCGCGACCAGCTGCGCCGAAGCGCCCGCGGAGCGCACCATCTGCGCGCCCTTGCCGGGGCGGAGCTCGACGTTGTGCACGGTGGTGCCGGAAGGAATGTTCTTGAGCGGCAGTGCGTTGCCGACCAGGATGTCCGCTTCCGGCCCGCTCATGATGGTCTGCCCGACCTTAAGTCCGACGGGCTGAATGATGTAGCGCTTTTCGCCATCCAGGTAATTCACCAGGGCGATGCGCGAGGAGCGGTTGGGATCGTATTCGATCGAGGCCACTTTGCCGGGCACGCCGAACTTGTCCCGCTTGAAGTCGATCAGGCGCAGCTTTTGCTTATGGCCACCGCCATGGTGACGCATCGTCAGGTCGCCGGAATTGCGGCGGCCTCCCGTGCGCTGCTTCACTGCCAGCAGCGGCTTGTGGGGGCGATTCGTCGTGATGTCGTCGTTTACCAGAGTGGTCTGGAAACGCAGCGTGGGTGTGATCGGTCTGTATGTCTTGATCGGCATCTTTTTAGCTCACTTACAACGCGTTGACGTAGTCGGGCATTTTTTCGCCCGGCTGCAGACGAACGTAGGCTTTCTTCCAATCGGGGCGAAAACCGGAGAACTTACCCCGGCGGCGTTCTTTGCCCAGGAAGTTAGCGGTGCGCACGCTGTGTACCTTCACCTTGAACAGCGTTTCGACGGCTTGCTTGACTTCGGTCTTGGTCGCATCGGGAGCCACGTCGAACACCAGGGTGCTCTCGGTTTCCTTTGCGCCCAATCCCTTTTCGGTAATCAGGGGTCGCCGGATCACGTTATAGATAGTCGGCATCAGGCCACCTCCGAACCGGCATGCTTGCGCCGGGAAACTGTTTTCTTCAACGTCTCCTGCAATTGCTCGATGGCGGCGCGGGAGAAAATCGCGCGCTCGTAGCGCAGCAGGTCGTAGGGGTGGACTTCCTTGGTCAGCATCAATTCCACGCGGTCGAGGTTGCGCGCACCGAGCAGGAGTTTGCGGCCAGGTTCCTGGCCACCCTCTACCAGCAAGGTGGTCCGCTTGGCGTCGAGCTTGTCGAGCGCCGCGCGATAGGCCTTGGTCTTGGCGTCGGCCAGTTCCAGGCTTTCGACCACGGTCAGCTTGCCATCGGCGAGCTTGGTGGCCAGCGCGGAGCGCAGAGCGCCGAGCAGCTTCTTGCGGGGGAAGGCGTAATCGTAGCTACGGGGCTGAGGTCCGTGAACCGTGCCGCCGTGGCGCCAGATCGGCGAACGTACCGAGCCTACGCGAGCGCGGCCGGTACCCTTCTGCTTCCACAACTTCTTGCCCGAACCGGAGACCAGCTTCTTGTTCTTGGTGGCGGCGGTACCTTGCCGCATGGCAGCGCGATAGTGCTTCACTGCTTCCCAGAGCAGGGCCTCGTTGATCTGGTCCGGCGCGAAGATTTCGTCCGCCAGCTCCAGCGAGCCTACTGTCTCTCCACCGAGATTGACTACATCAATGTGTGCCATCTTTTTTCCTCTTTAGGACTTCGCATCCCGCAGGGGCTAAAGCCCTCAGATGCTTTCAGTCCGTGACGTATGGGCTAAAGCCCATACCTACCAGCCCATACATCCAGTCGTGCCCTGATATAAAACCAACTACTTCTTCTTGCCGCCTGAGGGCTTGCCACCGGAAGCCTTCTTCGAGGCCTTCAACGGATCGACCGTGCCCCCACCACCAAAGCCACGACGCTCACGCGGTGGCGCCTTGGACTTGGAGATCATGACGTATCCTTCGCGAGGGCCCGGGATAGCGCCTTCGACCATCAACAGGTTCTCGTCCAGATCAATGCCGCGAATGCGCAGGTTCCGTACGGTGATCTGCTTCGCTCCGAAGTGCCCTGGCATACGCTGGCCGGGGAACACGCGCGACGGAAATGAAGAAGCACCGATCGAGCCTTGCACCTGGAACATGTGTCCGTGTGCCTTCGGGCCACCGCCGAAATGATGGCGACGAACGACGCCGGCAAACCCGCGGCCTTTGCTGGTGCCAATCACGTCGACGTACTTGGCGTCTTCGAAAATGTCGACCAGGACCTTGTCGCCTGCCTTCAGTGCCCCGTTCTCGCTATCCGCGGGTGCTTGTTCGAGAGGCACTTCGCGCATCAGCTTGACCGGCGGAACATTGTTCTTGGCGAAGTGGCCGGCCATCGGCTTGTTCACCTTGCCACCCTTCACAAACTCAATCAAACCGATCTGCGCGGCGCTGTAGCCGTCGCCGGCCAGCGTCTTCAGCTGGGTCACCACGCAGGGCCCCGCCTGCAGCACGGTGACCGGGTGCACTTCACCCTTGTCATCGAACAACTGCGTCATCCCGATCTTCTTGCCCAGAATCCCTGTCACCGACATGGTGCTCTCCTTACTTCTCGAATGCCTTAATCTCAACATCGACGCCGGCCGGAAGATCCAGCTTCATCAGCGCATCAATGGTCTGCTGCGTCGGCTCGAGAATATCGATCAGCCGCTTGTGGGTGCGGATTTCGAAGGCCTCGCGCGATTTCTTGTCGACGTGCGGGGAACGCAGCACGCAGTACTTGTTCTTTACGGTAGGCAGCGGAATAGGACCCGCGACCTGGGCGCCGGTGCGCTTTGCTGTTTCCACGATCTCACCGGTCGAAGTATCAAGTACGCGATAGTCGTACGCCTTGAGTCGAATGCGAATTCTCTGTCCTACCATCTCAAATCCCTTCGTGCCACTGATCGAATCTTGTGTCGAATCTTTTGGATTGGCCCACTCTTCAGAGCGGGCCAATCTCCTGTAATTACTTGATGATCTCGCTGATGGTGCCGGCGCCTACGGTGCGTCCGCCTTCGCGGATAGCAAAACGCAGGCCCTTTTCCATCGCCACCGGGGTGTGCAGCTCGATTTCCAGCTGGACGTTGTCGCCCGGCATCACCATTTCTGTACCTTCCGGCAGCTTGGCGGTCCCGGTTACGTCCGTGGTACGGAAGTAGAACTGGGGCCGGTAGCCGTTGAAGAACGGGGTGTGACGGCCGCCTTCTTCCTTGCTCAGAACGTAGATCTCGCCCTTGAACTTGGTGTGCGGGGTGATCGAACCAGGCTTGGCCAGAACCATGCCGCGCTCCACGTCTTCCTTGGCAATACCGCGCAGCAGCAGACCCGCGTTGTCACCGGCAAGTCCTTCATCCAGCTGCTTTTTGAACATTTCGACGCCGGTTACCACGGTCTTGCGGGTTTCGCGGAAACCGACAATCTCCGACTCTTCGCCTACCTTGACCTTGCCCCGCTCGATCCTGCCCGTCACCACCGTGCCGCGGCCGGAAATGGAGAAAATGTCTTCAATCGGCATCAGGAACGGCTGGTCAATGGCGCGCGCCGGCAGGGGTACGTTCTTGTCCACCGCATCCATCAACTCGTCGATCTTGGCTTCCCACTGCGCTTCGCCGTTCAACCCACCCAGGGCCGAGCCGCGAACCACCGGCACGTCGTCGCCGGGGAAGTTGTACTTCGACAGCAGTTCCCGGACTTCCATCTCCACCAGGTCGGTCAGCTCTTCGTCTTCGACTGCATCGCACTTGTTCAGAAACACCACGATGTAGGGCACGCCTACCTGGCGGGCCAGCAGAACGTGCTCCTTGGTTTGGGGCATGGGACCATCGGTCGCCGCCACCACCAGGATCGCTCCATCCATCTGGGCCGCGCCGGTGATCATGTTCTTGATGTAGTCGGCGTGACCGGGGCAATCCACGTGCGCGTAGTGACGGTTGGCCGTCTCGTACTCTACGTGCGCGGTCGCAATCGTGATACCGCGCTCCCGCTCTTCCGGCGCGTTGTCAATCGAATCGAACGAACGGAACTGGATCTTCGGATTGTGCTTCGACAATACCTTTGTGATTGCTGCCGTCAGCGTCGTCTTGCCGTGATCAATGTGCCCAATCGTACCCACGTTCACGTGCGGTTTGGACCGGTCAAACTTTTCCTTCGCCATCTCGTCCCTCTCCTGCTAAATCGAAAAATCTTTAAGTTCCAAGGGTTTGATCCCTCAGGGGCTAAAGCCCTCATCTAGTCCCTGCTTGTGTACGGGCTAAAGCCCGTACCTACCAGCCGTGCCCTTGATACAAATTCGCTTACTTGCCCTGGTTACGGCCGATGATCTCTTCCGAGACCGACCGGGGCGCTTCTTCATAACGGTTGAAGTGCATCGAGTAGTTGGCCCGGCCCTGGGTCGAGGAGCGCATGTGGGTGGCATAGCCAAACATTTCGCTCAACGGCACATTGGCCTTGATGACCTGCGATCCGGCACGGTGCTCCATGCCCTCGATGCGGCCACGGCGGGAGTTAAGGTCGCCGATGATGGTCCCCATGTACTCCTCGGGAACCACGACTTCGACCGACATCACCGGCTCCAACAACACCGGCGTCGCCTTGCGGGCTGCTTCCTTGAACGCCATCGAACCGGCAATCTTGAACGCCATTTCGTTGGAGTCGACATCGTGGTAGCTGCCGTCATACAGGGTCGCCTTTACATCGACGATCTCGTAGCCGGCGAGCACCCCGCCCTGCAGCGCTTCACGAATGCCCTGCTCGGTCGGCTTGATGTATTCCTTCGGAACCACGCCGCCCTTGATGTCGTTGACAAACTCAAAACCCTTGCCGGGCTCATTGGGCTCGACGCGGATCTTCACGTGGCCATAGTTGCCCGAACCACCGGTCTGGCGAATGTACTTGCCTTCCGCCTCAGCCTTCTTGCGAATGGTTTCGCGATAGGCGACCTGGGGCTTACCCACGTTGGCTTCGACTTTGTACTCGCGCATCATGCGGTCGACGATGATTTCCAGATGGAGCTCGCCCATGCCGCTGATGATGGTCTGGCCCGAGTCAGGATCCGTGTGCACCTTGAACGTAGGATCTTCCTGCGCCAGCTTGGCCAGCGCCATGCCCATCTTCTCCTGGTCGGCTTTGGTTTTCGGTTCCACGGCAACGTGGATCACCGGAGCCGGAAAGTCGATCGATTCCAGCACGATCGGAGACTTATCGGTGCAGATGGTATCGCCGGTCACCAGGTTCTTGAGTCCTACGCAGGCGCAAATGTCACCGGCATAGATCTCGACAATCTCTTCCCGCTTGTTGGCATGCATCTTGAGCAGGCGGCCGATGCGCTCGCTCTTGCCGGTACGCGGATTGAGCACCGTGTCGCCCGTCTTCAAGTGGCCGGAATAAAGCCGCACGAAGATCAGCTGCCCGACGAACGGGTCGGTCATGATCTTGAAGCCGAGCGCGGTCAAAGGCTCAGTGTCGTCAGCATGGCGGAGGATGACCTCTTCCATGTTGTCAGGATTGTGGCCCTCAATCGGGGGAACATCGAGCGGGCTGGGGAGATACTCGACCACCGCATCGAGCAGTGTCTGCACACCCTTGTTCTTGAACGCACTGCCGCACAGCACTGGGAAGAGCTTCATCCCGATGGTTGCGCCGCGCAGCGCCTTGCGTAGCTCAGCGGCTGTCGGAGTCTCGCCTTCGAGAAACTTGTGCAGCATCTCGTCGTCGTTCTCGGCCACGGATTCGACCAGCTGCATGCGGAAGGCTTCCGCCTTCTTCAGCAGGTTCGCCGGGATCTCTTCGACGTCGTACTTGGCGCCCATGGTTTCGTCGTGCCACAGAATGGCGCGCATCTCGATCAGGTCGATCACGCCTTTGAAGGCGGCTTCCTGACCAATGGGGATTTGAATGGCAACCGGACGTGCGTTGAGCCGCTTGCGGATGGTGTCGATGGCATGCTCAAAATCGGCGCCCATCTTGTCCATCTTGTTAATGAAGCAAATGCGCGGCACGCCGTACTTGTCTGCCTGGCGCCACACGGTTTCCGATTGCGGCTCTACGCCGTGCACGGCGTCAAAGCAGGCGACAGCGCCGTCGAGCACGCGCAGGCTGCGCTCGACCTCGGCGGTAAAATCCACGTGGCCGGGGGTGTCGATGATATTGATCCGGATATCGCGCCAGGTGCAGGTGGTGGCAGCCGAGGTAATGGTGATGCCGCGCTCCTGCTCCTGCTCCATCCAGTCCATCGTCGCGGTGCCTTCATGCACTTCGCCGATGCGATGGGTGATGCCGGTGTAAAACAAAATGCGCTCCGTCGTTGTGGTCTTTCCGGCGTCGATGTGCGCCATGATTCCGATATTCCGGCAACGATCCAGTGGTACTTGACGAGGCACGGTATTCTCTCACTCTCGCGCGAGACGTTAGACTCGCGATTCTTCTTGCTTCTCTGGTTTACGCCCGCTGCCTTGCGGTATTGGGCCCTTCTGTCTTAATTGCAATTACCAGCGGTAATGCGCAAACGCCTTGTTCGCTTCCGCCATGCGGTGAACGTCTTCCTTCTTCTTCATGGCTGCGCCGCGGCCGTTGGCCGCATCCAGCAATTCGCTGGTCAACTTATCGATCATTCCTTTTTCACCCCGGGCCCGGCCGTAGGTGACCAGCCAGCGGATGGCGAGCGAGGTGCGACGCTCGGGATTGACTTCGATCGGCACCTGGTAGTTCGCGCCGCCCACGCGGCGGGTCTTGACTTCGAGCAGAGGCTTGCAGTTCTCGACTGCCTTCTTGAACAGCTTCAAGGCTTCGTCGCCGCCCTTTTGCTCCAGGTTGGTCATTGCCTGGTAGAAGATGCCCTGGGCCGTCGACTTCTTGCCGTCCCACATCATCGAGTTGACGAACTTCGTCACCAGGGATGAGTTATAAACCGGGTCAGCTGCCACTTCCCGCTTCGCGATATGTCCTTTTCTCGGCATAGTTCCCTTCTACTTTTGCAAGCTCTACGACTTGGCGGTGGTCTTGGGGCGCTTGGCGCCGTACTTGGAGCGGCTCTGCTTGCGGTTGGCCACGCCGACCGAATCCAGGGTGCCGCGCACTACGTGGTAGCGCACTCCGGGCAGATCCTTCACACGGCCGCCGCGGATGAGCACGATGGAGTGCTCCTGCAGGTTGTGGCCGATGCCGGGAATGTAGGTGGTGACTTCCACACCATTGGTCAGGCGAACGCGGGCGACCTTACGCAGAGCCGAGTTCGGCTTCTTTGGGGTTTGCGTGTAGACGCGGGTGCAAACACCGCGCCGCTGGGGCGAACCCTGCAGGGCAGGCGAAGCCGTCTTGTAGCGCGCCGCAACGCGGCCTTTTCTCACGAGCTGACTGAATGTAGGCAAACCTTGACTCCTTAAAAACTACGCAAAACACGCGTTTGCCGCACATCACCGGACCAGCGCCTGAACCTGGCGCTTACCGGTGCACGAGCCAGCGGCTGCTGCCCCCTGCCTGTTACAAGCCTAGACAGAACTTCGACGGTGACCGCGCGTTTCTCTCTGGATTCAGCCGAAGAGGATGGCGCTCACGCGCTACCACCCCTCGTGCCGGATCAGGCACCGGAAAACCGGGCACAAGAAAAGAAGCCAGTTCCGTTTCGAAGTTCCGGCCCGCATAGCCTTCCCAGGTGGAAGGTGTCGCAAAGGCCGATGCGATTGTTCCCCTAGCATCACGCGAGCGTTTTGAAGGGACCCTGATGAGCGGGCCGCAAGATCTTGCTGCCAGTGTTTAAGAGCGCCTTGCTGCGGAATGCCACAGCACATCGTTCAAGCACGCACTTTACTGGCTAATGCGGAACCTTTTTAAGATACCAAGAGGGGCGGCTGGCGTCAATGTTGATGGATTTACGTGGATATTAGGAAAACTACGGCCCATGGAACGGGACGGTCGCCCCGTGTTCGCCTGAGCGTACACGGGACGAAAAAGACGGGGCGCAGCCCCTTTCAACGCTTGTCCTATGGCAGAGGCTGTTTGAAAGTGCGAGAGCTGTCGCAAATGAAGTGAAAGCATTGGAAAAACATCGTTTTCGGCCCATGTACGCTCAGGCGAACATTGGGGCACCCGTCCAGAACCGTTAACCGTAATTTGGAGGGAAAGGGGTGTGCTAGCATCCCTGCTAATGTCCGCGTACCCCCCAACCCCACTGTTTATGCGCCTCCCTGCGCCGGTTTGCGCCCGCCTGCGGTGCACTTCTGATTGCGTTTATGTTCGCCCGGAGCGCTATCGCTTCTTCTACGCCTCCCGATCCCCGCATCGGCAGCGTGATCGAGGAATTGGAGAAGACGCGTAAGATTCGCCAGGTTGCGCTGTCGCCGGATGGGCAGATGATCGCCTGGGCAGTGGATGGGCAATCAGGATCGAAATTCAGGTTGCACCCACGGCCGATCCTTCCCACCCCCGTCGCCTGACCGCCGGGACCGGGGCTGCCTGCATGGAAGAGGACCTGGCCTGGTCGCCGGACAGTAAATCGCTCGCTTTTACCTCCGACTGCAATGCCCCATCGAATTCCTCAGATCAGCTGGACGTCTACCTCATTAACCCGGCGTCGACCGGCGGTTCGGCCCGGCGGCTGACCCATCTGCATGGCGGCGTGACCAGCCTGGCATTCTCTCCCGACGGCCTGCATATTGCCTGCCTGTATATCGAAGGCGCTACCCGCCCTGCCGGGGCGCTTGCGCCCATGAAGCCGCCGGCCGGGGTTATCGGGGTGGAGGGACTGGAAATTCAACGGGTTGCCGTGGTGGAAGCCGCCTCCGGCGAGTTCCGCCAGGTCAGCCCGGCCGGGCTGCATGTCTATGAATATGACTGGGCGCCCGACTCCCGGCAGCTCGCCTATGTCGCCGCACCGCCGCCGGGAGAAAACAACTGGTGGGTGGCGCAGCTCTATACCCAGCCGCTGGCGGACGGGCAGGCGCACGTCCATTCTCGACCCGGACACGCCCCCGGCCCGCTGCATGGCCTGCAGATTGCGGTGCCCCGCTGGTCGCCGGATGGCAGCAAGATCGCC
Source organism: uncultured Acidobacteriaceae bacterium (assembly GCA_963847155.1). Taxonomy (GTDB): domain Bacteria; phylum Acidobacteriota; class Terriglobia; order Terriglobales; family Acidobacteriaceae; genus PALSA-350. The sequence goes on along the minus strand of CAWJZH010000009.1, from coordinate 477,737 downwards.
TTCATCGGCGGCCTGATGAGCGACCAGGGAGCCACCGGGCGGCGACATATATCTGGTCTCCGCCAAGGGCGGGGAGCGCGAAGAGATCTTACCCGGATGTGGACAAGAGCGCGGTCTGGATCTCACTTGGCTGATGCTGGACAGCCCCACCTCGCTTATCGGTCTCCTGGCGTAAGTCCGGAGCGGCTCGATTCGCTCCTCCAGATTGCTTTCAAACCGTAGCCGTGCCCGGCGGCAGCAATCGGCAGGGGCCCTGGAACACGAAGACCGGCAGCTTTTCAGCGCTCCCACCGTCAGCGATGGACGGCTGGAACAGAGCCTCTCCCTGGACCAACAACAGAACTGGCTTACATCAAGAGTTCTTTCGCCGAGGCTCCGGAGGTTCTACTCTGGGCGACCAGCCCGCGCGCCGGGCGCATGCCGTTGATCCGTGCGATTACAACGACGAGCCTCAAGCCTCTTTGGGGAAAAGTCCGACTCCGATCGAATGGACCAGCGACAAGTTTCCCGGTTCAGGGATGGCTGCTGTACCCGGCACACTACGACCCGGAAAGAAATATCCACTGATTGTCAGCGCGCATGGCGGCCCGTCGAGCGCCGTGCAGCCGCGCTGGCCGGACCTGGGCTACAACCCCATCGCCTTTTCGGCGCTGGACTACTTTGTGCTCATGCCCAACCCGCGCGGCAGTTATGGCGAGGGGGAGGCGTTTACGCAAGCCAACCGTAAGGATTTTGGCTACGGCGATCTGCGGGACATCCTGGCCGGCGTCGACACGGTGAGCGCCAAGTTTCCCATCGATCAGCAGCGCATCGGCATCACCGGATGGAGTTACGGCGGATTCATGACCATGTTCGCGGTTACCCAGACGCAGCGTTTTCACGCGGCCGTCGCCGGGGCCGGGATCGCCAACTGGCAGAGCTACTACGGAGAAAACTCCATCGATCAGTGGATGACGCCGTTCTTCGGGGCTTCGGTTTACGAAAACCCCGCGGTCTACGCCAAGAGCTCGGCCATCGACTTCATCCGCAACGTCAAGACTCCTACGCTGGTGGTGGTCGGGGACCGGGACGGGGAGTGTCCGGCGCCCCAGTCGTTCGAATTCTGGCATGCGTTGCGGGCGGAGCATGTTCCGACCGAGTTGGTGGTTTACCCCGATGAGGGCCATCGCTTCAACTCGCCGCAACATCGCCGCGATGTGCTGGCCCGGGCGTTGGCGTGGTTCGAAGAATACATGCCGCCGCAGAGCTGATGCACTTTGCGCAATACCATGAACCCTCTGGCGGCGGTGACGAGCAGCTTTCTTTGGCGGAAAGCTGCGTAGACTTCGGTGGCTCCGTTCGACACCTTGCGAAAAGTGCCAGAGAGCCCCTGTTGCCTCGAGGCCCAGTCCCTTCTACACTTAGGACGTTGACCACGCACAACTCTGCACGCGCATCGGAGCGGTGTCCACGGTGCCGGCGATCAGGCAACGCACAGTCGCGCTCCCATGAGGGGAGAGTCAGCCTGGAGCAGAGATGGTTGGTGGAACAGGTCAGGCAGGCGAGCGATCTTCGATTGCTGAGGCACCACCGAAATGCGCGAGGCGTGGCTTTTCCTCAGGGACAAGCCAGCGGGAAGTTTGCGGCTCCGGCATACCTGTGCCGGAGATTCGTTTTCGTAGTTCATCAACCGCCGGGATCGGCGACACCCGGCGGGGAGGTTTCATGCAGCGGTTTTTGACTTTTGTGGTTTTGCTTCTTCTTAGTGTCCCAGTGGGTCTTTCTATCCAGGGCTGTGCTAACAAAAACTCCAATTACTGCAACGGGGTTGGCTACGGCTACACCAACGACCAACCCGTTTCTATTTCGTTGCAGCCGCAGACCACGGGCTTATCGGTGGCGTTCTCGCAGACTTCGCAACTGCAGGCTCCTTCGGCGCAGAACTGCAAGGGCGGCTCGGCGTCGGTGGGCTCTTATACCTACGGCACGTCGGACCGGACCATTGCCGATGTTTCGCCCACGGGCGCGGTGTGCGGCGGCACCTGGAATCTCCATACCCCTGCGGTTGCTGATTACACCACCTGCCTCCCCACCAACAAGACCGGGGTCGCCTATATGACCGCCAGCGCTGGTGGTTTTAGCAGCAACCAGGTGGCGGTGTATTCGCACCCGCCGCTCACCAGTATCTCCATCCAGGGTCCGACGAACGGGAACGCGGGCGCGCCGCAGTGTCTTTCCCAGGGCCAGACAAAAGCGCTCGACGCGACCGCCTATTGCTCGTCGACCGGGACCAGCGGTCAATGCCCAAGCCAGACGATTCCCACCGGGCAACCGGTTTTGCTGTGCTCGCCGGCGCCGACAGACGGCAGTGCCGCCACGGTTCCCAACTGTAACGCGCTCATCGGCCATATTACTTACGCCGCGGCCAGTGCGGGCGTGGTCACCATCGATCAGAATGGCGTAGCCACAGCCCAGGCTCCCGGCTCTACGCTCATCACCGGCACCATTGCCCAGACCAGCAGCAACGCCGGCTATTTTTATACCTGCCCCCCGGCCAGCATCAAGCTCAATGTCGCCTCTACGGGCGCCACAAATGCCAATGTCACGCTGAACACTCCCCTGGCGCTCACCGCGACGGTAACGGATACGAATAATAACGTCATCAACGGGTTGGCGCTCAGCTACGTGTCCACCAACCCGGGTAGCATTGCCGTCAGCTCCACCGGCGCGGTCACGGCGTCTTTTCCCTCGAACTCGGCGATCACCGCCATCTGCCAGCCCACCACCTGCAATCCGGCCCCGATCAACGTGATGGGAACTTTGGGCACGGGTGTTCCCGTGCTCAGCAACTTTGTGCAGATTGCGTCTCCGGGCAGGAACAGCAACTTCATCTGGGTATCCAGCCCGGGTTCGCCGTATTTTGTGCCCATCGATCTTTCCACCGGGACCATCGGCAACCAGATCAAGATGCCCTATTCCCCCAACTCCATGGTGCTGGATCCCACGGGGACGACGCTGTATTTCGGCAGCTATAAAGAACTGATGACATATACCGCGACCACCAACAGTCTCGCCTCCGAGGTGGCCAACGTACCGGGAGTGGTGCTTGCGGTCTCGCCCACTAACTCTACCGTGGTGGTCAACGATCAATTACGGGGAGTGCTGTATCTGTATACGCCATCGTCCGGGGCCTACACGTCTTTCGCTGGAATCGGACAGAAAGCCATGTTCGCGCCCGACGGCCAGACGGTTTACATCGTGGGCAATGGCGTGCTCTATGTTCACAACAACTTCACCGGATGGTCGGTGGAAACCCTGCCTGCGAATCAGGCCACGCCCACGACCGGCATCTGCCCGGCGACCAATACCACCAGCCCGATCCCCCAGGATCCGACAAGTTATCCGCCCAATACCACGGCGAACCCCAACAACACATACAACATGTTCTGCTCGCCGGACCTTGCGGTAACGATTCCGGCTGCGGCCGTGTTTCTCTCCGGTGCGACGACCTCGGCGTATGGGGAGTGCCCTGACACCACGGTGACACCGGTGGTGAACTACCCAGAAGCGGCTACGGTTGCCGCGCTCTCTGACCACGTGGCTTCGACCACGGATGGACAGCACATCATTGGCGCCTCGGCGAATCCTGCGGAGCTGACGGATCTGTCGATTACGGTGCCCATCAATGCCTGTCCGACGAATGGCAACGGGCAAACCACGGGGATTACGTTTAATCCTGCTCCCGTCGTGAACCAGTTCTCGCTGGCTGCTTACGGGATTAGCAACATCAATGAAGTGGTGCCGGCCACCAACTCGCTCGAAGCCTTTGTTACGTATGGGAGCGCCGCTACGACGACGCCTTCCGGGGGTGCGTTGTTGCCGGTTTACAAACCCTCCACCACCGCGGGCTCTCCGGGCACGCTCAGCAGCGTCCCGCTGTCCGGCAAGGCGGTGGCGCCGGTGGCGGGGATTTTCTCTCCCGACAACACGCTCTTTTTTGCCGGGACTACGGGCGACAATCAGCTGCATGTGATCGACACGACGACTCTGCTGGACACCAAGCAGATCGACCCGAAACTCACGGATATCAATGGAAATCCGTTGCCGCCAGTATTTCTCGCGGTCAAGCCGCGGCCGACGACTTAGGTTGGTCTAGCGTGGAGTGAGGGCACCCATTCGAGTCCCGTAGGGACTCGAGGCGAGCCTAATCGCCGGCGAGGGTTACGGCGCTGGAGGAACCGCTCTTGTAGGTGTCACCGCCTCGTTCCCAGCCCAGGATCTCAGAGATCTGGTCGGCCAGCGTGAGGGGATCGAAGGGTTTGGAGAGAATGGCGGCTGCTCCCAGCTCGTCGAGCTTGCGCCGGTCCTGGCCCTGTACCTTGGCGGTGAGCAGAAGGACCGGAATGTGTGCGGTGTTCCCGTTCTGCTTCAGGATCTGATAAGTGGTCGGGCCGTCGATGTCGGGCATCATGACGTCCAGCAAAATAGCATCCGGCTGCTCCAGCGAAGCGCGACGTATACCTTGCGCCCCGGAAGGGGCCAGGATGACCTGCCAGCCGGCAATGGTTTCCAGGCTGAGTGCGGTCACTTCACGTATGTCAGCTTCATCGTCAATGATCAAAATGCGAGGAATCATGGGCGCGCCCGCTCTCTGGAGTGTTGTTATCACTCTAGGTTCGGCACTTCCGGGCGTACATAACACTTGATGTGCATTACCTTGATAATAGGCGGCTTAGAGCGTTATCGGACAAAGCATAGGGAACAGCTACGGTTACGTAAAGGAAGTTGATGAGCCGGCATGGAGAGATCGGTTATGCTAGCGGTGCGCCGGAATCCCGGCCAGGACGCGAGGAGAATCATGACCAGATTGCACAGAGTATGCGTAGCTGCGCTACCGGCTTTGTTGGCAGTATCGGCTTCGGCGGCAATGCACAAGAACAAAGGTTTGGAAGTGGACTTCAAGAACGCCCAGGGTCAGGATGTAGGAACGGCTCTGCTCACTCCCGCGGGAAACGGGGTCAAGGTGAAGCTGGATCTCAAGAACCTGCCGGAAGGCGAGCACGCCATCCATGTCCACATGACTGCGAAGTGTGATGGACCCGATTTCAAGTCCGCAGGGGGCCACTTTAATCCTGACAAAAAGGAACATGGGACCAAGAACCCGAAGGGTCCCCATGCCGGCGACATGCCCCTCAATCTGCAAGTGATGGCGGATGGCACGGAACACATCTCGTTCGTGACCCAAAGCATTTCGTTGAAGAAGGACGCGCCAAACTCGGTCTTCGCCAACGGGGGCACGGCCATGGTGATTCACGAGAAGGCTGACGATATGATGACCGACCCCACGGGCAACGCAGGAGACAGAATTGCGTGCGGGGTGATCACCGCTCCGTAGCTGGAGGCCTCAGGACACGCGGCGCGAGTGTCTGGCGACCTGGGGATTGGGGGCCGCGAAGTACTTGGTGACACTCGCCGCCGGCAGGGGCGGGGCCAGAAGGAGCCCCTGCACGAAATCGCAGCTTAGGGTGCGCAGGCATTCCATCTGATCGCTGCGCTCCACGCCTTCTGCTACGACCTTGAAGCCAAGGCTATGGGCCAACGCGATGATGGCCTGCACGATGGTATACGTCCCGTTGGGATCGGAGATACGCTCGACGAAGGAGCAATCGATCTTGAGGGTGCTGACGGGTAACTGGTGCAGGTGGCTCAGACAGGAATAGCTGCTGCCAAAGTCGGCAACGGAAAAGTGCACGCCCAGAGCGGCCAGACTGCGCATCTGGGAGGCCACCTCGGGGCGGTTGCGCATGACCGTGCTCTCGGTCACGACCAATTCCAGCAGTTTCGGATCGAGGCCACACTGGGCCGCCGCACTGAGCACCCGGGCGGAGAAGTCGGATTGCAAAAACTGCAGCGGAGAGACAGCAAACGATATGCGCAGCGGAATGAGCTGCTTGCTTTGCCACTCCATGCTCTGGCGGCACACCTCGTCCAGGACCCAATTCCCTAAGGGAACAATCAAGCCGCGCTCTTCCGCCACGGGCAGGAAGCGATCGGCCGCAACGGTGCCCAGTTGGGGATGATTCAGCCGCAGCATGGCTTCCAGGCTGCAGAGATTACCCGCCATCGAGTATTGCGGCTGGTAAACGAGCTCCAGACCATCGTCGTGGAGAGCGGCGCGCATGAAAACGCTCCAACTCGGTGACCTCGTCGGCGGACCCGGAGCAGTGGGTAGAGACCAGAAGAAACTGTCCCCCACCCGCCTGCTTGGCGCGGTACATCGCGGCGTCGGCCAGGCGGCGCAGCTGAGCCGCATCGGTCCCATCTTCCGGATAAATCGAGATGCCAATCGATGCCGAGATGTCGAAGGTAGCATCGTCGAGCTCGATCGGTTTATTGATACTCTCGAGAACGCTGCGCGCGACCATCAAGGCGCTATGCCGGTTGGCCAGCTCGCCCAGAATAATCACAAACTCGTCGCCGCCGGTTCGGGCAAACGTATCCACGGCGCGTAAGCGGGCAGAGATGCGGCTGACCACCTGCTGCAGGCACAGATCACCGGTAGCGTGGCCCAAGCTGTCATTGATTTGCTTGAAGCGATCCAGATCCAGACAGAGGACTGCGGCTTGTTGCCCGTAGCGGGCTGCCTGGGCGAGACTTTGCTGCATGCGATCTTCCAGCAGTAGCCGGTTCGGCAGTCCGGTGAGCAGGTCGTGGTGGGCCTGGTGGACCAGCTGCTCATGCAGCTGTTGCCGGTCGGTGACATCCTGCACCAGAACGAAACTGCACTTCCGCCCCTGGAAGTCGATGAAATGGGACGCCATGTCCACCTGGATATAAGAGCCATCTTTGCGCCGGTGACGCCAGGGGCCGGTCAGTTTGGTGGAGTTGGCCACAGAATTTTCCAGGAGAATGGCTTCCACATCTTCGGTGGGGCGCAGATCGGGCAGCGTCATGCTGACAAATTCTTCGCGAGAGTAGCCGTAGTGGGTTACGGCGGCATCGTTGACCTCAAGGATGCGCAGAGTCTCGGGATCATGCACCCACATGGGGTGCGGGTTAGCGGCAAAGAGGAGCCGATAATGCTCGGTGGCACGCCCGACGGCCAGGAACTCATCCTCCAGCATGGTCAAAATCATGCCGAAAGCAACAAAATACTTGGGCACATTCCACAGCTCGGAGGGAATCTGCCCGGCCCGTACCAGGTAATCGCAAAGCAGCCCGACGGGAAACACACCAGCCCATGCTACGAGTCCAAGAATGGAGGTCAGCACGCCGGTAGATTTACGGCGGAAGTCGAACCAATAGAGGGCGGCGAACGTGAGAAAAATTTCAAACAGGAGTGCGGAAATCCCGTAATCCGGCTGGTGTCGGAAGATGGAGACCGCGGTCCAGAGTCCGCCGGCGGTAAAGGCCAGGGTGATGACAGCCCAAACCCGGCTGCGGCCGCGGCACAGCTTCCAGGCCAGGAGCACGCCGGCCGAAAAACAGGCGGCGGCAGCAAGGTAAAGAGGCCAGAGGCGCGCCCCCCCGAAAATCAGATAGTTGGTGTAGAAGAGCGCCGGAACGCCAATGCCGAGTCCGGCGAGAGCGCTACCCGCGGGAGACTGGGAGATGGCGGAGGCGGAGAAGAGGAAGCACAGGCCGGAAAGCAGCAAGGCGCTGATGCTCAGGCTGTCGACCAGCTCTTGTCCGTGCACCCAAGTAGTGGGAACGAGGAGCGCGGCGAAATGCAACAGGACCAGGATCCAGCCGATGACCCAGTAGCGCAGGCGGGCAGACGCACGCTTGCGATAGATCGAGGCAAACAGCACCACGAGCAGTCCGATAATCAGAATGTCGAGCACTTCGTTTTTCATGAGTGACGAGACGCGGCAGAAAATAATACAAAAAAATACACTAGGAAGAGCGCAACCGTCTGCTTTTCCCTGGTGTTAAGTATCGCTCAACGCCGCCAAGTCTCAAGATCACCGAAGTGTGACCGGACAGGGTAGGGGTGGTAACCCCAAACCACAGTATAGGAACTACGTAGGCTGAAAGTCGTACCTCTTGGAAACTGACGCGGCAACAAATGGTGACCGCAATAGCCGTTTCGTATCTTTTTCCGGGCGGGCAACAGACGGAGTAGTAAACAACAATGACTGCCTCGTCCGGACCATTCTTCGAGCCCGTCCCGGCACATTTTTGCTGCGGAACTTCTGCTGCGGAGGTGACGTCAGGAATGGAAAATTGAGGGGAAGAGTAGTGCCTTCCCGCACGGTTAGGAGGCGGTTTTCAGTTCTTGTTCCGCGCGCAGCCAATCCTGCTCGGGTGAACCTTCCGGCCAGCCGCGCTCAGCCCAGTACTTCTCTGCCAGGCGAGCAATTTCCTCCCGGGTGGGTGCGGGCGGTGCGGCGGGAGTCTGCTTTTTAGCGGCTGGCTTGCGCCGTTTGGCAGTCCCGTTCGCGGCTTCTACGCTCTTGGTAGTCATCGATGTCTCCTTCAAGGTGCTTGCCTATCACATCATAGGCACCCTTTCATGATACGAAGGAGAAGGTGGAATTGCCAGCCGGTAAGCTAGTAACTTTTGGGCTACGCCCCGCTGTCCACAGGCATCAGGCTCCCGACGCGGGGTTGTCGAACCGCTCCTGGCGCCGCGAAATGGCGTTCGACAGGGTAATCGGCGGGTCGGATTGCAGCAACTGGACGCTCCACTCTTTCATTGCCGGCCGAATGCGCTGTAGTTCCGCCAGATCGGCTCGCCAGTTTCGGAGATGGACTTTTGTATCCAGCATACGGATCCAGAAGGCGCGATACTCGGCCAGGTTGAGGCGCTCGACGTTGGCGAACAGCTCGTCGTCGCCGAGCAGCCATTGCCATAAAAACCGGTCCTGGGAAGCCGGCTGGCGGCTGGCCAGAGCCTCGTCAGCGAGTTCCTCGTCGGTAGGGAATGCGTTTAAGCCATAGCCGAAGTCGGAGAAATCACTTTTCTCACCCGTCTGCTCGGCGATCCGCTTAAGGCAGCGCGCCAGGTTGCGGCGCGAAGGCCCACGATAGGAGCGCTCTTCGATCAATCCTTTGTAAAGACTGACTGCACGGCGCAGGCCGCGCACAAACAGATCGCTGCGTGAACTGTTGTCGGCTGTCTCCTCGGGAACATAAAACCGGCTGCAGAGCAAGGCTTCGACAAAGGTTGTGTGCCGCCAGTCGGGATCCACCGAGGCGGCGTGCGCAATATCCGCAAACGCCTGTTTGGACAGGGACTCGAGTTGGGCCCGCTCGGTTTTTCGTTGCCAGGAGGGTTCCCGATCCTGCGCCTCAAGCACCATATAACCGGCGAGCGCCCGGTAAGAATATGCCTGGGCAATTCGCCGCCGCTCCACGGCATCCGGGAAGCGATTCAACTGGGAGAAAAACTGATCGAGACGGGCAAAAGCTGTCCATGGATCAGAACGGTTCAGGTGGGCAACGGCGGAAAGCAGCAAGCCATTCAGGTAAACCGCCGCCTCCGGCTCCGAGGAAAGATCCTGGAAAATCAGGCGACCCTGGCCCTCGTAGGCGAGATCGTCAATATCATCAATAGTCGCCTGCGCGCGGGGAGAAAATGCACTGCCCTCTTCCTGAAAACTCAACGGATGTTCCCCCACATCCTGCAACAACGCGGGCAACTTGCTCTTGGCTTCACTTCTGGCGTCGCGCACGGTCTTCAGTTCGGTAGCCACGGCTTCCACCTCGGCGACAGCTCGGGACGCATCCCTGTCCCAGGCGCGCGCCTGCTGGTAGACCTGGATCACGATCAAACCTGCAATGACGGCGAAGACCCCCAGAAAAAGCGCCGAAGTGGTGCGGACCCTGTGCTGGGCCTGGGTCGCCTGCTGTAAAGCCTCCTGCGACTGGCGCAACTGGTTGTGAACCTCGCTCATCTCGGCATGAATCTCATCCGAGGTCGAGTCTGTGTGTAGATTTGCCGGAGACTGCACCGTAACTGGAGCCGCAGCCGGTGCAGTGTAGCTCGCCAGGGGTTGACGTCTGGGTTGGTAAGGAGTGGAAGCACCGGGGGCCTGGGTAGTGGCCGGATCGATGGTCGAGCCGCCCACAGTCTGCGCTTCGGCCGGAAATCCGATAAGGATGTACAAGCAGGCAAGGAGGCAGATGGCCAGCAAGCCCAACGCCAGCATGGTCATCCATCGGTTGGTGTGCTTATGCTCCGCCATGCTTGCGGGTTCACTTTCCATTCTGCCTCCGGAGCTGAATTCCAGGGAGCTCCGCAGTGCAGCCGTTGCTCAGAACGGCTGCACTGAGCAGCTATGCTCCATCACTCGTTACCCTGATCTATGCTCTGAAGTATCTGCAACCTCAACCGCCCGGGCAATCCCACTTCCGGAACAGGGATGGGGGCTTAACCACGTCCCCTGGTAACCGTAAGGGGTTCGGCAAGTCTGAAGGTGACGACACTTTCTGCCGGCACGGTAATGTCCTTATTGCCGGTAAGAGCGGCGCCCGCAGTACCGGCGCCGGCTCCGAGCAGGCCGCCGATCAGGGCTCCCTTGCCCCCGCCGGCCAGACCGCCGATCAGCGCTCCGCCACCACCACCGCCACCAATGAACTCGGCGCTTCGTTTGCCCTTGCCCTTGGCGCTCGCCTCATAGGACGTCGTACTGACTTCATACTCACCGATTCTTTTGACGGCTATGGCCAAATCTCCGGCGCCCTTGAACCTTCCCTGGCCCTTGGCAGCCGTGACCACACCCGTGACCGGGGCACCGGCACGGATGACACTAACGCCGTGGACCACCACAGGCTGGGCCAAAACGCCACTGAAGCTGTCGCCGACATTGTTGTTCTTGGCACTCACCGTCTGCTGCAACCGCACCACCACAGGCGTGCCTGCCGGCACGGTGTATCGCTTGGGCGCGGGCGGCGGCGCTGGAGCCGCGGCGGCAGCTGGAGCCGCCGGAGGCAGGGCGGCGGCAGGCGCGGGGGCGGGGGGTGCCGCTGCAGTTGGAGCGGGGGCGGCGGGCGCGGGCGCAGCAGCTTGGGCTGTGGGGGCAGGCTCGGCAGCGGGCGCGGCAGGAGCCGGACCTTTATTGCATCCACCCAGCAACAACAATCCGCTCAATGCGAGCGACAGCATGCCGCCATACGAGGCCTGCCTGGTTGCGCCGCCGGTAGTGGAGTGGATTGCGCTCGACAAAGTGTGCTTGTTCATAATTTTCTCCGTTGATGCAAAGGTTTCTGCGCCGTCATGCCAAGCCGGACTGTTCCAGCTTTTCCTGAATCAGCGCGCGAGCCGAAGTTACTGTGCAGTGTTGCTGTGCAGCCGTGGATTGCACTCAAATTTATGCGCGACCCGGGATCGATCTCAAATCGATTCGGACCGATGGTCCGGCATTGATCCCAGCGAGCCTTGCAAAACCCCAGACAATCATGAATGGATCACGAACGGACGGAGGCGGCCGCGTTGAGAACGCCTTAAGCTTACACCAACTCTGAACTCTCACTTGTAGAATGCCACGACAGGCCGGTTAGCATCAGGGACGGGCTGGCGAGACCTTTGTTGCACCGGGGATTCCCAGGTCTCGGGAGGGAGACCCCACGGCAGGCCGGGGCAGGCGGACGGCCCACGGTTTTCCCGGCCTGTTGTGGGGAGCAGGCTACGCCTGGGCGTGCTCAAGCCTGCGGCGGAGGGCCGCGGCGAGCTCTGCCACTAATTCCAATTTGCCGGCCAGCTTTGGGGGCACCTCGGGTTCGGCGAGCGCCAGTTGCGACTGCAGCAGTAGCCCGGTGACGGTGGATTTCAATTCACTTTCGAGCAGGGATGCAGCAGCCCGCAATGCCTGGACTTGCTGTTGCTCGCGGCGTCCAATGGCCGCCTGAACCTCGCGGGCCAGTCGAGGACCGCCGTGAAAAGCAAAGTTGATGTGCACCGGAACCGCCATACCCAGGTTTTGCCATAGCATTTCGGTGGCAGCCGGATTGGCTTCGGCAGCGCAGTCGTCCACCACGACCACGGAATAGTTATGATGGCGGAGTTCAGTTACCCCGGCTCTTTGGTTGACGGCCACTTTTACCGGACAGCCCAGGGCGTTGCTCAGGGCTTCGGCGATACGGGCCGCATCGGACATGGGACTGATCATGAGGACACTATGCTGCAGCGGTGATTTCACGACTACCTCCTTAAGGTGGCCAAGGGAAAGTTTTGCGGTTGGCGGAAGGATGTCCCTCGGACGAGCGAGTCCGAGGGACGCAGGGGGCTATCCAATTCCGCACTGGGTCCGCACTGGTTTAGTTTTGGGTTTACGCTTCTACAGTCCTGGGGACGCGGAGCCGTCGGTTCGGGCCTCTTCTGCTTCCGGAGTGCCGATGCCGTATTCCTTTAGCTTGCGGTACAGGGTGGTTTTCCCGATGCCCAACAGCCGAGCGGCCAGGAGTTTGTCACCGTTTAATTTGCGCAGAGTTTCGAGGATCGCCTGTTTTTCCAACTGGGCCAACGGGAGAACCGGCCCCCGTGCAGAACCGGCAGGGTTCAACGCGGACTGGGGGACAGCGACGGGACGCCGATGCTGGAGGTGAAAGTTTTGCAGTTGCGTGGGCAGATCGCCCAGATGTATGACCGGGCCTGAGGAAAGGGTGCAGGCTCGATCGAGCGAATTCTCCAGCTCACGTACGTTGCCGGGCCATTCGTACTCGACCAGGGTGCGCAAAGCATCGTCGCTCAGGGTATGGGTAGTGCCGGTTTCACGAGATAGCCGCTCCAGGAAGTGGGCGGCGAGCAGAGGAATGTCCTGTTTGCGCTCGCGCAGTGGAGGAATACGGAGGTTGACGACACTGAGCCGGTAATAAAGGTCCTTGCGGAAGCGACCTTGTTCGACCATGGTCGCAAGATTGCGATTGGTGGCGGCAAGGATGCGTACGTTGATGGCCACGCGATGGGTGGCGCCCACTGGCCGAACCTCCTTTTCCTGCAAGGCGCGGAGCAGTTTGGCCTGTAGATCGAGCGGCAGCTCGCCAATCTCATCAAGAAAGACGGTCCCTCCCTCGGCCGAAGCCAGCAAGCCTTCCTTGGAACGATTGGCGCCGGTGAACGCCCCTTTCACGTAACCGAAGAGCTCACTCTCCATGAGTGTCGGCACCAATGATCCACAATCGATGGGCACGAACGGCCGGTCTGCATGGGGGCCGTTGGAATGGATGGAGCGGGCTACCAACTCCTTACCCACTCCGCTCTCTCCCAGGATCAGGACGGGATGGGAACTCTGCGCGACCTTGGCCAGAATGCGGTAAAGCTTGTCCATCTCCGGGCTGCGGCCGATGAGGTTGCCCAGGCCTTGTGGAGAACGCAGGGATTCGCGCAAGCGGCGGCTTTCGCCATCCAGGGTTCGCCGCTCCATCATTCGTTCCACTGCGCGTTCCAGCACGGCAGTCAGTTCGTCCATGGCGAAAGGTTTGGTGAGATAGTCCGCCGCGCCCGTGCGCATGGCCTCGACCGCGGCGGGCACGGTCGCGAAAGCGGTCATGGCCACGACGACCAGGCCAGGGTTGAGCGCCTTGATCTCGTTCAGCAGGCCCAGGCCTTCCTCGAGAGGGGTTCGCAGATCAAGCAGCAGAATGTCGATGCCCTGATCGCGCAGCAGAGTGCGGGCAGCTTCAATGCTTGAAACGGTCTGGGGAACAAAGCCGAGGTCGGTCGCGATCTCGCAGCATGCCGAGCGAATTGCCGCATCCTCGTCAACCACGAGCAGATGAAGCTTACCGACGCGCTCCGCGGGTCGCGACATAGTTGCCACAGGAAACGTAACAGGAGCAGTTATCGCCATTGTACGCAGATTCCTTTCTGACCGGAAACTTCCCTGTCTGTTGTATCGACCGTTATTGCGTCAACTTGCATTTGCTGACGCGGAAAACCCGCGCCGAGCATTGGATCGACCAAAGCATTTACAGATGCTGTACTTAACAGCTTGGCTGGCACGCAGAGCTTTCGCGCCGCCGGATGCAGACCTGAGTTCATTTCTTCACTCCTTTTCATAATTGGTCACGGGAGTTCATTAGGTTCTTCACTGCTCATGATTGCTGTCATGGCCGCAAGATGGCCGGGTTTCCGTTGTCCATTCGGGACTCGGTTGTTCTCTGTGGCCGGTGCTGGTGTTAGAGCACGTGGCGGGCCAAAGGGGCAGGGGAGGGAAGAGAGAGGTTAAGTTATTCAGTGGCAATGGGATACAGAAAGAGGAACGGAGAGCCGCTCGATGTGTCTGAGTTGAGCCTGGTTCCAGTTTGGAACGACAATCTCGTTGCAGGATTGCTAACTTCAGGCAGGTCTGCAGTTTAGGGCGATAGTTTCGTTATGGGACGTGTCCCGAAACGGGAACAGCAGCCGGGCTCTCTTACAATCAGGAAATGAACCCCCAGCAAAAATCCGCGGCGGCATTCTTCCGCCCGAACGATCGGGCGCCCCAGGCGATGCGCCCGGTGCGCCTTACGCCACATTACACCTCGATGGCCGAAGGCTCGGTGTTGATTGAAGTGGGCCACACCCGGGTGTTGTGTAACGCCACGGTCGAAACCGGAGTGCCCGGTTGGTTGAAGAACAGTGGAAGGGGATGGGTGACCGCGGAATATGGCATGCTGCCTCGGGCCACGCTTACCCGCAGCCCGCGGGAAGCGGAGCGCGGCAAGGTGGGCGGACGGACGCATGAAATCCAGCGGCTCATCGGACGCTCGCTGCGCTCGGTGGTGGACATGCAGGCTCTGGGCGAGCGCACGGTGATCCTCGATTGCGACGTGCTGCAAGCGGACGGCGGTACGCGCACGGCGGCCATCACCGGCGCATGTGTGGCCATGGCCATCGCCTTCCGGCGGCTGGTGGAGGCAGGAACGTTAAAGAAGCTGCCGCTGACGCAACTGGTGGCCGCTACCAGTGTGGGCATCGTGGAAGGAGTGACGCTGCTCGACCTGGCTTATGAAGAAGACTCCCAGGCGGAAGTTGACATGAACGTGGTGATGACCGAAGCCGGTGGATTGGTGGAAGTGCAGGCGACCGCGGAGCGCAATGCTTTTCCGCGGGAAAAATTAATCGAGATGATGGATCATGCGCAGCGCGGGATCATCGAACTGGTTGAGGCCCAGCGCGCAGTGCTTGCGCTCTAGCGGGCTGCGGGAAACAAGTGATTTGTGCAGAGAGTAAAGGACGGACAAACTCCAGGGGTTTCTATATGTTTGCTGGGTTGATGTACGGACTAAAGAGCATCTGTGAGAACTCTCCTTTTATGAAGGGTACGGCCAACTAGTAGGCCGCGGCAGATGCCCTCGGGGGCTAAAGCCCGTCTATGTTGGTTAGCCAAGTACGGGCTGAAGCCCGTACCCTTCAAAAAGACGAGTTCTCACGCAGACTCTGGAGCCGTCTTGGTTTGAGTAGTTAATGTACGGGCTTAAGCCCGTGCCCTTCAAAAGAGTGGGTTCTCACGCAGACTACTAAAGCCCGGCAAATGAGTCCCCTTCTGGCTACCGGAAAACTACCCACCCATCGCAGTCCCGGCGAATGTTTTAGAATGAGCCCCGGGAAACAATGGCAAAAATTGAGAGGAAATAAGCAATGACAACCACCAAGATGACAGCTGGAAAACTGGCGGGACTGAAGGCCGTCTCGGATGCACGCGGGGTCATCGCTGCCGCGGCGATGGACCAGCGCGGATCGCTGAAGAAGTCGCTGGCCAAAGAGAAGGGCGTTTCCGACCTGCCGGATTCCGCCCTGGTCGAATTCAAAGAACTGGTCACCGAGGTGCTGACCAAGTATGCGTCGGCGATCCTGCTTGATCCTGAGTATGGGCTGCCGGCTGCCAAGCGGCGCCATGGCAAAGGTTTGCTGCTGGCCTACGAGAAGACCGGCTACGATGCCGACCAGGTTGGACGGCTGCCCGATCTGCTGGACCACTGGTCCGTGCGCAGGTTAAAGGAAGCGGGCGCGGACTGCGTGAAGGTGTTGCTGTATTACACCCCGTTTGAGAAGAGCGAAATCAACGACCGGAAGCATGCTTTCATTGAGCGCATTGGAGACGAATGCCGGGCTTGCGACATCGCCTTCTTTCTTGAGTTTGTGGGGTACGACGTGCATGGCAACAGCGAGAAGTCGCTGCAGTATGCCAAGAGAAAGCCGGAGATTGTTTCCGGTTCCATGTCGGAGTTCGGCAAGGAGAAGTATCTGATCGATGTGCTCAAGGTCGAGGTTCCGGTGGAAATGGAGTTTGTCCAGGGAACCAAGGCGTTCAAGGGCGAGGCCGCTTATACGCGCAGCGAGGCTTTGCAGCATTTTAGGGACGCTGCTACGACAACCCACAAGCCTTTCATTTATTTATCCGCAGGCGTCAGCAACCCCGTCTTCATCGAAACTCTGGAGTTGGCCGTGGAGAGCGGTACGACCTTCAACGGTGTGCTCTGCGGTCGCGCCACCTGGAAGGATGGGATCGCCGTCTACGCCAAGAGCGGGGCCAAGGCTTTTGAAGACTGGCTTAATGATCAGGGCGTGAAGAATATCCAGAACGTCAATCACAGCCTGCAGGGGGCGCACTCCTGGTTCCACAAGGTTGGGGTGACGGCAGCGGATTTGTTGGCTCTGGCTTAGGGTTAGAGGATCACCCAGGACTAACGTCCTGGGTGAAATTCAGCCGCCCTGCGGGACTGGTCCACGCACTCTTCTCTACCCCAGCACTGCGTGCTGGGCTATTATCGGGCCGTCCCTGCGGGACTTTACGCTATAAACAGCTGTCGCAGCTCCGGGGCTTCCTGGGTTAACTTCAGCCCTTCCTGCGGTGTGCGGTGGTGGTGCGATCAGGCCCTAGGTCTCAAAAGCGAGATCGAAACCGAGATCAGGGGCCTCCGTCGACTATCCGACTTGTACGCGGCTACAAGTTATTCCCACTCGATGGTTCCTGGTGGTTTGGATGTGATGTCGTAGACCACGCGGTTGATGCCGTGGATTTCGTTCACGATGCGGCTGGAGATTTTCTTTAGCAGATCGTAGGGCAGTGGGACCCAGTCGGCGGTCATGCCGTCTTCGGAATGTACCGCACGGATGGCGCAAGTATAGGCGTATGTGCGCTGGTCACCCATCACCCCGACACTCTTAACGGGGAGTAGCACGGCGAAGGATTGCCAGATCTGCTGGTAGAGCCCGGCTGCCTTGATTTCCTTCACCACGATGTCGTCGGCCTCCTGTAGCAGGGCCACTCGCTCGGGCGTGACCTCTCCCAGGATGCGGACCGCCAATCCCGGGCCGGGAAAAGGCTGGCGATCGAGAATTTCAGCCGGCATGTCCAGGTCGCGGCCGATGCGCCGGACCTCATCTTTAAACAGGTCGCGTAGCGGCTCAATTAATTTCAACTTCATGTTTACCGGCAGGCCGCCCACATTGTGATGGCTCTTGATGGTCTGCGACGGGCCCTTGACGGAAGAAGACTCGATTACGTCGGGATAGAGAGTGCCCTGCACCAGCCAGGCGACGCTTGCGCCCGGCTGCTGTTGCTCCAGAATGCGCACCGCTTCATCGTCGAAGACGGAGATGAATTCGTTGCCGATGATCTTGCGTTTCTGCTCGGGATCAAGGACGCCGGCGAGGCGAGAGAGGAATCGGTGGCTTGCGTCCACCGCTACCAGGCGCAAGCCCAGACGGTCGCGCATGTTCTGCTGGACCTGCAGAAACTCGTTCTTGCGCAGCACGCCGTTGTTGACGAAGACGCAGGTGAGGCGTTCGCCGATGGCGCGCTCCACCAGCACAGCGGCGACGGAGGAATCGACTCCGCCGGAAAGAGCGCAGATGGCGCGGCCGTCGCCGACTTGCTCGCGGATGGCGGCCACGGTTGACTGGATGAAGTGTGCCGGGGTCCAGTTGGGTTCGGCACGGCAGATGTTGAAGAGAAAATTGCGCAGCAGGTCGCTGCCCCGGGGAGTGTGACGGACCTCTGGATGAAATTGCACTGCCCAGATGTTGCGTGACGGGTCGGCTATCCCGGCAACGGCATTGGCGGTACGCGCGATCAGGGAGAAGCCCGGCGGCAGGTCCAGGGCTTCATCTCCGTGGGACATCCAGACGTCGAGAGATGAGGGCAGGCCGGCAAACAAGGGATTGTCGGTTTGTCCGGGAACGATAGAGACGTGGGCCGGTCCGTATTCCCGCTTGTCGGCGGAGCGTACTTTTCCGCCCAGGTGATGAGTGAGAAATTGCAGGCCATAACAGATGCCGAGGATGGGTAGTCCCATGGCGAGCATGTCGGGGTCAGCCACGGGCGCGTCCTGGTCGTAGACCGAACAGGGTCCGCCGGAGAGAATGAGCCCGATGGGGTGATGCGATTGGATCTCAGCGACAGAAGCGGTGCAGGGCAGGACGACGGAGAAGACTTTCTGCTCTCGTATGCGGCGGGCGATGAGTTGTGTGTATTGGCTGCCGAAGTCCAGGATGACGATCGAGGAAGTATCCACGTTCTAGTTTTTCAGGATTTGGTTCGAGGAGCAAGAACGGAATAGGTTCGCCAGAATTGCACGAAGGCGGCGAGTCTTGCGATCTGGAAAAAATCGTTGGCGATGAGGTAGAGGACGGTGACCATGGCCCACCAAAGGTAGAGTGCGGTTCCGCTCATATCCGCTTCGAAGGGTAGAGGTATGGCGGAGAACACCATGGCGAGCACGATCAAGGCCAGGCGGACAATGCCCAACACCAGGTTGACTTCCACCAACTTTCCGGTCAGAGCACCCTGATGAAGACTGCTTACCAGGCTGGCTACGACTCCTTTGCCTTCCAGCATTGCCAATAGCGGGGCAATGGAAAAAATCCAGCTGAGGAGAGCCCAGAGGACAAAGATGCCGAGCGATAGGCAGATGACCCAGGCACTCCAGCCAACCAAGTTGGGGGTGGCGCTGCTCAGAGTCACATTGGCGGCCCATTGGATAGCGCGATACCAGCCCAGCCAAACTCCGACAGCGCAGTCATGCGCAACAGTTGCAGAAGGATCAAGGTGAACGGTGATGCGTGCAGGGCGGGGTCAAGACGCTTGAGCACGGCAGTGCGGCCAAGTCCGGAGGCAATGGCCCAGGCGACGGCCAGCAATGGTCCCAGCCACAGGGCGACACGCTCTGCTTCCGGCTTGATGGCCGCAGCCGCTTGCGCTATCTGCTGACCGGCCTGCATGGGGTCGCTGAGAGAAAGGCCAGAGAGGTCAGGCGAGACTGCGGCAGCCAGGTGCGTGGACTGGTAGCAGAGGAGGGCGGCCGCGGGAATGCCGAAGCCCCAGCGCCAGAGCAGTTCCCTACCCAACAGGCCAGGACGTTTCCAGCACTCGGCACATATATGCAGCAGAGACTGAGTTCCCCGCACGAGCGCCTATTTCACAACGATGCGGATTGCGTTGTTCGCCGAGAGGGCGCTTTTTCCAACCTGGACTGTCATTCAGCCTACTTGACCACGATGCGGATCGCGTTGTTCGCCGAGAGGGCGCTTTTTCCAACCTGGACTGTCATTCAGCCTACTTGACCACGATGCGGATCGCGTTGTTCGCTGAGAGGGCGCTTTTTCCAACCTGGACTGTCATTCAGCCTACTTGACCACGATGTTGATCAGTTTGTCGGGCACGACCACCACTTTGACTATGTGCTTACCGGCAATCGCAGCCTGCACTTTCGGTTCCGCCAGTGCTGCCTGCTGCATGGCTTCGTTTCCCGCGTCCGGCAAGAGCCGGACCACGGCACGCAGTTTTCCGTTCACCTGTACCGGGATTTCGAGTTCTTCTTCCCGGGCGAGACCAGGATCGAATGTTGGCCACGGGTGGCGCAGCAGCGCACCGGCGCCACCGATTTCAGTCCAAAGTTCGGCCGCGAGGTAGGGAGCGAAGGGAGCGAGCAACAGGATCAACGAGGGCACGATAGCGGCCATCAGGCGCGCGGACTCCTCGGCCGGCATCTCCGCCAAACCGGGCTCAGCGGCGGTGATTTCATTGACCAGTTCCATGACCGCGGCGATGGAGGTGTTAAAGTGCCAGCGCCCGGCAAAATCCTGGGTGATCTTGCTGATGGTCTGGTGCAGCTTGCGCAGCAGCGCCTGGGCCAGTGGAGAGGTGGGCGCGGCCGTCGGTTGATCGGCCTGGCTGCGCACGGCTTCCCGGTAGCGCATACCGAGGCGGTAAACCCGGCCGAGAAAGCGGCTGACCCCGGCAACTCCATCTTCCTGCCAATCCAGATCGCGGTCGGGCGGCGCGGCAAATAACGAGTACATGCGGGTGGCGTCCGAGCCATAGCGGGCGATCATGTCGTCGGGCGAGACCACGTTGCCCTTGGACTTGGACATCTTGGCGCCGTTGCGGATGACCATGCCCTGGGTGAAGAGGCGGGTTGCCGGCTCGTCGTTGCCGACCAGGCCTAAGTCGCGCATCACCCTCGTCCAGAAGCGGGAGTAGATCAGGTGCAGGATGGCGTGTTCTACGCCGCCAATGTATTGATCGATGGGAAACCAGTAGTCGATCTTCTCCCGGCTGAAGGGGGCGGAGGTGTTGTGGGCGTCCGGGTAGCGGTAGAAGTACCAGGACGAATCGACGAAGGTGTCCATGGTGTCGGTCTCGCGGCGCGCCGGTCCTCCGCAGCGAGGACAGGTGGTATTGACGAACGAAGGCACGCGGCTCAGACGGGGAGCCATCCTGCTGGGTGATCTCTATCTGCTCGGGCAAGAGGACGGGAAGCTGGTCATCGGGCACGGGCACGATGCCGTCTTTGGGACAGTAAAGCACTGGGATGGGCGCGCCCCAGTAACGCTGGCGGCTGACTCCCCAGTCCTTCAGGCGAAACGTAACCGTGGTTTTTCCGAAGCCGTGTTTCTCGGCAAAGGCAGCCAGCTTCTGCTGGGCCTCCTGGCAGCCCAGGGAGTTGTAGTCGCCGGAGTTGATGAGCAGGCTGTCTTCTTCGGTGTAGGGCAACAGGTCTTCGTCCCGCTGGCCGGCGGCGGCCGGCTCCTGGGTGCGCCGGGGCAATATCACGATGCGCACTTCGAGCCCGTATTTTTTGGCGAACTCATAATCGCGCTCGTCGTGTGCCGGTACCGACATGACGGCACCGGTTCCGTATTCCAGCAGAACGTAGTTGGCCACCCAGATGGGGACGCGCTCTCCGCTGAACGGATTGATGGCGTAGTGGCCGGTGAAGGTTCCGTGCTTGTCGATGGCTCCGGGATCGCCGGCTTCGCGGGCTTTCTTCTGTTCTTCGACCAGGGAGGCTACTTCCTCGGCCAGCCGCGGGTCGGCCTGGGCAAATTGCTCGACTAAGGGATGTTGGGGCGCGAGTTGGAGGCTGGTGGCGCCGAAGATGGTGTCCACGCGGGTGGTGAAGACCGGGATACGCACCGCGCCGGGCGGGATCGGGCTGCCGGGCACAAAGCCTTCCGGCGGCGGCAAAGGAACTTTGCCCCGCTCGCGTCCGCTTTCGGTCTCTGGAGCCGGGTCGAGGAGGAAGTCGATGGTCGCGCCTTCGCTGCGCCCGATCCAGTTGCGCTGCATGGTGCGCACCTTCTCCGGCCAGTCGGGCAGATGGTCCAGGCCGTCCAATAACTCCTGGGCGTATTTGGTGGTGCGGAGAAACCACTGCTCCAGGTCGCGCTGCTCGACCACGGTGTCTTCATGCCGCCAGCAGCAGCCATTGATGACCTGCTCGTTGGCCAGCACGGTGGCGCAGAGCGGACACCAGTTCACCTTGCTTTGCTTGCGGAAGGCGAGGCCGTGCTCCAACATGCGCAGGAAGAACCACTGCGTCCAACGGTAGTAGTCGGGCAGGCAGGTAGTGATCTCCGTCTGCCAGTCATAGCTCAGGCCCAGGCGGCGCATCTGGCGGCGCATGTGGGCTATGTTCTGGAGCGTCCACTCGCGGGGCGGGGTTTGGTTTTTGAGAGCGGCGTTTTCGGCGGGAAGTCCGAACGCATCCCAACCCATGGGATGAAGGACGTTGTAGCCCTGCATCCACATGTAGCGTGCGAGAGCGTCGCCGATGGAGTAGTTGCGAACGTGGCCCATGTGGAGCTGGCCCGAGGGGTAGGGCAACATCTCCAGGACGTAATACTTTGGCTTGCCACTGTTGGGCGGCTCGGCACGATAGAGCTCAGGGTCTGCATCCCAGCGCTTTTGCCAGCGCACTTCAATTTCCGCTGGGTCATATCGGTCAGGCAGAGCGGCGGATACAGATTTACTGGGCCGGGGTTCGTTGGTGACGTCGGACGGGGGCATCATGCTTGATTGTAATGGGACGGCAAAAGGGTTCGCCGGTTTGCTATGTGCCGGTGGGGGGAATTCGGGTTTGGAAAAACATTGCGCACTAAGCGCACTAAGCGCACTAAGTCGGTTTTAGGTGCTTCGCGCCGGGTGTGTGTGCGCTTAGTTTCAGGTTGGCGGTGAATTTCCAATCCGTCAATAGGGTTTGCGCATTTATTTGCTTGCTTGCAGTGGGGTTTGTTGGATGACCGCCAGGTAGAGTTGTGCCCTTATTTCGAAGCCTAGCTTTTTGTATAAGGCCAAGGCTGGGTTGTCGGTTTTTACGTGGAGAAATGGGGTTTCGCCACGGTTCAGGATTCCAGCGATAACCACGGACATGAGGGCGTTTCCGTAGCCTCGGCCTCGGAAGTTGGGATGGGTGCAGACGGCGCTCACCTCGGTGAAGCCGGTTAGGCGTAGCCGCTCCCCTGCCATCGCTACCAAGGATCCGGAGTCGTGGATGCCGTAATAGTCGCCAAGTTCGATGGTCCCGGATAGGAACGGGCCTGGTTCCGTCAGCTTGGTGAGGGCGAGCATCTCGGGGACGTCTGCATGGGTCAGTTTGCGCATGACTCGGCTCGGCCTCGCTGGCGGAGGGGCTTCGAAGGTCATTTGATACATGTCTCCGCTGATGGGCATCGACCAGTCAGCGGGGAGAATGGGTTTGGAGTCGAGGAAGAGGGCGGCGGTGTCTCCAGACAGAATGTGTGCCAGGGCTTCGTATTCGGCCGGGGATTGCGTTTTCATGGCTCCGAAGGGTGCTACGTCCCGGGGGAAGCGCTTAGCGAGATGGTTGCTCTGGGCGAGGTAGGCCTGACCGGTGGAGAGGGCGTACCAGATTGGGTTGTCGAGGAGGCTGAGGTCTGCCGGGTTCGCGACTTTCATGGAAGAGAGATGAGGTGGGGTTCGGTGGTTGATTCAGTTAAAAGCTCTGGTGGGGCTTCCCCCGGATTTCCTGTAGACCTTGTTGGCGTTGGCGATCTCCTTGCGGCTTTCCTTAATGAAAGCCGCACACGAGGACGTTGGTGGCACCCCGTGGCAGGAAATCCGGGTCGCCCCTCTTTTCGGCCCACGTACGCCGGGGCGAACGTGGGGCACCCGTCCGGGTTCTACGCGACACTGTTCTCATCGGGTTCTGTTTCGCGACAGACTTCCTCCGGATTGACTCCAGCCTAGGGGTTAGGGGTTGTCGTCTTCGGCGGGTTGGGCTTTTAGGGTTTTGGAGAGGATGTTCAGGGTTCCGTCGACTTGCGGGGCGTTGAGGCCCAGGATTTTTGCCAGGAGAGGGTAGAGGTTCACGTTTTCGAAGGATCCGACGGTGGTGCCGGGACGGATGTCGGGGCCCACGGCCAGGAAGAGGGCGCGCATGGACTTCACTACCATCGGATCGTAGCCGTGTCCTCCTTGTTCTGCAGGATTGTCGTGTGCTTCTCCTTGGGCACGGATGGCATAGGGCCCGTTGGCGACCACCACGGGATCGCCAGCGCGGGGATTGCTGTCGTAGTGCAGCGCGGCCGGGACGCGCCTACGGCGGTAGACGGTAAATGCATCCGTTTTGATTTTCAGTTCCTGATAGGCCTTTTCAGCCGCTGCTTCGGAATTGGCGTAGAGGAGCGATCCAACTGTGGTGAAGTTTTGCAAGTCGGCGAAGCGGGAGAGATCGATCGGCGGTCCCTGCTCCTTTTCCATACCGTGGTCGGAAACTACGACGAGATCGATGGGCAGGTGCAGTTGGGTCAGGTCTGTCCAGAGGAGGCCTATCAGCTGGTCGACGTGCTGGACGGCGGCCGCGGTTTGCTGACTGTCGGGCCCGAACTGGTGACCGGCATGGTCGACGGTCGCATAGTAAAGGGTTATGAAGTGCGGGCGATGCTCCGGCGGCAGGCGGAGCCAGGCGACTACCTGGTCGATGCGCTTCTCATCGGGAAAGCGGTCGTCGAATTTGAGGTAGTAGGAGGGACGGGCGGCGTCAATCTCAGCGTCTGAACCGGGCCAAAAAAAGCAGGCGGCGCGCATGCCCTGTTTTTCAGCCAGGACCCAGAGGGGTTCCCCTCCGTACCAGCTGCCATCGCTGCTGGTTGCCGGATCGCTGTAGGAATAGCGCTGCTTGCGAGCCGGGTCGTAGAAGTTATTGGCCACGATGCCGTGATGTTCGGGATAGAGACCGGTCACCATGGTGTAGTGATTGGGGAAGGTCAGCGAAGGATAGGCGGGGATCATTCCCTCAGTCGCGATCGCACCCTCCGCACCCAGGGCCAGCAAATGTTTGGCTGCGTACTTGCGGGCGTAGTCGTAACGGAAGCCATCGAGCGAGACCAACACTACATAGGGTTTGGACTGCTGTGCAGGCGCGTTCGGACCGTGGTCGACGGTGATGACCTGGGCGGCCGCGCAAACAGCCAGTAGCAGCGGCAAAACGGCGGGCCAGCGTTGACGCATGAATAATTCAGCCGGCCGCTGCGGAACGTAGCTGTTCGGCGGCCGCCTCGGGGGTGATGTCCCTCTGCGGCATACCCAGCATTTCAAAGCCGACCATGAATTTGCGCACGGTGGCCGAACGCAATAACGGCGGATAGAAGTGGCCATGGAAATGGCACTCCGGGTGGAGGTCTCCATCGGTTGGACGCTGATGAAAGCCCATGGTGTAGGGAAAGCTGGTGGCAAACAAGCGGTCGTAGAGGGTGGTGAGCTGCTTGAGGATGTCGGCCAGGCCGCGCTGCTCGGCGGGCTTGAATTCCAGCAGGCTGCCGAAGTGAGCGCGGGGGAGCACCAGGGTCTCGAAGGGCCACACGGCCCAGAAGGGCACCAGCGACGACAAATTCCTCGTTCTGGCAAACGATGCGCTGCTTCTGCTCCAGCTCGACTTTCAGGGTGTCACAGAGCAGGCAGGCATCATGCTGGCGGAGATACGCGCTTTGATTCGCCACTTCGGCTGCGGCTTCGTCGGGAATGTGTTCGGTGGCCCAGATCTGGCCGTGGGGATGGGGATTGCTGGCGCCCATCATGGCCCCGCGGTTCTCGAAGATCTGCACGTGACGAATTTCCGGGCGTGCCCCTAGCTCTTTGAACTCCGTGGTCCAGGCTTCGACGACGCGCACGATGTCCGGCACCTGCATGCCGGCCAGGGTCAAGCTGTGGTCGGGATGGAAGCAGAGCACGCGGCAGATACCGCGTTCGGTTTCCGCTCGCAGCAGGGGGTGGCCGGTCTCCGTGATGGCGGGCGGATCGGGCAGGAGCGCCGCGTAGTCGTTGGTAAAGGCAAAGACGCTGTTGTAAGGCGGGTTTTGCTTGCCCCCGGCCCGGGTGTTGCCGGGGCAGAGATAACAGTCGGGGTCGTAGTGCACTGCAGGCTTGGCGTCGGTTCGGCTCACTTCTCCCTGCCAGGGGCGCTGAGTACGGTGAGGAGAAACCAAGACCCAGCGGCCGCGTAGCGGATCGTAGCGTCGATGGGGAGATTGCAGGTTGGTGTCCATTTAGTGAGCCTTGCCGTTTGGTGCGGGGCTGGTGATGCCTTTGCCTTCTTCAATGGAGAAAATTTTATCCACGGCGGGCAGGTTCACTTTTTCCTTCAGGCCGCTGGGCCAGTGAATCTCCACCGCATCCACATTATCCGCGTCGCCCAGGCCGAAGTGAACGCGGGGATCGTTGTTGGAGATAAAGCTGCCGCCGCTGAGCACATCGCCGCGCTGCTTGATGCCCCCGGCGGTAAGGTACACCGTGGCGCCCACGGCATCCCTGGGGCTTTTTGGTCCGCCGGTCAGGCTTAGTTCCACCCAATGATGGTGGTCGGGGTTTACGTTGCGCAACAGGACGGGCACGGTGTCCATGTTGTTGATGACGGCGTCGATGCGGCCGTCGTTGAAGAGGTCGCCAAAGGCGGCGCCCCGGGCGGGGATGACCAGGGCCAAGCCTGTACCTTCCACTGCCGGCAGCAAATCGAACTTCTTGCCGAGCTGGTTGTGGAATAAGAGTGGCCGCTCGGCGTAGGTGGTGCCCCAGTTGTTCTGATCAACCATGGGGTAGACGTGGCCGTTGACGAGGAACAAGTCTTTCCAGCCGTCGTTGTCGTAATCGATAAACTCAGTGGCCCAGCCCAAGAAGGGCACGGTCGGCTCGGCTACCCCGGCGGCATAACTGTCATCGGTGTAGTTGGCGTCGCCGTCGTTGCGATAGAGCACATCGTAGTCGTCGGAAAAGGTGGTGTTGAAGAGACCCAGGCGGCCGTTGTTCTGGTAGTCGCCGACGGCAACGCCCATGGAGGCGGTTTCGCGGCCGTTTTCGTTCAGGGCATAGCCGGAGGCGTAGCTGTCGTCGTCAAAGGTGCCGTTGCCTTTGTTGATGTAGAGGTAGTTGGGGGTGGAATCGTCGGCCACCAGCAGGTCTACCTTGCCGTCGTTGTTCAGGTCCACGAAGATTGAGGTGAATCCGTAGTAGCCGTTGGGATCGGTGACGCCGGCCTTTTGGCTCACATCGGTGAAGGTGCCGTCGCCGTTGTTGTGGAAGAGGTGGTCGTGCTCTCCTTTGAGCCCGCGCGGACCGCACATGACGCTGACCCCGCGAAATTGGCAGAAGTTTGACGCCACTCCTCCTTTCCCGTCGGCCCCGGCGAGCTGGTCCTGGTCGAAGTGGACGTAGCCGGAGACGAACAGGTCGAGGCGGCCGTCGCCGTCATAGTCACCGAAAGTGGGTCCGCTGGACCAGTTGCCTAATTGCACGCCGGCCTTTTCCGCCGTGTCGGTAAAGGTGCCGTTGTGGTTGTTGTGATAAAGGCGGTTCTTGCCGAAGTTGGCGACGAAGAGGTCGGGGTAGCCGTCGTTGTCGTAGTCGCCAACGGCTACGCCAAAGCCCCAGCGGTCGTTGGTGACGCCGGCTTTCGCCGCCACGTCGGTGAAGGTGCCGTCGTGGTTGTTGTGGAAGAGGGCGGCGTGGGGCGACTCGGCTTTGCCGTTGAGGGCGTCGTAGGTGGATCCGTTCACCATGTAGATGTCGAGCCAGCCGTCTTTGTCGTAGTCCAGGAGGGCGACGCCCGAACCCGTGGCTTCGAGGATGAATTGTTTATTGGGGTTGCCCATGGTGTGATGCCAGGTGGTCAGACCGGCTTTGGCGGCGATGTCCTGAAAGATGATGGGGCCGGTTTTTACGAAGCCGCCGGCGGTGATGGGGCGTTTCTCGGAGTCGAGGATCGGGGCGTGGGTTCCCCCGGTGTTTACACCGCCCATGGATTGGGGTTGTTCCTGGGCCGGGGTTTGCGCCCGGAGTAGAGACACGGTTGTGAGGAGTAAAAGCAAGCGGAGCGTACGACAAAACAAGTAGGTCACCCTTTGAGAGGATAGTGCAAATTGGGTGAGGTTGTTGGTTTACCCTCGGTTTCTCATGTTCTGGCTCTCGCCGGACAGTTCCAGCCCTACCACGGAGAAGACGGGAAAATCGGTTCCATAGACGACCGCATTTAAATCGAGCTCTGGCCTCTCACCAATCAGCGGCATGGTAGACGCCTGCTAGAAGTAGAGAGTCAATATGGCGAAGGCGGTCTTTGACTTTTACGTTCTCGACTATGGGGTAGCGCCAATTTGATAGTTGAGGGTCGCGAGGGTGAGGCGGTATTGATATTGGGCATTGGCCTTGCCGATAGCGGCGCCGGTTTGCTGGAACTGCGCCTGGCTGAGTTCCACGATGGAACTCAAACCTAACTGATATCGTGTCTGAGCCAAAGTCAATGCCAGGTTTGCCTGTTGCAACAATTCAGAGGTGACGTTGACGCGCTGGAATGCTGTATTCGCCGCCAACCATGCTGTGCGAACATCACGCACGATTCGATCGCGCAGATCGCGGCTTCTTTCTGCGCCGGCCTGAGCGCGCAGGGCCGCCTCTTTCGCTTCGGCGGAATAGAGGAAGCCATTGAACAAAGGAATATTCATGTTGACGCCGATGCCTCCCCACCAGTTGGAGTTGTAGTACTGGGCGGGACGAATGGGCACACTTCCGGCCGTACCCGCGGCGCTGATGGTGGGAAACATCTGATCGCGCTGGGCATGGCTGAATTTAACCGCTGCCTGCTGGTCGTAATCCAAGGCCTGCAGATCGGGCCTTTGGTGCAATGCAAGCTGTGTCAGCGCTTCGACATCCGGAGGCGGCGGCTGCAAGGGCGTAGTCTCGTCCTGCAACTGATAAATCACCTGTCTATCCAGACCCAACACTGCGTCCAAGGCGGCCATGGTGGAATCGCGATTGTTCTGGGCATCGAGAAGGAGCAATTTGGACTGCGAGAGGTTAACGTCGGCAAAGCTCAGATCAAGGGTTGACTTGAGATTATTCTTAGTCATCTGGTTGACCTGGGTTTGCGTTGTCTGCCTGGTATCGACATTCTGCTGAGCTACCCGCAGCAGAGCCTGGGCTTGCAGTGCGTCGTAGAATGCCTGGTCGGTGGCGGCAACGATGTCTTCGGTGGTGGCCAATGTATTCGCGTTCTGAGCCTTTTCCCGCAACTCCGA
Organism: uncultured Acidobacteriaceae bacterium; assembly: GCA_963847155.1. Classification (GTDB taxonomy): domain Bacteria; phylum Acidobacteriota; class Terriglobia; order Terriglobales; family Acidobacteriaceae; genus PALSA-350. The sequence goes on along the minus strand of CAWJZH010000009.1, from coordinate 449,023 downwards.
GGAAGCAATCAGATTTCTGGTTCGTCCAAAATCGGTGATCAGCTGGGTGCCGCTGCCGCCCGCGGCAGCGTGTTCGAACAGGCGCGACGCGGTGATGGTACCGGCAGAGAGACGCGAGCCGTCTTCGGCGTCTACAGCGGTGATACTCCCGGTGACGGTAGGCAATTCGGCGGCTCGCGACTCGCGAACGACCTGATGCTGCGCTAATGCGAGCAGATGGGCAACGCTGATCCTGGGATTGTTCTTAATGGCCATCTGTTCGGCTTGTGTACGGCTGAGGGAAGGAAGGGACCCGGCCGGCTGCGCGGGCGTTAGATTGCGGGCATCCGACTGCACAGGAGCATTCGATTGGCCGGCCTGGGCAATGAGGCGGATTTGCGGAGCATCGGGCAGCGAAGAGGTGGTTCTTGGCGTCTGGGCTGCGGCGCCAGCGGCGAAGCCCAGCAACGACAGGGTCACTAATAAATGGTGACGCGAATTCGCTTTTTTTCTTGTCATTCTCTATGCCTCTTGTGCAACCGGAGTGATCCTGTTCAGGAATGAGCGCCCGCCTGCCCGGCCTGAGTTTGCTTGCCCTTGCCGTGGATGATCAGGTAGACGGCGGGGACCAGGAAGACCGTGGCAATCACCGATACCCCCAGGCCGCCGATGATCGCGCGGGCCAGCGGCGCGTATTGCTCGCTTCCTGCCTCTAGCCCTAACGCCATCGGAATCATTCCCAGCAGTGTGGCCAACGAGGTCATTAAAATCGGACGCAAGCGAATCTTGCAGGACTGCACGACCGCATCGGAGATGGTTAAGCCTTGTTGATGAAGATGCCCTGCGAATTCCACTATCAGGATGCTGTTGGACACCACGATGCCGGTCATCATGATCACGCCCATCAGCGACATCACATTCAGGGTGCTCCCGGTGAGCAGCAGGATGATGAGCACTCCGGTGAGCCCAGGTGGAATGGCCATCAAGATGATGAAGGGATCGACGAAGGAGGCGAACTGCGCCATGAGGATGAGATATACGAGCACGATCGCGAGAACCAGACCAATACCAAAGCGGAAGAACGACTCGTTCATGCTGACCACGCTTCCGCGGACCGTAACGCGGATGTTCTTCGGCTTTTCGACGCCGGCAATGATCCGGTTGATCTCGCGGTTCACGTGTTGCAGGGCTTCTGTCGATGGCATCACGTAGACGTCGATCACACGCCGAATCTGGTAATGGTCCACTTCGGTGGGGGTATTGATTTCCTTGATATTCGCGACCGATTGCAAGGGAGTGTACGAGGCCTGGGTATCGGCCCGCAGAGGAATCTGCTTGAAGTCGTCCATGCTCATATGGGCGATCTTCTGATCGAAGTACTGCACGGTGAGCATGTAGTTATTTCCCGTCCGGGGGTCGATCCAGTAGCTGGGCGCGACCATGCCGTTGGAAGTGAGCGCGGTAATGACGTTGTCTACGATTTCCTTGGGCGATAACCCGATCAGGCTGGCTCGTTCGCGATCTATGTCGAGGGCCACACCGGGATAACGCAGGTTCTGAGGAATCAGCACATCGCCGACATCCTTGAGCCCTTTGACCTGGGCGGCGATGTGGCCGGCAATGGCAAATGACTGATCCATGTCGTTGCCGCTCACCTGAATATCGATCGGCGCCGGCAGTCCCTGGTTGATAACGGAATCGACCAGTCCTCCCGCCTGGAAATAGGTGGTTAACTCAGGCATGTCATTGGCGAGCTTTCTACGCACGCGTGCCATGTATTCATAGCTTCCGATGTCGTGTTCCGGCTTCAGACTCACCTGCACGAATGCCGTATCCATGGACGAATTGCTGGTATAGATGGCGGAGAGATCGGGAGTAATGCCGATATTGGAGACGATCATATCCAGATCGTGGGGATGAATCACATCGCGAATCTCCTGTTCTACCTGGGCAATGTAACGGTTGCTGAGCTCGATGCGGGTTCCACTGGGGCAGTGAATGTTAATCACAAATTGACCGGGATCGGTGCGTGGAAAGTAGGATCGGCCGAGCAAAGGAAATAAGGCAAAACTGAGAAGGACAACGCCGAGGATGCCGAAGGCGGTGGCGACTGGACGCAACATCGAGCGATTCACCACCACGACATACTTTTCGAGCATTCTCTGGAACCAGCGATTGAAACTGGCAACGATTCTTTGGAAGAAGGATTGCTTTGGCGATGGAACCAGAGGGGCAGTGCCGTCCATTTGCACAACTTGTTCATGTTGGGTGTCGGCGGACTTGATAAACCGGGCGCAATAGAGGGGCACCACGGTCATGGCGACGGCATATGAGGCAAAGAGAGAGAAAACAACAGTCAGCGCCAGGGCGGTAAAGAGATACCGGCTCACTCCGTAGAGGAGAGCAACGGGAAAGAACACGATCGCCGTAGTGAAGGTGGCTGCGAGCACGGCCAATTGAACTTCTTTGCCGCCGACCTCGGCAGCCACCTCCGGAGTGGCTCCCATCTCCAGGTGGCGGAAGATATTTTCGAGCACCACGACCGAGTTATCGATCAAGCGGGAAAAGGCCAGCGCTAACCCCGCCAGGACCATGGTGTTGATAGAGCCGCCCCCGGCGCTAATGCATATGAAGGCCGCGAGCGCGGAGAGAGGAATGGATAAGAGAACAGCGAAGGTCGCACGTACGCTGCCCAGGAACAACAGGATCATCAAGGCGGTAAGAACCAGGCCGATGCCACCCTCGTTCATCAGGTTCTTGATGGCGGATTTTACGAATATCGACTGGTCAAACACGACGGCGGTTTTGAGCGACGCGGGTATGTCGACCAGGTTCTTGATCGCCGTCTTCATGCCGTTGACGATCGTGATGGTGTTGCTGTCCCCGCCCTGCTTCAGGATGGGCACATAGACCGAGCGCTGGCCATCGATGCGCACGATGTTGGTCTGAAGTGTCCCTGAGTCTTCGGCCTTGCCAACGTCGCCCACCAAGATGGAGGCGTTGCCGACCGACTTCAGAGGGAGGTCGTTGATGAGCTCCGGTGTGGGGACTTGGCTATTGGCGTAGATGTTGTAGTCCTTGGGACCGATGCGAACATCGCCGGCGGGCAAGATGAGGTTGGATTGGTTCACCGCCCTGACCACGTCCATCAAACTCAAGTTGTGAGCCTCGAGCTTGAGCGGATCGACATAGACCATGATCTGGCGGAAACGTCCGCCATAGGGCTGGGGTACGGAGGCGCCGGGCACATTGGCAATCTGGTTGCGCACCTGGAACTGGGCCAGATCCTTGAGTTGGGTCTCGTTCAGCCCCTGCCCTTTCAAGGTCACCAGGCAAACAGGCTGGCTCGATGCATCCATGCCGAGCACGACGGGAGGCAGGGTGCCGGGCGGTAATCGGCGCAGATCGGCCATAGCCAGGTTGGCGATATTGCTTAAGGCCGCGTTGGCATCCGTACCGGGCTTGAAGTAGATCTTGATCAGGCTTACGCCGGTCAGCGATCGGGATTCGATGTGGTCGATGTTGCTGCCCAGGGTGAAGAAGCGCTCGAAGGTGCCGGTGATGTCGGCTTCGATCTGCTGTGGGGGCATGCCGGAATAGAAAGTCGCGACCACGACCACCGGGATATCGATTTTGGGAAACAGGTCGACCGGCATGCCGATGATGGCGGTGACGCCTACCACCATGATCACCATACAGATCATGATGATGAAGAAGGGATACTTGAGAGCGAACTTAGGCATGGCTACTCGCCCCCTGACTTTTCTTCGTTCACGTCGAAGGCCGGCAACTGTTCGAGCCTCGGCTTTACGGTTTGACCTACCTGGTAATTCGCCTGCCCTCCGGTGATCACGCGGTCGCCTTCAGCCAGCCCGTTCTTGACTTCCACCAGGTTGGAACCCTGCAAGCCAAGCGTCAGGTTGCGCGTCTGCACATGGTTCTGACTGTCGACGATGAGCACAGAAGATTGATTGCCATTAGTGATGACGGCCTGCACGGGAATGGTCAAGGCGTGGTCTCTGCGCTCTAACTCGATGGTGGTGCCGGCGTACATGCCGGGCGTGAGCGACAAGTCTTTGTTTTCGACATCGATCTCGGTTTGCATGGTTCGGGTGGCGAGGCTGATATCCCGGGTAAAACGAACCACCTTGCCGACCAGGGTGCGGTGGACCGCATCAACCTGCACATTGACCAGAGCCCCCACATGGATGAATTGGACCGCATCCTCGGGAACGGGAATGCGCAGGCGAAGCAGAGTGCTCTGAGAGAGCTTGACCACGGGCAGGGATTGCACATCGGACGCGGTGCCGGCCTGGATCAGGGCGCCAGTATCGGCGTAGCGCCAGATGATTACGCCGTCGATGGGAGCCACCACCCTGGTGTAATCCGCGAGAGCGCCGACGCGCTCGTTATCGGCGCCGGCAACATCGAAGTTTTGCCGGGCGGCGCTGAGCGCCGACTTGGCAGCATCAATCTGCGCCTCCGAGGCCAAATCCTTAGATTGGGCATCGTCGAGTTCCTGTTGCGCGATCAAGCCAGGTTGAGTAACCGAGGCCTGTTTGAGCCGGGTGTAATTGGCATGCAGGGAGGCGTGTTCGGACTGCGCGCGCAGCACTTCCTGGTGGGCGCGCGCGATCTCATCTTTTCGGCTGGCGACTTCCGCGACTGTGCCCTTCAACTCAGCTCTGAGTTCCGGCACTTCCAGAACAGCAAGGACCTGACCCTGTCGCACCTTGTCGCCAATGTCCACGTAGATGTGCCGGATGTATCCGGAGACTTTTGCGTGGACGTCAATGACCTGAAATGGCTGGAATTGCCCAGCGAGATTGAGCGTATGGACGATACTCCCTCGCTTCGCCGCGGCGACGGTTGCCGACGGAATTTCCGCGCCATCAGCCTGCGCGTTTTTGCTACTGGCACTACACGCAATCACACTGGCGAAGACCGGCAACGCCAGACCTAACGCGAGAATCAGGGAGATTCGCTTTCGCATATCTGCAAATGCACCTATTCGATAGATTGATCGCCCGCCGAAGCCACGATGGCGCACTATCCGCGACGGGACGCCAGTGAGAGCCTGAGTTTCGGCCTGAACTGAATATTTCTGAGGGTAGCTTTAGGAGAGGCGCCAGGTAAGCGAAGGAGGGGGACGGAAAAAGAAGGCGGTCAAACCCGGTCTAGAGGAAATGCGCCAAGGGCGCTTAGCTTCGCTGCCAAGATGACGGAAGATCTGAGTGCCGTGAGACCGGAAGTTGGCCAGGACAAAGGCGAGCAAGGTGAAGGGCAAAATCTGCGCCATGATCGGCCACGCGTCGGTGCTGATTACGAATAAACTTTCGACCAAAGGGGCCTGTTCATTACGGGAGAGCAGCTTCGCTTCGGGAATCTGATGAGACCTGGAATGGGGAGGATCGTACAGAGAGAGCTTGTATTGCAGGCCCCACGTAAACACGGCAATCGCCAACCCGAGGAATACAAAGCTGAACCTGGACAGGTTAGGGCGAATTTTGCGGGAAGCACTCACAATCTCTCTCTATCATAGCAGTTCGAATGCCCGACTTGGCCGGCCGGGGCTGGTCCTGATGGCGCTTAGAACCCATTTGAATGCATGAATGACGGGAAAGAGTAGCCGGAGGTTCTTTACTTTCATGAATGTGTCTCCCGGTGAAAGGGATTTTGCTTTGGACCTATGATTCCAAGACGATTTCGTAAGAGCCGTCGCTGCGGGACTCGGTTTTTAATGACCGTTCTCACGCCTGTTTTGAGAAAAAAGGCAGCCCTCCGCGGCTAAAGCCGAATTCATGACATAACAGTTATGTATGGCCTGAAGGCCGTACCCTTCAAGGCAGCGAGTTTCTCCGCAGGCTATAAAAACCGGGTAGCCTATCGGACTCTTTTCGGCACAGCTGACCACTACCCACCATTAAGGTTTCCTAATGATCTTCTTATAGAGGAAGAATCGTCGTAGGCTAGGCGACGCGACGGGAGATGGGTTTGTGAGCCTACTAGTCCAGATGAAGACGCGCGGGCTCGTCAGGGATACGACGCACCTGTCTATCGGACAGGGTTTCCGGCTGATCATTCAGGCGGCGTACTTTGTGCTGATCGCGCGATCCCTGGGCCCGGACGCCTATGGCGCGTTCGTGACGGTGGTGGCAATGGCTGCTCTGCTGGGGCCTTTCTCGGGACTCGGCACCGCCAATCTCTTCATCAAGAATGTGCGCTCAGGGAAACGGCAAGCTTCGATTGCTGGGGTAACGGGATCCTGCTTACTGTGCTCTCAGGGATTTTGCTCTGCTGTCTTGGGGTGGGATTGAGCGCGCTGCTGCACCTGAAGACGGTACCTCTTGTGGTTACGATCGTTTGCGTTGCCGACCTGGTCCTGGTCAAAGTGACGGAACTGGCTGCGTTTGGGTTTGCCGCCCTGGACCAGATGAAGCAAACCTCGATTCAAAGCGTAGCGGTCAGCCTGTTGCGGCTGTGCGGGATAGGTGTCTTATTAGTTACCGTGCATCGAGTTACTCTCAATCTCTGGGTCCTTACCTACCTGCTGACAACCTCGTTGGGTACGTTGTACGCGTTGATCAAGGGAGGACAGCTATGGGGACGCCCAGTGGTTGATTGGCGGGCGTTAAGGGAAGATGCCGCGGAGGGTGTGTTCTTCAGCGTTGCCGGCTCTGCGACAACGATCTACAACGATATCGACAAGATCATGTTAAGCAGGCTGGCGGACCTGGCCTCCACCGGCGTATACGGTGCTGCTTACCGGGTGATCGACGTAACCATGACCCCTGTGCGCTCGCTGGCGGCAGCTGCTTATCCGCACTTCTTCCGCCAAGGGGTGGATGGGATGGCTCGGACCTATCCTTACGCACTATCACTGATTGCGAAGACCTCGATCTATGGCGCAGTGGCTTCCGCGGGGCTGTGGCTGGCGGCCCCAATCTTGCCCTACATTCTGGGAAACCAGTACCAGGCGGTGGTTCCCGCGGTGCGTTGGCTGGCACTGATTCCTTTGCTGCGTTGTATCCACTCTTTCATGGCGGATGCCCTTTCCGGCGCCGGACTACAGCCCATCCGCACGGGGATCCAGGTGCTTGTCGCTCTGATCAATATCGGCCTCAATGCGGTGATTCTGCCGCGGTATTCCTGGCGCGGCGCTGCCTGGACGAGCCTGGGGTGCGATGGATTACTGGTCGTCCTATTCTGGTCCACGGCTTTTCGATACCGTCGCCAGCAATACTGAACAGGCTGCGGGCGACCATGCTTTCTTGCAGTTTTGCCCTAACCTATGCAACTGCTGTTGCTTATGTTGAATGTTTGGGGGGCAAAAGAGGGGGAACCGGAACATGGTCCTGTTCAGAGTTGGTATATGCGTCCCAAAATGGAGCAATCACAGTACGAATTCGATGTTTTGTGAAGGGATTTCCTCCGCTTTACCTACTCTAAAGGGGCAGAATTGCCCACTTACTTATTGATAACAGGGTGCTATACTCGGTTCTCAAAGTCCCCTGCTGAAGGACTGATTTCACTCAAAGAGCCCGAAATGGCCTGGAGTGAGTCCGTCACAGGTGCCTATAACACTATTGTGTAACTGATACCTGCTGCTGCTGTACACACCTAATGAAGACCAGACAATCAAGCATATGCGCGACAGTTTCCTGAGGGAGAAACAACGTGAGTTCAAGTGGGTTGATTGATAACAGTCAACAGTTGAATAACAGCGCGGTATGGCATGAGCCGAAACCTGACTCCGTGTTTCTGGATGGCCCGAGGGCCACGGAAGTGCTCATCGGGAACCGCGCGATCCACTTGCACCTGGCGGAGATTCTGGAGTTGCGGCGGCGTTGCCGGCAGGAAGACGATCTGACCACGGAGCCGGAATATTTCTTTGCGTCTCACACCCTGCCAAACAGAAGGTGTGCCGCGGTGCTGATCCGCAAGGATCAGGAATTGGAAGCTTGTGTCTTTTTTTACGAACACACCCGATATGGCATTGGACTCGGACTTTTTCGGGGCGGAGATTACGTGGGGGACAGCCTGGTGGCTGCGCCGGAAGCGCTCCGCGTGCACTATGTGCATTTAGCGACCCAGGCGCTTTTGAAACAGTGGCGGATCCATGGGGTCAGCATCAGCATGAAAGCCCCGGTTGATCGCTGCATCGAGATCATGGGGCCGGCGGGTTACTTCAAGAGGTTTGTCGGGAGTGAGGTGCAGCACAAGCTGCCGCTCGCGAGTACTTACGAGGAGATGCTGGCCGGTTTGGGCCCGCGCACGCGGCGCAGCCTGGCGGGCAAGCGTCAGCAACTGGAAAAAAGCATGAAGGTGGAGTTCGTGCCCGTTCTGGAGCCCGACGAGTGCCTCAAGGTAATGCTGGAGCTTCATGGGAAGTCGACGCCTCAGCGTGTCCCGGAGTTTTACCAGGCGCGTTATCGTCTACTGCGAGGAAAGTCGGAGTTTTTCTCCATGGGTTTGCGTTTGGCGGATGGACCGTGGCTCAGCATGGTAACCGGCTGGCGACGCAACCAAGTGACCTACGTGGACCTGCAGATGAACGACATGCACTACAAGAAGGAATCGCTTTCGGCTGTGATGCGCGCCTTCCTGTTGGAGTATGAGATTGAGCTCAAGCAGGAGATGATCAATTTTGTCGCCGGCTCGTCTTTGTTGCTGCGACGATACTGCGAACCACTGGAACCGTTGACCGAGCTATTTATTTCCAAGCCTTGTTTACAGACGCAGTTCTTTGAGATGGTGGCGAAGCATGTGCAATCGGGAAGCGTGTATGAGCGCTTGAACCCGGGAGCTCAGGCGAAGCCGGCGGGCGAGATGGAGAGTTAGAGTTTTCGGGCGATGGTGCTCGGGTAGAGAGCCGTTGCGGGTGAAGAAAAAGCATTTGAAGATTTCATTTTCGGCCCATGTACGCCAGGGCGAACATGGGGCACCCGTCCAGGGACCGAAGACAGTGGTTGAAGATTGAATTCGCCGGTGCCGAATGGGGAGCGCACCTCAGAGCCTAAAGGCGTGATGGTTTCGTGGGTTAGGTACGGGCTAAAGCCCGTACCTTCCTTTCCCCTTCCTCGAATGAGTTTTTCCGCTGGGATAACGATTGCATGGATTATCCGAACGCCGCACCAGACCTTTGAGCGCAGCCAAAATCTTGTGAATCCGGTGCCGCGCCTACGGCGCTCCGGCGTGTTTGTGGCATCGTGTCCCAGCCCTTCCGGGCTGGGCTTACGTTTAGCGGGCCGGCCCTCCGGGCCTAAGTGACTGCGGTTCCTTTATCCAGATTCTCACGCAGGCCTTTTAACCCGTATCTACCCTTACCGTCCTCGGAAAAAGCCCGTACCTACCGGCCGTTCTTCAGCTGGCTGGTACCTTATGCTTATTGCTTAGAGAAAAAACTGGAGAAACCCGCATCGATGAGAAGATTGGCGGTTGCTGCCTGCATGGTTTTCCTGATGTCGCTCCATGGCCTGTTGGCCCAGAGCGTTGTGTTTGTGAGCCCCAGCGACAAAGGTCTTCTGACTATGTCCTGCGCGGAAGGGTCACTGAATTCGTTTGAGCAATCGCACTACCTGGCTGCAGCGCATTACCTGGCAGAACGTCTTTGCCAGCAGCCGCAAATTGAAGGGGCTGTGGGTGTGTGGAAGGGCCAGGCGGAAAACTCGGGCATGATCGATGGCTGCACGAGCGAGCGGGCACGACAGCTGGGCGCCCTTTTGGCGAAATACTACCATCAGGAACAGGCACTGGTGTTCGACCGCGATCCGGCGGGGAAAACATCGTTGATCGGCTTTCGAGCCACGCAGCCACTTGGCGTGATCGCCGTCATGATGGCCCAGGCCCAGGTGACCGGCGCCACCGTTATCCCTCACACGCAGGACAACATGGTGCTGGTTGTAGCCGGCGATGCGGCCCAACGAGCGCGGGCCATGACCCTGTACGCTTCACTCCATGGCCACGGTTTACATGAAGAACCGGGGACCACGGAGCTTATCGGCGACAACGACCGGGCCAAGGCTCGCGCTATTTTCACCACCATTGTTGCCAATGCGCCCGCGGACGTGCGCCAGCTGAACAGCGACATGTACTCGGAGCAGTTCAACGATTTGGGGCTCCCGGTCACGCAGGAGACGGCGGGAGCGGCACACTAAAAATGCTGTTAGCCTGTGGCTCCATCATGAGTGTCCATGCGGCATTGGTTCCGGGGATCCCAGGTCTCAAAAGCGAGACCCCACGGCACGCCGGGGCAGGCTGGGGCACCCTTCGCGTTTCCAGGGATGGACCGTTTTAGAGGATCCCTTCGGGTTTCCAGGATGAATGGCTTTAGTCCGGGGATTTAGCTAGAGCTTGGCTTTCTTCTCCATGTGCCCGCCGAACTCAAACCGCATGGCGGATAGCAGCTTGTCCGCGAAATCGGCTTCGCCTCGGGAACTGAAGCGTTCGTAGAGGGATGCGGTGAGCACGGGCGCGGGCACACCCTCGTCGATGGCTGCCTTGATGGTCCAACGGCCCTCGCCGGAATCGGATACATGGCCGTCGAACTCCGCTAACGCGGGACTCTTGGTCAAAGCAGCCGCAGTCAGGTCAAGCAGCCAGGAGGAGATGACGCTACCCCGGCGCCATACTTCGGCCACATCCGACAGGTTGAAGTCGTACTGATAGTGCTCGGGATCGCGGAGGGGCGTGGTCTCGGCATCGATTTCTCCCGCCTTGTGGCCCACGTTGGCGTGGTGAAGGATGTTGAGACCCTCAGCATAGGCGGCCATGATGCCGTACTCGATGCCGTTGTGCACCATCTTGACGAAGTGGCCGGCGCCGCTAGGCCCGCAGTGAAGGTAGCCCTCTTCCGCAGTGCCGCCTATTTTGTCGCGTCCTGGGGTGCGAGGGATGTCGCCGACGCCGGGAGCAATGGTTTTGAAAATGGGTTCCAGGTATTCGACGGCCGCGGTGGGGCCGCCGATCATGAGGCAGTAGCCGCGTTCGAGACCCCAGACACCGCCGCTGGTGCCCACGTCGACATATTGAATGCCTTTGGGCGCGAGCTCGGAACTGCGGCGGATGTCATCGATGTAATAGGAATTGCCACCATCAATGAGAATGTCGCCGGACTCCAGGTGGGGCGCGATCTCGGCTATGGTTTGGTCCACGACCGCCGCGGGAATCATCAGCCAGATGGCGCGTGGTTTGGAAAGCTTGGCGACCATGTCGGCGAGCGAAGAGGCTCCCACCGCTTTCGCCTTCTCAAGATCCTGAACGGCTTGCGGCGAGCGGTCGAACACCACGCTGGTGTGACCGTTGTTCAGCAAACGCTTGACCATGTTGGAGCCCATTCTGCCCAAACCCACCATTCCTAATTGCATTGCATCGCTCCTCTTTCGGGTTATGTGTTCTGTTCTGTGTGCCGCTTACTTTTGCTTGCGGTAGCGGCGGATAAGGTTGGTGGTGGAGGCATCATGCTGCAGGGCCGGCTCCGCGGGGGCCTCAATCTCGGCAATGATGTGCTGCGCCAGTACCTTGCCCAACTCGACGCCCCATTGGTCGAAGGAGTCGATTTGCCAGATGGTGCCCTGGGTGAAGACGGAGTGCTCGTAGAGTGCGACCAGCTTGCCCAGGGTTTCCGGAGTGAGCTTATCGGCCATGAGGACGTTGGAGGGACGGTTGCCCTCGAATACGCGATGCGGCACCAGCCAATCGGGGGTTCCCTCGGCCTTGACCTGCTCCGCAGTTTTGCCGAAGGCCAGGGCTTCGGCCTGGGCAAAGACGTTGGCCAAGCAGCATGTCGTGGTGGCGGCCCAGCGGGATTGAGGGTTTTGTAAAAGCCGATAAAGTCACAGGGAATGAGCCGGGTTCCCTGGTGAATCAACTGGTAGAAGGAGTGCTGGCCGTTGGTTCCAGGCTCGCCCCAGTAGATGGGGCCGGTGTCGTAGTTGACGTGCTCGCCTTCGAGGGTGACGTGTTTGCCGTTGCTTTCCATGGTGAGCTGCTGCAGGTAGGCGGGAAAGCGCTTCAGGTATTGCTCGTAGGGCAAGACGGCCATGGTCTGGGCGTCGAAGAAGTCGGTGTACCAGACCGTCAGCAGGCCGAGGATCACGGGCAGATTGCTTTCGAAGGGCGCGGTGCGGAAGTGCTCGTCCATCTGGTGGAAGCCGCCGAGCATGGCGCGGAAATTGTCGGGACCGATGGCCAGCATGGTGGAGAGTCCGATGGCGGAGTCCATGGAATAGCGGCCGCCGACCCAGTCCCAAAACTCAAACATGTTGGCGGTATCGATGCCGAACTTTTTGACTTCCGCCGGCGTTGGTGGAAACGGCGACGAAGTGTTTGGCGATGGAGGACTCGTCCTTCAGGCCCTTGATCGCCCAGTCGCGCGCGGTGTGGGCGTTGGTCATGGTCTCGAGGGTGGTGAAGGTCTTCGAGGAGACGATGAAGAGGGTTTCCGCGGGGTCGAGGTCGATGACTGCCTCGGCAAAATCGGTGCCGTCGACGTTGGAGACAAAGCGGAAGACCATGTCGCGGTCGCTGTAGAACTTGAGCGCCTCGTAGGCCATGACCGGGCCGAGGTCGGAGCCGCCGATGCCGATGTTGATCACGTTGCGAATGCGCTTGCCGGTGTGGCCTTTCCATTCTCCGCTGCGGACGCGATCGGAGAAGGCCGCCATCTTGTCGAGCACGGCGTGCACGGGAGGAACGACGTCCTGGCCGTCGACGATGATGGATTCTCCCTTGGGGGCACGCAGGGCGATGTGCAGGACGGCGCGCTTTTCGGTGATGTTGATTTTTTCGCCGCGAAACATGGCGTCGATGCGCTCGCGCAGGCCGGACTCCTGCGCCAGCTGAAGGAGAAGCTTGCGGGTTTCATCCGGTGATGCGGTTTTTGGAGTAGTCGAGGAACAGGCCGGCGGCTTCGATGGTAAAGCGGTCTGCGCGTTGCGGGTCATCGGCGAATAACGAGCGCAGAGGGGTGGTTTTGATTTTTTCGTGATGCGTCTCGAGGGCCTTCCAGGCCGCTCGTTGGGTGAGAGGTTGTAGCTTCAGTGCTGTTGCCATTGCTTTGCTCCATCTCCCTTGTGGACTTGCGGGTTAGATGCCCCACCCGGGGTTTGGATCTTTCTAGGGGGAATCTTTCCAATGCAAGGATTCTCTCAGAAGTGAGGTTGTGATGGAGGTGAGGTTGGGCCGGGCGATTAAATTCGGGAGAATTTTGATTCGTTTTCGACGGAACCGAGCCTGGTATCCGGATTGCGTGACTTTTCAGAAGAAGCGATCGTCGGGCTGCGCCCATCTTTTTCGCCCCAGTTACGCCCCACGGCACGCCGGGGCAGGTTGGGGCGAAGCTTTAGGCACCCGTCTAGGCACCCGTCCTAGCCCTGATGTTCGTATTCGGGGGACAGGGCGGCCAGCGATTCCTTGCGTTCCTCTTTTAGCTTTTGTGGTCTGGTTGCACGGTAAAGCCCAGATCGGTAATGAAGGTGACGATGGCCTGCTTGGTGATCTGCCTGGGATCGAACGTGACCGTGACCTTGCCTTCGGGATAGGTCGATCTGCTGGAGGCGACACCTTTTTGCTGACCGAGCAGGGTGTCGAGGCCGGTCGCACAGGTGATGCAGGTGAATCCCTTGACTCTATAAATGACTATCGTCGTGGCTGTGGCGGAAACGGCTTCGAGGGGGGCTAACCCGCCCACGCTTGCCATGGTGACCAGTTGAAGAAATCTTCTGCGAAACATGGTTGTTGTGTCTCCTTAGCGAGCGGTCGCGGTACCGGGCTCGTATCTCCAGGGCGTTTGGTCACTGGCCTGTTCTGAAAAGCGGGTGTCGGTGTAATCGCTGAATTCGAGTTTCTTATTCAAGACGCCGGTTTCGATCATGAGATCGCGCACCATATCGAAATCGGCTTTGCGCGGAGCGAGGGGGCTGTAGGTGACCCGGTCGAGAGGTTTGGTGAGAGCCCATCGGAGCAGGGCGGGTTTCTGGTTGAAGTAGAAACGGCCCACGAAATCGGCGGCATCTTCGCGGTGGGGCTTGCTGGTATCGAGCCAGAGACCCGATCGAGCAATGCCATCGACCAGGGTCTGGACGACTTCGGGACGCTTGTCGATGAGGTCCTGCCGGACGACAAGAATGCAGGACATATAGTCGGGCCAGTAGTCCCGCGCCTGAAACAGGACGCGGCCAAAGCCGCCGATTTCCGCTTGTGAGGGAAAGGGCTCGCCCATGGCGAATCCATCGATGGCACGAGCGGCCAAGGCGCCGGAAACATCGGGGGGCGCCATCTCGACCATCTTGACTTCGCTGGGCTTGACGCCCCACACCTTCATGGCGCGGAGCACCAGCAGGCGCTCGTCGGAAAAGCGGCTGGGGATGGCGATGGTGCGGCCGCGCAAATCTGCAACGGTCTTGATGGGGCCATCTTTGCGTACAACGACCGCGCTGCCGTAACGATGGCCGAGATAGACGATCTTGATATGGACTCCCTGGGATTTTAGAGCGATGGCCAGCGGGGCAACGATGAAGGCGGCCTGAATCCGGTTCGAGATCAGTGCTTCCTTGATTTCGGGAAAGCCCTGAAACAAGCTGGGCAAGAACATTTCGCCGGACAGAGAGTACTTGGAAATGTAGTCGGTGACCGGGCAAGTGAGCTGGCAGGTGGCGGGGAGATAGGCAACGGTGATTTTTCGTTTCTCCGCGGGCTGATAGTCGTTCAGGACGGCGCCCCAGTTCACGTTCAGCCAGGCGTGCAGTCCGGTGATGAGCACCAGCCAGGCGAAGATACCGAAGATGATTTTGGCTTTAAGACTCATCGCGAAATCCCCAGCGAACGGATTTGATTTTTTCCAGCCAGCGGAAGCCGGTATCGAGGACGAGCCCAATGAGGCCAATGATCAGCATGGCGGCCACCACCAGGTCGTAGCGCTTGCCGGAATTGCGGGAATCGATGACCAGGTAGCCGAGGCCGGAATCGACGGCGATCATTTCCGCGGCGACGACCACGAGCCATGCGATGCCAAGCGCGATGCGCAGGCCGACGATGATCTTGGGCAGCGCGGCGGGGAAGACCACACGGGTAAGAAGGCGGAAGGGACTGAGGCCGAAGTTGCGGCCGGCGAGACGGAAGACGGAAGGCACATTCGATACGCCGTCGACGCAGGCCACGATGATGGGGAAAAGGGCGCCCAGGAAGATGAGCGAGATGGCGGCGTGGTCGCCGACACCGAGCAGGATGATGGCGACGGGAATCCAGGCGATGGGGCTGATGGGGCGAAGAATCTGAAGGACCGGGTTGACGACCTGGTTGGCTATGGGATACCAGCCGAGGGTCAAGCCCACGGGAATGCCGATCACGGCCGCGCCGCCGAAGCCGATGGCCACGCGGCGAAGGGAGTCGATGATGTCGCGCCACAAGACTTTTTTCCGGATGAGCTCGGCGATTCCCTTCTTCACATCGAGCGGCGAAGGAAAGATTTTGGTGGCGGTCAAGGCGACGGAGTAATGCCATAGCGCGAGCAGGAGCGCGGTGGCCAGGAGCGGCCAGAAGAACTTCTCCCACTTTCTTGGCTCGGCGAGCGAGTTCATATTTTGTGGGCCAGACCGATCTGCTGGAAGATTCCGTCGCGCAGTTCCAGGTAGCGCGGGGACTGATGTCGCGGGGATGGGGTATGTCGATGTCGACGATCTGCTGAATGGTGGCGGGGCGGGCGCTCATCACGACGACGCGGTCGGCGAGCTGCACGGCCTCGTCGATATCGTGGGTGACGAAGATGATGGTTTTGCGCTCGGCTTGCCAGATGCGCAGCAGTTCGCCGCGCATGATGAGGCGGGTGATGGAATCGAGCGCGCCGAAGGGCTCGTCGAGAAAGAGCATGTCGGGATTGACGGCGAGCGCGCGCGCTACTTCGAGGCGTTGCTTCATGCCGCCGGAGAGCGCAGGCGGGATAGGCTTTTTCAAAGCCTTCCGAGGCCGACCATCTTGATGTAATGCGCGACGCGCTGCTGCCGTTCCGCTGCGCGACAGCTGGAAGAGGCCGAAGCCGATGTTGCCTTCGACGGTGAGCCAGGGAAAAACGCCGCGCTCCTGGAAGACGAAGATGCGCCGGGGGTCGGGACCGCGGACTGCTTCGCCATCGATGGTGATCTCGCCGCTGGTGGGGGAAAGAAAGCCGCCATGGTGCTCAGCAGCGTTGATTTGCCACAGCCGGAGGGGCCGAGGAGGCAGACGAATTCTCCGTCGGCTACGTCGAGGTAGATGTCGTTGAGCACGGACGTGCTTTTGCCGTCGCGCGTGAACACCATGTGGATGTGACTGCGGCTTGCAGCTTGCGTTTTGAGTCACTAATCCTCCGAGTAGCTCCAGCGTAGCGATTTCACTTGTTGCAAGGAGCGCATGCCCAGATCGAGGAGCAAGCCGATGACGCCGATGATCACCATGCCGGCGACGACCAGGTCGTAGCGATTGCCGGCGTTACGGGCGTCGACGATCAGGAAGCCCAGGCCGGAGTTTACGGCGATCATTTCTGCTGCGACCACGACCAGCCAGGCGACACCGAGAGTGATGCGCATGCCGATGATCAACTGGGGGATGACCGCGGGAAACAGGACGCGGGAAACGAGGGCTGGCGGAAGAAAGGCCGAAGTTGCGGCCGGCATTGATGTAGACGGCGGGAATGCCTCGCACGGCATTGATCGCGGTGAGCAGCAGCGGGAAGAAGCAGCCGAGAAAGATGAGAAAGATGGCGGCAAGGTCGCCGACGCCGAACCAGAGGATGGCGATCGGGATCCAGGCCAGAGGCGAGATGGGGCGAAGAATCTGAATCAAGGGATTGAGGGCCATCTCAGCGCGGCGATTCCAGCCGATGGCGAGCCCTAAGGGGACGGCAAGGACAACGGCCAGAGCGAAGCCCCAGGTGACGCGAAATAAGGAGGCGACGACGTATTTGAAGAGCAATCCATGCTGCAGGAGATCGCCGATGCCGGTGACGACGCCCCAGGGGGTGGGCAGGAGGTGGATGGGGCTGCGGGTAACGGCGAAATGCCACAGCAATAGCAGGACGGCTATGAGTGCTATGGGGCGGAGACGGACCATCTGGTGTCAACCTCTTTGCTTGCGTTGGCCCGGGGAGTGGCCGCAATCGCATTCCGGGTGCGACTACGTTGCGTTCATTGGTACAAGCGTACCTCAGGGGCTAAAGCCCGTCGTAGTCTCAATCGTTTACGGCCCTACTAAAGTCGTGCCCTGATACAAAACACTAGAGCCGTGGCTCCGAAAAATTCGCTCGTCGCGCGGATTTGACCCGGCACACATGCGCTTCAAAAGCCCGGCACGGCTGAAGCCGTGCCCTTCGTACAAAGCATTTTCGGCAACCTGCTAAAAAATGAATCTCGAAGTAATGGCGAGTTCGTGGTTGTAGGCGTGGAACTGGGAAGTAGCGATCTGCATGCCTGCGCCGAAGGCAACACCGAGGCGGCTTTTCTCGTCACTGGGACGCAGTTTGATTTTGCTGAAGACGATGCCCGGAGTCAGGAAGTTCTGTTTTTTGCCGTCGTTCTTTCCGCCAAAGAAATAGGTCGAGTTGGACTCCAACTCAGGCCACACCCATTTGGCCAAATGATATTGCGCGGTGGTGTTCCAGGCGATGGAACGACCGATTTTGTTGGTCTCTCCTGTGGGCAAATTGCCTCCTAGACAGGAAATGACAACGAATTTGCCAAAGCCCTTGCCGGAGAGGAGCGTCGGCGCGACTGCGGAATCGGGGCTGCCGTTGCTGTGGCTGCCGGTAGGTATGGTGGCAACCAGTTGAGCACTCAACATGAAGGCACCCTGCTTTTCGTTACGGGAGAAAAAGCGGTACTTGTAGAGGAAGCCCACATCGCCGAAGCCGTCTTTCGCTTTGGGAGTGTTGTGCTGAATATAGGGCGCGTAGTAGACATCGATTTCGCTGTTGAAGCCGGGGACCAGGTTCAAGCCTCGGCTCGCGCCATAATTCCATGTATCTGTATGGGCCGGAGTGATCTGGCGGGTAAAGTCAGCACGAAAGACCTGGATCAGCTGGGGATAAGGAGAAATCAGTGGCGGATGCCATATGGGCTGTTTGGCCTGGGTGGCGCTTGCTCGTGCTTCCCACTTGGCAAAGAAATTGTTTTGGGAGAGCAGAGTGCTGGTTGTGGCCGCCAGAAGGAGGAACATCGTAACGATTTTTCGTTTCATAATTGTTTGGTAAAGGTTGCTCCGAATGGTGTGGGAGGGTCAACCTCCCATGGGTGGAGATGGTGGTCAATCGTTTGGTTTAGAACGGCGTAATGTGAATGATGCGCTATTCTGGAAAAATCATGCAGCAGCAGTACATTGAGCGGGTGGTTGACCTTACGGAGCCGGAAGCTAACCAGTTCTATCGGCTCACTGTCGAGGAAGCGAGAGAAACTGTCTTGTATGGGACGGCCGAGGCCGTAGGGCGCATAGCGGGCTCGTTTGCACTCGTCGCCCGAGAAGGCAAGACGGTAAAGATGGCGAGATCCCTCGACCGCCCCTTGCGCTATTTTCTGGCCAAGCGCCAGGAAGGGCCGGTGCTGATAGTGGCGGCGCGCATCGATACGATTTACGAATGGCTGAAGGGGGAGGGGCTCGAGGGTCAGTTTCATCCCAGTTATACAAGGATGGTTCCGGCGCACTACGTGGTGGAGTTGCAGCTAATCGGGTGCCCGGATCCGGATCCGGTTTACACCCGTTTCTTTACACCCGCACAAGCGGTGCTAGGCACGGACCTTGACCGCATCGGGCAGGCGTATATCGGTGCGCTGGCAGACGAGGTGGCACAGTGGCTGCCGCGGGTGCCTGCGCACGAACCCATTGGAGTGTGTTTCTCGGGCGGGATCGACAGCGGGAGCGTGTTTCTTACGGTGTACCACGTGATGCTGAAGCTGGGCATGGATCCTTCGCGGCTCAAGGCATTTGTACTGGATGTGGGCGATGGCCCCGATGCGGGCCAAGCGCGTGCTTTCCTGGATTCTCTCGGGCTAGGGCTGTTTTTTGAGGCGGTAGCAGTGGATGCGGCGTCGCTCGATGTGGATGAGACCATCCGCGTGGTGGAAGACTATAAGGCGCTCGATATTCAGTCGGCCACCATGGCGATGGCGTTATGCCGGGGAATACGGCAACGGTATCCGGAATGGCGCTACCTGATTGACGGCGATGGCGGGGACGAGAACCTCAAGGATTATCCCATTGAGCAGAATCCTGAACTTACGATTCGTAGCGTCATCCACAATCCGATGCTGTACCAGGAAGGCTGGGGTGTGGGGAAGATCAAACACTCGCTGACCTACAGCGGGGGGCTGAGCCGGTCCTATTGCAGAACGTACGCTCCGGCTCATCACTTCGGGTTCATTGGGTTTAGTCCTTATACGCAACCGTCTGTGATTGCTGTCGCGGAAGGCATTCCTTTCATTGCTCTGACTGCGTACGATGTGGAGCGGCTGTATGCGCTGAAGGGCGATATCGTGGCGCGCGGGGTGAAGGCTGTCACCGGCTTTGATATGCCGGTGTTTGCCAAGCGGCGCTTCCAGCATGGAGCGGTTTCGCAGGAGACTCTGGATTCGCGACTTCCCTTCCGTGAGGCGGAGTATCGCCGGAAATTTCTTTCGCTCTACTCATGAGCTCCGCAGTGGATGCCTGGATCCTGGACCGGCGCCCGGCGCGCGTGCAGCGCGATGCTTATATTCCTTATGAATATTTTGTAGAAGAGGAGTGTGCTGCCGGAGGAGTGGTTGAGCCGGTTGCCACGGTTTTCCTTACAAATAAGGAATGCCCGTTTCGCTGCGTGATGTGCGACCTGTGGCGGAACACTCTTACGGAATCTGTGCCGGTGGGTGCGATCCCGGCGCAGATCGATCATGCGCTGATGCGGCTTCCGCCGGCAAAGCAACTGAAGCTTTACAACAGCGGAAGTTTTTTTGATCCTCATGCGATTCCTCCGCAGGACTATGGCGAGATTGCATTGCGCGCCAATCGTTTCGATCGGCTGATCGTGGAGAATCATCCGGCGCTTACGGATGATGGTTGTCTTCGCTTCCGCGACATGCTTCGTGGCCGGCTGGAAGTGGCGATGGGACTGGAGACGGCGCATCCCGAGGTTCTCGCCAAGCTTAATAAACGGATGACACTGGAGCAATTCTCGCGCGCGGCGGAGTTCCTGCGGCGCAATGAGATGGATGTGCGGGTTTTTATCCTGGTGCAACCTCCTTATATCCCCGCGGCGGAGGCGCTGCACTGGGCGGAACGGTCTTTGGATTTTGCCATGGAGCATGGCGCGACGGCCGCGACGCTGATTCCGACTCGGGCGGGTAATGGGGTCATGGATGAATTGATGATGGATGGGCGGTTTGCCTTGCCTGCCCTGCATACGTTGGAGTCGGCGATGGAGTACGGGCTGGGGCTGAAAGCAGGCAGAGTGTTTGCGGATCTCTGGGGATTACGGGAGTCGTGCGCGAGTTGCCACGCACAGCGAGTCGCGCGGCTGCGAAAGATGAATCTGGGGCAAGCGGTGCTGGAGAGGATTGCGTGTACGCGATGCGGGGGCTTTAGTTGAGGCGCGAAGTTGATCTCGTGGTTGTGGGGGCCGGCTTTGGAGGCAGCCTGATGGCGATGATTGCTCATCGGCTCGGGCTTTCGGTGGTGCTGCTGGAAAAGGGTAGTCATCCCCGCGTGGTGATTGGCGAATCAACGACGCCGCTCAGTAACCTGCTACTGGAAAGGTTGAGCGCGGAGTATGATCTGCCGCGAGTTGCTCCGTTGGCGAAATGGGGAAGCTGGCAGAGCGCTTATCCGCAAATCGCGTGTGGGCTTAAGCGTGGGTTTAGTTTTTTTCATGAGGCAGGTCAGCTGCTGGTGGCGGCAAGCCCTCATGATGACATCGCGGATACACATTGGTATCGGGCTGATGTGGATCATTTCCTGGTGGTGGAGGCGGAGAGGATTGGGGTCGAGTACCGCGATCGGGTGTGGATCGAGAGTCTGGATTTGTCGGACGATGGGGTGGATATTGCTGGGTGGGCCGGGGACGAAGGGTTCCGTCTGCGGGCCGGGTTTCTGATTGATGCTACCGGGCCGCGCGGTTTTTTGCATCGCGCGCTCAGGCTTGGTGAGGATTCGATGCCTGGGATGCCTGCTACGGAGAGCTTGTATAGCCACTTTACCGGAGTCCGTCGAACGGAGAACCGGGAATGCTCCTTATCCTGTCGAGGATGCGGCGGTTCATCACATCTTCGATGGTGGATGGGTGTGGGTGCTTCGGTTCAATAACGGGATTACGAGTGCGGGTGTCGCAGCTACTTCGGATTTGGCTAGCGAGCTGGGGCTTAGGGACGGAGAACCGGCCTGGCGGCGGGTTCTCGATCACGTGCCAGCGTTGCGGGAGGAATTCGATGGGGCAGTGGCTTGCCAGCCGTTCCGGTATCTGCCGGTGGTTAGTTTTCGCAGCTCCAGAATTACCGGTGGGCGATGGGCGATGTTGCCGTCCGCGGCTGGGTTTGTTGATCCTCTGCTTTCTACCGGGTTTGCGCTTACGTTGATGGGTATTGAGCGGCTGGCCCGGATTGTTGGCCACGGTTTTGCGTCAGATGAGCTTGCTGGGCGGGTGCATGAGTACGCTGAGCAAACGCAAGGTGAGTTGTTGGCGGCCAGCCGGCTCATTGGCGCGTTGTACGCGACCATGGGAAATTTTCCGGCGTTTACGGCGGTGTCTCTGTTGTATTTTGCTTCGGTTAGTTTTGCAGAGACGGCATATCGATTGGGGAAGGCAGAGTTGGCGACGGGATTTCTTTTGCGTGAGCACGCGAGTTTTGGGCCGGCGTCGCGGAGACTGCTTGAACGTGCGCACAAGTTGCATGGGGCTGAGGACACGCGGGCTTTTACGGAAGAGGTTTTGCGGGTGATTGCTCCGTTTAATGTGGGACGGTTTGGTGATCCTGCGCTTGGTAATTGCTATCCGGTGTGCGCCGAGGATTTGCTGTCGGCGGCGTCGAAGTTGGGGGTTGGCCGGGAGGAGATTGTTTCCATGTTGGATAGGTCGGGGTTTTATCAGTCGCAGAAGAGAACTTTGGTGAGTGGTTGAGAGAACCGCAGGTCCCTCCGCTCCGCTCGCTGTCGGGATGACAAGGAGAGGTGCTGTGGTAATGGGCGAGCAAAGGGAGGGGATCTCGCACCCTCATAACCAGCTCCGAGCAATGGCCTCCCTACAGCCATCTCTCCTCGCATCCCGGGAGCCGAGGGACGCTTCTTCGGAGTAGTTCGCTAAGTGTGAGGAGCGGGCTTCGCTTTCTGAAAGGCTATGGGATGGGCTGCGAGGATGCCTTTTCCTTCCTGCACGGTGATGGATTGGTTGGGCGCCAGGTTTTCGAGGGTGTCTTTGTGACCGCTGGGCCAGGCTATGGTCAGGTGCATTTTTCTGGTGGGGTCGGGCTTGCCCAGGCCGAAGGTTACTGGTAACTCACTTTGTGACAGATAGCCGGAACCGGTCTTTACCATGCGCTGCAGTCGAAGATTCTTGTCTACCTGGAGGGTGAGCTTGGCTCCAATGGCGTCACGGTTGGAACGGGTTCCGATCAACTTAATGCGCAACATGTCGTTTTGATTGCCGTTCTCATTGCGGAGCAGGCGCGCGGGGCCGTTGGCTTCTGTGATCACCAGGTCGAGATCGCCGTCGTTATCGAAGTCTCCGTAGGCGGCGCCGCGGCCTACGATGGGATGCTGCAGGGCTGGGCCCAACTGGGTCGACATGTTTTCGAATTGCCCTTTGCCTCGGTTACGAAATACCAGGGCTGGTTCCGCATACCTTAGATGTGGCTGGGTTACGGCGATGTCGTCAGCCACGTGACCGTTGACCGCCAGGACGTCGAGCAGACCGTCCAGATCATAATCGAAGAAGAATGTACTGAAGGTTAGGGACTGCAGGGACCAGCGGTCGATGCCGGTTGATTCGGATGCCGACGTGTACAGGCCGGAGCCGTCGGTGCGGTATAGCGCTATGCCTTCGTTGGTGAAGTTGCCGATGATAAGGCCGGGATGACCCGAGTTGTCGTAGTCTCCGTTGTCGACTCCCATGCCGGCGCGGGTGGCACCGGCGTCGCTGTAGGCTACTCCGGCCTGTACGGCAACATCGGAGAAAGTGCCGTTGTGGTTGTTGCGATAGAGCTTGTTGGGCTGGGTGTCGTTGGTTACCAGCAGATCGAGCCAGCCGTCGTCGTCGTAATCCACCAGCGCTATGCCCAGGGACTTGCCGGTCGCATCGAGCAGGCCGGCTCTTTGGGTCACGTCCTCGAAGGTTCCGTCTCCTCGATTGTGGTAAAGCCTTGCACTCTCGCCTTTGTAGACCTGCGGCGTGCAGTAGGACTTGTTTTTTGTGTCGAGGGAGCAGAACTGATCTTTCGCGATCGACCAGTCCACGTAGTGAGCGACAAAGAGGTCGAGCTTGCCGTCGTTATCGTAGTCGAACCATACGGCGCCACTGGAGAATCCTCCGCCTGCGAGTTTTGCGTGGGCGGTCACGTCGGCGAAGCGGCCATTGCCTAGATTGTGGAATAGATGATTATTGCCTACGGCGGTGATGTAGATGTCGTCTTTGCCGTCGTTGTCATAGTCGCCGATGGCACAGCCCATTCCGTACGACTCCACTGCCAGGCCCGCTTGCCGGGTGCGATCAGTGAAGCTTCCGTCTCCGTTGTTGTGGTAGAGGGCGGGGTAGTTTTTCGCGGAGCCATGCCCTGGCCAGTCCATCGAGTTTACAAACAGGATGTCCTGGGCTCCGTCGTTGTCGTAATCCAACACACAGACACCGCTCCCCATGGTTTCGGGGAGGTATTTCTTTCCAAAGGCACCGCTATGGTGACGAAAGGAAATGCCGGAGGTGGTGGTGGCGTCGACAAAACGGATGGGACCGGAAGGGCGTTGCGCTGAGGCGCTCGCCACCAGGGTTCCTAACAAAGACAGGGCAAGACAGCGACACACCGTGCCTTTAGGCATGCGCGACCAAAAGACGAGCACGGCGGGACTCCATCCACATCTCGAGAAGCATGGCTGTCGGCCCTACCAGGAAGAGGGCGTAGAACGGCGCGTACACCGCTTGGTGTAGTCGCAGCACCATCTCGACCGCGGCCACAGCAAACACGGTGACGCATTGGCCAACTTTTGAGCGGACGGTCGTCTTGGGATCGGTGATCATGAAGAAGATGAATAGTTGGTACATGGGTCCGGTGATGGGAGAGATTTCCGAGCGCCAGGGATTACCGGTGATCCAGCTGCGCAGGAAGGCGAACGCCAGGAAGGATAGAACGTAGGTGGCGCTGATATGAAAACGGTGCAGGCGATAGATGATTGCCGATCCCAAAGTCCAGATCACAATCATGGGCCAGACAAAGTTGCCCCACTGGATGCTCAAGCCGGCCACGGTTCCGGACGCGAGAACGAACATGGCTACGATGCCGAAGTTGGATGGATTCCAGATGTGGCGATCGTGGACGCGCAGCACGTACTTCGAGGTAATGGAAATGAGCGCGCAAAGAGCGTAGGGCCAGAAGGCAGGCGAACGCACCAGGATACCGACGCTGATGCCGGTGATATAGGCACTGGCCAGATTGGGCCACTTGCCCATATAAATGCGCGACAAAACCGCCTCTGCGATGAGGCTGGTGGCAATCGCCAACAGGGTGCGGGTGTAACTCTCGAGGATGCCGTAGGAGAGCTGGCCCACCAGGAGTACGCAAGAGATCAAGAGCGGAGAGAGATAGCGGTTGGAGGGGCTGAAGAAGCGCTTCCATGCCGCCTCAGGCGTTACCGGTCGCGCGACACTGACGCCTTGACTCATTCCGCCTCCTTGACATTGTAGAGCTTCCCGGCAACCAGTTTGTCAACCGTCTGCACTTTGCCCGAAGGCCAGCGGATGACTGCCTTCTCGATCTGCGGGTTCTTGCCTAAGCCAAAATGGAGCCGGCGATCGTTCTGCGCAGCAAACCCGCTGCCTCCGGAAACATGCTGTATTTGTTGTTGCCCGTTCCAATAAAGAGTTACCTGCGCGCCAATCGCACCACGGTTGCTGCTGGTCCCCTCCAGAGCAAATTCGATCCACTGGCTTTGTGAGTTCACGGTGTTCTTGTAGATCAGTAATGGTCCGCCCTGGTTGGCGACGACTACATCGAGGACACCGCGATTCCAGAGATCGGCCATCGCCACGGACCGGCCGTCGTAAATATCAGTTGCACCGACAGCCTGGGCTACGTCTACAAATTTTGCGGCTCCATCGTTGATCCAGACTTTCTTCTGTTGGTAGCCGGACAGGCTGCGTCCGTTGAAGGCGGGCCAATCGGCTGCGTCCCCGATGATTTTGCTGTTGCCACCGGCAACCCTGGAGAAGTCATACCAATAACTTTTGGTCCGGCTGAGAGAGATGTAGCCGTTGGTGAGGTAGAGATCAAGGTAGCCATCGTTGTTCAAATCGCCGAATTGCGCGCCGAAGCTCCAGCCGCCCAGTTCCACGCCCATGTCGCGGGCCAGGTTCTCGTACTTCAAGGTCGACCCTTCCTGGGGCACCCAGAGATTGTTGCCCTGGATCAGCACTCCCTCCTGGGAGATGTTGGAGACGTAGATGGCGTACTTGCCCTGGTTCAGGATGTCTCCATAGGCGACGTTCATTCCGCTCTTGGGGGCAAAGCCCACGCCGGTAGCTTCGCCCGCTTCACGGAAGTGTCCGTTGTCGTTGAGGTACAGTTCGGAGACGCCGTAATCGTTGGCAATGAACAGGTCGGGATGGCCGGTGCCGCGCAAGTCCGCGGCTGATGCAGCCAGGGCCCAACGAGTGCTCTTGATTCCCGCCTTTTCGCTGACCTCCTCGAACTTGCCATGGCCCAGGTTGTGAAACAAGAACTTTCGACCGCCATTTTTTGCGTACTCAAAACTTTCGGGCATCATGCGCGTGGTACGCAAATGCCATAGGTCCAACTGTTCGGGGTAGTAGCCACCGACGAAGAGGTCGAGCAGGCCGTCGCCGTCATAATCAAACCAGACGGCCGTGTTGGCATTGATCCACGGTGGTAATCCCGCGGTGTCGCTTACGCGGGTAAATCCGTGACCGTGGTCGTTGTGGAAGAGCTCGGGCTTTCCCCACTTGATGAGAAACAGGTCTTCGTAACCGTCATTGTCATAGTCACCCCAGACGGCTCCCATGGAGACGCCAGTTCCTGACTGGTTCACGTCGGCCAGGCCCATTTGCGGGGCGACGTCCTGGAAGGCGCCGTCGTGCATATTGCGGTAGAGGTGGTTCTGAGCTGCCGGCGGCGCTGTTGGTGGCATAGAGATCGGGCCAACCGTCGCGGTCGAAATCGACGATGGATACCGCGGCTCCCATCGAGGCGACTTCCGGCATGATGCCTTCGAGCTTGGCATCCAGGGTCGGAGCCTGGTGGACGAAATGAATGCCCGCCTGCTGCGAGACCTCCTGCAGATGGAAGCCGTAGCGCGCGATTGCCTGGCCTTCGTCGAGTTTCGCCTGTGCCTCTTCGCGTCGCGCTGAAACCTGCCGGATGGCGAGGGGCGTGGCCAACATCCCAAGGAACAGAATGGCCAGAATAACTCTCGCAGTGCGGCTCGCTTTCATTGGGCCTCGCTGCTCCTCAGCGCGTGATCAAGGGGTTCGGGGGTCACATAGCGGGTGTGGTAGTTTTGCCAGTCTTGCGGATGTTGGCGGTAGACCCACTCGCTTTCCAGACTGCCCGGAGCCTGGTTGTACTGCGTCTTTGCGTGGTAGGGCAAGGGCTGGATCGTTCTTGATTCAACAGTGTTGTAGTCTCCATCTTTAATCCAGCCGTCTCCGGCGATCACATAATCCCTCACCCATCCGGCGGGGGGCGGAGGCTGCTGGGGGAAACGCAGGCTGATCTCGTCGCCGGCGTTCATGATCACATAGCGATCATCGATGGCTGACAAGAGTGGCCGCACGTCACCATAGCGAGTGTAGTAACCCTCGAGGTCGCGCCAGATCTGGGTGCTGGCGGCGATACGGTTGTAATTGGGCAATTCGGGAGAAGAGGCGTTGGCCTGGTTGACCACGGAATATCCGCGGTAATGAAGGTCGGCCTGGGAGGGATCGAGGCGTGTGACTTTGGTTTGAGTCTGGGGCAGGCCCTGGGCCCACTGGATCTGATCCCAATAGACTTCGAGGTTGGTACGCAGGCGCAATGTCCGCGGCGTGCCGGGCAGGAAGACGTTCTCCAAATTGATGAGACAGGTCTTCTTGCGGCCCGCCGGGAAACCCAGGTTCGCCTGGGCGGTGTGCCATCCACCGTGGCCGTCCGGAACTTCCAGGCTTAGAGGTTGGGCCTTCTGGTGGCGCCCCTGGCCGATGGCGACGTTTACGGAGGAGTCGGTTGGATGCACCCACCCCTTGGCGATCAGCCACAGGGGCCCGCTCGCAGGCACGTCGTTGCCCAGGTCCAGCTCGACATAGTGATCGCGGGTGAGCCCCTGGTATTGTCCGCGGCCGAAGGTGTCGAGGTAGTTGCCGTCGAGGTTGCTGACGATCGCGGTTACGTCGGCGCCCTGATCGTCTATTGCTTTCGCGATGTTGTGGGGCGGCGCGACGGTAGTGATGGCGAGTTTTGGCGCCGGTACCACGAACCGCTCATCGGTAAAGATCTCGGTGCCTGCGGGATGATCGACGACCATCAACTTGAGGTAGTCGTAGTAGTAGGTTTCCCATAGCTCGCCGGTGAGGCGCAGATCGTAATAGCCATCGTGCGGCGCTAGTTGATCACGATTGATTTTGTACCACTCTTCTGTGGCTGCGATTCCGGGGGAGCCTACGGAGTCGATCTGCAGGCCAATCGCGGAGCCCCAAGGGACCGCGTCTTTCACGAAGCTCATTTGTTTACCGTTCCAGGCAAAGAGAAAGGGACAGGAGCCTTTGAGTCGCTGCTCGGTCAGCACTTCCTGGTCCGCTTTCAAGGCGAACTCGGCGTTTTGCATGCCATTGGGCCAGAGGATGGTGACGACGTCGGCGCTGCTCTGCTCCCCGAGGCCGAAATGCAGTTGAGGTGAGGTGATGGCCTGCTTCTGCACCAGCAGGCCGGAGCGTAGTTCCATCTCGCCTCCGATGCCGAAGGAGTTGATGCGCTGGTCGCCTGTGGCTACGCGGGCTCGGGGACGGAGAATTTGCCAGTGGTAGTTTTTGGTTCCGTGGTTGAGGGCTTGCTGCGGTTCCCCGTTAGGGGAGAGGCCGAGCAAGTCCAGCCTGCCGTCGGCATTGAGGTCCGCAACGTCAAAAACGCGTGGGGAGCCCGCGGGCGCCGGCAACAGGGCGAATTTCCCGCCGCCGTTGTTCAACCAAACAACGGCGCCGGCGGACTCGCCAGGATTGAGCGCGACGGGGACAGATAAAAGGTCGACCGCTCCGTTGTTGTCCAGGTCCGCTGCATGCAAGCGAACTTCTGCTACAAGGTGGGGTACGTGCCCGAGAGGAACGACGTTCCAGGCCTCGTCAGTTCGAGTGATGGCAACCAGCGCACCTGTCTCTTCCAGGACTACGAGATCAAGGGTTCCTGAGGAACTCACGTCAGCGACAGCCACTGCTTTTACGGGTGGCAGAGTTGCAGGCAGCGGAAGCTCGTTGAACACACCGCCTCTCTGATTGTGAAAGAAGTGCAGGGTGCGGTTGCTATCGATCATGGCTGCATCGGGATTACCGTCGCCATCGAGGTCGACCCATGCCAAACCGCCCAGGCCGGCGATGCCGCTGAAGGGATGAATCGCGGAGAAGGTTCCATCGCCGTTGTTTCTCAGGACGAGTGGAGACGCTTGATTCGTGGATAACAGGATGTCCATATCCCCATCCGCCTCGACATCGATGGCCCAGGCGCCGCCGTAGGCGGCATTGAGCACCGCCGGGGGCAGCTTTGTCTGCGCGGTTACGTCTGTAAATGATGTGGGGCTCTCCTGGCGGAAAAAACGAACGCCGCCTTCCCCTGCCAAGACCACGTCAGTTTTGAAGTCGTAATTGAAGTCGACGGGCAGGATCGACTCGGGCTGAAGCGGCAGATTTTTCGAGCCTCCGGGGAAAGGGAGTTCTGGACCTGTCGACAACTTCACGCTGTGGCTGTTGGCTGCGGCGATCGCGGGCGCACCCTCGCCGGTGAGCGAGATGGCTCCGATCCAGGTCCACGGATTCCCTCCCCAGCGCGTTGGACCGGTTGGGGCTCCGACCTGGAAGTTGATTGTGGTGTCGGCGGCCGGCGGCGTGAAAGTTGGCGAGGGTAACAGCAGGAAGCGGACGAACGGTGTAGCCTCGTTCCCTGCTGTGGGCTCTATCTGGTTCAGGCTTTGACGAAATTCAGGTACGCGCATGAGCGAGTTGCGTAAAAATGCGATGCGCACGGCGGCCGATCGCGGATCCGGGCCGTTGGTTGCAGCTTGCAAAGCGGTCCACTGCTGTTGCACTTCCGGCGGCCAGGTGGCTGCGCGCGTACTCAGGCGGGCTACGACAGAGTGCAAGGTCTGCGCATCGCCCCGCTTTGCCGCCACTCGCCCGAGCTCGAGCAATGCGGCGGAATTGCCGGGTTGTGCGGCGAGAATTTTCTCCAGCAGCTGTTGGAACTCAGCCTCACCGTTGGCATCGCCCTGACGCTCCACTTCCTGTGCCAGCAAGTACATGGCGCGAAGGTTACGCGGGTTGATCTCGACCGCTTTACGGAGTTCGGCGATGGCCTGGGAGGGATTGCCTCGTTTGCTCTCGAGTACACCGGAAAAATAATGAAGCTGGTCGTTTTTGGGCGCCAGCTTTTGCGCTTGTCCTAAGCGCTTGGCCGCCGCATCGAAATTTCCCTGGCGTAATGCGAGCAGGCCCCAGTTTGCCCAGCCGGCCGGCTCTCCTGGCGCCAGTTGCGTTGCTTGTTCCAGGGTGGTGTCGGCACGCACGTCATCTCCTACCTGCAGCGCCGCCAGGCCTACGTAGAAGGCCGTCACTTCATCCAGATAGGCCCTGGTGTCAGGCTTGGGTAGTCCGGAAGGGTGGCATCCGCTCAACAGTAAGGCGAGAGCAGCTATGATCCCGCAACTTGCGACTGCTCGGGCTGGCCGCGATTCGTCGCAGCGCTCCCGTTTTCGACAGTTTTTACTCCGCATAAGGCCCTATGTTCGCACTCCCACGCTAGCTTACGTCACCGATGCGCTGGCTTCCTATCCTATAGACAGCGCCGACATGGGAGTCCTCACAAGGCCGTACCGCGGCAGGTTGAGGTTACCTGAGGGTTGATTGAGACGTCATCATCCGAAGGGTGGAGTGGATTTCAATCTTTTGGTGGATGAATGCCGGTACGCCTCCGCTCATAGGACAACCGGGCCGGCGGGGACACGTGGAGCTTGCGCCGAGGGCTAGAAATCAACCCGCAGCGAGAACTGCTGAATGCGCTGACGGGGTAGCTGTTTGGAGTAGACACCGACGTCGCCGTTACCGCAAACAGATTGGAGCGATGGCTATGTCGACCCTCCTCTCCCGTGATGATTGGGTGTATCCTTATCCGGCCTGTGGAACAAGTTGCAAATGGCTGACAAAATACTTACGTCCAATAACCAGGAACGATGGAGAGGGACGATAGAGCAGGGATTCCTACTCTCTTTCACCGCGGGTACTTATGGGCGCCTGAAAATTCCAACAACGGGGGCCACCGATATCCCTCAAAAAAACGAATCCACTGGACTAGACACTACATCCTTGTGCTTATGTCGGACACATAAAGACAGGGACACAGGCGATTATGGTGACACCTCTCAATGAGCCAAAGCATGACCTTGGCTCGTTAAAGATCCCGGAGAGCCATCGCAAGAACTCCCGTACGAGCAAGCGCGTCGTCTTTGCCGTCCTCCCGCTGCTTGTCCTGGCGGGAATTATGGTGCTCGCCTATTCCTTCCGTATTCAGAAGCCCTCAGTCGAGGTGGCAGCCGCACAACGACCTGAAAACGGCGGTACTCAAACTCTGTTGAATGCCAGCGGCTATGTCACTCCCCGTCGCCGCGCCACCATCGCCGCCAAAATCACCGGCCGCGTCACTGGCGTCTTGTTTGACGAAGGCACGCATGTCCATCAAGGCCAGCTTCTCGCCACTCTCGACGATTCGGACGCCCAGCGCGCTCTCGATTCCGCAAAGGCGGACCGGGACGCCTCGCAGGCCGCGATTGCGGACTTTGAAGTGCAACTCAAGAATGCCGAAATCGAACTCCACCGCGCCCGCGAATTGGAAAAAGAGGGAATTCAAACCCAGCAAGCGCTCGACAACGCCTCGATGCAAGCCGATAGCCTAAAAGCCAAAATCGTGCTTGCCAAGCAGCAAGTCGCTGCTTCCCAAGCACGCATCGGAGTAGCTCAACAGGCTCTCGATAATTGCACGATCCGCGCCCCTTTTGACGGGATTGTGGTTTCCAAAGACGCGCAGGTCGGTGAAATGGTCTCGCCTGTCTCCGCTGGTGGCGGATTCACGCGTACCGGTATCGCTACCATCGTTGATATGAAGTCGAATGAAATCGAAGTCGATGTCAACGAATCCTATATTGCCCGCGTCACGCCACAACAAAGGGTAAAGGCCACTCTCGACGCCTATCCCGACCGAGCCCTCGACGCCAAGGTTCGCACCGTTATTCCCACGGCGGACCGGCAAAAGGCCACGGTGAAGGTTCGCATCACTTTCGACAAGCTCGAGGACTTCATCCTTCCCGATATGGGTGTCAAGGTGGCGTTTCTGGAGGATGAACAAGAAAAAACAAAGAACACGGAGAAGGGTCCGCAGGCAGTGGCCTTCATTCCAAAGAGCGCGGTACGAAGCGACTCCAATTCTCCGTTTGTGCTGCTGGTTCACGATGGAAAGGTCGAGCGCCGGGCCGTGAGGCTGGGCACCGGCCGCGGTACAGATGTCGCCGTGTTGGCTGGCCTCGCGCCCGGCGATTCACTCGTAGTCAAGGGCCCCGACAATTTGCACGATGGTGACAAAGTCGCAGTCCGGCAATAGGAGTTGAAGATGATTCGAGTCGATGGCCGTTCCGATTCTTCGAGCCTGATTAAGGTTCGCGGTTTGAACAAGACCTACCGTCGTGGCGGTGAGCAGATTCAGGTGCTGCAAGGGCTCAACCTCGACGCCGACAAAGGGGATTTCGTTGCTTTCATGGGTCCCAGCGGCTCAGGCAAGACTACCCTGCTCAATCTTCTCGGGGGACTCGACGTGCCGTCAGCGGGCAGCATTACCGTTGACGGCGACGAGATCACCCACATGTCGAGCAGTAAGTTGACGCAGTGGCGCGCGCGGCATGTGGGGTTCATTTTCCAGATGTACAACCTCATCCCCGTGCTCACCGCGTTTCAGAACGTCGAGTTGCCTTTGATCCTAACCAAGCTGTCGAAGGCGGAGCGGCGCAAGCATATTGAAACGGCGCTCAGTGTGGTGGGTCTGGCCGACCGCATGAATCATTATCCCCGTCAGCTTTCCGGCGGGCAGGAGCAACGTGTGGCCATCGCCCGCGCCATCGTCTCCGATCCCACCTTTCTGCTCTGCGACGAACCCACCGGGGACCTCGACCGCAAGAGCGCCGACGAAATCATGGAACTCATCGGTCGACTGGTGAAGGAGTACGGCAAAACAGTGTTGATGGTGACGCACGATCCGGTGGTAGCCCGGCGGGCGGATCTCACGCTTCACCTGGAGAAAGGGGTTCTGGTGGAGTCGGGAGAGCGGCAGAGCGTCGTCGCGGGAGGTGCGGAGTGAAATTCAGCCGCCTGATTCTCGCCAATCTCTTCCGCAAAAAAGTTCGCCTCATGCTCACATTAGGCTCGTTCGCCGTGGCCTTGTTTCTGTTTGCGTTTCTCGCTGTCATCAGGGATGCTTTTGGCCGGGGCGCGGACGTTGCGGGCGCCGACCGCCTGGTCATCATCAACCGTGTCTCCATCATCCAGCCGCTGCCGCTCTCCTACCGCGATAAAATCCTGCGCATTCCCGGAGTCAAGGCCATTACCCATAACAACTGGTTTGGCGGCGTCTATCAGGAAGAGAAGAACTTCTTTCCGCAGTTCGTCATTGACGTCGAAAACCAGCGCAAGGTCATCCCCGAACTCATCGTCCCGGATGACCAGTGGGCCAACTTTCTCCAGGACCGGCAGGGCGCGATTGCCGGAGCCGGCCTTGCGAAACGGTTCGGCTGGAAGGTCGGCGACCACATCCCGATCAAAAACGCTCTTTTCGGAGGAGCCGCTACCTGGGATTTCAACATCGATGGCATTTACCACGGGAAGCGGCCCCAGGACGATGAGTCTCAGTTTTGGTTCCAGTGGGATTATTTCCAAGAGCGGATGCCGCAAAGCTTCAAAGGCAATGCCGGCTGGTATGTGCTCAAGCTGGACAACCCGGATGACGCCCCTCGTGTGGCCAAGGCTATCGACGAAATGTTTGCCAATTCTCCATATGAAACCAAGACGGATACGGAGTCGGCATTCGCGGCCAATTGGGTCAAGCAGTTCGGGAACATTGAATTCCTCATCTTGAGCATTGGCGCTGTCGTATTTTTCACCCTGCTGCTGGTGACGGGAAATACCATGGCCATTTCCGTCCGGGAGCGGACGGCTGAACTCGCAGTTCTCAAAGCCATTGGTTTCAGCGACCGCTCGGTGCTTTTTTTCGTTCTCGGCGAAGCGCTCCTGATCGCCCTCCTCGGCGGACTACTTGGCTTAGCCCTTGCGGTTCTCGCGGTGCCATTGTTAGCGACGGCGCTGAACGGCTTGCTGCCAAACCTGATTCTTTCGTATTCCGTCCTGGCCTCGGGCCTGGTATTCGCGCTCCTGGTCGGCGCCGCCAGCGGGCTACTTCCCGGCATTGGCGCCATGCGCTTACGCGTCGTCGACGCGTTGCGGAGGGTCTGAAATGGCTATTCCCGTGGTGTACAACTTCCGCAGTGTGAGGGCCCGCTGGACTTCGGCAATCGTCGCGGTTGCCGGAATTGCCGGGACCGTCGGTGTCTTTGTGGCCATGCTCTCGCTGGCGCGAGGCTTCCGGGCAACGCTAGTGTCCTCGGGTTCGGAGGACAACGCCATCATCATGCGCGCGGGCGCTACATCGGAAATGATGAGCGGTGTCGACCTCGACGCGGTGAAGATCATTCAGGACGCTCCAGGAATCGCGCACGACTCCGTCGGCCCTCTCGTCACTTCAGAAGTAGTCGCAGTCGCGCCGTTTCCTCTACGCTCGACCGGCACCGATGCAAACGTGCAAGTTCGCGGAGTTTCCGCGAATGTGCTCACCATTCGCAAGAATATAAAGATCATCGAAGGCCGCATGTTCCAGCCTGGCCTTTCCGAGCTGGTTGTAGGCCGCAACGCCTCGCGCACTTATGGCGGGTTGACCCTGGGCAACACCGTCCGGTTTGGCGGCGGCAATTGGACCGTGGTGGGCATCTTCGACGCCGGGGGCAGCGCATTCGATTCAGAGGTGTGGAGCGACGCGCGCGTCCTCGATGACGTCTATAAGCGGCCTAGCAATCTATTTCAGTCGGTGACCGCACGTCTGACTTCTCCGCAAGCCTTGCAGCAGTTCAAGGATTCGGTTACATCCGATCCCCGTTTGAACGTTCAAGTGAGCCGCGAGATCGACTATTACGCCAAGCAGTCGACCACTTTGACGACGCTGATCACCGTATTAGGCGGACTGGTCGCGGGCGTCATGGCAATCGGCGCCATCTTTGGCGCGCTCAACACGATGTACTCCGCAGTCTCTGAGCGCTCGCGTGAAATAGCAACGATGCGCGCCCTCGGCTTCGGT
This sequence comes from uncultured Acidobacteriaceae bacterium, assembly GCA_963847155.1. Classification (GTDB taxonomy): domain Bacteria; phylum Acidobacteriota; class Terriglobia; order Terriglobales; family Acidobacteriaceae; genus PALSA-350. Next base: position 414,215 of record CAWJZH010000009.1, on the reverse strand, counting down.
GGCCCTTCGGTCGTCTTTTCGTTCCTGATCGAGGCGTTGCTGGTATCGTTTGTCGGCGGCCTGCTCGGATGTCTGGCGGTCCTGCCGTTGAATGGCCTGACCACAGGCACAATGAACTGGCAGACGTTCTCACATTTGGCTTTTGCCTTCCGCATCACGCCGGATCTCCTTGCCGGCGGTATTGTGTTCGCTTTGCTTATGGGTATCATCGGCGGTCTGCCACCAGCCATCCGCGCCGCGAGGCGTCCGATCGCGTTGGCTCTGCGCGAACTTTAGCAGAAACCTGAGGGGCACCCGTCCGATTTGTTACCGAGGAACTTGGCTGAGGGTGGAGGGAAACTGCAGATCCCAGCTGCTCCCACGGCTCGCCGGGCAGGCGGGATGACAAAAGGGTAAGGAGACGGCTTGGGCGCCTTCGTTGCTAGTTAGACATCGTGTTTGGTTTTGAAGAGGTGGATGAGGAGCGGCATCATGAAGAGGATGGCGATGACGGTGGTCAACATGCCTCCTACGACTACACGGGCTAGCGGTTGTTGGGCCTGAGCGCCTATTCCGTTGGCCAGAGCGGCGGGGCAAAGGCCAAGGCCGGCGGCCATGCAGGCCATGACTACGGGGCGCATTTCGTCGCTGCAGCCTTTTTTTAGTCCCTCGTCAAAGCCCTCTTCGGCCTGGGCGCGACGGATGCCCGAAAGGAAGACGACAGCCCCCAAGGTTGCAACTCCGGTCAGAGAGGTAAAGCCGACGGCCGCGGAGATGCTGAAGTTGGTGCGGGTGAGGAACAGGGTCAGTACGCCCCCGATGGCACTAAAGGGCAAGGTGCCAAGGACGATGAGCGCGTCTTTCCAGGTGCGGAATTGGATGTAGAGCAGGACCAGAATGGCTACCAGGCTTATGGGAATAACGAAGGCGAGACGGCGCTGCTCTTTGCGTAGGCTGTCGAACTCTCCAGCCCAGGTGTAGTTGTAACCGGAGGGCAGTTTGATCTTGTTGGCTAATTGATGTTGTAGATCCTGAATGGTTGTGGCCAAATCGCGGCCGCGCACGCTGAATTTGATGGGAATGTAGCGGCGGCCGTTTTCGCGATAGATCATGAAAGCGCCGTCGCGGGTCTCTACATCTGCTATCTGCCCTATGGGCACTCGGCCCCCGTCCGGCGTGGGCAGCAGGATGCCTTGAATGGCTTCGGGACCGTTGCGATATCGCTCCGGAAAACGGACAGTTAGATCGAACCTGCGGTCGCCTTCGATGATCTGGGTGACGGCTGCTCCGCCAACCGCCGCCTGGATGGTGGCGTTGACATCAGCGGCGGCTACACCGTAGCGCGCAGCCTTGGCACGGTCGATGCGAATGAGCAGGCTGGGCTGGCCACCAATGCGAAAGATACCTACATCGGCAACTCCCTTTACGGTTCCCATCACCCCCGTGATCTGGTTGGCGAGGCGCGACAGGGTGTCAAAGTCGTCGCCAAAGAGCTTGAGCGAGTTCTCCCCCTTGACGCCGGACATGGCTTCCTCAACGTTGTCCTGAATGTTCTGGGAAAAGTTCAGGTCCATGCCGGGGATGCGGGAGAGGCGATGATTTATCTCGTCGATCAATCCATTCTTGGTCAAACCAGGGCGCCAGTCGCTGGGTGGCTTGAGGGCGACGGAGACTTCCACGTCGTTGAAGGTGACGACATCGGTCCCGTCATCAGGGCGGCCCATTTGGGAAACGGCCTGGATGACTTCGGGAGACTTGGCAATCTGCGCCCGCAGTTCGTCGCCAATCCTGGCCGCGGCGTCAAAGGAAATATCCTGTGGCAGGGTGGCGCGGATCCATAGGTTGCCTTCTTCGAGAGGAGGCATGAATTCCCCGCCCACGAAGGTGAAGAGTATGCCGGATCCGACGAGGCAGACGAGGGCGACCACCCAGGTGAGGCGGCGATGGGCGAGGACACGAGGCAGTCCCTTGTCATAGCGTCGGCGAAGAAAGCTGCCGAGAAAGGTTTCGTGCTTTTCCTGCTTCAACGTGGTGGGCACAATCAGTTGGGCCAGCACGGGAGCAAAGATGAGGGAGAAGATGAGCGCGCCCGTGAGCGCAAAGCCGTAGGTGACCGACATGGGCGCGAAGATCTTGCCCGGGACCCCCTGCATGGTGAAAAGAGGAATGAAGGCCACGAGGATGATCAAAGTGGCAAACAGCACGGGCTTGGAAGCGTTGCTCGCGCCTTCGATGATGAGGTCGATGTTGTTTTCGTGCTCGGTGCGGCGTGAGAGCTTGCGGTAGATGCTTTCCAGAACGACGATGGAGGCATCCACGAGGATGCCAAAGTCGATGGCGCCGATGGAGATCAGGTTGGCCGACTGCCCGGTGAGCACCATCATGGAGAAGGCGAACAGCACGGCAAACGGAATGGTGATCGCGGCGATGAAGCTGATGCGCAAGTCGCCAAGCATGGTGATCAACACCAGGGTGACCAGAAAGAGGCCGGAGAAGACGACATGGCGAACGGTTTTGGTGGTGGTGTTGATGAGGTTGGTGCGGTCATAGACGGTGCTGATGTGCATGCCAGGAGGCAGCAGACCGCCGCGGTTTAGTTCGTGAATCTTCCTTTTCAGGCCCTCGAGGGCGGGCAGGGACTTCTCCTGCTTCTGCAGCAGAACGATGCCCAGCACGACGTCCGGCTCGCCATTGCGGCCGACCTTGCCCAGTCGAGGCTGTACCCCCTCTTTCACTTCGCCAATATCGCGCACCAACACAGGAGCGCCGTTGCGCTCGGCCACCACGATTGAGCCGATATCGTCGATATTCTTCAATAGGCCTATGGCGCGGATGTTGATGTTTTGATCGCCAAGGGTGAGATAGTTGCCGCCGGCGTTGGCATTGCTGCTTTGGATGGCGTTGAGGACCTGGGGCAGGGTCACATTCATGGCCAGAAGCCTGTTGGGATCGGCCTCGATCTGATATTGGCGGGTGGTGCCTCCGAAGGTGGTGATGTCGATGATGCCGGGAACCTGCTTCAGCTCGCGGCGGACGAGCCAGTCCTGCGTGGCCTTGAGTTCATTGAGCGAATAGCCGCCGCCGGTCAGCTGATAACGGTAAATCTCACCGATGGGCGACCAGGGCGAAAGCTGCGGCTGCAATCCATTCGGCAAAGCCAGGGTCTGAAGGCGGTTGAGGACTTCCTGCTTGTCGCGGAAGTAGTCGCTATCGAAATTGAAATAGAGCTTTACGTCGCTGAGACCGAAGATGCTGATGGAGCGCACCTGGTCGAGGTGCGGGGTACCGTTCAGCGTGGCTTCCACGGGAACGGTCACCTGCTGTTCCATCTCCTCAGCAGACCAGGAGGGATTTTGGGTGATGATCTCGACCAATGGCGGCGAGGGATCGGGATAGGCTTCGATGTCGAGCTTGGAGAAGGCGTAGACGCCGACCTCCAACGAGACAACGAATACGATGAGCACGATGGCGCTGTACCCCAGCAGGGTTCGGATCAATGCCTTCATGCTTAGTCTCCGGAGGGCGGGCGCAGCAGCGCCGCCCCCGCAGTGACGACCTGATCGCCGTCTTTCAGACCGGAGGTCACGACGACTGTTTTGCCGCGCAAAGCTCCCGTTGTTACCTGACGGCGTTCATATTTCTCGGGAGAGGTTTGGAGGTAAACATAGCTGGAGGTTCCGTCGTGAACCACTGCGGTCGTGGGCAGCACAAACTCGCGGCGCCGTGGTACGCGCAATGGTAAAGGTGGCGAACATTTCCGGCTTGTAAACGATGCTTGGGATTGGGCAGGACCACGCGCACCTTCAGGGTGCGACTGGTGGGGTCCATGGCATCGGAGATATTGGAAATCTTGCCGCGTACGGTCTCGCCCGGATAAGCAGGAAAGGTGATGTCGACAGACTGCGCGGCGCGAACGGTGTTCAGGTCGCGTTCAAAGACATCGCCGACAATCCATACCGGATCGAGGTTGGCGATGGTGGCGATCGGACTGGCGTTATCGAGCGAACGCTGCATTTCGCCACTCGCCGATCCGGTTTCCAGCACGGCGCCGCTGATGGGCGCCTTCAGAGCCACCGAGTCCGACGATCCATCGGGAGAAAAGCCGAGCATGTGAATGCGCTGCACGCTGCGGGTAAGCTCTGCATGCGCGGCCTGATCGGCGGCTTCGAGGTCATCGTAATCGCGCTGGGCCAGAACTTCGTGTTGCAGCAGAAGCTTGGCGCGATCGAGTTGACGGTCCGAACGGGCTACCTCGATTTTCGCTTTATCGTAATCGGCTCGAGCGGACGATATTTCGCTGCTTTGGATCAGGCCGATGTTTTGCCCCTTGGTGACTTCCTGGCCGGGGCGAACATACAGTTCGATCAGGCGGCCGGTGATTTGAGAGTAGATATGGACCACTCGGGTTGGGTCCGGCTCAACCCGGGCGGCGAGCACCAGGCTATCCGTGACTGACTGCGGATGGACGGTAGCGACCTCGATCGGCGTCTTCGGGGGCGTGCTATCGACGGTGGTGGGTGGCTGGTCGTGGCAACCGAGACAGGCCAGGAGCGACAGGGTAGCCATCCAAAATTTGACCGACGATCCGATGGAGGATGCTTTCGTCATTGCTTGGGTCGGGGCTCGGTTCATGGGACCATCTCCGATGCAGCGACGTAGCTGAGTTGGTGGAGACCAAGCCAGACCTGCACATTGGCGTTCAAGGCGTCGAGATTGACTTGCCGGTAGTCGCGAAGAGCGTCGAGGTAGTCGAGCAGAGTGCTGCCTCCGTGGCGGTAGCTAAACTCGAGGTTGTCGCGAACGCGTGAGGCTTGGGCAAGATAGTGACCGTTGTAGCGCTGTGACTGCCGCAGCGCAGTTTGGTAGCCGGCCCAGGCCTGGTCTACGTCATTGATCACCTGGTTGCGTGCCGCGATTTCAGCGAAGCGGGTGGACTGAGCTTCATAGCGGGTGCGTTCTTTTTCGCCCTGATTGCGATCGAAGATGCGCAATGGGATATTCACCTGGAAGCCGCCCGAGTTGTCGTTACCGGATCGATCGTATTCGCCGGCCAGGGTCGGGTCGGTGGTCCCGTATGCCTGCGCCAGCTTGACGTTGGCTTCGGCCAGGCGGAGAGACTGCTGGGCGGCGCGATAGTCAGGACGCTCGGCAAGCGCCCGCTGTTCCACGTCCGCCACGGTCAAAGTGACTTGCGGAGGATCAAGGGTGCCGGCAATGTCGAAGCCGGGGGCCGGCGTGTCGATTCCCAACAGCATTTTCAGCTGATCGCCGGACTGTTCAAGATTCAGATTTGCATTGTCGTAGTCGGCTTCGAACTCGGCGAGTTGGAGCTCGATGCGATCAAAGTCGGTCGCGCTGATATCGCCGGCATCAAGGCGCTGCTTGCTGAGGTCGACAGTCCTGCGATAGCTCTGCAGATTGTCATTGGCGATTTTCAGGCCGGCTTTCGCGGCCAGCATCTGGGTGAAGGCCTGTTTGACAGCGAAGATGGTCTGCCGTTCTGTGTCCTGGTATTGGCTTTGGGTGACGTCGGTGGTGGAGTGGGCAAGGTCAAGCCGCCAGCGCCGTTTCTGGCCTCGTTCGAAGAGGCGAGAGAGGTTAGCCGAGTAGGAATAGGGGTTGCCGGGATTGTTCGCAGGCAGGGTCACGTCCGTACCGCTGAGGGTCAGGTTCGGATTCTGACGCAGACCGGCCGTGACTTCGCTGGCCTTGGTCGCGATGACGTGCTGCTGTCCGGAAAGAAGATTGGGATTCTTGGCTCGCGCGAGCGCGATGGCTTGGGGCAGCGTCAGCGGTACCCCGGCGGTCTGCGCGGGGCAAACCGGGGCCACAAACAGCAAGGCCAGGAGAAAGGCCCACCCTACCAGACGAATCGATGCCATACGCGGTTCCAGCGATCGTAATGCAACGAGACGGGAGCTATCGATCACCCAAACGGGCAGTGCGCGATGAGGCCCCGTCGAAGCGATCCGCTGAGGAAACGCTGGACAAACACGAGGGTTGGAGGTACAAGCAGCCAAGTGCCCACAGACTGTCATGCAGGGCAAAAATGAAGCCTGGATGGGCGGAATATGAGCAATTGAAACGGTAACTGTACATCACGCCGCGAATCGGCACACTTCACCGAGGGATCGCGCATCGTGAGTCGAGACACAGTCATCGTCACAGCGGGAAAAGTGCTGACGAGAGTGTTCAAAATCGATGCTTGGAGCATTCTCCTGTATGCCGTTTGCCGAGAAGGAATTTGTGCAGGCTTCCCCTGGGGATAAGGATATAACAATGGAGAGGCGCCGTAACGATTGGCGCAGAAGGGTAAGCGAGTTTGCCACCAGCGTTCCGAATACGAAACGATAGTCTTGCCTTTTTAAGAGCAGCGGGTGCGCAACTGAATTGCGACCAAGTGCAAGAACCGTCGCACAATGAAGCGAAATCATTTGAAAAGTCCGTTTTCGGCCCATGTACGCCGGGGCGAACATGGGGCACCCGTCCATAACCAACACAGTGGTTGGGGGATTTGGACAAATTTGAAGCTCAGCCGCTCCTATGAGATCCAGTCCTCAGAAGCGTACGGTGCCGGAGAGTTGAATCGAGCGGCCGCCTCCTATTCCATTGATGCCTGTACCGCTACCAATCGTACTGGTCACTTTTCCGAAGGTTGTGCTGGTGATGTTTTGCGGACTGCTGATCTGGAACTGCGGGCTGTTGCTCAACTGAAAGGCGTCTGCTCGTGTTTCCAGCGAAACGCTTTCCCATATGGCAAAGGTTTTGAAGATCGACAGGTTGTCCTGAATGTAGCCGGGCCCGTAGTAAGCGTTTCTTCCCACATTGCCTAGGACGCTTCCATAGGCTACCGGGCAGGCTCCTGTCTTAGGGCAGCCGGTAGGTTGGGCAAAGCTTGACGGGTCAAACCATGGGTGTGCGGGACCAATGCCGTGGAGGGCATGGAAGGGGGCTACGAGATTGGCGTTTTGGGCCTGCCCAGGAGTGTTGATCGTGCCGGTGTTGGCGCTTACGTTAAACGGCAGCCCTGAGTAAAGGGAAACGATGGCCGCTATCTTCCAGCCGCCAATCACCGAAGACGCTATGCCGGAATTCAACCACCGCTTGCCAGGACCAAACGGCAAGTCATAGTTCAGGCTCTCCTCGAAGTTAAGCCGATGGTCAAAATCATTGGGCGCATAGTTGTGACGCTGATCAATCCAGAAGTAAAGATTCCCGTCGTCGCCGGTTTGATAGCCCAGCCCCTTGCCCCAGGTAAATGAGGTGGTGACGCCCAACCCGCCGTTGAAGCGGCGATTCAACTGGGCCTGCAGAGACTGGTAGTTGGAAGAGAACCCCAGGAAATAAACAGTGGTGTTCGCGCTTCGCTTGTAAGCGATATATTCCGGCTCACCCGCGGTGCCAAGGCCAAGCGCTGGAGGCAAATTGATATTTTGTGCCGAGCCTATGTGCACACCGTGGTTAGCCACGTAAGACAGTGTCATGGTCCACTGTTGTGGCAAAGCCTGTTGCACAGCAACGTTCCATGACTCCACGTAAGGGTTGTGATAGTTCTTCGGAATAACTACATAATTCTGGTTAAGCAGGAAAGGTTGACTACTGGCGGAGATGATGCCGTTGTCGGGGATCGGGACTTTAACCGGCGCCGGGAAGCCGGCCTGGAAAGTTGCCGGGGTCCCATCAGACAAGAGTGCCGGTTGGTAGGGGTTGAGTTGTTGGTAGCTGTTATTAGCGCGCACCGGGTAGTTGTAAGCGTAGGTATTGTCCTCAAAGGGCGTGTAGCTGACGCCAAAACCTCCGCGGATCACCGTATCTTCCGACGCTCGATAAGCAAAGCCAACCCGCGGCGCGAAGTACGTATACCTTGTTTGCATCCCAAGGTTGGAGGGATTGGAACCTTTGCCCGCGATCACCAAGGAATTGGTCGCCGGATCGTAGTTGGAAAAGCCCTGTGCACTCTTCGGTGTTGCAGGTGGGTAGAATTCCCAGCGAACGCCCAGGTCCGTTGTTAACTTCGGGGTCACCTGCCACTTATCGCCCGCGAAGGCAAAGAACCACCATTGCCGATAGGCAGGGAAAAAGGTGTTGAGATCGCGCCCGGCCTGCTGTGGAACATCCAGCAGGAAGCTGGCCACTTCATTGGCGACATTGGTTTGTGCACCTGGTTGGGAAGTGTTGTTTTCCGCGAAGGTGATGGCTCCACGCGGACTGAACGTCTGGTCCTGGAGCAAGTCGTCATGTACTCGCCGGATGTCGACACCGAATTTGACGGTATGATTGCGGATAATTTTGGTCCAGTGGTTCACACCATCGATGTTGGTTTCAGCCCGGATCCACGGGAGTGAAGCGGAATATCCAAACAATGGGGTGGTGGTGCTGCCGGGAGTGAAGTCGGACAAAAGGATGCCAACCTGACCGCTGGTGAACTGGCTAATGTTTACACCCGGAATGCCAACCTGGGTAGCGTAGTCGGTTCCATAGCCGGTGGGGGTCGCGCTGTTGCCGTAATTCGCGACACCGATGCGCGCCTCAGTGAGAAGCGTCCCGGAAAAAGCGCGATCGTAATTAATACCGGTGCTGTAGGTATTTTGTGTGCCCGTACCCGAGAAAGCGCTTTGTGCGGGGCCCCCGCCCGCGGCGCCGAAGGCCGGCGCCTGGAAAATCTTGATATCGCCCTTGTTGTATCGGCCGCTCAGATGGTCCTTGGGCGTAATTTGATAATCGATCTTGACGTCGTATCGGGTCGTTGTCTTCTGGAATGGAAGATTGATGGAAAAGTTATTGCTGGGCGCGGTGGTGCTGGTACCGATGTTGGTGTTGGGCGCTGGTAGCAGCTTCAGCAGCGCAAGCGACACGGGATTCACGCGCGAAAAAGGAATCTGATTATTGGGGAATGGCGTACGTCCCGCCCCTGATGCGGTGCCGGTTGCCGGATCGTAGATTTGTCCCTTGCCGTTGCTTTGCAGCGGGCCGCTCAAGTCGATAAAGCCTTGCGCGTTCGGCGTGTACCACTGCGGGGGTGGAATCGTAAGGATATTGGAATTGGCTTCATGATCGGGCGAGCGGTAATAGTCGCCGTAAAAGAACAACTTATCTTTGATGATCGGGCCACCTAAGCCACCGCCGAAGTAGTTGTAAGCCAGGTGTCCGACGCCTTTGTTGAAGTAGGAGCGCGCCTGAAACTCGCTGTTCTGCAAGTACTCGCTTGCCGATCCGTGAAATTGGTTGGTGCCGGACTTGATAATCACATTGGTCACGGCCCCGACCGCGCGACCCAACTCGGCCTCGTAGTTAGCGGTGGAGACATCGACGGTCTGAATGGACTGCAACGGTGGGATCAGCATCTGTAGAAGACCGGTGCGCTCATCGTCATCGACGCCCTCTATCTGAAAACTGTTTCCCATACGCGGTAGGCCGTTCACCTCCGTCTGGATGGAACTTGCTGCGTTAAAGAATTGAGAATGCTGGAAGACGGGCGGCCCGACCCCCGGCACCAGGGTGAGCAAGCTCTGGAAATTCTGATTCACCAGCACAGGCATGGCCGCCAGGGTATGAGCCTCGATATTTGCGCTCACGTCGGCGCGGTCTGTTTGCATGATGGCCGGAGCGGCGGTGACTTCAACAGTTTCGTTGATGCTGCCGGGCTCCAGCGACAGGTCCACGCGCGTGGTGGTATTTACCACCACGTCGACGTTTGTACGCGTCACCTTCTTGAAGCCCTGGGATTCAGCAGTTACGGTATAGGTGCCTGGGGTCAGATCAGGAAAGGTGAAGTTTCCGCTCCCGTTGGTGACCCCGGCGTGCTGGATGCCGGTTGCGCTTTCGAGGATCTGCACTTGTGCGTTAGGTACTGCCGCACCGGTGTTGTCGGTCACAGTGCCAAGCAGGGTGGCGGATACCGCTTGTCCCCGGGAGAGTGGAGAAAGCAGAAAGACCAACAATGCGAATAGGACGCATAACATCCACGGAGCGCGTCTAGGCGGCCCCCAAAGCGAACGTTTTTCTTTTTGCATTACAGCCTCCAGAGGGAAACAACTGCATGTTTTGAAATCCTTTATGTTTGAGTCGCAAACAAAATGCAGGCGGATACTATCAGGTCCAATCGAGCATTGGCCAGCGGTTCTTAAAAATGAGGCAGATTTCGTCAACTCACTTGCATTTCACAAGCGACCCCGATAATGTTTTCTGGTGCTTGGGAAGGCCAGGTCGAAGCGCCGTTCGGGTTGCCCGGTGAGTGTTGCCCTTGAAGTTTTTGGAGATACTTGGTCGTTATTGATCGTTCGCGATCTTATGGTTAGGGGCTATCGGACATTCAAGGAGTTTCATGAGGCCGGCGAAGGGATTGCCACCAACATTCTGGCGGACCGGTTACGACAGCTCGAAACGTCGGGCATTATCCACTCTGAGCAAGTCGAGAATGATGGGCGCCGAGTGAATTACCGGCTTACAGAGAAAGGGATTGACCTGGCGCCCGCGCTCCTGGAGTTGTTGATCTGGGGGGCGCGGCATGAAGAGACGGAGGCGCCCTGTGCAGTCATCGGGAATATGGAAAAACATCGCGAAGAAGTGCTCGCAGAGGTACGGCGGCGATGGAAGGAACGCGACTATACCCCGCTGTTGCCCAGATCGGGGCAGTGGCTTTGGCATGAACCCGACGGATCGAGGCAGAACATACGAAGGAGTAAACAATGAGCAAGGTGAGAGTATTGGTTGGAACGCGCAAGGGCGCTTTCATCCTGACTTCCGACGGCAAGCGCGCACAGTGGGACGTCAGTGGTCCCTTTTTTGCAGGCTGGGAAATTTACCACCTCAAGGGGTCGGCAGTTGATCCCAACCGGCTATACGCGTCGCAATCGACCGGCTGGCACGGCCAACTGATCCAGCGCTCCGATGACGGCGGTAAGACCTGGCAGCCCGTAGACAACAAATTCGTGTATGACGGCGTTGCCGGCACGCACCAGTGGTACGACGGCACAGCCGCATCCGTGGGAGTTCAAGCGGGTGTGGCACCTCGAGCCGTCTCTGAACGATCCGGATACAGTGTATGCGGGCGTGGAGGATGCGGCGTTGTTTCGCTCCAAAGATGCCGGCCAAAGCTGGCAAGAGATTTCTGGTCTTCGCAAGCATGGCTCCGGGCCCCACTGGCAGCCGGGTGCGGGTGGCATGTGCCTGCACACCGTCATTCTCGATCCTGACAACCCTGGTCGCATCTTCATCGCTATTTCATCCGCGGGGGCTTTCCGGACCGATGACGGCGGGGAAACCTGGCGGCCGATTAATCGCGGGCTCAAATCCGAACACATTCCCGATCCCGAAGCCGAGGTTGGGCACTGCGTGCATCACATTGCCATGCATCCTTCGCGGCCGGGTGTATTGTTCATGCAAAAACACTGGGACGTGATGCGCAGCGATAATGCCGGGGATTCATGGGAAGAGGTGAGCGGGAATCTACCCACGGACTTTGGCTTCGCCATCGATGTACACGCACACCAGCCGGAGACGATCTACGTGGTGCCGATCAAGAGCGACACAGAGCATTACCCACCGGATGGAAAACTGCGGGTGTTTCGCAGCCGAACGGGAGGAAACGAGTGGGAGGCCTTGAGCGATGGCTTGCCGCAGCGCGACTGTTACGTGAACGTACTGCGCGATGCAATGGCCGTCGATTCGCTCGATACCTGCGGAATCTACTTTGGCACCACTGGCGGACAGGTGTATGCGTCTTCTGACGCCGGTGATCACTGGGCGCCGATTGTGCGCGACCTGCCCGCCGTGCTCTCAGTCGAGGTACAGACGCTGTCATGATTCGTGTGTTGCTTCCGGCACATTTGCGAACGCTGGCGCAAGTGAGCGGAGAGGTGAAGGTGACGGTGGATGGACCAGTCACCCAGCGCTCCGTGCTGGATGCGCTGGAGGCGTGCTATCCCATGCTTCGGGGGACGATCCGCGATCATGTGACCCAGCAGCGCCGGCCATTCCTGCGCTTCTTCGCCTGCGCGGAGGACCTGTCACACGAACCACCGGACGCTCCCCTGCCCGACGCGGTGGTAACCGAGGCGGAGCCTTTTCTGGTGATCGCGGCGGTGGCCGGCGGTTAGCAAGAAAAAATATTTTGGCGAGTGTCGATTTCGCTTAGCCTTGTTCGACGCGTAAGTAGAGCCGGATTCTACCCATGAATTTGGCTCCACTTAAACAGGAGAAAACGAGACCATGAAATTTTTGTGCTTGTACAAATCTGCGAAGCCTGAGGGCACGCCTCCCACCGAGAAGGAAATGGCCGTGATGGGCAAACTCATTGAGGACTGGATGAAATCCGGCAGGCTGCTCGCGACCGAGGGCTGCCTGCCGAGTGCGCTGGGAGCGCGGATTCGGCTCTCCAATGGAAAATTCAACGTGGTGGATGGCCCGTTCACCGAAGCTAAAGAAGTGGTGGGCGGCTTTGCATTGATCCGGGCGGCGTCCAAGGCAGAGGCTATCGAGATCACCAAGGAATTTCTTAAAGTGGCGGGCGATGGTGAAACCGAGATACGCCAGATTTTCGAGGAAGGAATGGATTTCGCGGGGTAGCTTTGTGGGTCACCGTTTTGCGGGCGTCCTGCATCCGAGAATAGAGTGGAGGTCAGGATGCCCGGAAAACAGGATGCTTCTCATAAGAATTCTCACGGAACGCGGAAATGGTCTGCTGCGGTCACAACGGATTCCACCCATCCGCAGCAGGGGCTGTTCAATAAGATGCCAGGACGATCGCCCGGGAATTGGCGTCGAAAAAGGTGTCACCCAAGGGGCCTTCGTCAGGAATGCGGATGCTGACCTTTTATGTCAACCGTGCGGGCAAGAATTTGTCCGGAGAAGCGGTTGAAGGTGCTCGAGGAAGCGAAGGAGTTGCTGCATCGGAAGATTGTCGCGGGTAAGGATCGGGCGGAGAAGCGTACTGGGGGCAAGAAGGCTGCTTAGGGCAGCTCCTCCTTCGGGCACCATACGTGCGCTACGTCGAAAAAACATATCCACGAAGCTTCTGCGGAACCGCAGATCCCTCCGCTCCCCCGGATTTCCTGTGGAACTTAGTGGCGTTGGTGCAGTTCATGCTGCCTTCCTTAACGAAGGCAGCACACGCGGCCATGTCCAGTGCTGCGTGGCAGGAAATCCCGCTCCTCCGGATTTCCTGTGGAACTTGGTGGCGTTGGTGCAGTTCATGCTGCCTTCCTTAACGGAAGGCAGCACACGCGGCCATGTCCAGTGCTGCGTGGCAGGAAATCCCGCTCCCCCGGATTTCCTGTGGAACTTGGTGGCGTTGGTGCAGTTCATGCTGCCTTCCTTAACGAAGGCAGCACACGCGGCCATGTCCAGTGCTGCGTGGCAGGAAATCCGGGTCGGGTCGGGATGACAGGAAAAGGTAACGGTTCCATCGAGAGTGGATGCCGGACCGAGGTGTTCTCATTGCCTTGGGTGGGCCGCAGGCCCTTGACCCCTCTATCGAAACATTCGAGAGTTGCGCGTCGAGTATCGCGGCATCCCACATCTCGCGAAAAACGAGCGAGATATGGGGCCACCCACCCGTCCTGTTTCCTGGGCTTCTCTGGCTCCTACACCGTCGGATGCATGATGGTCCCCTCTCGATCGATGGTTAAAAAGAATATTGGGGTGTCGATTTCTTTCTTCTTTGTTCGACGTTCCAGTAGAAGCAGAAATTCACTCCGAAGGAGACAACGACTATGCGATTCATGATGCTGATGATCCCCAAGGGATACGAGAAGGCCGAGCCCGGGACTGTGCCTACTGCGGAAGCAGTGGCGGCGATGATGAAGTACAACGAGCAACTGCAGAAGGCGGGCGTGCTGCTGGCGCTCGATGGGCTGCATCCCCCTTCCACGGGGGCGCGGGTTACGTTCGCCGGCGGCAAGAAGAAAGTGACCGACGGACCGTTTACCGAGGCTAAGGAAGTGGTGGGCGGGTATTGGATGATCCAGGTGAAGTCGCGAGAGGAAGCTATCGAATGGGCTAAGCGGTGCCCGGGCGACGATTGCACGATCGAGGTTCGGCAAGTGCAGGAGATGTCCGATTTTCCTCCAGACGTCCAGCAGGCGGCAGCCGGTTTCGCTGAAATGCAGTCGGGGAAACGTAGCCCGGCGTAAGCGGCTTGGGGAGCCCAAGTTGCGAAGGCGGATTGAAGGTGGTGTGATGGGTAGCTGTGAGCTCTACCGATACCCATCGCACGATCGATGCAGTCTGGAGAATCGAGTCGCCCCGTCTGATTGCCGGCTTAGTACGGATGGTGCGAGACGTCGGCGTTGCCGAAGACCTGGCACAGGATGCTTTGGTCGCCGCGCTGGAGCAGTGGCCACAGTCGGGCATCCCGGATAATCCGGGGGCCTGGCTGATGGCCACGGCAAAGCATCGCGCTATCGACCGGTTCCGCCGCAACACGCGTCTGGAACGAAAACTCGACGAATTCGGCCGCGATCTTGCTGCCAAAGAGATGGCCGTGCCGGACATGGTGAGCGCCATCGACGACGAGGTGGGCGATGACCTGTTGCGGCTGGTTTTTATTTCCTGTCATCCGGTGCTTTCCCGAGAGGCCCAGGTGGCACTCACGCTGCGCTTGCTCGGAGGTTTGTCGACCGGAGAAATCGCGCGCGCTTTCCTGTTGCCGGAGAGCACCATCGCGCAGCGTATCGTCAGAGCCAAACGCACGCTCAGTGAAGCCCGTGCTGGTTTTGAGGTACCTCGCGGGAGCGAGTTGACAGAGCGATTATCGGCGGTCCTGGAGGTCATCTACCTGGTATTCAATGAGGGGTACTCGGCGACCTCAGGTGACGACTGGCTAAGACCCGCATTGTGTGAGGACGCGCTCCGCCTGGGACGAATCCTTGCCGAGTGCGCTCCGGAGCAGGCTGAGGTTCATGGCCTGGTGGCGCTGATGGAAATCCAGGCGTCGCGCTCCCGGGCGCGGGTAGGGCTGGGCGGCGAGCCGATTCTTCTGCTTGACCAGAACCGGGCGCAATGGGATCAATTGCTGATTCGCCGCGGCCTGGCCGCATTGGAGCGGGTAGAGCGGTTGGGTACAGTGCCCGGCCCATACGCCATCCAGGCAGCCATCGCCGCTTGTCACGCACGGGCGCTCACGGCGGGCGATACGGACTGGCCGCGGATTGCCTCCCTCTACGCTGCGCTGGCGCACCTCAGCCCTTCTCCGATTGTTGAACTCAACCGTGCGGTGGCGGTGGGGATGGCCCTTGGCCCACAAGCGGGGCTGGCGTTGGTGGATGAGCTCGCTTCTGACCCTTCGCTGAAGAACTATCATCTGTTGCCAAGCGTGCGCGGCGATCTGCTTGCCAAGCTCGACCGGTGGGACGAAGCCCGGGCAGAGTTTGAGGCGGCGGCAGCGCTCACGCGCAATGCACGCGAGCGTACCCTACTGATGGAGCGCGCCCGGGCAGCTAGTCCACCATCAACATGATCTCGGTCGACTTGATGACGGCTGTGACCTCATCACCCACCTTGATGCCGAGGTCTATTACACTTTGCCGGGTGATGACGCTCTCGATGAGGTTTTCCCCCACCCGCACCCCCACCTTCGCTGTGACCACTCCAAGATCGACCGATTCTACTTTGCCTCGCAACTGATTACGCGCCGATATCTTCATGCCTGCGATTGTATGTACAGTGTTCGGTGACGACAACCCTGCTTTCACAGTGTAAGGTTCTACGTGCTGGAATGATCGGAGGTCCATGAGCGTTAACTTTCACGTGATAAAGAGCACAGTTGTAGGCGCACTGGGCGGGTTGCTTTTCGGTTTCGACACGGCGGTGATCTCGGGCACGACCAATGCTTTGACGCAAACGTATCAATTGTCGCCTGCGCTTCTGGGTGTGACGGTCTCGAGTGCTTTATTAGGCACGGTCATCGGGGCCATCACTGCCGGCATCCCCGGACAAAAATTCGGACGCCGGGACAGCCTTCGTGTGATGGCAATTTTCTATGTGATCTCGGCCCTGGGATGCGCTTTAGCCTGGAATTGGAGTGCGCTCATCTTCTTTCGGTTTATCGGCGGACTGGGTATCGGCGGGTCCTCAGTGCTGGGCCCCATGTATATCGCGGAGATCGCGCCACCTGAATGGCGGGGACGCCTGGTTGGTTGCTTTCAGTTGAATGTCGTGATCGGCATCCTGCTGGCCTATGTATCCAATGCATGGATTGACACCATGCATCTGGGGGCAACGGAATGGCGCTGGCAGCTTGGCATCTCGGCATTGCCGGCGGCGTTTTTTCTCTTGGCGTTGTTTGGCATCCCCCGCAGCCCGCGATGGCTGGTGATGCAGGGAAACAATGATGAGTCGTTAGCCGTGCTTCGGCTTACTGGTATTCCCAAACCAGAAGAGGAGCTCAAGGAGATTATCGCTTCGATTCATCAGGAGCGAGCGGCGTCTGGCGATTCTTTGTTTTCTCGCCAGTATGCGTTTCCGATGTTTCTTGCGCTCACGATGGGCATGTTTTGCCAGCTATCTGGAATCAACGCGGTTCTGTATTACCTGAACGATATTTTTTCGCTTGCCGGAGCGACAAAGGTTTCCGGGGCACTGCAGGCCGTGGCTGTAGGCGCAACGAACCTGGTGGCGACGCTGGTGGCCATGTCAGTGATCGATCAATTCGGACGCAGGAAGTTGCTATTGACGGGGACGGCGGGATTGACCGTATGCCTGAGCGCGGTTGCCTATGTGTTTATGACTCACAAGCATTTGCATTGGCTGGTGTGGCTGTTGATGGCTTATATCGCTTGCTTCGCTATTTCGCAGGGTGCGGTCATCTGGGTGTATGTCAGCGAGGTATTTCCGAATCGAGTGCGCGCGAAGGGTCAGGCTTTGGGGAGCTCTGCGCATTGGGTGACGAACGCGATCATCTCGCTGGTGTTTCCAATCATGGCGGGA
Source organism: uncultured Acidobacteriaceae bacterium (assembly GCA_963847155.1). GTDB lineage: Bacteria > Acidobacteriota > Terriglobia > Terriglobales > Acidobacteriaceae > PALSA-350. Next base: position 397,310 of record CAWJZH010000009.1, on the reverse strand, counting down.
TCGTCCGGGGCTTATCCGTTTATGTTTTTCGCAGCGATGATGGTGATTCATTTCTTTATCATTTTGAAGTATTACCCGGAGACGAAGGGTGTATCGCTGGAGCGGATGCAGCATCAGCTGGGGATTGAGTAGGGGACGCTTTGGGACATGTGTGAGTCCCGAAGGGCCTGCCCTGAGCTTGTCGAACGGGGACGGCTGAACCTAGCCCAGGACGCAGTCGTGGGTTAGGGTGCTTTTCTTCAAACGTCCCACAAAATCGTCATCCTGAGCGAAGCGCTTCACAGATCTATCGCGTGACACAGCGGTTTATGGCGCGCAGTCGAAGGACCCCGAGGGTGCTTATTCTCCCCATGCGGCTCGGAGCTTTTCAATCACCGAAGCTGGTACTTGCCGGACCTGCCACGGTCTTTCTCTTGGCCGACGATTACGTCGCCCGTGACCATCAAGTGCGTACCGCCGGAAGATCTGTTCTCGGGCTTCGTGGCCGAAAAGGCCTCGAACAGCATGGGCAGGATAAGCATCGCCGAGGTCCTTCGACTGCGCGCCATAAACCGCTGTGTCACGCGACAGATCTGTGAAGCGCTTCGCTCAGGATGACGGCTTTGTGGAAGGTTGAAGAAAAGCACCCCAAATAGGCTAACGCTTGTGGGACTGCGTCCTGGGCTGAGTTCAGCCGTCCCCGTTCGACAAGCTCAGGGCAGGCTCTCCGGGACTCGATAGCAGGATCTCGTCGTCCCTACACGGCGGCTTCACGAGGCACATCTCGACACCTGGAAAGGGCAACTGCGGCGACGACGAGTTGCTGGGCAGTATAAGATTCGCCAGAGGAGCGTCTGATCTATGATTCGTCTTATCCAGCGCGTGGGTCTTGCCGCCGCTGTTCTTTTCATCCCTCATGGTTTACCGGGACAACTTACACCCGCTGAGAAGGTTCCCTGGGTGGGCGATACGCCTGCGACCCCTCCGCCGTTGGCGACCGATCTGTCGCCGGCGTTGACGCGCAAGAACGTTAGCCATGCCATGCAGAAGGTTGCCGATTGGCAACTGGCTCGGGCGCGAACCGGGGTTTAACCAGGATTGGACCTTTGCGGCTCTCTATACAGGCTTCATGGCTGTGCCTAAGGCGGCGAACGGCGAGAAATATCAAAAGGCCATGCTCCAGATGGCACAGAAGTTCAATTGGCAACCGGGACCCCGGGTGCCCAATGCCGATGACGCGGCTATCGGCCAGACTTACCTGGACCTCTACTTCCGGCACCACGACCCGGCGATGTTGGCGCCTATCCGGGAGCGCGAAGACGCGGTGATGGCACTACCCGATAATCCGGAAAAGCCTCTGTGGTGGTGGTGCGATGCGCTGTTTATGGGCCCACCGGTGTTCACGAAACTGAGCCGGGCAGCGGCCGACCGCAAATACCTGGATTTTATGGACCACCAATGGTGGATCACGTCAGGGTTGCTGTACAGCCCTTCGAACCACCTCTACTTTCGCGATAAATCATTTCTTGAAAAGCATGAGGCGAACGGCAGCAGCATCTTCTGGTCACGCGGCAATGGATGGGTGTTTGCCGGTTTGGCCAAAGTGCTGGCAGAGATGCCGAAGGACTATCCCTCGCGAGCAAAGTACGTGACCCAGTTCAAAGAGATGGCGGAAGAACTGGCTTCGCTGCAGGGTACGGATGGGCTTTGGCGGCCTGGTTTGCTGGATGCGGAGGCTTATCCCCTGCCCGAGAATTCCGGGTCGGCTTTTTTTGTTTTTGGCTTCGCTTATGGGATCAATTCGGGCATTCTCGATCGCGCGAAATACCAACCGGTAGTGGAGAAAGCATGGAAAGGGCTGCTGTCACATATTTACGAGGATGGCAGGCTCGGGTGCATCCAGCCGGTGGGCGCCGCTCCCGGGGATTACACCGCGGCCTCCAGCTATGTTTTTGGTACGGGAGCGTTTCTGCTTGCGGGGTCGGAAGTCTATCGCCTGGCACACTAATTGGTTGAGTGGGGAGTTCGGCTCGCTTATCATCATGCCGTCCCCCCAGGAGATGGCCGCCATCGACGGCACCCATTTTCGTGCGACAGAAAAGGGCCACTGGCTCTCCTAATGACAAAGAGGAAGTGGGTGTTTCCGGTGGGAATTGGTTTGAGGGATCCCAGGTCTCAAACGCGAGACCTGGGGCACCCATCGGTTTCACCCTTCGATTATGCAAAGGGCACAAGCTTTGTCATTTCTCTCCCGACTCGCTTCAGCGAGTCGACGGGATGACAAAGGAGAGAGCGACATTTCATGAATTTCGGTTTGCTTGCGTCCTCGAGTGCTATGCTAGCTTTAGTTCCATGTACGCTACCCAGCTTACTAACGGATGCATCATGAACGGGCTCCCCGCCTGTTGTTGTCGCTAGTTCCTTCTTTCCTCCTTCGCTCTACTTTCATCGTCACAAGATGCTCCAAAGGAGTATTCGCATATGGCCAATCCATCGCCGCTTCGCCGCATTTCCCTCGATACCTGGGCCGTCCTGCTGGCGTTCGCCGCGGCACTCGTAGTTCGTCTGGGAATTTTGAAATCTGTTCCCTGGTAATTGCGCTCGGTAGAAAGAGGAAGACCTATGGCCAGTTCCGCCATCAGAAGATCTGCTCCAACGATAAAGACAGAAACTGCGCCTTCAGCCAATGCCGCAGGTCTCATTCCCGGAATCCTGCTGCTCGCCGTAGTAGGCTATGCGGGTAAATTCATTGAGCAATTCATCGCGCATTACGGTAAAGCACACCACCTTGTGCTGCCCAATATCGAATACGTTCTTTGGGCGATCCTGATTGGGCTGGCCATCTCCAATACTGTCGGTGTTCCGGCTATCTTTCGCTCGGGGGTGGCAACCTATGAATTTTGGCTGAAGGCCGGGATTGTGCTGCTGGGCGCGCGCTTTCTGCTGGGGGATGTTCGCCGGCTTGGCGGGCTTTCGCTGGTGCTGATCGCGATTGAGTTGGTCCTGGCGCTCACGTTCATGACGTACCTGGGCCGCGCATTCAAACTGAAGCCCAAGCTGGTGAGTCTGCTGGCCGTCGGGTCATCTATTTGCGGAGTCTCCGCCATCATCGCCGCGCAGGGTGCGATCGATGCGGACGAGGAAGACTCTTCTTACGCCATTGCCGCAATTCTGTTGCTGGGCGCCCTCTCTCTCTTTCTCTTTCCAGTCGTGGGTCACTTCCTGCACCTGAGCGATCGTGCATACGGCTTGTGGGCAGGGCTGGCGGTGGATAACACAGCTGAGGCAACGGCCGCCGGAGCGCTTTACTCGGATGCAGCCGGAAAGGTCGCGGTTCTGGCCAAGACCTGCCGCAACGCCACCATTGGATTTATTGTTTTGGGTTACGCCATCTACTGGGCGGGGAAAGGGCAGGCTGCTGAAGTGCAGAATAAGGCAGCATTTCTGTGGCGCAAGTTCCCCAAGTTCGTATTGGGATTTTTGCTGATTTCGCTGCTTGCCACGGTCGGCTTCTTTACCAAGCCGCAACTGGCTGCCGTGGGCAATCTGTCGCGCTGGGCGTTTCTGCTGACCTTCGCAGGAGTGGGCTTGCGCACCAATCTGCGTGAGCTGAGCAAGCAGGGAGCGCGGCCCTTCATCGTGGGGGCGGTGGGAGAAATCGTGATCGCACTCATCACGCTGGGCCTTGTGTTTGGCGCCGACCACTGGTATCACCTGTAACTATGAAGGTGAAACGAGGTCTTTGGATTTGCGGCGCGTTGTTATGCGTGGGATACCTGTGGGCACAGAAGCCGGGTACACAGGACTGGCCGGACCTGGCTCGGTATCGGGCGGATAATGAGGCCCTGCCACCGGCTGCTCCCGATGTCCAGCGCGTGGTTTTCTTTGGCGATTCCATCACCGATGCCTGGGGCCGCACGCCGGCCACAGGAGTATTTTTCCCCGGCAAGCCGTACGTAAATCGCGGCATCAGCGGGCAAACCACCCCGCAAATGCTGGTGCGCTTCCAGCAGGATGTGGTCCATCTCCATCCGGCTGCGGTGGTCATTCTGGCGGGGACCAATGATATCGCCGGCAACACCGGCCCATCGACGCAGCAAATGATCGAGGACAACTATACGTCGATGGCGGAGATCGCGAAGCAAAACGGCATCAAGGTGGTGTTTGCTTCGATCACGCCTGCCTTTGCTTACCCATGGAAGCCAGGCGTCCAGCCGGTGGAGCGGATCCGTGAACTCAACAAGTGGCTACAGGATTTCTGTTCCGCGCATGGATGCGTTTACCTGGATTATTACAGCTCCATGGCAGATGCGAAGGGCGCCATGCTTCCGGGCCTCTCCTCCGACGGGGTTCATCCGACAGCGAAAGGATATGCGGTGATGGCGCCTTTGGCGGAGCGTGCCATTGCGCAGGCTTTGGGCCGTTAGAGCATTTTTCGCAAAGGTATAGACCGAAGCCGCAGAAGTCTGCGCAGCTTTCCGCCGAAGAAAGCTGCTCGTAACGCCGTTCGAAAGTTCATATTATTGCGAAAAATGCTTTAAGACTTGGGGGCAGGCTTGGGAAGCGTGAGTTTCTTGAGGCTATCTTCGTCGGTAGGAAACTCTGTCTTGCCCGGCGGGAAATTTGTTGAAGCTGAGAATGTAAGCGAGAAGATCAGCCGCCTGGGGGCGCGTAAGCGTGCCGGGAGCAGTGGCGGGCATTAATTTCTGAATCATATTGTAGAGATTGAGCGCAGGCTGACCCTGGTATTTGGTTAGAAAGTCATCCCCGCTCAGAGGCGGATAAGGGCCCACGCCATCAAGGGCCTCCCCGTGACACGATGAGCATTGCGTCTTATAGGCGGTTTCGCCGCGGTGCGCCTGGTCGGCTGTGTACAAGCCATCCGCTGCTGATGCTGCGTCTGCCTGGCCGTAAAGAGCCTGGCCGAAGACTCCGCTTAGAACGAGGGCGAAACAAAGTAAAACGTTGTTTTTTGCAAGCACCGTGTCGACTCCTCAAAAAGATTACACTACCTAATCGTACGGCAAATCCCAATCGCTATAGATGTTAAACAACAGCCCGGAGATGGGGAATGAGATCAAAACGCTCGATCATTGGATTGTTGGTGGCAGCGGCGTGTTGCATGACGAGTGCCGCATTACACGCGGCGACTCCCTATGCCTGCGATCCAGACAACGCGGGGTTGACGCTGCCCGAGGGATTTTGTGCGCTGGTGGCGGCCGACGGATTGGGGACAGCCCGGCACGCGGTCGTGGCCCCCAACGGCGATTTATACGTTGCACTGCAAAGTGGCAAGGGCAAAACCGGCGGAGTGGTGGCGCTGCGTGACGAGAATGGCGACGGGCGCTTTGAGACCAAAGAATACTTCGGCGATGGAAGCAGCACAGGGATTGCGCTGCGTAACGGCTATTTGTACGTGGCCAAGGTGGAGTCAGTAGAACGATGGAAGATGACCCCGGGGCAACTGAAGCCCGCCGGGCCGCCGGAAGTGATGGTGGAGGATCTGCCCACGGAGCACGAGCATCACGACAAGGGCATCGCGTTTGATGGCAACGGGTCGCTTTACATCAATATTGGCTCTCCCTCCAACGCGTGCCAGTCGCAGGACCGGCAGAAAGGCATTGTGGGTCAGGACCCGTGTCCGTTGCTGGACACGCATGGCGGTATCTGGAAATTTGATGAAAACAAGCTACATCAGAAAGAGGCGGACGGGGAGAAGTTTGTAACCGGACTGCGGCAGGAGCCGGCGATCACGTGGCACGATGGCGCGCTTTATATCGTGATGAACAGCCGAGACCAGCTAGACGTTTTGTGGCCGGAGAAGTTTAGCGCAGAGGAGAATGCCACACGGCCTGCCGAGCCTATGTACCGCGCGACCAAGGGACTCAATTTCGGCTGGCCCTATTGCTTTTTCGACTATACGCAACAGAAACTGCTGCTAAACCCTGAGTACGGCGGCGACGGCAAGGCGGTGGGGAGATGTAGCGCATTCGCGCTGCCGGTCGCGAGCTATCCGGCTCACTGGGCACCGGTGGATGTGATGTTCTACTCCGGAAGCCAGTTCCCTGCGCGGTATAAAGGTGGCGCGTTCATCGCTTTCCATGGTTCATGGAACCGTGCTCCTCTGCCCCAGGCGCCGTCGAATGTGACGTTCCAGCCGTTCGCGGGCGGCAAACCGTCGGGCAAGTCTGAGATTTTTGCCGGTGGCTTTGCGGGCAAGGATCCGCTGGTGAGTCCGACGGACGCATTAGCGCGCGCGGATGGTGTGGCGCAAGCACCCGATGGCACCCTGTTCATTACCGACAGCCAGAACGGAAAAGTCTGGCACGTTTTTTATCGCAGCAGAAAATAGGGAGCGACGATGAAAAGACTCGTTTTGTTCGCGGTACTGGTGACCAGCTTGGGCGCGATGGCGCAGACCCCGGCTGCTCCTCCACCGATGGCTAAGCCTGGCCTTACGCTGACGACGCCGGCGTTTGATGACGGCGGAATTATTCCCAACAAGTACACCCAGGCGGCGGAGAACGGTGCGCCGGTTTCTCCTAAGCTGACCTGGACCAATGTGCCGGATGGAGCGGTCAGCTTTGCGATCATCCTGCTTGATCCGGATACCTCGCTGAACAAGACCACCAACGAAGTACTGCATTGGATGATCTTTAACATCCCAGGCACGACGAGGGAGCTGCCGGAAGGAATGCCTGCGCAGGCGCAGATGCCTGATGGATCCATCCAGGCGCTGAACCGGGGGCAAAAGGTGGGCTACATGGGCATGGGCGCCCGTGCACCTGGACCCTATCATCACTACACGTACGAGCTGTTTGCATTGGACACCAAGCTGAGCCTGGGCCCCGACGCCACCCAGGCGGATGTGATGAAAGCGATGGATGGGCACATTTTGGCCAAGGGTGTGCTGGAGGGACGTTTCCATCGACCTTGAAGAAAAACTTCGATTCTCCTCTCATCGCGTCTTGCTCTCCCTCGGTTTGCTTTGGGCGGCGAGCTGCGCTGCTTGCCCAGTCAACGCATAGCTGGACACTAGGCCCTTTCGTGCGCCCGGTGGATGCACCGATCATCGCGCCTAACCCCGCAGCGGTCTTTACTGATCCGATTCTTGGCAAGCCTGTGCACTGGGAGGCACTGCATACTTTCAATCCCGGGGCCATCGTGCGCGGAGGAAAGGTTTATGTGTTGTATCGCGCCGAGGACGACTCCGGGACCATGGTCATCGGCATGCACACCTCTCGCCTGGGCCTGGCGTCGAGCGACGATGGGGTGCACTTCACCAAGGAGCCGGCTCCGGTTTTCTATCCTGACAACGATTCCCAGAAAGACAGGGAGTGGCCGGGCGGGGTCGAAGATCCTCGCGTGGTCGAGAGCGAAGATGGTACTTACGTTCTGACCTATACCCAGTGGAATCGGCAGGCTACGGATATCGGAATCGCAACGTCTACTGATCTTATTCACTGGACAAAGCACGGACCTGCGCTGGTGGGAGAAAAATATCAGCACTTCGACTACAAATCGGCCAGTATCGTTACCCGGCTCACGGGTGGACGTTTGATCGCGGCCAGGATCCAGGGGAAGTATTGGATGTACTGGGGAGAGGTGCAAGTGCGCCTGGCGACATCGCCTGACCTGATTCACTGGACGCCGGTCGAGGATTCATCGGGCAAGGCAGTCGTGTTACTGCATAATCGGCCGCGACACTTTGACAGCGCGTTTCCTGAGGTTGGGCCTCCTTCGCTGCTCACAGACCACGGCATTGTGCTGATTTATAACGGGAAGAATGCGGAGAAGAATGGGGCGCCCGGGATTGCGGCTGGTGCGTACTCGGATGGACAGGCCCTGTTCTCGGCCGATGATCCTCGCAAGTTGTTAGCGCGGACGGATAAGCCGTTTTTCAAGCCTGAAAAGTCGTGGGAACAGAGTGGGCAGTATGCCGCTGGAACTACTTTTGCGGAGGGGTTGGTGTTCTTTCAGGATAAGTGGTTCATGTATTACGGATGCGCTGACTCTCGTGTTGGGGTTGCGGTTTGGGATCCGGGACTGAAGTGAGAGTTTATGACCGAAACGTTTGTTTGAGATTGAGTGAAACTGCAGATCCCTCCCCTCCGCTTCGCTCCGGTCGGGATGACAAAAAGGGGAGTGCGGTGGTGAGGAGAGGGTGATTGCTAAAGGAAAGGGCGGTTGTTAAAGCCCTCTCCCTTACAACAGCCCCTCTTTTGTCATCCCGCCTGCCCCGGCGAGCTGAGCGCTTTCGTTCAGGCGCTCAGCTCTTCGGCTTCATCCAGTTCAGACTCTGAGACAAATAGCCCCAGGGCCTGACGTTCGAACAGACGTTTGTATGTGCCTTCTGTCCGGCGGACCAGGTCGTCGTGCGTTCCCTCTTCGACCACACGGCCTTGTTCGAAGACGAGGATGCGATCGAGCATCCGCACCGTCGAGAGCCGGTGAGCGATGACGATGGCCGTGCGGCCAACGATCAACCGCTGCATCGCCTCCTGGATGAGCGCTTCCGATTCAGAGTCGAGGCTGGAGGTCGCCTCGTCCAGAATCAGTATCGGCGCATCCGCCAGGAAAGCGCGGGCCAACGCCACTCTTTGGCGTTCACCGCCAGAGAGCTTGACTCCCCGTTCACCCACCAACGTCGCGTAGCCTTTCGGCTGACGAATGATGAAGTCGTGCGCGTTGGCCAGTTGTGCCGCGCGCTCGATCTGCGCCAACGTTGCTTCCGGACGCGCGTAGGCGATGTTTTCTGCCAACGAACGATGGAAGAGCAACGGCTCCTGCGGCACCAGGGCAAGTTGCGAGCGCAACGATACCTGCGCTGCGCGAGCAATCTCCTGCCCGTCGATCAGGATGCGGCCTTCATTCAAGTCATAGAGCCTCTGCAACAGCTTGACGAAGGTCGTCTTGCCCGAACCGGAGTGGCCGACCAGGCCCACGCGTTCACCCGCCTCGATGCGCAGGGTGAAGTTGTCAAAGAGCGGATCAGGATGCGCACCATAGCGGAAGGTGATGCGGTCGAAAACCACCTCTCCCTTGTTGATGCGAATCGGCTCGGCATCCGGACGATCTGCCACGCCCAGCGGCAGCACATGCATCTCGACCAGATCTTCCATTTCGTTCACGCTGCGCTGCAAGTTCGCCACATGCTGGCCTACGTCGCGCAGATAGCCATGAACGATGAAGTAACTGGTGAGCACGAACGTGACTCCGCCCGGCGTTGCCCGGCCTTGCCACCACAACCAGATCGCGTACAAGGTCACCGATCCTCTTAGACCGAGTAACACGATCATCTGCGTAGTTCCGCTCCACGTGCCATTGGTCCAGTGACGATAGGTGCGGCGACTCCACTTGTTCAGCACGCGGCCGAGGCGAGCATCTTCCCGCGCCTCGGCGCCGAAGGACTTGACCACGGCGTTGCAGGTCACGGCATCTGCCAGGGATCCACCCACTAACGTGTCCTGGGCGTTGGACAGCCGCGCCGCCGGGGACACGAAGTTCAGTGATAGCGCGATGGAAAGGCCGACGTAGAGGGTCGCGCCAATAGCCACGATCAGGCCCATCGACAGCCAGTGCGCACCCAGCACCAACGCACTGCCGACCAACACCAGCGATGCCGGCAGCAAGGCCAGCAGCAGGGTGTCGTCCATCAGATCCACCGCCCACATGCCGCGGGTGACGCGACGGACGATCGAGCCGGCAAAGTTGTTGGCATGCCAGTCGGTCGAGAAACGCTGCACACGGTAGAACGCATCGCCGGCCAGGCGCGCCATCAAGCGTATGGTGAGCCGGCTAATGCCCATCAGCGACAAGTGGCGGCCGGCGACCAGGATGCCCCCCAACAACGAGCATGGTGGCCAAGGCGGAGATGGCGGCGTGCAATGCCTGCCGGTGGGTTCCACCGTGCATGGCAATGGCGTCCACCATACGGCCGGCGAAGACCGGCATGAACAGGTCGGCAATGGTCGCTACCACCATGGAGCAGGCGACGCCGGTTACCAGCCATGCCTCGCGTCGCCAATGGCGAAAGAGAAAGGCCAGTACGTCACGCATTACGTTTTGATTGCCTCGGGAAACACGCATAGATCACTCACCAGGACAACTGGTAGATCGCGAGGCATCAGTGCCTCGACGATGAGTTGGAGCCGAATGGCTCAAGGAAGGAAGCTGTCCCCAGGGGAATGAGAAAAGGCCCTGAGGCTGCGCCTCAGGGCCTTCGTAAATTCGCTAACGAAGTGCGCTAGGGGCGCCCTACTTCCTTCAAACCGACAAAGTCCGATACCCCGGCAGGGAGGACTTGAGGGACAAAGTTACGGGTTTGAGAGGTGTTTATCATAGCGCTCTATCCTGAAAGACTGATCTAGTTTACCTCAGCTTTCCAAGTGCGGATATTTATTTTTTGTCAACCGTGTATTTTTGGAACACGGAGTATGTGGGTTGCAAATAGACGTGCATTACAAGGCCCGCAGTCATGAGACCGTTACGACTAAGACTCATCTAGAGATGGCGCGCGCAGGTCACACCGTGGTTTCCGACGAACGATACAAGGTAAGTGGGTCAGTGATTCGTGGCGAGGATGTGAAATAGGGATTCCGGCTTTAGCAACAACTGCAAGTTTCTCCCTGCCATGCAGATCTACCTTCTTTAAGAAGGATCGGTATGGCCAACAGTGCAGCGACGGAATCAACCCAGGGGATATGGAACACGCGTTCGCAGCCAGACCTGCCAAGGTAATCAGGGCCAGGTAGGCACAGGTGGCAGACTGAACCGCATCGGCCGCCAACGCAACATTGTTCGTACGCCGTGCTTCCCTGCGTTTCAACGTAGCCAAGATCGGCATGACGGCCAAAGCAGCGACGGTCACGATCATGCCCAGATAACTGGTCTCAGGACGCCAGTGAAGGACCAACGCAAGTAAAGCCGTGGATGCGACCACCAAGGCGAGAACGAAGAGCAGAGCTCCTGCGATGCGCGCCGTCTTTTGTTCAGAAATTGATTTGGGTGAACCATATCTGCAGCAGCACGACTGCAGCGGAGAGTAACTCGACGAAACTGTCAGAACCGAACGCCAGCAGCGAGGGACTATGCGCAGAGGCGGCCGCATAGAGTGACGTCCCGCACTCGATGAGCATCCATGCCAGGGTGACAGTCTGGAGCCATAGCACGGCACGAGAACGTCGAACCGGCGCGCACGACGAGGCGGGCTTCGCAGGCTGGGAACCGATCTGTATCAGTCCGGACATAGAGCCTTTGCAGATATTGTCCCACATGCCGGGACTGGTTACGGATTCTCGCTCCTGCGGACGTTGACATTCTGCTTGTGACACCAAAGAATACTGATCGGTAAACGATGGGAATTCTTGATAGGTTTCGTCTCGACGGAAAACTTGCGCTGGTCACTGGTTCTGCCACCGGACTTGGCGCCGCAATTGCTGTTGCGCTGGCTGAGGCTGGGGCATCGGTGGCATGCCACGGGAATCGCCGGCCCGCGGAGGAAACCAGCGAAGCGATTCGTGCCCTGGGCCACCAATCACAGCAGTTTCGCCGCCGACCTGAGCCAGCCGGAAGGCGCGGATCGACTGTATGAAGCGGTGTTGGCGGGCATGGGTTCTCCTGATGTTCTGGTGAACAATGCCGGCACCATTTATCGCGAGCCGGCGGAGGACCACGACCTGCAGGCCTGGATGACCGTGGTTCAGGTGAACCTCAACAGTGTCTTTCGCCTGAGCCAGCTTGCCGGCCGCAGCATGCTGGAACGGCGGCAAGGGAAGATCATCAACATCGCGTCGTTGTTGTCGTTTCAAGGCGGCATTCGTGTGCCGGCCTATGCCGCATCGAAGGGCGGCGTTGCACAATTGACCAAAGCGCTGGCCAATGAGTGGGCGCCGCGCAATGTGCAGGTGAATGCCATTGCTCCGGGCTACTTTCGCACCGAAAATACCACCGCGCTGCGGCAGGACGAGGTTCGCAACAGCCAAATACTGGCGCGCATCCCCTCCGCACGATGGGGGGAGCCGGAAGATATTGCCGGTGCGGCGGTGTTTCTCGCATCACCTGCAAGCGACTACGTTACGGGCGAAGTGCTGGTGGTGGATGGCGGTTGGATGGCGCGCTGAAAGACTTTTCGGGAGTCAGCTCTGAAGCTTTGTATCAGGAAACGGCTTTAGCCGTAAGAAGGAAAAGATGATTGTGTGCAGCACAACTGAGGAGAATGCATGTCGGCAATCGAGGTTATAGCTTCACAGGATGAATCGATGTCCCACCCCGAGCCAGGGCTCCGGCGGCAAGTCATGGCCTGGAGTCCTGGCATGATGCTGGTGCGGCACAGGATGAAGAAGGGTTGGGTCGGCGCCAGACATAGCCATCCCCACGAGCAGATGGTGTATATCATCAGCGGCCATCTTACTTTTGAATATCCTGGTGGAGTTCTTGAGGCGAAGACCGGGGACAGTTTCCTGGTACCGGGCGATGTCGTGCACCAGGCTTCCGCGCAGGAGGATTCCGAGGTGCTGGACATCTTCACTCCTTATCGCGAAGACTACGCGCCGCCTGTTTAGCGAGCCACCAGGTGCAGGCGGACCGCTAAATCGTGTTTCTCCGCGTCCCGCAGGGCGGAACGACGGGACCACTATGTCCTTGACACCTGTAAGTTACGGCTGGAAGAATCCCGACCGTAGCCAAAAAGAGAAAACATTTACTTCCAATCGGGTGTAGCTCAGCCATTTGTAGCGGAGAGCGATGACCGGTTGCAGCCGAAAAAGGCTAGAGGCTACGAGAACGTTTCTTTTGGGAGACCACACGATGCAAGTAATCGACGCCGTAACCAGAGCTCATATCCAGTCTCGCGGAATTTCCGAACTACCATCGCCCGGCTTATCACCGTTTCGCTGTCTTACCGTGGGCGGATTTGTCACCGCAAAGGCTCAGCAGACAAACGCGACCATTGTGGGCAATGTGACTGACACCACGGGCGCGGTGATGGCAGGAGCGAAAGTGACAGCGACGGAAGCGTCCACCAACACCGTCCGTACCACAGTCACAGATAGTGACGGCGGCTTATACGATCCCTGCACTACCCGTCGGAACCTACTCGCTGAGCGTGGAGATTTCCGGGTTTGCGAGCCAGAAAGCTACCGGGATCCACCTGGACGCGAGCCAGACGGCGCGCCAGGACTTCAAGATGAGTGTGGGTCAAGTGAACCAGACGGTCGCGGTCGAGGCCGGCGCGGCGGCGGCTCAACTGCAAACCGAAACCGGGGCTGTGGGCCAGGTGATCGATGGCAGGAAAATTGTCGAGTTGCCGCTCAACGGCCGTAACTTTGTACAGCTTGCCCAGCTCATCCCCGGGGTCAACACAGGAGTGGAAGGTTCCATCACAGTCCGCCGCGCCCGCGGGTCGATTGCTACGACCGACGCGACCGGAGGCACCATCGCCATTCAGGTCAATGGGCAGCGGGACACGCAGAACCTCTTTTCCATCGACGGGACCGAGGCCATGGACTACGACGCATGGACCTACAGCTTCTCGCCGTCGGTCGACGCAATTGCGGAGTTCCGCGTAGACACCAGCACCAGCGGAACGGATTCGGGTGCGGCGGCCGGCGCCAACGTGAACATCATCATCAAGTCAGGCACCAACAACCTGCACGGTACGCTGTGGGAGTTCAATCGCAACAACGCCTTTACCCAGACCTACGACGCGGTTGCGAAAAAAGACGTCACGCCTGCGCGTTTGAACCGCAACCAGTTCGGCGCGAACTTCGGCGGCCCGCTCTATATTCCGCACATCTACAACGGGCACGATAAGACTTTCTTCTTCTTCAACTGGGAGACCGGCAAGCTGTTGAACGGCGCCAATGTGCAGCAGGCGATCGTTCCGGATAACAACATTCGCGCGGGAATTCTCGACGCGACCGCGCTCACGTCATCCAGCGGCAAGCCCCTCAACGTGGTCGATCCAATTTCCGGACATAAATATCAGATTGGAGACCAGGTCACCGTCGATCCCCGGTCCGCCATCATGATGCAGGTGACCCCGGCGCCCAATGTGCCCAATGCGAGTTCGACGACCAACTACAACACCACACCGGTAAATACGTTGAACTATCAGTATGACTACATCGGCCGGATGGACCACAACCTCACCCGCAAAGACACGGTCAGTGGACATTACATTTACGACGAGACCTACAGTAACGGGCCCTCTTTCTTCGGCAACGACGAGGACAACAACGACGCTTTCAATCACCTCATTGAAGTGTCTGAGATCCACGTCTTCTCGCCCAGGATCGTCAACGAGTTTCGCTACGGGCACCAGAACTTCCAGGAATTTGAGACCTTTGGAACCACGAACAATGCGAAGTACAACATTGCCAATGGGCTGATGCAGATTCCCTTCTCTTCTTCCGATCCCCATTTCTTCGGGGGACCCAACATCACGATCAGCGGTCCGGATGGCGCGCACCGCCTGTTTGCCGATTTGCGCAACATCGGTCCGCGCAACCGCGCCAACGGCATCAACCAGTTTGTGGACAACCTTTCTTACCAGTGGGGCAGGCACTACCTGAAGTTCGGAGTCAATATTGGGCGGCGTACCGACTACTTCAGCCAGGCGCGCGATCCTCACGGCACATTCAACTTTACCGGCCAATACACCGGGTCCGCGCTGGTTGATTATCTGCTCGGCTACATCGCCAGCGACAGCATCAACCCGACTGTGACGCGGACCAACATCTCCAGCATCATTCAGGCTTATTCGGTGCAGGATAACTGGAGTGTGACCAGGACCCTGACGTTTAATCTCGGATTTCGTTGGGATCATTTTGCGCCCTACACCCAGGACGACAATAAGTACGCCGACATCTACAACGGACCGAACGGGCTGAATCCTTTGATGGCCGTAACCCCGGCGACTTCTCCGTACGGGCGCGGTCTTCTACAACCCACCTACCATGACTTTCAGCCTCGTATTGGTTTCGCCTGGCAGCCGTATGGCATCGGCAAAACGGTGGTGCGCGGAGGTTACGGCATCTACTTCACGCCGGAAATCGACAACGCGCCCTTCAGCATGGGTGAAGGTGCCCAGGCACAGTCTGGAGCGCAGCTCACAGGCAACACCGGCGTGACTGCGTCCAACCCGGCGCAAAAAATACCCAACATCCTGTTCAGTAATCCATTCCCTGGAGTGAGCACGGGCGGACCGTTGACCTACCCGTTTGACACTTCGATTGATCAGCACCTGCAGGATCAGATGACGCAGGAATTCAATCTTACGTTCCAGAATCAGCTGCCTGGAGCATTTACCGCCCAGATCGCCTACGTGGGAGCGCGCGGGACGCACAACTTCATCTCCTATAACGACGTCAATATGCCGTTCCCGATCAATCCCGCGAGCACCACTCTCAGCATCAATGCAAGGCGTCCGAACCAGACGTTCCTGCGTCCGGTGCAGGGTGATTTCTCTCGCGGTAACTCCAGCTACAACTCGCTGCAGACCCAGCTGGAACGCCGCATCGGGCACGGGCTCAATACCCTGGTCGCGTATACCTGGTCTAAATCGATTTCCGGGCCGGGCGACATTGGCGGCATTGTGGGTGGCGGTAATTTCGGCGCCAGCCCGCTGAACCCTTACAATCCACGCTACGATCGATCGCTTTCCCTGTATGACATCCCTCACCGGTTTAGCGGCACCGTACTTTACGATATTCCCTTCTTTCAAAGCACCAGTGGGCTCAAGAAGTTGTTGCTCGACGGGTTCCAGGTTTCGACGATCGTGACCGCGGTGTCCGGTGATGCTTCGAACGTAAGCTATTCCGGCACATCGAATACGGGAACCGGACAGAACTCCCGTCCGGACGTGGTTCCCGGCCAAATTCCGAATTTACCTCGTGGCAACAGAACGCCAATGATGCAGTTCAACACCGCGGCGTTCACGGCTCCGCAGCCAGGAGAGTTCGGCACATCACCGCGCACCGGGGCCGTCCGGCTGCCTGGTTTGTTCAACGATGATTTCTCTGCGACCAAAGGGTTCAAGCTGGGCGAGTCGCGTAACCTGCAATTGCGCGCTGATTTCTTCAACGCCTTCAAACACTACAATCCTGATCCTTCGACCATCAGCACGAACATCACTTCGCAGAACTACGGAAGGATCAATAATGGACTTTCCGGCGGATTTGCAACCCGAGTCATCCAATTAGCGGGGAAATTCTACTTCTGAACAAAACAATTGCAATTGCCGTTTTGCTATTGGCCGGCTCGCTCTTGATGGGGCAGAGCGCGGGAGTTAAGAACACCGAAGTCTGGATGTTCGATCAGACGGCCTCGGTTGGCGGGTACACGACCCAGGTACTCGGCCATCCAGAGGTGATCGAGACTCCTTTGGGCAAGGCTGTTCAGTTCAATGGAGTCGATGATGCGCTGTTTGTTCCCGTGCATCCGCTGGCGGGCGCGGCGACGTGGACGTGGGAGGTCATCTTCAGGCCGGATGCGGATGGCGCACCGGAGCAGCGGTTCTTTCATCTCTCGGTGTTGGACTCGGCAACGGGTAAGGATATCGATGATCGACTGCTGTTTGAGATACGGATTGTCCACGGACAATGGTGCCTGGATAGTTTCGCCATGGCCGGTGGCCAATCGAAGACGCTGCTGAATTGTGAGAAGCTGCATCCTCTCGGGAAGTGGTATCGCGTGAGCGCGGTATACGACGGGAAGACCCTCAGCAACTACGTGGATGATGAGTTGCAGGGTGAGGGGAATGTGCAGTTGGTTCCGCAGCAGCCGGGGCATTCGTCGGTAGGGGTGCGGATCAATCTCAAAGATCATTTCAAAGGTGCGATCCTGGAGGCGCGATTTACACGACGGGCCTTGGCGCCGTCGGAGTTCCTGAGGATGCCGTAATGCTCCGTCTCTAAGAGTCTGCGTGAAAACAGATAATTCGCATTGAGTCCCGCAGAGACGGCTGAGCTAAAAAAACGCTGGATCCTCAATAGAGTCTGCGTGAAAACAGGGAATTTGCGCTTAGTCATGAGCTAAGTTCAGCCACTGAGGTGTCCAAATTGGATTTTAAAATGCCTCGGTTCAGCAACCGCCCTTTCCTTGCCACGATCCTCTCCTTTTTGTCATCCCGAGCGCAGCCGAGCGGATCTGCGGTGCGCCATTCGTGTGCCCCGCTCCTACCGGTCCACACCCTAGTCGTCTACCGAACCCGCCTGGAAACATCATCTTCCCCTTTGCTATTCCGGGTTTCCAGGAGTAACAAAGGGCAGGTTGATGTTTTCTAGGAGGGTTCGGTGGGTGACTAGTGGAGATTGTGGACCGGTAGGAGCGGGGCACACGAATGGCGCACCGCGGATCCGCTCGGCTGCGCTCGGATGACAAAAAGGAGAGGATCTTGGCAAGGAAAGGGCGGTTGCTGAGCCGAGGCATCGTTTAAATCCAATTCGGGCTGCAGACGATCTACATTCAACCAGAATTTATTCCGTCAAGCGCGCTTCAAGCAATCAACAAGTTATATCCTCAAAAAGCCAGTCCCTCCGCTTAATTTAGACAGCTCTGAGCGTTTTCAGCCCTCACGCCTTACGGGCAGCGGAAAATCGGCATCAAAGACAAGAGCTTATGGTGCGGAGAATTTCAGGATTCGCTTTGGCTGGATTGCCGGTTTGCTGGATGCTTGTGCTTGGGGGCTGCGGAAGACAGGTTGCTCAACAGCCTGCGCAGCCGGCGCAGCCAAACTCCCCGCCCAAGCCGGCCTTGAAACAGGCTCCGCCTACCCCTATTGCGGAGAAGAAAGAAGAGCTTGGGCAAGAATCGTGGGACCCCCAGTGGGATGTGATTGTGGAGCAGGCGTTGTCACCGGACATGCTGTCGCCGAGAGTTGCCCGAGGTGTTAGAACGTTCTGCCCGCGATTCGCCAGCATGGGCGAGGCCGATAAACGAGCCTTCTGGGCTTATACATTCCAGGCACTCGCGGGGGCAGAGGCAGGTCTGAAGCCCACAACCAACGTACGCCACACAGAACCCGAAGTGGCGGTACGAGACTCAGTTACCAAACGTACCGTTCGACAAGAGGGCCTTCTGCAGCTGACCTATATGGACGCGGAGCGATATAGCTGCGACTTTAACTGGGAACAGGATAAGGGGCTGGCGGAGAAGTCTCCTGCAAGAACCATATTGCAGCCCAAAAATAATTTATTGTGCGGTGTGAAGATTCTCGAAAACCAGATGCTGACGCAGAAAAAACCGCTGCTTTCCCCCTCGAGCTACTGGGTAACCCTGCGGCCGGGGCGGCCGAGCTACCAGGTGTTCGCAAAGCAGATGAAGAATGTGCCGGCGGTGTGCCGGGCGGCCATGCCCCCGCTGGAAGAAGCACACGCGAAGCGGCCAAGCAGCCTACCCGCAACGGCTGCTACCATGCCTGCACACGTTGCGGCAGCCAATTAGCCTGACTCACTTGCCATGATCCTGACTTCGCATGACCGCCTCTTCGTCCTGACAGGCGCAGGTGTTTCCGCGGAAAGTGGCTTGGCTACCTTCAGGGGATCTGGCGGGCTGTGGAACGGGTATCGGGTCGAGCAGGTGGCAACACCGGAAGCCTGGCATGCTGATCCCGAGTTGGTCTGGCGTTTCTATTCCATGCGCCGCCGCGACGCGCTGGCTGCCGAGCCAAATGCGGCCCACGTGGCCCTTGCCAAGGTCGAGCAGGCGCTGGGCGATCATTTTTATCTCTGCACCCAGAACGTGGATGACCTGCATGAGCGCGGCGGCTCGCATCGCGTCCACCACATGCACGGAACCCTCTTTGCATCGCGTTGCGTAGATTGCGATCTTCCCTTTCCAGATCGGAAATTCTACGAGGAGGCCTTGCCCACATGCGAAAAATGCGGCGCGATGGTGCGCCCGCACATCGTGTGGTTCGGCGAAATCCCTTTAGATATGGAGGGCATTTATCGGGAACTGGATCGGGCCACGCACTTGCTGGTGGTGGGCACGTCCGGTTCTGTATACCCTGCTGCAGGGCTTGTCCACATTGCCAATCAGCGGGGCATCCGAACTATTTACGTGGGCCCCGAAGAACCTCTGAATGCTGACGCCTTTGACGAGATCGCGCTGGGGCCGGCGACAGCGGTCCTTCCTGCATTGCTGTCGCGCTAGAGCGGCTATGCGGCCGCGCCCGGCCCTTGGTTTCTGCTCCAGGTTTTATATTCGTGGCTTGCTTCGCCGAGCGAGTAGAGTGTGTTCCTTGTTTCTACGACCCGTTGCTGAGTATCGACGCGCACGATAGGAGAGGTGAAGATAAATTTGCCTTTCTCAATCCTCTGATGGCCGAAGGCCCTGCCTACCAACAGATTTCCTGGTCGCAATGCCTGATAGCTGCCTGAGTTCGGTTCCGGCACTACCGCCCAATCTTCGAGTGTCACGGATGGCTTTTGCGTTTGCATGGCAAGTCCTTTCTTTTTACTTGGATGCGGCCGGCGGTAGTCGAGGCCAGTGGAACTGACGAATTCTGCCGAATATCTGCATCCGATCGAGTCGAAAGGTGGCCGTCGTGTAACATTGGTGGACTTGAGGAGCTCCATGCCTAAATACATCATTGAACGCAACATACCGGGCGCCGGAGCCCTTGATCGCCAGCAACTGGCTGCCATTACCCAAACCTCGTGCAATGTGCTCAGGGGTATGGGACCGCAAATTCAATGGATTGAGTCCTACGTGACCGATGACAAGATCTACTGCGTGTATATCGCTCCCGATGAGGAGACGATACGAGAACACGCCCGATTGGGCCAGTTCCCCGCGGACTCGGTGCAAGCGGTGCGTTCCGTGATTGATCCTACCTACACGTAAAAGAAGAGTGCACTTCAAGCAGCGTGTTCGTGCAGACCTGGTGTTTTACCTTCCGCGCCGGCATAGGGAAAAACCAAGGTAAATGTAGTTCCGCCAGGTTGCGCTCCAAGTCTGCTGCGGACATGCATATGACCCCGATGCTTGCGCACTATCCTGGCAGTAACCCATAGGCCAAGACCGGAGCCTGCTGAGCCCTTGGTGGTATAGAAGGCGTCATACATGTGCCTCCGGGTTTCGAGACTCATGCCGGAACCGGTGTCGGCGACCGTGATGCGAACGCCTGGATCGCCTGTCTGCCAGTCGGTGCCCGGCCTGACACGGATCATGATCCGGCCCCCATTTTTCATGGATTCCACCGCGTTGCCGATTAGGTTCACAAATACCTGGCGCAACTCTCCCGGGAAGCAAAGAAGTTCTGGTGCGTCCTGCGCTTCCAACTCAACCCCTACACGGGCCGTGCGAAGTTTTTCCTTGAACAGAGCCAGGACCGATTGCATGATGTGGTTGACATTGGCGGGAGCCGGGTAAGAAGACTGGCGGTGAAATTGCAGCCCTTGCGCGGTAATCTCGGAGGCACGGCTCAATTCCTCTTCCGCATCTCTCAGATAAGGCATTGCTTGCTCAAGATCGACTGCACGTTGGGCCAGGAAAAGCAAATTTAGGACCGCTTCCAGTGGGTTGTTGATCTCATGGATGATGGAAGAGGTCAATCTTCCAATAGCAGCCATCTGCTCCTGCTTTTCCAGAGCTTGTTCGGCCCGCTTGTGTTGGCTTATGTCTTCGCATATGGAGATCAGGTGGCATTTGTTCTGATCATCATTTACCAGGCTTACCGAGCTACGGACCCAGACGGGACTTCCATCACGACGCAGGTAGCGCTTCTCAATGACAAAACCCGGGATCTGCGAGGCCAGGAGCTGATCCAGCAGGCTCCGATGCCGTGCCTGGTCTTCGGGGTGGGTTAGCTCAAACAGATTCGCGGCGCTAATTTCCGCTGGGGTTCGATCGACGATTCGCGCCAGAGCATCATTCGCGTCGACCACGTTGCCGTGAACGTCCGTGACTGCAAAGCCAGTCGCGGCGTGTGCAAACCATCGGCCAATTTGCCGGTGCGAGGTCATGGATTAAAGACGTGGTCCCCAAATATTGAGCCCGCACCGTACCCGGACTTCCTGGTAGATGCGTCCAGCCAAGGCTAAGGTCGCCCGCGAAAACGATTTCCTTTAGGCCGGATGGTAAAACTTCGACCAGCTGCGAAAAAGGGGAATGATCTGTAAAGAGAGAAAGGAAGAACGTAGGCCGGGCCTATGGCTTTTCTCGGTCTATGTACGGCTGAAGCCTGTCATGCCTTTCCCCCTCCTCGGAACTGTTTTCGTTGCCTGTGAGGAGTGCCGTTTAGTGCAGAGACTTTCTCCGGGGCCCGCTTAGTGGGGAACGTTCACACGCATTGTTTGCCCGCAGCGTCGAGACCTATTAGGTGGCTATAATCGAGAGATTATGCCACGCGTCGGAGAGTTCTGCCCTTCAAATGTCGCCCGATTGGTGCTTGGGGTGGTCATTGTGGTGACGCTGGTAGTAGCCGTCGGCATCTGGCTGTTTCACTCGCCAGGCCATGCCACGTCGATCGATCAGCCCACCCACACGGCCACACCCCTTAGCAAGTAGGGGATTTATTCCTTTCGCACGGGTTGAAGGCGCCGCATCTGAGACCCACCGTCGCATAGCCTGCATATTTATTCTATATTGTATAGATAATGGCTGGCCGCGATTATCTTGGTGAGTTCGAACACATCGTTGTGCTGGCACTCCTGCGGCTGGAAGAACGCGCCTATGGGGTCACGGTGCGGCAGGAGATTGAATTACGCACTCGCCGTGAGGTATCCATCGGCGCCGTCTATGCCACGCTTGATCGCCTGGAGACAAAAGGGTACGTCAAGTCTTACCAAGGCGACCCCACGCCTGAACGTGGCGGACGCTCGAAACGCTTCTTTCGTGTCACGGCTAAGGGAGTGACGGCTGTGAACCGCACGCAACGGGCACTCCAGAGTATGAGCGAAGGCCTCGGCCTGATCGAGAACTACTCATGACGTCTCCATCGTTTTCCCTTCAGCCTCCACGTCTTGCCGTCTGGCTCGTCAACCTGTTCACTGTTCCTGATAATGCAGAAGCGATCATGGGGGATCTGCTCGAGGAATTCTCCCAGATTGCTCACCAAGCGGGAGTTGTTTTCGCCCGGCGATGGTATTGGCGGCAGGCTTTGAAAACCATCGTGCATTTGGTCGGTGCCGCGTATCGTACTGCTCCGTGGTGGACCTGTGCCGGCGTGGCCGGAGGAATGTTAGCGCACCGGCTGCTTTGGAGGTTGGTGGAGCCCGCAATATTCGCGTTTCTTGTTCGTTACCAAATTCCCGAACATCATTTCAACGTGTACGTATTCTTCGCCTCGACAGGGCTCGACATCGGATACCTCATCGTTTTCTTGTTTGAGGGTTGCATTGCCGCCATAGTGGCAAAGGACAGAGAGATGGCGGTCGCGACGACGCTGAGTTTGATTTCTGCTGCGCTGACTGCCACCGCTGTAGTGAGCTGGGTGGTCCAGGGACACTGGGCTCTGTCGAGATTGACATGGGATTTAGCTGATATGTTTGCGATCCTTATCGGCGGAGCGATTGTCCGCACCCAACGGTCAGCCCGGCACCTGAGCGGCAATGAAAATCCCCGAGCACTTAGGAGGTAAAAATAGCTTGAAGGAAAACAGAGCGGTTCCCCGGTGTCGGTGATCCGAACGGCCCCGTAGCAAGAGATTGCCTCTTACCGAAGAGCGGCGAGGCGGTGGAATTTTCACCGCGATTTATGCTCACTCCGGCGTTTTGATCAGTGACGGTGATGGTTCACTGCACTTGACGTTCCAACCGTTTTCTTCGCTCGCAAGCCGCTTCGCTTTGCAAGTTGTTCGCACCTACTGAAGGAATCCGACTCTCTTCTGTTCGCCCTGGGCACTTCTGTCCGCAACCGAATACCGTGCGCGCATCATAATGGCAAACACGCAAGCGGGTCGACCGGGTTCCAGAATTTCAGTAGCGAAGGCCGAGTCTTTGGGGAAATTCCTCCTCGTCTTCATCAAGGTCGATCAGGTTAGCGTGATACTCAGCATCCTTGTTATGAATCCTGGACGCTGCGAGATGCACCGCGCCGATGACTACAACCATGCCCAGCCCATGCCACACACTGGCCTCTAACCATGGTTCAAGAGCCGACTGCAAGCAATACCAGGGGCGGAAAGAATCCGAAGTATTGCAGGAGTAGCAACGCCAGGTTCGTCGACGGCGCCTTTGTTTCTCCGGTGAAGGGGATAGTCCTGACTTTGAGAAACAGTGCATCTGTCAGCAGCAGGCAAAGGCCAACCGCAACGCAGAACCTGGCAGGCAAGAGAATTCCAGCCGACGCAGTTCGGGGGGCGCCACTCGATGGATCAGTGCGACGATCCCCAGCGTTAGGCCCAGCACACACGGCAATATCCATCGCACGGTCGCGCCAAGTTGAACGGATGTGGGCCGGCCCAGGATCAAGCGAAAGATCCAACTGCCTCTTCTATCGGCCGGGGACAGGAATGCGGTGCGCAAACCAGCAATTGTCCAGAAAGCGGCGATGGGGACTGCAGCCCGCAAACCATCGGGCGACAGCACAAAGCCGAGATGACGATGAGAAAGTTTCAGGAGCACCGTGCAGGCCAGGAGGAGAGCGAGGCCGAGCCCACCATACATGGCCATATAGACGCGATGCCGCTGCGTCCTCAGCAAAGAGCAACTGATAAAGTGATAAATTCCGCGCTGCACTCCGTTGCGCAACAATGGTCAGCGTGGAGCAACCGCTGGATGGGAACGATGGCTGGATTCCGCGTATCGAATACATCTGACCCTTCGACCAGGTAGCGCATTCTCCGTCGATAGGCGAGCGGATAAGAGACGATGGTCAAGGCAAACACGACGGCCGTTGCCAGGCAACCTGTTTTCGCGAGCCCGCTGAAAACCGGCTGCGATGAGGAACCGGCCAGAACGGTTTCGAATATTCCCAGAAACCAGAATGGCGGAAAATACCGGGCGGCGGGCGAATTCACCAGCACCTCAAGGAACTGGGAGGTAACCGGGAACAGCAGGAAGATGGTCAACAGCAACATCATCGAGATGCCCTGCAGGAAAGGGGAAACGGCACGGGAGAAACGTTCGCCCATCACGGCCGCCATGAGTCCTTGCAGGCTCAGGGTCAGCGCTGCAGCAAACGCGCCGCTGGCCAGAACTGCAAACACATGGGCCAGTAGATGGCGTGCCAGGCCTGGCGGATCGGACAACATTGGATAGAATATGACCCCCGGCGCGCTGCTACCAAACAGGAACAGACCGAGAAAAACTACGGCAGCGACAATCCTGGAACGAAACAGTCTACGCGCCGGCGATGGGAAGGGATGAGAGAACGAAAAGATCGAGCAGATCAGGGAAGAGCAAGTCCCAGGAAAAGATGCTCACCGCCCCCACCGCGACAAAGGAATACAAGACATAAAAGTAGTGGTCGCTCACCTGAGACCAGAAGGGCCGTTCCAGGGGGGCATGGTACATGGGGAACAAAAACAAGGCGACGACGATTTCCGGGAGCGCGATCGCATAGACGACCTGGAGCAGCCGCGCCTTGGTTTCCCCATCTGCCGAGACCATATCGTTGTTGAAGAATCGTTCCAGAAAGTGGCGAACCAGAAGGCGGAACTGACTTTGTTCCTGCGCCTCCACGACGGGCAAGTGAGCCTGCACTTCCAGTGAAAGCACGGGGAATTCCGGCGGAGCGAAGATGCGAAGCCGGTTAATCATGGTGCACCTGGATGGCTTCCACTACATCGCGGGCGACCGATCTTGTATCTTCCTGCTGAACCAGTTGCGCAAAAACGCTTTCGAGGTTGGCGAGTTCCATGCGTTCGGTCAGTTTGGACGGGCTGGCATCGGCCAGGATTTTCCCCTTCGCGATGACGACAACGCGGCTGCAAATCTGCTCCACCACTTCGAGCACATGAGAGATATAGAGAACGGCCTTCCCTGCCGCTTGTGAGTTCCAGCAGGAGGTCTTTGAACAAGCGCGAGGATAGGACATCGAGCCCGGAGAGCGGCTCGTCGAAGATCAGCAGCTGAGGGTCGTGCATGAGCGCCGCAGCAATGAGCACGCGCTGCTTCATACCCTTGGAATACATGGAAATCGGCGAGTGCCGCCACGACTCCAGGCCAAGCAATTGCAGGAGCCTATGGGCCTTGATGGCGATCTGCCGTTCGCGCAGGCCCCGCAGCCTGCCTACTAACTGCAGATACTCCATTCCAGAGAGATAGGTATAAAGATGCGCTTCTTCGGGCACGTAGCCAAGCGCCGCCACGGAAACCGACCAGATCGTCGCGTATATTTCTGCCGTGAAATAACACGCGGCCCTCATTCGGCTGCAGGAGCCCGGTGATGATCTTGACGGTGGTGGATTTTCCTGAACCGTTGGCGCCCAGATAGCCCACCACCTCGCCGGCGTCTACGCGGAAGTTGACGTTGGAGATGGCAGGTATACCGCGATAGCTTTTGGAAAGGTTTTCGAGCTGGAGCACTGTTTCGGACCTCGATCGCTATACCCTATGTAGCATACTATCTTTATCTAGTCAACAGTATGCTACATAGATATACTGCTCACCATGGCCACCGAACCCAAACTCTCCCATACCGCGGCCATGATTCTGCATACGATTCAGGCTGGCCAGATCTATGGGTTCAGCGTGATGGAAGCGACAGGTTTGCCCAGCGGGACGGTTTATCCGGCGATGCGCCGCCTGGAGCGCGACGGTCTTATCGTCTCGAAGTGGGAAAAGCAATCGATCGCCGATGCCGAGCAGCGGCCTTTGCGGAAGTACTACAAACTAACCCGCGCCGGGGAAACGACCCTCGAGGTGATGCACAAACGCTACCCGCTCCTCAAAAAAATGATCTCTGATCCAGAGGTCAAAAACGCATGAGCCTCCGCCTGCCGCTCCGCTCTCTCCCGGCATGTTTCTTGCTTCTCCGGTGCGCCGTCATGGCTGGTGCCGGGCAGGGAACGAGCGGAGTGGCTGGCGGAGTGGCGGGCGGAGGTGTGGCACGTCTGGGACTCGTACGGCCGCAGCGCTCACGTAACGGATCTCTGTCTGGGAGCTTTTCAGGATGCTTTCTGGCTGAGGTGGTATAGCCCGCGTTCCATACCTCGCAGAATGCTACGGACGGGCTCCGCATCGCGCTGTTCAGCCTGGTTAGCTGGATGGACGGCGATCAGCTTTGTGATCTGTTTATCTCTGCCGGGCGCCCGCAAGGCCATGAGTCCATCGCCGTATTGGGACACCGATGGACTGGTGATGATTTCAAGTGGCGGCTATTCCGGCACACAGGTTCCGACGATACCGCTCCAGGATTATCAATCCTGGAAGACGAGCACCCGGCATTTGTTTACCGGCATTGCCTTCTATCAACCGATACACAAGCGTGTGCATATTGCCATGCATCGCGGTACCGAACTCTCTATTGGGCGGGCGAGCGACAACCTTTTCAAGTTGCTCAATCTGCCGGCCTCGGCCTATAGCGGTGATCGCGCCGGCGCTCAGTATGCGGCAAGGCTGTTTTTGAGCCAGGCTGCCTGGCGTGAGCTTTTTGGCAGCGATGCCGGCGTGATTGGAAATCATACCGAGATAGGCGGGCAACGAGTTCTGATCGCAGGCGTGATCGCTCAAGACTCGTCGCAGTTACCGGGCCAGGTAGATGCGTGGTTGCTCGAGGACGACCCGCACCTGGATATGCTGCCGCGGAACTCCAAAGGCTTCGTGGTGGCCCACATGCGCACGTCGGGACGTCATCGCGTGGATGGTTGGCGAACGATGAAAGTCAATAACGAGGATGGAGGCGCCGAGCGTTTCGATTGCATATCGCTGGCGGAGCGTTCCCGGTTACCATTCTCCATCTTTTTGTTCACGCTGATTGTGGCTGTGGTCACGTTGCCCGCGACGACAGCTTTGCCTCTGGGTGAGTACCCACGCGTCAGCGGCCGCCTTCCCTGGGCGATCAGCGGGAGACGCTGGCTGTTCCTGTTGAGCAAGGTTTTGCTGGTGGTGCCGCTGGTATGTTTGAGCTCGGCGGATGTTGCCTATGGAATTCCCTCCCTTAGTTCGACCAGCACGCAATATATCCAGCTTGCTCTCTCGTACTTTGGTTTTCTATTTGCTTTTCGGTGGATACTTCAGGATCAGCGAAAGCGTTGCCCGGTATGCCTTCGGGTGCTTTCGAACCCGGCTCGGGTTGGTGAAGCTTCACGAAATTTTCTGGCCTGGAACGGTACCGAGTTGATTTGTGCGGGTGGCCATGGGTTGCTGCATATTCCAGAGTTGCCGACCAGTTGGTTCGGCACGCAGCGATGGCTTTACCTGGATGCTTCGTGGGGTGGCCTGTTCTCGGAAGGGTGTGTTCCCTCTGCCGGGTTCGTCTAAATCAGGAACGTATCTCGACCACCTGGTTGCTAGGCCTCATTTGTCGGTGGCGAGGACCAGAATCCAGTCTTGCGGCATGGGCAGTGGGCTGGGCTGATAAGCATCCAGCAGGAGAATTTTCTCCTTACCAAAATCGTCCCAGCTCTTCCCGGTCAATTCGCCGCGATAAATACCTCGCGCATCATACAGTTTCTTTTCCAGGTGGTCATCGGTGACCAGCGTTGGGCTCTTTCGCAGCTCGAAATGAGTGTAGGTTTGCGCCGGACTTCCGGTCTCATGCCAAAGCCCGGCGGTCCCGGCAGTGATATTGCTGACAGCCACGATCTTCGAGGTATAGGTGTTGGTTCCATCGGTGATGGATACTACTGCCCATGGTCCTCTTACCTCGGCACTCAATACAAGGTTCGGACCTATGGCGCCCACGGGCATGCTTCCCAGCGGATCGCCGTTCGCACCTTTCTCCCGATCCAGGACGTATACGGCTTTTGCAGTTGGCGAGTAAACCGCGGCGAGATAGTTGCCGGCATCGTGATAGCGAAGAATGAGCCCGGCACTCGCATTGCTGAGACCCGCAACACTCGCCACCAGATCTATTTCGTTGAGTTGATGGATGGCCAGAGCGGCGCCGTCAGCGGTCGCCTTGCCACCGTCGTGAAGATCGTCGTTCAGCAATACGGCGCCAGGCGCGGGACGCTCGATAGCCCCCAGATCGAATTTGACGCCTATCGCAGGCTCCCAGTAATAGGCGTGGTAGCGAACGCCACGCTCCAGACCGAGCACGGTTGGGGGCGCATGGCAAAACAAGCTCAAGCAGGGCACGTAAATGAAGCGAATCTTCCCCGCAATACCGGCAGCGTACGGCCGGAATATATTGCCCTTCTTTGCCTTCCACTCGCCGGCCGGATAAGACCACGGAGTGCCCGAGGGTTCAGGAGACTCGTCAGTAAGAATGGAATCAAACGATCCTAATTCAGAGCCGGTTCTCTCGCTTCTCGGTTCCAGCAGAGTGGTTCCCCGGGGCGCAACCCACTCGGGATGAGGCTCAAATTGCCACCATGAATATTGCTGAAGCAGTTTTGCGCCAAGGCTGATCTGGTATGCGCCGGGTAGATCCATTCCCTCTTCCCAGGTCAGCAGCGTGTACTTGGTGCGCTGAAATGGCTTGTCCGCGCTGTAGGCCTCGAACACGGGGTTCGCGCCGTAGGTGTAGCCGGCTGCTCCGTTCAGCATGGCTAGCCAGAAAGAGACGCGCTGGAAATCTTCAAGGTTTGTTCCGCCAATGCCTTCATACCCTATCTCGCCGACCACTTCTGGTTTCACCAGCGATCGCGAACGGCAGATGTTCAGGAGAGCAACCTCCAGGGCAATGCTCGGCCATCCCATGTGACTGGGCTGAAAGAGATCGAAATCTGTCAGCGACTCATCTTGCAGCGGAATATTGAATGGAGGCGGAATTTCATGCACGGTAAGCGGATGATGATAAGGATCGGTGGCGCGAATATATCGGGTTACCTCGGTCCATCCCGGCGATCGCAGATCGGTTAGCTTGCCATAAAGAACGATGCCGGGGGCTCTGTTTCCTATCTCCGCGGGGGGGTCGAACACTTCTCCACCGGCGATCCAAAACACCGGATAGGCTCCGTAGCGAGCAATGATGTATCGCCAGTGCTTTTCCATTTTGGCAACGCCCATCTGGCCGAGAGCCTGGTGCCAGGCTCCCACGATCGCGGGCGCGATTCCTGCATTGACCAACGATTGAATTCTTCGATCAGCAAAATCAAAATATTTCGGATTGATTTGTTTAAAGGCAGCATCCCATACCGCGCCGCCTTCATTGTGAAAGCCGGGGTCGACCGGGGCTTCCTCCTCATTGGATGGAACCAGGCCGGCGACGATCTGAACCACGGTAAAGCCTTTGGACTTGCGGTTAGCCGTGAGTTTCTGAAAACCGTCCCAGCTCAGCCGGTCGGATAAGCCGGTCCACCACGTATCGCCCAGCCAGTAGAACGGGGTTCCGTCGGTGTGCTCGAAATAACGCTTGTTGGCAGCCACCCGCAACATGCCATGCTGCCGCAATGGATTGTTCCCGGAATATGGTGTGAGCGTGACTCGCGCTTCGTGGCCATTGAGCGCCGGATTGGTTTTGTCCGTGCTCTCGAGATGATAGGTATACTCCCCCGAAGCGGGGGGCGCGAAACGAACGGTCCATTGGTTGTCCCCTCGCCAAAAGGTGGGGACGCGCCAGTTTTCTCCGCCCTTGGCAAAAATGACGTCAACGTCTACATCGTTGAAGGGGTCTGCGTAGGATTTCTGCGAAGTAAAGGTGTGCTCGAAGACTCCATCGTTGGTATCAGAGCTACCAGCCTGGCCAAGTGAAGTAAGCGAACCGATCGCGAAGAACAGCAGTGCACCCGAAGCCCACCTTCGCGTTTGTTGTTTCACTTTGCACCGCTCGATTGCAGAACGTGCGCGCGAAACTTGCGCATGCCATCCAGGAACACGCCTATATCACTGCCGAGGCTGAGGGCACGGAACCCCTTGCTGATCCAATGCACGGCCAGTTCTGGAGTCGACGGCAGAAATCCCGGAGCGACGCCATGGCGACGGCACACGGTGGCTAATTCCTCCATGGCGGCAAGGAACCGCGGATGCTCAAACTGGGCCGGGATGCCCATGGAGACGGTGAGATCGTAATGCCCCACCCAGGCGACATCCACGCCGGGCACGGAAATGATGGCTTCCAGATTCTCGAAGGCTTTCACGGTTTCCAATAGAAGGATGACGCAGGTCTCTTCATTCGCGCGCGCGAAGAAGTCCGCATTTCCGGCGCGATAGAGGTCGTGAGCCAAACCAAGAGCCACGCCTCGCCGGCCGACGGGCGCGTACCTTAGCTGGCTGACGATATCCTCGGCCTGCATTCTTGTTTCTACGCGCGGCACCATGACTCCCCGTGCCCCTAGGTCGAGCGGGCGCGACAGGGGTGCGTAAGCCACGTCAGGAACGCGCGCGATGGGAAAGATGTTGCTGCCGCGGCAGGCGGCGACCATTTCTGCGAGCAGGGATATGTCACAACGGCCGTGCTCCATATCGAAGATCACGAAATCGAGCCCGCACGATGCGAGCATCTGCCCGATGCCAGGAGTAAAGAGCTCGAGCACCATTTGGCCCAGGAGCAAGTCGCCCTGGCGCAGCCGCTGACGAAAAGTGGTCATCGCATATCATCCTTGGCTGAAAATGCAGCCTTGTAGCCGGCTAACTTTTGCAGAAATGCAGGATGGCTCAGCACCCTGGGGTTGACTACATGGTCCGGCGCCTCGCCGCGGTAAACCGCCAACGCTCCCTGGCAATCGATGCGTCCCATGTCGCGGAAGAGCTCCTCCGTCCAGGCGATGGAATGCGAAGTGAGGATGACATTTTCCATCGCCGCCAGGGGTGAGTCCGGGCTCAGGGGCTCCTTCTCGAAAACATCGAGTGCGGCGCCCCCGATCCGGCCGGTTTGCAAGGCCTCGATCAAGGCGCTCTCGTCGACGATGGGCCCGCGCGCGGTATTGATGAGCATGGCATCCGGCTTCATCAGAGCAAACTGGGGCTTGCCGAGCAGGCCGCGCGTTTGCGGTGTGAGCGGACAGTTGACGAGGACGTAGTCCGAGAGGCGCAAGAGTTCTTCGAGTGAAACCGCCTCGACTCCCTGTTGCGCAGCGCGATCAGGAGTAATGTACGGATCAAAAGCCAGGAACCGGCCGACATCAAACGCGCGAAGCAGGCGTATGGCCTCGGAGGCGATGTTGCCCAGGCCGATCGTACCGAAAATGCGTTGGCGTGGTTCCCGCCCGAGGGGGCGCGCGCTTTCGGCCCAGAGCCCCCGGCGCACTAGCCGGTCTTTGCGCAGCAGATTGTGGGAAAGAGCGAGCACGAAAAGCACGATGGATTCAGCGACCGGGCGGACGACCCCCGCAGGGGTGATAAAGACAGCGATTCCCTGCTCGGTGCAGGCTTCCAGATCGACGTTGTCATAGCCAACGCCGCAACGCCCAATCGCGCAAAGGCGAGATACGCCGAGAAGAGATTGCGCTGTCACTTTAGGCTTCAGCGAGATCACGACGTCATAGTCCGCGAGCTGATGCGGAGAGTATTCATCGCGATATTCAGCGACAAACTCGTGGGAGACTCGGGGAATACCTTCCAGAAGCGATAAGCCAATATCCGGGAAGACAGGTTGCCCCTGCTGGTCGCAAAAATCTGCGGAGAAGCCGACGCGAAACTGGTTCATGCTTTGTGCTCAAGAACCATCACCCAGTCGCGGAAGATAGGAAATTCCGGCGGCTTCCATGAGCCGCTGCTATCCGGGTGGACATTTTCCATCGGCACTTCTGTACCGTCGCTGGGGTTGAAGAAAAAGCCGCGATACGTGGTGGCGGCATCCAGATTCTTAAAGGTCACGGGTTTAAAACCTGACGGAGAAAACGCGATGACGGCTTCTCCTGGGATTTGGCCGGCAAAGGGTTGCCAGTAATCGGTTGTGCTCCAGTGAGGTTCGATCAGTTCCGGCCGGGACTCGAGTTTCCACCAGGAATAACGAGTGAGCAGACCTTTGGCCAGTCCGAGCTGCCCGGAACCCGGCAATTGCGCAGCGATATCCCACGCCGGGCCCACCCCACGAATGGCCATGCGGCGAAAGGCCATAGGGTTGTTGCCGCGTATTCACTTGCCAGATGCCGTTCGCTCCGTAGGTGTGTCCGCCGGTTCCGCCGAGAAGCGCCGACCAGAACATGAAACGCTGTACTTCCTGCCGGCTCGCTTCAGCGATGCCTTCGTAGCAGACCTCTCCAATCAGCACCGGCATCTTCGGGGTTGCGGCCAGCGATTGATTCACGGTCTCGATGGTGTTAGGCACGCTTTGGCGATCGTTGTGACCGGTCTGCAGCATGTCGAAATCGAGCACCGTGGGATCGTCCACACAGAGCCGCGAACTCTTGGAGGGATGAATGGTGATGGGATGACGCCGCGGATCGGTCGCACGAACGTAGCGCGCCAATTCGGTCAGGCCATGCTTTTGTGTTTCCGCATCCTGGTCTTTGGTTTTGGAAAGGTAGTACGGCATGGTTCCCTCTCCGGCCAGGCACCACACGACCGGGTAGGCGCCCCAGCGGGCGATGAGATAACGCCAATGCTGTTTCACTTTGGCCATTCCCATCCGCGGGATGAAGTATCCCCAGAAGCCGACTACGCAGGCGGCGAGGCCCTGATCGGCAAGGTGCTGCATGCGTACATCGGCCATGTCGAAATACGCAGGGTTGATACGAGCAAAGTCAGGCTCCCAGGGATAGCCCGCTTCATTCGCGCCGCGGGGATCGAAGGGCTCCATGTCGGGATACAGTCCGGCCACAATCTGGACAACGGTGAAACCCTTTTGCAGGCGATCGGCAGTCAGGGTCTGAAAACCATCCGGCCAGCTAAGCCGCTTGCACAGACCCATCCACCACGTATCCCCAAGCCAGAAGAAAGGAGTGCCGTCGGCATGCTGAAAGTGGCGCCCGTCTTCTGCGACTTTGAGTGGACCGCGTTTGTAGTGAACGTTCTGACCGGTATAGGGCTGCACGGTCAGTGTTGAGGCACGATCATGAAGATCATGATTGCTGCTGTCGTTGCAGACGGATCGAATCTTGTACAGCCCGGGCGCGGGCGCGGCGTACCGCACTCGCCATGTAGAGCCGCCGGCCCAGAAAGCCGGCATACGCTCCTGCTGGCCCGAGGGCAGAGTGATGACGGCATCGACGTCGACCTGGTTGAACGGATCGGTGTATTGCTTTCCGCTGGTGTACGACCACTCGGTCGGTTCGCCGGAGGCGGCCACTCGCTCCTGTGCGAGGCTGGAGTTGATCGTCGAGCTGGACAGTGCGCTGGCGGCCAGCGCTTTCACAAACGATCGCCTCGACATTCCCTCGAACATAAAAAGAATGCCTCCTGGGAACCAGTACTCAGAGCCATCAAATAATGGGTTAGCTGCGGCATTCGTGTCAAGGAGCAGGGGCCACATTGTCTCCGCTGTAAAGGATTGCGTGACCGTTTGCGATGCCGATGGCCGACTCGATATTGTGGTCGAGAACCTGGAAGGCGAACCCATGATCCCTTGTGTTACCCTAGAGACGGCTGAACGTCAGACGGGTCGATATTGGGTTTAACAACAGGCCTGTCCGAATTGAAGCCGGTGGGCTCTGGCGCATTTGATTTCCAACTAACGTTGACGGTTCTGGACGGGCCCATGTTCGCCTAAGCGTATCTCTCAACTGAGACGTACCGGGCAAAAGACAGACAGGGGCGCAGCCCTCCAACGCTTTTGCTATGTCGCGAATTCCCGTGGCGTTGCTCAAGAGGTCTGGTGCCTTGGAGTGAAAGCATTGGAAGAATCTGTTTTCGGCCCATGTACGCTTAGGCGAACATCGGGCACCGCGTCCAAGGATGGAGGCTCCGTTCATTGCTCTCACCACGGTGACGACGACAACGCCCACCGTGCTGCTACCCCAACTCGTTTCCGACCGGCTGGTGACAAAGCAAAGACCGAGCATACTGCTGTATAAAGGCAAGGCAGATTGGGTGAAGCATGAAAACGAGCTTGATCGAGCGACGGGTCGGCACGAAGGAAAAAGCGCCTAAGCGCGTCGCCCTGAAGGCTGGGCCACTAACCGTCGATTTTGTGGCGGGAAATCTGCGGGCTATCCGCTACGAAGGACACGAGGTCTTGCGCGCAATCGCGTACGTGGTGCGCAATGCAGACTGGGGCACCTTCAATCCGGAAATTAGCGATTGCACCATCCGCAAGGGTGCTCAATCGTTCACAGTTACATATCGGGCGCGCTGCGTTTCCGCTGACTCCAGCCAGATGCTCGATTACCGGGCAAGCATTTCAGGGAATGCTCAAGGCAAGCTCGTGTTCGAGGTGCTCGCCCAACCGCTGACCCCGTTCCGCACGGCGCGCTGTGGCTTTGCAGTGCTGCATCCCATCGAGGGACGTCGCCGGGCAGCCGGCCGTGGTGGAGCATGTCAACGGCTCACAGGAGCAGACAAGTTTCCCCGACCTCATTATGCCCGCCCAGCCGTTCAAAGATATTCGCGCCATCCAGCACCAGGTCACTCCGTTCATTACGGCGCGTTGCTGCATGAATGGGGACGTGTTTGAAATGGAAGACCAGCGCAACTGGTCGGATGCATCGTACAAGACCTACGTCCGCCCGCTTTCCCTTCCCTGGCCCTACGTCATGGAACAAGGAGTGGAGAACCGGCAGTCAGTAGAGCTGAGCATCCAACGGAGTCAGGGCTCGGCCGCAGAACCGGCGAGTCTGCAAGCCGGCCCGCACGCTGGCCGCGTCCGCGTCACCGTCGCCGGCCCGCACGGCACTTTTCCCGGCATTGGGGTCTCTATTCATCCTGATCTGATCCAGGAGGCGCTCGCTCACCCCAACTTGCTGCATAACCTGCGTCCGCAACTTCTGTTGTTTCACTTTGATCCTGGCGCGGGACATGGGGAGAGCCATCTTCGCGGGTTTGCAGAAATCGCTAAGGGCGTTCCGGCGATCGAAAGACACAGAATCTGTTCTTGAATTGGTCCTGCCCGCCAAAGGGAATGTGCAGGATGAGTTGGCCGGCATCGCCGGAATGGTGGCCGCAGCCGGCCTGCGTTTGACGGGCATTCTGGTTTCGCCGGCTGTGGACCGTCAATCCACCCTGCCCGGCAGCACATGGCCGGCATGCCCTCCGCTCAGCGAAATCTACCAGGCGGCCCGGAAGGCTTTTCCCGGCCTCGCAATCGGCGGCGGCACGCTCAGTTATTTCACCGAACTCAACCGCAAGCGTCCACCGGTCGAGTTGCTCGATTTCGTCTCTCACTGTACATGCCCGATCGTGCATGCAGCAGACGATTTGAGCGTTATGGAGAGCCTGGAAGCTCTGCCGCACATTGTGCGATCGGCGCGGGCGATCATCGGCAAAGACAAGGCTTACTGGATTGGCCCTTCTACGATCGGCATGCGCCATAACCCTTATGGCGCGCGGGTGATGGAGAACCCGGCCAATGGCCGGGTTACGATGACGGATTCCGACCCGAGACAAACCAGCCTCTTCGCGGCGGCGTGGATGATTGGCTTCGTCGCGGAGACCGCTGACGCGGGGCTGCAGATGCTGACGGTTGGGAGTCTGAGCGGGCGCCTCGGACTGGCCAGCGCGGGTGTTTCCGAGAAGCTCCAACTCCGCCCGGCGTTTTACGCTGCGGCCGGACTCGCCGAGCTCGGTGGAAATCCTCGGTGCACCTGCCATTCAAGCCATCCAGGCAAAGTTGCTGCGGTAAGCGGAGTGGATCGAGAAGGAAGGCAAGTTGCGTGGCTGGCAAACCTCACCGCTCAAAGGCAAGAAGTAGTGGTTCAGGGGGATCAGCCAATCTATTCCGTCCTTCTTGTTCGACGAACAAAGTCTCAGCAAACTCGACTCCGAACCGTGGCGCGAATGGAGTGGGTCTGATTCTATCCAGCTTTTGCCTTACGCCTTAGCCTGCTTACGTTTTGTCGCATCCTGACTGGCCTTGACCCGTCCAAGGCTGAAACTACGTTCCTGCCCCGCTATCGGCGGCCGCTTCTCACCGCTTAGGCCGATCCCGCCCGATTTGGAATAGTTGCCCAGTTGGTTTCAGGAATTCTATTGAGAAATTTCTTTTCCCTTGACATTCGTATTTTGAGACCTATATTTTCGGGCGCGTATTCAGTTTGAGCATCCGGGTGACGTGTGAGAGTCCGGGGATTCGCTTCGCGGCGTTTGAGCACGGGCACCATAGAAGCGGCCGGAAGGTGGGGGCACAACCACCCATCGCGGCGACAGTAGAGTCATTTTGGGAGGAGGTCGTATGTCATTGAGAAGGATTTGTTTCTTCTGTTTTCTCGTGGTGTTAGCGGTCGAACATAGCTTTCGGTCAGGGCGGGAGTAACCGGCGCGATTCTCGGGACGATCACTGACAGTACTGGCGCGGTACTTCCCAAAGCAAAGGTGACCATCACCAACAAAGCCACCTAGCCGCCTATCCAGACCTCAACAAGCTCCGCGGGTGACTATTCAACGCGCCATCGTTGAACCCAGGTCGACTACTCGGTCGAAGTGGAGGCCGCAGGTTTCGAAAAGTCCCGGACCGACACCTTCACACTTGGCCGTCGATCAGAAAATTCGCATGGATCGTCAGCATGAAGCCGGGCGCGGTGACCGAAAGCTGGAGGTTGCTGCCCAGGCAGTTATCGCTGGATACCGATAGCGCCGCGCTTCCCAGGAGATCGAGCGCCAGACAGGTGGCTGAGCTTCCGCTCAACGGCCGCAACTTCATGCAGTTGCTGCTTGGTCGGTGCGGGCGCGGTAACCGTCGGCGGCGAGCAAGGCACGATGCGACAAGGCGAGGGCAACGCCATCAGTATCAACGGTGGCCGCCCCGAAGGCAATAACTACACTCTCGACGGACTGGTCAATACCGATCAGGCGCTTGCAGACTCCGGCCGTGATTCTGTCCCAGGACGCTATCGGGGAATTCAAGGTGCAGAGCGGCATCTACCCGGCGGAATATGGCTTCGGTGCCAGCCAGATCAACATCGTCAGCAAGGGCGGGACCAACTGCTTCACGGCGCTGTCTTCGAGTCGAACCGCAACGATGCCTTTGACAGCTCGCCATTCCCTACAGCGACCGACACTATCGCCGGGGTTAAAACCGCAAACCCGATTCTGCATCTGAACCAGTTCGGCTTTGTCGCAGGCGGTCCCGTCTACATTCCGAAACTCTATGACGGACGTAACAAGACCTTCTGGATGGCCAACTACGAAGGCTGGCGCATGAATAATGGCCAGAGAGTTCAGGCTGTTATACCAACACCGGCGGAATTGTCGGGCGATTTCTCGCAGACGACCTATCCAGCAGTCAGCGGCCTGCCAGGCGGTCCGCTGCCTGCGTATGGCACCGCCCATTGCACGGCAGTGTTGAATGCAGGCTATGACTGCCTGCCCGTCGATCCGACTACCGGGCTGAACGATTCTGGGGAACCCAGGTTCCGACCGGCCGCTCAAACGGCACGGATCGGGCTGGTGGCGGTTGCCAACAAATTCTGGAGAGCACCGAACGTTCCCGGCAATACTGGCCGAAGGCGTGACTAACTTCATCAAGCGACTATTCCGGGTCCCCTCACCATGAATCAACAGACCTACCGGGGAGACCAGACTTCTGGGCAGATACGGCTCAGTCTTTGGCCGCTACACCCACGCCAAATACGTGAACAGCAATCCTGTACAACTCCTTCTCCGTCGACTATCGGCATTGAGCAATATTTCGAAACCGAAGACAGCTGGGATGTTTCGTCACACCATCAGCTTGGGGCCACCAACGTAAATAATTTCCGCTTTGGCTACCTGCATGCCCAGGCGCCGCAAGGATCGAGTCTGCCCCGCCGCCTCGGTGGTCAGCGCACTTGGCCTGACTGGCATGTTTACAGACCTTCGGACCGCTCTCCAACAGACCTGGCCGAACGTCGGCTTCGGGACTGGCAAGTTCGCCAACGGCGGCGGACCGATCAACTCGTATAGCGGGATCGGACAATCCCAACTGGGAATTTGCCGATTCGTTCACCACGGTTCGTGGCAAGCACACCATTGGCTTGGGCATCGACTATCGCCGGTGGCGATTGATTCGAAACCTGCGACGATGATTTCTATGGCGACTGGACGTTCAGTGGTAAAACAGCCCCCATCAACACGGTCGGCTGCACCAACCCCGCATCGCCCATCAACGGCGGGACAGCCGCTCTGCGGCACCGGCAATGCGGTCGCCGACATGTTGACTCGGGTTACTACAACGGTGTAGGTGGATTTGTGCCCGGCCCTTTGAGCCCGAAAGACACGGCCGGTAACCCACAAGACCACATCTTTAGTTACTCTCGCACCTTACGCGGAGGACGACTGGAAGGTAACCCAGAAGCTCTCCATCAACTACGGCTTGCGTTGGGACTTCCGTGCGGCCGCCTACGAGGCATCTAACCACTTCTTCTGGCTCGACACTACCAACGTGCAGGGCGGCCTTTGCTACGCCGATCCGCAGTTGTCGACCAACGGCGTGGCTCCCGGCATCGGCTTCGACGGCGGCCCGATCCTGCGTTACTGCGGGAAGGTGCCCCATCCGGGCTCCGAAGACGCCCTTTGCGCCTCGCTTCGGCGTGAACTACCGCGTGAATGACAAGACTGTCGTCCGCGGCGGCTATGGTATCTTCTACGACTCCTACGAAGGACGCGAAATCGATGACTCGGCGGATATCTATCCGTACAGCATCCGCAACAATCTGAGCCCGACCACGGTGAGCCGGCAGTTCCCAAATTGCAGCAATCAGCTGTTCCCGAGCTACTCCACACTTGGGCCGTTCCCTGAATCAACGCTGTCATTCATCGCGGTCATCGAGTCGGAGAATCCTCTCAATCCTTATGTGCAGTCCTACACGCTCTCTGTGGAGCGCGAGCTGGCAAGGAACACCACTCTCGAAGTCAACTACATCGGCACGAACGCAACTC
Source organism: uncultured Acidobacteriaceae bacterium (assembly GCA_963847155.1). GTDB lineage: Bacteria > Acidobacteriota > Terriglobia > Terriglobales > Acidobacteriaceae > PALSA-350. Next base: position 358,386 of record CAWJZH010000009.1, on the reverse strand, counting down.
ATCTACTCGATCGGCACAATATCGCGCAGCCTTACCAGATTCCGGCCGCAGTCGCGCGTTCTGCCAGGCGCAGGACCCAGTCAGCGGCAGCTACATCAACATCACCCAGGCTCCCTGCACGGTGAAAAGCCGCTTGCCTTATCCGAATTTCAATGGGTTTTATATCAACAGCGACTTCCACGGCTACTCGCACTACAACGCGGCCAACGTCAAGTTTGAGCATCGTGCCGGCGATATGGCCGTCACCGCAGTCTTTACCTGGGCCAGAAGTCTGGACGACAAGTCGGCGGCAGCAGGCGTGGGCGCCACCGGCGCGGGCTACCAGGGCTTCGAGGACAACCATAATCCGCAGCTGGACTATGGACCATCGGACTTTGACGTCGATCACCGGTTTGTCGCCAGCTATGTGTATCAATTGCCTTTTGGACGGGGCAAGAAATTCGCGGCCGGAATCAACCGCGCGGAAAACCTTGTGATCGGCGGCTGGGAGGCTAGTGGGATCACCACCTTCCAGACCGGCTTCCCCTTCACCATCCAGGCGAACGATATTCAAAGCTTGAACGACAGCCAGTTCATGCATGCTAACTATGTGCCGGGCTGCAATATTCACGCTGGTCTGAATAAGAAGTTCCAGCGCCTTAATGGGGCGTGCTTCACCCAGCCCGCACTCGGGGAGTATGGGAACATCGGGCGGAATACCTTACGCGCGCCGGGTATCAATAACTTTGATATGGGCTTTGGAAAGACCTTCGACATTTTCGAGCGCCTAAGGTTCGCGCTGAAAATGGATGCCTTCAACATCTTCAACCACCACCAATACACGGATAACGTGGGCGGATTGTTGGTCGCTGGATCAGGAGGAGGTTCGGTCATCGACAACACCGTGGGCGATTCCAAGTTTGGCCTGATTACTCGAGCGTCGACTCCCCGCAGTCATTCAGTTCAGCGGCAAACTCACCTTCTGACCCCCGCATCATCAACACACCTTCGCCACGCCTTTCGGCGTGGCGAACCTTTCTGAACAGGAGATACACTTGCCTGCATGATTCCTAGATTTAGGGCAGTTGCCTTCTACAGTTTGGCGATGCTTGCCTTGAGCTCCGCCTTAGGCCTGGCGATGCAACGCTCACAGGAGGAGACCTTGCAGCAGTATTCCGAGGCAGGTCAGCAGGCGCTGGCGGCCGGGCATTATGAGGAGGCGGAAAGCGACTTCAAGAATCTGCTCCAAATCGCTCCTGATATTGCCGAAATGCATGCCACGCTGGGTTTGGTTTATTTCCAGGAAAAGAAGTTCGACCAGGCTGTGCCGGAACTCAAGCAGGCGTTGAAGCTGAAGCCGGCGCTCAGCAAAGCGAGCACACTGCTGGCGATGTCGCTTTCCGAAGTCGGGGAATACAAGGAAGCGCTCCCCGGGCTGCAGAAGTGCTTTCCACAGGCATCGGATCCGGCCACGAAACGGATGTGCGGCCTGCAATTGATGCGAACCTATACCGGCTTGCAGCGAGACAAAGATGCAGTGACGGTGGCCCTGGAGTTGAACCGGCGTGTATCCGGACGACCCTGAGATTCTCTATCACACGGGCCGCGTGTACGGAAATTACGCCTTTCTCACGCTGCATAAGTTGGAGGTGGTGGCGCCTACGTCGATATGGCGGCACCAGGCAGCAGCTGAGGCTTTTGAGAGTGAAGGATCGACCAATCTTTCCGATTGGCGAATATCGCGAGGTGCTCAGGCTCGATCCTCGCCGGCCTAAGATCCACTATCGTATTGGCCGAACCCTACTGGCCCGTTGGCAGCTTAACCATTCGCCTGAGGATCAGGCGGAGGCAACAAAAGAATTTGAACAGGAGCTGCAATCAGATCCGGGTAATGCTAACGCTATTTACGAACTGGCCGAGATTCATCGGCAACAGAATGAGCTTGATCAGGCACAGCAGCTCTTTGAATCCGCGTTGCAGTACTATCCCGACTTTGAAGAAGCGCATGTTGGCCTGGCGACGACACTGATGGCGCAGCAAAAGCCCGATCTTGCGTTGCCGCATCTGCAGCGGGCGGTCGCACTCAACGCCGATGATGAGGTCGCGTGGTATCGGCTTGGCGCAAGCGGATCGAGCCTTGGGCAACAAGGAAGAACAAACAAGGCGCTGGCACAATTTCAGCGTCTACGGAGCCAGATTGCGTTGCAGCAGGCAACCAGCACACCCGGCGAAGTGACGAAACAGGTGCTGCAAAATGGTGAGGTTCAGTAGATCCCGTTTTATTCGGCACAATGATGGTGATGGATGCATCACGCTCGTTCTGCTGGCTTCTACAGTATTTATCCTCGCTGTGACCGGGTGCGGAGGAAAGACCAGCTTTTCTCCTCCGCCCATCATCCTTTCGGTTTCCGTTAACGACACTACCGTCGTCGTGCCCTCGGATGGAACGGCGGTGAACATACCTGTAATCGATCGTTGCTCCCACCGAAACCGCAACGTTTACCATTGGCGGGCTGCCGGCGGGAGTATCGGAAAGCTACAAGGAATCGGAATCTAATCCCTCAGGGTTGCTTACGTGATCGCGAACTCTACAACTAAGCCAGGAACCTATATGCCTACGATCACCGTCGGTTCGTCGGGTCAAACTGCGTCCGTTGCATTTACCCTGGTGATTAGCGCTCCTCCGAACCGCGGGCCTCTAAAGGATTCAACGGCGTAAGGCCAGACGGTTCTTGCCGGTTTATGTACGGGCTTTAGAGGATGCCGAAAAATTAAATCTTTGAAGGGGACGGCCTTTAGGCCGTCCATAAGTGATTGTAATTACGTCCGACTTTAGCCGCTGACGGTATGGTCTTCGCTCTCTATTCGACCTTTTTCCGAACCTGTTCAGCCCGTAGCCTATCTTGCCGCACCTCCCGGATACGTGCAAACTGGAAACGCAAAGGCTGCCCCAGCTAACTTCGCCATACACATAGAGCGGCTTCAGGGACGCTGACCACGACTACGGCAAAAGGAGCCAGGGTCAGATGCGCGCCATCGTGCTTGGAGGCCCGAGCCGCGGCTTCCCCACTCTCCTGATCCACCGTGAGAAGGTTTGCGTTCTGCGCTTCACCTGGCAACGTGACCTCGATGGCTCGATCCCGCTTGTTGATCAGCAGCAGCTTCTTCCCCGCGGGAGTCACGAAAGCCTGGGCGGCGATGTCGCTATGGTGAGACAGCGTAGTCGCTACCAGTTGATCTCCAGGGTGGAAGTTGTCCTTCAGGAGACTCAGCACCCAGTAGCGAGCATTCGGCTTTCCGTTCTTCCAGTCAATCATGCTGACGCTGGGAAACTGTGAGGGATATCCGACCAGCTGTGATTCTCCGATGACGTCAACGCCTTGTTTCGCCAACTCGCCGTACAAGTAGGCGTAAAGCGCGCCGGCCGCATTCCAATAAAGGGTCGGGATGGTATCGGGATGCGCCTTACTCTCCGCTATCTCCGCTTCATCGGAGGCCAGAATCACTCCCAGCTCGTTGGTATCGGTCTTGGTTTGCGGAGAGAGGCGTTGGCGAATCGCATCGATGTAGCGCACCGTGGCCAGAAAGCGATCGGCCTGATCAAAGAAGGTGTACTGCCAATTGTTAATGTCCTGCTGCGGCGTTGGACTGGCGTAGAAATGATAGGACACGTAGTCGAGCGGAATTCCTGGTTTGTGATTGGCCGGATTTAGGAAGTATTCGAAATAGCGCGGATCGTCCGAAGGCATGGCCAACGCCAGACCCATGAATTTTGTATCGGGACTTACCTGGTGGATTGCGCTGACGATCGCATCGTAGCGGGCGGTGTATTGTTCCGGGGTGGTTTTGTGCTCGAACTCCACCTCGTTGAGTACTTCCCAAATGGGAAAGTTGTAGTGGTAGCCGGAAGAATGTTGTTTGCCGTTTTCGTCGGTGAAGCCTCCCTTGGTGTACCAGCTCACCAGCCGGGCGTAGTAGTCGCCCAGTTCCTTGCCGGATGGGTCTTTCAGCTCCGTACCCTGAGTGTAGTTCCAATAAACCTGGTTGGGATCGGCCGGGTAAGTCACCGGTTTGTCGGTCTTGAACAGCCACGCAGGGATGGTGCTGAAGTTCATCACCGTGCTGTGGCCTTCCGTCGCCGCCAGAAAGTCTTTGGTCATGGGATCGATGAGCGAGAAGTCCCAGGAGGTGGCTTCCCTGGTTGGCGGTTCGAGCTCGGCGACACCAAGCCTGGGGTACGGTAGCCAGGGCACATAGCGGACGTAGTCGGCGCCTAGATTCTTGAGCGCCTGGAAAGAAGCGTCGTGCATGGGCGATCCGGACCGCAACATGGGGTTCACGACTACTTGCAGGGTGGGCGTAGACCTGGACACGATCACCGTCTTGTTCCAATCGACGGTCACTTCGTTCGGCTTGCTTGCCGATTGTGCCAGCACTGAGCCGGAGAAAAAGGTTGCTGCCAACAGGAGGCGAGAAAGGACTTTGAATTGATGGATCAAGGTTGGTCTCCGCAATCGTCGAATCTGTGTCTCAAAATGGTCCAAATTGGACTGGAGAGGGCGATCGGCGGATCTCATCCCCCTAACCACGGTCCATGGTTCTGGACGGGTGCCCCATGTTCGCCCCGGCGTACATGGGCCGAAGATGACGGGGCGCAGCCCCTTCGAACGCTTCCGTTTCGCAGACAAGAGGCTGTAGGAGCAAGAGCGCGGATGCATGGAGTAAAAGCATTGGAAAACATCGTTTTCGGCCCATGTACGCCGGGCGAACATGGGGCACCCGTCCAGGGAAGTGGGCTTCGTTGTTTGCTCCAGGGCGGCATCCAGCCATCCAATGATGTCAATTACTAGAGAGTCCTCTCGCGGCGATGTTGCGACGCCAATAGCCTCCGCATTTCCGGCCGCACCCATCATACAGAAATAAAGCAATAGAGCAACAGTTCCAAATAGGGAAATTGCGATTGAATTCTCAACCTGCCTCAGGACAGGACGTCGATGCGTTGTCACGCACCTGTTTCCCTCAAAGACAAGACCGATGGCAAGATTCGAAAGGTATAGCACTTTCCTATTGACATTGCTGCCTCGCCAACTCGATAGTTTCAGCCGAATGCACATGACCTTATCGAACCGTCTCTTCCGCAACCGAGCGCGCCGCGCCGGCTTGGCGTTGACAGGGCTCGCCACGACTCTTTGCCTTGCCCCCGCTTTCGCCGCACCGTCATCGGGAAAACCAACCCATCTCACTTGTGACTCCATGGTTGACCCCCTCGGCATCGATTCCGCCCAACCCCTGTTTGCCTGGCAGCTTGTGGATAGCGGATTCGCTGCGCGGCAGACAGCGTACCGGATCGAGGTAGCCAGTAAGCCCGACGATGCTAACCGCGGGCAAGGCGGATGTGTGGGATAGCGGCCGCATCACCTCGGACAAATCGTTTGGCTTGGTATACGGCGGCCCAGAGTTAGCCGCCTCAACCCGGTACTACTGGCGCGTGGAGGCCTGGGACAAGGACGGCAAACCCTACCCGGCGAGCGACGTGAGCTGGTGGGAAACAGGTTTGCTCAAGGAAGCTTGGAAAGCTGAGTGGATCGGCTATGAAGATCCGGAGCATCGCGCGGTTCGTAAATCGGGGGCTACATGGATCACCAACGCGGACAGCGCTCAGACCAGCCCTCCCCAGGGAAGTCCTGATACACAGCATGATTTTCGATTCAAGTTTCAGATCGACGGGCCGGTGAAACGCGCGGACCTGTTCGTTACCGGAGAAGACACCGCTGCGGCGTGGGTGAATGGGAAACAGGTATTGGAAACACTACCGCTGCCCCCATGGAAGCAGGCGCCCTGGAAGACCTACCAGCTGAAGGACGTGACCTCAGACGTGCGCAGCGGTGAAAACCTGCTGGCCGTCGGGGTCACGTTGTACGGAACGCCCTCGGCCAGCGGAACACCCCCACCTGAGGCCAGCCGCACCCCGATGAGCGCTTGTCTCTATATCGAGAAGACGGATGGCACAACCGTCATCTTCGCCAGCGGCAAGGAGTGGAAAGCCAGGCTCAATGCGGAGCAAGGGTGGTATGACGAAAAGTACGATGATTCCGCATGGCAGAACGCCGTCGGCTACGTACTCCCCAAGACACCGATGAACGCGGACACTTTGGGGAATCCCTGGCGCACCGGCCCAGTGAAGTTGCTTCGCCACAGCTTTGCGGTCAGCGGGCCGGTAGTCTCGGCGCGGCTTTATGTAACTGCGTTAGGCGCTTATCGCGTTCAAATCAACGGGACTCGGGTTGGCGATCAGATCCTGTCTCCGGGATGGGACGATTTTCGAGCGCACGTTCCTTACCAGGCCTATGACGTCACCAAGCAGGTAAAGACCGGGCAAAACGCCATTGCGGCCTGGCTGGCCCCAGGCTGGTATACGACGCCGCTGATGTGGTTTCGCCAGGGATACAACTATGGAGACACTCCGCCGGCTCTGAAGGCGGAACTTCGCCTCGAGCATGCGGATGGCTCGATTGAGTGGATCGCCACCGACGCCTCATGGAAAGCGGATATCTCTCCCATTTCGCAAGCCGAGATCTACGACGGCGAAGACTATGACGCGCGCAAGGAACAGGCGGGTTGGGATACGGCAGCTTTTTCCGACGCTCATTGGAAGCAAGTCGATTTAGTGAGCCCCAGGGAACCGGAGATTGTTCCGCAATCTTTCCAGCCGATCCGTGCTCAAAAAACATTGACCGCGGCCGAGATCACGAACCCCAAGCCGGGAGTTTACATCTACGACTTTCGCCAGAACCTGGCGGGAGTGGAGCGCCTGCGGGCGCGAGGGGCGGCGGGCACAGACGTTCAGCTGCGGTTCGCGGAAGTGCTGAACCCCGACGGCACTCTCTACGTTGAGAACCTGCGCACCGCCAAAGCCACCGATCACTTTATTCTTTCCGGAAAAGGCGATGAGGAGTTCCAGCCGGACTTTACCTTTCACGGCTTCCGTTATGTTGAAGTGACGGGCTTGAAATACAAGCCCGACCTGAATGCCGTGAAGGCAATCGCCATGTACACCGACGCGCCGATCACGGTGCAGATGCAGTCCGGCAGCCCGATGATCAATCAACTGTGGAATAACATCCTGTGGGGACAGCGCTCCAACTTCGTCGGCGTGCCCACCGATTGCCCGCAACGCGATGAGCGTCTGGGCTGGACCGCGGACGCGCAGGTATTCTGGCGCACCGCGTCCTACAACATGGACCTGACACAGTTCTCGAAGAAATTTGCCCGCGATATACGGAACACCCAGGTGGGCACACCGATGTACGGCATCTTTGCCCCGGGAACAGACACGCCTAACCCCGGCTTCGGCGCCGGGTGGAGCGATGCCGGCGTCATTATTCCCTGGACTGCGTGGCTGCAGTCGGGAGATACGCGGGTCATCGAGCAAAACTGGGATGCGATGGAGAAGTACCTGGCCGCGATCCAGGAAGCCAATCCCTCTTACCTCTGGAAGACAGGCTACGGTATACCCTTCGGCGATTGGCTCTCTCCCGAGGGGCCGACGCTCGAGCCGCTGGTTGCAAGTGCCTACTGGGCCTACGATGTCACGCTCATGCAGCAGATGGCGCATGCCCTGGGTAAGACCGAAGCAGAAGCAAAGTATGCCGAGGTGTTCAACAAGATCAAGACCGCCTTTGCCGCTGAGTTCATTCACGCCGACGGGTTTATTCCAGGGGCCGATAATGGCCCGTCTCCCTTTGGAGCGATCAACAACCCCGAAGCCAGGGCCAAGGGTGGTGATACCCAGACGAGCTATGTGCTGGCATTGAATATGAAGCTGGTGCCCGACTCTCTGCGAGCCGCGGCGGCCGACAAGCTGGTGGCCAAGATTGAAGCCAATCACGGGCGCCTGGCCACCGGATTCTTAGGGACACCTTATTTGCTGGCTGTGCTGGTCGATACCGGCCACAGCGACCTTGCCTATCGCCTGTTGCTCAATACGGAATATCCCTCCTGGGGATACCTGGTGGGGCACGGCGCCACCACCATGTGGGAGCGCTGGAACGGCGACCAGATGCGCGGCGACCCCAGCATGAATTCCTACAACCACTATGCTTATGGCGCAGTGGCGGATTGGATCTATCGATACGCGGCTGGTATCGATGCGCTACCGGCGGACGCCGGCTTCCACACCATCTATCTCCATCCCAATTTCGACGCCCGCCTGGGAAGTCTCGACTTCCGCTACCAATCCTCTTACGGGGAAATACGATCGGCGTGGTCGATGAAGGGTACGACCGCTACCTGGCTGGTCACCGTTCCCCCAAATACGACGGCCCACATGCCGCTGCCCGCCGGCCAGCAGAGCAGGTTCACTGGTAGATGGAGAAGCATTAACAAACAGTAAGAAGATCCGTTTGGTGAGTAATGCCGAGGGAAGCGCTACTTATGAGCTGCCCGCCGGCACTTATTCCTTTCAGGTTACCGGGCAATAAGTCTCAGGAAACGTGGTGGATTGTAAAATCAGTTGTGGCCCGCGGGAGCAGCCTGCCTGGCTCCACGCAACAGGTTCCCCTATTGAACTGGGCCGGCGCCGTCGAATTGAGGAATTGATATATCTGAGTTATTGACATATCGAAATTTAGGATGGAAACTGTTACCCTATTGCAATTTTTCAGGCTTGACTGTTCAAGGTGGAAACGGTCCGCCGGCTCGCAAGAAGTTCGTTGGCTGTAAGAGTTCAGCACGATTTCGCGGATAGGGACACTATGGCACAAGACATGGAAGGCGCTGTTTGGCAGGCACTTGATCAATTCAAGATTGAATTGCCTTCGTGGGGTTTCGCGAACACGGGAACCCGGTTCGGCAAATTTATGCAGCCTGCGGCAGCGACCAACCTGGCGGAGAAATTCAGTGACGCCGGCATGGTGAACCAGTTAACGGGAGCCTGCCCGACAATTGCCCTGCACGTCCTTTGGGATTTGCCGAATGGGCTCAAAGACGTGTCCCAGGTGCAGGAACTCTCGAGCAAATGCGGCGTGGCCGCGGGGTCGATCAATCCCAACTTTTTTCAGAGTCAGGAATACAAATTCGGAGCCCTGGGCAATCCCGATCCGGCGATCCGCAAACAAGCACTCGATCATCTGCTGGACTGCGTCGCGATCGCACATAAATTGAATTCGCGGGATATAGCGCCCTGGCTTCCTGATGGATCAAACTATCCCGGAACGCAGAGTATGCGGCACCGCATTGATTGGTTTGAGCAAGCGTTCAAGAAAGCGCATGCCGCCATGAGCGCCGGCCAAAGACTGCTGATCGAATACAAACCGTTTGAGCCGTACTTCTATCACACCGACGTAGCCGACTGGGGCATGGCGCTGTTGCTGGCCAAGGCCGCCGGGCCGCAGGCATTGGTGCTGGTCGACACCGGCCACCACTACCAGACACAAAACATTGAACAGATTGTCGCCTGGCTGCTGCGCGCTGGAATGCTGGGCGGATTTCACTTCAACGATCGGCGCTATGCCGACGATGACCTGACGCTGGGATCGATCGACCCCTACCAGGTGTTCCGCATCTTCCACGAGATTCGTAACTACGAATGGGAAACAGGAGCCCCTGTCGATGTGGCGTACATGATCGATCAAAGCCACAATATGAAGGGCAAGATGGAAGCCATGGTGCAGACTGTTTGCACGGCGCAGGAAATATACGCCAAGGCTGCCCTGGTCGATCAAGCGCGGCTCTCGGTACTGCAGGAAGAATGCAAGCTGGTGGAAGCAGAAGAGTGCTTTCGCTCTGCGTTCTGGCAGGATGTGCGGCCTATCGTGAAGAGTTGGAGGCGATCCAAGGGTCTGGTGGAAGATCCCCTGCTGGCGCTTCGCGAAAGCGGCTACATCGAACAGATCACCAAGGAACGTGCAGCGGCAAACCAGGGCGCGGTCGCGAGCTACGCCTGAAGAGGCTAGCGGACTTTTAAATAATTGCCATAGCCCACCACGACGGTCGAGCCGACCAGCAGGAATAATCCAAGGGCGACCAGGCCTTTCGTGCGCCGGCTGGTTCCCTTCCATTCCTTCAGGGCCACGCCCCACAGCGTGGCAAAGATGATGATGCTGGCCATGTGCAGGGTCCAGCTGGAAAAATCGTACTTGCCCATCTTGGTCTGCCCCATGGAATAGAAAAAGAACTGGAAGTACCAGATCACTCCTGCCAACGCGGCGAGAACGTAATTCTTCACCAGCGTTGGACCAGTGAGGCGCATAGGCAGCTCAAGCAAAGCCGCCTCTGCGCCCAGTGACTTTGCGGTCGTGACGTCGACAGCCCCCATCGGATTGATGCCTGGCGCCCCAGCGAACTGGGCGAAGGAACGATTTTTTACGATCAGGAAAAGAGACCAGAGGAAATTAGTGACAAATCCACCCCAGAGAACAACCACCAGGACGGGAAGGTTCTGCCAAAGGTCGAGACGATGCTCGCGCGAGCAATCGAACCTGCGCTATCTGAGCGATAGGTTTGCCCGCAGCCAGCCCGTAAGCAAAGCAGGAACTCATGATGCCGGCAAAAATCGCGACGGCGAGGCCCTTGCCAAAGGAAAAGTCGCGTTCCCCGGCCTCAGCCCGATCTTCGCTGGAAATCTCGTGCTCCTTCGAATAGCCGGCAAGGCCGCTGACGGCTATGGCCAGCATGCACACGCCAACTCCGGCGAGGATCACCTGCCCTGAAGTCTCATGCAGAATCGAGGACATCTGGCCGCTGAAAATCGGCGGCATCAAGGTGCCGAATGCGGTACAAAAGCCGAGTGCGATCGCATAGCCCAGGGCGATGCCAAGGTAGCGAATGGAGAGGCCAAAGGTGAGGCCGCCAACCCCCCACATGAGTCCCCAGAAGCACGCATAGTAGATACTGGCAGACGGCGCCGCATGCAGAATGTCGAACAGATGCGGGACCAGCAGGAGGGCTAACACCATGGGCGCGACGATCCAGGCGGCGATGCCCTGGATGATCCAGTAAATCTCCCAGGACCAACGCTTGATCCCGCGAAAAGGAATGAAATTGCTGGCAGAAGCGAGACCGCCGATCCAGTGATAGATAACGCCAATGAACGGGTTAGGACCCACACTCACCTCGGGAAAAGGGTTGGAGCAAGCGCCCCTATCCTACGTGAAGCAGGAAACATTGTGAAATACTTTGTCTATTGAATTAAGTACCACGTTTATGCGGACAAACCGGCTCGGGATGGCATAGTATTGGTGCGCTTGGAAACATTTGCCCTATTGATTTCATACTGGCCAAGGTGATCACAGAACGCTGCAAGGAGAAGACGAATGCCCCTCAAGTATCTTTCCGATCTTTGGGACACGAGCCACGCCGGAACGCTCGATGCCCCCGCTCTTTTGCGCTATCGCTCCAATTTGCTGGGATCGGATCTGCGCATCACCAACTTCGGCGGTGGGAATACCAGCTCGAAATTGGAAGGCACCGACCCTCTGGATGGCGAGAAGAAGGAGGTGCTTTGGGTGAAAGGCAGCGGCGGTGACCTGGGCAGCATCAAGGTCGAGGGCTTTGCCACGCTGTACATGGATAAGGTCCGTGCCCTGGCACAGATCTACCGTGGGGTTGAGTTTGAAGATGAGATCGTCGGCTTGTATCCGCTGTGCACGTTTGGTAACAATCCTGTCGCTGCTTCGATCGATACGGCCCTGCATGCCTTTCTCCCCTTCCCGCATGTAGATCATCTCCATCCGGACTGGGGTATTGCGCTCGCCGCCTCGGCGAATGGCAAGGAAAAAATGGATGAGTTCAACCGGCAATTCGATCACAAGCTGGTATGGGTGCCCTGGCAGCGGCCGGGGTTCGAGCTTGCCATGATGCTGGAACGTGCGGTGAAGCAAGTTCCCGGATGCGACGGTGTAGTGCTCGGCGGGCATGGCCTGTTTACTTGGGGCAGCACGCAGCGGGAATCATATCTAAATACCATCACTATCATCGACCAGATTGGCCAGTTCATCGAGGGCTATCGATCCAGAAAGAGCGCTGCTCCATTTGGGGGCGCAAAGTACCAGCCGCACGAGCAGCGGCAGACGATTGCTACTAAACTCATGCCGTTTCTCCGCGGCAATGTCTCAAACCAGCAGCGCATGATTGGCAGTTTCACCGATACTCCCGAGATCCTGGAGTTCATCAATTCCCATTCCGCCGCGGAGCTGGCGCATTTGGGAACCAGTTGCCCAGATCACTTCATCCGGACGAAAATCCGGCCGCTGTTTGTGGACTGGGATCCGTCGAAGGATGCTGCGCAAATTCTTCCGTCTGCAACGGCCGCGTTGGAGAACTATCGCCGCGAATATGCGGACTACTATAAGCAGCACGCATTGCCGGATTCACCCGCGATGCGCCATGCTAACCCCACCGTCGTGCTGGTGCCAGGTATCGGGATGTTCAGTTTCGGAAAGAATAAGGCCGAGGCGCGCATCACTGGCGAATTCTATGTAAATGCGATTCACGTGATGGAAGGCGCCGGGCATTTAGATGACGGTACCTGTCCCGCAATCCTGCCCCAGGCAGGGCCGGCGGCGGATACCAGCGAGTTCAAAGTCCACTCCAACTATGTTGCGTTGCCGGCTTCTGAAGCCTTCCGCATCGAGTACTGGGCCCTGGAGGAAGCCAAGATAAGAAGGCAGCCGGCGGCGAAGGAGTTGAGCGGCCGTGTTGTTCTCGTAGTGGGCGGGGCCAGCGGCATCGGGCGCGAGGTGGTGCTGATGGCGGCCGCGCGCGGGGCCCATGTAGTCGTTGCCGACCGTGAGATGGACGCGGCAAGCAAGGTTGCTACCGAGGCACAGGCAATCGCAGGCCGCGAAGCGGTGATTGCTACCAAAATCGACATCCGCGATCGCGCCGCGATTCGAGCAGCACTCGATGCGACGATTACCGCATACGGTGGCATCGACATCCTGATCAATACGGCCGCGCTTTTCCCTTCCTCTCCCGACGGGGTGATCAGCGATGCACAATGGGCATCGACGCTCGAAATCAACGTCACCGCCAACTACCTGTTGGCAGATGAAGCGGCGAAGGTCTTCGAAGCTCAGGGGATTGAAACCAGCATCGTGCTGACCAGTTCGGCAAATGCCGTCGTGGCCAAGCGCGGCAGTGAAGCTTACGACGTCAGCAAGGCGGCTCTCAGCCATTTGGTGCGCGAACTTGCGGTTACTTTATCTCCCAAGGTTCGGGTCAACGGCATCAGCCCCGCGACCGTGGTCAAAGGATCGACCATGTTTCCCCGCGACCGCGTGAAAGCGTCGCTGACAAAATACAAAATCCCTTTTGATGACTCCGCTTCCGATGACGAGTTGCGTACCCTGCTGGCCCAGTTCTATGCCCAGCGAACCCTGACTCATCAGCCGATTGATCCGAAGGATTGCGCCGCGGCTATCCTCTTCCTGGCCGGCCCGCTGGCGCCGTGCACTACGGGCCACCTGATCCCGGTCGATGGAGGTCTGACCGAGGCTTATCTGCGATGAGCGAGAACGGCCCAAACAACCGGCGAGCGATGATTGCGATCGATTTGGGCGCGGAGAGCTGCCGCGTCTCGTTGCTGCGGTGGCTGAATGGGGTGCCTCATATCGAGTTGGTTCATCGCCACGGAAATGCTCCGATAAGCCATAACGGTGAGATCCGTTGGGACCTGCGCCAGATTACGCAGCAGATGGATATCGGTCTGCGCAAGTGCGCAGAGATTGCGAGCGAAGGAATCCGCTCCATTGCCGCAGATGGCTGGGCCGTGGACTACGTTCGCTTGAACGCCGATGGCGAAGCCCTTGCCGACCCTTTCTGCTATCGCGATGAACGAACGATTCGCTCCCAACCGGAGGTCTTCCAACGGATCTCGGCAGCTCGCCTTCGCGCCATTACCGGGATTGAGATGAGCCGCATAAATACTCTCTACCAGCTTTGCGCGGATGCGGATGATTTGCAGGAAACGCCCTGGCTCACGTTACCGGAATATGTGCTGCATCGCCTTGGCGGACGGGCAGTGGCCGAATATACGAACGCAACGCATACCCAGCTGGTCGATGCGGAGAAGCGTAACTGGTCGCGGGAGATTTTTGCGGCGGCGGGTTTGGTGCAGAAGGCCGCGGCGCCCATCGTTGCTCCAGGCACGGTGATCGGAAAATTGAACGGAGGTGCGCTCAATTTATCCGCCCTCGAAGGCGCTGCACTGATTGCTCCTGCTTGTCACGACACGGCTTCCGCGATCGCAGGCATACCGGATAGCGGGGACGACTGGGCCTACATAAGCTCGGGCACCTGGTCGTTGGTGGGAACACTGCTTACTGAGCCCAGCAATGGCCCGAGGCGCAAGCGGCGGACTTCACCAATCTCGGCGCCGTCGGGGGCCGCATTTGTTTTCACAAGAACGTGAACGGCATGTGGATGCTGCGGCAATGCATGACCCAATGGGCTGCGGAGATTGACTGGACCCTGCCTGAGCTGATCGCTGCCGCCGAGCGGGTTCCACCTCCTGCCGGTTGGTTTAATGTCGATGACCCGGATCTTCTTTTGCCAGGAGAGATGCCGGCGCGTATCAATCGGCAACTCAAGCGGCGAGGGATGCAGCCTATCGCGGAGGGTGCGGAGGCGGCGCCTGAAATGACAAGCCTGATTCTGCATAGTCTCGCCGCCAGGTACGGAGAGATCGTGCGCAACCTCGCGCAGATTAGCGGAAAGAGGCTACGACGGATCTATATTGTCGGCGGCGGTAGCCGCAACACGCTTCTGAATCGGTTGACCGAGGCTGCGACGGGTCTGGAGGTACGATGTGGCGCGGTAGAGAGTGCCACGATCGGTAATTTCGCTGTGCAATTGGCGGCCCTGGAAGACCCGCATCCGGAAGGCGTTGCAGCAGCCACGGTCGCGCACTGGGCCCAGCAAATCTTATCGGCTGCCTTCTAAATCTGCGTCGGGACGATTCCGTGTTTCCAAGAAACCTCCGCGGAACTGCAGATCCCTCGGCTTCGCTCGGGATGACAAAGGAGAGGGCAACACCCCAATGGAAATTGGTTGCTGACGAAAGCCCTCCTTATCGTATCGGGCCAACAGCGTGTCGCTCCTTCCAGGAGCATCCGGCTCATGACCAATTTCAGTAGGAAGGATTCCCTCTCCTTTGTCATCCCGACCGGAGCAAAGCGGAGGGGAGGGATCTGCAGTTCCACGGACCTCTCCTGGAAATGTTTTCTTCTAACACACCCGAATCGACCGCAATTGCAGTAAGGCTGCAACTTTTTCAATCTGCGCAGCGGCATGGCCGACCCCGATGGCGCAGTGATGTGCCGGACCATGGGAATTCCAGCTCTCTATGAATTTGCGCGCACCCAACGGAAACCGATAGCGGCTGTTGGTGTTGCCGATTTCCAGAATGGCTCCGGCAACGCTTTCGCCTTCGGCGACCTGCAAGGCGAAACCGGTGTTCTTATCCTCGACGACAGAAAGCAAGGTCACTGGCCCGTGTTTAACTGACATCTCCACCGAAAGGCCCGCACCCACCTTGCCGTGGTAGACGCGGAGTGGACGCACCTTGATCTTGTCCTGGGCAATGCCGATGTGACCCGGACCGTCATGGCCCATGAGGACGAGGTCGGCAGCGAAGTCCACGGCGTAGTACTCGCTAAAAGAACCTCCGATTCCCAACAAATCCATGATCTTCATGGCGATTACGTTCTTGACCTCGTACTCTCCGGCGACCGGCACCCCGCGGCCGGTAAGCATCGATGTGCCAAGGATGATGGAGCTCATCGTGTCTTCATTTTCAGGAACGCCGGTTCCGTTGTAGAAGTAGGCCATCAGATCAAGGTTCTTTTGCTTCACCAGTTGATCGAGGGCGACAGCTGTACGAGCTGCACGCAGAAGCTCCGCCTGCCGGGCAATCGTCACCCACTTCGAAGAAGGTGCGAAACTCCGCCAGCTTGTTCTGTGCGTCGTCTTCGCTGACTGTCTTCTTCCGTGCGGCAAGCTCATCCACTTCCAGCATTTCGATATACAAGTCAAACCTGCCGCTCACTTGCGTCAGATCGGTAGCGATGTCGAGCATGCCGCCGTAATAGTGGCCCATCAATCCAAGGCGGCTGTGCGCCAGCATGTGGACCACTTCCGCGGCGCGAAGCCACTCCTCTATTTCCTGCCAGCAGGCCGGATCGTCGTGGAGCATTCCGGTGACCTGGTGAAATGGAATGTCAAGGCGGCGAAGCACATTCGCGATCTCAGGAACAGGACACGCGCTGCAATAGGCGAGCCACTCGCCGGTCATGGCGGTTCTGCTTTCCATCGCGTTGAATCGCTGGTAGTCGATGGCAGATGCAGGCTGCAGGTTGAGCAGGACCACCGGAACCCCGGCCCTCTTGATCAGCGGCAACACGGTTGCAGAAAGTGCGTAGGTGGTGACATACACAAGAAGGATCTCAATGTCTTCGCGCCGCGACCTATGTGCTGCTTCGAGCGCCTTCTCCGGCGTATCGACCAGCCCCAGGTTCACCACTGTCCGAGTATCGCTTGAGATCTGGGTTTCAACCTCGCCGACGTAGCCTTTGAGTCTTTCCTCCAGCCCCGCGAACTGGCTCCAATATGCCTCCAGCCCAAGCCCGGCCAACCCTATGCGCAAATTTCGATACCTGCTCTGCATCATGGTTGTTGTGAGGATACGCGGATCACCTGCACAGCTCCAAGCAGGCCAGATGGAAGCAGGGGCGAAGTTGCCTTGTAAGGATTGTGCGTGGTGAAGGTGTACTTCTTGGTTGCGTTCGGCTGTGCATCGCCGATCAGCCGATTGACCCAAAGATTTGCCACCCGGATCTCGAGCTTGTTCTCACCCGGCTTCATGGCGCTGGTCACGTCGAGGCGATAGGGGGCTTTCCATACGATCCCCAGCGCCTTTCCATTGACCGTGACTTCGGCCAGGTTCTTTACGTCGCCCAGATCCAGCCAAAGTTGCGCGCCCGGCTTGAACCAGTCCGCGGGTGCGTCCACGGTCTTCGTATAGGTGCCGTGTCCGGAAAAATATTTGACGCCCTCATTGGTGCTGTCGCTCCACGACGTCAATTTATCGAGAGTGATTTTTTCCGGTGCACCTCGGTCAGCTTCGAAGCTCACCTCCCACGGGCCCTCCACCGTTGCCACCGCGCTCTCGCTCCTGGCAGGGAGATCGAGCGAAGGGGAGGCAGCCACCTTGCGGAAGACGACGAAGACCGTCCCGTATGGATCCAGCCGAAGCGGGACCGTCGTACTGCCGTTTGCAATACGGTAGGCAGCCGGCTCCATCGTGCCGGTGTCAGCGTGCCAAAGTTCCGGCGCCTTTCCCTCGACGCGGAAGCTTGCATCCACCTGCTCTACGCGATCATTCCGATTGTCGACGTAGTACAGATCAGAGTGATCGAGCTTGCGATGCACGAACAAGACCTCGGTGTCGGTGTTCGGCTTGGAGTAAGCAAAGTCCGGCGGAACCTTCATGCCGGCAAGCACGTCGGCCAGTTTTTGATCGCCATAAACCTTGCCCTTGCCGGTTTTGGATTGCCCCCACAGCTGATCGGAGATGGATCGGAATTCAGCCGCATCATCGGCCAGGCTTGGGTCGTCTATCGGACGGGCACCAACAACGGTAGCGCCGGCCAGCACCAGCTCGCGAACCTTACGCAACACGGGAAGAGACATGTGCTGGCTGTAAGCGTCAAGCGCCAGTACGCGATAGCTCATGCCGCTCGCGGTAACGAGTTGCCCGTTTTTGACCGACAGCTTATGAATCAACGCGTCGGCATTTACGTAATCGAAATTGTAGCCAGGAGGCACGTCCGGCGACTTGCTGCCAAAGATTGCAGTGAGATTGGAATCTTCACCGTAGAAGTAGAGGATGTCGGCAACGAAATGTCCCTGCTGTAGGAGAAATGAACTGCGCGCCAGGTAAGTGATCCACGGTTGAGCCTGCTCGGCCCACACCTCGTTGCGCGTAAACCACTGCCCAAAGGGGCCCAGGGCCAGGCCGGGAGCCTTGTTAACCAGCGGCTGATGCACAGAAGTATGAATGACAAACCGATTCAGGCCAACCGCTAATTCCTTGTCCGCGGTGGGCTTTAGCGTTGCCGGTGACCATGCCCAGGGACTGCTTGCCGCGGTCAAAGACTCTGCCGCGACCAGGTTCTGTCCGTAGATGTGGGAAACGGATGCAGATTCGCGAATATCCGCGTTGTAACCGTACTGCTCCGCGTTCACGCCTGGGCGTTGCGTCCACATGGCGGCCATGGGAACGTCGTCGGCCTTTTTCATCTCCATGCCATCGCCTATGGTGGCTCGCCCTTCCTCGTGCGATTCGCCATATTGCCCCATACCGCGCGCGTGCAGGGACTGAGCGATTTGACCGTAGTGATTTTCGGCCACCAGATCGGCGAGGGTCTTACGCCAGTCCCACAAAAAACGATCGCTGGCTTCCGCACTCTCGACCACGTGCCCGGTAAGCACAGGGAGCCAGGGATGCGCATCGTAGCCGCGGCGGGTCGCAAACTCGGCAAGCATGTTGTCCGTCCAGTTCTCGGTGCCGGCTTCCCAGCTATCGGTCACGACGAAGCGGACACCCGTCTTGCCCATCAACGGACCGACCGCCCCCTTGTAGTTGTCGAGGTAGTGCTCGAAGTAGGTTTTCACGTGGTCGCGGTTGAGCTTGTCCACTTCGAGGCCGGTGGCTTCCGGTGACGCCGGATGATTGGTGATCCCGGTGAGCGAATAACCCATCCGCTGCACCATCCAGTGACCCGGCGGAGGCGTCCAGTCCAGCGTTCCATCGGAATGCATTTTGGCCGTAAGGTCAACAACCGTGGCCTTCTGGATCGCCTGCCCCGCGGTCGCGGACGGAGTGGCAAACGAATAAAGATCGGGCAGAGTTGCAAATCCGGCCTTCTCCTCAAATCGGTTGATCCGCGCGCCTGAGTGCAGTTCGAATTGCGCGATGTGATAGTCCGTGGGTGGCGGGGGCATGCCCGCGATTCCAAGATCGGACAGATCCATATCCCCGAGCATCGACTTTGGAGGTTCAAGGGTGGTGAAGGTCAGGCGGAAGAAGCGCGCCGTCACCGGGGCAAAGGCCATGGTGTGCTGCACCGCGCCTGCAGTTGGTATGGTGACGATAGACCGGAATTGCTGCCCATCGTCGCTGGCTTCCACGACTGGTCCATGACCCGTTTCCCCTGAAAACTGCGCCAATGGATCGCGCGGGCCACCCATCGCAACCGTGACTGCATCGATGGTATGCGGCTCGGGATACTCAAACTGTATCCACGCCTTCTGCCCTAACGGTGCGATGGGCAGGTCGGTCGACTTCATCATGTCACGGGCGGCCAGGATCGCGGGATCCACCCGCCCGCCACTGGAGGTCACTTTCGGTTCCACTCGCGACGAGGAGATCTCCGCATCCGGGACACGATAGGCAGTGACGACACTGTCGGCGTAGTAATCTTTGGGCGTTGGAGGCTGCTGGCCTGGGCCGCCCATCATCCCCATCGGATCCTGTTGGGCGAGGTTCTGAAAAGGCCCGGTCACGATGGGCGGCTTGGCGATAATGCCGGTGAAAGGATGGCCGCCTTCGACGGCGGTCTCGCTCCAAACAAACTTCTTCATCGCTTGAGACGACTCAACCCAGGGCCCGCCGGTCTCACTCCATCCAGGGGATCCGGCAATCGCCAGCTCGAGACCGAGTGAATCGGCCTTTTTGGTCGCAAAGAGAAATGCCTCTTTCCACTCCGGAGTCATATAGACCAAGCGCTTTTCCACTACCTTCGGAGTGTTGAGCGCGGCGTCGAAGTTTTGCATACCGCCGAGGCCTACGCGCTTCATCCACTCCATATCCAGCCCGATACCTTCTTCGGTGATGTTGCCGCTCATCCAGTGCCACCAGACGCGCGGTCTAGCACCGCTCGGGGGGCTCAGGAAGCCTTGTTCCAACGGGTCGGCTGAGTTTTGAGCAGGAGCCATGGCGGGTACAGCCAACGCTCCGAACAGAGCGACGGCCGCAACCTTCCGGAGCGTGCAATGCGTCCTCATAAAAAATCTTCCCCCTTGATTCACATGCGTGGAGTCGTCGCATGCGGGATATGACTCGCGCTGATGGGTCGGTAACCAAACGTGAAATAGTTCCTCAATTGGTTTTATTGCGCGGACAAATATAGCACGCCAATATCAGCGGTGGCGACGGGAGATTCTGTGACGCCGCCGATACGCGCCGTGCATCGTAAGTTCGGCACTCGGGAAACTTCCCAACTGGGCCAGGCAACTGAAAGGCTGCCCGGGCGGACGTTATACTGATCGTGGTTTCCGTATTGAATTTGAGCTGTTGAGAGAGCACAGGCTCAAAAAAGGAGAGGCTTGGCTAAGTCTGGCTTAAAGCGGCTGTACCACATCCCGATCCTGTCGAAGGCGCTGGACATCCTGGAATTGCTGCAGGCCGAGGACGAGCCACTGGCGCTGGAGGCCCTTTACCAACGAACCCGAATTTCCAAAACCTCTGTCTACCGAATCCTGAAGACCTTCGTCCATCGCGGCTACGTGGCCCAAACGGAGAATGGGTTGTACCGGTTAGCGACGCGTCCACGCAAAATACGCTTCGGCTTCGGAGGCCAGTCGGAAGACCTGCCTTTCTCGCAGGCAGTCACCGAAAGCCTCAGGGCCGCCGCGGCCTCTTCAGGCGTGGATCTGATGATCCTCGACAATCACTACGACGCCGCGACGGCGATCCGCAATGCGGAGCAGTTTGTCGCTAACCGGGTGGACCTGGTCATCGAATTTCAAATTGAGCAACAGGTCGCACCCATCGTTGCGGACAAGATTGCCGACGCGGGCATTCCTTTAATCGCGGTCGAGATCCCTCACCCGCACGCGATCTTCTTCGGAGTCAATAATTATCGCGCCGGCTTCGAAGCGGGTGAGTACCTTGCCATCCATGCCAGGCAGAAATGGGACAGCAAAGCATCGTGGGTCATTGGCCTGGACATTGAAGAGGCCGGCCCATTGGTACAAAGCCGGATTACGGGCGCCTTTGAAGGGGTCCGCTCTGTGCTGCCCGACCTGCCGATCGAAGCGTTCGTGCGCATGGACGGACGCGGACTGCGCGACCGCGGCTACAAGTTGATGGCTGACTTTTTACGCCGCCATCCCAAAGACCGGGGGTTGCTGATTGCCGCCGCGACGGATACGAGTGCCCTGGGAGCACTGCAGGCAATTCGAGAAGCTAAGCGCGAAAAGCACGTGGCCATCGTCGGCCAGGACTGTATTCCTGAAGCGCTCGAAGAGATGACCAAACCGAATTCACCCTTCATTGGATCGGTCTCCCATGAAGTCAACACCTACGGAGCGCGGCTGATCCACCTGGGATTGGCAATGATCAAGGGTGACCGCATCCCTCCCTACAACTACGTCAATCACAAGCTGTTCACCACAAAAACTATCGTCGCCTCGGAGTAGCCGGGGCGGTTTATTCTTCCGTAGAGTAGGTTCAAACGTTGCCAGAGGATCTTGTCACCCACGGCGGGAATGGCCGGCGATCTTTTCTTAAATTGCTGGCTACTCATCAACATGCCGACCCTCATTGCAGATCATCTCTGTTAGTCTGCAACCGGCGAAGATCTCATCGTGGGCAACAGCCTGCGCCAGATTCTCAAAAAGGCCCGCCCACAATCTACCTGAGGATCCTTTCCAGTATGGCGCCGAGGACACAATGATCTCCCTTTCCAGACGGGCTCTGGTTGCAATCCTGCTTTTATCGCCCGGTATTTGCGGCGGCCACTTGTTTGGCCAGAGCGGCGGCGCCGTGCGCGTTGTGAAGGTGGATGGCGAGAACGCGGCGTCGAGCGCCGGCTTGCTCGCCAATGGAACGCTTTACGTCGCCGGTCAGGATGGGCGCAATGCGGATGGCGCCGTTCCCAACGATTTCCAACTGGAGGTGCGCCAGTCGTTGAACAAAGTTCAGCGGGTGCTGCGCGCGGCAAAAATGGACTTTGGCGATATCGTCTGGATGCACGTCTACGTAACCAACGAGCGGAATCTGGCGGCCATGAATGAGGTTTACTGGAAGTCGATTGGCGCTCATTCCCCGGCACGGACAGTTCTCGTGGTCGGTGGACTTCCCCATGGAGAAAACATCGCAATCAACTGCATTGCCGCGGACAAGAGCAAGCATCGCAAAGTGATCCAGCCGCAGGGATGGCCGGAGGGTCCCCATGTCGACCCTGCCGGAATCCAAGTCGATGATGTGCTCTACATGTCGGCCCAGGAGGGCGTCGATCCGCTGACTAAAGCGAAAGCCGCGGACTACGCGGCTGAGGTAAAGCAGGCCCTGGACAACGTCGGGACGATTCTCAAGACGGCCAACATGAGCATGGCGAATGTGGTCTGGGTGAATCCTTACATGGCGAGCACAGACGCGGTGATGGAAAAGCAAACGGCCCCAGGCCCTATTGCACACAACGGGCAACCGCAAGCTCCACAAGCCAGCGTGATGAACAAGATTTACGCCAGTTACTTCGAGTTTGGGAACACCCCGGGACGGGGAACGATCCAGGTGGTGGATTTGCCCAACAAGAGCCACATCGTCTTCAGTTGCATTGCGGGCGCCGATCTGGCGAAACGCAAATCGATTCGTCCACGAAACATGCCGCCCAGCCCGACCGCGAGCCCCGGTGTTCTCTATGGCGACACCTACTATATGTCCGGCAAAAGCGGGTTCATCCCCGACCAGGGGATCGTTACGCCCGACCTGGAACTGCAACTGCGGCAGTCCATGCGCAATCTTCTGGACGATCTGGAGGAAGCCGACCTCGACTTTTCAGATGTCGTATCGTCGACGGTCTACCTGCGGGAGGTAAAGGATGCAGACCAAGTGCATACTTTGTATGGCAAGTTTTTCAAAGACCGCTTTCCCGCGCGGACAACGCTGCAAAACAGCTTTGATATGAAGACTGCCACGGACGAGCAGATTTCCATGATTGCGGTCCGACAGCCGAAGCATTGAAGCCGTTGAAATCTAACCCTGTTGAACAAGGAAAGAGACCTCATGTTACCTGATCCTGAAACCCACAAGAGCCTGAATGACCGCCGTTCCTTTATCAAAATGATGGCGGCGGCTCCGCTCTTCGTCACCCTGGCGTCGCGCAGCCTTGCTGAAACGGTAGCTGCGACAAAAGCAAAGTCTCTGGGCGGGAACGTCTACTCTCAGCTCGGCGTTCGACCCTTTATCAATGGCCGGGGGACCTGGACTTATCTGAGTGGGTCGCTGGAACTGCCGGAGGTTCGCCAGGCAGCGGAGCAGGCATCCAAACAGTTTGTCGATATGTTTGAGTTGCAGAGGGCAGCCGGGAAAAGGCTTGCTGAGCTTTCCGGGGCAGAGTCGGGGATGGTGACATCGGGCTCCGCGGGTGCGATGGCATCGGCGACTGCGGCCTGCATCGCCGGGAGCGATCCTAAGAATATTTGGCAATTGCCGGATACAACCGGGCTGAAGCATGAAGTCGTGATGCTTGGAGGACGGAGCGCGTTCGATAGCGCGATTCGTCTTGCCGGGGGCGAACTGGTGCTTGCGCCTACAGTGGACGATTTGCCCCACGCGATGAATGCGCAAACCGCCATGGTTTACACGACGTGGCGGGATGACCGCCTGTCGAAGGCCTTGGAGATAACGCGCGCTGCCAAGGTTCCCCTGCTGGTGGACGACGCGGCAGGCATCCCTCCATTCGAAAACCTCACGCGCTATGCAAAGATGGGCGTCGATCTTTATTGTTTCAGCGGCGGAAAAGGCCTGAGAGGTCCGCAGTGTTCCGGGCTGTTGTTAGGCAGAAAAGATTTGATCGAGGCAGCCCTGGCCAATAGCAGCCCGTGGGAAGGCGCGGTATGCAGGGCCATGAAGGTTGGCAAAGAAGAGATCATGGGCATACTCGCCGCGGTAGATTATTGGTCGCGAACGGATCTTGCAGCGTTAAATAAAGAGTGGGAAAGCCGCGTCAAACGGATTGAGAAACTGGTCGTCACTGTACCCGGGGTCACTACCTCCATAGATATCCCGAAGGAAGGCAACAGCTACCCAACCCTGACCGTGAAGTGGCCTGAAGAGCAATTTGGTTTGACGGTGGCCCAGTGTGACCAGGAACTACGCGCCGGTGAGCCCCGCATCGAGGTTCTGACGAACACCAATCCGAGCCTGGTCTCGACTGTCCAGGAAGGTGCTGATCCCAAGAAATCTTTGATAGAGCACCCGAATCAATTGCAGATCATTTCCATGACCTTGCAGCCGGGGGAAGACTTGATCGTGGGCAATCGATTGCGCCGCATTCTTGAGACGGCTCGTAAACGATCTGCTTGATAGTGCGGTTCCTTTTTTTGTGCCCGGACTTCTCGGTACCCATCGATGGTTGGGCCCGCCTCCCGGTGTGCCGTGGGGTCTCGCTTTGAGGCCTGGGATCCCTGCAACCAATCCCGCCGCTGGAAAATGTCGATTTATATCTGATGGTAGATTCGGAAGATCAAAGCCGGCCAAGCCGGGTGGCTCTATTGCGCCGCACTGCTCGATCTTGATGAACCCTCCGGCAAGTTGAGCCGTATCGAGGTCGCTGCCTTGAAAATGAACATGGAACTGCCGTCAGTCCGAGTCGCAAAGCGGATAGCAAGTTGGGTATGCCCGCTATCCGTGCTCATCATCATGGGCCTTACCAGCACACTTGGCCGGGCTCAATCTGTATCTGTCGAGGATGCCCGGTGCCGGGCACTGGCAGAGACAGACTTCTCCACGGTTCCCGACGCTCCCACGCGAATCTCGGAAGCCACCCTGGTGAAGGACGTCCAGGGGCTCACGGCCAAAGCGCAAGTGAGCGAAGATCTCGTAAAAGCGATTGGGCAGGTTCAGCCCACGTGCCGCGTTTCAGGTTACGTTGCACCCAATTCCGGCTTTGTGCTTCTGCTGCCGGTATCGCAGTGGAACGGTAAGCTGCTGCATGTTGGCTGCGGCGGCTGGTGTGGGAGCACAGACTATGTGCCTGGGTCGTGCGCTATGCACGCCGGCTATGCCTGTGTCGGCACGGATATGGGCCACACCGGCGGGGGCGGTCTATGGTCCCGTAACAATCTTCAGGGCCAAACCGATTTTGAGTATCGCGCCACGCATGCCGTGACCCTTGCAGCCAAGGCGATCCTGCAACGTTTTTACGCGACCGCGGCCAAGAGATCGTATTTCATGGGATGTTCCACAGGCGGCTATCAGGCCATGATCGAAGCGCAGCGCTTTCCCTGGGACTTTGACGGCATCATCGCCGGAGCCCCCGATATGGATGAGAGTGACCTGGCGGTGCGTGGCATCTGGGCCAAACGCAGCTTTCTGGGTGACGATGGGAAACCCGTTCTGAGTGATGCCGATATTCAACTCCTGCACAGTGCCGTGCTTGCCCAATGCGATATGGATGACGGCGTCAAGGACGGTATCGTCAGCGGGCCATACCAGTGCAAGTTCGATCCTTCGGAACTGCAGTGCAAGGCCGGCAAACAGGGCGATTGCTTGAGCGCGCGGCAGGTGCAGGCGGTCAAGGATATCTACGGCCGGCCCCATGATTCCAAAGGCCACGCTATCTCGCCGCGAGGTATTTTTCCCGGCGCGGAGCTTCAGTGGAAGGATTCGTTCTCCAATACCTGGGGCGACGAGTTCTTCAAAGACACGGCCCTCCTCTCCACTCCGGGAAAGGAGTGGAACTACACCGACTTCGATTTTGATAGCGACTACAAGCGCAGCGGGATCGGTGTGCTCTATGCGGATACCGATCCTGATTTGCGCAGGTTTAGAGATGCCGGCGGAAAGCTCCTCAGCTACCAGGGCGACAACGATATGACGGAAATGCCCGGAGCGGCTTTTGACTACTATGAAACCGTGGAAAAGACCATGGGCGGCCCTAAGGCCACTCAGGACTTCTACAGGTTATTCGCGATCCCCGGCATGAATCATTGTGGAGGCGGCGACGGCGTATCCGCTTTCGACTACCTCAGCTATCTGGAGGCGTGGGTTGAACGTGGGCAGGCGCCCGACGTCATGATCGGGGCGCATCTCAGTACGTCTTCCCGAGGGCCGCTCAGAATGCCGCTCGACCCAGCGATTCCGGTTAGCTTTACCAGGCCGGTTTATCCCTATCCGCTGCATGCCAGGTACAAAGGCACGGGCGATCGCAACGACGCGGCGAATTTTGTGCCCGTGCAATGACGAGTCCCGTTCATCCGTTCCTGGTTTTTTACTCCTCACGCAAGGCTTGCCGGCGTCATTCATGGCTAGACTACTGTGGACGTTCATGGTCTCGTTACAGGCGCGTCCGCGGGTTGAGCACACAGCTGAAGGTATTCGCATTTCGCCCACTGCCGGCTGTCGAAAAATCGGATTTTGAGTAAATTCAGCCCCTCTCGATTGGGACGAGCCTTGAGCACCGAAATGCGACTTCACGGGCATTCCGATACATGGCCGAGAGGTCGTTCAGCCGCTCAAACCGCTTGATGTCGAACGAGGCATTTTGTCTATTGCCATCTTACGGACAGGTCATAGATTTCTTGGGTGCCGATGTCGCGGGTCAATACAGGGGAGCCGTTTGCCGCCACACCTAACCACTTATCAGTGTTCTCGTCTACGACTGGACGGAAAGTCTTCAAACTTGCCACCGTATCCACTGTTCCGCTCAGACAGCCGAACGCGTACGATCTTTGGATCGTCCCCCCCGGTCATCATGTAGAGATATTCGCCGTCGATCGATGTCATCCAATGCTGAAAAATGCCTTTCACGAGTAACGACCACTTCTGAGTTTTGAAATCAAAGGTTAAAAAGCCCTCCTTCCCAGGCTTCAAAGTCGGCGCGACAAGCATGCCGTTCGAAGGCCAAAAGGGACCTCCCATTTCACGGGAGTCGGGGATTGAGGCGATCTTGCCGGTCCGCAGATCTATAGTTTCAAGTCCTTCGAAACTCGTGACGGAACACACCTTGTTAGCGCTCCCTTGACCCGTGAATATTGCGATCAAAGAGCTACTGTCCGGAGACCAACTCGCCGTGCGGGCATTTTCTGCGACCTTTCTGGGAGTCCCGCCCGCCAGTGGAAGCACATAAACACAGGAGGAGCAGCTGGCGTCCGATGAAGAATAAGCCACTCTCGTTCCGTCAGGCGAGATCCGCGGCCAGGCGACCACGGTTGGCGGTAGGTCAACTGAAGCCTCTCGGTGCCATCCACATGGCTGCGCCATAGACTGCCGTCACGATAGGAGGTGTAGGTCACCCATTTTCCGTCATGTGACACCGTGGCATCCAGAGCGGAGAGGCCGGAAAGGTAGGGGACAAACTCCTGCGAACTACTGTCAAAACGGACTAGTTCCCCACGCGGCTTGAGTCCGATCGCGAAGATGTGCCTTCCATCTGGACTAGGAAATGGGAGTTCATAAGAGAGCGGACCGTTGGTCAAGCGCATTGGGGAGGAGGAACCTGCCGGCCACGGCTACCGTCTCGAATCGCCCATAGATCTGTGCGGCCTAGGCTTCGGCTTTGAAAGACAAAGTATTTTCCGTCTAAACTCCACCGGCCACAACACGCCGTACCTTCTCCCTGCCAGCCCGGCAGTAAGGGATGTGCGTTTGTTCCGTCCGAGTTCACCTCCCAGAGTGATTTCGTATAAGCTGCCCTCGACAGTCAGCCTGATCCTCTTTCCATCGGGAGAAACTACTGGACTATCGACATGACTCGGTAAATCGCAAAGCTTACGAGGATGGGAGCCATCCTTTTCAGCAACATATAGCGAGGTGTCCTTGCTGAAGAGTAGGTGCCCATCCGGAGTGAAGCCCGCGTCTTGTGCGACAACATTTCGTAGTTGACGTGGCTCCCCGGCGGGCAGAGGCAGTAACCATAAGGAACCGAAAAAATACGGCTCTTCGAGAGCTAAAAGGCTCGACGAATCCGATGCTAATGCAGCGAGCGTCGGGCTCGGAATCCTGGAGACTATCTGGCCTGTGTCTCCGCCACTCACAGCAACCTGAGCGATGACCGGACTTCCAGCTCGCAACTCGTTGAAGTAAATTCGATAACCATCGGATACCAGCGCACTGGTCAACAATTTCGGATTGCCATCATCCGTCAATTGCAATGCGCTCTCGATCGTTGGTCGACCCGGCAAAGACCACCGCACAAACAGCGCCGCTATTACAACCGTAAGTACAGCGGCGGCTAGCCATAAACGCCGCGCAACGTGGACTTGGCCTGGTCCGCCTTTTGAGTCGACTAAGGTTGGCAAGTGCCCCTGGATAGCCGGCTGGATCATCAGAGACCTCTACTTCACACACGAATCGATAACCGACCGTTGGTACCGTGGCGATGTAACGCGGCTCTCGAACATCGTCGCCCAGCACACGCCGGAGCATGGCGATGCTCCGCGTGAGAGAACTCTCCGAAACCTCACTCTCGTTCCAGACAGCATCCAGAAGTTCATCTTTCGGGATTACCCGCCCGGGATTGTGCAACAGAAACTGTAGAAGTCTATAGGCCTTCGGCTCTACATGCAATTTCGTCCCTGACCTGATGATGGAAAATTCATGTTCACGAACCTCTACATCGGCGAACCGGAAGACGCAGCAACGCTGCTCCCTCATAGAAAAATCCGCCGTCCTAAGGGAATTCATGAATTCATCCTGACCGTGCAGGTAGAAGAGCGGAGTGTTCATTCAGCCAACCCGGCTGAGGAGAACTCCTGTGAAGGTCTTCAAGCAGCTCTATTTCCTTGCGTTCGGGCAGTCATGGTTCCTCTGCTCTCGGCAGAGCAACACTGCCCGGGAAATATCGCTAGTATAACCCCACGTTTCGTTCAAAGCGCCCTGATAGTCATTCCCGTCTGGATCAATCGATCCGGTCCCTACGACTTTGTGGTAGATACCGGAAGCCAGATTACGGCTATTGACCCCTATCTGGCCCGGGAACTTGGCCTCCAGCCTCGAGGAACCATTGGTGTCTTTACCGTCGCCAGTTATTCGCGGTTACCCATAACCATCCTGGACACGGTCGAAGCCAACTCCCACGTGGTCGAAAAGCCCCTTGCCATCGTACGCGACTTTCGCGAGATTCAAGCACTCGATCCTCGCATTCGGGGGGCGCTCGGCGAGAATTTCCTCGCTCGTTTCGACCTACTCATCGACTATGCGCACAAACTACTTTGTCTCGACGAAACAAAGGTCTTGCGTGGCCGGGTGCGGGGCGAGCACATTCCACTGCTTCTTCCGAAATACTCTGAGCATGAAACGCAAGATGAGGGTGATAGGCAATATGGAGAACGCCTTGTGGTCTCGGTCAATCTCTCGCGGTCGGGAAGGCGACCGCTTCTGCTGCAACTCGATTCGGGGTGTGACGGTCCTCTTCTGTATGCCGGTAATCGGGAACGGCAACTTGAGATCCTGAACGAAGCCACACTGAGAGGATCCGATGCGAGCAAATCGCAAAAGGCGTTTGCTGTCTTGCCTCCACAAGATATGCGGATTGGCTCGCTTAGACTCAGGGACGTTCCGTTCGTAACTCCAGTAAACCCTGAAAAGAATGCTCCGAGTCGGTTAGAAGACGGTTTGTTGCCAACAATCCTCTTTCAACGTATCTTCATCAGCGGTTCCGATCACTTTGCGATTTTTCAACCCTGGTGAAGGGGCATTCTCAGTGACCAACACCAGAATGAATTTCGCCTATTGCATCGCGCCATGGCGAGAGCGGCGGATCTGGAACAGGGCCGGTCCGACAGCCTTCCGCGATCAAAACTCCAGCGAACCTCATAGCTCTGAAGAAATTTCGGGGGTTCGGGGGTTATTTGGAATTTGATCGTCAGACGGAATTTGATCGTCCTGACGGGACTGGTACTTTGGTCCACCGCATTATGGCCTATTGCCCGTCTGCTCGCCCGCGGCTCAGTTGCTTGCCACGGATTTCGCCGAGAGCGTCTGCGCTTGAATCCAGCTATTGGTGCGGGCGTCGAGTAAGTCGAGCGAAAGAACGCCGCCATTCAGCATCTCGTCATGGAATGTCCGGATGTCCAACTTTGGACCCAGTGCCTTCCGAGCGCGTTGCGGAGTTCGAGGAACTTGAGTTGCCTGATCTTGTAACTGAGGGCCTGGGCCGGCCAGGCAATGTACCGGTCCGTTTCGGTCTGTATCTCGGGCTTGTCGAGGGTGCCGGATTTGCGGAAGAAGTCGACTACTTGCTCGCGGGTCCAGCTCTGGGAGTGGATGCCAGTATCGACGACCAGGCGAACAGCGCGAAAGCGCTCGCTGCTGAGTCGGCCCCAGTCCGAGACAGGATCCTGGTAGAAGCCAACCCCTTTACCGAGTTGCTCGGCATATAGCGCCCAACCCTCGATGTAGCCCGAATTAAAGCTGTGCTGCGGGAATTTTGGTAACCGGGCCATCTGCTGGGCCACGGACTCCTGCATGTGATGGCCGGAATACCCTCGTGATAGGCGATCGCTTCATCCTTGATGAGGCTGCGATGCGCAAAGTCGTAGGTGGCGACGACGACCCGGCCGGGTCGTTTGCCGTCAGGAGTTCCGATCTGGTAATGGGTCGCCATCGCCGACTGGAAGGATGGAATCGCCTGGCCACGAAGCCGCACTCTCATGCTGGTGGTGCTGAGCGTCTGGCGTTTCCGCAAAATGCTCAGCTGAGCCGCGATGAGACCGGGTGCCGAAAGAGTTTCGCAAGGACGGTGAAGTTAGCCCTCAAGACGCAGGCCCCGTAAACGGTCGGTTGCTTTTGATGTTTTAGCCGCCTGCCATTGCAAGGTACTTCAACGCGGCGACTTACGATGCGGGATACGAGGTGCTTTTAACCCGTTGCTGAATACTCCGTGACTCGAAGGGTTGCGACCGGAGGGGCGGGATCATTTATAAAATTCGATAAAATTTGGCTCTTTTTGCCTATTTTCGACTTCAGCGGCTGTGCGCGAATTCGCTTAGTTTGGCGGAATAGGGCAATTTCACGGAGTTGATTGCGTCCAGAGCGACATCAAAGAAGCTGGTGGTTGGAGCGGGAACCTGGTTCCGCAGTTGCGGGATGACGAAGGGGTTAAGTTGGCCGGCATCGTGGGCGAGCGGAGGCTGGGGGACGCGGGGCGCGACGGGCTCGGTCGGGGCTGAGGCAGGGGGATCGGCCGGCTGCTCGGCCGCGGCAGGCTGGTCCTTGGGTCGCCAGCCGGAGTCGTCGATTTGCGCATTGCCGGGCGTGGCGACGGGTTGCGTCGCGGATGGGGAGAGGCGACGGTCATTTTTGATGGCGGACGGGATGAAGCCTTCGATGGCTGAGATCATGGAGAGGGCCTTGATCTGACCGGCAATGCTGCCCCTCGTCGCTTCGGAACTGAGAGCGGCCAGCTCCCAGAGGCGCGTGAGGATCCGGTCGCGACCAAGGTTCAGCTTGCGCAGCCGGTCTGCTTCTTCGTCTACCAGCTTTTCCCTGACGGCGGCGCGGTGGTCCGTCATGTAGGCGCGGACGCGGGGTTTGGCTTTGGTGTAAGCGGCGGTGTCGGGATTGAGGCCGACGGCTTCCGCAGCGCGGCGGTCGTTCATGGTTCCGGACATGATCAGGTGAGCAAAGGCCATTTCCTGATCGGTGATGGGATCGGTGACCCGCGGCACGCCGGGGCAGGCAGGGTTTTTAGGCATAGGGAATCCTCGTTCCTCGGTTGGGTTCCATCGAGTTTCTATTTGGGCGTGATGGTGATTTTGAGACAGGGATAGGGTGTGTTACCGGACAGCCGGAAAAGCTATCCTTCGCTCACGCGGAAGGCCGATACTACCGGCGACTGCCGGCTAAGCGCGGTTGCGTGAGAGGCCGCTGCTTGCCGATTTCATCTGCTTTGAGGAATACCATTTCTTGAGAGTGGAGGCCATAGGCAGGACGCACTTTTTTCGGCGCCGTGGTACCCGGTCAGGGGTTACTCGGGTTTGAGTCACGAGAGTTAGGGGGCATCATCGGTAGGCTAGTGGCGACGATCGCTTGTCCGAGAAGCCGGTTTTACCGGCACTTAAGTAAAGCCAGCCGCTGCAAGGTAAGACGCACTCTTGACCATGTCTATCAGAGTACTTGCCATCCGACGGGGCCGCTCCTGGTCTGTACCGCTCCCGTCTGCCCGACGCTCTCCACCACGGCTCTTTACCGCATCGGCTCGGGCTGGTTTGAGACCTGCTCCTGAAAGCCGATCCCGAGGGGCCTGCCCTCATCTTCTATGCAGCGGTACAACACGGGTTTATTTCACTTTCTACTCCTTCCGTGGTAGTGCAACACACATGCTGTACCCAAAGTCCCCAAAAAATTCCCTGAAAGGTACGTAGATCGGCCTTCTTTCGCCCGGTGATCTAAAATCGACCCGGGCCGCTGGAAGATAGCTATGAGCCGAGTCCTCATCATCGACAGTCAAACCCCGGTCAGCCACGAAATCGGTGAACTGCTCACCGCCGCTGGTTTACCGATCGAATATGCCGCCGGCCACATCGATGCACTCCACCGCCTGCGCTGCCGGATGTTCAGCGTCATCATCACCAGCGCGGAAGGGGTCATCGAAGAGGCCCTCGCCCTCATCCAGGAGATGAGGCTCATTCGTCCTAATTTGAAATGCATCGTGCTGGCGCCTTACAGCACACCGGACGAAGTCATTGCGGCGCTTCGTGCGCGCGTCTTCGGATGTTTTACGCCTCCGTTCGAGGCTCACTCGATCTTCTGCGTCGCGATCAACGCGGCTACCGGCAACGAGTCAAACGAAGACATTGAAGTCCTCTCCGCGCGTCCGGGCTGGGTCGCCGTTCGCGTCAACTGCCGTCTGGCCACCGCGGACCGCCTCATGTCCTTTGCCAGAGAGTTTGCCGCGCAGCTGCCCGAGACCGCGCGTCAGGAGATCATGCTCGCGCTCCGCGAGATCCTGATGAACGCGATGGAGCACGGCGCTAAGTTCAATCCCGATCAGGTGGTCGAGGTGAACGCCATCCGGACTGCGCGCACCATGACTTTCCGCGTACGCGATCCGGGAGCGGGATTCCGCAAGGAAGCCATCACCCACGCAGCCTATGCGAACCCGCCCGGCGACCTTACAGCCCACACTCTACAGCGCCACCAGCAAGGCATGCGCGCCGGAGGCTACGGCATGCTCCTCGCCGCTGGCACCGTTGACGAGCTTATCTACAACGAGACGGGAAACGAAGTCATCCTTATTAAATACCTGGATCAGCCTGCTCAGAAGTCGTAGTCAACAACGCAGATAGTAACATCGTCGGTCTAGTGCTTGCTGGGGGAGGCAATACATATTCCCTACCGAACTTTAAGGATCACGAACTACAGACGGAAGTGACGGGACGCTCAGGAACGGAACGTCACAACTTTCGTGAGCTAGACTGTTAGGGTACGTCCCGCCCGTCTATCACCGCGATTGTCCGCGTTCTTCCGGTGCATCGGCTCTGGCGGAAGCCCCATGCCTGGGCCGGGAACCTGGTCAAACGTGACATAGAGGCAATTCTCCGAGTAGCCGGTTACTCGGCCATGTGCAGGGAGCCCAAGAAAACTCACTGCGCTGGCTGGTCGTTGCAACACTGCCCCACGGTCAAATCGTCAAGGTGTGCACTCGCTCGGGTAAACGTGGTGAACGTCCCCGAGTTTCCCCCTTTGAAACGGGCTTTCCGTAAGTTGCCCTGCGCTCGCCCCCGACGGGCTGCGGAAGTTACTGAAAACGAGACTTTCCAGGCAGTGCAGACTTGTGCGTGCCCGGGATTTTCGATCCTGGAACCACGAGTGCAAGTCCGCGCGGTCCTGGCAAATAGTAATAGCATGATCTCGGAGGGAAATTATGGCTGACGAACCGAAGCTAGCCACGGCGGACGAACTGCGGCCGATGCCCCAAAGAGACGATGCAAGAACGGAATACCTTCTGAAAGCTGACATCAGACCGTGTGAACGGGCTCGAAAGCGCGTTGGAGAAAAACTGGATAGCCCATCTGGTCTTGGCCGCCACCGGGCTCGCCCTCGTTTTTCATATTGGAAGCTTTAGAGACTTGCTTTCAAATTATTTTATTATGGAGGATACGATCAGAAGGTGATTGCCGCCGTTGATCTGGCGTTGCTTTTGTATTACTTCATGAAGCTTGGGCACCTGCTTACGTTATACGTGGAAGGCTACGAGCTGCAGAAACAGCTGTTGGAGGGTTATTTAGGTGAAGACTTCAAGACGGCAAACGCAGTTTTCCGAAAGAGCACCAATTTCTATGTTGAGGCATTTTTTTCACTGGGGTGGACTTCGGACTCCCATGCACCCAGAGCACAGTCACCGCCGGTACGGCCAGTTCGCATTCGTCATTTCTTTTGGCCCTATATGCTTGTCACCACCATAATCGTCTCTGTTGCACAGGCTGCAGCCCTTTTTCTGGTTTCGCAGGCGTACGGATGGGCGTCCGTAATTCTGTTCTTTGGCTGCGCAGTAATCGTGACGCTGTATTTTCTCTTTTTGGTCCTCGAACAAGAAGTCTCAACCACAAACGACCATTCCGGTGGTGTTATCTGCGGCGATGGTAGTCGGATGGCTAGTCACTTTCCATCTCACGAGTCGATAACACCCCGTTTCCGCATATCTAAACGACGTCTCCATCTCAGAAAGCGAGCGCACCCGCCTGTAGCATCAACCGCGTCCGACTTGCCGGAACATACGCATGAATGAAAAACGGGAATTTCGGCAACTTGTCCGGCCTCGGCCCCTCTTGCGGCCGTGGAATTTACCGAACCCGACTTTTCGGGCGTTACGTAAGTCGGTGCGCTCCGAGTATTTCCACACTGAAATTGGCATCCCGTGATCGAAACAGAACCCAATAAGATTAGAACGATCTTAGTCTGCTTCTATTCGCCCCAAATCTGACGTGGAACCTCAATGGGTCGCTGTCTGCCCAAGAACAATGCGGGCGAATTTGTCAATGCTCGTGAGTTTGATCCCAAACTCCTGCTGGATCGACGTCATGTTCATTGCATCCCCGGATGAATAAGCTAACATCAGGGCGGCGAAGCTCTTCTGCATCGAATCCGTTGCTCCCTCAAACTGCGCGCGTAGCGCCTCCTCGGGGATATGCTCGAGCTTGAACGGCTTGCCACCAATCTCTTCGAAGCGGGCAACGACTTCGAGTGGGTTCAGCGCGGCGGGGCCGCCAAATTCGATAGTCCTGCGCTCTGCTGCCGGATGCCGCAGAGCAAGAACGCACATTTCGGCGACGTCCAGGAACGAGACCCAACTCACGGGGCTGGTCCCGGGTCCATAGATGCGAGCAGAAGCATTCAAGTAATCGAACCCGAGCGCCGGGCTCAGCCATACTTCCATGAACCAACTAGCCTGGATCGTAGTAAAGTTCAGGTCCGTGATCGCATGCTCGACATGCGCTTTTGCGTCTGCCAGCGGGAAGGAGATACCGGCCGGACGGCGAAAGGAGACAAAAATGAACCGGCTGATACCAGCAGATTTTGCCGCTTCCACGAGGTGCAGCTGCCCGGTGTCATCGACCGACTCAATCGAGTCTCCTGCCTGCCGTGAGAGGGTCGAGGACGCAGTCGAGATGACCGCATCCACACCGCGACAGGCGCCATCTAGCGAGTCGGGATCTTTGAGGTCGCCGACGCATACTTCCACACCGCGTCCCCTGAGAAGTGCCACCCTTTCTGTCGAACTTGTCGTGCGAACCAGCGCTCTAACCTTTTCGCCTCGTCTCGATAGTGTTTGGCAAATCTCGCTCCCTACCATGCCGGTGGCACCGACAACGAGAATCATGTCAGTTCTCCCAACAACACAGCCTACGCCAGTTTTCCTCACTCCAGTGTGGAAATATGCGTGGTCGGCTCGTCAGAGATGAATCCAAAAGTTGGTCGTCTCTCTTTCTTCAGCAGAAGTTCCCTGGAAACGGGATTTTGAGTAACTTCATCTGTTTACCAGGGCGTCATCTGGGCAAGTTACCGAAAATGCGACTTTGCAGGCACCCTGCAGTGTGTCCGCTGTTCCGAAAGTATGATGGAAGTTTCTTAAGAGAGGTCCAGCATGAATCGTCGTCGCGCCTTGGGTCTTTTCGCTACAGCTCTCGGTGTCTCCGCTTCCTCCCAGGCGCACGCGTTTGCCGACCCGGAGAGTTGTCCTGAGCATGTTGGGTGGGTCGCAAAGGTGATGGAGAAGATGGAGACCATCAAGGTTGGTGACACAAGAAAGAGCCTGCTTCGCATATTTACGACTGAGGGAGGACTATCGACGTCTCTGGAGCATAGCGTATGTGAGCCAAGATTGCCCTCTATTCAAAATAGACGTCAAATTTCATGCCACTGGTCGGCCGGAGCGAGATCCCGATGGGCGAGAGACTTCAGTCGAAAGCGACGACGACATCATCACCGCGCTCTCACGTCCGTATCTTGCATTTCCAGTCTACGATTGATACTGATTCTGGCCGTAGCCCTCTGGAAGGGGACTTACCGAAAACCCGACTTTGCAGGAGGTCCGGAGTTAAACCCACTCATCCGTTCACGAACGGCTTGTCGCGTAAGCTTGAATCAAAATGGGTTGTTTCCTGAAGATACGGTCCGGATATGTCTAGAACCGCTGCCATCGATTAGGGCCATTTGGCTGCCAGCGGTAGCCACTTCCAGGTCAGTCTTAATTCACCCCGCGATGCGATCGAATTCTTCCAATCTCGCAATGTAACGGCAATGATTTTTTGTTTTTCCCATTATCCCTTCACGCTCCGAATCGTCAAAGGTTTATTGAGCAATAACCGACGTAAGGGAGCACCGATTTGGTCGCACGCAAAATCCTTTTCGCGCTAGCCTCACTGTCATTCATCCCGGTCCAGACTGCAGTTGGCCAGGCTCCAAACTCACAGAGCCCGACCGGCTCCGATCTCACCGCACAAACCTCTTTGGTCATCGTTCCCGCGCTCGTGCGCAGCAAATCAGGACAGCTAGTCTTTAACCTCAATGCCTCTGACTTCGTGCTCACCGATGACGGCATTCCGCAAAAACTCACCC
Source organism: uncultured Acidobacteriaceae bacterium (assembly GCA_963847155.1). Classification (GTDB taxonomy): domain Bacteria; phylum Acidobacteriota; class Terriglobia; order Terriglobales; family Acidobacteriaceae; genus PALSA-350. Next base: position 321,341 of record CAWJZH010000009.1, on the reverse strand, counting down.
TGGAGCAGGACACGGGCGGCGAGCCGCTCGCGTTGGTGGTCGTAGTAGAAGTCGGCGGCGCAGGTGCTCGCGAATTCGATAATGACAAGCTCGCCCCCTTGGCCCCTATGCTCGAAAATATGGTTGGCAACGTCCCCCACAGGATTGCTGTCGTTGCATTCGACAGTCAGCCGACACTAGTCCAGCAGTTCACCTCGAACGTCGACGCGGCCGCGAAGGCAATTATCGCTCTCACTCCGGGCTGTTCTCGCCAACATCATATGGAGAACTGTGAAGCGCCCGGATCCTTTCACGATCTAAGCACCGCAGACAATGGAGCTGCCATTCTCGATGCGCTGGGTTTCGCCGTCGGGTTGCTTCGCGATCAGCCCGGTTCTGATCGCCGTGCGATCCTGCTGGTCAGCGAGACCATCGACCGCGGCAGCGAGCTCACAGTTGACGATGCCGTTCGCGATCTCAGCGACACAAACACCGCCATCTACAGCTTCGGATTCTCAACCGGAAAATCCGAAGCCGCGCACTACGCCTACCGCGAGTTGCCGGGAAGCCATCGTTATTCCAACCCGCCGAACGGCTGTATGGGAAAGGACCCCGTGCCCGATCCCGATGCCACGCATAGCAAAACTGTGCAGGCATATGACTGTCTTACGCAGCTTGCTCCACCACTGGCTCTTGCCAAGATGGCCGCCATCCTCGTCACCGATGGCTTGCACCGCAACGTTCCTGAGACCGTCGCGCGCCTCACAGGCGGCGAGTACTTCAGACTCACCGACCGCAAGAGCCTGGAACGAGGTCTGCAGACAATCGCTAACCACCTCCCAAATCGTTACATCCTCAGCTTCCATCCCCCGTCTCCCCATCCCGGGTTCCATGCAATCGATCTGCGCCTTCCTAACTACACAAACCTCGAAGTGACAGGGCGGCGCGGCTACTGGAGAGAAGACTTCGCAGGCCCGCCGCAGGCTGCCCCGGAGCCCCATTGAAAGGTGGCTTGCGAAGTGCTTGAGAAACGGGATTCTCGGGAACTTGCCGGGCGCCGTCCATACTCCGAGCCGTGGGGAAACTCCGGTCAAATTTGGTTCCAGGCGTTGCAATACTCTCGCGTCAGGCTGCCTTCATCGAAGGCGCTAAGATTTTCTGGATCCGTGTTACTTCGAAACGCTCAAAAGGGGGTCCGCGCGGGCGAGTTCTGCTATGCTTCTGTGCTGAGAGGTTGCTACTTATGCCCTATTTTGGAATGCTCAACGACGACAATCGATGCAGGTTGCCGCTCGCCGCTAATGCGCTACCCACAGACTTGCTTGCTGGCACAGAGGTTAAGTGCACTTGTGGGGTGGTGGGTTATCTAGAGAAAATGGTGGCGACTGGGGTATCTCGCGCCACAATCCAAAGCGCCAATCGCGCTGACCGGTAATCAGCAAACCGGCAGGTTGCTGAATGAATACTGGTGCCCACGTGACTTAGCCAAAAGCTCTCCGGGGCTCGTAGCAAATCTCCAGACGCAGGCGCGACGCCAGCGAAGGGGACAATTCATGACCAGACGGGAATGCCACTTTGAGATGACGGAGATCGCGAGGCTTCGATCCGCGCCTTTCCAGAGCGACCGGCCTTCCCTGAGGGAACTTACCGAAAACCCGACTTTTCAGGCGCCACACGGGATCACTTCCGGGTTGCCCGTCACTCGGGAACGACAACTGGAGCAGTCCTGGAGGGTGTAAATCGCGCAAGCAAAGAAGCAGCGCCGCCGAAGACTAACGCAACGACCGGCGCGATGATTGGCTGCAGGCACTCAAAGCAGCCGCATCGGTTAGACCGATCGGCGAACACTAGCCGCCCAGGGATCCAACCGCTTTCGTAACAGTCCGGTATGTTCGTACTCATGAACAAGCCTCATCCTCTTCTATTAAGGCCGTTGAGAGCTTGCCAGCTCTGACCCATAGTTCTCGAAGAGGATCTAGCAATTGCTGATCGGTTTAACCGGCTAAACGTCAGAATCTCAGAATGGGGCCAAAGGTGATCCGCAGATTGTTGTGCTCACCGTCATTGAAGTAAATCAGGTCGCCAAGCTCCAGCCTCAATCCGAGTGGACCCAGAGTTGCTTCCGCACCACCAGCCGGATAGAGTGCCGCGTTTAGGTTGGAGGTACGGATGCCGAGCACCGTACTCACCACACTGCTATTCGGAATCAGGCTCGGGCTAAGGCGGAAGTCGATGAAGCCGCCCTTCAGCGTGACGAATGGACGAAGATGGCCATGCGCGGGCTGGAGCTTCGGCCCAAACAGACCTTGAGTAACTCCTATCGAAGTCTGTTCAATCGCAGTTACATTGCCGTTTGCGATGTTGCTATAAACCTCTTGGAAGTTAACCCCGTAATCGTAGGCAAGCTCGCCCTCCACCATCACATTGTGGTGTACGCGAAATCCGAGCCTTCCACCCACTCCGAAGTTGTTGGTTTGGGTCTGCGAGACGCCTAGATAATCGAGAAGCAAGCCGGCTTCGACACGTTTTTGTGCGTGCGCCAGACTCCAATTCTCGCACAGTAGGAGAGCAGCAACCGTGAGAACGACCTTCACCATGCAGGAGTGTGCCCTTCCAGGTCCAGATGGGCTAGATGCGGGAAGGCTCTGCCCGGGTTGGTCAACCGGGAAGTACCGTAAGACTAGAGTGGCTTACCGAAAACGAGACTTTCCAGGCAGTTCGCAGGATCACTTCCGGATTGTCCGCATCCTGCTCCGGGCAATGCCGGTGCCGACAGCAGAATCCCTGGAGACCTCCGGGATTACTGCCCGATGACGGCGGTATTCGCATTCTCGCCGATTCAGTAGCCCACGAGAATCCGCCATTGAAAGCTGCAGCTCCTCTGTACGAGACATTGCATCGAATTGAGTCGTCGCAGATCATGGAGCATGCGGCTCGTTGAGAAGGGCGAAAGAAACAATGGATGCAGCGGAAATAACTCGAAGAAAATTTATGGTCGGCACTGCTGCCGCAATGGGGACACTGGCCGGTCCGGCAATTCTTGGTCAGAGTGTGGCGGGCCAGTCATCGCGCAAAGTGCTACATATCATTGGCTATTCGCATGTGGATGCTGCGTGGTTGTGGCCCTGGAGAGACAGCTCTAACCTGGTGTTGACGACGGCTCGTAGCGCGCTCGACAGAATCAATGAGACACCGGGCTTTCGCTATTCTCATTCCTCTTCAATGCACTATCGCTGGATACAGAAATCCGATCCGGCTATGTTTGAGGAAATTCGGCACCGTATTCGCGAGGGTAGATGGGAAGTCGTGGGCGGCTGGCCGGTTGAGCCCGACTGCAACATTCCGGCGACTGAGAGTTTTGCCCGTCACGCTCTCTATGGAAAGGCCTACTGCAAACAGGCCCTGGGCGTCGATGTAACGATTGGTTTCAATCCGGATTCCTTCGGCCACGCCGCCGGCCTACCTACCCTCCTGAAACAATCGGGCTACCACTACTACGTGTTCATGCGACCTCAGGACCAGGAGCAGGACCCCGACAAGAAGTTGCCATTGCTCTTTTGGTGGCAGGGGCCAGATGGCTCGCGCGTGCTCACGTTGCGGATATTTGGCTCCTACGACAGTTCCGCTGCGCGCATCCCAACCATCGTGCCGGATAGTTTTGCCTCGGGATTTTCCGATGGAGCTTTGTTTCTCGGCGTCGGCGACCACGGCGGCGCCGTGACCAGGGCGCAGATCCAGCAGGTACTGCAGATGCGCAACGACACTACCTTGCCGGAACTTCGCTGGAGCACGACCGGTGAATTCTTTGAGGCTGTCCAGGCTTCGCCTGCTATGGCAAATCTGCCGGTCATCACTGGAGATTTGCAACACCATTCCCGCGGTTGCTATTCGGCCGGTGGAGAGGAGAAATACCAGAACCGCCGGGCGGAGCGCGCTATGGTAGAGGTCGAGAGCCTTTCCTGGTTAACCTGTGCCACGCTCGGACGCAAATATCCGCAAGGCGCGTTTAGCGACGCGTGGTGGAATATTCTATTCAACCAGTTTCACGACCTGCTTGCGGGCACAGCCTTGTACTCGGACTATGAGGATGCGCGTGACGGGTTGGGCACCGCTTGCCAAACAGCCACGGCTACCAAAATAGAAGCGTTGCAATCGATAGCCCGGCGGGTCAATACCGACGCGGCGGAAGGCGGCGTCGTCTTCGCGTTCAACACCATGCCCTGGCCGCGCAAGGCGTATCTGCAATATATTCCCGGACGACGAGAGTCGCCGATTACGTGCCTGAAAGAGCAGGATGGCAGCAAGATACCGGTTCAGATTCGCCCCTCGGAGAGCATGACCACGTTCTACACCCGTTTGGCCGCGTGGGTCGACCTTCCTGCTTTTGGATATCGCGTGTTCTCTGAAGGCTTTGACGCTGCCCCGCCCTCGCCGGCATACGGCTCTTCCATTACGGTGTCGGAAAAAGCATTCGGCATTTCCTCACTCAAAGCGTCGAATGGCACCGAGCTGCTTGCGTCACAGATTGGATTAGTCGTGATCGCCGATTCCAGTGATACGTGGTCGCATGGAATCGATCAATTCCGGCAGGAGAGGGGCCGTCCCGAGCTGGTCTCATCGAAAGTCGTCGAAGATGGACCCGTGCTCAGAGTTACGCGACAGAAGCTCCGTTGGCAGCAATCGGAAATTGCCGTCGACATCTCCACCTTTCCCGGATCGGACATCGTCAAGCTGCACTTTGTCATCAATTGGCAACAGCATGAACAGATCTTGAAACTGGAAATTCCAACTGCCCTCACGGGCTCAAAAGTCTTCGCCGCGGTACCCGGCGCCATTACCGAAAAAGCAACGAACGGAAACGAAGAGCCCTACCAGGATTGGGTGGCCGTCCAGGGTAAACAGAACGCCGACGATTACACAGTCGCGCTCCTGAACAATTCGACCTATAGCTACGATTGCCTGGACGGTCTGTTGCGAACCATCCTGATTCGTTCTGCGCCCTATGCGAGGCACAATCCAAGCAGGGTCGATCCGGACAGCCTGGGTGCGTGGCAGGACCAGGGACGCCAGGAGCGAATCTTTTGGCTTGTCGGGCGCCCTGGAGCCTGTCCTGATCTCCATTTAGACCAGCTCGCCAATGAGCTGCAGTCGCCGGCAGAGTATGTCATGGATTCAAGACACGGGGGAAGCGAAGGCTGGGATAAGTCTTTCCTGGCGATCGCTCCGAACACCGTTTCGGTTCTTGCCATCAAACAGGCCGAAGACTCTGCAACCGCGATGATCCTTCGGATCCAGGAACGCTCAGGAAGACAAACCGTCGCGCACGTTGAATCCTCGCTGCTTCCGTTAAGCGTTGATATCCCTTTGACTCCGTGGGAACTGAAGACGCTGCGCATGGAGCCTTCCAAACATGGCAAAGCAAGCATGCGCGAGGTGTCGATTCTCGAAACCTGAAAATCAGTGAACGCGGTGGAGTGCACCCCGGAAAGAGCTACAGCGTAAACCATCAAAATGTGAGGACTCGGCGACCTCCTTCGAGGTATCGAGGGGCGGGTTACTCGCTTGAAGTGAGCATGGGAGATGATGAAGACGTGAGTGGGTTGGCGTTTCACACCGGGGTGGGAATGTTACCGCCATCATGGTGGCCGATTGACGGGATCATGTGAGCCTACGTGCTTCGACCCATCTTCGGAGACCGGCATCTTCGGAATGGCTAAGGATCGTCAATTGAGTTTGTGCACCGGGCAGAAGTACCGGGTCATGTGCTCGGCAACGAATCAACCTAAATGCTAAACGGGCAATTCCTGTGAAACGGGGTTTGCGGTAAGTTGCCAGCGGGGAGCTGTACCGGCGCTGTGGTGCTGCCTCATGGCCTTTAGCCACTAGGAGCCATAGCTCTGCCTAGTCCGTGCTTCCGCTCAAACCTCTTGACCCTTGATCGGAGGGAGGTCTCGTCCTCATGTTTAGGCCATAGTAACTTCCCTTTGCATGCAAACACTACGGTGTTGCCGTCATCATCGCTTGAGAGCAAAACCTGGCCACCGAAGCTCTTCCGAATTCGAGAGATGATGCGCGTGTGTTTCTGCCAGCAAAGATTCACCACCATCAAGCCGCTGTCTGCCAGTGCCTCCCTGCAACGATCGTAAAAGGTCTGCGAACACAGTTCTGCTGGAAGGCGATCTGTGGTGAAGCAGTCGATGAGAAGCACATCAAAAAGATTGGGCGGCTTCGCCACAAACTTCGCGCCATCTGCACAAATGATGCGAAACCTGGGGCTCTCCTTAGGAACGCCGAAAGTCCTACGTACCGCGATGACATGAGCATTGATTTCGACAACTGTCAGCCTGGACTGTGGATGATGGCGGTGGCACCACTTGGCGATCGAGCCGCCGCCAAGCCCGATGAGCGCTATCTCGCGTGGCTGTGGCATGAACCATTCGAATGACATCATGGTTCGGGTGTAGGCAAAGGCCAGAAAGCCCGGATCTCCGACCAGCATCCTGCTCTGAATGAAATCGGACCCAAAGTGAAGGGTGATGACCCCACCTTCGTTAGAGACGACCGGAACGGAGCGAGCAGTATGGGTGGAGGACTGGGATTTGCCTTTGTAGCCGTTGACCTGTGGACGGGTAATACGCGGGGGCATGTGCTGATCGTATTTCAAGTTTCAGGTCGAGCTCCAGGCGTAGCGTCAGAGGGTCATAAACAGATGCCCCATCTGCCCTCAGTACCAACGGGCTCTGTTCGTCGCTACCAGTTCTGTCGGTTGAGGTTCGAAGCACCTCATCAGTCCGGATCCGGGACTGCGCCCAGCAACTTAGTGAAAAACACTCGCACAAGTGGGGAAGTTACCGAAATCGAGACTTTCAAGGCGATGGCCACGCGTAGCTGACGTATGGCAACTTTGGACGTGAAAGAATGGGACTGTGGGCATGATCCTGTTTTGGCTCGCGATACTGGGAGCGGCGGCAGGAGCGGTCGCCTTGCTCGTCTATGTAGCGTTGCTGATCCTACGCAGAAAGTCTGGGCGGCTCATCCAGGACCATTCACTCCAGATGCAATCTCCTGATGTCAAAGCTGCACACAAGCATTGCAGTCGCAATCGAACCGAGATCGAGGCGAGCCAGATTTGCGGGTGCTTTTACTGTTTCAGCACCTATCCGCCCTCAGCCATTACCGAATGGGTCGATGATGGAGAAACTGCAGTGTGCCCGGCTTGTCCAGTTGACTCAGTGCTGGGGTCGGCATCGGGCTTTCCTATCACCAGGGACTTTCTAGAGAGGATGCATTCCCATTATTTCTGACCAGGCCCACCACCACGGGAACTTACCTATAATGCGACTTCGCAGGAAAATCGAAGGTACTCCGATAGATTAGATGAATTAGATAAGATGATGCATCGTGAACTTCGCACATGGGGCTTTCGCACAGCGCGTAAAGGATGCCGGTAAGCCAAGGTCTCGACTTTGGGGGTTCGTCCTTTTCACCATTGCCTGCATCGTCTTCTACGGCCATCTTGCGATCGTTGAGAACGACATCGCGAAGCGGCAGCAAACAACCTTCGGCACCACCGACCAATGTGATCGGCGCGGCAAGGGGCATGAAAACTGGTGTCACTACTCTTTCGCCGTTGGCGATGATTCGTACAGAGGTGTCAGCCACACATACCCTGAAGTAACTTTCGGGCAGACTGTGGAAGTCTATTACGACAGTCAAAACCCCAGAATGAACGCTCTTGAAGATTTCTCCCGTAAGAGCCGCAAGGATGAGCGTTTCGTCTACATCCTCCTGCTCGTACTGGCCGCCACCGGTACCTTCATACTTTGGAATGAGGAACCCAGAGGTCCCTCTCCACACGAGAGAACTCCCTGAACGGGGTTTTGGGTAAATTCAGCCCTTCCCTACTGGGGCGGCCCGAGGAAGTTACTGAAAACCCGACTTTTCAGGCAGAGGTTGGCTACTATCAGGTTCGACACTAAACTGGAGGGGGCCCGATGGGGTAGGCTAGGGCCCTCCTGTAGATGGACCGGGCAGTGTCGTACGAGTCGGGCACGGCATTTGATTCCAGTTTTGGCAATCCGGCACAGCATCAGCCCGAGGCAGCTAGTAGTTACTGAAAATGCGGAATTTTCAAAACTCGAATAACCATTCGCTCCAAACCCTAGGACTACGTCTCAACCCTCCTGCAAGAGTTGAGAACTGCGCTTGAGCGCGCCTGCGTAATATCAGGCCTGGAGGAATAGTTAGTATGGGAGGTAGCAGAGTATTGATTCCCGACGCAAGCCACCGAAGGGATACGTTGAGGCGCATTGGACTATGGTTCGTAAGCTTGCCCATGGCAGTTGCTTTGTTCAGCCTGCTCTTCACCATGCTCTTTAACAGGGCTGCATTCACCTTTTCCATCGTACCCATTTTTCAGCCCACTATGATGTTTGCGCTTCCGGTCTGGTGCCTTTACCTGCCCTGGGTGATTGCCTTGAAAGATGCAGAGGGGCGCAGAATCTGGACCATCCTTTTCAGTGGGAGCCTAATAGGGCCCGCATCGGTCTTTCTCTGGTGTTTCATTCTTCAAATATCCGGGAACGATGCTTGGCAAGCTGACCCACTCACGGGCATAGGTGGCGTGTCAGGCATGATTTTCGCATTCATCGTAGGGTTTTTCATGACCTGCCTCTACGTGATCGCTTTGAAAGTCGTTCATCGATTGTCGTGATCGAGAAGGGGAGGTTCAATGCTCCTCGGGCATGCGAACTCCATAGTGGCTGGAAAACGGGATTTTCGGTAACTTGCGGGTCTCGACTCCCGGCTGGGGAACTTACCGATAACCCGACTTTACAGGAGATTCGTTTGTCCTAACTCAGAAGCTTGCGAAATCACATTTCGAGTTGATACCGAGCAGTCTAGATGTCCGTTTTACTGGTCACATGAAAGCTGCGGTCAATTAACTCAAGGCTGGTTTTGCTACATTAGCTTTCTGAGACCCCTTCAAGTATGAAGATGTTTTATCTGGGCTTTTCTATCCTCTTGGCTCTAGGCCAAACAGCAACGACTCCAGCACCGCCCGCAGCGGTCGGCCCTCCTTCGCAGGCGGGGGCGCCCGCAACCCCAACGAACGTGGCGACCCCTGCAGATCCGAATCAGCGTATGGAGCTGGCGGGGAAGATGAATGGACTGCTGGGGCTTGATATTCCCTGGCATATCAAGGCGACCTACGAGGTCTTTGGGCCCGATGGGAGGTCGACCGACACGGGCACCTACGAGGAATGGCGGTTGAATGTCGACCAGTACCGGATCGCTTTGCACAGCCCGTCAATCTCGGCAGAAGAGTTTGGCACTGATCATGGTGTCTTCGGGACGGGTCAACAGGGTTGGCCGCGCAGACCGCTAAGCTCGATTCCAGCGATGATTTCGCGGCCGGTTCCTACGCCGGTCAATCCGAAAAAGTTCAGGCTGCAGAACTACGAACGAACTTTCGGCAGCACCAAACTGTCGTGTACAGCCTTGATACATTCCGGTACGAACCAAGCGGCGCAAGATGCGGAAGGGTATTGCTTTTCGGCAACAAACGCTACTCTTCTCTACGCGACCGATGGTGATCGCGTGTTCCAAACGCTGTTCCAACAGATCGCGCTGGTGCGTGGGCATTACTTTGCCCGCGATATGCAATTACTTCTTGAAGGGAAACCTTGGCTGAAAGTGCATATCGACCAGCTGGAAGACTTAGGTACGACGGGTCAGCAGGCTTTGACTGTTCCCGCCGGTGCATCGCCGGTGACCAGGAGTCTATTCCGCACGGGTGAGATCACGGCTGGTCGTCTGATCACAAAGGACCCCCCCAAGTACCCGATGGCGGCGAAACAACAAGGCGTACAGGGCACGGTTATCCTCGACGGCGTCATCAATGCGCAAGGCCATGTGCAAGAACTCCAGGTTCTCGCCGGTCCCCCCATGCTGCAAAAGCCGGCCCTCGATGCGGTGAGGCAGTGGGTCTACACACCCTATTTGCTGGCAGGCAAGCCGGCCGAGGTAGAAACACAAATCAATGTCGTGTTTGTTCTGGGAGGTTGACGAAGGACAAGAGGTAAGATCCACCCATCCATTTAGGATCCTTGGGTCGCGGGTCGGGTCCCTCCTACAGTTCCTGCAAGACGGATCTTCAGTAACTTTTATCTGTCTACCAGGCGATCACCAGGCATTCTTACCGAAAACCAGACTTCTGAGGCAATCGGGCAGACGGGCCTGTTCCGCGACTCAGAGATCACTTCCGAGAAGCCGACTTATCTTTTTTGCTGATCTCGACCATGCGCGAAGCGCCTCCGTCCTTGCGCCAGCTATACGTCCAATACAAGGTCCTCTCTAGATAGCCCCGATGCTCAAATCGAAACCGCTAGAATAGATGGCGGCTGTTCAACAGCGGATAGCGCATTCCACCACCAGCTCCCGAAGCATTCAAATGACAGTCGGCGACGGAAAAAAGACCTATCGGTGGCTCTGGATGATACTCGTCATCGGTTGCGTCGGCCTGATCACCGCAGCTGGGCTCCTGGTCGATCAGCATCGCACCATCACCCGCCGCATGGGATGGAAATGTGTCACTTTCGAGGATACTGGAAATGTTCAGTATCCTCATGTCGAAGTGGCTGCTTTTTGGTTCAGGGACAATCCACATTTCGAAGAGCGTGCATCGGGACCAAGGCTGTGCGCGGAACTGCGAGCCTCAGGGGCATCGGATGTGGAGATGACATTTGACACTTGGGGAAATAGATTCTGGGGCTTTCATGGATACGACACCACAAAGCTGACAGCAAGCGGAAAAGAGATCGTTCTTTTTGACTCCTCCGGGGGATTTCACGACGATGAGGGTCACTACGGATCCTTCAGTAGCACCGAGGATAAGAAGCTACACCCTGAAAAGTACAAGTTTCCGATCGATACGTTCACACAATAGAATTCGACCGGCGGTCAGGTCTGAGTCAGAAACTCAAATTCTCCATTCCCATTCATATGGGGCGCGAAGTCGTCCCCTAGTAGACTCGCCAGGGTTAGTACCGATAACGCGCTTATTGTCATCCTGCTCTGTAGCGCCCCCGGTAGGCACAGCGCCCCGCGATCTCTTGAGCAGTTCCCGTGAAACGGGAATTTCGGTAACTTGCGGCTCTCGACTCCCGGCTGGGGAACTTACCGGGAACCCGAGTTTAGGCAGTACGGCGCTTCCGCGAGAGAACCATCGAACGACCAAGGTAGAGGAGCAGATTTGCTAGGCTGCCCTAGCAAGCGACATTGACTGCATAAACGACGAGAGTGATTACCCTCTGCTCTTGCCATCCCACGCAGGAGCGTACAATTCCGTCAAATCGGATCCTCAAATGGATGTTCCAGTTGAGCGGTCGGTCCTCGGAAGGGACCAGCCGGAACCTTGATCCGAGTCGTCTCATGGAAGATGGTAGAACCGGAGGAGAGAGTCGAGCCTATGGCTGACGTCGTCGAAGATATATTCAGTGCCGGAGACAAAGGCTGGAAGACCTGCGACGAGTGCATGTCTGCCTCGGGAACGCTGACTACGCTGGTGGGGAAGTACTCAGTCTTGAAGACCCACCTGGAGAACGTATTCAAAACCAAGGCAGTCAAGGTCGTCTTCAGTCCCGACGAAGTGCACTTTACCGCGGCCATCAACACGATAACGCTGCCACACACCACACATACTGAGGACGCGCTTGACCTGGTCGACGCCATCATCTTCGAGTCCTACAACGCCATACGGAAAGATCAGCTGAACCTTAGCAAGTCTCTCTCGGATGTCAGCTATGACATCGTGGCGAGCGGCAAGCTCACCGCCGAGATCGAGGCCGGCACAATGACCGACTATTATCAACTCGCAGTCGCGATGGAGGAGAGCGACAGGACTCCAAACATGAAAAGATGCATCCTCCGGGCCAAGCAAGCCACGGGCTCAGTCGTCGGACACTTCCTGGCCTTGCCCCATCAAAGTGATCCGGAGAAATGCGCGGCCCTCCCGCCGGGGGACGAACGCAGGCTGCCGACTAGCGTTATGTACGTCTACCAGAACATCGTCAACGCCGGTGGAGTAAAGATCCGGTCAGTCATTCTTACCAAGTGCGGCATTCCGTTCGAGGTTGGCGACGTGAAGGGGTTCCAGGGGAGAATGGTGAAAGACATTGTAGTGAAGGCGGCTACGGATCCCTTGAAGACGATTGCTACCAACCTCGACGCAATGGTCAAAAAGAACTGGCCCTCGGCAACGTTTGCGAAGCGCCCCGGTGTGCTCCTCGCAATCATCAACGAGGTGCAGACAAACCCAGAATTCACCACGCTCAGGGGATCGCTCTCTCAAGCGGCATTTGGTTTCACCGCCGACATGACGAACATGGCGGCACTGAACTGCGCAGGCTTTACGCTGAAGACTTAAGTCCGTGAAGCATCTTCGGCGGCGGCCAGATCAAGGCTTTCTCGATGATCGTCAGCGATCGAAGGCCTATACGGGACAATTCATGACCAGACGGGAATGCCACTTTGAGATGACGGAGATCGCGAGGCTTCGATCCGCGCCTTTCCAGGGCGACCGGCCTTCCCTGAGGGAACTTACCGAAAACGAGACTTTGCAGGCGGTTCGCGGGATCACCATTGCCGCTCGCTTTTTCGAGCCCGGGTCTAACGCTTGCCGATTCGCTCGCCGAGGCCAGAGCACTGCTATCGTTTTGAAATGAAGTTTGCAGACAAGTTCGATCTAAAAAGCTGCCTCGACAGGTTATTTCCAGGTTTGTCGCTCGGAGGCGACCTTTTTCACCAGTCGCGTATCGGCGTTCGCTTCAACATCGGACTCGCCGAAAGCGATCGGGCCGTGTCGATATTCAACACAGCCTTTCGGGATGCTGAAGTTGTCGTATTGCTCGACGAGGATTCATCGTGGGAGGCCGATCCCACTCGCTGGTACGAACTATTTTCCTTACCTGGGCTACTCCGCTCATCGGAGAAACCGACAGTTCGCTCGTATGAGATCAAGCTTTCTGAGGATGATGTATATATAGTGCGTTGGGCGATCATACGACCGTCCCTCCTATCGACCGGGCGACTCTTCGAAGCGATAGCAAACCAGGACCACGGAACCACACCATCGATCAGGGGCCGCGTCCACCTTCTGATCCCGAAGCCGAGGTCCTTCTGCATATGTACGATGACCGTGGAATCGACGTCATTGCAACGAGCGTCGCGCCCTTGTTAACGCTAAAGAGTTCGTTTAGTTCGTGGATCAACCGTGAAAAACTCGGTAGCGACGACAGTGCGCAAAGATAGCTCCCTTACGGGTGCACCCAAAGAAGTTCCTTGAAAACGGGGTTTCCGGTAACTTGCCCGGCTGTGCCCCTCTGGGGGGGAATTTACCGCTAACCCGACTTTACAGGCACTATGCAGGGTTGCTTCCGGGCAGGCGGTCAACCGGTACGGTCACGCTGAAAATTCCCGGTGTGCTCGGTTGAGAAGGGATTTGTTGGTGAGAATTTGGGTCATTGCCAGACCGATGCCGAGGAACAATAGGGCAATCTCGAAAGGCGTAGATCCTTTCTTGTCCTGAATATTCCACCAGTCAGGCAAATGGGGGTGGACCGCCAGCGCTGCCGTTTCGAGAACGAACAGAGCAACGAGACAGATGAGATGGCGCCAAAGCAGACAGGGAATCTGGGGCTCGACGGCTGGGCAAGTGAATTTGTAACCGGGAACATTTCCGCCGCCTATACTACCCGTCGTTGCGAACGTGAAGAACAGCACGAAAAGGGTGTAGAAGACTAACGATGCCACCTGTAGTCCGTACGTCGTACCTCTCAGCAGCATGACGAGAAGCATGCTGCCGACTGTCATGCAGAGAAAGATAACTGACATTAACAGGAGGCGCGGACCTGAGCTTTTGTGCCGACACGGGTCAGAGAATGGCCGCTGCTCCATCAAACGGGGTCGCGGCTCGAATGAAGCAATGCGGTGGAGTGGGATGTAACGATGACTCCGACGCATCCGAAGCCCCTTTCGAGTAAAACCTTCGGAAGGGATCGTTTGGACAGAGAGACGATCTCCCTCTTCGTTCAGTCCGACAATTTGCGCAGTAATCCGTTCGCCGTTCGCAAGCGTTAGGACACCGAGGGTACCCACGTCTACTTTGTCGAGCCATTCAGGAGCAAAGTGTCGCTTGGCCTCATCGAACGTGAGGTTGCGTCGTGCGAGTTCCTTGCCCAGAAACTGCGCGGCTTCCGCTGTGAAGCCGCCTTCCGCCGCAAGCTTTAGGAGTTCCTCGTCGCTCAGGTCCCTATAGTGTTGGTCGAACGCTTTTGTGTCTGGCATTAAGTTGACTCGATTATATTGCTCCCGGTTTGTCGCCAATCCGGAAGTAAACACACGAGGAAGGACGGGCTGATGGGCGGAGGATCGTACATCCCGTGAAACGGGATTATCGGTAACTTCTTCTGTTTACCAGGGAATTCCGGGAGTTCCGGTATGCGAGGCTACTGTTTGGGTTTATTCCGGTCGCTGTAGAGACGGCTATCGCTAGCGGTCCTCCCGTGCAGATCTGCGCCAGCGGAACCACCGCTAGTAAATAGGGTAAAGTCATTGCGATGCCATCGCGGCCCCAGTCCTCAACACTCGTTCTATGGATCATCGTTGCCCTGATCGGGCCTTTGGGGTTCGCGCAATCCTCGAACGCGACGCCGGAAAAGATCACCGAGGCTCATCCTGCCTCATTCTCGTTCCTCACGGATCATGAACCCGTCATTTCGCTCGACGGTCTCTGGCGCTTCCATCCTGGGGATGACGCTCGCTGGGCCTCGCCTGCCTTCGACGATTCCACGTGGCCTCTGCTGCGCTCCGATGAGCCATGGACAGACCAGGGCTACAACCAGCTAAGTGGTTTCGCCTGGTATCGCTTTCGTGTCCAGGCTCCTTCGCCGGCTGTGTCGCTCTCCCTTCTCTTACCTTCCATCCTCACCGACTATGAGGTCTTCGAGAATGGCGTGAAAGTCGGCGGCTTCGGCCAAATGCCGCCCCATGGAAGTTTGCGCTTCAGCCAGAGTTTTCTTTATCCAGTTCCCCCAGCGGCCGCCGGAGCTACGCTCCAATTTGCTATCCGCGTCTGGCACCACCCCATTTTCGCGACCTACTTGGGAGGCGGCCCACGCCATGCCGGCGCTTATTTGGGAAAAACGACCCTGCTCGTGCGCCAGCTTGCACTACTTAAGCAGGAGCGCCTCACTCGGGTCGCCAGCTTCTTCGCGGTGGGCCTTCTGAATGCTGTCGTCAGTCTCACTGTCTTTGGTTTGTATTTTTACCGCAGGTCGGAGCGGGAGTATCTGTGGTTTGCGATTCTTCTGCTCACCAACGCGCTGATGGCAGTTCTGACGATCAGCGACTTTATCCTGAACTTTCCTCTCGGGCTTCGCGATGTCCTTGCGGAAACACTTGGTTCCGTGGGGCTCGCTGCTTCCCTCCTCTTCTTCTCGCGCGTGCTGGAAGCAAAACGATCTCTCATCTGGCGCGCCGTACTGATCCTGGCGCTTCTCGATCCTCTGGCTGTCGGTCTTTATGTGTTCCGGATTACGTCTCCAGCAACCTCCACCAGTCTGAGGATCCTTTTGGGTCTGCCCCTCGAGATTTACATTGTTGTGCTGCTCTGCCGCCGCGCCATCTCCGGCAATCGGAACGCTCGCTTGCTTTTCGTTCCCACGATTCTGCTGTATGGCACCAACATTCTCGGCGGAACCTTTCTCTTGTTCTTCCAACTTCACTGGCAGTCGCGGACTCTGGCTTCCATCAATCAATGGAATGTGATCGAAACTCCGTTCCCGGTTCCGCTCGAGGTATTCGTCGAACTCATTTTCGTGGTAGCCTTGCTCGCCTTCCTCATCCGCCGCTTCGCGAGCTCGCGCGTCAAGGAGGAACGCTTCAGCTCGGATATGGAGGCCGCCCGCACGCTGCAGCATGTCCTCATCCCCGAAACGCTTCCTTCCATTCCGCACCTCGAAATCAGCACCGCGTATCATCCCGCGCAGGAGGTCGGTGGTGACTTCTACCAGATTTTTAGCTTGCCCGGCAGCGACTCGAATGGGGAGGCGAATACCCTCATCGTCCTCGGAGACGTCGCCGGAAAAGGACTTGCAGCGGCCATGACGGTATCCATGCTGGTGGGCGCTCTTCATTCCCTGGTGGAAACGACAGGCTCTCCCGCAGAAATTCTCGCTGGGCTCAACCGTCGTCTGCTGAATCGGGGATCCGGCTTTACCACCTGCCTGGCCATTCGCCTTTCCCCGTCAGGAGAGCTCACGCTCGCCAACGCTGGGCATCTCGCGCCTTACCGCAACGGCCAGGAGCTCTCCACTCCACCCGCGTTGCCGCTCGGTCTCGACCAGAACGCCGAGTTTGCCGAGCAAATGATTCAACTGGTCCAGGGCGATCGTCTCACCCTACTCACGGATGGCATTCCTGAGGCCATCCGTCATCGCGAGCTCTTCGGCTTCGAACGAACCGCCCGCCTGAGCTCTTTACCCGCCGCCGAAATTGCCGACGCCGCTCGTCGTTTCGGGCAGGAAGATGACATCACCGTTATCTCGATCGTTCTCCGCCACTAATGTCTTCATCGCAGGTTTGCCGCATACAATTGCGGGTTCCCAAGGCATTTAGCCCCTCGATGTATTTGGCAGTCAAGTGGACGCCGGAGCCGAATGGTTCTGCGGCACCGGCCGAGCGGTGACCAGCCTGGCTCTCAGGGCACGATTGTTTATGCCGTCTTCGCTAAGCCGGTTGAGATCTGGAATAGAGGCCGTGTCAATTGTTGCCGTCAGAGACGGGATCTTATCACTTGCGAATTGACTCTGTTTTTATGCCAGGCGGGGGCACAGTAAGGGGCCACAACTTGCCTCCCGCAGCGGCAGAAAAATGCGCGAATGACTGAAACGCATGGTGGACGCGGGTGGAATCGAACCACCAACCTGTCGATTAAGAGTCGAATGCTCTGCCAGTTGAGCTACGCGTCCAGAAGGGCTGGGAAGGCCGAATGTCAGCAACATTCAGGAGACAGGCGCGTTGAGCGCGTCTCATGCCCAAGCAAAATATAACATAATCGACACCGCTCTTCAGAGTCATTGCGCTCGAATACGAGCAATGCGATCGATGTGTGGGTGGGAGCTGAACGAGAAGTATTTGCCGGGCTTAAAACGAGAAGGAGAGACCACCCTGGATGGACCGCTCGCTCTGAGCAAAATAAAGTGTGCTGCCATCGCGCGTAAGGAATGGACGATATCCCTCCGCCAGCAGATTCCGCACATCCACCAGCGCCTCGGTTCCGTTTGGCAGCAGGTGACCGCAGTGGATACGTTGGCGAATCAGGAGGTTCAGATACGCGCCTTGTCCGAAGCTATCGTAGACCGCAACCGGGGTTACCGTGTTCACGGGCTGCCACCGGTAGGAAGTATGCCAGGTGGTTCCGGTCCGCACTACGCGACCATCGAGCGACGCCGTAACGGCCCCTGTTCTGCGCTGGGTCAATTGATGTACTGCCTCGGCCAGGGTGACCTCCGACTCGGGGACCTCAAAGGCCAAAGCTTTGCCGTTGGCATAGGAGACGGTGGCCCAGGTTGACCCTGCGATTTTTTGCGACAGCACCGTGTTGATTCCGCCCGTGGTGTAGCCCGGGCCGGTGACGCGGAAACCTTGCGAAACCCGATCGTACAAAATGTCGCCAGTGGCGAGATCCTGTTGTGATACCCACCCGCCGCCGCCGATAACCGGGCTCTGGATTTCATCTTCATAGAAAGCTACGAGGGCGCGGCGTGATGCGGTGTTGTCCTCCAGCCGCAGTTCCTGGTGGAGACCGTGCTGGATATGTACCCGGCCGCCCTGTTCAGAAAACATGGGGGCAAGCGTTGCACTGTCGGCCACGTTGCCAGCATTTTGCATCTCCGGCGAAGTAGCAGCGCGATAGCCAACACTGATGCCGTCTTGATGCCAGGAGGCGTTGACGAACGGAAGGCTGGACGTGCTGTCGGAAGGGCCATGCACCGCCTGCACCTCGTTGCCCAGCTCCAGCGAAGCATTGGGACCCAGATTTACCGCCTCGGCGCTGCGCAAGCGTAGAGCATAGAAGCCCTGGCTGCCTGCGCCTTCCACAGCGTTCATTTGTTGCACGCTGAGCACATTACGGATCTGGCGTTCCGGCCCGAGAGCCAGTTGATATCCGGCCATGTATTCGGAGCCCTGCTCGGGCTGCGGACTCAGGTTGGCACGCAGGATCAGGTGGCCGCCCACTGCGCTCGAGCGCTCTACAGCAAAAGCATGATGGGGACCGCCCTGGCCAAAGGCGCGTGAGGGGCCAGTCACTTCTACCCGGGCCGCCAACTGAGGGCCAGAGCCGTGATCATCGCCGGAAAGCACTACCAGCGGACCATCCTGCAGCAAGCGCAATAGCGGACGGTTGTTGGAAGAACGCAAGGTCCATTTCCAGTCATCACTTGGCTCGTCCGGCGACTTGGGCTGAGCCGGGAGCCATTGGATGGCCTCAAACAGCGTGCTCAGGGTGAGATTGACAATCACTTTGCTGCGGTAACCAAGCTTGAGGTCTTCCCGTAATGTGGGAAGGAAGGAGTCACCGGTCGCCTTTATTTGATAGGTGCCGGGAAAAACGTGATCGAAGCTGAAGGCGCCGCGCATGTTGGTATACGCCCGGGCAACCACGGTTGCATTGCCGGCCATCAACTCGACCATGGCGCCCATCTGCGGAGTGCCCCGGGCGTCGCGCACTACTCCGCTAACGGTTCCGGGGAAAGGCGCGGCCGAGGCGGACAAAAGCCCGGCCACGGTCATCACCATCAGAGCTGCGACTTGGCAATACCTTTTACGCACTCAATACGCTACTCACTCAAACGCATTGCAGTTACCCAGTCCTGCGATCGCCGGACTGCCCAACTCCGGCCAGTCACGTTACTCTCTTGAGCTTATCAGAGGCCTAGTCAACCGTAAACGGGGCCGATTGTGCTACCTGCTGCTTGGATACGTGATCGTTAACCGTGATGGTCACCTGGTACTTGCCGGGCTGCAGGCTTGCCAAGGGTACCGATCTCCTCACCGTCAACTGGTCGGAGTTGGCGCTGTTGTCTCCCAACGCGGCGCTGGTCTCCGACGTATCCAGGATTGCCTTGTTAGACGCCATATCCATGATTTGGTACTGAATGGTGGCAGCATTTTGCTTGCTTTTGTCGTCAATGGCCAAATTGTAGACCTGCATCCAGAAATTCAGCTTCTGGCTGCGATGGAAACTGACGGCAACCAAAGGCCCTGAACTGACCCGCGGACGGACATAAGTGTTGCCCAGAATGAACTGCCCGGTGCCAATCTGCTTGGTCGGCACCTGCTCCATCTTGTCCGCCAGAATCAGTGAGGAAGCAGAAAGCTTTTCATCGTCATACTTTGGCACCACAATCCCCTGCGCCCAGGTACCGATGTGGTCGGGGTTGTTCACGTCCTTGATGGCGATATCCACCCGGTAACGGCCCGGTTTCAGAGGCAAAGCCCACCAGTGGACCGAAGCCTGGTCCAGGGCTTTGCCCAAAAGCTCACTCGGCTCTTCTACTTCCAGGGTCTGCTCAAAGGTCTGGACCACGTGGTCCGTGATGGTGGCGATGCGCCCCAGGACGTTCACCTGGCCCTTGGCTACCCCATCTTTGGTGTTGAACGTAATGTCGCGGTTGCGGATCTGCAGGGTCAAAGGAACCAGCACCGTATCCTCGGTGACCTTCACGTAATCGGTGCGGACTTCAAAGGGGAAGAACGGTCCGCTCAGCACCTTGTGGTTCACCAGGAACGATTCCAGATCCTTGAACTTGACCACTGGCGGGGCCTGCAGCTTGGAAAACTGCTCCAGGCGGTCGAACTCCTTGGCCTGGTTCGAGGAAGCCATGGGACCACCGCCCAGATTCTCCAGGCCGCCGTTGAAGCGGTCTGTCCGCTTCGAGGTTCCCATCTGTTCGCCCAGGGTCGCGCCCGCGCCCGGGACGTGCAGCAGGGCGTCCTTCTCCGACCGGTCCAGGGTCATGTGGTAGTCGCCGCACATGCAGGTGTCGACAAACTCGATATCGATGTTCTCGCCGATGCCTTCAATGTACCGGTAGTGCCAGGTCTCAAAGGGGAAGGTCGAGGTTTCGCCGCCGCCCTCTTCCATGGGCCGCTCATAGGAGCCGCCGCTGGGATGAGATTCAATGCTGTCCGGCTTGCCATACGCGATGTACATGTGCCCGCGGTCGGTCTTCCAACCCGGCTTGCCGGCGGCAAAATGCTCGTTTGCATAAGCAATCCGGCGGTAATTTTCTTCGCGGTATTCGTTTTCAGGAGAATCGGGGTCTGGATTGCGCCGGCGCCAGAACTGCTCGATGAAGTTATCCCGCTCTTCATCGTTCGACAGGCTTTTAAATGCTTTAAGTTCCTGGTCGGTGATGATCCAGCGCACGTCCTCGTCGACCCATTTCTTATAGGGTCCCTTGAGTTCGTTCCTCAGTTCTTTCTGCTGCTTAAATCTTTCTTTATCGCTCAGCGGCCGTTTCAGCGGATCCTGATTAGATGGGGTGCTCGGGCTATCTTGCGTGGCGTTAGAAGAGGCTGGAGTGCCGTTCTGCGACGGCGCAGTCTGAGCAATGACCATGGACGGTAGGCCCAACGACAAGAGCAGAAAAAGGGTGGAATCGACCCTTAGCATAAGTTGCGCGATACTCCCCGTACGGCAGAACAAGTTTAAGGTTCGGTAACGGCGAATTCAAGCGGGGAATGTGATTTCAACCCTTATCTTCCGGCTGGTAGGAGCGCTCAGGTAACCGTAATTTAAGGTACTTGTCTGAAAAGCCGGGAACCCGGCGCCCTCAGTCCACGTATGATGTAGGCGAGGGCGGAATATACCGCTACCCATGAAACTTAAGAAGATACTGATCATCTCAGGTGCGGTCCTGGTGGCGGCGGGTATTGCCGGTTTCACCATCGTCCGCGCCCAATCGGGCTATACCAAGGTGCTTACTGCCAAGGTGGTTCGGCAAAACCTGGTCTCCATCGTCAGCGGGACCGGCCAAATCAAACCCAAGACTTACGTAAACATCGGAGCTACCTCCTTTGGCCGCATCACCCACCTGTACGTTAAGGAAGGTGACCACGTGAAGCGCGGGCAGGTTCTGGCCACGGTGGAGAGTGTGCAGGCCAAGGCGGGCGTGGCCGCCCAGGAAGCGAGTATCCGGTCTGCGGATACCGACATCTCTTCCTACCTGGCGGCGGAAAAGACGGCAGAAGCAACGGTGGCCCACTCGGAAGCCGATCTCCAGCAAAAGCTGCTGGATTGGCAGCGAGCGCAGGCGCTCTACAAGGCGGAGCTGATCGCCAAGTCGGAATACGACTCCAAGAAGGCAGCCTACGACACCGACGTCGCCACCCTGGCGCAAAGCAAAGCGGCCCTGGTGCAGGCTCGAGCCCAGACCGCATCGGCCCGTGGCAAGCTGGGCACCGCTCAGGCCACACTTACCAGCAACATCGATGCGCTGAACAAGACGGTCAGCGTTGCGCCTTTTGATGGGATCGTGACCAACATGCCGGTCCGCGAAGGCGAAACGGTCGTGGTGGGCATTCAGAATGCCCAGGGCAGCACGCTGATGACGCTGGCGGATCTGTCCGTCATCACCGCCGAGGTCAAGGTCGACGAGACCGATATCGTGAATGTCGCCATGGGGCAGCCGGTGGACGTGACGGTCGATGCCCTGCCCGGCAAGGTCTTCCCGGGAAAAGTGACGGAAGTGGGCGACCAGGCGATTCTGCGCTCCACCGGCATCGCCACCAGCCAAAGCACCACCGGCACCGAGGAGGCGAAGGATTTCAAGGTAGTGGTCACGCTCGTGAATCCGCCCCCGGAACTGCGCCCGGGACTCTCGGCCACGGCCAAAATTACGACCGCGCGACGGCAGAATGTGTTGAGCATCCCCATTCAGGCCCTGGCCATGCGCACTCCGGCATCCCTGAAGCCCGGCAACGCAATGCAGACGGTGAACGCTGCCTCCAACGGGGATACGCCCCCGCCCAGCGTTCAGGATCCGGGAACCCAGGGAGTTTTCCTGTTGCGCTCCCATGGCAGCAAGATTGAATCGCAGTTTGTCCCCGTCACCACCGGCATTACCGGATCTACGGACATTGAAGTGACCGGTGGGCTGAAAGAGGGGGATGAAATTGTCATTGGGCCCTATAAAGTGCTGCGCACGCTCAAGAACGACGTCAAATTAAAGCGGGACAATGCAGCGGCAACCCAGACCACGGAATCTTCGTAAACGGAACAACCGCGAGACAGGAGCAGAAGATGGCACTCGAAACCACCAGCGCAGCGCAAGCCGACATGGCCCGTGAAGGCGCCCAGGGAGAGGTCATCGTGGTCGAGGATCTGTGGAAGACGTACACCATGGGCCTGGACCAGGTGGTGAACGCGCTGTGCGGCATTAACCTGCGCATTCAGCACAATGAATACGTTGCCATCATGGGTCCTTCGGGTTCGGGCAAGTCGACGCTGATGAACCTGATTGGCTGCCTGGACACACCGACCAAGGGAAAATACTGGCTCAACGGTCACCTGGTGAGTGAGTTGAACGATGACGAGCTGGCGCGCATTCGCAATCGCGAAATCGGCTTTGTTTTTCAGACATTCAATCTTTTGGCGCGCGCCACCGCTCTGCACAATGTGGAACTGCCATTGATCTACAACGGCACGCCTGCGGATGGAGAGGATCGAGCGGGCCAAGGCTGCTCTGCGCTCGGTCAATCTCGAGGAGCGCATGAACCATAAACCCAACGAGTTATCGGGTGGCCAACGCCAACGTGTGGCGATTGCGCGGGCCCTGGTCAATCGGCCCTCGATCATCCTGGCGGATGAACCGACCGGCAACCTGGACTCGAAGACCGGCGATGAGATCATGGCGCTCTTTGACGAGCTGCACGCAAAAGGCAACACCATCATCCTGGTGACTCACGAGCCGGACATTGCAGAGTACGCTCATCGGGTGGTCCACATCCGGGATGGAATCATCGCTTCTGACTCGGTGACTTCGGGTGTGCGCCGGCCCAAGTGCTGAAAAACTTTTGAAACTTGTATCCCGGCTCCGGACTGGGTATCCCACATCTCCCTCGTTTTTCGCGAGATTTGGGATACCCGAGCTCTCGTTCGCAATTTGGACATTCTTAATACGAGTTTCGTGGGCCGCTGCCCTTCACTTGAGCGAGCTTTTCGCAGTCCTGTTACCTCCTCATTTCCTTCGCTCAACTCTTCTACGCCCCGCCGATAAACCGCTAAGAGCGCTTTCAAAGCTTGTTTAGGCGAAAAGCAGAGGAGCAAGGAATGATCAATCAACCGTTGCAACCGCACCGGGAACAAGGCCGTTGGGCGCCTACGCGCCGGCCTCCGGGCGGCCCGTTGCCTGAGTTGGTTTCGCGATCGCTGGCCATGCGCCGGGTGAGTGAACAATTGCAGCAGATCGGCCCGCGCGTGCGGCTGGTCCTGATTGAAGGCGAAGCGGGCACCGGGAAACACCTGCTTGCCCGACACATCCAGGCGCGGCATGCTTCTGCGGGTCCGATGGTTGTCGAAGAGGCCTCCGGTTTGCTCCTGGCCGATGACCCCAACAACAGCGAGCTCCGTTCTGAGGCTCTGCGCGCTGCCGTTCGCCGGGCGGGCGAAGGCGTCCTGCTGATCCGCAACATTGACGAATTGGCAGCTGCGCCTCAGGCGCAGCTGTTGCGCTACATTCGTTCCTTCGAAACCTCGCTCTCTGCGGAAAAGCAGGGCGTGCAAACCTCTCCCTCGCAGCTGATCTGCACCGCTCGCAGGCCGCTGCGAGCCCAGGTGCTCGCCGGCGCCTTTTTGCCGGAAATCTACTATCGGTTAAGCGCTGTTTCCTTCGCGCTGCCCCCGCTGCGCGATCGCAAAGAAGACATCCCGGCACTGGTGCAGATGTTCATCGATACCGTCTCCCGGGAGCAGCAGCGGCCCTTGCAGGGTCTCGGTCCTGGTTCCCTCCCCATTCTGCTGCGCCACCTGTGGCCCGGAAACGTACGCGAACTGGAAAGCGTGGTCCGCGCGGCGTGCCTGTCGAGCGAAGCCCAGTGGCTGCGTCCCATCGATCTGGTTATCCTGCCGCTCGAACCCGCCGGCAGCAAGGAAGGCGAGTCGGCTTTGCCCGAGAACTTCACCCTCGATGGAGTAATCCGGCGGCACATTCTCCAGGTGCTGAAGTTATGCGATGGCAATAAAGCGCGCGCCGCTTCCAAACTCGGGATCAGCCGGTCCACGCTTTATCGCATGCTCGAAGCCGACCTCGCCATGCCCATGCAGTCCGCCGACGTAAAGCAAGACGAAATGGTGGCATCGCCCGCGATCGCTCACCACGACTAAGTTCCCTGGCTCGACACGGCGTTGTCCATGGCCCCGCCCTGTTCGCCTGCGCGAAATGTCGATACACTGCGCATAGACCTGAATTCCTGCGTAGGGCGCCCATCCGTCGTTGCGTGTGGGTTGCGCCTTCGTTTCGCGATCTCCGCAAGCCACACAGGAATCCGGGACCCAGCTTCCAGCGAACCCAGGAATCCTTTTGTCACCAATACCCAACCTTATCGCCATTCTTTTCGTCTTCCTCCCGCTTACCATCAGCGGAGGCGCAGCGCAAGACCTTCCCCTTAACAACCGCGTGAAGACGCTGAACGCCATCTTCTCCGATTACTGGGAAGATCAACTCAAGCACGAGCCGGAGTTTGCCTCTTCCATCGGCGACAACCGGTACAACGATCAACTGCGGGACTACTCCGTACAGGCCTATAACGAATCGCTCTCCCGGGAACGAGGATTTCTCAGTCGACTGGCTGAGGTAGATACCGCCGGCATGTCCACCCAGGAGCAACTGAGCAAAGACCTGTTGGTACGCGAGCTGATCCTGAATCAACAGGAAGCCAGGTTCAAGCCCTGGGAAATGCCGGTCACCCAATTCGACGGCTTGCAGATCTCCCTTCCCCAGCTTGTTCCTCGACTCACCTTTACTTCCGTCAAGGACTACGACGATTACATCGCCCGGCTGAAGAAGGTGCCGCTCGCCTTTCAACAGATCACCGACGACATGTCGATCGGCATGGATGACCATCGCGAGCCTCCCGCCTACCTGATGGAGAAGGTGCTGGCGCAAGTCAACGCGATCGCCAATCAAAAGCCTGAAGACGGACCGTTCGCTCAGCCGCTCAAAAAGTTTCCTGCTTCGGTTTCTGCCACGCAACAAGCGCGCATCAAGCAGGAGCTGTTGGCTGCGATCGCCGGACAAGTGGCGCCTGCCTATGTTCGCTTCGGCAAGTTTCTCAAGGCACAATACATTCCCGCGGGCCGTAACGATCCCGGCATCTGGGCTCTCCCTGATGGCGATGCCTACTACCGTTTTCTGGTGAAGCGGAGCACCACCACCGACCTGACGCCGGAACAGATTCATCAAATCGGTCTCGACGAGGTAAAGAAGGACGAGGAGCAGCTACTGGCCATCGCCCATAAGCTGGGCTTCGCGGATATCAAGGCGCTGCAGAACGCCGCTACTCATAACCCGAAGCTTTTCCCAGCCAGCAAAGACCAGCTTCTGGATGCCTATCGCGGTTATCTCGACCGCATGCGCCCCAAACTGCCTCAGCTCTTTGGACGCCTGCCCAAAGCCTCGGTCGATCGTCATGCCGGTACCCGCGTACAGCGAGAAGGATCAGGCGGCCGCCTACTACGAACACGGCTCGCCGGATGGTTCCCGGCCCGGCATGGTGTATGTCAACACCTATCAGTTTGAGACGCGGTCCCTCGCTGATGTTGAGGACCGGGCATATCACGAAGGCCTGCCTGGGCACCATCTGCAGATTTCCATCGCCCAGGAACTCACCGGCGTTCCCGACTTTCGCAAATACCTCGGGTACACGGCTTACAGCGAAGGGTGGGGTCTCTACGCGGAGCAGTTGGGCAAGGATGTTGGCTTCTACCAGGACCCTTACAGCGACTACGGCCGCCTCGAGGGCGACATCTGGCGCGCCATCCGCCTGGTGGTCGACACCGGCGTCCATTCGAAGCACTGGACGCGGCAGCAGATGGTCGACTACTTCCATGACCATTCGGCGGTAGAGGAAAGCGGTGTGCAGGCCGAAGTCGATCGCTATATCGCGTGGCCGGCCCAGGCGCTCGGTTATAAGGTGGGACAACTCAAGTTCCTGGAGCTACGGGCCAAGGCGCAGCAGGCCCTGGGCGACAAGTTCAACCTCAGCGCCTTCCACGACCAGGTACTGGATTCCGGCGCGCTGCCCCTCGATACTCTGGAGCAACGCGTCGACAGCTGGATCGCGCAGCAAAAAGCACAAAAGTAAGGGAGAGATCATGGGTGGATTTACAACCGGGCAACCGCTAGCCGGTCTAA
Source organism: uncultured Acidobacteriaceae bacterium (assembly GCA_963847155.1). Classification (GTDB taxonomy): domain Bacteria; phylum Acidobacteriota; class Terriglobia; order Terriglobales; family Acidobacteriaceae; genus PALSA-350. Next base: position 294,882 of record CAWJZH010000009.1, on the reverse strand, counting down.
AGGTAGCCATTCTGGGAGCCGGGAAAATGGGCGGGATTCTGCTCCAGGCTTTCCTCAAGTCAAAGGTACTTGAGCCGGAACAGATCATGGCCACAGTGGAACACGAGGAGCGTGCCGGGCAGCTCTCGGCGCAGTGGGGGGTCGATGTATCGACGGACAATGTGGCCGCTGCGCAGTCAGCGGATCTGATCCTGATCGGGCTTAAGCCGATCACGGTGCCCGAGGTCGTCCGGCAGATTCGTCCCGCGCTCAACCCGAAAAAGCTGCTGATGTCCATTGCTGCGTCGGTGACGGACCACGGCCATCGAGCACGCCGCGGACATGGAAATCGGTGTGGTCCGTGCGATGCCCAATACTCCATCCATGCTGGGAGCCGGCATTGCTGCGCTCAGCCGCGGACAGTTCGCCACCCAGGAGCAACTGGATCTCGCAGCCTTTCTCTTCGCCACTGTCGGCCGGACCGTGGTGGTGGAAGAAAAGCACCTGGACGCCGTGACGGGGCTTTCCGGCTGCGGGCCGGCGTTTATCTACATCATCCTGGAATCGCTGGCGGAAGCCGGCGTGAAGGTCGGCCTGCCCCGCGATGTGGCGACCCTGTTGGCGGCGCAAACCACCTTCGGCGCGGCCAAGATGGTGCTCGAGACCGGCTACCATCCAGCGCTGTTGAAGGACGCAGTTACGACCCCGGCCGGCTGCACCATCGACGGCATCCTGGAACTGGAAGAGGGCGGCCTTCGGGTGACTCTGATCAAAGCCGTGATGCGCGCCACACAACGCGCGAAGGAACTAGCCGGGTAAGATGGGAAGGGGGTACCAATGAGTTCTGCCCACGCCCTTCCCGCTTCGGCGACACCCAGGACCTCGCGCACCTCGAGTCTGCTGCCTCGTTTTGCCTGGATCGTTTTGGGTTACAACGTGGCCGTGGTTTTGTGGGGGGCTGTGGTCCGTGCCACCAGCTCCGGCGCCGGCTGCGGTGATCATTGGCCGCTGTGCAATGGGGTCGTGGTGCAGACTCATCCGCGGCTGGCGACCCTGATCGAGCTGGCCCACCGCATGACCAGCGGTATCACCGTCATCGCGATTCTGCTCCTGCTGGTGTGGGTTTTTCGCAGTACGTTAGCGGGTCATCTGGCTCGCTTTACGGTGGTCGCGGCGACGGTGACTCATTTTCAACGAAGCGTTGCTGGGCGCTCTGTTGGTTCTGCTGCGGCTGACCGCAGACAACCGCTCCCCCGCACGCGCGGTTTATCTTTCGCTGCACCTGGCCAATACTCTGCTGCTGCTGGGGGCACTCACGCTGTGTGCGCACTTCCTCTCCGGCGGCGAAAATTTCCATCGGCAGACGCGTGCGTTTTTCGCAACTGCCAGGCATTATTGCCGGACTCGCAGCCATCCTGCTGGTGGGCATGAGCGGAACGCTGGCTGCGCTCAGCGACACGCTCTTCCCTGCTACATCGGTGCGCGCCGCGCTGGCACAGGACTTTTCGCGCGGAAGCACGTGGTTGCAGCAGCTGCGATTTCTTCACCCCGTCACGGCGGTGATTGCCGGCGTCTTTATCTGTTGGCTGCTGCTGCGCAGCGTTCCCCGCCCGAAAGAACGCAAACTCGCGATCGGAGTGCTGTCGTTGCTGGGCCTGCAATGTGCACTCGGGATTGCGGACGTGGTTTTGCTTACTCCCCTATGGCTGCAGATCACCCATCTGTTCGTAGCGGACCTTCTCTGGATCAGCTTGGTTGTGCTGGCAGCAAGAATTTGTGTTGTCCCCAGAATGCAAGTCGCCGCTTGAGCTCTCGGACGGCTGATTAATTCTGACGAAAGCCCTTTGGCTCGATAGGCTACGGAGCCGCAGGATCTGCGGTTTCTAGCAAACAATTCGTGGATAATGTTTTCGACCGAAGCCAGCGGGTACTGCGGTTCCGCTGGACCTTTCCTGGTAAATGTTTTTCCGAGAGTGCCGAGCGGAGAGCTTACTGCTTCCCTTGCGCGTAGTCGGGAACTTTGGGTGTGAGTTTACGGAATAGAAATTCACGGGCCAGGTTATCGATCGCATGAGCGCCGACGTTGAGAAAACCGTTGCCGATGGTCAGGCCCACCCCACGATCGCCCGCAGGATGATAAAGATTGGAAATACCCCCGGCGGCGAAACTCCCCAGCACGTAGGAGTAGTTCGGCTGCATCTTGCCGTTGTCTCCTCTGCAGATGACCGCTTGCGAGATGGCATAGAGCGCGCGTGATCTTTTGCTTCCGGCGCCGCGATAAAAATAACGAGGATCCTGGTGCAGCAGTGACGGCAAGATGGCGCTGCCGATCATCCTGCTCAGTGCCTCGTCAGCATAGGCCGCGCCATATCGCTTGGCGTAGCCTTTCGCGCCCTGGCCATAGCCGGGAAAGGTATTTTGCCACTGTTCGGCGGCAGCAAATATGCCCGTTCCCACAAAAGAGAATGGGTCGACCAGCGAATGCATCGCGAGCTGATACTTTTGCCCGCAGTCATGCGGAGCAGCGTCCCAAATGTAGCTGCTGTAGAAATTGGGGAAAACCCCGAGGACGCGCTGCTGCTCCTGAACCTTCACTTGCTCCGTGGCTATTTCCACCTGGGAGACAGAAACCTGAATGTTCGTGGTCGTTGCCGCAGGAGACAATCGTATCTCAGGTAGTATCAATTTCTCGCCGGGGTGCAAGAGGATCTCGGACGAGGCGTAAGCGTCGAAGCCAGTCGCGGCGACCGTGAACTTGAACTTCCCGGGAGCCAGTCCAGGAAAGCTGAACTGTCCCTGGTCATCGGACATGGCAGTACGGCTGACGGACGATCCAAGGCAACGAATGTCACCTGCGCACCCAGAACCACGCCGCCGTTCACATCGAGGACAGTGCCGCTGATGCTGCTCGCGGCGGGCTGTTCCGCGACGCTTTGGCGCATAGCTCACTGCTTCGCTACTGCAGAGCAGCAGCAGCACGAAAGCCAGTCAGTCGCCGTTTGATCATAGGGACACAGCGATTTCGGTCGAAATGGGTGTGGTGGCCATGTGGGCTATCCATAGTCTTAACTACTTAAGACTATGGGTCAAGTTTTAAGACGGGAATACGGCGGCACGTCCCCAACAAGTCGGGGTTTTTTCAGGAGGGCTAACCGGTCTTGCGGCGGCGAGCAGGCTTGGCGTCAGCGGCCGGAGCTGATTTTGGCGCCTTTTTTGTGTCCGCTTCCACCAATCCCGGCGAGGCGGCCGCACTCCCCCGCTCCGCGATGCTCTTCTTGAGAGCTTCCATCAGATCGATCACCGGAGCCAGTTTAGGTTTAGGCGGCTGACCGGCGACGACCTGCCCGGCGCGCTTGGTTTCGATAAGCTCCAGGACCCGCTGCTGATATTCGTCCTTGTATTGCTCGGGTTCCAACTTGGCCGTGAGTTGGCGGATGAACTGTTCCGCCAAGTCCATCTCCGGCTTCTGCAAAGTCATGTTCTCAGCCTTGCCGTATTCGGCGATCTCCCGCACTTCCGCGGGAAAATACAGGGTATGCAGCACGATGCCCTGGTGGTACGGCCGCATCAACACGATCTGCTCCCGCTGGTGCAGCGTCACCTTGGCGATGGCGGCTACATTCAGTTTTTCCATTGCCTGCAGCAGCAACCCGTAGGCCCGCTTGCCCGGATCTTCCGGAGCAGAGTAGTACGACGCCTCGTAGTAGATCGGGTCAACCTCTTCCAGGCTGACGAATTGGGCGATCTCCATGGCTTCCGACGAATCAGCTTCCAGGGTCTTCAGCTCATCCCCGGAGACCAGCACGTAGCTGTCACGGTCGACCTGGTAGCCCTTCACCAGCTCGTTTCGCTCCACTACGCGTTCACAAACGGGACAGAAGGTCTGCTGCTTGATACGGGAGCCGCAAGGTTCGTGAATCTGGTTGAAACTGACGTGCTGTTCACGCGCCGCAGCGTAGAGACGCACCGGCACCGACACCAGGCCAAACGAGATATAGCCCTTCCAAACCGTGGATGCCATGGCTCTCCTGAGGAGAATATAAGATACATTTTTGGTGCAAACGGGAGCAACCGGAAAATCAGCTCACCTGGTTATACACAGAATGCTCCCGGTTCCCCATATGGATCCGGCGCAGGATCATGGACGCGACGTAAGCAGCGCCGAATCCATTGTCGATGTTCACGACCGTGACATTGGGCGAGCAGGAATTGAGCATTCCCAGCAGGGCCGCGATGCCCCCAAACGCCGCGCCGTAACCCACGCTGGTGGGAACCGCAATGACGGGTGCTCCCACCATTCCCCCGACGACACTGGGCAGCGCACCCTCCATGCCCGCGCACACGATTACTACCTCGGCTTCGCGCAAGACCTCCCGGTGCGCAAGCAGCCGATGCAGGCCGGCCACGCCCACATCGTAGATCCGCCGCACCTCGGCCCCCATAACCTCGGCGGTCACGGCAGCCTCCTCCGCAACGGGCAGGTCGCTGGTTCCCGCGCACAGCACCGCCAGCGAACCGCCGCCTTGATTGCCGTCTTGCCGGGGTCTGCCGTAGAGCGATCGCGCGGGCAACCGGGTGATACTCGGCCTCGGGGACGAGTGCTTTCACCGCGGCGAATGCGGCCTCATCCGCGCGTGTCGCCAGCACATCGCCGCCCATCGCGGCCATGCGGAAAAAGATTTCCCCTCCTGCTCAGCGGTCTTGCCGAGCTGCGTAAATGACCTCGGGAAGCCCTGTACGGAGCCGGCGATGATGGTCGATCTTGGCGAAGCCTGCTTCCTCGTAGGGCAGGTTGGCGAGGCGCTCCATCGCCTCCTCCGGTCGCAGACCTCCATCGCGCACCCGCTGCAGCATGTCGAGAATGGTTTCAGTGGTCATGATCGCGATCCAGCTTCCAACTTTGTGCCGGGTAGGGTCAAGGCTCACCTGGCGAATGCGCCAGGCAGCCAGTGCCGCCTGCATGACCGTTTTTAGGGGCACATCGAAGGCCGCGGCTGCGCGGCGGCGATCCTCAAACTCGGGGGCGGCATTCCACTCTTCGCCCTGCCCAAAACCGGTTTTGATGCCGGTCTTGATGTGGATCACCCCAAAGTCCGTTTGCACTGGAGTGATCTCACGGGCCAGGATCGCGCCAGGGTCCTCCCGTACCGGATGCCCAGCGTAGTGGTCTCGCGAAAAATCAACTGCTGCAGCCGCTCGGCATCGCCGGGCTTGCACAGCACTGTCAGGAGAGTTCCCAAACGCCCCTTCTTCATGGTTACAGGTGCGCTCATTACATCGAGGGCGCCACGCTCCAACGCCAACTGAGCGGTATGAGCCAAAACCTGTGGACTCAAATCGTCCACAGCACACTCCAGCACGATGACCTTTTCTCCCGTCCAATCATTCTTGGACCGTTTCACCGACACTTACCCGCAACACATTGGGAAAGCGTTCCGGATTGCGCGTGCCGGCTCCGTAACCGATCGCCTGCGTGCGCATCATGGGAGTCGGTTCGAAGCGGCAATCCAATGCCCGCAGTAAAGCGGCCCCAGTGGGGGTGACCAGTTCTGCCTGCACATGAGCGGAATAAGTTGGTACGTTCTTGAGCAACTCTGCGGTGGCCGGGGCGGGTACGGGGAAGCGTCCGTGGGCGCAGTTCACAAAGCCGCTGCCGACGTTCACCGGGGAACAATACCAGCCATCCAAATCGAGCGCATCGGCCGCCGCGGCGGAGCAGGCGATGTCCACGATGGCGTCAATCCCACCCACTTCATGAAAGTGGACCTTCTCCGCCTGGATTGCCATGGATGCGGCCCTCTGCCTCGGCCAGCAAACCAAAGGCGCGGAGGCTAAGGTCACGGGCGCGGCCCGCTCAGGTTCCACATGCATGAGGAGGGTGCGAATCTCCAGCAGGCTGCGACCATGCTCGTGCTTGTGGTCAGGATCCCGATGCTCATGGTCGTGGGTGGAATGCTGGTGTTTATCGTCATGGTGATGGTTGTGCCCGTGCTCGATCGGCCCGGAGGGCTCGGCCCGGCTTATCCGGACCCGGCCATCGACCATCACATCGATCTTGGTTGACTGGATGCCGCTCCGGTTTACCCGGGTGACTTGTAGTTCAGCGCCCAGGCCCAGCGAAGCCGCGGTTCGCTGCAGCAGATCGATGGGCGCACCCGCGTCCACCAGTGCTTGCCATGAACATGTCGCCGCTGATTCCCGCAAAGCATTCCAGGTAGCCGATGCGCATGCTCTCAATCAACCTTCGCCTGCCGTTTTGAAAACCGGTCAGGACTTCAATGGGAAGTACCTCGTTCATGGAGCCGGAGCGGTAACCCTCGCAATCCAGGGAGACATAGCGGAATCCTGCCGCCCGCACGACCGCGGCCATGGCTTTCATTTTCCCCATCTGCAGGACGCCCGCCATCTCCTCCTCCGCAATCTCGATACGCGCAATCGAGCCGTGATGCCGCCGCCGGAACCGCTTCAGGCCCAAGCCGCGCAGCGAATCCTCTGCCTGTTCGATCATGCGCAGTGCTTCCGGGGTTACACGGCGCCCATACTGTATGCGCGAGGAGAGGCACGCCGAAGCAGGTTTATCCCAAACCTTGGAGTTCTGCTCGCTGGGAGAGGGCACGGACGTCGGCTTTCGTGAGTCCCGCCTCGGCCAATGGAGCCGCCACTCGATGCTGCGCCGCCGCCTTATGGCCCGGACGGAAGTCCTGCCCATCATCGAGGTTTAACCCATAGGCAAGAGCTTCAAAGCCGGTGCGCTCAAGCTCCTGCTCCAACATGCTGAAGAGTTCATCTTTGCAATGAAAACAACGATCGGGCCCATTCACCGCGTACGCTTCTCGTTCCAGCTCATGGGTCTCGATGGTGCGCAAAGGGATGCCCTGCTCGCGAGCGAACTCTTGCGCATCGCTCAACTGCGACCGTGCCAGGCTGGCAGAATCGGCAATGACCGCGAGCATTTCGGGTGTCCAAGCACAGCATGGGCCGCGTAAGCCAGGTAAGCAGAGTCCACCCCGCCGGAATAGGCCACAATGATGCTCTTCAGCGATCCCAATCTCGCATGGAGAGCTTGTTCTTTTTCCTCGAGGCTGACGGTCTGAGCGAGGCTAGTTTCAGGGCCGCTGGGTCTGATTCATGAGTGAGTACGCCCCCCGGCAGTGCGGACAATCCACGGAGTTAGGATGATCGAATCCAAGTAAACTGAATAAGCGATGTCGTTTTTCGCTTTAAAGACCCCTCTGAGCGCCGCCGACCGGATCGGGCGGCGCAGCATGATTTTCGCAGATACGTTATCCCTGTTCACCCTGTTCGCGATCACAGCCTTGTTGGCCATTCTGACCAATTATCTCTACCAATCTTTCGCCTTCCACCAGGTTTCGCTGGCCGCCCGATGGCTGCAGAGAGGCGATCAGGCTTTGCGGGATCACAAGCCGCAGGTGGCGATTGACGCGCTCGACTCGGCCCTCGCTTATGCGCCGAATGACCGCAGTACAGCGATCAAGCTGGCCGAGGCGCTCGCCTCCGCAGGCCGGATTCAGGAGGCCACCGTTTACTTCAACGCGCTGCTGGAGTCGCAACAGGGCAGCGGCGTCATCAACCTGCAACTTGCCCGCCTGGCTGCCCGGCAAGGGAACCAAAGCCAGGCGATTGACGATTTCCAGAGAGCGATCTACGGCAACTGGGAGGGCGATGGCTATGTGCGCCGGCGCGAGGTTCGCCTCGAGCTCATCAGCTACCTCATTGCCAATCACCGGCTTGACCAGGCTCGAAGCGAGCTGTTGGTGGCGTCAGGAAACGCTCCCGCGGACGACATCAGCATCCAACTGGAAATTGCCCGCAACATGGAGCTGGCGCAGGACCCCAGCGACGCCTTTCATGTGTACCGGACGATCCTGCACCGTCATCCCTCGTTGCGCGAGGCCCTGGACGGAGCCGGCCGCACGGCTTTCCAGATGGGGCGGTACCTGGAGGCAAAACGCTATCTTTCTCGCGCCCTGGAACTCCCGGCGACCGAAGCAGACGCAGACGAGAACGCGGTCGCTGCTTTGCAGAAAACCCGCGATCAACTCAGCGAGGCATCTAGGATATTGGCGGTCTATCCATCGTCGCGTTTAAAGCCGGCGGAACGGGACGGCCGCATTCTCACTGCCCGCAAGCTTGCCATGGCGCGGCTGACGACGTGTTTGAACGCAAAGGCTGCGGCGCCGGTTACCCAATCCGCAGCGCCTGCACCCAAGGCTTCCTCCAACCCGCTACAAAGCCTGGCTTCCCGTTTCTCGCGCCAGCCATCCAAGCCTGCAGCAAATGTTGCGGCGGCTCCTCCCGCGGCCGACCCATTGCAAGGCCTGGTGGACCGTTGGCAACGGTTGCCCTCCAAGGTCACTATTTCAGCTGAGCTCGAAAAGGATCCTGAACTGGCGGAAACGCAAATTCAACTTGTCTACGACACTGAGCTCGTCACCCAGCAAGTTTGCGGAGACTCCCACTGGAGACGACGCTTTGCTGTTAAAGATTGCCCAGGCACCCAATCAAGTGGAGGAAGAATGAGCACGGCCACGGAAACTCCTGGGGCCAATCCAATTCCCGGCGTAGTTCCGGGAGCCGACCCGGTAGAGGTTGCCGCGGAGAGGCGTTACCGGCCGAACCCGGCGGAAGTGCAGAGGTTGGCGCCCAACCGGGATGAGCGCCTCTTCCTCGTTCTCTCGATCTTTATCGGGGTCATCTCCGGCTTGATGGTGGTCTGTTTCCGTGTCGCGATCAACTGGATCCAGGTTCTGACCCTGGGATCCTCGCCCCACCCGGGCCAGTTCCGGTTGTTTTTTGTACCCATGGGCGTTGGGCTGCTGGTCGCAGTGCTGGTGCAGTTGGTCTTTCCCGGGGCCCGCGGCAGCGGCATCAACCAGACCAAGGCCGCGCTTTATATCTACAACGGTTACATTTCTTTCCGAACGGTATTGGGGAAATTCATCACCCGCGGCCCTGTCGATCGGTGGTGGGTTCTGGCTGGGGCCTGAGGATCCGTCGCTGCAAATCGGGGCGGGTGTGGCTTCGATGGTCAGCCGCCGCCTTAATCTCTCGCGGGAGCGGCTGCGCATGTTTGCACCGATTGGGGCCACGGCAGGCTTGGCCGCCGCATTTAACGCTCCAATCTCGGCGATTCTTTTCGTGGTGGAAGAGGTGATTGGACGGTGGAGCGCGGCGGTTCTTGGTTTGATCGTGCTGTCCGCGATTTCCAGTGTGGTCGTCGCCCGTACGTTCTGGGGAGCGGAGCCGATGTTTCGCATCCCCGTGGTCACGCTGAAGGGCCCACAGGAACTTCTCGCTTATACGGTTCTTGCGTCGCGGGTGGGGTCGCGTCGCTGCTTTTTTCCAAGGCGCTGGGATACTCCCGGCCTCGTCTTCGCAATCTTCCCCGCTGGACTTGCTATGTCCAGTCACCCATCGCGGGGCTGATTGTGGGGGCCATCGCGTTTTTTGGTTTCCCCCAGGTGATGGGGCCCGGCTACAACGTGATCGACCAGGCCATGCACGGCCAATTCACCTGGAAGTTTCTTCTGGCTCTTGCCCTGCTCAAGATTGTGGCCACGACGATTTCTTTTTCCAGTGGTACCCCGGGCGGGATGTTTGCGCCCACGCTGTTTATTGGTGCGATGCTGGGGGCTTCGATCGGCACGTTCGAGAAGATCTTCTTCCCTGCCTTTCCGATTTCCGTCGGTTCTTATGCGCTGGTGGAGTGGGGGTGCTGTTCGCGGCGTTCTTACGGGTCCCGTTGACGTCGGTGTTCATGGTGCTGGAGGTTAGCGGCAATTACTCCATCGTGCTTCCGGTCATTCTGGCGAATACGATCGCGTACCTCGTGTCCCGGAGTTTGCAGCCGTACCCGATTTTTGAAACCTTCACCCATCAGGATGGGCTCGATCTGCCTTCCATGGAGGAACAACGGGAGGAGAGCGTCCTGCATTTAGAGGACGCTCTGCGCCCCGTGAACCTGCCGGTTTTCCCCGGTACGGCAACGCTGGAGGAAGTGTCCAGTCAGCTGGAAGCCGCCGACGCGCCCATGTTGCTGGTGAAGCTGCGGGATGGATCCTGGTACTCCATGGATCGGGGCGAGTTGACCTCGATGGCTGCCGGGCTGACACCAGATACCCTTCTGGAGCGCGCGATCCGGCCCGATCGGACGCCCCTACTGTTTCCGGATCTGCCCTGGATAGCGCGATCCCCTACCTGGCCCGTTGGCCGGTTCTGCCGATTCAAAATCGGGCCAGTAAGGGAATTTTGGAGGGCATTGTGACGCTTGAGGATGTCCTCGGACGCTACCAGCAGAAGTGAGGGGGCCGAGTGGCTTGCGCTGTGGGCTCGGTCCGGTGAATGTTCCCCGGGTGCCCCAGGTCTCCGTTTTCCCTGGGATGCTTTCAACCGTGCCCGCCAAAACCCACCTTTTTGGCCGCAGCCTCTTGCGTCATATGGCCCGAGGGCCCACCCAAGCTAATGAAAAACGTTGCCTCAGGTCGGCTGAAGCCTCCTCATTTGCACCGTTTTTTCCTGTGGATGAAATGGACAGAAGCGAATCGATAGGGTTGCGACGAGCCGCCCCAATAAGCCAATGCACCTGGGACACCCTTCGGTTTTCAGAGTGGCCGAGCATATCGCCGCTACGATCACGCTGCTCACCCCGGCGGTGCTTCTGGTCCATGGTTACCACCCACTGGCCGATGATGGCGCCGTTTACGTGACCGGGATCAAAAGGCTGGCGAATCCCGGCCTGTACCGATCCGACGCGGTATTCGTCTTATCGCCGACGCGTTTCTCGATCTTCGCCCACGTCCTGGCTCCACTGCTTTAGTGGATCCCCTTGCCATGATTGCTGTTGGTTTGCCACCTGGGTTCGATCTTTCTTTTCCTTATGGAGCGCGACGGGTGGCCACGCGGATTTTCTCCGACCACCGCAGCTGCTGGGGAGCGGTTTTGCTTTCCGCTACCTGTTTCACTCTTCCCGTTGCCGGCACGTCCCTTTCCATCATGGATCCCTATGCCACGGCACGTTCTTTTTCCACGCCGCTCAGTCTCTTCGCGGTGGCCGCCGTGCTCGACGAAAACTGGGTGGGGTCGAGCCTGTGGCTGAGTTTGACGGCGCTGCTCCATCCCTTGATGGCTGGCTATACGGCTATCATCATGCTCACGCTTGCACTTACCCGGCGAAAATGTGGCGTGTCCTGGGCCTGATGTCGGGGCTGGGATGGCTGCTCTCCGGAGTCATCTTCCTGGCGACGCATCCTGCCGACGCCAGCCTTGCCTATAACCGTGCGGCACTCAGCCGTTCCTACTTTTACCTCTCCAGCTGGCAATGGTCTGAGTATCCGGGCCTGGTGATCCCGATCTTGCTGCTGGGTTTCGCCGGCTTCCGCAGCCGTTTGCCCTGGACCGCGCGCGCTCTCGCGATCACCGCGACGGTGCTCGGCACTTGCGCACTGCTCATCTCCCTCTGTTTTGTTCATCGCAGCGGAAGCCTGCTGCTGGCACGATTCCAGGTGTTGCGCGTTTTCCAGTTTGTCTACCTCTGCGGCGTCCTGCTGGCGGGCGGAATGTTGGGCAAGACTGACGCAGCAGCAAGGCGGGCCAAGCGCCTTAATCGTACTTATTACTGTATAGCAGCTCTGTTCGCCGGACAAAGGCTCACCTATCCAGAATCCAACCATGTGGAGTGGCCGGGCCTGAAGCCACGCAACCTGTGGGAAGAAGCCTTCCTGTGGATTCGCAACAACACGCCTCGCGATGCAGTCTTCGCGCTCGATAACGATTACATTGAGAGCGCCGGAAGAAGATGCTCAGGGCTTCCGTGCGACAGCGGGAAGAAGCGCGGTGGCCGATTGGTATAAAGACGGAGGGATCGCCCAGCAACTTTCCCCAGGCTGCTGCCTTGTGGTGGAAGGGGTCGGCGGCTACACCAGCAACTGAACCGGGCCACCGACGAGCAGCGTTTGGCCCGGCTTCAGCCCCTGGATGCCACGTGGATTGTGTTGCCGTGCCGAGGCGAGCACCAAAGGCTTCCCTTGCCCCTGTTCAACGCACGGGTGCGCGTCTGCCGGCTCCGGCGGAGCTTTGCTTCAGAGGCGCGGAAGGCGCAAAATATAGATATTCGGGTAAAACGCGCGGAGAGGCCGTTCATGTTGACGCTGTATCAGAGGCTGATTTTCGGTTACGTTCTCCTTCTCGCCCTTCTGCTTGCCGTTGGCTTGCACGATTCGGTGTCTCTTCACCAGGCAGCCGCTCTTGATCACCACGGGAGCCTGAACGCGGCCGTGGAGGCGCGCGCTGTGCTGGCCCGGCAAGCCACGATCATTACCGTTGCCTGCTTGCTGGCGGGGATCGCGATCACGATCGGCTTTCTGGTTTCCATCATCCGGCCGATTCGCCGGACGGCCGCCGCGGCTCGCCGCATTGGCCAGGGGGAATTGCAGCAACGTATTGAATGGCGCACCCGGGATGACCTGGGCACCATTGCCATCGAACTGAACCGGATGGCGGTGCGGCTACGCGACTTGCGCGACACAGAATATGGGCGCAAACAAATGGATCAGCAGCTTTCGGATGCCGTGGTGCAATCGATTTTCGAGCCGGTGATCGTCACCGACGCGACTGGGGCATGTGCTGAAACTGAACCAGGCCGCGAAGGAAGTACTGGGCGAGGCCGCCGACGACCGCATGGCTCTTACCAACACGCCGGGAGGAGAGAGGATTCTGCGAGCAGTGCGCGACGCAGTCTCAATGCGGCAGTCCATCGCCAGCGAGGATGAAGCGGCCATGCTGCCCATGAAACTGGGGGAGGGACAAACGCAGCTATCGTCTGCGCACCACGCCCATGCGCGATGCCGACGGTAAATTGCTGGGGGCGGTGAGCGTGCTCGAAGACATCACCGAGATGCAGGACATCGATCGCTTTAAGGCCCGGTTCCTCAGCGTCGCATCGCAGAAATTGCGCCAGCCCCTGGAGCAGTTGCGCTTGAGCCTGTACACGCTCTCCCAGGGTTTCGCGGGCGAACTGCGGCCGCTGCAGACCGACGTGTTGCACGGAGCGGAAGAAGATGCGGAGCGCCTGAACGACCTCATGTCTGATTTGATCGAGGTCTCCGAACTCGATACGGGACGGCGCGAAATCCGCATGGATCGATTCCGGCCCATTCGACATCCTCCGCGATGCCTATTCCCGGACACGAGAGGAAGTGCGTGCCAAAAATATCGATGTGCAAATCGAGGCGTTCGCCGATCTCTCTTATGTGAATGGAGATCGCCGCGCTCTGCGTAGCATCATGGACAATCTGATGAGCAATGCCATCCGGTACACTCCGGAGAACGGAACCATCCTGTTACAGGCAAAGGAGCAGAAGGAAACGGTGCAATTCTCCGTGCGGGACTCGGGCCGTGGCATCGAAACAGAGCGGCTGGCCAACATCTTCGGGCGGTTTAACGCGGGGGCACACGATCAAGGCACCGGTCTCGGTCTCGCGCTGGTCTGCCGCTTCGTGGATTTGCTCGGCGGCCAGGTTTCCGTGGAAAGCAGGCTCGGCCATGGGGCCACCTTCACCTTCACCCTTCCCGTCGCCACCACGGTCGCGACCCGCCATCCGATCGAGATCGCCTCACGGTAGTCTCATCTGTGCTTTCTTCTTTACAAGGGATATGACAGGAACTCTCGACCGAGATCACGCCTCCTCCCCGATCTGGCGAAGCTGCGCATCTATATCGGCGCGGCTCCCGGCGTGGGCAAGACCTTCCAGATGCTCGAGGATGCCCACCTCATGAGGAAGCAGGGCATCGACGTGGTGATCGGGCTGATCGAGCCGCACGGCCGAAAAGATACGCAAGACCAGATCAGGGACCTGGAGGTCATTCCCCGGCGCGCCTCCCGCATCGGTCCGGGGTTCTGGAAGAGATGGATCTGGATGCGATTCTGGCGCGGCATCCTCAATTTTGTATTGTCGACGAATTGGCGCACACGAATGTGCCAGGATCGAAGAACCGCAAGCGCTATGAAGATGTGCTGGAGTTGCTGGACGCCGGCATCAACGTGATGTCCGCGGTCAACATCCAGCATCTGGAAACGCTGACGATTCGGTTCCCGTCCCGCGGATACCCAGATCCGGGAAACGATCCCGGACAGTTTCCTGAGTGGGCGGACGAGGTGGTGAACGTAGACGTCACCGTGGAGGAACTACGTTCACCTCGGCTTAAGCAGGACAAATATATGCCCCGGAAAAGATTGAGCAGTCACTGGCTAATTTTTTCCGTAAAGGCAATCTGAGTATGTTGCGTGAGCTTGCGCTGCGTACGACTGCCGAAGAGGTCGGGTCGCAGGGCGGCGGAGTACCGGCGCAGCCAGGGCCTGGAACAGGCTCCTATTCCGGAGAAGGTGATGGTGTGTTTGTCGCCTTGCGCGGGCGGCGATCGCCTGCTGCGTGTGGGATCCCGCATTGCCGGCCGGTTGGCTACGAATTGGTATGCGGTCCGGGTGGGATCTCCCGGATGAACATTCCCGGCATGGAGTCCCGGAAGAATATCAACGCATGGAGGAATATCAGCGTCTCGCGCGGGAGTTGGGGGCGCGAGTGGTGGTGTTGAAAGACAAGAATGTCGCGGACGCGTCGATCGAGTTTGCGCAACAGGAGAGCATTTCGCATGTGGTGTTCGGGCAATCGGTTCGTTCACGGTTCGATATCTTGTTGCACGGGTCGGTGATCACCGGTTCTTGGCCGAGATTCGGGATGCCACGGTCCAGGTGGTTCCTTTCGGCAAGGGTAAGCGGTGATTCGGGTGCTGACCCGTGGGGTCTCCCAGCCGTCCCCTTAGAAACTATCTCAGTTACAAGGGTACGGCTTTTCGGGAAAGCAGCGTGAGTTGCTTTTCGGCTATAACCGAGTCCCGCTGGGACGGCGCGAGCTTCAACTTCTCGAACGGCGATTTCTCAGGTGGCCGGTGCATATCCGCTATATTTTGCCGTACGTCTATTCACGAAAATACTGGTTAGTTTCCAGCCCCAGCTTGGACTCATGAGGGCTTCACCC
This sequence comes from uncultured Acidobacteriaceae bacterium, assembly GCA_963847155.1. Lineage (GTDB taxonomy): Bacteria > Acidobacteriota > Terriglobia > Terriglobales > Acidobacteriaceae > PALSA-350. Next base: position 279,850 of record CAWJZH010000009.1, on the reverse strand, counting down.
CCAAAGGAACGTGTTCTCAATCGCCGCGAAAACGTTCCGGTATACAGATTCAGGGGCTTTAGCCCGGTGGGGGGCGTCCAATTCCATCCCCAGAGACGCCGATGAAAGCGGAACAGCTCCCGTCCCCTTCAAATGAGAGAGAAAGATTGGGCTCAGTGATCAAAGTTTCGCACCGGATGAGTAGCCGCATTTTCGACGACCTGGAATTAAGTTCCACGACTCTGTAGAAGGACCCTTAGCGGCATTCCGGGCGCCGTTGCGGTAGAGAGCGTTGCGGGGATAGGCTACGGCCAGCTGATGCAGCAGGTCACAGCCCTGGGTATGTTCTTGTCGCGCAGGGCGGCTACCGCCAGCAGCAGTTTGGCAAATGGCTTTGGTAGATTTCCGTGTGTGGCGGTTTGCTCGACTCGCGAATGCCCTGCTCCTCGTTCGGGTCGATGCCTCCCAGGCTCAGCATCCAACGCACTGGAGCGGGCTTGATACCGGTGAGATAGGTTCTCACTCCGAGGGCCAGTAGCGCGTCGTACTCGTCCGGATTTTGCCTCAGTAGCTGTTGCGCAAGAACACGGCCCTGCTTCATGTAGCGCAAGGCGGCAAAATCCTGCTTGTCAATCAACGCCGCATAATCCGAACGCAGGCCCAGCGCCAGGACCTTGGCAAATAGTGCGTTGCTGTCCTCGGGATGTTGCTGGAGGGCAGCGTCTGCCAGCTGATCTCCGCGGTTTACAGCAGCGTTGAACTGATCCCGAACCCTGGGGTCAGGGGTCAGCCTGCCACGGGATTCAAATGCCTTGTCGTTGGTAAAGAGCTGGCTCTCAAGGATGCCGAGGCGGGCAAACTCGCCGAAAAGATATCCGGCAGCTTGGGAGACCGGCCCAGCGGATCTGCGGGGTGCAGCTGTTCCCAGGTAGAAAAATCCTGATGAGCCTGGTCGAATTGCAGGTTGTACATGCTTTGAAAGCCACGCTCAATTTCTGTGGGAGCCGGGGCGTTGGCCATACATGGGGCGCACGCCAGAAGCAGGCACGTGGCAGCGAACCATTTATAACTTGCCTTCATACTTCCTGTTCGACGAAGTGAGAGCTCCATTGTTACACCCCTCGTTCATCGCTCGCTCCAGCGCAGACTGCCCCCGGCGGTCGCCGGCGCGGCCAGGCTACGCAGCCAGGCGGCGAAATCGTGGTAATCGGCCGCAATGTCCGAACCGGGCGCGTAGTCGATCACCGTCATTCCCTCAGCCAGGGCCTCGCTCACCAGGGAGCTTCTGCGCAACACGAAAGGCAGCAGCCGATCACCCAGTTGCTGCTGAAGGATGGCGCGCACGTCCCGGTGCAGTGGCGACGAGGCGTCGAACTGGTTTAACAGGTAGAAGGCTTTTTCCCGCTGTGGGGCTCGAACGCCTCGAGCAATCCGAGGCAGGCCACCGAACTCATGTCAGGAAGGATGGGTACCAGGAGTGTGGGTCGTAGCGAGAGCAGACGGCTCATCCACTTGCGGTTCGCTGTGGCCACGTCGACCACGATGCGGCTGGTTCCGCGGCCATCGCGGAGAAGTTCACCGAGCAATGGGTCTTCGAGCTACGGGGCATGGGCTCCTTCGGCTGACCGCCTTCTGCCGGTGAACCGTCCCCTTGCAGGTTCAGCATCTGCACCGGCGCATCCAAGTCCTCTCCAAAAGGCCCGGGAGGAAAGAAAGTGCGCACTACCCCCGGCCTCAATTCGCGCGAGCCGAAGTAGAAGGGCAAAAGTCCGCAGGCAGCGGTTTCGGAGAACAGTACGGCTCTCCGAGGGCAGAGAGAAGACGCCCCAGGGTGGCGACCAGGCAGGTCTTTCCCACGCCCCCGGCGAGCGAGAATACGACGAGGATGGGTGGCCGCTGTTCGAACGCTGGGAATGAAGACGAATCCACTGAAGCCTGCGCCGGGGCAAAGATGGAGCGCAAAGCATACCAACGGGTGGCGGCTCCGGGGTGCGGCGTGCGGCTCGGGTTGCGGTCCCTGAGATTCCATTTCAGTCGCCTGGACTTCAGTCGTCTGGACCTGAGGCGCCTCCGGAGCTTGGGAATCCTGAAGCTCGGGTCCTCGATTTCGACTTCCTGAAGCGGCACTTGCGGGAGTTCCTCTTCGGATTGGCTGGAAAACTCAGCCACGGGCAGAGGAGTACTCGGCCATTCCAGGGGTTCACGCATGACTCCGAGCTGCTGCCGCACCTGCTTTCGAGACGCAGAAAAGTCCCAGTACCTGGTCCATTCCATGCGGGCACGGGAGTAGAGCGTTGCGATATCCTCCGGCGTCTCTGTCATTCTTCCCGCAACTCCAGTTCCCTAACATACCTCGAAATTTCATTGTGGTACTTTGGAATCAAGTAGAAGTTGAGCTCGTAGCTCAGTCGGTAGAGCAACGCACTTTTAATGCGTGGGTCGTGGGTTCGATTCCCACCGAGCTCACCACGTCTCGGAGCTATCGAGCACCTGGTGGGCGGGGGTAGCCCCAGGTGCCTCATTCGACGCTCCTTACCGGTGCCTTACCATGCCCGCCAGTCCGCCTGAAACCCTTTCTCTCAACGCCCTGAAGGTCATTTTGCTGCACGACCGGTGCACGATCGCATGGCATCATGAGACTCCCGCTGTGCTGCCGTCCCTGACCGGGTTGGAGCGAGCTGTGACGGAGCAGCACCTGGCCAATTTCGAGCTTTGGCATGCGGAGGATGCTGCCCGCACGCCTCAAGCCAGCGACCAGGACATAGCCCGGACCAAGCGCTTCATCGATGCCGCCAACCAGCGGCGCAATGATCTCACCGAACAGTGCGATGTGCTGCTGTTGGAGTTCCTCAGCCGGCAAAACCTGCCCGCTCCGGAGCGGAACTGCATTCGGAGTCTCCCGGCCTGATCCTTGACAGGCTTTCCATTCTGTCCCTTAAGCTTTTTCATACGCGCGAAGAGATCGACCGTCCGGGGGCGCCTTCGGGCCATGCCGCACGCAATCGAACGCCTGCGAATTCTGGCCGAACAGCGGGACGACCTGGCTGCAGCGCTCGACCGGCTGTGGCAGCAAGTGCTGAATGGCGAGCGGAGTTTCAAGCTTTATCGTCAGCTGAAGATGTACAACGATCCAGCCCTGAACCCGGCGGTGTACGGGCCCGGGTCTCGCCCCTGATCCGGCCTTCCGACTGCCCGGCTTTCCCGATATGACGCCGTTACCGGCGCCCGTGCTACAGTCTTGACGAAGGATGCCACGCCTTGCCGGGTTGACGTAGGCGCGCCCGGTGGGTATAAAGACGAATCTGATAGGCGATTGCATTTCAAAATTTCGAGTTACGTAGACTCCTGTCACCGGACAGGTTGAAAGAAGAGTGGGTTATGCAAAACACAGGACAGGGTATCCCCGCTCGGCGCAATCCTCGCACCATCGAGGGCAAGGCGCGCCCAATGCCCAACGCTTCACACCAGAAGTCTCTGAACGAGTACCAGACCGCGCTGCAGTGGATGCACGAAGGCAAGTACGACAAGGCGCGGCAGGTCTTTGAAAAGCTCAGCCAGGACGGCCCGGTGGAGATTCTGGAGCGGGTGCGGGTGTATCTCGTGGCTTGCCAACGCCGTGCGCAACAAAGCGGTCTTTCGTTCAACAGTCCAGAGGAGCAGTACGACTACGCCATTTCCTTGCTGAATACCGGCTTCTATGAAGAGGCTAGGGATCAGTTCCAGGGAATTCTCAAATCCAACCCGGATGCCGACTACGCCTATTACGGTTTGGCCATCCTGGAAAGCATGACCGGGTTGGCTGAACCCTGCCTCGAACACCTGGCCAAGGCGATTGAATTAAGCCCCCGCGAACCGCATCCAGGCGCGCAGCGATTCAGATTTCCAGGATATGGCCGATGATCCCCGTTTCACCGAATGACTCTACCCCGAAGTTCCCTGAAGACGCCAGGATCTTCGCTTGCCCTGATCCCGCTTTCAGGGCATCGCTGCGGGCTTGCTTTGAGGCGTAGGTTAGTAGTGTGATGGCTTTATGGTGAAAGCTCTCTCTCCTGCCTTGGTCAAGCCAAGGACCGCGAAGGCCATCGTCTCGCGCAGGCCCCCGAAACCCCCTGGCATTCGTGCGGTAGCTATCGGCGGCGGTACCGGACTTTCCACCTTGCTCCGCGGTTTACGCCGCTATGTCGCGTCCCCGCATCAGTCTTTGGCCGATTGCGAGGACGCTCCTTGCGTCATCTCCGATCTCGCGGCGGTGGTTACAGTCACCGACGACGGCGGTTCCAGCGGCAGACTACGCAGGGGCTTTAACATGCTCCCCCCGGGCGATCTGCGCAACTGCATGGTGGCTCTTTCCGAGGATGAACATCTGATTTCCCGCCTCTTCCGGCACCGGTTTACTACCGGGGAAGGATTGGAAGGGCACAGCTTCGGGAATCTCTTTCGTGGCCGCGCTCGTCGAGATCACAGGAGATTTTGCCCAGGCGATCAAGTTGTCTTCGCAAGTGCTGGCCACCCGGGGACATATTTATCCGGCAACCAACGCGAACGTGTCTCTCACTGCCCGCATGGACGACGGTTCCCTGGTCCACGGGGAGACGGATATCACGGCGAGCCGCCAACGCATTGTGGAACTCATGCTCGATCCGGCCGAATGCTGAGCCCTTGCCGGAGACCCTGGAGGCGATCGAGTCCGCGGACCTTATCACCGTTGGTCCGGGTTCGCTTTTTACGAGTCTGATCACGAATCTTCTGGTGAAAGGGGTTTCCCAGGCGATGGCTTCTTCGAAGGCGGTTCGGGTGTTTGTGTGCAACCTGATGACCCAGGCGAATGAGAGCTGAACCTGACTGCCTCGCAGCATATCGAGCGGATTTATGAGCACGTGCATCGCTCGATCTTCGACTATGCGTTGGTGAATACGGCGCCGGTGTCGCGGGTTCTCCTGGATCGGTATGCGGGCGAAGGATCTTCCCCGATTGTCGCGGACATTGCGGATATCGAGACGCTCGGCGTGCGCTGTATCGCTGGCGACTTCGCGGCCGAAGGGGATGTGCTTCGTCACGCGGCGGATCGAGTCGCGGATGCCGTGCTGCGGTCGAGAGAGGTGGGGGGGCTGAGGGGATTAAATAAATTACCGCACCCTAAAACAGTTTCCCTTCCTTATCAAGGGTGCCCCAGGTCTCGCTTTGAGAGCCGGGGTCCGATACCTCCTGGCACGTGCTAATCCATATCCCATGTTACGTAACCCCTAGATGAGCGACAAGGCCTCTAACCCTCTTGGTCAGGCTGGTGAGGAGAGAAGCGGCATGGCGCGCGCTACGCTACTGCGGGTTGGATTTCCGTCACTGTTCGCTTGAGCTGGCCGCAGGCGGCGTAAATGTCTCGGCCTCTTGGGCGGCGTAGAAACGCGGGCACGCCTCGGGCGATGAGTCTTTGCTGAAAAGCCGCTACTTGGTCTGGTGCGGGCATCGCGTAGGTGATTCCAGGGCCGGGATTCCAGGCGATCAGGTTTATCTTTACCGGCATGGGCGCGCTCTCGCTAGCCCGCCAACTGCTCGGCGTGCTGCAAGCCGTCGTTCAGCCGCCCAGCAGCACATACTCGAATGTCACTCGTTCCCGCGGCCTAAGGGTACTTGGCCGGCCGCCTGGATCACGTCCTCAATCTTCCATTTGCGGGTGATGGGCATGATGGCCTCGCGGATCGTGTCGTCAGGCGCGTTCAGGCTGATGGCCAGCCGGGGCCGGAGGGCTCCGCAGCAAAACGCAAAATGCCAGGCACAATGCCGGAAGTGGAAACGGTCATTCTCGATTCCGCAAGCGATGCCTCGTTCACCAGCAAGCGCACGGCGGCCATGAACTCGTCGTAGTTCAGGAAGGGCTCGCCCATGCCCATGAACACCAGGTTGATGCGGTCGCGGCCCACTGCACCGCCTGCCGCTCCAGCACCGCAATCACCTGGCCGGCGATTTCTCCCGCGGAGAGATTTCGCTGCAGCCCCAGTTTTGCCGTGAGACAGAACTGGCAGTTCACCGCGCAGCCTACCTGGCTGGAGACGCAGATGGTGGCTCGCAGATTGCCGGTTTCGCGGGACTCTCCCTGCTCGGCTCCGTCACCCCCGGGCATCCAGACCGTCTCCACAGTCTGCCCGTCCTGGCCGGCAACCAGGTAGCGCTCGGTACCATCAATGGAGCGAAAAGTCTCGACAATTCGGGGCCGGTCGATGGTCCAGCCCGCCTCTGCCAGCTCCTGGCGCAGGCTGCGAGGAAGGGTTTGGACCTGGTCCAGGGAGCCGATCCGGTGCTGAAACATGGCCTGGAGGAGCTGTCCCGCGCGGTAGGGGGGCTGTCCGAATTCGGACATCAACTCCGTAAGTTGTTGACGGGAAAGGCCAAAAAGATTTTTGACCGCGGGGCATGGCTGAGGCGTCTAATACACGGACGAGATTTTCCCCACCAGGCATCGACTCGCCACCCAGGCTCTTTTCGCAGCATAGCATCCGGTTGGCTGCAGGAAATCCGCTGCACCCCGGGGAAAGCCGATACACTTAGATGGTGACAGAACGCAGCATTCGACGCACGGTCCTTCCCTCCGGCTTAACGATTTTGACAGAGCGCATGGAACACATCCGCTCGGTCGCCATGGGTGTTTGGATCAGAGCCGGCTCCCGGCATGAGTTGCCGGAAGTAAACGGCATCTCTCACTTCGTCGAACACATGGTGTTCAAAGGGCACGCAGTCGCGGTCCGCGAAACGGATTGCACGCGAGGTGGATGCCATCGGCGGCAACCTGGATGCGTTCACCGGCAAAGAGACCATCTGCTTCAACCTGAAGGTACTCGATGAGCATGTTCCTACGGCACTCGACGTGCTGTCTGACCTGGTGTTGAATCCGGTCTTCAACAACGAAGACATCATGCGTGAGCGGGGCGTCATCCTGGAAGAAATCAAAATGGATGAGGACAATCCCGATTACCTGGTGCACGAGATCTTCACCCAGAATTTCTGGAAGGACCATCCGCTCGGCAAACCCATCCTCGGCACCAAAGAGACTGTGCGCCGGTTTGAGCAGAAGACGTTGTTCGATTATTACGGCAAGCGCTTCTCCGGCAACAACATGGTTTTCTCCGCCGCCGGCAACCTGGAGCATGATGCCTTTGTGGACCTGGTGGCCCGCCGCTTCGACCACATCGCGCCCAGCACCGGCGACCTTGCGGAGACCGAGCCGCGTACGGCTTCGAAGATTGTGCTGCGCAACAAGAAGGCCCTGGAGCAGGTCCAGCTCTGCCTGGGCGTGCCTTCGCCGCCGATCGCGCATGAGCTGCGTTACGTCACCCTGCTGCTCAATACGGTTCTGGGCGGAGGCATGAGTTCGCGATTGTTCCAGACGGTACGTGAAGAACATGGCCTGGCCTATTCCATCTTCAGCGACCTCAACCCTTATCGCGACACGGGTTCACTGTGCGTCTATGCGGGCACTTCTTCCGCTCATTGTTTAGAGGTGATCGAACTGATCATGTGCGAGTTCCGCCGCCTCAAGACCGAAGCCCTGCCGGAAGACGAGCTGCGCCGGTCCAAAGATCAATTGAAGGGCAACATCATTCTTGGCCTGGAGAGCTCCATGTCACGGATGTCGAACCTGGCTCGGCAGGAAATGTATTTTGAGCACTTTTTCGGCGTCGAGGAAATTATGGACAAGGTCGAAAACGTTACCAGCGAGCAGGTAATGGATATGGCGAACACGCTCTTCGACCCGGACAAAGTCGCCGTCACCCTGTTGGGCCGGCTCGACGGGCTCAAGGTGAGCCGCGCTCAGCTGGCCTGCTGAGCGTTTCTGCTACCGGCTGCGTCTTTTCTTATTCTTGGTAGACTTATAGCGGTCAGACGGGGCGGGACCGCCCTGTTGCTATAGGAATCGAGAATACCCATGACTCAGACCAGCCTTATCCGCTCGACCCAACGCAACCGCCAACGTGGCTTCACCCTGATGGAATTGCTGATCGTGATGTCGATCATGATCATCCTGATGTTGATTGCTATCCCGAATTTCATCAGCATGAAGGCGTCGGCGGACGAGACCTCGGCCGTCCAGTCGCTGCGCGCCATCTACCAGGCGCAGATTCAGTACCAGACGAACTTTCCGTCGAACGGCTTCGCCTGTTCGTTCTCCCAACTTGGCGGCAACCCCAGCGCCGGTCCGCCCAGCCCGCAGGCGGCACAAGTGCTGCAGGGAGATCTTGCCGCCGGGCAAAAATCGGGCTACACGTTCAACATCGTCAACTGCACCAAGGTTACGGTGAACAATCAGGACCTATACACCTCGTATGAGGCGACTGCGGTTCCGCAGGCGATTGGAAAGTCGGGTCATCGCGGCTTCTGCATCGACCAGGCCGGGGAGATCAAGGCAGACCTTACGGGCGGCACGAATTGCTCTCAGGCAATTCAGTAGGCGCCCGCGTACTGCTGCTGGGGCTGCTGCTGTTTCCGCGCGCGGGCGCTATGCGCCGATACCGCGCAGCAGCTGGCGCAACGCGTGGATAAGTACTACAACGGCCTTCATTCTCTGCGGACTGCCTTTACCGAGAGTTTTCACGGTATGGGCATCGACCGGGAGGAGAGCCGGCACTCTGCTGCTTGCGCAAACCCGGGAAGATGCGTTGGAGCTACAGCCATCCGGCGGGCAAGGTGTTTGTGCTGGATGGCAAGTACGCCTGGTTCTATTCCCCTGGGGATGCGCAGGTGGAGCGGGTATCCGCGGGGCAATTGGATGATTTGCGTTCACCGCTACGGTTTTTGCTCGGGCATACGCAATTGCAGAAGGAGCTTGTAGGGTTGACGCTTTCCTCCGGGCCCGGATGGGCTGCAACTCTCGGGAGTACCGAAAGGGATGGAAAAGCGGGTAGAGAAGATTGTGCTTGGGGTGAGCTCCTGAAGGCGTCATTCACTCCATGAGCATCACCGAGACGGATGGCGCGCAGACTGCATTCACCTTTAAGGACAGCGTTGCGGATGCGCCGGCGCCGGATTCGGAGTTTGTCTTTCATCCGCCCGGCCGGGATTCCGGTAGTGGATGGTCTGCCTCCGGTCTAGGACGACGGAACCTCCTTTCCCAAGTAAGTCTCGGTCCTGCAACCACTCTCCCCCCAGTCAACCGCCCTGTTCCCCAGCAACCCGGCTGTTCCTCCAGCAACCGCCCGCTCCTCTAGACAAGGCCCTGTTCCTCCAGCAACCGCCCTTTCCTCCAAGCAACCGCCCTGTTCCTCCAGCGACCGTCCTTAACTTCCAACAGCGTATTTTCCCCAGGGAGCCCTATCCTCCGAGCAACCGCCCTGTCCCTACAACTACCCGTCTCACTTGTTTGTCACTCCCGAAGCGCAGCGGACGGCATCTGTGTGCGCACTCGTGTGCCCCGCTCCTACCGTCCACATTCTCACTATCATCGACCCGTACCCTCCTGGAAAGGCCTTTTCCGGCACCGAAAACTCAACCCGACCCAAAAAACTAAATTTGCGCAAACTTAAAACCCGGGATACTATCCACCCAAAGCCTCTTCCCTCCGATGCAGCAACTAGCGGGCGGAAAATAAATAAATAAATATTTTGAGCACCTTGATAAAACAAAGGACTTAGCTCCAAACCTTGATCACCTTGCTTCCCATCTCAGGGAAGAATTGAGTAAGACGCAGAACATCGACGCTCCAGGCACGTCTACCTGGATGATCTCGGCTTAGCCGGCTGACGGCTCTCCTCACCGGCAGCCCCTTCACTCTGTACAAAATGCGTCTGGCAGCGCTGAAGGAACAGTTTCCCAAGTCCCATGAAATTTTATGTCGACCGTCTGCATATTCGCGGCCCTGGTAGCCCGGCCGCAGACCACTCTCCCGTGGGAAATCGAGGACAGCGGATCCACAGCCGGCCTAGGGGAATCCATGCGGTCGGCGGTGGTGTAGTTTGGGCCAGCGGCACCGGTGGCACGGTCCTGCGCAGCGAGGACACCGGCTACCTATGGCAGCAATGCGCCACGCCGCCCGGAAGCGCCAAGCTGGATTTCCGCGCGATCTGGGCCTGGGACGCACTCCATGTTTTGGTTCTGTCGAGTGGCCCCGGCGACCAATCCCGCCTCTATCAAACGACCGACGGGTGCAGCAGCTGGAAGCTGCTGTTGACCAACCCCGATGCCGACGGCTTCTGGGATGGGCTTCTCTTCCTCGATCGGCAGACACGGCTTGATCTATGGTGATCCAGCACAGGCCCCCGGGCGTACTGATCATGCGAGGTTTGGTTTACTCGAGACCCACGACGGGGGAAAAACCTGGAGCCCGGCCGCCGAGCTGCAACCGCTTCCCGGAGAGTCTGTTTTTGCCGCCAGCAATAGCGCCATGACCGCCGGCGGAGGGTCGGTCTGGCTGGGAACCAGTAAGGCCAGGGTACTGAGGACCAGGGACCTGATCACATGGCAAAGCGCGCAAACCCCGCTGGCAAGCGGAAATGACTCCTCGGGCGTCTTTTCCCTAGCGTTTCGGGACCAAAAGCACGGGATCGCAGTGGGTGGAGACTATCGCAAACCAGAGGAGGCTATCGGGCACCGCGGCTTACACCTCGGATGGAGGAGAGCACTGGAGCATTCCGCGAAAATTGCCTCATGGGTACCGTTCTGCCGTGGCCTGGGACGCGAGCGACCGAGCCTGGATCACGGTGGGCAGCAATGGGTCCGATATCTCCTACGACGATGGTGTCACGTGGCAATGGCTCGATAGTGGTAATTGGAATGCTCTCAGCCTTCCGTGGGCCGTTGGTCCCAATGGCCAGATTGGTAAGCTGGGAACGCTTCCGGCGCACCCGGATGGAGTATCCCGGTAAACTGGTAAGGGGCCCATGGCAGAGTACGTAATCAAGCTGGCGGATGAGCGGGGACGCATTCAGGAGCAGGTACAGATCGCCGGCTCCGCGGAAGAACTGCGCAGCCGTTTTTCCCAGGCCGGCTATTACGTTTACTCGGTGCGGCCGCGCGGCATGCGCGGCGTGGGGGGCAGCCGCAAAAAGGCCAACCTGGAAGCCTTCATTATCTTCAACCAGCAGTTTCTTACCCTGGTCCGTGCCGGCCTGCCGATCCTTGGCTCACTCGATATGTTGGTCAAAGGGCAGAAGAACCCGACCTTCCGGGCGCAGTTGGAAAATGTAGCGGCGCGGGTGCGCACGGGAGAATCGCTTTCGGCAGCCTTTGAAGCGCAGGGTGGCTTTCCGCTGATTTACACCACGACGCTGCTGGCCGGAGAGCGAAGCGGCCAACTGGAAGACGTGTTGTCACGCTATCTTGCCTTCCAGCGTATCTCTCTCTCCTTCCGCAAGAAGTTGATGGCTTCCCTGCTTTACCCGTGCCTGCTGATCACCATGGTCGTGGCATTGTTCATTTTTCTGATCAGCTTTGTGGTGCCGCGGTTTGCCATGCTTTACGACCAGTTGGGTACCAATCTTCCCGCGGCGACGCGCATGCTGCTGTCCGTAGGCAACAACTTCCAGCACTATATTCTTTGGGTGCTGGCGGGCATTGCCTTCCTCGTCTATGGCCTGTTCCGCTATAGCCAGACCACGGCCGGCGCGGCGCGGATTGACCGCATGCGCATCGGCATGCCGGTGTTTGGCAATATCTGGCGGAAGTACCAGGTTGCGCTGTTTGTGCGCACCCTCTCGCAGCCTGCTGACCGGCGGATTGCCGCCGGTGCCTTCGCTCGAGACCGCGGCGCGCTCGATCTCGAGTAACACCATTGCCCAGGCTGTTATGGCTTCTGTGGGCACGGTGCGGGAAGGAAAAAGCCTGGCGCAGAGCCTGGAGAAAACCGGAGTTTTCCCAGACCTGGCGGTGGAAATGATCGATGTAGGCGAATCGACGGGCGCCTTGCCGCAGATGCTGAATTCCGTCGCGGAATTTTTCGAAGAAGACGTACAGACGGCGTTGACCGCTTCCCTGGCCCTGATCGAGCCCGCCATCCTGATCGTGATGGGTTCGGTGGTGGTGGTGATCCTGATTGCGCTTTATCTGCCCATCTTCTCGCTGGGACAAGCGAGCACCATGGGAGGCCACTGAGGCCTCTTTGTCCATATTGCCCTTAGGAGTTGTTTATGGCTGACAGCACTGTACTTGTCACCACGGCTGTATCGGAATCGGACGAGACCACGCGCGCCCAGATGCTGGCGCATCGCTATCGCTGCGATTTTGTCGACCTGAAGAACTTTCGCATCCAGCATGAATTGTTCCGCAGCGTGCCCGTCGACATGATGTTTCGTTACAATTTCGTGCCCCTGGAACAGCTGGAAGATCGCCTGGTCATCGCCGTCAGCGATCCCAGCCGGCTTATGGTGCTGGACGAGATCAGCGGCCTTTTGGGGCAACGGGTCATCACCCGCGTGGCCACCCTGTCGCAGATCACCGACCTGCTCAAGAAGACGGAGCAGTCGCAGCGTGTTCTCGATGAGGCGTCCGAAGGCCTCACGTTCGACGTCATTTCCGCCGAAGACAATCCCGACGAGAATATCTCGATCGAGAAGCTCACGTCGGAAGAGGACATCAGCCCGATTATCCGGCTGGTGGATACCACCATCTTTACCGCCCTGGAGCGCCGCGCTTCGGATATCCACCTGGAAACCTATGACGATTCGCTGGTGGTCAAGTACCGCATTGACGGTGTGCTGCAGGCAGCGATGGCGCCGATCGCGCGGGAGCATCATTCCACCATCCTTTCCCGCATCAAGGTCATGAGCGAATTGGACATCGCCGAGCGCCGGGTACCGCAGGACGGGCGTTTCCGCGTCCGCTACAAAGGACGGCTGATCGATTTCCGCGTTTCCATCATGCCTACCGTGCACGGCGAAAACGCTGTGCTGCGTGTGCTGGATAAGGAGTCGATGAGCGAGAAGTTCCGCAAGCTCACACTCGACGTGGTGGGTTTCGGCGAAGACGACCTGCGGCGCTTCCGCCGCTATATTCGCGAGCCTTACGGCATGGTGCTGGTGACGGGCCCTACGGGATCCGGCAAGACGACCACTCTTTATGCTGCGCTTAATGAGATCAAGAGCGATGAGGACAAGATCATCACCATCGAGGATCCGGTGGAATACCAGATCCGCGGGATCACCCAGATTCCGGTGAATGAGAAGAAGGGACTTACCTTCGCCCGAGGATTGCGTTCCATCCTCCGCCACGATCCCGACAAGATCCTGGTGGGTGAGATCCGCGACCAGGAGACGGCGCAGATCGCCATTAATTCCGCGCTCACCGGACACCTGGTATTTACCACCGTCCACGCCAACAACGTGGTCGACGTGCTGGGCCGCTTTCTCAATATGGGCGTGGAAGCCTACAACTTTGTCTCTGCGCTGAATTGCATCCTGGCACAGCGGCTTGTGCGTACCATCTGCGAACACTGTACGCACCCGGTACGGTACGACGATGAATTCCTGCGCAATAGCGGACTGGACCCGGAGTTGTGGCGGGACTTCGACTTTCACGAAGGGGCCGGCTGCATTGAATGCGGCGGGACTGGTTATCGCGGGCGAACGGCAATCCACGAATTGCTGGAACTGACCGATCCCATCAGGGAAATTATTTTGGAGAAGAAGCCGGCTTCCGAGGTGCGTAAATTGGCCCAGCAGGGTGGCATGCAGTTCCTGCGCGAATCCGCCGTCGATCGTGCCAGCCGGGGCTTGACTACACTGAAGGAAATCAACAAGGTCACCTTTATCGAGGCTTTCCGCTAGAGATGCTTTCAAACATCGCCAATCGTATTTTCCCGTCCGAAGCTACCGCACTGCGTCCTCGCCTGGCTTGCGAGATCACCAGTGCGGGCGTGGTCGCGGGCCGCCCAGGCGAGGCGGAACAGGAAATTGTTTCTGCCTTTGCTCCCTTGCGTCCGGGGGTGCTCGCGGCCGGGCTGCAAACACCCAACTTCAGCGACCGTGCGGCGGTTTCGAGCGCCTTGCGCCAGGCCCTGGATGAAGTCAGCATCAAAGAGGGCGAAATCACAGTCGTGATCCCCGATGCTGCGGTTCGGGTTTTGCTGCTGGATTTCGACCAGCTCCCGGCGAAGGTTGCGGAAGCGCTGCCGATTATTCGTTTTCGCTTGCGCAAGCTGGTCCCTTTTGAAGTGGAAGATGCAGCCGTGAGCTACCAGGTGATGCCCAGCAAGCCGGGCCAGGTGCGGGTGATTGTCGCGGTTTCTCCGGCGGCAGTGCTGGCGGAGTATGAAAGCGCGGTACGCGAAGCCGGCTACGAGCCGGGCGTGGTGCTGCCCAGCACGTTAGCGGCGCTGGCGGCGGTCAACTCGGAAGAACCGTCGCTGGTGATCAATCGCAACGGCAGCTCGGTGACAACCGCAATTACCCGGCAGAATGAACTGCTGCTTCACCGGACGCTCGAGCTGACGGAAAAGGAATGGACACCGCAGGAAAACTCGCTGCATTCCGCAGAGGAGCTGCAGCAGTCGGTCACAGTTGCGGTGGCTTATTTTGAGGACACGCTGGATTCGCCGCCGCGACAGTTGCTGTGCTGCGGACTGGGCGGTCCGGAAGAGCTTATCCATTTGCTGGGCGAGGAGAGAATCCCGGTGCGCGACCTGGTGCCCACGCCCTACAGGGGCAAGGCTATGCCTGGCGGCATCCTTGCCGGGGTAGTGGGAGCGCTGGCTAACTAATGCGCATCCAGCTCAATCTCGCTTCACGCCCATTTGTCGAGTTAGGCCCGCTCTATCTTCGCTTAAGAATCCTGATAGTGCTGCTGGCTGTGGTGGCCGTGCCGCTGTGGCTTCTGCTGGCCACGGAAAAGCGCAAGGCGGCCGAGGCCCAGGCGCGGCTGGACGCCGTGCAGCAGAGGATCCATGCCATCGAGGCGCAACGGCAGGCGTTTCAGTCGTCGATGCGGGAACCGCAAAATGCTTCGGTATTGTCGCAATCTCAGTTTCTCAACCAGCTTTTTGCCCGTAAGGCGTTCTCCTGGACCGCGGTCATGATGGACCTGGAAAACGTGCTGCCCAGCGGAGTGCAGGTGCTGAATATTGATCCGGTATCGCCAAAGATGGGAAAGTGACGATTCGTCTGCGGGTGAGCGGAGCTCATGATCGCGGCGTTGACCTGGTGCGCAACCTGGAACATTCGCACCGGTTTCTCGCCCCTCGCCTGGCTCGGGAGACGGCGGAAAACAATCAGAACGGGCGGCAGATCGAGCAGGTAAGCGCGGCCACGAACGTGAACTTCGATTTGCTCGCGGAATACAACCCGTTGCCTGAGACGGCCGAAAAGCCGGCCGCGGCCAAGCAGACGGCGACGAAGCCGGCGAAACTACCCGGCAAAACTGCCCGCGCGCCACGGCCTGCCAGAAAAGCGGCCAAACCATGAAGCCGGTACGCAGCAAGCTGATCAGCCTACTGAACCTGCATTTCGCCGGGGTTGCACTGCTGTTGATTCTGAACCTGGTGCTCGCCGTGCGCCTGTTTCTCGCCTGGAGCACCTTGCGCAATGCCAGCGCAGACCAGCTCCAGCAGCAGCAAACTGCCTATCGCGCGCTGCAGCTTGAAATGACCCCGTTGCGGGGGTTGCCGCAAAAGGTTTCGCTGTCGCGCACGCAAGCGGATGATTTCTATAAAGCGCGCTTCCCTGCCGCGTACTCCACGATTTCCGCGACGATCAATGACCTGGCGAGCAAAAATAATGTCCGTCTGACCAATCTTGGTTACACTCCGACGCCCGCCATTGCGGGGCTGGCCGAGGTCCGCATGGATGCCAGCCTAAGCGGGGAGTATGCAGCGCTGATGCACTTTATCAATGGGCTGGAACGGAGCAAGACTTTCTTTCTCATCAACGGGCTCACGCTCACCGGGCAACAAGGCGGGCTGGTGAACCTGCGATTGAAGCTCAACACTTATCTCCACGCCAATGACTTGAACCAGCTGGTTCCGCTCACCCAGGGCGATGAAGTGCCGTCAGGGGAGGAAGAGCGCTGATGGCTATCAAGGTCGGTACCGAAGATAAGAAGAAGGTGTATCTGGCAGCAGGACTGGGCGGGGTGATGCTCATTCTGCTGCTTCGTTTTCTGTGGCAGACTTTCGGACCTTCGCCCACGGCGCCGCCTGCTCCCGCTCCTGCAGGTCACCGTGGCACGGCCGGCCACGACCTCTGGGGAAACACCGCAAGAGAATACTGGCTGGTCCGGCTTACGGGGGCCACCCAGCCGCGAAGGTCAGCGGCTTAGCCGCGCTTGACCCTACGCTGCATCCGGAGATCATGCGGCAGGCGGAGTCGCTCGAGTATACCGGCCACGGGCGCAACATCTTCTCCCAGTTCTCCGCGCCTCCAGTCATTCCGAAGCCGATCGCACCTATCCGCCAGGCAGCGGTTGATACCGGGCCGCCACCGCCTCCTCCACCGCCGCCCATCAACCTGGGTTTCTATGGTTACGCGGCGGAGAAGACCGGCCAGAAACAAGTCTTCCTGCTGAAGGGAGATGATATTTTCATCGCTTCGGAAGGCGATGTGGTCGACCGGCGCTATCGCGTAGTCAAAATCAACCCGGTGTCCGTCCAAGTAGAAGATATTCCGTATCACAACACGCAGACGTTACCGCTTCGCCAATGATGAGAACTGTCTCCAAATCGAAATGGGTACGAGCCGGATCCAGGCACGAGGAGGGGTTTCTGTTGCTCGGCGTGCTCTTCATGATCCTGCTGGTCATGATCGCGCTGGCGATCGCGGCGCCGAAGATCGCTGATTCGATTCGACGGGATAAGGAACAAGAGACGATACAGCGGGGAAAGCAATATGCGCGGGCGATCCAGATGTACTACAACAAGTTCGGCCGCTATCCCAACACCATTGACCAGCTGGTGAAGACCAACAATCAGCGTTTTCTGCGCAAGCGATACCTCAATCCGATGACGGGCAAGGACGATTGGCGCATCATTCACAATGGTGAGCAAAAGGTGCCGTCCATGGGTTTGTTTGGCCAGTCTGTGCAGCAGAATGGCATCACGCAAACCGGGGCCAGCACAGGCATTGGTACGGGAACTGCCGGGTCGTTCCGGCCTTCGTCGCCTTTTGGGTCTTCTGCGGGATCACCGGGAGCTTCGGCGAGTAACGGCAGTTCTTCACTGGGTTCTTCGGGATCCGGGTTTGGCAGCAGCGGGTCTTCTTTTTCGTCCGGGTCGTCCAGTTCGCCGTTTGGGAACAGTGGCTCCTCTACGTCGCCGATTGGGGGCACCGACCCCAGCTCGAGCGGTGGGTTTGGTTCGTCAGCGGGATTGGCGGAACAACGACGAATGGCGCCGCCGGGACGGGCACGAACAACATTGGCGGCGTGCAAACGACCGGGGGGAGCAGCAGCGCCTTCGGGTCGCCGGGTGTGTCGGTTGGGGGTGCGCCGATCGTGGGCGTGGGGCTAACGGACAAGAGGGCGTCGATCAAGGTCTATCGGAAGCAGACCCACTACAACCAATGGGAGTTTGTGTTCGATCCCAACCAGATGGCTTTGGATGCGGCGCGGCGGCGTGGGCGGCGGCAACATCAATGGCGCCACCGCAGGCACTACGCAACGGAACTGGATTTAATTCGGGCAGTGGGCTTGGATTCGGGTCGTAGTAACGGGTGTGGATTCGGATCGAGTTCGGGGTCTGGGTTTGGATCCAATTCGGGCTCTGGATTTGGTTCGAGTTCGGGGTCGGGTTTGGATCCAGCAATGGTTCCAATAACGGGTCGGGTTTTGGATCGCCGAGCAGCCCGACTAGCCCTACTCCGCCTAGCAACAATTCGCCTCAGTAGGATCAGTTCGACTGCTCTATCCTTGCAACATGCTGCTTCACTTTGCAACCGCGTCTCTCGATGGAAACGTGCGCCCCTCCGCCTTGTCATCCCGACTCGGAGCGAACCCGGATTTACCTGCCACGCAGCGCGAGACAAGAGCCACGTGATGCGGCCGTTTCTCTGACAGGAAATGGCGCATGGAAAGTCCGCCAACGCCGTCAAGACCTACAGTGTAACATCCGGGGTTAGCGGAGTGGAAGGACCTGCGGTTCCGTGGACCTTTCCTGGAAATGTATTCAAAGTTAGGAGTCCTGTCCTGGGTTTCCCATCAGGATAGACGCTGGCCTAGCGCTTCTGGAAATCGGGGGAGCCTAGTAGGAGGCCGGCCACCAGGGCTGCTTGTTTGTCGGCTGGAGCTGGTATTGGGGTTGCCAGGTCCATTACCTGTACAAAGGCTGCGCGAACGGGCATGGTTCCGGCTTGCTTGCGGCCGGGCTTGAAGGGCTCTGCTGCCGGTAGGGCCATGGGGCCCTGCGCGGCGAGTGCATCGGCTTGCTGCAAGACGGTTTGACGCGCCTGGGGGTTCAATTCCCCGTTGAGAAAGATTGCTTCCAGTTTGGCTTCCTTCTGCGCGGCAGAGGCGGCATCCGGTCCCTTGATCCTCATCAGGGCATCGAGATCTGTGGCTGTACCCAGCTTATGGCTGGCCAGAGCAAGGGCGATGTTGATGCGGGTCAAGAGGTCACCGGAATTTACCCAGGCTCCCGCGGTCCAGGAGTAGCCGTTGGGCGTCTGACAGCCATAGAAGGGCATCCCCAGTTGGCCCATCGCGTTCAGCACGATAGCGGGCCGATCGACTTGACCTCCAGTGGCGCGCACCGCCGATAAAACAAACTCCTCCGGAGTTTTTACCTTGGCGCGATACGCGTCGCGAGACCAGAATTCCGGCGAGGTAAACAGGGTGCGCAATACCTGGCGGATGTCGCCATCAGAATGCAAATAGGTCTTCGCCATGCGGTCCACCAGAGCGGGAGGAGGCGTGTCGCTCACAAAACGCTCGGCCAACTGCTGCGAAAGATGGTGCGCGGTCGCAGGGCTCGTCGCCAGGCGATGCAAGACTTCCAGGCCTTCCTGCTCACCGTTCTCCTGAATGGTCTTGCCCATCACTACCTTCGGCCCGGGCTCGTGGCGCCGCTCGTTGAAGGTGAATCCTCCTCCTTTGCGGGGCTCATCGATCGTCCAACCAGTAAAGACCTTGGCTACTTCGGTGACGTCTTTCTGGGTATAGCCTGCATCTACGCCGAGGGTATGGAGTTCCATCAATTCGCGGGCATAGTTCTCGTTCAAACCGGGATTTTTGTTCTTGGCTAGCGGGTTGAGCTGGGCTCGCGTGGCGGCCATGGAGCGCGGGCCGATACTGGTGTGGTTATCGAGATAGAAGAGCATCGCCGGGCTCTTCGCCGTGGCGACCAGCAGGTCTTCGAACTTACCCATCGCGTGCGGGGCAACCACGTTTTGCTCGTAGTCCACCAGGTACCACGGCGCAAGCTGCCCCTTCTTGAGATATACGTTGAAGTGGTTCAGCCAGAAATCGGTCATGACCGCCTGCAGCTGGCGTTGGCTGTAAAGGTCGGTGAGCAAGCGGGTTTGCAACAATTCGCCGGCCACCAGAAGGGTGGGATTTAAAAGCGCAACCACTGTTTCTTTCTGCTGCGGCGTCATCCCGGCTGTCAACTGGGACCGTTCTTCGGGAGTGAGCTCCTTCATGAAGCCGCGCAGCTGGCCCGGCTTCATGCCCACCAGGCTTTGCAAGCGCTGGTCGGGGGATAGATTTACGATCTGGGTCGAGGCCAGGTCCGCATAGAGCTTCTGCTCGTGGACGGCGATCGAGGGGGAGTTGGCCACATCCTCGAGCGCCATCGCGTCGGCCATCAGGCTTTCATTGGCCGCCATCGGGTTGGGCGCGGCGGCGGCAACGGGCTCGCCTGCCGGCGGCTTAGCCGCTTCCTGTGCCTGCTTCTGGCGTCTTTCTTCGTAGGCAAAGACCTGGTTCTGATAGATGGCGTGTTCCACGCGATCTTTGGGCAGGGGGATTCTTCCGTCGGCCACGGCGCGAATCACACCTGCGGACGGAAAGGCCTGAATCAAATCCTGCTGACTGAGGTGCATGGCGGGGAAACTCTGGAGGCGCGCTTCGAGGAGGCTATCGTCGATCTGCTCCGGGTTGAGCTGCATCTCGATCCACTTCTTAACGCCAATGGCCTGTACCCGTTCCAGATCGCCGGGTTTCGGCCCGAAGGTGAGGCGATTCAGGGCGTGGGTCGCCCGTTCTTCTCCGGTAAGGGACTTGACGGCAGTCGTCTTCTTCGCATGCCAACCAGGCACAGGAGCCGCCAACAGGGTTAACGGCTCCTGCACCAGGGAGAGCACAAGGCAGCCCGCAATGAGGCGGGTAAACGGATTGAACATCCAACCGGAAGCAAGCGGCATAATCAAGCAACTCCACAAAGATCGACCTATCGATCAATTTGACTTATGGCTGATCAATTTGATCTAGGGTTTCAGACCCCCGGCCGGGGTTGAAGTCGCGTGCTTTTGATGAATTTTCCTGGAGAAGGCGGCCAAGTCCCTGATCCCCGTACAATGGTCGGCAGAAAGCCGAGGCGCGTATTGACGTTTCTTCACCACAACACCCTGGCGATCATCTGGACTGTGTTCTGGGTGCTCTGGATACTCCCGGCAGTTTTCGGGAAAAGGACCGTCCGGCGACAAAGTGCAGGCTCCCGCATCCTGCAACTGGTTCTGCTGCTGTTTGCGTATGTTCTGGTTGTGGACAGCGGCCGCGATTGGGGTTTGTTGAATCTACGGGTGGTGCCGGCGGGGAGTACCGCGACCGCGGCGGGATACGGTCTGTTGTTGGCCGGTATGCTATTCGCCGGTTGGGCGCGGCTGTTTCTTGGGGGGAACTGGAGTTCGAACGTGACTCTGAAGGAGGACCACACCCTGGTCCAGTCCGGGCCTTACCGGATTGTGCGCCACCCTATCTACACGGGACTTCTGGTTGCCTTGCTAGGCACGGCGATTGCCCTGGGTGAGCTGCGCTGCTTCCTCGGCGTGTTGTTGGCGGCGATCGCGTGGAAGATCAAATCCATGAGCGAAGAGACTTTGATGGTGCAACAATTCGGGGACCAGTACACCCGCTATCGGGAACAGGTGAAGGGCTTAGTTCCCTATCTCTGGTAGGGCGCTGCAACCTCTGGCCGGCATCCTGCACCAAAACCCTCAGACGCGTCTCAAGCTACTGCCAAAACTGGTTAAGAACGAGGAGAATGCCATATGGCGACTGCCACCGTCCCCGCCGAAAAGACTATCACCCGTAAAGAACTGATTGCAGCCCTCAATGAGGATCTGGCCCGTGAATACCAAGCGATCATTGCTTACGTGAACTACTCCCAGGTGCTGAAGGGCGCCGCTTACATGAACATAGCAGCCGAGTTGGAGGTGCATGCCGGGGAAGAGCTGCAGCACGCAATCACAATCGCCAACCAGATCGACTACATGGGTGGAATGCCGGTGGTGGTCCCCAAACCGGTGAAGACGTCGGAGAAGGCGGAAGACATGCTGCGCTTCGACCTGGAAAACGAGAATGAGACCATTCGTAACTACCGGCTGCGGATCCGGCAGTGCGACCAGTTAGGCGAATATGCAACCGCCGAGCATATCCGGGAGATCCTGCTGCAAGAACAGGACCACCAGATCTCCCTGGCCACAGCGCTGGGGATTGATGTTCCCGATCTCAGTGAACCGTCCACTTCCTCCCAGGAATAAGAGTGCGCCGGCTGGATGTTGCTGATCCCCGGCCGGCTGCCTTCCTCAGTTAAACTGTAAGCACCACCATGTTTGAAAACCTATCCGACAAGCTGCAGCGGGCCTTCAAGAATCTCCGTGGCCAGGGCACCGTCACCGAAGAAAACATCGGAGACGCGTTGCGGGAGATCCGCGTGGCCCTGCTCGAAGCCGACGTTAACCTGAACGTCGTCAAGGAGCTTATCGAGCACATCCGGGAAAAGGCTGTAGGACAGCAGGTGATGACCGCCCTTTCGCCGACCGAGCAGGTGATCAAAATCGTCCGCGACGAGTTGGTGGCGCTACTAGGCAAGGATACGGCCCGGTTCAACTTTGCTTCCCGGCCGCCCACGGTCATCCTGATGGCCGGGCTGCAGGGTTCGGGCAAAACCACTACCTCGGGAAAGCTGGCAGCGTGGCTGCGCAAAGGCGGCCATAGGCCGTTGCTGGTTTCGGTGGACGTCTATCGACCGGCGGCGCGAGAGCAGCTGAGGATCGTGGCCAACGCCATCAAGGTCAACCTATATGAGGGCGATACCAAGGGCGAGGCGCCGGGGTATGCGCTGGTGGAGCGGCTGGCCAAAGAGGCGCGCCGCGAGGCCATCAATTCGGGCTGCGACACGCTGATCGTCGACACTGCGGGCCGTTTGGCGCTGGACGAGGAGCTGATGCAGGAGATGCGGGGCCTGAAGGCGCTGCTCAGCCCGCAGGAGATCCTGTTCGTCGCCGACGCCATGACGGGGCAGGATGCGGTCCATTCCGCGGGGGAATTTCATAAGCAGCTGGCATTGACGGGCACGGTGCTGACCAAAATGGACGGGGATGCGCGCGGCGGTGCGGCACTCTCCATTCGCCACGTGACCGGCCAGCCGGTGAAGTTTATCGGCACGGGGGAGAAGCCGGACGCCTTTGAGCCCTTCCATCCGGATCGGATTGTCAGCCGGATTCTGGGCATGGGCGACATGATGACGCTCATCGAACGGGCGGAAGAGACCCTGGATAAGAAGAAGCAGGAGGATTTTGCCCGCAAGGCTCTCTCCGGCGACGGATTTTCGCTGGAGGATTTCCGCGATCAGCTGCGCCAGATCCGCAAGCTCGGTTCCATGCAAAGCATCCTCAAGATGCTGCCCTCGGTCGGCCCTTTTCAAGGCATCCAGCAGATGGCCGGGCAGGTGGATGAAGGGCAGTTCAACCGCATTGAGGCGATCATCAACTCGATGACCAAGCAGGAGCGGGACAAGCATGAAATCATCTCGGGAAGCCGCCGCAAGCGGATTGCGCGGGGCTCGGGAACGAGCGTGCAGGAAGTAAACCAACTGCTGCGGCAGTATGCGCAGATGCGGAAGATGTTCAAAAGCGCGGGCAAGGGCGGCGGCATGCAGCGGCGGATGATGGGCGCGCTGGGTGGCATGCGCGGCATGGGGCGATAGGCGGCCGCGACCCGCAGAACTCGAGCAGCTCAAAATCGAGACCTCACGGTGGCCTGGGGCACCCTTCGCGTGTCCGGGACCGATCTGGTTTGGCGTCAATACCCTTGGGCCAAGAAACTTCTTGAAACGAAAGGGGATTTGGCCACGTCCAAGGAGAGCCAGGATATCTTGATAGTGGTTTAGAACGCCGAATGTCGAAATTGCAAGACCAACTCGACCAGATTACGGCCAACACGCGGAACCTGGTGCAGCCGGAGCGTCTGGAGATTAGCGAGCGCGCGGTGGCGGAGCTTTATGCGGCTGGGGTGGAGGATAGAATCCTGCCGGTGGGCTCGCGGGCTCCGGAATTTGCGCTGCCGGACGCTGGGGGCCGGATCATCCGGAGCACCGACCTGCTGGCACTCGGACCGTTGGTGATCAATTTTTTTCGGGGGCGTTGGTGCCCTTACTGCATAACCGAGCTTGAGACCTGGCGCGACCTGTATGGCGCGGTGCGCAAGCGGGGAGCGCTGCTGGTCGGGATTTCCCCACAAACAGTCCGCCAAAACGACTTTACGGCGGTCCAGCATGGGCTGGGATTTCCCGTTCTCACGGACGCGGGATGCAAAGTGGCCGCACAATTCGGACTGGCTTACGCAGTGGCTCCCTCTCAGCAGCAGTATTACCGCAGCATCCTGGTAAACATTCCGCTGGTCAACGGGGATGCGAGCTGGCAACTGCCTCTTCCCGCTACCTACATCCTGGGGCGTGACGGCACGGTGCTGTTTGCCGACGCACATGCTGATTTTCGCGTTCGTCCTGAACCGCGCGAAGTGCTGGATGTGCTTTTACCGTAGCAAATCCTGGAACAGATTAGCGTTGCTGGAGAGAGGTTAAGTCCAGCAATCCTAGATTACCGCCTGAGTACCAGATAGACGGGTCATGTTACTCATGATGCGGGATGCAAATCGTGAATTGTCACGTATGCTCCTTCGCAAGCGGCGGTTGTCTGCGGGCTTTTTCGTGGATTCTTTCGGGGTAGGGATTTCATGAAGTCGAACGAGGAGAATCGCGGCCCGGATCTTTTGTAACGCTTGCTTCGCTGTTGTCACTATGCCAACTGTGAGAGATGGCGCGGAACCCAAAACGAAAAGGGAAGGGTCTGCAAAGCCTTATTTGATGGTTCAATTCCATCCCGCGCCTCCACCTCGCTGATCAGATAACTCATGTTCATCGCCTGGTAAGTTCGCGGTTAGTTTAGTTCTGCACCAAGCCTGACCGGACGCGCGTAGGTGATACGCAAGGCTCTGCCGAATTCGGACGGGGGCAAATGCTTTGCTCATCCAGTCTGATTTAACTGCTGTTCGGTTCTCCTTAATGCTTACTTGCTTTGACCGCAAAAAGCGTATCTCATTCTGGCAAAAGTTAGTTTGCTTACCACTTTGGGTTAAGTTGTGTTCTAATCTTGCTACTTCCCCGAGCTACCTAATTAGTCGAAGGGAATGCGATGTCAAGAGCACCTCGCCTGTACTTTTCACCCCACCTACACCGCAGACACTTAGTGTTTCTTCCCCGCATGGCGGACGAGTCTCAGGCTTTTCCGCGCCCCGCAATTTGCTGATGAAAAGGAAAGCAAGATAAAAATGGCGAGCGAGTTGGAGAGGCTTATGAACGTGGACGCGCTACGATTCGGTGAACTCTCGCCAGCAGAGGCACCCTCGGCATCGAAGCGCGTGGCCGACGGAGCACAGCCGGAGAGCCGCATCCAGACCCTGAGCCTGGTGCTTGAGAGCTTATGGCTGTTCTACGAGGCGATGCGTTCGGGAAAGCCGCTCGCGTGTGGAGATGAAAGGCTGGCGCAAATGAGAGCGGCGTTGAAGAGTTCCCCCAAGAAGAAGTGATTGTTCGCGCGAAGCGAGCCTCGACACTGATGCCGGTGGCATATCGAGAGGCTTGAGCAGAGCGCCTTTGAAGGGACGCAATGATGCACCTTAGCCCGATGGACATACTGGTCATTCAGAACGCAATTGAGGAGTACTCGCGAAAATATCCCAGCCGCCCTGCCCCTTCAGCAGAAGAGGCTCTGGCTTGGAAATTCGGCGACCGAGGTCGACGCAAAAAGCAACGGCAAGCGAGCGCAACCGAGGAGCGGGCGCCAGTGCGACTGTTCGAGAGCCTCCGCGGCTGGTGGATGCCGCATCGACGTACCTAGCTAAAGCCGGAAATGGTTTCATTCAATGTTCGACATGGCTGAGATTTGCCCGCTAGAGAACCTGGGACACCTTGCCGGCGCCGAGCGACTGCAGCAGAAGGTCTATGGCGGCACGCGCGAAGCTGTCGTCGTTGATGTGCGCGTCCAACTCAACCAGCTCGATGGCGGAGCTAAGTGTCGCTTTCAGGGCGCCGCGGTAGGAGTTGAGCGCCTCAGGGGAATAGAAAGGGCCGCCGAGTTTGTCGATGGCGGAAACACCCTGCAAAGGAATCAGCACGGTCACCGGACCGGTTGCGCGGTTGAGCCTGGTGGCGGTGATCCGTCCGATGGCCGCACACTCCTCGGGCGTTGTCCGCATCAGCGTGACTGTGGGATTGTGTACGTAGAGTTTTCGGCTTCGGAACTTGATGGGCACGGTTTCCGCAGGGCCGAAATTGACCATGTCGATCGCGCCCGGGCAGACCAGTTGAGGAATGCCCTTGCGGCCGGCTGCTTCCAGCCGGTGGGGCCCGGCGCTCATGACCCCGCCCACCAGCTCGTCTGCGAGTTCCGTGGTCGTCAGGTCGAGCACAGCCTGGATCGCGCCGTCATCGATCAACTGCTCCATCGCCTGACCGCCGATACCCGTGGCATGGAAAACGAGAACGTCATAGCCTCTGTGCTCGAGGATGCGCCGTGCAGCGGTAACGCAGGGCGTGGTGACGCCAAACATGGTTGCCGCGATTGCGGGTCTGATCGTCAGGGTTGGCGGGGGCTTCCGCGGCAACCATGCCGCAGATCGCAGCCGCTGCATTGCTCAGTATGCGGCGGGAAACATGATTTAACCCTGAAATGTCGAGCACGGACGGCATCATGCAAATGTCTTTGATTCCGACATAGGGTTTGGTATCACCGGCAGCCAGGGTCGAAACCATCAATTTTGGGAAGCCGAAGGGAAGCGCACGCATGGCTGCGGTGGCGATCGTTGTACCGGCGGATCCGCCGAGAGCAGCCACGCCGTGGATAGCTCCCTTTGCATGAAGCCGAAGCAGAATGGCTGTTGCCCCAAGCGCCATGACGGTTACACTTCGACCCCGGTCTCTTTCGCGTTGCAGCGTGGCGAGATCTTCTTTTGCCGCTGCCACGACCTCGGTGGGCGAGATGTCTGCGACAAACGGTGAACTGCCCAGCACACCGACATCGATCATCAGGGTTCGCAAGCCTGCGCTCTCGATGCGGGCACGCAGAAAGGAAAACTCCTCCCCTTTGGTATCGAAGGTACCGATGAGCGCGATGGTCTTCGGGATGTTCTGGGGAATCATCGACATCATCGCCGTCAGGTTTGGGGTAGTTCGCCCGGCGCAAGGACCCGGCACTCCGGCATCGCGCGCAGAAGCGCTTCGGGGCCGGGCGGCGAGTAGACGGCGATCAACTTCAAGGGTTCCCAACCGCTGTTGATCGTGGCGTGGAAGATGTCGGCTGGGATGTGAATCATATCTCCGGCGCTGATGGGCTCCCACTGCTCACCGCCGACATCGATCATCTGCTTGCCCTGGCCGGAGACGACGTACAGGATCTCCTCTGTGCCGGGGTGATTATGCCGCACGTGGCCCTTCCCGGGTTGCAAGAGGACGACCCCCATGGTGAAGCGCTCGGTGCCGGTGACGCGCGGCTCGCTGAGCCACTTGATCGTTCCCCAGTCAAAGACCTGGGTTTCGACATCGGCCGGGGTTACGAATCGGCGACCAGCGAGCTTAGACATGTTTGCTCCTTTCGCTGCGTTCCGTTTGGAGTTTCAGGTTTTTTAGATTGTGCACCTGCTCGGTGATGGCACGCTCGGTGGGCAGACGCTCGATGCTCGAAGCGCCGAAGAATCCGCAAACGCCCTGGGTCCGGTCGAGGACATATTGAACGTCCTCAGGCTCGGCAATCGGGCCGCCATGGCAGAGGACCAGAATCTCCGGATGGATGGAAACGGCTGCCTGCTGGATGGACTGAATGCGGTCGACCGCTTGATCGAGTGTGATGGCCGTTCTGGCGCCGATGGTCCCTTTGGTGGTTAATCCCATGTGGGCGATCAGAAGGTCCGCACCTGCTTTTGCCATTGCCCTGGCCTCATCTTCATTGAAGACATACGGACAGGTGATCAGGTCCAGCTCGTGCGCGCGGGCAATCATCTCCACTTCGTGGATGTATCCCATGCCGGTTTCCTCAAGATTCTCGCGGAAGAGACCGTCGATCAAACCCACCGTGGGGAAGTTCTGTACTCCGGAAAAGCCGAGTTGCTTGAGGTCGCGGAGAAAGAGATCCATGACGCGAAACGGATCGGTACCACAAACGCCGGCCAGCACGGGCGTGTTGCGAACGATGGGCAATACTTCGCGCGCCATCTCGACGACGATGGCATTCGCGTCCCCGTACGGCATAAGGCCCGCTAACGAGCCTCGCCCGGCCATGCGGTAGCGGCCGGAATTGTAGATGATGATGAGATCGGCTCCCGCAGCTTCGGCGCACTTGGCAGAAATTCCAGTTCCCGCGCCTGCGCCGAGGATGGGGATTCCCTGCGCGCTACTTGCTCTCCATCGCTCCAGGCAGGTTGATCGGTCTGTCATGCTTTTTCCGAATTGCAGGGTCACAAGGCCACGACCCGAAATATATCGTAATTCTGCGGTTGGTGCGTTTTGCCGGCGAGAGGCCGCAAGGTCACGGCAAGTACGTTTGCTCTGCCCTAGCAGAGGCCGGAATCAAGTTGCACACTTGAATGGGCTCCTGGTCCGGTGTTTCGCTCGAAGCATCATGATCAGTCGAAGAACCTTTGTTGCGGGCGGGTTTGCCATGGTTGGCGCCGTGGCACGCTCCTCCGCTGTTATCCGCGACAGGCGGACGCTTTGGCAAGTCTTGTCGAGTCGTTTGCACGACTGGAGAAAGATAGCAACGGACGCCTGGGTGTCGCAGTGCTGGATACCGGCTCGGGTGATTCTATTGGCTACCGTAAGGACGAGCGCTTCGCGATGTGCAGCACTTTCAAAATGTTGCTGGCGGCGGCAGTTCTGGAGCGAGTCGATGCCGGCAAGGAGAAGCTCGATCGAACGATCGCGATTGGTGCGACGGGGTTTTTGCCCAACTCGCCGGTTTCGCTGGAACATGCCGGCGGTAGCATGACGATTCGGGAGCTATCTGCAGCCATCGTGACCCGCAGTGATAACACGGCCGCTAACCTGTTGCTTGCCTCGATCGGCGGTCCGCCGGGAATCACGGGTTTTGCGCGCTCGCTCGGAGACACCGTCACCCGATTGGATCGCGTCGAGACGGCGTTGAACGAAGCGCTGCCCGGCGATCCTCGTGACACCACGTCGCCGGCAGCGATGGTCGCAAACATGCGCGTGTTGCTGGTTGGCGACAAGCTGTCGCCGGCTTCGCGGGAGCAGCTCATCGAGTGGCTGGTGGCAAATAAAACGGGCGACGAACGAATACGCGCTGGCCTGAAACGTGGTTGGCGGGTCGGAGATAAGACGGGATCAAACGGCGAAACACCACGAACGATATCGCCATTATTTGGCCGGGCCATCAGGCTCCCGTGTTGGTGGCTGCGTATTTGACGGTTTGTGCCGGGCCAGAGTCGAAGCGCAATGCGGTTTTGGCGCAAGTCGGACGAGAGGTTGCGGAGTGTATCGGATCTTCGTGAGACGGTATTCGCCGACTGGATAGCTTCGGCAGAGGCTATTTAGATGCGAACTGGCGCGTTTAGCCGGAGACGACAACCGCCTCGGTTCTGAGCGAGGAGGCGAACGGGTTTAGCCCGGCTCGGGCCAGCACGACGGAAAAGGCGATCAGCGTGTAAAGTTGGGCCACCACTACCGACCATGCGATGCCCACGGCCTGGAAAGCGGGAGCGAGCAACAAGGCGCAACCAAAGCCAAGCAGACCGGCGGTCAGTATCACCACGTTAAATTGGTAGTCCAGCTGGTTTGGCAGTAGCAACTGGAACATCATTACCGTGGACAATGCAATGAGAGGGATCCACAAGGAGAATACGCGCAGTGCCGGTATCGACCCTTGAAAGGCATCCCCCAAGACCACGTGGACCAGTAGTGGAGCCGCGAAGAATAGAATCAGTGCCGAAGAGCAAACCGAGACCGCCCAGAAAGAAAATGCTTAGCCTTACCATCTTCATCGCGTCGTGGCGATTGTCGCGCATCTGCTTGGTCAAATTTGGATAGAGCGCCTGGTTTATCGGCCATAGTCCTTGTTGAAATACGCGCGAGATTCGTTCAGCCCCCGCATATTGGCCAAGAGCCGCCATGGGAGCTACCCACCCCAGGACAAGCCCGTTGAGGGAACCAGTAAGCCCCTGGGCGGCACGAAACAGGAACATCGACCAGCCCAGACGAAGGGCATGCAGCACGGAGGGCAATGTAGGCCACACAAAGCCCACTTCACGATAGGCAAGTACGACGGTGACCCCGTGAGCCACGACACAGCCCACGCATTGCGCCGCCATTACCTTCCATCCGTCATCGGGGTGATGGACCAGGACGAAAATACTTAGGGTGGCGACAACCTTGCCCCCGATCTCGAGAGCGCTTGCTAAACGCATGCGCTCAAGCCCCTGAAAATACCAAAGCATATTGATGCCCTGGCAGACACCCCAGATGGTGCTTGACCAAAACAGCGCCAGCGAGGGAGCAATGTGGTGGGTAAATCGACGGGAAAATACTGCACCGCAAATGCAAAGTGCCGCGAGAAGAACTTTAGCCCCCAACACGCCGGAGATCAGTTCAGAAAGGAGCCCGCGGCTCGTTCCGGTGGCGGGAAGTTTCGCGGGATGCCGAAATGTCAAATCCGTACTCGACGAAGACCGCAATCACTGCACCAATTGCCTGGGCAAAGACAACACTTCCCCAGCCCGACGGGCCCAAGACGCGCGCCAGGTATGGAAACGTAATCAACGGAAGGGCGTAGGTACAGATCTGGACGCCGTAAAGGGCGATCACATTCTGAACCAGACCCCGGCGAAGGAGTTTTCGGGGATTCCAAACCACGCGTCACTACTCCAGGCCGTTGTGGAATCTGACAGTTACCAGAGAGTAAACTGCTCCCCTTCACTGTACAGTTGTACTTAACAATTTTCAAGTAAATCTTGACGCATTTGAGGCCAGGACAGACGAGCAGGAGCGGCCCAATCGGGGTGATAGTTCCTGGTATTTCAAGGACCTCGGGTTATTGGGTGCTATGTAACAAACAAGGGACGATTTGAGCCGTGCCTGCCACTCATAAACGCCTCAGCCGGTCAGCGGGTTTGACAGGGCTTTCAAGAGGCAGTCGGGGCAGCTTTATTCCCCAGATACTTGAGTGTGATGCAGAAAAGCTCATGGAGGATGGTCTGCATTGTTAATTCTTTGTAGCGGGAGTCAGGTTTACTACACAGCAACGGTAGCAGGCTCGAGGGCCGCTGCGAGCATCTTGCGGTGAACAAGAAAGACGATCCAGGGTAAGCAGTGGGGTTCTGCAGTGGTCCCTCGGCGTTGTAGAGCGGCGCGAGAGAAATTCCATGGTGCGCGGCGATGGTCTCTATTTCATCAACCCGCTCAGGGGTGATGAATCCCCTTCCCTGGGAGAACGGCTCAAAGCGGTGCTCCAGAGCCAGAGCCATGCCTTCGAGCAAACAGCCGTGGACCACGTCGGGGAATGGATGCCGATTGAGAATTCCATGAAAATCGGGGATGAGGGTCAGTCCCCCCGCGACCTGTCCGAGACCTCCAAAGAAGACCCTGGCGCGAGGTATCTCCGCACCGGGTGACAAATTCTTCGGGTAGCCTGCATCGCAAATGATGGCTTCCGGGGAGATGGCGCCCAAGAGAAGCGACGGGGATGCCAAGCTGGCTGCGCAGATCACGACGTCTGCCGGCGCGGAGAACTGCCGGAGATCGGTCGCCATTTCTACGCTGACCCCATCTGCTTCCAACTCTGCAGCCAGCCTGCGCAGCCGCTCCAGGTTGCGCGCATGAAGCTGCACCCGCTTTACGCCAGGGGCCAAACAGCGGGCGCAGCCAGAGCCAACGTCTCCGGTTGCTCCGACGATGAGCAGCGTGGATCTGCCCAGGTTCCGGCCCTCGAGCGCACACATCTTCCTGACGCCCTGGACGATGAAGCCAACCGTCAAGGTATTGCCGGTGGTGAAGACCGTACTCTTCCTCTCGGGAAGCTGATTGAAATTGCCTTCGATGAGGATGGAACTGAAACCACCGAGACTTACGATCTTTGCTCCCGCTTTGATGGCGCAGGCAGCCGCCCCGCGAACGCGCGCAGTGTTATCGCGCAGGTTGGCGTCCGCGAGACGATCGGGAGGGATGAAGGAGTCGATATAAAGACCATGCGCTTTCGTGCCGGTGACGGATGCAATTTCGACGTGACAGACTGGCCGGGGCGGGATCCAGGGCAGGATGTCCCGGATCTCGTCATCCGGCAGTGGCGTACGGCCGGGTCCGCGAAGGACCGCGAGTACATCGGCAGCCGCACGCCAACTTTCCTGGTGCCCTATCAACGCAAAATCGACTTGGGCTAGATTGGCAATTGAGCTACCCATGTGAGTGTCACCTCTCCCGGCAAGCCCCAGCTTGTCCAGCGTTTTCAGGTACTGATGCAGGGAGGCTCCGCGGAGCTCGGCCGCACTTAAGCTGACGTCGGGGAGCGCCGGCTTGACACAACTGCCGTGACATACTTCGCAATGTCCGGTTCGGCAATCCCTGGCCAGCATCTCCGCCAGGGTGGTCATCACCTCAAGGTGAAGTTGATAGAGTTTGCCGTCGAATCGCTGCGGGTCCAAGGCTCGCTCAGCCTGGAGAATTTCCATCGCGTGCTCGATGTGCTCCTCTTCCTCGGCAGCGATCGCAGCAAAGGTCTTGCCCAGACTGCCCATCGCCACCTTACCCACTCGTGCGTAGCTGGCGACGGCGAAGGATTCGAGCATGATCTCCTGAACGATCAGGCAGCCGATGAAATCCCGCTCGGCAATGCGGCGCAGGAAGGCTTCGCGGAGGCGCTTCCAGTGCTTCGCGTTTACGTTGTTGGAGACCACCACGCCGATTCTGCGGCCCTCGGCGGCGAAGGCAGCAGCATGCCCCTTCTCTCCCGCGGCATGCTCCAACGCATCCGCTACTTCTGCGGGGTCGTCACAGATCTCCGCTAAGGAGGTGTAGTTCATGGCGGCCATGAGTTCGCCAGTCATTGCCTGTGCCAGCACGTCTTGCCAGATCAGCGCGGTAGGAGAGAGGGTGGCGAATTCGGTGGGGAGTGAGCAATTCAGATCAATCACAGGTTCCATAGATCCTCCTTCATTTCGAATAAGTGCCTTGTACAGTTACTAATATTGGAAAAGACCCCTCGCCGAGCGGATTTAAAGGGGCCCAGGATTTACGTTCTTAGAAAGGCGTACCTCAGGGCGTAAAGACCAGATGCTTATTGACTTTTACGGCCCGACCACAGTCTTGCGCATTCGGCGCGAGTCCGGATTGACGTGACATTTCAATGCGCGTTGAGTTTCTGAAGCATTTTCACGGCGTTGACGTTTTTTGGGTTCACCTGGAGGGATCTTTGATAGTTGGCGATGGCCTGGGCTTTATCACCATCGTCCATGTAGGCCTCCGCGAGGCTGTCCCAGGTATTCGCCGATTGCGGGATAGGCTTCCACGTTGAGCTGGAAGATGCGGATGGCTGGTTTGAACTTATCGGCCTGGAGGAGTTGGTAGCCTAAGGAGTTGACTTCGTTTTCGTCGAAGTCATAGGTAGAGGGTGCGGCCGCCTTCAACTCATGGTACTGCTTGGCCGCCTGCTCGATGCCGCTGGTGGCGATGGTCGCAGAGAGCGTGTCAGCGATAGATTTGCGGCTGTCGAAGGCCTTTTTGATGTTGGGCAGAAACGCAACCATGGTGACCGCGACAATTCCAGCGCCCATCACCACTGTGAGCACGACAAGGCCGGCGGCCATGGCAAAGCGGCCTCGAGCCCCAGCACGGTCCTGAGTACGCAGATAGATTTCAAGAACGAGCGAGGGGGACCAGGTATTGGCCGAAAGACATGAAGGTGAGGAAGGGCCCGCTAAATGTGGCCTGGTTAAAACCGAAGGGACCGTGATTGAGGAGAAACGAGAGGAAAATTCCAGCGCGGATGAATAAGGAAGCACTCACCACCATGAACAGGCGAAGAGCCCAACGGCGATGAGTCTTGAAATCACGCGCTAATGCATAGCGCAGAGCCAGGGCAGAGCAAAGCATGATCAGGACCGCGTCGAGGCTCTGGCCGAGGTGTTGCGACAGGTCGCCGACGGTACCACGGAACCACAACATATAGAGACCGGCAATGCTGATCGCGAAGGCGGTCACGAAGTAGATTCGGCCGTTCCAGCGATGGAAGGCCGGAAAGTGTTGGCGGATTTTGGGGATGAGTTGTATCGCGCCACTCAGCAGGATGATGACGGCCGAGCTCAAGTGAATGGCGACCACCAAATTTTTCATGGGATGACCGGGGGTGTAGCCGTGGGTCATGGATTTGTTCCACTGCTGCCAATTGCCCCGCGCGGCGGAAAGCCCATAGAAAGAAGCGACCGCAAACGCGAACACCAATTGGCCGAGGACGGTCACCACAAACCAAAAGCCGGCGGCTGCTTTCAGGGCACGATCGGCGTGATTACGCAATGAATGTTCCCTCTGTGAGACAGTCAGCGACCCATAGAGCAGTTTGCGATTGAGTGCTCATCGTTGGTTCTCCTTTCAGTCCTATCGAATGAAGCGGCCCGTTAGATCGGTTCCCGGTAGCGGCGCAGGCGCACTGCCAGAGCGAGAAAAACGGCGGCAACCAGCAGGCCGGACCACAGCCCCGGGCTGATCAGAAACTGACCCACACCTAATTGCGCTGAGCGGGACCATAGACATATGTCCTGGTTCAAAACCTGCGCTCTGGCCACCACCGCTCAAACGGCGCCCCAGCAGGGATGCGAAATGAGAAGTGTTGAAGGCAATCTTCTCAAGCTACGCCGATCGCGAGCGGGGGTAGCACCGCCCAAAGAAAGGGCGCACGGCGAGCCCAGGCTGAGACAAGCAATAACCAGGCGTAGAAGGGCGCGAACCAAAGCGAATGATAGGCCAGCAAGTGGTAAAGCAGCATGACCGACATCTGGAACAAGGGCAGATGGCTCCATAACTCCGCTACGCTCAGACCGCCGGCCAACAAGATGACGCTGCTTAGGAGTAGGGTGACCCACTGGGTAACTACGATGATGGCAAAAGTGAGCAGGGGAAGAAATACGAAGGGAATACTGGCCTTGGAAAGCACAGTGGTGAGGTCGGAAACCGGCAGCGACTTCCAGAACAGGATGCTGCGATCACGACGTTCTCCGTGCAACGCCTCGAGACAGTAGAAGGCGGAGACAATAAACGTCGTCGCCATGATAAGAAGCGCGGCGATGGTGTAGGGCCGCTGCAGGGCCTCTTGCTGTTGCAATGGATCCAGCACCAGGCCGGCGTGGATCTTGCTTACCAGACGAAGGGTGCTGATCAGATATCCGACGATGAACAAGGCTGCGACGGCAAGGGGCGCGATATAGAGCGAGCGGTTCTCCCAAAATTCGCGGCGCACGGACCAAAGCATGCGCCGGGCCGGTGAGATGACGGCAACGGTATGCGATTCGAGGGGAGACTCGTGTAGGGCATCGGATTGCGAATTCATCGAGCCACTCCTTGCGGATTCTGGCCGGGTTGATTCTGGCCGGCCTGGTTGCCGATGACGGCAACGAACAAGTCGGCGATGCGGGCCGTGCGCACCTCACCCAGCGCCGCCAGTTGCTGACGATCGACATGATCGAAGAGCAGGATGCTGCGACCGAGAACCTCGCGCTCGTGAATGGGCTTGAGCGCTCGTGCCGCGGCAGTCTGTTCAGGCCGCGCGGTGACCTCCAGGTATCGCGACTCGAGGTCTTCGATGCTGGAATTGAAAACGATGCGACCGCGGTGGATGAACATGACATCGGTCAGCACGTGCTCGATCTCCTCCACCTGATGGGTGGTCAGGATGATGGTGCGGCTGCGGTCGAAGTAGTCGTTGAGCAGCGAATCGTAAAATTGCTTGCGGTAGAGGATGTCGAGGCCGAGTGTCGGTTCGTCGAGCACGAGCAGTTTGGCGTCGATGGCCATGACGAGGGCCAGGTGCAGTTGGGCCACCATGCCCTTGGACAATTCCCTCACTTTGCTGGCGGGGCTGATGGTGGTTCTGGCAAGAAACGACTCGGCCTTCGCACGGTCGAATCGCGGATGAACGCCGGAGACATAGTCAAGTGCCTGCGAAACTTTTAGCCAACGCGGCAGCACGGCAACATCGGCGATAAAGCTAACCTCGCTCATGAGCTGATCGCGCTCGGTCCAGGGGTCGCGTCCCAACACTTTCAGTTGGCCCTGATATG
Organism: uncultured Acidobacteriaceae bacterium; assembly: GCA_963847155.1. GTDB lineage: Bacteria > Acidobacteriota > Terriglobia > Terriglobales > Acidobacteriaceae > PALSA-350. The sequence continues at coordinate 244,198 of CAWJZH010000009.1, read as the reverse complement.
GGGCGAGGCCCAGAATCGCATTCAATGCGGTGGTTTTGCCGGCGCCGTTGGGGCCGATGATGCCGAGAATGCGGCCTTCTTCGACGCGAAGATCTATGCCATCGAGTGCCACCTTGGCGCCGAAAGTCTTACGCAGTCCGTGTGCTTCTATGCATGGCATGGTTCAGCGCTCCTTTTTGCCGGCGTCGGCTCCAGCCTGCAAAAGTTCTTCAGGTTTGAGACCCAGGCGCTGAATGGTGGCGTAGATCCTGGGCCATTCTTCGCCCAGGAACTTCTGCCGTTCGCCCTGCAGCAACAAACTGCGTGCTCCGTCGTTGATGAACATGCCCCGCCCTCGTTTGGTCTCGACCAGTCCCTCGTCTACCAGTTGCTGATAGCCCTTGAGAACGGTGAGGGGATTGACGCGATATTCCGCGGCGACATTGCGCACCGACGGAAGCGGATCGCCTTCTTTGAGAACTCCGTCGAGTATCATCGCGACCACACGGTCGTGCAGTTGGCGATAAATCGGCTGACCGTCATTCCACTCAGGATCCATTGCGTTTTCCAAGAGTTCCTTGCCACAAAAAGGCTCCAGTCATTTCGACCGCTGCAGGTCGAGGTGTGCGTTGATCTGCTTTCCCTGCCTCAGGAACGTCCAGTCCTCGGTGTGGTGGTTGTCATCGACCTTAGTGAACACTGCGTGTTGCATGTATCCGCCCTGCTTGCTGTTGAAGTTGGCGACGTCGAGAAAATGGAAGTCGACGGTTTTTCCGTCGGGCGTCATCGTGGCTGCCATACGAGGGCGGTTTCCTGCGTCGCAATAGTGGGTCAAGAGCAGGCGATCGCCGTCAATGTAGAGCATGGTGACGGGGTCGTCTGGCCTTCCGGCCATCTTCATCTCATGCACGAGCGCATTGCCCATGGAGGTGACGCGCAGGGAAATTTGCATGGGTTTTCCGTCCACGACGCCTTCCCAGGAACCAGCCAGGGATTTCAATTGATCGAAGGACTTTTGCGCGTTGGATTGCGCGATTGCCAGCGGGGAGAGGGCCAGGAGAGTGGCAGAAAGCAGGAGTCGAATGGGTTTCATTTGCGGATCCTTTCGCGGAAGTGGCCTGTGGCTTACTGTTATACTTAACTATAACACTAAAAAGATGTCAAATAATATTTTCGCCACCTGAAGATTTTTTGGGGAGCTTAGACGACCGGGCAGGAAAGACGTACCTCAGGTTAAACAGGCTGCGGAAACAGTGGGGGCGGGAAGGGGCAAGGCGAAGGTTTGGCAGACATAGTTCGTTCACCTTTCTCACATGGTCAGAAGAGCCACAGGGCCAAAGAGTTTGCGTGAGAACATCTCATTGTGTCGTCCCTTCGGGACTCGATTTGCGTTAAATCCTACCCGGCACTCCCGTGCCGGGCTACAGATTGTCCCGTCCCTTCGGGACTGATTCCGTCGGGCGACCTGCGGTTCTTTTCCACGCCCGTTAAAACCCTCGTCATTGGCCATCCCTCGCGCGAAGCATAAAGCGGCTCACCTTATTTTCCGATTTGTACTGGGCCGAGTTTTTTGTATTGCGTCGCGGGTGTGCCGGTGATGGCAGCGAAGGTCGGCGCTGCCTCGCCGGATCGCCTTAGCAGGTAGGATTCGCCATTGCGTACCGGGAGCTGGAGTGTTGATTCGGCGCTGCCGAGAACGGTCTTGCCGTGCGCATCGATGACGTCTAGCCGATGGCCGGGCCAGGGATTGCGAATGCGCAGGGTTTCCGTGGCTCCGGCTTCAATGGCGACGGTGGTGGGCACGCCTGCGCGAACCTGCACGTCGACACGAGTGCGATGGCGAACCCACACCCTGCCTTCGAAATTCCATTCTTGCGGCACCGCCGGTGCGATGCGAATCAGCCCGTCGTAGTCCTGGACCAAGGCTTCTGCGAGGGCCAGGGCTACGATGCCTTCCTGCTCGACGTAGAACTCGCCGGCGGGGCCGCCCCAATTGGCAAAGCCGTTGACGAATTTCTGGTACCGCTCAGTCAAGGCGATCAAGGTGGAACGAACTTCCCCGCTCAAGCCAAGACGCGCCGCCTGGACCGGATCAAAGCTCCAATCCTGATGTACGGGGTAGGGCCGCGTGGCATAGGTCTGTTTGGCCAGACCCAGCATCGGAGAATCGACACCGATGAGGCTGTAGGGCCAAACTGGCTCGAGGCCAATATTCTCTTCGTTGTGTTCGGGAGCGCCCGGGGTGTATGACTCCGCGATCACGGGCTGTTTTGTACCGGTGGCGATTGCTTTTTCGGCCTGCGGTAGTGGAGCGATCTGACCGAGTTCCGTCTTGAGTCGCTGAACAAGCAGCTGGGTCGGTGTGCAGCAACCCAGCCGCTTCGATGACTGCGGGAAAGAGAGTCGATCTCGCGGATAGGTCGGTGGTGGGGTCGGTGACGTCCCATTGCTGCTCGTGCGCATTGGAGGGATGAGTGTGCATCTTTCCGTCGGCGCCTCGGGTTTCATAGGCAAGCAGGAATTCCGCACTCGCTGCCATGACCGGGTAATTCGCTGCGAGGAATTGGCGATCGCCGGTCGCCAGATACTGGCGCCAGATCCATAGCGAGACTTCAGCGCCTGTGGAGAGGGTGCGAGCGTTGTAGTAAGGGTGAAAGTTCGCATCGCAGTTCAGACCGATGATCGGAGGCTTGGACGAATTCCAATCGGGTTCGTACTCAACTCCTGGGCCGTTGAAGCGCATGGTCTCGGGCACACAGATGCCGGGACGGCCAGCCATGTGCTTCAGGGTCCAGTCCTTGATATTGGCGAGGTTTTCACGGTACAGGCGGAAGTACGGCGCGTTTAGTTCAGATACGCCGGCATCGAGATTGGCAGCCACCTGCATACGGAGATTCCAGTGCCAGAAGGCAGCGGGGTCCCAGTGGTGAACGTCCTGCACGGCGGAAAAAAGGTCGGCGATGCCGGCCTGCGACCCAGGGAAGAGACCTCCGCTCTCGGCGGCAGCAGTGTAGAGATAGAGGTTGCGGAGGTTCTCCATGTACTCCCCGGAACCATCCGCGGAGGTGAGCTTGATGAGACCTGCTCGCTGCCAGAAAGCATGCCACCAGGCAGCGTGTTGTGCGGGATTGGCATTGGTGAGGGCGTCTCCGATGCTGGCCTGTTTGGTCGCCGCACCGTTGTAGTGAGGGCAGGCAACGATCACGCGGAAGTGGCCATCGAGGGCAGGTTTGAAGCTTACGGTGACTGCACGGGGGTTGGTTACGGCGGCAGACACTTCGCGGCCCACTGCGGTGATGGCAGCCAGCGCGCCGAAGGTATCTCCGGACGCTCCCGGCCCGTAGTGGTCGACCCAGGTTTGCGCGAGTATGCCGGTTTTCGCGGAGGCCGTGGCTTCGGGCGTGCGGGGCGGCCAGAGCCTTAGTTCCGCCGTCTGCTTGACGTTGGGGTCGGCGCCGGTTACGTCGACCACGAAGGTATCGGTAAATACCTGAACATAGGCGGTGAGGCTCATTCCACCGCCGTGCTCGATCAGGGTTCCGTTGTAGAGATCGAGACGGCCGGTGAAATCCTTCGCGGAGGTAAGCGCATGAAGGCCGGGGATGATCACCTGGCCAGGCGAATCGCGATGGGGCAGAGTGTCTGATCGGTTTAGCTGCGCAGTGAATCCCTCATCCGCCCAGACGGCGATGCCGAGGCGTCCATTGCCCATCGGCATAGCTTCCGCCGGCGCAGCGTTGGGCTGGCCCAAGACAATGTCGGAGCGGCTAACCAGGCGGGCAGTATCTATGACAAATTGGCCCGCTTTCCACGCAGTCGTGGGAACACTGTCTTGCGCCATGACGTTGATAGTGCCGATGAAACTGAGGACGACCGCAAAGCGGGACCAATGCATCCATCTGGTGTACCACTATGCCTCTGGAGGGCCAGCCTGTATTTCAAGGGCAGAAGGTGCGAGAAAGACCAGGATGGGCCGGTTTTCCTGCGATTACTGAACTAATATCAGCAAAGTCCAAACTGCGTGACCGTGAGCTGTGCGAGTCTCGATGGGAAAAAGAATGCTGAATCTCTGGACACTCGGAGGTACTCTCGTTTTCAGACCTGGTCCGTCGTACGGTTCGGGAATGTTGGAATGAGACGGCAGGAGCCGCATGGCCTTCTAATTTCCTGGCTATATTCCCTGTCTCCTGGTTCTTCACTATCAGTGCGCACATTCCTCATGTGGGCGATCACGGTGAAAACCGCACTCCAGGACCTGACGACACAAGTGCTCCCCCGCCAGGCCTCGCAACTTCTTTCAATGTAATTATGGGCATGAACCTTGGACCTGCCATACGCGATGAAGGTACCGCAGCTCTCGCTACTTATTCGAGAGGATTATGGGCTCAACTGAAGACGTGGCATGGTCTTCGTCTTCCGAACGTAGAATTCTTTGAAAGTCCTGGCCGGCTCGACAGTCACCCTCGCCGGAACAATTCTCTCGTAGATCTCAGTTCGTTTGCTGTGTTCCTGATCTGCTAAAAGGCAAGGACATGCCTCTGCGCTCGGCTGATACGGCGAATCGCGTTCCGTTCATGCATTTGGACAACGCGAGATCTGACTTTTACATCGAGACTGTGCGGATAGGCGGTTTTCGAGGCTATCGACATATCGAGGACGTGAAAACTTTTTGCAGCTACGGCCGACGGTCGGCCATCAGTTGCAACAGTGAATGAGTGAGAAGCTTCCCCGCGCGCTACGGAGCCGAACAAACGAAAGATGGACGATGCCCGGCAGCCTTAGCCATCAGGACGCGCAGTGATCTGCACGAACTCCGTCCCATCGCATGCCTCCTATTGTGACTTAATTGCGGCTACCCTCAACCATCGTTCGCGCTCCGCCTAAGGCCGCCGCAAGGGTCAACGCCCAAAGATCCGGCAGATCGGACCACGCTCCGAGGCCCATTTAGAATCGATATCCCGGCTTTAGCTCACAACGGTAGACGGTGGTTTTTTCTTCTTCGGGGCCGGTTCGGACGTTGCAGGTGGCCCAGCTCAAGGAGAGATTCGGGCCCAGGGGGAAGACCATGGGAGCGCCGTCGACTTCGGCCTCGAGGCTCACGCCTTCCTGGGTTGGCGGCAGGGTAAAGTTGAGCGTCAGGCCAAAGATCACCGGATACAGTTCGCGAACCTCGGAGCTGATGGCCGTGTGATATACCTCAGCCTCCATCAGGAAGGTAGCGGTGTCTGACCAGTTCAGGGCGGTCACGCTGATGTTGCGGCCGCCATGAATGAAGCCCCTTGAATCAATCCGGGTAAACGGGCAGGGACCCGCAATGCAGGAGGCCGTAATGTTGCCGAACGTATTATCCGCGCCCGCATCGAGCGACACAGTCGCGGAGGTTGCCTTCCACTTTCCATCCGGCGAACACGGCGAACGGTGGTCGCAGGGCACATTTCCCTGGTTGACCACCTGGAAAGTCCTGACGGCGCTGCCGACGTTTGTCTGCGTACGGGTGTTGAGCGTATATCTCACCCGGATGTTGGAGACCTGGATAGGAGGACGGGCAGGCCGGACTGGAGACCTGGGGCCAGGGGGCACAACGACCTTGGGAACAATGGGCACCATCGCGGCAATATAAAGCTGTTCCGGAGTCTGCAGTCTTCCGGTTTGCACGGTTGAGTCCAGCGGTTCGTAACGGGGATGACGGAAAGTGACCCTGATGGGAAGGTCGGACAATACTCTTTTGTGCAGGACAAGCTTGAAATAGCCCGCCGCGTCGGACCGGGTGGCGGCGCTCCTGACGCCGTCAGAGGCGGTGACGACCACGTCGGCGATCGGCAATTCATTCTTGGAATCAACATCGCGTTGGATTACGGCACCTTCGATGGGAACCGTTAGCTGCTCAGAAATCAGCCGAGAGCGGTGTGCGCGCAGAAACCACAGCAGCCCAATGACCACGGCAGCGGCGACTGCGATAATCGTCCAGACTAGTTTTTTTTTTCGTCATCCCTTACCGGTTGGACGCGCCGATTGAGAACTCACGCTGCCCACGAACTTCTTCTGCTGGATCCTCACTGCATCTATTATTCAATTAATCCATTCCATTGTCGCCAGGAAACAGTGCGGTGAAGGTGCAGAGGAAACAGACGAAAGGCGCGCAACACATCTTAGTACAATGATCCACTCTCGCGAGCATCTCAGATCCCGGCGCCGGCTGCTGCGGCAAATGGCCGGCATCTCCATGGGTCTGCCGCTCGCCCCATGGATGGATATGGCCGCACTGGCGCAGAAGGCGCCGCCGGCCGATAGGCAGCACAAGGGCGCGGCGGCTCCGCAAACGCCCTTTTCGCCAGAGGAAGAGCAGTTTCTGGACGATCTTGAACGCAGCAATTTTCTCTTTTTCTGGGAGCAAGCGAGTCCGCAGACGGGCTTGATCAAAGACCGTTGCAATGCACGCACGGCAGACACCGGAATAGTGGCGAGCATCGCGTCAACGGGCTTTGGCCTGACCGCGATCTGCATCGCCGAGAAGCGCGGCTTCATTTCCCACCAGGACGCCCGTCTGCGCGTGATCACGACGCTCACTTTTCTTTGGCGAACGCTGCCAACGCATCGCGGGTTCTACTATCACTTCGCCAACATCAATACCGGGGAAAGAATCTGGGACTCTGAAGTGTCTTCGGTGGATACGGCAATACTACTTTGCGGAATACTCACCTGCCGCCGGCATTTTGACGATCGCGACATTATTCAGTTGGCGCATGCCATTTTTGACCGGGTGGACTGGACCTGGCTCTCAGAAGACACCGCATTGCTGCCGCAGGGCTGGACCCCGGAATTTGGATTTCTGCCATACAAATGGGACTTCTACAGCGAGCTGATGATGATCTACCTGCTGGGGATGGGTTCTTCCACTCACCCCCTTCACCCTTCGGCGTGGTCGGCATGGAAGCGGATCACCTTCGAGTACGATGGGGAGCGGTATATTGGTTCGTTCGCGCCGCTGTTTGTGCACCAGTTTTCGCAGGCCTGGTTCGATTTCAGAGGGAAGCGGGACAAGTATGCCGATTACTTCCAAAACTCGGCGATCGCCACAGACGTGCATCGCCGGTTCTGCGTGGAACTGGGGAAGCAGTTTCCCGACTACACGGACGATCTTTGGGGGATCACGGCCTCGGACTCGGACAAAGGTTACGTGATCTGGGGCGGCCCACCGGCCATGGGTCCGATCGATGGCACCGTGGTTCCAGCAGCTGCGGGAGGCTCGATTCCCTTTCAGCCCGCGGCTACGATGCGGGTGCTGAAGAACATTCGGGCTCGCTACCCACAGGCCTGGAGCCGCTACGGCTTCGTGGATGCTTTCAATCCGCTGAAAAACTGGTACGACCAGGACATTGTCGGCATCGACACCGGCATCACCATGCTGATGGCAGAGAATGCACGAACGTCATTTGTTTGGGAGACCTTCATGAAGAATCCCGAAGCACAAAAAGGGATGGCGGTTGCGGGCTTTCAAAGTTATAACCCGACAGCGCCGGGAACGTAGCCAGCCGGGGAACTAAGAGTGAGGTTCGGATTCGCCTCGTGAGGAAGCGAGTGGAAGGGCCAGGATCTCTTGCACCAGTTCCGATAATTTTTTAATATCCCCTTGCAGGGCAGTCGCCAGAGTTTTTACATCGGTGTTCTCTTCCGTGTTGGCGGCGATATAGAGGACGTTCGTGATGCTTTGCAGTGGGTTGTTAATTTTGTGGGCCAGATCATTGGCCATCGCGGCGGCTGCAGCAGCCCGTTCCTGATCGATCAATTTTTTCTTCTGACGTTGTTGACGAAAACCAGCGGCTGCAAAGTCAGCCAGCATTTGCATGGTGCGGATGTCTCCGTGGTCGAAAACCTCGCGGCATCCATGAGCCATCACGAAGATCGTTCCCCGCGTGCCGTCGACCTGCCAGGGCAGCAGGATCCCATCGGTCACCACTGGGGCTTCCACTCCGAGGATCTCGAAAAAGCGTTGCGAAACCCGGAAGAGCTGGGGCCGGCCACGCTCCAGGCAAACACCGCATGCACTGGGGTAGCGGGGAAGGGTTGCGTCCAGGAAACCAGAGTAAAGTCCGGCAGTCGCTACCCAGTGATAAAAGTGGTTGTCGGTCCGGTTTTCTCTTTCAATGCTGATGCCTGCACTGTCTGCTCCACATAGCTCGACCGCGGCGTTCACCAGTTCCTGCAGAATGGTTTCAGGTTTTTCGACGAAGGCGCGGGCCATGCGCTCGAGCCCCATCAGCTGCAGAGAAACGTCGCGAGCGGTGGGTTTTCGATTCGCATACTGAGGATCACTCAGAATGTCGACTACTTCCAGGCCGGTGTCTCTTAATTGTTGGGTGACCACGCTCATACCAACTCTTCGCGCATAGCTGTGCGGGGAAGAAACAATTTTAAACCAGTAGGCCTGATGCAGAGAAGGAAATCCATGCCACCTCGCGTCGGAGTCGCCGGGACGCCCCCAGTCGAAGTTTTTTGACTTATATGATCGAAAGCGACTGGAGTTTGGCCAGGCCGGCGCTGTTAGGTGTATTTTCTTCTAATGATTCGCTTACCGTTTTCGAGCCTTCTCGCCTCCGCTGCTCTGATTGCCATGACCGCACCCCTTTTCGCGCAAACACCGGCTAAACCGAAGCCTGAAGAAACGGAGATTTGGGAGCCGGCTCCCAAGGTTGTGACTCCAGGCGCCACGTGTGGGGCGGCCCCCTCGGATGCGATCGTGCTTTTCGACGGCAAGAACCTGGATGAGTGGGTGACCAACCGTGACAAATCTCCGGCTAAATGGGATGTGGCCAATGGTGTGATGACCGTGAACAAGTCGGGGGGAGGAAACATCGAAACCAAACGGAGCTTCACCAATTATCAGCTGCACGTGGAGTGGAAGGTTCCCACCAACATCACGGGCAGCAGCCAGGCGCGCGGGAACAGCGGGGTGTTCCTGGCTTCCACGGGGCCGGGGGATGACGGATATGAGCTGCAGGTGTTGGACTCGTTCGAAAACAAAACATATGTAAACGGCATGGCCGGCAGCCTCTACAAGCAGGCCATTCCGCTGGCGAACCCGACGCGCAAGCCCGGAGAGTGGCAGACCTACGACATTGTGTGGACGGCGCCTACCTTCAACGCAGATGGCTCGGTAAAGACGCCGGCTTACGCCACGGTTCTTTTCAACGGTGTTCTGGTGGAGAACCACTTCGAGTTGAAAGGCCAGACGCTGTATATCGGGAAGCCGTTCTACAAGGCGTACACCAGCGCTCCGATCAAGCTACAGGCGCATGGCGATAAAAGTGAGCCCATCAGCTTTAGAAATATCTGGATAAGGGAACTGAACTAAGGTTCCCTACCGGGCTCTTGTGCTCCGCTTGGCGGGTTTGCGCTTGGCGGCATTGCTGGCCTGCAATTTGTCTCGCGACTGAATGTTGTGGGCGTTGACGATGGCCGCGATGAGGCCTGGGAAACGCTGGTCGATTTCTGTGCAACGGGAAGTATTTTGCATTTCGACACCGCGACGTTCTCCACGAATCAAGCCCGCCTCTCGCAGTGCTTTAAAGTGCTGCGAGAGGGTTGATTTGGGTATAGGTCTTTCACTGACGTTGACAAAATTGGTGCAGTTTGGCGAACAGTTCGAGCTCGCGATATCAGTGAAAATCGCGACGCGGACGGGGTCGGAAAGCGCGTGAAGAATCCCTTCCACGGTAACGTCTTCGATCGAAGGGTGGAATAGGGGGCGCATGGTTTTCATGTTACATTCACATGGTTGATTGTTCAATAGTGCATATCTTCGGAACTATTGAATCCTGGAAGAGCCGGCCTCCATCTTAACCGTCAGCAAGTGGTTAAGAGTCTTCAAAAGAGGAATCGCATATGAGCAAGCTCAAGGGTAAGGTAGCAGTGGTTACGGGGGCGTCCAAGGGTATCGGAGCAGCCATCGCCAAGTCATTAGCCGCGGAAGGTGCGTCCGTGGTGGTGAATTACGCGTCCAGCAAGTCGGGTGCGAAAACAGTTGTCGACTCTATCACCGCGGCGGGCGGTAAGGCTGTCGCCGTCGGTGGCGATGTTTCCAAGGCATCCGAAGCGCAAGGCATTATCGACGCCGCCATCAAGAACTATGGCCGGCTCGATGTCCTGGTCAACAATTCCGGAGTTTACGAGTTCTCCCCAATCGAGGGCGTCACGGAAGATCAGTTCCACAGGATGTTCAACATCAATGTGCTTGGCTTGCTGCTCACTACGCAGGCAGCCCTCAAACACATCGGCGCCGGGGGCAGCATTATCAACGTCGGCTCGGTGGTGAGCCGCGTCACGCCTCCTGCGTCATCTGTTTATACCGGGACGAAGGGTGCTGTCGATGCCATTACCGGTGTGCTCGCTCGCGAGCTCGGACCGAAGAACATCCGAGTGAACACCATCAATCCGGGCATGGTCGAGACGGAAGGGGTCCAGAGTGCCGGCTTCCTCGGCACTGACTTCGAGAAAAGCCTGGTCGCTCAGACTCCGCTTGGCCGTATCGGGCAGCCTGGCGATATCGCGTCGATTGCCGTATTCCTTGCTTCGGACGATTCCGGGTGGCTCACGGGCGAGCAGATCCTCGCCGGCGGCGGCCTCCGCTAAACGAGCTCCCGCCCCACGCAGAGCGGCGTTGCCTGGGGCGGGGCCGAGACTTTTCTCAACGGAAGTAATCTAAATCGAGGCGTGGCTTTTCGCGCGCGATAAACCCACCAACCCTCGAGGAGAATGCAATGGGCAAGCTGGATGGAAAAGTAGCAGTGATCACAGCGGCAACGTCGGGCATGGCGCTGGCGACGGCAAAGCTGTTTGTGCAAGAGGGCGCGTATGTGTTCATTACCGGCCGGCGCAAGGACAAGCTGGATGAGGCGGTCAAGGCGATTGGCCGGAATGTGACCGGCATCCAGGGGGATGCTTCCGACCTTGCAGATCTGGACAGGCTGTATGACACGGTTAAGAAGACGCAAGGAAAGATTGATGTATTGTTTGCCAGCGCGGGCATGGGTGAATTGTCGAACCTGGGACAGATAACTCCGGAGCAATTTGATAATGTCTTCAATCTGAATGTGCGCGGCACATTGTTTACCGTGCAGAAAGCGCTACCACTTTTCAGCGACGGTGGGTCGATATTTATGAACGGATCCATCGCGAGTGTAAAGGGGTTTCCGGGATTCAGCGTTTATAGCGCGAGCAAAGCTGCGGTGCGATCGTTTGCACGGACTTGGCTATTGGAACTGAAGGAACGGAAGATACGGGTGAATGTGTTGAGTCCGGGAACGATCGATACGCCGATTCTTGACCCGTTGGGGCCGGATGCTAAGAAGTACTTCGCTTCTTTGATTCCCCGGGGTGAGATTGGACGGCCGGAGGAGATTGCGACGGCTGCACTTTTCCTGGCTTCCAGCGATTCGAGTTTTGTGAATGGGATCGAGTTGTTTGTGGATGGTGGCGTGGCGTCGATTTAAGGTGGGAGGTAATCCGCCACCAGAACAGCCTCCTGGGGGGATTAGAGAGTGGCCGTCCCCGCAATCGAGTCCCGTAGTGACGGCTGAACTTCAAGGCTGCCCAAATCAGCGGAACAAGTGGCTTTTTCGACGATCAAACTTGTTAATTGCTTTGAGGAGAGCTTGGGGGAACAGCACTCAGGTTGGTTCTATCGATCGGCTGCGTCGAAATGGCCGTAGGTCTTCGAGTTATATTGATGAACGAAGGGCACGGGTTCAGCCCGTGCACATCACCAGAAAAAAACTTTAGGCCTTTAGGCTTCTGAGGTACGCTTTTCATTTCAATTGATTTGTTCCGAGAATCATACTGGTCTTTAGTGGCGGCGAGTGATGTTCGAGAGATATTGAAGGTAGCCGGCGAACTTTTCGGGGATGGCTCGGTAGTAGACGTTCAGGCCTTCTTTTCGGGATGTGATCAGCCCCAGTTCGGCCAAGACTTTCAAATGATGCGACAGCGTAGGCGCAGAGATGGCGTGCTTGGCGTGCATTTCACCGCAGAATAGCTCATCGTGCTGAGCGATTTGCGTATAGATGGCGAGACGATTGGGGTCCCCGAGCGCCCGGGCAATCTGAGCTACCTCGTCATCGGTCATCTTCGCCATAACTGATCAGACGCAAACGGAAACCAATTCGCACCATCGAAAAGCGTGAATCCAACTATTTCGATGTTCATCTAAATATCGGTAAGCCCCAACTGGAGAACTGAAGATGTGGATCGTTCGACTCGCTCTCAATCGCCCTTACACGTTCATTGTAGCGTCGATCCTGATTCTGGTTCTCGGCTTCTCCTCCATCGCGACCACACCCACTGACATTTTCCCAAACATCGATATCCCGGTGGTCACCGTGATCTGGTCATACTCCGGACTGCCCGCGAAGGAGATGGAACAGAGGATTACGACATTCAGCGAGTTCGTGATGGCGGTGGTGAACGATGTGAAGGCTATCGATTCACAGACGGTGAACGGGGCGAGTGTGATCAAAATCTCCTTTCAACCGCAAGTGCGCATCGACGCGGCGATGTCCCAGGTGGGGGCGGCGGTGAACTCGATCCGTTTCCGTATGCCACCAGGGGTGAATCCCCCATGGATCGTCCGATTCAGTGCCTCCACGGTACCCATCATTCAGCTGTCACTGTCGAGCGATACTCTCTCGGAATCGGAGATCTACGACTACGGACTATTCCGCGTGCGCCAGCAGTTGACTACGGTGCCCGGTACCCTGCTGCCCACGCCTTATGGAGGTGTTGCCCGCCAGATCATGGTGGATCTCGATCAGAATGCATTGCTGGCCAAGGGGCTGACGCCGATTGACGTAACGGCGGCCATCAATGCGCAAAACGTCACGCTTCCGTCGGGAACCGCCAAAGTGGGCAGCCGCGAATATACGGTGACCACGAACTCGAGCCCGGTCGACGCCCTGATGCTGAACAACGTACCCATCAAAACGGTCAATGGCACCCTGGTCTACATGAGAGACATCGCCCATGTGAGAGACGGGTGGTCGGTACAGCAGAACGTTGCTCGCGCGAACGGGAAACCCGCGGCGCTTCTCACCATCATGAAGACGGGTTCAGTTTCGACGCTGGATATTGTCAACCAGATCAAAAACGATGTGCTCCCCACATCACGCGCGGCCGCACCAAAGGGGCTCAAAATTACCGAGCTCTTCGATCAGTCGATTTTCGTCAAGGCGTCGATTGCGGGTGTCTTACGAGAAGGGGTGATTGCAGCGTCTTTGACAGCGCTGATGATCCTGCTGTTCCTGGGCAGTTGGCGGAGCACGCTGATCATTGCGATCTCCATTCCGCTCTCTATTCTCAGCTCAATTATCGTGCTCAGCGCGATGGGCGAGACGATGAACACGATGACGCTGGGCGGCCTTGCGCTGGCGATCGGGATCCTGGTGGATGACGCCACCGTCACCATCGAAAATATCCACCGCCACATGGATGGGCAGCCGCTTCGCGAAGCCGTTCTCATCGGCGCGTCAGAGATCGCCACGCCGACCCTGGTTTCCACGCTGACGATCTGCATCGTCTTCGTCTCGGTCGTTTTCCTTACCGGGCCGGCAAAGTTTCTCTTTACTCCCATGGCGCTGGCGGTGGTTTTTGCCATGCTTGCGTCTTACCTTCTGTCGAGAACGCTGGTTCCTGTGCTGGTGAACTTTCTGCTGGGCGCGGAGCACGGATCTGCGGATGAGCGGATCCCGTGGGTTCTTTGGCCGGATAAGCCGCCGCTTCAATGACGGTTTCGTTTGGGTCCAGAGCCGGTACACGCGCGCCCTGGAGACGACGCTTGCGAACCGCCAGCCGGCGCTGATCGTATCCGTCGCCATCATGTCTACCGCGTTCCTGCTGTTGCCCTTCGTGGGCAGAGACTTTTTTCCGTCTGTGGACGCGGGACAGATCAAGTTACATATCAGGGCGAGAGCGGGTACGCGGATCGAGACCACCAAGGTAGTGTTCAGCCAGGTGGAAGATCAGATTCGCAAGACGATTCCTGCACGGGAAACGGATCTGATCATGGACAACATCGGGCTCACTCCTGAGACCTTCAACTACGCGTTTGGGGATGGGGCCACTATCAGCAGCGCGGATGGAGAAGTACTGATTGCGCTCAACAAGCATCACCACCCGACCGGGAAATATGTGAAAGAGTTGCGGTCGCAATTGCAGAAGCAGTTTCCTGATCTCACCTTTTTCTTTCAGCCCGCCGACATGGTGACGCAAATCCTCAACTTCGGATTGCCGTCCCCGATCGATGTACAGGTACAAGGGTACGATCCGGCGAATTATGAAATTGCGCGGCGGCTACGGTCGCGGTTGGCGGCGGTTCCGGGGGCGGTGGACGTTCACATGCACCAGGTGGTGGATGCACCCGACCTTCATCTTGATATTGATCGTGTGCGGGCAGCACAGTTCGGCCTGACGCAGCAGGATGTGGCCAACAGCCTCTATATCTCTCTAAGCTCGAGCGCCGCGGTGCAACCGAACTTCTGGCTGGACCCGAAGATGGGCATTACCTATGCCGTAGCTGCGCAGACGCCGCAATACAGTATCGACTCGGTGAACGCGTTGCAAAACACTCCGATCCCCATCCACACGATCAGCAACCGGACGGAAGTTCTGGGGAATATGGCGACGCTGACTCCCGCGGTTCTGCCGGTGGTGATCAACCATCATAATGGCGCACCGGTCTTTGATATCTACGCGAACACGCAGGACAGCGACCTTGGTTCCGTGGCGGCGAAGGTCAACCGCATCGTCAAGGAAGAAAGTGGCAATCTTCCCCCGGGGACAAAGATCATCGTGCGCGGGCAGGTGGAGAGCATGAATGAAGCTTTCGACCGGCTCGGCCTGGGCCTGGCATTTGCCGCACTGCTGGTCTACCTGCTGATGGTGGTCAACTACCAAAGCTGGCTCGATCCGTTCATTATCATCTGCGCTCTTCCGGGCGCCTTCTGCGGCATTGTCTGGGCACTGTTTCTTACCCAGACCACCTTCAACGTTCCCAGCCTGATGGGAGCGATCATGTCGATCGGGGTGGCCACGGCAAATTCAATTCTGCTGGTGACGTTTGCTAACGAACTCCGCGCCCAGGGCGCCGGCGCGATGGAAGCGGCCGTCACCGCCGGCTATACGCGCTTGCGGCCCATCATCATGACGGCCTGCGCGATGATCATTGGCATGGTGCCGATGGCGCTTGGTTTGGGTGAGGGCGGCGAGCAAAATGCTCCGCTGGCACGCGCCGTCATTGGGGGTCTTGCACTGGCCACCTTCGCAACTTTGTTCTTCGTTCCCTTGATGTTCACCGTGATCCACGGAAGAAACGACAGCACGCAACAGGAGGCCGCATGACGCAGCAGCTCGAGACACTTCCTACTGAACGTACAAAGACGCGGTCGTCCATGCTAGTGAGGGCTGGGGGCGCAGCAGCATTTTTGCTGGTGCTGATTGCCATCGGCACATTCCCGCGCCTTACGCGGCAGCACGACGCTCTCGCTGCTGTGCGTGAGGCTCCGGCTACCCACCCGGTGGTGACGCTGATCGAGGCCAAGCAAGGTGCGCCCACGTCGGAGCTGCTTTTGCCGGGCAATATTGAGCCGCTTTACAGCGCCAATCTCTATGCCCGCATTGATGGGTACCTGGATCGCCGCAATGTGGATATCGGGGCGAAGGTAAAGGCCGGCCAGATATTGGCGGTGATCTCTGCGCCCGAGGTCGATCAGCAACTGCTGCAGTCGCGAGCAGACGCTGGCACAGTCTGAGGCTGCCCTGCAACAGGCCAGGGCGGCATTGGAGCAGGCTAAGGCCAACGCTGAGCTCGCCCGGCTCACCAGGGAGCGTGACCTACCTCTGGGGCAGCAACGCGCCATCTCACAGCAGATCGTGGACGGCGCGGTACAGGCGTATGACGCCAGGTTAGCGGATGTGGCGGCTGCCACGGCAAATATTACTGCGGCGGAAGCGAACGTGGCGGCTAACCGTGCGAACGTATCCCGGTTACAACAGATGCAGGGATTTGAGCGCATCGTTGCACCGTTTGACGGAGTGATCACCCAACGCAACGTGGAGCGGGGCGACCTGGTAACTACCGGCAGCTCTGGCGCGAGCAAGCCTCTGTTCAGCATTGCGCAGAGTGGTACGCTGCGGATCCAGGTGGACGTTCCTCAATCGGAAGCGGTGAATATTCAGGATGGGCAGAAGGCCGCGGTCGACGTAAAAGAACGGTTGGGGCGGGCTTATACAGGCACGGTGATTCGCAATGCCGGAGCGCTGAACAACGCAGCCCGCACCATGCTGACCGAAGTGCAAGTGGACAACAGCGACGGTTCCCTGCTTCCCGGTATGTATGCCCAGGTGAAATTCACCTTGCCGGAGCAACGCACATCCCTCATTATCCCGACCAGCTCGCTGATCGTGGACCACGGCGGTATGCACGTGGTGACGGTCGCTCGGAACCATACTGTCCATTTTGTGCCGGTCACGATTGGCAAGGACATGGGCAAGGAAGTTGAAATTCTAAACGGGCTGAATGGATCTGAGCCTTTGGTCTCGAGCCCAAGCGATCTATTGAATGAGGGCGATCATGTCGAAGTGCGCTGATTCGGTGGGGCATTGGAACACGCAGAATGTGGCAGCGAGGGTTGTTGAAACGGTAGTGGCCGGGTTGTTGATCCTGATGATGGCGGCGTGCAATGTTGGTCCGAATTATAAGCGGCCGGCAACGTCAACTCCGCAGAGCTTTCGGGGGGCACTCGCGCCGGAGGTTGCCGCTCCTGCACAGGGTGAGACATCCATCGGCGACCAGAAATGGTCGACGATTTTTCAGGATCCGATCCTGCAGCGGCTGGTCACGGAAGCGCTCAAGAACAATCTTGACCTTCGCGTCGCAGCCCAACGGGTTCTTGAGGCACAGGCCCAGGTTGGCATCACTCGGGCGCAACAACTGCCTTCGGTCAATGCGGGCGCCAGCTACTCCGCGCTGCAAATACCTTCTGCACTGGCTGGAAACAAATCCGATGGCACGTCTGCCAACTCGTTTTTCAATGGGGGCGGGTTCAGTGGTTCGGCAGCGTGGAACCTTGATTTCTGGGGTTTGTATCGCCGGCAGACAGAAGCGGCAAGGGCTGAGCTTCTGGCCAGCGAGTGGGGACAAAGGGCGACGCAGGTGACCCTGGTGCAGGATGTGGCTGAGGCGTACTTCGCGCTGCGCAGCCTTGACGCTCAATTGCAGATCACCAAGAGCACGATCAAGGCCCGCGAGGAGTCGCTCAAATTGACACAATCGCTGGAGAGATATGGCGCGGGTTCTCTCGCAGACACCAGACAGGCTGAGGAACTGTTGCACGCGGCACAGGCAAATCTGCCTGAGTTGCGTAGGCAAATAGCGGTTCAGGAAGATGCGATCAGCATTCTACTTGGCCATAATCCTGAAGACATCGATCGCGGTTTGAGCGTTGCTGACCAGCCTCACCCTCAGCAAATGCCGACGGGCGTTCCTTCTGCGTTGCTGGAGAGACGCCCGGACATCCAGCGCGCGGAAGCCACATTGATCGCGGCCAACGCACGCATTGGCGTGGCCAAGGCGCAGTTCTTTCCGCAGATTTCGCTTACCAGCCTTGGCGGGGCGGCGAGCAGCCAGCTACAAAGTATTTTCAGCGGGAAGAATGCTTATTGGTACGCGGCGGGCTCGTTGTCAGAGCCTATCTTTGACGGCGGCCGTATCCGCAGCAACTATCATCTCTCGCAGGCCCAGGAACAAGAGATGCTTCTGGAATACCGGAAGGCGATTCTGAATGCGCTGAAGGATGTCTCGGACTCCCTGGCTGCCTATAAGGAGACCCGCGAACGGCGGGAAGAGCAGGCAGCGCTGGTTGTCTCCGCGGCCGACGCTGTCCGGCTTGCCAGGCTACGGTACTCGGGCGGCAACACCAGCTATCTTGAGGTGCTGACCACGGATACCAATCTCTACGATGCGCAACTGCAATTGGCGCAAAGCCAGCAGCAGGAGGCAGCTTCGCTGGTGCAGCTGTATGGCGCGCTGGGCGGGGGCTGGCAGTAATTTCAGGCGTGGGGATCGAGCACAGCGAGTGTGCGATCGATCACTCCGATCGCGGTTTTGAAGGTCTTTGGCAGCTCTTCGGGATTGATGAGGAACGCGCATTGGGCGAGCAGGTCGGCGAATAGGGCTTGTTCTCTCCAGGCTTGATCCAGATGTCCACCGGCCGCTCGATAAGCATCCGCAAACCAGTTACTTTCGACAGCGGGCGATTCATGCTCGAACCTTAAAAGGTTGCCGATGTCTATGACGCCCGATCCGGAGAAGGCGAATTCCCAATCGAGCACCGCAGCCAGCTCGTGACGCCCATTGGCGTTGCGGCGTATCAGGAAATTTTTTTGATTGAAATCACTGTGACAGAGTTGGTGAGTCGCGGATGGTTCATGTAGGTCGGGCCGGTGAGTAACACAGTGATGCAGGCGCCGGCATCGTTCCGCGCCTGCCCGGCGTTGAAGATCTGCGTTGTCAAGACAGGATTGCATAAAGCCTACGGTCCCGGTCGGCATAGGTTGTAAAGGGGTCCGATACTGTTGGTCCCGGTCCCAACAAGCCGCATTGGGTGAATCGGAGGTCATGGATCCGGGCCGCTACTAGAGCCAGTTGCTCACAGATGTCTCGACAGGATGCGGTGGATAGATTGTCCTCAAGGCTCGCGAGGAGATGGCCATCTACATAGGTCATGGCGAATGCTCCGAGTCCGGCCGGAAAATGTTCGGGCGCGCGCCATAGGATTTTTGGGACCGGGACTTCAGGCGCTTTGCGCGATAGGTAGTCCAGTAGATCGGCCTCCATCTGAAGTTGTTCTTGCCGGGAGGAAATTCGGAGGACGCAACGATCGCCATCTGCAAATTCCAGGAGAATGTTTGTGGTGCTAAACCCGCCGCTTAACACCGACGAGTTGCGCAGAGGTGAGGCGCTCAGTTGGGCGGCGGCTTCCAGGAGGATTTCAGGCGCTAGATTGGCTGGAGAGGATGGCCGTTGATCGAATTTTGTTTTGAAGTCCAATACGGCCTCAACGGTTCAAGACTAAATTGTTCGTCCGCCTGTCGAAAAACATTTCCAGGAAAGGTCCGTAGAACCGCAGATCCCTCGGCTTCGCTCGGGATGACAAAAAGGAGAGGGTAGTAGTAAGGAAAGGGCGGTTGCTGGAGGAAAGGGCGGTTGGGGAAAGGACGTGCTGGAGGAAAGGGCGGGGGGATGCGTGGCGTGAATGACTCAGCAGGGTCAGTGGCCGCCTGAGGCTTCGCCTCCGGGGCGGAAGCTCTTTGTGGCCAGGGCCAGGGGGATGCCGATCAGGGCTACGATGGCCATCATGCGGAAGCAATCCATGAACCCTATCAGGCTCGCTTGTTGGTTCAGTTGGTTGTAAAGCAGACCTTGCGCGTGTTGGGCTGCGTCGAAATGCGAATAGCCCAGATGCTCAAAGGTTTTGGTCAGCGCGTCGATGCGTGAGTGAAACAGCGGGGAGGTTACATCAGCACTCTGCGCCAGCCGGTCGGTGTGGAGGTCGGTGCGGCGCTCATGCACGGTGGTGATGAATGCGACGCCGAAACTGCCACCCCAGTTGCGGGCGAGATTGGTCAGGCTGGAACCCTTGTTGTTCTTGCCTGGAGGCAAGTAAGAATAAGCAAGCACGCTGACCGGCACAAACAGAAAGGCATAGCCAAAGCCCTGTAGCGCCCGCGCCAATGCATAGTGCGTGTAGTTTGTCTGCAGCGTAAAACCGCTGTAGTACAGCATGGAGAGTGAGACCACGGCAAAGCTGAAGGCGATCAGCCATCGCGGGCTGACTTTTCCCTTCTGCGTCAATATGGCGACGAACGGCGCCAGCACCGTGATGACAAAAGCGCCTGGCCCCAAGACCAGACCCGCATCGGTGGCGGTGTAGCCATACAGGCTTTGCAGGATCTCGGGAATCATGGTCGTGCTGCCGAAGAGAACGAAGCCGAACAGGAAGTAGAAGATATTGGCAAACGCGAAATTTCGCTCGCGAAGTAATCCGAGTTCCACCACGGGATCGGGTACCCGCAATTCCCACCACACGGCAAGCACCAGGCAAACCATGGCTGCTACAAACATGGTCGTAATCAAGGGACTGCCAAACCAGTCGTCGATCTGGCCACGATCGAGCACGAATTCCAGGAATGCAAAGCCCAAGGCGATCAGCAGGATGCCTATGTAGTCCACGCGCAATTTGCCCAGGCGCTTGGCCTCAGCCACTTCTGCTTTGAATGCGGGAGGGTCGCTCACCAGGCGGCTGCTGAGAAAGAGAGAGATGAGCCCGATGGGCACATTGATAAAAAAGACCCAACGCCAGGAGAAGCTGTCGGTGATCCAGCCGCCCAAGGGCGGCCCGATGGCCGGGGCGGTCACGATGGCGACGCTGTAGAGGGCGAAGGCGGCGGCTCGTTTGTTCGCAGGGAAGGTGTCGACCAGGATTGCCTGCTCCACCGGAGCCAGGCCGCCGCCGCCAATCCCCTGCAGGACGCGGAAGATGACGAGAAAGTTCAGGCCGGGCGCAATGCCGCATAGGAATGAGGTCGCGGTGAACAGGCCCACGCTGATCATGTAGTAACGCTTTCGCCCGAGAACGCGACTCAGCCATGCGCTCATCGGCAGCACTACGGCATTGGCCACCAGGTAGGAGGTGAGGACCCAGGTGGTCTCATCGAAGCTGCGTCCCAGGCCGCCTGCGATGTGGGGCAGCGAAACGTTGGCGATCGACGTATCCAGCAGTTCCATGAAGGTGGCCAGGGTGACCGTCAATGCCACGGCCCACGGGTTGACTTGCCTGGTGCTCGATGAGGCGGGTACGGCGCTCAATTCCGCTGTTGTGGTGGCCACCGTGCGTCTGCCTCTCTTTGAGCGAGATACGGTTCAGATGTATACTGAGACCGATCGGTCGCAACAAAATGGCAGCATTGACAACAAAATCCGTCAGGGGCGAAGCTACCCGCCGCCGCATTGTGGAGCAGTCGGCCGCTGTGTTCAACCGGCACGGTTACTCCGGAACCTCGATGTCTGAATTGATGGCAGCCACTGGGCTCGAAAAGGGCGGCCTTTACCGGCACTTTGCGAGCAAGGAGGATCTGGCTGCGGCCGCGTTCGACTATGCGTGGGAGACGGCCAGCGAGCCACGCTGGCGCGGACTTGATGATTGCGGAAGCTCTTTGGAGAAGCTTTTGCTGCTGGTGAAGAACTTTGTGGAGCAACCACCCCGCACCCTTCCCGGAGGCTGCCCACTGCTCAACACCGCGGTCGACAGCGACGATGGCAATCCTTTGCTCCGCGGCAAGGCCCGTGCGGCCCTCGATCGCTGGCGTGCCAGGATCGCAGATATTGTCCACCAGGGACAGCAGAACGGGGAGTTGCGAGGAGGCGTTGACCCGGCTGCGGTGGCGGCGATTGTGATCGCCAGCCTGGAGGGAGCTGTCATGATGTCACGGTTAGAAAAAACTCGTGAACCTTTGCACGCGGTTGGCATGCACCTCGCGGAATATCTGCAAAGCCTGAAGGCCGCGGACCTATAGGTTCCCCTTCGTCACTTGCTCCCTTTCCTTCTTCCCTGCCATCCTAGGTGCATGGCCATCCGCACGCTCTCTTCCCGTGAAATCTATCGAAACCCCTGGTTTAGTTTGCGCGAGGATGCGATTGAACGCAGCAATGGAGCACACGGCATTTATGGCGTGGTCGATAAGCCGGACGGCGCGGTGATACTGCCCATTGACGGGGATCACATCTGGCTGGTGGAGCAGTTCCGCTACACCGTGGGCGAGCGGACGCTGGAACTACCGCAGGGCGCCTGGAAGTCTGACAACGTGGATCCGGAGGCCCTGGCTCGCGGCGAGCTTCGCGAGGAAACCGGCCTAACCGCTGGCCGCATGACGGAGTTGCCGTGGATGTGGATGGCCTATGGCTTCGTTCGCCAGCGTCAACACATCTTTGTCGCCGAAGAATTGACGCGAGGTCCGCACCAGCGGGACCCGGAAGAGGAGGACATGGAGGTTCTCCGCCTGCCCATCGCCACCTTTGAACAAAAGCTCAAAGATGGCGAGATTCGCGACGTGTGTACTTTCGCGGCGTGGGCCAGCTATCAACTGTGGCGGCAAACACCTGCCTCTAATCTTCCGCGGCTTTCACCGGATGCACAAAAAATCGCGAACCGGTAGAAAAGCAAACCTCAGGGGCTAAAGCCCGTCCTACATTTCGTCGTTAATGTACGGACTGAAGCCCGTACCCTTCGCTGACGCCCATACCTACCAGCCGTTTCCCCGATATGCGCTATGACCCGGCAGAAACATTCAGGGCTTTTCGACTCGCTGGTCCCGTGTGCATTGGTGTTGGGTCGTTCGGGGCGGCTAAAGAGTTTGTTCGACTATCGACCGTCAAACGAGATGATCAGCTGGTCCAGTGGCATGGCCTGCTTGACAGCCCGCGGGGGAACAACGGGCGTGACAGGAATGGGAGTTCCGTTTGCCTCCGCCTCATCGAAGGCTTTGGTGCCGGCGGTCGTGCCGGTTACTTGAAACTCACTGATCTCGTAAGGAAGCCCGTTCGAGGAAAGGGAAGAGGGGCCGTCCGTGACCTGGAAGTGCAGGTGGGGCACGATAGAATTGCCGGTGTCCCCCACCAGCCCGATTACCTGGCCCAGGTGAACTTTCTCACCACTGCGCACCTTGATGCTCCCCGGCTGCATGTGGGCGTAGAGGGCATAGCGGTGACCGCCGAGATCGAGGATGACGGCGTTGCCGTCGGCTTTATCCAGGGGGATGTTGGTGGGATAGTTGCCTGGTATTTGCTCCGGCTCTCCGTCGATGACCAAGACGACGAGAGCGTCAGCAACCGCTAACACCGGCTGGCCAAAGATGGCGTAACTTTCGAGCTTTTCGCGGGGGCCGGCATAGATTCGTCCGCCGGCATCCGTTTGCTCCCAGTCCACTGCGTAACGTTGGGAAACCCATACGCGGCCGTTGACGGGGAGGGCTGCGCGGGTGTGGCGTGTGGCGTCGCAACATGAGTCCGCTGAGATGTAGTGCGTTCCCCGCAGTGGAGGTCCGATCAAGGCGACTGGTTGGCGGTCTACCGTGGTGGCGCCACCCGTCTCGCTGAATTCCTGGTGTCCAGGAGGGGCAGCGCTTACCCGCACGGAGACCCGGTGGGTGAGATCAGCGGGAACCTTTGCCCCGCGGGGCAGCGTGACATTGAGGAAGAGCAACGCCTGCGTGCCCTTGGCAAGCGTTCCCACGGAATCGCGCTGACCGGCAGGCTGAAGACGTCCGGCAACAGCAGCGGTGTCGAGTATTTGCAGTGTGACGTCTCCGCTGATCACTTCGACCTTTTCAACCACGATGTCCGCACTCGAGAAGTTGATCATCCCCAGTTCATAGACCAGATGTGTCTGCCCGTCCGAGCCCATGAAAGGTATGGGAGCGTCATGCACTGCGAGCAGCAGAGGGGTCATATTCTCAGTAGCCTCGGCGCGTCCAACGGGGCTGGGGGTTAAGAGTGCGAGGAGTACCAACAGGAAGGGCGAGGCGGAAGAGATTCCAGCGATATTCATAGGCTTCCTCGATCATTGTGGAAACGGGCCGTTGGGGTGTAGGGGAACGCCTGCATTGTATATGCTTGCGTTCAACATCATGGGTGGGCACAGTAGAATCGAAGGCTATGCAACTTGGTTTCATGAGCGCTATCGTCCCCGACCTTACGTTGGAAGAAGTATTTGCGCTGGGCCAATCTACCGGCTATTCGTGTGTGGAGCTGATGTGTTGGCCTCCGGGCAAGGCTGATCGCCGGTATGCGGGGGTCACGCACATCGATGTCAGCAAGTTCGACAAGGCGGACGCTGCACGGGTGTTGCGTCTCGCCGACGCGCACGGGATGAAAATCAGCGGTCTGGGATATTACCCGAATCTCCTCACGCCGGATATGGAGGAAGCCACGGCTACAGGCGCGCATCTTAAGCGGGTGGTCAGCGCCGCGAGGATGCTTGGCCTGACGGTCGTGAGCACGTTTGTGGGGCGCGACTGGACCCGCTCGGTAGAAGAAAATTGGCCTCGCTTCTTGACGGTGTGGGGCGATCTGATTTCGTATGCTGAGGAGCAGGGGGTTCGGGTTGCTGTTGAGAATTGCCCCATGCTGTTTACCGCCGACGAGTGGCCCGGCGGGAAGAACCTGGCCTCCAGCCCTGCGATTTGGCGGCGTATGTTCGCGGACATTCCGAGCGCCAACTTTGGGCTAAATTACGATCCATCGCATATGGTTTGGCAGCAGATGGACTATATCGATCCGATCGGAGAGTTTTCCTCTCGAATCTTCCGTGTTCACTTGAAGGACGTAACCGTCGATCGAGAGCGACTGAACGAGGTCGGTATCCTGGCTTATCCGCTCGAGTTCCATACCCCGAAACTGCCGGGTCGAGGGGATGTCGACTGGGCGAGTTTTTTGCGCGCACTCGCGAAGGCGGGGTATGACGGACCGGTTTGCGTGGAAGTGGAAGAGCGCGAGTTTGAAGGGAGTCTCGCCCAACGGAAACAGGCGCTTGTTCTCAGCTCTGAGTATTTGCGGCCGTTGTTTGGATTTGATGCCTAGCGGTCGCCCTGGAGCAATCAGTACATGATCCAGCCGCCGTCGACGTTAAGGGTCTGACCGGTCATAGAATCGCTTAGTTCTGTTGAGAGGAACAAGCAGACTCGGGCCAGGTCGAGCGGAGTTATGCGGCGCTTGAGGCTTTGCAGGGCCATCACCTTATCGGCTTCCTCCTTGGACATGAGCTTTCGCTCTCCTTCGGTTTCGATGGCTCCCGGAGTAATGCAGTTTACGCGCACGTTGTGCTCCCCGATTTCCCTGGCCAGAGCGCGGGTGAATCCGATGATCGCTCCCTTCGAAGCGATGTAGTGGGTCAGGTTCTGCAATCCGGTAAAGAAGGTGACGGACGAGATATTTACGATGGCTCCGGATTTTTGCCGAACCATGTGGGGCATTACCAGTTTTGTGCAGTGGAAGACGCTCTTCAGGTTGATGTCCTGCATTCCATCCCACTGCTCCTCTGTCATTTCCAGGAAGGGCTGCCGTGGATAAATGCCGGCGTTGTTGATCAAAACGTCGATGCGTCCGAAGCGGGTCATCGCATCCTCAACCACCTTTGCCATGGCCTCGCGTCTGCCGGCATTGGCCTCGAAGGCAAATGCCGAGCCGCCTCCCGACTGCAGAGCGGCTGCGACCTTCTTAACCCCGGGCCCGTCAAGGTCGGCGAGAAATACATGGGCTCCGCCCTCGGCAAATAACTTTGCGACCCCGGCGCCAATTCCTGCTGCTGCCCCGGTCACAATAACGACTTTGTCCTGGATCAGTTCCATCCACCGCTCCCGCGTACAAGGGCTGATGGTATCAAATAGCAGCTTATTCTTGAGGCTCTGCAGTTCCGGTATTCTGTATGACAGCAGTTTCAACAGCTCAGCTGATTCTGAATCCGTTTTTTTTGGCGGGGTATTGATGGCCATCAGAATTACTCGCAGCGATCCGCGGTATGCGCTGTTGCATCGCAGCCGCAACTTTCGCTGGGACGGCGACGCAGCAGAGGCGGTTGCCGAGATTGCACTGTGCGAGACCCGGGAACAGGCCGCTGAGGCCCTGCAGCGGGCCGTCAACGCGGGCATGCGGCCCACCGTGCGCAGCGGCGGCCACTGCTATGAGGATTTTGTGGTGAACAATCCCGGGGGCATGCTCCTGGATTTGAGCCTGCTCAAAAGCGATGCCCTGCCCGGCGATGGAGACCGCTACCGCATCAGCCCCGGACAGCAGCTCGGCGAAGCCTACATTGACCTGTATAAGCGGCGGGGGGTGACCATCCCCGGCGGCAGCTGCTACAACGTGGGGGCCGGAGGGCACATCACCGGTGGCGGCTATGGTGTCCTCTCGCGGCTCCATGGTTTGACCGTCGACTGGGTTTCCGCCATTGAGATCCTCACCGTCGATAAGAAGGGGCACGTAGAGCTTAAGAAGATTGATCGGCATCATGATGCGGATCTCTTTCGAGCCTGCCTGGGCGGGGGCGGGGGAAATTTCGGGATTGTGACCGGCTTTCTTTTTGACCATCTGCCGACGGCTCCGTTTGAAGTGGCGAATGCCCACTTCTCGTTTGACTGGCCCGGCATGACAGAGGACAGATTTGTCGCTCTGCTGCTGGCGTTTGGCGACTACATGGCACAGCGGGGCTGCGAACGGGACACATGGGGCCTGTTCGCTGCGATTGGCCTGACGCATATTTCTTCGGGCCGGATTGGCCTTGGGCTGCAATTCTGTAATCCCGATGGCCGCTGTGACGACTTGAAGCCGTTGGACGAGTTCCTTGACCGGTTTGCGGAGTTTGACCCGGTGGAGAGACGCGCGGGCGTACCAGGCGACCAGCGTTTCGCGCCGCGCACCCCGGCGGATCGGCAGCACACGGGCCGATACAGCATCGACCGGCTGCTGTGGCTGGAGGCCACGATTGGCGATAGCGGGGGTGGGCATAGCGGACGCGCAGCTTACAAATCGTCTTACATGAAACGGAACTTTACGCCCAAAGAAGCGAAGTGTATCTACAAGCACCTGACGCGGATGGTGCCCGGCGTGGATCTGCGGGGTTCGGTCATGGCGGTGGATTCGTATGGAGGCGCCGTCAATGCGAAGGATCTGGCCGCAACCACGTCTGTCTGGCAGCGATCGTCGATCATGAAGGTCCAATTCCAGCAATATTGGGACCAGGCGGAAGAAGACGCGGGCCGTCTGCAATGGATGCGAGAGTTCTATACGGACGTTTACTCGCAGGAAGTTGAGCCGCAGTACGCGGGTACTCCTTACCCCAACGAATACTACGAGGGTTGCTACATCAACTATCCAGATAGCGATATGCTCGCATATCCGTTCTGGCCGCAAGTTTACTACGGCACCGGGGATCTTTATCCATTTCTGCAGCAGGTGAAGCGGCGGTATGACTCGAACAACATCTTTCATCACAAGATGTCGATCCGTGCTTAGAGAGGCGTTTTGATGCAGCCTGATGGCCGATCACGCGAGGGATGGACACGCAGAGAATTCGTGCGTGGGGCCGCGGGTTTGGCTGCGCTGCCGTATCTGCCATCGCCGTCACCGAGCTTTGCTTATGTGGCTTCGGGCGAAGGAGCCGTTCATGTCTTCCTGGTGCAAGGCGAGCGCTGGACGAAGATCCAGCATGTTTCGAGTCCCGCACCTGCCTGCGTTTTGCTCTCCCCATCGCAACGAACCCTCTACGTGGCCAACGAAGTCGAAGCGCACGAGGGACTGCCGCGCGGCTCGGTGGAAGCCTTCCGCATTGATCCGCTGGATGGCCGCCTAACGCTGTCGAGCCGAAGGCCACTTTCCCTTTCCGCAACCCGTCCACGACACATGGCCCTCTCCCCTAACGGGAAGGTTCTCGCGGTGGCGGCTTACGGGGGCGGAATTTACAACGTCTTTTCGGTGGCGGAGGATGGCAGCCTGGACCAGCCGCCCACTATTTTCAAGGACGCAGGTTGTGGAGGCGATCCGCAACTGCAAGGCGCGGCGCATCCTCACAGTCTGCTTTTCGACACCAGCGGCAGCCGCCTGCTGGCTTCTGATTTTGGCAGCGACCGGCTGAGCGTATTCGCGGTGGAAGACGGCAGGCTCCAGCGGCTCGCGCAGCGGCCGACCGGGAGAGGAAGTGGCCCCGGCGCGACTGTGCTTCATCCTGAGGGCTCGCTCTTTTATGCCTGGCATGAGCTGGAGACCACGCTGGCCTGTTACCGCTACGACGCGACGTCAGGGACCGTGGGTGAATCGATCCAGAGGCTGGCGTTTCCATCGTCGTCTGCTGGTACGCTGGCGATGCATCCTTCCGGCCGCATGCTGTATACCTCTCAGGGAGTGTGGCAAATTGATGGCGGAAGCGGCAGACTGACGCGGACTGAGCATTTGTTGCCAAACGCGACCCAGATCAGCGCTGCGCCTGACGGGGGAAGCATTTATATTCTGGATGGCAGCACCGGGTCGATCTACCAGCTGCCGGCCGACCGCGTCACGGGTAAGCTACACTCGAAAACGAGAGTCGCATGGGTGAGCGAACCGAAAAGCATCGCCATAAGAACACGCTCGGGTTGATCGCTTCCACTTGCTTCGGACGCCGGTCTCATCACGCTCTCTCTTGTCCCAATGCCTGAACGCTACGAATCCAAATGAAAAGGAGTACATCGATGGGAACGCAATCCAGAAGAGGTCTTCTGAAGAACGCGGCTAAAGCGGCCGCGGTCGCAACCGGTGGCACCATGCTTGGCGCCGCTGCCGAGGCAAAGAAAACGAGCACGCTCGAAAAGAAGGCCTACTCGTGCAAGCCAAATGCGGATAACGCTCCCGCGGCTCCTCCACTGTTTTCGAGTGCCGTCTCCTATGGCAACCTGCTTTTCCTTGCCGGGGTGGGCGCACACTTCGAAGGCACGATTGAAGAACACACCAAGCATGTTCTCGACGAATTAGAGAAGAACCTCGTCTGTGCCGGCTCTTCCATGGACAAGGTGCTCAAAGTGAATGTCTACCTGAACGACATCAAAGACTGGGCAAGAATGAACACCGCCTATGCGGGCCGTTGGGGAAAAGTGCCTCCGGTGCGCACTACGGTTGCGCCCGCCGGCGGCATTCCCGGAAACTCCCTGGTCGAAATCGACCTTATTGCGTATATCTAATTATCGAGATCCGGGACATATGACCAGGAACATACTGATACAGACGATGATCGCGCTCGCGCTCGCCGTGAGCGCGAGCGCTTTCGCCCAGCAGGCCGAGCCTGCGTATGATCTGCTGCTACGCGGCGGACATGTGCTCGACGATAAGAACCATATCGACGGCGTGATGGACGTAGCCATCAAGGACGGCAAGATTGCCAGGGTGGCCGCACATATTCCACCGGCGTCGGCGCTCAAGACGGTCGAGGTGAAGGGTCTCTATGTAACTCCTGGATTGATCGATATTCACGTGCACGTGTATGCGGGCACGGGCGAACGCGGCTCCTATGCGGGGGATTTAAGCGTGCCTCCCGATGGTTTCACCTTCCGGGTGGG
Organism: uncultured Acidobacteriaceae bacterium; assembly: GCA_963847155.1. Lineage (GTDB taxonomy): Bacteria > Acidobacteriota > Terriglobia > Terriglobales > Acidobacteriaceae > PALSA-350. Next base: position 215,035 of record CAWJZH010000009.1, on the reverse strand, counting down.
GGTTACGACGGTGGTGGATGCGGGCTGCTCGGGATGGCGGAATTTTGAGGACTTCAAGGACCGCATTATCGATCGCTCGAAGACGCGGGTATTCGCCATGCTCAATATTGTCGGCGCGGGCATGCGCGGCGGCCACTACGAGCAGAACATGGATGACATGGATGGGGAAGCCACGGCTGCTATGGCTCTCAAGTATCCCAACACCATTGTCGGCATCAAGACCGCGCACTTCGCGGGCCCGGAGTGGAAGCCGGTGGAACAGGCCGTCATCGCCGGAACCAAGGCCAACATTCCGGTCATGGTGGACTTCGGCGTGGATCATCCGGAGCGGCCGCTCTATGACCTGCTGACGAAGAAGCTGCGGCCGGGCGACATCTACACCCACATGTACTCGGGACTTCGTCACGAGCAGGACCCGGTTACGCTTGGGCCCAGTAAGGCGTTTATTGAGGGCCGCCAGCGGGGTATCTACTTCGACGTGGGCCAGGGCGGGGGCAGCTTTAAGTGGTCGCTCGCAGTGCCGATGATCAAGGCGGGCTTCATTCCTGACTCCATCTCGACCGATCTTCACATCACCAGTATGAATGGCGCCATGAAGGATGAGCTGAATGTTGCCGACAAGATTATGGCAATCGGCGTTCCGCTGAAGCAGGTTGTGGCGGAGATGACTTCTCACCCGGCGCATGAGATCAAGCACGAGGAACTCGGCAATCTGTCCGAGGGTTCGATTGCAGACGTCGCAGTGCTTCGCGTGGAAAACGGCTCCTTTGGTTTTACTGACATGATTAACAGGCGGTTTGATGGGAAGCAGAAGCTACTCTGCGAACTCACCATTAAAGATGGAAAGATCGTGTATGACCTGAATGGCATAAGCGCCGATTTGTGGACTGCGCCGGCCGGGCCCTCATGATGAGGATGCCCGTAAGTGGACTACGTTTGCTCCTGCACGGCCACATTGAGGGTCAGGTGGAGTGGGCCGAATGGCACTGCTTTGCAGGCTAATTGCCAGCGGGCGCCCCGGCGTCCGTGGTCAGGGCAGGAGTTTGGAATCTCACAGGCCCTGTAGCATTCGTTCAAATTCGGATGCTACGACCTTTGGAAGGTTCTCCAAAGTAAGTTCATTCCGGGTCTGAGGTAATGAGTTCCCCGTTCGGGTACTTTGGCCTGAGGCCGCTCCTGTGGTAGCCTCTTAATGTGACCTTCGCTCCAAGCAGCTTCGTACGTTGTCGCCGCGCTTCCTTAGCGCCGGCTAGCTGTTGTTGTTCGCGATAGTTCTCGCAACCATCTCATCAGCAGTCTTTTTCATACACTTAATCGCTTCTTCAGGAAATCATCATTTGAGCTTTGCACTCGAGTTACGCTGTTTTGTATCAAGCGCTTCCCTCTCGCAGCGCTCCTTCCGCTTTTGTTGTTGCCGCTAGTTGTTTTCCCGCCTTTTTCCGGAAAAAGACCCTCCAGGAGTTTGTGTATGCGTGATTTGCGGCTTGCAGTTCCAATCTACCTTCTATCCATCCTGATTTTGATTGCACCCGGCGCCGGGGCACAGATGGTGGGCGGCACCATCTCCGGGGATGTTGTGGATCCCGCCGGGTCCGCTATCGGCCGGGCTGAGGTGGTGATCCGCAACGACGAGACGGGCAGCGAGCGCAAATTTGTCACCGCGGATGGCGGAACCTTTTCCGCACCTTCGGTGGCTGTGGGGGTGTATAGCGTCACGGTTTCCCGGGATGGGTTTGCCCCACTCAGCCGCACAGGAATCGGGCTCACGGTGGGCCAGAATGTGCAATTGCACCTTGTCCTCACGGTCGGCACTGTGCAACAAACGGTCGCGGTTGTAGATACCCCGGCCGTCGTCGATACTTCTACCCTCCAAACGCAGGGTCTGGTGGATGAGCGGCAAGTCAAGGAACTGCCGCTCAATGGACGCAGCTTCGACCAGCTAATCGAGCTCAACCCGGCTTCGGTGAGCTACACCACCCAGCGTTCGGGCGGTGTGGGCACATCCAACTCCTCAGTCGGGAATATGTACTCCGTGTCCGGCCGGCGGCCGCAGGATAATCTCTTCCTGCTGAACGGAATCGAGTACACGGGAGCATCGCTCATCAACGTAACCCCGGGCGGCACCAGTGGGCAGCTTCTGGGCGTGGACGCAGTCCGCGAATTTAATGTGGTGAGCGATACCTATGGCGCGAACTATGGCAAGCGCACGGGTGCTCAGGTATCGATCATTACCGCTTCCGGAGGAAATCGAGTCCACGGCTCGGTGTATGAATTCCTGCGCAACAGCGCCCTGGACGCACGCAATTACTTCGACCAGGCCAACATTCCCGAGTTTCAACGCAACGACTTCGGCGCCGCGCTGGGCGGCCCATTGCGCCATGACAAGCTTTTTGGATTTGGTAACTATGAAGGTTACCGCCAGCACCTGGGGCTTAGCGCCGTCAGCTTTGTTCCGGACAATGCCTCGCGCGCGGCTGCTTCCCCGATCGTGCAGCCGCTGCTCGCACTATGGCCGGTGGCCAACGGCCCTGAGTTGCTCAACCCGAATGGCACAGCCAGCGGGATCGCAGAAGCGTTTGCCAATCCACCGCAACATGTTCGGGAGGATTTTGGGACCGCGCGGATCGATGCCAACCTGACGGCCAACGATCTGCTGTTTGGGGTTTACACCGCAGATGACAGTGACGCCAACACTCCTTCGCAAAATCCTTATTCGACAATTTACGAGCGACTGCGCGAACAAGTAGTGAGCGCGCAGGAGCAGCACGTTTTTTCACCCAATCTGCTCAATACTCTCCGCGTTGGCTTCTCGCGAGGAGCTTATTACTTTACCGGGCAGGCGCCTGGGTCCGTGCCCGGCTGGATTGACGGCAAGCCCGTCGGGGCAGTCGTGATCTCGGGAAGCACGGCATCGAACGGGGCATCGCAGGTCACCCTCGGGGGCGCGAACACCGGCAGCAACAATCAGGCGGTACGTAACCTGTTCACCGTAGATGAGCATGTTTTCTGGACCCACGGGCGGCACCAGTTGGAGTTCGGCGTCTGGCTGCAACGACTGCAATCCAACGACAACCTGGCGCAGAACCAGTATGGACAGGCATCTTTCTCGACCCTCAGCGCATTTCTAAAAGGCACCGTCGCGACTTTTACGGTTGTGCCTGCGCCAACAGAGCTGGGTTGGCGATCTCTTTTTGGAGCGGGCTTTATTGAAGATGCCTGGAAAGTAACGCCACGGCTCGAGCTTCGCGCCGGCTTCCGCTCGGAGTCAACCAACGGTTGGAACGAGGTCCACGGCCGCGCGTCGAACTACGGGTTTACCAATGGGGTGATCAATACGAGTCCCACGATCGGCAGCTCTGCCTTGTCAAATAACCGGGCAAAGTTCATGCCCGAGCCGCGTATCGGTGTCGCGTATGATCTGTTTGGGAATGGCAAGACCGCGGTGCGGGCGAACTTCGGCGTGCATCGCGCTCTGCTGGACACACTGGATTACCGGCTTGACCAAACGGCGCCGTTTAACACTACCCTGTCGTTCAGCAACACTACGGTTGATAAGCTGGCGAGCCTCGCCAGCGGATCGTCCAAAGGCAGCGGCCAGATCTCACCCAGCAATGTGCAGCCGGATATCGCTACCCCGACGGTGCTGTCGTGGACATTCAAGATCGAGCAACAGGTGGCCCCGGCTACTTCGCTCACCATCGGCTATGTGGGCTCTCACGGTTACCACCAGATACTATCCGAGGACCAGAACACGCCCGCCACTGTGACTTGCCCGGCGCCCGGATGCCCTGCCTCGCTAGCGCCGGGGACCGTGTTTTATCCGTCAACAACCAAGGCGAACCCCAACGTAGCGAATACCACCTCGTGGGTTGGCCAGGGAGTGAGTAACTATAACGGCTCTGGAGGTCGATGTCCGGCGCCAGTTGTCGCATGGGCTGCAGCTTCGCGGGGTGTACACGTTTGCCAGCAACCTGGACAACGGTTCGGCCTGGAATACCAGCGTGTCGGCAAATACTCCAGCCTTCGTTATGTATCCGGGAAATCCTGCGCTTGACTACGGCCCGGCGGCCACCAATATTCGCCATGCCGCCGCAATCAATGGCACCTGGGAACTGCCCTTCAGCCAGGGGTTGCTGGCAAAGCCGGTAGCGAAGCAGCTGGTTGGAGGCTGGTCGCTTAGTGGCATCGCGACTCTGCAGAGCGGTTTCCCTTTCTCACCGCAGCTGGGCTACAACCCGACCGGCAATGGGGACACGCGCAATCCTGTGCGTCCCAACCGGGCTACGAGCTTCAGTGCGCCGCTCTATGGCAAGACGGTGAAGCAATGGTTCAATCCTGCTGCGTTTAGCGCGCCCATTTCGGGGACATTCGGCAACGTCGGCCGGGATACGCTCACGGGCCCGGGGCTTACGGAATTGGATCTAGCCCTGGCTAAGAGCACCACGATCCATGAGCGACTGCGCGCGCAGTTTCGTGCGGAGTTTTTCAATGTGCTGAACCATTCCAACTTCACTACGCCGAATGCGGTGGTTTACAGCTCGGGCCCGAGCCCAAAGAGTCCTACGGCGGCTGCAGTTGGGTCACCGACGGCGGGCGTCATCAGCGCCACGGCGACTACATCGCGGCAGATCCAGTTTGGGTTGAAGCTGCTTTTCTAGCGGCGGGTAGGTCCGGGCTTTTAGCCCGGACAGCCATCAACGACGCTTCTTGGCCTTCAGGCCCTGAGGCATGCGTTGTCTTCATTGCTCCAGGGAAATTCAAAATTCGCACCTGAGGGCCCCAAGGCCAAATGATTGTGGTGGATCGATGTACGGACTGAAGAGTTTGCGTGAGAGCTCCCCATTGTTTCGTCCCTTCGGGACTCGATTTGCATGAAATCCTACCCGGCACTGCCGTGCCGGGCTCCAGATTGTCCCGTCCCTTCGGGACTGATTGCGTCGGGTGACCTGAGGTTCTTTTCTACCCCCTTAAAGCCGTACCTACCAGCTCGTACCAACCTCCCGTCGACAGGTGAAATTTGTTCGTAGTTTTTTGGCTTTCTTGTACCCTAGCGCTTAGTCTCCTTGAAGGGTTGAGCCGAATGAAAGTGCTAGCGCGAATTTTGACCTGGGCCCTCTTGTCTGCCGCGGTTCCTTCTTTTGCCGACATCGTTGTTCTGCATGACGGCACCAGCTATTCCGGACACTACGCTCCCGCTGGAAACGGAACCCTCTCGTTCACCGACAACCAGGGCATCCACTATGACATACCGGTTGGCGACGTGCAGTCGCTGGTATTCTCGAACACTGCTGATCACCTGACGTTACGCAATGGAAAGACGTACTCCGGCCAATTGAATGGAGCCGAAATGATTCCATTTGAAGGTAGTGGAGGTATCGACTACCAGTTCCCCTTGCGCGATGTCAGCTCGCTGGTGCTCACGGGATCGCAGGCTACGCCGGCAGCGCACCACATCCCGACGGTGATCATTCCTGAAGGGACCGACATCGTTATCCGCACGGACGACGGTGTCCGATCGGGACAGGACGCTTCGGGCCAGCTGTATCCCGCAACCATTGAGCGGGATGTTTACGGCAGCTCCGGCAGCGTAGCGATTCCCGCAGGCACACGGGCCAAGTTGGTAGTGATCAACGTTCGTAGCGGAGGCGCGGTGCACAGCCCGGAGTTAGTACTGGATCTATACTCGGTAGACGTCCACGGCGAACAATACCGGGTTGATAGTTCCTCGGTGACAGAGAGCAACAAAAGCGGGCTCGGTGCGAATCGTCGCACGGCCGAGTTTGCCGGCGGAGGCGCGGGGATCGGCGCCTTGATGGGCGCTGTGTTTGGCGGAGGAAAGGGCGCTGGTATTGGAGCCCTGGCGGGAGCCGGCGGCGGCGCGCTTACCCAGCTCTTTACCCGAGGCAAAGAAATCAGCGTGCCGGCAGAGACCGTGATGACCTTCCGCCTGGAACGAACCCTGGTGTTGCACCCGTAACGTCAGCGGGCGCCCACCACCCCGGCGTCTTTCAAGGCGTGTTTCTCCGCGTCCAGTGATGAAGTGTGCAGCTGCACCACGCGCTGCATGGCTGCATCCGCTTCCTGCGTATGCCCCTCAGATCGCAAGGCCCGGGCAAGCAGGTAATACGATCCAGGGTCTTCGGGGTTCATGTCTACCGCTTGCCTGAGGAGGCGCACGGCAGCCGCTGTATCGTGCTGCTGAAATTGCGCCTTTCCCATGTAGAAATAGGTGGCCCAGGAATCCGGCGTCATGGTCTGCGCCTTTTCAAGATAGGACAAACCCTCCGCATAGCGCTGCGACTGAACCAGAAGCGCGCCGAGAAAATAGAAGGCGCTTGCATCCTGCGGATCGGCTTCGATCGCCAGCTTCAGCTGCTTTTCCGCATCGTCATTTTTTTGCAGGCTGATGTATACCTTGCCTAGCTCGCGATGGGCCCCCGGCAACGAGGGGTCCGCCTGCAGCACTGCCTGGTAGGCTTGCTCCGCTTCGTGGAATTGAGCCGCATCGTAATAGGCGTGACCTAGCAGGAAATTTGCCTGGGCTGGTGTTGCGCTGTTGGTAAAGAGCTTGGTGAAGACCTCCTGGGCTGGTTGCGCCTGGCCAGCCCGCGCATAGGCTACCCCAAGCAGGTAGAGTGCCGCGGGGTCAGCGTCGTCCGTGCCGGTTAACGGCTTCAACAAGCTTAGGCCTTGATCGGGATGACCGCTGAAAGTAAGGCATGTGGCCAGAAGCATCGTGGCCTGATGATCAGAAGGAGATCTGGTGTGCAACTCCCGGAAATAGGGCAGCGCGTGGGCGTAGTCTTCCTGCTTGAGATAGGCGAGGCCGAGATCGAGTTGAATTTCACGCAGCTGAGGACTTATACGGAGAGCCCGCTGGTAGACCTGGATGGCTTTTCCGTAGCGGTGGGTCTTGGCATAGAGCACACCCAGGTTCGCAAGTGCGCTTACATTGCGCGGATCGGCGGCGAGAATTTTGTTGAAGCCCGCCTCTGCTGCCGGGTAGTCGCCAGCGTTCAGCGCTTGCATGGCGGACTCGAAGGTCTCCCTGGTGGTATCGGAGACGAGGAGCAGCGCGATTGCGATAGCCGAAGCGATGAGTTTCATGAAGCAGTCTTCTCAACCAGTTTAGAGCACACAGAAAAAAATAGGCCGGACCCGTGATCGTTTGGGTCCGGCCTTTCGTTGAGGAGCGAGCTTAGAAGTAGAACTTGCCTCCGAGTTGCAACTGACGAGGATCACGTGTACTGGTGATCTGGCCAGAGCTGCCGGCGTTTGCACCAGAGAACGTCTGTCCCGGCTGCGGAGCAGACAAAGAAACGTTGATATTTCCCCACTGGGTATGGTTGAAGACGTTGTACGCTTCAAACCGAAGCTGCAGCCGGGTGTTTTCGGTGAAGTTGAAGTTCTTGAACAGCGACATATTGAAATTCGCAACTCCAGGACCGTAAATCGTATTGCGGCGGAAGTTACCGAAGCTGCCATTGGCCGGAGCTGCAAAGACCGCCGGGTTGAACCACTGAGGATTTTGTCCCGCGGGTTGGTTGTGATTGTGGGGAGTCAGAATCTGACCACCGACGTAGTCAGGACGAATGTGGCCGAAGCTGGAGCTTCCATTCCCGAGGTTTCCGCTTGACTTGAGATCGCAGCCATCGCCCGACGAACCGTTAAGGCAAGGGCTGCCACTCCAAAACTGAGTAACCCCTGAATACTCCCACCCCCCTGCCGTAAGCTGTACCAGCTTGCTGTGACCTCGGAATTCGGGAAGGTTGTAGACATATTGGAAGTTGAAGACATTCCGGCGATCGAAACCCGCGGGTGCGTAAAACTTGTGGAGCTGGGTATAGTCCGGAATCGTGTTCTGCTCGTTGTCGGTATCTTCGAGGTCGATCGCCTTTGACCAGGTGTAATCCGCGTTTACCGTAAACCTGTCGCTGAAACGGCGTACTAGTTTTACCTGGAGGCCGTTATAAGCAGCCTGGGCTCCGAACCTGGTGAAGTTGATCGAGCTATAGCCTTTATAGGGCAGAATTGCCGCCGAAACGTTATTGACCGTAGAGAGAATATTCGTGCTCGTGGTCGTTCCGAGTGGAAGCTGCTCCAACTCCTGCACATAGGCCAGGTGACGGCTCGTATTTCCGACATAAGAGATGTCGAAGCCGAGCTTGTAGGGCAATTCCCTTTGAATACCGAGGTTGTAACCCAGAGTCGTAGGAATTGGGGAGTAGCGATCCGCCGAAAGAATCCCGCTCGCCGGGGTCAGAGGGGCTCCATTCACCAGTGACGGAGAGAGAGTCCCGATATTGCCTCCGTAGATGGTGGGCGTGTAAACCACCGGAGGATTACTTATGCCGCCAAAATTAAAAATATTCTGCTGCGTGCGTTCGTAGAAGATGCCTGCGCCGCCACGAAGAGCGGTTTTGCCGTCTCCGAAAACATCATAGGCAAATCCGACCCGTGGTCCGAAGTTGTTCCAGCGGAAGCCCTGACCACCCTTAGGCAGTCCGTTCGTTCCCTCCCGAACCATGCCGTTGTAGGGATCCCCCGAACCGGGGATGATAGAGCCCTGGGTTGGCGCCTGACCGGGAACGTTCGGCTGCGGTATTGATCGCTACGGCGTTTGCCGGGTTATAGGCGTTGGGGACAAAGTAGTACTGATGGTATTGTCCGGTGGTATAAGTCGGGCCAATAAATTGATAACGCAGGCCGACATCCAGCGTGAGTCTCGGCGTAGCCCTCCACGTGTCCTGGACGTAACCTTCATATTGGAAGAAATGGAAGTGACCGAATGCGAAAACATTCGACTGACTGACTGTGGTGTAGTTCCCTAGAAGCGTGTTGGCGATGCCAACGTTGCTGTTATTTCCATTTTGATTGCTGGCGCCGAAGTTCAGGTTAGGATTTTCGGTCCAGGTTCCTTCCTGACCATTCTCATTGAGATCGGCAAAGAGACCGAACTTAATCACGTGGTTGCCGAGGACTTTCGTTACGTCATCCGTCGCGACCACGGTGTTGCCGGTAGAGGTCCAACCGGAGGGAAAGGGACTGATATTGATGTAATCCGTCCCCGCTATTAATGTTCGGGGCCAGATCATGAGTATTGGTCGCCGGGTAGAGATCGCTGTAGTTGAACCCGAGCGTGCCCTTGTCATACAGCGACTTGGATGTACCGGGAACGATATCCACTACCTGGGTCAGGTGCAGCCAACCGACGGTGGCCTCGTTGGTGAGAGTCGGCGAAATCACATTTACCAGACTCCAGGCATAGCTCTTGCCTGGCTTTTTGCGGTACTGAGGGAGGACGGGAAAGCTGTTTCCGGAGAAGATGCCGAAACCCTGGCTCTCCTGCTGCCGATCGTCCACGTAGCGGAAGAAGGCATTCGCCTTCGGTGAGAAGTTGTAGTCGACCCGCGCGACGTACTGATTTTTCCGGAACGTGTATGTGTCCTGGAAGTTGATCTGCTGTTCGTCACCAAAACCGTTGTTGTAAGTGGGATGGTTGAAGCTTCCCCGATATCCAGGGGTGAAGTACTTGATCATCGCCGCGTACTGGCTACTGAATTGTGAAGCCGGGATGATATTTCCCGGATAAACCGTGCCTGTGAGGACTTCACCAAACGAGTTGTATTTGATGGTCCCCGGCACAAAAACAGATCCGTTTCTTACGAGATTCCCGCTGGTGTCTGTGATGTTCGCTTGACAGGTACCCGTGCCGTTGGTCACGCACTCGTTGCCCGCGCGATACACCGGGGAAAGATCCGCTTGCCCATTCGGAGTGCCAATGCCAAGCATCGACGGCTGAGGCATGGTGTAAAACGTACCGCCGGCTGCGCCGGGGTTGCCGTTAGGCCTGTTCGCTCGGGTTCCTTCATAGTTGAAGAAGAAGAAAGCCTTCTTATTGCTTCTGGGCGAGACCTTTGGAATGGGAATGTAGCCGCCGATGTTGCCGCCGAACTGGTTGAATTTCAGAACGGCTCTTGGGGAACCTTGGTGGTTGCTAAACCAGTCATTCGCATCGAAGGCGGTATTGCGGTCGAACTCGTAGGCCGTTCCGTGGAAGCGCTCACCGCCGCTCTTGGTGTTGACCAGAATCATGACGCCCGGACTGCGGCCGTACTCCGCGTTGAAGTTCCCGGTGAGTGTCTTGAATTCACCCACGGCGTCGATGCTCAGGTTGGTGTACTCACCATCGTTGGCGCCGACGTCCGTGTTGATCACGCCATCGAGGAAGAAATTGTTGGAGGTACCGCGCATTCCGTTCACAAAGAAATCATCCGTCTGGTTGAATACCAGGCGGAACTGCGACATGTTGTTGGTGACAATGCCAGGCAGCGTCGTCAGCAGCGATTCAAAATCACGCCCGTTCAGAGGCTGCTCCGTAACCTGCCGCTGGGAAATGACTGCCGCATTGCTGGAGGTGGCGGTGTCAATTAACGGGGTCTGTGTAGTCACAGTGACTGTTTGCGAAGCCTGACCAATCGTCAATGCGAGGTTACCCAAACTCAGGCTCTGGTCCTGATCCAGAACGATTCCATTCCGGTCAAGTTCCTGCATTCCGGAAGCGGTCACTTTGACTTTGTAGGTGGCTGTGGGCAAGTTCAAGGCACGAAATGTGCCGCTCGCATCCGACACCGCCTCGCGAGTCAGATCACCCGTCGCCTGATTGATGATCTGTACCTTGGCTCCAGGTATGGCGGCACCAGACTGGTCGACAACTGTGCCGGTAATGGTGCTCGTCTGAGCATGCAGTTTAGCGCCGGGGAAAAACGCGGCAAGTAGTGCCAGTAATGCGAGTTGCAGGAAGAGACCCGGCTTGAGAGGACGGCTAGCTGCGGTCGAGACCTGTTGAAGGGGTTCGAAGGGAGTGAGTTCCGGCGGGAAGAAGGCAGCACGCTGCCTTAACTGCTGATGGCGTCGCATAGATCCTCCAAAAGTGCAAACACGAATTTGTTACTGTCTTGGCTGCCTCAACCGTAGCGTTCCTGGTTTGGCAGGTCTTTCGGTCTCGATGAACTCGACCGCAACCGAGATTATCGGAGCGCCAACCGCGCTGTCAAACGGGCAGAATCGTTTCTTTAAAGGGAAGAAACGTTTCTGTAACTCCGATGCCGTCAAGTAAATGCCACTTCGACCAGTCTTGTCAAACCCGACTTTCATCTCGTAAAAAACCGCTTACGATGAGGAACACGCGCTTCTGCAGCCGCAGGCGCAAATCCCGGAGGTTTCCGGTTTTTGACAGGGCCAAATTAAGATGCGACACTCCCTCAGCGATTTCTTACAAGCACCCTGGAAGTTACCTTTGACTAGTAAGAGAACGACGGACAAAAACGGGAACGTAACTTTGCGGACCCTGGCTAACCACCTTGGCCTCTCACTGACCACGGTCTCAGTCGTGGTGAGCGACTCACCGGCTGCGCAGGCAATTCCCCTTGCCACCAGAAAGCGCATACTCGCTGCAGCCAGCGAGCTCCACTATCGGCCCAACTACTTCGCGCGCTCGCTGCGGAAGAAGCGAAGCATGTCGGTCGGTGTGCTGGTGTCTGAAATGAGCGAGGGTTACTTCACCCTGGTGATGAACGGCGTGGAAGAGTATCTCGTGTCGGCCAAGTATTTTTACCTGTTGGCCGCGCACTACTGGCAGCCGGAGCTGCTCGAAGAATATCCGAAGATGTTGCTGGAGCGGTCGGTGGACGGTTTGCTGCTGGTGAATACTCCGACGCCTTCCAAAGTGCAGGTGCCGATCGTTTCCATTTCCGGGCACCAGGCTGTACCCGGTGTGACGAACATCCAGCTAAACCATAAGCTGGCTGCTCGTCTTGCGATTAAACATCTCGCGGACCTGGGACACCGCAGGGTAGCGTTCATGAAAGGCCAGGAACAGACGGTCGATACCGACTACCGCTGGAAGGAAATACTCGAAACAGCCCGCGCCTGCGGCATGGAACTTCACCAGGAATTGCTTATTAAATTGACTGAGAACAGCTGGTCCCCCGCCCTCGGGTATGGCCCGGTAAAGGCGTTGCTCTCGCGCACGAAAGACTTCACCGCGCTCTTCGCGTTTAACGATATCGCTGCCTTTGGCGCGATTAGAGCTCTGCATGAAGCTGGACTGCGAGTGCCCGACGACGTCTCCGTGATCGGCTTTGACGATGTGCTCAGCGCCCCATTCCATATTCCGAGCCTGACGACCATCCGCCAACCGCTGCGGGAAATGGGCAGAGCAGGCGCTGAATGCCTGATCAACCGGATCAATCATCCTAAAGCGCCGTATCCGCAGCAAGTGATCGTGCAGCCGGAACTGATGGTGCGCGAATCTACTGCCGTAGCGTCCCAATGCGCCTCCATGGTCCCGAAGCGAAAAAGGGCTTCGCGCAACCTGGATTGAGTGACCTCAAAGAGCGGTATTTAGACCTGAGGAGGCGCGGGCTAAAGCCCTCTTGCATTCGATTCTTGTATGGCACGGCTGAAGGTGTGCCCTTCGTCAAAAGGTGAAAGAAACCCCGCCGCCGACGCGCTGCTGGCGCATGGCTCCTTGAAAAACGGGACCGACGAACGTCATTGTTGCGTTTTCCAATTCAACGCCACTAATGATGTTGTTCACCGACTTAGTCCAGAAGTCAGGCTGCGACGTGAGGGTTGCACGGTAGTCCAGCCGAACCATCCAACGGGGTGTTACTCGATAGCGAACGCCGCCGCCGTAGTTGAATCCCACCTGGAAGATACCGCCACCCTCCAGGGGAGGCGTGCTGCCAAAGTTATAGGCCGCGCTGAGAAGGCCGATATTACTCAGTCCCAGCTTCCAATAGCTGGGAGCCTTCTTGATCGGGGCGTCATCCAAGTGCATCAGTTGCAAGGCCGGCCCGATTGCGAAGTACGGGCGCAACCGCGACGTCCTCGGACGCGTGTTGATGAGCAGGTTATAGGACATCTGCGAAGTGAGCAGCCCGGTGGTATCAAAGGCGAACGCACTCTCAACGCTGCCGCTCGTGGTGTCGTTATCCACCGCACCCAGAGCCATCTTGAAGCTAGTGAAACTTCGGTTGTAACTAAATTCGTGGGAGAAATATTTATGCGGATTCAGAGTGACGGACCCGCCAAGATTCCAACCATTGTGCAGCGAATTGTCGAGCGCAATGACGACCTGGTCTCCGGGGGGATTGATCGAGTCCAGAATGAAACCGATCCCGCCGCCATTTCCGCCCGCATAGCCCAGCCAGGATGCTCGAAAACCGATCTCGACTGGCGGGCGGCTTCCAACGCTCGGCCTGATCTATCGTTTGCCGGCCGTTGCTCGCGATAGCAGTCCGGCTCCACCGCATAATCGGTCTTTATCCCGGTCTTTCCGTTGATGGTGTATTCATCACCCTCAATATCCATGCTCCTCTGGGAATGGGGAGCTATCTTTCTTCCTGAGTTCCGAGATGCCGGTACGAATTCCCGAATACGCCATGACGCCGACGTTGTCGCGCAAAATATTGTTCTTGAGGGTAAGCGTCGTTTGCCGCGAAACGCGTTCTACACGGTTACCATGAACCCGCAGCGTATTGCCGGCCGCCTCTATGGTGTCTTGCGCCATGCGGCATTCGTTCAACTGAAGCACCGCAATCCTGCCATCGGTGATCAGATCTTCGCCGGTTCCGTTTTTGGCATCTTTCGGGATCCACGGGCGCGCGACCAGCTGAACGTTGGATACGCACCCGGTAAAGATCAGGTCATTCACCACCTTGGCACGCTCGTTATCGATGTGGCTGTCGATGAGGTGAATGAATGTCTTGTTCTTCTTGGAAAACCCGATGCCGGTGTCGTGGGTAGAGGATGAGGTCCAGACGGTCTGGCCATTCCAGGGCAGTGAGCTTGCCCAGATGCGCAGATGATGACGTTTGGAAAAGGTGTTCAGCGTCTTCGCATAGGCATACGCAGGGAGCCTGCCCGCCCAGCAGCAAGATGGACATGGGAGCAGTCTTGTATCCCTGGTTTTCAGCAACGGAGCGAATGGTGGCATAGGTTGACTCCGCGGTGAGGGAGTCGACCTGCACCCAGTCACTGGCGGCAAATGCGCGCTCAACTTCGTCTGCGCTGCCGATGAAGATGAGGTTGGTGATATCGGACGGGATATGGCTTTTGTCGGTATAGGTGCGAAACGGCAGCTCTTCCACCAGCTTGCTCAAATCCTCCCTTTCCGCAGGCGTGGTGGCAATCGGGGGAACGAGGATAGGCTCCGTCTTCGGAAGTTCGATGGGGGCGGTGAGTTCGGCGATCAATTCTGTGCCTGCGGGAAGTGAGATCTCAGGCTCTGAAAATCGAAGAACCGATGCCGAAGCGGCAGTAGTAAAGATGGCCGCGATTGGATCGCCAAAGGCGAGGCTGCCGACAACACCCGAGGCACGATTGCTCATCGTAGCGGTCGAGCGGATGCCCTGAATGCGGCCTTGCGCATCCACAGACTCGCGGGCATTCTCCACTTCGATGATCCGGCATTGCAAAGGAACGCTAGTCCCCGTCGGCGAGCACAACGCGGTCGAACTGCAGATCGAGGCGCGCCGTCTCGTGGATAACCCCAAGGCCCACTTTCCTGACCGCCACCACGGAACCTTCGACAGTGGTTCCGAGAGGAAGCAGCATTTCGCCGCGCTCGGTCAGTGGAGCGACCAGAACACCGGAGATTTTGGTCCCCTTCCCGGTGGCGTAGGAGCTGATCGGCTGCTGAAGACGAATCTCCAGCCTGGTCCCGACGGAGACCGACTCGGCCAAGGCGTGGAGCCCTGCAAACGCCAGCGCCGCGAAGCAGCACTGGAGAAGGGTTTGATAACGCCCGGAACTCATTGAATACACACCCCTGCGGAGAGAGGGCCCACGGTCATGAACAAGTACTCACCTCACGAAGCCTTTGGTAAAAACCCTGGTCATAGCTGGCGGGGGAACGCCTTCAGTTTATAGGGGGCGGATTCATTCTATGCTGTCGCCCGAGAAATTTAGCTTTCAGCGAGCCTTTTCACAGGTTTAAGGCTGGCCGAAGCCGAAAGCAATGGGATTTTGATACATTGGATTTGCACGTCAAGGGTGCACCCCGTCCGCGGAAAGGGATTATCCCACCTTGCAGTGGTGTTCGACCCTAACATTCACTCTCTTCTGCCCGACGCAGCGGACCACGGGCGACCTAGAAGGAGTGACTCATGTCTCTACGCGAACTACCCGCACGCCCTAACCTTGAACACCTGAAAAAACAAGCCCGGCTACTGCTGCGTGGATCCCTGCAGGCAGAACCTGCGGCCCTCGACCGCTTTCGCGACGCCCAGGTTCAGTCGGCAACTGCCACGCCCAAACTTGCGGACGCGCAACACGTGATTGCCCGTCGAATATGGGTTCGACAATTGGGCGAATTTGAAAGCTCATGTCGGGGCTCTTTCGGATGACCCGATGGAGGCGTTGACCGCAGCCATCAAAGCAAACGACGCGCCACTGATGCGACAGGTTCTTGAGCGGTACCCGGCATTGAAGCCGAAACTGGATGAGCCGCTGCCCAGCTATAGTTTTGACACGCCGGCCCTGATCGCAGCAGTGCAAAAGGAAAACCGCGAGATGATCGACGCGTTGCTCGGCGCCGGCGCGAACATCAATGCGCGCACCAAATGGTGGGCGGGCAGCTTCGGCGTACTCGATATGTCCAGCGCGGAACTCACGCCCTATCTCATCGAACGTGGGGCCTACGTGGACGTCCACGCGGCCGCTCGCCTGGGGATGTTCGAGCGGCTGAAAAGCCTGGTCGAGGCCGATCGCCGGGCTGGTCCATGCTCGCGGGGGTGATGGACAAACACCGCTGCATTTCGCGGCAACCATCGAGATTGCGGGATACCTTTTGGACCATGGTGCGGAAATCGATGCACGGGACATCGATCACGAATCGACTGCCTGCGCAATACATGGCCGCAGTGTGGCCGCGGCGGCCCGAAGTCGCCCGGTATCTGATCTCTCGCGGCGCACAGACAGATATTCTTATGGCCGCGTCTGTCGGCGATCTCGAGTTGGTGCGACAGCATATTGATGAAGATCCGGACTCGGTTCGCATGAGCGTCTCCGAGAGAGACTTTCCCAAACAGAACCCGGACAGCGGGGGGTGTATTTATATTTTCGGCTTTGGGTGGACGAAGACGGCCCACATGCTCGCCCACCAGTTCGGCCACGAAGACGTCTTCCAGCTGCTGATGCAGCGCAGTACCCTGGGACTTCGCTTTGCGGTGGCCTGCGAGGTGGGCGATGAAGCGCTGGCGAAGAGCCTGCTGGCGAAGCATCCGGACTTGATTGCGAAGCAGCCCCCCAGAGCCTATCGCCGCATTATTGGCGCGGCAGTACGGAACAATACGCGCGCGGTGGGCATGATGTTAGCCGCTGGGTGGCCGGCGAACGTTCAGGGTGAACACGACCAGACCCCGCTGCATTGGGCTGCGTTTCACGGCAATGTGGAGATGGTGCGGGAGCTGCTGGTTCACCACGCTTCGCTGGATGCAGAGGAGCAGCAATTCAAAGGAACTCCGCTGGGTTGGGCGCTGTACGGATCTGAACACGGATGGCGTCGCGACACGGCAGACTATCCACGTACGGTCGAGGCACTTCTCCTGCAGGCGCGAAAGTGCCAAGACCAGTTGAGGAGATTGAGGCTCCGGAAGAGGTGCTGGAAGTGGTGCGACGGCATCAGGCTGTGAGGGATCAGGGCGGTAGGAAACCGAGAACCTACTAGGGGGATCCCAGGTCTCAAAAGCGAGACCTGGGGCACCCATCCCTTGTTATCTCTGCATCCGTGGGGTTGACTAGAGTTAGCCTCACCACACCTATTCGCGTGCCAACTCTGCATCAGTAGGAAGGATAGGATTCGCCTTACTACACCCTCGGCTGGTTGACTCTGATTGGTGTGAGGAACGGGTTTCGAGCGGGACGCCCTTCGCGTGCCCATGCGGGTTGTTCGGAGATCGATTTTTTCGGTGGTAGTCTATAGCCCCTACATATCAGGAGGATCCGAGAGCATGACCTCTTCCGGTCGATGGGGCTGGTTTTGTGCAGTTGTCCTGCCGTTTCGCTGCTTCCTTGTCGCGGGTTTGCCGTCGACAAGCTGCTCATCGTGAACGGCACAAATCTAACCATGAAGCCTGGACAGACGGAACCGTTTGTTGGCTACATCCTGGTGGGCAACGACGGCAAAATCAAGGCCGTCGGCAAAGGCAACCCGCCGGCCGGCACGGCTGCGCGGACCACTTATGACGCCACGGGAAAGTTCGTCCTGCCTGGATTTATTTCCGCGCACAGCCATCTTTCGGAGAGCGCGTTTCGCGGCCTGGCTCCGGACCAGTATGTTTACGAGTACCCTGCGCTGACAGGCTGGGTGGAAGCGCTCGAAACGCGGGAGCTCGGCACCAAGCCGGAAGATTACTACTGGTTTACCCTGCAGGGCGCCCTCGATCACCTGGTCCATGGAATCACTTCGGTTTATAACTTCGCCTATGCACGGAACGATGACGAAGCTTTCGAGGAATATCAATGGCGCGCCGAACTCGACTCCGGCATGCGCTTTATTCACTCTTATGAACCTTCAGGAAACTCAAACTCCAAGGTCCGACGGGCAAACCTGGAGAAGTTTCTCGGCCTTTGCCAGGAAGGATATGTCGCGCCCGACTGTTTTGAAGATGGCCTACTCCGGATGGATCACCACGCCGCAAGCCATCCAGATGGACGCTTCGTTTTTTCGTGACTACCATCTCTACTCGGAGATTCATTTCCTTGAATCCCCGGTAAACCAGGAGAAGCAGCGCGACACTTTCAAGTACATTACAGCGGTGAATATTCTGGGCCCGAACGTTAGTTTCGGGCATTTCATTCACCCCGATGACGCGATTCTCAAAACTGTGGCGGCTGCGGGGTCTGGGATGGTGTGGAACCCCATGTCGAACGGCCGGCTGGCCTCGGGCATCGCCGACATTCCCAAGTATCGCAAGATGGGGATTAAGGTGGGCATGGGGGTGGATGGCGAAGGCAGCTCGGACCTGCCGGACCCATTTGAGAATATGCGCATGGGCCTATATGTCATCCGCGCCCGGTACGAGAGTGCAAAGATTCTGCAGCCCATTGACGTGCTGCGCTTTCACACCATGGGTAGCGCGGAAGTGCTCGGGGTGGCGGACAAAGTGGGCAGCCTGGAAGTGGGCAAGTTTGGCGACATTATCATTGTCGACCCCAAACTGGTGGAGCGCGGGCCCATTGTCGATCCTTATGCTGCCATCGTGCTGGCCTGTAATGCGATGAACCTGGCCAAGGTGTATGTCGGCGGGGACCTACTGGTCGATACTTACCATTTGCAGAAGAACGACATGAGCAAAGTTTCCCGCGAGGTCAACCAGCGGGTCGCTCATCTACACTAGTCCGATGGCTGGAAAGTATCGTATCGGACGCAGGGATTTTTTCAAGCAGGCAGCGGGCGCCGTCGGCGCCGCCACGCAGATTCCTCACTGGTCTCCTTTTGCCGAGGCGGAGAGCCGAGACGCGCAGCAACAGCTTCACACCGCAGAGAAAATTTCGTTTCCTCGCGTCTTCTCGGGCGATCAGCTCAAGATGCTGGCTTTCCCGCTAGGTGGCGTCGCTGCCGGGAGCCTGGCTCTCGGAGGACGAGGCCAGCTACGCGACTGGGAGATTTTTAACCGGCCGAACAAGGGCTTTTCTCCTCAGTATGCGTTTCCCTCTGTTTGGATCAAGTCAGGGAATGCTACGCCTGTCGCGCGGGTGCTCGAAGCACGGATATTGCCTCCCTATGAAGGACAGGATGGACTGGGGGCAAACAATTCGCCGGGATTGAGCCGCATCGCAACGGCGGAGTTTACTGCGCAGTATCCGTTGGCGCATTTGCGTTTCAAAGACCCGAGCCTTCCGGTCAGGATCGAACTGGAAGCGTTTTCGCCCTTCATCCCGCATGATCCTGACGCCTCGGGCTTGCCCGTGGCGATCTTGCGCTATCGGGTGAGCAATCCTGCGGCTTCAAGCGCAAAGGTCGCCATTGCGTTTTCTATCGACAACCCGGTCATGGCGCCGGTCAACGATGACGTGGCTCGTGATACCGAGGATCCCCGCGTGAATGAGTACCAGGCCGGGAACCAGCTGGAGGGGCTCTTGATGACCAATCCCAGCTTGAACAGCGTTGACCCCATGCAGGGTAGCTTCGCCCTGGCGGCGGTTTCGAGCCCAGGGCCGCAGACCACGCACTGGCGTGGCTGGCCGCGCGGGCGTTGGTGGAATTCGCCCATGTTATTTTGGGACGCCTTCTCGCGGGACGGGGCTTTATTGAACGAGCCCGCATCCCGCAGCGCCGTGGGTGCGGTTTGTCAGCAGAAGACGATTCCAGCGGGCGGCTCTGCCGAGTTCACCTTCGTGCTTGCCTGGCACTTCCCCAACCGCACCCCGGAGTGGTGCGGGTGGAATTTTCCGCCGGGTGAAGGCCAGACCATCATTGGCAATCACTATGCCACCCGCTACAAAGACGCATGGGCGGTGGCTGAGTACACTGCGACGAATTTGCCCTCGCTCGAAAAGCGCACCCGCACCTTCGCGGAGGCGTTTGCTGCCAGCACGCTCCCGGCAGCGGTGAAGGAGGCGGCGAGCGCAAACCTCTCCACCCTGGCGACAACCACCTGCTTTCGCACGGCCGATGGCGAATTCCACGGCTTCGAGGGCTCCGATGACCATCGCGGCTGTTGCTTCGGAAACTGCACTCACGTGTGGAATTACGAAACAGCCACCGCATTTCTGTTTCCCTCGTTTGCGCGATCGCTACGCGAGGCTGCTTTCGGTTACAGCATGGATGAGCAGGGTGGGATGCGTTTTCGCCAGTTGCTACCCGACGGTAAGCAGCGATACAACATCGCGGCGGCTGATGGACAGATGGGTCAGATCATCCACGCGTACCTGGATTGGAAGCTTTCCGGAGACGAGGCATGGCTCAAGTTGATGTGGCCGCGGGTAAAAAAAGGGGTGGAGTTTGCCTGGATTCCTGGAGGTTGGGACGCGAACCGCGACGGCGTTCTGGATGGAGTGCAGCACAACACCTACGATGTGGAATTTTACGGGCCTAACCCCCTGTGCGGAATCTACTACCTGGGGGCATTACGCGCGGCGGAAGAGATGGGACGTGCCGCGGGGGATGATGCCTCTGCCAATGAATACCGCAAGCTTTTCGACCAGGGCAGCCGGTGGATAGACGACAATCTGTTTCGGGGCGAGTTTTATATCCAGCAGATTCGGGGCTTCCGTCCGGACCAGATTTCACCGCAACTGCGCAGCGGGATGGGAAGCGAGAATACGGAACAGCCAGAGTATCAAGTAGGAGCGGGTTGTCTGATTGATCAACTGCTGGGACAATATCTGGCCGACATTGCTGGACTGGGACCTTTAGTTTCACCGCAGCACGTTCGTACCACGCTGGATTCGATTTATCGCTACAACTACAAACGCAGCCTGGTGGACCATGACACCGTGCAGCGTACCTATGCTCTGAATGATGAGGCCGCCGTGGTGGTGTGCGATTACGGCAAGGCGCCTCGCCCGCATATTCCTTTTCCTTACTACGCGGAAGCATGGACAGGTCTGGAGCATTCCACCGCCGCGCTGATGTTCTCCTCGGGGATGATTCCGCAAGGAGTGGAGTACGTTGAAAATCTTCGTGCACGCTATGACGGCATCAAGCGTAACCCCTGGGATGAGGCGGAGTGTGGACATCACTATGCCCGGGCCATGTCTTCCTGGTCGAGCGTGGTGGCGCTGAGCGGGTTCCACTATGAAGGCGATCGTGGACATGTGATTGCCCTGCCCCGGCTTCCGCATGAGAGCTTTCAATGCTTCTGGGCTACGGGTACAGGATGGGGAACGTACTCTCTGAAACGCACCCAGTCAGGCGCGGTGCAGTTCACGATCAAGCCGCTGGCGGGCACGTTGCCATGCAAATCCTGCACGTTTGCTGCGCCCGGTTCGCGCGTCACGGCACAGGTTGCGGCAAAAAAGATAACTGCCCGTTTAGAGAAGGACAAGGAACAGACGACGGTTCACCTGGAAGACCCAGTCCAGTTACAAGAGGGCGAGCAGCTAGTGATTGCCGTTGCACGATAACGTTGCCGAGTGACTAGGACGCCATGCCAAGGCCAACGATGTTGGCTGCGGCAATGATGACCAGCATGCCGGCCCAGAGCAGGCGGACTGGTTTCGAGCCTACTCCAGCCCATTCGCCTAATGCCAGGCCCACGATCCCGCCAAACAACACATAGCCGCTCATGTGCAGCATCCAGTTCACGTAGGCGAAGCTGGCGGGAATGCTGGCTGCCCCCCAGGCATAGAAGAAAAACTGGAGATACCACATGATCCCGCCCGTGGCGGCAAGCGTTCCGTTCTTGAACAACGTGGCGCCAGGTAGCGCGAGGTCGGCCTTTAACGACAGATCTTTCTTGAAAGCGAGCCGGATGAAACAGTAGGCAAAGTTGACCAGGCCACCCCCGCCCATGATGATGACGTAGCTGGGCAGCGCGCTGTAGAGCGGGTTCACACCCACGGCCAGCGCTGCAGCCTGGATGGGCTTGGCAGCGTCGATGGCAAACGACATGCCGGAGGAGAAGATGCCGCACATGACGGCGAGCAACAGCCCCTTCTTTACATCAAATTCCCGGATTTCCGAGCCTAACGCAATTTCTTTGCGATGCCCGGCAATTGACACGATGACAATGCCACAAAGCGCGACCATAATGCCCAGAAGAGTGAGAAGGCCGCCGCGCGTGGTCACTAGTTCCGCGGCCTGTCCGTGGACAAGCGGCGGAATCAACGTACCTACAACCAGGGTGACACCGATGGCCACGCCGATGCCGAGGGACATGCCGAGATAGCGCATGGTGAGACCGTAGCTCACGTTGCCGACACCCCACATGCAGCCAAAGAGAAAAGCCTTGAGCACAACTGAGGAGTCAAGCGAACCGTAGAAGGCGCGCATGTCGGGCAGCAGGATGGCGCTCACGCAGATGGGCAGCAAGACCCAGGAGAAGATGCCGGCAACGGCCCAGGTGGATTCCCAGGTCCAACGCTTCACCTTGCTGATGGGCGCGTAAAAGGATGCGGCGGAGGCGGCGCCGACCATGTGCCAGGCGATTCCGGTGATGATGGGCGTCAATGCAAGTCCCTCTCAGCTTTCGACAGGATTACTCGGGTTCCAGAAAGGTTCCCGCGCCGGAACGAATTCGATCGGTACTTCCGTCACGAACGACTTCAGCCATTCGGCACAGTACTTCATGCCGCCCTGTTCTGAAACGACATGGCCTAACACGATCAGCGCTTTTTGCTTGCCGGCGGTGATGCTGTCTTGCGCGTATTCCACTAACTCCCACTCCCGCGCTTCGCCGACGACGAGCACGTCCACATCTGGCCGGGCAAATAAGGGAATTGTGGTCAGCCGATCCGCGGCGCCCCAACTGGCAGCGACCCGCTTGACCGGCATGGTTGGCTTGCCAATGACGCGCATGGTGCGATCGTTCAGGCGGGCTTGTAGTCCCTGGCAAAACTGCGCCAGGGGCTCACCGCCAAAGACGAAACGCTTGGGGTTCGTGGGGTCCACATTCTTCTCCCAGCCAAGCTGCTGCATCATGCCAACAGCAATGCCATCCGGATGATGAGCGTGCCAGTGATCGTGAAAACGAAAAACGGCGACGTTGTTCTTGCGGATGAAGTCGAGTTTGTATTTGACGGTGGAATCGTCCTGAAGTTCTTTGGTTGTGTCCTGGTGTACATAGAAGGTGGGCTCGTGGGTAATGACCATGTTCTTGCCCGCAGCGACAGCTCTTTCGATCACATCGAGCGTGGCCATCATGGTGACCGCAATGCCCTTCACAACAGTATCCGGGTCTCCGGCAAGGATTCGATCGACCGTCTCCGCCCGCCACGGAACGCCCACGTGATTGCGAATCTGTTCCACCACCTGGGCGGCAGTGAGTTGGGTAGGAGTCTGGTGCCGCCTTGGCGAGGGGCGCCGCCAACAGAGCGCTGCCGGTAATGAGGAAACTTCGGCGGGAAATCTGGTTCGGTGTCATGACCCATAGAACAGTAGCACAGCGCCTCGCACCGCCCCCAAGGAGGGCCCAGGCGCGCGCCGCTTCTAACGCAGCTCGACCTGTTTTGCGCTGCCGTCGGCCGTGACTGTTACTCCCCACCGTCCTTCCGCTATCGCAAGCGGGACGCTGCGACCATTGTCGGTCCCGCGCCTTTGTTTGGGCTTCCATCCCACCACTTCGATCCGGTAGGACCGCCACCAAGGTTTCCAGGCGCCTTCTTGTTTTCCGACGGTCACGGAGACCGAGCCGTCTGCCGCGACTGCACAGGTGAAGTGAATACGCGCGTACTCTCCCTGACGGAAGGAGAAGGTGTGGCCATCGTCGCTATAAACCTCTCCAGCGCATTCCTCTCCCCAGTTTTCAGAGCCTGCAGCCAACGGATAAACGCGCAGGGTCAACGGACCAGCTGGGAGTTTGCGCAGTACTTTGGGTGACGGGGGCGATGGGAAGGATGCTGCCTCCACGGATGTACACCGGCATCTGCTCCAACTTTGGCGTGACGCTCAGCTCCTTTTCCGCCATCACTAAATCGCGCTGTTCCGCATCGAGGGAAGCGCCGGGAACTTCCCGAATATGCCGCTCACCGGTCCAGTAGTCATACCAGATTCCCGGCGGAAAGGAGACGACGTAGGGAGCGACTTCCTCGGGAGAAGGATTGGGGCGATCAGAATGCGGCTACCCAGGAGGAACTCGGCGCCGCCCGTTGTGAGGTCAAAGGGAGTGCCATCTGGGACGGCGTGCGGAAATTCGAGAAACAGCGGGCGATTGATCGGCAAGCCGTCGTGCGATGTTTCCTCAGCCACGGTGTAGAGATACGGCATCAACCGGTACCGCTCTTCAATATAGCGGCGGCGAATCGCTTCCTGCTGCGGGCCGTCGACCCATACTTCATGCATGCGCGTTCCTTTTGCGGAATGGTCGCGATCGATGGGCTGAAAGGCAGACAGTTCGATCCACTTGGTAAGCAAATCAGCCGGCGGTGAACCGGCAAATCCGCCGACATCCGCACCTGTCAAAGAAAAGCCGCTCAATCCGAGGTTGACGATCTGGGGCACCGTCATGCGCAGATGATTCCAGGTAGAACTGTTGTCGCCGGTCCAGGTTGTGCTGTAGCGCTGACCGCCGGCGAAGCTGGCACGAGACATGACAAAAGGCCGCTCGTTCGGCCGAAGCGCGAGCAGGCCTTCATAAGTGCCGCGGGCGTTCTGCATGCCGTACACGTTGTGGATTTCCAGATGAGGGGCAGTGCGTTTTTCGAAGCCAGGCTCGTCGATGCGATGCTGAATATCGTCCGGCATGGTCTTGGTGGGGGTCTCGAACACCGCAGGTTCGTTCATGTCGTTCCAGAATCCGGCGACCCCATCGTCAACGAACGTCTTGTAGAGGGATCCCCACCATTGCCGTGTTTGTGCCCGGGTGAAATCGGGAAAGACGGCGGGGCCGGGCCACACCTTGCCCACGAAAGTAGAGCCATCCGGATTTTTCACAAAATGATCGCCCGCAACTCCTGAGTCGTACGGTGCGTAGCCGGCGTTCGGCTGCCTGGCGACGTGCAGATCGGTGATGACAACGAGCTTGTACTGCTCTTGGGCGAGATCATGGACCATCCCGGCAAAATTCAGGAAACGCCTTCTCGTTTACGGTGAAGGGCCAATTTTCGTGCTGGAAGTCGATATCCAGCCAAAGAACGTCGGCGGGAATGCGATCTTTGCGCATCCTGGCAGCCACTTCCCGAAGCTGCGACGCGGGAAAATAGCTGTAGCGTGACTGCTGGAAACCGAGAGCCCAGAGTGGGGGCACCGGAGTCGGCCCAGTGAGCCACGCCCACGCGGAAACGACTGCCTTCGGTTCAGGACCATAAAGGAGGTAGTAGTCGAGCGGACCATTCATTGCGCCGAAGGTGTAGCGGTTCGGGTCAACACGGCCAAAGTCGAAATCTGTCCGCCAGGTGTTATCGAGAAACACGCCCAGGGCACGTCCGTGATTCATATCGATAAAGAACGGAATGCTCTTGTAGATGGGGTCCGTGGACTCCTGCCAACCGAAGGAGTCGGTGTTCCACATGGTGAAGGCTTCGAACTTTCGATCGAGCGGCCCTGGTTTGTCGCCGAGCCCAAAGAAGTGGTCGCTCCAGGTGCCCTGCTTACTTACCTTGAATTTCGTTCCATCCCACTGAACCGGTGCGGCATCGCTTTGGATGATGTTGCCGGCAAGATCGGCCACTGTCAGCTGAAGCTGATCATCCACTGTCACCCTGAGTTTGCCGGTTGCAAACCCGTGGGACTCTGCGGCTACGGCAACACGGCTTGTGCGCGGCGAGGGGAGAACCGCCCACGAGGCATCTTCGGGCGCCGCAGACCCCTTCCAAATGCGTACGCGGAGGACATCATCGCGTAATGCAGTCGCCTCCAGCGTCACGCCATTGGAGGTCATCGTCATTCCGGCAGGCGTCGCGGTCAGCTGCTGAGCCCCAGACTGCAGAACCAGGAGGCAAGCAACACTTACGAAAGCGGCGCGGGCCCAATTTCCTGCAAATGTTGACATGGTCTTCCCCACAGTCTTTCAGTGGCATTGCCTGGCATCGTGTCCTTGCACTCGGAGACGGACAACCCTGCCGAACTACCGGTCGGCTGACAGTATACCTATCACGGGAGTTGCGCCGCCGGTCCCGCGGGCTAAGCCATCAAGGACGGATTGTGGCTAAGGACCGGAAGCGGGCATTTCGATGGTTTTGTTTTGATCTGGATCGCGCACAGAGATGGCCGGTGAGGTGAATAAGTCATTTTTGATCACTATTCGTTTCTTAGTTTCTGGCGTTTACAAAACTATGACGAACGAAGCCGGTTAAAGAGCGTTCAATGGGAGTCGTGAAAAGGGTTCTACTTTGTACTTCGATTGAGAAACGGGATGGTGAGGTTGCGGCCAGCTCTTTAGGGTCCCCTTACGAGGATCTGCCGGCGCCTGCTAAGCCGAAACCTGGGATGCTAGCCCTCTCGCGCGCGGCGCAAACTCTCTCGGTGAACTGGCTGGTGCTTGGATTTATGTTGCTTTTTCACCTGGGCGCCATTGCAGCGTTGTTCTTTTTCAGCTGGCCTGCACTTATTGTTGCCGTTGCTCTTCATGTCGTCGCCATTAATATGGGAATCGGCATGGGCTACCATCGCCTGCTTACACACCGTGGCTACCAGGTGCCGAGATGGCTGGAATATCTTCTTGCAGTGTGCGCCACCCTGAGCCTGGAAGGTGGGCCACTGGTTTGGGTGGCCACCCATCGGGTTCATCATCAGCACACCGACAAGGCGGGAGATCCCCATTCCCCGCGCGAGGGTGGGTGGTGGTCCCATGCGGGGTGGGTCATCCATGGATCAGGCGCAGATGCTGAACCTCTTCTGCTCGCCAGGTATGCCCCCGATTTGATGAAGAACGACTTCTACCGGTGGCTGAATCAGTACCATTGGGTTCCACTCACACTGCTTGCTTTTGTTCTGCTTGCGGTTGGAGGGTGGCGTTTAGTTTTGTGGGGAATCTTCCTGCGGGTGACGCTAGGCCTTCACGCTACGTGGTTGGTCAACTCTGCAACCCATATGTGGGGATCCCGACGTTTCGCGACGCGCGATGACTCGCGGAACAACTGGTGGGTCGCCCTACTTACAGGCGGTGAAGGCTGGCACAACAATCACCATGCACATCCCGTTTCGGCGCGCCACGGTTTGGCCTGGTACGAGTTTGATCTGAATTACTACGGCATCTGGTTGATGGGCCGTTTAGGATTGGCTACGAGAATCAGTGCTGAGCGTTGGAGCAGAACGGGCGGGGTCGCGGTGCCTGGCGGCGAGGTTTCGGCCAACACCTGATCTTGCCGGCTTGGACAACTTTTCCGGCATATTCGGCACTGCGCTGGATCGCTTACTCTCTTCCCAACCAATTCCCGCAGCCAACGGGGCCACCATGATCCGGGTATCGCGTGCAGGAAAAGGCCCACCGCAAAACCGGCCATTCCATTGCCTAAGGCTACCCACGCCGTCATCGCCGTACCCCGCTTTGAGCTTCTGCGCCAGGTTGCTCGCGTCGTAGGCAGCTGAGGCTGTCCGGCATCAAGGTCGACGATGTCAGGATTTCCATATCTCGTTCATCGGCCAATCCGGTT
This sequence comes from uncultured Acidobacteriaceae bacterium, assembly GCA_963847155.1. Taxonomy (GTDB): domain Bacteria; phylum Acidobacteriota; class Terriglobia; order Terriglobales; family Acidobacteriaceae; genus PALSA-350. Next base: position 187,771 of record CAWJZH010000009.1, on the reverse strand, counting down.
GCCGAATGAAACATAGTGGCTGCCCCCGATAGACCGATGACTATCTCCAGACTTGTTTGGCTGCCGATGTTGTTAAGGAGGAGATGCTTAGACCATGCCGATCAAGGGACAGAGCGAGCAGGCGGTCAGGATGCCTTGGGCCCACCTCCGGATTCCGCCATTTCCTCAGGTCGCCATCCGGGTACTTCAGCTGACGAATAACGAAGACGTGTCGATGAGTCAGGTGAGTGCTTTGATCTCTTCGGAGCCGGCATTCTCGAGCGAAGTTCTCACGATCGCGAATTCTGCGCTCTATGGCGCCCGTTTTCCTGTCACCAGCGTGCTGCAGGCGGTCGCCGTGCTTGGCACCAAAAGCCTCAGAGGCCTATGTCTTACTGTCGGAGTGAGAGCTTACCTTGGCGATTCGCTCAACAATCAGTCGTTGCGGGCTATGTGGCGCCACAGTCTCGCCTGTGCGCTGATAGCGCAACAATTGGCCCGCGCCGGTTCGATGTCCTCAAACGAAGCGTATACCGCTGGGATTCTGCATGATATCGGACGATTGGTGCTGGCAGTTATCTCCGCAAAAGAATACGCCACCCTGTTGGAGACACATAGCGGATCTGCCAGCAGTGTCCTCCAGGCGGAGCGCGATTTGTTCGGATTCGATCATTGTGAGGTAGGACAACATCTCATCCGGGATTGGAAATTGCCCACGAATTTCGCGAGCATCGTCTCGGATCATCATTCCGCCCAGGCAGAAGGGCGATCCCTGGCATATGCCCGACTTGATCAATGTGAGTTGCAGAATGGCTGACAGCATAGGTTTCGCTGTATTTCAAGGTTGCGAGCTTACCCCGTATGCGGATCTGCTGGATGAACTTCCAGATAGGGAACGAAAAACGTTCTGCGCCGATGTGGACGTGCTTACTTTTGAGGTCTCAAGCAAGATCAATGCCATCGAGTGCCTTTGAACTGATTCCTCCGCCAGCCGCGGTCTCAATAATGCGATCAGCTCAAGTGCCGATAATGAAACTAAGGCAAGCACGACCCCCAGTACTGCTACCTCAAGGAGCAAGTGGTAGTTCCGGAAACAGGGTAGCTGTTGGTTGGTCGCAATTTCATACAGCTTAGGTGGATGGATGTAGCCGAGTGCGGAGACGAGTCGCTTCTCGGGTCATTGGAGATTGCTTGCCTGCCGGCAAGCCAATTGCAGGGTTAATCAGATCGTCACCGTTACCCTGGAGTCGTTTTCACATCACGGACTACACGATAGTTGCCGATTGTTTCTCATGAGGCCTCACCGTGTGCTCAGCGGTCTACGCATGATCTGCTTGCCCCCAGGCGACTCGTCGAAGTAAGGGTTATGCGCCGCATGCTGTTGCTTCTGCAGGCAGTGAAGAGGAAAAGGGCCGGGGAGCTTGCGCGAAACCCTCAACTGCGGCACCGGGCCGCCAAGGGAATCATGAACAGGAACTCTCTACTTTAGTAGACAGCTTGTCCTGCAATTCGCTACGGTCCTGATTCTCTTTGGCCTGCCGCATATCGCGTCGGCCCAGGTGGGTCCAGCAGTCCGCCATGCGCCGGATATCTCCATATTTGCGACTGCTACGGATGCCAAACCCAATTTCCACTATCTTTACGACCGCGCTGTCTACGGATTCTCCGCGGGCGGCTTCTGGCAGACACGGCGGCTGCTCGGCGTCGAGGTGCGTGGTTCCATCCTCAAGTGGGGTAGCGACCAGCATGAAGAGTCGGCCCTGGCGGGTCCACGAGTCGCGAAGCACTTTGGCCGCTTTACTCCTTATGGGTGCGGTCTCGTGGGCGCCGGCAATGCCTGGTCTCGCAACCTGCCTGGCAAACCACCCTTTATCATTGAGGCAGTCGGCCTCCAATGGTCGATCCTGGGCGGAGTGGACGTGCGCCTCGCCCATCATTTCCGCGTCCGCGTGGGCGAGCTCGGTTACTCGCAAATATACTTAGCCGACAGAACCCTGAAAGTGCTCAACGCGAGTGCAGGCCTTGTCTATCGAATTAACTAGCGCTCCCGCCGGCCCGGCAATGGAGAAGCCTTCTTGCGTGGGCAAAGGAGCGTAAACCAGCAGCAACGCTATCGGCGCCCTTCCTTAATAACCTCGCTCACTTGCTCGATCACGTAGGCGACCTGGTCCGGGGACATTCCGGGATAGATCGGCAACGAAAAAGACCGGTAATACTCCCTCAGAGCAACAGGAAAGCTTTCATGGAAGTAATGGTAGGCGTCCCGATAATAGGGATGCATATGGAGAGGAATGAAGTGGACGCTGGTCCCCACGCCCCTCTGCTTCAACCGTTCCACGAACTCTGAGCGCCCGATCGTCAGCCGGTCCAGATGGAGGCGCAGAACATAAAGATGCCAAGCGGATTCGCGATCGTTGAGAACCGTGGGAGTTTCAATTTCCTCGCACTGCGAGAAAGCCTCTGTATATTGCCTGGCAATCCGTGCGCGGAGACTGCGCATTTCTGTGCACTTGTTCAATTGGACGATACCGATCGCCGACTGAATGTCGGTAAGGTTGTACTTGAACCCCGCGTTCAAGCACTTCGTAGTACCAGGAGCCTTCACTGCTATAGCGTTTCCATGCGTCCCGGCCGATCCCGTGTAGCCTCATCGTCTTCATGCGAGCAGCGAGCTCATCATCGTCGGTAGTGACCATGCCTCCTTCCCCGGTGGTGAGGGTCTTGGTCGCATAGAAGCTGAACGCTGTCAGTTTGCTGATAGCCCCGACGGGCGTGCCGCGAAAGGAAGCTGGAAGCGCATGTGCCGCGTCTTCGATTACGTGGAGACTGTGGGCTGGCCGCGAGATGTTGAATTCTGTCCATATCGCAAGGTTGTCCGGCAAAATGGACCGGCAGAATGGCGCGGGTTCTGCTGGTAATCTTCTTTCGAGCTTCCTCAGGATCGATACAGAGCGTGATCGGATCCACATCCACCAATACGGGAATGGCCTTGAAATAAACAACGACCTCGGCAGTCGCTGTGAACGTGGTTGTAGGCACCAGTACTTCATCGCCCTGCTGCAATCCGACCGCTTCGAGTGCGAGGTGGAGTGCCGCGGTGCACGAACTGACGCCAATGGCATGCCGGGCGCCGACATAGGAGGCAAAGTTCTGCTCGAATTCAATGGTCTTCGGGCCCATCGTGAGCCAGCCGGAACGGATAACGTCCGCGGCCGCCCGGGCTTCGTCTTCTCCGACGCTTGCGGCGTGGAATGGAATGGTCTGTTCTGTAAGTTTCATCGATTCACCACGGTGCGCCCACGGCGTTACGGCTATCGCCATCCTCAAATTGAAAACAGACCCTACTCGTGGCAAGCTCGCAGCGGGCAATGGCTTCATTGCGGGTTGCGGCGGAATAGAGCACATGGCCGTAACGGTCAAGACTGGAACGAATCTCGCCTACAGCAAAACCCTTGCGCAATATCCCATCGCGTTCGGAGGCAGGATAGATGAGTTCCACGCCTGGAATCTCGTAGAGTCTGCGCAAACCCAGCACACCTTTCAGCGTGCCGGCGCGCTGTACATCGAAGTAGCGGACACACGCGGCACGCTCCCAAATGCGCGGGCATTGAGGGCGCTCCCCCAAAGCCAGCAGGATCGCGACTCTCACCAGATTGACGCCAGTCGATAGAGGGGTTAAGTGGGTGGAGATGCGGTCCCCGCCGAGCCGGGCGCCGATCTCGATCAACTGCGCTCCTTTGGTGGAGATCTTGATCTCCGCATGAAAAGCGCACCAGGTCAGATCCAATGCGCTCAGTCCTGCCTGAACAGCGCTGTGGATTTGCTGCTCGCGCAAGGCTGCGTAGGTGGATGGCTGACAATGGCCAATCTCGACCGGGGAAACCCCAGGAAACAGGAACTTATCCGTAATGGCGACGATGGACCGATCACGATCCGTGCAGTAGCCTTCCACGCTCACTTCTTCACCGTCCACCCATTCTTCTAAGAGCAATGCTCCTTCCTTCTGCCAATCACGGCAGCGTACATACGCCGCCTGCATCGCGTCGGTTATCATCGACGCGGTAAACCCCACGGCTCCCTGAACCGCGCCCGATCTTGAGCACCACAGGATATCCCAAAGACTCAGCCGCAACCCGCGCCTCTGCCAAAGAATGAATCAGATGAGTAGGCGGGGACGGCGCCCCCGATGCACGAAACGCTTCCCGCATCAGGCGCTTATCGGTCGCGCGCGCTGCCGCCTGGGGCGACAACACGGTGAGGCCCATGCGTTGGCCGACCTCAGCCACGGTGGACACCGGCGCGTCCGTACATAAGGTCATAATGCCGTCGATATTCTCTCTCTTGGCAATGGCGCAGACAGCATCCGCATCGAGAATATCGGCTACGTAGGGCGCATCACACAAAGCGAGGCCGACAGCAGAAGCATTGCCATCCACCGCAATGCTGCGAATTCCTAAGGCGCGAGCCTCGTGAATCGCGGGTAACTGCAGTGGACCGGCACCCACCACCAATAGGCTGGGAATCACGGCTGACCCTTTCGAAGCATTGTTAAGTTCAGAGCTATCCGAATTAGCGAATCAACTCGCATCCCACCGGTCTGGAACCCGAGCCAATCGAGAGAGTTGAACACACCGGGCTTGGTTGCTGGGTTGGACCGCGGGTGGAAGTGTGCGCCTTAAGCGCCTTATTGTCGGATCGACCCTTGGACAAGCCTGACTTATCGTTGCTGCCCTTTAGCTGGTTGGTTATCGCTACTCCGGGGGTTGTCCAAACTCGTGCGACAGCATGGAAAGCAGGAGACGGTCGACAAAGCGGCCGTCGGCAAATACCGCCGCACGCAGTATGCCTTCCTCAACAAAGCCAAGCCGCCGGTAGAGGCTGAATCGCGGACTGGTTGGTGACATTGACCTGGAGAAAGACTCGATGCAATCCCAAAGTGCCAAAGGCAAAGCCGCAGCAACAACCTGGAGGCCTCCTCAGCGAGACCTTTGCCGCGCGCCAAACGATCTCCGAGGTAAATCCAATACTCCGCATGACGCGATCGCCAGTTAATGCCGCGGAGCCCGAGCACTCCTACCGCATTGGCTTCGTTCCCTCTTCCTTGAGCGATCAGGAAAATACGCTGCGCAGGGTCATCCATGACGGATTCGTACCATCGACGGTGTTCCCGATCGGAGACTGGGCCTTCCGTTCCCGTACCCCGCCTCACTTCCTCATCGTTGATCCAGGCTCTTACCAACGGCAACGCGGCTTCATCGAAAGGAAGAAGCGCCCCTAGTTTTCCGTGGAACATCGTCTGGGCCTCCATTCCGTGTTCCGCATCCGGAAGCGGCGGGTCGCCGGTCCGATTGATTCCTTGGCGGACCATGACGGTTGCGATGGTCTTGCAGAGGATCTTCAAATCCAGCAGGAAGCCCGCGTGGTCGGCATACCAGGTATCCAAATCCCGACGCATGTTGATGGGCACGTCATTGCGTCCATGCACCACCGCCCAACCGGTCATACCGGGGCGGACATTCAGTCGTCTAAAGTCGGCTGGCCGATAGCTCTGAGTACCTTCTGCCAGCTCCGGACGCGGCCCGATGAGACTCATCTCGCCGCGCACCACGTTCCACAACTGCGGTATTTCATCAAGACTGGTTCGCCGAAGAATCCTACCCAAGCGGGTCACGCGCAGATCTGTGTCCGAACTATAAGCACTGCCGTCAGGATTGCGAATATACGGCGCATTGCGCACCATCGATCGGAATTTAATGATGCGAAATTTTCGGCCCTGCCAACCAATACGCTCTTGCATGAACAATACCGGCCCTCTGGAACTGACCTTGATGGCCACGGCAATCAGCCCAAGCATGGGCGCAAAGACAATCAGCGCTGCGATGGCCACCGTGAGATCAAAGAAGCGCTTCCAGGCACGGCCTAGCCAGTGGGTCACTCTCTGTATCCTTCATTAGTATTGGGGCACAGAAGGGACAGTTCTGCTTTCCGCAGTCTCGAGCAGCAGCTGGATCATCCTGGGAAGATTCGCCTCGCGGGTCAGGTGGCACAGGGCATAGTCCAGACCGCGGGCTCCGGCGGCGCGAACATCTTCGGGAGGACTGGCGGCGATGACTTTCAAGGCCGCGGCCGTACCGGCCGGATCATCGGGCGAAATCACCCAGCCCGCTTTCGCTTTTATGATCAGTTTGGCAGTGTCAGAGTTGCCGAGCACCATAGCGAGCACCGGCCGGCCGGACAACATGTACGAGATGAGTTTGGACGGAACCGAAACCAGCGACTGCTCGCCCTGCGTTGGCAACAAGAGAACGTCCGCCGCGCCTAAGACGATTCCCGTATCCTTCTTCGGCCAGGGCGTGTAAAAGAAAATGCGATCCTGAAGCCCCTTCTCCTCTACCATCTGCTGACACGCTCCCAAAGACGAGCCCACTCCAGCGATCAGCAAACAGATATTCTCATCGTTCCATAGGTACTCAAATGCCCTGATCGCTGTTTCTACCCCAGCCGCTGCACCGATGTTGCCCGCATAGACGGCCAACATCGTGTGATCGAGTATGCCGTATTTCTGACGCAGGCCGTAGGCGCCGCGGGCATCCACGTTGACTGAGCTCGTCTCTCCCCAATTCTGCAGCACATGGATACGCTCGGCAGGCACTCCGCGATCCACGCGATAGGTCTCACGAAACTGATCCGAGATCACGATGAGGGCCTTTGCGGAGTGCGCGATCCTGCGATCGAGCGCACGCAGAACTGCGAAATAGCAGCGAATGGGCGCTGATCCTTTTCTGCTGGGAAAGCGACTCCGGGTAAACGTCCTGGATACTCATGGCGACAGGAATGCTGCGAAGCCAAGCCGCTGCGGATACCATGCCGGAACAGACAATGACCCATGAGTTCATATAGATGACATCCGGCCGTGGCAAACACAGAACGCGGGCGGAACAGGTAATGGCAAACCCCATATTCTCCAACAATCGGCTGCCCATGGTGGACTTCCGGGAGAGAAAGGAGAAGCAGCGGATCACAGAGAAACCCATGCTCTCCCGGCGATAGAGTGACCTGCGGTAGCCTTTGAAAAGCCTGCCGTCGGGGCGGCTGGGAAACGGGGCCAAGACCGTGACCTGATGACCATGGTGAAATAATTCATCGGCAATCTGGAAACTGGTCTGCGCCGTCACCACGGGTTCAGGCGGGAATACGGCGCTGACGATCACAACGTTCATGGTCTTACTCCCAGGCTCAGGGATCGGTCGTCTTTGCTAAGGATCCAGTCACCACGAATACGCCGGCTATCGATAAACACCGGAAAAACGTTTTCGGGGATTGTCCGGCGGCCGGCCGTGAGTATCTGATCTCCGGGAAGAAGTTCGGTTTGCGCGTTCACCTTGCAGTGGCGTCCTGGCCGCCGCGCCTGTCTTTGTGGCGGCCCCTGCTTTATGCAGCTGCGGACCGTTCTGTAGCTGTTGCAGTTGGATGCGCGTCCGAAAATCAGGCGCATTTCGTATCAATCTGCGTAGCTTGATCGAGCTGGTGTAGGCGTGAAAGTCACGTACGCCTACCTGGTCCGGATGCGCGTCCGATTCAGCTTCTGACGCGAAGTAGGTAGGGGACGGGGGCGATCCCCACCGGCTTGAGGTGCGCGCTACCATGCGCATGGGACGGTGAATTGACGTGGAATGAAGTGACCGTGCCGGGCTTCGTCGACCCCGCGGATCGCATGGTCTGGGGACGATCGAGGAAGGTGAACTTTTCTACGCCAGCTCCGAGGCCTCTCTGTTGATTGAGTTGCCGGCACACTCGACCTCTTTGCTGCGCACTGGATGACCGGGCGTAGATCGATTGTGCATGCGCTGCGCTGGTTGAGCGGCCACCCTCCAGGCCTATGGAACCATTCGTGCCCGGCGTAGCGGGTGCACCGGATGGCTCCGGAAGAATCCTTTGCCAGCCAACTCCAGGTTGAAAGCAGAGCCCTGGCTTCGCCCCTGGCGTGGGGCCGATTGCCGGTGAACTTCCGTTGTTTTCCGATTTGCCCGTCTTGCGAGCGTCCACTTGTCTCGTTGGCCGACCACTCTGCGCTGTTTGAGGGATCGCATCCGGAGCGGCGGTAAGCAACATCAACAGGCCTGCCGAGGATTCGTGTTCTCAATTCAATCATTCAGCCCAACCGATAACTCTCACGGTGAGAAGGCGCTCGTTGGTGGAGAAATAAAGCCGTAGCACGCTCCACAGTTTCGGAAAAATCAACCGCGAATTGTTTCACTCGCTTCTGAGATGCCGCGATGGCCTCCTTCTCTCTATCCCGGCGTAGATGGGTCAGGCGAATCTTCGTGGCGAGCCATGAGCGACGCAAGCTGCCCTGCTACCTCCGGGTCAAAATAATCTGCGCAATCCCCGGCCTGTTCTCGATGAACGCGCAGATCGGAAAGCAGCATGGGCACTCCGAGCGATTTAGCCTCTTCCACGGTCGTACTCCACCCTTCGGACATCGACGGATTGATCAGCGCCGTACAAGCGCGCATCAACGCAAACACATGGCGGCGCGGCACGATTCCGAGAAAGCGAAAGTTATGGGTTAACCCGTATTGATGGACCAATGACTGAAGCTCCGCAAAGTGGCCGGGATGACGATAATCCTCCGCTCTGCCCGAGGCGGCCACCACCGTGTTGTAACCCTCTTGCCGTAATATGCGTAGCGCCTCGATCACCGTGCGATGGTTTTTGTGCTTCCAGAACTGATTGGGCAGGTAAAAGTAGCGCTCAGGCAATTGATAGACGGACGCAATTGCCGGCTCGCCGTCACCCTCCGATAACTTCGGCGGTAGCATCGCGGAGCGAACGACTGAGGTTCTTCCCCTGGATCGGGGAAAGAAGGCTTCACAATCAGATCGGCTATCTTCGCTGCTGAGCATGATGTGCCGGCGGCTCAGGATTTGCGCGCGAAATCCGAGATCGCGTTTCCAATACGCGCCAAAGCCGAACAATTCAGGAAGATGCCGATGTTGAAAATCGGTGATCCAGGCGATGCGGGGAAACGGAAAGCGCCAGCCATAAAATTGTGCGCACTCGAAGAGCACGTCGATGCGGTGCTCACGAAATGCGCGAGCCGCGGCCTGGTCACAGCCGGTCAGGAGCGCCTGGCGCAGGCGCTGATTCCTGCGCGCGTCGTCAAAGGTGGAAAGGCGAACCACCTGCACGCTCGCAATCGCGGCAAAAGGCTCAACATTCGCCGCCGCGGCATCCGTGCCCACAAACAGCACCATCTGCACCCGATCAGACGCATGCGCAGACAGCACTTGCGCCAGATTGACCAGGTAGTTATACCCGCCCGTGCCCATCCAGTTGGCGGCACTGATCAGCGTGAATGCCACCCGGGTCAGAAATCACTCCTTGAAGACTGCAGATACCACCGCACATAGTCGCGCACGCCGCTATTTACCGGAACGCTCCAGGCAAAGCCTTTTTTTTGCAGGAACCAGCCATCGGCCACCAAACTGCAGGGGTTACCGGGCCGTGCCTTGCCATTGAAGACAACCTTGGCCGGGGCCGGCCAGGACTCCAACACCATCGCGGCGATTCTGCCGACGCTCGTCGCTTCTCCCGAGCCCACATTAAAGACCGCCATCGCGTCGGGATCCGATGCCAGCCCCATGGCGAACTCCAAGGCTCGCACCACATCCCGGATGTCAGTCCAATCGCGCAACTCCTCGCCGGTGCCACCCAGCACCAATTGCCGCGTGCCCGAAGCCAGGCTGGAGCACATATCCCATAACACCTGCTTCTTCAGCCAACTGCCATACACCGAAAACAGCCGTACCACCATAACCGCCAGGCCATAATTCGCCGCGTACGACAGGCATAAGTTCTCCATCATCAGCTTGTGGTAGCCATAAGGCGAAAATGGCAGGAGCGCTTGTTCTTCTCGGATTGGGCCGGTATGACCTGCCCCATAGACCGCGGCACTCGATACGGAGACCAGCCTTGCGTTGCGCGCCCCAAGCCGCATCCACTCGAGCAATTCCGCTGTGGTAGCGACGGTGCGGGTAAAGTCTTCATAGGGGTTGGCGATCGACGCGCCCACCGAAGAGCCTCCGGCCAAGTGAAAGATATAGTCCGGAGAACCGCTATCGCGCAGCAGTTGTTGCAGATTGCCGGCATGAATTCCTCCATTGAGCCAGCGTTGCACACCCCATGCCTGCGCCTCCGCCGGCGGCCAGGGACCATGACCGATGCCGACCACGGTGTGGCCCTGGCGGGAAAGCCAGGAGGCAAGATGGCGGCCGATGAAGCCTCGGGTTCCAGTGATCCAGATCTGCGCCATGGCTATGGCCGAGTGCACACAAACGAGTAGAGCCTGCCGGGACGACGGTCAACCCAGGAGAGTGTCCTGCGGGCCAAGGACCACAGAGCTGGCAGGCTGAGCGCACGGCGCAACACACCTCGCATCGCAAGCTTGCCGCCCAGACGATCCGCAATCGCGTCCTTCAGCGTCTGCTCGGTATAGGGAGCGTAGTTGATCACACTGCTTAATGGGGAGAGCACAACGTCGATCGCAAAGCCCGCCTGCAACAGGGCATCCGTATAGGTTGAAAGTAAAAAGGCGTTCTCGCCGCCGTACAAACGGTGCAGGGGGTGGCGGGAAAGGAATACGGGCAAATCTTTCTTCCGCGAAATGACATGTTCACGAACAGCGATCAGCCGGCCACCGGGCTTGAGGACACGGAAGAATTCGCTGCAAGCCGACTGCAAGTTCCGAGTATGGTGAAGAACGGCGCGCGCGAACGCAATGTCGAACTGGCCGTCGTCGAACGGCAAATGTTCTGAGAACTCCTGAACCACGGTAATCGGCAACGCGCTCTCTTCCGCGAGTGAACGAATTGCACCGGCGCCCACAAGGCGGCTGCTGTCGGGTTCCAGAGCGGTCACGGCGAATCCTTCGCGTGCCAGCGCGTAACTCGCAATCCCGCGGCCGGCCCCCACATCGAGCGCCTCTCCCCTGGCTGGAACCGAGGAGCTTTCGGACCTCTTCCCATTCGCAGCTTTTCCAATAGCGTTCTGCTGCGGCGATCAGAGGGTCGTCGTAGTATGCATTCAGAACCAGATCCTGCTTCTCGGGTTGAGAGCGCAGCCACTGTACCGCATCTTCCCATGCAGACGACGGCTCGCTCACATGGCATCTCGTTCCGAAGGTGTAAGTTCGCGAATGGGGTGCGCAGGGTTACCGGCTACGATGGTGTAGTCGGGAACGTTCCTGGTCACCACGGCTCCGGCGCCGACAATCCCGCCAGTTCCGATCATGACCCCGCGCAGAATAATCGCGTGGGCGCCGATCCACGCGTCAGGACCGATGGTGATCGCCTGTTCGCCGAGATCGATTTCTTTTGGGTGACCTGAAGTCACGATCGTCTGAAACTGTCTATGCCGCGCGCCTGCGCCGACGGGATGGGTAAGGCTATCGAAAATGTTCACATTGTGCGCAATCAGCACTCGGTCTCCGATGAGGACGCGGGACGCTGACCATATCCTTGTACCCTCCCCGACATAGCACCATGCACCAATCTGTATCTGTCCACCATGAGCAAAGGTCAAGAGCTCACCCAGGATCATCGAGTGGCTTCCCACCCGTATCTCACTGTCCTTTCCCGAAGCATTGCGGATTCTGGCGGATCGGTACAACTTAGCGCCGCGATCAAGGATGCATGTCGGACGCCCTAATAAGCGCCGTGCCACATAGTCCAGATTCACGTAACCAGCCTTTTGGAACGCAGCGCTGCTAGAGACAGCTCACCAGCCGGCAAAATTCACTCCACTGGTTTCGCTTGCTATAGAGAGTGCGGACCATGTGATTCGCCTGCTCTGCTGTTCTTGCATAACGGCTCCAATCGTTGACCACCCGCTCCGCCAATGCTTTTGCTTCTGCCGGCGACGAGTAAGTGAGCAGTGTCTCGTCATCGCGCATGCCATCGGGATACATACCTGCGTCGCCCAAAAGCAGAGCAGAACACCCCATCGCCTCAAAGCAACGCATATTTCCCCGGTCTTCTCCTGACACGTCGATGGCGCCATTCAAAACGACTTTAGACTTTGCCATGAGCGCATACAGATCACGGCCATACACCGGGTCACGCGAGACTGCGCGAATGTCCCTGGGCCTGCGATACTTCCCGAGAGGTCCCAGGCAGCCTGCGGGTGTCTCTGCCAACCGGGTAAGCCGTGAACGGGCGAGGCAGAACTCAATCCTGTAGCGGCCTCTGAGGCCGGCAACCGCTTCCAGTACTGCCGCGCGCCTCATGTGGTGCCGGGAATATCCTCCCACGAAAACGACATCGATGGGACGTTCCTGGTTGCCGGCATACTCGTCCATGACGGGATCATGTGCGGGCGAGAAATACGCTGCCTTCCAGCCGGACGCGCGATAGCTTCTGAGAAGACTGGCGGAGTTGCATACCACCAGGTCGTACCCACCCAGGTCTGCCAGAGGCAAAGGGATGTTACGCCAGGCAACCGTCTTGCGCACACATCCTGGCAGTTTGCGGGCAAATTCACTGTTATAGCGGATAGGGTCCAGGTTGTAGAAAACTTCCGCCCGATGGAATTCCAATTGCGCCAGCAGGATTTCCGGGAGACTTGCCCGCCTCGACATGCCCATCTGCCGCGCCCACATGCGTTGCAGGATCTCGTCGTCGCCATTGGTAAAGAAGGCTGTTTCCTCTCCATCCAACACCGGCGCCAGGAAGTGCAACGCTCCGTAGCGTTGATGGAGGAAGCGCGTGATACGGTCCTGGAACGTGACTGCACTTTGTAGCTCTGCCCGGTGGCTGGATAAATAACTGAGGGGAACCCCTGAGTTTTGAAATAGCCTCATACGAGGTGTTCGCCGTATGGTGGAGCTACATAGGCGAGATTCATGCAACCAACCGCATGCAAATCAGACCGCGCGCCGCGGCTGCATAATCAGGACCGAAACGCTTTTCCTGATGGATGTCGAAGAAGGTTGCGTCTGCCAGCGCAGCGGGATCGGAGGCATGCCATCCATCGGGCGAATAGGCAAAATACTCAACTTCTGTATGTGCCGGTTCAAAATCATCCAGCACCGCGCGGACCATCGTCGCGTCAAACACCTGGAACCAGCCGCGATTGCACGCCTTTCCATACGGTACGGTAATAAAACAGACGCCTCCGGGACGAATGACCCGCCGAAATTCTCGCACTGCCGCGCGAAAGCCCTCGGCGTCATCTTCCTTTTTCGTTCCGTCCGTCGTATACAGCACGGTGTTATCGAGGCCAATGTGTTCAATGGTAGAGATACTCACGATGGTGTCGAATATCCCGGAGCGAAATGCACATGACCGGAGATCGCCAAATACATAGGAGATGCCTCTCTGCCAGTAACACTGCTTTTCCGGCGCCAGGGTGCAAATCGACAGTTTCGCTTGACTCACGGGCGGCCTGCTCACCAGAAAGCCGTGATTGAGAGCTGCACCCGCGTCGAGCATCAGGCCCGGATCCCGGGGCAACCTGTGCATAGACCCACGGATACTCGATGACTCGTTCATCCATCCGGAAACCGTAACCTCTCGGGAGAGGGCTGGCTGGCTTGAGCAATCCGTTTTCGATGGCAATCTCGATTCGCCGTCGCTTGGCCGTATAGTATCCCGGCGTCCACGGTCTGCGTCCTCGCAAGATGTAGAGCGGATAGAGCATCCGGTCCAGGAATTCCTTGATCTGGAAAATCATGAGGATGGCAGTTGCTTAAATGGCAACCGCAACGGCCGCGTCCGGGGAAGGTCGGCGCCGAGCACGATCGCCATCATGCCCCACAGCGGCACATTGCCATAGAGTCCGCCCGAGAACATGGCTCCGATCAGTTGCTGGAAGAAGCAAACCGGAATCCAGGCGATGGCAGGATCCCGCCCTATGAATCTCATCGAGCGATAGACTAGCCGCGAGGATCAGCAGTGCGAACGCTGCGCCGCCAAACGTTCCCGTAGCCATGAATGCTTCGACCATTGCGTTGTGTGGATAGATGAGAGCATTTCTCTCCACGATCGAGCTGCCGAGCCAGGGATGGTCCATGTATTCACGCCATGCATCCCGGATCATATTGTGGCGGGTATTTATCGAGTCACTACGTCGTATCGTAGGCCGCAGCAGACGCGAGCAGACGATCGAGTTTCAGGCCGTTCCGGGAAAAATAAGTAGCAGTTACTGAGAATACAAATGCCAGGACAATGCACATGGCAACGGTGACAAACCGGGAGCCGCACCGTATCCCCAGATATCCGATAAACGGAATCACCAGGATACCGGCGACCAGGGCACCGCGGGAAGATGCGGCCAGGATGCTGAACGCACCGAGACAGACTGTGCCCGCCGCCCCGACCCGAAGGTACCACGCTCTCTTGACGCGGCCTATTTGTAGAAGAACGAAGAGTCCCAGGATGATGGCTGTGACGCCCATGTGACCATAGGAAACGGAGTTGAGAATATCGTTTCCCTGATAACGACCGTGCAGGGTTACATCTTGCGAAGTTCTGGTGCGAAGCATCGATGCCAGGCAGCACACACCGAGCGCCAGCATGCTCCATGGGAGCGCATTCCGATAAAGCTCGATGTCCCTGATTTGGTACAAGACAAGGAAGGTAGGGAGACAGATAGCAAACAGAGACAAGGCCATATCCGATGGAGCTGTCTCCCAGCGGAACCTGTAGAAACGCCGCATCGACGATGAATCTTAAGCTATAGGCAGTCCAGAAAAACACCGCCGCGACAGAAATAATCGACATCCCGATGCGGAGATGACCCGCACCCAGGAATCTGAAGAGAGCATAGAGTTGCAAAAGCAGCATGAGGCCGCGAAAGGGAACGGTCGCGACACGGCTGTCTACGCCAAGAGCGCCGGGAACGTAAGACACCATGAGAAAGCCCGCTAAGGTTCCCGTCATGAGCAGAGTCACCATCCCGGCCAGTCTTGAGGTTTCGGCGCGTGGTCACCTCGCTCGGCCAACGCTCCGTAATGGTTGATTGGATATCTCATGTCCAAGGAAGCTTCACGCTTCTGCCATGTTCGCTAAGGCCGCCGCCGCATCTGCACAATGCTTGATCGCACCATGCGATAGCGTCCAATGGATGCCGTACATGAGAGTCATCGCGACTCCGTAGGCGAGGATGGCGACGCGCGGGCCATAGCCGAAACGGTAGGGTAAGGTGAAGGAAAGGGCGGTCAGCGCCAGTTTGCCGGCATCCCAAACGAACTGTGTCCGTTGCCGTTGCAGAACGCTCAAGGTCAAGGTGACGGGTGAGTTGATAAAGCCGGCATAGCACATGAACGCCAGATAGCGAGCGTATTCGCCCGCCTCACGCCATACGCGGCCAAAAATAGTTTGGAAGACCCACGGCGCGAAGATGGTAAACAGGGCACAGGGGACGAGCCCCAGGTAGAGCATCCGCCGGGTGGTCTCAAGAAAGATATACATGAGCCGCTGGGGAGTCCACCCTTGAGAGCGTTGCTGCCTGAGAAGTGTAGACCTGGGCAATGCTTGCCCCAATCAATGCTGCCGGAACACCTAACACGCGATTGACCAAGGCGAACCATCCCGTATATTGCGCTCCATAACACGCAGCCAGGAACAGGGCGGGCAACGCCAGCCCCGACGCGTTGAGCAGGCCTCCCCAGGTGGAAACCAGCGGATAGTCGCGATAGCGCACTGCTAACCGGATCATGCGAGGCACGCGCATGCCACGAATTTGAACGATATGGTTCCGCCATAACGCGCGCAGGAACTTCCCGCTTCCCGTGATGCGACCCACTGCATCGCCCGTCAACAGTCCCAGGGGACCGCGGATCACGAAACCCGCAGCAAGTTGGATAGCGACCATCGCTGCAACTTGCGTGAGCTTGGTGGCGGCAATCTGCCGTGTAGGCATTCTGCCGCATGGCCCGGTAACTGAGCGCCTGATAAAGTCCGCCGCCGAATACGCTGACCGGAAGAAGCCACAGGTAGCCCTTCAGAACCAGCACGCCGGCAGGAAGCATCGAGGGATACCGGTGGAAGATGGCAACGATCCCGGCAGTCACCATCGTGGTCAGGCACACGCAAACAATCGCTACTCCAAGCAGATCGAACCTACTCTGTTCATCTTCGGGCAAGAGCAGCGCAAACTCATAGCGCCCCGCAGCAATGACCATGACGAATCCCGTTAGGGAGATGAATACTTGAAGTACGCCAAAATCGCTCGGGCGGTAGATACGCGTCAGGACTGGCGATGCGGCAACCGCAATCGCTTGCGCCATGGCCGTTCCGCCCACCAGGATCGAGACGCTTCTGGCGAATTTGCCGGTTGGCAGCCATCGATTACAGAGTCTCGAAAATGCTTGGTTCATAAGCATGCCAGCGCAGCGGAAAAGAAAATCGAGTGGACGGGGCCGACCTAGAAACCTGCATTGCTGATGCGCAACCAAGGTCTAGCAGTGCTGAAACACTCTGCTTTGTATCAAGGCACGGCTTTAGTCGGGCCGCACTGCGAAAACTAAGACGGGCTTTAGGGCGTTGTGAGAACTCCAGTTCCAAACTTAGTCCCGGAGGGACGGCTGAAATAGCCCAGGACGCTAGTCCTGGGTTGGATTTGAAAGGACGACGAGTCCCGCAGGGACGGTTGAAAATAGGCCGCGACGCGATCCTGGACAACCTTCAGCCGTCCCTACGGGACTTAGTCATGTTTCATAGCGTACCCAGGACTAGCGTCCTGGGCTATTTTCAACCGTCCCGACGGGACTAAACTCCCAAATCCTGGTTCCCACACACGCTCTTTAGCCCCTGAGGTCAGCATTTCTACCGGTGGTCGACTTTTTCAGCATCCAGGCTAGTGTTCTTCTAAGGCCTTCTCAGAGTAATAGCCGTGATACTTACCATATCCGTAACCGTAGCCATATCCGTAATATTGCTCGGCAACACGCACATCGTTGACCACGATACCGGTCAGATGGCCATCGCCAGACTGCAGCAACTCACTGGCGCGATGCAAGGCGCGACGCGGCGTGACGGCCAATCTGGACACGAGAAGAACGACGTCCGTCTTTTGCGCCACCAGCACAGCGTCGGTAACAACCAGGCACGGAGCACTATCGATGATCACGTGATCGTACGCCGATTTCCACTCCTCTAGAAGTTCGTGCATCTGGACAGATCCGAGCAGTTCGGCGGAATTCGGCGGACGCGGGCCGGCCTGGAGAACGAACAGATTAGGAGCGTTCGGTAGTGCTTCGACAACGTCGCGCCAATTGGCGGCTCCGGTGAGCGAGCCGCTCAAGCCGGGGTTCTTCGCCATCTCTAATCGTTCCGCCAGCACACCGCGCCTCAGGTCAGCATCGACCAGCAGTACGCGTGCACTCCGCTGGGTGAGCGCAGCGGCGATATTCATGCTGACCGTCGTCTTGCCCTCACCCGGGAGAGCACTTGCGATCAGGACCGTCCTCGGCGGTGTACCGGCCGAGGCAAGCAGGAGCGCGGTGCGCAGCGAGCGAAACCCTTCCGAGGCCTGGGAGTTAGGCCGCAGCACGGTAACCAGAGAGCCCTGTTTCGATCCATCCCAATGGGATACTCCTTCTTGCCCGCTCGTCTTGATACGCCCCTGCTCGCTATGCGGAAGCATTCCCTTAATGTGCGGGATCATCCCAAAGAGAGGAGCTCCGGTCAAAATCTCCACTTCTTCCGGGCTGCGGATCAAGTTATCCAGGCTTTCAGCGGCAAATGTGCACGCGATGCCGGCAGCCAGGCCGAGGAGGATGCTTAGCGCCAGCACTAGCGAGGTATTGGGTTCCACCGGCCTGGTGGGAAGAGTTGCCGGATCGATGACATCGACGGTGGCTGCCTTCAGACTGGCTACCACACCCGCCTCTTTGAGTTTTTTCAATAGGTCTTCGTAGAGGTCGTTGCCGGACTCCACTTCACGCTTTAGGATGCCGTACTGGTCAAGACCCTCGCTCATTTTGTAGGCTTGCTGCTTCTGCCCATCAAAGGTTGATTGCAACTGTTTCTCGGCGCCGGCTGAAACCTCAAAGTCCGTTCGGAAGCGTTCCTGAATGTCTTCGATCTCGGTTTGCAGGGACTTCTCCACCTGGGCCAACTGATTCTTGAGCTGGATGACTTTGGGATACTGTGGACCGTACTCTGAGTTTGCCTGCGCGAGTTGGGTTTTTAAGTCGGCTTGCTGTCCACGCAGGACGGGAAGAACGCTGTCCGGAACGATAGTCCCCAGCAGTTCGGGGTTGCCCGACTGGGCCACGCGGTACTTCGCCTCCTTCACAATCCGGTCGGCTTCGGCGTCGGTCAACTCCTTGCTGAGATCGTTCAACCTGGAGAGCACAAGGTTGTCGTTCTCATCGGTGCCGAAGATGCCGGTCTTCTTTTGCAATTGTGAGAGCCGGGACTGAGATTCCTGGATCGTAGACTTGAGCTGAACGAGCTGACCCGATAACCAGTCTGACGCTTTCATGGTGTCGTTGTACCGGGTCATGAAGGTACGTTGGGTATAAGCAGACACCAGATGATTGACGATTTCCCGCGCCAGGGTTGCATCTGCGTTGCGAAAGGTGATTTCTACCGCCTGGGTGCGCGTGATCGTCTGCACGGTCAGCGCCCTACGGAACCTCGCCAGTAACTCGTTCCGCCGCTGTGGCCCCGTCTGCTCCACATCGTCTGGCACGTTCCCCACGCTATACCGGCCGAAGAAAGCAAACTTGCGTTGGCCGGCGAAGGTAGGCTGCTTGTCGAGCCGCAATGCGCCGATGACCGTCCACGCCAGACTGTCGCTCTTCAGAATACGAACCTGGGTCTCGAGCTTTTGATCGAAGCCGAGACCGCCGCCACCGAGGCTCGCAGTGATGTCGCCCATATCCAGAGCATCGGAGCCCTCCGGATTAATCGCGAGGTCGGCGATCGCTTCGTATCGGCGGGTTTTGAGGGCACAATACAATCCGCCAAGAAGAACCACTACGATCAATGAGGTGAGGATGATCTGTTTGCGGCGCCGAAAAACACGGATCAGATCCGAGAGCGTGATCTCGTCGGATCTGCCGGGATCATCTGCCTTTTCGACGCCTCGAATCATCCCCAGATTGCGGTGCTCAGATTCGCCTCGAGTCGAGCTCATCACCGGATTGCCTCTTGCTTTGGTTAGTGCAGTTGAAAAGCGTAGATGGAATAAACGGCTGCCTGAATCGCTCCTTGCAGCCCCATGGCTCCATAGTTCCTGATGTTGCTCAAGGGAACGAACACGATATCTTCCGCGTGTAACTGCAGGTCCTGAGCCTTGCCATGGTAGATCTTGTCCAACGGAATTCTGGTTTGCGTTGTGCCTGCAAGAGACTTCCTGAGTATCAGCGAACCCTTCAGGGATGCGAGCTTGGTGGTGCCCCCGGCCAATGCCGTGGCCTTCAGAACCGAGATCGAGGTGTTGTCCTCCATGAGGAAGGCGCCCGGCTTGTTGACCTCTCCCAGCACATAGACGATCCCCGCTTTGGAGACGACGATTGTGTCGCCCGGATAAATCGGCACATTGGCATGCTCGAGCGGATTTTCGGTGGCATTTATGTTTGCCAGTGCGACCACTTCAGGATGGTCACTTTGTCCGGCATGCAAAACCGTGACGGTGCGCCCTGATTTCAGCGTCAGACCGCCGGCGGCAGAGATCACATCATACAGGTGATGTGGGCCCATCAGCGGATAGATACCCGGCGCATTCACTTCTCCGTAGACGGTGATGCCCTGGGTAGCGAACTCCTCGATAAATATCGACACTCGGGGGTCCTTCACCAGTTGGCGCGCGACCAGCTCGCGGGCAATCAGGCGTTGGGCGTTGCCGACCGTCATCCCGGCAAGCTTCACGTCTCCAAGAAAAGCAAGACTGACGCACCCGTTTACATCCACTCGAACCTTCAATACCAGCTCGGGCACATCGAAAACGCTGAGATCCAGCAGATCGCCGGGACCGATAGCGATCGCGCTCTGGTCGCGCACAGTCGCAGGCTGCGTATCCTTTGCTGCTACCTGCGCCCGGCTGAGAGGTGCACTCGTCCCAATCGCGCAGAGTAAAAGCAATCGCGTAAAGCAGGTAAAACGCTTCATCAAGGTTCTGCCAATAGAGTTTCGTGCGCGTGGTTGTTTCACCAGGAACACCTAGCGGTTTTTTGGGAGGAGGGTGTTTCAGTTCAGCAGGTTGGCCGGCATTCCAAGAGGCTGCGGCCACTCGTTGCCGACCGCCGCAGGATGATTCGGTTTCACCAGCGGGCCCTGGATTGCTGTCGCGGACATGGCGAGCTTCAGCAATGGGGAGCCCGGGATTATAGTCCGGAATCAGTTCCTTCAAATACAACACCAGACGGGCGACATCTTTCCGTTCCGAAATCTGGCGGAGTTCTTCCAAGGCGACATGCATTACTTTGAGGTCGGCCGAAAAAGGGGATAGGTAGCTAAGAATTTTCGCGTGCGCGGTCGGCATAAAAAGTTCGTTCTGGAGATTGAGTTCTTCGAAGAGCTTTTCACCCGGACGCAAGCCGGTGAATTCGAATTTGATATCCCGATCGGGCCGCAATCCGGATAGCAAGACGAGATTACGGGCTAGATCTACGATTCTGACAGGGTCGCCCATGTCGAGGACAAACACTTCTCCGCCTTTACCTATTGAGAATGCCTGCAAAACCAGCTGAGTAGCTTCGGGAATGGTCATGAAGTAGCGCCGCATCTCCGGGTGAGTAATCGTTACCGGGCCGCCGGCGGCGATCTGCTCTTTAAATATCGGAACGACACTGCCGTTGCTTCCCAGGACATTCCCGAAGCGCACTGCGATAAAGCGCGTTTTGCTTTGCTTTTGAAGTGCGCTTATTACCAGTTCAGAGATGCGTTTGGTAGCACCCATCATGCTCGTCGGGCGAACCGCCTTGTCGGAAGAGATCATGACAAAGTCTTCCACGCCATGGTCAATCGCGGCGCTGGCTACATTCCAGGTTCCGAAAATGTTATTTTCTACTGCCGCAAATACATGTCTTTCCATCATGGGCACGTGTTTGTATGCGGCGGCGTGGTAGACGATCGACGGCTGATAGCGTTCCATCGCCTGCTGTACATTCGCGGAGCGCGTGATATTGCCCAACTCGGGGAAAAACGTCAGGCGGGGAAACTTGTTGTTCAACTCTCTGTCTAATTGAAACAGCGGAGTTTCGGCCTCATCGAAGCCTACCAGAGCCAGTGGGTTAAACCTGGCAATCTGGCGACAGATCTCCGATCCGATCGAACCCGCGGCGCCGGTCACCAGAATGGTCTTGCCTTCGATGCGCTCGCGGATTCTCGCCTCATCCAGCAGCACGGGTCTTCTTCCCAGCAGATCTTCCACCGCGACATCCCGGATTTGCTTTCCCAGTTCCGTGCCGTGGATGATATCCGCTAATCCCGGAACCATTTTGTAATCGACTTCTGCATCAATGGCTGATTGCAACATGCGGACCAGTTGCGGGCCGGTAGCGGATGGGATCGCGATCAGCACCTGATCGATCTCGTACTTTCTCGCCAGGGCTCCCAGTGCCAGGCCGGTACCCAGCACTCTCGTTCCGTGGAAGGTCAAGCCGACCTTGCGCGCATCATCATCAATCAGGCCGACCAGCTCACTTTTCAGCGAAGGATTCTCCCGCAGTTCGCGGGCCAGTGCCAATCCCGCCGTGCCGGCGCCGTAGATAAGGGTCCTGGTCCAACCGCCATCACTCTTCTCGCTGCCCTTTCTGGCGGTCGATGGCGAGCCGGACTGCAAATCGAGTGCCCAGGGTCAAAGAGCATGAGGTCAACCATTCAAGAATATAGACGGAGCGCGGAATTCCCGGATGCACTGCAAGAACGATGATTGCGCCACCCACCATCGACCCCACGGAATTGGCTAACCCGATCCGTACGGCCTCATCGAGAGAGGTATACCGCCAGTAGCCGGCATTGACGGCGCCAAAGAAGAACGCCGCAGATTTGGCGACTGCCCATATGACGATGGCCTCGCGCATTCCCTGCGCGTAGATGGCGGGGACCGAACCATCGAAGCGCAGTTGGAACGCAAGAAGTCCGCAGAAGGTAAATCCCGCCATGTCCATAACGGAGGCGAGAAGCCGGCGCGGGACTTGCACCGGTCTACCGCCGGGCAGAGAAAACCAAGGCATGTAAAAGTCTCCCGGAAGGCAAATCTTGGCGCAAACTAGTGGACCGTAACATCTGAATCGGTAGAGCGCAGGGGCTGAAGCCCGATTCATTCCCGGCCTCTTGCGGCCCGACTAAAGTCGGGCCCTGATACAAAGCATGAGAGCCGCGACTCCTAGAAGGGCCACGCGTTTTTTAGCTTGCGCACGCGGTGTCTGCCCGCTTGCTGGATCAGGCAACGGCATTTCGATGCTCCGCAGGCAGGCTCGCCTGGGGGGCGATGAGTTCAAGAGCGCTTCCGTCGATGTGCAGGGAAACACTCTTGCCGATCACATCCAGGGTCACAATAAAGCGGAGGCCATTTCCTCGCTTTTGAACCACGCCGATCACGCCGGCCAAGGGGCCCGTGGTCACGCGAACCCGGTCTCCTTTGGCCATAGATGGATGGGGCTCGATGTTTTTGCAAGCGATAATGTGCCGTAGCAATTCCATATCGGCGTCGGGAATTGCCACCGGCCCCGCAGCGTTACCGACGGTGCTTAACAAGCCAGGCAACCTCATGAGTGGGCCGTGATCCGGTGGCGCCAATCGCACAAACAGGTAGTTCGGAAAGAGCGGCATTTGGAGGTCGACGGTTGTACGGTTTCTCCACGATCGCTGGCAGGTATAGAGGGGAAGGAATTGCTCGATGCCGATGCGTTCGCAATGGGAAGCGATACGCTTTTCATGCCGGGACATGGTGTACGCCGCGAACCACTCCCGTTCAAAATCCGCTATGACTTTTCCGAGGTAGTGTTGTTCGGGTGCAGCTTCGCCATTGTCACTTAGCAAGTGATGTTTCCCTTCTAAAACTGCGGGATTGCACGGTCGGCCAAGTACCTTGCTTGTAACAATCTTGCCGCTCGCCTTCGTACACCTCATCGGCCAGCGAACGGATTTCATCATGCTCGTAGGGTGATCGCCGCTAACAATGCGATCAGGCGCATCAAGCCACGGCAGTAACGACAATGACCTATTCTGCTCCAATAGGACAACCCATCATCCCATGGGCCTTGATCTCCCCTTGCGTTGCCTCGTTCTTAGAAGCTCGCGCTGAGCAGGAGAAGAAGTCTTACCTAAAGACATTGAGGTTACGTCTCGGGTGCAGCATACTTGGCGTCGCGGAGGACGCCACCTGCCGATTTGCACTCCTGGAGACAGGGATCCTGAAGGATGAGAGAGGGTACGGGGTTGCCTATCACTCTGCGTTGAGGCCGATGCACGACGTCTTTGGGTCGCGATCGATGAGAAAGGAAAGCAGATTTATGCAGTCAGGGTCTCACCGCCGTTACGTAGACATCTGAGAGTTACACCGATCTGGCACGGCTCCCTGGACATCTCACCCTCGAGGCTTGTGATGGCGAGTTCGTCTCTTCTATTAGTTGAGTTATCCGGACGATTTCTGCATTTGTAGATACGACTCAACGAATCTACATTATGATTGCGATCCGCGGTCACAACCTATCAGGGGCAGGCAACTCGTATAGGATTGCCTGCTATCCATGGCTTTGGTTATTCGCTATCGGGCGCGTCGCGGACTTCCGATCTGACCACAAGCAAACCGGGGCGGAGAATTTGGGCCGGCAAGTCGCGCTTACCAAACCACCTTCTTATTTCGCCCCGCATGCCGCCGGATCTCCATCTCAGAACCAGCAGGCAAATTACAACCATTGCTTAATTACCGGCCTGATTCGCTCCCGTCTCTGCCATAAACCGCTGAGTTTCGAGCCACCAGGATGCATTGCTGTCCCAGGTCTGGTTCCAACCACCCCAAATGACCACACCGTCAGCGTATTTCTTGGCCGTCTCGAGCTCCATTTGCCAATAAGCATCCGGCAGATAGTCGCCACCCTGGGCGCCCTTACCATCGTCGTACTGGGGCCACAGAAACAGGTACACGGGTTTACCCGGAGCGATTCTGCGCGCCTCCGCTACTTGCGCAATCGCATATTTCTGCCACCCAGCCTGGTCTGTATAGAACGTGTAGGCGGAGGGGAAGAGCGCGCTCGCCTGCTGGGCAATGGGGGCCATAGCATCATTCTCCTGCTGCCAGGCCAAATATTTCGAGGACTTGGGCCCGTCGATTGGGCTCCAGTAGTCTCGGATCGGAGCGACGGAGTAGTAACCAAGCTGGAGCGACGGAGCAGCTTGCTGAAACATCTGCAACGTCTCTTGATATTTATCGACGCTTTGGCCTACCGTCGCGGAATCTCCCGTCACCTGCCACTGCTCGATGTCCACGACGGCAATGCCTGTCGATTGGCTCGCCTGTAAGGCGAGAGCCTTCACCACGTCTGCATTCGGAATGCTCTGCGGATCGCCTGAGTTGCGCGGCCACATAGACGCCTGATAGAGGACGGTGATGGGTTTCATGCCGTTTTGCTCCGCAGTTGGCTTTGCCTTGTACAACGTGGCATCGAATACTACGAATTTGGCCTGCGGAGCGGTCGAAGGCGGCGGCGTCACTGATGTCTTGGAAGGCAGAGCGCCGGCGCAACCAGCGATCATCGAAAGGGCAAGGGCACAAAGGCCGAGCCGGCCCGCATTTTTCGCGATCGAGCGGGTAGGCGCCGGAGTTATCTGAGCACCTCCATCAGCCAGGTCTATGACTCCTCTCTGATAGAACGGGTCGTAGGTCGGGAGGGAGATAGACGGAGCACAATCAGCTGCGCTGGTTACGGAATGCGTAGCGACGCCAAGATACTGTGGCGCCGCCACGGAGTCACTGGGGTTAGTAGTAAGCAGTGCAGACAACTTATGATTGGAGATCATGCTATTTTCCACCTTGTCGAATCTGATCGGAGATAGCAGTCATTGACTGTGCTCATTCAGCTATCTAGTCATTGGTGCTAAGACCTTTACGGCTTCGGACAAGGCCTGATTCATAGCCTCAAAGTCGCACCGTTTCCCTCTGTTACGCTGGAAAAAGGCGCTTCGTTGTCGATCCATTGAGAAGAAGGTGTTTCACTTAATACTCCGTGGCCAAGCCTCGTGACGAGACGCACTAACTAGCTCGTAGCTCGTGTATTAGGTGCGATGCGAGCGATGAGCACGATCTGCCGAAGCGAGTGGGCCTAAGTTATGTCCAGACCAGCGGTCCTACAATTCTGGCTCGGTTGGATGTGGCGCAGAGAGCAAGCGGCCACTAAGCGAACCCGATAACTTTCGGGGGTTAGATATTGGATCGGATATCTTCTTCGCCGCTAGCGCGGCCGGGTAGGCTGAAGAAAGCTCAGCCAGCTAATCTCACGCAGCCTGGCGGCTGTGCAAGGTACGTGAACGGCCTGTCGTTATCGAGGATCTCTATTTCAGCGGCTTCGTTGCTACAACATCAGACTGCATACTAAGACTCACTCTCAGGTCTCGCGGAGACTTTGCGGAGACGACCTGCTCGTAGTTAACGTTGAAAAAGTATTCTCCACCCGGGACAGCCTTAAAGGAAGCGCTCGGGCTAATCTCACCCGATCGCAGGGCCAATTCGTGATATCCAGGCGACACATAGAAGGTTGCGATCTTATCTCGGTTCAGGGATGCGATGTGCTTGCCATCAACGGACAATGAAACGTCGAACTTGCCTTCGCGGCATACGTGGACGGTGCCAAGTTTGCTTGCGTCGATGGATTGCGCAAGAAGGAGGGACGATGAGAGAAACACAGCAGCGATGAGACGTGACGGCATCATAGGAACCCTTCTCTGTGGCTAGTGAGTCGTGAGGCTTTCGATTGCGCTCTCCGATCTCGCCTGCGTAAAGACAGGAACGACGTTCTAGACCTTTCCTTCCATGCTGCTAATGCGCCATGAACACCCACGAAACCTCGCTACAAGCAGACTGTAAAGGACTTGGAGGCCGCGGAGCGGAAAAATGAAGGCTACCCTTTCCACGCGAGTTCCCTCGAGAAGGTTGACGCCGTTCCAGTTCAGAAGTTCGCGCCCGCAGCCATTCGGAGGAGTGACAGCCTTCCGAGATGCGCAGTGTCGGGATCCACTGAACGCCTGACCGGAGAGAGCGAGGCAAACACGTCCTTGACATCGGAGGTGGCGTTATGTGGCTGAGAAAGGAACAAGTGGATTACCAATGAGGCGCCGGCAACCGCTAAGGTGGTTCTGGAGGCGTTTCGAGCACGGCCCGGTCTCGCTCCGTCATAATTCCCTTCAGTGTCACCGCTTTTCGCGCACCGTCCGGCCCCAAATCCGCGTACTCAAAGCTCAACGGATTGGCTATGTATCCGACCTCGCTCTTCGGAGCGCCTATGTTGACGAGGAGGAGCGGTGAACAGCGGCGCCGGACATGGCGCCCCCACTCACGCTGGTATATCTGCGATTTACCTATCACTTCAAAGTTAATCCGCCACCACACTCAGTCGCGGAGGCCCGTGGCCGGAAGGCTCACTGCAGACAATTTGTCGTATGCGGCCCGGGGAAGTTCAAGGCTTGCCGCAGCAAGGTTCTCCTCCAGGTGCTTGACCGACGAGGTTCCGGGAATTGGCAGAATCACCTTGGACCTCTGGAGCAACCACGCCAAAGCGACCTGCAGGGGGCTTGCCTTGCGATCCTGAGCGACCTTCTTTAGGGCCTCATGGGCCTCTTGCGCTTGGCCGAGTGGAGCCCACGGAAGAAACGCAATGCTGTGCTGGTCGCAATAGGCGACGATGAAGTCGGACTCGCGGTCGGCAAAGCTGTACCGGTTCTGCACCGAAACTATGGGCACAATCTTGCGGGCGCGCTCAATGTGCTCGCGGGTCACATTCGAGAGTCCGATGTGGCGAATCTTACCCTGCTCGCGCAGCTTGGCCAAAGCTTCGACTGAGGCTTCCCACGAGACGGCATTGTCCGGAGCATGGAGTTGATAGACATCGATGCGATCGAGACGAAGACGTTTGAGGCTGCCTTCTAATGCTTCCGCAAGGTGTTTGGGGCCGGCATTGTGGGTCCACTGTCCAGGCCCGGGACGTTCCCATCCTCCTTTGGTGGCGATGACCAGATCGGATGGGTATGGGTACAGCGCTTTCGCAATCAGCTCTTCCGAGACAGCCGGTCCATACGAATCAGCTGTGTCGACGAGGTTCACGTCGAGGTCGATGGCACGCCGAAGCGTTGCAAGGGCGGAGGCTTCATCAGCGGGAGGTCCCCAAATGCCCGGACCGGTGATGCGCATAGCTCCGTACCCGAGACGATTGACCCTGAGGTCGCCGCCTATTGTGAACGTACCAGCGGCGGCTGCAGAATGAATTTGTTCGTTAATCATGGATTTAGACATATTGTCCTCTCTTCGGTTGTTAGGTTGTCGAGCGGGTTCCGAAACGACTCTAGGTCGATCTCGGCCGTACGCTGGAGGGCAATCGCACTATTTTGTAAAGATGCCGTGCTCCTGGTCGTAACGCTGCTGCCTCTTCGCGGCTCGACCCGCAGCTTCGTTAGCGAGACGGCCTAAGTTTGTTTCTTTGCTGGTTGTGACGGGCACGTCTTGTTGGATCGGTGTTTCTGGGCTCATCTTTTCGGTGGGCATGGTTGTTCTCCTCAATTTGTCTAAGAGCATTCGAAGTGCCAGGAATGGGGCCAAGGGAACAGTCTGCGATGTGACTGAATCGAAATGACCTGATTTCGCGAAGATTCTCATCTATATGAAAAGCACCAGGAGTGTCAGTCGGCATCCCGACAGAAGCTGCGGAGTTTTCGACACATCCTTCTTGCTTCTTCTGGCAAAGTGGTGAGCTGCATCCTGGAGGATAGTCTGGGAAATCTCTGGATGGGTACGAACGGCGGACTTTTCAGCTTCAACCCGCAAGAACAAACGTTCCGGAGCTTGAGCGCCGCAGACGAGTTTCCAGGACCGGACCTCACCGGCGGGTGTACATGCTACAAGGGTTCTAGTGGGGAGATGTTCTTCGGCGGATTCAGCGACGCCACCGCGTTCTATCAAAGCAAGATGGGGACACTTTCTTTATTCCGGCAACCGTATTGATAGACTTCCGGATATCGGGAAGACCTGTTCCCATTGGGCCTCATTCCCTTCTCCGTAGATCGATTACCTATACCAACAGAATCACGCTCTCTCACCACACGCGCGTTCATTGCCGGTTGGCCTTAGGGTCTAAAGCAGTCGCGCATCACTGTCGGACTATCGACACGCGTAGATGCTCTGCTGGTGAAATTCAAAGATGCAAAAGCAGTTAGGCGACTGCGCGATATGGCATGTGGCGTGCTTAGGAAGAGAGCAGGAGACTTAAACAATGAAGAAGGCCTACTCTCTCGTTCTATTCTGGCTGTTGCTCTGCACCAGTCTTCGCGTCTTCGCGGCAAACATCGCGACCGACTACGACCACTCAGCTAACTTTTCTCAGTATAAGACTTACTCCTGGCTCAAAGTGCAGGCGGCCGATTCCCTGTGGGCCGATCGTATCCAGCAGGATGTGGATAAGCAACTTGCCGCAAAGGGATGGACAAAGGTTGCGTCCAATGGCAATGCAACCGTCACGGCATTCCAATCCACTCATGACCAGCAAACCCTACAGACTTTTTACGATGGGTTCGGTGGCGGTTGGAGGTGGCGTGGTGGCGGCGGGGAATGGGCATGTCTACAACTACCACCGATGTCATCAAGGTCGGCACATTAGTCGTCGATATCTTCGAGGCCCCGACAAAGCAGCTGCTTTGGCGCGGCAACGCAAGCGACAATCTAACCGGCAACCCCGAGAAAAACTCAGCGAAACTGTCAAAGGACGTGGCCACTATGTTCAAGCACTTTCCCCCATCAAAATGAGTCGGGCGAGTAGCGAGACGGAAGGAACTGGAGGACAGACTATGAACGCTGTCCTCCCAGCTTCATCGTGGGCGAATGGTGATGGTCCTAGCCTGGATCGCATAGGTAAGACCGTCATTCGCGGAACTCCCCCTGTGAATAGGGATCACGCGTGTTCGCGTGTTTGCCCCGGGTGAGGGCAGACAATTCGACCAGTTACCAGCGGACTGCGATAACTTTGGCCCGTTACTTGCTTCTGAAAGATACATCGCGTAAGGCGATGGCGTCGTTCATCCCTTGGGCGCACAAGGAGGAGAATCCATGCAGTATCAATCGTCTATGTCCTCAGCAGAGCTTCTTACGTGCGATGGGGCGAGTGGGCAGCGTCGAGCGGGGAGCGATATGAACCGGACTAACCCGTCCGCCAATGATCTTGCCATCAAGCGCGGCTTGAACAAGACGCACGATGAAGTGTTGGTCTCGGCTGCGAAATCGGGAGACGCTGTTGCCTTTGTCGAGCTCAGCAAACGCCACTCCAAAATGGTCCTGCGCCGGGTATATCGCATCGTAAAGAATTGGGAAGATGCAGAGGATGTGCTTCAGGAGTCGCTCATGAGAGCCTTCCTGCACTTGAAGGACTTCGAGGAGAGATCGAGTTTCTCGTCTTGGCTCACCAGGATTGCTATCAATTTTGCCCTGATGAGTTTGCGGAAGAAGCGCGGACATATTGAGATCTCGATGGAGGTTATCCACGATGATCATGGAATTCGATATCGTTGGGAACCAAAAGATCCTGCGGAAGGTCCTGAAAGCCGTTGTTCACGACGAGAGAGGGAAGACCTGCTGGAGGGAGCAATTCGAAAGCTACCGCCCAAGCTACGACAGGTAGTTCAGATGAAACTTATCGACGGCCGCTCAGGAGAAGAGGTTTCGCAGACCCTTGGCATCTCTGTGCCGGCAGCCAAGTCGAGGCTGGCGCGTGCGAAAACGGCATTACGCGTATCGCTCGCTTCAGGTGGCTGATAAGGACGCTGGGTACGTGACGCTCTGGCTTCGCAGGTGCGTGGAGCCTCGAGGAAATGAAGTTGTCTGAAGATTTCTGAACAGCAGTCAAACCCTGATAGGAAGGAACTGCTGATGAATACGCGGAGAGAATTTCAGAACCAGGAGGAGTAGATTCATGTCTAAAGGACTGACCCTTTCATCTGCATTCGCTGCCATGCTCGCTGCAGCATCTATGACGGTCATAGTCGCCCAAAGCGGACCGTTGAAGGTCGCGAGCGGCCGCCGCGAACTTTTGCTACAGACCAGCCAATCGTGGAACGGCAAGCCGTACACCCACTATCCCACGGGCCAGCCACAACTCACGACGATCAAATTGACGATCGAACCCCATACCGCCCTGCCTTGGCACACCCATCCGTTCCCGAATGTTGTCTTTGTGCTTTCAGGCACTCTCACGTTGCACGACAAAGCGACCGGTAAGACTCAGGTCGTTCACCAGGGAGAGGCCGTCGGAGAATCGGTCGACGACATTCATCGGGGTGAGTCAGGTGACGAAACCACCGTACTACTCATCACCTATGCCGGCACGCCAGGCGTTCCGACATCGATCCCCGCGAAAGGTGAGAAGGCAGAGTACTAACCATCTCAGCGGCCGTGTAGTTCCATCGTCTTCTCTAATTCTTTCTGGTGATCCAGTAAGCAACGCATGAATCTCGTGGTGTGTTTCGTCGCTGATCGCGTGAATCTGTGGACCAAGTTCCGCCCGCGAAGCGGTCGGATTCTTATCGAGCAGAGCCTGAATCCTATCGTGGTGCTGACCAAGTAGAGGCCGAACTTGCTGTTGCTGTTCTGTGGTCAATTCCATTTTTCGTAAGGTGAGCGAGTTCCTGGTTGATCGATCTGGGCGTATGGATTTCCTGAGGTTGATGAGGTGCCGGGGCCTGCTGTGCTGCATTGTCCTGGGCTAGGGCAGAACAAACTACGCCCAGCACCAACATAACTCCATAGGCGAGCGTAAAAGGATGGTTTCGCATGGACAGCAACTCCTTCAGCATCTCGACGCCGTCCGGGTTGAGACGCTGAGTAAATAGACGGAAAATTCCCGCACGAGTTGTCACTAAGGTATGAGAGTTCCCGACCGTAAGCTTGGTACAAATCGCTGAGTTCAGCGGCGACCATTTATCGAATGCGCTGTTCAATCACAGTTCCCAGGTTCCGGGGCTGCGCGCTCTCTTTCTTTGAAGGGCCCACAATCTCCGGCTTCGCGCCAATTTTAAGGCGCGCTATCCCGGAGCTCGTTATGGGGTGTGATCGCTTCCTCGACCCAGCCTCCTAAGGTGCGCTCTCGAAGCACAAGGCCCGATCCACTGAGTTGAGTGTCTCGGGCCTTGAACGTCTTGCCCTTCGCAAGACGGATAATTGTGCCGAACTTTATTGTCCGCCTGCGGCCGTTGCATGATGGGTAGCGTTTCCTTCTGCCGCTGTTTCGACTCGGCCGGGGTCAACACTTATGCCATATTCCTCACCCTCAATCCAAACTCGGTCGAGATAGTCCGTATTCCCATATTTCTCGAAGGTGACAGCAGAATCGCGGTGAGGTAGCGCAGCCTCGGTTGGCGTGAAATCGACGAGTACCGAGTGCAAATTGTCTCTGTTCTCGATCTGTAATATATCGGCATTGTCATCGAGTCGTACGACCTTGTAATTACCGGCCGGCAACTTAGCGTTGCCTGCATAAAACGGAAACGTGGCCGTGAAGTCAACGCCGTTGTTGATCTGTGCCGCCAGGGGCATGACAGACAAGAGCGATAGCAATCCCATCTTTAGCAAAAGTTTTCCAACATTATTCATAATAGCTCCTTGATTATCATTCGTACCTGATACAACCAGGCACCGCTCTTCTTCATTGCACATGCAATGCCAGCCTCGTTCAGCCGGTCTATAGACCAGTCAGACCAGATAACCAGGTTAGGCGCCATACACTTCCCGGCCTGAACTGGTCTGTGCAGCTTCCTGCAACGGGGAGGGGTCAAGCGGCCGCGTGTCGGTAGGTAGTCAACGGATGACGGCATTTTCGATAGCGAACCACCGGCATCCTGTCGAGGGGGCCAACCAGGCGTGTCCGTATCAGATCGCGTTGGCGTCGAAATACAGGCGCTTTGTGGCTCTGGGCCGACACTCGCGAGGCCAAACTACTATGGCGCCAGGCAGCAAACCATCATGCACACGCTGCGAGCTATATGAAATGGATGGAGTTAACCCAGAACCGGGCCCTTCGCTAACGAATGCTTCGTGAATGGCATCGCACATGCTTTTGCAAAGGCCGGGCATTCAAAATATAGGAAGTTGTGCAAGCCCCATAGCTCATGCTTTGGAGATCACTCATGAGCAGACAAGAAATGTCGATAGTTGCCCACTTATCTAGTAGTGACCGTTTGCCGGGGACCGCAGCGGTTGTGGCTCCCACCCCAAGTGTGGCCGGCCACCAGTTGGCTCAGCTGCCACTGAATTATTTTCAGCGATATAGCATGGTCGCGGCCCGGGTACTCATTGCGACAATTTTCATGATGACTGCTCTCAACATCATTGGCCAGAGTTTTGCGGCTCACGAAGTGGCTGCTAGCGGTGTTGCTCCCAACCTTGTTCCCGTGCTGATTGTGGCAGCGCGTGCTCTGCAACTGGTCGCCGGTCTAGGCTTGATCCTGGGAATCTACCCCCGTATTTCTGCGCTTGCTCTACTCCTGTTCCTGATACCGGCGACCCTCGTGGGACATCCATTCTGGCTGGCTATCGGCACATCTCTGTATTCGATTCAGCTGATTAACTTCTTTAAAAATGTATGCATGGCCGGTGGCCTGATTTTCATCATTGCGACAACAAGACAACCAGTTCTGCTGTCGTACCGAACGCGTGCTGACTCGAATCCAGTTGCCTGACGAGCAACTATGCAGCACATTGACAGACGTGGAAGCACCCGACCATCAAGGAGGATTAAAGATGGAGACCCAAACATCATAGCATCCCTGTTTCTAAGTATCCTTGGTGTTAACTTTTTTTGGCGTGCCGGAGACATCCCCGTAATGATCATCTCTGTCGGCCTAACCTTGATATATGCCATGGAAATTCCCACGCGCTTATGTTCCTGGAACCGTGGAGGGCGCGTTGTAGGATTCTTCCAATTCATTACTGGGATCTGGCTAATGTACTGTACCTACGCGATGACGGTAGATCTGGCGCTGGGCGCCACAGTATGGATCCAGGAACTTGTGACCCACAAGGTACTGATGCCTTCAAACAGTCCAGATAGCGTCTCTGGCATCTGTTCTGACCGCACAAAACACCTTCGGAGCATGAGCGTTAAAATCTTGAACGGCTGGCTCTGGCAACATCTCGACTACCGGCTTAAGCCACATCGCACGACTCTACAGTAGGATGTTAATCGAGACGCAAATTTGCTTGCACATCGGACTAACTAGATATATTTGATAACCTGCATAAAACCATAGTCCATGTGCAATTGATGATGACAGTGAAAGAGTGTAAGCCCCGGGTTATCGGCCACGAAATCTACATCGATCCTCTGATATGACTCCACGTTAATTACATCCTTCATGATGCCCGCCGTCCCTCTGCTGCCGATCTTCACTATTTCGAAGCTATGCCGGTGTAGATGGACAGGATGGGCCTCATTGCTCTTGTTCAGGAAAGACAATCGATAGCGTTTGCCACGTTCCACATGAAGTGGGGAGATATCGGGGTACGATGCGCCATTGATAGTCCAGCGATCCAGGGCGCCTTTGCCGTCAACAATCTTCTCAAATACCATGGGAAAAATCTGGTCTGGGACGACAGGGACTGCGCTGTGCCCAAACTTGGTGTAACCCCAGTCGTTTTCATCCGAACCAGCCCACAATGCCGGCCCCGAGCTACCCGCATATTCGATCGCCAGGCCAAGCCCGCTCGCTCTCTCCGCATCATTCTTCGATCCCAGGATCCACACCCCCGGCGCGTTCAACTCCACGATGGCATCGACACGTTCGGCGACAGCGATCGATAACGTAGAAACGGCCCGCGGATTCGGTACTGGATTGCCGTCCAACGCAATCACCGTGAACTGATGCTGCGGCAAAGCCAGCAAAACATTTTGGGTTGCACTTGCATTCACAAAGTGAAAGAGGGCTCGCTCTCCCTTGCGCACGCGCAGTGGTTCGCAGGCGCCCAGCACCTTATCATTAAACGAGGCTACTCTATAGCGAACCTGGCAGCCGGTCGACTGCGCCTCCATTGCCATGATGCTGGGTTCCCAATGGTGAATAGCAAGAAAGACCTCATGGTCATACGCTCCCGCATCCTGCTTGGGCTCTACATAAAGAAAGCCAAATTGGCCTGAATAGGATGCGCGACCCAGGTCTACTGTCCTTGCATCGACTTTTGCAGAGGTGTGTGAGTGATACCAGCGAGAGCCTGAGGGGCCAGGAGTAAAGCTGTAGCGCACCTTGCCACGGGGCGCAATCATTGGTGAGCCCTCTTCCATAGCGCCGTCATCTTTTGAGTCAATCGCCAGGCCATGCCAATGAACCAGGTCTGGATGATCCGTGTCATTGTAGGCGTCTATGGTGACCGGCACTCCCTCTTTCAATCGGATGACTGGGCCTGGGGCAGTCCCGTTATAGCCCACGGTCTTGATAACCTTGCCGGGAGCCAGTTCAACGGTCACGGGAGCGATGCGGAGTGTGACGTCTGCAGGACGACTGTCCGGGACGGCAAATACTTCCGCCAGGCTGGGCTTGGCGAGAAGGGATCCACATACGGCGCTTACGGCACCGCTACTGGCGAGTGACAAAAATTTCCTGCGATTCATTTTGTGCTCCAAGCTAGATTCCTCAACTCACGGATCAAATAAGCCGTCGCACCCTATTCCGCTTGCGACGTAGAACAAGTTCAACAATGTTGAGCGCAATGGCAAGACTCACCAAAGCCGGCCACATAGCAGTTCTATGTTGCACTGGTTTTGCCCTCCAAGCAGTCTCGGCTGCAAGGTCAGTGGAGAAATTTCCGCCGGTGAGCGCGGCGATCTCTCGAAGTGCGTTCCGGTCGGCTACTGGCTCTCGTATAGCTTTGCTGTGAACGAGTAAGGCGGTAGCTGGAAACTCAGCAGAGGCTGGATCGGAAAGCACGCGGAAGACGCCTGACTGACCGTTCAGGCTCACACGCGCCGTATACGAGAGCGGCGTTGTCTGCCGCAGGGGCGCCGACTTCTCGAACCCGTTGGGGCCAAGTACGAGGGCATCTGCCTGCGCTGGGCTCGATGCGGCCTTGGGGCCAAGACTGTAGTTGATCAGGAGCCCTTCGTTGCCGGGCGCGGCGCTAGCGACCACTGCCGAGGTCTTCGTATGGGAGAAAAGATCTCGAGTCAGGTTGAGCCACAAGCGATCGAATCCCGCCAGCCCTTTCCAAGAGGTAGCCCAATCATCGATCTCCGAGGTAAACAAGCCTACCCGGCCCAGTCCATATTGCCACCGTACATAAAAGGGATCTTTGCCGGCCTCACCGATACCAAGAATCTCTTCGGCACCCGGCTTGGTAGTGTACCGGGTATAACGCGTCAGGAAGGGAGCTTTCTGCATGTCAACGCCGTTCAGTATCTCTCTTCTTTGCCGGACAGTCGGCCTGGATGTTCGCTCCACGGAATTAGAGCCGGTGTAATCACGAACATCTCTTAAGGTGATTCTTTTAAGGTCTACCGGAGAGGCTAAGAAGTAACTTCGTCCGCCCGATGCTCTGGCCACCGCTTCCAGGAAACTGCGATTAATTGCGGAGCCCAGGCCAACGGTTGAAATGGCAATCCCCTGGCGGGAGGCCTCCCTGGCTAGCGAAACACTCTCACCCTCCTCTGAGATGCCATCAGTCACCAGCACTAAGTGCCTGTATTTGGCCTTTGAGGTCAAAGCCGCCTGGTATGCCGCCGATAGCGCAGGTGGGATCTCTGTGCCTCCGTCCGCGGTAAGGTTGGATACCTCTTGCAGGAAAATGCGCCGGTTCCGAACTTTCTGGATCGGCATGACCCATCGATACGTGTGATCGAAGGCGAGAACACCAACCCAGTCCTCTGAACTCAAGCTGTCGGCGATTGCTAACACAGACTTCTGCGCCATCTTGAGTTTCAAGCCTTCCATCGATGACGATTTGTCTATCAGAATAACGACACATTTATCTCCCGCATTTTCCGGTGGGGCGAGGGTCGCGGGCAGCACTCGTTCCAACCCGTCCATTCTGTGATCTTCCTGGTTGGAAAACTCTGCTCCGCCTAAAAGCAATAGGCCGCCACCCTCTCTCACATACTGAGCCAGCTGGTCTTTACGCTCCGCAGTCAGAGCCGGGAGATCTTCGTTGCTCAGAATTATGAGCTGGATCCCGGCCAGGTTGTCCGGAGTAAGTGAGGTAACCTGCGCAATCTCCGCTCCGTTTGTGTGCAGGGCGCGCAGAAGAACCCCCTTCACCCCGAAGGAGCCTTTAGAAAAGTATGCGACCCTCGCGCGGCTCACCTGTAAGAGCCGTTCAAACGAAACTTCTCCCAGGTCACCAGCGGAGACTTTCCCTGACAACAGTGCGGCGCCTGTCGCCAACGTACGCTGTTGGGTGTGGATGAGATTCCTCCCGGGCTGCAGGTGGATGGTCTGGTCGGTCCATCTTCCGCTTCCCAGATCCATCTTGACGCGAGCGATAGCCTCGTGCGGAGAGGTGACAGCGACATCTACCGTAAACGGTTCGCCGGCAAACACACTGTCGGATAGATCAACAGACTGCAGAGCAAGCTGCCTGACCGGCTCGATTGTCAGCGGTATTGTATCCACTGGCACTTGCATCTGCTGCAGCTCAGATATCGCGCGCGTGAGATCACCCTTCGCCGCGTGTCCATCGCTCATCAACACGACTCTCGGCGAGTACCCATCCGGAACGACCGCGGCGGCATCACGCAGGGCCCTTTCGATATTGTTCAAGCCTCCGTGCTGTGGCTCACCGACCGCAGACGCTGGATTCCTTGTCTCTTCAGCGAACGGTATAACGCGAATCCAACCCATCTCGTTGCGGGCTTGGATCCTGGTTGCTACGCTGGCGGCATAGCCGAGTGCTTGCGGCGCCGTACTCGCCGACATATCGACCAGAACGGCGACACCCATCGGTAGGCGGTGGGTCATAACCATCGTTGGCCCGCTGAGGGCCGTCAAAAGAGCAGCCACGGTGGCCGCTTTGATCAACAAAGAAAAAGGATTGCTCAACCTTCGCCACTCCCAGGCAATCGCGAGAAATGGAAGGACGATCAGGAGCAATAGAGACGGGCGTTCAAAACCCACGTTCGCCACCAGATACGGCTGCACGCGGAAGACGGCCGGCATGGCCAAAGAGCCACCACTCCAGCGAGGTGATTGCTATTCCGGCCAGGACCAGCCACCTCCATAGATCAGTCGGCCGATGAGGGCCGGTGTATGAGAACTTTTCGTTCTGGTGTGTTGACGGCCTCCAAACCGTCTCAGCAATCTCAGGGAGACTCGTGTGCAGTTCCTCTTGCCGGCCCTGATTGGAATAGCGCACGATGGCCGGATGAGCGGCAAAGAACTGCACCTGCCGATTCCGTACAAGAAAAGGAGCCGCGCCAGCCGATCTCTCAGTGACTTGAACATCATCGAGTGATTCGCGCTCTCCAAGGTCGATCGCTCCAGCTCCTGCGTGCCCAATCGATATCTGCGTAGATGCGAGCGACTGGGCGGCCAACCAACGCACAACGTTAACAAACAACAGAGATGTGCTCATTTCATAGCGAACACTGTCGTTTGCCGGGTCGAAGCCGAGAATTGCCCTTCGTGGGTGACCGTCTCTGGATTCCCTCACGACCACGACCGGCCCGTCAGGAACACTCAATACGGGCGTGTCGCCCTCCAGCAACTGGTAGACGTTGGCAGCCGGCAGAGGCAGGTCTTCGCTATGCAAACCCTGAGCTACCGCGGTGTGGGAATTCCATAGAACTCTCTCAGGACTTCTGACGCTGCTCTTTACTGAAAAAGGGGAGGGTGCACCGGCAGGAGTAATCCAAAGCGTGGGAACCTGGGAGGGAATTGCAGGTGACACGCGATCCAGAATGATGAGATCGGCATGCACGGGCTCCTGCCGATAGTCGTCCTCTTTGTGGAGAAATATGGTCGTGTTAGGGACGGTTTCGACAAGGTCTTGAATGAGTTTCGGACGTGATGTGTACACAGCGATCCGGGTCGGCGCCAAAGAGGGAAGTTGCAATGCCACGTGATGGTCGCTAGAAAGGCCATCCTCGGGCGTGAGTCTAATGGTTAGCGGCTCGCTGCGAGTACTGGTGAACGTGTACTCCGCCATGGTATTTTCGCCGGGCTCCAAATGCTCTTGCTTTACCTGCAGAGCCGTGCCGGAGAGCGCGATCTGCAGCATCGGATGACAAGCATCTGTTCCATAGTTGCGAAGAGCGACCGTCATTCTCCAACTGCTGCGAACCCGATCTTCGCGTGCCAAGCCGACATGGCTTATGCCGCAATGGCTGGGTTGCGCTTCCACCACTACCGTCCGAAGCGTTAGCGGGCCGGGCTCAACCCGAGTCCCTTCGGCGATACGGGCAGGCCCCATATAAATAACGTCGACTTCCCCTGACAATGAGAGCAGGTTAACCTGGCGGGCAAAAAACAACGCCTCCCTCAGATTAAGTGCCAACAGACTGGGTACTGCGTCAGAGAGCCTCCTCTGCAGCAGGAGCCGATCAGTTGTAAACGGAGTCAAGGGCACTACCAGGCCGTCCACCCTGGTGAGCATGACCCGATCGGAAGCAGGCAGTGTGCGGATAAATTCCCGGGCCAGCGTTTTTTCCCGATCCAGGACGGAACCGTGGCCATTGTCCTGGAGTGTCCAGGCCGAAGTGTCAAGCAGCAGCAGATGCGACTTACGGGCAGCAGGCCCGGACCCCCGTTCGGGCCGCCCCACAGCCAACAATAATGCCAGAAAGCAAATGAGCTGAAGTAGCAAAGACGAAATGTCATGGATCCTAGTGCCGCGTGCTTGTCCTTCTCTATAGGGAAGGAGAGACCAGAACTGCAAAGATGAGACAACTCTTCTATGTTGAAACTTATCCTGGCGATACAGGAAGACCACAAGGATAGTTCCTGCTATTCCCAAGACGGACAACTCCGTGAGCGTGAGGTTCAAGAAATGCACTCAGTCACCCCACCATCCCCGATTGGATCATTGGCCCGAACAGTGCGCCCAGCAGCGGAGTGGTGACGCTCAGGCCCAGGTAGCTGCCGCCGCGGCTGGATGCTATGGTCCGCAGCGCGTCGCTATGGCGATCGAAGGCTTCTTTGTACGCGCGAATGCTGCTGTCGTCAACGTTGAGCAATAAACGGCAACGTGATTCCACGTCGATCAGCCTGAGATGTGATCCTATCGATGGGTTGCGATCTTCCGCAGCCCACAATTGAATCAGGCATAGTTCGTGGCCACGGTCTACGATCGACCGCAACGGTCGAAGGCATTCACCGTCGCCTAAGAAGTCGGAGATCACAATCGCCAGGCCCGGAGTCGGATACCGACGGATAAATTCTTCAGCCATGGTGGCGTAGTCGGTATGTTCATCCGGGCTCAGTTCTCTTAAGTAGCACTCAGCGGAGCCGAATCTATGACGGCCGCCCTCATAACGTATCGGCTGCGCCAGCCCGAAGGAGAAAGGTTGTATGACGGTGCTTTCCAGCCTGACTAATGCGATGTAGATGAGAGCGGCCGCCAGTCTCTTAGCGTAAGTGAGCTTTGTTTCCTCTCCCTCCCTGGACCCACACAGCATGGAACGGCTGCGATCGAGCAAGATGCGGGTTGGCACATGCAGGTCGTCTTGATACAGCTTGACGACGAGCGTATCGGAGCGCAAGTAGGCTTGCCAATTGATGCGCCGAAGGTCATCGCCAACGTGGAACTTACGATGGTCAATGAATTCGCGCGATCCGCCCGGGGTACGCCAGTATTGCTGGCTTCCGGGCCTCCCCGGGCGCGGCTGCCGCCGCAGCGCCAACTGCTCCAGCTTCTCAAGAATGGGAACATCAAGGAGTAGTTCTGACATAGGCTCATCTGCGCCTGGAGACTACTTCGGCAAGAATTGCTCCGAGGGTGGCCTCTATGCTTTGCCCATCCGCATAGGCTTCGAGTTTGGGAATGATCCGATGCCGCAGCACCGCCGGCGCCACGGCTACAATATCTTCGATACTAAGGTGCAGCTCTCCACGCGAGACGGCACGAACTCGGCCACACTCGATCAGTGCTTGTGCTCCTCTGGGGGAACTACCATAGCGGATGTAGCGGTTTGTGACTGCAGGGACGCCGGTCGTGCCGGGCTGCGTTGCCATGATCAAGTCGACAGCGAATTCCTCCACATGAGGAGCGACAATCAATTGCCGGCAGGCTCTTCTCATTTCGAGAACCTGGCCGGAAGTCATGAGGACGGAGAGATGGGGTTCCTCAGACGCTTTCGTCGCTTCCACGATCCTGATCAGGTCCTGACGCGTTGGATAGGGCACAAGTACCTTCATGAGAAACCGGTCGAGTTGGGCTTCCGGGAGAGGATAGGTTCCCTCCATCTCAATTGGGTTTTGCGTGGCCATGACAAAGAAAGGAGTGTCCAGCTGGTAGGTTTCGTTCCCGACGGTTATGGTGCGTTCTTGCATGGCCTCCAGCAGAGCCGCTTGCGTCCTGGGTGATGCGCGATTGATCTCGTCGGCTAATACCAGATTTGAAAAGACAGGACCCTTTTGAAAGGCAAGTTTTTTCTGGCCGAGTAGATCGCTCTCTAACGTCATGCTCCCGATAATGTCACCCGGCATCAGGTCGGGAGTGAATTGGATACGCGAGTAGCCGAGATCAAGAACGTCCGCGAGAGTCCTCAGCAGTTTCGTTTTGCCTAGGCCGGGCGCGCCCTCCAATAAGATGTGGCCCCCGGCAACCAGGCAGATAAGCACCGCGTCCACAACTTCTGTCTGGCCGAAGATGACCTTCGCAATTTCGACGCGGATTCTCTCCAGCCATGCTCCCGCTGAGTTCGCGTGAACGTCGGAGAACACGATATGAGCCGCCTCTGGTTGGAGCTGCACCACCGGTTTACCTATGAACCTGCTGCTTACTTGCCAATCGGATCTGCATGTTGGCTCCGGGCTCGCTCCAGGTAAGTCTGTATCGAACTCTGATAGCCCAGAGGCACCTCATCTCGTAGGATCTCGCGGCCCGAATCGGAATGATGGTCAGAGTCAACGGAATGCGACCGCAGAAGACTTCCGCCACCTTGGACTGCCTGTACCCTGGTGTGCCCCGTGTCGCCACTGGGGTTCGGCTCGACTAAATCAATTAGATTGCCCGACGCGGGGAAGTCTTGTGGTGCGTTCGTTGCTGCTTCGGTGCGAGAGCCTCCCATACTCGGAGGGAAGGTTGTGGGGGCCTTTTTCGAGGCTTGTTGGTTGGATGCGTCGGAAGAATTGTACTCGGTCATATCCGGAAGAGATCCCTGCGGGTGGAGAGATCCCGGCGTGGGCGCGGAACCCGGATGAGGAGCAGCCTCTGGACGAGTCTTGACCGGTGGACTAACGGCCTCCGTTTTCGCCGGGTGGGGCGATTGCCCACCAGGAGTGAGTAGCCGCGCTATGGGAGCAAGCAATTGTGACAACCGCGATTCGGTCGAAAGCACCAATGAATGTGTCGTTTGAGTTCCAAGGCGGAATTCCCGATGGGCCTCGCTCTGCCTCACGCCGGGGTCCGTGACCGAAGCCATAGCGTGACCATTCAAGCCAGTGTCTGGGTCAGCGGCGGCCGGATGGGACGCGGCCTCAGCCGGAGCACTGGCACTCAGGTTTTCCGCGATAGCGTGTGCATCTGGCGAATGGTCGCTCTCTTTACGCACGCCCGATGACTGGGTTTGATCATTAGCCTGGCCCGATTGGGCCACCTGGCTAACTGCGGCAGGGCCTGGTTCATACGCCTGGGAACGTCTGCCCGCCAGCTCTCTCTCGATTTCACTCGGCGGGTTTTCTCCTGACGAATCCACGCCTCGGTTTGAGATTCCGGATATGGTTGCCGGTGTGACGCCGACACCAGGACTGAGACGAGTGCTGGTTGAGGATTTCCGCCGGGTGGGAGCATGAGGAATTGCCGAACCTGTGTAGGCCAGCAGGCCGAACAGAGCTGCAACCGTCAAAAGGTTCTTTGTGGGAATCGGAAACAACTTACCCGGTCGAATTTGAGAGACCAGGCCGTTTGCATGGGCGACGTGCGCGGCCGCATTGAAGCCGGTGGCATAGCCAGGGTGCGCGAGGAGGAACCAGGCGGTGGAGAACGCATCACGCAGGCCGGTACCGGAATCCAGAATTTGTGCTACTTCGTACGGCGTATGAAGGCGCCGTAAGACACGAAAAATTACTGCCCCCAGCAAAACCACAGCTGAAGTAACTGCAGCCCATCGCCAAATGTACGATGGTTCGACGAGCACGCCAGATGCCACCTGAACGATGCGGATGAAGAGAGCGGCAGACACCAGCGGAGCGGTTTGTTCCACGACCAAAACTACGAGATGCCGGAGGCGTGCCGAGCGAACTCTGCGTTGGATCGGGTCGGCTCTTTGTTTCCAGGTTCTCGTCATCGTGTTTCCCGGTTAAGCTGAAGGTGAGTTGAAAACATGGCAACTAACAACCCTTGGCAGTGAGCCCGGAAGCAGTTAGCCGCGTACTGCGTTGCCGCCGGTCTCAAGCGATGGTGGGCACAATGAGATCTGCGCCGCCTGCTGCCGGAGTATGCCATCGATGGTCAGACCCGGCTGATCTTTTGCCATTTGACAAGCGCGGGCCACGAAGCCGCTCATGTTCGCAACCGCAAAGCTTACTCCGTATAGATTTCGAAGCGGGTGAACCCCAGGCAATGTTCTCGGATACCCTGATGCCAGCCATCGCGGCCCTGGAGACAAATCATCGAAATAAAATGCATCCCTGGGGCAGGCCCAATCGACTCCAACGCCGATGACACCAGTCATGCTTCCCGGGAAGGCCGGTGATGAATCCATTTGCGCGGCAGCTACCACGGCCGTGCCGGCATCTTCCGCTAACTGGATCAAGTGACTCATCTCCTCCCGATGAGCTGCGTTCACAGTACCGAGGCTGAGATTAATGACATCCATCTTGCGGTCGGTCGACCATCGGAAGGCTCGCGATAAGCAATCAAGATTAGTGCGTAAGGAGCGGTAGTAGACTTTAACCGCGTAGTACTCGGCGTCCGGCGCCTTTTCCTTGATGGCAGCCAGCACTGCTGTGCCATGCCCCAGAAGATCCAGGTAAGAATCGATCTCACCCCCGATGGCCGTTCCGCCTGCGACCCCGTTCACGTGGGGATGGTTCTGATTGACACCGCTGTCGATGACTGCGACGCGTATCCCTTTCCCTGTACACTGCGGGAAACGTATCCCTCCAGATTGCAGCGGCGCCTTAAGCATATTCCGTCCATACCAGCGAACAGCCCGAGTTCCCGCAGGGAGTGCCCACTACTGGGCTCCAACGTGGGCGCTGGTTCCTATTGCGTCACCGTCCCTGGCCAGTGTAACGATCCGAGTGGTGAGGTCCTTATTCAAAAACAGAAGCTTTTCAGACTTAAGCGTATGCGCGTTGAAGATTTCGAGCGTCGAACCTGACCCATACAGATAAAGTTTGGTACCGTCGCCGCTGATGCCGAAGCTGAACGTTGTGCGGGCTTCAAGAGGGGCTCTATTGATCACTCGATGAGTCTGCAGATCCCAGGTCCACCATTCCGTGGTGCGGTTTCCGCCCGCTCCCGTGTACATAACGGAGTAGCCCAGTTTTTTCCCTGGCGCGACCATGAAGCCAATCATCGGCAGGTCAGCGCCGATGGGTGTGTACGTGATCTTGCGTGTCGTCATATCCAATGAAGCCATGCCGAGAGTGCCTTTATGCACGATTGGATCAACGGAGACGAATAAAGAGGTCACGCTCGCGACGCCGTCATAAGGATCGTCGCCTGCGGTCAAGCGATAGGGCGAGGCGCCCGGATAAGGCGGCTTGGCAAGTGGAATCCGGTCGACAATGGTAAAGGAACTCAGGTCCATTATCATGATGTCGTCGTCAAACACGTAGAGAAATTTGCCGTCGGGCGAGACTTTAAAAGTGGCTCTAAATCCGAAGCCGGTGTCGTACTCCTTGGGGAAATCAAAGGACTTTACGACCGCCTTGGTCTGCAGGTCGATGACGACAAACTTTGGCGGGTCGAGGTGGTACTCATTCTTGTCGCGCGTAATCATGCGAAGAGTCGAATACAGATAGCGCCCATTGGGGTCTACCGCTATCCCTGAGAACCGA
Organism: uncultured Acidobacteriaceae bacterium; assembly: GCA_963847155.1. Classification (GTDB taxonomy): domain Bacteria; phylum Acidobacteriota; class Terriglobia; order Terriglobales; family Acidobacteriaceae; genus PALSA-350. Next base: position 143,438 of record CAWJZH010000009.1, on the reverse strand, counting down.
GCCTGTGCGCCATCGCCATTGAACCAGTTTCGTGCGATCGCGGTGATTCTTGCCCGGCTGTGTTCATCGCTAAGATCGATCGTACCCGTCACTTTGCGTGTGGCGAGATCGACGATCTCGATCGTCATCTGGGTATTGATGACGTAGATCTGCTTTTGATCGGCAGAGAGCGCCGCTGTCCGTGGTGTACCCCCTAATTGAATCTCACCGATGACCGCGTCCTGGTCTTCGTCGATAATGAGCAACTTGTGGTCGAGGGTGCCAATGTAGGCAAGATGCGGCGAGCCTGCATCACCAGCTGTCTGCGCACCCAAGGCTCGGCTCATGCCGCCGGAGATCAGAAGGGCGATCAGGACAAACCACAGTTCATCGATACCTTGGCTCACGGTAGTTCTCCATGTCTCAAGCTTGACGCTGGTCTGCTCCGCACAGGGTTGCCCCGATGCTGCCCTCAAAGGCAAACGTCGAGTTTGCCTAGGGGAAGACGATGTCAACTTTGCGCCAATCGTTTGCCGCTGACGAACACTTGTCCGTCCAATCGGGCGCGTTGTTGAGGTGATCGGGTACCTGTGCAGGCCACCCGCATCCCAGGTAGCAATCGAAGAGGTCGCGCTCTACAGGTTGGCACAGGCCGGCGGTTCCCCCGGATATGTCGATCTCCCACCCCGGAGTGAAGTTTAGGGTGCAACCCATGGGATGGTAGACTTTCCCGCCTCCCGAAGCGGACGGGTCTGCCAACGCCAACAAGTCGCCTCTCTCCGCTTCAGCTTGCAGGGCGACTGTCTTAGCTTTTCGGTTGATCGCTCTTAAGGACCCCATGCATCTCCTTTTCCACTGGAAATCACGCTAGTTTTCGCTAAATCGGTTCAGGAAATCGGGATTGCGCGTCGCAATCTCACCGTATATTTGGAGACACACGTCGTTCCATCCACGAATCCAATCACAATAGTGAAGGTTCGCCGCGCTGGTATTGCCCGTGTGGATGAACGCCTCGTGATAGCAGCCTCCCGCACAAACAGGTCGCGCCCAACAAGTATGGCAATCGTATCTGGCGCCGATGTGGTGGGTATTCAGGAATTCCTTGCGCGCTTCATGATCGATGCCATCCTTGATGTTCCCCATTTTGCCGACCGGCGAGTCTACGAAGCGATGGCATAGACTGATGTTCCCCTCAGTACCCACTCCAAGCAGGCCTAACCCCGCGCCGCACGCATAGGCCTTACTGATTCCGGTATGCAATTCCTTGATGGTGTCGCTTGCGTTGGTAAAACCGTGCTGCTTCCCCTGAATGGCATAGTCCCGGTACTCCCATGCAAGGGCGGCGAATTGGTCGAGCACATTGTCCATCTTCTGAGGGCCAATGGAGTAAAGCCTGTTCGGGCTCGCAGTCGCAGGAGAGAATCCGGCTGCGTCAAAGCCGATCTCTTCTGTCAGATGCTTATATATGCGGCGTACATCACTCACACCTGCGGTGAGGGTAACCCGCGCCCCAATGGAGTTTGTTCGATGGCGTTTGAGGAGCTTCTTGATGTTAGGGACGATGACATCGTAGCTCCCTTTGCCGTTGTGGAAAACGCGCTGGCTATCGTTGAGTTCGCGGTCCCCGTCGATACTTACCGTGACACCAATGTGGTGTTGGGAAAGAAATTCAATGATTTCTTCGCTGAGCAGAGTTGCGTTGGTCGTCAGGCTGAATTCAATCTGCTTGCCGATCTCTGCGGCTCGGCGTTTAGCGTACGTAACCGTGCTGCGCATCACGGGAAAATTGAGCAGCGTCTCGCCGCCAAAGAAAGTAACGTGAATGTTCGGGCGGCTGCCGGACTCCTGCAAGAGCATCTCGACCGAGGCCTCCGCGATATCGGCATGCATGTACTTCTGCTTGCCCGCAGTTTGCGCAATGCGGTCATCACTGTACTCGTAGCAGTAAGTACAGGCCAGGTTGCATTGATTGGTAATATTCAGAACCACCCGCTGCAGGGGGAATTCCTGAAGCGGTACAGGCGGCATCTGCTTTCGCCCGTCGGGCGAAGCGATGGCATCCACGTCAATCAACTCATCGATAGCGCTTGACACCTCATCGTAGGTGTATCCGCGCTCTGACAGCCTTTGCACGATTGCTGCTCGGTCGAGCGCCTCGTCTTCGAGCAGGGCAAGAACGTCTTTTCCAATCCCTTCCAGGGCAAAGATGGAGCCGCTGGGAACCAGATACCAAAAATCGACGCCGGCGGCGGAAAAACTGTGATGCTCTCCCGCTCGATAGGCGGGTGCCTGCTGCTCCATCACCATATTCATTGTGAGACCTCCGGTTGGTCATAGCGGATGTAGGTGGGAATCGTGACAACAAGGTAAGAGCGCGCCTTCAGTGGTTCGCCCCCGGGCCCCTTATACAATGCATCTACCCAAACGTCTCCCCAATTCTCGGTCGGATAGTTATTTGCCTGCTTTTGTCTCTGCGGATTAGGTCCCTCCAGAGAAGGGGTGAAGAGACCTGAATCATTGATGGAGCCTACGAAATTTACGTCGTCATCGTTGGGAGTAGAGTAGAACTCTTCCAGGGACCATGCGGCTGTCACCGGCCCCAGTTCGACGTCATCAGCGGTGTCGGGAAGGCCGTCAGGTCCATTTGCATAACCGATAGTCTCAAACTGAGCGAACTGTTTTGCGGTGATGGTGCCGCCCAGGCGGGCGAAACTTGAATCGGGGGCGACCTTGATGTAACTCACCTTGTCATACACAGCGATGGACCCGGGAGCACTCTCACCATTGATCGAGAGGGTATGCATCGAAGCAGGCAGCCCGGCCGCGACGCTTACCTGAACGTCCACTTCATTCGGAGCGGCGTGCAGGATCTTCGTGACTTGTACGCCTTGACCAAGAACAACATCGGCGGCCTTTATTGCGGGCGATAGGTTGCCTCCGTAAATGTGCAACACTTCGGTTGAAGGAGAGCGCAGCGACGACTTGTCTGTTCCAAGAATCACGCTGTCATGGCCCAGCCGGTTTAGTTGCACATCCATGCCAAACTCCTGATAGCCGCCCCAAAACCAGCGGCCTTGCATGATATTGCCGTCAGCGGATAGCAGCAGCGCTTCGCGAGTGTCCGCCGGAAACCCTGGATCAGCCTTGCTGCCAACAGGGGAACTGATGGAATGACCGCGCCAGCTGTAGCCGGTATAGAGAACACTTTTCCCGGTTCGCTTGACCACCTGTCCGTCAGGGTAGTGGAGGACGGTAGTGGTTACGAAATCCTCTGGAGTGAGCCCCTCGGTCACTGTCATTTGCCCGTAGATTCGACCTTTACCTGTCTGAGAGGCGCTCACAAGCCAGGTGCCTGCCAGCTTGGGAGAATGGGTTTGGGCTTTCCACGCCGTCCATTCCGGAGAGATTAGCGGCTGATTCCTGGAGAGATACTCCAGTGCATTGTCGATCGGGTATTTGCCAGGCGTTTCAGAATCAGGCGAGGGTGGAGGGTGTGGTCCCGCGATGGAAGTGGGAACTGCAGTCGGGTATTGAAGCATGGCATAACCCGTCCCTCCCTGAGTCAGGGTCACAGGCACATCCGCGGAATCGGTGTATCTGCGGTTGGGACGAAAGACTGCGGTTTCGGAACCGGGGAAGAGCGCCATGTGTGTGTTCGCCAGCTTGATGTAATCGGCGGGAGTGCGTCGCTGCAAGAGCACTCGACCGATCGTATGGCAATAGTTGCAGGTACGTTGTAGCGGAGCGGGGATACCACTCTCCTCTTCCTGGGTGCCAAAGAGGCGATGCTCGGCGTCCCAGAAAGCGGGCTTCTCCTCCTGCGGCGCCAAGCCGTTGTTGTTACTGAGATAGCGCACGATGTGACGCGCATCATCCGCTGAAACCGTCAACCCATTCAACCGAACCATGCGCTTGAGGATCTGTTCCCAGATTTCGGGAGTGGTGCGAACATAGGAAATTCGGATCATGGCGCCGCTGTCATTTCGGGTATGGCAGCCGCCGCATTTTGCAATGACCACCGGATCGTCGATGGGGATTCCGCCGGTCTCCTGACCTGTCAGCGCCATCAGAAATGACTGCGGTGCAACCAGTACAAAGAGGACGTATGCGCCTTTGAGCAATGTTTTCCTATACGTCATCCCAGTGTGCCTCTTATGAGGGTGGCCCTGCCTGCCTGCTCCGCGAACGCCTGGTCTTGCTCGGCAACCCCACCCTAGGACAAGCGCAGGCTAGCCGCGAGCACGCAGTCCAGATCACAGTAAGCGCATGTAAAAACTTAAAAGGGAGAGGTGCCGTCCAGGCCCGAGTGAAACAAGTGCGACGCAGTCCCCGAGACTTCGGCTTCGCAACAAAAACCCGCTTACCGAATCGCTCGAAGCCTCGGATGTGCTGGAAACGATACTACGGTTGTAGCCCAGACGGGGGGCCAGTCTATATTGTGCCCGGTGGCGTGGAACCTCTGTGCCGAGCATTTTCTCGCTCAGGAGCCTTCTCTTTCAAAAAGACACGTTGCGTGTGAGATGAATTTAAGCGCGGGTGCCAGGCATGTCCAATCACAAATGCTTCTTGGGCCATAAGCCGCTTGAATGGTCCGTCTCTTCCGAGAGCGTCACCCTACGCTGGGGCACGGGGTCACTGGGGCACGGGATCACTCGGCCACGGACACGCCATCAATTTATAGGTCGCCTTATCGCTCGGCAGCAGAGATAATGGGCATCAGGGCACTGTTCTTTGGCTGAGCAGCCACCCTTTCAAAACCCCACCCCCTTGTCGGCCTAAACGCTCCAGGAACTGAAAAATGTCCCCCGGGAGGGACCGTGGTTGAAAACAGGTTCGCTCTACTGGCCCAGTACCGGCGGGCGCTCGTCTATGTGGCGCCATACTGGCGCGGGCTGCTGCTGGTGATGGTGCTCGGGCTTTTTTCCACGGTCGTTGGCCTGGCACAACCGTACATCTCAAGGCTGCTGATCGACGATGCCCTGATCCGGCGTAATATTCACGCCCTTTTTGAAATAGCCGTCCTCACCGTGGTGGTGACGGTCGTCGGTTTCGTCCTCAATATCCTGTCGAGCTATCGATACGTCAGGATCTCAGCCGAGTGCCTCTTTACCATGCGCCTGTCGGTCTACCGCCACCTGCAGCGGCTTGCACCGCGGTACTACAACAAGACCAAGCTCGGCGACCTGGTTTCGCGCATCAATAACGACATCAGTGAAGTGCAGCGCATCTGTTCCGACACTTTGCTCTCTGTGTTTTCCAATGTTCTGTTCTTTGCCGGCAGCGTCGCCATGATGATCTGGCTGAACTGGCACTTGTTTCTGCTCAGTGTGGTGCTGCTGCCGGTGGGAATCGTAGCCCTTAGACATTACCAGGGAAGGCTCACGGTTCAAACTCGAACTCTCCGCGAACGGAGCGCAGACTTAGGCAGCTTTCTGATCGAGAGTCTCCTGGGCATGCGGCTCATCGTTTCTTCGGGCAACGAAGGGCATGAAGCAGAGAAGTTTCGCCACCTCAATGCCAGCTTCGTGCAATCCATGTTGTCGATGCAAATCACATCATTTCTGGCAAGCGCCCTGCCCAGCACGGTCCTGGCGCTTTCGACCGCCCTGGTGTTTCTGTACGGGGGCAAATTGGTGATCGACGGCCACCTCAGCGTGGGAGGGTTGGTCGCGTTTATGGCTTACCACATGCGCTTGCTTTCCCCGGTGCAAAGCCTCCTGGGGATCTACACCAATCTGCTGACCGGGGGTGTTGCTTTAAGCCGGGTATTTGAAGTTCTGGATGCGCCCGTCGAAGTACAGGAGTCTCCCCACGCGCTCGCGTTGGAGGACGTGCGCGGCGCGATTGAGTTTGAACAGGTTTACTTTCGCTATTCTGAGAACGTTCCAGTGATCGACCAGGTCTCGTTTCATGTTCCTGCCGGGGCGCTGTGCGTGGTTGTGGGCTCCAGCGGAGCTGGCAAATCAACACTTGCCGACCTGCTATTGCGCTTCTACGACCCGGAATCCGGAACGATCAGCATCGACGGCCACGACCTGCGGGATCTTCAGTTTCAAGACCTGCGCCGGCATATTGCCGTGGTGGAGCAAACCCCATACTTCTTTCGGGCGAGCGTGCGGGAGAATATTGCATACGGCAGGCCGGATGCTTCGCTGGACGAGATTCGTGACTGCTGTAAGGCGGCAGCCATCGACGATTTTATTCAGTCGTTGCCAGATCGTTACGAGACCATGCTTGGAGAACGCGGTTCCACCCTGTCCGTCGGCGAACGCCAACGCATTGCCCTGGCTCGTGCGCTCCTTCGGGATCCGGCTATTCTGATTATGGACGAACCGAGCTCTGCGCTCGATCCGGTCTCGGAGGCGGCTATTACGAGCGTGTTTGGGCGAGTCCTTCGCGGCCGAACCGCGATTCTCATCACCCATCGCATGTCGCTGGTGGAACGGGCGGACATGGTAGTGGTCCTCGATCAGGGAAGAATTCTAGAGATGGGTCCACCAGCGGAACTACTGGCGAGCGGTGGCTTCCTCGCTCGTCAGTTTCAACACTCGCGACTTAGCATGCACGGCGCCCTGCTGAATTAAATACAACATTCTCTTGGCTGCTCTGGTATCACCGAACACGCATGCACTCGACGCGGAAATACGTCAGCCCGATGCCGTATGAGCAGGAATGGAACGATGCGTTCATGAAGATGGCCGCATAAATCCTGGAGGCGACTGGATCAGGCCGTGGAAACGACGACGAGGATGAATCTAATCCCCAAAACCGGGCCGGCTAAGAGATACGCATTCTGATGGCAAGGTCGGTTGCCGTTTCTTCATGATCTCGATGAGTACGCGCGCGGTCTCTGGGATGTAATCGCGCCGGAATGTCATGACGATGTGCGCAGGGATGTCTAGTTCCGGGATGCGAATCTCAACCAGGGTATTCTGTTGCAACTCTCGCAAGATCGTGAAGCGAGGTACGATAGCCACTCCGATGCCGCTGCGTACAAAGTTCTTGATGTTCTCAAAACTCCCGCACTCAGCCACGATTCTAAAATGCACAGAATGACGACGAAAGAACTGGTGCACGAACTCTTCGCTGGCGAAGCAATCATGATGCACGATGAGAGATATGCGTTCCAATTCCCTGAGGCAAGACCAAGTCCGTGAGGCGAAGGGATGCTGAGGAGAAGCAATCAACGTCAGTTGATCGGTAAATACTTCAACAGAGAGAAGATCCTGAAATCCAGGCGCTTCCTTCATAAAGCCGATATGCACCTCGCGATTGAGCAACTTGCGCGGTATGTCGGCTTGCTGTGAGCGGTGCAATTCCAGCTTGACTTCGGGGAACATCTGGACGAACTGCAGCAAAGGTCCGGGTAAAAAGTAGACTTCGACATCTTCATGCGCAGCAACCGAGAGAGTCCCGCTTTCAAGATTCTGCAGCCCGGAGAGAGTGCGCGTTGCCTCGTCTCGCATGCGCAGGATTTCGCGGGCATAGACGGCAAAAGACTTTCCGGCTTCAGTAAGCGAAACGCCGCTCATTTCTCTCGCAAACAATGATGTCCCAACGTATTCCTCTAACCGTTTGATGCTCTGGCTTAGAGCCGGCTGCGTGCGGAAGACTCGCTCAGCTGCGCGCGTGAAAGTGCGTTCAGCTGCAACAGCGAGAAAATGTTCGAGTTGGATCATATCCATGAATGCCTCCCGCGGAATCAAGAAACAAGTATGTGAAGAAGTCGAGTCCTTTCGACACCGGCCCCACTGCTCTGGGAAGAGTAGAAATCCGCATTAAGGAAAGTGCGCGGTCTAACTAGGGCCCGTCATCCGCTTTGGCCATGAATAATCGGCAACTGCCAGAGAGTGCTCAAGCTGCATGTAGTCCATGTCAAACCCTCAACTGGGACAATTGACTTAGATTCCGCGATAGATGAGCTTTGGCCAGCACCCCGGGTGTGCTGTACAAAACAGCATTGGGCTGGCTGATCGTAACACTCTGTTTAATGAAGACGCAAGGAAGTTCTTGCTCCAACGGATGGAGCCGCTCAGCAGCACACTCCAGAGCAGGCTTGCCCGGATTGTGACGCGATCAGGCTTGTGGTCGGCGCAGCCAGTCTGTTAGCCGAATGACAGAATGGGTGAGGCAAGCATACGTATGGGGCGCGCTCTGGCAGCCGGTCTCCTCTCGATGGAGTGTTCAGAATTGCTTAACGAAAAACAGCCTCGAAAATGGTGCTGCTCCCTTGATCCGATATTTGATCTAATAGCTGATCTAGTCCACAGGAACCTGATCCTGAAACCACCGACGTTGCTGATTGCGACCTCTTGCTGTCGCGTATGCAGATAACGGTGCAGCCTCGAAGGGCGTAGTGTATGTCTCTCCCCGGCGTCTGCAAGATACTCGGTCCCCGCACACTTATCAGTTACTGCGCGGCACCCGGAACAGACGCCGGCGCTTCCTTGGAAGCCAGAGTGACTATGACAGTAGTTAGATCTTTGTTGACAAAGATCACCTTGTCAGAAGTAAGCGTCTTGGCGTCGTAAACTTCGATCGTCGATCCTGATCCATAGAGATATAACTTGCTTCCGTCGCTGCTGATTCCAAAATCAAAAGTCGGACGAGAATCGAAGGGCGCTTTCTTGATCACTTGATGGGTCTGAATATCCCACACCCACCATTCTGTCACCCTGTTTTCACTTGCACCGGTGTACATCACGGAGTATCCGAGCTTGTGATCGGGCGAGAGCATGAATCCCATCATGGGCAGCGCCGGGCCGATCGGAGTGTACTTAACTTCACGCGTCAACATGTTGAGCGACGCGAGCCCGAGGGTCCCTTTATGCACGATTGGGTCCACCGATACGAATACGGAGCTTACCGTAGTCTTGTCATCATAAGGGTCATTAACGGCCGCCAGCCGGTAGGGCGATGCGCCAGGATAAGGCGGCTTGGATAGAGGGATGGTATCGACGATAGTGAACGTTGCTAAATCGACGATCTTGATATCCTCGTCGAATACGTAGAGAAGTTTTCCGTCGGGCGATACTTTAAAGGTGGATAGAAAGCCAAATCCCTGATCATATCCCTTGGGAAAATTAAAACTTTTATCCACTGCCTTGGTATCGAGATTGATGACGACGAATTTCGGTGGTTCCAGGTGGTACTCATCCTTATCTTTATGCACCACCCGCACCGTCGCATATAAGAAATGACCGTTCGGGTCTGCGACGACACCAGAGAAGCGGGGGACCGAGTCTGCCCCGTTCATCCAACCTCGTACGTCAGCGGAGATGCTCGGCTGATTGTGTTCATCGGCGAGATCGATGGTGCCTACAACCTTACGTGCTGCCAGGTCGACGATCTCGATTGTCATCTTGGTGTTTACGATGTAGAGCAGCTTCTGGTCGGCGGAAAGGACCGTCGTCCGGGGAACGCCAGCCAACTGAATCTCTCCTACGATTGCTTCCTTATCTTCGTCGAAGACAAGCAATTTATGGTCGAGGGTGCCCACGTACATCAGATGACCGTGCGGCGCCTCGGTATCAGCCGCCCGAACGATGCGGCATGATCCAAGCGTTAGAAGCGCGACGAGCATGATTGACCATTTCCTACGTGCACGTTGGGTCACCGGATTTTCTCCTTGTCCTGGAACTCAATTGGTTTGCCCGGCCACTCCCGATTAGGGAAACAAGATATCTACCTTGCGCCAGTCGTTTGCCCCGGAAGAGCACTTGTCCGTCCAGTCCGGTGCATTGTTGAGATGATCCGGCACTTGTGCCGGCCAGCCACAACCCAGGTAGCAGTCGAAAAGATCTCGCTCCACCGGTTGACAGAGGCCCGCAGTGCCGCCGGAGATATCAATTTCCCAGCCAGGGGTGAAGTTCAAGGTACACCCCATCGGGTGATACACCTTACCGGCTGCACTGGAAGGGTCCTGTAACCCGACCAAGTCGCCCTTTTCCGCCGCATGGAGTTGTGACACTTGTTTCGCCTTACGATTGATTGCCCGCAAAGAAGCCATAGATCGTTTCCTCTTCGAAAGTCAGTACGACAGTCCTTCGTTGCTCCACGTCATGTACAGCAAAATCATTGGCCGACTTCCGGTTGATCGTAGTGCATGTATTGCGGGACGCCGACGACGAGATACGAGCGCGCCTTGAGCGTCTCACCACTTGGGCCCTTGTAGAAGGCGTCCACCCAAACATCACCCCAGTTTTCAGTAGGGTAGTTATTGCTCTGCTTTTTCCTGTCCGGGTTCGGCCCTTCCAGGTTAGGAGTAAACAGGCCGGAGTCGGAGATGGAACCCACATACTTGATGTCATCGTCCTTAGGAGTGGAGTAGAACTCTTCCAAAGACCATGCCGACGGAACGGGTCCGAGAGCAACATCGTCCGCGGTTCCTGGCTTGCCATCTTCACCATTCGCGAAGCCGAGCGCCTGGAACGCAGAATATTGTTTCGGTGCAATCGTCCCCCCAAGGCGTGCGAAACTCGCATCCGGACTCACCTTGATGTAATCGACCTTGTCATAAATGGTCAGGGTCTGTGGAGCAATCATGCCTTTCACGAGCACGTTGTGCGGTGACGCAGGCAGCCCCGGCGCGACCGCGATCTGAACCAATACATCGGTGGGACTTGACCGAACCACCTTGGTGACCTGCACCCCTTTGCCTAAATCGAAATCAGCTGGCGTCAACCCAGTCGGCAGGTTCGCGCCGAAAATATGAAGTTCCGAAGACGAAGGTGATTTTACCGAGAACAGATCCAAGCCCAGGACCATCGTATTCCGCTGCAGGCGGGTGAGTTGTACATCCAGACCAAACTCTTGGTAGCCTCCCCAGAACCAGCGGCCATCCATGGTGTTGCCGTCCGCTGAAAGCAACATCGCCTCCCGGGTATCCGCCGGAAAGGCCGGGTCCTTAGTACCGTTGCTGGGCGTGGCCGTCGCATGGCCGCGCCAGCTATAGCCGGAGTAGACGATTCCTTTACCGTTTCTGGTGACAACCTGGCCATCGGGATAATGGAGCACTGTCTTAGTGGCAAAATCATCCAGAGTTGAGGCTGCCTCAACGGTCATTTCGCCGTAGACCTTGCCCTTTCCAGGTTGATAAGCGCTTACCAGCCAGATGCCGGCCAGCTTAGGCGAGTGGATACTATCCTTCCAGGCTGCCCACTCCGGCGTAACCAACGGTTGATTCTTCGCCAGGTATTCCAAAGCTACGTCGAGCGGATACTTGCCCGTGGGTTTCCCAGGCGCCGGGGGATAGTTCAGCTCCACCTCGTATGCATTCAGCTGCGTGGTCCCAACTGGGATATCTTCCGGATGGGCATAGCGTTCGGTGGGCCGAAAGACCATGGGTTCAGCGCCTGGAAACAGCGCCATATGGGTATTGGCCAGCTTGATGTAATCGACCGCGGTGCGCCGTTGCGACAGAACGCGGCCGATGGTATGACACTGGTTGCATGTTGTTTGCAACTCTTCGGGCACTCCCGCTTCCTCTTCCTGGGTGCGGAAGAGACGATGTTCCGCCTCCCAGAAAATAGGCCGGGCCTCCTGGGGAGCTAAGCCATTGTTGTTGCTTAGATAGCGAAGAATTTGCCGCGATTCCTCAGGAGTGGTGACCAGTCCATTAAGCCGAATCATCCGCTTGAGAATTTGCTCCCACACCTCGGGCGTAGTACGGATGTAGGAAATCCGGCTCATGGTGCCGTTGGCATCGCGCGCATGGCAACCGGCACACTTGGAAATAATGAGCGGGTCGTTAACAGGGATTCCCTGTGCTTTCTCGATGGTGGATTGCGCTGTGGCAACACCCGTCGTCAGAAGCAGAAGTAACAGTAGTAAGCTGATGCCGGCGGATAGCTGTGTCCTTTGCCTGGTCATGGTTCCTTATCCCTTTAGAAGGTAACGCGCGCAGTAACCTGGATAGCGCGAGGGCCTTCGCCCTCCGCTGACTGAACATTGCTTACTTGTCCGAAGCCACCGGTATTGAAGGCCGTGGCCGGCTGCTCGTAGTTCACGTGATTAAACAGATTGGCGGCTTGGATCCCACCCTGCGCACGGACTCCTTCTCGTATCGTCACGGACTTGATGAGGGAAGCCGAGATGGCTTCTGTTCCTATACCCGGAACGCTGCCAACTGCTGAGTTTCCGAAGCGGCCTATGTTGTTAGCCGGCACAGCAAATGCCGCCGGATTAAGCCACTGGGCGAGACCCTTCTTGGGCACCGTAAAGGGCACACCCGGGACACGGTCGGGCCGCACCGCATTGAGGTTGTCAAAGCCTGTACCTGACGGATCAGATCCAGGCACCGTGACAGTAAGGAAAGGACCGGATTGGAACAACAGGACGCCCGATAATTGCCAACCTCCAATAAGCCCATCGACCGCGCGATTAGCGGTGCTGAAGAAGGTGCGATTCCGACCGAAGGGGAGGGTGTACAGCCCGGTCGTGAGGAAGCGGTGCCGGCGTGTAAAAGTTACGTTGCCATAGTCCAGATGCGGGTCCAGCACATTAGTGCGGAAGACATTCCAATCGGCGGAAATGCTGTTTGGGGCACCTCCCTGTGCGTCTGTCAAGTCTCGCGTGAAGCTGTAGTTTGACTGAAACTGCAAGCCGTTATTCAGGCGTTTCTGTACCGTGGCGCTAAAAGCGTTATAGTTGCTTCGGCCGCCATTGGTCATCTGTTCGACTTCGCCCCATAGCGGATAAGGAGCAAAAGGGAGCGCAGCCTCATAACCGATCGTGTTCACGGGCAGTTGATTCAAGTTGATTTGAGTTTCGAGATGGGAGCCATGATTTCCGTTGTAACTCAACTGTAGAGCGATGTTGGATCCGAGGTCCCGTTCTACGGTGACATTCCATTGGTACACGCCTGGATCCACGTAGTGAATATTGCTGGCTTGCTGGAAGAACTGTGTTCCGGGCACCGCAAGGTTGGCTGGGAACGGGTGAGGGAAGGTAAGAGAGGGTGTGCCATTGTTGATGGTTTGAAAATACTGACCCTGATCCGCGCTATGAATGGCATAAGTTGCGCCCAGGAGTGCGCCCAGAGGCACGGCGATGAATCTCCCAAAGCCGCCACGAATGACCGTCTTATTGTTGCCCAAGGGTCTCCATGCCAACCCAATGCGCGGTTCGAAGTCGGTCTTTACCGAGAAGCGGAGGCTCTCCGGAATTCCTACTTCCGCTGCAGTCAAAATGGGTGTGGGCGCGATCGATTCCGCAAACGCGGGGTTAAGGATGTCGTACGCCTTCTGGTTCGGTATCACCACAGTACCGTGCACAAATGTTCCATCCTGGACGGTGTTGTAGTCGGGAAGGAACTGAGTGCTGTTGAGAAGATGATCCCTAAACATCGGGCGATATTCCCAACGCATGCCGACATTGATTGTCAGTTTTTGCGTGACGCGATAGTCATCCTGAGCGAAGAGCGCATAGCCATTGGCGTAGCCGTGCGAGTCCGGCGCTATGACGGAGTCCAGGTAGGTGCTGTCTGGAATACCAAGCAGGAAAGCGGCAAAGTCATTTCCAATATAAGGATTGCTGCCGCTACCGGCAGGGACGCCGGTAACACTGCCATTGAAGTTATAGACACCCAAGCGTAGACCGGCATAGACGTTTGTGTACAGGCCGGACATGCGCCGGTAGTCTCCACCAAATTTCAGCGTGTGGTTACCCTTCGTCCAGCTGACGTTGTCGATGACTTGTATCGTCCGGTTAGCCCCAGCGGTAGAGGAAGAATTGCTGCCCCCGGTTCCCTGAAAACCACTGATCTCGAAGTCGGGAACCGCATTGCCTTGTGGTACCGAGAGGCCGGTGAGACCCAGGTCAGACGCGATCTGCGCTGCGGAGACCCCGAACGTTACCCATGTTCTGTTTCCACTGAGGCCCACCCGCACTTCGTTCAGCAGGTTAGGCGTAAAGATGTAGTTATGAGCTGCCGTGGCGCCAAAATCCTGCTCGGGCACAGAGAAGGCTCCGACCATGGGCGATGCGTTATACCCATTTGCCGCGATGGGCGCTTCGGCCACGCTGCGGCTTTTGAAGTTACCGCGGATGAAGAAGGTCTGTTTCGAGCTGATCACCTGATCGATTCGGGCGTCTTCTTGTTTGCTTGTGATTGGAGTGGAAAAGTTTATGGCGTAGTTATTTGCGATGGCACCTGTGCCTCCAGTATTGGGCAGGGGAAACAAATACTTGAGAGCACCGAGTGCCAGGCTTGAGATCTGGGACTGAGGAATCATGTTGCCGGGGTAAGGATTCCCTGTGTTGGGGTTGTAGATAGGATCGGGATAGGCGGAGAGGTCTCCCGAGCGTAGGGCTTGAGTGGGCACGCTCTCGACGACTGTTTGCTCCTTGGGCAGGTTGAGGCCTTCGTAAGCCCCGAAGAAAAACGTTTTATCGTGGCCGTTATAAAGCCGCGGGATTAACACCGGCCCGCCGATATATGCTCCGTAGTCATTCAGGTTGAGAGCCGCCTTTGTGAGGCTGAATGGGTTGGTCGCATTGAGAGTCTGGTTTTGCCAGTTTTCGAAACCGGCGCCATGAAAACTGTTCGTCCCGCTCTTGGAGACCGTCGAGATATTAGCAACCCCTCCGTATTCCGCGCTTGCATTCACCTCGTTTACCCGGATCTCTTCTATGGCGTTGAACGAGGGAAAGAGCTCGGATATCGGGGCGGAGTTGAACGCTCCGATGGTGCTGATTCCGTCGATGGTCATCTCAAACATCTTGGGCGTTGAGCCCATTACAGACAGGTTTCCGTTGGTGTCTGTCTGCACCCCCGGTTGCGTGGTAAGGGTCGACATCGGACTGGTCGAGCCCTGCGCCCGGCTCGCGATCGCGACCGGTAAATCGATGAGTTCCTGGCCCGTCTTGGTCTGGGCAATACTGGATACATCCGTGTTAAGGACCGCCCCGTCAACCCCTTGTACAAGCACCGATTGCATTGCAGACCCTACAATGAGGCTTGCATCTACGCGCTTGGTCTCGCTGGCCTGAAGGCTAATATTCTCAATATGAGCTGTTTGGAAACCGCTCATTTCCACCGTCAGATCGTAGAGACCAGGACCCACATTGGTGAAGCCGTAGTCGCCAGACTGGTTGCTAGCGCCGGTCCGCTCCGTGGATTTGCCGCGATCATTCAGTGTGACCTTTGCCGAAGGGATGACTTCGCCCTTCTGATCGGTGACCGTCCCCAAAATACTTCCATAAGTGGATTGTGCAAACCCGGGACTGCTCCAGAAATAGATCGTCAAGAGCTGCAAGAAAACTGCAAAAGAAAACGACCGGCTAAGGCCGATCCTATCTTGCCGGCCACCCTGTGCGGAACATGGGTGATCTACTGGACGAGTAGCAGTCATAGAGCAGACGCCTTTCGAATGCAGGAATAGGGGCCCGAGTGCGAAGAACGCACAGGTGTCGGAATAAAAGCTGATTAGCCGATGGATCGGACGGGGATCCTATTTATTTCGCCCAAAGAGTAGGGCAATGAATGTGAGGTGAATAGTCCCGGGTGAAATGGATAGTAGGGCACCTGGTTTCGAGCGTCCAATCAATAATGCTTCTGGGGTCATAAGCGGCACTGTAATGTCTTGATCGGTGACTTGGTCACGCCACAGAACGCCCATGCGAGTCCACGGATGACGAATTGCGCCGGCCAAGCTGACTATTCTCAGGCTTTACTTTGAGAAGAGAACTCGGCCACTGAAGCGCGGGGCCCCCTGGGCAACGGCACAGCTATAGGATTGAACCGGACACCGGTGAGCCCCGGGAAATATAGGAGGGATTGTCCGCAGTCATGTGTAAGCGTCGAGTTTGCGTGGCAGGAGATCGACATAACCGTCCCTCGTTGTTGCGTTCCGCTCTTGGCCAGATGTGCGAATACTTTCGCGGCTTTATCCTTATCGTAAGCTGGGTTCAGCTCGGGGGCGAAATTCCATGACACTGGCCGACATATCGGTACTAATTCAGTGTCGGTGATTTGCATTGGCGATTTTGCATAAAGTGAGGTCGTCGGGCGCTGAGGCCGCAATGAAATTTTCCCCACCCAAACACAAAGCGCTCGCCTAGCACGACCCGATTGGTTATTTATGTCTCGTTTTCGCGACTACTTCTTCTGCGGAACGAACAAAGGCGCGCAGAGCGGGCGCGGCGTATTCTGGATCACGGATTGCGAGGCCGAGCTCGCGATGTATGCGGGGCGTCACTGGAACAAGTGTTATGCCGGGAAGTGCCGCCGGGAAGGCGATACGCGGCACAATGGAAAGGCCAAGGCCCTCTCTGACCATGCTGATTAATGTTCCGAGATCCTGCACCTCGAAGCGTACGCGAGGAGTCAGTTGATGGCGTGTATACGCCGCGCGAAGAAGCGGTTCGCTGGTGTAGCGCGACATCACAAAGGGTTCATGGGCAAGGTCTCGGATAGAGACGTGGCGACGCTGACTCAGCGGCGACGACGATGGAATGATTGCGCACAATTCATCGCGCATCAATGTTGTCGTTCTCATGCCCACAGCAGGAAGTTGTACCAGCGCAACATCGATCGTCTGCGTTCGGAGCCATTCCTCAAGGAGTAGCATGCTTTGACTCGGCTCCTCCAGCAGCACGATTTCGACATTGGGATGGGCGCGTGTGAAGCGGGCAATGACCTTGGGCAGAAAGGCCACGGCAGCGCTGGGGATGGAGCCGACGCGCACGCGGCCCGAAAGCAGGCCAGTGGAATTATTGGTTTCGGAACGAATTGCATCAAGCGACGAGAGAACCTGGCGCGCGTACGGCAAGACGCGTAGACCCGCATCAGTTGGTCTGGCGCCGTGGCGACCGCGGTCAAGAAGTCGCGCACCCAGCTCCCCTTCAAGCGCCGCGATGGCATGACTCAGCGATGACTGCGACAAGTCAAGGCGTCTTGCGGCAGCCAGGAAAGAGCCTTCCGTCACGATTGTCTCTAACGCACGTAGTTGATGAATCTCCATGTATGAACAATATCAATAGTATGTATCGTATATGTCGATTTGATTCATGGAAGTATCCACCTCTAAACTGCGGATGCAGTCTTATTTGCAAAGGAGAACGGCAATGCTCAAGCAGTCACCGGACAAAAGAGTGGTCTTCGATTTCGAGATCGACTTCCTGAATGGAGTCAGCCTACAGGGGCAAGGCTTCCGCCTCGATATCGATGGCGAAGAGATCGCCGACCGGTACTTGGGGGATGAACTGGTGCGCGATCTGCGCTTATGGATGGTGGAAGAAGTGCGCATCCTGAACAAACGGATCATTGAGGAGCGCCACAAGGGGGCCGTTGCACGGAGCGCAGACGCGAATAGCTTGCTGGTACCGACGCATGTGGATCTGAGCCACACCGTGCATGACGGCCTGATTACGTACAAGGGAATTCCGGCTCCGCTGATCTGCGACTTCTTAAGCCGCGAGGAGTCCCGCAAGTTTTACGATGCAGACACCAGCTTCCAGATCGGGCGCATCGATATGGTGACAAATACTGGCACATACCTTGACAGCCCCTTTCACCGGTTCGAGGACGGGAAGGACCTTTCGCAGTTGGAGCTGGCTATGCTGGTGGGGCTGGATGCCGTGGTAGCACGGGTAACGGGGTCGACGAACCAGGCCGTAGATCGAGAGGTCTTCCTGCCCCTCGATGTACGCGGCAAGGCAGTGCTGGTGAACGTTGGATGGTCGCGCCATTGGGCCACGGAGCAATACTTCGAGGGGCATATCTACCTCACGCGCGATGCGGCAGAATATCTGCGAGATGCGGGTGCGGCGCTGGTTGGGATCGACTCCTACAACATCGACGACACTACCGATGGCGCGCGCCCCGTCCACACAATCCTGCTGGGAGCAGGGATTCCGATCGTGGAACATATGTGTAATCTTGAGCAGTTGCCCGCGAGCGGCTTCAGCTTTACAGCGGTGCCGGTTAAGGTGAAGGGGATGGGAACGTTTCCTGTGCGAGCCTTCGCCACCCTGGGAGTGGCATAGCGGTGCTCGTCACGGCGATGGAGGTATGCGGGTGGACAGGCGGATTGGTGCTAATCTGCGCTTATGCAATGGTGTCTTTTGGTAAGATCTCGCCGAAGGGCGCTGAGTTTCAGAGTCTGAACCTGGCGGGAAGTCTGATGCTGGCCGCGAACTCAGCATGGCATCATGCGTGGCCGTCGGCCAGCGTAAACCTCATTTGGATTGGGGTTGGTTTAGCCGCTCTCATGCGTGGAAACCGATTGAGACAGCCTGATTGATGAACAGGCAGAGAGTGGCGGATGTTCCAACTCTCCCATGGACTTTTGTGTGAATGGTACCGACTTTCGGGCCTAAAAAATGCTGGAACAAGGCTACGGTAAAAGTCAGTCGACGCAAACAGGCCGATGCACTCCCCGAGCAAGGATGGCGGCCCCCAGGGTCTTGTAACCATCGCCCAAAGACTCTGTAATCGGGCTCGTCATCACAACTCAGTCCCGTCGGGAAATTTGGTGCTCGAAACACTGGTCCCGGGCGGATGAGTCGGCAATCCGAAAGTTTGATAGACCAAAATCCTCGGTTTGCGCAAAATCGCAATGCCACTCAACGACAGTTTCCTCGGGCATCGAAGAGCTCACCCCTGGACCGGGGACTCTAGGGCTCCATGAAACTGTCCTGCCACTACATTCGAATCGGCGTAGAAGAGATGGAAGGTGCTTACCGGAGCATCCGCAGATTCGCTGACCTATTGGACATCGCAGCCGTGCTCACGTGAAATCGCTTTGCCTCTCGTTCCGATGGGAAAGAAGATCGGTCTTGCGCGTCCGGGCCGGCATACCTTGCGGCATAGCTACCGATCGATGCTGGACGTTTGCGGAGCTCCGATCGCTGTGCAACAGAAACTCATGTGGCACGACCAGGTGAGCACGACCATGCGATATCGGAATGCTTACATGACGGAGAAGTGAAAGGCGCACGGTGCGGTTGTGCAGATGGGTTCTTCCTGGGAGAAGAGAAGCGGGGATAAAAGAAGTTTCCGCTTAAGGTGGGGGATCTTAGAGTGTTTTTTCAGGCCCCAAAAGCGATCTTAAGCCCTTTAGATCGTATTGGTTGCGGGGGCTGGATTTGAACCAGCGACCTTTGGGTTATGAGCCCAACGAGCTACCGGACTGCTCCACCCCGCACCTTGATAGTAGCAACCGTAGCGCACAGGGTCAAACCACGCTGCACTCCCGTTGCTGAGGGCAAAGATCACACCTCTCCAGCCAGAGGCGTCTTCTGTGAACGAATCGCGATTCATCGTTGACTCGTGATTCTGCGACTTCAGCGCGTAGAGTGAATGAGGGCGGCTGCGGTCACGCTCAGCATAAGAACGCCTTTCCAGATGTCTCACGCAAATCACAGTGCGGCCAAGGGTCTTCGCCTTCGTCTGTTGGAGCCCCTGCTCCACCTTGGATTCGCTCTCACGGGCATCGGCACGGTGCTGCTGGGCAGCATTCTCCCCCGGCTTTCTGCGCAATGGCACCTGCGCGATAAAGACGCAGGTCTGCTGCTGCTGGTGCAGTTTGCCACGTCCGCGTCCGGAGCCCTGTTGGTCCGGCGCAATCTCTGGAAGGCACTGGCCTTGCGGCTATGGGCTGATTGGCGCAGGAGCGATCGGTATTTTTCTGCTGCAACAAAATTCCCTGCCCGCCTTTGTCGTTTATGGACTCGGCCTTGGCTTGGCAATGACGTCGACCAATATGCTCACCGGCCGTCGTTATCCTCAGCGCATGGGAGCTGCGCTCGCCTTGCTGAATTTTTCCTGGAGCGCTGGGGCGGTGGCTTGTCCTCTACTGGTCGCCCAATTTCTGCGCCATGCCACCAGCAGCTCCGCTTTTGCCGTGGTCGGGCTGCTGGCGCTCCCGTTCGGCCTGTTACCGCTGCTCGCTGATCGAAGTGACCTGGATGCCTCGACCAATGCTGGATCGCCGCCACCCGGCATGCAGAGAGGCGACGACCATCCTTTATTTTGCGACTCTCGCTTTTCTCTATGTGGGGATGGAGGCCTCCATCGGCAACTGGATGAGCACCTATGCAACCCGCGCCACTGCCTGGACCTTCGCGGGCAGCACCCTGGCGGTTGCGATCTTTTGGGCAGCCCTCTTGCTGGGCCGGGCCATCACACCGGTAATTTTGTCCTGGGTGCCGGAACGCGTTCTCTATCGAGCGTCCGTGTTTGCCACCATCGCAGGCGTGTTATTGCTGCTGGCAGCGCACCGCCCGGCTTACGATCCTGGCCGGATCGGCTCTCAGCGGCCTGGCGCTGGCGCCCTTGTTCCCGCTCATTCTGGCTCTGTTCCTGGAAGAGATAGGAGGGTCGCGCAACGCGGGTTGGGTGTTTGCGGTCGCAGGACTCGGAGGAGCCGTACTGTCCTGGTTGACGGGAGCGATTTCGAGCGGCACCGGGTCTCTGCGCATCGGCCTGATGGTGCCCGGGGCGGCAGCATTGTTGATGTTGGCGATGATCAGCCGGCGTCGAACGAGTGGCGGTGGGAAGCAGCAAGCCGTCCTGGAGCCCACCGCCACAGGAAAGATCTGACCACGGCTAACGAGGGCAGTTGGCAAGGCTCCTGCGGGTGAGGGCAATAACCTCCTCACGCTCCGCTCCCGCGAGTTCAAGCCGGGGAGGCCTTACCCGCGCGGATGGACCACCGCACTCCTCCTGCACCTGCTTGATGAGTTGCACAAACTTGGGCACGGTGTCCAGGCGCAACAAGGGCAGGAACCAGCTATAGAGGGTATCCAACTCCGCCGATGGACCGCTTTGCGCCAGCTTGAAAAGGCGGACCGATTCTTCAGGAAACGCATTCACCAGTCCGGCAATCCAGCCGGTCGCACCAGCCGCTACACTCTCGACCACCACATCGTCCATGCCCACGAATATCGCCAGAGAGCCCAGATGCTTGAGCGAAGTGATGCGCCGGATGTCGCCGCTTGATTCCTTCACGGCATGGAAATTGCTCATGACGCGCCCGCAATTCGATCATCTGTTCCGGAGTGATATCCGTTCCATACGCAATGGGGTTGTTATAGAGCATGCAAGAGAGCGGCGTCGCCTGGAAGATGGCATCCAGGTGGGCCTGAGTTTCACGCCAGTCGCTCCGGTAAACCTGGGGCGGCAACACCATCAAGCCGTCTACGCCGGCGCGGTGTGCTTCCTTCGCCAGCCAGACCGCTTCCGCAGTACTGAGAGCAGCGATGCCGGCGATTACCGGCGCCTGGTCGCCCAGGGACCGCCGGGCCTGTTTAAGAATCTCAACCTTTTCTTCTCTGGTCAGCGTAGGCGCTTCGCCCAGAGATCCAAGAGCGACAATTCCCTTGCAGCCGCACTCTACCATCCATCGAGCCTGGGCTCCGAAGGTTTCGTAGTCGACTGACAAATCCGTCTGGAATGGTGTGGTGATGGCCGGGAAAATTCCAGCCCAATCCTTCTGCTCCAATGTTTCCTTCTCCTTGTTGGCGGCTTCGGCCCCAAGGGAGGATGTTACATGAAGCACATTTCAGTTCTGCTCTGCATGCGCCTTTTGCTCCTGGTACTGGCTGATGTGGTTGTAGATAGCATCGGGAAATTTCAGGTTCCGGTAGAGATTGCCGCAGTCCGGATCATCGGGATGGGGCAAAATCGGAAATTCCTGTTGCGCATGCCATTCCAATAGACGATCTCGCTTGGGTGGATTGTAATCCCGTTCCTCGACCTGGCTGAGCATGTTCAACGCGTCTGATTCTTGCAAAGTCCGGGTCACGTAGGAGCCACGCCAGCACCTCCTGGTGTGGCATAAAGTGTCGTGCGACCATGGCAAATACCAGGCGGCCATAGTGGCCGATGTCCTTGCCTGCGTCGAGCGAGTCCAGCAGATGAGCCATCATAGAATCCTTACGCAACTCTGCTTCCGCCATCCCCTGGGTTTTGCACGTCTTCACGGCTCATCCGTTTGCCCTTTTATCCGTGCAACTTCCTGCTCCGCGCGTTCTGCCCGTTCCGTCGCTTCTCGTAAACTCTCGTCATTGTCGAACGCACCCATTTCTCCTCCTACGCTTTTTTTCGCTCTTCAGGAGATGTTGCTAAGCGGCAGTCATGCTTGTTGACCCGGCGCCTCTGAGAGCTGTCAGCTAGTTCCAGGAACACCGCGGGCTTCCTTCAAGGTTCGATTTGCCACTAACACTGCAGCATTTGCATGTGCATCCTTCCCGCAAGATCAGCAAATTAAAAGCAATTTCGATCAAGCTCACGCCGTTTCACCTACGCTATTTTTGTGTAGTCACTGCATGAGAGCGCATTAATGCCACTCCGTATCGCAGATAACCGTTAGCTAACAGTTGCTCACCGCGTTGTTTCTGCGGGCTTCTGTCATCCTCACGGTACGCACAGGTTCCTTTCCAGGCATGGATTTTCCCCCGGGCAGCCCTACCAAATCTTTCTTGAGGTGTTTCTATGAGTTCCTGCAGCGTGATCAATAACAGCTTCTCCCAGCATCTGGAGCCCAGCGAAATGGACGATGACCTGCTGGTCCAGTCGGCACAAGCCGGCCAGGAGTGGGCCTTTGTCGAACTTTGCACGCGTAACTCAAAGCGTGTCTTCAACACCATCTACGGAGTAACCAAAAATCGCGAGGACGCGGAAGACGCACTCCAGGACTCGATGATGCGGGCCTTTCTGCATTTGAAACAGTTTGACGGCCGGTCCAGCTTCGCCACCTGGTTCACCCGGATCGGAATCAACTCGGCACTCATGATCCTGCGTAAGAGGCGCATCCGTCTGGAGACCTCAATCGATGCCACCGCCGAAGGAGAGACGTGGCAGACGTGGCAAATCGCCGACCACTCCGCTGACCCCGAGAAGCACTACGTTGGGCACGAAAGGTCCGTGCACCTGAAAAAGGCCATCTGCCGCCTGCCAAATGCGCTTCGACTGGTGGTTGAGCGCGGACAGATGGAAGGCCACTCGATGAAACAGATTGCTCGCAATATGGGCATCTCGATTCCGGCCACCAAGTCCCGGCTGGCGCGCGCCAAAGTAGCGCTGCGCAAGTCCATGGTTTCAGCGTCGGAACGCGCAGTCGCCGCAAGCTGAGTCATGCAGGAGGCTCGAAATGGACAGGCCAGACAAAACGACATCCGAATTGGTCATGATGTTGAGCACCGACGCAGTCCATTGCTGACGAGGAGGCGAGTTGCCGACCTCGTTATCGGTGGGCTGCTGGTGGCGTTTGTGATTGGCGGATTCGCCATGTGATTTGGCGCACGGGTCCGCAGCAAGCGGCCTCGATGCTCTAGGTACGTGGGGGCACCGAGGAGAAGAGCGGAACCAGCCCTTCGGCCAGTGTGGGGTGTGTGATCGTCATCTCGCGCACTACGGTGTATGGGATTCCCGCCTTCATGGCCAGTTGAACGGTCGCCATGGTTTCACCGGCACCTACGCCAAAGCCCGTAAACCCAAGGATCGTGTCGTCCGTCGTGCTGACCAGCACTTTAAGAAATCCCCTGGTCTCCGCCATGGTGCGGGTCCGCAGTACCGCCGCCATCGGTATCTTCCCCAACCGGTAAGGAATGCCCTGCCGCTTCGCCTGCGATTCATCCAGGCCGACGCGCGCAAGTTCAGGATCGGTGAAGAGGCACGATGGCACTTGTCGTCCCGTGGTTGTCCGGTGAGCACCGGCAAGGTTGTCCCGAACGATGCGAAAGTCGTCGAATGAGATATGAGTGAAGAATGGACTACCGGCGCAGTCGCCGAGCGCCCAAACCCCGGGAGCGCTGGTCTCCAGCCTTTCATTTACCTCGATAAATCCTTTTGGGGTGGTTTTGATTCCAGCCAGTTCAAGGCCAATGCCTTCTGTATTGGGCAAGCGTCCAGTCGCTACCAGAAGATGCGAACCTTCGACGATGATTTCGGACCCGCGCCGGGAACCATGCAGGCGAACCCCTTGTCCCGACTTTCCCTCTACGCGCCCCAGGCTGGTATTTGCCGCAGTGACAATGCCTTCATCCTGGAAGAGTTGTGTCACCGCCTGGGAAACATCCTGATCTTCGCGGTGCACCAGGCGGTCATTGCGCTCCATGATGGTGACGCGGCTGCCCAGGCGCCGCATGGCCTGGGCAAATTCCAAACCGACATAGCCGCCGCCAAGAATCAGCAAGTGTTCCGGGACAATATCGAGTTCCAACGCTTCCACATGCGTGAGCGGAGAGGATTCAACCAAACCGGGTGCGTTTCCGATGCTGCGCCCGGGTCCCGGTGTTGATGAAGACCTGCTCGCCACGGAGAACGCGCTCCCCTCCCCCTGGCAATGAGACTTTGAGAGTTCTGTCGGCAATGAAACGGCCTTCCCCCATGACAATCTCTGCCTTGCTGCGGCGGAAGTTGTCGAGGTGCATTTGCAGCAGACCTTCGACCATCTGGCGTTTGCGTGCTCGCACGCCCGGCATGGAAACGGTCCACTTGTCGGCCATCATGCCGAACTCTTCGCCTCTTTGAAAAAAGGAGGCGACCTTGGCTCCGTGCACCAGATTCTTGCTGGGCAGACAGGCTATGTTGGGGCAGGCGCCTCCGATGTATTTACGTTCAATCACGGCGACTTTTTTGCCGTTCAGGCCCAGGTGCCAGGCCATGTATTTCCCGGCCTCTCCGCTGCCCAGCACAACTGCATCGAATTGCTCAACATCAGGCCATCGGGGCTATCTCCTGTCAACCGGCCGTCTCCGCAGTGACCCGTTGCGCCTCAACGCTTCTGGCCGCCATC
Organism: uncultured Acidobacteriaceae bacterium; assembly: GCA_963847155.1. Classification (GTDB taxonomy): domain Bacteria; phylum Acidobacteriota; class Terriglobia; order Terriglobales; family Acidobacteriaceae; genus PALSA-350. The sequence continues at coordinate 118,716 of CAWJZH010000009.1, read as the reverse complement.
TGATTTCCTGAAAACTGCACCGCACCCACGCTAAGGGAAGCAATGGCCTGCAATCTTGTTACGGCTTGCGCCCAGTTTGCTTTTATTGCTGCAATCGGTGAGAACACGATGGCGACACCAGCCAGGTAAGAAATTAAAGCCAGCTTCGCGGGTCCTGGCGTCAAGAAGTGCATCCATAAAGAGGTAGTGTTCCGGAGAAAACTCTCCGGCGCGGACAGAAGGAGACAACCATGGCAACAGCAGAAAAAAATGAATCGAAGAACGAAAAGGCTTCGGTGAAGAATATTGGACAGTTGGACCACGCCGCAGTCGAGGAAATATCGACCGAGCTGCGTTCGTTGTTGGCCGATAGTTTTGCCCTCTACTTAAAGACCAAGAACTTTCACTGGCATATGACGGGCAAGAACTTTCGTGACTATCATCTGCTACTCGACGAGCACGGCGACCAGATTTTTGCCATGACCGACCCGATCGCGGAGCGAGCCCGCAAGCTGGGAGGCACCACCATCCATTCCATCGGCGAGATCGCCACTTATCAGCGGCTCAAGGACAACAACGCTCAACACGTTTCTCCGAAGGCGATGCTCAGCGAACTGTTTGCGGACAATCGACAGCTGACAGCCTACTTGCGTTCCGCTCACGAGGTATGCGAGCGCCATGACGATGTGGCCACCACAAGCCTGATCGAGGTTTGGATCGACGAGACGGAACGCAGATCGTGGTTCCTGGGCGAAATCGTCGACAGTCTTGATTGATCTTCACAAAAGCGGAATGGGAGGCGGTGGGCGCAGGAGGTTATTGCATGCGCATCCGCCGCCATTCCCCTGGCGTAGTTCCAAGCAACTTGCGGAAGGCTCGGATGAAACATGCCTGGTCGGCAAACCCGCACTTGAGGGCAATCTCCACCATGGGTAGGCCGGAATGCAACAGGAGTTCCTTGGCTGCGTCCATGCGTCGCTGCAGAAGCCAGCGGTACGGCGGCTCTCCCACGGTTTGCTTGAAGGCGCGCACGAAATGACTGACGGATAACTTGCATTCGCCTGCCACCTGGGAAAGCGCAATCTGCCCATCCAGGTTTGCTTTCAGCATCTCCGTGGCGCGGTTCCGTTGCCATGGGGCTAAGCCACCACGCACAACCGATGGTGCAGGTTGTATTCCGCCGTACGTGCGGGCTATGTATGCATGCGCGGCCAACACCAGGTGGTCGACGTATAGTTCGCTGGCAACTTCCGGCCTCTCGAGTACAGGCAAGAGACACAATGCCAGATTCTTTAACCTGGGATCGACCTTGCCAAAAGGCCAGGACAGGGTCTCGCAGCGGCATCCGTCATTCTCATCGGCAAACTCATCCAGGGCGGCACGAGACACATAAAATTGCACCATATCGAAGGCACTTCCCAGGTACATGGAGGGGTCCTGCTCCAGGGGGAGGATGCTGACGCTGCCATCGTCTTGTGCCGTCTCAACCGGCACTGGCCGTCCTCGAAGCCAGAGTTTCACTGGCGAGACTGCGCCGCATGTGCAGCTGAACGGTGAAGGCTCTTTCGCAGGGAAATGGTGTCGTCCTGTCAGCGAGGGCCGTCTCCGAGCGCAGCCGGGTAACGGCGAGATGCGCACGGTGGCGGGTCTTGACACTAATCATGGGCGCGTTCGCCAGGTGCAGGTGCCTGGCCATGCGATTTCCGTAGGTCCCGGCTTCCACGAGGCTGAGCGCATGCCCCACGCGCACATTCTTTTTAGCGGCAGGAAGCGCCCTGGGCGAAGGAACCCCAGGAAACGGGCTGACGGTATCGACGGCAAAGTTAGCACCCAGCATTGCGGACCACCTTTCGTACCCATCGCGGAGGAGCGTGCAGCGATGAATTCAAGTTAATGATCCATCTGCTCGGAACGAAACCCTCATTCGGGCGGATCTGAAGCAACCATTTGGAAAAATCAAAGTAAGATGAACAACGCGGTTAGTCGGTGATGGAAAAACGCGCTTTCGAAGGCCAAAACCGCATGGTTACTGGGCAACGCCCGGCAACACGGCACGATAGCGGGAACACCAGATTTCAGGGATGGATAATAATCCTTTCGAGGGGGGCGGGACACCCTGTTAGGAGTGGTTTCGACGTGGAGGAGAACGAAGCTTGAAGAAAATATTTGTAGCAATTCTGTGCCTGCTCGCGGTAAAGCCATTGCCGGCGGGGGCGCAGGTTGAGCAGGCAATCGATCCGGCTCTCGGCATCTCAACCCTGCAGCTATGGCCAAGGGAAGCGCCGCAGGTAGCGGGTACCGACACAGCCGACCTGCCCACGCTCACCCTTTTCCTTCCGCAGAAAAATAAAGGCACGGGATCGGCCGTGATCGTGGCCCCAGGGGGATCCTACCTCGGTCTCGCCAGCAATCTCGAAGGCCGCCAGGTCGCTGACTGGTTCACCTCCCGGGGTGTCACCGCTTTTGTGCTCAAATACCGGCTTGGGGCGAAGTACCTGTATCCCATTCCGCTTGAGGATGCGCGACGGGCGGTGCGGCTGGTGCGGTCCTTGGCATCTGTGTACGGGTTTGCGCCCCGAACGGATCGGATTTGTTGGCTTCTCCGCCGGAGGGCACCTGGCAGCAACCGCTGGTACGCTCTTCGACGGGGGCAAACCCGACTCTGCCGACCCAGTGGAGCGGCTGAGCAGCCGGCCTGATTTCCTGGTGCTCGGCTACCCCTGGCTCAACGCCATGCAACCTAGCGGGCACTACATCACCTACTGCTCGCGGATCAAAATCATCCCGGCGGAAACCTGCAAGCTGGATGAGCAGAAATATACCCCCGCCCTGCATGTGACTCCGCAGACCCCAACCACGTTTATCTACAGCACCACCGACGATCAAACGGTTCCCATCAGCGCCAGCGTCAATTTCTACAATGCCCTGATTGCAGCCGGCGTCCCGGCAGAGATGCATATTTTCCGTCACGGCGATCACGGCAGCGGCCTGGGAGCGGGTTTCGCAGCGCTGGACCTATGGCCTGTTCTGGTCGAACAATGGCTTCGGGATCAGGGTCTGCTCACGCCGCTCCCAAAGCCATAAGCCAGCGTGGCGCGTTTCGTGGCGCTCGTTTGAGGGCTCGCGAAGCCACGCTGTTGCCGGCGAGCTCGAAACGCCAACCAGCTAAATGCTCCAAATCCGCATCTATCTGATTCTGCCGTTTCGTTGCAACCACTTTCAATTCAGTTGAGACAGGACTCGACAAATACATGGCCGTAATGACGATGACCGAACCACGCACGACCCCTATGAGAGAAGGCTTGCCTCACCCGCGAGGCGCAACCTGGGACGGCAAGGGTACCAATTTCGCTCTATTCTCCGCCCATGCCACCAAGGTAGAGGTCTGCATTTTCGACGAAAACGGAGAGCAGGAGCTGGAGCGGATCGAACTGCCGGAGTACACCAATCAGATCTGGCATGGTTATCTTCCCGATGTTCGCCCGGGCACGGTGTACGGCTATCGCGTCCACGGACCTTATGAACCCGAGGCCGGTCACCGCTTCAACCCCAACAAGCTATTGCTCGATCCTTACGCGGTCGCCCACAGAGGCGAGCTGAAGTGGGACCCGGCGATCTTCGGCTACAAGATGGAGTCAGGCGACGACACGACGTTCGACGAGCGGGATAGCGCCCCGTTTATGCCCAAATGCGTGGTGGTCGATCCTAATTTCGATTGGCACGGTCAAAGTGTGCTGAGCGAGGTCCGGGTACCCTTCGACGACACGATTATCTATGAGTTGCACGTCAAGGGCTTCACCAAGCTCTTCCCCGGAATGCCGGAGAACCTGCGCGGCACCTACGCGGGCTTGGGGGAGGAGGCGGTGGTCAAGTACATCAAGCAGCTGGGCGTCAGCTCGATTGAGTTGCTGCCGGTCCATTTCTTCATCAATGACAGCCACCTGCTGGAAAAGGGCCTGACCAACTACTGGGGCTACAACACGATCGGGTTCTTTGCCCCCGATACGCGCTATGCGGCCGACCGCAGGCACCCGCTGCGCGAGTTCAAGGAAATGGTCGCGCGCTTTCACGATGCGGGGATCGAAGTCATTATGGACGTGGTTTACAACCACACCGCGGAAGGCAACGAACGCGGCCCCACGCTATCGTTCAAGGGAATTGATAACGCAACGTACTATCGTTTGCTGCCCGATAATCCACGCTATTACATCAACGATACCGGTACCGGCAACACTCTGAACCTCAGTCACGCTCGAGTGATCCAGATGGTCACGGATAGCCTGCGATTCTGGGCGGAGCAGACCCGTGTTGACGGCTTCCGGTTTGATCTCGGAACCATTCTGGCGCGGGAACCTAACGGATTCGACAATCAAAGCGGATTTCTCAAGGCGTGCAGTCAGGATCCATGCCTCTCCAGAATCAAGTTGATCGCTGAGCCGTGGGATTTGGGGCCTGGTGGTTACCAGGTGGGCGCTTTTCCTCCTGGCTGGGCAGAGTGGAATGACAAATTTCGCGACACAACGCGCAAGTTCTGGATCGGAAATGCCCCGGCCGGCGCCTTGACGGAAAGCCTGTGTGCCTGGCCCTCCATTTTCAATCATCAGGGACGCAGACCGTGGGCATCGATCAACTTCGTCACCGCACACGACGGCTTCACCTTGAACGATCTCTTCACCTACAACGAGAAGCACAACGAAGCCAACGGAGAAGACAACAAGGACGGCAGCTCAAATAACAACTCCTGGAACTGCGGTGTCGAAGGCCCTACGGACGACCCCGAGATCAATGCGCTGCGCCAACGGCAGATACGGAATGTTCTGGCGACGTTGCTGCTGGCCCAGGGAACACCGATGGTGTTGGCCGGTGACGAGTTCGCGCGCACGCAAAACGGCAACAACAATGCCTATTGCCAGGATAACGAGATCAGTTGGGTCAACTGGGAACTGCTGGAGAAGAACCAGCACCTGGCTACGTTTACCCGGCGGCTCACTGAGGATGCGGCACAAGTATCCCATCCTGCGCCGCAATCTCTTTCTCACCGGCCAATATAACGAGGAGTTGGGGGTCAAGGATCTGACCTGGATTAATGCCAACGGATCAGAGATGGAGCAGGGGCATTGGGGTGACACAAACATGCGCTGCTTCGGCATGCTGCTGGACGGGCGCGCCCAGGTAACCGGCATCCGGCAGAGAGGAAAGCAAGCGACACTTCTGATCGTGATCAATGACTATCACGATCTGGTTGAATTCACCTTGCCGGAATGTCCTGGCGGCGATACCTGGTCGCTGTTGATCGACACGAATATTGCGGACAACAGCGAAAAGGGGTGCTTTAAGGTCGGCGATTCTTATGGAGTCACTGCGCGCTCTTTGCTCGTGTTTGCCCTGGAAGCGGCCGCGCAATAACGGATGGCGTTCCCATCCTTGAACCCCAACCGGTTCAAGGATGGGCTTCTTTTTACTTCGTCACCTGCCAGTTGTTGCCGTTCATCACCAGCGAATCCTGTCCCGGCTGGCTATGTGCGAGAGCGGCGCCTACCGATGAAAAGGCTGTCTGCACCTCCTGGGACTTGGCCCAGGCCGGAACGTCGGCAAAGCTGTAATGGTAGTTCACTTGCGCCGTCTTTAAACCGGAACCGTTGACGCCGGTGGTAAAGCTATCGATGGCATCGACAGCCCGGTGGCCAAAACAGAAGTTACCGTATCCCGGCTGGGTCGTATCAGGCGTCCAGGCGGAACGTCCCTGGTCCGACAGATCATAGTTGTTCACCTGCTTTGAGGCGATAATGAATACCTTTTTCTCCGCGGTCGTGCGGGTGAGCAGGCCCGCATCCGTAAGGGCGTCGAAACCCTCTGTCTTGGCGTCATCGGAGGTCGCGGCCTGTACTGGAAATTTCTTGGCGTCCTGCCAGATGCAGGCGGGATGAGCCTTGTAGTAGTCGTTGATCGCAGTCTGGTAATTCATTTTGGAATCGTCCTTCTTATCACAACCTGCGAAGAGAAGCGTGGCAGCGCAAATGAGCACTGCCCTATATTGGTTGTATCTGGTCATTAAAAATCCTTTCTATGCTCATGTGCGGGTTCTGAGCGGAGCAGGCGATAGGATGCTTTCCTTAGGCTCTGCTGTTGCTAGGCGCCTTCCTGCCCAATCGTTCATCTCGACAAGCTGAAGGCAGCGTACGTATGCTCACTGGTGAGGTGAGGAATGAACGTGGAACAGGATTGGGCTTCGATGTTGGCGGTCGCGATCCGCGAAGCCCGTACTGGCCTGGCTGAGGGTGGCCTGCCGATTGGTGCAGCAATGTTCAATACGCAGGGGCAGTTGCTCAGCTCCGGGCACAATCGACGGATACAGCAGGGCGATCCGTCGGTGCACGCAGAGACGGATGCTTTTCGCCGGGCGGGCCGGTTGCGTTCGTACCGCGATGTGGTCATGGTGACTACGCTAGCGCCTTGCTGGTATTGCAGCGGGCTGGTGCGCCAGTTCGGCATCCGCACGCTGGTCGTAGGGGAGAGCAGGACTTTTGGCGGCGGCCTCGAATGGCTACGCGAGGCCGGGGTGAGGATTTTTGATCTGGACTCTGAAGAATGCGTGCGCATGATGGAAAGTTTCATCCGCGACTTTCCGGAGATCTGGCACGAAGACATTGGCGAGGACGGCTAAGCAGACTTATCTGTAATCGCCACGGTGTTAACTCAGCTGGGACACATAAGACCTGCAGCACCCGCAGCCTTTGTGGTCTTCTGCCAGAGCGTGACCGAGGAAGTTACGCCCGTGGCCGTTCCAAACCAGTCAGCGAAGGTGTTTGGTGACGAGTAGGCAGATCCTGCGTTCACGCTGAAAGCCATGATGTTGGTCTGGCATGGAATGGGACTGGCCATCCCGTTGGTCACAATGCCATAGGAAGCGATGGCATTGAGATAACCCGCGGCAAGCATGGCCGAGGGCGGCCAACCCATAACCAATTCCAGCCGGGGCGCTTCGATCGCCGCGGTAAAGCCTACAGGGCCGGCAGCGACCACCCGGTTATCCTGCCCGGCGACTTCTCCCTGGACATTGATCGTTCCATGGGGCCTGGTCTGGCCATTCGAAAACACGAAGCCGCCGGTGCCGCTGTACTTGATGAGCTTGCTACCCTCAGACACGCTGTTCTTCGAAGTAAACGCCGGAATAAAGCTGAAGCCCAGCGATATTCTCAAATCGAATGGCAGTGCTCCCACCAGGATGGGAACGTGATAGGCCGCTTTGGTAAGCGGGGCACTCTTCAAAAGCTCGGCCGGCCAGGAGGTTATTTTGGCCGTGGATCCTGACTTCAACGCTTCAGTGGCGACGGCAAACCACTTCAACTCGACCTGGCCGCGTGAGGTCAGAATTGGTAAAGCTCAAGTTAGTGACTTCACCATCTGTAATCTGCATCTTCACGTGGGAAACAAAGTTGCTGAGGTAACCCACTCCTTCATACGCCAGCGTTCCCTGGCTGCCTCCAAATTTAATGGTGGCCTGCACATCGATGCGATCCTTGCCCGGCGTGAATTTGACGTGGTAATTGTAACCGCCGAAGTCCACATCAAAGTCAGCCACGCCTTCCTGGCTGGATGAAGATTTGCCCGTTTGCATCCTGCTGAAATCGATCCTGTACGTACCCTCCAGCCGGCCATCCTTGATAGCGTCGGTGATTTTCGCTGGTCCTGTTTTCAGCAGGTAACCGTCTCCGGTGTCTTTCACATCCACCACCGTGCACAGCGCCAGACCGGAAAGCAGGAGCACACCTCCGGGCTGGAGGTTGGCGATCTGGGTGGCTGACGAGTCAAACACGTAGCTTCCGTCCCTGCGGATGGCGACCAGGTGGTGCATGGTGTCGCTTCTGCTGATCACCGTGACACCGTCCTGATAGGTCACGTTGTACGCAGTCGTGCCGCCTTCCATCGGAGAAAATCGGGGAAGATAAACCGGGCCGCTGAAATGGTTTCCGTGATATCCGCTCGCTTGCACGCTTAGATTGGGGTCCTGGGGTTTGCCCCGCGCGGCGGCTTCATTCGGATCGGCCTGCTTCCGGCACGCTGAAAGCATCAGCAATGCAGCGACCGAACCGGTTACCAATATGCTCGTGCGCATCTTGATTCCTCAAAAAGCCCGCTGGGCTCAAGGGCCCTTCGAATGGTACAGCCCTGGGACAGATCGGAAAAGATGCCGACTATAATCAGCTCAGTGCGATTTGACATCAAGCAGGCAAGACCGATGAAGCAGCGTTCCCGTGGTGCTGTAGATCGAGGCGTTCTCCCCGTGGCCGTTCCTGGGCGGGCCTCTTCCACCGTCCTGCGGGATGGACAGTTGCATCGATATGGCGACTATCGAAGCCCTCTACCGGTCTGCGACGACCGGCGTTGCCCAGGATGTCAAAGTTATTCCTTTGTCTTGAGCAAATGGGCGTTGTCATGAAGGAATTTTTCTATCTCATCCTTCATGCCCAGGACCTTGGCCCACTGTTCCTTGTAGAGCGTGACCGGGAACCGGCCGACTCCGTACAGCGATAACGCACCCTTCTCACTGACCTTTAAGCTCAGGCCACGCACACTTTTATTTTTTAGCTGATCGTTTTCCGCACGCAGTCTTTCAAGCTCTGCTTTTAGATCGTCGTCTGACATGGAGCACCTTCCTGAATCTTAAATACGCCAGAACAGTCTAGAGCATTTTCAGTTTCACGGTTGATCGCTTCCGCGGCGCATGGGATTTACCATGCCATATGCCTCTTTGTGACACGCTTATCCGGAACGTTCGCGTGCTCGACGGTAGCGGCGCCGAAGCAGAGACAGCGGATGTCGCTATCGATGCCGGCGTCGTTTGCGCCGTCGGGCAACTCTCCCAGTACGTGGGCCGCCAGGTTACGGACGGAGATGGACGGGTTCTCTCTCCGGGCTTTATCGACACCCACACCCACGACGATACGAATGTCATACGCGACCCGCAGATGATGGCGAAACTGTCGCAGGGGGTCACGACGGTCATTGTGGGCAATTGCGGCATCAGCGCAGCGCCCGTGCAGTTGGCGGGCGCCTCCACCGGATCCGATGAACCTGTTGGGCGAGGCCGATGCGTTCCGCTACCCCAACTTCGCGGCATACGTCGCAGCGGTGGACGCGGCGCAACCGGCGGTCAACGTGGCTGCCCTGGCCGGCCACACGGCTCTGCGCAACAACCATATGGATCGGCTCGACCGCGCGGCCACCCCGGCCGAAATCGAAGCCATGCGCGCGCAGCTGATCGAGGCCCTGGACCACGGTGCGCTTGGGTTGAGCTCCGGCCTGGCCTACGGGTCGGCCCGCTCCGCCCCGCCGGAGGAAATTCTGTCGCTTGCCGAACCCCTTGCTGCCGCCGGCGCGCATCTACGCTACGCACATGCGCACCGAAGCGGAGGAGATCCTTGCAGCCATGAGCGAAGCCTTTGCCACCGGACGTCGCTGCCACGTGCCGGTCGTGATCTCCCATCTGAAGTGCTCGGGCATCGCGAACTGGGGCAGAAGCAGTGGAGATCCTTCACGCATTGGAGACAGCTCGGGCCGAACAACCGGTCCAGTGCGACTGCTATCCCTACGCGGCATCGTCCAGCACCCTCGATCTAGGCAGGTCGACGAGCGCATCCGCATCGTGATCACCTGGTCTACGCCGCATCCCGAAATGGCCGGCCAGACACTGGAGCAAATCGCTTTCGCCTGGGGCATGAAGCAGATAGAAGCAGGCGCCCGCCTGCAGCCTGCCGGAGCGATTTACCACAACATGTCGGAAGAAGATGTGCGCCGCATCCTGCAGCATCCCGCAAGCATGATCGGCTCCGACGGCCTGCCCAACGACCCGCGGCCCCACCCTCGCTTATGGGGAACCTTTCCTCGCGTGTTGGGTCACTATTGCCGGGACGTAGGTATCTTCTCCGCTGGCACAAGCGGTGCACAAGATGACAGGCTTGCCCGCGCAGCGATTCGGTTTGGCCGGGCGAGGACAAATCCGCGAAGGCTGCCATGCCGACCTGGTGCTCTTCGACCCGGAGACCATCCGAGATACGGCCACTTTCAGCAACCCGATCTGCGCCGCTGAAGGAATCGCCGCCGTATGGGTAAACGGGGTGCTTTCCTACAAGGATGGGGATGCCACCGGCCAGCGAGCCGGACGATTTCTCCCTCGTCCCTCCCTGGGTATCGCTTGAACCCGGCGCCTTTGCTCGATAGTCACGGTATTTTCCTGCTGCTCGCCGCTGCCAGTGCGGTGATTGGGCTGGTTCTGCTCATTGCGGTGGTCAAGCTGAACGCCTTTCTCTCTCTCATGGTGGTTTCGCTGGCACTGGCGGCCGTGACTGGGATGCCGCTGGGAAGCATCGTTTCCTCCTTTGAGACGGGGGTGGGCAATACCCTCGGACACATCGCGATCGTGGTTGGGCTGGGCACCATGCTGGGCAAGATGATGGCGGAATCCGGGGCCTCGGACCGCATCGCGGAGACGTTGATTCAACCTTTTCGGAGCGCGGCGCGTGACCTGGTCCATGATGTGCGCCGGGCTGATCGTCGGCTTGCCGGTGTTTTTTGAGGTCGGCTTTGTTCTGCTCATACCCATTGCGTTCACGGTCGCCCGGCGCACGCGCACTTCTCTCATCCTGGTCGGCCTGCCCCTGGTGGCCGGGCTTTCGGTGGTGCACGCGCTGGTGCCACCACACCCCGCGGCCATGCTGGCGGTTACGATTTTTCATGCCGACGTGGGACGGACGATTTTGTACGGGCTGCTGGTTGGTATTCCCAGCGCGGTGATTGCCGGGCCGATTTATGCCCGATTCATCGCCCCCCGGATTGTGCTCGATGCGCACAACCCCATGGCGGAACAGTTTGCCGAGCATGACGCGCATCGCTCGCTTGCCCGGCTTTGGCATCTCGATGGCCACTATCTTGCTGCCGGTGGTGCTGATGCTGCTTGGCAGCTGGGCAGGAGTACTGGCAGCGCCCGGCACGGCTGCCAACCGGGTGCTGCACTTGCTGGGGACTGCTGACATCGCTTTACTGGTAGCGGTGCTGATCAGCTTTCTCACCCTGGGCAAAATGCGCGGCTTCAACCGGGAGACGATTCTTAAGTTTTCCAATGAATGCCTGGCGCCTACGGCTCACATCACGCTGGTGATCGGAGCGGGCGGCGGGTTTGGGCGCATCCTTCAGGATAGCGGCGTCTCGCAGGCGATTGTCTCGGTGGCGCTGCACGCCCATGTATCGCTGTTGCTCGTTGGGATGGCTGGTTGCCGCGGTTATCCGCCTGGCTACCGGGTCCGCTACCGTCGCCTTGACCACGGCCGCGGGCATCCTCGCTCCCATCCTCGCGCATAGCCCAGGCGTGCGGCCGGAATTGCTGACCATTGCCACGGGCGCAGGATCGGCCATCTTCTCCCATGTGAACGATGGTGGCTTCTGGCTGGTGAAGGAGTATTTCAACATGAGCGTAGCCGACACCATGAAGACCTGGTCCATCAGCGAAACCTTGATCTCCATCATCGCCCTGCTGTTGACGTTCGCCCTTGCAGCAGCTCTTTGATGCTGTAACTACGCGTGTATCTTAAGGTTTTTGCGGACTTGTGCGGCTCGGTTTAGGAGCCGGGGCCGGGAGGCTGTTTCCGGGACCACCGACCCGCTCCAGTGTTGGCAGCCTCTGCTCCACCGGCGGCAAGGCAGGAAAGGGAGCGTGCGGCTCCGTCTGATACCAATAGGCCACCGAGTAGTAGTTATCTGAGCGATGGTTTGCATTGCCGTGTTCAATGGTCGCCTTGAACGATGTCTTGAAAACCATTGGCGAATCAAGATGAAAGCGGTACACGCTCGATCGGGATCCTGCCCTGCCTTTTTCAACGATGGGCGCACCGTACAACTGGTAGGAGAAAGGATGGTCCTTGAAGCCCCAGGCGCCAAGGAAGTAGTCCTCTGCCCCGGTTCCGGCGATGGTTGGCTTCTTTGCGCCGTCCACGAAAAACATGTCGTCGCCCTCGCCCCACCAATCATCCTGGTTCTGCAAGATGGACATGGTCACACCCGCGTATTGGCCGGTGCCCTTGGCATCGAGCCACACGTAATTATCTTGCCCGGTAAGGTTGGCTTTCTTGTTCACCAGCGGTTGGCCGTTACGCGTCCAGTTGTTGGTCCAGCCGTGGTTGGGTTGCGCCTGACGAAATTGCGCGTGGAAGTACAACGTCCCGGGCGCAAGGGTCGTGGGTTCCATGCGGTATTCGATGTTGTAGTAGAGCGCCTTGATCGCTCGCTGGCCTTCATTGGTCACGGTGATGCGGGCATGCCGCTCAAAGGGCATGGGGAAAAAGCAGTTCAAATCCTTAACGCTTCCCACCGAAAGCATTTCCGATTGCCAGGGGTGGTAGTAGCCGAGGCCTAGCCCAAAGAAATCGCCGATCGGGGCCTCTACACTTGGGGTCTCTTCACCGTCCCAGTAGATGCGCAGTACGATCCGTTTCAGATGGTAGGGTTCCGAGCTGGCGATGGTGAACCACAGGTGCGAGATCAAGCCGGGGCCGTCCGTGTCCAGCACCGTCAGTGTTTCCCCGGGGTCGACCTTGCGGCGGTCGGCATTGGCTCCGGTAGGATCTGCGCTCGACGAGCGATGCAGAGTGTAGGTCTGCTGACGGGTTAAATTTGGTTGCCAGGCGGCGCTCTGACCCAGCGCTGTGAGCGATATGCTCGCAGCCAGGTACACGAGCAAAATGCATCGGCTCACAGGCAACTTCCTCAGCTCCGCTAAGATTATTGCATTGACGTCGGCATAAAGCGTCAACAGGGCGGGCCCAGCTGCCGGAATCGAATCAGCTCATTTAGCCCAGATAAGTGTGAGCAGACATCCCGTAGAGATGCGGAAATATTCCACGATTGCCCGGAGAATCTTCAGATCCCTCGGCTTCGCTCAGGATGTACCCAGGAAACGTGGTTAATGGAGCGACGTTCCATAGGACTGGCTTGTCCGTGGGGCTCGACAGTCAGTCCCTACGGAGATCAGTCACAGTCTCGTGACAGCAAGCTGCACGCCCTTCAGAGGAAGTCCTGACGATTCTCATGAGGAGCCGGCCTAGACAACACGGCCACGCTGTCAGGACCTAACTTGATGTTCGCACCGCTCAGGGCTATGGAGTCATCGGAGGCCAGCAGTACCTGCGCACCGTTGCCTACTTCCACGTTCACCGGGGCTTTTCCCAGATTGCAGGCGATGCGCAGGGTTCCTCGCTCCAGCACCAGCCACTGCGCTTCCTCATCGAAGCGCACGTTCACGGCGTTGAGGTTTCCATCGGTCAGCTTGCTCTGGCTGCGCCGCAGACTGATCAGGTCCTTGTGCCACTGCAACAGCGAGCGATGCGGCTGCTCAGTCAATTCGGCCCAATTCAACTTGGATTGGAGGAAGGTCTGCTCATCCTGGGGATCGGGAATCTGATCCGGAGCCCAGCCGAAGGCTACAAATTCTTTCTTGCGGCCTTCGGAAATCATCCGGCCGAGCTCGGGGTCATCATAGTCGGTGAAGTACAGGAAGGGAGCAGAGGCGCCAAACTCCTCCCCCTGGAAAAGCATGGGAACAAAGGGCGCAGTGAGCACCAGCGCAGCGGCTATCTTTGCCCGGCCGACGCCGGCTTCGTGGCTGACCCGCTCGCCCTGGGCGCGATTGCCCACCTGATCATGGTTCTGCACAAATCCTATGAAGCGATGGCCTGACAAACCTACGACCTGTCGGCCGTGATTCCGCTGACGATGTTCTGAGTAGTTGCCGTCGTAGACAAATACGCAGCGAAGCGACTTGGCCAGTTGGGCGAGGGAGCCGAAATCCTCATAGTAGCCCGCACGCTCTCCCGAGATGACGGAGAACAATGCGTGGTGAAAATCGTCGCTCCATTGGGCGTCAAGACCATATCCGCCCGCCTCTTCGGCCTTTACGATCCTGGGATCGTTTAGATCGCTCTCGGCAATCAGGACGAAGTGCTTTCCCATCGCTGCTTCGAGCCTTCTGACTTCGCCGGTGATCTGTTCCAGAAAATGGATGGCAGAGCGATCCATATAGGCGTGCACCGCGTCCAGGCGCAATCCATCGATAGTGGTAATCGCGCAGCCACATCAAGGCGTTGTCGATCAGGAAGCGGCGCACTTCGGTGGCGCCGGCTTCTTCAAAATTGACCGCGTCCCCCCAAGGGGTGGTGTGGCTGTGGGTGAAATACGGTCCAAATTTTGACAGGTAGTTTCCCACCGGGCCGAGGTGGTTGTAGACCACGTCCAGCAACACGGCGAGGCCCTTGGCATGGCAGGCATCCACGAAGCGCTTGAGATCGCCGGGCTCTCCGTAGGCATTGAAAATGGCATACAAATCCACACCGTCATAACCCCATCCTCGCTCGCCGGGGAAATTGGCGATCGGCATCAGCTCCACGTGGGTGACACCCAGAGTTTTCAGATAGTCCAGCCGGGACTCTGCCGCTTTCAGAGTTCCCTCGGGCGTAAACGTGCCCAGGTGCAGCTCGTAAATAAGGCCGCTGGAAAGAGGCGGCGCCTGCCACTCGCTGTCGCTCCAGGCGAACGCGGCATGATCGACCAGCCGGGACGCACCATGGACACCATAAGGCTGCCATTGGCTTCGCGGATCGGGGAGTGGGGGTTCCAAGCCATCGATCACGAACCCGTAGTCCGTGCCCGGCCCGGCCTCTTGCACGGCCGCTGACCAATAGCCCCTGGACTTTTTTTCCATTGGAAACTTCTTGTTTCCTATTTTGACTTCCATGGTGCCGGCGCGAGGGGCCCAGACCTCAAATACGTGCATTCCAATCCTCCATTGCGGAACTGCGTGCTTCCAGTGGGATGCGTTCTGCGTCGCTATTTGGTTGGCGGGGCATTGTAGCCGGCCAGATTGACGGCGGCATTCACCAGCGAGATGTGGGAGAGTGCCTGGGGAAAATTCCCCACCAGGCGCTTGGCGCTGGTGTCGTATTCCTCTGCAAGCAAACCAACGTCGTTGGCCAACGAGAGTACGCGCTCGAACAGCTTCCTGGCATCGGCGTCGCGCCCTTGCAGCTTGAGCGCGCTCACCATCCAGAAACTGCAGGCGAGAAACACGCCTTCGCCGGGAGGGAGGCCATCCGAAACCTTTTCCGTGTTGTACCGCAAGACCAGTCCGCCCGACATCAGGTTGCCCTCGATGGCCTTGAGCGTGCCCTTGACGCGCGGATCCTCCGGGGGCAGAAACCCGGTCAGCGGCATCAGCAACAACGATGCATCGAGATGCTCCGAGCCGTAGCTCTGCACAAAGCTGCCCAGCTTTTCGTTATAGCCGCTGGCTGCAGATCTCGTCGTGAATCTTTGCCCGCACCTTCTGCCACCGCTCCACGGGGGCATTGGCGTGCAACATGCCAGCCGCCTTGATCGCGCGGTCGAAGGCAACCCAGGCCATCATCTTGGAATAGGTAAAATGCTGCCGTCCCCCTCGCGTTTCCCAGATACCTTCATCGGGCTCCTGCCAGATGGTCTCCAGATGCTCCACCATGGCCCGAAGCATGGAAAACGACTGCTCGCCATCCTTTCCCATCTTGCTCAGCGCGTGATGAAAGGCGGCCATCACTTCGCCGTAGATATCCAGCTGAAGCTGTTCGGAGGCTGCGTTTCCGATGCGCACTGGCTTGGAGTTTTCATAGCCGGTAAGCCAGGGTATTTCGCGTTCGGGCAGAAAGCGCTGACCCGCGAGGCCGTACATGATCTGAACCTGATCGGGACTGCCGGCAATGGCGCGCAACAACCATTGCTGCCAGGCTTTTGCTTCCTGGAAATATCCGCCGAACATGAATGAGAGCAAAGTGAACGTGGCGTCGCGCAGCCAACAGTAGCGATAGTCCCAATTCCTGGAACCGCCCAACTGTTCCGGCAAGGATGTGGTCACCGCAGCGACGATCCCGCCGGTCGGCTGATAGGTAAGCGCTTTCAGAGTGATGAGGGAGCGCTCCACCGCCTCCCGGTAGGGTGCCCTGATAGCAGTTTTCCGCGGCCCACTTTTCCCAGAAGTCCTGCGTCTCCTTGAGCGCTTTGTTCACATCGATGGTGCGCGGCACATGCAGATGTGACGGCCCGTAGGTCATCACGAAATCGACGCTCTCTCCTGCGTTTACGGTGAACTCGCTCACCGTCGTGAGTCCTTTGCCGGTAAGCGGCGCTTTGGTGTGAAGCACCACCAGGTCAGGCCCGGCAATGGCGCGAATACCGCCGTTCCGCCGCGTCACCCAGGGCACAGTGGCGCCGTAGTTGAAGCGCAAGGACATTTCCATCTTCATGGGTGCGCTTCCACGAATTCCTTTCACGATGCGGACGATGTCGGAGTTGGTGCCTCGAATGGGCATGAAGTCGATCAGCATGACCGCGAAATCAGCTGTCTCGTAGGTGGTTTCCAGAATGAGCGTGTGGTCGCGATACTTGCGCGTGGTCTTCTCCACTTCGACGGCAGGCGCCAGCAGCCAGCGGCCGTTTTCCTCGGTGCCCAGCAAGCGAGCAAAACAAGCGTCGGAGGAAAAGTCCGGCCAGCAAAGCCAATCGATCGATCCATCCAGGCAGACGAGCGCGGCCGTCTCGCAATCCCCGATGACCGCGTAGCTTTCAATTGGAGCGTGGGTGTTGTTTTGTTGTATCTGTCATTCGTCTTGCCATCCTCAGGAGTCATTCTACGGTTGGGATGACAAGGGTAGAACGCTCGCAGCCATCGGGATCGCAAGCCTAGTGATAGTAGCCTCCCTCTTCTCCGCCCTTTACCTGGCCGTATTCCAGGAGCGTGACCAGCAGCACGCCGCCGCAGATATTGCCCAGCGTTGCCGGAGCAAGCCAGGCAAAATACCGGGACATAGAGAGTTGATGATCGAGGATCGCCGAGAGAATCTCTCCACTGGTGGCAATGCAATGGGCAAACCCTCCCAGGCCTACGACAAAGGTCAATAGCCAAATCAGCATGACGGAACCGGTAATGGAGTGGCTGCCACTGACCAGCCAGGCGACCAGCGCAATAATCCACCCACCGATGACGCCGCTCCAAAATACATGGCTGGTAGTTATCCCGGCCGCCTCCACTCCCATATGCGTCATCGCGGTCACAAACTCCGGCCGGAGTGCACCGGTGCGCACAGCGAGCAGCGCGAAGAGAAAGGCCCCAAGAACATTGCAGGGAAGAACGATGGCCCACAGCCGGAGCGTTCTCCAGCCGTGACGCCGTTCGGCGAGCATGAGCGCGACAGGATAAAGAGTGTTCTCGGTGAACAGCTGAGCCCGGCCCAGGATGACGGCGATGAACCCGATTGGGTATAACAGGTCGGCGATAAATTTGGCGGCCTGGCTTTGCCCCAATTGGGCGATCACGATTGACGTGCTCAGGGCCGTCAGGCCCATGGTGATACCACCGGCCAAGCCCGAGATGAAGAGGCCTAGCGCTGCGCGATCCAGCTCGTGGCGGGCGTTTCGGGAGACCTGCTCGTAAATCTCGTCCGCGGTCGGCCGATCGAGCTCGGTCTGAACCTGGGATGATGCGCCGCTTGCGACTCAGCCTTTTTTTTTATCTTGCGTAGGGGCACGAAGCTCACTTCCTTATCTTCCACACTGCGCCAGCCGTCTCCTTTGGGATGCGGCCCGGCGCACCCAGCCGCATGGCGAAAAGGCGGGGCCCATGACGCCTTTTTGGTGCAATGAAACTTTCGAGGGCCCGATGGTACATTCATTTCTGTTGCAGACTCCCCAAGGCGACCTGATAAGGAGGGTCTCTTGCTACCCACAAAATCCTGCTTGAGCATGCTGCTGTCCTCGCCCTGGTCCTTTCTCTTCCAGGCAACATGAGCGCGGCTGCCGACAGTTCCAGCCCGGGGATACTGAAGGCGCCCGACATGGCCAACCTGATGCCCGCGACGGTTTTCTTCCGCGGCCAGGTGGCGAGCGTACAGGCGCGCAATTCAGGTGGAGTGAAGCTGGCGGACGGCATGCTGGTGCTTTGCGCCCTGGTGGATACTTCAGGCTACTCGACGGCGGTGCAGCAGAAATATCAGGGCTATTTCATCACCGAGGTAGCGCTCGACATCAACGGGCAGACGCTGAAGCCGGGAGCTTACGGCGTGGGCTTTGTGGAGGGGAACAAGTTCCTGGTGATGGATCTCGGCGCGCACGACTTGTTCACCGCCACCGGCGTGCACGACACAGAGTTGAAGCGCCCTACACCCGTTGCAGGTTCTGGCCGATACAGCGCCTAACCGGTACCGGCTTTACATCAACCGCAATTACGTGGTCTTCTCTCCTGCCCCCGTACCTGACCCTGCACGAAAGGTGTAGATAGAAGGCCATTATTTTCCGCGGAATGAGTCGATAATCTCATGAACGGAAAGAGGTTTGCATGGTCTCCCCCACCACTGTCAATTCCTCTGGCCAGGCTCCACCTGGTCAGACCAAGCCACTGAATCCGCCCACGGAATGACTGTGGGCTCACCGGCCCCCACGAACGCCACCCACCGTTTCCTCGATACCTTCGGTTTTCATTTGCTGGTTGTGCTGCTAGGGATTGCTCTGGCCTTTATGTAGTCAAGGAAGGGCCCACGTCACCCCTCAGCATGCAGAGGGTGTTGTCTCATAGTCCAGGATCCTGGCCACCGCAGACCGCAACCCGCCCGGGTTGTTCAGGTCCACCTGGTAGGTTGGGGATCCAAGCTGCCGATCGTCTCCTGAGCGAATCGCCAATATCCTGGGATTCGGGTCCAGCTCCGTGCCTGGGCGATTAGAGTCCTGGCCTGCGTTTCCTGCACGGTTTGACTCAAGATCACGAGGTCATAGGGTCGCGACCGCATGGCTTCTCCGCGTCCCGTGAGTTCACGGTGGTTATCTGCCAATCTCGCAGGAGCTCGGCGCGCGTCCGCATTAACACCGGGTCGTCCCCAATGATCAGAATCAAGGCTTTCATATGCAGCTCCCTGTTTGCGTGTTGGCGCAGACTTAAAGGAAGACAAAGTAATGCAAGTGAGTGACGACCATATTAACCCCTTAGTTTGCCCGGGGCCAACTAACTTTTTACGTCAGTGGAAGCGATAAGCCGATTTTTCACTTCCAATCCGACCCGCTCGTACTACACTCGTAGCACTTTATGCGATGGACTCCTGGTGGTCTTAGCAGCGACGTTGAGGATAGGCGAGGCCAGTCAGGCGGCGGCGGCCTTCGGCGGAGGTGGCCTGGGAATCGTCGGGTTCATCATCCTGCTGGTGATCAGCCTGGTGACCGGACGCAACTACATCGGCGCCTACTTTTCCAGCGGCGGCGGAGCCACAGCAGCAGCAGAGCGGACCGCGGACAGTGTCGCCCCAGGAAGACCGATCGGCACAGTTGGCCTCTTTTGTGCTGGGCGATGCTCAGGACACCTGGACGCAGATCCTCGCTAAAGAAGGTATCCGCTATCCCCGGGCGCGGCTGGTGCTGTTCCGCGACTATACGCAGTCTGGCTGCGGTGCGGCGCAATCCTCGACTGGTCCGTTTTATTGCCCCGCAGACCAGAAGGTTTATCTGGACCTCGGATTCTGGGACCAGTTGAAGCAGTTCGGGGCGTCAGGCGACTTCGCCCAAGCATACGTGATTGCCCATGAAATTGGGCACCATGTGCAGAATGTGCTGGGCATTGAGCGCAAGGTCCGAGGCATGCAGCAGCAAAATCCCCAGGCGCGGAACCAGCTATCCGTAGCCGTGGAGCTGCAGGCAGATTGCTTCGCCGGAGTATGGGCCCACTCGACCACGGACCGGCAGGTCACCGACCAAGCCGATATCAAGGGTGGCCTGCAGGCTGCGGCCGCCGTAGGCGACGACCGCCTGCAGAAAATGTCGCGGGGCTACGTGACCCCGGACTCCTTTACCCACGGGTCCTCGGAGCAACGGATGTCCTGGTTCAACCGTGGGTTTACGACCGGCCAAGTGAGTGCCTGCAATACATTCAGCGGCGGAAGTTAGCCCGGCCGCTTATAGCCTGGCGGCAACCGCCTTGGTCTCGGTGTAATGCTCCATGACTTCCTTGCCCATTTCGCGGCCCCAGCCGGATTGCTTGTAGCCGCCGAACGGCCACGCGGGATCGCCGTAATTGTGGGTGTTGATGCAGACCGTGCCGGCCCTGATCTTGCGCGCCATCATGTGAGCGGCCTTCAGGTTCGTGCGTCCAGACGCTCGCAGGACAGGCCATATTCGGTGTCGTTGGCGAATTTGGCGACGGCGTCGAGATCGGCGTCGTCGAAGGATTGCACGCAGACCACCGGCCCGAAGATCTCCTCCCGCACGACCTTCATCGAGCGATTGGTTTGGGCGAGCACGGTCGGCTCGACGAAATAGCCCTGGTTGCCCATCGACCTTGCCGCCGGTGACGACCTCCGCGCCTTCCTGCCGCCCGGCTTCGAGAAAGCCGGTGACGCGGTTGTGCTGCTCCTTGGAGACCAGCGGCCCGAGATTGACGGACGGATCGAGGCCATGGCCGACCTTCAGCTTGCCGCCTCCCTGGCAACGCCGTCGACGACCTTGTCGTAGATCGATTTGTGCGCGAACAGCCGCGAGCCCGCCGTGCAGCATTGGCCCTGGTTGTAGAAGATCGCGCTGGCGTCCCGGCGATCGCGAGTTCGAGATCGGCGTCGGGGAACACGATCGCCGGCGACTTGCCGCCGAGTTCGAGCGAGACGCGCTTCAGATTGCCGGCGGCCGCCTTGACGATCAGCTTGCCGACTTCGGTCGAGCCGGTGAAGGCGACCTTGTCGACGTCGGGATGTTCGGCGAGCGCCGCGCCGGCGGTCTCGCCGTAGCCGGTGACGATGTTGACGACGCCGTCGGGGAAGCCGGCTTCGGTGATGAGTTCGCCGAAGCGCAACGCCGAGAGCGGCGTCTGCTCCGCGGGCTTCAGCACGATCGTGCAGCCCGCCGCCAGGGCCGGCGCGAGTTTCCAGGCGGCCATCATCAGCGGGAAGTTCCAGGGAATGATCTGGCCGACGACGCCGACCGGCTCGCGCATGCGTATAGACGTGCCAGTTGCCCGGGCTCGATACCGGAATCTGTCTCGCCGGTCAGCCGCGTCGCCCAGCCCGCCATGTAGCGGAACATTTCGATCGAGCCGCCGACGTCGTCGCGGCGGGCGTTGGTGACCGGCTTGCCGTTGTCGAGCGCTTCGAGTTCGGCGAATTCGTCGGCATGTTGCTCCAGCATGTCGCCGAGCTACCAGACGAGCCGCGAGCGCGCGGCGGGCGAAATGCGCGACCACGGGCCGGTCTCGAACGCGCGGCGCGCGGCGGCGACGGCGAGATCGATATCGGCTTTGTCGCCGGCGGGGACATGGGCGATGATTTCTTCGGTCGCCGGATCTTCGACCGTAGAAGGTCTCGCCGCTCCGCGCATCGACCCATTTGCCGTCGATCAGCATTTGATGTTTCTTGGCCAGGAACGCGGCGGCGGCCGAGCCGAGCGCGGGCCTGCGAATGGCAAACGTCGTCTCTGTTGCTGCTGTGGGCATTTGGGGGGCTCCTTGCGGTGGGTTTTTCTCGCGCCTAATGTTCACTCCGGCGGCTGTGGAGTGTCAATGAGCGGGCGAACGCGATGAAGAGAGTTTCGGTACCCAAGGCGACGGCGGGAAACCCCATCAAAAACGCGCAAAAAGAGCAAAAAGCGTCAAAAGGGTCTGGCCGCCGGACACTCAAACTCCGAGTGGGCCGCTATGTCGGATTGCTTGGGGCACGGAGCCGTGGGAATATCCAGACTGGAAAAGAGCGGGCACAGACTCGTCCGCCGGAGCGCACACCTTCTAGCCCCGTTGCAGATATATTTTGTAAGTGCATCCCCGAACTCCTCTGGGTTTTTGCTTCGTTCTGGCCACGCTCGGGTTGATGCTATCGCTCGGGGCCTGTTCCCAACACTCCGTCACTGTTTCCGATGTTGACTACAATCTCTCGCCGCCCTCGCGCACGCTCGCGCCAGTAGCCGTGCAACGGATCAACGGCGAGGTTAGTTCGTCCGACCAGATCCTCACCGGGGGGACAACGACGATCAAAGGCATGGGGAGCTATGTCGTCCTCGATTTTGGCAAGGAAGTCGGTGGCATCGCTTCACTGCAGTTCGGCGCTGCTAAGGATAGTGCACCATGTGTTCCGGCTTTTAGTGAATCCGTACTCTTCACCGGGCCGCAGAGCGATCTGTCCGTTGGAGGACCAGCCCCGGATGGCACTCTCAGTGCTACCGTCACCGCGAACGGGACCTACACTGTCCCCCCGGAGAAGCTGCGAGGCGGCTTCCGTTATCTCACCGTTGGCCTGGAGACGAGCGGCTCGGTGGAGTTGACGGGAGTGACGATTCATTTCACCCCTGCTCCCACTCTCTCGGATTTGCGCGCCTATCGCGGTTCTTTCCGATCGAATGACGATCTACTGAATCGTGTTTGGTACGCGGGCGCTTACACGGTGCAGATGGATACCATTGACCCACTTCAGGGAAAGGTTTGGCCGGCGGCCCTTCAAGCTGGCTTAACAATGCAGTGAGTGGCACAGGCGCGACGATTCTGGTCGATGGTGCGAAGCGTGACCGATGGGTCTGGCCTGGCGACCTTGGGATCTCCGGGCTGACGGCGTATGTTTCCACTGGCGATACCCTCTCGGTGACGAACGATCTCAACACTCTCTTCGCTCACCAGAACAGTGCGGGAGCCCTTCCCTATGCTGGCCCGCAGGGCGACATCGGCGATATTTTCTCTGACACGTATCACTTGTGGACCCTGGAAGGAGTGATTGACTATTTTCTCTACTCCGGCGATCGTTCCTGGGTTATCTCGCACTGGCCGCAGATCAAGAAGGCAGTTGCCTTTTCCACTGCGAAGATCGGAGCTGACGGGCTGCTTTCGGTCAATTTGCCGCTGGACTGGGGTCGGTTACTTCCGGTGGAGAGGAGATATCCGCCAATGCTCTACTCTTCCGCGTGCTTCAAGGCGGGAGTTCCTGGCGTCCATTGCAGGAGATTCCACGACCCAGTCTCTCTATGCCGCGAACGCAGCCTCTGTCCGTTCGGCAATCAATCTCTACCTTTGGGATGCGGGCGCGGGAATGTATATGGATGTACCGGGCAGTTCGCTTCATCCGCAGGATGGAAACTCTCTGGCGGTCTGGTTTGAGATCCCAGATTCGACGGCAAAGAGCGTCTCCATTTGCACCGCGTTAAAAGGGCGATGGAATCAGTTTGGCGCGGCGACACCGGAACGCCCGAACGCTATCGCGAACTTCCCGGGTTCGATGGAGGTGATGGCCCACTTTGTCGCAGGCGATGATGCAAGCGGTCTAACCTGATTCGTCTCCAGTGGGGATATATGCTGTCGAGCCCGAACGGCACAGGGAGCACATTCTGGGAAGGATATCTTCAAGATGGCTCATTCGACTAATGACGCACCCTTTATGAGTCTCGCGCACGGGTGGGCCACTGGGCCTACCTCTGCTCTTACCAATTACGTTGCCGGCATTGGTCCGGAGTTGTCCGCAACGGTGCCGTTTCACGTCATCCCCCATCCAGGTGATTTGACCCAGGTATCCGCAACTGTTTTCCTCCCGGCAGGTACGATCTCCGCCTCCTGGAAGTATTCCCCGAACGGGTTCTCATTTGCCGAGACCATCAAAGCACCGGAGAGCATAGCAGGACGCTACGGTATCCCCACGGGCGGTAAGCCAATCAATATTTCGATCGATGGACAACAAGTGTGGCTCGCAACTGTAACGGGAAAGACGAAGCTCTTCCGGCATGAGCTTTGGGGATGTATTTCTGGAGGGCAACTATGTCTACCTCAGCAGCGTCACTGGAAGTCATAAGGTGGTAGCAAATGTCTGTGGTAGCTGAACTCTAAACGGAGGACACAGATTTTTCGCTAGTTGGTGAATAGCTCTATTCTGCCGAAAACCACCCAGAAATTCACAGGTTACCTTCAAAACTACTTGCACCTGCCCCCTCATTCGTGAAATTTAGGAATGGGTGCTCAACGCCCTAAGTTGTGGCAAAGATCAGAAGCAAGATCGCGAGGTGGTATTGATGTTGCGGTCAAATTTTTACGGTGGCTTTATATCAAGGCAGTTCCACCTCAAGTAAAGAGATCTTACAAGCGGATGCAGATGAAACGGCGGGTGAAACGCGTTTCCATCCCCAACGACTCTACCAAAAGCGTGGAACGGCTACGGTATCAAAAGCAGCGATGGTTCCGCAAAGGCCAGAAGTGGAGAATTGGCTGTGAGGGCAGCATAAAGCATCCTCAAGCGACGACACGGTCTGGGCCGCTCGCGCTACAAAGGATCGCCGGAATGAAAAGATGGGTAGGCCTCGGTGTGATCGGCGACAACCTCAGCAACATTGGTCGCTCCCTCGCCAGGTAATTCCTCCCTCTGCCACTCTTCTCCGCGACCTTCAACTTCAGACGAAAATCCGCTCTAAATTCGCTCTTTTTATAGCCTTCTTCCAAAATCAGACTTTTGCGCCGGAAAAGTAGCTAAGCTGAGAGCCCATGGTCGCCTGTAATGCCCTCTGGTGCGTTCAGTGTGCGGGGTTGTCGGTCGATTCAGAGTCGTCCAAATTAAGTCGGAGGGCTCTGGCGGGAGTTTGAATTCCAACCACGGTCGTCGGGTCAGGACGGGTGCCCCATGTTCGCCTAAGCGTACATGGGCCGAAAATGGATTCTTCCAATGCTTTCACTCCATGCGCAAGCATTCTTGCTCTTGGCCACAGCATCTGGCCACATAGCAAAAAGCGTTGGGAGGGCTGCGCCCCGTCTTTTTCGGCCCATGTACGCTTAGGCGAACATGGGGCACCGCACCCGTCAAAGGATGGCGGTCCCATGGATTGCTACCACCATCCTGACGACGACAACGCCCACCGTGCTGGTATCCCAACCTGATTTCCGACCGGCAGACCGCAGCTTCAGTTCCCCAAGAAATCGATAGCAGAGCGTCTCCCACCTTCGCTAATTTGGACAGGTCTGAAGTGCAGTCGTCCCTACGGGACTAGGTTTGGAAATCCCGGTTCTCATGCATGCTGTTTAGCCCCTGAGGTACGCTCTTCTCGATCAGGTCTCTTTCCTTGGTCATCCAGCTAGAGTCGCGCCGATGGGATTATCCACCAAGGAGGTAGGTGCAATGAGCGATCCTGCAAGAGGCATACCGGTTGCGGATAATGGAGAGCATTTGATGCTCGTACTGCGGTTGCCCCCAGATCGAGTTTGGGCATCGAGGATGTCTAGTGGCTGGTGTGAGACGGTCCGGGATGACCCTGGGCAGTGTATTTGGTGGAGCTAAGCGGGATCGAACCGCTGACCTCCTCGTTGCGAACGAGGCGCTCTCCCAGCTGAGCTATAGCCCCACAAGGCGGGAACAACCAGCATCAGTTTAGCAGCCAAGCGGGGTGTTGCGGAAGCACCCCAGGTGCCTGGCGCCGTCTGTCTCGAGGCGGCTCAGGGCTTGGGGAACCGGGCCTCGATTGCGTTGAAGAGGTCGTCCAAATGGAGCTTGGGAATTTGACCCTGGGCCATCCCGGGCGATCCGCCGCCGCGTAAACCGTAGACTGCCAACGCCTCGCGCAGCAACGACCCGCAGTCGGTCTTCAAATCGGCAGTTGCGGCAAGCACCACACGGGCTGGCTCCTCCTGCGTCGTGGCCAGCAGTGCGCAGGTCTGCGAGGAGGAGGCAATCAAACGCGAGGCCAACAGTTTGACGTAGAGCGGCGTCCTGGCCGGTGAAGACTAAACGCACCAGCCTGCGGCCGCCCTGCACAGGATGCTGCAGCAGCAGGCTCGCGGCATGATATCCAGCCAGTTCCTCGGTGAGCTTTTGACTCGCTTTGTGCGCTGCCTTGGTCTCTGCTAACAGCCGGTCCACTGCTTCTGCTACGTCCAGACGACCCACCGAGAGCGCTGCCGCCGCGTGCGTGAGCGTCGAGAGATCGTGCCGGGCGGTCACCGCTGCACGCATGCCACAGACAAATTCGACGCGAATTCCCTGCCGCATGCGTTCGGTCCCGCGGATCAACAGGCCGCCAATTTGTCCCGTTGCCTTGACATGGGTACCACCGCAGGCGTTGAGATCGATGTCGTCAATCTCGATCAGGCGGATATCTCCCTCCCGATCCGGCAGTTTATGCAGGGTGCCGGCTGCGAGCAGCATCTCCGCTTCCTCCCGCGGAATGGTGCGCATGGTGACTGCGCGGTCTTCGGCAATGATCTCGTTGACCGCGTCTTCCACGCGGTCCAGCTCCTCGTGCGAAATGGCCTCGCGTGCAAGATCAATGGTTGAGGTCATCTCGCCCAGGTGAAAAGAAACGGTGGCGGCGCCTAATTGGCGATACACCACGGCGGAAAGCAGGTGCTGGCCGGAATGCTGCTGCATGTGGTCGCGGCGGCGACTCCAGTCGATGAACCCGCGTACCGGGGTTCCCGCCAGAAGAGGCTTCGGCGTGGTATGCCAAACCTCTCCGTGCTCATCCTCGTCCACGGCGAGAATAGGAGCCTCGAGCAGAGCGCCGCCCGAAGATGTGGCCGTGAGCATGCCGGTGTCGTGCGGCTGGCCGCCGCTGGTGGGATAAAAGGCACTGCGGTCCAGGGCGATTTGCCACAGAGATCGGCCCTCAGTTCGGGAGACCTCGCGGATGTCGGAAACATGCGCGTCGAAGCAGGCCAGTGATGGGTCAGCGTAGTAAAGCCGGTCAGACATCCTGCAGGTTATTCTATCCGGGGAGATTGAGGTTGCCACTTTTCACAGGTCAAGCCGCGTTGGGCGGGATGGCCTTTTTGTCGATGGCAGGAGCCGCACTGGGACAAGGGAGCAGCCCGACGTGCGCCCAGTTGCTGCAGGCACAGGATGCAAAAGCAGTTACGGTTTGCAAAGCGGACCTCGATGCGGCCGAAAATGCTCCCGCCAGCGAACGCATGGCGCGCATCGTAACCAATGATGAGTATGGTGTGGCTCTGCTGGGAGTGGCCCACAAACCAAAACAGTCGCTCGAGGCTTTTGACTCGGCTGTTGCGTTGCTGCCGGCCAGCACGGTTAAGCCTGACAGCTTGCAGTGGGCAGTGATTTTTTGGCACCGGGCGACTGCTTATCAGCAACTGCAAGATTGGGAGCGCACCGCTGCCGATCTGAAAACGGCAGAGAATACGTTCACCGCCGCCATCGCCGCTGCAGGCGGCGACGCAGCCTTGGCCGAGCATTTCCGGCAATTGCGCCAGCGAGTGCGCAAGCAGCACGCCGATGTACTGGAGCATCAGGGCAAACACAGGGAGGCGCAACGGACTAGCTACACAATAGTGGCTACACAATAGTGCTATAAAGCTAGGCCACGTGGCGGGCCACACCTGGTTATTCCTCCGGCATAATCAATCTGTAGAGAGGGGTGCTATGCGACTATTTGCCTGCTGCTGCGTGGCCGCGCTCATGATGAACCTGCAGGCGTTCGCGGCCCAGGCGGGCGCCAAGCCCGGGGATGCAGCGCCGCCTCCCGCGAGTCCCCTGCCCACAACTCCTCCCGTGTCTGACGAGGATAAAGCTAACCAACTGAGCGAACAGGTGGGGAAACTGATGGTGAAGTGCGTGAACCTGCTTAGCGCACAGGACCCCCTTTCGCTGGATTTTTGCAAACAGCAGCGCGACCTGGCGGACCAGTATCCTCCGCACCAGCGCCTGGTCGACAAGATGCTGGCCTACGATGAATACGGGATCGCCCTGGCTGCCTTCGATCACAAGCAGGAGGCCCTGGAGGAGTTCGATCGCGAGGTGACGCTGGTGCCCAAAGCGGTCAAACCCGGGTCGCCGGAGTGGAGTACGGCCTACTGGCACCGGGCGATGATCTATTCCCAGATGGGTCAGAACGATAAGGCCGACCGCGATTATCGAGCGGCGGAAGAAAATTTCCGCAAAGCATCGAAAGGTACGGACACCGCCGCAACCCAGAAGAAACGGCGGACCATTTTGCGCCAGCATGCTGCCCTGCTGCAGAAGGAAGGCAAGACCGAAGCGGCGGCGCAATTGCTGCAAGAGGCGCAGAAATGACGGAAGAAGCACAGGCAAAAGAACGGCCGAAGATGAGGGACATCCCTCGTAATGTGGAGCCCTACTACATCGCGTTGCTTCTCAAAGGCGAACGTTGGAACGATACGCAAGGCGCGGGGGTGGCCGACCTGGTGCCTCGTCAATTGGCATTTATACGGGAACAGGTGCAGGCCGGGCGCTACTTGCTGGCGGGGCCGATTACCGATGACGGCCCCCTGGTGGGGATGTCGATCATCGCCGCGGGTAATGCAGCCGAGGCTTTGGCGATCGCCTCCGCCGATCCCGGGGTCCAGGCGGGCCGATTGAAGGTGGAGGTGCATTCGGCATTTCTGCCCTCGTTGAAGGAATTGAAAATCAACTACTCCTAAGCCTTCTGTTTCTCGGCCTTCTCCCTCTCGGCGCGCTTTAGGGCGGCTGCCATCTCATCGAGGTAACGCTTCGGCTTTTGCTGCAGCAGCCCGTGCTCGACCGCCTTCCGGTAGCCACCGGAATAGATGGCGTAAAAGACGGCAAGCGCGCAGCCCACCCCGAGCGCGAAGCCAAAGAAGTATCCCAGCATGATGTTGTAGAACACGCCCATGGGTCAGAGGCCGCCTTGCGCGACATGGGCCCGGCGCAGGATGGGCGGTCCGGCACTTCCCCACTCGTTGGGATCCCAGTGGACCGGGCTCAATTCGTGGCCGCGATGACGAAAGGTGATGGGCCGGGGAGGTCCGTTCGGTCCTATGGAGTCAAAGGTAAGAACGATTTGCCGGCCACTTTGTGTCCATCGGCCGTGCATGGTGACGTTGTCTTTGCCGATGTACTGGGTGGTGAGCATCGCCGTTCCATCCGCAGCCAGGTTGAGGGTATAGACCCGT
Source organism: uncultured Acidobacteriaceae bacterium (assembly GCA_963847155.1). GTDB lineage: Bacteria > Acidobacteriota > Terriglobia > Terriglobales > Acidobacteriaceae > PALSA-350. Next base: position 89,801 of record CAWJZH010000009.1, on the reverse strand, counting down.
CTCGCCGCATCGGACGCCGGTGCGTGGCCCTGGTAGACCCCGGAAAGATCCGTCTCGCGGCCTCTGGCAGACAGAGTGGCGCAGAGGGCTGGAAGGATCCAGCAGAGCGCCAGCAGGAAACGCGGGAATCAGAGAGGCGATCGTGCGGGACGAACCAACATGACGAATGATCATAGATGCCGCCCGGCTGCCCGGTCACAGGAATTCGGCGGAGATACGAGAATTTGCCGTTGCCCGAGGGACGAGCGGAAAGGGTATATGATGCGTCTCTATATGCGACGGTCTTTGTTCGGTTATGGGAACATTTGAAGGCCAATTCGCCGGATGGCTGGAGGCCGAGCCTGTGGCCGTACCAGAGCAGGAAACGCACGCCCGGGTGACCGCGCTGGTGGAAGAGTATTCGACCACCCTCTACCGGGTAGCTTATTCGGTTACGCGCAATACAGCCGACGCGGAAGATGTGGTGCAGGAGACCTTTTTGCGCGTTTTGCGCCACCGCAGCAAGCTGGCTGAGGTGCGCGATTATCGCGTCTGGCTAGTGCGGATCGCATGGAACCTGGTCCTGGATCGCAAACGGCGAGCCAAAACGCGGCCCCAAGTCGATGATTTTGAAGACCTGGCACGGGTTTTGCCGACGGGCGAGCTGAGCGCCGAAAAGCGGGTGATTACCGCCCAGCGCCATGCCCGGATTCTTGCGCTTATCGAGACTTTGCCGGCCCGGGAGCGTGAGGTTTTGCTGCTTTCCGCAGTGCAGGAATTGTCGACGGTAGAGATTGCCCTGGTTCTCGACACCACCGAATCCACTATCCGCTCGCGGTTGTACCGGGCCCGGCACGCGCTCGCAGCTTTGCTGGAGCAGGAAGGGAGTTTGCAATGAGCGTACATTCGGAAATTGACGATACCCTGCGCAGGCTGGGCAGTGTCGAGCCGCCCTCCGGCCTGGAGCGGCGGGTGAACCTCCGGCTTCAGAACTCGCGGAATCGTTTTTCCGTCAGGGTGACGCGCACCATAGCCACCTGCGCGTTGGCGGCGAGCGTTGCTCTGTCGGCCGTGGTCTTGAATCCTGCACTGCGCAGCAGGGTGTTTCACCATGCCTCGGCCCCTGGTATGCCCGCGGTCAATACTCCGCGGGTTGTGGCGCCCGTCTCAGGGGGGTTTGGCACCGCGTCGGCGGTACACGTACCGGTAGAGCCGGTTCCCGTGCAGCCTACGCCGGTTAACCAGGGACGGGGCCGGTCCAGATCGGGAAGGGCTGTGCTCCCAACCGGGAACATAGCACCTTTGCCGCGGGGAGTTGCTGCACCTCATGCTTCCCCTGACACGGCGCACTGACCTCGAAGGTCCCTTCGCTCCGGTCCCACGGGACGCAGGGGCAGGCGGGATGACCGGGGTGGTGCTTCGATCCGAGATCGGTTGCAGGTGGAGCGAACCGCAGAAAGTCCCTCGGCTCCGCTCGGAGGATGTGAGTTTTTAATCTTCCTCGTAGTCTGTGGCCGGAAAGCTCCGAATAGCATCTGCCAATGGTGCCGTACCTACATTCCGTCCGCAGGGTGCTAGAGCACTGCTTCGATAATCATGTGAACGACCGCCAGGACCGCCGCTCCTATGAAAGCGGCGCCAAAGCTGGCTATTTGCAGCCCTGGGGTGATTTTGCTCGCCAGCATGAGCATGAACGCGTTGATCACTAAAAACAGCAAGCCAAGGGTGAGGATCGCGAAGGGAAAGGTCACGATCTTCAAGATCAGTCCCAGGGTCATATTCAGAAAGCCGATCACCAGTACAGCCACCAGTGCAGACGGAAGGCTAACCACGCGGAACCCGGGCACGATGTACGTCACCGCCAAAAGAGCCAGGGCGCCGAGGACCCACTTCAAGAGCAAATTCACCATTGCTTTAACTTCCTTTCGAACCACACAGGGAATTCCGTGGTAACAGCCTACGCTAAGATGAGCTCAAAGGGGCAAGATGCCTGTCGTATCCGCCATGGTTGACCACTGGTGCATTGCTGATTTCGCTGGCTTGCTTGCCTCCGGCCGCGTTCGGCGCGAGTGAGCCGCCGGCTTTGCCGGATGCGGCCACCATGCTGCGCGAGGTTGAGGCGCACCAGAAACAGTTAGACAAGATCCGCGAAAACTATACCTTCCGGGCAGTGCAGACCACCGACAGTTGGACAGCAGCGGGAATACGAAGAAAGTTGAGACCGAGGAGCACGAGGTCTTCTTTGTGAATGGCGAGCGAGTGCAAAAACTGGTGCGCAAGGATGGCAAGGACCTGACTCCGGAGCAGGCTCGCAAGGAACAGGACCGCGTCAATAAAGAGGTCCTCAAGATCTCGAAACCTGGGTACACGAATCCGGACAAGGATGAAATCACGGTTTCACGGCTGCTACAGATTGTTACGTTTTCCAGGCCTCGCCGGGTAGGGTTGAATGAGCGGGACACAATCGCTTTTGACTTCGCCGGGGATCCACACGCCAAGACGCATGGACGCGGCGAGGACGCGTTGAAGAAGGTGAGCGGCACTATCTGGATCGATGAGGCCGACCGCGAAGTCTCGCGCATGAGCGCGACCTTGGAGGAGAACTACCATGTGGGGTTCGGGCTGCTCGCTTCCGTTGCCAAGGGCAGCAATGTGGTGTTCGACCAGGCGCTGATTCGTAATGAGGCCTGGCTACCCACGGCGATTGCAGTGCATTTACAGGCACGTGCGTTTTTGGTTGCTGGTTTTCGGGCGGAGATCGATGTTCGGTTCGACCAATATAAGAAGTTCCAGACCGATGCCGAGCAGCAGCCGGGAGTTACCGCGCACTAGGGCACCCGGCGGTTGCAAGGATTGGGAATTAGCTACTTTTGCTGTAGCTTTTGGGCGGCGATCTGGCCGGCGGCGGTTTTGGAACTCTTTAGCTGGGCGTAGATCTTGTTGGCTTCAGCAGGATTGGTCTTCTCGTAGAGAGACGCCAATTGCAAGCGCGCTGCGTCCGCCGGCACCGTGTTGGTCGGTTTGGCGATCAGCTGGTTGTAAAGGACAACCGCTTCGCTGCTGCGGTTCAACTGCTGATAGAGGTTGGCCAGGGCCAGTTTGGCGAGCGACGCCAGGGCTGAATCGCGGCCATCCGAAACCTTTTTCAGATAGGTTTCAGCTTGCCCGGATTGGCCCATATCCATCGCGGTAAGGCCCGCGAAGTAGGCGGCCGTCTTGCCCGCCGTAAAGAAACCGTATCGATCCGCGAGCTGCACAAACTGTTGATTGGCTAACTTGGCGCGCGCAGCGGCAGAAGGAAAGTTTCTTTCCCCGGGCGCGACCGGCTGCCCGGGTTGTGCCAGGGGAGCGTTGTAAGTGTCCATCGCCTCACCAAAAGCCAAGTCGGCCGCGGCTGAGCGTTTGTTGTATACGACCAATGCCGCTACCAACACGGCGATCAAAAGGACCGCGGCCACCGTGGCTTGGATCACTTTCGATCGATGGTCCGCGAACCAGTCGACACTGGTCCTGGTAGCTTCAATCAAACGGTCCTGTTTGAGCGCGTGACGTGTCTGGGTATCCACTAAATTCCTTGAGAAGCCTTTGCGGGAGGGTCGCAGTCCAGCCGCTATACCGTTTGCTGTCTGCGTGAGCTTCTAAAGTTTAGCAGCGCTGAAGTTTGCGGGTCAAACGAGCGAGGATCTGCACCCCCCTGGCAAGCGGCGGACCGGCCTAAGCGGCGACGACCGGATCTTCGATCTCGCCGTTTTCGATCTTCTCGCGGCAGTCGATACAGTACGGGGTCCAGGGTAGAGCTTCCAGCCGCTTCAGACCGATGGTCTTGCCGCAATGTACGCACTCCCCATAGGTGCCCTCGTCCAGCCGTTTCAAGGCCAGACGGACAAGCGCAAGTTGCTCATGGCCGCTGGTACCCTGGCTGAAAAGCATTTCCTTCTGGTAAGACTGCACGGCCTGATCCGCAGCGTCCAGCGCGCTGTCTGCTGCAACCTCGCGGCCTTGCTCCACCGCCGAGATCATGGAGTATTCCAACTGCTTTTCCTGGCGACGGAGGGCCTGTTCGAACATCTGGATTGTTTCGGGATTATGCACCACTTTTTTCGTTGCTCCTCGACACCTCAAAAATATCGTTCTAGTGTCGCCTAATTGGACGCAGATTGGCGGTGAAATTATCTTTCTTTTTAAATTTTTTCCGATTTCTTTTCGAGTGCCCAATAAGGAACACCCCGCCGGGCACAAAATACTCTAGGCTGGTGATTATGTACGAAGACTTCCACGTCATTGACCACTGGACCCAAGAGGACCTGCATTGCCGCTGGACGGCCAATGTGGTTGCCATCGCCACCCGGCATGCGGACGCGGTCGACATCCGCTTTGAAGTCAACGGCCGGCCGGTCTGGATCGCCATGCCCGCCATTGCCTGGGTGGAACAGAAAGAGCGCTCCGGCCACGTCATTACCGACCGGCTGGCAGCCCAGGTGGCAGGCCGCTACCTGAAGCAGGCGGCGGAGAGCGGGTATGACAACGGGCGGGAGATGTACACCATGAGTGTGGCCGAGGTTCTGGAACAGGTGGACGCCGTCATGGCGGAAGCCAGGCACTCTTCCCTGCTCCCCGAACTGCCCGTGATCTCCGGGTCGTAGCGGGGCTTCCCAGCGGTTCCGGCATGGGCCCGTCTCCCAAAATTGCTATCGTTGGGCAAGGCGCAACAGGCATTGGTCATTGACCTCAAAAATCGTTGCTCCGGCGGGTGAGCGTTGGGTAAACTCTTGCATACCTGAGCGGTAGCCAGGGAGGAGCCCCGAGTGGATTCAGTCAAGGCAACGACGATGACAGGAAAGTTGGTGGAAGGAGCCCACGTCCACCGCAACCTCTCCACTCCGCAACTGGTGGAAGCGGCCATTGCCCGGGGCGAAGCGAGCCTGGCGGACAACGGCGCCCTGGTGGCTCTCACCGGCGCGCGCACAGGACGTTCCCCGCGGGATAAATTTACGGTGCGGGACGCGATTACCAGCGACACCGTGGACTGGGGCAAGGTGAACCAACCCTTCGACCCGGCGAAATTTGAAGCGCTCCTGGCACGGGTTGTCACCCATATGCGGGAGCGCGACCTTTACGTCCTGGATCTCTATGCCGGCGCAGACGAGCACTACCAGCTTCCGGTGCAGATCATCGCGGAGTATGCCTGGCACGCCCTTTTCGTGAAGCAATTGTTTGTGCGCGTGCCCGGGGAGAAACTGGCCGAGCACAAACCGGAATTTACCGTAATTGCCGCGCCCGAGTTCGAGGCTGTGCCGGAGCGCGACGGCACCCACTCGAGCACTTTCATCATCACGGACTTTACCCGCCGCATCATTCTCATCGGGGGCACGAAATATGCCGGCGAGATGAAGAAGTCGATCTTTGGGGTGATGAACTTCCTACTGCCTGGGCGCGATGTGTTTCCCATGCACTGCTCCGCCAACCTGGGAAAGGACGGGGACACGGCTCTGTTCTTCGGACTTTCCGGGACGGGCAAGACCACCCTTTCCGCCGATCCGCAGCGCCGGCTTATCGGAGACGATGAGCATGGCTGGAGCGAACATGGCATCTTCAACATTGAGGGTGGCTGCTACGCCAAGTGCGTCGATCTGTCCGCGGAGAAGGAACCTCAGATCTACCATGCCATCCGCTTCGGCGCGGTGCTGGAAAACGTGGTGATCGACAGCAGGACGGGGACTCCGGATTACAGTGACATCCGCTACACCGAAAATACGCGGGCTGCTTATCCCGTGGAGTTCATCGCCAATGCGGTGATTCCTGGGGTTGGGGGTCATCCGAACCATGTGCTGTTCCTGACTGCGGATGCGTTTGGGGTGTTGCCGCCCATTGCGAGGTTGAGTCCGGCCCAGGCCATGTACCACTTTCTCTCCGGATACACGGCGAAGCTGGCGGGCACAGAAGCGGGATTGGGCAGTGAACCGGTGCCGGATTTCTCCACCTGTTTTGCGTCGCCGTTTATTCCCCTGGCTCCCGCTGTGTATGCGAAGATGCTGGGCGCACGGTTGGAGCAGCATAACGCGGAATGCTGGCTGGTGAATACCGGCTGGACTGGCGGGGCGTTTGGTACGGGTGAGCGGATGAGCCTTAAGTACACGCGGGCCATGGTGAATGCGGCGTTGGATGGGCGGCTGAGCAATGTTGAGTTTGTGACTGAGCCGGCGTTTGGATTGAGTATTCCGGTGAGTTGCCCGGATGTGCCGGCGGAGTTGCTGAATCCGCGCAACGCGTGGAAGGATCCTCGGGCTTACGATGCGCAAGCGGTGACGCTGGCGGAAAAGTTTGAGAAGAATTTTTCCAAGTTCGATGCGCCTGCCGGGGTGCGTGAGGCTGGTCCTGTTGCCAGGAAAGCCAAGAACTGAGTTTCGGACCGTTAGGTTTTGACTGATTCAGAGCTGCAGTAGGGTTGCCTGAACCTTCGGTTACATTATGGGACTCAATCGACATCTGCCAGGAGGATCCCAGGTCTCAAAAGCGAGACCTGGGGCACCCGTCTCCTTCTTTTGACGTCGGCCTTGCTTAGCGCGCCATGACTACGGGAACGCGGGGCGCGACGGTGCGCCGTCGTGGAAGATGGTCACGATAGAGCGGGTGTTGGTGATGTCATCGAGAGGATTGGCGGCCAGCACGATCAGGTCGGCGCGCTTGCCCGGACGCAAGGTTCCCCTTTTGGCCTGGATCCCCAACAGTTCTGCGTTGTTCCTGGTGGCGCATACGATGGCCTGCATCGGCGTGAGGCCGGCCTGTACCATGTCTTCCAATTCGCGATGCTCTGAAAAGCCTGGAATGCGGCTGGGAAAAGCGCCTGAATCGGTTCCAAAACCCACGTGTACACCGGCGTCATAGAGGATTTTCAGGTTCTTCTGGTCCATGGCAAAGTCCGCCTTATGCTGCGCGGTCTTTGGGTCCTGATTCACCTTCTGGACATAGGCCTCGCTGGTTAACATGGCCAGAACGGCCGGCGGGAGGGCTTTCTTGAAAAAGTCTATCTGCATGAACCCAGGGTTCTCAGCGTAGATGTAGAAGGACTCGTCCACGGTGAAGGTGGGTATGTACGAGACCCTGCGGCGCTTCATGGCGGAAATCAACTCCTGGTCGGCTGGTTTGTCGCGGACGCTGTGGGCCAGTACATCCACTCCGTCATTCACCAGCGATTTGGCGTCAGCCAGGTAATAGACGTGCGCGGCCACGTGCAGATGATGTTTGTGCGCTTCTTCGATCACCGCCTTGTAGATCTCGGGCGACATGGCCGGCTTGGTCCCGCCGAGACTGTCGACCCAGATTTTGACCATGTCTGCGTGCCGTTTGGCCATCGCATCGACCGCCAGGCGCGCTTCTGCCGGGGTTGCGGGGCGGTAGAGTTGGTCGGGCTGGGCCGGCAAGGGCGGTGCGGCGTCCGGAACACCGATGCCGCGGTCCGCGGTCAGGACGGTAGCGCCATCGAGCTTGCCCTGTTGTTGCTGCTCGCGAATCGGGTACAGAAGGTCGCGGTTGAGGCCCAGGGATAACATCGCGGTGACCCCGTAACTCTCGTACTGCCGCAGTTCCGCGAGCACGTTCTCCGCGGTATAGGCAGTGGCCGAGTTTTGGCCGTCTGCAATCAAAGCCAAATGCCCATGCGCGTTGATCAACCCGGGCATGACTGTATCGCCGTGCAAATCGAGTACCCGTGCATGCGAAGGGATCGCGCCGGCCGGGGACTGAACAGCCTTGATGTGATTGCCCTCGATCAGCACGGTCGCATCTTCGAGAGGAGCGCCGCCGGTGCCATCGATCACGCGCACATGGGTTAAAGCGGTGATGCCTGATGGTTGCGCCGATTGTGCATGGGCCGCAACGAGCGATAGTGACGCCCACCCAAACGACATAGCTAGCGAGGTGCGCAGAAGCATGGTTTGAGCCCCCTTAGATGAGATAGGCTCCGCGGGAAATGAGATACTCTCCGCGAGGTGCATGAGCCATGTGGCTGGCGATTGCGATCATTCTTATTCTGCTCTGGGTCGGCGGATTTTTGCTGTTTCACATCGCCGCATTTGCCCTGCACGTCCTGCTCATCGTTGGGGCGATCGCCTTGATTATCCACCTCTTTGCCGGCAGCCGCAGGACGATGTAGCCCTACTCGCTGTAGTGCAACAGGCTGAACACGTTGTACTCCTTGAACCGGTCCCGTCCATGGAGAAAGTCGAGTTCGATGGCGAAAGCGAGGCCGACGATCCTGGCCCCGAACTGACGGACCAGTTTCACCGTGGCTTCCATCGTTCCCCCTGTGGCGAGCAGATCGTCCACGATGAGAACATTCTGCCCGGCTCGATGGCGTCGAGGTGGATTTCGAGTGCGTCGGTTCCATATTCCAGATCGTAGGTTACGCGGGCAGTGGGCGCGGGCAGCTTGTCCGGCTTGCGCACAGGGACGAAACCGGCGTTCAAGCGATAGGCTAAGGCGGGGCCGAAGATGAAGCCGCGGGCTTCGATGCCCAGCACCAGATCCACATTCTCCATGCCGATGTAGTGGGCGGCCAAGGCATCCACCAGGGTTGCGTACCCGTTCTTGTCCTTGAGCAGGGTGGTGATGTCGTAAAAGAGAATGCCCGGCTTGGGGAAATTCGGAATCGTCCGGATAAGAGATTTCAGAGGCTCACAATTAATGGGAGGGTGAGTCATTCGAGGCTACCAGGCTCCTTCGATCTGGAATGATTCCAGGTTTTGCGCCATGGCTTCATCCAGGTCGCGTTCGTGCACGGCGTCGACACGGCTGCCGCGAGAGCCGCGTTCGAGCTCGGCACGAAGTTCGTCCAACTTTTCCTCGCTGCCCGCGACCATGACTTCGACTTCCCCAGTCGTCGGTGTTGCGAACCCAACCCTTCAACCCCCGAGCGCCTGCCTCGCGGTGAACAAACCAACGGAAGCCGACGCCTTGCACACGACCCTTGACGATGTAGTGGCGCACCATATGTATGTTCTTTCCCTCTTATGCTCGAGACATGTATGCGCCTTCGGCGGTATCGACGCGAATCTTTTCCCCTTCGTTGATGAAGGGCGGCACCTGGACGACGAGGCCGGTTTCCATTTTGGCGGGCTTGGTGACGGAAGAGGCAGTGGCGGACTTCAGTGCCCGGTTCGGTTTCGACGACGGTCATCTCCACGGTTTGCGGCAACTCGATGCCTACTGCCACGCCATCGAAGAACGAAACCTTGATCTGAAGATTAGGGGTGAGGTACTCGATCGCATCGCCCAGTGTGCTGCCCTTGAGATGCGTCTGCTCGTAGTTCTCGGTGTTCATGAAGTAGTAGTCGTCGCCGTCGGCGTAGAGAAAGTCCATGGAAATTTCATCGACGATGACGCGTTCGATGGGGTCCGGGGAGCGAAAGCGATGCTCGAACATGGCGCCGGTGCGCAGGTTGCGGAGCTTGGCCTGGATGAACGCGCGCAAATTTCCAGGGGTGCGATGCTCAACGCTGAAAACCGTGTGCAGTTCGTTATTGTGCTTGATGATCATGCCCGGACGCATCTGTGTGGCAGGAATCGCCATAAAAGAAAAACTCCTTCATCTTTCACTGGATTGGCTGATGCAGAACTCTCAACAGTCGATTGTAGCGCCTTCCCTACTTGCCGAAGATTCTGGAGAAGAAGCGGCCGATGCGGTGGAAGACGCCGTTGTTGTTGGATGACTGGTTGGGCGGAGGAGGCGCGGAGGCGACCTCCGGTTGCGGTGTTGGCTGAGGTGCGGGCGGTGGCGATGCGACCTGCGGTTGAGGGTTGACGAGAGCAGGCGCGGGAGACGCGAGGTGCGCAGATGCTGGAGCGCGGCCGGGGCGGCGGGATTCTCTCCGTTGTAGGTGAGGGGAACGGTGACCTGGGCGTGCGTCTGCCCTGCAGGAACCACAGGCGTGGCGGGAGTGGGCGGCGGCGCCAGGCCTTCGCTCTGCGCGAGGGGAAAGGCCGTATCCGCCGGCGTTGAGGAAGGCCCGCCCACCGGCTTTCCTGGCGGCGCAGGATTCGCTCCGGTGGTCCCGGTACTGGCCACGGAAGTGACCGGCATCGTGGGGCAGCCGCACGGCTCCGGTTCATGATCCACCACTTCGCTGAGGCTGCCATGCTGGAAATTGACGCGCTGATCGGGCATGACCCGATAGGCTCCGCCTTCCAGCTGGCTGGTCACGGTGACGTAGGGCGCCTCTGCGCCGTGATTGTCGACGCAGGTGTCTCCCTTGGGATTTACCCGGATGCTGAGGTCGGCTTGTCCAGGACCGGAGATGAGGATGCGCAGGTCGGGGGTAAGCAAGACATCGGAGTATTTGCCTACGACGTAATTGGCTTCGATGGCGCCGCGATCAAGCGCCATCATGAGCGCGCTGCTGGCGGGGTCGTCGATGGAGCGGTCCTTCGCCAGGTGGACGCTGCTGGTGGAGCACAGGCGGAGTGAGCCACCTCTCTGCAAGGCGATCTTGACGGCTTGTTCTCCGGCGGTGATCTGGCTTCCGTTGCCCAGGATCGTTTCCCCGTGGGAGATGTCGACCGCGCCTGAAACTTGTACCTCGGTGGCGGAGGTTCGCCCGATCGGTTGCTGGGCATGGCAGCAGCGGAGCAAAGAAGACAACCATTCCGGCGCAGGAAAAATCGCATGGTCACAGCTGTTCTCAAAGAGAGAGGAAATTCCGGATCAGGTTCTTGCCGTCGACGGTCAGCACGCTCTCGGGATGGAACTGGACCCCTTCGATGGGAAAGCGGCGGTGGCGCAGGCCCATGATGGTCCCGTCGCCGTGGCTGCTTTGTACGCGGGCGGTGACTTCGAGTTCCTCGGGCAAGCCCTCTTCGGCAACGATGAGCGAGTGGTAGCGGGTGCAGGTCATGGGGCTGGGCAGGCCGGCGAAGAGGTTGCGTCCATCGTGCTCGACTGGGCTGGTTTTGCCGTGCATTAATTTTGGTGCGCGGACGACGTTGCCGCCGAAGGCGGCTCCGATCGCCTGGTGGCCGAGGCAAACACCCAGGATGGGCACTTTGCCGGCGAAATGACGGATGAGGGGAATGCTTACGCCGGCTTCCTGAGGAGTGCAGGGCCCGGGAGAGAGGACGATGCGGTCGGGTTTCAGGTCTTCGATTTGCTCGATTGTCAGCTGGTCGTTGCGAGCGATGGTCATCTCGGCGCCTAGCTCACCCATGTATTGCACCAGGTTGTAGGTGAAGGAATCGTAGTTGTCGAGGACGAAGACCATGGGACTTGTTTCAGTGTAGCGCTAGTCCTAAATCCTGCTGGATTTGTCTGCGGAGGGGCAAAAAGCGATCGTTGGGCTACGCTCATCGTTTTCGGCCCACGTACGCTGGCGCGAACGTGGGGCACCCGTCCCGTCCCTTTGACTTCGAGTGGGACTAGACAGAAAATCACTTGGTCTGTGAGGCAACGGCGCGGGCCCTTTCGACGGCGCGCACCACGGCTTTCGCTTTGTTTACGGATTCTTCGTACTCTTCTTCGGGTACGGAATCGGCTACGATGCCGCCTCCTGCCTGGATGTAGCCTTGCTCACCTTTGAGGAGCATGCTGCGGATGGCTATGCAGGAGTCGAAGTTGCCGGAGAAGTCGGCGTAGAAAACGCTGCCGCCGTATATGCCGCGACGGGTCGGCTCCAGCTCCTCGATGATTTCCATGGCGCGTATTTTGGGGGCTCCGCTCAGGGTGCCGGCCGGGAAACAGGAGCAGAAGGCATCCACCGCTGAGAGTCCTTCCTTGAGTTGACCCTCCAGCGAGCTGACCAGGTGCATCACGTGGGAGTAGCGTTCCACGTGCATCAGGCTCTTTACCTTCACGGTGCCGAACTCGCAGACCCTGCCGATGTCGTTGCGGCCCAGGTCTACCAGCATCACGTGCTCAGCCCGCTCCTTCTCGTTGGTCAGCAACTCCTGCTCGATGCGGAGATCTTCTTGCTCGTCGGCGGCGCGCGGACGGGTTCCTGCGATGGGACGGTACTCGACATGGCGCTGCTGCACGCGCACCAGCAGTTCGGGAGACGAGCCCACCAGGCAGGTGGACGTCTTGTCCAGATCGAAGCGCAGGAAATACAAATACGGTGACGGATTGACGATGCGCAGAGCGCGGTAGACGGAGAAAGGGTCGACCCCTGGCTTGACTTCAAAGCGCTGGGAAAGGACGGCCTGGAAGATGTCGCCGGCGGCAATGTACTCCTTGATTTTGGCGACGGAGGCGAGAAAATCTTCCTTCCGGGTGTGGCTGGTTACGGAAAGTTTTCCCCGCGGCCGCGCACGCTTGGGTTTGGGAATCGGCCTGGCCAGGCGCTTCTCCAACTGACCCAATCGCTTCTTCGCATCGGCGTAGGCGGCGGCTGGTTTCAGGCGTCCCAAATCGGCAGTCACCATGAGCTGGATCTGCTTACGCACATGGTCGAAGGCCAGCACCTCGTCGTAGAACATGAGGCAGGCGTCCGGGATGCCCAGGTCATCCTCCGCGAGCTCGGGCAAACGCTCCAGTTGCCGCACTACGTCATAGGCGAAAAAGCCGACCGCACCACTGGTAAACGGCGGCAGGCCAGGGATATGGGCCGGCGTTTGCCCGGCCAATAGCTCCTTTAAGAGCGCAAACACGTCCCCCTGCAGGGATCGGGTCTTTCCTCGCTCGTGGATGGTGATGGAGCTGCCGCGGGACAAGATGGTGCGATAAGGCCGAATGCCGATAAAGGTATAGCGGCCTACTTTCTCGCCGCCTTCTACCGATTCCAGCAGAAATGATTGTGGTTCGTCCTCGGCAAGGCGCAAAAAGGCGGATACGGGGGTTTCCAGGTCGGCCGTCAGCGTGCGGTAAACCGGAACCAGGCTGTGCTTCGCCGCCAGTTGGAGGAATTCGTCGCGCGCGGGGGCAATGGTAGTGTCGACCGGCATCCTGCTCATACTAAATGGCCATAGCGGCTATCGGGTAAACAGGAGAGGATTCGTCCGGATGAAGCATCTAAGGGATTTGAGGCGCTTGCCCGGGTTTCTGGCGGCGCATATACTCGGTAAGTTTGGGGTTAGTACGATTAACAGGTCCCGGCCAAGTGGGCGCAAGCGCGCGTAGGGCTCGCCGGGAGCGGAAGGCAAGCCTGGATTTTTCAGCTTGATTTCGCCCCGTCGAAGTGCCTGCGCCGTCCCGCCCGGGCGCGAACGGCTCAACCGCAGCGGGACGTAAGTGGATTGCTGCCGCAGTCCGAACGTGGAGAATTGGTTATGCAAACCGTATCGCTCGAGCAGGAGATTAATCCCTGGGAAGCTCAGGCTGCTCGCTTTGACTTTGCTGCACAAAAACTGAACCTGGATCAAGGGCTGTGGAAGGTGTTGCGCTACCCTGCACGCGAAGTGATCGTGCACATCCCGGTGATGATGGACAACGGAAGTATTGAGGTTTTCACCGGATTCCGGGTCCAGCATTCGATTGCCCGTGGTCCGGGCAAGGGCGGAATCCGCTATTCCCCCGATGTAACCCTCGATGAGGTTCGGGCGCTGGCCAGTTGGATGACCTGGAAATGCGCTGTCGTTAACATCCCGTTTGGCGGGGCCAAAGGCGGAGTGATCTGCGACCCGAAGAAGATGTCTATCGGCGAGCTGGAGCGCATGACCCGCCGCTACACCTCGGAGCTGATTGAATTCATCGGGCCGGAGAAGGACGTTCCCGCCCCTGACATCAATACCAACGAGCAGACCATGGCGTGGATTATGGACACCTATTCCATGCATATGCGGCAGACGGTGACTGCTGTGGTTACGGGAAAGCCGCTCAATATCGGCGGCTCGCGGGGGCGGCGGGAGGCGACCGGCCGCGGCATTGCCGTGGTGTGTGACGAGGCCCTGCGATATCTGAACATGCAACGCGATGGATGCCGGGTGATCATCCAGGGCTTTGGCAACGTGGGCTCAAACGCGGCCAAGCTGATGATGGAAAGAGGCTACAAGATCATCGGTATCGCCGAATATGATGGGGGCCTCTACAACAGCAACGGAATCGATATCCACCTGCTGCTCGAATACCGGCAGCGGAATGGCACGGTGATGGGCTTCAAGGGCGCGGAAGCGGTGAATTCGTCGGACCTGCTGGTTAGCGATTGCGAGATTCTCATTCCTGCGGCAACGGAGAATGTGATTACCAGCCGCAATGCTGACCGCATCAAGGCTCGTATTGTCTGCGAAGGCGCCAACGGGCCCACCACTGCTGTTGCCGACGAGATCCTGGCCGATAAGAAGGTTTTCATCATTCCGGACATTCTGGCCAATGCGGGCGGAGTCACGGCCTCTTACTTCGAGTGGGTGCAGGATCGTCAGGGCTATTTCTGGAAGGAAGCGGTAGTGAACGAGCAGTTGGAGAGCATCCTGGCGGAAAGTTTTGGAGATGTGGTCCGCTACGCGGAAGCACACGCGGTCAACAATCGCATTGCGGCTTACATGCTGGCCATTGACCGGGTTGCGTTCACCATTAAGCAGCGGGGCATTTACGCCTGACGCGGATCCTGCCACGTTGCCCTGGACAGGGCCAGGTGCAGGGACTTAAGTAACGCTTGCCTGCGCAGGATCCACCGGGCGCCCGGCTGTCGACTGGCGCCTGGTGCATAATTGAGGAGGGGAGCATGCGTGTCCCTCAACAGCCGAGTGGATCGTGAACCTGCCAAACTCCATCACGATGAGCCGCATCTGTTGCATTCCCTTGCTCATCTGGCTGCTTTCCGGCTTCTTTCCCTTTCATAGCATTCATGGGGAACAGGAAATTGCCGCGTCGCTGGTTTTTATACTGGCCTCGATCACGGATGGCGTAGACGGTTACCTGGCGCGGAAGCGTGGTCAAATCACCACCATGGGCATGTTGCTCGACCCATTGGCCGACAAGCTGATGATTACAGCGGCCTACGTTTGCCTGGTGCAGTTCAATCCTCACCTGATGAAGGCCTGGGTGGTGGTGCTGGTGATCGGCCGTGAGTTTCTGGTCAGTGGGCTGCGATCGATTGCCAGTTCGGAAGGGTTCACCATCGAGGCCAGCGACCTGGCCAAGCTCAAGACGGTGATTCAGATTGTCTCGGTAGTGGCGGTTATCCTGGCCCATGCCTGGTACGAGTGGCATTTTGGCTGGTTTGTCCTGCCGGTCGAGTGGATCGCGATCGCTGCTATTTATTTCATGGTGCTGGTGTCGATTATTTCTGCTGTGGATTATTTTGTGGCGTTTTGGCGCAAGATTGACCACGCTTCCGCTGATCGGCGTTCGCATGCCAGCTTTGTGTTGAGCCGCAGGAAAGAGATGCCGGCTGCTAACAAAGTCACCTAGCTGCTGTTGCCAAGCGACTGAGCGCGAGAAAAGATAAAAGGCGTACCTCACACAGACTCTAAGGCCCTCCTCCATTCGATTCTGTTACGGCACGGCCGAAGCTGTGCCCTTCGTCCAGCGCTCCCGCCACTTTTCGACGCCCATATTTGTGTTGGCATGGCGAAAAGAAAAGCCCCGGCGGCGGGCCGGGGCTTTTTCTCTGGATTCATGGTTGCAATCGTCTATGCAGGTACCGCATGTACATGCACCGGACGGGTCAACCGCTGCACGAAGTGATAAGGGGGCCAGGGTCCGGAGAGTTGCATGTGGCAATCCTTCAGCTGCTGGCTGGCGCTGGAGTACTTGTTCTGGTAGCGCTCAATACCCTTGTGATCGATCAGGTGAGCGATGTCGAGGAGCATCTTGCCGGAATCCATTCTGCGGCAACTGATCTCTTCATCGAGTGGGCTGAACATGCGATGCATTTGCACCGAAACAGCCCGGGCCTTGGTTTGCCGTTCGCGCTGCCGGGTAGCACTTTCCCGCAAGCTGGACAGGTATTCTTTGCCCACCCGATCCAGGGGAACCGGAGCGCCTTGTTCGCGGCAGCAGTCGTCCAGAAGCACTTTGAGGTGCATCTCTGCTTTTCCGCGTAAACGCTCAACGTTGGCAAGAAACTGCCGTTGGTTGGAGCGAATGGATTTTCTCAAGGCTTCATCGTCCGCAAAGACAGTACCAAAGCGGAAAGGGAGCACGGTGGAGAGTTTGAAACAGTCGCTGATCACACGTGCGTGCTCGACGGCTGCTTTCTGGTCTAAGTTTTCAGAGGGATGATGTTCGCTGACGATCACTGCGAGATCACTGGCTGGATAGAGGAAAATCTGATTTCCTGAGATTCCCATCACCGATTCCATTGGTACGGGTTTTCGGTGGCGGCTAAGTTCAGGAAACGCCTGCTTTTCACTAATACAATAGGCATACCATGCCATAGAGAGTCACTCCACACATGCTGACGAGGGAAGTCGCCAGCTTTTCTTTGCTTTCGTGAGGCCTGGAACGACTTCGTAGGGGAGATCTGGCACGTCCGAGGAAGAGGACTGCACCGAACTATCGCGTATCCTAGTCCCGAATTTGTACGACTGGCAACAGAAAGCCTGCACCGATACGGCACAAAATGGCGTCTTCGATAAATCACGTTTGCATGATCGATATAGAATTTATCGCTATCAACAATTGAGGAAGAGGCGACCTCAGTTGCAGTTTCTAAGATCGGACTATCAGGTAAGCCACCATGCCGACTGTAGCGCCTACGAGCACGGCCATCACGATGGACATGGTGAGAAATACCCGGCGGAGTGCGCTAACCTCGGCCACGAGTTTGCGGCTCTCTTCAATGCTGTTTTCGTGAACCACCCTCAAACGCCCCATTTGTTGTTCAATGCGTTCCAGCTGGAGAGCCTGATTTCTGGCTTGCACTTCCAGATCACGGCTGCTGGTCTGCATGGTAGCGAAGCCCTTGTGGAGCTCGGTAAGGTCTGGACCGGCTTTGAGGATACCCCGGTCCAGCAGCGGCACCAGGCGGGCCAGATAGGGCAACACGACGCGCAACTGCAGTAGAAGTTCCCACATAGAGCGATGCGAGCCTTTCTCGGCTTTTTCGAGGAAAAGTGGGGGTACAGCTTCGGAGGCAGGGTCAGGATTCAGTTTTTTGGTCATCAACTGGGTGGCAGGGCCGGGTCCCGCCTGCGCTCATGGTACGCAGTTGCTCAAAACTTGCCTAGGCAGGTGTTTGCGGCGACAATAGAGGGTTACGGCAGAGCTTTCTCGGATATTCCATTTTTGGGAACCATTCGAGTAATTTATATGAAAAAAAGTGTTGACCCTCAGTTTCGATCGCGATAAGTTCTATTTGGCTTAGAGAGAGCGCGCCTTTTGGGCATTGACTTCAGCGGTTGCCCTTTCCCCTGATGTCCATGTTCATCCAGGGTACCGGGCAACCGGAAGACGGAACTCTCTTAACCACAGAGGTCACAGCAGCGCGACATGCAGGTCACTTAGACGCATGCGCAACCTGGAGACAGAGGCCAACGCTTCTACAGCGCCTTTGCATAAGGGTTCCGCGCGAGGGAATTCCGCCGGAAGCGCCGTTTTACCAACGACGCAGGGAATCTTTCCAGTAACCGGTTGGACAACAAGAAACCCAGACGAAAAAATTGTTCCCGCAAGAGAGCATACGCGTCTAACAGATAGAAAATCGACCGACGCCGCGCAGGCAGACCCTTTGCCGCCCGACAAATGCGCACATGGACGGTCAAAGGATGAAGGAGAATAAAGATGCGCTCTGATCTTATCTTTGGGGCACTTGCCCACGTCACGAATCGCTATACACTGTGCCAGCTGGCTTCCAAGGCAACGCGCAAGCTGCACAAGCCCAATACTCGTCTACAGGACACTACCAACGAGGTTTTAGTCCGGTTCCACCACGAAAGCCCGGCGGCAACAGCCGTCGCCACTCCGGAAGCATCTCAGATCCAGCAGCGCCGCGCAGCTTAAGCGCGGCCCTGTTCTGGGCCTTTTCGACCCCTTCCTCAGACAAACTCGAACCTGCTCAAACCAGCTAGATTCCTGCCCGATAAACCCCTCCAATAACTTCCTCCCGTAGGTGAAAATGACTATTTCCGAGTTAAAAGAAAAGAACATAACGGAGCTCAGCCGCATTGCCCGCACGCTCGAAATCCCGGGCGCCAGCGGCCTCCGCAAACAGGATCTTATCTTCAAGATTCTTCAGGCCCAGAGTGAAAAAGAAGGCCATATTTTTGCCGAAGGGGTGCTCGAAATCCTTCCCGACGGATACGGTTTTCTACGTTCCCCTGATTACAACTACCTCCCCGGCCCAGACGATATTTACGTTTCGCCCTCGCAAATCCGCAAATTCGACCTGAAGACCGGCGACACCATCAGCGGCAACGTGCGGCCTCCCCATGAAGGGGAAAAATATTTTGCCCTGGTGAAGATTGAGGCCATCAATTTTGAGTCTCCTGAGGAGACTCGCAACAAGATTCTCTTTGATAACCTCACCCCTCTCTACCCCCAGGAACGGGTGAAAATGGAGACGGTCCACGAAAATACGAGTGGACGGGTCATGGATCTCCTGACTCCCGTGGGCAAGGGGCAGCGCGGCCTGATCGTCGCCCCTCCCCGCACCGGCAAGACGATGCTGCTGCAATCAATTGCTAATTCCGTTACCACCAATCACCCTGAGGTCGCACTGATTGTTCTGCTGATCGACGAGCGCCCGGAAGAAGTGACGGATATGCAGCGGTCGGTAAAGGGTGAAGTCATCAGCTCCACGTTTGACGAGCCGGCTGCACGACACGTGCAGGTGGCGGAGATGGTGATCGAAAAGGCCAAGCGGCTGGTTGAGCACAAGCGCGACGTAGTCATCCTTCTGGACTCTATTACTCGCCTGGCGCGCGCTTACAACACGATCGTTCCGCCCTCGGGCAAGGTCCTCTCGGGCGGTGTCGATTCCAATGCTCTGCAGCGGCCAAAACGCTTCTTCGGCGCGGCGCGCAATATTGAGGAAGGCGGTTCCCTCACGATCATTGCCACGGCCTTGGTCGATACCGGCTCGCGCATGGACGAGGTCATCTTTGAAGAGTTCAAAGGTACGGGCAACATGGAAGTGATTCTCGACCGCAAGCTGGTCGACAAGCGCGTGTTTCCAGCGATCGATATCCAGCGTTCCGGGACGCGTAAGGAAGAATTGCTGATTCCCAAGGAAGATTTGCAGCGGATTTGGGTGCTGCGTAAGGTGCTCAACCCGCTTTCCCCGGTAGAAGCCATGGAGTTGCTGGTGGACCGCCTGGGAAAGACTCGCAATAATGCGGAGTTCCTGCTCAAGATGAACTCGTTGTAGCGAAGAAGGCGCTCCTCAGGGGCTGAGGATGTGTGAGACTTCCCTTGTTGAAGGGTACGGCCTTTAGGCCGTACATCCAAGAGTCAAGATGGATCGGCTTCAGCCACCGAGGGCTGCTTAAGCCAGCCTGAGAGATCCCTCAGGGGCGAAAGCCCGTCTTAAGTTGGGTGGGTAATGTACGGGCTAAAGCCCGCACCCTTCAAAAAGCCGGTTCTCACAGACGGCGCTTTTTAATCCCTCGTCCTCTACTAAAGCGGCGGTCCCGTCGGGGGATTGCGGTTTTCCGCTTAGGTTGCACCATTCCTGTAATCTGTTAGACACACAGGGGGACATGCATGGGAACAGAATCCCAGCACCGCAGGAGTGCGGTTGTAGCGCTCGGCGGGGCTATGTTCCTGCTCCTCTTGGTGCTGGCTGCCCTGAATGCCTTCAATCCCCTGCCGCCATTTCTGCGTCCACTGGGCACGGGCCAGATCTTCCTGTTTACCGCTCTTTCGGTGCTGGCGTTTCTGCTTCTGCTGACGCTGCTGGTCCTGCTGTTTCGCAACATCGTCAAGTTGTTGGCCGACCAGCGCAGCCGGGTACTTGGCTCAAGAATTCGCAGCCGGATGCTGGTCGGCGCACTTCTGCTTTCGTTCGCGCCAGCCGTATTCATGTTCCTGTTCAGCTTCGGACTGCTGAATCGCTCCATCGAGCGCTGGTTCTCGCAGCCAGCGTCCCAATTGCGCCAGGATTCGATGCGGGTGTCGCTGGAGCTTTCGGAGTATGCGGCGGCCAACGCCAGGGCTGAGGCGGAATCACTGGCGAGTTCCCCAAGGATGCTTCATGCCGTGCAAACCGGCGATTCCGCAGCCCTGCAGCGGGAAATAGGATCGCACCGCATCACGCTCGAGGGCGGGTTCGCGTTGGTCTTCCGGAACGGCGTGGCGATCGGACAGATATCAGCTGCCCCAGGATGATGGCAAAGCGATCATTCGTTCCTGGATGGATGAAACGGAAAGCGATGTCGCCCAGGGCAAGAACACGTTAGCCGCCACCGTTTTGCGGGCCGCTCAGCGCAGCGATGTGCCCATGCTGGTCACCGGAAAAGACGAATATGTGTTGGGCGAGGCCAGTACCGGAGACGGGGGAATCGTGGTCGCGGGTCTGCCCCTTCCGGCAGGGCTCAGTGCCACGGTTCAGGACATTCGCTCCGGCACACGCGACTACCAGACGCTGTACCGCGCGCGCAACCGCATCCGCAGCACCTACCTGCTGCTGCTGTTTCTCATGACTACGCTGGTCTTCTTCGCCAGCAGTTGGCTGGCGCTGTTCCTCTCCAAACAGGTGACCAGGCCGGTGGAGGCATTGGCGGACGCCATGGATGCCGTAGCTGCCGGCCACTACGCACACCGGGTCAAGGTGGAGGCGTCAGAGGAACTGGGGGAGCTGGTGCGATCGTTCAATCGCATGGCAGAGGACCTGGAAGGGAGCCGCGCACTGGCTGAGACCTCTACCACCCAGCTGTCAGCGGCGAACCGGGCACTGGAAGAACGCCGCAGCGAACTGGAAACGGTGCTGGAGACGATCCCAGCGGGGTGGTGACGCTCGACCCGCAAATGTGCGTTTTGCAGGCGAATCGCGCCTCGCGCAACCTGCTCAGCCCGCGGGACCATCACGACCTCTCCGGCATGCCACTGGAATCAATTTTGCCGCGCGAAATCGCCGATGAGTTGATCGTGCTTCTGCGGCGCAGCAAGCGCATGGGCCAGGCGGCCACGGAAATCGAGTTACCCGGACCCCGCGGGCCCCTCAACGTAACCGCGACCATCGCCCGGCTGGAGCTGGGCAAGGATCGCGAGGGATGCATTCTGGTGTTGGAAGACGTCACCGACTTCCTTCATGCCCAGAGACAGATGGCCTGGAAGGAAGTCGCCCAGCGAGTGGCTCACGAGATAAAAAATCCACTGACGCCGATCGCGCTTTCCGCGGAGCGAATTCGCAAGCATGTAGACCGGCCCACACTCGACTCCGACTCTGTCATTCGGAAATGCAGCGAGGTTATCCTGGGTTCCGTGCAAACCATGCGCAGGCTGGTGGACCAGTTTGCTTCGCTGGCCCAGTTCCCCACTTCGCGGCCGAAGGTTTGCGATCTCAACTCCATTGTGGAGAGCGCCCTTGCCCTGTTCGCGGGGAGAATCCAGCATATCCGGGTGGTGAAGCGACTGGGGAGCGGTATTCCCCCAGTCTTAGCCGATCCGGAGGCGTTGAAGCGCGCGCTCGCCAACCTCATCGACAATGCGGCCGAAGCCATGCAGAGCAGCCTGCTGCGGGAACTGACGATTGAAAGCGGGCTGATCGAGGGCCACACGACGGCGGAAATCGTGGTGGCCGACACCGGTCACGGCTTGAATGATGAAATGCGGGAGCGGCTTTTCCTGCCTTACTTCTCCACCAAACAGCGTGGAACAGGCCTGGGCCTGGCCATTGCCTCGAAAATTATCCAGGAACACAGCGGGGCCATTCGCGCGGAGCAAAATACCCCCACGGGAGCGCGATTCATCATCGAACTGCCGCTGGCCGATGCCAAGAGCACCCATGAAGCAGCTCTGGCTGGCGCTAACGGCAGGCTATCGTCATGAACCACATTCTCATCGTCGATGACGAGGCGGAGATCCGCGAGTCCCTGGGCGAAATCCTTAAGGAAGACGGGTATGCCGTGACCAGCACGGCTACCGCCTCCGAGGCGCTGGTTTTGCTGCGCGATGCTTCCTATGACGTGATGCTGCTAGACATCTGGCTGCCGGACCGGGATGGCCTGGATGTGCTGACGGAGGTCCGTTCGCTGGCCATCGAGAGCACGCCGGAGGTGATCATCATTTCCGGTCACGGCACGATCGAGACCGCGGTGCGCGCCACCAAGCTGGGTGCGTTTGATTTTCTGGAGAAACCGCTCTCCATCGATCGCACGCTGATCCTGCTTAAAAATGCCGTGGAAGCGCGGCGGTTACGCAGCGAGAACCAGGAGTTCAAGCGCCAGCTGCTGATGCATGTGCCCATCACCGGGGAGAGCGTTTCCATCAAGGCGTTGCGGCAACAGATCAAACTGATGGCGCCTACGAATGGACGAGTGCTCATCTATGGTGAATCCGGTTCCGGGAAAGAGCTGATCGCGCGCGCTATCCATAGCGAGAGTTTGCGCAGCGACCGGGTGTTTGTGGAGTTGAACTGTGCCGCGATTCCTGAGGATTACATCGAAAGCGAGATTTTCGGCTATCGCCATGGCGCGGTTCCGAACGGTCCAGTCGAAAAGCTGGGGACGTTTGAACGAGCCGACGAGGGCACCCTGTTTCTGGATGAAGTGGGGGATATGAGCCTGAAAATGCAGGCCAAGGTTCTCCGTGCGCTGGATGAACAGCGCTTCACCCCGGTGGGGGGTACGCAGACGATCCAGGTCGATGTTCGCGTGATTGCCGCCACCAACAAAGACCTGGAAGAGGAAATTGCCAAGGGCAACTTCCGCGAGGATTTTTTCTATCGCTTGAATGTCATTCCTTTCTACGTACCGCCTTTGCGAGACAGGAAGGAAGATATTCCGCTGCTGGTGCGCGAGTTTCTGCAGGAGTTTGGGCGCCAGTACGGCCGTCCTCGTATCGAGATGAGTGATGAGGCGATTGCAGTGCTCAAGCAGTACCATTGGCCAGGAAATGTGCGCGAGCTGAGGAACGTGATTGAGCGGGTGATGATCCTGAACCCGCAGACGATCCGCATCGAACGCAAGCACTTGCCGATGCTGGTCTTCCGCGGGAGCGGGCGCAAGGGAGAAGAATTCAGCACCCTGCACCAGGCGCGGGAGGCTTACGAGCGGGATTACATCCTGAAGAAAATTGATGAGTGCCATGGGAATGTAAGCCGTGCTGCGGAAGCGCTTGGATTGGAGCGCAGTCATCTGTACCGCAAGATGAAGAGCCTGGGGATTAGCGTGCGGGAGTAGGACTGCGGGGCAAGGCACCGAAGAGTGCGCTTTGATGGCTCGGATCCAGCGAACTTCGATAGCGTTGTCCCAAAGTAGTTCGATCGGCAGCGCGACTAAGGAGGGACCTCAGGTGCTCAAAGCCCTCGTCTAGCACACGTTATTCACGGCACGGCCTGAACGCCGTGCCCTTCGTGGATTGTATCTGTTTCAATTCTGGTGCGCGGCGTCGTGCCAGACCTGCAACTCTCCTCACAGGAATATAGCGTTTGGGCTAAGGCAATGGTGGGGCTTCGCCCTTCTTTTTCGTCCCAGGTACGCCAGGGCGAACCTGGGGCACCCGTCCAGTCTTGCGTTTGGGTTTGTGTTCGGGTTTTCCGGCAGAGTTCGGGTCGTCGTTTCTCTCTGAGTTGGACTCGGCTTGCGCCAGGTCTTCCAGTTGCTTGCGCCAGTCCAGGGAGTCGACAAAGTACCTGGATTCACGCCAGTTCTCTTCGACGATCACGTGGAGTTCAAGATAGACCCTGGTGCCGAGGAGAGACTCTATCTCCTTGCGGGCTGCCGCACCGATGCTCTTGAGTTTGCTCCCGCCTTTGCCGATTAAAATTGCCTTTTGCCCCGAGCGTTCGCAGTAAATCACCGCCGAAATCCGCGTCAGGGGCAGCTTCGAGGACTTGGCAGCAACTGGTTCCGGCTCCTCGAAGCGCTCGACCACCACTGCAGAAGCATAGGGAACTTCTTCCCCCGTCTCCAGCAGAATCCGCTCGCGGATGAGTTCCGCGACCAGGAAGCGCTCGGGCTGATCGGTGAACTGCTCCTTGGGAAAATATCGCTGTCCCTCGGGCAGATACTCGACCAACTTCATCAATAACGTGTCCAGACCATCCTTCTTGCTGGCGGAGATGGGAATCACTTCGGCAAAGGGATACAAGGCTCTGAATCGTTCGATGAGAGGCAAAAGCTTCGACCGGAGAACGAGGTCGATCTTGTTGATCACCAGAAACACGGGACAATCGAGCTTCTGGATCAAGCTGCAGGACAAACTCGTCTTCACTGCTTTCGCGTTCCGCCCGGGCCGATGGCTTTTTCCCCGGTGGCATAGGCTCGCTGTAGCGGGCCGCATCCACCATCAGAATGACGATGTCGCGGCTTTCCAAGGCCTCGTAGACCTCCTGCATCATGCGCCGGTCGAGCTGAGAGCCAGGCCGGTGGACGCCGGGAGTATCCACGAAAACGATTTGGGCGGCGTTTCGGCCCTTGCGTGCCGGCACCTCTACGATTCCCTGAATTCGGTTGCGCGTGGTCTGCGGCTTGTTGCTGACGATGGCGATTTTTTCGCCGATGAGCGCATTCAGCAGGGTTGACTTGCCTGCATTAGGACGGCCGAGGATGGAGACGAAACCGGAGCGCACACCTTAGTGTAGTCTCCCTCAACCGCTTCAACGATCAGGGCCTTCAATCGCTGACACACGCACGCGTTCAATACGGCGATCGGTGGACGCGACCACTTCAAAACGCAAGGAGTCCGCAACGATCACTTCGCCTGGCAGTGGGATGCGCCCAGCAATCTCGCTGACCAGTCCACCGACGGTTGCCGCCTGGTACTCCTGCGCCACCTGGGAGGCGCCGCTCAAAAGGTCTTCAAGGCGGGATACTTCGAGGTTTCCCGAAACCAGCCAGGTGCCGCCGGCCTCGTGAACCGGAGCGTCCTGGTCGCTGTCATATTCGTGCTCATCGCTGATGCGACCGACGATTTCCTCCAGCAGATCTTCGATGGTCACCAGGCCGGCCACTCCTCCGTACTCGTCGATCACAATGCGCATGTGCTGCTTTTCGCGCTGCATCTCCCGCAAGCAGTTCGTTGACGCGCTTGGTTTCCGGCACCAGTGCGGCGCGCCGCTGGATGCTGGCCACTGTCTGGGTGCGGGCGGCAGCATCGGCTATGTGCAGCAGGTCGTGGGCGAAGGCAATGCCGGTAACGTGATCGAGCGAGCCTTGAAACACAGGGACGCGGGAGTACGGATGCTTCTTTAGCCCGGAGATAAAATCCTCCAACGTCATCTCGGCCGGAACAGCAAATACATGCGGCCGCGGGGTCATCACGTCACGCACGACTTTATCGCCGAACTCAACCGCGGAGCGGACCAGATCGCGATCGCTCTCCTCGATGATTCCCTCTTCCTCTCCTGCTTCGATGAGGGCCTCGACCGCCGCCTCGCTGGGATCCTCTTCGAGGTTGCCGGGACGCGGCTCGGCCAGGGCTGCGATGGAAAGCAGGAAGGCCAGCAATATCGTGACCGGCAGAACGAGGTAGAAGAGAACCCGGATGACCATGGTCAAGCGCACGACCCACACGCCGGCCGTGCGGGTGAAAAAGACGAAGGGCAGGAACTGGTTGAAGAGAACGATGACCAGCACAGCGCCGAGCACCGCCTGAGCCACCTCTGCCACACTCGGCGGGGCTCCTCCGTTGCCCGCAAACAGCAGCACGCCGAAGTAGAGGGCGAGCGAGGCCAGAGAGATTTGGGTCAAGACCGCGGCAGAGAGCGCGATTCGCTCCCGGCTGAGCCCCAGTCGCGGCTCCACCTTCAGTTCCCATACGTCGATGTTTTCCTGAAACTCACCGGAGAGAAATTTGCCCAACTCGGCGTACAGCCTGGCGATGTAGGACGACAGGGTCAGGACGGCCAGCAGAAGGGCGATGACGATGGCGGAGACGACGCTCATGGCTTGGCGGTCCGCCGTGGCCGGAGCGCGGTCGCTGAGGATTGGGGTCTTACTGCGCTCGACCAGAGCCGGCAGGCAAAGCGAACTGCTTGCGCAGGCGGTTTTCGCGCCGCCGCATTTGCCCTTGATCGCGTTCGTGGTCGTAGCCGGCCAAATGCAGCAGGCCGTGCAGGATCAATATCTTAACTTCCATCTGCAGGGTATGCCCGTAGGCTGCTGCCTGGACCGAAGCGGTCTCCAGAGAAATGGCGAGATCGCCGCCCTGACTGCCGTTCGCGGCTTGCGGCAAAGCCGGAAACGAGAGTACATCGGTGGCCTTGTCTTTGCCTCGAAATTGAAGATTCAATGCGCGTAGTCGCTCATCTCCCGTCAGAAGGACGGAGAATTCGCCGGTCAAACCGAGCGCTTTGATAGCGCAGGCAAGAAACCGGTTCAGGTCACGCTTACCGAGAGCAGAGGCGGCCGGTAAGGTCTTCGCTCGGGCAGCTTCGATAACAATCATCTTGCCGGGCCCTCTGCGTGTCCAGGATCGAAGGGAGAAAAAGCACCATCCAACGATCTTCTCGACGCAGAGTGCAAGGTTTATTGTATGTTACCTCGCTTAATCCATCGCGGTTGTGGGTTCGCGAGGAACCGGGCCATTCCTGCGGGTGGGAGTTAACGGAAGTTGGACGGAGCAGACGACGCTAACGATTGAGCTTGACCCCCTTTTAGTTGACTCTTCTAGGACGCCATATTCGCAGAAGCATACTCCATCAACGGCGCAAGCGGGCTGGTATTGCAATCGATGCACGAGATCCGGAAAGCGACCGATAGCGGGAGAGCATTGTTTCGGCCACCATATCCCAGGTGAACCTTGCCATCGCCCGTTCCCGTCCCGCTCTCCCCATCTTCTCGCGCAGCTCATCATCTTCCAAAAGTCTTAGAAGCGTATACGCCAATTGCTCCGGATCATTTTTCTCGACGATGAAACCAGTGTCGCGGTCCTTTACTGTCTCGACGACCCCACCCGAACGGCTAGCGACTACTGGGGAGCCGGCCGCCATCGCCTCGACTACGGGTATGCCGAAACTGTCGTTGCAAATGGAAGGAAGCACGAAGATGTCACCCGCGTAGTAGTGCTCAATCAACTGGGCACGCTGGCGAACCAAACCGTGAAACCTGATTTTTTCCGCCACTTCGGCAGGCATCATTCCCTCGAGATACGACCGATAGGTAGACCGGTTGAGCGACGACGGGAAGAGTTTGGCTTTGAAAAACGACATGGGCTTGAATGCGTAGTAGGGGGCGACGCTCTTCCGCAACGCGCCATCTCGATGTCGAAGGTATCCTGCAGAGCGTAATTGCCCTCTGGGCCGACGAGGTCGAGGCGGACGTTGGGGTATCGCTTGACAACGAGCTTGAACGCCTCGAGTAGAACATGCAATCCCCTATGCGGGGAGATGGCGCCGGCGTACAAAATGCGCTTAGGCTTGTCCTCCGAAACGGCATAGTCCTTCTCATGGATAAACTCGCGCGAGTCGATGCCGTTGTAAATCACTTCGCAACGGTCCGCAATGGCAGGAAAATCCCGCCGCGTCTTCCCCGCGACATATCCGCTGACGGCGACTTACCAGGTCAACGTCTTTGAGTCTGCGCTCAAAGACTGCGGGAGTCGCCCTGAGAAAACCACTCCGCATGGAGATGCAGGACAATCTTCGCCCTGGGATTGTATTCCCGAATAACCGGCACACATTGAGAACAGTGCTGGATGTGAATTATGTCGCAGGCCTCGCGCTGCAAGTCCATGGCAACCTGCTTTGCAAAGGAAGGGTAAAGCAAGCTGGAAGTGGAAATAGGCGGAGCGCTGGGAGCCAGCTTGGAATATTTCGTACGCGCATCAAAGAGCCATTGATCGCTGCGGGAAGTGGCGAAGAACTTGTATTTAACTCCGTGGGCGGAGACTTGCGTCGCCTGCGCCTGATTGCTGTATTTCGCCCCGTAGACCACAACATCGCAGGACTTGGCCAGGATATTGGCGACGCCGTAGGTACACGCTCCCACGGAGTTTTGCCCCGGAGGAATAATGGTGTCGATGGCCTGATTGACGAAGGCTACTTTCATATGACCCTTCCTGCCCTATCCCTGGTTTGAGCCCGTCCTTTATAGGACGGCGAGTTGCTCATTTACCAAGGCCGGTGCCCGATTTGCGCGCAAGATGCCGCGAGTTTTAGACAACTGTGTGGGGGAAGAGGTGAAAATTTTGTTGATTGCCATTGCGAGACTTACGCCACCCACGCCCCACCAACGGGCGAGGAAAACTCCCAGTCCTGCGGTCCGAAAAGCACGGAGCCTCTGCACCACCTGCGTCGTCCTACGATCTTCCTGCAGCAGTGAAGGTGACATGGACCCCTTTTCCACACAAAAACTTTAGTAACTTCACGGTATAAGCGCTCAAAAAGGATCGCTCAACCATGAGACTACTTATATCGGCGGGGTTGGAACTTCCGTTAGAGGCAGTTCCTTTAAAAAACCACGCAGTCAAAACGTCTAAAATCCTGCTATGTCAGCGCGCATGGACGAGCCTTGAAAGCAGTAAATAAGCCGCTAATATCCATTCAGATATAGCAGCAACCCTCCGTTGCGGTAACTAAAGGCACCGTCTACGGAACACTACAGAATTGGCCCGGCAACACACTCTTTCTACGCGCCCTGCGAGAACGCTTTCGTTTCTCGTAATCTAGCTGCACCCTACATCGATGTCAATGCATTGTCCTAGCCGGAAGAAGCGGCGGAATCACATTTAGGTTACTAACGGTGCAGGCCGGCATCAAGCTGGATAACTCCCTATCTAGCTCAAAAGATAGTCCTGGATAAGATCAAGAGATTGTTAGATACCCGAACGGTTCGCGTCTTTATCTCCGCCGTAGAGATAACAACGAAAGAACTCGTGATCCTGATGAAAGCAATCCATCAGCTCTCCGTTTGAGAGCTGATCAAGTGTGACCCAGCTGGGATCGTCAATGAGCTTTTGCGTTTGCGACTTATGCTCTGCGATCGCCGCGCGCTTCTGTTGCATTACATCGGCAATATTGACCTTATGTTTCAGATCCAGGAAGGCGCGCGCACCGAACTGAGCCAGAAGAGAATTCTTCAATATATGTTTGGGCTTCAGGGGCGGAGTGTTTTGCGAGAATCCGACCCATGGCCAGTGGAGCCAGAACCACACCGGATATTCCCAGACCGTAACCGGCATGGGTTGGCGGCTGAGGGCGGCGAGCACGATGTTGGTTACCGCAACATGATCGGCCGCCTGTTTCATGGGTTCACGAATATAGGGCACAAAGATTTCTTCCGGGGACTCCTGGCGCAAGATGCCGGCCACTCGTTCAATCGCCGCCGGCATGTTTTCCCCGAGTTGCCCATCCGGGAAGTCCAAAAAGTAGATATCGTCCACCCCTAAGACCCGGCCTGCGTTGCGCGATTCTTGTTTGCGCATGGCGATCAACTGGTCCCGGGGAATAAGAGTGGTTGAGCCGCCACCGTCGGAAACGTGGACCAGTTTGACGGTCGCACCGGCTTTTTTCTTTTCCAATATCGTTCCACCACAGCCCAGCGACTCGTCATCGGGATGGGGTGAGAAGACGAGCGCACGACGACCGAGTTCACCGTCCGGGACCTGCCGGGCCGCGTGCGCCAGTAAGCTCCTCGCCAGACGCCTGGGAAAGGGATTGGGGACCGAGGGTAAAGCATCGGTATTGCGATCGGCGACCTGTGCGTTGGTCTCCATTACGCCTCTCTGACCATTTGCAAATCGGGATGCGAGGCCTTAACCGGTCTCGTTCTCCTGCCCGGATTTGGCCGGCTACTCAAGCGATTCAGGGCGGCATTATGGATTTGCTGAAAAAGTCGCAAACCTGTAGAAAAGCGCACCTCAGACGCTACAAGTGCGTGTGGAGAACTCCATTTCCAAACTCAGTCCCGTAGGGAGGTCGGAACTTAGCCCAGTTAACAGCCTGTTAGCCGCCATGCTTGACACCTGCAATCGACCCGAAGATTACTGGGGTTTCGCGGCCGATTTTGCCGGGGCGCCGTCACGTAGATTGAGCGGCAGCTCCCTTTGCGCACGGCCGAAGCTGTCGTACGCGCGGATGACCCGCTGTACGAGGTGGTGGCGAACCACGTCGCCGTCTTCGAAATGGCAGAAACGGATGCCATCCACGCCGCGTAGAATCTCAATCGCCTCCACCAGCCCGCTCTTTTTGGGATTCGGGAGGTCGATCTGGGTAACGTCGCCGGTGATCACCGCCTTGGAATTACTGCCCAGACGGGTCAGGAACATCTTCATCTGTTCGCTGGTTGTGTTCTGCGCCTCGTCCATGATGATGAAAGCGTCGTTGAGCGTTCGGCCGCGCATGAACGCCAGCGGAGCGACCTCGATCACGTTCCGTTCCAACATCTTGTCGACGCGGTCCTGCTCCAGCAGGTCATAAAGGGCGTCGTAGAGCGGACGGAGATAGGGATCTACCTTCTCCTGCAAGGTCCCAGGAAGGAAACCCAGGCGTTCGCCCGCCTCGACGGCCGGCCTCACCAGGATGATCCGGCTCACCTTCTTTGCCAGCAGCGCAGAAGCGGCCATGGCGACAGCGAGATATGTCTTGCCGGTGCCCGCGGGACCGACCCCGAAGACCATATCGCATTCCTCGATGGCCTCGAAGTAACGCCTCTGATTGATGGAACGGGGCTGCACCATGCGCTTTATGCCGGCAGAGCGCTGCTTGCCGCTCTCCACCAGTCCACGCAAAGTGACCGCTGGATCAGCCGTCACCAGCTTGAGCATGCCGTGCAACTCGCCGTTGCAGAGCAGGGTGCCGCTACGCCTTAAATGCTCATAGTCGGCAAACACCCTTTCAAACCGGGCTATTGCCTCCGGCGAGCCTTCCACATGCAGGGCATCGGAACGTAAGTCGATGCGGACGTGGAGATTCTGCTCGAGTAGCCTGAGATTCTCATCGCGAGTCCCGAACAGGGGCTCGAGGTTGGGCGTGATTTCCAGGGCTTTTTTCATCAAGCGGAGAAATGACCTCCTATCAGATCCCTAAGGACTGACATGATTGTTGGGTTGGTTGCAGAACACGATCTGAGGAAGGGCAACGACGCAGGAAAGGGCGTATGCATCGGATGCTCAGCCGGGTTGGCGATAATCACCAGATATTTCCCGAGGATGCGCACAGAGTAGCGTTTGCCGATCGTGGCGTCAACGCCTAATCGGTGAATTCTTGCCTAATTGGATGCACTGGTAGGCCAAGGGGTTCCCGCCGCAGTTCGAGCGAGATTGACCGGCAAGGTGAAAGCCCGTAAACTTAGTGTTTGCGGGCGATCCGGCATTCCTCCGCCCGCTCCCAGTTCAAGAAAGCTAAGGGTTTACGATGGCAAACCATGTGTCGGCGCTGAAGCGCGCCCGTCAGACAGTAAAGCGTACCGCGGTCAACCGCTCCAACAAGAGTCACGTCCGCAAGTCACTTCGCGCGCTGCGCGAGGCTATTACCAAAGGCGACACCTCGAGCATTGCTGAGCAGTACAGCAAGACCGTCTCGGCGCTGGACAAGAGCGTGCAAAAGGGTGTGCTCCACAAGAACACAGCTTCCCGCTACAAAAGCCGCTTGCATGCCCGGGTGAAAGCTCTCACTCACAAAGCAGCATAGCTAAGTCTCGCTTTATCTGAGAGATCACTTCTTCTTCGCCACCGCAGAACCGGGATTTTCGGCTGCCGGAGGCGGTGGCACCTTGTAGATCTCGATCGCGCCCTCACGCAGGACCGCCAAGCGCTCTCCATCCTCGGAGAGCGCGAAGTTTTGTCCTGCTGTCAGGATGGGGGAAGCCGTAGTTGCCATCAAGAGCGCCCCGGTATGCTGAATCGAAGACCTGCACCACCTGCTCCCGTACATCTTCGTCGTTGAGCGAGTCGATCAGATCGATGAAATGATTGACGCGGAGCAAGCTTACGGCAAAGCGGCCGCCGGTGCGTGAATAGGCGAAGGTAGGCCACACCAGGTGGCCTTCGCGCTGCCCACTCCAGAGTTTCTTCCCCTCCGTCGTCCACGCATCCAGATACAGGTCCGGCGACTTGGGGCCGCAGCTCTCGATCATGAGCGCAGCGGGTGAGAGAAACTCCTCGTGCGGTGTGCACGTGGACGCCACCCTACCCAACACCAACGACTGACCTTCAAAGGGAATAAAGCGAATGAGGAATTGGTCTACGTTCTTGTCGCCCTTGTCTTTACCCACGCCCACGTAGCCATTGGAAGTGATCGGCACGTGAATCGGGGAGTCGGTTTTCAGAGCCGCCAGCACTTCTCTGGAAGTCTATGTTCATCACCGTAATCTGCGTGTCCTCTGAAGGAGGCGGCTCCCCGTATTGTCTCGCCTGTGCTTCCAGTTTGGCGTGCTCTTCGGGAGTATGCCTTTCATATTGATGCTGGACCACGAGGATGTGGCCGTCCGGGGAGACCTCAGTTGCGAGCACCGCAGTAGCCACGTCGATGTAGGGGTGCAGTTTCAACGCCGCGTCGGTAAGGGAGAAGGTGTTTCGCTGCCGCACCAGAAACCTTCCGCCACCCAGCGGCCAAAGGTACCTGGCACGGTCATGCATCCTCCATTCCGCGGACGCCTGCACGGTCCCGCCAGGCAAGTCGAGAGTAAGAGCCTGAATGACCTGGTCATTGTCCAACCGCCCAGGGTTTTCCTCGCGCCTGCATCAGCCGCGGCTGACGGAAGGTGAAGAGTAAGTGATGGGCATCGATGAAATCTAGGGAAGTGAAGGCTTTTCCCGACAACATGTAGAGCGGGCCGGGCGGCCGATAACCTAAGGGCGCAACCGGAATGCGTTCCTCAGGCTCCGCAGGCTGGGGCTGTTTGTCGTGCGAGGAGCCCAGAAGAGGCATGCCTGCCAGGCACAAGACCAACGTGATCACCACGGCCGGAAAGTGGCGACTCGGCATTCCTGGTGTCCCTGTGGTCTTTTTCATCGATGATGCGATGGCGCAGCGCGTCACCAACCGCCGTCCAAGAGCGGAGAGCACTGCTTTCTTTGAGTGTAGAAGATATTTGGCAAGGGCAGCCCCCGATTTGTTACCGAGGACGTTGGCGGGGGTGGAGGGAAACTGTAGTCGCTCAGTTCGCCCCACGGCACGCCAGGGGCAGGCGGAGTGACAAAGGAGGGAGTGGTGTTTGCGTTTGGATCCGGTTGCGGAGAATACGAGAATCTTGGGAATTGACGAGCTTTTTACGCAGCTTCTTAAAGATCCATTGAGTATTGGGCGGAGTATTGAGCCCCGGCCAGGGCCGAAGAGCGAAGACGGGGTTCACTGGCCAGCTCCATTACCAGGCGCTCCAGCACCAGGCGCTTATCGGGCGGCGAGGACCGCAACTCTAGGTCCGCGTGAGCGATGAGGCGAAGCTTTTGCGTGAGTTCTCGCCGCGAGCTATAGCGCCGAGCCTGGCGAATGAGATCTTCCGCGGCAAATGGAGGCATACGGAAACCTTGCCAGAGCGCCTGCCAGATGGCGCGTGAGTCGCGCACATTTTTCTCCAGGATGACCACCATCTGGCGAAAGGTCCGCGCCAGCATATAGAGATGTCCGATGGCCGAATCCTCTCCTCCGTCGGAGGCATTGAGCAGGCCGTGCAGCAAGGCCAGCGCGCGGGGTTTGTCTCGCGCGGAGATGGCATCGGTCAGCTCGTACAGAGAACGCTGCTTGGCCGCTAACACCATGGTTTCGACGTCCCCGAGGGTGATTCGCCGGCGCTCGGAAGCGTAGAGCATCAGCTTTTCCAATTCACTGGAGATCAGCATCATGTCCGCTCCCAGAGCATCGGCCAGTTCCTTCGCCGCGTCAGCATCGAACTTCATCCCGCGGCTGTCCGCGGTGGCGAGCAGCCAACGCACTGCATCGGCTTCGTCCACACGGGCCAGTTCGACCAGGCCGCACTCGTCGCCCAGTGTCTCTCGAATTCGCTCGTAGCGTTCCTTATCCTGCAGTTCCATGCGCCGCAGATCGGCGGGAAGGCGCAGGTGGTCGGCAACGAAGATTAATACCGCCTGGGGATTGGGAGAACGGAAGTAGTCTTTCAGCGCCGCGAACTCTTCCTTCTTGGCCCCGCGGGTGAAGAGGTTCTTCAGGTTTTTGACGAAAATGACTTGAAACGGCGCCATCAGTGAGGGAGTGCGCGCGAGGTCTAGCACGTGGAAGATGCTGGTCTCGGCCAGGTCGAGGTCGCTGAGTGAAAATTCGCGGAGCGTGGGATCGATCAGCGAGTCGATCAAGGCTCGCCGGCAGCGTTCGTAAAGGAAAATCTCGTCCCCGGCGAGAACGTATCCCGGCCGCAAGGGGCCTTTCGAAGACGCAGCCGCTTTGATTTCGGCAACGAAGCGATCCGAGGAGGAGAAACTTCGCAGCTTGGTTACATCGTCCGGAGGCATTTAGAAGGATTCCAGAATATCGCTCACCAGGGCTTGCGCAAAGTCCCTCGAGAGCCGTTGGACGGCAGGCGAATCTTCTTCGATAAAGCTGGTCAGATCGGCGGTGGTTTCAAATTGTTCATGAAAAACATAGTTGTTGTGTTGGTAGAGGACGCGTTGGTCACGGTCGGTCACCAGCACGTTCACGTTGATAGTGATCAGGAAGCTGGAGGTGACGCTGGTTTGCTGACCTTGGACGTCAGTGGTCTGGGTTCTGTAGGTCAATGGTTGTACTGATTCGGAGAGGATGCTCCCACGGACCGTGGCGTCGGGGCTATCGCCTGAGTCTCCCGTCACGCTGAGCCGGGTACGATCCGTAAACTCTCGCACCACCGCCTGGGTCATTGGGACTTCTACATGGTAGAACTGGGTCTTGTTTTTGAAGATGGGTACGGAAAGGGTGTGCACGGTGTCGGGTAGATGAGCGGCGGAACCCAGGGTGTGATATCCGCAACCGGTGAGGGTTGTAAGGGCAACCAATAGAGCAAAGAGGACCGCGCATGCTGTGCGTTATTGTCGCATCTGGGTTTGGAGTGTACCCAGGGAGGATTGTGGCTTCAGTTGGTTCCTTCGGGAGAATTCGCGGATCAATTGGGAAAAGCGATCGTTGGGCTGCGCCCATCGTTTTCGGCCCACGTACGCTGAGGCGAACGTAGGGCACCCGTCCGATTCCCGCCGGACTTGTTGTGACGTTCGCTGAAAGACTGCAGATCCCGCCAGTGCGCTGCGTTCCAGTCGAGATGAGAAGTTTATTGCAACGAGACCACGATTTCTTCATGGAAAAACATAAGCCACTCCAAACAAAATTGTCATCTCGACCGAAGCGTAGCGCAGTGGAGAGACCTGCGGTGCTTTTTGCGGGGTCGGAGACTACAAGCGAAAGCCCCATTCCTCAGGAATGGGGCTTTCGTGTTTTGTTGAAAGAGCAGGTTAGGCTGGTGAGGGCTGGCTTTCGCCTCCGAAACCAGGAGCACGTCCGGGTTCGGGTTTGATGACGTGCTGGACGTCACCGCCGGGACTGCCTGGCGGTGGACCAAGCGGTGGCAGCGGTGGCAGATCCTCGCCTGCGATGATCATGCGGATGTCATTCGCGTCCAGGGTTTCACGATCCAGCAGGGCTTGCGCCATGCGGTGCATAGTGTCCTTGTGATCGCCCAGGATGGAGTAGGCAGACTTGTAAGCCTCGTCCACCAGGCTGCGCACTTCGGCGTCAATCTGACGTGCCGTCTCCTCGGAGAAGTCGCGATGCTGTGCGATTTCGCGGCCGAGGAAGATCTGCTCTTCCTTCTTGCCGAAGGTGAGCGGACCCATGCGGCTCATGCCGTACTCGCAAACCATCTTGCGAGCCAGATCGGTTGCGCGCTCGATGTCATTGCCGGCACCCGTGGTCTTGCGGTTCATGAAGATTTCCTCGGCGCACCGGCCGCCCATGAGGATGGCCAGCTGGGTTTCGAGGTAATCCTTGGTGACGGTGTGCTTGTCCTCTTCGGGCAACTGCATGGTCACGCCTAACGCCATCCCGCGGGGGATGATGGTGACCTTGTGCAACGGATCTGCATGATCTCGCATGGCCGCCACGAGAACATGGCCGGCTTCGTGATAAGCCGTATCCCGCTTGTCATCCTCAGAGAGGAGCATGGATTTGCGCTCCGCTCCCATCATGACCTTGTCCTTAGCGAGCTCGAAGTCGAACTGGTGCACTGCTTTACGGTTGGCGCGCGCAGCATTCAGCGCGGCTTCGTTCACCATGTTGGCAAGATCGGCGCCGGAAAATCCCGGAGTACCACGAGCCAGGATACGGAGGTCGACATCTTCCGCCAAAGGTACCTTCTTGGCGTGAACGCGGAGCACTTCCTCGCGTCCCGCGTACGTCGGGCCTGCCCACAACTACCCGGCGGTCGAAGCGGCCGGGGCGAAGCAGGGCGGGATCGAGCACGTCAGGGCGGTTGGTCGCGGCAATCAGAATGACGCCGTCGTTCGACTCAAAACCGTCCATCTCAACCAGCAGTTGATTCAGGGTCTGCTCCCGCTCATCGTGCCCACCGCCAAGACCGGCGCCGCGATGACGTCCGACGGCATCGATTTCGTCGATAAAGATGATGCAGGGGGCGTTCTTTTTGCCCTGTTCGAATAGATCGCGTACCCGGCTGGCACCGACGCCGACAAACATCTCGACAAAGTCGGAGCCGGAAATGGAAAAGAACGGGACGTTGGCTTCGCCCGCAACTGCACGGGCCAGGAGGGTCTTACCAGTACCTGGAGGTCCGACCAACAGGACGCCCTTGGGGATCCGGCCACCCAGCTTCTGGAACTTCTGCGCCTCGCGCAGGAACTCGATGATCTCCTTCAGCTCTTCCTTGGCCTCATCCACGCCGGCCACGTCTTTGAAGGTTATCTTTTTCTGCTGCATGGAGAGCAGCCGGGCGCGACTCTTACCGAACGACAGCGCCTTGTTGCCACCACTCTGCATCTGCCGCAGCATGAAGAACCATAGCGCCGCGATCACGATGATGGGAGCGAAGTTGAGCAGGATGGGGAGCCAGGAATTGCCCTGCCCGTCCTTCACCGTGATGCTGACATGGTTGTCTTGCAGGATCTTGAACATGTCAGGGTAGTTGGCCGGCACGGTGGTGTGGAAGGCTTCGCGATCGGTGGCGTAGTGACCGCGAACTTCGCTGTTCGTGATGGTCACATCGCTGATCTTGCCTCCCTGACCGTCCTGCATGAATTGAGAAAAGGAGATTTCCCGGTCATGACTCATGCCCGTGCTCTTCTGGACGATCTGCCATAGAAGCACCAGGCAAGCCAGGATGAATACCCAGAAAATAATTGTCTTGACCGTTGAATTCACGAATAACCCTCTTTCTACTGCGCCTCTCTGAAGAGAAAGCACCATTCGAGGCGAAGACATCTGGCTTCACCGGGAACGCTCTTGCAGCTTTTACAACTATTAGACGACAGTAACCTGCCGATGATTCCGAAAGACTTTTCAGGTGTTGGATACGGCCAATAACCGTAAGCGTGCCACACCCGTTTGTTACGTCTTTTTATTCTACTCCGCAGAAGCTGGAAACGTCTGCGAAACCATGGGAAAGCGTGTCCGAAGTTATACGCGAATGGCACCGGCTAGGCGGTTAGTGGTACAGGTCTCATTCGGGGAGGGGTTGGGCGGTAAATCGAAATCCCGGCGCCTCAACCTCGGCCCCGCGCATCCACACGATCTTGCCCTCCGATTCGACCACCGGCCAGTTTTTCCGTGCCGCGCCCACGATGTGGAGCCGGTCCAGCACCTCTGCAACTTTCTTGGGACCTCGGCTGTACCGAAGTGTTACCCGATCCCCGGGTTTCCAGGGTCTTAGGGTTGCGGGTGTGGTAGCCGCCGACTCAGCCACGCAGAAACACGCCGTATTCGGGTGCGCGCACCTCGCCGGGTATGACAAACGCATGCTCAGGGCCGGGCATGGGGAGGGTCGCACCTCGGGTCAAACGGATTTCCCGCAGGCTGCGCTCGACTGTGATTCCTCCCGGAAGATCGAATTTCCCGGCGCGGGGGGATGGGCCCAGCCATCGCCAGGAGCTGTTCGGTGTGGTCGAAGCTGAGCCGGGCGCCCAGGCGGCGCGCGGCCGCACGGAGTACCCTCCGGGCCACCGCCGGATGCATCTCGCGCAGGCGGCCGTGCTCGATGGCCACCGTTTCTTCTTCGGGATGGGTGCTGGAGGAACGGCCGCCGCCTCGAGTGGGCCGGCCAGGCAGCAAGAGACCCGGGAGAAGGCGGTCCAGTTCGATTTGCCAGTAGGCTTCTTCATCCGCCGAGATGGAGGCTAAACGCGCCAGTTGCGCGGCGATCTGAGGGTTAAACGTGCGCAGCAAGGGCAGCAACTCCCAGCGGATGCGGTTCCGGGTGTGGGCCAAGTCCTGGTTGGTGGCGTCTTCCCGCCAGGGCTGCTGCAAATCGACGAGCCAGGCCTCCACGGCAGCGTGGGTGTTGTCGAGAAAGGGCCGGAGGATGCTTCCGGGCTCCAGGGCAAGCACGGGGTGGATGCCGCTGAGGCCTTCGGTCCAGGCACCGCGCAGGAGTTTGTGCAGCACCGTTTCTGCCTGGTCGTCCAGGGTGTGGGCGGTGGCGACTGCGTCCGCTTCGCCGTTTGTCATCAGCTGGCGGAAGAAGGCATAGCGAAGATTGCGGGCAGCTTCCTCCAGGGTTTCATGGAGGGCGGCGGCAGCGGCGGGTGCGTCCGTGCGATGCAGATGGAAGGGCAGGCCATGGGTGGCGGCCAGCGCGGCATACGAATGCCGCGTCTTCGTCGGCGGCTTCGCGGATGCCGTGATGAACGTGCACCACGGAGAGTGCGATGCCCAGGATCGGCCGCTCCTGGAGCAGGCGCCGGAGTAGAGCTACCGAGTCGGCTCCCCCTGAGACCGCTACCGCGATCCGTTGACCGGGATGGAAAAGATGGTTCCGCAGAGTGAGTGGGGACAGCGGCATGGCTGGGCTTATGTTATCGGGAGTACAGAGGGAGATGCTAGCCGCAGGACGCGTCCGGGTGAATGAAACACGGTGAGTCCCGCAGGGACGGCTGAAAATTTCCACGACGCGCCTTTGCGGCCTATTCAGTCGTCCCTACGGGACTTTTCGTCATCGAATTTCTAACCCAGGACTAGCGTCCTGGGCTATAGTCTCAGCCGTCCCTACGGGACTTCGACACAACTAATTACGGCACGGCTGAAGCCGTGCCCTTCGTCGAGAGTGGTCACGGAGAGGAGAGCGTATGTTGTTTCGCTCAACCGCCGACACCGCCCCCGATCATTCGCGGCTGGGGCGCTATACTGCGGGCATGTACCAGATACGAGCGGCGACGCCCGCTGACGCGGCCGTTATTACCCATCACCGGCGACGGATGTTTGTGGACGCCGGGCGGCAGGACAACCGGGTTCTGGATGTGATGGCGGAGTATTTCAAGCCCTGGGTCGAGACCAGGCTTGCTGACGGACGATACTTCGGCTGGTTGACCAGCGAAAATGGCACGGTCGTCGCCGGCGCGGGGTTGATCGTGCTTGACTGGCCGCCGCATCCGCTGGATCCGCGACAGGATAAGCGTGGATACCTTTTAAATGTTTACGTCGAACCGGAGCATCGGCGCAAAAAGCTGGCCAGTCAATTGATCGACCA
The DNA here is from genome assembly GCA_963847155.1 of uncultured Acidobacteriaceae bacterium. GTDB lineage: Bacteria > Acidobacteriota > Terriglobia > Terriglobales > Acidobacteriaceae > PALSA-350. Next base: position 50,243 of record CAWJZH010000009.1, on the reverse strand, counting down.
AGCACTGGCCGAAGCCCGGAAACAAAAGATTCGTGTGGTTGCTCTCCATTCGACCGACGAAGGAAGACCGCTGTACGAGAGCAACGGCTTCCGGCGGACCAATGAAATGTTCTACGTGGAGGCGGTGGAGGGCTGAGCCGCCCTTCCTGCTATACTCCGATCTTTATGCGGGTTTTCGTGATTCTACCGGCCGCCGGCATGGGCACACGAATGGCGCCGGGCCATGCCACCCCCAATGCTCCCAAGCAGTTTCTTGCTTTGCAGGGTCTGCCGATTCTGGTCCACAGCTTGCGCGCCTTCGCGGCTGTGCCGCGTGTAAGCTGCATTTATGTCGCGGTGCGTAAACCGGAAATGGGCCGCATGGAATCGCTGATCGCAGAACATTCCCTGGCTTCGCGGGTGCGGGTGGTAGAGGGTGGAGATACACGGCAGGCTTCGGTGAGCCAGGCGCTTAAGGCTCTCTCTGCGGCCGACGACGACATCATCCTGGTGCATGATGCGGTGCGCCCGTTGATCGACCCCGCAACCATCGAACGAACCATAGAAGCGGTCGAAAGCTCGGGAGCAGCGATCGTAGGCCTGCCGGCCGTGGATACTATCAAACAGGTAGAGCGCACCGCACGAGGGGCAATCGTTACCGCTACGATTCCCCGGGAACACATCGTGCAGGCGCAGACCCCACAGGGTTTCCGCTGGAGCGTTCTGCGTCAAGCCTTTGCCGATGCGGAAGCGGATGGATTTATTGGAACCGATGAAGCCAGCATTGTCGAACGCTCGGGGGTGCAAGTCGCAGTGGTGATGGGCTCACCGGCGAATTTGAAAATCACCCATCCCGGCGATCTGAAGCTGGCAGAATTTTATTTGCAACACCGGTCCTGACGAGCTGAGAAACGAATGAGCATGAGAATAGGCTGCGGCTGGGACTCGCACGCATTTCAGCCTGGCGTGCCGTTGAAAATTGGTGGCATCGCAATCGATCACCCCGAGGGCCTGGCCGGCCACTCAGACGGCGACGTGTTGTTGCATGCCATCACCGACGCCTTGCTGGGCGCGCTGGCGGTCGGTGATATCGGCAGCTTCTTTCCGCCCGGCGATCCACGGTGGAAGGATGCCGACTCCGCGATCTTCCTCAACCTGGCGCTGGAAGAGGTGCGCACCGCCGGCTATCGCATCGTCAATGTCGACACCACGCTGGTGCTGGCCGCGCCCAAGATCGGCCCCATCTCCGGCGATATGCGGCAACGGGTGGCGGAGTTGCTGGAGATTCAACCCAATGCGGTGGGGATTAAGGCAAAAACACCGGAGGGACTGAATCTGGATCATGTGGCTCAGGCGCAGGCCGTGGTTTTGCTGGAATCTGGCAGACGACAGTGCAGGGATCGGCTTGCTGGAAGCCGAAGTCGATGACCCGGCTAAAGTGGACGAGGTCCTCACCCATATCGGTGTGAGCGAGGGGCTCGGGACAAGTAAAAGCCGGCGTATGGTGCCTCTGCCGGCCTTCGATACCGAGGACATTACTTAACGCATTCTTCTTGCTCCCATGAGGTGGCGGCGGTAAGCTTGCCAGCACCTCATCGCGGAGACTTAAGTCATGCACCCACACTATGGATTTGGGCCTGAGCACTCGCTCATGTACCTGATGTTCTTTGGGTTCTTCGGAGTACTATTTTCGATCCTGATGCTCATTCCGTACTGGTTCATTTTCAAAAAGGCCGGGTTCAGCCCTTTTCTCGCACTCCTAATGTTCGTGCCTCTCATCAACCTTTTCATGTTGTACTTTCTGGCCTTTTCGCGCTGGAATGTAGTTCCCGCAGCGATGGTTTATCCTGCGCCGCCGCCAGTTCCGTATCAGCCGCGAGCGTAGAGCGCATCTGCTGAGAATGATCTAGCATCGTGAAAGCGATGCTAGATTCCCCTTTGACTCCCCGTGTTCGATTTGCACCCTCACCCACTGGCTACCTGCATGTAGGCGGCGCGCGCACTGCTCTTTTCAACTGGCTCTTCGCCCGGCACACCGGCGGCGTGTTCATTCTGCGCATTGAAGATACGGACTTCGAGCGCTCCTCCGAGGATATGGTGCAGGGCATCCTTGATGGCATGCGCTGGCTCGGCTTGGAGTGGGACGAAGGACCGTTTTTTCAGTCGCAGCGGCTGCCGTTGTATCGGGCCACGGCCGAGCGGTTGCGCCGGAGCGGGCACGCGTATTACTGCTTCTGCACCAAGGAAGAATTGGAGCAAAGGCGGGCGGCGGCTGTGGCCGCCGGCAAGCCCCCGATGTACGACCGGCGTTGCCGTGCGATCGATCCAGTGGCGGCATATGAACGGGCGCAGGCAGGGGAACCTGGCGCTTTGCGTTTTGCGGTACCGGAGGGTGGAGTCACCGGCTTTGAAGATGCAGTCTTCGGCCGAGTGGAGTTCGCCAACGCGGAGTTGGAAGATTTTGTGCTCTTGCGCTCGGATGGCGTGCCTACCTATCACCTGAGCGTGGTGGCCGACGATCTGGATATGCGGCTCACCCATGTGATTCGCGGGGCTGACCACATCTCGAACACGCCCAAGCAGGTGTTGCAGTACCAGGCTCTGGGGGAAAAGCTGCCCATCTTTGCTCATCTGCCGCTGATCCTTGGGCCGGATAAGAGCCGGCTTTCCAAGCGTCACGGTGCGACCAGTGTGCTGGCTTACCAGGACATGGGCATTGTGCCGGAAGCATTCCGGAATTTTTTGGGGCTGCTGGGGTGGACGCCGGGGATCGCGGGCAAGGAAATACTTAGCTCGGACGAGTTGATTGAGCTGTTCTCGCTGGGTGGTATATCGAAGTCCAATGCGGTCTTCGATAACGACAAGCTGGCCTGGTTCAACACCGAATGGATCCGCCGCTACTCGCCCCAGGAGTTGCTGCCGCTGATTGAACAAGAGTGGGCGAGGGCTGGATTTCATTGCGATCGAACCAGGGAGGAAATTCTGGGAACGATTGCTTTGTTGCAACCGCGGGCGCGTAGCTTGAAGGATTTTGCTGGGGCTTTCCGCGGTTATTTCAGTGATGGTTACGAGTATGATACGGCCGCGGTGGCTAAATTTCTTGCGGACGAGCAGAGCCGCGCGCTGTTGGTGGGATTAGGCGAACGGTACGAACAGGGAGACGAGTTTACCGAGGCAAGTGCGGAGGAATTGCTCCGCGCTTTCGCCGCTGAGAAGGGCGTAAAGGCGGGCGCGCTGATTAATGGTTCGCGGGTGGCGCTGACAGGGCAGGGTGTGGCTCCGAGTTTGTTTGCCGTAATGGCGGCGTTGGGAAAAGAGCGCGTGATCAAGCGGCTTAAGGCGGCTGGGACGATTCCGTCCGCGCAGGAGAAATCGCGGGTCGGGTAGGAAAAACATTTCCAGGAAAGGTCTGCGGAACTGCAGATCCCTCCCCTCCGCTTCGCTCCGGTCGGGATGACAAAAAGGAGAGGGTCGCTGCAGAGAGAGGACTGTTGCCAAGGGACAGGGCGTTTGTTGGGCCGTGAAACCTATTAACGACTACCCTCTCCTCCAGCAACGGCCCTCTCTTTACAGCGACTCTCTCCTATTTGTCATCCCGAGCGAAGCCGAGGGATCTGCAGTTCCGCGGACCTCTCCTGGAAATGTTTCGGATCCTTATTGGGCGACAATCGTAACCGTGACGGGAATGGTATGCGGTGGCATGCAGGAGTTGGAATCGCAGGCCTGGTAGTGCAGGCCTCCTTCAAGAACATGCTCTCCCGGCTGGGCTGTCAGATGGGCATGCAGAACGAACTCTCCCGTGTAGACGCTCAATTTTTCTTTGGGGGCAAATTGAAAGGCGTAGTCGGTGCCTGGGGGAAAGTCGACCGCGCTCACGTGGAGACCCGGGGGTTCCACCACCGCCAGCCTTGCCGGTATCAGCGACTTCTCTGTGGGGGAGTGAGAATTGATATGCAGACCGTTGGCCACTCGGAAGTGGAGATCAACCTGGGTAGGGCGCTTTGCGGGAACAGTTACCTGGGCGGGGGAAAGAAATTGAACCGCGTTATCGGCGGGCAGGGTAACGGCTGATCCTTCATCACCTGCAGCCACGCCGCAAGGCCGGCAAAAATCAGCATGGCGCAGCGAAACATCTTAGTTGGCTCCTGCGGCCAGAGCCTTCTTGATGCTGGCCTCTACCTCGTTCTTTGAAACGAGGCCGGCGGTCTCCGCGACAATCTTCCCATCTCGACCCACGAAATAGGAGGTGGGCAGGAACTCAACTCCCCCATATTTACGTGACATGTTGTCGTCGCCTACGAGCAGCGGGTAGTTGAGACCTTGCTCCTCGCCAAATTTGGCTAACTTCGATCGCGGAGTGCCGGGATCATCCGCATTGACCCCGAGAATTTCGAAACCCTGGGGAGCGTATTGGCTGCGCAGAGCGACAAGCCAGGGCATCTCGATCTTGCAGGGCGCACACCACGTCGCCCAGAAGTTGATCAGCACCGCCTTGCCTTTGTAGTCGGCGAGAGAGACCTTTTTGCCTTCGACGCTGCGCAGGCTGAAATCCGGAGCTCGCTTGCCGCGCAGGTCGGGCAAGCCCTCATCGGCGGCCACATCTTGCTGGACAGACTGGTTGTTGGCGGTTTCCGGAACCAGCGTGCCCTGCGCCTGCCGCTGTGCATATTGCTTCCGGCGCTTGTAGTTGGCGTATCCCGACCACACCATGAGGACGAATGCGGCGAGAACCAGCACGATGACCCATTGATTGCGCTTCACATCTCCCATTCTAATGGACGCCTGCTACGATCAATTGTTTTCGCCCTGGATGATTGATGAACACGCCCACGCCCGCGCAACTGATTCGTATTGAAGCCGAAGCGCTGCTTAGACTTGCGGAACGTCTCGAGAACGGCATGTCGGCCCGCTTTGCCCGCGCTGTGGAACTGGTGATGGAGTGCGGAAGCCGCCGCGGACGGGTGGTGGTGACCGGTATCGGCAAGAGCGGCATTATCGCGCAGAAGCTGGTGGCTACGTTCAACTCCACCGGTACGCCGGCTTTATTCCTGCACCCGGCCGAGGCCATTCACGGCGATTTGGGCATGCTGGCCAAAGGAGACCTGGTGCTCGCACTCTCTTCCAGCGGGGAGACGGAGGAGATTCTGCGCCTGCTGCCCACACTCAAGAGAATGGGCGATGGCTTGATCAGTTTCTGCTGCGCGATGAATTCCACGCTTGCGATGGCCAGCGACGTCGCCCTGGATCTGAGCGTGGAGCAGGAAGCTTGCGGGATGGGATTGGCCCCTACCGCGTCGACCACGGTGATGCTGGCGCTGGGCGATGCACTGGCCATTGCGGTGTCGCAGCGGAAGGGTTTCCGGGCGGAAGACTTTGCGGATCTGCACCCGGGGGGCAAGCTGGGCAGGAAACTGGCCCGGGTGCGCGAGTTGATGCATGTGGGTGATGCTGTGCCTCGGGTTGGTGCGGCTACTCCGATGCCGGCAGTGATTTATGAGATGAGCCGCAAGGGTTTGGGCATGACCACGGTTACCGATGGCCAGATTCTGGTCGGCATCATGAGCGACGGCGACCTGCGCCGGCTGTTGGAGGCGAAAGGACCGGATGCGTTGGGTATGACTGCGGGGGACGCTATGAATGGGACCCCGAAGACGATTGGCCCGGATGAGTTTGCCGCGCGCGCCCTGAGCATTATGGAGGAGAAGAAAATTACTTCGCTGGTGGTGGTCGAGGGCGGCGGGGTTGTTGCCGGCGTGCTGCACCTGCACGATTTGTGGGGTCTTGAGTTGATTCTAAACCCGCAGGTGGAGAGACCTGCGGTTTTTCTACGAGGTGGCGGATTCCGCGGCTTCGATGGTGTCGTAGCTTTTGATCAGGGTCTGGGAGCTGGTCAGTTTTAGGAGTTCGGCTACGCGGTAGTTGACAGCTACCAGGCGAAGAGTGCGGCCGTGGCGCTTGCCGGAAACGTAGTAGTTCAGCAGGGCCCCCAGCCCCGCCGAATCCATGTATTCCGATTCCGTGAAGTCGATGATGGTGAGCTTCTCAGTACCGGCATTCAGAACCTTCTGAAAGTCGAACAGATTGGCTGAGGGTAATCGGTCCGTGTAAGCGAAAAATGCGGGTATCCGCCGTCTTACCAGGCACAACATCGAAGGTCAAAGGTTCGTTATACATAGCATCCGTGATTGTAAAAAGCGTTGGGCCCGCTTTGATGACAGTCCGGTGAATACAGGCGGCCGATCTCTGGACCATTTAGAATTGGAAGACGTTTGCCGGAGAAAGTACCCCCTGAATGCACCGTTGGTCGAAGCTGTTCATCCCTACCTTGCGTGAAGCCCCGGCCGATGCCGAGGTCGCCAGTCACAAATTTCTATTGCGCGCCGGATATATCCGTCAACTGGGCGCCGGGATCTATTCCTACCTTTTCCTGGGCCAGCGCTCGATTAACAAGATTCAGGCCATCGTGCGGGAAGAGATGGACCGCATCGGGCAGGAGTTTCTGCTGCCGGCGCTGCACCCTCGTGAGTTGTGGGAAGAGAGTGGGCGGTGGACGATCATGGGCCAGAACCTGTTCAAGCTGCAGGACCGCAAGGGCGCCTGGCTGGTGCTGGGCATGACCGAAGAAGAAGTCATGACTGACATTGCCCGCAAAGAACTGCGCAGCTATAAGCAGTTGCCCCAGATCTGGTACCAGATTCAGACCAAGTTCCGGGATGAGCCAAGACCGCGAGCGGGCCTGCTGCGAGTGCGTCAGTTCATCATGAAGGACAGTTATTCCTTCGATCTGGACGATGCCGGCCTGGACGTCAGCTACAAGAAGCACGATGCGGCCTATCGCGCGATCCTCAACCGCAGCGGTCTGAACTTTGTTGCGGTGCAGGCGGATTCCGGCGCCATGGGCGGGTCGCAATCGCAGGAGTTTATGGTGTACGCCGAAGCCGGCGAAGACCTGATCGCGAGCTGCTCCGTTTGCAACTATGCAGCCAACATGGATAAGGCGACCTCACAGCTTCCCCCGGTCGAAGATCTACCGGGAGAGGCTCCGCCGGAACTGGTGCATACGCCGGGAATGCGCACCATTGATGATGTAGGTGCCTTCCTTGAACTGGGGCCGGAGCACCAAATCAAGACCATGGCTTTCATGGCTTTGACCCAGGCGGCAAAAGCGGGGGCAGCGGAAATCGCCAGCCCGGTCGTGGTCTTTCTGCGCGGCGACCACACCGTCAACCTGGCCAAGCTGACCGGGCTGTTTCCGGGCGCCCGCGAACTGCGGCCTATGGCGCCGGAGGAGATCCTGAATACCTTCCATTCCCCGGCCGGTTACTTGGGTCCCATCGGACTTGAGGCCCTGGCCCCCGGTGAACAGGCGGAGGCCGGGAAGGCGACGGTTATTTTGGATGGCGCTCTCCAGGGACGCCGCAACCTGGTCGCCGGGGCTAACCGGGAGGAATACCATCTCCGCAATGTAACCCCGGGGCGCGATTTCGTTCCTACTCTGACTGCCGACGTCCGGAACGTCACCGAGGGGGAAAGTTGCCCGCAGTGCCCAGCGGTGCCGGGGAGTGCGCTGAAGGTGGCCAAGGCCATTGAAGTAGGGCACATATTCAAGCTCGGCTACCGGTATTCGGACGGTATGGGTATCCGGGTATTGGACCCCAATGGCAAGGAAGTAACCCCCATCATGGGCTGTTACGGAATCGGGATAGAACGCATCCTAACCGCAGCGATCGAACAGAACCATGATGGCAACGGTTTTTGGCTGGGGCGTTCGATTGCGCCCTTCGACGTAGTCGTGACCGTTACCAATACAGGGGACGCACAGCTGGCAGCCACGGGCGAACAGGTGGCCCTGAAGCTCGAGGAGGCCGGATTTGAGGTTTTGCTGGATGACAGAGACGAGCGGGCAGGCGTCAAATTCAAAGATGCGGACCTGATAGGGATACCTTTCAGGATTAATGTGGGCAAGAAGGCGGCGGAGGGGCGCGTGGAGCTGGTGACGCGATCTTCCGCGACCAGCCAGGATGTTCCGATCGCCGAGATCGTCAAGCGGGTTCAAGAACTCGTTTACGCGGAAGTCGTCTAATGCCGCAGCGGAGTTGCTAATTTGGCCGTCAAAATCAAGGTTGTCCGTGAAAGCTTGCTTAAACACCCGATGCGCAACATCATCCTGCTGGTGGCGGGTGGCACGATCCTGCTGGGCCTGGTAGTTGGCGAATCTATCTTCGGCTACTACTACTTCAAATATCGGCACGTTGTGGATGAGCGGCTGCAGAAGCCACTCTTCGAGCAAACGGCGAAGATCTATGCCGCACCGAAGGAAGTCCGCATCGGGCAGAAGTTAACCCCGCAGACGGTAGGCCAGGAGTTGCGCGATGCGGGTTACAGCGGCGATGGCGATCGCGACCGGTCGCGCATGGGAACTTATGCGCTCAACGCTGGCAGCATTACTATCCAGCCGGGCCCGCAGTCCTACCATTCTGAGCAAGGAGCTACGGTCTCGTTCGACCGGGGCATGGTCAGCCGGATTTCCGGCGATGGGGGCCAGCAGCTTGACGCGTATGAGCTGGAGCCGCAGCTAATCACCGGGCTCTCCGAGGGACAGTACCGCACCAAGCGGCGCCTGGTGACCTTTAACGAACTGCCGCCCAACCTGGTGAATGCCGTCACTTCGATCGAAGACCGGCGATTCTTTGACCATGGCGGCGTCGACTACTTCCGTTTGCTAGGGGCCCTGCGTGACGATCTACGTGCGGGCCGGCGGCGGGAGGGTGGTTCCACGCTGACCATGCAGCTTGCACGCGGCTTCTTCCTGACACCTGAGAAACGGCTAAAGCGCAAAATTATCGAGATTGCCATCACGTTCCAGCTGGAAAATCGTTTCAACAAGCAACAGATCTTCGCGCTCTATGCCAACCAGATTCCGCTGGGACAGCAGGGAAGCTTCGCCATCAATGGCTTTGGCCAGGCGGCGCAGACCTACTTCGGCAAAGACGTGAGGCAGCTGAACCTGGCGCAATGCGCGTTGCTGGCCGGGATGATTCAGCACCCGAGTTATCTAAACCCCTATCGCCATCCGGATCGGGCTGTTCAGCGCCGCAACATGGTTCTGGATGCGATGGTGGAAACGGGCAAGATCACCAAGGAAGAGTCCATTCAAGCCAAGGCCTATCCGCTCAAGCTGGCGCCGATGAATATCGATGCCGGTGAGGCGCCGTATTTCGTCGATCTGGTGCGCGACCGGCTGGTGCAGCACCTGGGCGATGCGGATTTCAATCGGCAAGGCCTGCGGATTTATACCTCACTCGATCCGGATCTGCAGCGAGAGGCGACGCGAAGCGGTGACGGAAGGCATGAAGGCGGTCGACGCTGCAGGTGAGAAAAACTGCATGCACGCCGCGTCAAAGCGGGCGATGACTCGCCCATTGTCTATCCCCAGGTGGCACTGGTGGCGCTGAATCCCCACACCGGGCAGGTTTTGGCTCTGGTTGGGGGACGGAATTACGGCGCCAGCCAGTACGATCATGCGGTTTCTAACCGGCCGACCGGATCGATCTTCAAGCCTTTTGTCTACGCCGCAGCGTTCAATACCAGCCTGGCCGGCACGATTCTCACCCAGCCGCCTGTCGCAGGGCCCGCCCAGCGAGCAACTTGTTTCCTCCGACCCTGCTCCGCCCGATCCGGGCAGGCCGAGTGGCGTATTCACCGCCATCACCATGCTCAACAATAATTTGACCACCTTTGAAGGCGGCTACGCTCCGGGCAATTACCACAACGACACGCGTTACACCGGCGACATCACCGCCCGCACCGCGCTCCAGTTTTCGCAAAACAACGCGACCGTGTCTCTGGCCCAGATGGTGGGTTACAACAACGTAGCTGCTTTGGCCCGCGATGCCGGAATCAAATCAGCTCGCGGAACACCCTCGGTGGCCTTAGGTTCCTATGGCGCTACGCCTCTCGATATGGCCGGTGCCTACACTACCTTCGCTAACGGCGGGGTGAGGATTGACCCCTGGTTAGTGGCTTCCGTCCGTTCCGCTTCTGGCGACGTGCTCAACGACTACCCGCCAAACTCCAAGCCGATTCTTGACCCGCGGGTCGCGTATCTGACCTTGGCGCTGATGGAGAACGTGGTCAACGCCGGGCACGGGTGCGACGATTCGTGCCCATGGCTTTACCGCTCCCGCAGCCGGCAAGACGGGCACGTCCACATGACGCATGGTTTGCCGGCTTTACCAGCAACCTGCTGTGCGTGGTGTGGATAGGCAATGATGACTACTCGGATCTGAAACTGGAAGGCGGCAAGACAGCCGCTCCCATCTGGGCTGATTTCATGAAGCACGCTGTCCAGTTGCCGCAGTATTCCGATACGCGCCAGTTCCCCGCTCCCGCCGGGGTCTCGACGGTGCGGCTGGATAAGGTGACGAATCTGCTCTCGGACGCCAGTTGCCCGCAGGACTTACGATGCCGTGTTTCTCGACGGGACCGCGCCTACGCAGACCTGCGACCAGATCGCCGGCGATCAGCGAAATGTTTTCCAGAAGCTTTTTGGTATTGGCAAAGAGACCACGGTGGCTCCTGGACCGCCCGTAAACGGAATGCCGGCTTTGCCCGCGCAGCCGACGGGCTCGCAGGCGGCAGCTGCTACGGCTCAGCCGGGACCAGCACCGCCTCCACCGGACGAGCAGAAAAAGAAGAAAAAAGGATTTTTCGCAAAACTGTTTGGGAAGGGCGATAACGATAACAAGCAGCAGCAGGCTGACCCGTCCCAGCCGCATTAGTGGTCGCTGGCCAAGCCGGAGCAAGCGCTCGAGTAGGCTGTATCCCGGCGATAAATCTCGGGTGCCCCACATCTCGCTCGTTTTTCGCGAGATGTGGGATGCCACAGATTTAGATCTTAAGGGTTAATCGTGAGCCAAATGCTTTCGGGTTCACCGCAGTGGTATCCCACGTCTCGCGAAAAACGAGCGAGATGTGGGGCACCCGGGATTTGTTGCCGGGGTAGGAGTAGGGGCTGAAGCCCTGCCCTTCGTGTAGAGAGTTTTCCCCGGCATGTTTAGTCTGTACTACCTGTTCACTCGATAGATGAGCAGTCCCGCAATGTCTACATCGGTCTTCGGATGAACAACGAAGAATTGATTGACCTGGGGAACGTAATACGAGGTCTTGCCGCCGTTGGTGGGGATGTTGGCAATCTCTGTGTAGCTGTCCGGCGAATCCTGGTGAAAGATGCTCAGGCCCTGGGTCCCACTTACGTAGACGCGCTGCAGGACCGGGTCCCAGGTCATGTCATCGTTGATATTGACGCAGGGTTTTTTGGCCACTACTCTTCCGTCGCGATCGAAGACATAGAAGATCCCGGGCTTCCTCCCGGCGACAAAGATTCGCTCATGCTCGGGATCGACGGCGAGCGCGGTGTTCGCGTTCAGATCTGGAGTGGTCCAAGTGGTGATGACTCTTCCCGTTTGTAGATCGACAACACCGACCTGGCGCTTATCGCGGATGTTCACGTAAAGACGATGATGCAAGTTATCCGCGCCCATGCTCTCAACGTTGTTGCCGGGAATGGAAATCGACCCTACGAGTTTGCCCTGGTCGACGGAGAAGATGGAGATTTGAGAGTCGGGCAGATTGGCGGAAACTCCGCCGTTGCCTATGTAATAGAGGCGATTTGAAGCGTCATAGTAAGCTGCGTCCGGCGAATCGCCTTTGCCGGTCGCAGAACCATCGATCAACTGAATGCGATCGATGCGGTGAAAGTCTTCACCTGATAGCAGGACCAGAGACGAATCGCCTCCGTCGGCCACCATCAGCTCATCTTTCTCCGCAGCAAATGCTATGGAGTGCGGCGTCTTAAATCCGCCGATGCTCTGTAGATGATCGCCGGTCTTGAGATCGAACATTTCGACAGAGTGGTGCACTTCGGCGGAAACGAAGAGATGACCACGTTTCAGGTCTACGGTGAAGTGGTCGAAGTCGCCGATGATCTCGGGCATGTAAATGGTTCTGACCAGGGTCACAGGCGATGCTTCTGAAGCTACGGCTGTTTGAGAAGCCATGGCGACTGTGCATGCGAGGGCGAGAATGCATTTTATCTTCATGTTTCGGATTTTTCTTAGTACGTGATCCTTAGCGAAAACTCCAGCACTCGCGGCGTTCCTGTCCCCACGAGACCGGCGGAGTTCACCGTAGAGGTGATGGCTCCAAAGCTTGCGGGAACCGTGAGCGTGCGAACGCCTGATTTCGTCGTGACGCTCAGGGAGGAAGAGGGCTGGCCGTACTGAGCGCGATTGAAGATATTGAATGCCTCTGCGCGGAAAATCACATTGTTCCGCTCGGTGAGGTGAAAGTTCTTCTCGACCGCGGAGTCGTCCTGCCACAACGGTGGTCCGGTAATGAGATTGCGACCGGCGTTGCCCCAGGCTCCGACTGCCGGCAAGGAGAACGCCGCGGGGTTGATCCAATGCGAGATGCTGCGACTGCCGAGATAGAGGGGAACCCCGGCACGCGGTTCGGCCTTTGATCTACGTTGTTTCCGTCTACCAGCTCGCTGCTGCTACGGCTGAGGGTAACGTTGACGGGGAGGCCCGCGCGGGCGCTCAACTGCGTGTTTACCGACCAGCCGCCGGCAAGCAGATCCATGGGAGTGCTGTTAGCCAGGTATTGGCGGCCCCTGCCAAACGGTAGTTCGTAGACTGCCCCGAAGGTTCCGCTATTGCGCGCGTCAAAATCGCTGCTGGCATAGTCGCAAAGGAAACATGCGTTGTTCTGAGCTGCATCGGCATCGCCGGCGCCTACGGATCCGTCGTTCAAGGCATGGGAGTACATGTAGTTGCCGGAGAGAAAGAGGCCGGAGTGGAAGCGTCGATTGACGCCCGCCACCAGGGCATTGAAGTTCGAAGCTCCCTCGTTGTATTTGGTATCGATCTCACTGGGGTATTGCGGCAGTGGACGAGTGTTGGTTGCGGAGTCGATGAGGTTGGTGTATGCGCGGCGGAAAAGGTGGACTCCGTGCGCCCCTAAATAGGTCAATGTCAACTACGGTCTGACCGGGAAGAGACTTGCTGCATCGACGCTGTCCACTGTTCTACGTAAGAGTCGGGACGATGGCGCGCCATCGAGCGCGGGGTAAGCGCCAGGCCCGTGGAGGGAGTGAGCGAAGGTGGCACGGGATAGGAATACTGCACCACAGTTCCATTCGACTGCACGCCGCTGGTAAGCAACGTCGAAGGTTCAGTATTCACGACAGGACTATCCTGATCACCGAGTTGCACCTCTCCGTGGTAAGTGCCAAAACCCGCACGGAAAACGGTGCTCCCGCCCAGCGAAGCGGGAGAATAAGCGACCCCGAACGCGGGGTCGAAGCTGAGATAGTCGACATGGGCGAACGCCGCACCGATGCCACAGTATCCACCGCAATCCGCAATGTCGAAGGGATTTTCGTTGTTATGGACCTCATGGAATGGGGAGAAGTAGTTGTACCTGAGTCCGTAGTTGAGGGTCAGATTCCCTGACACCTTCCACTCGTCTTGTGCGTACCCGGCAACATGGATCTTGCGCATCCCTTTATCTGGAAGCGCCGCGGTGGTCTGGAATGTACTGAGCTGATTTGCCAGCAGAGCTGACTCGTTCAGATAGGTGGCAGTACCGTCGATAGAGTTCTGTTCGTTGAACCAGGGAAATTTAAGCTCCGCGCCCAACTTTAGCGTGTGATTGCCCTTGGTCCAGGTGACTGTGTCGTTTACCGATTCCGATTGCCCGACCTGCTCTTTGCTGTAGTTTTCTGACAGAGACGTGAAACCGGTAATGGAAAAGTTGAAGGGCATTCCCGTTTGCTGGGACTGGATAAAGGTGTTTCGATTGAACCCAAATTGCGCTTCGTTGATCACGCGGGGATTCAGGATGTGGGTTTCTTCGAGCACGAAGTTTTGCACCCGGGAGGTCACGGTGATTCCCTGAGCCAGCGCGTTGAGGGCGCTGGTAGAGATTCCGTCGTCGATGTTGTAACGGGCGTAGCCCGAGTCCGCGTCGGTGAAGCGATGATCGAGGCGGATGGTGCCTGCATTTTCGCTGTTCGGGCTGGCGACGACGCCGGTAAACGAGTAGACATTCGGATCCGACGTAGGAGCTTGTCCCTGCGGATAGGCATTCACCACGAACGCTAGTGCGGGTTGGGCCGCCGCCAGCGCGCTGCGGTAGGAGGGGCTGGGCACGAATCCAGTCTGGGGCACGCCGCCGAGCTTTTGGCGGAAACCTTCATAGTTTACGAAAAAGAAGGTCCGGTCCTTGAGGATGGGGCCTCCGAGACTGCCTCCGAACTGATTGAGCTGGAAGACGGGCACCTTGTGGGAAGTCTTGATGGGGCCGTGAGCGTCGAAGTAGTTGTTGCGGAGATAGTCGAAGACGCTGCCGTGGAAGGCGTTGGTTCCGGTCTTCGAAATGAGGCTTACCTGGCCGCCTGCGGAACCACCTGTGTCGGCGGTGTACGCGCCGGAGTCCACCTTGAACTCTGCGACCGCCTCGGTGGAGAACTGCAGACGCAGGGCGGATTTGAGGGACGCGTGAAAGACTCCGCTGGCGTCGACTCCATCGAGCCGGAAATTATTGTCATCCATTCCATTGCCCGCGAAGCGGATGGTCGATTGGGCGCCGGAACCGGAGTCGATCGCGCCGGGCGCTAGGAGCTCCAGGTTCGTGATGTTGCGGCCGTTCAGCGGGATTTTGGAGATCTGCACCGATTGAATGGTGCCTCCGAAGGTTGCGTTACTCTTGTCGAGCTGTCCTCCACCTAAGTCCCCTTCGACGCCGACTACCTGGGTGACGGCGCCGACCTCGAGCTTCGCGTTCACCGTGCGGACGTCACCGGAGTGCAGATCGACATCTGCGACGCGTAGATCTTTGAAACCGTCATGCGTGAACATCACCGTGAAGCGCCCGATGGGGAGGGAGGAGGCGACGAACTGCCCGCGACTGTCGGTTACGATGACGCGGACCTGGTTTGTCCCCTCCTGGGTTACGGTGACATTGACGTCGGCGATGGTGGCGCCTGATGGATCAGTGACTGTGCCATTAATTTCCGTGCGATCAATCTGCGCCCAGGCGAAGATGGGCAGAAACATCAGGCTGAACAGAAGTAGGCGTGGGGCCAGCAATTTCATTTTCGGTCTCCAAAGTGGGTGTGAGGTCAGTCGTGGACACAATCCCGCGGCTGGGCCCTGACTGCGATTGAAGTTGTGGCTGACTAGTCTCCGGCGGTAGCGACGAAGAGCGATTCCAGACTGGGTATTTTGCTTTCGACTTCGTTGCGGATGGCTGCGGCCTTCTGCGCTGCGTCTTCCTCGCTCACTGCGTCGGTGCCGGCAATTTCCATCACCAGAATGCCGATGCGCCTGCCTTGCGCATCGAACATCGGCATCTTCATGTTGTAGAAGTTGCCGTCTTCGATTCTGGGGCCATAGATTTTTCCGCTTTTTACTGCGGCAAAATCGCCTTCCGAGGTGCGAATGCCGAGTCGCGTTTCATTGCCGTTGGCGATGAGGATCATGTGTTCTCGCCCAGGCGGAATGACATGTAGTCCCATCCTGCGAAGAAGCGGGTGGGACGAGAGGGCTTGGAGAACAATCTCTTCCGCTCTGCGGCGCATTGACCGGCTCTTTTGTATCGGCTGGTGGAAGCTTTGGCTCCGGCGTGTTGATGGGCTCGTAGACAAGAATGCGAGCGCTCTGCCGGCGGTCGACGGGACAGCGACGAAGAGGCGATTTAACTGCGGTACGAGTTTGGCGGTGCGTCCGTTCGCACCGGTGACGGTGGCTTCTTTAGAAACATAGTGATCGAGGTCTGCCTGTTCGAACACATCGATCACTCCATTCGCGGCTGCATAGATGCGGCGGGTGGCCGGATCGTAGGTAAGATCGTCGATTCCGCTCGCGATGGGCAACGCTTGCAATTCCTTGCCGGTGTTGCTGTCGAGGACGACGATTTGGCCGCTCCTGCAGCCGACGAATAGCCGCTGACGAAATTCATCGAGGGCCATGGCCACATTCTTTTTCCCCAGGGTGATTGGCCACTTTGCGAGGACAGTGTTTCGTAGGCGGTCGATCACCACCACCTGGTTGTTCGCGGTGTCATTCACGTAGATGTGCGGCCGGTAGTTGTCGAGGGCCATGGCCTCCAGCGTGTCGCCCTCAATCTTCATGTCCGTTAGCTTCGATCCGGTGTTTGTATCGATGGCGCTTACGATCGAGTAGCTTTGCCCGACATCTCGGCCACCGTTGTCGACGTAGAGGTAGTGCCGCGAAATATCGTAACCGACTGAGTCTGCGTCCTTGAGGAGGGGGATCCGGGCGAGCTGGCGGTAGTCCTCGCCATCATAGACTTTTACCGATCCATCGCCTCCGTCGGTTACGTAGATCCGATCGACGTCTGCCCGGTATAGAACGGCGTGAGGCCGAAGGATTCCGTCGATCTGGTGGATTAGCTTGCCGGTGGCGATATCGAACACGAGGACGGATTTGCAGTCTTCCGGGGTGGCGAAGAGGCGGTTCCGCTTGAGATCTACTTCAAAGTGATCGAAGTTTCCTTTGATTTCTGCCGGCAGTTGGTAGGTCTGTACTAACCGTAAGGGTTCAGAACTCGAGCCAGGTGTTTGCGTGGCCGACGCAGGCAAGATCAGGGAGAAGAAAAGCAATAGAGTCGGAATACTGAGGAAAGGTTTCAAAGCGCGCGTGGCACTCCATCTCTTTAGGGCTATGGAGAGAGTGTAGGAGGCGGTTGTGCACGGATCGTAACGGCAGAGTCAAATTAGAGAGAAAGCTGATTCAGAAAATATTCAGTTTCGATGCGGGATTTCTTGGCCAGCAAGTAGAAAGCGATCGAGGGGCGGCGCCTTGCATTTTCGGCCCACGTACGCTCAGGTGAACGAGGGGCACCCGTCCTGTTTCCGGTTGGTCCGCTGTGAGGTGCAGAGTTTCGCGCTCGGGTGTGCCACTAGAATTTGATCCTTCCGGTGAATTGCAGTCTTCGGGCGGGCAGCGCTGCTGTGGGCTGTTCGAAGAAGGAGGATTGCACATTTCCGACGTAGGATGTGTAGTTCGTTCGATTGGTTATGTTGAACGCGTCCACTGCAAGAGAAAAGGACAATGGCTTGTCGGAAGCCTTACGACGCGACAACAGATCGTGACTCCAGCGCAGATCGAATTGGAGATTGCCTCCGCTCTCCAGAGTGTTTCGATTTACGCCCGGCGGCCGCGCGTTGAGGATGCCGGTGTGGAAGATGTCGCTTCCAGAGGTCTCGGTATAGGGTGTACCGGAGTAAAGTCTTGCTCCAACACCCAGGTTTAGCCAATGATCGTCATTGATCGTGCCCAGTAGATTGAAGCGATGGCGCTGATCAAAATTCGCCCTGCCATACTCGCCCTGTAGCGAGTATTGATTGGCAGGAAACCATGCGATGCCGCCAGTATTGTTATTGGTGTGGCTAAACGTATACTGCGCCAAACCGGAGAACCAGCGGCTTGCATTGCTGCTGAGAGAAAGGTCGAGCGCGTTGCCGATCTGCCTGCTCTCCGACTCGATCTGGCGTACAACACCTAGATGCCAGATCGGGCCTTACTTGATAGGACGGCGGAAGTGGCGCGTTGACGTCCCGAGAGCGAAAGAGTGCGACGCCCGTTGTTCCGCGATAGGTCGCTGCCACAGTCAGCCCTTTGCGCAGTTGCCGTTCAGCGCCCGCGCTGTAATGCAGAACGTACGGAATGCGTGTCCCGTTCGCTTGCCGCACCAGGTCTGTTGGCAAAGTCGCAGGATCTGTAGTGGGTGGATATGGAGTGGGATACGTTGGGTTGAGCAAGGTGAACGAGCGGAGGATGATCCCGTTATAACGCTTCAGGTCCGCCATTGACTGTGCACCGGAACGATCGTAGAAAACTCCGACACCTGCACGCAGCACTGTTTTACGGTTTCCGGGGGAATAGGCCACTGAGAATCGTGGGGCAAAATCATGAAATGATTTGAAATATGTCTGCCAGTCGTAACGGAGGCCCAGAGAGGCTTGGAGGTTTGGCCGGATTTGAATTTGGTCACTGATGAATGCGCCGATCTCATTCATCCAGAAGACTGTGCGGCCGATCCCTTCCTGTTGTGTAAAGGAGTAGGGGGTGTTGGCTTCATAGTCCATGAGGCTGGAGAAATTGTAGGTACCGACACGGTTGGAATGGTCTTCCCACGCCCGACGGCTTAAGTTCGGAATGTTGACGCCGAACTTCACGTAGTGGTGCTTGTGACTCCAGTTCACGATGTCGTTGATCTTTAGATTGTTCTCCGTGTTCAGCGAATCTGCCTGTGCGCCTCCACCGCGTAAACGAGCCATCGACCACGATCTTTTGCGCCGCCAACACACTGCGCGTGGGATTGTAGTCTTTCTCAAAGAAGAGTTGGAGTTGATTCAGCAGCGTTGGCGAGATGACGACTCGGTCATTGAAGATAACGTCATCTTCGCGAGCCTGGGCATTCACTCCGCTCTGAGAAAGAACCAGGCCGCCGGCGCCGAGGTTTTCGGATACAGTATCGGTGACGTTGTACTGCAGCGAAACCCGGTGCGTGGGCGAGAAGTCGTGCGAGATGCGTGCCGCGAACTCCGTGTTATGGATCGGGGTCGGGACGTTTGTCGAGACGATGCCGGAAACCGTGTCAGCATGAACCACCGACTGAAGGTTGTCTTCCTGGCGTGTACCCGAGAGTAAGAACGTAGTGTGGCTGTCCACAGGAATCGGACCGGTGATCGAGCCTTCGTAAATGCGCTTCTGCTCGAATGGCTTGGTGATGGCGAAGTAGTTTTTAGCGTCGAAAACAGAATCGCGGAAAGTGAAGTTAAGCGTGCCGTGCAACTTCGCCGAGCCTGGCTTGGTGATGATCTCGATCCGTCCCCGGCCCGGCCGATTGGTCTCCACGCTGTATGGATCGTTGTTGATGTGCGCTTCGGCAATGGCTGAAGCGGAAACGCCAGTTCCCTTCATCTCCACACCGTCGACAATCAAGCTCACGCCGCTGGTGGCCACGCCGGTCTGGTCGAGAAAAGGCGTGAGCGTCGCGACATAGTCCTGATCGAAGACGGGGACTTTTTCGAGCATTCCGGCACTGGTAGAAACCTGGTCACGGTTCGCGGACGGATCGAGCGTAACCTGGCTGGTTTCCGGAGCCACCACGACATCCTGCGTGACCACTAGAGGAGTTAGCCGAATGCTTAGATCATGCATACCGGGACGAACATGAATGGGCGCCTGATATTGCTCGAAACCATACTTCGGGGGGACTTGTAGTTGATAGTCTCCTGTAGCAATACGCATGAGGCGGAAATGACCTACGGAATCAGAGACTGCTGAACCGCCGGCCACTCGCATCACCGTGCAGCGTTTTCAATACCACGTCGATACTCGGAACTGCGGCGCCGTCAGGATCGACGATCGTGCCGGCTACACTCACCTGGGCGAGTAGGCAATGGCAACTCAGCAGACAGATGGCGACAGCCATCCACTTCAGTCCGCTATGAGGATAAATACGCCATCGTCTATATTTAAACTCGAACCACCTGAATTTTCCCTGATGGTACTAGTGAACCGGCTGAGATTCGATCGCCGGTTGCGATACGTCGGCGCGAAAAAATGCGACCTGGAAGCTTGCTCCACGACCCATTTCACTATCGACGTGAATGGTTCCATGGTGGAGCGTGATCAAACTCTTCGCGATCGAGAGGCCAAGCCCGTGTCCGCCGTCGCGCGGGGTACGTGCCGTATCCACACGGTAAAACCTCTCGAAGATACGTTCATGATCGTCCGGGCGCAATGCCGATACCGTTGTCGCGAACCACGAATCCGCATTGTTCTGCTGAAACCCAGGTTTCCACCCAGATTTTTCCTCTCGGGGAGGAATAGCGCACCGCGTTATCAATCAGGATCATGAGAACGCGCTCGATCATGCTTTGATTTCCGCGCAAAGGCACAACGTGGCCGTGCGGGATATATTCGAGCGTGATGTCGCGTGTTGCGGCCTGGGCCTTTGCCCGATCGACGATGGCTCGGACGGAGTCGTTCAATTCAAGAAGTTCCATGGGGATCGAAGTATCCTCAGTGCCGCTCCTGGCCAGCGTGAGTAGATCGCCGATCAGTCTGGTCATGTAGGTGCTCTCCGCCAAAATATCCGACAGTCCTCGCTCCACCCTGGGGAGATTGTCCGGTTCCATCAACAGCAACTCAGCATTCGAACGAATGAGCGCTACGGGGGTCCGCAACTCGTGCGATGCGTCGGCAGTAAATTGGGCGATGCTCTCGTAGGCCGTGGCAATACGATCAAGCATGCGGTTGATGGTGGCGGAGAGCCGATCGAGTTCATCGTTTGTGCCCAACAAAGGCAGGCGTCGCGACAGAGTTCTCGCATCGATGGAATTGGTGGTTTCTGTGATCTGATGAATGGGAAAAAGTGCGCGTCCGCTCATCCAGTGGCCCGCGAACGCCGCCAGCAATCCGGCCAGGGGAATACTAAGGATAAGTAACCAGGCCAGTCCCATGGTCAATTGGTGATACTGCGTCTGATCGACGGCCACCTGGATGAGAAACGTATTTGGACCGACCACGGCAAACTGGCTGATCGTACGATACGACCGGCCCTTGACGACCACGTTTTCTTTCCGAGTTTCGCCCGGCCGGGGGATCATGGATCGGAACCACCACCATGGCGTCCGGCTGATACACGACCGCGCCACCGAGAGTACTCACCCGGAACATCTTGCCCCGCGGCAACAGCGCCGAGTGCTCACGCAACTCGTCGTTCATGTCCTTCAGCTCGTGGATGTCGAGTTTGTGCACCAAGGAACGCGGCCACCCCTCCGATGCCGGAGGTGAGCTCCTGGTCGGCCGCCCTTTGCAGACCCCAGGACGCGCCCACGAGAACTCCGGCCCCGAGGATGAGCAGAATCAGGGCTACCAGGGCAGCAAACCAGAGCGTGAGCCGGGTTCTAATGGTGACGTTCACTGTTCTCTTTCCGGAGTGAGTTTGTATCCAAATCCGCGGACGGTGTGGATGAGGCGATTTTCAAACCCGCTATCGACTTTCGAGCGAAGTTGCTTCATGAAGGCGTCGAGAGTGTTGTTTTCCACCGTGCGCTCGTATCCCCAAACAGCGTTGATAATCACCTCCCGGCGTAGCACGGCATGTGGGTTTCGCATCATGAATTCCAGCAGCAGGAATTCGGTGCGGGTGAGGCTGATGGGTCTCCCGTTACGGGAGGCCGCATGGGTGAGTGGATCCAGCTCCAAATCTTCGAGACGGTAGGACAGCGATGCGGAAGAAGCCGTTCGGCGGCTCAGGGCGCGCAGGCGGGCGAAAAGTTCTTCAAACGCGAATGGCTTGGTGAGGTAGTCATCCACTCCGCTGTCCAGTCCTCGCACTACGTCACGCGGTGGCATCCCTGGCGGTAAGCATGAGAATGGGAGTTGCGATGCCGGCGTCGCGCAAGGACCGGGCCACGGCGAAGCCGTCCATGCCGGGTAGCATCGCGTCCAAAATGATCGATTCGAACTCATGGTGCAAGGCGATATCGAGCCCGTCGATTCCGGTGGCGGCAAGCACGATCCGATGGGCATGCCTTTGCAAGGCATCTCGCAGTACCATTGCCATCTTTGGGTCGTCTTCTACGATCAAAATGCGCATGGGTGAGAAAGACCTTGAGAAATGCTACTGACCGGAGATGAATTTTCCCTGAAGGCCCGGCTGTTCGATCGGTCTTTGCTCGTTTGACTTTGGTTTGGGGTTGGGAGAACTGCAGATGCGCATAGGGCGCTTAAAGCGCGCACTCCCCAGACTTCACAGGTTGGCTGTAGTGGGTTGTTATGACTTTTGGCAGTCGGGGCACCAGAAGGTGGAGCGCGCACCGATGCCTTGCTTGCGGGTGAGGATTGTGGTCCCGCAGCGCCTGCAGTCTTCTCCTGCGCGGTGATAGACCCAGAGCCTGGCTGCGGGATTGGTTGAGCCAGTGGTGCGCCGGCCTCCGGTGTAGGTCACGATGCCGTCCCTGGGCGCCGTCGGCGACATTGGCAGCGAGGAAACGGCGCGCGGTCGCCAGCAGGCAATCGATCTCCTGCGCGCTCAGGGTAGCGATTTTGCGGAAGGGTCGCACTCCGCAGGCAAAGCAGATTTCTGATTTGAAGACGTTGCCGATGCCGGCCATGACTCGCTGGTTAAGTAAAACGTTGCCTACTTCTTCGTCGCCATGCTCACGCATTCGCGCAGCGGCTTCGTCCGCGGCAAACTGCTTGCCCAGCAAATCGGGCCCCAAGCCGGCCACTCCGGCGAACCGCTCCAGGGTGCGCGCGGTATAGAAGCGGGCCACCGGCACATCAAAAGCGACGGCCACCAGATCGGCTGTGCCGAGCACGATCCGCATGTGAATGCGGGCGCGCTTCCACCGCTCGCCCACGCGATAGATGTGCCAGCTGCCGCTCATCAGCATGTGGGTGGCGAGGATGAGATCGCCGGAGAAATGGATGAGCAGCCATTTGCCGCGTGATTCCACCTGCTCTACCGTGCGGCCGGCGACTGGGTTTTGGTCGTTCACGCTGGCCAACGGCGCATACGCGGTCTCGAACAGCTTGATCGTATGGCCGGCAAGCGCCTGGTGCAGAGCGCGAGCCGAGCGAAAGATGGTATCGCCTTCAGGCATTGGGAGTAGCGACCGCGAGCAACGCGCGCCTGTAATTGAGACCAAGCGGCGCCACGTGGAAACCGGCCTCCTGGAGGAAGGACGAGAGGAAATGCTGCCCCGCCGGCTGGCCGTTGATGGACGAGATGAGCATGCCGCCCCGCTGGTCTTCGCGGCGCTCCATATCCTGTTGCGCCAGAGTGGCCAGGAATTGGCTCAGGTCACGGGCAGTGATGGAGCGGTCCGGCTCCTCCGCAGGCAGAAAGATCTGCAGATTCGGATTGCTGCGCCGCAGATACGCCACCAGTTCGCCGTTGCGAAGGATCACATTGGCGCCGACACTACGGGTGAGCATGCGGGGGCCATCTTCCTCTTCGCCCGCCGGCCAGCGCAGCACGGAGCCATATAGATTCGCCGGATCGGTAGCCGCGAGTGTTACCAGTTCTGGTTTTTCGAGCGGCGGTCCAGTGCGTAGTGACCGAAGCAGATCTACGGCCGCGGGCAAAGCAAACTGGGTCGCGCCCAGGCCGGCGACAAAATAGCCGCGGCGTATGCGCCCGCTTTCTTCGAGCGCCTTGAGCACGTCGTAGATGGCGCTGAATCCTCCGGGAAGGTTTTCAGTCGCAGCCGACTCGCGAGTGAGCACGCCATAGCGATTGAGCAATTGGTTGGCAAACGCGTGACTCCATTCGGTGGGTGAAGCCAGCGATGAAGGGACCACGCTCCAGCGGCCCTGGGCGCTGGGTGGAGTGGTTCGCCGGGAGCGGAAGGAGGGCAGGTTGTGCTGCCGCTTAGGTTGCCGCGAGGAAGCTGGCCGGGCGACGTACGCCCGTAAGGCGTGAAAGGTGTCATTGGTCACCAGGCCGCGCCAGACCAGGCTCCACAGCGCATCAAGGGTTTCGCCCGGGTATCCTCCGCCGACCGCTTCATGCAGTTGCGTAAAGAAGGCGGCGCCGGCCCGAGCCAGTTGCTCCATGAGAGCGAGTTCCCTCGGGCTCAACGGGTTTTCTGGCGGCGGGTCTGGCCGTGGAGGCAGCAGAAGCCTGAGCTTGTCGGCCAAAAATAAGGCGATGCGCCCATCATGCTCACCCAAAGAATCGAGCCCGACCCAGACTATTTCGCCTGCGGCTATTAAGGTGTCCAGGCTTCCCGGTGAATAATTTGCCAGACGCGCAGGGAGGATCGAAGTCTCGACCAGGGAGGCCGCGAGCGGCGCGCCCTGTAGATGTTCGATGGTGTCCAGCAATGCATCGAGACCACGCCTGCGCTGCAGCACACCTTGCCAGTGAGTCGAAAGCCGCTCCAGTGCCTGCTGTTCGATAGGCTCCACTTCGCGGCGCAGCCGGGCGAGCGATTTACGGCGGATCTGGCGCAACACTTCAACATCGCACCACTCACGGTAGACACCGCCGGGGCGGAATCCTCCTTCTACGATGCGGCCATCCAGCAGCAATGTGTTCAATACGCTTTCGACCTGTTGGGTATCCAGGGGGAAATGCAGGGTAACTTCGCGCAGGGTGAAGGGTCCGTGGGTCCGGGCGAAGCGGCGAAGCAGTTCCAGTACGGGCGCCTCGACAGGTTGTAGCAACGATGCCGCGATTCCTGGAGGAAGTGGGATGCCCAGGGCGTCGCGATAGCGCGCCGCATCTTCGACGGCGATCAGGCGCTTTTCTCCGGCCATCTTGATCTCCACGAGACGACGCGCCCCGAAGCAGCCGGTCTACTTCGTTGATGAGCCCGGGATCAGCGAGGCGGCGCTGAGTTCCTCGCGTGAAAGATCACCGATGCGCAGCAACAAGTCGTGGATGCCGTCCGCTGTGCGAATGCGTTGGGTTTCGAGCAGGCCCTGCAGCTGCTCTTCCACTTCGTGGATGGCATCGGCATCCAGCAGCTCGCGCAGGTCGGCATCGCCCAGCAGGTCACGTAACTGCTCCTGATCGATTGAGAGGGCCTGGGCGCGGCGCTCGGCCAGCGGCGCATCCCCATCGTAGATGTAATTGGCCACGTAGCTGAAGAGCAATGACGAAGCAAACGGCGAAGGGGTGCGGGTGTCGGCTACGTGCACGCGCACGTTACGCTGGCGAATGGCGCGTAGCGTTTCGAGCAAGGCAGGCATATCGAAGACGTCGCGCATGCATTCGCGATAGGCCTCGAGCAGGATGGGGAATGAAGGATAGCGGGAGGCGACGGAGAGCAGATCATAGGCTCGCTTGCGTTGCTGCCACAAGGGAGCGCGTCCCTGCGCACGCCTGCGGGGCAGCAGCAGCGCCCGGGCGGCGCTCTCGCGGAATTTTGCAGCGAACAACGCGGTGCCGCTGAGTTGACGCAGTACCAGGTCAGTCGCTTCTTCGGCGTCGATCAGAATCAATTCGGAGTCTGGCGCGGCATCGCTGTCAGGAAAGCGCAATACGAAACCATCGTCGCCCCACATGGCTTCCACATCGGCACCGCCACTGGCACGAATGCGGCCGGTGATCGCCATGGCCCATGGCGCGTGGATGCGGCTGCCAAACGGGGTCAGCACGCAGACGCGCCAGTCCCCCATTTCGTCGCGCGTGCGTTCGATGACGATGGTTCGGTCATCTGGCACTACTGTGGTAGCAATTTCCTGGTCAGCCAGAAAACCTGATGAGGTTTTCTGCCGCCATGGTGTCCAGGTCGTGCTCGCGGATTAAGCGGCTCAGCGCGGCGTTGCGGGGCATGTCGCGCAGCTCGCGCACCAGTTGGCCGATGCGGCGGCCAAACTCGAGGGGGCGGCCTGCGTTGTCTCCATGCCAGAACGGCATCTTGCCTGGCTGGCCCGGCGCCGGAGATACGAGCACCCGGTCGTGGGTAATTTCATCGATGCGCCAGGTCGACGCGCCCAGCACAAAGGTGTCGCCGGTTCGGCTTTCGAACACCATCTCCTCGTCCAGTTCACCCACGCGGACCGGCTTGCCTTCTGCTCCGGAGAGAAATACGCCGTAGAGCCCGCGGTCGGGAATGGTGCCGCCATTCAGGATGGCCAGCATCTTGACTCCCTCGCGCGGCGTCAGGGTGTCGCGCGTTCGGTCCCAGGTGATACGCGGCCTCAGATCGGCGAACTCGTCGGAGGGATAGCGGCCGGCTAGTAGATCGAGCACTCCGGTGAAGGCGGTTCGGGTGAGACTGCTGAAGGGAGCGGCGCCGCGAATCAGCCGGAAGACTTCTTCAACGGGGATTTCTCGCTCGGCAAGCGGCGAGGCAGCCAGTGCGGGCGGCTGGGCCACGATGGCGACGATTTGCTGCGCCAGCACATCCAGCGGATTGCGCAGGAAGCGGGTGGATTCCACCAGGTTTTCGTGCATGGCGCGGGTGACCGCAGCGCAAGCAACCAGGTCGGCGCGATACTTGGGAAAAATAATCCCTTCGCTGGCTGCGCCCACGTGGTGCCCTGCCCGGCCGATGCGTTGCATCGCGCTGGCAACGGATGGCGGAGCTTCAATCTGGATCACCAGATCGACAGCGCCCATGTCGATGCCGAGCTCGAGCGAAGAGGTCGCCACCAGCGCGCGCAGACGACCGGCTTTCAACTGCTCTTCAATCTCTGAGCGCTGCGCGGCGGCGAGCGAGCCGTGGTGAGCGCGCGCCAGTTGCTCGCCTGCTAGTTCGTTGATCGCGCCGGCGAGCCTTTCCGCGATGCGCCGGCTGTTGACGAAGATGATGGTGGAGTGGCGCTCGCGGATAATGTCGACGAGGCGCGGGTGGATGGCGGTCCAGATGGAGGTCCGCTTGGGTCCCTGAGAGGCGGCTCCGCTGGGCAGTTCTTCTTTCTGGCCCATGCGGGCCATGTCTTCGACCGGCACTTCAATGCGCAGATCCAGCCGCTTGGGTTCGCTGGCATCGACGATGGTGACGGGCCGATACGCGACCAGCGGAGAGTCCTCAGCGGCTTCCGGAGTCGCGCTATCGTTTTCTGCTGTCTCCACGGGAGACGATGAGCCGCCGAGGAAATGCGCTACCTCTTCCAATGGGCGTTGGGTGGCGGAGAGACCGATTCGCTGCACCCGGCCTTCGGTGATGGCTTCGAGCCGTTCCAGGGAGAGGGCCAAGTGGGCGCCGCGCTTGGTGGGCACTACGGCGTGGATCTCATCGATGATGACCGTATCGACGCTGCGCAGGCTGGCGGCGGCGTCTGAGGTCAGCAGCAGATACAGCGACTCCGGGGTGGTGATGAGGATCTCGGCTGGGTGGCGGCGGAACGGCTTCGTTCCTTTTGCGATGTGTCACCCGTACGGATACTTATTTCCGGCTGATGGAATGGGACTCCGGCTTGCCGGGCCATGTTGGCGATGCCGGCCAAAGGGGAGCGCAGATTGCGTTCTACATCGACCGCCAGGGCCTTCAGGGGGCTGAGGTAGATGACCCGGCAGCCTTCGGTCTCATCCGCGCCGCGGTGCAACATGAGGCGGTTGAGACACCAGAGAAAGGCAGTCAGTGTTTTGCCGGTGCCGGTAGGGGCGAGGATGAGGGTATTTTCACCGCGGGCGATAGCCGGCCATCCCAGTCGCTGCGGGGCGGTGGGCTGCTCAAAGACGGCTCGAAACCAGGCTGCCGTCACGGGGTGAAAGAGTTCCAGGGCGTCGCTGGCTGGTGGTCGAGTTTGCTTCTTTCCCGCCATAGGGTGCTGCTTCAAGGATAGCTGTTAGGGACGATTAGGTTGCACCCCGGTTTCCACGGGCCGGAAATGCTTTGCTCCCCAACGTCCGCTGTTAGGGATAGAGATGTTGCGTCGATGGGCAACTGCCATTAGGCTCAGTGGACAATGCAACCAGGAGAGAATGGATTTACCCCGGAACTGGTGCGGCAGTTGACCACGCAGGCGGCCGATGCGGCGGATCATGCGTATGCTCCCTATTCCAAGTTTCGGGTAGGCGCCGCGCTGCTGCTACAAAACGGTGCGGTGGTTACCGGCGCCAATGTCGAGAATGCGTCTTACGGCCTCACCATTTGTGCGGAGCGGTCGGCTGTGGTTCGCGCGGTGGCGGAGCACGGGCCGGAGATGCGGGTGCTCGCGTGCGCGATCACCAACCTGAACCAGGCAGCGAGTCCTCCGTGCGGGGCTTGTTTGCAGGTGTTGAGCGAGTTCATGCTGCCGGCCTCGCGGGTCATCTTTCGCGGTGAGGCGGGGTGGGAAGACTATCGCTTCGAAGAAGTTTTTCCCCATCGCTTCCAATTCGTGAGGTAAGGAGCCAAGCTTGGGACGATTTACCGGATTGCTGGGGCTGGTAGCAATCTTAGTGGTGGCGTGGCTGCTTTCGACTAACCGGAAAGCCATTCGCTGGCGCACCGCGTTCTGGGGCCTGGGGCTGCAGTGGGTGTTTGCCGTGCTGGTGCTGCGCTTTGACGCCGGCGAGCGAGCCTTGGCCGCCGCGGGAGACGCGGTGAACCGTATGCTCGCCTACGCATTTGTCGGCTCCGGATTCGTCTTTGGCGAGCTGGGCAAGCAACACTCCTCCTATGGGCTCATCATTGCTTTCCAGGTGCTGCCCACCATCATCTTTATCTCTGCTTTTTTTGCCGTGCTGTATCACCTGGGGATCATGCAGATTGTCATCAAAGGCATGGCTCGGCTGATGCAGCTGACCATGCGTATCAGTGGCGCCGAGTCGCTG
This sequence comes from uncultured Acidobacteriaceae bacterium, assembly GCA_963847155.1. GTDB lineage: Bacteria > Acidobacteriota > Terriglobia > Terriglobales > Acidobacteriaceae > PALSA-350. The sequence continues at coordinate 21,941 of CAWJZH010000009.1, read as the reverse complement.
AACGTGGCTGCGAGCATCTTCATGGGGCAGACGGAGGCCCCGCTCAGCATTCGGCCGTTTTTGCCGGGAGCCACGCAGTCGGAACTGATGACCGTCATGACCAGTGGCATGGCACACGTTTCCGGCGGGATTATGGCGGCCTACATCCTGTACGGGATCGAGGCTAAACATCTGCTGGCCGCAGTGATCATGACCGCACCGGGAACGGTGCTGATGGCCAAAATGCTGGTTCCGGAGACGCACACCCCTGCCACCATGGGCCGGGTTACGATGCCCATCAACGAAGAGCATCGGGAGGAGAATCTGCTGGGCGCGATTGCCCGCGGAACCATTGACGGCGGCCGCCTGGCGTTCAATGTGGGCATCATGCTGATCTCGTTCCTGGCGCTGATTGGGCTGCTGAACGGTATGCTGGGGGGCCTTCATAACTGGCTGGGCGGGCATCACGTTCCTTTTCCCGAGAGCCTGAACGCGATCCTGGGGTTCGTCTTCGCTCCGGTCGCGTGGCTTATCGGGATTCCGTGGCACAGTGCGCACCAGGTCGGCAATCTTCTGGGCACGCGCACGGTGACCAACGAATTGGTGGCGTACGCGTTGTTGGGAGCGCAGAAGTCTTCGCTCGATTTCCGGTCGTTTACGATTGCGACGTTTGCCCTCTGCGGGTTTGCCAACCTAAGTTCTATCGGGATGCAGATTGGGGGGATCGGTGCGTTGGCGCCGAACCGGCGCAACGATCTGGCCCGGCTCGGATTGCGGGCTATGCTAGCGGGGACTATGGCTAATTTGATGTCGGCTGCGATTGTCAGTGTGTTGCTGCGGTGAGTGAAGCCGCTCGGCGGCACTGTAGTTAGAACAAACAACCAAGCCCAATTCCCTGGACGGGTGCCCCATGTTCGCCAAAGCGTACATGGGCCGAAAAAGAAGGGCGCTGCCCTTTCGAATCGTTTTGCTACTCGGGCCGCGATTGCGGCCAAGCTTGAGAGTGCTTACGCGTGGAATGAAAGCATTGGAAAAAATCATTTTCGGCCCAGGTACGCTTTGGCGAACCTGGGGCACCCGTCCAGGACCGTAGACCTTTGTTGGACCGTAGACCCTAGTTGGACCCTAGACCTCAGTCAGTGGGGAGATTGAAATCCGTTTGAACCCCAATCCAATCGGGTAAAGGAGAAGAAGTGGCAGAGGGCATTTTTGAGAGGGCAGAGGAGGCCGCCGCTTCTATCCGCGAGCGCATCGGGGTCAGCCCGCGGGTGGCCGTCGTTCTCGGGTCCGGCCTGGGCTCATTCGCGGAGAGTGTTGGGCAGCCGGTCGCGATCCCCTATGGGGAGATTCCGCACTTTCCGCGGCCCACCGTCGAGGGCCATAGCGGCCGTTTGCTCGTTGGCAGCGTCGCCGGCACGCCGGTCGCCGTCATGCAGGGCCGCGTCCATGCTTACGAGGGATATAGTCCGGAAGAAGTTACGTTTCCCATTCGCGTCCTGGGGCGCCTGGGCATCACCACTCTGATCGTTACCAATGCTGCGGGCGGTATCCGGCTCGATCTCAAGCAGGGCCAGCTGGTTTTGATCTCCGATCACATCAACTTTAGCGGCCGTAATCCTGTTTCCGGCCCAAATGACGAACGCCTCGGGCCGCGCTTCTTTGACATGACCAACGCGTATTCCAAACGCATGCGCCTCCTGGCCCACGCCGCCGCCGAGCTCGAAGAGGGAGTCTACCTGAGCCTCTCCGGGCCCAGCTTTGAAACGCCGGCGGAAATCCGGGCCTTCCGCGGGTGGGGAGCAGACATGGTCGGCATGTCTACGGTGCAAGAGGTGATTGTTGCCCGGCATATGGGCATCGAGGTACTGGGGATTTCCTGCGTTACCAACATGGCGGCCGGCATCCTCGATCAGCCGATTAACCACCAGGAAGTGATGGAAACCGGAGCGCGCGTGCAGGCCCAACTTGCCAGTCTGCTGGTGACCCTCCTGCCCGCCATTTCTCGCGGAAATTAACAAGCGCAGCCGTCTCGCTTTGCTATCCTTAGTAGGCTATGCCGACGAAAAAAGAGCTTCTGACTTCCCCGATCCAGCACATCGACATCAAGCAGCACAACGTTGTTCCGATGGTGGATGCCATGCACTCCATGGCCTACAGCTCCCGTGACCTTGCCCGGGCCGCCTCTATCTACGAACGTATGCTGCGCGACCAGGATTGCGGTGTGATTCTCTGCCTGGCCGGATCGCTGATCAGCGCCGGGTTGAAGCAAATCTTTGTCGATCTGATCCGCAACAACATGGTTGACGCCGTGGTCTCGACCGGCGCCAACATCGTGGACCAGGATTTCTTCGAGGCGCTCGGATACAAGCACTGGATCGCCGACGACCTCTACCGCCAGGGCACGGAAGACGCCACCCTGCGCGAGTTGATGATCGATCGCATCTATGACACGCTGATCGACGAGGAAGAGCTGCGGCTGTGCGACGACACCTGCAAGGTCATTGCCGACTCCCTGGACCCCCGCCCCTACAGCTCACGTGAATTCATCCGCGAGATGGGCGCTTACCTGGAAAAACAGGGTAAGACTCCCGAAAAGGGAGGCGTCGACAGCATCATCTTCTCCGCCTACCAGATGGACGTGCCGATCTTCGTGCCCGCGTTCAGCGACTGCTCGGCCGGCTTTGGCCTGGTGGCGCACCAGCACGGCCGGGGCGACAAGCCCAAGGTCTCCATCGACTCGGTCAAGGACTTCTACGAGTTGACCCAGTTGAAGATCGCCAACCCGACCACCGGCCTGCTCATGATCGGCGGCGGGGTACCCAAGAACTTTGCCCAGGACATCGTGGTCGCGGCCGAGATCCTCGGCCTGGATGCGCCGATGCACAAATATGCGATCCAGATCACGGTCGCCGATGTGCGCGACGGAGCGCTCTCCTCCAGTACCCTCAAGGAAGCAAGTTCCTGGGGCAAGGTCGACACCACCTTCGAACAGATGGTGTACAGCGAGGCCACCCTGGCGCTGCCCATGATCACGGGCTATGCCTATCATAAGAAGGCACATGCGCAGCGCAAACAACGCGCTGGTCGCGTCTGCTGGAGCCGGTCACGGCCTAAAACCAGACACCTGTGCCCAGAGTCATACACGGTGGTACTAAAGTGGCAAGGCAAACTCTTTCTTTTTCTATAGTTTCGCCCCCAAGGATGGGTATACTTCGAGGCATCCCCCAATGGCTGTGAATTGAACAGTTGGGGGTTCTATCTTGTCTCTGCTTCTTGGTGTTGCCGGGTTCACTTATGCATTGCTTTTCCTCGGATTCTGGTCCCTCGGCCGGATGTCGGCCCTGTCGGACAGATTCGTTGAGAGCCGTGTCAAGGTAGTTCCGTTCCGTCGCAGTTAGTTTTCCAAACGAAGTCCTAGCGCTGCGATGGTTGTTGGAGACACGGTAGTTGTGAAATGGCCCTGGGAATTAGGAGCCAGCGCGTCCGCGATCTCACACTATGGAGCGCGCTGCTCATTCGATTGCGGTTTTCCCCCGATCCGACCCGTTGGAGATGCGTGAGCTCTTTCTTCGTGCAACCGTGGACTCCGGTTAGTCACTGTCTAGGCCAGGACCCGACGCCTATACTCCGGACAGTTAACGTGTAGCATGGGCCGGTTTTGTCTCTTTTTGGTTGGGACACCTGACTTGGCGAGAGCTCGTTAATGAGACCCGCATCGATCGAGTACGAGTGACCTGGCTTCGAGATAGGCTGCCTTCCACCATATTTTTCGCGGTCGCGCTGCTGCTCTCTGCTTACGGCGGGCTGGTATTGCTGTTGGGTCGCGGCGGCACATTCTCTGCTGCAGTCATCGCGTGGGCCTGTGCCCAGGTGCTGCTGATCGCTCTCTGCGTACATACCTTCCTCAATGCCGGCCGCCAGGATGAAGCGGAATGGCAAGTGCAACAGGTAGCCCAGTTACAGCGAAGCATTCTGGACTCCGCCGGCCCGATGATTCTGGCCACCGACCTCCAGGGCAACCTGCTTATTTTCAATCCCGCCGCCGAACGGATGCTGGGCTACCGCTTTCATGAGGTGCTCGGCCAGCTGAATGCCCATGATCTCTTTCCCGAAGGCGAACTGGAGCGGGTGGGTCAGCTGCTGGTTTCGCGCCTCGACCGCTCCCCGGTCATCGACCTGGACAGTGTCTCAGCGGAGCTGAAGCATTACGTCCAGTACGTCACCAGCTTCCCGGTAAGCCGGGTGCGGGGGTTTGAAATCCTTTGCCGGCGCAAGGATTCGACTACCTTTCCCGCGATGGTCTATCTCTCCGCGGTGCGGAATGCGGAAGGTGCGTTGACTGGGTTGCTGGCTATCGCCACGGACCTCACCGCGACCAAGCGTGCCGAGCACGCATTACGCGAAAGCGAAGAGCGTTACCGCGATCTGTTCGATAACTCGCAGGAGATGATTGCTACCCTGAGCCCGCGAGCCAAGTACCTGTATGTGAACCCGGCGTGGCAGATGTGCTTTGGCAAGAGCGCGGCTGCGTTTGAAAGCCTGATCAACTTCGAGGCTGCCTTTCCGCCGGAAATGCAGGCCAATGCGGCCAGCCTGTTCGACCGGGCGCTGCGCGGTGAGCGCATCGATCGCGCCAATTTGCGGGTGCAGGATTCGAACGGGATGTATCGCGAACTGGAGGCCAGCCTGAGCTGCCGCCAGGACCGCGGCGAGCCGGTATCGGTGCGCTGCATCTTCCGCGATGTCACCCAGCAATACCAGCGCGAACGGAGACTGGCGATGCAGCTGGCGGTCAGCCAGGTGGTGGGTGAATCCACTACCTCTGACGAGGCGCTGCCGGCGATGTTGGAGTCGCTGGGAACCAACCTGGGCTTTGACATGGCGGGACTCTGGTTTGTCAGCAGTGACCATCACTGCCGCTACTTGGCAGGCTGGTATGCGCCGGATCGCGCCTGCATCGAGTTTCATCGCGATAGCATCGGGCGCGTACTGCAGAAGGGCAAAGACTTGCCGGGCCAGATCTGGGCGGCCGAAAGCCCCTGCTGGATCGAAGACCTGGGCGAAGACACCAATTTTTTGCGCGCCGCATCGGCCAAAACCGACGGGCTGGTCACCGGTTGGGGCGTTCCCGTCCGAGTCGGCAACCAGGTGATCGCGGTGGTGGAGTTCTTCAGCCGGCAGAAGCAGCGCGAAGATACGGAGATGATGGCCACAGTGGAAACGGTTTGCGCTTCCATTGGCCAGTTTATGGCGCGCTCGGCGCAAGAGAGCCGGCTGGAAGAGTTGAACCGGCAGAAGGAGTCGATCCTCAACTCGGTGGCCGACGGCATCTTCGGCACCGACTCCGGCGGTCGCATCGTTTTTGTGAACCCGGCGGCGGCGAGCATGCTCGGCGCCCACGCCTTCGATCTGATCGGCCGCACGGTCCACTCCGTGGTGCATGAGGAGCGCAAAGGGCGGGAAAAGTGTTCGGATCAATGCCGAACCGGACGCGCCTTCATGGTGCGCGAGGGTACCAGTGGGCAGGACGTGTTTTACCGCAGAAATGGAGCCTCGTTCCCAGTCGAGTTCTCCGTGACGCCCATGGTGGAGCACAACATCGCGGTGGGCAGCGTGCTCAGCTTCCGCGACATCAGCCAGCGCTATGCTCTCGACCGGATGAAGGATGAATTCGTCTCCACCGTGAGCCATGAGCTGCGCACTCCCCTCACCTCCATCCGCGGATCGCTGGGACTTCTATCGACCGGCCTGCTGGGGGAGATGGGCGAGAAGGCTTCGAACCTGTTGCGGATCGCGGTCAACAATTCCGACCGGCTGGTCCGGCTGATCAACGACATTCTCGACCTGGAGCGCATGCAGTCGGGGCGCGCGCCGCTCACCTATCGCAATTGCGACCTGGAAGAACTGGCGCGGCAGGCCATCGATGCCATGACACCGATGGCCGAAGCAGCCAAGGTGCAGTTGCTGCTGGAGGCGGGACCGGCGCAGGTGGAAGTGGATCCCGACCGGCTGCAGCAGGTGATGACCAACCTGCTGAGCAACGCCATCAAGTTCTCCCCGGCGGGTTCGCAGGTCACGGTTTCGCTCGAACGTCTGCTGGACGGAGTCACTGTCAGCGTGCGCGACAACGGCCGCGGTATTCCCAAGGACAAGCTGGAGTCTATCTTCGACCGCTTCCAACAAGTCGATGCCTCAGACGCCAGGCAAAAGGGTGGAACCGGACTGGGGCTCGCCATCTGCCGCACCATCGTCATGCAGCACGGCGGCCGCATCTGGGCAGAGCGCAATACCGACCGCGGCTCTACTTTCCGCATGTTCCTGCCCTCAGTTACCCGGGATGCGGATCCGTCCCGTCTGGGGGGCGCCTCTGCATTCGTCGACGGTTAACGCCACCGCGGTCCTGGTCTGCGACGAAAACCCGGAAACGCGGGCTACCCTGGCCGAGAGCCTCCGGCAAAATGGCTATTCGGTGCTCGAAGCTGCCAGCGGAGACGAGGCCGTCGGCATAGCCCGGCAAACCCAGATTCAGGCAATCCTGCTGGATATGAGCCTTCCCAGCCTGCACGGCTGGGAGACCCTGCACCTGTTGCGCGACGATCTGCGCACCGCGGCCATCCCGGTGATTGTTTTGAGCGCCTTTGGCGCGCTCAACGATCCTGAAGTAGAAAAGATCAGCCGACGCGTGGCTGGAGCAGCCACTGGAGACGGAATCGATGTTAGCCGCGCTCTCCCGGGTCCTGCAGGTAGAACGGCAACCCTCCCGTGTGTTACTGGTAGAGGATGATGCCGATCTGGCTAAGGTCATCCTGGCTACTTTCGAGCGGGCGGGCATTCAGGTTCATCACGCCTCCACGCAGCGCAAAGCGATGGAGCTGTGCGTTTCGTCGCCGCCGGACTTGCTGATTCTGGATATTGCTCTGCCCGACGGAGATGGGTTTGGACTGGTCGATTGGCTGCGTCAGCAACAAGAGATGAAACAACTTCCGCTGGTGGTCTACTCCGCCCAGGACTTGAGCGAGGGGGAGCGCAACAAGCTGCGGCTGGGACCGACTGAGTTCCTGACCAAGGCGCGCGTCCAGCCGCAGGATGTGGAAACCCTGGTGCTCTCGATGCTGCGGGTGCCGCATGGATCCAGCGAAGTACCCCTGGGATGGGACGGAAGCCCTTCTCCCAATCATTGAGGATTGCCGGCACACCTTCAAATTCTTTCTTATGACACATCGCATCTTGATCATTGACGACGAAGACGACATACGGCAGGTTGCGGCCATGAGCCTGGAGACGGTCGCGGGATGGGACGTTGTGCTTGCCAGTTCCGGCAAGCAGGGGATCGAACGCGCCAGTTCCGAGCAGCCGGACGCCATTTTGCTGGATGTCATGATGCCGGAGATGGATGGCCCAACCACGCTGCTCAAACTCAAGGCCAACGGAAGCACCGCGCACATTCCCGTGTTGCTGTTGACGGCCAAAGTACAGGGCCCGGATCAGCGCAAGTTTGCCGAAATGGGAGTGGCCGCGACGCTTTTCAAGCCCTTTGATCCTCTCACTCTGGCGCGGCAGATTTCTGCCGCACTAGGCTGGAAAGAAGGATGATCCATTGACCCACAAAGACCGCATTTCCCCGGATGAGAACGGTCAGAGCCAGGAGCAAAAGCTGCAAAGCATGATCTCCGCTCTTTGGGATCGGAGCCGGCACACGGTGGTGGAGCGGGCTGCTCTGCTGCGCACAGCAGGAGACCTGCTGGCCCACAACCGTTTGGACGAGGCCACCCAGATGAACGCGGTGGACTCCGCCCATAAGCTGGCGGGAGTGCTGGGCACCTTCGGCTTGCCCCGCGGGCACGGATCTCGCCCGGGAAGCGGAGGTGCTCTTTGGCCAATCCACCAAGCCGGGCAAAATGGAGATCGAACGCCTGCAGGTCCTGCTGGCGGAGCTGACCCATCTGATCGACCGCGGGACCTCTCGGCTCGAGTTGAAATTACAATGAGAGCATGAATGACTTGGGCCGGCTGCTCATCGGTTTAGGATTACTGCTGCTGATTGGCGGCGGCTTACTCCTGCTGCTGGGGCGAACCGGCATCCCGTTGGGCAAGCTTCCTGGAGACATCTCCTACCGGGGGAAGAACTTCTCCGTGTACGTCCCCCTGGGCACTTCGATTCTGCTCAGTGTCCTGCTCTCCCTGGTCTTCTTTTTGCTCTCCCGCTTTCGGCGGTAATATCGAATTCGTTTGCTGGGAGGCCTCTTGCCCAATCCCGAAGAATCACGGAGCCAGCTTGGACTGGTTTTTCCCGAGGCTGCTGCCGAAGCTCCTGCCGCCCTCCGGCGGGTGTGGCGGGTGGGCCAGCTGGTGGGCGAGGTGCGGAACCACATCGAGCGGGAGTACGCCGACGTGTGGGTGGAGGGCGAGATCTCGAACTACCGCCCCGCTCCTTCCGGTCACATGTACTTCACGCTGAAGGATGGGGAGGCGCAGCTTCCGGTAGTGCTTTTCCGCCGGCAGGCGATGCTGCTGCGCTTCCGGCCGGAAGATGGGCTGCAGATTCTGGTGCGCGGGCGGGTCTCGGTGTACGAGCAGCGCGGCCAGATGCAGCTGGTAGCCGAGTTCGTGGAGCCGGTCGGCGCCGGGCTCGCTGCAGATCGCCTTTGAGCAATTGAAAGCGCAGGCTGCAGAAAGAAGGGCTTTTCGCGGCGGATCGCAAGCAGCCTCTGCCCACCTTTCCCGCGCTGCATCGGGATTGTCACTTCCCCCACGGGCGCGGTCATTCGGGACTTCCTCAATGTGGCCGGGCGCAGGCATGGGGCGCTCCACGTGATGCTCTACCCAACCCCGGTGCAGGGGGAGAGCGCCGCCCTGGAAATTGCGGCGGGCATTGCGTTTTTCAACCGGGCGCGCACGGTGGACGTGATCGTCCTGGCCCGCGGTGGCGGATCGCTCGAAGATCTGGCTCCGTTCAATAGCGAGTTGCTGGCACGTGCCATTGCCAAGTCTGAGCTGCCGGTCGTCTCCGCCGTCGGCCACGAAACCGACTTCACCATCGCCGATTTTGTCGCCGACCTGCGTGCGCCGACCCCCTCCGCCGCGGCGGAACTGCTCACCGAGGCGCAGCATAAGGTGGAGGAGCGGCTGGAACAGCTGCACCGTCGCCTGAACCACGCCTGCCGCTACCTGCTGATGCGCGCCCAGGAGCGCTTTGCCCGGCTCTCCGCTCCCGCGGCGTTTGCCCGGATGCGCAATGCCTTGGCGCGGCGCCAGCAGCGGATCGATGAGCTGCAGTACCAGTTGGACGCGGCCTGGCACCGGCAAAGCCGGCAGATGACCGAAAGGTTGCAGAAACTGGAGGCCAGATTGCTGCGTCAGGATGTAAGCCACCGCATGCGCGTGGTGCGCGAGCGGCTGGAGATGCTGGATGGCCGGATTGTCCGCGCGGAACAGGAACTGCTGTCGCGACTGGAAGGCACGGCACGCACGTGCGGAAGGGCTGTTACAAGCTGTTTCTCCCCTGGCCGTGTTGAATCGGGGCTATGCCCTGGTTTTCGACGAAGCAGGGGTTTTGATCCGGGATGCCGCGGCCGCGGCTGACGGCGGCCTGATCACCACACGATTTTCGCAAAGCACGCTTACCAGCCGGGTGCTCGAAAGGAAGTTGCCCCCAACCAACTCATGAGAAAACTTTTTGGAACAGACGGTATTCGTGCGGTCGCCGGGGAAGCGCCTCTTGACCCGCCCACCATTTTCGCCACCGGGCTCGCCTTAGCATCCACGCTCAAGAAGGGCCACCCAGCGCCCCGGGTTCTGCTCGGGTCAGATACTCGCGAATCCAGTCCCTGGATTTCGGCTGTCATTGCCGCGGGATTGCAGAGCGGGGGTGCCGAGATATTGAACGCTGGGATTATCACTACTCCCGGCGTGGCTTTCCTGACACGCAAGCATCAGTTCGCTGCCGGGGTCGTCATTTCCGCTTCGCACAATCCCTGGCAGGACAATGGAATCAAGGTATTTGGAGGCGATGGTTACAAGCTGCCGGACGCGACCGAGCTGGAGATTGAGGAGGAGATTTTTCGCCATATCAGGGAAGCTCCGTCCGCCGATCTCGAAATCCTGAACGCCCCGGCGGCCAGGAAGGAATTCCGTGAGGAGTACGAGGCCTTTCTGCGTGGTGTTGTCCCTGGGATGAACCTGGACGGCAAAAAGATTGTGATTGATTGCGCCAACGGGGCGGCAGCGGTCATTGCCTCCGAACTTTTCCCCTCGCTTGGGCGGGGAGATCCATCTCACGCACGTGACTCCGAACGGGCGCAACATCAACGAGAACTGCGGCGCGTTGCATCCTGAAATTGTGGCCAGGGAGACCAAGTCCCTGGGTGCGGACCTGGGGATCACTTTTGACGGCGACGCTGACCGCGCGCTGTTTGCCGATGCCCACGGCCGGGTGGTGAATGGCGATGGGGTGATGCTGGTGGCGGCCCGTGACATGAAGGCCAAGGCTGAACTGGCGGGCGACCTGGTGGTGGCGACGACCATGTCCAACATGGGCCTGGAAGCCGCTTTGCGCTCCAGTGGCATCCGCATGTTCCGCGCTCCGGTGGGCGACAAGTATGTCCTGGAGATGATGCAGAAGCACCAGGCAAGTCTGGGCGGCGAGCAATCGGGCCATATTCTGTTTCCCCGTCGCAGCACTACGGGCGATGGACTGCTGACGGCATTGGTGTTGCTCGATCTGCTGGCGCGTTCCGGCAAGCCGTTGCACGAGTTGTTAAGCGACCTGCGGGTCTTCCCCCAGGTCATCGTGAATGTAAAGGTGCGGGAAAAGAGGCCGCTGGAGCAGATTCCTGCGGTGGTCGAGAGCATCCACCAGGCTGAAACAGATTTGCATGGAAATGGCCGGGTGGTGGTGCGCTACTCCGGCACCGAGGCCCTGGCGAGGGTCATGATTGAGGCCGAATCGGAGCAGCAGATGCGGGTGCATGCGGATCGGATCGCCCAGGCTATCCGGGTGGAAATCGGGCTTTAGATGGGTATCATGAAGGAAGGAGACAGTTATGCTTAGCGCTATCCTTCTACTCGCCCTCATGCAGCCGCAAGATCCGGGTCTGTCTGCAGCCCCTGCACCCGATAAAACCACGGCTCCGGTACGGACGGAGAAGCTTACTCCCGCTGAGATAAAAGCGCTGGCAGATGCCAACCAGGCTGTGGCCGATGCACAGGCCAAGCTGGTTCAGGCCAAGGCGGCCCTGATGGGAGCGACCCAGGGTGTGGAGTTGGCTCATCATGCGAATACGGACTGTGGCTGTTACGTAGATAGCACGGGAAGGGATTATGACAAGGTGGAGTTCAAGGGGGACACGATTGTGATCCACCACATTCATGAAGCGCCGCCTAGTCTTAGTGGTAAAGCGGCTCCGCCGGCGCAGTAGGTGCAGGGCCTCAATCTGTTTGGGGCTTTGTATCAGCGATCGTAGGGCTTTAGAGTGTGTGTGCGAACTCCATTTCCAAACTCAGTCCCGTAGGGACGGCTGAAAATAGCCCAGGACGTCAGTCCTGGGTACACCATGAAAACATGATTAAGTCCCGCAGGGACGGCTGAAGCTTGTCCAGGATTGCGTCACGGCCTACTCGCCTTCTAACAGCCGTCCCTTTCTACGGGACTGAGTTTGGAAATGGAGGGGCATTACGGCCCGACTAAAGTCGTGCCCTGATACAAACCAGCAGAGTGGTTCACGCTTTCGCAGAATGGATCGGGCGGTATTCACTTCAGGTCGCGCCAATTGGGGCCTACTCCGCAGTCGACTACTACCGGCACCTTCAGCTGAATCACTGTTTCCATTTCGTGGCGGACTAGTTGCTTGACTTGCTCGACTTCCTTCTCCGGGACATCGAAGAGGAGTTCGTCGTGGACCTGTAGTGTCATCCGGGTGGCGAAATCTTCTTCGCGCAGCCTTTGATCAATCTTGATCATGGCAATCTTGATCAAATCAGCGGCCGTGCCCTGCAGGGGCGTATTGACTGCCGTTCGCTCCGCGAAGCCGCGCAGGTTGGCATTGCGGCTTTGCATGTCGGGAATGGGACGAACACGCCCGAAGAGCGTGCGCACCTTCTGCTCTCTGCGTGTCTCTTCCAGCAGTCGATCGATGTAGCTGCGCACTCCGCTGTAGCGAGCGAAGTAAGTTTCGATGTACAGCCGGGCTACGTTCTGCTCGATGCCTAATTGCTGCGCGAGGCCAAAGGGCGAGATGCCGTAGACGATGCCGAAATTCACGGCCTTGGCTCGGTCGCGCGTTTGTTTGTCCATCGCCTCAGGGGCAACACCAAATACTTCCGACGCGGTCAGGGTGTGAATGTCGTCGCCCTGGGCAAAGGCTTTCACCAGCAGAGGATCTTCACTGAAGTGGGCCATGAGCCGCAGTTCAATTTGGGAGTAGTCCGCGGAGATGAGCACGTTTCCCGGCGCCGCAATGAAGGCAGCACGGATCTCGCGTCCTAATTCCGTCTTGATGGGAATGTTCTGCAGGTTCGGATTGGTCGATGAGAGGCGCCCGGTCGCCGTGCCCACCTGGTTGAAGGTGGTGTGCACCCGCCCTTCCCCATCGGCCAACAAAGGCAATGAGTCGATGTAGTTGGACTTGAGCTTGGCTAGCTGGCGATACTGCAGCACCTGGCGAGGAACCTCGTTATGCTGCGCCAGCTCTTCCAGCACATCCACGGCCGTGGAAACTACCTTGCCTCGACCGTACTTCATGGGCTTGGGCAAGTGCATCTTGTTGAACAGCACGTCTCCCAGCTGCTTGGGCGAATTGATGTTGAAGCGATGGCCGGAGCCGGCGAAGATCTGCTCGCTCACTTGCTGCATGTCTACGGTCAAACGCTTCCCCATCTCGGCGAGCACGGAACGGTCGATGCGCACGCCCGCTTGTTCCATGCGCAGCAGGACCGGAACCAACGGCAGGTCGATATCGCGATATACCTCTCCCGCACCGAGCGTTTCCACGTCGCCCTTGAGCAGAGCCGCGAGACCGCGAATAGCGTTGGCCGATGCGGGCAGCAGCTCATCGCCCGGCGGCGGCAAAGCACGGCCGCTAAAGCGCGCGACGACATCGGGGAGGGGATGGGTAGTGTGGGTGGGGTTGATGAGATACGAATAGAGCATCAGATCGTCGACCGGACCGGCCAGGCGCAAGCCCATGGTCCGCGCCATGCCGCCCAAGAATGCGCAGCGCGGCCTTCAGATCATGGAGCGACTTGGCGGTATGCTCATCTGCCAGCACGGTGCGCAGGGGCTCTGCCGCAGGATTATCCAGGGCCTTATCGAGAGAAAAAACGAGTGCCCTGCCTGCTTCGGCAGAGACGGCAACCTTGAGGGTTTGCGGGGCGGCGGCCTTTTCCTCCGCCGGAAGTTGCGGCCCATCGAAGAGGCCCAGCGACATGGTTTTCAGCTCCGGCTCTTCCTCTTCGATGGCCTCGCTTTCGGCCTCTGCTACTTGTTCCGAAGCCACCTCTAACAACGAAGTGTCAAAAGCCAGCGATAAACCATGGGTGCGCGCGGCGGTCACGAAGCGGCTTATTTCTTCCGGCGAAGGGTCGAGGATGATCGAGAGGGGCGCGGCCTCCTCTTCCGGAGCCAGCTCCTTGAGCATGGTGGTGAATTCAAGCTCGTTAAACAGGGCACGGCACGCGCTCACATCGGGCGCCTGGGTGCGCATGTTCTCGAGCTCCAGCTCGACCGGCACTTCGCAATGGATGGTCACCAGCTCTTTGCTGAGCAGGACGGTGTCCCGGTTGTTCTCGAGCGACTCGCGGTAGGTTTTGCGCTTCACTTCCGAGGCGCGATCGAGGGCCGCCTCGACACTGCCGAACTGCTGGATCAGTTCGACCGAGCCCTTGTCTCCAATTCCCGGAGCACCCGGGATATTGTCAATGGAATCGCCACGCAGAGCCATCACGTCGATGACCTGCTCCGGCGGGACCCCGAGCACCTCGACCACTTTTTCGCGATCGAGGATCAGGTTGTCCTTCACCGGGTTGAGCACCTTCACCTTGCCGGTGACGAGTTGCAGCATGTCTTTATCGTTCGAAACCACGAACACGTCGTGGCCTTGTTCGGCGGCCTGCCGCGCGAGCGTGCCGATCACGTCGTCGGCTTCAAAGCCCTCGGATTGGAGTATGGGAATGCGAAAGGCCTCGAGCGACCTGCGGATGAAGGGCAGCTGCTGGGCCAGATCAGGAGGCATTTCCGTGCGGTTGGCCTTGTAGCCACCGTAGTCGAGCTCGTCGAAGGTCTGGGTCTTGATGTTCCATTTGCGCACCGTAGCAATGCTGCGCGCGCGCTCATCGCGAAAGACCGAACCGCTCACGTCGAAGACGGCAGCAAAATACTCCGGCTGAAAGTCGCGGCGGAGTTTGTTGATCATGTTCACGAAGACATACGTGGCCGCGGTAGGCACGCCAGAGCGCGTGGACATGGGCCGCTGGCGCTGCATCGCGTGATAAGCGCGGAAGATGAACGACATGGCGTCCAGCAGAAAGATAGGAGGTTTGGTGGGCGAGGTCATTCCTCTTCAGTAGAGCAGAGTCTTGAGCTGATTCATGTCGAAGGCGATGCCCTTTCCGGCGTGGGAGAAGGACTCGTTGCGCCGAAGTTCCAGGTTCTCTCCCATCGGGCGTTCCTCGATCTTTCCATCCACATACTCGGCATCGGGCTCGTAAGAGGACCGGAGATAGACCTCAACGGGAACATGCGTCGTGGTAGCCATAGCGTCCTCCTCCTTTGAGAATACCGCTCCGGTGGAAGTGTTGTCGCTTTCATACAATCGAACCTGTGCTGGTTTCCGACTTCGACTTCGAGCTTCCTCCCGAACTGATCGCGCAGCAACCGCCCGCCGAACGAGGGAGCAGCCGCATGCTGACCCTGGACCGGGAAAGCGGGGCGTGGCAGGATTCGTGGTTTCAACAATTGCCCGAACTGCTCCGGGAGGGCGATGTGCTGGTGCTGAATGACAGCCGCGTGATCCCGGCGAGGCTGTATGGCACGCGCCCGGGGCAAGATGCAGGAAAGGTCGAGGTTCTGCTGACCGAGCAGGTCAGCGAGTGGGACTGGCGAGCACTGACGCGACCGGCGCGCAGGATGAGGCTAGGTCAGCAACTGGCGTTCTCGACCGGGGATGGCAACCAGCTGCTTTACGCCACCGTCATCGAAAGCGGCGAGTTCGGCGAACGCCTTCTTCGCTTCACGCCAGTCGACGATTTCTTCGCTCGGCTGGAGTTGCTGGGGCATGTGCCGCTGCCCCCTTATATTCGTCGAGGGGATGAGCCGCTCGACCGCGAGCGCTACCAGACCATCTTTGCCCGGGAACGCGGCTCAGTCGCGGCGCCTACCGCCGGATTGCACTTCACACCTGACATTCTTGAGCGGATCCGCGCCCGCGGTGTGCTCATCGCTCCAGTGACTCTTCACGTCGGCCTGGGGACGTTTCAGCCAGTGCGAGTGTCGGATGTTTCGGAGATACGCCTCCATGGGGAACGGTATTCTCTGCCGGAAGAAACTGCCCTTCGGATCACCGATGCGCTGCGCGAGGGCCGGCGTGTGGTCGCCGCCGGAACCACCACGGTCCGCGTCCTGGAGCACTGTGCCCGCATAGGCCGCCTCGAGCCCCACAGCGGCAGCACCGACATCTTCCTCTCGCCCGGCTCGCGCATGGAAGTAGTCCAGGCGCTGCTCACCAACTTTCACCTGCCGCAGTCGACTCTGCTGATGTTGGTCAGCGCGTTTGCGGGAAGAGAGAACACACTGGCTGCGTATCGTCACGCGGTCGAAACCGGGTATCGCTTCTTCTCCTACGGCGACTGCATGTTCATCGCTTGAGGAAGTGCCGCTCGGCGTTGAGGCGCGCTCGTTCCAGCCCCTCTTCTACCTCTAATCTCTTGGCTTCGATCAGTGTCGGGTCCTCGCTCCGCGGCACCTGGACCTGGCGTCCCCAGCTGATCGCTACGCGAGAAAAAGGCTTGGGAATCATGAATTGATCCCACGACCGCAACAGCCATGCCTTCTCGGGATGCGCGTAGAAGATGCCGATTGAGTAGCCGGTCAGCTGGGCCAGCTTCACGGCTCCTGGCTTGACCTTGTACACCGGGCCGCGCGGACCGTCTGCCGTGAACGCCGCGGGATGCCCGCGTTCCACTGCTTTAGCCAGGGCCCACAGGCCGCTTCCACCGGACCGGGTACTCGAGCCTCGTGCGGTTAGGAAACCCAACCGTTCGATGGTGCGCGCGATCAATTCACCGTCGAAGCTGCGGCTGATCAGGACCGCGGGCTGGAATCGATCATGAAAATAGCAAGCGCAGGAAATAAGGCAGCGATGCCACAAACACCACACCTGCTGGCCGGGGGGGGTCGCCGGAGCGGCGCCCGGCTCTACCACCACCTCATAGCGCAGCGTGCGGTGCAACACCAGCAACAGCAAAGCCACCAGCCGCGGGACAATCGTGATTGCGATGCGCTGCCCGAAGCTGAACTTCTGGGTGGAGTCGTTCACCGAATTGGACCCTTGTTCAAGGAAGCGTTATTCCATTCTCCAGTGTGTAGGTTGCGCCGTCGCCCCGGGTCAGAACGATATCTTCGGGTCCAGAGGCCGCCGCCGGCACATTCAAGGTCAGAGTGTTTTCATCGGTCACGTTCACGGCCGCCGCTTGACCGCCAACGGTAGCGGTGAGGCTCGCATCAAATCCGCTCCCCCGAACCTTTACCTGGGACCCGACCGATGCGGTGGACTGGCTTAAATGCCCGATGGCCAGCAATGCCTCCCCCAGATCAATTACAGTCAGCCCCTTTTCGGTTGTGAGGTAAATATGGCGGCCACCGGAATCGATCGCTATCGGTGAAGCCGTATTCTGGACGGTCTCGCTCAAGGAAAACCGCATCAGCAATCTACCGTGTAGCACATCGATGATCTCAACATAGTTAGGATGGGCCACAAAGTACAGGCTTCCCGCTGCATTCAGGCGCGGACGATAAAGCGTCGGAGCATTGGCCAAGGGATAGTAGCCGATGCTTTGATAGAGCGCCATGGGAGTCGCGAAACCACCCAGACGATTGCCCTGGATGTCCGCCAACACGGTGACGTTGTACAGAGTGTTGGCCAGAACGTTGGCATCACCGGAGATTTCCAAGGGGGCGAACGGTATGGCGGAGTAAGTCGCCGCCGGGGCAGAGTAGACACAACCCGAGCTCACGACGAAATCACCGTTGGTCGAGCCATCCACAGGACCTCCATAGCCCCGGGGAAGGCGCACGGGGATGTGGGTGGTGGGGCGGCGGTCTTCGTCTGCAGGTTCGCCAGGAAGAGACTACCTCCGTTACCACAAGAGGGAGCGGGTAGACTTCCGATGCTGACGAACGCCTGCTGATTCGATGTTGCCGCTACGTAGAGCGGACCAGCCGGACAACCGTTGATAGAGGGGTATTCCGGAGTGATGGGGACGGCAAAGGTGTTCGCCGGAGAATCCGGGTCGATCACTGCCAGCGATCCATCTTGCAGATCGGTCACCAGCAATTGTCTGTTGTCCGGGGTCAGCGCCAGCCCGACAAATTGCTTTACTTTCGCGTTGGCGGCCGGGTTCAACGGACTCACAAACTGGTTCGCGGTGGTGGAAAAGACATCGACGTGGTCGCCGGCGCTGAGATAGACCTGGTTTCTGACCGGGTCAAACAGCACGGCGTTAAAGCTATCCGCCGACGCATAGTCCTTGACACCCTTTGCGTAGAAGAAGCCCTGGTGCAAAGTTCCGCTGCCCGCCGGAGTGGTCACGGTGATATCCGCCGGGCCCGGTGTTCCTGGCGGTACAGTGAAATTAAGGTTGGTATCGGGATACGGCTCGCCGGTAGATGGCCTGGATTGCGACTGGGGCGGCGTAATGACCGCGCTGTTTCCGCCGACCGTGATGGATCCGCCGCTCGCATCCAGGGGCATGCCAAATCCGGTGATCCTCCCTGGCGCACCCCCTTCCGGACTTGCCCCTGAGAAAACCGCGTATTGCGGAGTGACTGAGTAGGAGAAGGCCAGCAGCGCGAAGTATTGCGAACCGTCGGGGAAGAGATACTTCATATTGACTGGACCGGGGACTGCGCTCGGAGGTGTGGTCACCGTCAGCGCGTTGCCATTCAGCATCGCTGTGCCGCGCGTGTTGCCGAACCATACGTCCGGGGTGAGCCCAAAATAGCCGTAGGGCGTCAGTTGTGTGCCACCACTGACCGGACCGGCGTCAGGAGTGAGCGAAGCAATGTAGGAAAGTCCCGGCGGCGGAGTGGCGCCGAAGGTCTGAAAAAATGTGGTGTCTTCAAACCCAATACCGAACGGCTGGATGCCCAGCATCATCCCGGTACTGTCTACGGCGAATGGCAAGGAAAGGGCCGCTCCGCCGTTGATCGGCTGGTTGGACATATCCGGTGCCGTCCCCAACACCCGGACCGAAGCTACATCAATGGTGGAGATCAGTGCCCCGGAAATCTCGTAGAGGGTGCTTCCGTCGCGGCTGAAGATAAAGCTGCCGGAAAAATATGATGTCGACGAATCGAAGAGCTTGCCAAGCACGTTAAAGGCACTGTCGTAGAGATAGACACGTCCATTGTTCGCCCCGACCAACCGCGAACCGTCCCGGTTCACTGCATAGAAGCCGCAGGCTTCGTCGAATCCGCCATTTGCGACGACGGTCTTGGCAGACACGTCGTAAACGAGCACCTGGCAGTTGGACGAATCGCCGTTGAACGAGTAGACCTTGGTGCCATCTCCCGAGCGCGAGATTGGCCCCCAGGGTAGCCCGGGCAGCGCACCGGAGGGCAGTGGCACAGGCGTGAGCACGTTGGTAGTAGGATCCCAGACGCCGACCGAGTTGCTGGGGAATCCCAGACCCGCGGATAGGAACACCGTCCCATCCGCCAGCGCCTCCAATTGGTAGTCCTCCCAGTTCTGGTAATTGAGCTTTGGGAGAAGGTAGCGGGTTGCAGTCAGCCGGCTGGTATTGATCGCAAATACCTGCTGGGACAACGTTCCGACCCAGACCGTCGATCCGTCCTGGGTGATGTCCAGGCCCTGGGGACTCAGCATGGGAATGCTCTTGACCACCTGGTGAGTCTTATTCGAGAGCACATCCACTCGATTCCAGGAGGGGTTGCTGGAAAAGATGAGGTCATGCACCGAATCATAGACAGCGGTATAGGGCTGGCCCGCGGTCGAGGTGTAATCGGTTCGATTGTTGGGCAGTGATCCGGGCGGCTGGGTTACATCAAGCCGGAAGGTCGTAGTCGCCGGCGACACTCCGCCCGAGGGTGTTCCGGTCAACGTCACCACGGCGTTCTGGGTCACCGGTGCGTTCGCGGTGGCGGTCACCGTAACGGTGACAATCTGTCCAGGAGAAAAGACGGCGGACGATATCGTCGCCGTGGTCCCAGGCGGCAGACCGCTCAAGGACGAGGTGACATCAAACTGAGCATTCGCCGGTTGGGCGGAGGTGTCGAACTGGATGGAGCCTGACCCGCCAATGGGTATGGCCAAAGCGGACGAAAGGGGTCCCACGAAGGAGAAGCTCGGTCGCAGATTTGGATTGACGGTGAGCACCAGGGTCCCAGCTCCGGTCGCACTACCGGCCGTCGCGGTAAGAGCTATGTTGTCGGTACCAGCCGCAATGGAAGACGCCGCCTGGAAGTGCAGTACCGCTCCACTCGACGGCAGGGGCACGGTAGCGCTGCCAAGCGTTAACCCGGCGGGCAACGCACCCACAGTCAGCTGTTCGCCCCCGCCTGCATTCACCTCGGTCGACTGCACCGCAATCGTGAAGTTGCTGGACGGCAGAACCGCAGGGGCCGATGGCGTTGGGCAAATCGCAATGACCGGGGGATCGGTCGCAGGGTAGGCAAACGGGGCAGAGGTACTTGGGGACGGGAAGGGATTGGTCACGGTCAACGAAAGCGCCCCGGGCTTGCTCTGAAAACCAGCGGGTAAGTAATTGAAGATCGTGCTCAGATCACCCGCGTAATTCAGATTCTGTAGAGCGGTTCCATTCACTTTGATTATTGAGTTGGAAGCGAAGTGCGTACCGGATACTGCAACCTGCAATGCAGAGCATGCGTTACTTCCTGTCAAAGGACCGGCGGGCACGCTGGTGATGGTGACACCGGTGATCGTGGGAGCCGGCGGCGTTACCGTGAGCGGAGTGCTGCCGCTGGTCGATCCTCCTGGCCCCGGATTGCTCACGGTCAGGGACCCGACACTTGCGTTCTGCAGATCGGCGGCACTTAAAACCACCTGCAACGTGGTTGCGTTGACGAAGGTGGTGATTCGCGCTGACCCATTCCATGACACCACAGAACTGGCTTCGAAGCCTGAACCTGTGAGCACGATAGTGGCTGCCGCACCGCCGGCGACCACCTTGGGCGAAATCGACGTTACCACCGGCGCCGGACTGGTCACATCGAACTCCACTGCGCTCGATGCACCACCGCCGGGAACAGGATTCGACACAGTCACCATTGCAACAGAGCCGATCGAAAGACCGTTGGCCGGCAACGAAGCCTTCATCTCACTGGAACTGACCAGCACCGTGGAGAGAGCCGCCCCGTTCCAGTTCACAACGGACGACGGCACGAAACCGGCGCCGGCGATGTCGATCGTAGTTGCGCCCGATCCTGCCATGACACTCGCGGGATCGATCGACTTTACGACCGGCGGTGGATTGTTCACCGTAAAAGTGGCCGTTGCCGAGACCCCGCCCCCCGGCGACGGGCTGGAAACGGTCACGGCCGCAATCGAGCCATTCATCAAATGGATGGCAGGTACGGTGGCCGCTAAGGCCGCAGCCGAATTGAACGTTGTTTTCAAGGCCGTGCCATTGAATTGAACGCTTGAGCCGCTCACGAAACCGGTGCCCGCAACGGTAATCGATAGATCGCTCGCACCGGCGATCGCAGAAGACGGCGTGAGGTTGGCTATGGCTGGCACCGCATTCATGGCAGCCTGACTGGGAGCGGGCGAGCTTGACCCTCCGCCACAACCGGCAACCATCCATGAAAGTAAAATCAGGAAGTGCGACGCTCGGAGACGAAGCACCTTTTGTTTCCCGTGGCCCATGGCAGATCAATCACCGCACATAAAAGTATGGAACTGGTAACCACTGCGCGGGGGAACCTGGGCTCTTCGCCTAGTCGAAGCAGACCGATATTAACCTGAACACGCATGGTCCCACCAGAAAATTCCGCCGAAAACGCCACGAGGCTCGCAAGCCTCGCGCTATGCAGCTCATGTTTTGTTACAGATAGGGATTGTAGGGTTTGCTGCGCAAACTGCGCCGCCCCGAGGGTAACCACCAGATCAGTCTAAGGGGGAGTCTGGCTGCCCCCTTTGTGTCGCGGTAATAGTGTGATTGGCGCATTCCGCCCGACCCGGCCCTCAGGTATACCAATACTCATTATGAGCACACACAAGATTGCTTTTACTTCGCGTGACTATTCTCTGCCTCGGTCTGGAAGCAAACCGTCCCTGGATGACAAGCTCGATCGCGTCTTCCAGATGGCCGAGCATATGGACGCCCGGTGTGTCTACATGCTGGATGCCGCAAGTCACAAGCGGCGGCTGGCCCACTCCGTCCGGTAGCAGCGCTGACGGGAGGGGAAAGACTCCCGCATCCGCAGTGGCGTACGTGGGACGATAAGGACGGGCGATCCGGATTTCCAGGGACAAAGCCCCATCCGTGCTTTTGTGCGAAAGAGCCGGTCGTTGCGGAGCCCCGGTGAAAGCACTGGAAACAAACCATTATCGTCCCACGTACGCGACTTCGGAGTGAAGCTCGCTCTCTCAGCAGCTCAACCGAATGTTTGAAGGGTGCGGGCTTCAGCCCGTACACTAACAACCCAACATACGATGGGCTTTAGCCCCTGAGGCATTCTTTTGTGCGCGCTTAAGCAGTCCTCAGCGGCT
>CAWJZH010000008.1:0-277530 GCA_963847155.1 uncultured Acidobacteriaceae bacterium | reverse complement strand
TTAAAGTTCGGCGACGGACGGAATTTCAGCGACGAACGGGACGCCCAGCCCCAAACTCGCTAGTATATTGCTGCAAGGTTGTAACAGTCACTTTCCGTCTGTAACCGCCGCTGGATGCTTATTCTGGCGGCACGCGGGCAAGATGATAGGACGGGCCTGAACCGGTGCGCTACGCCGCAGCAGGCGGTCCGAACCAGGTGGTTAGCGCGTCAGTGAGGTCCGGTTGAGTTTGGCCTCCCACCCAAGCTACATATCCGTCGGGTCGAACCAGGACGGCGGTGGGAGCAGTGACCGGCCCGATTGCCGGAAGGTCCCAGGTACCTGCGTATTCCGCATCGATCAACTGAACGCGATCTGCCCATGGAGCGATGTCGAAGGCGCCGTGCTTACCGAGATTGACCAAAGCCGGCCGGGCACTGTGGAGCAGGCTGTAAACCCGCAGCGGGCCGTTGGCCGTTGCCAGGTCGAGGTCAGGCATGCGGCGGCCGACAAGCGGATGCCCCTCGCCGAGGTCGTAATGGATACCAAGTCCGGACATCTCGGCAGCGATCCGTTTGCGTGGCTCCTCCATACCAAGGTGCTCCGAAACGATTTCGCGCAAGGCCTCGGTGCGATCATCGGTACGTTGCAACGCGACCTGTGCCATGGTCGTGCGCAACACACGGGCGGCAATTGGATGCCGCTCGACCTGATAAGTGTCGAGTAAGGTTTCCGGCGATGTTCCTTTCACCACCTGGGCCAACTTCCAACCCAGATTCACTGCATCCTGCACACCCGTATTGAGGCCTTGGCCGCCCACCGGAGAATGCACATGTGCGGCATCGCCAGCCACGAGAATCCGGCCCTTGCGGTAAGCCGCCGCCTGCCGTGACATGTCGGTGAACCTGGAAATCCAAGTTGGACTATGGATTCCGTAATCTGTTCCGCACACGGCAAAGAGTGCTTCGCGGAGATCGTGCAGCGTGGGGTCGGTCGTGGCGCCGACATTCTTTTCAGTCACCATGACGCCTATGGGCCCTTTCTTGGCAAAGATGACCTTGCCGTCGCGAATTTCGTACTCCTCCCTGCCGAAGGCATGGATACCAAGTGCTGTGCGATGGATGCCCAATGGCGGCTCCTCCGCCATCTCGGCCTCGGCGAGAATGCTGCTGGTCGTCGCATCCCATCCTTGAAACTCAATGCCGGCAGCTTTGCGGACCAGGCTGCGGCCCCCATCGCAGCCGACGAGATAGCTTGCCCGCAGCGACGCACCATCGGACACCTCGATGGTGACGCCAGTGTCGTCCTGCGCGAAACAGGTTAAATCACGGCTGCGATAGATCGGCACCGCCAACTCGCTGACCCACTCAGCGAGAATGCGCTCAATATGCTTCTGCCTCAGCGCCAGCCCGTAGTGGTACCGGGTCGGAAAATCGCTGATGTCTAAACGCATGGCTGCGAAACCCGCGACTTGGGCTATTTGTCCTTCTGCGAGGAACCGGTCCACGATTCCGCGCTGATCGAAAACCTCGAGAGTGCGTGAGCTCAGACCGCCAGCACGCGAACCGGCAAGCTCCTGGTTAGGGCGGCGTTCGACAATGGCCACGTCGACACCTGCCAGCGCCAGCTCACCTGCCAACATCATCCCGGTCGGGCCTCCTCCTGCAATCACTACCGCATGTTCTTTCATCGTGCCTCCCTTTGTAGGTTCTTGTGCTTCAGCCGACGATGATGCAGCATCGCCCCGGGCTTGCTGCAAGCCCCCGGGTAGGTAATAATCTAGAAGTGGGGAGGAGAGGAATACTCTTCTTACGTTTCTCCGCCGCGGGCAGACAAGCCCTTTAGAAAGCAGCGGCGCGGGTCCTCCTTTCGAGCCGAGGCATTCTGCGGGCAGCCACTCTCTCGTCGAACAACAAACGCTGCTGCAAACAACCGCTCCGAACCATTGCAACGAGACCGCTCACAGGCTCGACGGAGCCGTTTTCTTCTTGGAATCGTCTATTACTGTGTCATTTCACGCGTGGGCGACAAAGTGGTCATGCTCGAGCGGGCCTTTCCAGGAGAAATTGAATGACGCACAGGCTGTTTGGTCGCGTGTCAGCTGTGGAGTCGTTCGGTGCCGATCTGTGGCAGGCCGTTCGCCAAGCCTGTAAAGCGCCAGCCTTCAGTGCATCGGTGGTGCTCCTGTTGGCTGCCGGGTTCGGCATCTGCGTTGCCGCTTTTAGCATTGTTCGCAATGTGCTGCTGAGCCCTCTCCCCTACAATGAGCCCCATCGTCTGATTCAGATTGTTAGCTGGTGGCCGAAAACGGGCGATCAGACGCACTGGAGCGCTCCGCTCCGCGATGCCGTCGATTGGAAGTCGTACATGCCGGCTCTGCAGGACCTGGCCATCTATCGCTACAACCTCGCCAATCTCACTGGAAACGGTCCGGCTGAGTCTTCGTATGGCTTACGCGTTTCCGCCAACCTGATGCCGCTGCTTGGCGTGCGCCCTCAGCTGGGAAGCTGGTTCTCCGCCGAGTACGATCGTCCCGGCAGCGCCCACGTGATCATGCTCAGCGACGATCTCTGGCGCCGCCGCTTCCACGCTGATCGGGACATTGTGGGCAAGACGATCCATCTCGATTCGGAAGGCTACGAAGTGGTCGCAGTAATGCCGAAGGGCTTCAATTTCCCGCTGAAACTTGGGACCAACGCACTACTTCCCACCGATCAAATGCAATTTTGGGTGCCTTTGCCCATTGCCCTCGAAAAAGAGGGGCGCGGTAATCCAAACGCCGGTGTGATTGCAAGACTCAAGCCGGGTGTTTCGGTCTCCGAAGCGCAAGCCCAACTGGAGGCCGCGTGCCTTCGATTACAGCAGGAGTTCCCTGCAACCAACCGCGGACTCAGTGCGCACCTGTCCTTCTTGCGCGAACAGACGGTCCGTCAAACGAACACACCTTTGCTCGCCCTCCTGGCGGCGGCCGGACTCATCGTGGTTCTGACTTGCGCGAACATCGCCAGCCTTCTACTCGCTCGGGGCGAGTCCAAAAGCGCCGATCTGGCTATCCGGATGGCCCTCGGCGGAACTGCCTCACGCCTCGCCCGGCTCCCGATTCTCGAAAGCATTTTGTTGTGCGGCTGCGGCGGTTTACTCGGCATCCCCTTGGCAATTGCCAGCGTGCATGTCTTGCTTCGGCTTGCTCCCGTCGACGTTCCACGTCTGGCCAATACCAGTATCGATTGGAAAGCGGTGCTCTTTGCCATGGCCATGGCGCTTGGCAGCGGACTATTCATCGGGGCTCTCAACGCGCTGCAGGTCCTTAAGATGTCCCCCCGTAATGTTCTCTCTGATGGATCGCCGACCCACGCAGGACGGCCACGGACCCGGTTGCGCAGCGCGCTCGTTGTTTCTCAGGTCGCAGTTGCCCTGACTTTGCTCAGCGCGACAGGACTCATGCTGCGTACCTTCCTCAATCTTGTGTCCTCCCATACGGGTTATGAGGCCAAGGGTGTGTTCTACGGTGTCACGGTGCTTCCGCACACGCAATACGCCCAATTCGAGAAGCGTCAGCTATTCTTCGATCGAGTTCTCGCGAGGCTCCGAAGCACGCCGCATGTAGAATCGGCGGCTGTATCGGCCGGCTTTCCCTTCGTCGGCCAGTACGATGACGTAAAAGCCCAATCCACCGAGATGGCCGCCGGCAACCGTGATGCGGGCGTGAGCGCCGATTTCAACGCGGTCTCCGCGGGCTACCTCGAAACCATGGGCGTTCGTTTGCGCCGCGGGCGCTTTGTGTCCGAAACTGACACCGCGAGTACGCCCAAAGTCGCGGTCATCGATGAAAATATGGCCCACGCGTTGTGGCCTGGCAGCGATCCGCTCGGCCGATCGATCAACATCAGCGATCCTCAGCATCCGGTCTGGCGTCAAGTCGTTGGAGTCGTGGCGCCGATGCGGAATGTGTCGCTCGATCTTCTTGCCCGTACGGGGGTCTTAGTGCCGCTCGACCAGACCACGGGCAATGTGAACTTTGTGGTCATCAAGACCACGTTGGCGCCAAACCAGGCCGCCGAATTGCTCAAGAATACAGTCGCCAGCGTCGATCCCAATCAGGGAGTGTTCTTCTTTCAATCTTTGCAAAGTTTGGTTAGCGACACCATCGCCGTTCGTCGCTTCCTTCTGGTGATGCTTGCGTTCTTCGCTGCTGCGGCTCTTGTGCTGTCGACTCTCGGAATCTATGGACTGATTTCATTTATCGCCATTAGCCGCACGCGCGAGGTGGGTATTCGCATCGCCCTTGGCGCAACCAGGGCGAACATCGGCAGATTGATTGTTTCGGAGGGGCTGCGGCTTACGCTCCTCGGCGTGGGGTTTGGAGCGCTACTCTCAGCGGCTGTGGGGCGCCTTCTGTCGAGCCTGCTCTTCGGCGTGCGGAGTTTCGATATGGAGACAGTCGCGCTCACCATTGCGGTTCTCGGCCTTGCGTCAACAATTGCTGCGTTGATCCCGGCCTTGCGAAGCACTCTGGTGCAGCCAACGACCGCATTAAGAGCAGAATGACGGCAGAAAGTTACTTCAAGTCCCTTCGTGACTCGGGACAATGTCAGTTACTGATGCTCTTTCAATATCTCCTCAATCTGTTCCTTGGGAACGGAGAGGTGATCCTCGTTCTGCTTTAGCCATGAACGATAATCCTGCTCGATTGCATCCGTCCATCGCGCATCGATCTGGCCAGCGGTGTACTTTTTCTCTTCCAGCCTTTGATGTCCAAACACATCGCGCAGGTGGGTCGACTCAGAACTCTTCACCACTTTCTCGGCAAGTTGCGGTGGAATAAAAATCACCCCGCCATTCCTGCCCAACACAACATCGCCTGGCATCGCCGTCGCATGGCCGATGCGCGTGGGGGCGTTGATGCTCACCATGGTCGAATTGAGTAACCTACCCGAACGCAGCGACCCGTAATGATGCGAGGGATCGTAGTAACGAACAAAGGAAACAAAATTCGGCAACTCGTCTAGTCCATTGATATCCCGCACGGCGCCGTCGTAGACAATGCCGTTGCCTGACTTGGCATAGATCGCGTTGCCCACATTGTCGCCAATCGAAGGACCGTCCACCTTCAGCCCAAAGTGATCGGCCACGTAAACGTCCCGCGGCTGCAGCATGTCCACCGGCCAGGCGTTCATTGCGCCCTGCCGTTTATCCTCCACACCCTGCGCCTCGATCAGCTTCTGGATGTCGGGACGCCCCGGCATCCAGACGGCCGTGAGCGCACGGCCCACCAGCACCTTGTCGGGATGAATGGAAAGCCAGCCGTCTTCGTACTGATGCATGAAGCCTGCGTTTTCCACCACCGCCCAGGCCTCTTCCAGCGTCACCGACTTCATCCGGTCGAGGATGGAATCCGGCACCTTGGGACGGCCGTCCGGGAACCGCTCCCCATGCCAGTCGGGCGTGTATTTGATTACGTCTTCCGGAGTGAAAAATCCCTGCTGCGCATGAGCGCCGGGGATCGCACCCAACATCATCGAGGAACAGACCACGGCCAACGCTCCGCGTCTAGCGTGGCGAATCAGTGTCTTCATTGGCTGCATCCTTTTATTTGCTGGGCTCAAACCACGTTGTTCCTGGAATCTGCACTGTCTTGGCCACCTCTTCGTTCATCTCCACGCCTAGCCCGGGCTTGTCCGGAGGGGTTACATAACCCTGCTGGATAATCTCGCCCTCTTTGACAAAGGTCTTCCATACCTCGAGATGATTGATCCAGTGCCACTCGCAAACCAGGTAATTGGGGATGGTCACGCAAACGTGGGCCGAAGCCATGGTGCCGATGGGAGAGACGACGCAGTGCGGCGCAAACGGAACGTAGTATGCCTGGGCCATGTTGGCGATCTTGCGCGCCTCGGAAAGTCCGCCTACCTTTTGGATATCCGGCATGATGATATCTGCCGCGCGCTTCTGCAGCAGTTCGGTATAGCCCCAGCGCATGTACAGATTCTCACCGCAGCATATCGGCGTGGTGGTGGAGTGGCGGATATCCGCCATGGCGTCGATGTCTTCCGGCGGCACGGGTTCTTCGAGCCAGAGCAGCCGGTAAGGTTCGAGCGCCACCGCGACCCGCTTGCCGGTGGTGGCGTCGTAGCGGCCGTGCATGTCGCAAGCCAGGTCCATTTCCTTGGGGATCGATTCGCGCACGTGCTTCACCCAACTCACCATGCGATCGATCTCGCCGTTGCTTGCCGTCCAGTTCACTTTGTCGAAGCGGGCCGGATCTGCCGCATCGTCGAGGTCGATTTTCATCGCCGTGAAACCCTGCTCCTTGATCCAGGGCAGCTTGCGGTCCGACTCGGGGCCAATGGGATCGTCCATGTCCGAGTCGCAGTACATGCGAATCTTGTCGCGGAATTTTCCTCCCAGCAACTGATAAACCGGAAGGCCCAGAATTTTCCCCGCGAGATCCCATAGCGCGATCTCGATTCCAGTCATCGCGGTCACGTATTGGCCGCCCTGGGCGCCGGCGAAGATTCCGGAAACGCGCATCCGCTCCCACAGCGCATCCACGTTGAGTGGATCCTGTCCGATCAGCATGCGGCGAAAGCCATGCACCAGCGATGCTGTGC
This sequence comes from uncultured Acidobacteriaceae bacterium, assembly GCA_963847155.1. Classification (GTDB taxonomy): domain Bacteria; phylum Acidobacteriota; class Terriglobia; order Terriglobales; family Acidobacteriaceae; genus PALSA-350. The sequence goes on along the minus strand of CAWJZH010000008.1, from coordinate 270,940 downwards.
CCACGGCCGCGTCGGTCGATTCGCCTTGACCGTACAAGACCGGAATCGGTGTAAACCCGCACGTGTGTTTGCGGTCCGTGCACCAGCACCTGCGCGGTGCGGATGTCGGTGATCTTGACCTTCGGCCTCTGCTGCGGGTTGCTGTTATCTTCAATGGCGCGCGCCAGGGTTGGAAGCGCGAAGATACCGGCACCAGGCAGGGCCGCAGCCGCGCCCTTCAACATTGATCTTCGTGTGAACTGACTCATGGAATGTTCCCTTTCGTCGAGCGATGGCATGAGTGATCGTTGATAGTGCAGAAGTCTGCTACCCCTCATTTTCGCATCGTGCAACGGTAATTTCAGATAACGCGGTCAACCTATCACGCTGAAAAAACGACCGTCAAGAGTTCGTTTGGGACCCCTACAAAAGGGGCGGCTCCACGATTGGTGCAACCGGTGACGATGCTTCCAGATGGGGCTGTCTCATGAACGAAAAGCCCACCTCGCAAAGGCATCGATTAGAGCGACACGTTAATCGTGGACACCGCCGGCTTAGAACGTGTACCTGGCGCCTAGCTCCAGTTCCCGCGCGCCTCCATTTGCACTTCCCGGAGCTGCATTTGACGTCGTGATTTTGCCCGCGTTCGACCCATTCACAAATTTGGTCGGGTTGCCGAAATTGGTGTGGTTGAGGGCGTTGAACGCCTCGAACCGGATTTGTAACTGGTGGTGTTCGTTGTAGGGCATGTTGAAACGCTTGCCGATGGACATATCGAATTGTTGGTAGCCCGGGCCGTATAGCATGTTGCGACTCGTACTTCCGAGGAAACCCGGGGCCGGCTCGGGAAAGGCCGCGAGATTCGTCCATTGGCCGCTGGATCCGGCCTTTTTGTTGGGCTGGAAAAACGTCTGTCCGGGGACGAGATTCGGCCGGGTCGCCGGTGTGCCGCCGGAAATGGTATTGGTACTGGCATTGTTGTCGTTGTACCCCATGTTGAAGGGAACGCCGGTCTGGAGGGTGCCGAGGACGGTGAGTTGCCAGCCGCCGATCACCGCATCCACGATCTTCGACGAGGGCGCGAACATCATGCCTTGGCCAAAGGGCAGGTTGTAAATGAGCGAGGCCAACCACGCGATGCTTCACATCGAAGTCCGAAGGCCCGTATTCGCAGCTGATGCAGAGGTCGTTCTGAGGGAAGAGCGGCGACGACTGGGTGCGGATTCCGCTGGTGTCGTCCAGCGATTTCGCATAGGTGTAGGAGCTGATGAGGTTGAAGCCGTTGCTGAAGCGCTTGTTCACCTGGAAGGTGAAGGCGTTGTAATTCGCGTTGCCCATGTCGTGCACTAACTGAATCACGCCATTGTTCGGGTAGGGCGTACGCTGCAGGATGCTCTTAGGCGAGCCATTCGCGTTGTACCCGGCGGCGCCAAGCAATCCGTACGGCACCGAATAATTGGCATTGCGGAAGCCATACAGGTGATCAGTTTTCGATCCCAGGTATCCGGCCTCGAGCTGCCAATCCTGGCCGAGCTGCTTCTGGACATCGAACAGCCAGACCTCGCTGTACGTAGTTCTGTGCCTGTACGCATTGGAGTAGGAGTAGGGCGGCGGTATGTTGGCGACGGCGCCGCCGGCCACCGCGTTGCCCCAGTTGATGGTGGCCTGGCCGGCAGTCCCACCCCCCGAGGTTGTGGTGACACGCCCGGCCAGGTTGCGGGCCACGTCGAACCGGCCGTTCGCGGTGTCATTGTCGTAATACATGCCAAAACCCGTACGGATGACCCATGTACTGTTCGGCGTGAAGGCAATGCCCAAGCGAGGCGCGAAGTCGCGGTACGAGGTCTGCATGAGCGAATTGGGGAAATGGCCGTTGGAGCATTGCGGCGGCGGATTGACAGGGTTTTTACTGGCGTCGACCCAGCGGATGTTCACTCCCTGATACGGGTCAGTGCAGGTGCCCTGGCGTCTAAAGAAGGGCCACTGGCTCTGAGGCTCCGGCCCCGAAACGAAGGGGCTAATGGGCGAGTTGTTGGTTTGCAAATCCACGATGAACTCATTGCCCAGGGTGTTGCGCCAGGGCGGAGTCAGCTCATAGCGGAGGCCGGCCGACACGGTGAGCTTGGGCGTGAACTTATAGTTATCGTCGAAGTAGGCGGCTTCGACGTTGCGCTTGTAATCGGCCTGCGCGATCTGCACCGCATAGACCGAGGTGTAAAGCTGGCCGAGGAGGAAGTCGGCGAACGCGGAGCCGGTTCCCTTCACCAGTTTCCCAGGAGACGCTGGCCTGAGCGGTGGCGTTGGCCTGGGTGGTGAATGAGCCACGGGAGAACTGGTTGCCCAGCTCATTGAAGGTCTGCCGCTCGTACTGGAACCCGAAAGAGATGGAATGCTTGCCACGCACCCAGTTGAGGTTGTCGTTGATGGAGATATTGGGGTCTTTGGTCACATAAGGACCGTCGGAGCTGTCGCCAATGCTGCTGTAGATATCCCCCGTAAAGCCTACGGTGGGAATGCCCCAGGTTGCGGGAATTCCGGGTTGAAGGCCGGGAATCCCGAGCTTGCCCACGGCGTTATTGACGCCCTGCGAGTACAGGCCGAGAGAGTTGTAGAAGTTGGTCCAGCCAAACGTGGCCACGTTGACGACCGTGGCAGAGGGGGTCCAGGTGTGGGAGCCCATGTACTGGTAGTACTTGGTGATGATATTGCTGCCGGTGGTTCCGCCCGCCGTCTGGAATTGCGCAGTCGGATTCGTTTCCAGGCCATTGCTGAAGCGGAAGGCAAACTGCTGACTTCGATGACAAGTAGTAATCGCCGCGCACGTTAAAGCCGTCGTGATTGTCCCTTTGGGATTGGAGGTATGTGTAGTTGTTCTGGAACTGGCTGTTCTGAGCCGGGGAGTAGAACAACTGGATGAACTTAAGGGAGGTAGGATCGATGCGGTCCGCCGGAATGACATTGCCCGGGAACTGTTTCCTGCCCGTGCCATCGGGGTTGCCGGTAGCGGGATCGTAGATGGGAACGACGGATCCGTTTGCGGTTGCCTTGTATTGGCTGAAATCGCCCCCCAGGACGGCCGGCGTCGGCAGGGTCAACGCCCTGATTCGAGAAACTGATTCGGGAATACCATTCGTCGTTGACCATGAAGAAGAAGCGGTCTTTGCCGTTGAAGACGTGGGGAATCGAGATCGGCCCGGTGAGCACGAATCCGTAGTCGTTGTATTTATAGGGGAGCGCGGCGGGTGGAGGAGTGGGATAGAAATAGTTATACCCGAGTGCATCCGCGTAGTTGTTGCGCAGGAAGTAGAACCCGGCGCCGTGATAATTGTTGGCGCCGCTCTTGGTGACCACGTTGATCTGGGTCGAGTTGTAACCGTATTGGGCAGGATAGACGCCGGTTTGCACCTTCATTTCCTGGATGGCGTCGATCGAGGGCTGGACCACAAAGGTGTTGAAGTCCACGTCGGTGTTGTTGACGCCATCGAGCGTGTAGTGGTTGAACATGATGCGCGAGCCGCCCACCGAGATGGACTCGTTGGCGCGCGCGCCTCCCAGCCGTGCGCCGGCCTGGCCCTGGGTCGGTGAAACGACGTTCGTGTTCGCCGAGAGCGCCACCAGGTTCAGGTAGTTTCTATTGTTCACCGGCATCTCCGCGAGGGTCTGAGTAGGAACCACGGTGCCGAGGGAGGAGTTCTGCGTCTGGAGAAGGGCGGCTGCGGCCGAAACGGATACCGTTTGCGTCACCTCACCGACCTGGAGCGTGAAATTCTGGGTCAACGATTGCTGCACCTGCAGTTGCACGTCCCGAGCGGTTGCGGCCTTGAAGCCGGGATGGGTGGCTGCAACGGTATAGACTCCCGGCGGAACGTCGGGGAAGGTATAGTCCCCGTCGTTGCTGGAAAGAGTGGTGCGGGTGGTGTTCGTTCCCGTGTTGGTGAGGGTGATGGACACCCCGGGAACTACTGCCCCGGTCGTGTCGTTGACATGTCCGAGGATGGTGCCGCTAGTCTGCGCCGTCAGCGTGGTCGCCGCCAGCAACGAGAAACCCAGAAATGTGCCAATGCGCTTGAACATCTGGAACCGCCTCCCAAAATTCGTTCTTTTACCACCGTTTGAACTATTAACTTTGCTTTTGTTCTGTGGACGACCGTCCAGGCGAAGGAGTTCTACCGCCCTGCGTCGCATGGTGCAACGGCCGTTTCAGTTATGGCGGCCAAACTATCACGCTGAAGAAACACCGTCAACCAGTCTTTTCGCCATATCAACGAGTGGAGCCCGCCCGCAACGGCGCCTTTTGATCGTCCATTTTCCGCGTTCGATCGGCCCCGACGGATCCACGGTTCCGCAAAAACGCCTGGGGGCGGCGATCATCTTGTCGACAATTTTTTCCCTAGCCTGACTAGCGGCTCTATGTGAGTGGGGAATCTGATGTTAGGGGCTTATCGCGGCCGACACCTTCCTCCCTCTGGCCGACTCTATCCATTAGGCAAACGCCTGTGGATTTCATCTCTGGCACACACGGCGGGTGTAGCTTGGAAGAATCTGCCAGGAGCGGGCGGGTGGTGACGTGCATATATTGGTTATCAACAGTGGTTCGTCGTCGATCAAATTTTCTATTTTCGAGGCGGCTCAAGACGCAAGCCAAGGGGACAGGTTCTCCTGGCCGCGTGCTCTATTTGCCGGCGAAATCAGTGGCGTGGGCGGAGCCACTCTCGGGTTCACCTTTCGCGATGCCAAGGGGCGGGAGCTGGGCAATACAGTCCCGGAGGCGGAAGATGCATCCGAAAAAGATCCGATGGCGCTGCTGGAAAATGCGGTCTGCAGTCACGGCATGCCGCCGATTGACGCGGTTGGCTACCGGGTAGTGCATCCCGGACCGGCCCTCCGCCAGCATCAGAGAATCACCGAAGAGGTCCTGAGGGATTTGCAGCAGGCGGTGCCTTTTGCACCACTGCACGACCCCGAGGCGATCCGATTGATCCGCGACATGATGGGGAGATTTCCCCAGGCACGACACTATGCATGCTTCGACACCATCTTCCACGAGACCATGCCGCCAGAAGCTTCTACCTACGCCATCCCCAGCGAGTATCGCCGCCAGGGTGTCCACCGGTATGGATTCCATGGTCTTTCCTGCGAAGGCGTAGTGGACGATATGCGGGAAGCCATGGACCGATACGCAGTTTCCCCGGCGCATGGTCATTGCCCACCTGGGAAGCGGTTGCAGCCTGACCGCATTGGTGGACGGACAATCGGTCGATAACACGATGGGGCTCACGCCAACGGGTGGCGTGGTGATGGGCACCCGGCCCGGCGATCTCGATCCCGGATTGGTCCTTTATCTGTTGCGGCAAGCGAAAGGTGACCGCGACGGAGCCTGGACGACGGTGGAAAGCATGCTGAACCACCAGGCTGGGATGGTGGCCATATCCGGATTACCCAACGACATGCGCGCGCTCCGCAAGGCGGCCGCCACCGGAAACCCGGACGCGAAGCTGGCCATTGCGGTCTTTTGCCGCAGCGTTAGGAAAGCGATAGGCGCCTTCGTCTGGCTGCTGGGTGGCTTGGATGCCCTGGTTTTCACCGGCGGCATCGGCGAACACGATGTGCAGTCCCGGGCAGAAATTTTAAGCGGGCTCGAATCTTGCGGAGTCGATCCTCGATGCAACGGCTAATGAAGTTGGCGGCGATCAATTGCGCCGCGTGAGCGCTCCGGATTCGAAGGTGACCGTCTGGGTGGTAACAGCCCAGGAAGATCGAATGATCGCCATGCATGTAAGGCAGATGGAACGCGACGAATGGCAACAACAGGAGGAATCTATGAGCAACGTCCAGACCCTTCCGGTAACGGCATCCGACTCGTCCAGCAAATCAGGGCGTTTCGAACCATTGACCGCCGATGAAACCAGGAAAATGAATGCTTACTGGCGCGCCTGCAACTATCTTTCCGCCGGCATGCTGTACCTATTCGCCAATCCTCTGCTGCGCGAGCCGCTGAAGCCCGAGCACATCAAGAACCGCTTGCTAGGGCATTGGGGATCCGACCCTGGGCAGAGCTTCATCTGGGTCCACATGAACCGGCTGATCAAGAAGTACGACCTCGACATGATCTACATTTCCGGCCCCGGCCATGGAGCCCCGGCGACCCTCTCGAATTGTTATCTCGAAGGGGTGTATTCCGAGATTTATCCGGACAAGAGTCAGGACGTGGAAGGGCTGCACAAGTTCCTCAAGCAATTTTCTTTTCCTGGAGGCATTGGGAGCCATTGCACTCCGGAAACTCCGGGATCGATCCACGAAGGCGGCGAACTCGGCTACAGCCTTTCCCATGGCTTCGGAGCCGCGTTCGACAATCCCGACCTGATCGTGACCGTAGCAGTTGGCGACGGAGAATCGGAGACAGGGCCGCTGGCCACCAGTTGGCACTCCAACAAATTTCTTGACCCGGTGCGCGATGGCGCCGTGCTCCCCATCTTGCATTTGAATGGATACAAGATAGCCAATCCGACCATCCTGGCTCGCATACCGCCCGAGGAGCTCGACATGCTCATGAGAGGCCTGGGATGGACACCGCACGTCGTCGAAGGCGATGACCCGGATAAGATGCACCCCAAAATGGCCGAGGTCATGGAAGGCTGCGTGCTCGAGATTCGCGCCATTCAGGAGAGAGCACGCAACGCACCCAAAGGCCAGCCGATGGAGCGGCCTAAGTGGCCCATGATCATCTTGCGCACGCCCAAGGGCTGGACCGGCCCCAAGGAGGTAGACGGACATAAGGTCGAAGGCTTCTGGCGCGCCCACCAGATCCCCATCCTTGATCCCAAGACCAACCCTGCGCATCTGGCGGAATTGGAAGGCTGGCTGCGAAGCTATCGTCCGGAGGAGTTGTTCGACGAATCAGGCAAGTTGATAGAGGAACTCCGGGAAATGGCGCCGAAGGGTACGCGGCGCATTACGGCTAACCCCCACGCCAACGGCGGCCTGTTGCGCAAGCCGCTGCAGATACCTGATTTTCGCGAGTATGCCGTCAAGGTAACCAAGCCAGGTCAGATCGAAGTCTCCCCGACGGACGTCACGGCGCATTTTCTGCGCGATGTGATGCGCCGCAACATGACCAGCTTCCGGGTCTTTGGACCGGACGAAACGGCCTCCAACAAATTGCAAGCGATCTACGAAGCGAGCGGTAAGACGTGGATGGAGGAGATGCTGCCGGAAGACGCGGACGGCGGTTTCCTGGCCCAGGACGGGCGGGTGATGGAGATGTTGAGTGAGCACACTCTCGAAGGCTGGTTCGAGGGCTATGTGTTGACCGGCCGTCACGGCTTCTTTTCTTCCTACGAAGCCTTCGTGCACATTATCGACTCCATGTTCAACCAGCATGCCAAGTGGCTGGAGAAGAGCAAGCTGGAGACGCGGTGGCGGCAGCCTATCTCCTCCATCAACCTGCTGATCACCTCGCTGGTTTGGCGGCAGGATCACAACGGTTTCACCCACCAGGATCCCGGGTTCCTGGATGTGGTGACCAACAAGAGCCCCGAAGTGACGCGCATCTATCTTCCGCCGGATGCGAACTGCCTGCTGAGCGTGACCGACCATTGCCTGCGCAGCGTCAATTACGTCAACGTAATTGTTGCCGATAAAGCGCCCCACCTGCAATATCTCGAGATGAAAGACGCGGTCGAGCACTGCACCAAGGGTATTGGCATTTGGGACTGGGCCAGCACCGACGCCGAGGACGAGCCGGACGCGGTCATTGCCTGCGCGGGCGACATTCCCACCTCAGAAGCGCTGGCGGCGGCAGCGATTCTGCGCGAGCGGTGCACAGGATTGAAGGTACGCTTCATCAACGTGGTCGATCTCTTCCGCCTGATGCCGGAGCGGGAGCATCCACACGGCATGTCCGATCGTGAGTTCGACGGGTTGTTTACGAAGAGCAAGCCGGTGATTTTCAATTTCCATGCTTACCCCTCGTTGATCCACAAGCTGACCTATAAGCGAACCAACCACGAAAATTTCCATGTGCGTGGATATAAGGAGAAAGGCAACATCAACACGCCGCTGGAACTGGCTATCCTGAACCAGGTAGATCGCTTCAACCTGGCCATCGACGTCATCGAACGCGTGCCTAAGCTTGCTGAGAAGGGAGCGCACACCGTCGAGTGGCTCAAGGGGCAGATCATCGAAGCCATCAACTACGCCCACGAAAACGGGATCGATCAGAAGGAGATCCGGGAATGGAAGTGGCCTGCGTAGCAACAATCGCCACAGGAGCCTAGGGAACAGTCCCATATGCGGGAGAGAAAGCGCGCCTGGATCGAGCAAAACCGGCAGGGGTGAGTTTGTATCTGCTGACACCTCAAGCCGAGGATGATCTATTCGATATCTGGTCTTACATCGCCCAAGATATTCTCGATGCTGCGGATCGTGTGGAAACACAAATCTACGCGGCGTGTGCGTTTCTCCCTTCTACTCCCCATAAGCGTTAACCTAATGGGGAGTTTTTCGTCAAATCTCCCGCAAAACCGTCATCCTGAGCGAAGCGCTTAACGTATCGATCGCGTGACACAGCGCTGAATGGCGCGGAGTCGAAGGACCCCGACGGTGCTTATCCCGCCTATGGCGCTGGTAGCTTTTCAACCACTGAAGCCCGCTCCTGGCGGACCCGCTACGACCTTTCCCTGGACCGAGAACAAGTGCGAACCCCCGGAACAATCCTGTGTTCTCGTTCTCGCCACTGGTGGTTGAAAACTCCGAGCAGCATGGGTGGATTATGCATCGCCGAGGTCCTTCGACTCCGCGGCCACTCAGCGCTGTGTCACGCGATCGATCCGTTAAGCGCTTCGCTCAGAGTTTGTGACTTTTTTATATTCCGGTGAAGATCGCGGCTGGAAAGGTTTCAAGAGCATCTGCCAACAAGCATCGCCGGGGTCCTTCGACTCCGCGCCGTAAAGCCCTTCGTTTGCGATAGATCGGCGAAGCGCCTCGCTCAGGATGACGGCTTTGTCGCGGGTTTAAATACAGCTGGCTGGATATGCAGAAACAGGAAAAGATCCAAAAAAGTCACAGGCTGTCAGGATGACGGTTTTGCGGGAGTTTTGACGAAAAACACCCCATTTAGGTTAACGCTTATGCCTCTACGCCCCAGACCGGACATGTTCGTTTGGACCTGTACACCATCCAGCAGCATTTCGTTGACTTGCCGCCCAGCCTCCCCTAGGCTAACGCTGGACCATGATTGGCGAAACCATCTCCCATTATCGCGTCATTGAAAAGCTTGGCGGCGGGGGAATGGGCGTGGTCTATAAGGCCGAGGACACCCGCCTCGGGCGCTTCGTGGCGCTCAAGTTTCTGCCCGACGAGGTCGCCCGCCAGCTTCCCGTGCTCGACCGGTTCCGCCGTGAGGCCCGTGCCGCCTCGGCGCTGAACCACCCCAACATCTGCACGATCTATGACGTAGGCGAAGAAGACGGCCGCGCTTTTCTGGCCATGGAATACCTGGAGGGCCAAACCCTCAAACACCGCATTGACGGCAGAGCCCTGCCTATCGATTTTGTCCTCGATCTCGGTATTCAGATCGCGGACGCTCTCGATGCCGCTCACGCGAAAGGCATCGTGCACCGCGACATCAAGCCGGCCAACATCTTCGTCACGAAGACCCGGCAGGCAAAGCTGCTCGATTTCGGGCTGGCAAAAGTCGACGCCCGGCGAGACCTGAACGCGACCGCCGATGCCGAGACGCTGAAAGATCTCACCAGCCCTGGCAGCGCCCTGGGCACGGTCGCCTATATGTCACCCGAGCAGGCGCGCGGAGAAGAACTTGATGGGCGCACGGACTTGTTTTCGCTGGGCGCGACGCTCTACGAAATGACCACCGGCAGGCCGGCCTTTGACGGAAATACGTCGGCGGTCATTTTTGAAAGCATCCTTAATCGGAATCCTGTGCCGGTGCACCAACTCAATCCCGACCTTCCACCGCAGTTCGAACGCATCCTCGACCGCTCACTCGAGAAGGACCGCGACCTTCGCTATCAATCCGCTGCTGAAATGCGAGCCGAGATGAAGATTCTCAAGCGGACGCTGGACTCCCAGCGCACGGCAGCCGCACAAAGTACTTCTAGCAGCGGGTCGCCTGCTGCTCATCGGGCGATGCCGCCGCGCGTCGCTAAAGGCGGAGGTCTCTGGCCGTACGCCATAGCGGCGGCCGCAGTGGCACTACTGGCCGGGTTGGCCCTCGGTTGGTTTCTCCATGCCGCGAACAGCCACACGGAACTCCCCGTCTATCGTCAATTGACCTTCCGGCGGGGCACAGTTCGCTCGGCGCGCTTCACGCCTAACGGCCAATCGGTGGTCTACGGCGCAGCCTGGGAGGGCAAGCCCACAGAACTGTTTATTACCAGTCCGGAGAGTCCCCAGTCGCGTTCGCTCCAGCGCCACGGAGAAGAACTGATGAGCATCTCGTCCACCAGCGACATTGCCCTACTGACCAACGTGAATGTAACCGGCACCTATACCCAGTCCGGGACGCTTGCGCGCATGCCCATCAACGGCGGCGACCCGCGGGAGATTCTCGAAGGTGTGCAGTGGGCGGACTGGTCTCCCGACGGCAAACAACTGGCCATCGTGCGTGACATGGGCGGCAAGAACCGCCTCGAATTCCCCATCGGCAAGGTGATCCACGAAAGCCCCGGCTGGATCAGCAATCCGCGCGTTTCCCCGGATGGCGACCGCGTGGCGTTTATCGAGCATCCTCAACCAGGCGACGATTCCGGCGGAGTGCACGTGATCAACCGTCAGGGCACCGACAAAATTCTTGCCGACAACTTCCTGACCGTGGAAGGACTGGCTTGGGCGCCGGATGCAAAGGAGATCTGGTACACCAGCAGCACGAACGTCGGCAACGGGCGATCCTTGAATGCAGTGAGCCTGTCCGGACACGACCGGATCATCGCCCGCGTACCGGCCTCACTACAGCTGGAGGACATCTCGCAAAAGGGTTTGGTGCTGCTGTCGCGGCAAAGTTGGCGGCGCGAGTTAAGTGGGCTCATCGCGGGGACGCCAAAAGAGCAGGACTTCTCCTGGCTCGACTATTCCTTCCCCGCCGAGATGGCGGCGGACGGAAAGCGTCTCCTGTTCGACGAAGAAGGCGTGGGGGGCGGCGGCGGCTACTCGATCTATTTGCGCAAGACCGATGAAGAGTCGGCAGTCAGGCTGGGTGATGGCGAATCCGTCAGCTTATCGCCCGACGGCAAATGGGTCCTGGGTCTCACTATGTCATCACCCGCACAGCTTATTCTGCTTCCCAGCGGTGCGGGCGAGCCGCAACAGATTACCCACGACGGTCTTTATCACAGTTGGGCGCGCTGGCTGCCCGACAGCCAAGGCATTGTCTTTACGGCCAAGCAGGAAGGTCACGGGGCCCGCATTTTTGTCCAGAAGTCAATCAGTGGTTCGGCCACACCGGTTTCTCCGGAGGGCATCGATCCGTTGGTGATCGCCCTTGCTCCGGATGGAAGCCAGGTCGCCGGGGTCGGACCCGATGGTAAAGCGTATCTCTACTCCCTCACCGGAGGTCCAACAAAACCGGTTTCCGGTTTTCTGCCCAGCGAACAGCCGATAGAATGGTCAGCCGATGGCAAATCTCTCTATGTTTATCAGCCTGGCGAGTTTCCCGCGAAGGTGTATCAGCTCGATTTGACTACGGGCAAGCGAACCCTTTGGCGGAGCCTGGCGCCCGCCGACCCCGCGGGTGTCAGCCAGATTGGGCCGATCGTGATGACACCGGACGGCCGCTCCTACATCTACGGTTATCACCGCACCCTTTCCGATCTCTACCTCGTAGAAGGATTGAAGTAAGCACCCAGGCATGGCAGAGATCACCCGGCTCTCGTTCAATCAGATCACTATCTCCAACTGGAGCGTAAGCCAGGCGGTTGACGGCTGCGTTCGCCATGGCATCCCATCCATCGCGCTGTGGCGGCACAAGATCGAAGAGGCGGGTCTGGCCTCCTGCATTCGGCTGGTAAAAGACGCAGGCCTGCACGTCTCGAGTGTATGCCGCGGAGGCATGTTCCCCAGCCCGACAGCGGCGGGCCGGCAAAAAAATCTCGATGATAACTACCGCGCGATCGACGAAGCCGCGGCGCTTCAGGCCGATTCCCTGGTGCTTGTCGTCGGTGGTGGAGCGGAAATAGGTCTGGGCGAAGCCAGAAAGATGGTTGCCGACGGCGTCGCTTCGCTGGTCCCCTACGCCCGCCAGCACGGCGTCAAACTCGGTTTGGAGCCACTCCATCCCATGTACGCGGCCGAGCGCTCGGTGTTGGTTACGATCGGCCAGGCGCTCGAACTGGCCTCCACCTTTACTCCCCAGGAAGTAGGGTTGGTTCTCGATGTCTTTCACATCTGGTGGGATCCGCAGGTGCTCGCCTTGATCGACCAATGCAGAGGCAGGATATTCGGCTTCCATGTCAACGACTGGCTGGTTCCCTTGCCCGACCTGCTCCTGGGCCGAGGGATGATGGGCGATGGCGTCATCGATAATCGGATGCTGCGGCAGGCGGTCGATCAAGCCGGCTATGACGGCCCCATTGAAGTGGAAATATTCAACCGCGTTATCTGGGATACCGATCCGGACCAGGTGCTCGAGCAAATGATCGAGCGCTTCACCGCATTCGTTTAAAGATTAAGGAGCCAGGTTGCAATCCAATCAAACCTTGAAAGCTAAGGATCTGTCCCCGGCTGTCGAGCGCACGTTACAGTTGGCTTCGGAAAAGACCCTGCGCCTCGACCGGCGCTGGAAAGTAAGCGACGGAGCCCCCGTCATGACCGTTGCGGGTCGCTACACTGCGCGCAGCTGGACCCAATGGACGCAGGGATTCCAGTACGGCAATGCCCTGATCTGCTTTGAGCTGACCGGAAATCGGGATCTCCTCACCGTTGCCCAGCGGCACGTCGTTACCGACATGGCCGAGCATCTCACCCACACCGGCGTCCACGACCATGGCTTCAACAACATCTCCACTTATGGCCACCTGCGCCGGCTGATGCTCGAAGGGCGCATGCCCCACAATGCTCAGGAGCTGTACTTTTACGAGCTCGCATTGAAAGTAAGTGGAGCGGTGCAAGCCGCCCGTTGGACCAGCCTCAACGATGGTCTCGGCTACATCTACTCCTTCAACGGCAGCCACTCTCTCTTCATCGACACCATACGCACCCTGCGCGTCTGCTGTATGGCGCATATGCTCGGCCACAGCTTGCAGGCAGAACAAGACCAGCGCGTCGATCTGCTGGACCGAGCGCTGACCCACGCAAAAACGTCTGCTTTGTTCAACATCTATTACGGCGAAGGACGAGATCATTACGATACCCCAGCGCTGCGCGGCCGAACCGTACACGAAGCCATCTTCAATCCAGCAAGCGGTGTCTTCCGCTGTCCATCGTCGCAGCAAGGCTACTCGCCCGTTTACTACCTGGACCCGAGGACTCGCCTGGGCGATGCTTGGCTTCCCCGAACTGATGGAGTTTCTTCAAGCAGTGGATGGACCTGCAGACAAGCAAGAGACCATGGCTCTGTTGGAGAAGGCGGCGCGCGCCTGTTGCGACTTCTACATTCAGCAGGCGAGTGCACTCGATGGCATTTGCTATTGGGATACCGGGGCGCCGCAGTTAAATCGGTTAGGCGACTGGCATAGGAAACCGGCTGATCCTTACAACGACTACGAGCCGGTGGATGCTTCCGCAAGCGCCATCGCCGCTCAGGGATTGCTTCGCCTCGGCCATCTACTGGGCCCAGCCGGCGAAGTCTACACCCAGGCCGGGCTCACCGTTGCCAACGAACTACTGCAGGAACCTTATCTCGCGGTGGATCCCCAACACGAGGGCCTGCTCTTGCACAGCATTTACCATCGCCCTAATGGATGGGACTACATTCCGCCTGATGCGAAAATCCCTCACGGCGAAGCCTGCATGTGGGGCGACTACCATCTCCTGGAGCTTTGTCTGCTGATCAACAGGCTCGCCAACACCGGCTATTACACCTTCTTCGGGGCCGACCATGCCCGATAAGGACAGGGTGGCGCTGGTCACCGGCGGCACGCGGGGCATCGGCCTGGGCATCGCACGCAAACTGGCGGAGGCCGGCTTTACCCTTGTCATCACCGGCCGGCGCCCCGCCGAGCAAGTGCAACCAGTACTGCAACAGCTAAGGGAACTCGCGCCACGCTCCATGTATGTCCCGGCGGATGTCGCGTCGGCGGCTGACCGGAAGCAACTGTTAGCAACCATCGAAGCCCAGCTCGGGCGGCTGGACGTTCTCGTCAACAATGCCGGAATCGCCCCTCGCGTTCGCGCCGATGTCCTCGAGGCCAGCGAAGAGAGCTTCGACGAGCTCATCTCTACCAATCTACGCGGCCCGTATTTTCTCACCCAGAGCGTCGCCGCGTGGATGATTCGTCAACCGGCAAAACCGCATTCGATCGTCAATATCAGTTCTGTATCAGCTACGGTCGCCAGTGTAAACCGGGGCGACTACTGCATCTCGAAAGCCGGCATCGCCATGGCCACCAAGCTATGGGCGACCCGTCTGACAGAATATGGAATTGGGGTGTATGAGGTCCGTCCCGGCATCATAGAAACCGATATGACCGAAGGAGTAAAAGGTAAGTACGACGCCCTGATTGAGGGCGGTCTTCTGCTCGAGAAACGGTGGGGCACCCCGGAGGACGTCGGGACCGCCGTCAGCATGCTGGCCCGGGGCGAGCTTCCTTATGCAACCGGGGCAGTTCTGGTTCTGGATGGCGGTCTAACCTTAGCGAGGCTATAGATGGAATGGATGAAGCAGCCCCGGCCTGGTTCGGATGCGATCAGCGCCGCCACCCACACAGAAACGATCTCACCCAGATGGGGGTTTGCTGTCTCCTCCGGAATCCTGGGCTGGATCCTCGATGCGTTTGACTTCTTCGTCCTCGTCTTCCTGGTGGATGTTCTCGCCAACAACTTTCATGTAGGCAAGGGCGACATCGTCTGGACCATCACCATCACGCTGGCCATGCGGCCTGTGGGTGCGCTGGTGCTTGGTTCGTTGGCCGACCGCTATGGCCGCCGTCGTCCACTGATTGCCTGCGTGCTTTATTTTTCCATCATCACGGCGCTCACTCCTTTCGCGCCCAGCTACCTCGTGTTCGTCGTTCTGCGGGCTCTTTACGGAATCGGCATGGGCGGCTATTGGGGCATCGGTGCATCGTTGGTGATGGAGAGCTCGCCTAAACGCTGGCGCGGGCTCTTCTCTGGAATTATGCAGGCGGGCTATTCCGGTGGCTATCTGTTGGCCGCCGTTGCCCTGCGCACCATCGAACCAAATTTCGGATGGCGCTGGATGTTTCTCTGTGGTCTGGTTCTCGCCGCTGTGATCGCAGTCCTCACCTTGCTTTCGCCCGAGTCTACTTCCTGGCAGAAGCACCGCCTGGCCAGTTTTGGTGAGGTGACCCGGGTCCTATGGGAACACAAGAAAGACTTTGTCTACCTGGTGCTGATGATGACCGCGATCACGTGTTTGTCTCATGGCACCCAGGATCTGTACCCGGACTTTTTGAAGACAGTCCACAAATTTTCCAACGCCGTAGTGTCTAATCTGGCGATCCTGTACAACGTCGGCGCTATCCTGGGCGCCCTGGTCATCGGCCATTACTCTGACCGCCTTGGGCGCCGTTTCGCCATCATCCTGGCTTTGACTATCTGTGCGCTTTCCATTCCGCTTTGGGCCTTCGGGTCGACCATCGTTATGCTGGCCATTGGTTCGTTTGCTATGCAGTTTGGAGTACAGGGAGCATTTGGAGTGATTCCTGCTCACCTGAACGAGCTTTCCCCCAGCAGCGTGCGCAGCTTATTCCCGGGAGTCGTCTATCAGCTGGGAGTATTGATTGCCGCGCCCTCGGTGGTGATCGAGTTCACCTTGCGCCGGCATTTCGGATATCAATGGGCGCTCACCATCTTCGAGATGTGCGTCATCTTTTGTTTATTCCTGATCTTCGGATTCGGTCCGGAACGAAAAGGCCGCGATTTCCATGCCAAGTAAGCGCGTTTCCGCACCGGCGCGAACAAATCCGGACGAAGGGCACGGGTTTAGCCGTGCCCTATAGGACTGTGACTGATGACGGCTTTAGCCGCTGAGGTAGGTCCGTCCCAGCCTTCCTGTTTGAAGAGAAGGAAAGAATTCGAGCTTCGCGGCTTGAAAAGCGTACCTCAGAGGCTGAAGCCGTCGAGTGCGGATGGATTACGGCACGGCTGAACCCGTGCCCTTCGTCCAGAGACGTTTCCCCAATAAGCGAAGCCTGAACTTAGTGGAACACTCCCGACAACTATGATAGAGCGATGCTGAGCGAAGAACAGCGCGCGCGCATTACCGTGGTGCTGGTACGCGCGCGCAATCCGAACAATATCGGCGCGGTCGCGCGCGCGATGCACGGCTTTGGCTTTTCCGATTTGCGCCTGGTGAATGACTACTCTGTCGGGTTTGAGAAGGCAAAGTCAGCCGTTGATGCATCCGACATCCTTGCCGTAGCGCGCGAGTTCCCTACCGTCGCAGATGCTGTAGCAGATTGCAGCCTCGTCGTGGGCACCACCGCAGTGGGAGAACGGAAACAGGAACATTCCCTCTACACGCTGGCGCAAGCCGGCACGCTGTTGCGTTCCGCTGCGACGAATGCGCGTGTGGCCCTGCTCTTTGGATCGGAGAAGACAGGTCTGAGCAACGATGCCATGAGCCACTGCCACTGGCTCATGACCATTCCCATGCACCCAACACCAGGTCTGCGTCACGCGTCGATGAACCTGGGACAGGCGGCAGCCGTGTGCCTCTACGAGTTGATACGCGAAGTGAATCCACCAGCCCCGCGTGAATCGCAGCCCGCAGCACAGGCAGAGGATCTGGAGCGTGTGACTCAGTTGCTGGCAGAATTGCTGACATCCATTGGCTACGCCCGCCGCCGGCCGGCAGCCGCAGATCCAGCTGCAGTGCGTCGCATGGTGCGTCGCTTGAACCTGAATCAATCCGATGCCCGGCGTTGGATTGGCATCCTTCGCCAGCTATTGTGGAAGATCAGCGAGTGATCATGACTTCGTAGAGGTTGTCTTTAGCAAGATAAAACTTGGTGTTGTTGTAGGTCTCGAACAGCTTCTCAATGGTCCGGTTGGTATAGACATGCTGCACCGCGTAGCCCGTAGTTTCCTGGGTCTCAATGGTGTCGCTGTCGGTCACGTGGTAACGGCAGAAGCTGGTGTCGGGTCCATTGTTGCGAGTATGGAAGAACGTCAGCACACGGCCACCGGGACGAAGTGTCGAGCGGAATCGCTTGATCATCGGTCCGACCAGCGCCTGGGGAACATAATCCAGTGTGGTCCAGAGTAGGATGACGTCGAATTCCCTGCCGGCAAAGTCGAGGTTGTTATCGAGAAAACCTTCCACGTCGAACTGGGTCACACCGTTTTCGTCCGGGGCGCTCATCCAGTTGCCACGCAGGGCCTCATTCACCACATCAGCCATGTACACTCCGTGGCCCAGCGTGGTGAGGAAATTAATATTGGTAGGAGAGGTGGGCCCGATATCCAGGATCCGCAAGCCTTGCTCGGACTTGAGATACTTAAGTAGATCCTTCCAGGCACTGGAGTGCCTGGGCACCCGCGGACCAGTGAGCACCGTAGGAGTTCCCGTGGCCTGAGCACCGTGTTGTGTCTTGCCGAATATATTGCGCATCACGTCATCGGTCTTTGACCGCAAGCCAGTGCTGCCTGCAGGAAATATGCTCATCATTACTTAGCCCTCCAGCGTTCGTTTAATGTTTGGCTGGAGAGGTCGCAACCGGAACTTCGGCGCCCTTCGCCGGTGCAACGCCAACTGCCTTTTCGCCCGTCAACGGTTCGACACTGCCGCGAAACACCGCGCTCTCCTCAATCGACAGACGCCCGGCGGAAATGTCACCGACTAAATCGCAGCCATCGCGAAGTTCCACCCGCCCTGTGGCCGAGATATTGCCATGGAGCTGGCCCAGCAGGATCACGTCCCGTGCCGACACATTCGCCGCCACGTGCGCGTTGGGGCCGATGGTAAGCCGGCTTTCGACCAAGGTAATCGTCCCCTCGACATGCCCATCCACCACCAGATCTTCGCTGCCCTTTACCTCGCCGCGGATCTGCACCGATTTGCCGATCACGGCGACGGCGCTATCTCCTGCATTCATCGGGTGCCTCCCTGCAGTTGCAGGCTCTCTGCCCGAACTATACGCAAGGAGCGAAGTCAATCGCAACCGTCAAAGAGAGTTAGACGGTGGGAGGCCCCACAGATGTAAACTGAAATGTATTGCCTTGCATCTCACTTAGGTAACCTATGCGATTTTTGAAGCAATTTCGGTCGGTTTCGGGGGCTTCCGTGCTCGGTGGGGTCCTCTTTCTTGGCGTGGCTGCGGCAGCCTCCGGCCAATCCCTTTCCCAGAACGGCAACCCGGCCGTTGACCCAGCAAAAATCGTTCGCGATGCCAGCTACAACGAGCTGCATTCCCCTAAGCCGGGACGCTCCTTCAGCTACCGCCAACGCAAGGTTGACGCCAAAGGGAGCGTGGTCAAGCAGATTGTCGAAACCAAGGATGGGGATGTTGCCCGGCTGCTCGAGAGAGACGGCAAACCCCTACCTGCCGAGGAGGAACAGGCTGAGGCGGAACGCCTAAACAACCTCCTGGCCCACCCCGAGATACAGGAACATCGCCATAAGAAGGAGCAGGAAGACAGCGCCCGGGGCGACGAGATGGTGCGCATGCTCCCCGACGCCTTTCTGTACACCTTCGACGGCATGGTGGAAGGCCCCAGCGGCCTCTGTTACCGCTTAAAATTCAAGCCGAACCCAGCTTTTACGCCCCCCGACCGCGAAGGAGAGGTTTACCACGGCATGGTGGGCGAGCTCTGGGTGGACCAGTCGCAGTTGCGTCTGGCGAAGATCGATGCCCATCTGATCTCCGACGTAAACTTCGGCTGGGGCGTCCTTGGCCGGCTTTACAAGGGTGGCAGCATCCTGGTGCAAAACGCCGACGTCGGCCTGCATCACTGGGAAACCATCCACATGAAGCTGAATCTGCAGGGGAAGTTGCTGATGTTGAAGAGCGTGGACTATTCGACCACGGAAGATTTCAGCGACTTCAAGGTACAGCCCCAGGAACTCGGCTACCAGGAAGCCATTCGGCTGCTCCAGAAGACTCCTGGCTCGGCCCAGGTTGCTTCGAGGTAACGTCCTTTAACCCCTTGAAGGAAAAAAGCCGCTTCTGACGAAGGCACGGCTTCAGTCGTGCCATAAGTGGCTCCGCGTCTGCCGGCTTTAAGCCGCTGAGGAACGGTCTTGCCGCCATTTCTCAGCGACTAGGGCAAGGATAATAAAAAGCGTACCGCAGGGGCTAACGAGTCTGCGTGAGAACTTTAGTCTTTGAAGGGTACAGGCTTCAGCCCAACGTTAACGACGAGATGTCGGACGGGCTTCAGCCCCTGAGGGTACGTCTTATGCTCGTTTAGGCAGCCCTCAGCGGCCGAAGCCCGCCATCTTGACTGGTAAATGGACGGCCTAAAGGCCGTCCCCTTCAAACGGCGACGGCTGAAGCCCTGCCCTTGGTTTAGTTACGCCAAGTCGTCGCCGCCCGAGGAATCATCAAACGATGAGTCATCATACGACGTATCGTCCAAGCTCAAATCGTCCTGATTCCCCCCGTCATCTCTGAGGTCGTCACTGGCCTGTTGCAGGTTGGCGGCATCACCGCCGCTATCGCCCAGGCCGGTATTGTCGACGCGCCCATGTTCGCGGCCGGAGTCATCGTAGTAATTGTTGATGACGGTTTCCTCTGGTCGGCCCCCGCCGCCGCCAAAAAATCCACTACCCCCACCAAAACCGGCGGAATGGCCAAATCCTCCTATCAGAGATTCAACCCCCTGAAAGGCGAGAGCTCCAGCAGCCACGCCGGCCGCGGTCGTCGCGGCGGTGCGCAAAAAACTCGAGCCACCCCCAGCCGCCGGCGGGGGCGGTCCATACGCGGGGCCTTGGTATGCGGGGCCTTGATACGCGGGCGGTTGGTTCCACGGCTGACCATAGGGCGAGGCCCCATAACCGGGCTGCGGAGGAGGCGGAGGCGGTGGCGGGGGAGGGTCACGGTGTCCCAACAGACTGCCCAGGAAGCTGGTGGTGTGAGCAGGCTGCTGTCAACGCCTGGGTCTGCTGCCGTAACTGGCTAAGTTGGCGCTGGGCTTGCTCCAAAGCGTAACTCTGTACTAACACAGTTTGCGCCAGAATATAGAGCGCATTAGGGTTACGGCCTAACCTCTGGTTTAGTAACTGCTCCGCTTCCGGATCTTTTTCAGTGAGTTGGGTTTGCTCGACCCGACCGATCAGGTCGTTCAGCATGGATTCTTCCTGGGGAGTCATCACATCTCCTATAGATCAGGAGACCAGCGCCATGGCCTTGATCTCCTCTTTGCGGACGGTCAGCCGTTCGATCAGGTCAGTACGCACCTCAAAGCCCCGTCCAGGGGTGGTTGGCACGCGGATCTCGCCAGCGGCGGATACGGTGACCTCAGGCTCAATGATGTCCTCGGCCCAGTAGCGCCTGGAGGCCGAAACATCTCCGGGGAGTGAGAAATTCTCCAGGGTCGATAAAGCAATATTGTGGGACCGGCCAACGCCGCTCTCCAACATGCCGCCACACCACACCGGGATCCCACGTTCCTGGGTCGCATTGTGGATGGCGATCGCCTCGCTGAAGCCCCCTACCCGGCCGAGCTTCACATTTATGATGCGGCAGGACTCCATCTCGATGGCGGCCAGCGCATCCCGGCGATTGCGGATCGACTCATCGAGACAGATGGCAGTCTCCAGACGCTGTTGCAGCATAGCGTGGAAGTAGAAGTCATCGGCCCACAACGGCTGTTCGATCATGAGCAGCTTGAATTGGTCGAAAGTGGTGAGGTGGTCGGAGTCGCGCAGACGGTAGGCGGAGTTGGCATCGCAGCTGAGGAGAATGTCCGGCCATCGATGGCGAACTGCTTCGAACATCTTTACATCCAGTCCCGGCTTGCACTTGAGCTTGATCCGTTGATAGCCCTGGGAAACCGCCTGCTCCACTTTCTCCAGCAGCTTTTCCATCGATGGCTGGATGCCGATCGAAACTCCGCAGGCAATTGTCTCCCGGGTGCCGCCCAACAACTCGTACAAAGGAATGCGGCGCATCTGCGCTTCCAGGTCCCACAATGCATTTTCCAATGCGGCCTTGGCCATGCGATGGCCCCGCACCGGGCGGAAAATCCCGGGACATTTGCCCCCGCTCTGCTCTTCCGCGGCCGTCAGCAAAGGCACGAGTTCCTGCAAAATGGTGACCCAGGCAGTATCCGTTGATTCTTCGCTGAAGTAGGGATGCTCCCCCGTGGTACATTCGCCCCAGCCAGAGAGTCCGTCGGCGCGGACTTCCACCAGCAGCACACGGCGCTCCCTGGTTTCACCGAAGCTGGTGGCGAAAGGGTGGATCAGGGACATGCTGAGCTCACGCAGGACGATGGATTCAATCTTCATGAAAACCTGCTCGATACCGGTTTGTAGTGAGTGGTGAGGGGGCCTCACGGCTCCCGAATTTCTGGTCGAGGGCCCGTTAGCGTAGTCAAGCTTCATGTCGGGCTCCCGCCATTGCCCGAGCTGATAGATGCCGTTCCCCTCTGCATCGATCCTAAAACCGACTACGGCAAGCTGCTGGGCGAAGGCCTGTTGAAAATGCTCGCGATTCCTGGTTTGAATGTCAAGGACGCGTTCCTGATCCGCAGGTGAGTGCCTCCACTGAGCTATTTGGTGCGGTACTGAGATTTCCTGCTCCACAGCGGGAACAGTCTTCGGTTTGCCACCCAGAGTAGAGGAAACCCAATCGCTATCCAGCCACCATTCCGCGTAAAGCCGATCGGTGGGAACCTGCCCGTGCAGTCGAGATGAGGATACACCATAGAAGTTCGGAGCGTAGCGGCGAACAACCGCGCCCAGTTTGGCCACATTGAGGAAGCTGTTTTTGATTTCGAGGGGGTCGAAGGTCCACTCCATGCGCCGGATGCCGCGCCGCAGGGCCTCGTCCCGCTGGAAGAGTTTGAGCCGCCGCCCAATGCCTCGGTTGCGATATTCAGGGTTGACCGCCAGCATATGGGAGTGGAGATATGGCCTGCCCTGCGTTATGCCGGGCAAAGCCATGGCAAAGCCCACCAGGTTCTCCGGGTTGCCCTCCAGGCTTGCGCCGGGCAGCGAAGTATCAAACGCCCCCATCACCTGGCCGCCGATCTGCTTGCTGACGATAAAAACGCGGCGGGGCACCACATCGCGGTCTCCGTATCCCCACACTTCGACCTGCAATTGCACGCAGGCGCTCAGTTCCTCGAAGCCCTCGCAAGGCCGGATCAGAATTGGGTCAAGACTCATTGGGAAGGCGAAGTTGCAGGACTTTCTGCGAGCTTAGCCTGGCTCCAGAGCAATTCCAGCTGGGCGGCGGATAGAGACTCCAAAGGCTGCGCGGAAGCGGCCTCCATGGCGGCGAATCGCCGGCGAAATTTGGCGTTGGTATGGCGCAGGGCAAGCTCCGGTTCCACATGCAGACGGCGGGCCAGGTTCACCAGGGTAAAGAGCAGGTCGCCGACTTCGGAAACTACCTCTTCCGAGGCAACGCCGGCGTTCGAGGAGGACGCACGGATTGCCTGCCGCAGCTCTTCGGTCTCCTCCTCCAGCTTGGCGAAGATGCCTTCTACTTCGGGCCAGTCGAAGCCACTCTTTTGTGCACGCGAACCCAACTTGGCCGCCTCCAGCAACGCCGGAAGCCCACGCGGAATGTTGTCCAGCGCCGACGAAGCCGGCTGCGTCTTCTCTGCCCGCTTGATGGCATCCCAGTTGCGCAGCACCTGGGAGGAGTCGATATCCTGGGTCTGCAGTGGTGATTCAACTGTGTTGCCGGCGGCCATCGAGGCCTCGTCTCCGAAGACATGAGGATGGCGCCGGACCAGCTTACGATTGAGGCCTGCAATCACATCCCCGATACTGAAGTGACCCGCCTCGTTGGCCATCTGCGCATAAAAAATCACTTGCAGAAGAAGATCGCCCAGCTCCTCGCAAAGGTCGTTCCAATTGCGCCGCTCGATGGCATCGAGAACCTCATAGCACTCTTCGAGCGTATATTTCCGTATGGTGTCGAAGCTCTGCTCACGATCCCAGGGGCAGCCATCGGGACCGCGCAGCCGTGCCATGATGCTCACTGCTTCGGCGAAAAGCGCAGCCGAATCCGCGGCCGGAGGTCGCTCAGAACTCATAACAACAATGTAAACGATGGGCTTGAGGATTCCTGCGGCTGTTACTGTGGTCTTCAGCGATGCTGCCTTGTCTCTTTTTTGGATTATTCGGTTTGCTGCTGGGTAGCTTTCTCAACGTCTGCATCGTGCGCTTGCCTGCCGGCGAATCCGTGGTGTGGCCGCGGTCGCACTGCCGCCAGTGCGATGAGCCGATCGCGAACTGGGATAACGTGCCCGTGCTGAGCTGGCTGCTGCTTGGCGGCGCCTGCAGAAAATGCGGCGGCCGCATCTCCTGGCGCTATCCGCTGATCGAGCTTGCTGTTTGCATCCTTTTCCTGATCTGTTGCCTGCACTTTTCGTTCGGCTGGCTGGCGGCCTGCTGGGCGTTGCTCTGCTTCCTCCTGCTCGGGTTGGCGGTGATGGATGCAGAGACCCTGCTACTGCCGGACTGGTTTACTTTGCCCGGGCTGGTGGCGGGCATTGTCTTTGCCGGGCTGCGTCCCGGCCTCGAAAGCGGAATCTGGACGTGGCCTGCGGCCGTACACGCGGCAGGGCTATCTTTGCTGGCGCGCGGCTGTGGCGGCGGCGGTGCTGCTGCTGATCGCTGGAGCCTACTGGCTGGCCCGGCGCCGGATGGGTATGGGGATGGGCGACGTGAAGCTCCTGGCCATGCTGGCGGCGTGGCTCGGACTGCGGGAAACAGGCCTGGTACTTTTTATCGCGGTGATTGTGGGAGCGCTCTACGGGGTGGGAACGATCTTATTTCGCCGCCGGGCTGGAGACCGCACTGAACGAAGATCAGTTGCCGGCGGGCCAACTGCCGATTCCCTTCGGGACCATGCTCTGCCTGGCCGGAATCTACAGCATCTTTCTAGGCCAGCGGACGCTGGGCTGGTATCTGCAATTTTTCCACTAGGTTTTCTCGGGTCAGTTTCAGTGGAACCGGGTCCGGGGCCACTTGCGCCAGCACTGAACGCAATTGGGTCAAGTGGTGGTGGCCGTGTACGGCGTGGAAGCGTCGCCACTGATCTACCCGCAAAGGCCCGAGAAAGGGATGGATACCCACCCTCTCGATGCCGAATCTACGCCGGCATGCGTCGAGCAGGGTGTCCATGGCCTCGATTTCCCGGCGCAAAAGATCGGTCAGCTCTCGCCCGCTCATGGTTGGAAAGCCGCCGGACTTCGGCATGGTCTCCTCCAGCGCGGGCACGCCGTGCGGCATAGCCCCAAACGTGAGGATCATCATCTGCAGCGACCATTGCAGGCAGGTACGCTGGTGTTTGCCGGAGAGGCGCCCTTTTTTGAGGCGGGTCTCCAGAGCTTCCGTGGTCATGCGATAGCCCAGCACCATGTGCTCAATCACTTGCTGAGCACTCCACTTGTAGACCAGATCTTTGGGGTGCAGTTGTGCGACGTCCGCGTCGAGGTGGCGCACTTCACCGGATATCTGATCGACCACCCGTTCGAGAACGGCGTGCATGGGGGAAGTTCTCCGTAACTTCGCGGAAGTGTAGAACACCCGCATATGCACAGAAAACCAAAAAGTCGTCCCGCACCATCGTTATCACTACAACTTTTGTCCAAAGCTATCCGCCGGACCCCAGCGCCTTGAGCGCCTTGAGCGCCTGTTTGGACTTCGGCCCGTTAGGGACTATCTCGAGATAGAGCTGGTAGTTACGCGCTGCCTCCGCATTTTTCTTGAGCATGCGCTGAGTTTCAGCCAAGCCAAAGATGGCGTCGACATTCGTGGGGTCGGCGGCCGTCGCGTCCTTGAATCGGAGCAGGGCCCCCTGGTAGTCGCCCGATTTCAGGTAAAAGCCACCCACCTCGGCGTCTTTTTTGGCCCGCGGTGGATCGGCCACCTGATCGGGACCGGGATTGGATTGGCTTGAACTGAATCCTGGAGGGATATCCGGCTTCGCGGCCGGAGCCGGATCGTTGCCGGCCGCCTTCGCGGCATCCCGGGATTGCGACTCCGGGAACGGATTATCGGCCGCAGTGGAATGTTTAGGGGCCGTGGCATCGGGATCAGCGGGATGGCCGGAATCCGATGACCCCGCTGCCGCCTTAGCCGCCTGTTTGGAGACGTCCTCAGGGAAGGGATTGTCGTCTTTCGTGGAAGGCGGTTTGGCTGCCGGCTTATCCGAAGCCGGCGGCTCAGGGTCAGTTTGTCGCGGCTTGTCGGCTTAGGCCTGCCGGCTTCTTTTGCGGCTGAGGCGCATCGGGAATGGACTGGCTTGTTGCTTTGGGATTGGGCAGAAGCGGGCGCGCTGGCTGCGAACGTGAGCAGAGCCGTAATCGAAGCGACGATGAGAGGAAATTTGGGCATCGTGGCTTCTTTAAGTTTAGACCTTGCGGCCCGAATCTAGTCCTCCGGTCCAGAACCGATTCGGCACGGGTGTCCCAGGTCTCGCGTTTGAGACCTGGGATTCCCCTAGGAAATGCCGATCCAGGCCCCAGAATGTAACCCCAGGTATGAAACCAAGCCATCTTCGATGGCCCGTCGACTTTCCTACAAGAGAAAAGCTGCTAAAAATTGATGATGGGCTTGATGATTCGCTCTTCTTCCATACACGCGGCCGGCTGCTACACCACCTCGGCCATCCCCAAAGGCGCCAAGGTGGTGGAATACACTGGTCCGCGCATCAGCAAGAAAAAAGCCGACGCTCAATTCAAAGACTCCAAGACAACCTACCTCTTCGGCATCGGAGATGGTTCCACGGTGATCGATGGCCACGGCATGGCGATGTACATCAACCACTCCTGCGACCCTAATTGCGAAACGGAAGAACTACGTGGACGAGTCTGGGTGATGTCTCTACGCCGCATCGCACCGGGGGAAGAGCTCACCTACGACTACAACCTCTACGACGGCGACGAAGACGATGCTCGCTGCCATTGCGGAGCGGGCGCGTGCCGCCAGACCATGTACTCGCCGGAAGAAATCACCCGGCGAAAGAAAGCCGCAAAACGAAAAGCCGGCAAACGTGTTCCAGCGCGACCCAAATAACGATCCGACCGAAAGGGATCTGCAGTTTCTTTAGCACCGCCCATCGTTGTCTCGGTTCCTGCTGCGATCCGCACTCGGGCTACAATCAAAGTTGAGAGGCCGTGCCGGCGGCACGCTCGTAGCTCTCGAATTCCTCCCTATGGCCTACCAGGTTCTAGCCCGCAAATACCGTCCTCAACGCTTCTCCGATGTCGCCGGCCAGGACCATGTGACCCGCACCCTCGCGCAAGCGCTCCAACAGGAGCGTGTGGCCCACGGGTACATCTTCAGCGGCCACCGCGGCATCGGCAAAACGACCATCGCCAGGATCCTGGCCATGGCGTTGAATTGCCGCAACAAGATTGGCAGTCCGGAACGGCCCTCGCCCGAACCTTGTGGCATTTGCGATTCCTGCAAGGAAATACGCGCCGGCAACTCCCTCGATGTGGTGGAGATTGATGCCGCCACTAACCGCGGGATCGATGAAATCCGCGAACTGCGCGACGCTGCCCGCTACGCCCCGGCGCGCGATCGCTACAAAATCTATCTGCTCGACGAGGCCCATCAGATCACCGATGCGGCTTTCAATGCGTTGCTCAAGACCCTGGAGGAGCCGCCCGAGCACGTCGTCTTCATGATGGCGACCACGCAGCCGGAGGATATTCCCCAGACCATACGCTCGCGCTGCCAGCACTTCAGTTTCCACGCGGTCAAGTTCGACGACATCGTGGCCCAGTTGACGCAGATTGCCGGTCAGGAGGGGATCCTCGCCGATCCGCAAGCCCTTGCCCTGTTGGCGGAAGCCGGCGACGGCTCCATGCGCGATGCGCTCTCCATCATGGACCAGGCCATCGCCAGCGCGCCGATGGTGGACGGCAAGGCCAGGCTCGACGGCGAGGAAATCAGGGAGCTGATGGGGACGGTGCCCGATGCCGTCTTTGAACGCATCCTCGAAGCTATCGGCGAGGGCCAAAGCGCCGCCGTGATGGAAGAGCTCAACCGGCTGCTGAACGCAGGCAACAGCCCATCGCAGATGGCGCGGCAGCTGGTGCGGTATTTGCGCAACTGCCTGATGGCTAAATTGGGCGGAGAAAAAACGGAGCTGCTGCAGATTTCGGGAGATGAGCGTGCCCGGGCTGTGCGCACCGCGGCTCTCTTCAGCGAAGAGGATCTTACCCGCTTCCTGCAAGTCATACTGCGCACCTTCGACGAGCTGAACTACCGCCAGGAGCCGCGGCTGCACCTGGAGTTGGGACTGATGAAGCTTGTCCACCTGCAGCGCCTGTTGCCGCTGGAGCAGATTCTGAGCGGCTTACCCGGCGCGGCGCGCCCGCCTGCAACCAACCCGAGGCCGGCGCAGGCGATCCCCGTACAGGCGCCACGGCCTGCTCCGGCGGCGGTGGAACCTGTCAAGCCCAAAGCGCCGGCGCCTTCTCCCTTTGAGTTGGATCGTCAACGCAAGCAGAACGCCGAAGAGCCGGAAGAGAGACCCGTGGTTGCGCCAGTCGCAGCACCCGTTCAGAGGGCAATCGAGCCTGAGCCGCCACCGGTGCAAAACTCAGCCGAGCCTGGAGCCGGCCGCCCGCCAGCTTCGGTGGAGAACAAGCTCGCGGAGAACAAGCCTGAAGCGTCAGATCTGAATAAACTACGCGATGTGGTCACTGCCGCGCTCGATGAGCAGGGACACAATACTGCGGCCTCGCTGTTGGGAGCGGGACGCTGGAAGCTGGACGAGGACGGAGCGATCCAGGTCGAGGTAGGGGTCAAGAAAACGATGTTGGGCCTGACCATGAATGGCGAAGCGTGGAAGATCGTGCGCGAGGCCTTGCGTGGGGCCGGCGCCACCCAGAAGATGACCGTGGTGCCGGGCGAAACGGCAGCGGAGCCGTCAAGCGGAGCTCCACGCACGTTGTCACGCGATAGCATTGAGGCAGTCGCCCTGGGCAATCCGCTGGTGCGCCAGGCGCAGGAGCTTTTCCAGGCGGAAGTTCGCAGCGTGCTCGATCTGCGAGACAAAGGTAAAGGTTGAAGGAGTAGGCTGTGAACCCTCTAAAAATGCAGGAAATGCTGGAACAGGCCCGTCACATGCAGGACCAGATGCAGGAAAAGCTGAGCCAGACGGTGGTGGAAGCCTCTTCAGGTGGAGGCGCCGTTACCGTAAAGATGAACGGGCAGAAGCAGGTGTTACAGCTCAAGATTGACGCGGCAGCGGTCATGAGCCTGAGCTCCAGCCCGGCCGACGTCGAAATGCTCGAAGACCTGGTGACTGCTGCATTCAACGAAGCGGGCCGGCGCGCTGACGAAGCCATGAAGTCCAACCTAACCGGGATGTTGGGCGGCTTGAATCTTCCTCCTGGACTTATTTAGTCAGGAGCCGCATTGTCTCAATTTGCAGAACCGATGGCGCGGCTGATCGAAGAGCTGCGCAAATTGCCGGGCATTGGAGCCAAGAGCGCGCAGCGGCTTGCCTTCCACATACTCCGCGCCAGCACCGAAGATGCGGGTGCGTTAGCCGACGCGGTGCGCGAGTTGAAGGCACGGCTGCTGTTGTGCTCGACCTGCAACAACATCACCGATGTGGACCCGTGCATTTACTGCGCCAGCCCGACCCGAAGCCAACGGGTCGTTTGCGTGGTCGAGGAACCGGGAAACATTGCAGTGATTGAAAAGACCCGCAGCTACAACGGCGTCTATCACGTGTTGCACGGGACCCTATCGCCCCTCCATGGGGTTGGGCCGGAGCATCTCCGCACCGACAGCCTGGTGGCGCGCGTGGCGCAGGGCGAGGTGGAGGAAGTTATCCTGGCAACCAACCCTACGGTCGAAGGTGAAGCGACGGCGGTGTATCTAGCGGATCTGCTGCGCTCGGCGGCCGTCCGCGTAACCCGCATTGCCACCGGAGTTCCTGCCGGCAGCGACATAGAATATGCGGACGAAGTGACCATGACGCGAGCCATGGAGGGCCGGCGGGAGCTCTAGTAGTCAGCAGCTAAATCCTGAATTAGCTGCACGGCACTTCCCTACCTCGCTGGTTAGTAGAATCACTTCGTACTTGGTCGACGTAGTCCGGGGGCCGAGCTTCAGCCCTTTCACTAACCACCCAACTTACAACGGGCTTTATCCCTGAAGGGCATCTCTTGTGCTGGTTTAAGCTGCCCTCAGCGGCTGAAGCCGATCCGTCCTGACTGTCGAATGTACGGCCTAAAGGCCGCACCCTTCAAAAAGCGAGCAATCCAGCAGACTCTTCAGCCCCTCCCTGTCGTGCCGCTCCCAAATCGTTCAAAGTTTAACGTTCTCCTGAGCGCTACGCTGCGAGAGGAACCAGACCAGACTTCACGATCATCTTGTCGTGCGTCAGAAGGCGAATGCCTTCAACAATCGCGGTTGCTCCGATGATTCTGTCCTGCGGATCGTTTGGATATGATTTTGGGAACTGAACAGAACGAACCGCTATCTCCGGAGTGATCGGGAGAACCTGCACATAGGAAGCACATTTTTTGACAAAGGAATCGACGCTCACATCGATATCGATTCGCTTGTTCACTGCCAGCCATGCAATTTCCCAAAGGCTGATTGCAGAAAGAGCAAGCGGCCCGGATTTGCGGGCCGCCAGGATTGCCTTCTTAGCTTTTGGTGAAAGGTTTTCGGGAGCGATCAGAAGCCAGACGAGAACATGAGTATCAAGAAGGATCATTCCACTCCCCAATCGCTGGCCGGGACCGTGTTCTCGATATCGCCCTTGATTCTGGCGATGCCTGCCAAGGCTCCGAAGATCTCATCCTCGCCTTCGTATGCGGGAACCAGTTTCACCACAGGTTTGCCATGCTTGGTAATGACGACGGGGCGACCGCTTTGCGATACCTGATCCATCACAGCGAGGCATTGAGCTTTGAACTGCGCGGCGGCCATTTTTTGCATGACAATGCCCCTATCGATATGACCAGAATAATATGACCTGTTTTGCGGCGTCAAGCCTCTCGATTTGCGGAACTACCTTGGGTCGGCCAAAAGTGTCGGAGCGTAAGGATTAGCGAGTGAGGCGGAGAGCCTTTGGCCCGTTGATCACAGCGTCGGTTACCAGATTCGAGTGCATGACGCCCCACCCTTTGATAGGTCGGGCGGCTGTCAAACGAACGGCGGAGGATGTGACCTTCCAGGGCTGGCGATGTACGGAAGGTGGGTTCGTCGATTAACCGTCGATACGCCTGCCGTGGGTCGATTAAGCCTGCCTCACCGGCATCGAGAAGGACGCCCAAGGTTCCCGTGGTGGAGAGGCCACGCCGAGCTGCTTCCGACTGACCTTTATGTTCGTCGATCAGGAGCAACGACGCACGTTGTTCTTCGGCCAGTTGAATCGCTTCGCGCTCGCCACGTCCCAGATAGTTCAATTCAGGATTAGGAGTAGAGGCGAGAGGACGAATCTCAAGCCAGGAGGGAATACTTTCCAACCAAGCCTTCACTGTGAGCGGAGCTTTGTCGCTTCTCAACTCTTCGATGACTCCCAAAGGAACGACCACGACGCGGTAAAGTCGAGGGAGAACGTGCTCGCACTGAATTTGAATCAGGTAGTTGAGAGGCGACGTGTCCGCTACAACGATCACGCCGTCGGGAGAAGGCCCTGGGCTCGAAGCCGATGCAGGGTTTCCCGGCCACGGCAACTCTTCGCGCAGTCGATGAACTAACTCGGAGGACACCGTTCGCCCACCTCTACGCATGTTGAGGAGGGGTATGCCGTTTCTGCTTTTGCGCTGGGATACAGCCGGCGTCAATGCCCGCCTGGCTAGCGATGAGATGACCGCTCCCACTGACTTGCGTTCGGTGGCGGCTATCTCTTTGGCAGCCCTCAAAACGTCGTCGTCGATGACAAGGGTGGTGCGCATTGGAAAAAATCCATTGAATAGCTGGATGTGACACCATACATCAGATGCGTGATGCAGGCCGCCAAGCCGTCGCATCATGGCGCAAAAACGCCTGTCATGGTTACTGAATAAATGCTCCAACCCTCTTGATGCCCGCCAAAAACCGTCCCGCCTCCAACAACTGCCTTCTCCTTTCAACAATCCTCTCCTATTTGTCATCCCGACCGGAGCAAAGCGGAGGGGAGGGATCTGCGGTGCGCCATTCGGGTGCCCCTCATTTACCGTTCTACGACCACTTTCGCCCTTGTCATCTCGGGGAAGCCGACCCGTCTCGCTCCGGTTGCAGTGGTTGCGGGACGGGAAAGATTAAAATCGTGCCCTGATCAAAACCAAGTTGCCGACCTGCATGAACAGAAGGCTTACGACAAAACCCGCCCTGCTCTTGGCGATGCTCCTGTTGCCGTTTGCCGGGCAGGCGGAAACCAGCCCACAGGCGGCCCTGTCGTCTGCGCTCCGCGCTACTCCTGCCGTTGGCGTGGTTGTGGATTTAAAGACCGGACGGCCGCTGGCCACCGTGAAAGATGCTGGTCAAGCAGCCGCCCCGGGCTCCATCCTCAAGCCTTTATTCCTGGCCGCCGCCTTAGACCGACGCGAAGTCTTGCCGCAGACTACGGTTTTTTGCCGGCGCAACCTGCGCATCGTGGATGGAGTGCACGACTACAACCTCCCCTGCACCCATCCACAGAGTGAAGTTGCCTTCTCCGCTCAGGACGCGCTTGCCTACTCCTGCAACCAATATTTCGCAGCACTAGCAGACCGGATCCCCACTCCCCAGTTAGCGGCGATTCTGCAACACTATGGCTTACCCCGGGCTCCCAGCCCGCTAACCAGGGAGCAAAAACAGCTCCTGGTGTTGGGCGTTAAGGGGATTGCCGTTTCTCCTGCTCAAATGGCGGCAGCTTATCGCAAATTGTTTCTTGAACTCGACAAGGCTCAGGGTAACGCCGTTAGTCAGGGCCTCAGGGATTCGGTTCGCTTCGGTATGGCCCACAACGCCGCCGTACCAGGCGAAGAAGTCGCGGGGAAGACAGGGACGACTACCAGCGGTGGATGGTTTGCTGGAAGCGCTCCCCTCGCCCGGGAACACGTCATTGTCGTGATCTACCTTCCGGGCGGCAACGGAGCTGATGCTGCCCGCCTGGCTCAGCTCCTCTTGGGGAGCGCAAAAGGTCCGGTAACGGAGAGCGCTCGCGACCTCACGGTCGAACTCTTTTCCGCGCGGCCGGTAACCCATCTAACCGCGACCTCGCTCGATGGCCCGAAAACACTCTTGCAGGTCGATCAGGGCATCCAAAAGCCATTAACCCTGAGCGGAAGGTTTCGCATGCAATCCGCTGGCGAAGAAGCGGTTATCGCCGCCGGCAAGTGGATCATCACCTCCCAGCATGACGGCCTGCGAGTGCTGCTGACGCTGCCCAGCGAGAGCTATGTGATTGCGGCACTCAGCGGCGAAGCAGCCCCGGACGAACCCATGGCCTCGCTCAAGGCGATGGCCATCAGCATGCGCACCTTCGCCCTGATAAACGCCAACCGTCACCAATCCGAGGGCTTTGGACTGTGCGATAGCACCCATTGCCAGGCTCTTCGGCTGGGCAAACCACGGACGGAGGTGGAGCAGGCGGTGCGCGAGACAGCGGGGGAAACACTGTGGTCGGGCGGCCAGCGGGCACATGTCTATTACACCCAGCATTGCGGCGGCATGAGCGAGGCGGCCAGCGCCGTGTGGCCAGAGGAGAGAGCTGATTATCTTGCCGGGCGGCACAGCGATCCCTACTGCCTGCGCCGATCCCCTGCCAAATGGCAAACTCGCATTCCCTTGCGGCAACTGGGCGAAATCTTCCGCGCCCAGGGTTGGCACACTCCTTCCCCCCTCACCGATATTCAGGTCGCTCAGCGAGATGCCACCGGCCGCGCCGAACTGCTTCAGGTAACCGGGCACGGCGCCCCGGCGCAGCTCTCCGCCAGCAGCTTTCGCTTCGCGGTCGACCGTGCCTTGGGTTGGAACCAGATGCGCAGCGACTGGTATTTCCTCACCTTGTCGGGCGCGGATCTCGAAATTCAAGGCAGAGGTTATGGGCATGGTGTGGGCCTATGCCAGGCAGGCGCGTTTGAGATGGCAACGGAAGGCCGCAGCGAACCTGAGATTCTCAATTTCTATTTTCCCGGCGCCGTTCCCGGGATCACGCCGGCTGGCGACGGGTGGCAAAAGCGCACTGGCGTCGGGGTGGACTTTACTGACTACAGATCCGGAAGACTCCCTGCTCAGCGAAGGCAATGCCGCCTGGGCCAGGGCTCAATCGCTGCTGCCCAGGCCGTCAGGTTCGCCGGCCCCCACGGTCCAGGAATTGCCGACCACCGAGCTGTTCCGCCAGACGACTGGAGAGCCCGGCTGGATGCTCGCTTCCACTCGTGGCAGCCACGTCTTCCTGCAACCGGCCAGGGTACGGCAAAGCAGTGGCAGCGCCGAGACTCTGCTCCTGCATGAATTTTTGCATGTGCTGGTAGAGCAGCAAGCCGGAGCAAGCGCTCCATTATGGCTGCGCGAAGGATTGGTTGAGGTCCTGGCTATGGGAAAGCGGCAGTGGGAGGCGGTAGACCTTCCGCCTGCGGAAGTAGATGCGGCGTTAACCCATCCGTCGAGCGCCACCGTTTCCCGCCGGGCCCATGAAGCGGCAGCCCACATGGCTGCGCTCCTCTGCTCCCACTACGGAATGACGGCGGTGCTGGAATTCCTGCGAAACGGCATCCCCTCAGAAGCGGTCAGGAGCCTGGGATCTTGACCGGCCCGGCATCCTTGTCCTTGCAGTTCCCAACGAAGATTCTGGTTCTTGATCAAAAGCTCGGCGATGATCGCCCGTAAAGAGCCATTCTCCTGCGCCAGTTGTTGCCAATCGGGTTTGTCGTTGTGGGTCTCATGTACATGATTTCTCAAGGTCGGCCTCCTTCCATTCCTACGACTATGTAACAGAGCCGGGTGCTACTTATTCCCGCCAGAAAGGGTGAAACTATCCGGCTTCTACAAAATATCTCCATCCCGGAAACGCAAAAGCCCAATTGGTGCGGTTTGGTGGGCACTCTTTCGGAGGATCCCAAACCACCCGCAGCTGCGAAACATTCCTGAATTCTGAGAGCCGTTCGCCGTTTTCCCGTAATCCATGGCATAGATAGAAGATATGAAGATCAACGCAAAACGCTTCCGCGTGCCCCCCGGCGCAAAAGTACGGCTCGCCAAATGGCCCACCTTGATCCAGCCTTTTTGCAAAACCAAGGAGGAGTACGAGGATCTCCTGAACAAAAATCGGGATGAGCTGAGTACGCTGCAGAAGCTTCATTACGCCTCCAGCAAATACGCCGTCCTCCTCATATTCCAGGGTATGGATACCGCGGGCAAAGATGGGGCCATCAGCCATGTGATGTCGGGCGTCAATCCGCAGAGCTGCGAAGTCACCAGCTTCAAACAACCGAGTGCCCAGGAACTGCTGCATGATTTTCTCTGGCGCTCGACCTGCCGGCTTCCCGAGCGCGGACGGATCGGGATCTTCAATCGCTCTTACTATGAGGAGGTCCTGGTGGTTCGCGTGCACCCGGAGCTTCTCCGCAATGAAGGGCTTTCGGAGGAGATGCACGACCTGAAATCCCTCTGGGAGAAGCGCTACCGACTCCATCGTGGATCTGGAGAACCACCTCCATCGCAACCGGACAAGGACAGTCAAGATATTTCTCCACCTTTCCCAGGAAGAGCAGCGAAAGCGCTTGCTCGCGCGCATTGACGATCCGGAAAAGAACTGGAAATTCTCTCTCGCCGATATCCAGGAACGAAAATACTGGAAGGACTACCAAAAAGCCTATGAGGCATGCCTTGGCGGCACCAGCACCCATCTTGCACCCTGGTATGTGGTTCCCGCGGACGACAAGAAGAACGCACGCCTGATCATTTCGCGCATCGTGCTTGATGCACTCGAGGGTCTCAAGCTGTCTCCTCCCAGGATCAGCGCGGAGCGCCGTGCTGAATTGCAGTCGTTCCGCAAGTTACTCGCCAAATAGAGGTGTACTGATGAGCGAAACAATACCGGCCACGATTTGGCCGAATGTGGAGGGGATGGACGATCTGCTGGAGATCGCCCTCAACCTTCATTCGTGCTGGAACCATGAAGCGGACGAAATGTGGAAGAGCCTCGACCCGGAACTCTGGGAGTGGACCCAAAATCCATGGGTCATCCTGCTGACGGTTTCTCAGGACAAGATTATCGCTCTGTTGGCATCGCCCGGCTTTCGAGCGCTGGTGCAGGATTGCCTGCATCGCAAACGCAATTCATTCAACCAGCAGGCGTGGTTCCAGGAGAAATACCAGGGGCAGAATCAGAGAGCCGCGCTTTCACTGGTCGCTTACTTCAGCATGGAGTTCATGCTGGCCGAAGCACTGCCCATCTACTCCGGCGGCCTGGGCAATGTCGCCGGCGATCAGCTGAAAGCAGCGAGTGACCTGGGCGTGCCGGTGGTCGGCATTGGCTTGCTCTATGGTCAAGGGTACTTCCGCCAGGACTTCGATGCCGCCGGCAACCAGCAGGCGCTCTACCCGGTCAACGATCCCGGCCAGTTGCCCATTCGGCCGCTGCGGCAGGCGAATGGCGAATGGCTCCGGTTGCAGATTCGTTTGCCCGGGTCGAAGCTCTGGATCCGCTGTTGGCAAGCCTGGGTGGGAAGGACCAAACTCTACCTGCTCGATACCAACGACTTCGCCAACACCCCGGCTCAGCGCGGAATCACCAGCGAACTCTATGGTGGCGATGCCGAGATGCGGCTGAAGCAGGAGATGGTTCTGGGTATTGGCGGGTGGCGGTTGCTGCGGGCGTTGGGCCTCGAGCCCGACGTCTGCCATCTCAACGAAGGCCACGCGGCGTTCGCGATCCTGGAAAGAGCCCGCTGCTACATGGAGGATCATAAGACCTCGTTTGAGCTTGCCTTAACCGTGACTCGGCCGGGCAACCTGTTCACGACCCATACTGCGGTCACCGCAGGGTTTGACCGTTTCCATCCCGATCTCATGCACGAGTATCTGCACCGGTACACGGAAGAGGAATTGTTCATACCCCTTGAAGAACTCCTGGCCATGGGAAGACAGAACGCCGGCGATACCCTGGAGCCGTTCAACATGGCGTACTTGGCGATGCGGGGCAGCGGCCGGGTCAACGGCGTGAGCAAACTTCATGGGCAGGTGAGCCGCCACATCTTTTCGCCGCTCTTCCCCCGATGGCCCGAGTGGGAAGTTCCCGTTGGCTCTGTGACCAATGGGGTTCACGTGCCGACCTGGGACTCGGCCGAAGCCGATTCCCTATGGAGCGCAGCCTGCGGAAAGACACGTTGGTCGGGAGAAGAGATTTGCGCGGACCAGATCCGCCGGCTGAGCGACGAGCAGTTATGGCAATTCCGCGCCAGCTCCCGTAAGAACCTGATCGACCGGGTTCGCTTGCGCTACGCGCGCCAGCGCGCATCAGGATACGACGGTCCACACGATCTTCCCCTGGTTCTGAATGAACACGTGCTGACGGTCGGCTTTGCGCGCCGGTTTGCAACTTATAAACGGCCGAACTTTCTGCTCCGCGACCCGGAAAGGCTGATTCGACTGCTCACGAATCCTGACTGTCCGATGCAGTTGATTCTTGCCGGCAAAGCGCACCCCCAGGACAGACCCGGACAAGCGCTCATCAAACAATGGAACGATTTCATCGAGCGGCCCGAGGTGCGGCAGCATGTGGTCTTCCTGAGCGATTACGACATGTTGATGGCCCAGGAGCTAGTGCAGGGCGCCGATCTATGGATCAACACCCCGCGTCGCCCGTGGGAAGCCTGTGGCACCAGCGGTATGAAGACCCTGGTCAACGGCGGTTTGAATTTCTCCGAGCTCGATGGCTGGTGGGCGGAGGCCTATTCTCCCCAGGTCGGCTGGGCGATCGGCGACGGACTCGAGCACGGGGATGATCCGGTATGGGACGGTATCGAGGCCGAAGCCATGTACAAGTTGCTGGAGCAGGAAGTGGTCCCCGAGTTCTATGAACGCGGGGCCAACGGCATGCCCTCCAGGTGGCTGAGCCGGGTTCGGGAAAGCATGGCGCGCCTGACCTCGCGATTTTCGGCCAGCCGAGCCATTCGGAACTACACCGAGGAGCACTATCTTCCCGCGGCATCCGGCTATTGCCAACGCGCCGCAAACAACAGCGCTGTGGGGGCTGAGGTGCTGCAGTGGCTGCACAAGATCGCTCGGGGATGGAACACTGTCCACTTTGGTGGCATGCAGGTAGAAACGCGGGACGGGCACCATTTTTTTCAGGTACAGGTTTGGCAGGGTGATCTTTCCTCCTGTGATCTTAGGGTAGAGCTCTATGCCGATCCTCACGGTGAACACGGCGCAGAACTCGTAACCATGACTGCAAGTGACACGTCGTCAGACCCTAAGGGGCTCGTCACTTATTGTGGCGACATAGCCGCAGCTCGTCCGGCCAGGGATTACACCCCGCGCGTTGTCCCTCACCATCCCAACGTTGCCGTGCCTCTGGAAGGTGCGGAGATATTGTGGCAGCGATGAACTTATTGGCCTTTTGGGCGCTCGGGTTCCGTCGGAAAATTCGTGGACAAACGGGACATACCGAAAACTTCCACCCCGCGAAGGACGATATTTACGCGAACCGCGGGACAAGAAGATACGTACTCCTAATGAACGGCCAAGTGGCAACCTCGTAATTTGCGCGCTTTGACGTGACCCCTGCTACCATTGCGGCCAAAGGCTTGCCATGCCGAAGAAACCCGCCACGCTGCAATACGTTCTGTTCGCGTTGGTCGCCGCCGCAGCCATCGCTTTTTATCTCGTTAATTTCGCGGGCCAGTATCAGTACATCTGGCACGGCCATGAACGAGCCTCAACCCCGGTGTATTTTGGTCTGTCGAACCGAGTCAACCACTCGACCGATCCGGCGCTGAAGGCAGGAATACACGAGGGCGATCGGGTGTTGGAGGTAAATGGTCATCCCTTGCGCAGCTTCGACACACTACTGCAGCAGACAAATGCCAGCCGGCCGGGCGAGCCGATGACCCTGCTGATCGAACGAAAGGATGGGAGCCGCAGCACCATACAGTTTCTGTTACGTCCGCAGATCACCGGCGGCAAGCTGCGATTGTCGTTCAAGCTGTTCATTCTCTTCCTGCAGGCAGTTTTCCCCGGGTTCTGTCTCCTGATTGGACTGTGGGTAGTTGGGGCAAAACCGCGGGATCCAAATGCCTGGTATCTCCTCGGCATTTTCGGATTCATCCAGTGCTTCTTCGCCAATGCGAACTACTGGAACGGGCCGGTCCTTCCCTTCATGTGTATCTATTCTGACTTGGCCTTCATTGCATTCTTCCTCAGCATGCTGCTCTTCGGCATCTACTTCCCGGAGCCGGTGCGTCTCGAAAGTCGATATCCCTGGGCCAAGTGGATTCTGATTGCGCCGGCGCTAACGTTTGCGGCGCTGGATGTAATGATTGATTTGGGCCGGAACACCAATTTTCGAATCTCCTCGTGGATTCCACCCTGGCTTGACACATTGGACCACCGCACCGAATCCGCTATTGCCGTCATCTGCATCTGCCTTTTCTTTATTACCCTATTCCCGAAGTACTTCACTGCGTCCACGCGCGATGCAAAGCGACGGCTGGGTATTCTTGTTTGGGGAGCGGAGATCGGGCTGACGCCGATGCTAATCGGCGTTGTTATTGCCCAGATTCGGAGCCACGGCTCTTTACAAGAAGCAGTTCCCTCCTGGTATTTCTGGACTTGTATTGTCCTGTTCATCTTCTTTCCGCTGTCCATGGCCTATGTCATCGTCGTGCAACGTGCCATGGATGTCCGCATACTGCTGCGCCAAGGCACGCAATACGCGCTTGCGCGCGGCACCCTCAACGCCGGCAGCGTCGTGCTTCTCACGCTTCTCGGGGTTACGCTTTACCAACTGGTGAACCATCCCCAGCATTCAGATACGGCGCTAACATGGGCTGTCGTCCTTGCTCTGCTGTTCCTGGCGATGCAACTCGGCGGCAAGAAGCGACTTTCTGCGTGGATCGACCGCAAATTCTTTCGTGAGGTTTACTCCACAGAGCAGGTCCTAAGCGAGCTTTCTGAGCAGGCCGGCCGGTTCACCGAAACTCGCCCTTTGCTTGAAACCATCACCCGGCGCATCGCTGATACCTTGCACGTGTCGCAGATCGGCGTCCTGCTGCAATGCGCTGGCGGATATTGCCTGGAGCAGTCCATCGGTGCGGCAGTCGACCGCGGAGTGTCCCTGCCGGCCACTTCTCTTGCCATCAGAAAGTTGCGCAGCGAGAAAATTCCGCTCACCGTGTACTACGACAATCCGGACGGTTGGCTTATGCTTGCCAGCGATAATGAGCAAGAGGCACTCAAACGTCTTTCTGCCGAAGTCTTGTTGCCGTTACCTGGCCGTAAGGATCTGGTAGGCGTCATAGCCCTGGGACCGAAGCGCAGCGAAGCTCCTTATTCACGTAGCGACTTGACGTTACTTTGTTCCGTGGCCACTCAGACCGGTCTCGCCATCGAAAACAGCCGTCTCTTTTCCACATTGGCCGCAGATGCCGTGGTCCGCGAGCGCGCCAACCGCGAGATGGAGATCGCCCGGGAAGTACAGCGGCGCCTGTTTCCACAGGTATCCCCATCTGTTCGTGGGGTGGAAATCGCTGGGCATTGCCGTCCCGCGCAGGGAATTGGCGGCGATTACTACGATTTCATCGCGCTCGACCGCGCGAGTGACGGTACCGCAAAAGCATCTTCCCGTCTTGGGATCGCTATCGGAGATGTCTCCGGCAAAGGCATCTCTGCCGCCCTGCTCATGGCCAGTCTGCGTGCCTCGCTGCGTGGACAGACCTTGACCGGCTTCGATCTGGCCCACCTCGTCCGCAACGTGAACTTGCTGCTGTACGACTCTTCCGATTCCAACCGTTATGCTACCTTCTTTTTTGCCCACTATGATCCGGCGACACGTCAGCTGACTTACGTCAATGCGGGCCACAATGCACCCGTTATCCTGCGCGCCACGACTGTTGCGGACACGCAAGGCGCTTCGGCAGACTTAATAGGGCAGGCATCGTGTCGGCGAGAAGTCGAGGGACCTGCGACCAGTGATGCGTCGGTCATCAGCGTTGTCCAAACCGCACCCAACCAGGTAACAGCGAACCGAACTTGCGAAATCCTTCGTCTCGAAGAAGGGGGTCCCGTTGTTGGACTGCTGGCTGAAGCCAGTTATCAACAGTGCGTGCTCACGATGGAGCCTGGAGATGTCCTGCTCGGCTACACTGACGGCATCAGTGAAGCGATGAACCCTAAAGATGAAGAATGGGGCGAGGATCGGATGATTGCGAAAGCGGCAAGTTGCCTGCATCTTTCCGCACAGCAAATCGTGGACTGTCTCCTCGAAGCAGCAGACAGATTCGCTTCCGGAGCGCCGCAGCACGATGACATGACCCTGGTGCTGATGAAGATTGGGAACAGTTGAGGGCACGGATCGTTGAGGCGTTTCGTGGACAGGCGGGCCTGGGTTTCCTGTCGAGAGTTGCGGCTGAGACAACCTGGTGACGAGACAACCCGCCAACCAAGGTCCCGCTACCCAACGATTGCGACGAGTTTAAGAACATGTTCGGCAAGTGCTTCATCGCCGAATATCGTGAGCCTGGCGCGAGCAGAGTCTCGGTCTATGCCCTTTGTGAAGAGGCGCCACGCGATCGATTGCGGGATGATGATGTGAGAGGCAATTACAGACGGAAGATCACTTGTGAAGCTCCAGATATCCCGAGATCTGAGAAGACACCATTGTCCGCCACAATCGCCGGAGATTTCAACAAGGAGGGCTGTATTCGTCGCAGCCGTGACATCTCTGTAAGCATGTGGCAGCCCCCGCAGAAATGTATCCAGGACCGGAGGGTATAGGAGTGGAGTCACAATGCTCGGGCGATTGGTGGCGAGGCGGATTTGCTCTTGATGGTGCCAGCGCTCGGTGAGTTC
Source organism: uncultured Acidobacteriaceae bacterium (assembly GCA_963847155.1). Taxonomy (GTDB): domain Bacteria; phylum Acidobacteriota; class Terriglobia; order Terriglobales; family Acidobacteriaceae; genus PALSA-350. The sequence goes on along the minus strand of CAWJZH010000008.1, from coordinate 229,683 downwards.
GCGGGCGTTATCGAACCAGACGAGTGAACTCATCTCTCCGGCCCATGAGACGCCAATCGCCGCTGGAGCAAAGGGATCGAGCGACTCATAGAAATCTGCTGTTTGGCTGCAAACAAGTTGCATGAGTTGTGTAAGGACCGGAGGGCTGAGCCGGCGGTAAACAGTCACTCCTTCGTGATTGAGTCGATTGACCAAAGCGATGACGTCTTGATGTGTGCGCACGTTTACGTTTTCGACGCGGCATTTGTCGCGCCCAGCAGACAGTTTGCGCAAAGCGGTGTCAAGCAGGTGCGCCGCTACGTCGCGAACTTTCCATTGGGGCGAGATAGTAGGTAGATCCCATTCAGCGACGTCGAGGGAGCTTAGCAAGTCGATGAGGTGCTGATCCACCTGACGGATAATCTGTGAGCAAAGTATCGGCTCTGTACCCTTAAGATTCACGTCCATCTCACCTTGAGAGCGGATAAACTCCTGACGCAGCGGCTCACGTGGCTTTTTCCGAGATTAGGTGAAGTTCATGAATAGGGCAAACCGAAAGATATTCTCAACTATTGCGACCGTAGCGCTCATCGAAATCGGGAGATGGAGGACTCCGCGGATTCGTCCTGACAAACGACTGGGACAGGCCAACGGGTCGGCCAAACGCGGTTCTGGAAACCTGGACACGGGCCGACATTCCGGTACCAATCTGCCGTCGACGAATGTCTTGGCGACTATGCACAACGCGAACGAACAAACAACAGAACTGTCCTGGAGCCCCTTACCCGTTCTCTGCGGCAGAGCTCGAGTTCAATTTGGGCTGGGTCTCTCCGCGTGATCGACTACAAGCACTTCGACGGGGCCCTTGGCGGCCGGAGTTCAGCCCGATTTGGTCCATTGCGGCGAAGACGATTGAGAGCTTGGGCCCGGCCGGGAGGTGGTTACCTCCCGCATCGTCCGGCGCTGCGGAGCGAGGAGATTTCATGATGTCTTCATCCGTGTAATTCAGATCGATATCGAATCCGCCCGTGAATCCGGTTTTATCGAGGACGGGCTCGCCCAATGTACTTGCCAATTGTCTAACAAGGTCCGCCAGGTGCAGCTTCCTTCCTCCGCAGCCCTGAGGACGATAGTAGCAACCGCATAGCCATAGTCGAACGCCCCGGCCACTTATTGCGGCATGGTGCCGTGATTGGTTTGCTGGAGATGGAAGCGGATTAGCCTGTCTTTCTCAGAGCCCGGTATACGACAAAGCCCGGGCAGATATGGGTCACCCGTCACTCGTTACGCATTGAGATCTCACTACCGGCAGCGATTCGTCCACCCAGTGGTCTGTGTGGAGTGCGGGTTAGTTTGCGCTCTCTAAACGACAGAAAGCGGCGGTAGGCCAGGGATACTGTTGTGGGGATCTTGAGACAGGGATCGATTATGGCACCGGATAGCGGTAAGCTATCCTTCGCTCACGCGGAAGGGCTGTGCGCATCCTGGGTTTCGGGCCGGCGCAGATTTTCTGCCTTTAGGGCTTTCCAGGCTCACTCGGAGCGCAACGCTTCGATGGGGTTGATGGCAAGCGCCCTTCGCGCAGGTACCAGGGCCGCAATCACGGCGACGGCGAGGAGAATTACCGATACCCCCAGAACCACCATCGGGTCGCGGGTCCCATTCGCGATCCACTGTGCGATCATGCGGCCCAAGCCAAAGCTGAGCACGAGCCCTGAGAGAATTCCCAAACCCACGCCAGTTCCAGTCGATACTCCCACAATCCAAAGCACATCGCGTCGCTGGGCCCCGAGAGCAATGCGAACGCCGAGTTCGCTGGTGCGCTGCAGCAGGGTATAGGAAACGACGCTGTATAAACCGACGGCCGCCAGAACCAGCGCCAGAACAGAGAACGCGCCGAAGAGCATCGAAACAAGCCGGCCGCGGGCGTACTCCGGCTCGCGTTGAATCCATCCTTCGAGATCGCGTATATCGCCCGCGATCTGCTGGTCGGCATCGATGGAGGCGATCTGCAGTTTGATGCTGCGCAGCATGGCCAGCGGATTGCCTTGGGTGCGGACAAGGACTTGCGTGAACGGGAAAGTCAGGAGCGTGTAGGGCGCGTACACAGCGGGCGCTACGGGTTTGTCCAGTCCGTCATTCAGCGAGTCACCGACTACGCCGACAATTTCCAACCACCCCGCGGCTCCACTGGACGGTTAACGCGATCGGAGGAAGGGTGGCGAATTGAGGGAAGCGCACAGAATGCCCCGCAATGCTTCCGCCGGAGAGGTAATGACGTACGAAAGACTGGTTCACCAGGACCAGCGTGGCGCCGCGCGCAATTTCGCTCTGATCCCATAGGCGGCCGCTGAGGATCGGGATCTTGCAAAGTGGCGAAGTACTCGGGGCCGACAAGTTCTACTTCTGCCTCCTGTCCCTGGGGAGCGGGCTTGCCCAGAATTTCGATAGGCTGGCGCGAACCGCTGTTGGGCGGAGTGGCATTCGTAGATACACCCGCGGAAAGGACGCCAGGAATTGCGGCAATCTTGTCGCGCAGTTCGGTGTAGAAGCGGGCGCGATCCGCCCATGTTGTATGCGCGTCTTCGCGGATGGGAATGATTACCGACATCACATGCTGTGGCTGGTATCCGAGCGGAACACGGAGCATGGCGCGGAAGCCCTCGATAGCGGCTCCCGCAGCAGTCATTAGTAACAGTGTCAGTGCAATCTGGCCGGCAATGAGCGTAGTGTGCAAGCGCCTGCCTCGCACACTGCCGGTCAGGCGTCGCGTGCCCGTCTGCATCACCTGGCTAATCTGGGGGTGCGCCGATTGGAGCGCGGGAAACAGCCCGAACACAATTCCGCACAACATTGCCAAAACCACGCTGAAACAGAGAACAGGAAGGTTGATGTGGAAGTCTGCTTCGTAGGGATAAGAGTGGTCGGGCAACCGTGGGACCAGGAACGCGATCGCCCGATAAGCGACGAAGACGCCCAGACCGGCTCCCACCAGGGAGAGGAGGAGCGATTCGGTGAGAAGCTGGCGTACGATACGAATGCTGCTGGCTCCCACCGCGGACCGCACCGCAAACTCATGCTGGCGCGCTGTGCCTCGCGCAAGCAGTAAGATCGAGAGATTTCCGCAACCGATCGCGAGCAGCAGCGCGACGGCCCCAAACAGCAGGTACATTGTCTTTTTCAGGTCGCGGGTGTAGGTATCCGCCAGGCTGCGTACGCTGATCTTGTATTGCTTGGGAAAGATATTTGGCGTCTGATGGTCGAACTGCTGGTAGAGAGGCCGGAATTCCGCCGCCGCAGCGGCCATGGTAACGCCGGGTTTCAACTTGATCTCGGGACTGTACCGGTGGAGTTGGTCCGAGGCCATCTTCAGAGGGGTGTAAACCTCTCCATCCCTCCACGTAAACCGCACCGGCATCACGCCGAGGATCGTATAGCTCTTATGGTTGAGTTGGATGGTTCTGCCGACGACAGAAGGGTCGCCACGATAATGACGTTGCCAGAACTTGTAGCCCAGCACAGCGACGGGCTGCGGATCTTTTCCGTCGGGCGCATCCGCGGGAATAAAGTACCGGCCCAGCATGGGGCTCAGGCCGAGAAACTGGAAGTGCGATCCCGTCATCTCGACAACGGTCGCGCCGTCGGGAACGTCACTGCCCGTGACCGTCTGGCTCGTATAGTTGGAGGCGACCACGTCCTCGACAGCGTGTGTCTGGCGCAATTGCCGAATCTGCGGCCCTGTCAGGCCCCAGGTGTCTTCGCGGCCGGAGTTGTCGGTAAGCCAGACATCGCTGATCCGCTCGATGCCCGCATAGGGCCACGGATTGAGAACGGCGTCATACAGGATGCTATAAACGGCGACGGTAGCGCCGATGCCCAGGGTGAGTGACAAAATCGACGTGATAGAAAAACCAGGGTTGCGGACAAGTTGCCGCAAAGCAAACCGGAGATCCTGAAGGAATGTTTGCATCGGCGCCCCCTGTGCGACGAGGAAGGACGAGCGAAGTTGGCTCTGCGCTCAACTATAGCAATTTCACAGCCACGTCCGCCGCTTTCGAAAAGTACGGTTTCGTTCAGTCTTTTGTTCCGGCCTATGATTTTTTCGACCAAAAAGTTGTCCGATCTCGGACAGATAAGTCCGCAAACGAACAGACGTAGCTAAGTGGGAATGATCTTGAGCGGGGATCGAACGCGTTATCTCTTAAGGGCTAGCGCTCAATCGGAGCTGGTGGCCGCTTGGATCCGTGGCTCTTCAATGCCACCATCCGCGGCCCGCGGGTTGAACTGTGTACAAACCGCGAAGCTTGCTTCGAGGTGTTCCATCAACACCCGCACACGAGCCGAAACCCGGCGGCTCGCCGGTCGCACTGCGGAGATGGCGACTGTTCTCTCGTGTACGGTCAAAAGGCGGAGGACCGTACCTTCACGCAATTCCGCGGCAAAGAGCCAGGCCGGAGCCTGGGCCACTCCTAGATGTTCGAGTACGCCGACCCGCAATTGCTCAAGATCGCCCGCACGAAGGCTTAGCAGAATCGCTTTTGCGCAAGATCGAGAGCGCTCTTCAGAGCACTGACAAGAGCTGGTTAGACTGTGTTGACGGCGAGCAGTAGATTGCTCCAATTGGTATCATTTCGACATATCTATCTCGCGTCACATAAAGGAGTCCTTTTATGACTGAAACCACATCCCCTAAGGCATCGGGTGATGATGTGCGCGGATCTCATGGGAACACAGGAAACAAGCTGCAGGCGAAGAGTGTTCTGACGAAGATTGCAGCGTTTGTTGCAGATCGAAATATCCCTTTCCTTGTTTGCAGCATTGGAATGATCGTGATGTTGCTGTGGGCAGGCAAGTTCAAAATGACAGCACCCGGGGCAGAGGGCATCATCCCGCTCGTCACTAACAGCCCACTTACGAGTTGGCAATTCAAGGTCTTGGGACCATACATTGGGTCGGATATGATCGGGGCGACTGAGTGGACAGCAGCAATCCTACTGATCATCGGCTACTTTAGACCGAAAGCGGGCATTCTGGGCGGGGTCATTCTAGTCGGCATGTTCTTCACCACAAGCACCATGTTGATCACGACTCCGGATGACACCGTCGTGGTTCACGGCATCCATTACATGAACAATCTGGGCCTGTTTCTCTTCAAGGACATTATCTCTTTCGGAGTTGCGTTCTATCTGATCAGCTATTATGGCCAAAAAGCGATCGTGGCTGAAAATCAGAGCTGAATATTTTTGCCGGCCCTAAACCAGCAAACCGTGTCGACGGCGAGCAGCTAGAATTGCTGCAATTGGAATCATGTCGGCATATCTATGACAGACCGCGCGGTGCAGTACAGAATAGCTATTCACCACCAATTGGGTCGGCTACCGTAATAGGTATCCTGTCGGTGCATTTGCGCAAACGAACAGACGTAGCCATGCGGGGACTATGATCTTGAATCCCTGGGTATGCTGTCGCTCCCTTGGTTATTTCGCAGGTCCCCCTGCAGGTCCCTTCAGAGTCACGGCGCCGCTGACCGTTTTAGGGTCGACGGTGATTTCCCTCAGCTTGGCCTGTACATCCGGCGGAACATCCTGTTGGTAGCGGCCGGTGAGGTACTTGGCGAAAAACTCCTCCATCGCCGTGACCATGGCGAGATTGTTGATGGGCCGGGCGAATCCGTGACCTTCGTCGGGGGCCACGAGGTACTCGACAGGCTTGCCGTTGTCGCGCACTGCGGCCACAATCTGATTGCTCTCGCGGATATTCACGCGTGGATCGTTCTTGCCCTGCACCACCATCAGCGGTGTCACAATGGCCTTTGCCTGGGTCAGCGGAGACTCGGCAATGAGTAATGCCCTGCCCTCAGGTGTGGTCGGATCGGCCATCCGGGCATATAGCTGCCTGCGGCCCGCCTCCCAGTACGGGGGTATGGCGTCGAGCAGCGTGATGAGGTTCGACGGCGCCACAATCGCTACGGCAGCAGCGTAGACGTCGGGCGTGAAGGCCACGCCGGCCAGCGTCGCGTAGCCACCGTAGGAGCCGCCTGAGATGCCTGTGCGCTTGGGGTCCGCCGTTCCGTCGGCCACCAGAGCCTTGACGCCCATGGTCAGATCGTCTTGCATTTTGCGGCCCCACTCGCCGTTGCCGGCGTTCAGGAACTTTTTGCCGTAACCGGTCGACCCACGGAAGTTCGGCTGCAACACCGCGTAGCCGCGGTTGGAGAGGAACTGGGCAAAGGTGTCATAGCCGAACGAATCGCGACCCCACGGACCACCGTGGGGAAAGACGACCAGCGGCAGGTTCTTCGCAGGCAGGCCTTTCGGCAAAGTCAGGTAGGCCGGAATATCGAGACCGTCCGAAGACTTGAAGTGGTACGGCCTGCGCTCTGAGAGCGACGTGCGGGGTAGTTCTTCGCGGTTACGGTACTGCAGCACCAGCGTCTTCGCGTTGCGGTTCCACACGTAGGTTTCGCCTGGTTCCCTGTCGCTATAAGCGTTCACGATCCAGATGTTCTCGTCCTTCGAGCGCGCGCCAAATACGATCTCCTCGCCGGGTAGCTTCGCCTTCAGCCAGCGGTACTCCTTCTCGAACGCCTTGTCCTTGAAATACATGCGAACGCGGTCGTCCTCGTAGTCGGTGAAAAGGATGCGGTAGTCGACGTCCGAGATCTCCATATTGCGGATGTCCACGCGCTTCTCCGGGTCGGTCTCGACTTGGCTCGTCGTGCCCGTCCCGGGGTCGATCAGGTCCAGTTCGCTCAGGTCCAGTGATCCCTTGTTCGTAATGAGGTAAACCTGCTTGTTGGTAGCGTCGAAACCCCTCACACCGCAGCTTTCCAACACTGTGCAGCTGTAGATCTGCTTCAGGCCGTCTGGATCGACGCGCAGGATCTCCGTATCGCCTACCTGATTGGTGCGTTCCGCCAGCCGCAGGTTCCCGTCGTGGTCGAAATCCCACCCGGCGATCTGGTCTGTATTCTTGCGGACCAGTTTCTTCTCGCCGGTCGACAGGCGCAGTTCATAGAGATCGTGCCAGCGCGGATCGCGGTCGTTCAGGCCAATGTACAGAATGTCCGGCTTCGACTTGGGCACAGCGAAGATCTCGGTCCTGACGCCTTTGAGGTTGGTGAGTGCACGCAGTGGGGGAACGCCTGTTTTCGCGTCTGCCGCAAGGCTCGGATCGATGGCATAGATGTTGAAGTTCTCGTCGCCGCCCGCGTCCTGCGAGTACAGGATGTACTTTGAATCGCGGCTCCAGAAATAAGCGCGGACAGGCCGCGTGGCCTCCGAGCTGACCGGACGTGCCGCGGTGAACGGCTCGCTCGCCTTCTTCACCCAAATGTTGCGCGTCCCCTTGTACGGCTTCAAGAATGAAAGGTACTGCCCATCGGGCGAGATCTGCGCGCCGGCAATCTCTATCTCGCCAAAGAAAAGGTTCCGGTCGATGATGGGCGGTTGCTGCGCCCGAATGGCCGTGGGTTCGGCGAGGCTGACAAGCGCTACGAAAGAACAAACAAGCTTCCTCATGAGCGGCTCCGGAACAGAGATCGAGGTGTGTTCAAGATACTCCTCCGAACTGTGTCAATGGAACCTTCGCGGCCCTAGGGCCACCAACTTGAGAGATGGCGGCGATTGCGATCCGGGTGCGACAGCTTTGTTTAACCGCCATCGTTTCGATTCCGCCGAAGAGCTACACCTCGCAGCGGGCAAATGTAGGTCTGCCCCCAAGCATGGCTCAACCCTCAATCATGAAAGGCGATCACGTGCGCAAATATGGACTAAGGCATCCGCTCAAGATGATGCTTCATATGCGCGATATAGTCTTCCAGCATGAACCCCAGCGTGACGCGATCTTCTCCAAGGAACCAGATGCGGGAAAGGTGCGCCTTGTTAACACGCTGGACGGTTTGCGCGAAATGAAGATTGAGCATCTGCCAAAGTGAAAGCAGCTCCGCCCATGGCCGATCCTGGTAGCCCTGCACTGCCACCCATTCGGCCTGTTTGTAGCCCGGCATACGCAGCTCCGGGTCAATGCTAAGGCGCACCGCGCGCTGGATGTTATTGCCCGCAGAATCGATCAGGTGCCCAACAACCTGTTTCGCACTCCACCCACCGTTCGCGGGTGGCTTGGAGGCCGAAGCCTCGTCGTAACGCGTGGCCAGCGTCAGCATGCCGTTCTCGACGACTGCACGCAGATGACTGGCCAAATGCGCGGGTTCCAGCAGGTGGAGTTCCGTTGGTTCGGTGTAGATGCTCATGGCAGAAGTCTAATCCCTTTGGGCTCTCCTACCCCAGGTCCTGGGACAGACAATCTAGTTGTTCGCTCACGCTGCAGGGAAACGCCGGTTTGGAGAAGAAAGCAGCTCTCAGCAGCTAAAAAGTTTGCGTGAGAACTCCCATTGTGTCGTCCCTTCGGGACTCGATTTGCGTGGAATCCTACCCGGCACTCCCGTGCCGGGCTACAGATTGTCTCGTCCCGTTCGACAAGCTCAGGGGCTGGCTCTTCGGGACTGATTCCGTCGGGTGACCTGCGGTTCTTTTCCACCCCTTAACGCCCATACGCTTCTGGGAAAAAAGTACCGCAGGGGCTAATGCGGTGACAGCATGTAGTGCCTCAGTAGCGCAAGCCAAGCTTCATGGGAAACTCGTCTTCGCCGTCTTCAAGCTCAACCATATTGCAGTGTTCCTGGATGATTCCCCGATGCCTGCGCCGGAGCGCCAGGTGCGCTACACCGATAGCAAAGACAGCCAGCAAAAAATGAATCACGCCGGTTTCAATCCATGGTTCAGCGCTGACCGGAAGCCAGGCTACGGCTGGAACGAATGCAAAGTATTTCAGCAGGCTGATGGCGAGATTCGATTGCTCTCGCGGCGGTTCTCCGGTTAAGGGAACGATCTTGACATTCAAGAAGAATATGTCGGTCAGCAGCAGGCACATCCCGGCGGCTACCAGCAACTGGCTTGCCGTTGCCGGCCTGCTGTGGAGTTCTGGAGGAGCGAAGCCACGTAGTGCGAAATAAGCACCAAAGGTGAAGATCGCTGACCAAAGGAATACCCAGACTTTGGCGGCCAACAATTGTTCGGTCCCTGACCGGAAGTGCGGGGGCCTACCATGGATGACGCGAAATACCCAGCTTCCCCACTGATTGCCGGAAGACACGAAGGCCAGGCGTAGTCCAGCAATTACCCAGAAAGCCACAACACCAATCGCTGTCCGCATCCCGTCTGAGGAGATTTGCATGCTGACCTGACGATTCGTAATGGTTAAGCGAAGGATGGTGGCCGTGACAACCGAGAGCCCTACTCCTCCATAGAGAACCAGATAGATGCGATACCGCGGCACACGCAGCAGGGTTTGACTAATGAAATGAAACACTGCGCGGCGCAGCGGATGCTGTAACAGCGTAGCGTTCATGAGCCTTTGTGCCGGGTGAGTAAGCCAGTTGCGGGTATCTCGGGTTCCGATGCCTTCCACCAGTTGACGAACTCTGCGCAGATAAGCAAATGGATAGGCGAGTAGCGCTACTCCGAGCACGAACAGGGTAGCCTCGCAACCAGTTTGTGCGAGCCTGGAGTAGATAGGTAACGCCGAAGGACCCTCCAGCAGGCGCTGGTAGATACCCAGGAACCAGAACGGAGGAAAACAGAGCGCATAGACATTCGGGTTTTCCAGGAAGATGGGCACCGCGTCAGAAAGCATAGGAAAGAGCAACAGCAGCATCAAGAGAAGGGTGATGGACAGACTCTGCAAGAACAAAGAGAGTCTGCGAAACAATCGTTCGCCGAGAATCGAGAGCAGCACACCTTGCAGAGCCAGGATGAAGGCCGCCGAGAACAATCCGCTGGCCGCCACAGCCAGCAGGTGAGCGGCAAAGAAATGTGACAAGCTTCGCGGCTCCAGGGATATGGGAAGCACCAGGAAAGCGAAAAGATTCGCGTCGAACAGAAAACCTACCACAAGAAGGCCGATGGCCGCAGCGCGTGCCAGGAAGAGCTTGCGATCACGGAGCGGCAAGGTGGTCAGAACAAAGATATCCAGCAAGTCGGGAAAAAATAGATCCCACTCAAATACTGTGACGATCCCCATTACGACGAAGGAGTAAACAACAAAGAAGAAGTGATGATTAACCTGTAACCAATAAGGTACTGGCGGAAGAACGAGGGGGTGACTACTGTTCCCGATGAACGGGTGATATACCGGCCACAAATACAAGGCAACGATGAATGCGGGAAGCGCCGCGGCGAAGGCGATCAGAACCATTCGTGCTTTGGCGTCCCCGTCGGGCGAGGCTGTTTCGTGGTTGAAGAAGCGCTCCAGAAAGTGACGAAGAAGCAGCGTGAACTGGCCTCGGTCAGGTGGCAGCGCCGGGCCCAGCGCTGCCTGGGCGTTCAATGACTGGGGCTGAGAAACCGTGAACAGACGCTGCATCGATTCAGGCATGGTCGAGTTGCATCACCGAGACGATATCCTGAGCGATGCTCCTTGTGTCCTGCTGCTGCACTAATTGCGCAAAAACAGACTCCAGCGTGGGCAGCCTCATCAACGTCGTGAGCTCTGCGGGCGGAGCGTCGGCCAGAAGCTTTCCCTTGGCGATTACGATGACTCGGTTGCAGACCTGCTCCACCACTTCCAATACGTGCGAGATGTAGAGAACGGCTTTGCCTTGCGCGGCGAGGAGCTCGAGCAGATCTTTGAAGAGCCGCGCCGAGATCACGTCCAGGCCGGAGAGCGGTTCATCGAAGATCAATATCTTGGGATTGTGCAGCAGGGCGGCGGCGATCAGCACCCGCTGGCGCATCCCTTTGGAGTACGAAGAGATGGGCGAGTACTGCCACGACTCCAAATGCAACAGTTTGAGGAACCCCCTCGCCTTGGCTTCAATAAGCTGCTCTCCGAGGCCACGGAGCCGGCCCACCAGTTGCAGGTATTCCAGCGCTGAGAGGTAGTTGTAAAGATAGGCCTCTTCCGGAACGTAACCGAATGCGCTGCGAAAGGCAACCATGTCCTTGCGAACATCCTTGCCTTCGAACAGGACCCGCCCCTCGTTCGGCCGCAGCATTCCGGTAATTATTTTAACGGTGGTTGTCTTCCCTGCGCCGTTCGGACCCAAGAATCCCACGATTTCGCCCGGAGCCACCTTGAAACTGACACTCTCGATTGCCGGAATGCCTCGGAAATTTCTGCAAAGGTTTTGCAATTCAAGCATGATTGCGCCCCTCCAATTGCTACCGTATGTAGCATACTACTAATATTGCATCCGGCAGCGATGGTTTGGCAAGTAGCCATCGACGACACGTTTCAGCCAATCTCGGACAGACTTGACCGGTTCATGCAGGCGCTGACTGAGCTTGCCTTGATGGCGTAGAGCGTCGTCCGCATCGTTGAGCCACGGTCTCGCGCCGGATTACAAAACGACCTTGGGAGTTCGTCGCACAATGGTGCGTGAACCCGCGAAACCTGGACGTTTCGGTTTTGCCTTCTCCACGCTGTTCCCGACCCTGCGCCAGGCGTAGAGTTTCGCAAAAGAACAGACGTACCATGCGAGTGACTATGATCTTGAATTGCTGGAGTGGGTATGACCACAAAACTCGTGAAGAAACGAGGTGACCGTCCCCGGATCAGCCCCGGATCAGCCCCAATGTGGCCTGTTTGCTGCCACCGGCAGTGGCGCCTTGCCGAGACCCCTCCCAGCTCAAGGCTGGCTGACATAGGCGTGCACTTCCCGCGCGATTTGCTCCTCTTCCTGAATTCGGGCTTTGCTGAGGTCGTAGCTTTGCTGCAGATCCAACCAGAGCTCCGCGCTAGTTCCGAAATAATGAGCGAGACGCAGAGCCGTCTCTGGAGTGACGGCGCGCCGGCCGTGCACTATCTCGCCGATGCGAGTGGCCGGGACGTGAATGTCCATCGCGAGCTTATGCTGGCTGATCCCCATGGGTTTAAGAAACTCTTCCAGTAGCACAACGCCGGGATGGGTGGTGACAGCGCTGAACTTCCAACTGGTTGCAGGCTTCTTGAATCGTGGCATGTTTTCCTTTCCTTGAAATGTTTTGATCTACGAGTGATAATCCACAATTTCTACTTCGTGGGCCCCGTCGTTGTTATTCCAAACAAAACAGATGCGATATTGATCGATAATCCGGATGCTTTGCTGCCCCTTGCGATCTCCTGAGAGGGCCTCAAGACGATTCCCGGGAGGTACGCGCAAATCCGTCAAAAGGGCCGCGGCATCATGTGACGGATTTCTCGGTACGTCGACTTCCTCCCACCTATGATCGACACAGGAGTTCAGCGGTCGCACATCGATATTTACCAAGCGCGGGTAGTTCTGACCCCGGCAACGAGAACCTTCCTATCAGGTGAAATCGGAGGGTCTACGAGCAGATCGGGCCGTTTGCCCGCTCCGTATCCGCTATGGTAACTCCGCCATTGCAGTGGTCTGCTCAGTTTCAATCGATGTTTCGGCAGTTGTCATCGCGGTCGCATTGGCCGAAATTCGGACACGACCGGGTGTTCTGGAGCTTCGTACAACGATCAGAGCGCGGCCGTTGAAGAGTGCCCGGTGGTCGCCCTGATACGCTTCTCTGCTCGTGCCGTCTCCGTTCCCGGCTGCAATAAGAGTGCCGGGGCCGCTGAGGGTGAATCGCACTTCGGCGGATGCGTTGGGTTGAAGGCGGCCTTGTGCATCGACTGCTTCCACGGTGATAAAGGAAAGATCCTCACCGTCGGCACGCAGGACATTGCGATCAGCCGTCAGGCGGAGCCCAACGGGGTCGCCCGTGGTCTGCAAAACACTGGTGGCGACTTCCTGATCGCCATTCACTCCCGCCGCCCTGAGCGTGCCGGGAGCGTACGGCACGGTGAACAGGGCTTTGCGCTGCTGTTCAGGGCTGGTGGGCATTTCGCCGACGAGTTTGTCATTCAGATAAAGCCGCACCTTTTCAGTGCCGCTATAGACTTCAACCTGCATATCCTTTCCATCACAACCGGGCCAGGTCCAACTGGCCACCGTCGGGTAAACACTCCAGCCGATAGAAACGATCTTCTTGCCCTCCGGTTCGGGGAGCCGTACGCTTGCGAACACTCGGTCTCCACCATTCCACAAAATGTCGCGATAGTACGACCCGGGCTTGCGATAGCCGGTGAGGTCAAGGTCGCCTGAGTACGAAGCGTGCCAGGGAAAACCCGGGAACATGAACTTCATCATGGCCGCGGCAGGACTGGGCTGGCCGCTCTGTGGCTGCTGGAGAGCTTCGAACGGATTCTTTCCGTCAGCTCCCATATTCGCCATCATCTGGCTCATCGCGGCAGCCACCTGAACTGCCTGCCCGGCTTGCTCCGGGGTCGCATAGGACCAGCTTCCGATTCCGGATTCCCCCAGGTAATCCATCGCCGTCCAGACGAATTCTCCCAGGATGTACGGGTGCTCGTGAGTCAATTTCCAGTTGTCGAATGCGGCCGAAGGCAAGGATTCTGTGGTCATCATGATGCGGCTTGGAACTCGCTCATGATCCTTACCGTGGTTTTGCTTGAGGTTGTAGTTGTACCCGGAAATGTCGAGTTCTGCCATGACGGCGTCGGTGCTTGCCGTATACGTCGCGCCCGGGAAGGCCTCCGTTATAGGGCGGGTACTGTCGAGAGAACGGACCCGGGCTGCGAGTTGCTTGGCGATCGGCGCACCCTCAGGTCTCCACGCCTCGGGAATCTCGTTGCCGATCCCCCAGGCGATGATTGAGGGATGGTTGCGGTCGCGCAGCACCATGGAGTCAACGTCACGCTGCCACCAATCCTTGAAGAATTGCGCATAGTCATACTTCGCTTTGCTCGTTGTCCAAACATCGAAGGGCTCGTCGAGGACCAGGAGGCCGAGGCGATCGCAAGCGTCCAGAAAGGCGGGCGAGGGCGGATTGTGGGCAGTGCGCACGGCGTTGAAGCCCGCGGCCTTCAGCAGTTCAACCCTCCGTTCTTCAGCCCGGTCGAACGCGGCGGCTCCGAGTGGCCCGTTGTCATGATGCACGCTGCCGCCCACCAGCTTGATCGATTGACCATTGAGGAGAAGACCTTTGTCTACTGACCAGGCGAGTGACCGGACGCCAAAACTGGTCTCGACGCGATCCGTCACTTTACCCGCCTGAACGATTTCCGTGACCGCTCGATAGAGAACTGGCATTTGGGGAGACCAGAGCTTTGGCTGGGCGAGTGCAAATTTCTGCGTGGCTTCTCCGCCGGCGCTTGCACCGATCTGTGCCTGTGATTGATCCTTTACGACAGGTTCCCCGGTCGCTGATAGCAGCGTCGTCCTTACCGAGACTTTGGCTGGTTTTGCCGAGGCGTTTTCTAGCTGGGTCCGAATCACGACGGTTGCATTCGTATCAGCGACTTCCGGAGTACTCACGAAGACTCCCCACGGCGCCACGCGAACTGGCTCCGTAACCAAAATGCGTACATGCCGGTAGATACCTGATCCGGTATACCAGCGGCTGCTCGGCTGCTGCGAACAATCTACGCGCACGGCGATGACATTCGCTTTGGAGAAGTCCAAATCATGTGTCAGGTCGAACCGGAAACTGGTGTAGGCGTAGGGATGAATGCCGAGCTTCTTACCATTCAGAAAAACGGTAGCGTTTGACGCCACTCCTTCGAATTCGACGCTGACCTGTTTGCCTTTCCAGCTTGCGGGAGCGGTGAAGGTCCTTCGATACCAGCCGATACCGGCGGGAAAGTATCCTCCGCCCGAGCCGGTTGCATTCTTCTCACTCGGCGCCTCTTCGATGCTCCAGTCATGAGGCAGGTCGACGGTGCGCCAACCGGAGTCCTGAAAGGACTGCGCCGCAGCCTCGGCGGGGTCGCCCAGGAAGAACTTCCATCCGTAGTCTGCCGTGAGCAGCTGCCGCGGTGACGAGGTTGGCGCCCCCCACGCTGGAGCGGTGGACAGCGACAACGCGGCGAGTAGCATCGTGGCAATTTGGCGGGATGTTCTTTGCATCAGGAGCCTCCTGGCTCAAATGAATGGCAGCGTCGGCCCACTGCCGGCAAACTTTTAGGGGGCGCGCAGGCCAAGCAGCAGGATGCGCACGGTTTCGCGGAATAAAACTTCGATAGGCTGTCCGTACTCCTGCTCCACGCGATTTCCCAAGGAAGCCAGGCGGCGCTGAGCTCCAACGACAGCGTTCACGACCGAGTGCATGGTGAGATCCGGATCCAGATCCGAGCGGAGCGAGCCATCTGTGATACCTTCCCGGATCAAATTGGAAAGCGACTTGAAACGGCCGGGGAAGAGCCGGTCTTCAAGCGCGAGCAGACGTTCCACAGACCAGTCGCGCGCATACATCGCATCAAACTGCGCCATTAAACGCACTTGCTGAGGATGATTTACCAATTCGTCGCCGAAAACTTCGAGCAGAGCCGTGATCCGGGCCAGGGCGGGTCCCGTGGTTCTGTCGGTCGCCTCAAGAACGCTGACGGACCACTGCAGCATGAGCTCTTCCACTAGTGTCCAAACGATGTCGTCCTTATTCGAGAAATACTCATACAGGGTCGAAGCCCGAATTCCCGCCGCGGCGACGATGTCCGCGATGGGAACACGGTCAATGCCCCGGATGTCGAAGAGCTCCTCAGCGGCGGCGAGGATACGGCGGCGCTGCCTTTCGCGGTGGGCATGGTAAGGGCCACTGGAGGAAGCTGGAGAAGTCACGGCCATTCAATCCTCCAACAATTCGGACTATATGTACGAATTCGGTTTGTACATACGAACTCATTCGGAGGGATCTTGTCAATACGTTTGTGGAAAGCGGGGAGAGATTGCGTCGATAAACCTGACGACTGAACCTTCGTAGGACGACTAAACTCTGACGACTAAACTCGATAATGGTGGGATTCCGGTATATCTGCCGTATAGGGAAAAACTACTTCTGCACTATTTCAATCCACACGCCGCTCGCCACTTCTGGCTGCACTAGAAAACTTTTCCCGTAGACGCCCTCATGGGAGTTCCCTATTTGTTTTTCCTCCGATCAGTGACCGTGCCTTCGCAATATGACAGGCGGCGAGCGTGAGGCCCATGACGCCTTGGCCGCGCTCACGCAAAAAAATGCCGCAGGTTTCCCGGACGAATTTGCCTCCAGCAGCAAAATCTTCCCAGGACCTGTTTGAAGCTCACGCCCCTGCCACTCAGGACCGGAACTACGATTAACTTCGAGCCGATCGCTTCGGTCGATGGTCAGGGATTCTTCCTGGAAGACATGTATCTCATCGCGAGGGATGGCACGGAACTGCTTACCCCGGGAGTTCCCTATTCCGCCGAGGAGATCGAAGCGGCTATGAAATAGGTAAGGCTCGAGCCGGCCGGCCCATCGAGGCGGAAGGGGAGTAACAGTGGTCACCTGGTTTAACCTTGTTTGAGTCGAAACTGTCCCCGAAACTGTCAGGACCCGGTTCAGACCGTGGGGATCTGATGCGAGACTCCCTCAGCAGGTACAATTCCTGCGGATTTTACGTGCCTTGTTGGAATGTTGGAATTTAACCATAGCAGGAGACCCAATCGATGACGCTCGAATGTATCAATCCCAAGGATCTGCCTACTCCGCAAACCTACAGCCAGGTCGTCGTTGCGACGGGAGGCAAGATGGTATTCGTCTCGGGCCAGGAGCCCGAAGACATACATGGCAAGCTTGTTGGCCCTGGTGATCTTGCTACTCAGGCGCGCCAGGTGTTTGGCAATCTCGGCCGAGCACTTGCTGCGGCCGGTGCGCGGCCTGCGCATGTCGCCAGGATCACAATCTACGTCGTCAATTACAAACGCGACGAATGCTTGCCGATTATTGAGAAGGCCCGGATAGCGCTGTTCGGAGATCACAAGCCAGCGGACGTGGTGCTCGGCGTAGCGACGCTGTCCCCCGACTACCTGATCGAAGTTGACGCGATCGCGATCATTGATTGACCATACCCCGATTAGGTCAACTATTCATTTCGACATGTGGGGACGGGTCGTTTGACGCTTGCCCCACATCTCCTGGAAACTTTGTCTCACTTAACCAGCCTGTTGATTAACTGGTAATTGAAGGATAGGCGGTCATTCGGGAGAGCCACAGGACAGATCGATTCACGTCTACCGTCCGGCCCCGCGACGGGCAGTTTTCGAGCTAGTTCGACCTCTTCAAAACGCCATCGGTATCCCGGGTTCTTAAACTTAAAACCAGGCTGCCTGCGACCACGTAGACGAATGCGATGAACGCGAAGCTGGCTGCAAGCGAGTGCGTTCTATCGTTGAGATAGCCAATCGTGTAGTTCCCGGCTAATCCACCAAGTTGCCCGATTGAATTGATCAGTCCGAATGTAGCGGCGGCTGCGGCTTTGCTTAGCATCATCGTTGGTATTGCCCAAAAAGAAGGGTAGTACGCATACAGGAAACCGCTGCCCAAAAGCACACATGCAATCGCCAACGGGATTTCATGGAGGAAGATGGTCGAGAGCCCGAACATCAATCCGGCAGAGATCAACGGAATAGCAGTGTGCCAGCGCCGCTCCGCCGTCCTATCGGAGTGCCAACCGTTGATGAGCATACCGGCGATTCCCATGAGAGCTGGAATCAGTAGCAGCGATGTCACGGTCCGGTTCGAAAATCCCGAAAGACGCTTCACGAAGGTCGGAATCCAGTAGATGGTTCCAAGAGCTCCGGTGAGAGCCAGGAAATATGCAAGGATCAATCTTAGAATTCGTGCGTCTCCAAAAGCTTCCAAAATCGTAGGGTTTCGAATCTTGTTTTTCGCCTGTAGCTCCCGTTCCAATTCCTTGACGAGCCAGTCCCGTTCGTCATCAGGAAGCCAACGCGCTTGCCCAGGCCGGTCCGTCATATAGAAGTAAGTGACGGCGCCCACGATGATGGCAGGAATTCCCTCCAGGATAAAAAGCCAACGCCAGCCAGCGAGCGATTGCCAATGTACACCGAGGAGCCATCCTGCCAAGGGGGAACCGATCAAAGCAGCAGCGGGATTAGCTGCATATAAGCAAGCGATGGCTCGGCCGCGGTCGCGCGCGCAAAACCAGTGAGTCAAATAGACGATCATGCCGGGGAAAAAGCTGGATTCAGCGGCTCCCAAAAAGAAGCGGGCGGTATAGAACTGTGCCGCAGTGTGCACAAAGCCGGTCAGAATCGTAACTATTCCCCACGAGATCATTATCCGCGCAATCCATTTCCTCGCGCTCCAGCGCTCCACGATGACGGCTCCGGGTATCTCGAACAGGACATAGGTAATGTAGAAAACTCCCACGCCCAAACCGTACACACGGTCGCTGAATCCCAGATCCGCACTCATCCTGAGATTGGCAAACGACACGTTGACGCGGTCGATGTAGTTGACGATGTAAAGGAGGAATACGAAAGGAAGCAATCGGTATGCGACTCGCCGTCTCGCTCGCTGGCCGACATCACTCAACTTTGCCTTCCCCAGAGCTGCACTTCCATGCGAGTTCATGGGCATCCCTCAAACTTCTTCGGCCGAGTCTCGAAACTCAGCTCAACCTCTCCGAAACATAGACGAAGCGAGAAAGGCGGCCTTCTCTGGCAATACGAGCAGCAACAGCGAGGAACTCCTGCTGGCCGTCATATGCCTGATCGCCTTCTATTGCACGAAGTACAGCGCTTTTCGAGGCGCGGGCAGTGCGTCTCGACTCGGCAACTTTGGCCATGTTCGCAGTCACGTCTTCACACATCAGCAATCGCAATCCACACTGCGCAATAACGCATTCGTCATAGCCATGCGGAACGAATAGATAGACACCGGCCGAGCTCCGTACCGCCATCTCTGCATTCGTAAGCGGCCCGGTCAAGGTGATGGGATCTGTGAACAGCACTCGTCCGCCAACCCTCAGCAACCGAGCCCACTCCGCGAGGACACGTGGCCGGTCAGAAAAGTGGTTGATCGAGTCAATACACGTGATCGCGTCAAAGCTGGCATCAGAAAATGGCAACGGCCCGGTTGCATCTGCAGGCCGAAATACCGCGCGCTTCGATAAGCCGCGCTGGACTGCAAGTGAACTAGCCGTCGCAACTGCGTGTTCGTGAACGTCAACACCGACGACAGAACAGCCGGTAATGGCGGCGATTCGCAGCGCCGGGCCTCCTGCTCCACAAGCAATATCGAGCAGGGTCTTCTCTGGGGAAAGGTCGAGCCACTCCAAAAACCTATCCTGCTCGTCCGAGGTGAGCCAACTATTTTGCCCAATATCCTCACCAAAAGCTTCGCGACGGATCTGTTCGTAGAGTTCCGTTTGGAAATTACGATAGTTGGCGTTGTAGTGACCCGAGGGTGGCAGCGAGTTGGATTTGTCCATCTGGACCTCCGATCAAACAGGGCCCCCGACTTTATTCATGGTGATTTCGAAAGGGCAGAGAATTGTGCCTTTTGCACGTCCTTTGAACCATCGTACCCATCTATCAATGATCTAAGGAAGTCTATTTTATGGCACGATCGGCCGAAAGCTCCCGGCTGGTGCTCGCGTCGCGCCACACCACTCTGTCGTTGGTGTTCACGCTGGGGAACTGATTGAGGGGAATGTCGGTGCCTACCCAGACGCTGTGCTCCTTCGGGCCGATCAGAGAATGTTCACCGAAGTCTATTGAGTCCCCAGGTTTACTCCTTACGGATTCCTTATGCCTTCTTGATTAGCATTGTTCTCATACAGTCACCCGCATCTCGCTGGTGCCGACCCGCTGCAAGAGCCAGAGAAAAGGGAGTTTCGTTTAACTCGCCGCGCTCAAGCTCCGCATTCTCGCCGGCATCGCCGATCGCCTGGATTTGGAAAGGCAAATTGTGGCGATGGCGGATAAAGGCGTGTTGGCGAGCTTTTGACCGATGCTGATACGAATTGCATTATTTTTTATGCACCTCCTCGTTATAGTATTCTTCGCCGGCGCCGCTGGCTCAGCAGTGGTGGTTGCGATCAGCTTTGTCGAAGACCTGTTGGAGTTGCTGGGCATTGGAGATGATGCTGAACCTGAAAACCGACCCAGGTAGAACTCAGGTCAGGCAGACACAGCATCTATGTACGGCCTGAAGGCCGTCCCCTTCAAACGAAGCGAGCTTTCAGCAGGTTCTCGAATCGTGCCCTGATGCACAAAATAGTTTCGAACTGTCTCCCAATCCGGCGGTCGTGACTAGAGTTTGGCGCGGGCAAGCGCCAGGTCCATCAGTGTCTGGTGGGTTCCGTTGGCTTCAGGGCCGATTGCTTCCGAGGCGGGGCGCAGTTGCTCGTAGGTGCCGTCCGAATCCAGCACCCAGGCTTCGCGCTGATCGCGCAGGCAAATGTCCAGGATCTCCCAAAGGCGCTGCTTGGGGCCTGCGGCAAAAATCGGCGTGACCACCTCGATGCGTTTGGAGAGGTTACGGAACATCCAGTCCGCTGACCCGATGTAGTACTCGCCATCCGCTGGATCCTGGCCGCCGTTGGCGAAGTAGAAGATGCGCGAGTGTTCCAGGAATCGCCCGATGATCGAGCGAACGCGGATGTTCTCTGTGTGGCCGGGCACACCCGGGCGAAGGCAGCAGAATCCGCGAATGATGAGATCGATCGGGACGCCGGCGTTGGAGGCATCGCACAAGGCCTCGATCATGTCCGGATCTTCCAGCTGGTTCATCTTGGCGATGATGCGGGCGGGCTTCCCGGCGCGCTTATTTTGTATTTCGCGATGGATCAGATCCAGCAGTCGCGGCCGCATGGTCATCGGAGCGACCAGGATGGCGTTGAAATTCGGTTGATCCGCATGGCCGGTCAGGTAGTGGAAGAGGTTGACCACGTCGTCGGTGATGCGATGGTCGCAGGTGAAGAGGCCCACGTCAGCATAGAGCCGCGCGGTTTTCACGTGGTAGTTTCCGGTGCCGATGTGCACGTAGCAGCGTAAGCCCCTCGGTTCTTTGCGCACGACCAGCGCTGTCTTGCCGTGTGTCTTGAGCCCGCTGACGCCGAAGGTGACGTGGGCGCCCACCCGTTCCAGTTCGGCCGCCCAATGCAGATTGCGTTCCTCGTCGAAGCGCGCCTTGATCTCCATCACGCAGGCCACTTGCTTGCCACGTTCGGCTGCCCGGATCAGCGATTTCACGAATGGCGTGTCATCGCCGATGCGGTACGCAGTCATCTTGATCAGAGACGGTCTGCGGATCGTCGGCTGCCGCACTGATAAAGTGCTCGACGCTGGCGTCGAAGCTTTCATAAGGATGATGTACCAGCAGGTCGGCCGTCTGCATGGCGGTAAAGATCGCGCCCTGTCCCTCCGGCAAAGACGCTGGCCAAAGTGGGGTCCAGTCGGAGTCGCGCAAGGTGGGGAGCGGCAGACCGAGAAGTTCAAACAGACGTGGTGTAGTCTAACTCGGCCTGCATCTCGTAGATATCGACTGGGTTCAGCTCGAAGCGCGCACGCAGCATCTCTGTGATCGCCGGGTCCGCGCCGGCGCAAACTTCCAGATCGCACCACCGGTTCGTAGCGCCGCTGGCGAATCTGTTCCTTGACCATGGCGCGAAAGTCGGCGACGGGATCATCGTCCAGTTCGACCTCGGCATCGCGCGTGAGCCGCGCCAGGGTGATGTTGCGTGATTTCCATGCCGGCGTAGAGGCTGTGCAGATTGCCGCGGATGATCTCGTACAGCGGAACCAGTAGCTTCTGTCCGGGCTTGAGATCGGCCTCCAGCGAGACCCACTGTTTCAGGTTTCCGGGCACTTTCACGCGGGCGAACATCGATTCGTCCCTGGCTACATCTCGCAGGCGGAACACCAAAGAGGTCGACAGGTTGGAGAGAAAAGGAAAGGGATGGACGGGGTCGATGACCAACGGCGTGAGCGCTGGAGACACTTCGGATTGGAAGTACTTGCTCGCTTCTTCCTGTTGACGCGGGGTGAGCTCGCTCCACGCGACGCAGGAACACTCCGTGCTCGGCGAGGCCGGGGATGATGACATGGCGATAGCATTCCGCCTGGCGCTGCAGTGAGCTGCATCATCTTTTCGCGGACTTGCTGCAGCAAGGCCTGCTGGGCGTGGGTTGCGTCCATGGCGAAGGACAGCTTCGCGCTTCATGAAGAATTCGTCGAGGTTGGAAGTAAAGATGGCGAGGAACTTTGCCCTTTCCAGCAGCGGCGTGCGCTCATCCAGAGCCTGGGCGAGGACGCGCTCGTTGAAGTCCAGCCAGCTCAGATCCCGGTCGATCCAAATCGCCTGCAGGCCCGGTGGGCAGCGACGCATTCAGAGCGCCATGGTCGCCAATGGACGCCAAAACTGTAGTAGCCATAGGAAGTCTTCCCTCGATGAGACGTTCAGATTCTACGGCCCGACCCTCCGAGGAATTGTGAATGGGAGGTTGCATCTGGGGGATATTCCGAGGCCCGGCTAACGGTAAGATGGATCTGAGATGGCAGTCCGCAAGATCGTCCATATCGATATGGACGCGTTTTATGCTTCTGTCGAACAGCGGGATGACCCTGGCTTGCGGGGTAAGCCAGTGGTTGTGGCCTGGAAGGGTAACCGCTCAGTCGTCTGCGCTGCCTCGTATGAAGCGCGGCGCTTCGGCGTCCGTTCGGCCATGGCGGCGATCCACGCTGAGCGTTTGTGCCCCGAGGCTATCTTTGTCCCTCCGGACTTTACCCGCTACCGGGCCGTCTCCCAAAGCACGCGCGAAATATTCCGGCGTCATACCGACCTGGTAGAGCCGCTCTCGCTCGACGAGGCGTACCTTGACGTGACCGAGAACAAAACCGGATTACCGACCGCGACTCGAGTGGCTAAAACCATTCGCGAGCAAATCCGTGAAGAGTTGCACCTGACAGCGTCTGCCGGTGTCGCCCCCAACAAGTTCCTGGCAAAGATCGCCTCTGATTGGCGCAAGCCCGATGGCCTATTCGTGATTCAGCCTGAAGACCTGGACACGTTTCTTCCTCCGCTGCCGATCGGGCGTATTCCCGGGGTGGGCAAGGTGACAGAGAAGAGGCTATCGACCTTGGGCATCAAAACCGTGGGCGACCTGCGCAGCCTGGAGTTGAACATTCTCGAAGATCACTTTGGACGCTACGGTCAAAGGCTATATGAACTGACCCGCGGGATTGACGAGAGTGCGGTTGTTTCTGATCGGCCGACGAAGTCCATTTCCGCGGAAGACACGTTCGAAACCGACGTGCCCTTGGCTGAAACTGAGGCTATTATCCTGCGGCTCGCGGAGAAGGTCTGGGCAGCTTCGCGTAAAGAAGCGCGGATCGCGCGCACCGTGGTGCTTAAGCTAAAGACCAGCGACTTCAACATACTCACCCGCAGTCATACCCCGCTCACTCCGCCTGCTTCGCTGGAAGATCTGGCCACCATCGCGCTGGCATTGCGAGAGCGCGTCCACTTGAGTTTGCAGCATCGCTTTCGCCTGGTCGGTGTTGGTCTGAGTAACTTTCGCGAAAGCGAAGAGCCTTCGGCGCAGGGCGCCCTTTTTGAGTGATTGCACTGTGCTGTGGCAGGTCAGGAAACATATCCAGGAAGGGTCCGTAGAACCGCAGATTCTATTACGGTTCTGCGTAGACGCTTTTGACGAAGCCGGCGGCGTTGGTGTTGGGCCAGTCAGGATGCTCGGTTTTGAGGTCAGCGCTGATCTGCTTACCCGCGTCCTCAGCCGACACGCCCTGTTGCTTCAGCGCCAAGGCTCGCGTTTGTATTCCTGCGATCAAGTTCCGCTCCGCACCCACCAACGACCCGTCTCCGGGAGCGCTGTGGTCAGGCAATATGTGCGCGGCATTGAGCGCTTCTACTTTATCCAGCACAGCCAGCCAGGTCGCCGGCGTACCGCCATCGCCGAAGATGTTAGGCATGGTTTTGTTCTGAACCACGTCACCCGAGACCAGGGTGCGGTCCGGCTCAACAAAAATGAGTTCGTCGCCCTTAGTGTGGGCTCCGCCGAACCAGAGCAGGCGCACCGTAACCCCGCCAAGATCGACCGTCGCCTCCTGGCTAAACGTCACGTCCGGCGGACGCAGCACCACTCCCGCGAGCAGCTCTTTGTTCTCCGCCGACCGCCCGCTGAACATATCGATCATCTCCTGCCCGTGCTTCTCCATCTCCTGCTGCTGCACAGCATCCCGGATCAAAATCGTGCTCGCTGGAAAACCGGGCTCGCCGCCGGCGTGCTCAGGATGGAAGTGCGTGGTGGTAAGAAAGAGCCGAGTGTTACTGGGTGCTAGCTTCGCCGCCACACGTGCGATCGTGGCCCCGTTCTTTGGTCCCATGCCGGTGTCAACGACCAGCGTGGCGTGGCTACCGGCCACGATGGCAATGTTGGGAAAGCCCATGATGGCCCAGACATGGTCCGAGATTTTCGTGGTTTCCTCACCGAGCATCGGGTCGTGGCTCTGGGCAAGCCCGGTTGTGCTGAGCAATAGGGTCAACGCCATTAGTTTCGTCACGGATTTCATGGTGTCCAATATAGCCGCAACCGCCAAGTTACAATCACACGAATGAGAGCAACGCAGAGGTTTTACGCCTGTATCCTTGGAGCGGTTGGGTTCCCGTCCGTACTCTTCGCCGCCGACTGCAGCGCAATGAAGCAGCTGAAGCTTGCAGACACCACCATTGCTACGGCCGAACGGGTTACGTCGGGCAGCCTGGAAGGGCCAGGAATCGAGAAGCCCCTCCACGACCTGCCCGTGTTTTGCCGCGTGACCGGAGTGCTTCGGCCCAGCCCGGATTCCGGTATCCATTTTGAGGTGTGGTTGCCGGAGAAGGATTGGAACCATCGCTATCTAGGCGTGGGCAATGGTGGGTTTGCCGGGTCCATCGGGTACCAGAGCCTTGCCGGCAACCTGGGCCGCGGGTTCGCTACCGCCGGCTCCGATGCAGGCCACAAGGGGGGCGCCGAGGATGCGAGTTGGTCGTTGAACCACCCGGAAAAGACCAAGGACTTTGGCTGGCGCGCCGTCCACTTGACCGCACTGCGAGCCAAAGAGGTGATCAAGGCTTATTACGGCGCCCCCGTCCAGAAGGCGTACTTCGACTCGTGCTCCGACGGAGGCCGCGAGGCCCTGATGGAGGCGCAGCGTTTCCCTGAGGATTACGATGGAATCCTCGCCGGTGCGCCCGCCAATGCCTGGACTCGCATGCTCTCTTCCGGAGTCAGCGTTGCCCAGGGCACGATCGGCCCGGAAAACTATATCCCGAGGGAAAAACTGCCCGCGATCCAGCGCGCTTCGCTCGCGGCCTGTGACGCTTCGGACGGGGTAAAGGACGGCTTCCTCAGCGATCCGGCGAAGTGCCACTTCAATCCGGACGTACTGCTGTGCAAGGGCGCGGATTCTCCGGATTGCCTCTCGGCCCTGCAGGTGTTATCGCTGAAGAGGTACTACGCGGGCGGCGTCAACGATCAGGGCAAGTCTCTTTTTCCGGGATATGTCATGGGCGATGAGGAAGGCTGGAGCGACTGGGTGGTGGGCAAGAGTCCTGGGACCGGCTCCGGGGTGCAATACGTGAAGAGCTATTTTCGTTACATGGTTACGGGCAATCCGGACTGGAATCTCATGACCGCCGACGTCGATGCATCTTTGCGCGAGGCGACCGCGAAAACCGCGGCCGAGCTCGATGCGACCAACAGCGATCTGACCCGCTTCCGGGCTCGCGGCAGCAAATTGATTCTTTATCACGGATGGGATGATCCTGCGATTTCGCCCTGGAACACGATTGCCTACTACCAGACTGTCCAGGACGCCATGGGCACGAAACAGGCCGATTCGTTTGTACGGCTGTACATGGTGCCGGGCATGGAACATTGTGTTGGAGGACCCGGTCCCTCTGCCTTCGGCCAGCTGGGCATCCCCACCACCGGTGGACCAAAGTATGGAGTCTTCGATGCCCTCGTCGATTGGACGGAAAAAGGAGTTGCCCCGCAGACAGTGATCGCGACAAAATATGATTCCGACAAGAAAGCCGTGATGACTCGGCCGTTGTGCCCCTACCCGTCCATTGCGAAATATAAGGGCTCAGGCGATACCAACGATGCTGTGAACTTTGCCTGCAGCAAACCATAGCGGAATCGGAACCCGGAGAGCCTGCCCTGCCTGCCCCGGCTTGCCGTGGGAGCTTGTCGAACGGGGACGGCTGAAAACTTATCATATTACGGACAAGGAGAGTGCATGAGCAACCCTGTGGCCGTTGGCCTGGTCACAACTTTTCTAGCCGGCTTAGCCCTAGGCCAAGCGACCGCGCAAACCGTCTCCGCTGCAAGCAAGTCGACAGCAACGCCAGTGAAACACCTGGTGGTGATCTTCGACGAGAACATCTCCTTCGATCACTATTTCGGAACCTATCCCAACGCGCTCAACCCACCCAATGAGACCGCTTTCAAGGCCCTCCCAGGAACCCCAAGCGTGAACGGCCTCACGCCCGCGCTGCTCGAGCGCAACCCAAATTTCCTGAACGTAACAGTAAATGGAGACTATGCGGTAAACCCCTTCCGCCTGGGACCAAAACAGGCATTCACCGCAGACCAGAGCCACGACTACACCGACGAGCAGCACGCTTTCCACGCGGGCCTGATGGATTCATTTCCGAAATACACCGGTCTCCCCGCACCGCCGACACAGAAGTTCCCTCCCGGAAGCAATGCCGGAGCCCCGCCGGAATATGTTCATCAGAACAAAGGGCTGGTGATGAGCTATTTCGACGGCAACACCGTCACCGCGCTGTGGAACTACGCCCAGCGATTCGCTTTGAGCGATAACTCGTTCGCTTCGACTTTCGGACAATCGACCCAGGGGGCCATCGAGTTAGTCTCCGGTCAAACCAATGGTGTGACTGACCAGATCAACGGGGCCGCTGACCTGGTGGATGGCGGCGCCGGCACTTACACCGAAGTAGACGATGCGGACCCCATTGGCGATAAGTGCTCCAACACCTCATGGGGTCAACTGCGCTACACCGGAAATAACATCGGCCAGATGCTGAGTAAGCAAAACGTGAGCTGGGGATGGTTTGAAGCGGGTTTCGATTTGACCAAAACCAACCCCAATGGCACGACAGGCTGCTTACGCAGTACTTACTCGAAGATCACCCAGATCTCTCCCGTTGACTATATTCCCCACCATGAGCCATTCCAGTACTACACCCCCACGGCAAACTTGCTGCACACCCGGCCCTCATCGTTGCGGATGATCGGCAAGGAGGGCGATGCAGCCAATCATCAATACGACACTGATGACTTTTTTGCTGCGGTCAAGGCAGGCAATTTTCCCGCAGTCAGCTTTCTCAAGGCTCCGGGATATCAGGATGCGCACGCCGGCTACTCCGATCCGCTGGATGAGCAGACCTGGCTGGTGACCGTCATCAACTTTCTCGAACGCCGGCCGGAGTGGAAGAACACCGCCATCATCGTGGCCTACGACGATTCCGATGGCTGGTATGACCACCAGATGGGACCCATCCTGAACCAGTCCACCAGCAAGGCGGATGGGCTAACGGGTACTGGTGAATGCGGCGATGGCGCCACTGCGCTCGGCGGACCCGCCGTGGCCCATGCCCAGGGCCGATGCGGCTATGGTCCGCGCTTGCCGTCTGCTAGTCATTTCTCCCTTCGCGCGGCGCAACTTTGTCGACCATAGTTTGACTGACCAGACTTCTGTTCTGCGCTTCATCGAGGACAACTGGTTGCATGGGGAACGGGTCGGCGGCGGCTCCTTCGATGCCATCGCCGGCTCCATCAACGCGATGTTCGATTTCTCTCACCCGGATGCGCGGCCTCTCATACTGGATCCATCGACCGGCCAGGTCCTCAAACCCCGATCGAAGTAATGACTCTCCACCCTTCACTGTGGCTTGGCGGGAAGATCGGAGCTCCACATATCCGCAACACATTTCCAGGCGCCGTCTGATTGCTTCTTCCATATCTCGAGCGTTTTGCCGCGATCTGTCGCCGCCTTCCCTTTCGCATCTGTAGTGGTCAACTGATAGCTGCCTTGTGTGTACGCGAGCTCGCCGGATTGCGCTACTTCTACCTTGGCGGGCTCCCAGCTGAGTGCCAGGCCTGGTAGCGCCAACAAGTCCCCGATGCCTTTGCGAACCTCTTCTTTGGTGCCGGCCTTTTTGTCGTTGGGCGGCAAGATCACGGCATCGTCAGAGTAGAAGGCGACCCAGTCGTCCACCTTCTTTGATTGCGCCGCCTTGCTCCAATTTTCGTCCGTCTGCCGCACGGCCGCTTCATCCGCGGCACGGGTTGACGCGGGTGGCTTCACCGCGCTCTCGCAACCAAGGAAAAGCAGAACGCAACCCACTCCAAGACACTTTGCACCCGTGACGAATGCTCTCTTTCGCTCCATGATCACTTCCTCGCATCCGGAATTTTGATCGATGGTATCTTATCTATTCGTTGGACGCGATCCTTGCCCGGTGGCATGGTGTAGAGATGAGGACCAGGTCCATTCTTCAGATACTTTTGCTCTCGGCGGTTTGGGGAGTTTCCTTCCTCATGATCCGCATTGCGGGCAGCGCCTTTCCGCCTCTTTGGGTAGCGCTCTTACGCTGCGCCCTGGGCGCAGGTCTGCTGTGGGCAGTTCTCAAGCTGGGTGGCCACCAGTTGCCGCCGCGCCATCTGTTCCCCTGGCTGGCGGCCGTCGCGCTGTTCAATAACGCGCTTCCCTTCACCTTCTTCGCCTGGGGCGAGCGTACGGTGCCGAGCAACATTGCGGCCGTGATCAACGCCACCACGCCTATCTGGACTCTTCTGTTGACCATGGCCCTGCATCGCACGCGGGTAGCTCTCTTTACCATCGGCGGCGTGATTCTGGGCTTTGCCGGGGTGCTGCTGGTGGTGGTGAGCCACTCCGCGGATCCTGCTGCTGACCACTTGGCTGGCGGTCTTCTGCGCGGGACGATCGTGATTTCGCTCGCCGCCCTCGGGTATGCCATCGCCACAGTGATGGCAAAAGCCAAGTTGCGTGGGCTTGACCCGATCGGCCTGGCCACCACTCAGCTGAGTCTTGCCGGGCTGATGATTCTTCCTTTCGCGATGGGTGGAACTCATCCGCTCCAACCCTGGCTTGGGCCCGATTGCGGCCATCGCCGTCCTCGGATTTGCCGGCAGCGGGTTCGCCTATTTGTTGTACTACCGGTTGCTTTCGCAGGTTTCTGCCACCCATGTCACGGCAGTGACCTATTTGCTTCCCCTATGGGGGTTGTTCTGGGGTTTGTTTGCCCACGAATCGATTGGCATGCTCACCTGCCTCGGTGTGGGGATTACGATTGGGGGTCTCCTGTTGCTGAATCTGACGCCGCGCACGGCGCAAGTGCAGCGGGCGCGGAGTCAACCGGAGGCAGCGTGATTCTCCTTCCGTGCGAATTTAGTCGTAACAGAGGCGCCCTGTGACCGAAGCAAACCAGTACACCTTATGAAACCCGCCTGAATGTTCTCTACAAACCGCTGGAAGTGGTCGATGCCAAGGCTCTTGCCGACGCTTGCCAATTCAAGTGGTATAACCAGACGCTCTGCCAGGTGAATGAATCCGTGGTTCGGCTTGGCGTCCTTGAAGGTGAGTATCACTGGCACAAGCATGATGCCGACGATGAGTTCTTCTACGTGGTCGACGGCCAGCTGCTGATTGACCTCGAGGACCAAACGATCGCGCTTGAACCCGGACAGGGATTTGTCGTTCCTCAGCGCATCGTCCATCGCACCCGCGCGCCGCATCGCACGGTGGTACTAATGGTCGAGAACAAGGGCATCCTACCCACGGGCGACCCAGCGGAGTGAGGAGTCAGCAGTTCTGATATTTCCAGTTACGCTGCGTCATGATCGGTCGCGCGAAGGGCGCTGCGCCTTTATGAGGTAGGCATCCACCTTTGGGTCCGTGGCCATTGTTAACAGCTATTTTGCCGTAACATTTACGGATGCGATGTGCTTCTCCCACGCTAGTTGGATCGTCCCGTTATTCCCGCCGGCGCCGGTGATCGTATACTTCAGCACTTCCACGGTAGCGGGCGGTTTGCGCATCTCCATCTTCACCCGGCCGAGGTCCTGGGAAGCATCGTAGTTCGTACCCCACTGACCGGTCTGTTTGTTGACCACCAACTCCCAGGCGTCAGGATCCTTTACATTCACGTACAACGTGTAATCGCCCTTGGGCACCGCGAGGCCCGCGATGGTCAAGGGCGCGTCCGTGTGAAAGGCGGTGGCCTCGTTGGCGCCCGCGCGCCAGATGGGTGCGGTTGGATCGCCCGACACCCGTCCACCCTCGCCGAAAATCTGCCGTCCGCGCACCGAGGGTGCACAATACTTGATCGTCAGCGTTGCGTTGCCGATTTTCCCCGTCGCCGTTTCCGGTGGACTGGTCTGTGCCCACACAGGAATCAGGGCTACGAGCAGGCTTGCGCAAACCAGGAAATACTTCATGGGTTTGCTCCTCTTCTTCATCGAGAGCCAATGTACTCCCCGTCACCTATTAGCCGCCATGGGACAGAGGCCGTCTTGACGGAATACATTCGTCTGGCCCCGAAGTCAGGGGCATTGATTACAGATCGACGACAAGGTGAACTTACATTCGATCCTAAGCAACCTCTGAGATCGCACCCCGCGGCAGATGAGATTGAACTTTTAGGGAATAGTCTTGCCTGTTGTAGCTTTTACCGCGTCGCTCAGCTGGGCAAAGGAGTAACTCCCCCAAGGGCCCATGGTGTAGGTCTTCTTCAAATATGTCTGAGCGTTGGTACGGTTTTTTTCATTGGGCTTAAAGCCGCCGTTCCGCAACCAGCGCAAGTAGCCAATACTGCGGATCTGCGTGTCAAGGCAGTTATTCCAGTCCTGATCGCCGTTGATCCCATAGAGAGTCTCGGAGAAGGCGTGTTCCTTCATGGTCTGGCAAATCTTGCCGGCAGTGGATTTAAGCGGCTTATTGCTCCATACGTAGTCCTTGGCAATGAAATCATAGTCATACCGGCTTGTTGTGTGCTCAAGCGCGTTGTGAATGGAGGTCGGAAGGGCAGAAGACCGGTTCAGCGCGGTGCCCTCTGTTTGACCAGTCGCAGATAGCGCACAGAGCAGGAAGAACCCTGCGACCATGCCCGGACGAAGTGTTGTTTTCAATCGTTTGTCCTCCCTATACTTTGAATTGAATCGAGCGGCGGAGATGACGTATCTTTGCCAATCCGCTCGCCCCTGATCGGTTGTCCGACCAGTTGACGATCAGTTGTCCCTGGTGAAGTCCTTGCGGCTGGTCTTCCTCACGAGGAAGGCGCCTGCCTCTCTTCCTCTCTACGCACAGAAAACAAAAAAGAGGAAGATCTTTTGCACGGATGATAGTGCATCTTTCGTGTTAGGGAAACGAAAAACCAAGCACCTCCGAGGAACCAGAGCTCGCCGGGGTGACTGCGGGAGGCCGCGCAAACCTTCCAGCGCGCGGCAAGTGACTTGTCTTCATGCACTTCTGCCATTGTCAGTGTTTCCAATTGTGGGTCGTCCATGGCTGACCAGGTTCCTGCGTAGTACACACCTCCTGCGACGAGTCGAACTCGAACTCTTCTTTAGCCGGTTTGCAGTCGATGTACCACGATGAGGCGAAACCGCGAAGATTACAAATAAAGGGGACAGGCACTGCCTCTTTTGGTGCAGGTGGCAGACGGACCTCTCCTCTTAGGATCAAAGGACGGTCATGAGCCTTCGGTCCCGGGAGCCACTGTGAGAGTGATTGCTTTGCTGTTTGCAATTCTGATGGTTGGCGCCGCGTCTGGCCAGGCAAAGGTCCCTTGTAAATTACCGATGTACATTGAAGCGCCGCAAGGCCCCGGTGATGGCAGTACGGAAACAGTGAACTTGTTTCTTTACGGACTGAAATCAGCAGTGAAACAACATCAGGGATGCGTCGTTGACAAGTTGACCGATGCCCATCTGGGCCTTTACGTCACAACTCTGAATCTCATCAATGCTGAGGGACACAGCGAGGCCTCCGTGATTGCGGTGGCGCTGGCGGTTCCGCTGAATGGGGTCCCGGTTTATATGGATCACTACGTGCTCATTCTCCGGCAAACGGAACCTGTCGACGGGCAAGTGAACGCGTTGCTCCAAAGTATTGGTGCGACGCTGGACAGGCATAGCTCACCCGGTCAATGATCGGGGCTTGATCCGCACTCAGTCACGGAAATCCCCAAGTCCCATCTTGCGTCCTCGATAGCAACTCAGCAAAATGCTGTGGGATCAGCATTGTGCCCGGATTCCTCTAACGGCCTAAATTCAGGTCTGTAATGTTTGGCGATCGTGGTTCACTAACCAACATTGACCACCGGCGAAAGGTTCGTATCCCGGAGGCCAGCGAAAGGATATAACCCCATGCCCGGAACCTGGCAACCGTTAGCCCATCCACCTTCGTTTGCAGCCAGCACCATGTTGCTGCTGACCGACGGTACCGTGATGTGTCAGCAAACCTGCAGCAACCAGTGGTGGAAATTAAGCCCCGATCCAACCGGCTCTTATGTCCAGGGTTCGTGGACTCCCCTCGCACCCAGCCCCAACGCGCCGCTCTATTATGCCTCTGCCGTGCTTGCTGATGGACGCGTATTTGTCGCCGGCGGTGAGTACAACAACTGCGTCTTCGCCGATTTGCTGACCGCGCAGATTTATGACCCCATCCTCAACAAGTGGACCGTGCTTTCTCCACCGACGCCCGCAACCGACTGGCCCAAGATCGGAGACGCTCCTTGCTGCGTTCTGCCCGATGGCCGGGTGCTTCTGGGCTCCATTGGGACAACGGCCACCGCCATTTACGATCCTGTGGCGAACACCTGGACAGCGGCGGGGAGCAAAGATGATCCTAGCGAAGAAGAGACCTGGACGCTTCTTCCGGATGAGACCATTCTCTCCGTCGAATGCACCAACATTGGCAAGGCTGAGAAATACGTGGCGCCCAGCGGCCAGTGGGTCAGCGCAGGCTCAACGCCGGTAACACTGGTGCAAGCCAGTTCGCAGGAGATTGGCCCCGCCCTCCTTCTGCCCGATGGCCGCGTGTTCGCTATCGGCGCCACGGGACACACCGCCCTCTATACTCCTCCGCCCATTGCCAACCAGCCCGGTTCCTGGGCGGCGGGGCCGGACTTCCAAAATCTATGGATCGCGAAGGACGCGCCGGCTAGCCTGTTGCCCAACGGCAACGTGCTCTGCGTGGCCGGACCAGTCCCGCAGGATGGCAATGGATATGCCAAGCCTACGCACTTCTTCGAATTCGATGGAACGCATCTGAACCCAGTGCCCGACCCGCCCAACAATGCCGATTACACTTACAACGGACGATTGCTTCTGCTGCCGACCGGGCAGGTGCTCTTCTCGAACGGCACCACCGATGTCGAGGTGTATACGCCGAGCGGAAAGCCCAAACCTGCGTGGAAGCCTGTAATCACGGCTGTTTCGAATGATCTGCACGTCGCGCAAACTTATTCCCTGCAGGGGCAGCAGATCAATGGGCTTTCCCAGGCCAACAGCTACGGCGACGATGCTACCATGGCGACCAACTATCCCATTGTGCGTCTTGAGGGCGGAGGCAAGGTTTTTTATTGCCGTACCTTTGGCCATAGCACGATGGGTGTGGCGACCGGTCTCTCGTTACAATCGACCAGCTTCAAGGTGCCGTGCGGGGTTCCGGAGGGAACCTACCACTTATGCCTTATCGCCAATGGCATTTCGTCAGACTGTGTCCCGGTCGTGGTGAGTCCTTTCCATCTGAATATCCCGATCAATGAGGCACTGGTCGCCCGGTTGATTGGTAGCCTTGCGGATGGACCTCTCTGGGTTCTTACGCCGCATGGTCCGGTGCCGGTCGATCCCTGGGGACCTAAGATTGCCGGCGAGGCCAAGGAAGCGTTCCAGCAGATTGTGCGCGGGATCAGGACCTTGCGGGATCTGGGGCGGGAGGTAGATCAGATCCAACGCGGGGCCGCAACGGCGCAGACCGCACCTCGGCCTCCCTCTGGAGAAGCGCGGCGCAAGCGCAAAGCACAGGAAGGCTGAGAAACCCGGAGATAAGGGGCGGTGATTCGTGATCAGGACGACTAAATTGGGGTAAGCGTCCGGTCGATACCGTGCTGCCGCCTGTTGGGTTCGTAAGTGGGTCGACTAGGACGGCCCACTGGACATCCCGGCGCAAAGACACCGCATGTCAAAATTGACGCCAGAGTCGCCGCCTATGCAACGCGAAATTAAGCGCAAATTGTCGCCAGGTCTATCGACGTGCGGATGTAACGAAGGCGCGGCCCTGGGGCTGCTCTACATGATCGGGATACTAGCTTGGCTAGTATCCGGGGGCGGTTCGAATTCCCCTGTTCAATGGTGCCTCGCTTTAGTCGGCTTCTGTATGACTGTGACGGCTGGAAAGCTGGCGGGGATCGGGTTTGCCCGTCTGCGGCTATCCCGCAAAACACGATTGATGGGCAATTTTACTGCTGCAGAGATTCAGAAAAGGAGTAGCAATGAGCTACGGTGACTGTTCCGTCGTTTGCTGGAAGCGACTCTTCACTTCTATTGTTACATTTTATGAGAGATTAGTTTCCCAATTCCTTAACAGTATTAGAAACTGCTGGAAGAATACGTACCGCCATTGCACTGAAAATTGTGACTGCTGGTTCTGCTGGTGTCGGGTAAAGTCAATCTTTTGCATTGCGTGGCAAACAATCGTGAACATCGTTTGCACCGTTGTGCAGGTCCTTGTCGTCATCGTAAGCATCGTATTTTACATATTGTTCTTCGTGCTCACAATCGTGCGGTGCATAATTCTTCCTTGCGCGATCGGGCGCCACAAGGCGCCCATGATTAGCACCTGCGACGACTTATTTAGCAACCTGCGATCTGAGGTCAATGACGAACTGACATGGTACGACAAGCTATTCGGAGCCATATTTACGCCGGCCAAAGAAACAGGATTCAGCAATGCGTGGGACCAGTACGACCTCTGGATGGAGGCGAGGGGAACGGTCATCCATAACGCCTACTCGACGGACGGACTGGAAACAATTGATATCAAATTGCTCAGTCTAATTGCTTTCGACAACGAATCGTATAGCGGTACACCTAAGTGTTCCTGGCCAGAAATTGATGGTGACAAATACATACGTGCCGAGGTTTTCCCACAGGTGTTGATCTTTTATTTGGGCGCTCAGCCGCAGGTCGGCAACACCGTTCTTGTCAAAGGCAGGTTGTATTGGGACAGAGATGGATTCTTGGAGATTCATCCGCAACATGGCGGTGATTTGCGGATTCTTCCATGAAGGAGGGTTATTCTCACGGAGATCCGATACGCAGAAGGCCAGATTTATGGCGCCATCTGTGAGCTTGGCTATGCTGTAATTCCGCCTGCATTTGTGCCGGCACGCCCAACGGCCTCATGCCAGATCTACAAGGTAGGTGGCGAAGAGTGTAAGCGTCTCTTCCACTGGCCGTTGATCAGCGACCTGGCACGCAACCTGGACAAGCTCTGCGAAACAGATCAGATAACGTCTTACTGTGGTAGAAGTTCGTAGCTGGTGAACGCCAGCATCTTGCTGTCGGGCGACCAGGACGGAACGTTCATCGTGCCACGGCCGCCGAGCAGCTTGGCGACGGTACGCACTTTCCTATCGGCGAGCGACAACACGCAGAGTTCAACGTCCTGATTGGCTGGGTGGCCCTGCGTGCCTGCCTTGTACGCGAGGAAGGCGATCATTCTGCCGTCGGGCGAGATGTGCGGAAACCAGTCGCTCGTGCCGCTCTCCAGGAGTTGTTCCTGTGCACTCCCATCCGGGTGCATGCGCCAGATCTGCGTGTGGCCGGTGCGGTCCGACTGGAAGTAGATCCACTGACCATCTGGGGAAAACTCGGCCACGTCGCTCTTGGACGCAAGGAGAGTTTCGGGGCCACCCGCGACAGGAATTGTATAAGCGTCGAAGTTGTCGCCACGCTGGCTGGTAAACGAGATGGT
This sequence comes from uncultured Acidobacteriaceae bacterium, assembly GCA_963847155.1. Taxonomy (GTDB): domain Bacteria; phylum Acidobacteriota; class Terriglobia; order Terriglobales; family Acidobacteriaceae; genus PALSA-350. The sequence goes on along the minus strand of CAWJZH010000008.1, from coordinate 193,781 downwards.
CTTGCCATCGGGCGACCAACCGTGAAAGTAGGCGGGACCATTCGGGGTGACAAGTCTGGGCGTTCCACCGGCCGTGGGGACGACGTAAATCCGGGCCTGCCCGTCGGGATCCTGATTGCCGACGGCGATCAGGCTGCCATCGGGCGAAATGCCATGGTCACCATTGATCTTTGTCTCCGGGGCGGTCGGAATAAGGGTTGAGGAGGTGGAGCGTGGAACCGTGCTGTCAATGGGATGGATGCCATCGTCGAGTACCAAGCGCTGCAGGGTCCCTTCCTGGTTGAAGATCAGCGCCTTACCGTCAGGCGTCCAGTTGGGATCTTCGAAATGGATGGGTGCGGTGTAACGCACGCGACGATCGGTCGAGGCAACGATCACCGACTCTAGGGTGCTGTGCAGTACAGGTTCACCGGTAATCGGGGACAAAGGTTCAGTCTTGACGTTCGAGAAGATCGCCGTTTCTATCACCTTCTCATCGTGAGAACAGACACCGAGACCGATGTAGAAATCACCTTGGATGCTGACACGCATGGCCGCACCGGAAGGCGCCATGTTGCCGTTGGCGTCCGGAATGGATACATAAATGTAGTCGCCGCGTTTCTCGATGCGTACGCGATGCGGTCCCTTGGCGTAGGTTTCTATCTCGTGGGTGTCTGCGCCGATGGTGTCGCGGTACTGCAATGAGGTAAGGCCGTCGCCGTGACGGGCGACATCGGCGTAAATCGAATGCGCATCCAGCGACTGGCGAATCATCAGCACGGCTTTCCGGTGCGCGTTGCCCTTGTCGCCGACGAAGTCGATGTCGGCAGTTAAGGCCACGTCGCCGGACATTTTTCTCCACAGGTAGTGGAAGTCATCAATGCCAAACCAGAGGTTCGCGCCACTGCCAGAGACGGTGTAGCTGTCCTTGGAGACGTCGTAATGGCCGCTACCAGGGAGGAGAATCGTGCCGTAGTCCCCCTGACCCTGGAATTGGCCGAGATCTTGATTGCTGGTTTGGCCGTAGGCGACGGCGGCAGAACCACGCATATTGGTTGCCACCTTTGAGACCGCGAGACCGTTGGTGTCTTCGATGCCCGGTAGAGACGTTGTTGACCAGGTTGTTAGATCAAGAGCCACGATTCCACCGCGTCTTGGGGCCGCTCCCGCGGGCAACATGGCAGGGGGAACCAGAACGTTTGAGATCCACAGGCGATTTCCATCCTCGATCACCTGCAGCGGACTTCCGGTCTGAATACGGTGGGCGACCGCTCCTGTCGATGCATCGATCGCCAGCACAACGCCATCCAGGACTGCCGGAGCGAAGATCCATTTTCCATCAGAACTCGCGGTGGGATAGAAGACCTGTCCCACTCCGAGTTGGCCCCAGCGCTTGTCGATCGCAAGGGTCGAGGGATTGAGAAAAACTAATTCATTTTTTGCGCCAACGATGAGGTGCCTCGCGCCCGGAGTCCAAGCGAGACCGCGAGGCGAAGGAATGGTTGCGGTCGCCAGGATGGCTCCGCTCTGTGGGTCGAGTTTCAGAATCGTATTGGTCGTGGTGAAAGCGTAAAGAGCTGTTCCATCCGGACTGAAGACGAAATTGTGAACGCCATGCGGAAGAGCGAACACACGGAGGACAGCTCCTGTCTCTGCATGGAAGACGACCATCGATTCAGTGCCATCCTCGGCGTTGGTAAACAATTCTCTGTGAAGCGGCGGCCGGAGCTTCACGCCGTGGGGCGCGGTGTGGCCTGCAGGCAGGCGAAATTCGTTGCGAACCGATCCACTACTTACATCCAAAACTGAAATCGTGGAGCCGGGTGTGCCTATCTTGTGATCTACCTCCAGGAGCCCGAAGTTGGTTACAAACGCGGTGCGTCCATCGGACGTGAGTTCAATCTCGTGGGGTTTTTCGCGCACAGCCACGGTGGCTTTCTCAGCCGGTGCTGTGGCTGAGAACAGAACGACCTGGCCAGGTCCCTCCTGTACAGCCAACACAGTCTTGGCGGCAGCGGTTGCAGGATGCGCTTCTTTGGGGTGCTGGGCGAGCGATGGCTCGTGGATGCCCAGGGCGAATAGGACTAACGAAATAATCAAGAGCATGCGGAGTTTGTCCCTCGAACCTTTGTGCATTTGCTTGCGGTCAAAACCCGGTTGCGAACCCACGTTTCCGTTGCCCCAAAATTCCTGAAATGGGTGTTCGCTCATGAACACCGTCGGGCCCACAGATGCGCACTATTTCGGGGGTTCGAGGGGGGATCGGACCGGGGCGGGCGTCGGACCAAGGATGCGGTCAACATCCGCGTCATCGATCCAGGGGGACCCCACGCCCTCCTTCGGAACCGGAATGTGCGCTGTCCATACGATGGCATTCAGAAGAAGCTTACGGTAGTCGTCGTTCTGCCAGTTGGCGTAGTAGTGGCCCAGCGTTGCCCCAATGCTGCGGCCGGCGATTTTGCTCCCGGGGGTGCGAGGGCGGTCGAAGGCCCAGACAGTGACCTGCTCCTTGGGTTCGGCTGGTGGCCCGGGAAACACCTTGGGATCTGCTGGAAGCTCCGGGATGCGCAGCAATGGAGTGACGCCGTGATCGACAAACGTGGCCTTGTAATAAAACTCGTCCATGACGTGGAAGGGTTTCACGCCATTCATGACCGGGTGATGGGGTGAAGGAAACTGGACGTCCGTGGTAAGCACCTTTTGGGTGAAGAACATCTTCGGGTGCTTCGGCCCGTCGTATTCGACATAGCCTCCGTTCCAGGCGAATCCCTGTTGCTGGAACTTGTTGGGTATATAGGTTGCGAAATGGAACGTCATGAAGCCGCATCCACGATCGATTTGCTTCTGAATGGCCGCAATGCGTTCGGGAGTGAAGGTCCAGGGAGACCATTGCATGCCATCGGAGAGAAAGACGATGGTGTCGGCCGTGTCGAGATCGGAGACGTCCGAAGGCCAGCCGTCATAGACAACCTCAGTCCGGGCATTCTTGAGGCCGGAAGCACGATCGAGCAGGACTTTCAAAAGACGGGCTGACTTAAGGTACTCATGCATCCCCGGCCCATGCGACTTGGAGCCGGCGATGAGCACAATCCTGCGCTGTGTTTCGGAGGGCTTCGCACGAGCGGACTGGGTCGCACAAACCAGCGCAGCAATGGCGAGCGTCCATATCAGCGCGCCGTTCAGCAGAGTCTTCTGTCTGATGGTCATGAGGGGGTTCGTCAGCCGATTATATGATGGCCATCTTCCGCAGAGTTGCGCCCCCAAGCCGTGAGGAAGGTGGAGACTGTCTCAGATGAGGATTTGGCAACGTTGCCAAATAAGTCGTTTGTTTCACGAAGATGCTCAAGGTGCTCAAGTAATTAATTTGAGCATCTTGCCTCGTTGACGGGCGGGATCGCATGCTCCAGACTGGAGGATCCTCACTCGAAGGCTCCAGACTGAAATGCTCCGCGGTGCTCTCGGTGCAAGAATCGGCCGATGCAAAGGAGAGATGCTCAATCGCCGGCGGAGTTGAGGCCTGGAGCCGGAAAGCTCGATTGAAGAGACGGTTGTTGGGCCGGTTGATTGCCATCTATTCACCATTTTGCGGAGCAAGCCTCCGCGTTCATCGACAGCGATGCCGCGCGGGGCCGGGCGCAACGCAACAACGGTTGCCTCCATGCGACTGGTTTAGCGTAAGAATCTTGTCTTATGGCCAACAGTAATACGCTCGGGAGCTGCCGTCCATGGTCCTGGAAAATAATCATGTGGAAGAGGGGGTAGTAAACTCGTGATTACTCCCTGCTGTTCAAGGATAACTAAGTAGTTAGCCCCGGTTTATCACGGTATTAGGCCCAAACAAACTGGGAGGCGGTATGCTACGAAGCAAACGTGACCGCGACAGACCGAACATTTTTGCGTGGCCGCCAGTTCCAAATCCTTATCCGTTCTACGGTGCATCTGAGGAGATCAGAACAGCTGAACTTGCCGAAAGCGCCTTCGGTCCTGATACGTCGATCCCAATGTCCTTTAGGGCAATCGATTGACCTTCAGCTTTACGGCCCGGGCCAACTTTCTCTGTTGCCTGTCGAAGCTGTAGAACCAGTCTGATCCGAGTTCAAGCGCTGCCGCAACGTGCAATAAATCTGCCGTGCGCGTTTCGAGCCGGGGAGTCGTCCGCCGCGATAATCGTAGACATGGAGGCGTTCATTCCGGCCGAACACGTTTGCGGCGGGGCGGTAGTCGAACAGATGCTCGGAGGGAGCCCGGCCGAGGTTCCCGAACACTACGCCCAGGCATCGGCAATCAAGATGTTGCCGCTTGGCGTGCCGCAAATATTCATTTGGGGCCGAAGCGATCAATTCGTTCCCATCTCACTCGTCGAGAAGTATGCGCAAACAGCCGAACATGCCGGTGATCCTGCGCGGATGGTGAAGCTCCCAGAGGCTGGACACTTCGAGATCGTAAGCCGTTTCTCCGCTACGTGGCCCGCAGTTGAAGGTGAAATCCTGTCGCTCTTAGCGAAACGGCCGTGAGTGGCCGACAAGCATAGCTCTTGAGAGGTAAGCCGACTGTGGCTGTCACGGTCAGCTCTCAAGAGGATTATGCATTCTCCTGCATTCTCCTTGCATTCTCCTTGCATTCTCCGTCCCCCTATCTCCCCAGGCGGATCGTTTCACGCCCAAAGTGTTAAAACGGGCAGGGTCAGCTGTCCCGTGTGTTTGTTCCCTTTCTACCTAGCCTGGATTTGCTCTTAACGTTCCCTTAAGTTTCGTTCCGTAAATTGGCGATTGGAAGGACCTTAGCGATCAGCGGACTCTCTATAGTTTGCATTCACGAAGGGTGCCCGTACAATAACCGATGCTGCTTGGAATTGCAGGCCGTGGAACTGCAACAAAGATGGCGATACATGACATGCGGATTATATGCGCAGCGCAAGGTTCGGGAATGATTGAGTTCCGCTCACCGCTCTGCATTGGGAGCACATTTGTTCTAAACGGGATTTGTACAGACAAGTCTATTCACCGGCCGTCTCTGTGGTCAGGTTATTCGCTAGTGGTATGGATTATGTTTGCATTGTTTGCGGCACCGAATTCAGTAGTTGCCGAGCAACAAAATGCGGCAGGAGAGCCTACCGATCCGCAACTGTTACGTGATTTTATGACACAAACAGCCGGGGAGCTTGTAGAACATTACTTTCGAACTCCTCCTTATCCTATCTTCGCGATCCGGCGCCTTATGGAGATTGGGAATCCGGTCGTGATTCCTGACCTCGAACAGGCGTTTACGCGAGAGCACGGAGAGCCTGCTCGGGAGTTTCTTGCTGCGTCTCTGGTCGACCTCGGCGACAGCAAGCCGGAATATTTCGACTACGTGGCTACGCGAGCTGCGACTGCAGTATCGAGTGACCTTCCGTTTCCCGTGCAGCTCGGTACTCGCAAACCGCCTGCCGCTGGGAGCCCTCCTCCACTGAAGGTGGCATTCGTTCACTGGGTTCGGCTGCACAACATCGAACTGGAGTCCGCTTTGCAAAAAGCCACATTCGAAATGCCCGCCGCGGTAGAAGCCCTCGGAGAGGCAAATGACCGGCGATCGCGGCCGATATTTTTGCAGGGACTTAAGTCACCGAATATACTTGTGGTCTTCGCAGCGGCACTGGGGTTTGCCCGCCTCCAGGACAACAAAGCAGTGCCCTCGATCATCATCGCCGCCACGCGGGAGCCGTGCGAAGAACGGCCAATGATTGCCAAGGTATTGCTTTACTTCCCGACTTCCGAAGCGCAACGTGCAGCCGAACATTTAATAGCTGACCCCCGTTCTCCTTCAACGCTGGCGGGCGGAGGTGAAGGAGCGGGGTTGGAAAAAGGCTATGCGCGACACCGGTCAATGAAATGAACACCTGAGGCGGGTGCCAGAGATTTGGAGCGCCTTCCATAGCGCTAGAGCGAACATTGCATCGGGGTCTCGATAGCACCAAGGCCTCAGTCACTTGCCCGCGGACACTGGCCACCAGTTGTTCGCGTAGGATTTGAACCAATCGACAACTCCGGAAGGGATGGTGCAGATATGCTGATTTACCGAGGGCTCCCCAAAATGGGGAAATCGAGCCGTGTTGCTCTTGCGAGTGCTTCGATGAGATGCGAGACCCAGGTTACACCAGGCTTGAGACCCAAGTGGTTGCAAAAAATGATGACAATCTCCGTTGGCCTGGCAGTATTTTCCCTTGCTTCGGAGCCGCTGGCTTCAGCACAAGTGACAGTACAAGCAGAGTCGCAAGCTGCTTCCGAGCCGGCACAGGCATCACCCCCAGCCAACACCGGTGCGCCCGCCACCATCACCTTGCAGGACGCAATCGCACGAGCGCGCAAGTATTATTCGCTCTACCTTTCGGCGGAAACGAATGCCGCACTGGCTCAGGAAACTCGCACCCAGGCTCGTGCTTCGCTCCTACCTTCGATCAGCTACACGCAGCAATTTCTGGGCACGCAAGGGAACGGCAAGACTGCCAATGGACGCTTTGTCACGCAAGATGGTGTACACGTTTACAGGGCTTGGGGTGTCTTTCATCAGGACATGCCGGCGGGTTTTTTTTCACTCGCTCCCTATCGACGTGCAGTGGCCGGGGCAGCTTTGGCGCAAGCGCAGGCGGAAATCGCCCGCCGGGGACTCACGGTCACGGTGACCAACAGCTACTATGGCTTTGTCGTCGCACAACGCAAGTATGCCAGCGCCCAGCAGCTTCTTGAGCAAACAAGCCGCTTCCTGCAAACCACAAAAGACCGCGAGAAGGGCCGCGAGGTTGCACACGCGGATGTCCTGAAGGCCCAACTTCAATTCGATCAGCAAAAGATCACATTTCAGGAAGCGCGACTAGCCATGGATAACGCTCATCTGGCGTTGGCGGTGTTGCTTTCAGCAAACCTGGATGAGAACTTTACGACGGTCGATGACGTCGACAATCCTCCCCTTCTGCCTTCGTTGGATGAAGTAAAGGGAATGGCCGCGCGTGAAAACCCAAATGTACGCTCGGCGATGGAGGCGCTCAAGCAAGCGAACCAGGATGTCACCGTTGCCCGTGCAGGCTTTTTCCCGACATTCAGCGTGGATGGGGTCTATGGCATTGAAGCCAATGCTTTTGCGTTACACAGTACGAACGCCGCCCTTCCTGAGAAAGGCAAGCTGCCTAACCTCGGTTACTTTGTCACCGCAACGATGAACGTTCCCATATGGAACTGGGGCTCGACCGAAAGTAAGTTGCGTCAAGCGAAATACAGCCAGCGGCAAGCAAAGGTTGAATTGTCGCAAGTGCAACGGGAGACGCTGAGCAATCTCTATCAGTACTATAACGAAGCCAACCTGGCTCGATCAGAGGTTGAAACATTGCGTGAAGCTGCTGGTCTTGCTTCGGAAGGCTTGCGGTTAGCTACATTACGCTATCAGGCGGGAGAGGCGATTGCGCTTGAGGTGGTGGACGCGCAAAATGCGCTCGGTACGGCTCGGAATGCCCTGGATAGCGGAAACGCCCGTTACCGTGTGGCTCTTGCGACGCTACAGACATTGACTGGAGACTTTTAGTAGGGTCCCGTCAGAAAAAGGGACAATAGAGCACGCTAAGGAAGTTTTGGGTCAGAGATTCGTGGAGATAAGCGGACCCTTGTAGGGTAGTCCGGAGGAGATGCGTCGACAGCATACCTATCCCCCAAAACTCGTAGAGCGAGGGAATAAGTATGACGTCGACGCATTAGACCGCTTGTATTTACGGTATTGTCCTTCGCGCACTTACCGGTCGCGAAGTCCATACACGCTAACCGTGCAGTTCTTGCAACCGGGAGACCGCTCCTTTGCAAGCCGCGCTTCTTCGGCGGCAACCCGTTTTGCCTCCTGCCCACGATGGATCACCCTCAGAAACTTGCGATACTGCTCCAGCGCGGCAATCACTTCCGGGTGACCAGGGGGCAGCCCGGCCCTGAGTATGTCGAGCCCGGCGCGCATCTCCGGTTCCGCTGCCTCTTTCGCTCCGGCCTTCCACTTCGCAATTCCGAATGCCATAAGGGCTTCTCCAGTGAGCTGGGAATCCGCAGGAAGCGCAGCCCGCACGATCGTCAAAGCCTTCTCCGCGCTCGCCAGCGCAATAGCGCCTTTTCCCTGCTCGCTATTTGCATACGAAAGTGTAATTAAAGCAGTGGCCAAATCAATACTGGTCGCATCGTGCAACGCAGCCAGCGCCTCGTAAGCGCGAGACGACTCTCGCTGTGCATCTTTGAACTTGTGCTTCGCCATATTGCTCTCTGCGAGATGGGTCCTTCCGCGCGCAATCTCCAGCTGGTTGCCCAATTGTTCTCGCATTGCGAGGGAATGTTTGCAAGTGTTCTCCGCTGCATCGGAATCGCCCATCAGAATGTAGAGAGAGCCCAGGTCGTCGAGTACCGTCGCGTAGTCGGCTGCTCCATCTGGCGCAGCATGAAGCAACCGAAGGGCCTGATTATAGGCCGCCTCAGCTTTGGACAATTCTGCGTCAGCCTCATAGTCGGAGGCGAGTGCGGCCCATAGCCTACCCTGGTTCGACGACGAAAGCTTCGCCTGTTCTCCCGTGTGGATCATACCCAACTCGAGAACAATGCGGTCACGGAGCGCAGTCCCGCCGGGCAGCCTAACCTGCTCTGCGGTAGCAGGGCATGCTAACCATAGAATGAACTCCACGATGGGAAGCCACGCCCAGACTCGGCAGCGCTTCAGTTCGAATCGGTCGAAAAGCAGGGGCAATTCCATGGATCACCTCGTTGTTAAAAAAAGAGGACTAGTAGGGCCTGGTCTTATGGGGGGTTCAGGGGGGCACGCTGATAGCGGCTAAATCGGCCGAATCGGCCAGTCTGTTGATTCACTTTTGGCTCTGCGCACCGAGAACACTCTGAGCGGCCGTCCGCGCTCTCGCAGGGCTTCCCTTTGGGGCAGACCCGGCGATTGGGGGCTGCCTTCCTGGGTTGTTGCTGTTCTTGCTTAGTTATTTCCTGCTTGGGTCGTCTTCAGGATTGACGTAGTTAAATTGCAGGGGCGCCGTTCCGTGGACCTGTACCACAACCTCGCCGCAGGCCATTGCATAGTGGTGCATGTCGGGATCGAGGAAAGCAAAACTGCCGGCGGTGAGGGCTGTCATCTTCTTCACCTCGAAGACATCTCCCATCCCAACCTTGAACGTTCCGGAGATGACCGTGACGTTTTCCCGCTGGGGATGCCAGTGGGGCGCGATCCGGTATCCATCCGGCATCTTCAGACGCACGGTGTAGTCACCGCTGGAGGCTCCTGGATTGCCTTCGAGCACGGCAAGTTGTGCCCCCGGGGCTACAAATGGCGGCGCCGGACCCCACGGAATTGTGTCCGGGGTGAATACGTGCTTTTCGTGGGCTATGTGACTTTCGGGCGAAGGGACTTGTGCGGCCAGCGTGAGGAACCAACCCGAGCAGCACAACAATCCCACCATCGCGAGTGTAAGGGACATGTTTCGTTTCATGTTTCGTCTCCATCGTGGGTTTTGATCTGAGGAGAATCATCGTTTAGCTAAGCGTTTAGTACAATCAGGAGGAGATATACTTTGTGTATCTTTTCTATATCGCCGCAAGCCGCTGAATTTTAGCGGGTAATGCAAGATCGAGTGTCGTATGCAGAGCGCGAAACGAGGTATCGGTGAGGTTGAACTCGACCTCGGGCGCTACGAACTTCGCCGTTGTGGACGACGGGTGAAGCTCGAGAGAAAGGCGATGGATTTACTGATATTCCTGGTGGGGCGGCGAGAGCAGATGGTGTCGCGCGAAGACATCGTCAAAAAAATCTGGCGCTCGGACCTGTTTATCGACACCGACCGGAACGTCAACAACATTGTTCGAAAGATTCGCGCCGCTCTGGGTGACGATTCCACGAAACCGCGCTTTGTTGAGACTGTCGTGGGGAAAGGCTACCGATTCATCGGCCCTGTGCGGGTGATCGATGCCCAATATGCGCGTCCTGGTCTCGGACAAACTTCTGCGCGAGCGGCTGGGCGGGAGAATACAGGCGAGTGGGTTGAGCGTTCGTCACTCGCCGTTCTGCCACTGTTGCTTTTGGGTAAAGCCAGGGACGATCACGGCCTGTGTCTGGGGTTCGCAGATGCGCTGGTCTCGCGCCTGGGAAATCTGCAGGGTGTCGATGTGCTGCCGACTTCCGCGGTGCTGAACCTGTCGCCTGACGCCAATACATCGGAGATCGCCTCTCGGCTGGGCGTCCGTTTTGTTGTCCATGGCGCTATTCAAATGTCGAAGGGCGAATCGCGCCTTTCAGTGGAAGTATTCGACTCGTATTCGCAGAGCGCTTGCTTGACGCGAAAATGCGACCTTGCAACGAATCGCTTGTTCGATCTCGGGAATGACCTGGCAAAGCAGATCGCAAGCACATTAAAAAGGCCGCTCGGTCCGGCCATCGTACAGCAGGGCCCCCGATATAGTAGGGACCCCGTGGCCTATGCGGAGTTCATGCGAGGGTACCGACTTAGCACCTCAGGCGATCTGGCCGGGATGGAGAAAGCCACCGATCACCTGACGAACGCTGTGACACGAGATCCAGCTTTTGCCCTCGCTCACGCCATCCTTTCGTTTATGTGTACGACTCGGCATTTCGAATTCGACCCAGCCAGTACCTGGCTGGAAAAGGCTGAATTCCACTGTCAGCGGGCGCTTGAGATAGAGCCGGGTCTCCCCGAAGGACATGTTGCACGGGCTTTTCTCCTCTGGGGACCCTCGAAAAACTTCCAGCACCTGGAAGCGATTGCCGAACTCAAGCGCGCCCTTGCCCTGCAGAACAACTTACCTCATGCTTACAACCGTCTGGGCACCATCCTGGCACATGTCGGACTCCTTGATCATGCTCGGGAGATGTACGAACGAGGACGGGCTTTTCATCCCAAAAAAGCGCTTAGCTACAGTATTGTTCAAGTCTATTTCTGGAGTCGGGAGTACGAACTCGCTCGCGACGGGATTCAAGCGTGGCGGGAAGAAAACCCGGGTAACAAGTACGCAATCTATTTTGCTCCGCAGCCCTTCATGATGACAGGAGATTGGCAGCGGGCTCAAAGTCTGCTGGATGAAGCCCTCCAACTTTTACCGGAGGAACCCCTCATCATCAGCTTGCAGGGCGTGTTGTATGCATTGACGGGCAGATCCGAACAGGCACTCGACTGCATGGCCAGAGCTTGTGCCATTCCCAAATCATTCGGGCACGCCCACCACACCTATTATGAGATCGCTTGCATTCTCGCTTTGGTAGGTCGATGTGAAACCGCTTTTGAATGGCTCGAGCGTAGTGTCAGCACCGGGTTCGCGTGCTGGCCGTTTTTCTTGAAGGATCCTCGTCTCGAAACTCTACGTGTGCTTCCGCAGTTTGAACTACTGGTGAGTTCTCTGCAGGCCAGGTACCCCGATCATCTGGGATTACTCTAGTTCGTTCGAACTGGGCAGGATCGCTGCCTTACGCAGTCGCTTGTTAAGCGCCAGTTTTGAAGGAATACGGCGACATGATACCCATTCACCGCCACGAGCATTCATGTGCTGCAATAGCTGTCACCGTATTAACCCCCGTCACCGTATTAACCCCCGATATGGTGGCGGTGCCATTAGGGGCCGCCTCCTCGCTGACGAGCATGGAGCGCGCCGTCGTGATCGCCTCGAAGTAGATGTTGTTTTCTGGCATCAGGGTAGATACCGCTGGACGTTGGTCAGGAGATGCGTCGACAGCATACCTATCCCCCGAAACTCCAGAGCGAGCTGAATCAAAGATTTGTGGTCAAAGATTTGTGGTCTGTGGTCAAAGATTTGTGGTCAGGAAGATGTGAAAAAATTCGTTTCCTTGAGTTTTCGCGATTTTATTTTTGATCGCAAATGCTTGCCGACATCCCACCGGTCGCTTATACGGCATCCTGGAGCGATTTTTTTGTCGCCGAGTTCACTGTAAATTTTGAAATCGATTTTTTCACATCTTCCAGACGGGCCTGGAACTTTGCTTAGTTGAAACTGCTGCAATAGGCAATTTGTCACCGTATCAGCCCAGAGCAAGGGCTCCGGCAGCCCGAGCGGGAGCAGGGTCTTTTGCTTTACCGAGAAGGTCTATTCTGCCAGCACCTAATAAGGTGCGAGAATATGGGATCATCGATGCTTGATATCACGAAAGACATTCAATCGCTCACGACCTTCCGCCGCCGCTCTGGCGACTTCCTGAAGCAGTTAAAGAAGAGCAAGCGGCCCGTGGTGCTAACGGTCAAGGGGAAGCCAGCCGCGATAATGCAGGATGCCGAGGCCTATCAGTGCCTGCCTAGACATTGCCGCAAGCGCTGAACCCGAGGAAGGCATACGCGAAGGCTTGGACGATGTTGCGAATGGTCGTACCCGTCCGGCGAGAGCGGCATTTGAGGAGATTCGTCGCAAGCATGGCATACTGCGTTGAATTCGCCGCGCGCGCGGCCCGCGATCTCGAAATCCTCTATGTTGAGAAGAACGCGGCGGAGTCCCATGCTGACGCCCGCTGGTACAACGGGTTGGAGGAGGTCGTATACGCGCTGGAAACACGCCCCAAATCGCTGCCCTGTCGCCCCGGAAGCCCGAAAACTGAAACGAAATCTGCGACATCTGCTTTACGGCAAGAAGCCGCACGTTTACCGGGTTATCTATGAAATCGAGGAGCAGCGGCAGACAGTGCGGCTGCTTACCATTCGCCACGGTGCGAAACGAAAAGCCCGGTCCCTCGACCTCGAATAGGGGGAAACCCGGGGACGGGGAAACCACGGTCGTTGGGCTTTACGGCCTCCTCGCTTATACCGTGACCCAGAGGACACGCGAGATCGGTATCCGCATGGCACTGGGTGGTGTGGGTCGCGGGCAGGTGATTGACGGCGTCTTATGGCAGGCGCTTGTACTGATGGTCGCCGGCGTTGCTATCGGCCTCACGTTGACTCTCTGGACGAGCCGGCTCTTGCAAAGCTTCCTGTATGGTGTCAGCAAACAAGATCCATGGATACTAGCGCTTGGGCCTGCAGTGCTGCTGCTTTGCGCACGTTGGCCGCGCTCTTACAGGCGAGGCGAGCTGCCACTGTAGACCCGATTCACGCCTTTCGAACGGACTGAGGGTCAGGAGACTCGTTTTGAGGAACAACGAAAGTCACCGGAAGGGTTCACTTTAATCGACCGGTTTCGCGGTCTGTCCAGCGCCACAATCACAAGTAACAGCGGTTGTCTCGCCCACGAAGAGGGCACATGGGCTTCTTCTTTTGCGTCCCCGGGGACCCACATTTGTTCCGCAGCTCTCGGCTTGCCCTCCTGTAATCTGACGCTACAAGTGACACCATCAGGAGCCCTCTTGACACGTCTCTGCCTGATTGTTTTCTCGCTCGGAATTGCTCTGCTGCCCCTGTTCGGATCCGCTGCTGAAGCGCAGGTTTCGGCTTACTGCATGGTGGGGTGGAGCCGTTATGGGTTCACCTACCAAGGCGACACCAGCTTCAAAGACGACACCGCGAGTTTTGGTGGAGGAGCTTTTTACAACTTCCCTATCCACAGCCGCCTGACAGCGGGAATCGATGGCCGTGTTCTCTATGGCCCAGCCTCATACGGCGGCACCACGGCGGACGTCGCCCTCCGCGTCGGCTTTGTTCCCACGCGTGTTCGCCTGCGGCCATATTTCGAGATTGGCGGTGGAGTGGTCAGTTCGGTCAGCGACCCTGGGTTCGCCCCACAGCGTATTACGAATGGGGCGGCGGAGTTTCTTGGCGGCCTCGACATCCGCCTCACCGACCGTGTTGACCTTCGAGCAGTCGAGTACGGCGCGGCCGCCGGCGCATCTAACAACGGCCCAACGAGCGGGGTAGCTTTTCTCGATGCTGGATTCGTTTACCACTTCCATCCCGCCAAACCGGAAAGCAAGCCGAAACACTAATGCAGTTAAGAGGTGATGTCACCGAAAACCCCGTTTCAGGGGAGGTTGTCTTCCTCTCAGCCTTACAATTGGCATTGAAGGGACAGACGGAGTAACCTCCGTAGCTGGCTTTAGGGGTTACTAATTCCGTCCTCTAAAGGCCCAGAAAATTATTTTTCGCCGGCGGAGCGCGGGTGGGTTGGACTTGTTTCGTCTGTTGGCCGAGCGCCGCAGGTACGTACCTCTGATAACTGACCGTTGGGCGCACGACACGTGCAACGACAGCGGTCTACTGAACCTTACCGTTAGGTTTGCCGAACATTGCCCTGGCCGTTACCCAATCGATGCACCGGGAGCCGCACTGATGATCCGGCATGACCTCCCGGAATCGGTCCTCAAGCATTTCGCAGCATTGCTTGAGGTCTGCGGAAGTTACGGGGAAAGGCGCCTGGCCAGTCATATTGAGAGTGCCGTCATAGCCTCCACCCCGCCCCTCGCACACCGCAAAGAATGCGGATCCATCGGGCATGTAGTCATGCTTCCGGGTCCACAGCGGCGCGCCTGGAATAGCCCCTAGCTCGTGATAGTCGTCGTGGTTGACGAAATCTGACATCGTTTACCAGCTCACTCGGGGAGATGAACCACGAGAATAGCAAAGACCCTTTTTCGGGTCGGACCTTTTTGACAGTTCCGGGCCCACGCCGGGTCGTCATGCCATCATCTTTGGAATTCGACCTCTTCGTCCTTAGATGGCGCTGTCAGAAACATCGATAGCTCACGAGGTTGGCCGAACAAGATTCAGGTTGCTTGTTGATCGGCTGCCGTCTAAACGGCACGAGCTCTCGAGGGGTGCTGATGACCGACTTTAAGCCATTCGCCCACCCGGACTGCGCATTGTGTCGTCCCTGCGGGACTCGTACATAACCTCAGCCTACCCGGCACTCCCGTGCCGGGCTCCAGGTTGTACCGTCCCTGCGGGACTACCGGGGCTCAACAGGCGGCGGAAAAGTGGAACTGAGCAGATCCTCAGTGGCTAACAATGTATTGCTCGTTACGCCATTTGAAGTTCTCCCCTTCACGATCCAGTAGGGCAAGCCGTCGATTAAACTCTTTTCGTTGCCGTGCCGCTCGCCTGGAAACGCTCTTGTCCAGAAACTCTCACGCACCTGTGACGGCAGTCTGACGCTTGGCGGTGACTTCATCAAGGAAATTTCTGATGGAGCGCGCGGAGTCCTCGATCATGGCCTTCTCCAGCGGTGATATCGATAGAATCTCCATGGGCTCCTGAATCCAGCCTCTCAGGTCGAGCGCGATCGGGATTCCAAAAGCTCCGTAGATGCCGAAGCATTCGCCCTCAAGCATCACCTGACCATGAATGCGGCGGTGGTCGTCGGCGAGCGCGGCGGCAATTACGTGCAAGGTCGCATTCGCTGTCGCGTTTGGTGTCGAGTGCATGCAATGGGAGGTGATAAACGGTTCGATAAAAATGCGAGCATCGGGGAGGGCTTGACGAGTGGTTTCATAGGCCTCTGCGATCTTCTCCTGTTCCAGCAGCGCGACAACGGATCGCCGCAGAGATGCCACACGTTCTCTCAGGTCGATCTCTTCGCTCTTCTTTCGCAGGGTTTCCAATGCTGCGTCCACCTCTTTCGGCCGCGCTGTCACTTCCACGCTACTCCAGATCGGCACCATGCCGAGCCCATGTTCCCCCAGCACAGTGGCTCGCACCTGGTGACGGCTCACTCCTAAATACTTCGCAATCGCTCTCGCAAATCGCAGCGAATCCTGTTGGGCGCCCATGCCCACGACGCGCTTACGATCCAACTTCTTACAAAGAATCTCCACGGCTAGCTCGACAGGATTGCTGACGACGATGAATAGGGAATCTGGTACGTGGGCCGCACACTGCTCGGCGATCTCGTGAAAAAGATCGAGATTCATTGCGCCCATATCCCGGCGATTGGTGCCCTGTGGTGAGATGCCGACACCCGAAGCCATCAGCACGATGTCCGCATCGAGATCCGCAATCTGCGGCACCACCTCCACTTCCACTCGGCTGTCATCGAATGCATCCAGCAGATCGATACGGCAGGCGAGAAGCGTGGCTTCGCTCTTGGGGTTTCCATGTCCCACCAGCTGTAGACGATCGCACGGCTCGAGCAGACCGGCACGGAGCAGATGTGCTGCCAGAGCTGTGCCGACCGACCCGGAGGCGCCGAGAATTGCGATCGAAATAGGCATGTCTGTCCTGGTTAGTGGGCTGAAGGTAATTCGTTACAACGTCAGTCTTGCTGAAAATCGTAACGGAAAAGTTGAAGAATACAGTGTATAGCGGATCTCGGCGGAAAGGCTTCCGAGGATGAAAGGCTGCTGAAGCGGCGTGAGTCGAACGCATTCGGCTATTGAAACGTGTGTCCCGTAGGGACGGCTGAACTTGCTGAACTTAGCCCAGGACGTCAGTCCCATAAGCGTTAACCTAATGAGGATGTTTTTGGTCAAAACTCCCGCAAAACCGTCATCCTGAGCGAAGCGCCTCCTAGGGTTTATCGGGTGGCGCAGTGCTCAATGGCGCGTAGTCGAAGGACCCCGACGGTGCTAATGTTGCTTATGCCGCTGGTAGCTTTTCAACCACCGAAGCCCCCTCCTGGCGGATCCGCCAGGGCCTTTCCCTAGACCGAGAACAAGTGCGAACCGCCGGAAGAATCCTGTGTTCCCGTTGTCGGGCCTGGTGATTGAAAAGCTCCGAGCAGCATGGGTAAATTAAGCACCGCCGAGGTCCTTCGACTCCGCGCCACAAGGGCTGTGTCTCGCGATCGATCCGTGAAGCGCTTCGCTCAGGATGACGGTTTTGTTTGGGAACTTGCAAGATAGCTGGTCGGATATGCGGGAGCACGAAAGATCGAAAAGTCACAGGGTCTCAGGATGACGGTTTTGCGGAGTTTTGACGAAAGACACATCCATCAGGTTAACGCTTATGGGGACGTCAGTTCCTGGGTTCACCATGAAAAACATAATTAAGTCCCGCAGCTACGGATGAGACTTGTCCAGGATTGCGTCGCGGCCCATTTTCAGCTGTCCCTACGGACTGAGTTTGGAAAGGGAGTTCTCACACAGACTCTAGAGCCGGTGAAGGTCGCCATTCCAGAGATCAGGTCTAATTCTGTGCAGCGACGGGCGTGGGCGCTTTCGGTGCATCCTGAGCCGGCGCAGGAGCAGGCTCGGCCGGTTTCGGTTCACTCTGTCGAGCCGCTGCGGGAACCGCCAAAGGCGCGACCGCAGCAGACTGCGACGGCTCCGGAGTTACCGGCAGAACCGCCGTGTTCACCACCGAGGGATCATCCCGCAACTTGAGATACAGCGTCCCATTCGGACGCGGAACATTCAGGTTCGTGTCGCCAAAGCCTTCCGGCACCGTGACAGCATTCGCCAATTGAGCATCCGTACCCACTTGCTGCAGCAGGAACAGATCCGTTCCTACCAGCGTGCATTGGGGCGCGCCTTCCGCGCACTTGAGCTCCTTCAATTGTGGCACCCGCACCAGGGTTGCTAAAGGCTGCCAGTCCCCTGCTACACCGGCCGCGTTGACGGGACGAAAACGCAGCGGGCCGAACGCCGATCCTCCGAATGCCTTCGCCGGATCGAGGGTCGCCAGCGCCGTCTTACTATCCTGCAGAACAATGCCGCCTTCGCCTACGCGCAGCGTGGTGGAAAAGCTGTTGTCAGCGCTCGCCACTTCGATCTTCTGATCTCGCGGAAAGGATTCCGGCGCCTGCACAAAGAAGGTGAGCGTCGCGTGCTCGGGAAGTTCATCCTGGCTGCCCAGTTGCACCACCGAAGCCGGGCCATCCGCATGAACGCTCTTGTTCATCAGCTTCACGCTGGGCCGGGACGCCTGCACGGTTGCGTCCAGATCCAGCACCCGTCCGTCCTTCAGCGTGACCTTGGCCACAATCTTGTCGTCCTGCTTAAACGACGTGGAGTCCGGACCCTTGAGCAGCAAAGAGTCTTCACTTCCGTGATGCGTGAGTGCAGCGGCGGGAGAGAAGGCCGCGTTATCGATCGTCATGCTTGCGACCTCATCCAGGCGCGTGCCCTTCAGCACTCCCTGATGATCGCCCGCGTACACCACTAAGCTGCCCAAGTGCCCCGCCTCTGAATACGTATGCAGCGGCACCTGGTCCGGCTTTTCCAGGCCCACTTGCTTCACCGCCAGGTTGACCGTGCCGGCTTGCTCGCCATCGAGCGGCATGTCGACCTCGATCTCATTTGGCTTAACCGCCTTCCACGTTGCGTCCAGGGTCTTGCCTTCCCCGTCTTTCAGGGTCACCCCCTCCACGCACGCAACCTCAGGAGCGTTGAGGTGCACGGTGTCCTTACGGCCGACGATCAACGCATGTTGGTCGGCGGACGCCAAGGTCCACTGTTCGGGGTGAGCGCTGGCCAGATGAAAGGCTGGGCCTTCAAACGGATCAAAACCCCAATAGCCGTGCAGGGTTCCGGTCGCGTCTGGGGGCAGCTTCTGCGCCTCCAACGCCTGCGCATCGACCACAAACCCGCCCTTCATGGCGTCCGGCTTTGCCGGGAGATCCACGCTTTGACCGGCCTTGTTTTGCACACGCAGAACAAAATCATGCGCATAGCCGGTGGCAAACACATAGGGCGCGCCCACGACCGGCAGGAGCAACGGCTTGGTCTGCGCGCACAACGTGCCCTTGGCGTCCACCGCATGCAATACGGGCAACTCCGGCGCTTTCACCGCAGGAAGCCCGATCACCAGCACCGACTGCGGCTTGTGAAACGATGGCGGATTGTTCAGCTTCAACGCGAGCGTATCGTCCTTCGGCATCGCGAGCGCAGGCAGATACTGAAACTCCGCGGTGTGGAAGCTGTCGAGTATCTTCGCCATATCGATCACCGTGCCCACATACACGCTGTAGTAGCCGCCGCCCGCCTGTTGGGTATACGACATCTGTGCCAGCATGTCCCCGGCAGAGCCCCCGGTCATCTGCTGCACCACGCTCTGGCTGCGTCCGTTGTCGAGCACCAGGCTGTCCGGGTTCTGCATCAGGCAGGGCGCCTGCTTGTTCGGTAGGCTTATCGAAACACTGCTGGTCGACTTTGATATTGAGGCTGCGCGCCAGCAGTTTTGTCTTGTCTTCGACCGCCTTGGGATCGCCGGTATCTACCGTTTTCACGGCTGCGAGATACGTATCCAAACGGGCTCGATCCAGGCTTGCCTGGTGGAGATCTTGTGCCGCGCGGACAAACGCTCCAGGACGGCCGCGCACCGCATTGCGCATGGTGGGGAAATCTCCGCCTGTCTCCGGAGCAAGAAACAGCAACACCTGCTCTGCTCCTTCAGGAACGGTTACGTAGAGACCCTCCTGGCGAATCTTCTTATTCCAGGTCTCGGCCTTGGTAAACCAATTCTCCGGAGGCGGGTTCACCGACCCACGCAGAAACGCGACCACCAACACGTAGCGTGCGCCTTCTTTTTCCGGAAGATCGGGGTGAATCCATAAGCGGTCACCAGGCGGCAAGATTGGCCACTGTGCCGATGGGCAAAGTTTTACCCGCGCGCGTGACCTTCGCCTGAATGCGAGGGCCATCCAGATCGAACGCCGGGCCCCCATCCGCGTGTGCCAGTCGAACCGCAAATAACAGCAGGAGACACCAAAGTAACCGAGACATGCGCATACTCTGATTATAGGAAGTTTTGAGCCCTATTTCAGAGACGGGTTGGTCTAAGTCTGGCCTCCAGACGCTTGTTCCGCTTTAGTAGACGCTTGTCGCTAGGTCGAGGAGCGCTGCAAACTTGACATGCAGGGATCGAAGTCAGGATTACGCGTACTTGTCAAAGTTTTCCGATTAAGGAGAACATGGCACCCGCCCTTCCGTGACGTTTATGGTTAGCACCCGGGAGGTGAGTCCCGGGCTTTCGCCGACCATCGCGATGCTCTACTGCTTGACTGCGATCGCGGAGATTTCGATCTTCGCTCCACCGATCAATCCTGCAACCTGGACCGTGGCTCTTGCCGCCTTAGGGTCCGGCATGAGCGCCTTGTAGACTTCGTTCATCTTTGGCACGTCATCGAGGCTGGTAACGAAAACAGTTACAGAAACGATGTCGGACATTTTGAAGCCCGCCGCATCCACCACCTTCTTGATCGCGGCGATGGTGCTGGTTGTTTCCGACTTGATATCGCCGGTCAACTTGCCCGCTTCGTCTCGCCCTTGCTGGCCGGCGACGTAAAGCGTGTTGCCGGCGATATATCCGCCGCTGAAGGGCATGCCCTGCTTGAAGTCCACTGCCTTGTTTTGGGCAAACGCACTGCCGGTCGTAAACACGGCCGACAATCCGGCCATCAACAATACTGCTGCATACCGCATGCTCATCATTCGCTCTCCTCTTAAGTGGATGCCCAATTCCCTCTCTTCTTATAAACCAGTCATCCCCATTCCGCGATGAGTTTCTGCCTACGGCAGCGGAGCCGGAGCAAGCCCCAACATGAAACTTGCTACGCTCGGCGGCAATCTTTGCGACGCCCTGATCCTCTTCCAGGGTGCTCCCGGAAAAACGCCGATAGCGCGGCGGGGCCCCGGCTTCGACGAATTCCACGGAAAGCGGCCGATCGGGAATGCGCGCTCCGAACCAGTGAGGATCCTCCCGCTGGGTCCAGGTCACCAAGCGCCAGCACGGCGCCTGCCGGATATACCGGCGCGGCGCGGTGAGCCTCCACCGCATCCATGGCGGCATCGTTGCCATAGAGGGTGGCCATGGTGTGGTTCTTAGGATCCACGTACATGGTGATGGCGCCCCAGACCAGGGGTTGATGCGGCAGATTGGTTGCATTCGCAACCGCGGCGGCGTTGTTCACCACCTCTGCTCCAGATACCTGCGCCGTCGTGATGGGCATGGTGTAGACGTAATCATTGCCCCGCAGCGGCTGATGGCAACCGGTGCACTCGTTCACGAAGCGGGCGTTCTGGCCATAGGGCTTCAGATCCAGGCCACGCCAACGTCCCCAACCCCACCCCTCGGTGTCTTTGTAGTCGCTGCGCGTTCTTCACCATCAGCTCCACCTGGATAAACTTGCCCGGGTGCACCAATCCGTCCGGCCCCAACTCCTGCTGCCAGGCAATCTTGGCGAAGCGCGCGCCGTCCGGCCAGGGTGAGATATCGCCTGTTTGCGAAGCCTTGACCGCCGCAATATTTCCCAGGATGAAGCGAAAGGTACGGTTGTCTCCGCGATCAGTCATGCTTAGCGGCTGCCAGCTTTCGAACGTGGGATCGAACGCTAAGCCATTCAGCTCCGGCTGCACCTTGGTCAGGGGGACTCGCGTGGTGCTCTGTACCTGATCAGCCTGGAGTGTGGTGGAGGGTTGCAGGGCGGGCGTCCACGGCGCGAGGTAGGCCTTCAAAGTGTTCAGCTCTTGTGGCGTCACCCGCGCGTCCGGATGCAGCATAAGAAATTGTGGCAGCGGCATAGCACCCAGCTGGACCATGTTTACCGCTTCATACAGCGTGGCCTTCTGCGCGGCGGCCGGCTTGGCGCCCAGGGTGGAGAAGTTGAGATGCTCACGCGCGGTCAGAATGTCATGGCGCACCAGCCAGTAGCCGGGCACGATCTGATCGAACCAGGAGAGCCGCCGCTCATCCGAGTGGCAGCTATAGCAACTTTTTTCGAGCACCTGCTTCACCTCCTGCGGCGCCTCGATCTCAGCAGTCGCGGGCTTGGCAGGAATGCCCGGTCGAAATATCTGGAGTACTGCAAAGAGCACCAACCCCACCACTATCAGCCTGCCAATCCTCATTCCTCGTTCGCCTCTCCTTTCATGTTCAGGCATTGGATTCACTCCCGCGGGCCAAAGTTCTGCTGGTTCCTCAGAAGGTACAAAAGGGCTGCTGCCGAGCCGTCCCCACCGCCCCAACAACCGCGCTTTCCTCCAGCAACCGCCCTTTCCTTGCAACGACCCTCCCCTTTTTGTCATCCCGACCCGGATTTCCTGCCACGCTACGCTGGACATGGTTGCGTGTGCGCCTTTCTCGTAAGGAAAGGCGCATGAAATTCGCCAACGCCACCAATCTCAACAGGAAATCCGGGGGAGCGCAGCCGAGCGGATCTGCTGTTCTACGGACTACTCCTGGAAACCCGGAATAACAAAGGGGAGTTTGATCTTTCCAGGAGGGTTCAGTGTGATGGCTAGGTTGTGGACCGGTAGGAGCGGGGCACGCGAACGGCGCACAGCAGATCCGCTCGGCTGCGCTCGGGATGACAGAAAGGAGAGGATCGTTGCAAGGAAGGGGCGGTTACTGGAGGAAAGAGCGGTTGTTGGAGGAAAGGGCGGTTGTTGAAGGAAAGGGCGGTTGTTCGGTTGTTAGGGCGGTGGGGACCTCGACAACAGACCCTTTTGCGCGAAATTAAAAAAGTCACAAGCTCTCAGGATGACGAGCTTGTGGTGAGTTTAAAAAACATCGAAATTTGGCTCTATGGCTCAGCGAACCCCGGTGACGGTATATAGATCGTAGAGGCTCAAAGAGTATCCATAAAGATAGTTCGCTCCGTCGTAAGTAAGGATCGGACGTCAGTTTTCACGCCGCTGATGATTGGCTGCGCGAGATCGCGCCACGCCTTACGGGCTCCGGTATGCGGATTCAGCTTCTCGACCGGAAGAACCCCGCGCGCCACGTGGTTGAATGGTGCGACATAGACCTCGCCATCGCTGCTCCAACCGATCACACTGTCGTCCGGCTTTATTCCCGCGACCTTTACCGGAGGGCCACCCGCGATCGGCACCAGCACTGGATCGACTACCTTGGGGTGGATAAATCCTGTTCCCGCCAGCAGCCATTTTTGATCGGGAGAAATCATCACTCCGGTGGTTCCCTCTTCGGTAATCGGATGGGGATCGCCGCCGCTTAAGTCCTGCACCCAGGTGCGCAACGGGCGGGCGCCGTCCTGCGCAACGTAAACGATCCGCTTTCCGTCGGAGAAGAATTTTGCGGCTACCCTGGGCGATAAATTTGGCGGGCTGATGCGCCGGGCTTCGCCTGGCCCCACCGGCAACAGCCACACCTCGTGAGTTGGTTCTGTCAACTTCTCCGCCAGGGCCCAGTCGTTGTCCGGCGAGAGCGCCATGCCGTAGCCGCTGCCGATGGGCACCGCCGGCGAGCCATCCACATTGCGAACGTAGACCGTGTAGTTTTGCGATTCGTTCCCCTCTTCCTCGAAGAGGATCATCTTCCCGTCGCGGCTGATCGCACGCGCGTAACTAAAGTCGAGCCACGAAAGATCGCGCTCCACTTTTTGATTTTCTGTGGAGACAACCATGCCTCGACGATCGATCCCCTGCGCCACCAAAAGCGCCCCGTTGGGCGCGATGTCGTGCAACTGCAAACGACCGGGCACTGCCAAGGGAACACGAAGCTTCCCCGATAAGGAGAACGCGTGAATCTCTCCCGACTCCAATGGTGAGGTAATCCACACTTCATCTCCCGCACGGGTCCATACCAAACCTTGCTCGCTCTCGAAGATGGGGCTGGTGATGACCTTCTCTCCCGTGCTTCGCAGGATGACGATCGTCCCCCGGTCGTCGAACATATTGTCATGCGCAAGGAAGGCAAGATACTTGCCGTTGGGTGAGAAGCGGAGGTCCTCGATGGCGTGCTGCGCGGTAAAGAACCTTTCCGATCGGATACTCCACCTGGCACATTCGCTCCGACGGCAACCAGCGTACGATGGCGAGCGCAGATCCATCCGGAGTAAAGTCCGCGGCCTGCACATTGGCGATTTCTGGTTTGGGAGCACCGTTTTCTGCGAAGGTCCGCGCCAGGTTGCCCGGATCGAGAACCGCCGCCAACTTCTGCAGGGAAAGCGCGACCGCCAACTCACCCCGCGACGACACCGCCAACAGGCGTGCGTTTTTGATGCCGAGGGCGTGGCCTCCGATGGCATTTGCGCCAACCGTGTAGATTTCAGGTTCAGAGCCATCCCATGCGGCCGTATAGATAATGTTCTGGCCGTCAGCGGTAAAGCGAGCATCCTCGCAGCGCGCCTCGTCGATAGGTGAGCTGGTGGAATTGCGAGCCGGTCACCTTGCGCTTGGCAATGATGGTTCGCCAACCGATGAATCCGCCGATCGCCAGCAGTCCAGCAGCCGCCAGAGCAAACCAGGCGCGCTTCCCCATCTTGGACTTTGCCGGCGTAACTCCAACCGGCGGTGCCAACATCGGCGTCAACGTAGAAAACGACTCCAGATCGAAAGCCAAATCACGTGCTGTCTGAAAGCGCTGCTCCGGCGCTTTCTCCAGGCAGTGGCGCACCGTTCTTTCGAGTGCCGGAGCAATGGGGGAGCCGCTCAGCGATAGTTCGGGTGGGTCCTCGTGCAGGATAGCGGTCATGGTTTCCGCTGCAGTGTCGCGTTTGAAGGCGCGCACGCCGGTGAGCATCTCGTAAAGCACCGCGCCGAAACTGAAGATGTCGGTCCGGCAATCAACCGCCGTGCCGCGCACTTGTTCCGGTGACATGTAGCCGGCAGTCCCCAGCACCGCGCCTATTTCTGTCGCGGGAGCAAGGGCCGTCATGTCGCCGGAGCCGTCGCCCACCCGCGCCGCGGCGGGTTTTTGCACCGTCTTGGCAAGGCCGAAATCGAGGATCTTGACCCGCCCATCGCGGGTGATAAAAACATTGTCGGGTTTCAGGTCGCGATGGGCGATGTCTTTGCTGTGCGCAGCGGCTAAACCGTGGGCAATCTGGACGCCATAGTCAATTGCCTTGCGCTGTGAAAGAGGTCCGCGCGTGAGAACCTCGCGCAGGCTTTCGCCCTGGAGCAACTCCGAAACCATGAAGGGCTGGCGGTCGAGCTGCCCGATATCATGAACGGCCAGGATGTTGGGATGGCTCAACGAGGCAACCGCGCGCGCCTCTTGTTCAAAACGCCGCAGCCTTTCCGGGTCCGACGCGAACGACGCCGGCATTACCTTGACCGCGACATCGCGGCCCAGGCGCTGGTCGCGTGCCTTGTACACCTCACCCATGCCGCCTGCGCCGATGAGTTCGAGAACTTCATACGGGCCTAGTTGGGTTCCGGCAGGAAGACTCATGGGATGAGCCCGATTATAGCGACTGGCACCGCGGCTGGTTGAAGGTTAACTTTGCGGCGCCGGTATCACTTTATGGACGAGCGCTCGAAACTCAGCCTTTTCACGAATGGGATCAAATCGCGGATCAACTCCGATCCACACCAGCTCCGCCTCTTCATCCTCGACCGCTAACTTCAGGAAAGACAGCGCACCTTCAGCATCTCCCAGGGCTAGCGGAAAGCAGGGCCTGCCGGAACCGGCTGATCGCCGCATCCAAAGACAATATCCTCAAACCTCGGGCAATCTGGTTCGCCTGTTCCATCTCTCCAATCAGTGCCAGTAACTCCGCCACCCCTGCCATCATCGGCAGTTCAGCCCCGGAAGCAGGCCGGATGGTATCAATCAATTGTTTTGCCTGGTCTTTCTTTCCCAGCTGCACGGCCATAAGCGCCAAAAGAAACCGCGCCTCTAAAGGAAGGGGCCCATAAAGCAATGGCTCCGACAACTGCCCTAACCCTTCTTCAAATCGCCTCGTAAGATGCAGGAATTTAAGCCGGGCCACCTTCTGACGATTGGAGAAAGGATCGATGCGTTGCGCTGCTTCCAGGTGATGCGACGCTTCATCGTATCGTCCCAGGGCCGCAAGAAAGAGTGCGTAGCGCCGTGAGGCGGAAACCTGGAATCCCAGGCCATGTCCGTGGAGAAAGCTCTTCTCCGCGTTTTCCCAGTCGCGCTCGAGAGCCTGCGCGCTTCCCAGGCAGGAGTAGGACTCAATCGACTCCGCATCCAGTTCGATCGCGCGCAGGGCAGATTCCTTGGCAATCGAGATGAGGGTGGAAGAAGGACTCGCTCCACGGAGCGCCATTTCCAGGTTGCAATGGGAAATCCCACAGTAGGATCGCGAAAAGGCAGGCGCCAGCTTCCCTCGCTTCTTGAAACTTCATCAAAGCAGCCGGTATGTCCGACGCCGACCCCTCATCCAGCAGCGTCTCCGCATGCAGAACCAAGGGATAGACAGCATAGGTCAGTGCGCTCGGCGCAGCCTTTCGCCGGCGTACATGGGACTGCTCCGGCCGCGCCCGGCTCACAACGGCGGAGGCGATCTGCTCCTGCACCTGACTAAGAACTTCTCCAGTGGCTTCGGTATCGAAGCGATGGGAACTCATCTGGAAGCCATCGGAACCCAACACTCTGACGTTGATCCGAAGGTGTTGGTACTCCTCTCGGACAGTTCCTTCCACCACCGCCCCAAGTCCAAACTTCTGCGACAACGAAGGGATATCGGCCGGAGCTGCTAAAGATTGCGGCGCAGACGGTCTCGCGATCACGCGAATTCCGTCCGTATGCGTCAGGCAATGAATTATCTCTTCGGTAACACCCTGTGCACAGAGCGAAGAAATCGGCCGGTTTGAAAGGTCCACAAAGGGCAAGACCGCGACCGCGACCCCAACCCCCTTGGTCAGCAACTCACTCTCAGGCGACGGCCCGTTCGACGAAAGCCCGGCCAGGGTTTCATTCCTCCGAAATACAGGAACGTAGGTGCCCGGCCGGAAGTAGATAAAGACAGGATTATTCTTTCCCTCGGACTCGTAGTATTCCTTGAGCTTGGCACGCAGGCGGCGCGCCTCCGTGCGCACGATCGAATCCTGGCTGGGGTGATAGGGAGGCTTGCGGTCATACACCTCGATGCCGATCACGTATTCTTTGAGACTATCTGTGTTTCCGGCGAGAGTGTTTTCGATGGCAAATCGCAGGAAGCGCCCGAGCCGGTCAGATTGCAAAAAGACTGCGCTCTGCAGCAGCCGCTCAAGCTCCGCCCGAACCTCCTGTTCGGAAAGATTTCCAGATGCGTTCGTGTCCTGCAACGTTGAATCTTCCTCACGGCCGTAGATTCCCTTGATCACTCGCGTGACCTCACGCAATGATAGCGCGCCCCAAGTTCCCCGCCCCAAAGATCACCGTTAGCTAACAGTTGCTCACTCAATTATTTCCTCTGTTTCTGGCATGCTCGCATTTGAGAAGCGTGGAGCCCAAACGTGAATACGGCGCATCTACACGTCGACATGAATCGGGAAGTACGCCTTCTTGCCTTGGTCCCGGCAGATGTGCAGAGTCAAATCCGGCGTCAGTTAGGCTCGCTGGGGGTGACCATCGACTTTATTACCAAGGCGGCGGAAGTGTCACAACTCGCCCTTAGCCGGAACTCGTATCACGTTGCCCTGTTACCGGCCGTCCTGCCGGACAACGGATGGTGGTCGGTTTGGGGAGAGATCGCGCTGCTTAATCCACGCCCTGAGGTCCTGGTCTATGCCCACTCGCCGACCTTCAAGCTTTGGTCGGGGGTCTTAGAGATGGGTGGCTACGACGTCATCGTGGAACCGTTTACGGACGAAGACCTTCAGCGTGCTGTTAACCGCGCCGCAAACAGTTTCGCGGAGCGACGCTCCCGAGATGACCAGGATGAGTAATACGGCGTGCGTCCGTCAGCCAGGAGAGCCATGTTTCGAAAAATAGTCGTAGCCTTCAACGAGTCTCCAGAGTCACAGCGTGCGTTTATGGTGGCCCTGAAGCTCGCTAAGAGCCTGGACGCTGAACTCCAGGCGGTAACGGCGATCGGCGAGCTACCGGCCTATGCCGCGTTTGCCGGCGTTGCCGATAGCTCGATTCCGAGAGTTCTGGAAGAGGACCGGCGCGATTTTTATGGAAAACTTCAGGACCATGCACGAGCCCAAGTGGAAAGTTACGGCATCGGATTCCACAGTTACCTGGTTGATGGCCGAGAAGTTGAAGCAATCGTGCACTTTCTACGTCAGCAAAAGGCCGACCTCCTGGTGGTAGGACTTCACCAGCGTGATCTCTACGTCGCGCGCTTGTGGAGCACGGTCTTCGGGCTGGCGCAGGATGCCCCGTGCAGTGTTCTGGGAGTGCATTAAACCGGCCCGACCCATCCTGATTTCCTGGAGTTATTGGAGACATGTCAAAACGAGCGTTGATCGTTCCGGTGGTGGTGTTAGTGGTCGCTGCCGCGCTCCTGTTCACTATCAAGGGGTGCTGGACCACGTGGGAGGGCGGACACGCGGAGCAGCGGACGGATGACGCCTATGTGCGTGCCGACCTGACTCCTTTGAGCACGCGCATCTCCGGAACCGTTCGCAAAATGGAGGTCGGCGACTACCAGGCAGTCCAACCTGGTCAGCTATTGGTCCAACTCGAAGACCAGGACTATGCCGCGGGACTCGCCGAAGCTAAAGCAGCCCTGGCCGGTTCGCAAGCGCAGCTCGAAGACAATCAGGCAGCCAAACGTATTCAGGACGTCACGGTTCAGAACGCGGAAACCGGAGTAGCGCAGGCTGAAGCCGCGGTAAACGCGGCCAAGGCCGGCGTCTCTGCAGTTCAGCCGGATGTGGAACACACTGAACTTGAACTGAAGCGCGAGCAGGCCTTGCTGTCGTCGAAGGCCACCACCCACCAGGAACTGGAAGGAGCGGTCGCGAATGCGGATCGCTATCGAGGGTTGCTAGCCTCGCGCCAGGCCGACCTCGCCCGGGCCCAGGCCTCGCTCGCCAGCAGCCGTGCTGTGGTGGAAGCGCAAAGAAGACAGCGCGCCGCCCTGGACACGAAGGACGCCGTGTACCGGGCAGACATTCAGGCCAAAAAGGCCGCCATCATTGTCTCGGAAGTCAATCTCGGATATACGCGCATTGTCTCCCCGGCGGCAGGGGCTGTCAGCGAGCGTCATGTGCAGGAGGGACAACTAGTCGCTCCCGGCATGCAGGTCGTCGATCTGGTTCGAGGCGATGTGTGGATCCAGGCTAACTATAAGGAGACGCAACTTACAAACATGCAACAAGGGGATGTCGCTGACATTACCATCGATACTTTTCCCGGCGTCGTGTTGCACGGAAAAGTGGCGGAGATTTCCCCCGCCAGCGGATCACAATTCGCGCTTCTGCCTCCTGACAACGCGACCGGAAACTTCACCAAGGTGGTGCAGCGAATACCGGTAAAAATCGTGCTCGATCCAGGGCATCCCCTGCAGGGCAGACTGCGTCCCGGCTTCTCCGCCGAAGTCACCATTCACACGTCTGGCAAACGCACTGCGCAGGAGGGTCACCCGTCTTGAGCGCTCCACCCTCCAATGCGCCAGCGTCAGCCACCCCTTCCGCAGCCCCGCTCATTACCACCCACCCGCTGCTGGGAGTCTTCGGTGTTCTGCTGGGCGCTTCGGTCGCAACCTGCACCGGACGGCTCATCAGTGTCGGCCTGCCCGATCTGAGAGGCTATCTCCACCTGGGCTTCGACGAGGCCTCGTGGCTGGGTACAGCCTTTAACGCCAGCCTGATGTTCATCGGTCCTTTTTCCGTCTATCTCGGGGGACTGCTCGGCGCGCGGCGTGTTCTCCTGGCTTGCGCAGCTGCGTTCACCATCATCTGCCTGTTACTTCCCTTCGCTCGCAATCTTCCCGTGCTGCTTATCCTGCTGGTGCTCGCCGGGCTGACGGCAGGGACATTTTACCCTCTGACGCTTTCGTTTATCCTGCGCAATCTGCCCATGCGCTATGTGCTGCTGGGGATAGCCATGTACGCCATGGATATCGTGTTCACCACCAACGTTGCTACCTCACTCGAGGCCTGGTACATCGATCATCTGTCGTGGCGTTGGATCTTCTGGAACAGCGCCGTGCTCACTCCCGTCATGATGCTGCTGGTTTATTTCGGCATCCCCTGGCAGCCGCTGCCCACGCCCAAAGAAGGGCAGCCCAAACCGAGTTGGAGAGGCTTCCTGCATTTCAGTCTGGGTTTGGCTCTACTGTACGCCGCCCTCGATCAGGGGCAGAGACTGGATTGGCTGCACTCGGGAATCATCGTCGGTTTCATCGTTTCCGGTTCGTTTCTGGTGGTGATGACGGTCATTCGCCGTGTCCGCATGCCCAATCCGCTGATTAATCTCAAATTCCTACTGAGCCGCAACACCCTGTTGCTCGGGCTTGTGCTGATCGTGTTTCGTTTTGTCATGTTGGCGACCGTCGTGGTCATACCCAGTTATCTAGGGTCGGTCAAGGGTTATCTGCCCTTGCAAGTCGGGCCCGTCCTGCTCTGGGTTGGACTGCCCCAATGCATCTGCGGTCTGCTCGCCATGTACTTGCTGAAGTATATCGATGCCCGCCTGATCCTGACCTTCGGCTTTACTCTGGTTGCCATCGCGTGCCTGCTGGATGCACGCCTCTCTTCCGCCTGGTCGGGAACTAATTTCGGCCTTTCGCAAGCAATCATGGCGGTTGGATTGGCCTTCGCATTCAATGGCATGGTGGGCGCCATCATTCTGGAAGTGGTCAATTCCGGAGCTTTGAAACGTCCGATCGACGTGCTTACGTTCGCCGGTTATTTCCAAACTGTGCGGCTCTTTGGCGGAGAGGCCGGCGCCGCGTTCATGGGGCATTTCCTCTCCACCAGGGAAAAGTTCCACTCCAACATCCTTGGACTGGGCGTTCAGCTTGGCGAGCCATCCACTTATCAGAGGCTGCTCGGCCTGAGTGCCGGGATGAAAAGTCAGTCGCCTGGTTTGTCAGCAGCTACCGGCAGGGCAGGCGAGATCCTGGGTCTGCAAATCAGGCAACAAGCTTTCACCCTGGCCATTAACGACTGCTTTATGCTGGTCGCCTTTTCCGTCGTGTGCTGTCTGATTTTCATCGCATGCATGGCCCCGGTCCCCACGCAATATCGCCAGGTAGTGCAGGCTTGAGCGCATAGGAAGGAATTCGAGATGCTGCATACAATGATGCTATGCAAAACCTGCAAAACGATACAGTTACTGATCGTATTGGTGTTACTGGTTGCTGCGCAAAGCGCCGTGGGCCAGAACAACGCGCCCATGCAGCTCACCCTTTCTCAGGCGATCGACCTCGCCCTCAAGCAGAATCGGGATATTAAGCTTGCCCAGCTAGCGGTTGTCGACAGCCAGCACAAGAAGGAGATCGCTCGCTCCGACTACTTCCCTCACATCCGCAACCAGTCCAGCGTCCTTCATATCACCGACCTTGCCGGAGTAAGACATCCCTGCAGGCGCATTCGGCAATCATCCCGACACCGGAGCCATTCCCGGCCGAACCTCGTTATCGATCAGGGGGGCCTCACCTCCTATACCAGCGGCACAGGACTCGAGCAGCCCCTCACCCAGATGTTCAAGATTCGCGCATCCAATCGCGCGGCGGCCGCTGATATCAACACCGCCAAAGTTCAGGTGAATCAGGCGGAGAATGGGGTCGCACTCAAGGTTCGTCAACTATATTTCGGAATCCTCATTGCGCAGCTCAGGCAGAAGGCTGCGGCAGAGCAAGTGGCCGCCGGTGAAGTCAAACTCCAGGAAAGTCTGCAGGACGTGGAACGCGGCAATGCCCTGGATGTTGCCGTGCTGGAAAGCCGCGCGTCCGCTCTCGATGCGAAGCAGGCTGCTCTGACCCAACGCCTGCAGATCCATGACCTGACGATCAGCCTCAACGACCTGATGGGCCTGCCGCTGAATACAAGTCTCGCCCTGGATGCTGACGCCTCCGCGGCGCCGATCTCCGTTCCCTCGCGTGAGGAATGTGTCCGCATCGCGCAGCAGCACAGTCCCGAAATTCAAACGGCAAAGCAGAGCGTGGAGAAAGCGAAGGCCGGCCTGTCGGCGGCCAAGGACGCGTACATCCCCGATGTCACCGGCCTCGCGCGCTACAGCTATCAGAGCGGCGTTCCCTTCCTGGTTCACAACTTTGGCACTTTCGGATTCACGCTCAGCTACGACCTGTTTGATGGAGGGAGGCGTGTCGCAGGGATCAAGGATGCGCAAACCGTGCTCTCCGAGGCCGAGCTGAACCTTACTAAGGTAGAGGATGAAGTGGAGGTCCAGGTGGAGACGGCTTACGACAAAGTCGAGCAGCTGCAGGATCTCGCCGGAGTTGCAGCCGAGGCATTGAAGGCCAGAGAAGAGTCCTCGCGGGTAACCGACCGCCGCTTCGAACAGAATGCAGCCCTCGATTCCGCCCGCTCCGAGGCTCATGCGAAGGCAATCTCTGCCCAGGCCTCCTATCTCGAAGCGACCCTGGGCTTGTCCCTGGCCCAGGGCGATCTCAAGAGAACCATCGGAGAGCTACCGCGTTGAGCATTCTTACTTCTGATGTTTGGGAGAGAACGAATCTGTTCGCGGCTTTCACTCAATAAGAGCCGCACTTCGCGTTGCTTGATCGCGCAACGTAGAGATAACAATGCGTAACAGTCTGTGAGAAGTAATATGCCCGAACATAAACCAGTCGTTATCATCGTCGGTGGAGGCTTTGGTGGTCTCGCGGCGGCCCGGGCCCTGAAGAAGGCGCCGGTGAAGGTGATCCTGATCGATCGTGCCAACCATCATCTGTTTCAACCCTTGCTTTACCAGGTAGCCACCTCGGTGTTAGGCCCTGGCCAGATTGCCTCGCCCATTCGGGGCATCCTGAGGAACAATGAAAACACCACGGTCCTTCTTGGTGAAGTTACTGGCGTCGATGTCAATGCACGCTCGATCGTCGCGAACTCGGCGGATCGAAAAGATGTCCCTCTCTCCTACGACTACCTGATTCTCGCGACCGGAGTGCAGCAGAGTTATTTCGGCCATCCTGAATATGAACAATATGCCCCAGGCCTGAAATGCCTCGCAGATGCGGTCGCGCTCCGCAACCGGATCCTGCGCGCGTTTGAATTAGCCGAAGCAGAGGAAGACCCGGCACTACACAAAAATCTGCTGACCTTCGTGCTCGTGGGTGGCGGGCCCACGGGGGTGGAGATGGCGAGCGCGATCGCCGTGCTGATACGCATCACATTAAAGCGGGAATTCCGGCGGATCGATCCTGCCTCCGCGCGCATTGTGCTCGTCGATCACGGAACCAGGCCCCTGGCCACATTTGCCCCTGAGTTATCCGAAGCCGCCAAGCGGCACATGGAAAGGCTTGGGGTGGAGGTCCGTCTCGGCCAGGGTGTGGACTGCGTCGACGAACACGGAGTCATCGTTGCCGGCGAACGCATCGCCGCCAAGACGGTTATCTGGACGGCCGGTGTCATCGCCTCTCCCGCGGCGAAATGGCTCAATGCAGTAACCGATCATGCCGGCCGCGTGCGCATCCAGCCCGATCTTTCTATCCCCGGTCACCCGGAGGTTTTTGTGGTCGGCGACACGGCGTCGTTGGAGCAGGACGGCAAACCCTTACCGGGAGTCGCGCAGGTTGCGATCCAGCAGGGGCGTTATGCGGCGGATCTCATTCGCCGCAAGGTCACCGGTAAACCAGCCTCCGGCCACTTCCGTTATTTCGATAAAGGAAACCTGGCGGTTGTGGGCAAAAACTTCGCTGTTCTCGAAAGCCACAAGGTTAAGTTAAGCGGCTTCCCGGCTTGGGTTGTTTGGGCCGGCGTGCATCTTCAATTCCTGGGTCAATCGAGTCTTAGGTTAAGTGTGCTGGTTCAATGGGCATGGACCTACGTCACTGGGCAAAGAGGGTCGCCCTTGATCGTGAACCATCACGCGGATTGACCAGTACCCTTCGTTCATCAGCGCAACTCGAAAACTCGTTGCTCTGCCCTACTTTAGCCCGTTCACCAGGTATATCTCCGACAGCAGCCGGGTATAGCCGTACACGTACGCTTTACCATTCGGGCTGAAGAGAACATTCGTCAAATCGCAAAGCCCAGTCTCGTCGGATGGGTTAAGCTCCTTGAACAA
The DNA here is from genome assembly GCA_963847155.1 of uncultured Acidobacteriaceae bacterium. GTDB lineage: Bacteria > Acidobacteriota > Terriglobia > Terriglobales > Acidobacteriaceae > PALSA-350. Next base: position 160,084 of record CAWJZH010000008.1, on the reverse strand, counting down.
CTGCCTTTGTCCATTCACAATATTCAAGCGAAAGATTCTTTACCGGGGCCATCTTTTCTGAGGAGGCGTAAACGTAGTGCGGGTCGGATGTCCACGATATTCTCTCCCCAGGCAGTAAGCCGGGAATGGCCCGCGCCGGCCCGCCATCCATTGGATACAGCTTAACGGACAAATCCAGCGGGTTGGTTGCGGCAATAAACTGGCCATCGGGAGAAACATGGCATCCACTCACTCCCTCCGGAGTCAGCGGCCGCGGCTTACCGCCGTCAACGTTCTGAATAAAACAACGCGCCAGGTGCCCAGCCTCGTTTCCTGAAAAGACGATCTGCTTCCCGTCCGGCATCCAGTGAAGCGAATGCCGATATTGCTCAATGTTGCCGCGATCGAGTTTCTTGATCGTGCCTGCCCCGGTCGGCAACAGCTCCAACTGGGTATAAGAAACAGTGGTGATGGCCCATTTCCCATCCGGAGAAAAGTCACCGGCCATGCCTTCGCCCAGTGGGATCGGCGGCGACCCACGCAGGTCACGCTCGGCGACCGTATAAGTCGGCCCGCCCTCCTCGCCCTGTTCGTCAAAGAGCAAAGTGTTGCCGTCGCGAGAAATATCCACCGGCAGGGACCAGTCCAGCCAGGAAACATCCCGCTCCCGCGTCGCCCCGTTGGCCATCGCCATGATTCCTGCGCGTTGTTCATCCCGGGTCAGCAGAACGCGGCCATCGGAAGAGATATCGTGCAACGTTACCCCGCCGGGGGCGCGGAAAGCCGGCCGGAGGTGCCCGCCAGGTCCACCGCGTAGATCCGTCGCTGCAGTCCTGCTTGCGCTTGCGGAGAACCACACCTCCGAGCCGTTCGGTGACCAGGCCAGTCCTTCCTCACTTTCCCAGCCGGTCGAAAGAACCTTCTTCTTCCCCGCCAGGTCGACCACGGAAACAACGCCCCGGTCGTCCTCACGGGTGGTGTGGTCGAGAAACGCGATCTGGTTCCCTTTGGGCGAAACCCGCATGTGGCTGATCCAGCCATCGGTTTCGAACAAGAACGTGCCCTACGGGATATTCGAGACGCTGCTTGCCGCCCACATCGCGAACGATGGCCAGCATCTTTCCATCCGGAGACCAGTCAGCTCCTTCCACATTCTCGGCTATCTGGCGCGGAGACCCGCCGCTCAGAGGCACCTGGCCCAGCGTTCCACGGAAAGTAAACATGAAAGGAGCTATGGACCCCTTGCAGCACCGCCATTTCGCCAGTGGAAGAAACGGCTAGCAGATGGCTCGCAGGTATGCCGACGCTGCGGGCTCCGGGAATTTTCAGGTCGTTCGAGAATATCTCAATGGGTGCGCCGTCCCAGGAAGCGCTGTAGACCACGTTGTGTCCATCCGGCGCAAACCTGGCGGAAAATACGGTGCCGTGCCGAACCGTCAGCCGCTGAAAATCCAGGGCTCGTGAGGGGGCGGTGCGGCGTCCCAACCACGCACCCAAGGCCAGCAAAATTCCACCCACGAGGAGAACCAGCAAAGCGGCCAGCGCCAGCTTGCGCCTCCGGGAGGGAACCCCGGTGAGCGGGACGACAATCTCTTCAGGGGGAGGGGGTGGTGCCACCTCGATCTGGGCGCGCTCGAGCCGGGCGACAAAGCGATAGCCACGGCGGGGCACCGTCTCTATAAAGGATGGATTGTCGGCGGAATCCCCGAGCGCCATGCGCAGCTTTCCGACGGCAACATTCACCGCGTGGTCGAAGTCTCCGTAGGTCTCCTCCGGCCAGATCCGCGTCTGCAACTCTTCGCGGCTGACCAGATCGCCTGGACGCTCCAACAAAATTTGCAGGACTTTGAACGGCTGGTCTTGCAACTTGACCCGGTTGCCTGATTTACGTACCTCTCCCGAATGGAGATCAGCCTCAAATGCTCCAAACCGCACCGTCCGGGACCCGTTGCGCGGAGGTGGTTCCCCGTTGATGGATGTGTTCAGCATTGTTACCCCGCTTCCTGTTGATGCCACACCACATTCGCAGTTGCAACTAGTTTACTAGGAGATCAGTGTATCCGCTGCATCTCCCGCCTGTCTCCTGGGGCGTAACTCACCGTAGACATTTAAGTTAGCGGCGGTGAATTGAGGTCCCTGCACCTCTGATCGAGCATGCCTCTTGTGTGAGGTGAGCGGCATGCGCGGTCACGCTTTCTGCTGGTTCAGCCTTTTGACGGTCTTGTTGATGGCGGGTGAGCCGCCCGCAAGAGGATACGGAAACCAACACGACACGGTTCACTTTGATCTCTATCGCGATTACTTGATTGTAGTCCGCGGATCGGCCGGCCCACTCAAGGGTCTCAACTTCTTATTGGATACCGGGGCGAGCCCCACGGTTCTCGACCGCCGGGTGGCGGAGAAGCTGCATCTTGACCAACTGCCCGCAAGCATCGCCGTCGTTGGAGGCAGCGTGCAAGCCGGTCAGGCCACCGTTCCCAGCCTGGAGGTCGGCCCGGTGCGCCGGGACAACAGCTCAATGTCTTGGTCGAGGATCTATCCTTCTTTCAAAAGGCCTTCCCCGTCCGCATTGACGCCGTGGTTGGTCTGGATGTGTTAGGTCAGGGCGCTTTCGAAATCGACTACGCTGCGCGCCAGATCCTTTTCGGTTCGGTTCCAGTACTGTCGAACGAACTTCCCTTACGGCTACAGGCGGGACTTCCGATCGTCGAGGCCCAGGTCAATCATCTTTCAGCCCATCTGCATGGTGGATACTGGCGCCTCCTCGCTGGTCCTGTTCGAGCGCACCCAGCCCCGAAGCCGATGAGAGTCAGCGAAGTGCTGCCGACGCCCGGTACTATCGGCGAATTCGACCGGAAACAAGTTTGGCTACCCAGCCTGAGGCTCGGCGAAGCAGGAGTTTGGCAAGGAACCGGCCTTCCTGGTCCGCAGCCGAAGCGATGGGGCCCAGGACTTCGACGGCTTAATGAGCCCGGCCGCTGCTGGGCATCACAAAAATGACGATCGATCTCGGACGGGGAGTGCTGACCTTCAGCCGTTGAACTTGCGCTCGCGCTCAATCGCTCTGTCTCACGTTTAATGAGGTATGGGGTCTGAACCAACCTCCCGGCAGTACGTTTCGCGCGCAGCCAGCCAGGATCTGCTTGCATCTCTCGAGCGGCTGCCCGGTGAACCGGGCCAAGGGTTCTTCGGGCCTGGTTCCGTTACCTGGCATGTGAACCGCGAATCTGCGGTTTTTCTCGGGGCGGGGCGCGCGGCTCTGTTGCAATTGGCCCACCCTTGGGTCGCGGCCGCGCTGGCCCAGCATTCCAACCTGTTGAACGACGCGGTTGGACGTTTCCACTCAACCTTTCGTGTGCTCTACACGATGCTATTTGGCACCCGCGGCCAAGCGACGAACGCGTCGAAGCAACTCTATCGGCTCCACACGGGAATCCGCGGCGACCTACCGTCAGGCGAACACTATGAAGCAAACGAAGTCGCCGCCTTGCGCTGGGTATACGCCACGTTGGTGGAGAGCGCGATTATGGCCTACGAGTTTGTCTTACCGCCGCTCACCCTGTCCGAACGTGGACAGTACTATGCGGAGAGCAAGCGAATGGCCGCGCTCTTCGGCATCTCTAGCGAATCCCTGCCCAACGATTGGACTGGATTTTTGCAGTACACAAGGAACATGTTCGATTCACCCGAGCTCAGCGTCGACGAGGGGGCTCTGGCCCTCGGCCGGAGTGTGATGTCCGGCGCCGGCTCCTGGATACGGCCACCACACTGGTATGCCGCGCTGACCGCGTACTGGATGCCGCAGCACCTCCGCACGGCGTTTGCGTTGCCGTTCGGTGCGCGCGAGGAAGAAGCCGTGCACCGGGCCGGGCGCTGGCTACCCCGCCTCTACACTTCTATTCCCGGCCCGTTGCGCTACGTCGGCCCTTTTCACGAGGCAAAGGCCCGGCTGCATGGCCGCGCCGCCGGACTGTTAACCCGCAAGAGCAACTCCTTCTGGATGGGCCAATCGTCTTTAGGTTGAAGAGGGTGCTTGAGTGGCCGCCGTAAATATCGAGAAGGTTGGTCAAATTGGCAAAGGTTGTTTGAGGAAGCGGACATTGCCGCAGACCTGTCGCTCGGGGCGAAGATTCTTAAGCTCGCCGTCGCCTTCGAACATGTGCAGCAGAAGTTCCCTGAGAGAGGCGCCGCGCCGATCCGCCTTCGTGAACACAGGAACGAATTCGAGTCGAGCTACTCGATACGCTGGCTGATCTCCCGCCGCATGGCGGGGAGGCAACTCCTAAAGATATCGACGTCCAGACTCCGGGCTGGCATGGTCCTCGACCAGGTAATCAAGAACGGCCAGGGCGTTCTGCTGGTCGCAAAAGGCCAGGAACTTACCGCCGTCTTGAGCGACAGACCGGAGCTGTTTGCGTGGTCGTCGGCTTCTCTCGGGATAGAAGTGGACTCCCGGCCACCACGGCTAAAGCCCTGAATTGACCTAGAGGAGCGTTTACGCGGGTTTGAAAACCCGCTCCCCCGGACTGAAAGTCCGGGGCTGGCACAGCTGATTAAGGCCAATTCGCAGCTCCGACAGATGTATAAACTCCAGGCCCAGGACGCATTCCTGGGTTGTACGGCCTTCAGCCTAGCTGACGCCCGTATCCTTCAAAGCAGTTGGTTTTTCCGCAGCCTGTAAAGCCCGTAAGCCCGTACTCGCAAAAAGGTGAGCTCTCACACACTCTTTAGCCCCGCGAAATACCAATGCTCTCCTATTGACAATCTGTAGGGCCGCGGTCCATCCTCATATAGTCATTCGATAGGACTAGGGGCATGAGCGCAAAGCCGACAAACCTCCTCCAAGGCACGCTCGATCTGCTGATTCTCAAGGCGCTCGGGACCGGCGAGCTTCATGGCTTGGGCATTTCCCGCCGCGTCGAGCAGATCACGCATGGAACATTTCTGGTCAAACCTGGTTCATTGTTTCCCGCCCTTCACCGTATGGAGGAAGCAGGTTGGCTGAGTTCGTTCTGGGGCGAATCAGAAAACAACCGTCGCGCAAAGTTCTACCGCCTCACCAAGGCTGGAAAAAACCAGCTCAAAGTCGAAACGGAAGAATGGACCAAGGTTGTCCTCGCCATGACCAATGCCTTATCGGCGACTTAGGAGAACACGATGAGACTTTGGAGCCTACTCAAAAGTGCCGCGCGCAATCTCCTTCACAAGCAACACGTTGAAAGTCAGCTCGACGAGGAAGTACGCGCCTACGTGGATCAGGTGACGGACGAAAGGATCGCCGCTGGACTATCTCCCTCCGAAGCTCGCCGCACCGCCCTGGCGGACTTCGGCGGCGTCGAGCAGGTAAAGCAGGCGGTCCGTGGTCGCCGCGCAGGCATTGGCCTGGAGCTTATTGGGCAGGATATCCACTACGGATTGAGGCAATTCTGGCGCAATCCCGGATTCACCGTGACCATAGTCCTAACCCTAGCCCTTTCCGTCGGTGCAAACACGGCGATTTTTTCACTGGTCAACGCCCTATTGCTGAAGAGCCTTCCCTACGCTAACCCCGAGCGCATGGGTTCGATCTATACCCGCATCACCGGCCCTGTATCTACCGATGAGCGTCACCATCTGAACGGCGAACAATGGGAATTGCTGCGCGACAATGTCCCCGCCTTGATTTCAGCCGTGTCCAGCACCAGGACTTCCGGCGTGAATCTGCAGGCGGGCTCCCAGGTGCAGTATCTTCAAGCGGGACGCATCTCAGCCCATTACCTCGATGTGTTGGCAGTCCGCCCCATCATCGGACGCAATTTCTCCGCGGACGAGGACCGTCCTCATGGACCGAACACGGCAATCCTGAGCTACGGCGTGTGGCAAAAAACTTTTGCCGCGAATAGCAATATCCTCGGTCGCAGCATTCTGTTGAAGGGCGAGCCGTACACGGTGATCGGAGTGCTGCCCGAAGGTGCAACCACCCCGTTGAACGCCGATGTATATACGGCGATACAGGCGAGTCGCGACGGCGAAGGAGGGGGAACAAACTTTACCGCCATCACGCGGCTTCGCGACGGCGCAACCTGGCAGGAGGCGGATGCCCAGATCAATCGTGCCTGGTCCCACCGCGCCAACCGCTACGAGCTACTCGAAAATCCTAACGCACAGGTCTCGTACTATTCCGTGCCCTTGCAAAAGGGAGAGACGGAGGCCCTGCGTCCGCAAGTAGTGGCGTTGATGTTGGCTGCGGGACTCATTCTCCTGATCGCCTGTGCCAATCTCGCCGGCCTGACCCTGGTACGAGTGCTGCGACGCACTCCGGAAATCGCTACCCGGTTGGCCCTCGGCGCCTCTCGCTGGCAGGTTCTCCGGCAACTTTGGATTGAAAACTTTCTGCGCGCCTTCGTGGGCGGAGTTGCGGGCATCGCGGTGGGCTTCATCGCCTTGCGCGCGCTACTATTTTTGCTTCCCGAGCACTTTCTACCCGTGGCGAGTGTGCCCCTCGATATCCACGTACTGACCTTTACTCTCCTCCTCTCCGTCTTGACCAGCGTGCTGTTCGGGATGCTCCCCGCTCTCGCCACGCGGAGGTTCGATTTGCGCTCCGCGATCGCCAGCCGGGCAAACATTGGCGGCGACCGCCTAGGCCTGCGCCAGGCATTGATTGTGGGCGAGGTCGCTTTGACCGTGGTGTTGTTAGCCGCCTCGGGCCTGCTCATTCGTACGCTGATTCACCTGCAAACATTGCCCGCGGGATTCAACCCAAACGGAGTGATGACGGCAAAGGCATCGCTGGATGACGCGCCCTATCGCGACCCAGCCACCTTCCGCAAGCTGCTCGCGGAAAGCACTTCCGCCATGCGTCAGATTCCCGGCGTTCAATATGCCGCCGCCGGCTCTGAGTTTGCCCTACGAGCGGCACCTGAATAGTGGAATCACCCTGAGCGATGGCAAAGAAGCCGGACAACAAGTGATGACCGGCGAGACCTACGTAACCCCTGATTATTTCGCGGCTCTCCAAATCCCCATTCTCATGGGACGCTCGTTCACCGACGCGGACGATCCGGAAACGCAGCCCGTGGCCATTGTCAACCAGGCATTCGCGCGCAAATTCTTTCACGGCACAGATCCGGTTGGCCGTTACCTCGATAAGAAGACCCGAATCGTCGGCATGGTGGAAGATGTGGCCGTCGTGCCCGGTTTAGATTCTACGGATCCCCTCACGGGTGAGGAGGCCATGTACGTCCCTGCCGCGCAGATGCTGGATTCCCGGTCCCTCGCGCTCCTTCATGTCTGGTTCCAGCCCAGTTGGATTGTCCGCACAGCTGGCCCGATCGAGGGACTCACTGCGCAAATGCAACACGCTCTGTCCAGTGCCGATCCCAACCTGCCCTTCTCTGGCTTTGCCAACATGCGTGAAGTGTTAGCCAAGACTCTGGCAACTCAGCGTGTAGAGGTGGCGCTCATGAGCACGATGGCGGCTCTGGCTCTCTCGCTGAGCACTCTTGGCATCTTCGCCCTGGTAGCCAGCGTAGTGGCACAGAAGAAACGCGAAATTGGCCTCCGCATGGCGCTTGGCTCCAGTGTCAGCGAGGCGATGTTGCACATCGGTGCACCCGGGCTACGAGCGTCGGCAATGGGGCTTCTCATGGGCCTGATCCTCTGTGCAGGCGCGTTAAGGGCAATGCACAGCGTGCTCTACGGAATCGGCGTCTATGACGTACCGACCATCCTCACCGTCGTGGCCGTGCTCGCATCTGTCACCATCTTTGCGACCATTCTACCCACCCTGCGGATTGCAGGAATCGACCCCGCCAGCACATTGCGGGAAGAATAACTTTCAATCACGTTCTCGGCCCCAGGGAAAGACAGGGGTAGGCTTCGGTGGTTGAAAGGGTCCGGACGGCATGGGTAGGATAAGCACCCCGGGGGGTCCTTGACCCCGCGCCGCCAAGCGCTGTGTCACGCGATAAATTTGTGAGGCGCTCCACTCAGAGTTTGTGACTTTTTTATATTCCGGTGAAGATCGCGGCGGGAAAGCTCTCAAGAGCATCTGCCAACAAGCATCGCCGGGGTCCTTCGACTCCGCGCTATAATTCCCTTTGTTATTCGATAGATCTGCGAAGCGCTTCGCTCAGGATGACGACTCTGTTTGCGGGCTTGCAATATAGCTGATTGCCTATGCAGGAGCACGAAAGATCTAAAAAAGTCACAGGCTCTCAGGATGACGGCTTTGTTGCGGGCTTAAATACAGCTGGCTGGATATGCAGAAACGCGAAAAGATCGAAAAGTCACAGGCTCTCAAGCATGACATTTTTGGGGTGAGTTGGAGATGCAAAAAACCAGCGTCTTCTCGGATTTCTATTTCTGCCAAACAAGTTAGCGCTCGCGTGGGCGGCGCGCCCCGTCTTTTTCGGCCCATGTACGCGAGCGCGAACGTTGGGCACCCGTCCAGAACCAACGACTGTACTTAGGAAACGAAATCCCCGGGGCAGGTTCCCGTAGAACCGGTACCGTTACGATTCCGGAAACTGAAGCTTTTTCTGGATAGCTTTAAAGCGCGGATTACTCCGCAGCGGGTCAAGGTCGGGATCCATCTTGAGGAAGACCATCCCGTTGGACCGGTCGGCGTAGGCCTTATCAAGCCAATCGAGCGCCTGGCTGCTCTCCCCCAGTGCCGCATACACCACGGCGATGTAATACGGCGAAACATACTCATGCTGCGCCTGCACGGAAAGCGAAGCCAGCAGTTTCAGTGCCTCGGGCCGATTGCCGGAACGAGCATATGCGGCCGCTAACCCGGCGGTCATCAGCGGAGTTCCAGGGGACAACCTTGCGGCTTCACGGAATTCCGTCAGCGCCGCTTCCGTGTTGCCCATGTACTCGTAAGTCTGGCCGAGGATGAGATGTACCAGTCCGTTGGACGGATCCATCTCCAACGTGTCGCGGAGCTGCTGCGCGGCGTTGGCATATTGTCGAGCCAGGTAGAGCCGCCAGCCGTCACTGAAATTGATGCTGATGGAAAGCGGGTCCAGTTGGCGCGCTCTGTCGATTTGCTCCAGGCTGCTCTGGACCCGGCCCATCGCCATCAGGTAGAGAGAAAAGCGCTGGTACGCCGTTGCATAATTAGGATCAAGCTGGATCGCGCGCCGGAAGTCTGACTCCGCCCCTGACCAATCCCAGTCGTAATTGAACTTGACGGTCGCCAGGGAAGTTTGCGCCTCAGCCAGTTGCGGATCTAGAGCGAGCGCCTTCTCCGCGGCTTCTTTTGCTTTGCCCGCGGCTTCTACCGTCGACAACGAGCCGTAGATGGTTGCGCCGAGTATGCTGTAGGAGTCCGCCAACCCCGCATACGCCAAAGCGTATCGGCTGTCGTGTTGGACGGCCTGCCCAAAATATCCAATGGCTCTTGCCAAGCTCTGGTTGGTGCGCTTGTTCCAGTAGTAACGGCCTTTCAAATAGTTCTCATACGCCTCTGGATGCACGGACGGACTGGCCGCCAGCCGCTCTCGATCTCCCGGCGTGAGGTTGATCCGGATCTCGTTCACGATGGCTGAGGACGACCCGGTTTTGCAATGCCAGCACGTCACCCATTTGGCTTTCATACGTGTCGGCCCAAAGATGATGGTCGCTTGAAACCTGAACCAGTTCGGCCGTGATTCGGACCCGATCCCCCGCCCTCAACACAGTACCCTCCACCACGGCATCTACGTGAAGTTCGCGTGCAATCTGCGATAGAGGCCGGCGGGTTCCCTTGTAGGCCATCGCGGTCGAGCGGGAGATAACCCGTAGTGACCGAATTTTCGCCAGGTTGGCAATCAGGTCATCCGTCATGCCGTCGGCAAAATAATCCTGGTTAGGATCGCCAGACAGATTTTCCAAGGGCAACACCACCAGTGAAGCCGGTGCACCCGCAGATTTGTGCGCTGACCAGGCAATCAGCGAAACAATCAACAGCACGGCGGCACACAGTGGGACGAGTGCCCAGGCAATCAGCTTTCGACGTAAGCCAGGGTTCGCCGCCAGGCGAGCCGGCCAGCCCAAACCCTCGATTGTTGCGAGTCCCGGCGGGCCCGTGGCGACGAGGATCTGGTTTGAAATCGCAGCAGGCATTTCGATCTCGCCAGGTGTCTCTTCGACCGGCTTCTGCGCCGGTAAGACCAGTTGCACCGGGGCAATGAAGCGATAGCCGCGGCGATGCACTGTGGCAATAAATCGCGGATTCTCGCTTGAGTCCCCCAGCGCTTCACGCAAGCGCAGAACAGCATTATTCAGCCCATGGTCAAAATCGCCGAAGGATTGATCGTGCCACAGGCGTCCTCGTAACTCCTCACGGCTGACGATTTCTCCGGGACGCTCCAGCAGCATGAGAAGGATTTGCAGTGGCTGTTCCGAAAGCCGCAACTTAAGGCCGTTGCGGCGAAGTTCTCCCGCGCTTACGTCCGCTTCGAAGACCCCGAAGCGGAAGACAGCTCCCGGAATGGCACTGGCAACGGTCATGGGTTTTTAAACCTCCCGAGTATAGGCCCGCCCACTGAGCCGGTCAATCTGATGATATTTTCCGCGAACTAATTGCAGCCTATGGAGTTAGCCGGAGAGATATGAAACCGGATCGAGGACCCTATTTGGACTTCACAATCGTGTGCACCACTGCTCTATGATCCGGCTCGTCAAGGTTCACCAATGACTCAGTGAAAAAACCGTCCTTTAGGAACCGCAGTGTTTGAGAGGTCAGCACATGGAATCGAGATCAGCAGCGAGAATCAAAACTCTCTTTATGGGCCGCAACTTACTCGCCCTCCTCTTTGTCGTGGCCATAGGCTTGGCCGCCGAGCATCGTGGATGGACTCAGGTTGCCGGCGCAACCCTCTCTGGGCTCATCACCGACACGACGGGAAAGCTGGTTGCCGGTGCGTCGGTCGCTATCAAGAACACGGCCACCGGTGAGTTACGCCCCCTCACCACCGACGGCCAGGGATACTACTCAGCTCCGAACCTCACCCCCGGAACTTACGAGGTGACGGTCGAGGCGGGTGGTTTTTCGCCCATGATCCAGAAGAATGTCATTCTCACGGTTGGATCGACGCAGACGCTGGACCTGTCGCTCAAGGTCGGGACGGCGTCTGAAACCGTAGTGGTATCGACCGCTCCGGCCAGCGTCCAATTGAACTCGTCGCAGATCAGCTCGACCGTGGACTCGCGCACCGTCCGTGAACTACCCCTGAATGGCCGCGACTGGACGTCCCTCGCCACCCTCGAGCCGGGCGTGACCAATATTCCCAACCAGGCGACCACCGGCTTTAGCGCCAACAAGGGTAACCGCGGCTTCGGCAACCAGCTCAGCGATTCCGGCCACCGCCCCAATGAAAATCTCTATCGGGTTAACGGCATGGTCATTAATGACTACTCCAACGCGGCCCCCGGCGGTCCTACCGGTTTGAATCTAGGGGTCGATGCAATTCAGGAATTCTCCGTCATCACCACCGGGTACACGGCGGAGTATGGCCGAACCTCGGGCGCGGTAATCAACGGCATTACCCGCTCCGGCACCAACCAGCTTCATGGCAGTGGCTACTTCTTCGACCGGGACAGCATCTTTGACGCGCGCAACTATTTTGATGGCCCCACCATCGCGCCCTTCCGACGCATTCAATTCGGCGGTGCGGCCGGCGCCCCGATTATCCGCGATCGTACCTTCGTCTTCGGGGACTACGAGGGCGTGCGTCAAAGCCAGTCGAGTTCGGGAGCTATTCGTGTTCCCGACGCGGCCTCCCGCGCCTCTGCCGTCGCCGCCGTTCAACCTTACCTCGCGCTTTGGCCCGTGGCGCCGGCAGGGACACCCGACGCGAAGGGAATTCAGATATTCAATGTCAATACGCCGACGGTTGCTAATGAGAACTACTTCATCGTGCGCGGTGATCACAAGCTTTCCGCTAAAGACAGTCTGAACGGGACCTATTTCTTCGACTCCGGACCTCAGACCCAAGGTGACCCGTTAGGTAACGTGGTCCACAAGGTGTTTTCGCGGCGGCAGCTAGGCAGTGCCGAGGAGACCCATGTCTTCAACAGCGGAATGGCCAACACCGCGCGCGGAGGAATAAGCCGCATCATCGGTACGATCAACACTCCGGTTTCAGGAAATGCGGTGGGGACGGACAAGGCTCTCGCGATCGCGCCCGGTTCCGTAGCTCCGCCGCAAATTCCCGTTGCCGGGCTTACCACCGCCTACGGACTTGGCGGCTTCAACCGCTTCAACCACGCATACACCTCTATACAGGCATACGACGATTTGTTTTTAACTCGCGGAAAGCATTCCATCACCACCGGCTTCTCGTTTGAACGCGTGCGCTACAACGTGCTGGAAATCCTCAGCCCCAACGGGCGTATGAATACCTATAGCCTGGCGGGGTTTTTGAGCAATGCGCCCGACCAGTTAAATGCCGTCGCTCCGGGCGAGTCGCACGAGGTGGCTCTGCGCGAAAGCATTATTGCCGGGTACGTGCAGGATGACTGGCGTGTCACTCCTAATTTCTCGGTCAATATCGGGGTGCGCTATGAGTTCGCGACCCGGCCGGGGGGCAACCACAACGTCCCTGGTTATACCGTCAACGGCTACACTGTCGCCGCGGCGCCCTTTCAGCAGATCACTACCCTTTCCAACTGCCTCTCCAGCCCGACAGCCTGCGGACCGGTGGGGACTGACAGCCCAATCGCCAGCAATCCCACATCCAAAGATATTCAACCCAGGTTGGGCGTCGAATGGGACCCCTTCCACAATGGCAAGACCGCATTGCGCGCGGGAGGAGGCCTGTTCGATGTGCTGCCTCTGCCCTATGAGTTCGGTCTGAACACCGCGGCCACCGCGCCCTTCCAGATTATTGGCGCTGCGCATGGAGCCACGCTGGGCAGCGGTATCAATCCCAACGTCAACTTCAACCAGCAGAAAGTACGCAATCGATATATCGAGCAGCATCCGAAACGCGCTCTGGTGGGCAACTGGAATTTCAACATAGAACAGCAGCTCACCAATCAATACTCCATGTTTGTTGGATATGTCGGCTCCCGTACCGTGCATCTCTCCGCGGCTGCCGACGACATCAACCTCATCCAGCCGCAGTCGGTCGCCGGTGTGGGGGTGGTCTTTCCCTGCGACCCGTCGCAGCTTAGCGCGGGACAGACATGCGCTGCCAATGCAACCGGTACTCGCATCGACCCGAACTGGGGCGGCGGTGCGGGTATTCGCCCGGTGCGGTTTGACGGGGCTTCCTCCTACAATTCTCTGCAGGCTCAGGTAAAACGGGCGGCCAGCCACGGCATCCAGGGACAGTTGTCCTACACCTTGGGCAAGTGCCGCGATCTAAGCTCGGCGCCGGTGACGGGTGATACCTACCTCAATTCCATCGCGGTTCCACTGCTCTTTGTTAAGTCCGCACGCGTGGGCGCATGTGATTTCGATGTGCGCCAGACATTCACCAGCACCGTTCTTTGGGACCTCCCTAATATCAAATCAGACTCCGGCGCTGTTCGCACTCTGCTTAACGGATGGGAAGTAGGCACGATCGTTTCGCGCACCACGGGCGCACCTTTCACCGTGACCACGGGGGACGGCAACGACCCTCTCGGCACGGCCTTCAACGGTGATTATTCGATGGACTTCGCGAGTGTGAAGCCTAATTGCAATGCTATTCACGGCGGATTCAATTATTTGAACACTAATTGCTTCACGCCTCCCACAGCTCCTTCGTCGTTGGCTGTAGCCACGGCCGCCAACCCTTACGGCTGCGCGCCGGGATCCTACTCCGCTTTTAGCGGTAGTTATGCCAGTGGGCAGCAGCCTTGTTCTAATGTCCTCGGCAACACCCGCAGAAACCAGTTCTACGGTCCCGGCCTGGCGAACGTAGACTTCTCACTGTTTAAGAACACCAACATTCCCAAAATCTCCGAGGCTTTTCGCGCGCAATTCCGCGCCGAATTCTTCAATGTCTTCAACCACACCAACTTTCTCTCACCCGGCTTCCTGAACACCTTCGGGCAGAACAATTCGGTCTACGACTTTGACGGCAGCACTTTACCCACGGCGCTCAATCAGACCGCAACTACGTCGCGCCAGATACAACTCGGCGTCAAGCTGATTTTCTAGAGGTTGAAGCTACAAACATTTGTTACTTCTGGTACGGAGCAGCCTCGCCGCTTTCGCCAGACCACACTAGACCGTGCAAGCGCTCGAACTCTGCGGAGGAGAATCTGTGAAAAGTACGGCCGTGGCCCAACAAGCGCCGACAAAAGTCCGCTGGACTGTCCTGCTCATTGTGATGGCGATTATGGCTGTCACAACGCTCAACCGCCTCAACCTGAGTGTTGCCGGTAAGGCTATCGAGGATCAGTTTCACTTCAGCACCATCTCCATGGGGCTGATCTTCAGCGCATTTCTTTGGGGCTACGGACTCTTTCAGATCCCCTGGGGATATGTTTGCGACCGCATCGGACCGCGGCGCACGCTCACCGCTTCCATGCTTTTGTTTGGCGCCGGCGCGGGCGCGATGGTGCTCGCGCCGAAGCTGGCGGCAGTCACGGGAATCAGCACACTCGCGGCCTTTAGGCTGGTTCGCTTCCTCACCGGTATGGGCGAAGCAGCGGTTACGTCGAACGTCACCCGGGTCATCGCATCATGGACATCGGTGCGCGATCGCGGCTTCGCCAGCGGCTTGCAGGTCTGCGGCCTGGGCCTCGGCGGAACCCTTACCCCGGTGTTCATTGCCTGGACGATGCTGCACCTGGGCTGGCAGGTCTCGTTCCTGAGCTGCGCGGTGCTGGCCTTCGTCGTCGTTGCCATCTGGAACTGGTATGCGACCGACTGGCCGGAACATCATCGCGGCGTGAATCCCGCGGAACTTGAACGAATCCATCCGGGATCTAGAGCCGGCGAGGTGCCTCTCGCACTCAAGCCTCCTAAAGGGCGTGTGCCATGGTTGACGATGTTGACCAGCGTCTCAGTCTGGGGGCTCATCCTCGGCTACGGATTTCAGGGCTACGCTTTTTACGTTTACTACAACTGGTTCTACTTCTACGCCGTCAAATCTCGCGGATTGCCGCTGATGCAGGCGGCTGCGTGGACCTCCGCGCCATTTCTGGCTATGGCTCTCCTTTCACCGGTGGGCGGCTGGATCTCAGATCGCCTTTCCCAACGTATCGGCCGCCATTATGGCCGCATCACCACCGTCTGGATCGGCATGGGTTCCGCGGGTCTGCTGCTTTTTGCCGGGGCACATGTTGCCATTACTGCTATCGCTCTGCCCATGATCGCACTTGCCGCCGGCTTCACCATGTTTGCGGCAGCCAACTTCTGGGCAGCCTGCATCGATCTTGCACCCGGATTTTCCGCTTCGCTTTCCGCCCTGATGAACACCGTCGGCAGCCTGGGCGGCGCTATCTCATCAACCGTGACTGCATCCATCGTGGTACACCAGGGCTGGAGCCACGCTCTGGATGCCGCCGCCTGGATCACCGTAGTTTCCGCAATCTGGTTTTCGCTGGTTAACACGGACCGGACTATTGGTCAGCGTGATGGTGTTCTAGAAGTAAAGCACAGTCACTGATACATAACCTAACGTCCTTCAATGAACGGCAGTACAGCCGCAAGGAATTCAGCCGGCTTCTCGATGGACGGCCCGTGGCCGCATTCAGGAACAATTACCAACTTGGCGCCCGGAATTCCCTCAGCATACGCATGGCCCTGCGCCAGGGGAACAATCTCATCACTACCTCCCCACACCACCAGCGTGGGAACGGTAATCTTTACCAGGCGGCCGCTGACTACTTCCTTCGCTGTCTTCGGATTCCCCCACAACGAACGCTCGGTAAAGCCATCGTTGGCCTTGAGCTTCATGGCCCATGCTTCGCGAACGAACTCCTCGGTGACTCTGGATTTATCGTGGAAGACGATAGCCACGCCGTGCGCATCGGCCAGCGTTCCAGCGATGGCAATAGGCGAGGTGGAGGGTAACGGACTCATTCCCGCTGCATCCTCGAGAATGAGCCGTCGAGGTTTAGGCAAGGCTTGAGTGCCCGCATTCTCAGGCGCCAGCGCCTCGATGGTGTAGACAGCCGAGATCCATCCGCCAAGCGACTCGCCCGCCAGGGTGAACTCCTGAACTTTGAGAGTGCGCAGAAATTCGCCCAGAAAATCTACGTAGGTCTGGATGGAGTAATCCACGAACGGCTTGTCCGACGCCCCGAAACCAATCTGGTCGAGGGCAATTACCCGATGATGCTCGGCCAAAGGGAGGATGACATTGCCCCAGTCGAAGCGCGCTTCGCTGCCGAAACCGTGCACCAGCACCACCACCGGACCGGAGCCGATATCGTAAAAGGCGATGTTCTGCCCGAAAACCGGAACGCTGAGCTTGGCCGGCAGGCGTGACTCCGGCATAAGCAGGGGAGCGGGTGAACTGCCCGTAGTTTGCGCCCCTAGCCATGAGACCGGCAATGAGCACAGACACCACAACGCCAAGGCTCGCCTCATAGGAGCTAAACATTACCCTTTCGCAGGAAGATGACGAAATCCTAACATCTGTCGCATCGGCTCGCATCACCACCAAGCTTGAGAGCATCTGTGTACTAAGGGCACGCCGATCCGTAGTGTGAAACGAAAGGCAGAGGCAGATGGCCACGAAATCAGAACTCCCGGAAACCATGAAGGCCGCAGTCGTCGATGCGGCTGGACCCCCCAAAACCATCCACATCAAGGATGTCCCTGTACCCAGGCTCTCGCGTCACCACGTGATCATTGCTCTCGATTACGCAGGGCTTGGGAGTTGGGACGCAGCCCAGAGATCGGGCGCCTGGGGTGCAGTAAAGCCCGGAACCATCCTCGGCGCCGACGGCAGCGGAACGATTGCCGCAGTGGCGGCCGACGTCACGAATTTCAAACCAGGTGATCGTGTGTACTCGTACAGCTACGGCAACCCCAGCGGAGGATTTCACGCCGAGTACGTGAGCGTGCCTGCGGATCGCGTAGGACATGTCCCGCCCCACCTGGATATGAAGGTCGCCGGCGCCATGCCTTGCGTTGCCTTGACGGCTCAATCCGGTCTCGAGACCCTGAAAATAAGCAGGGGCCAAAAATTGTTGGTGTTTGGCGCTAGCGGCGGTGTCGGCTCGCTCGCCGTGTGGTTGGCCACCGGACGCGGCGCAACCGTCGTTGGCTCGGCACGCCCAGACGCGCAGGACTACGTTCGCTCCCTTGGAGCGGCCCACGCGGTTGACCCAAATTCCTCCCAGCGCAACGCCATTCTGAAGCGGTTCGCACCAGAAGGTTTCGACGCTGCGATTGTCGCTGCCAACGGTGACCCCCTTCCCGATTTCTTATCTCACCTGAAAGCGGGCGCGCCCTTTGCCTATCCCAACGGCGTCGAGCCCAAGCCACATATGAGTGGCCATGCCGCTTTGACCTTTGACGGTGAGATGTCACATGCGGCGATCGAGCGGTTGAATGCGGCTATTGGTTCGCGGACAATCCCGCTACGCGTCCAGGAGTTTCCGCTCAACGACGCCGTCGAGGCCCACCACAGAATCGAACAGGGACACGTCGTGGGAAAGATCGTGCTCCGCATCCGCTCTTGATCGCTACCAGAGCACCTTCACTCCGAATTGGACCTGGCGAGCGGTGGTCGCTGTGCTCGAGATTGCTCCCGCGGTACCCGACACCCCTGTGGGTGTGAAAACGATGAGATTCGGGGTGTTGAAATTCGCCCGGTTCAGCAGGTTAAAGATCTCGGCTCTGAACTGCAGCGTCAGCCGCTCATGGAGCGAAGTGTCTTTCACCGTCGAAAAATCCCAGGTCGCGAGCCCGGGACCGACCAGCGTATCTCTGCGCAGGTTACCGTAGAAACCGCTATTTGCCGGCGGCGCCAGAAAAGCGTTTGGATTGAACCACTGGCTGGGCTTCCCGAGGATGGCAGACCCTTGAAAGTTCGGATTCACGAAAGGCCGTACCGGATTGCGTGTGTCCCCGTCGTTCGAGGGGTTGTAACTGAGTTGCGGCGTGAACGGGAACCCTGCTTGAAGGACGACTAGACTATTCACCGACCATCCGCTCACCGCTCCGTTGCCGAAACGGCCGAGGGCGGCCGCAAATGGCTTTCCGCTCCCGAACGGCAAACCGTAGACCACGCTGATCACGCCCAGGTTTCTCACATCGTAAGTAGCAGGTCCCCAGTCTGCTTTCACGTCATACGGGTTCGACACCAGGCCTGGCGCGTTGCCGGCAGCGGTTGCGTTCAATGAATCCCCATCGTCCAGAGTTTTTGACCAGGTGTAAACGCCGCGAAGAGAAAGATCATGGCTGAAGCGATGGTTCAGATCCACCTGCAGCGAGTTGTAGCTGCTGTCACCACGAGAAAACCAAGTCCAGGTATTCGCAATCGCAGGGTTGGCTTTCGGCCTTCCGGCCGGGATGTAGTACGAGCCGGCCGGAACGGGAGTACCAGCCAGCCCAACGGGAAAGGTCTTGGGATAGGTGGCGGGGCAGGGCGATGCCGGGCAGATGGTGGGCACGGGCGTGTTCCCATCGACCCCGACAATCTCATGGTAGCCATGCGTTCCCACATACCCTACCGTTAACGATGTGTTCTGGCTGAGCGCTTGTTCGACCCGCAACGAATACGAGATCAATGTCGGCATCTTCAAGTCAGGCTGCACACCGCCGGGGACCAGTAACGCATTGCTCGGCGGCGCGGACTGCCGTCGACAGCGGAAGCTTCGATACCGGCAACGCTGCCACACTATAAGTGGGGTTGAAGGGCGCGTTTTGATCGGTTCGGTATCCCAAAGCATCTTGCAGTTCGTAATACATGCCGAACCCGCCGCGCACCGAGGTTCTTTCCGAGTGCGGGCTCCAGGCGAAACCTATTCTCGGCTGGGGAAGAAATTTCGCATTGTTGGTGGTGAATAGGTTGCTGGATATGCGCGGCTGGCTGGAGATCACGCCATTGGAAAATGTGTAGTTGGCCGCTCGGCCGTGAGCTTCATTCCATCCCGTCGAGAATTCGCCGCGAAACCCCAGGCTCAGGGTGAACTTCGGCCACAGGCGAATCACGTCTTGGGCGTAGACGGCCCCGAACAGCGAACGCCAGTTCATCTCCGTCGGCGAGGGGCTATACAGGAAAGTGCTGGTGGTGCCGGTGAGAAATGTCTGCAGGCTGGTAAACGTAGCCTGCCCATACTGGCTCAGGTTGATGGTCTCGTTCGACTGGAACTGCTGAAACCAGGCGCCGAAACTGAGTTGGTGTGCCCCGCGCGTAAGGGCTACGCGATCTTCGTACGTATACAGATTGCGATCGATATTCAGGTTACTGCCGTTGTTGCTTCCCGCCAGGCCAATTTGCGCCTGGGGGTTCGAGGCCGCGCTTCCCCCAACCACCACCGCCCCAACCAGCCGGCCGGTCAGAAATCCAGGAACATCGGCCGCCGGCGTGCCCGGTGTTGGCTCGCCGGTAAAGAAGTAACCGGCGCGTGAATAGCCAAAGCGAGCTGTATTGAGCAGCCTGGGCGAGACCACGTGGGTTTCTTCGACGCTCGCCACCTGCTCGCGAAGGTTCAATATGTCGCTGCTGTACGGATTGGCCGTCGTGGAGTGAAATCTGAGCCGTCGTCAGCGGTATAGATCCCTGAGAGGTTATCTTTCGCTGAGATGATGTGGTCCAGCCGCGCCGTCCCGAAATCTTCTCGAATCGTCTGCAACGGGCTGCTGGAAACCTGCGCAATTCCGCTGAAGTCAGGATCACTTGCAGCAGGCGTGAGCCAGAGATTCAGGAGAGGCTTCACGCTCGGGGCCGCCGCCGCGCGCGAGGTCAGATCGGGCACAAATGCTACTGAAGTCTGGTGCAAGTGTTGGCGCAGGCCCTCGTAGTTCGCAAAGATAAACGTCTTGTCTCTTTTGAGAGGACCGCCTGCAGCCGCTCCGAACTGGTTGCGCCGAAAAGGCGGAGCGGAGCCCTGGTCGAAGTAGTTCGGGGCGTCGAATATGTTATTACGCAAAAATTCATAGACGGATCCATGCCACTGGTTGGTCCCGGATTGAGTAACAATCGTGACCTGTGCCCCGGGCCGCTTGCCGTATTCCGCGCCGTAGGAGTCGCGCAAGACGTTGAACTCGCGCACTGCTTCCACGCCGATCAGGTTTTGGCTCGCGCCGCCGGGTTGCATGTTGTTTTCCGCAGCGCCAGTGAACTCCACCCCATTCAGCAGAAATAAATTCTGTTGCGGACGATTGCCCGACACAGCGAAATTGTTTCCCGTGGTTGAATTGGAAACTCCGATGCCGCCTGTTTTCTCCCAGGTGAAATTGACTACCCCGGGATTGATGGTGAGCAGCAAATCATAGCTGCGTCCATTCAGTGGGAGTTGCTTCACTTCCCTCTCTCCCACCAGGCCGGAAATATCCTCCGTGGTCGTATTCACCATCGAAACATTCGCGTCCACTCTTATCTGTTCGGTAACGTTGCCGACCTTCAGACTCAGGTCTGCCGCTGCATCCTGGCCCACCACCAGGTTGATTCCCGACCGAACCGCTACGGCAAATCCGCTCTTGGTTGCCGTCACCTCGTATCGGCCTATCGGAAGAGCCGGCAATTCGTACCTGCCCGCTGCATCCGTGACCGTCTCACGAGAGATGCCCATGTCCGTGTCTTTTGCGGTAACGGTTGCTCCGGGAAGGCCGGCGCCCGCTTGGTCGGTGATGCGTCCGGAGAGCGCGGCTGAGACCTGGGCCACCGGCCGGAACGGAGAACACAAGTAACAGAGACAGTAGCGCAATCCAGTGACGCCGACTCAACATCTCTCCTCCAAACAAGTACAGCAGTGTGGCCGTGGGTGCTTAAGATCGCGTGACCCTCGAAGGGTCTTGCCGTAGGGAGCAAAAAGAGGGCCGGATGTTCCGGCTGCGCGCATGCGTGGTGCGGCGCAAGTTGTCCCATCCCGATTTAAGCGGATCAAACCGTTAAAGTCAAACGACTCAATACGAACTTGAGGTGTGCGAACCGCCGTCGCTCGGGAAAAGCTCTCAGCTTACCCTTGCGGCTCCGGCCAGAGGACTCGAGGTCAAATGACGGACTTCAAGGCGTGGTGCCAAGCGTTGTTGGCGGGGGAAGATCCCGAGAGCCGTTGACGGCTGACCACTCGAATCGCCCCGGATCATACTCGAAAATCCGGAAAGCAATCGCCGGCCACAAGACTCGCGGGTTTGAGCCTGTGTCTGTTGTTGGAACATGCTCCAGGAAAATGTTGTGAGTGACTCTATGAGCTGACCGCAGCCAGCAACTATGCCACGGTGATCACCCTGGGCAGTGGATTCAGCAATCCCAATCGCGTGGTTGTCGATTCGAACGGTAACGTCTTTGTCGCCGACACCTTGTACAACCAGATCAAAGAAATTCTGGCAGTGAATGGAAGCATCCCGGCCAACAACCCGACGATCAACACCCTGGCAGGCAGTTACAACCATCCCACGAGCGTGGCTGTGGACAGCAGTGGCAACGTCTTTGTCGCTGCCCTGTGCGCGAACCCTACTTTCTGTGCGTGTATTCCGGAAGTTCATCACTCGACAAATCCGCGGAATAGCTCCCCCACGCCGCGCTCCCTGGTGACAAACTGCACAAACCACCGCAACATCACGAACAGCCGGTGCGCAAACCCAATCAAAAAATAAAGGTGTACGCTCGCCCACAACAACCACGCCAGAAACCCAGCAGACTTCCAGAACCGCAAATCCGCAACCGCGAACGTTCGTCCCGCAACAGCAAGATCACCTTTGTCCCAATACCAGAAGGGCTCCGGAGCGGGCCGGCCCACTGTGCGCCGGCGAATCACTTCCGCCACATACCTGCCTTGCTGAATCGCGGGCTGAGCCAACCCCGGCATCTGCACGCCAGTGCCATTCTTTATGCCAACCAGGTTGCGCGTATTGGCAAACACCAGGGCAGTGTCGCCAATGGCGAAGATCTCGGCATGGCCGGGAACGGAGAGGTCAGAATTTACCTTGACCCTTCCTGACTTATCCGCCTCCGCACCGAGCCAGCGCGCTGCCGGCGAGGCCGTCACGCCTGCTGTCCACAGCACCGTCCGGCTGGGGATGCGTTTGCCGTCGGCAACAATTCCCTCTGCATCGACATTTTCCACCCGTGTACCGGTGAAGATCTTCACCCCTAACTGTTGCAGATGACGCTGTGCCTTCGCCGATAAATCCTCGGCAAATGTCGGCAAGATTCGAGAGGCGCTGTCGAACAGCATGATCTGCGCCGCCCCCGGACCTAAATGCCGAAAATCGTGAGCTAATGCCAACCTGGCCATTTCAGCGATGGTAGAAGCAAGCTCGACGCCCACCGTTCCCGCGCCGACGAGAACAAATGTCAGCAACTCCTGAACCTGTGCGTAATCTGCATCCGCGCACAGCGCATAACGTTCGGCATCTTCAAATGCCCGCAGGAGCCTGGTTCGAATCTGATCCGCATCGTCCAGGCCATCGAGTCCCGGAGCAATCGCCTTCCATTCGTCGTGGCCGAAATAATTTACGTGGATGCCCGTCGCCAGAATCAGGTAATCGTAGGGCAGGTCGCACCCGGGCAGGATCACTCGTCGATTCACGGTATCCACGCCGGTCACTTCAGACAGAACCACATCAACATTCTTCTGCCGGCTAAAGATCACGCGAAGCGGCGGAGCAATCTCATCAGCCGACAGAAGCCCGGTAGCCACCTGGTACAACATCGGCCGGAACAGGTGGTAGTTGCGCTTGTCCACCAGAGTGATTTGCACGGGAACTTTAGCCAGTGCACGGGCGGCGTACAGCCCTCCAAAACCACCGCCCACAATCACGACTCTCGGAATGGTTGAGCCTTGCCGCAATGGAGCCTCCGCTATAGTTCTCTTTATGTATATATGTCCGGCGGAGGCACACGGTTGCAGCGTGAACCATCATTCCTTCTTTGCGCTCTCGGGCACGGAAGCGAACGCGGTGCCGTTCCCCTTCCAATCGGTGCCCTCATACTCCATCAAGTGAGCCGTTTCCTCTGCTTGCGAGGGGCCGAAATAAAGCTGCACGATATGGAGCGCGAGGTCGATTCCCGAGCTTAAGCCCGCGGCGGTGAAAATAACCGGACTGCTTTGCACAAAACGCTTGTTCTTTTCTAGCAACACATCCGGAAACGCTGCCTGGAATTCGTCATAGAACAGATGATGCGTGGTAGCCCGCCGGTTTTTTAAGACTCCCGCATCTCCGAGCACCGACGCTCCTGTACACACCGACATGACCACCTCGCTCTGGGTGGTCATCCTGCGTATCCAAGCCAACATCTTGGGAGACCGGCCACGCTGCGCAGGAACCACCACAATGGCTGGCGCGGGCGCGTCATCAAACGTGTAATCCGGAATGATGCGCATACCACCGGATGTCGTCACCGGATCCCGTGAATCGGATACCGTGTAAAGGCGAAACGCTCGTTGTTCCGCCATCGTTTTGCCGCGGTTCTTGACGAAGACGTCTTTAAACACCTCCCAGGGACCGGCAAAATCAATGGTGACTGCATCGTCCGAAATCACGAAGGCAACCGCAATTTTCTCTTTGGCTGGGATGCGGTATTGGCTCGCCTGCGAAGATGCAGTTCCTGTTTGCGACATGAACAATGAAACGACCAGGGCGAACATCAACAAGGATCGGCGATAACGGTTCATAGTAGGAACATTATGGATTTCGTGGCTCGCGGGAAGAAGGCAGGCGCCTGCAGGAATCCGTGCATTCGCTGCATTCTCCGTCCTCGTAAATCATTGGCCCGCAGCCGCGATCAGTTTCCACTGGTCAGACACCTGGGGCGCCAGCTTATCCATGTGGCTTAGGAATGTGGTCACCTGCCAGATCTCCTCCTCCTTGAGAGAATTGCGCAACGCGGGCATCCCGCTCAGCCGTATCCCGTGCCGGATGATGTAGAAGTTTTGATACTCCGGCATGTCGGGAGCGTCTTCCATGAATTGCGGCGCTCGCGGATAGAGTGAGTCCCCAAACGTTACGTGCGGTTGATGGATATCCCCATGGCACCCCGCACACTTGTTCTGATAGATTTTCATTCCTGCCACCAGATTGTCATCGGTTGCGGCGACCGGGTTTTGCGCCCGGGAAGCATGTCGACGAACCGAAGCATCCAGCGCGGGCATGGCCACCGCCCGCTCAAGCGCATGCTCGGGAGCATCTGCCCTCGCGTCCACAAAGCCGAGCCGAAGCCAAAGGAACCCGGCGAGAAGCACAATCACGATGCCTGCCATGAATCCAGAAAGAAATCTGAACATTTTCTCCTACTTACCTCCGAAGCCTTAGAAGCAGCTATGAACTGAGCTTCGCTATTGTCAGAGACGGAACCGTGCTGTTCGAAATGGCGCCCCAACTGGCCCGGTTCCGGAGGGCCCACGGCTCCCGGATCCGCCGTAAACGTCCCCATCCCTGACAAGCCCAGGCTGGGCCAAAATTTATATCACGAGAGCTGACCAGGCAGGCAACTGTTTCAATTTCAATCCACTCGTACGATAATAGCGAAGTAAGATCTGCTGATTTGGCACCACCCCCCAAGATTGCTGCCATTAATAAGTGCAGATGGGCCCCCCTATAGAAGTTCAGAACGGAGGCCATCCCGTGAATCTCGGTTCCTTAAGCCACGGCCCAGGAGCGCCGCAATCGTTCATGGCCGGCCTGCGGGACGATTCCAAAGCCGCCGGCGCGCAGTTTCTGGAGTTACGCAGCGTGGCCGGAACCGTGTACGTCTGCCCGTCGCGCTGGCAGCGCGTTCGCCTCCTGTGGGCCTTCCGCCACTTTCATGTCCTTCCCTTACAGGTTCTTAGCCGCCGTGATCAGCGCCTGATCGAAAAGCTATCCCAGTCTGCCGTCCTAACCCCCACCTCCCCCGTGATCGGCACCACCGTTCTGGGAGTGGTCGAGAACTTGTATCCGAAGTCTCCGGCACCGGTCGCTCGGGTGGTTACCATGCAACCGCAGACGGCACCCCCAAAGCAATTCCGCCCCATGTCGTGGACTCCAGCCGTGTTAAGGCCGGATTTTTCCCAACGCGGCAAAGAAAAGGAGATGAAGCAGATATTCGGCACGGCAAAATCGCGCGACGTCCGGAACGTCCCCTTCCGGCAACGGGGAGCTTTGGGCGCCTTGGCCGCCGCTTGTGTCATCGTGATCGTCGCATCGTTTTACGGCAACCACCGGGTATCCGGAACCACGGCGGTGAACAATGCCCGAACGCTTCCGGCCCCAGCTTCGAAGAACATCAAGCCACGAGCAGCCATCACACCGGCGCACGCTTCGCTGCCAACTTTGGCCAAAACTATGAAACCGAAGCACCCGGCCGCACAGCCGTCCACTGAGCCGGCTCTGACTCACAACGAGCTTGCCTCACTAGAAAATGAAATCGATCAGCCGACCAGCGTTTCGGGCGCCAAAGCCCCGGCAATTCGCTCTCTTACGACCATCCCAGGTACCATCATCGAGCGGGCTCCGATCACTTCAACGCCACTGTTAGTTTCCGAACTTCCACAGGGTCATTTCGCGCATCCTGTCGTTTCCAGACCCGACCTGGTCGGCGAGCTGCAGCTCAGGGCATTGATTGGCCCGGACGGCCGGGTGAAGAACGTGACCGTACTCAGTGGCGACCCCAAACTAGCAGCAGCCGGTATGCGCGCCGTTCGCCAATGGCACTACGCTCCCTATCAAGTGCTGGGGAGTCCGGTCGAAGTCGAGACGCTAATCAGGATGAACTTCTTCGGCCAGGACGCAGTCTCGGTTGCCTCTGTCGCCACGGTTCGGCCTCCCGGTTCGCCGGTTGCATCGATCCCCTCCCCCCACGACCAGCCACTCTCCGGCAAGCCAAACGACTGATACGCTTGACCAACTCCGCGTCTCGGCAAACACACCCTCACTCTGGTAACAGCGTTCCTTTGTATCTCGCTGCTGCATGCGGACGAGCGCAAGATCGACCCTACATTTCTGCATCGCGACACCTCTGCGGTGAAAGCAAGCAACTCCGATCTCACTACGGCGGGCTGCCACTATAAGCCCTTGTTCGGCCAGGGAGACCCGGATACCTCGGTGGTTGTCGGCGTAGCGCGATATGGCGAGGCGGTACTGGATCCCCATGCGGCGTGCGCCACGGTGCAATATCCGGGCGAAGACCAGGTATACGTAGTCCTCGATGGAAAGGGGACGGTGAATTACGGCAACGAAACTGTTCCTCTCGAGAAGGAAGACTACCTCTACCTGCCCGCAACCGTTCCGCACACCTTGAAGAACAGTGCCGGCTCGCCGCTCCTCGTGGTCGTGATGGGTTTTCGCACCCATGGGTTTGAAAAAGACCCACCCCCAGCGCACCCCTTAAAAGCCAACATAGAAGCCGTGCCCACCGGGCTCGTGAGTGGTCATCCATCTTCGACCCTCTACCGCCTCCTGATGGGGGACGCCGAGAGCAAGCGCGACCGCCTGGCAGCCGGCCGGGTGCTGACCAGCCTGTTTGTCATGGAGATTGCCCCAGGTGGCACGAACTTTCCCCATCATCACGAACGCGAAGAAGAAATCTATTTGGTCTTGAGCGGCCACGGTGACATGGTGGCAGGCGGAGGAATGGACGGCCTGGAAGGAAGACATCCGGCAAAGCCGGGTGACGCCTATTTCTTCCGGCTCAACTGCACCGTGGGGTATTACAGTGCGCCCAATGTCAAATCACGCATTCTCGCGGTGCGCTCCTGGTATCCCGGGATGCAGCAAAAAGGCGCAACACACTAGTCGCGGTGTTTGTCGCCCGGGCCCAAGGGTCGGCCTCGTCTCAAAAACCTACCGACCGTTCGTTTTTGTGAATCCTGGCTCCTCCGCCTGCCATCTGCTACGTAGGAGATGAATCACCATGGCAACTGACAAGAAAGTCGCGCTCGTTACCGGCGCAAATCGTGGAATCGGTTTTGAAACGGCTCGTCAGCTGGGGCAGAAGGGCGTGACGGTCGTGGTAGCCGCTCGGACCTTGAAGTCCGCTGAAGAAACCGCTGCGAAGCTCAAGGCAGAAAGCATCGACGCCTTCCCCCTTAAGCTTGACGTCACTCATGCGCAGGACCGTGACGCGGCAGCCCGCACCCTCAGCGATAAATTCGGGAAATTGGATATTCTGATCAATAATGCAGGCGTAGGCTCCCAGGACGGGATGTTTAACGCCAAGACCATCAACACCACAGAAGAGGAACTGCAAACCGTCTTCGGCACCAACCTTTTTGCCACCATCGCAGTGACGCGTTCGCTCCTGCCTCTGCTCAAGAAGAGCGACGCCGGCCGCATCGTAAATCTATCCAGCATTCTTGGATCGTTGGCGCTTCACGCGGATCCCAACAGCCCGATCGCAAGTATCAAGACCTTCGCCTACGACGCCTCGAAAACAGCGCTCAACGCCTTCACTATTCATCTCGCAGCAGAACTCAGGAACACCAAAATCAAGGTGAATTCCGCTCACCCCGGTTGGGTGAAAACGGAAATGGGAACCGACGCTGCTCCGATGGAGATTCCCGAAGGCGCGAAGACCAGCGTCGACCTTGCACTACTCGGTCCTGACGGTCCGAATGGCCGTTTCATCCACCTGGGTCAGGAACTGCCCTGGTAATCACCGGAACCAAGAAAACGCAACGGGAGCAGCGCTCAAATACCGCGGCTCCCGTTTTCCAGCAGAGGTGAGACCCATGTTAAAGGGCGAACAAACACGCAGAAGGATCCTGGAAAAAGCAGCTCCCTTGTTCAACAAGAGAGGGTTCAACGGTTGTTCGATGCAGGATATCAGCGTCGCCACAGGATTGGAGAAAGGCAGTCTCTATGCGCACTTCGACAGCAAAGAGCAATTGGCGTCCGAAGCCTTCGACGCTGCCTGGGCGCAAAGTAGTAAAGCGCGCGTAGCAAATCTGGACCAGGCAACGGGCAGTATTGAAAAGTTGAAACTGCATATAGAGAATTTCGTCTCCAAGCCGCCCTTCCCCGGTGGGTGTCCCCTGCTGAATGCGGCGCTGGACGCGGACGACGGCAACCCCGTGCTCTACCAAAGGGCCCAGAAAGCTTTGAACGAATGGGTCGCGTTTCTCAGCCACATTATCGAGCACGGACGAAAGTCAGGAGAACTCAGTCCGTCGGTGGAACCGGAAGCCCTCTCGACTTTGATTGTCTCTCTGCTGGAAGGTGCTTTCTTCACCTCCAGGTTGCAGAAGTCCAAAGCGCCGCTCAAAATCGCACAAAAACACCTTAACCGATACCTCGACGAGGCGGCTATATCAGGGCACGACTTCAGTCAGGCCGGGGAAAAGGTAGTACGGACCATAGGGAGTGGTGAGAACTCGCTTTTTGTGAAGGGTACGGCCTTTTAGAGGGTGTGTGAGACCGCAAGACACTGCTTCCGACCACCAACCACTAACTCACTGCCGGAGAGAAAGTTTCTCCTCGCACTCCGCGAGCCCTGCCTGCACGTTGCATTTCGCATACAGCGCGCGCGCTTGCTCGAAGAGCGGCTTTGAAGCATCCGCTCTGCCTGACGACTCAAACACCAACCCCAATCCGCGCAAAGTATTTGCCAAATCAAGCTCGGCTGCTTCACCCTGTTGCCGATAGATCGCCTCGGCTTCCAGGTAAAGTGGTTCAGCCTCCGCAGGGAGGCCCAATTCGCGGGCTACATCCGCCTCATGCCGAAGCGCAAACGCCAGGCTTGCCGGCGGCCCGATCTCTCGATAGAGCACAGCTGCGCTCTGGTAATGGTGGCGCGACGCCGGCAAGTTCCCGATGTCAAGCTCTGCCTGTCCAAGACCGCAAAGCGCCTCAGCCAGATCCGGCCGGTCGCCGTCTTCTGCAGCGCTACGCACCGCCTTAAAGAAGATTGCGCGAGAGTCTGCCGCGCGCCCTTCTTTCCGCGCCTGATAACCCCTTGCAAATTGCTCCTGGAAGGTCTCGCTCATCGTTCCGTAGCTTAGCATCTCAGCCAATGCGTTTCCTATGGTCACGGTCCGGCGTGAGTACCGGTAAACCTGTAAAAGTCACGGCTTTAAAGCGTGTGCGAGAACTCCATTTTCCAGACTTAGTCCCCGGGACGGCTGAAAATAGGCCGCAACGCAATCCTGGACAATCTTCAGCCGTCCTCGTTCGACAAGCTCGGGCCGGCTCTGCGGGACTAAACTCGTAAATCCTGGTTCTCAAACACCCTCTTTAGCTATCTAGGAAATGACCTCAGGACGATCGCCACTTGGTGGAAAGCGCGGCCAGTTTCTCGTTCAAGCTGGGCTGCGGTGCGGGGGTCGGCTTGATTCGGCCGCTGGGCTTTCTGCGCCAGTTCCATAAGCGCCTTCATGGAGAGAGCAATGCGTTTGGTTTTAACGTCAGCACTCAGAACCTTGACCTTGACGATCTGGCCGGCCTTCACCGCCTCGGATGGATCCTTGATAAAGCGGTTGGACAGTTCGCTGATATGTACCAGGCCGTCCTGGTGCACGCCGATGTCAACGAAGGCTCCGAACTTGGTGACGTTGGTGACCACGCCCTCAAGCACCATCCCCGGCTGGACATCGCTGAACTCTCTGACCGACTCAGAGAAGCTGGGGGCAACGAACTGATCCCTTGGATCGCGCCCGGGCTTACGCAGTTCTTCGAGAATGTCCGCAACCGTAAAGCTGCCCGCGGAAATCTGCCTGGCATCGACCTTTGCCAGAAGCTGCGGCTGCTGGATGAGTTGGTCGACAGGGGTGTTGAGCGTTTGCGCGATCTGCTCCACCACCGGGTAAGACTCCGGATGCACGGCAGTGCGGTCGAGAGGATTCTCGCCATCGCGAATGCGCAGGAAGCCGGCCGCCTGCTCAAAGGTCTTGGCGCCGATGCCAGGCAACTTTGTTGAGTTGCGACCGGGAGCGGAATTTTCCATGCTCATCGCGATAGGCGACGATATTGAGCGCAGTCCTTTCGGTCACACCGGCGACGAAGCGAAGCAGGGTCCACGAAGAAGTATTGAGATCGACGCCGACCCGGTTCACGCAACTTTCGACCACCGCCTCCAGCGATTGCTGCAACTGGCGTTGATCGACGTCGTGTTGATATTGACCGACGCCGATGGATTTTGGATCGACCTTGACCAGCTCGGACAACGGATCCTGAAGCCGTCGCGCAATCGAGATAGCTCCACGGACAGTGAGGTCGAGGTCAGGAAACTCCTGGCGGGCAATATCAGAGGCAGAGTAAACGCTTGCCCCGGACTCGGATACGGTGACTGAGAAAAGATCGTTGAGCTTGCGCTCGCGAAGGAATTCACGGACAAAAGCATCGGTCTCCCGAGAGGCCGTTCCGTTGCCGATGGCAATCGCGCGAACATTGTGCTTTGCGATCAATGAGGCGAGCGTGTCGCCTGCGCCTGACGCTGCGTTTTTCGAAGTGTGGAGGTACAGAACATCGTGGGCAAGGAACTTGCCCGTCTCGTCGACCACCGCGACCTTGCACCCGGTGCGCAGGCCCGGGTCGATCCCGAGCACGGAGATGGGGCCCGCGGGCGCCGCCAACAGAAGGTTCTGCAGATTATCGCGAAAGACCTGGATGGCGTCGCCGTCCGAGCGCTTCTTCAGCTCCAGACGCACCTCGCCTTGAATCGAGGCATTCAGCAGGCGTTTCCACGCGTCGTCAATGGCCAGCTCGAGATGCGGAGTCCAATCCCCGGTCGCGCGAAGGATATGCGCACGGAGTAGCGAGGTGACGCGAGAGCGCCTCCATCTCGATCAGGAAGTAGAGGACGGACTCCGTCTCCCCACGGCGTATGGCCAGCATCCGATGCGACGGAATGCGTCTTCACCGGCTCGCTGTAGTCGTAATACATGCGGAACTTTTCCTGCTCGTCGACGGCATCCAAGGTTTTCTTGCTGACGATCATGCCCTCATCGAACATGAGCTGGCGCAGAGCCTTGCGCAGGGCGGCGTTCTCGCTGATGGTCTCGGCGACGATGTGGCGGGCGCCTTCCAGGGCATCCTCGATGGTGCCCACTTCCTTTTCTGGATTGACGAACGTGGCAGCGTAATCGCTGACGGACTGTGGACCAGGCTGCTGAGCCCAAAGATAGTCGGCGAGGGGTTCGAGGCCGCGATCGCGAGCGATCGTGGCTTTGGTCCGCCGTTTTGGACGGTAAGGAAGGTAGAGATCTTCCAGCTCCGCTTTGTCGAAGGTAGCCTCGATGCGGGCCTTCAGCTCCTCGCTGAGCTTGCCCTGCTCGAGGATGGAGCCGAGGATAGTTTCGCGACGGCTGACGAGCTCTCGAAAGTACCCGAGCTTGTCTTCGATGTCGCGGATCTGTACCTCGTCGAGATTGCCGGTAGCTTCTTTGCGATAGCGTGCGATGAAGGGTACAGTGCCGCCTTCGTTGAGCAGTCCGATGACCGCAGTGAGCGAGTGGAGGGGGAGGTTAAGAGTCTGGGCGATATGCAGGATGATTTCGGGAGAAAGATTTTTGACGTCGGCCATGATTGCTCTTCGTATCATAACCGCAGCGACCCGCGAACGAACGTGTCATCCCGCCTGCCCCGGTGCGCCATAGGAGCGAAGCCGGCCTGCCCCGGCGTGCCATGGAGAGATCTGCGGTTCCTTCAACCCGCAACCTCTCCCGGCGCGCCGGGGACCGATCCCAAATGAAAACACCACCCCCCGTTGATTTGGCCCCTCCGTTATCGTAAGGTCTTCGATAGGCTGTCGACACTTACCGTACAAGCCGCACAGAAAGTTCGCGCTTTGACTAGTCGTCCTTTCCACTTCCTCGTGAATTTCCTGGGCTTCCACCCGCCTGCTCGTCGCGATTAAGTAGTCCCGATATTGCAGCAAGGCGCCGCGCAAGCGAGGATCGGCCGGAACGAGCTTTCTTCGTAGTATCTGGATACCGCGAAGCATAGCTATCTCGCCCTCCTGCACTTCCCCGCTCTTCCACTCAGCAAACCCGATAGCCTCCAGCGCAAATCCGACAGCCGCCGACTCCGGCTCGAAGTTACTATTGGCGAACGCAAGCGCCTGTTGTGCGTTCATTAGTCCTTCACCACAGTGCCCTCGCTGGCAACGCGCATACGCAACCGTTATCAGTCCAGAAAGCATTCCCGCCCTGGGAGGGTTGGAGGAAGACTCCATCTCTTCCATTCCCCGAAGAGATAGCCGCTCTGCTTTTTTGAACTGCCGCCGCGCGATAGCTATGTTCGCCAGCTGTATCTGGCTACGGCCAATATCGGCTGAATCGCCCAGCTTCTCTCGCACCGCAAGCGCCTGCTTCCTAACGCTCTCGGCTTCATCGACACGGCTATAAAGCAGATAGAGGGTGGCGAGGCTTTCGAGGGTTGCGGCATACTCTGCCTTGGCTGCCGGTGCACTCTTCAGCAGATGCAGAGACTTGTTATACGCATCTTCCGCCTTCAGGAATTCTGCTGCGTACTGGTACTCCGATGCTAGTTGCGCCCACAAAGCGCCCCGCTCCGCTCCGGGACGTTGTTGCTGTTCGGCGTTATGGATCAATTCCAGGCTCCGCGCAATGCGCACTTGCGCCGATGCGCTTTGCGATTCGGACGTCTGCGCCGACGCGATGCAAACACCCAAGCTCAGAGCGGTAAGAAGAAGAAAGCTCACTCTCAAGTAGAGATAGGGTCGGTATGCTCCATAGAAAAACAAAGCGATCATGTGTGTCCCTCGATAGGAATTTGGAATAACGATGGAGATCGACAACTACTTGGATTGTGGGTACGCACCGCTTGCGTTGTAAGTTCCGTTGCAGATCGACTTAGGAACGAGATGGTCTAAATTCATGAACTATGTTCATTTATGAACAATCGCAGCCGCATCTTCACGCAGCTGTAAACTGCGAGTGTCCGCTTCCGAACATTCGAAACACTCCAGCAAAAGTTTCCGAAAAAGGCTTTCTCTTTCAGAGAATCCAGGGCAAAGCCTCGACAGAGTCCTCAGTCGTCCCTGCGGGACTTTTCAATCGTGCATGCCAACCTAGGACTGCGTCCTGGGCTAAGTTCAGCCCGACGTGTCCAGATTGGATTTTCAAAATGCCTCGGTTTAGGAACCGCCCTCTCCTTGCGACGATCCTCTCCTATTTGTCATCCCGACCCGGATTTCCTGCCACGCTACGGTGGACACGGTTGCGTGTGCGCCTTTCTCGTAAGGAAAGGCGCATGAAGTTCGCCAACACCACCAATCTCAACAGGAAATTCGGGGGAGCGCAGCCGAGCGGATCTGCTGTTCTACGGACTACTCCTGGAAACCTGGAATAACAAGGGGAGTTGATGTTCCAGGAGGGTTCGGCGGATGACTAGGTTGTGAACCGGTAGGAGCGGGGCACACGAATGGCGCACTGCAGATCCGCTCGGCTGCGCTCGGGATGACAAATAGGAGAGGATCGTCGCAAGGAAAGGGCGGTTACTGGAGGAAAGGGCGGTTGCTGAGCCGAGGCTCGTTTAAATCCAATTTTGGCAGCAGACAATCTACATCCAACCAGAATTTATTCCGCCAAGGGCGCTGCAAATCAATCAACATGTTACATCCTCAAAAAGCGAGTTGCTCCGCCAATTGGGGCAGCTCTGAAGTTCAGCCGCCCCTTCGGGACGCGATTTCGAGATGATCGTTCTCGCGCATGATATGGGAGCGGATTGGGAAGTCTCTCCGGCTAATCACGAATCGTCCCCGTTCGACAAGCTCAGGGCAGGCTCCTGCGGGACTCAGGTTTCGATCGGTAGGTTCTCACGCATCCATTAGGTGTCGTCTCTTCGAAGTTAGGCCCAACACGTATCCACGTCAGTGTCACTTCCGCGGGTCCTCACTTTTCGTAGCCGAACCCCGGGAATACACAAGGAACGCGTGATTCAGCATTTCCTGTCGCAGCGTGAGCCGAAGGTCCGTGCCTGGCTCGGGCTCGGTATTCGATTGCGGATGCAACGCTGAAGAAGGCGCAGGAGCGCCGGTGTCGGTCGTGTTAACCACGAGAATGCTGGCCGTGTGCTGTGCCGGATCGATCAGCATCTCCGAGGAAAAGCCGCCCTGGTCACCGTCGTGATACACGAAACGCCGGCCCTTCCACTCCGCCACAAAAAATCCCAGCCCCATCATCGGCGCATCCTTGGTGTACGCCGTCGCCGGTTTTCCCGGCTCCGTGACCGGCAGAACTCCCTTCCATGCTTCCTCCAGCGAGTGGCGCTTCAGCACAAAAGCATAGCGCGCATTCGCTGGGTCCCCGATCAGGAATTGAAGATACTTCACCATGTCGGTGATGGGCGCTTTCAGGCCGCTGTTGGAAGTCGTAATGCCCGTGTCGAAATTAAAAGGCTGCTCAGTGAGCTTATCGCCCGTGCGCAAATAACTGGCCGAAACATGCGCTTCCAGAAAGTACGGCGAGCGATCGAAGTAACTCGCGGTCATCCCCAGCGGCATCAGAATGTTCTTGTCAATGTAGACTTCGAAATCATCGCCCGAGAGCCGTTCAATGATCTGGCCGAGAAACACGTAACCGAGATTGGAATAGCTCCAGCGCGATCCTGGACGAAAAGCCACTTGCGTATACGGCAGCATCGCAGCGACCTGCGTCCATTGCGTTGGTTCAAACGGCTGCCAGTTGCAGTTGGCGGGATCCTCGCAGTCCCAGGGCCATGTGGGATTGCGAAACCCTGCACTATGGGTGAGCAAATCACGAATCGTGACCGCATCGATCGAGCCAAACTCATCGTGCACCTGCCGCAGTTCGGGCACATACCGCACCGCGCTTTCATCCAGCGACAGTTTGCCCCGGTCGCGCAGTTGCAAAATGGCGATGGCGGTCATCGTCTTGGTGATTGATGCCCAGTTGTAAGTTGTTTCTCCGTCGACGAGCTGCTCTCTATCTTTGCGCGCCTTGCCGAAAAACCTTAGCGTCGCCGGCTCCTGCATGTGGACGATCGCAATCCCCCCGCCCACCACTCCGCGTTGCGACAGAACTGCATCGAAGCGCTGCGCAAATGCATCTTCTTGCGCCCACGCAGGGTCGGCAGCGATCACACAGCTCGAGAGGAGGGAGCCCGCAAGCAGCGCCATGCACGAAACGGATAAGAGGTTCGCCATGAGGGCCATCATAGTACGCTTGGATTATCGCCGGCTGAGGCCGCGTAATCGACCCTGACGGCAACCGGCCGATTGCGAAATCAGAGAGGTCGTTCTTTATTGCAACAACTGGTTGAATACCGCTGTTCAAGCGTCAAGCCGGGTTTAGCCGGCATCCTGCAGCCTATGGCAAAGACTCTCGAGCGAGGCGAGGACTTGGCCCAATTCCTGCGAAAGGCGAGCAAGTGCTGGCGCGGCCCGCATGAGGTCAGGTGAGCCGGCAATCTCTTCAATAGCCGCTACCGTGGTCGAGGCCTCGGTTGCCGCAAGGTTTGCGAGTGCTCCTTTTAGCCCATGCGCCGACCGCTTCATTCCTTCTGCGTTGTTCTCCGCAAGCGCTTGATTCAGTAAAAGGAGCTGTCCTGGATAATCCTGGCGAAAGATTTCCGTTAGCTCGGAAACGATGACAGAATCATTCCCGAGACGTTCCAGAAGTTCCTCTTCATTGACGGAACTTATCGGAACCTTCGCCGGGCGCACCTCTACTGCGGATAAGGGTATCTTCATAAGCCACGCATCCAGTATTTTGTCTATTTCCTGTGAGCGGAGGGGCTTCGAGAGATAGCCGTCCATGCTCGCCGCCAGAAAGCGCTCGCGGTCACCTTGCATGGCGTGCGCGGTCAAGGCAACGATTGGTATGTGGGCCCTCGTTGCCAGTTCTCTCTCCCGGATGGCCGCGGTCGCCGCGAAGCCGTCCATCTCCGGCATTTGAATGTCCATGAAGATAAGGTCTATAGGGTGGCTATCGAGGATCTCCAGTGCTTTGCGGCCGTCATTCGCCACCAGGACGGTATGACCGCGTTTGCGCAGAATGCCCGTGGCGACTGCTTGATTGATCTGGTTGTCCTCGGCAAGCAGGATGCGCAGGGATTGGCGTGGTTCTGAAGCGCCGATCGCGGTCGTCGGCTGCGGCGGCAAGTCTTGCACCGGTTGGGCACCCAACGCGGTCATGATGGAGTCCAATAGCTCCGATTGTCCGATGGGCTTGCGAAGGTAGCAGGCGATGCCGGCTTCCCGGCATCGAGCAGCATCACCACAGTGGTCGGCCGAAGAGAGCATCATAATGATGGCGCCGGCAAAGTCAGGATCTGCCTTGATGCGCGCGGCAACCTCGAAGCCATCCACTTCGGGCATGCACGCGTCCAGCAGCACCAGGGGAAAGGGGAAGCCGCCCTTGGAGGCGGACTTCATCGCGGCTACCGCGGAGATGCCGTCGCTGACCGCCGCCGGCACCATGCGCCAATTGGTGAGAACCTGCTTCAGCATTTTGAGATTGGTGGCATTGTCATCCACGATCAGGACCGGCATCTGGTCCAGATCCACCCGTTCCGGTACAGAATGCGACCCGGTTCGCCAATGCTGTTGCAGATGGAGGGTGAAGTGAAACGTGCTGCCTGCGCCTAACTCGCTCTCCACCCAGATGCGTCCACCCATGAGCGCGACGAGTTGGGAAGTGATGGCCAAACCAAGCCCAGTCCCCCCGAACCTGCGGGTGATCGAGTTATCCACCTGCATGAATTCCTCGAAGATTGCCTGCTGCCTGTCAGCAGGTATACCGATGCCGGTGTCGCGCACTTGAAAATGGAGGACCACGAACTGAGATTCGTCAGTAGCAGGGGCGGCGGGAGACGGATCAGGCATGGTTTCCACGCTTATGAGGATCTCTCCCCGAGCGGTGAATTTGATCGCATTCCCCACCAGGTTGGTGATGATCTGGCGCAGCCGCAACGAATCGCCCAGCAAAGCATCGGGCACATGGTTGTCAATTGCGCAGACCAGTTCCAACCCCTGCGCGTTGGCGCGGAGCCCCAGCGCCTTTACCGCTGCACCGAGACTGTCGCGGAGAAGAAATGGAGCCGGCTCCAGCGCAAGTTTGCGGGCTTCGATCTTGGAGAAGTCGAGGATGTCGTTGATTACTCGCAGCAAGGATTCCGCGGACGCCTTAACCATGCCAAGGTTTTCCCTCTGCTCGCGGTTCAAGTCAGAGTCGAGGGTTAGTTCCGTCATGCCAAGAATTCCGTTGATCGGGGTGCGGATCTCGTGGCTCATGTTGGCCAGGAATTCGCTTTTGGCGCGGCTCGCAGCTTCTGCGTCTTCTTTCGCCTGGCGCAGGTCATCTTCCGCTCTCTTCAGTTCGGTGATGTCCTGAATCACTCCGCCCACATAACGAGTGGCGCCGTCGGAGGACTTAACCGGATAGTAGCTTTCGAGCCAGTCGCGCTCATTTTCCGGATCCGCCGGGACAGCCCCACGAATGGCGAGATTGAAAACCGGCTCCCCCGAAGCAAATACCCGGTCGACGGTGGCGGCGATCTGGGGAGCGATTTCAGGAAGGATCTCCCAAAGCGTGCGTCCGAGAAGTTCATCGACGGGTCTCCCATTGGCCGCAGCGAGACGCTCGTTTATGCGTAGTATGCGTAGCTCTCTATCCAGGAGTTCGAGACCCACTGGGGCCGATCTGTACAGTTGGTCCATCTCCTGCAGTTGCTCCAGCAGTTGGCCGGGGGGATGGCGTAGCTCCTCCTCCTGCTTGCTGTCTGAAATATCGATATGGGCCCCAACCCATTGGAGGATAGTGCCGTCCAAGTCGATGACGGGCGTAGCTCGCACCAGCATGTGCCGGTATTCGCCATCTCGCCGGCGGACCCGGCTTACCCATCGGAAGATCGACTTATTGGCGACGGCTTCGGACCAGACGCCCGCGGTGGCCGCCCGATCATCGGGGTGTATGGCAAGCAGCCAACCCCAGCCTTTGGTCTGTTCACGGGTCTGACCGGTAAATGCCGACCAATCGGGCAGGTCGGCTACCACCTCGCCCGAGCCGGAGGTGGTCCACACGATGGCGGCAATCCCCTGCACCAGCAGACGATATTGCTGGCTGGTGAGAGCTTCGACCGCCGGGCCCGGTTCTCCGCCGCGGGCCGGTACCGTCATCTCGAGCGCCTCGTGCGATGCATTCGATGGTCTGCGAAGACAGGGCTAGGGTCGGGTTCTGGATTCATCGCGCATGTCCCCGATTGAGAGATTGTCCGCCTAGGTTGTGCGCTCCCTCGATTGCCTTCAGTAAGACGTGCCTGCGACCCCCTCCGCCGCTCGCATGTATGGGCGATGAGCGTGGATGGCCCTCCAATTGCGGTGCGGGCGTCATTTAGAGCGCTCCCGGTCCAATACGGCAGGAGAAGACCACCCGGGTCTCCAACGTGCCCGAAGAAGCAAGAACCACCCCTCATACCTTTACTAAGGAACTAATCGGCTAAAAAGCCGCACCCGTTAAAAAGAGTGGGGAGACCCGTTTACAGACTCGTCCAATCAACCCAAGTCAGAAATACCACTGAAATCTCAACACTGAATTAGAGTTGCCCTCCATTTGACAAAGGGCTCCAATAAATGGGATACCGGCGGACGTAAAGTTTGGAAAGCTAGGGAACTACATTGACAGTGATGATCACACACAGAAAAGCTCCACCTGCTGCCATATCGACTTGGTTGTATTGTCAGGAACGCTGATTGGAGTGTCTTTCGTTTACGGAGCATGCTTGTCAGATATCTAACTCTTATGTGCAGGCTTGCCAGCCAGATTCTTTCCATATATCGAAACCACAATCGCAACCACGAGCCACAACGCAATACCGTAGGCACCGTACCACAGCGCCTCTTCACCGGCCGTCACGCGCGGCGGGCTAAGCACCACCAGGCAGCCCGTCGATATCATGTGCATCAGTTGAGCCAGCCAGACACTCCGCGTGTTCACATAAGCCCAGCAGATCAACACCCGCATAGCGGTCATGGCCGCGGCAAAGCACAGAAAGTAGCTCAGCCAATAGGAACCATGCGGAGTAGCCGTCCCCAGAAAGTCGACTACGGGAATATGCCATAACGACCATAGGAAGCCCAGCGTAATCGCCGCCCCGAGCGCGGTGGTCTTTTTGGCTATCGCTGGAAAAGCAAAGCCCGTCCAGCCCAACTCCTCCACAAACCCGGCGATCACCCCAAATCCCAATCCCGGCAGAAACCAGTTAGGAGCAAAGGAGGAAGACATAAACGTCCGCAGCAGTGTAAGAACACTCAGGATCAGAACCGGCGGAATGAAAAGAACCGCATACCACCTCGCTCCGACACGAACCTTACCGACTCGGCCGAAAAGATCCTTTAGCCCTCTCCTCCCATAGACGTACGCCGCCATTCCGGGGCCGGCAATAACTGGGCCAAGGAGCAGCACCGGAAACAGCATCAGCCCGGTAAACTTTGGGATGCTCTCGCCGCGAAGCAGCATGGGTGTTATCACGGCAAGCGCCCCGCCCCACGAGATAGCGAACGTCGAGATAAAGTAGCTCAATACCGGATGCGTCTTCACCCAGTCATCGCGCTTCAGTGCGATCGCAGCGTCCTTTTCAGCCATATGCCTTTTCCTGGTGTCATCGACCGTATCATCGGCTCCGTATACGACCGAGCGTGCAGAAAGGTTCCGGCATGTCCAGTGAAGCCTCGCGTATCCCGTCGGCAGCCCGCCGTTTTCTTCTACGCAGCGGACTGGCCGCGAATTCTTCTCCAGCCCATGCAAAGCGCATGCACCAAAGATAAATTCAGACGATATCGATGGGTCGGCGGTAGGAGGTGGAGTGAACACCGTCAGTGGAAGGCACCGAAAAGTGCCTCCTCTACTTGAAGCATCTCCACCAGATCTTATGGCTTCATGTTCTGCAGGTGGTCGAAACGTTCGCGGGCCTGGTCGCGCCTTCTTACATTCGCCTTGGCCCATCGGCATAGTTCCTGCAGCGGCGGAATCAGGCTGGTCCCCATGGGAGTCAGGCGGTATTCGACGTGGCGGCTTCCGGTGCTGTGAACCTCACGCACCAAAAGGCCATCGCGTTCCATGCCGCGCAGGGTCTGGGTCATCATCTTTGGGGAGACCTCGGGGATGGCTGTTTGGATCTCTCGGGTACGCAGAGGGCCTTCCCTCAGAATATGCAGGATGGTAATGCGCCATTTGTTGGCGAGCAACTCAATCGCGTCATTGGACTGCAACGCGCGTTCACGAAAACGCGTGGCGTCGGACATTTCTACCTCGCGACCACGATACTGCATCGCTGCTTACCTGAAGGTGCGTAGAAGGCAGGCCCGCCTTCTTGCTAGGATCTGTTTACTGACCTGCCCGACTAAAACCCAGGAGAGAGAAGCTGTTATGAATGTGCGAGATCCTAGCCCCTCGCTTCGAAGATCCCGAAACGGAAGGCTTCAACATGGTGGTTGTGATACCAGGATAACGCAATCAAGAGAGAACTCAAATGAGCGCAGCAATCGATATTCTTAGCCCGCAGAAGCGAGTTGCCATCGTCGCTTCCAATCCAGCCGTTTCGAAACAAACCGGATGGCCGATTGGGTTCTGGTGGAGCGAATTGGCCCATCCATATTGGGAGTTCGTCGAGCACGGTTACGCGGTCGATATCTACAGTCCCGATGGAGGCACGCTTCAAGCCGACACCTGGAGCGATCCTCGAGATGAGAGCAACTACTCCTCGCACGACCTGATATCGCTTGGATTTCTGAGTTCCCCCGAGCATTCCAAACTCGTCGAGAGCACCAAGCCGATCAGTCAACTCCAAGTTGCGGACTACGATGCCATACTGTTTGTGGGCGGGCAAGCCCCCATGTATACGTTCTATAACGATCCGAGGGTCCACACCCTGGCAGCGCACTGCTATGCGGCGGGAAAGATCACGGCCGTCCTGTGCCACGCCACGTGCATTCTGCTCAAGGCCACTGTGGATGGAAAACTCCTGGTGGAGGGAAAGACCTGGACTGGATTTGCCAACTCCGAGGAAAAATTCGCGGACGAATTCGTTGGCAAGCGTATCCAGCCATTTTGGATCGAAGACGAGGCAAGGAAGCTGGAGAACACCAATTTCATCGTATCGAGCCGGTTCAAGGCCCATGCGGTGCGCGATGGAAATCTTATTACAGGGCAGCAACAGTATTCCGGCGCCGCAGTCGCTCGGCTTGTGATCGAAGCGCTCGGGGTGTAGCCCATCGCCCCACTGACTCAGACTGAGATTGCAAACAACCGGTCAAAATGGAGTCGAGTTGATTGTTCTCACACAAACTTTCCCTTTCAGATCATTTCCAGGACAAGAAGATTCCAGTCGATGAATCCCTTGTGACTCAGTGCTGCCCCGGTATCGGGATGGTAGTACTCATTCAGTGAGCCGTTTGCCTCGAGGTCCCTCGACAGCAGAAGGAGAGTCTTGTCGGCCAGCGCATCTGCTTCTTTCTTGTATCCATATCGCTGCAAAGCTTTCCATACGAAGTAGTTCACGATGATCCAGACTGGCCCAAGCCAGTTGCTCGGGTTGGAACTAAACTCCAGAGAGTACATGGTCTCGCGGTCCGAAAGCGACCTGGCGCCCCATCGAGCGCAGAGGCGGTCGTCCGCGAGATAGTTTGTGCTAACCAGTTTCTGTGCGTTCTGTTGAGGCGCGATGCCGCACCAGAGCGGCAGGAAGCCGGTAAACATCTGGATCCTCATCGGCAGGCATCTCCACGACATGTCCATTCCTCGCGGCACGGTTGGGATGAGCTCAGCTCGCCGATCGACACATTGAACATCGACGGTATAGTAGTAACTATCTCTGGGATCCCAGCAGAACGTCTGGATCCGTTGCGCCAACTCTTCCGCCTGGCTTGAAAGCCGATCATGATCCGCCGAGCGTCCGAGCCGTCGTGCGAGTTCTGCCGATGCTAAAAGATCCTGATAGAACAGGCAATTCAGAAGCAGGTTTGCCGAGGAAAAGAAAGGCCGGCCGAATGTGGTTGGGTCATTGTCATCACCGATCGCGACATCATCGCCCCACACCAGCAGGCCAATCGGGGAGGAGTTGTGCTTTATCCAGGAATCGTAGAAACGCAGAATCGAATCGAAATGCGGCGCCAACCATTTCGCATCTCCGCGTTGATCGCAGGCGAGCAGCCCAAGCTGACCGAAAACAGGCTTGGCCTGGTTTCTCGACGTCGAGTTCTTGCCCAGGATTCGCAAGGGGTCCGGGTTGTCTG
This sequence comes from uncultured Acidobacteriaceae bacterium, assembly GCA_963847155.1. GTDB lineage: Bacteria > Acidobacteriota > Terriglobia > Terriglobales > Acidobacteriaceae > PALSA-350. The sequence continues at coordinate 117,887 of CAWJZH010000008.1, read as the reverse complement.
CGGTCATCATGATTGGGATTTGCCCATCCGGTGAAGCGTGCTCGAGAAAGTTCAAGAGACTTCCGGAGACGTGCTCGCACAGCTTCTGTTTAAGCTGATCGTCATGAAGCAACGCCGCGAGTCGAAAGAGTCCCTGGCTGGTCCAAAGCGTGTCCCAATCCCAAAGGTTCGTTGAATACGTTTTGCCTGGCAGGCGGGCGCAACGCTGGGATGCTTCAAGATTCCATCGGGAGCACGCAGTAGCTGCGGCGCATTCGCTGCGAAATAGCGGAGTAGTGCATCTGCGTGTTGACCGCGCTCGTCAGCAGAGAGAAGCGCGGCGTTGCCGGCGGCGGACCTTTGGCGCTGCTCGCTGCGAGCTGTCACGATGGAGGCAGCACTTGAAGCGGCCAGCCCAGCTAAAACATCACGTCTGGAGATGGGGGTCATTCCGTTTTCTCTGCCTCTTGGACTCTCGTTCGATTTGACTCTTGCGCGTGATTGGTTGACTTCACACTTCGCCACATGCGGCCTGTTTTGCATTACGCTCTCTCGATAGTCGATCCAGCGCCTCACTCATCCTGCGCGACCTGATTGGGAGACGACTCTGCAGTGAAGATCGCACTCGATTCCGTTTCGGCAGCGAAAAGGAGGAGCGAATTTGCCAAGTGACGCGCGTCCCTCACTGAAAGAGTAATGAGCCCTTCGCACTCCTTTGCCGGTATGAAGACTGGCGGTTCAATAACGATTTCGTTCGTGCCCTGATCTCTCCAGACCCTCAGTTCGCCTCCGATAGTTTCAATCCACGGCGTTTTCTCGCGACGTCTTTGGCCTCTTCTGCGCTTTACATCTGTCGAACTGCCATCCGGCATATTCCGCTCCGATCTGCCTGTTATCTGGCGAATATTTTTCCGTCTATGGCTGAGTGGTTTCTCCCAGTTGCTGGGGGGTGACTTCGCCCGCTTGTAAGAGGATCCCGGCGCGGGCCAGGTGGCTGCTTTCAAGGCTGTGGAGGCGCTGGAACTCGGCTAGCGCCCTTTTCTGTCCTTGCTGGTCGCCAGTCATCCGGAGGGCGCGTGCGAGGCGATACCAGGCGACTTCATCGTTGGGCTCGAGTTCGATGGCACGTTTGAGCTGGATGGCGGCTTGGTCGGGCTTCTGGATTTCGAGTAGGATGCCGGCGAGCCCGACACGTGCCTGCTCGAAGTCTGGCCGACGCTCGATAAGGGACTCAAATTGCTGGTGGGCCTGTTCGACGTTGCCCAGGTCGCGTTGAATCTGGGCCAGTTCGTAGGCGGCGTTGCTGTTTCCAGAATCGATGGCGAGCTCGGCGTGGAACTGGTCCGCGGCCTGATCGCGCTCTTTCGAGTCGTGCAACTGCTCGAAGCGCGCGAGATAGACGCGGCCCATGCGGTAATGGACTCCCGGCCGATGAGGTTCCAGGCGCAGGACGCTTTCAAAACTGTTTAATGCCAGGTCATACTGCTTTTCGCTCTCCTGGGCTTCGGCTTTCGCTTGAAGCATCCAGACGGAGTCGGGGGCCTTGTCGCGAAGCTTCTCCATGGTGAGGTAGGTGAAGTTTCCGTAGATGCGCCCGGTCTGGTAGAGGATTTCAGGATCGTCGGGATAGGCCCTGTTCAGGGCAAGCGAAGTTTCGACGGCGTCTGCGTCGCGGTGCAGTGCGGTGTAGGCGCGGAGGAGTTCAAGGCCGCATTGCCGCTTGACCTGTGGCTCGGCTGAGAAACGATATCCGGCCTCCAGGCCGGGGAGCGCTTCACCGGAGTGACCGGATTCCGTGAGGCAGATGGCGAGAAGCGTCCTGGCCCGGGCGAGTGAGGGTTTGAGGCGGAGAGCGTGGCGGAGGGCTTCGACGGCGGCGTCGAGCTTGCCTTGCTGGAAGTAGACTGCGCCCAGGTTAGCGTGGAGCTCGGCCACGTCGGGCTCGAGTTTGGTGAGTTCAAGAAACGCCGCTTCCGCTGCGTCGAAACGGCCTGCGGCCATAGCCTGCTGCGCCTGCCCGGCGAGTTCCGCAGCGCGGTCGGCCGAGGCTGCCTGGCCTGTCGGAGCCGGTTCGCGCGGCAAGTTTCGCAGGCGAAGCGGACATCATGATTGCCGAAAGAAGATATGGGAGCAAACGCATGGCCGCCGGCATAAAGGGTATATAGGAAGAGTCTGCCACGGCGAGTAAGGAACCGTGGCGGACCGTGGTGGGTTGCATGGGTTAGAAGATGAGCTTGCCGCCGATTTGGAGGATTCGTGGTGGACCCGCAGCTCCAATGAGTCCCAATTGCCCACTGGACAACACGTTGTTCACCGACGATCCGCCACCCGCGAAGCCGCCGTTAGGATCCGCGTTGAACTGCGGATGATTGAAGGCGTTGAAGGCTTCAAAGCGAAGCTGGAACCTGACCCGTTCGGTGATGTCAGTGTTCTTGTAGAGCCCGAGGACGAAGTTTTCAATGCCTGGAGCTGTGGCAACGTTGCGCGACGAATTTCCAAACGTCCCGGGTGTGGGAGCCGCGAAGAGCGCCGCATTTTTGGCAAAGTCAGCGCTATTGTGGGTCCACTTCAGCGCCTTGGGATCGCCGACGTGATCGCAACGGTTGACGCCAAAGCCAGTCCCGATATCCAGGAGTCCGCCCGTATTCGTGGGAGCGTAGTAATCGTAGCACTGAATGGACGTGGGAAAGCCCTGCTGGAAGGTGGCGATTGTAGTGCCCTCCCATCCCCCGATGACGGCGTTGACGGCCGGGTTGACCTGATTGGCAAATTTCTTGCCGCGGCCTACGGGCAGATCGTAGACCAAGCTGGTGACGAAGCGCTGGCCGACGTTGAAGTCGGAGCGTCCATAGTCCGCTTCAGGGTCGTGGTTGTTGAGGTAGCCATTCCATCCCTGTGCTTCCGAGCCGGCGCTGGCGGCGGTGGACTTGTCGTCAAGGTTCTTGGCCCAGGTATAGACGCTGGTGAGCGCGAAATCGCTGGCGCGATGCTCAAGCTTGACATTCAGCGAGTTGTAGTTGGAGTGCCCGATCCAGGAACTGTCGATATAGGTGACGAAGTTCGGATAGGGACGGCGGTTCACTGGCAGGCAAGAGGCTGGTGCCGGAGTGTTGGTGTAGCAGGCCGTCAGATCGGGGATCAGCAGGGCCTGATTGATGTCCTGGCGGGCCAGCAACCGGCTCCCTTTGTTGCCAATGTAATTCATCTCCAGGGTGGTGTTCCTGGCCAGTTCGCGCTCCACGGAAAACGACCATTGTGTCACGTATGGATTCTTCGGCTTTTCTGAGATGATCACCGCGATGAAGGTATTCGCGGCTGGGGTTACCGGGGCAATGCTGCTGAAACTGGGCCAGAGCTGATCGGTCGTTTGATAACTTGCTTCACCACTTACTTGCGACAGGTTTTGCCGGCTGACATAGGGATAGACATCGCCGGAGTCGTCCATTTCCCGGCCTTCGACGCCGTCCCAGACCAGCCCGGCGCCGCCGCGGACAACCGTTTTGGGATCCAAGCGATAGGCGAAGCCGAGGCGCGGAGCAAAGTTGTTGTATTCGGTGCTGCCGGGGTGGTTAGAGCCGCAGTAGCGATAGTAGCCATTGCCCGGCGGGGCGACACCGTTGGTGGCCAGCGCGGGATCGGCAAAGCACAGGCCGCCTTGGGCATTGGTGGTATCCCGCCAGGTGAAGCGATTATGGGCATCGTAGGGGATGGGGCGAATGTCCCAGCGCACGCCAAGATTGAGGGTCAGCTTGCTGTTAACCTTCCAGTCGTCCTGGAGGTATGTGGCATAGTAGCGGAATTTGTAGTCGTGAAGGTTGCCGGCCGAGTTCGGAAGGCCGAACGGGCCGGGAAGGAAGGCGTCCGTATTGCCGTAGTACCCGAGAAGGAAGTCCGCTATTTGGTTCCGAGTGGCTACTCCGTCGTTGAACGTGTAATGGCCGAGGAAGTTGCTGGCGTTGTTTCGGTAGAGAGTCCACCGTTTGTAGTCCCCGCCCACCGTAAAGGTATGCGCGCCACGGATGTAGGACAAGGCATCGCTGTACTGCCACATCGGGTTGTCGCTGTAGGTGTAGGCGTTGTTGGCGCCGCCGAAGGTTCCTATATTCTCGCCATTCTGATTTCCAAAGCTGATCGTGGGATAAGAACGCTGTTGTGGTGTGAGATTGTTGAAAACTCCGCTGAAGCCGAGGGACGTTTGAACCGAGGCGGGTACCGGAGCTCCGAAATTGACCAGGTACGAGTCCATTTCACCCATGATGAACTGGTTGACGATGTGGGATCCGAAGTTGATGGTGTGCCCAGCGGCCCAATTGGTGTTGATTCCCGAGGTTCCGGAACCACTGGCCGCCGCCGATGCCCCACCGGCTCCAAAAGGGTTGTAGGTCGCGTAAGTGCCCCGGCCAAAGAGTCTGCCCCATTTGTGCATATCCTCATCGACACGGTAGGTCTGCTGATTGGCGGTCAGGGTGTTGGTCGAATTGTACGAATAATTGTTTTTAGCATTCCCTCCGCAGCCTGAACAATTGGCGCCTGGGATGAACCCCTGGGCGATGGTCACCTTCGCCAATCGCGAAAAGCTTGCAGCCGGAATCTGGGAAACACAGCCACCGCTGCCTGGAAATGGCATCCCCGTCGTAGGATCTGTGACCGGGGCGGAGAAACATCCCGCCAATTCGGCCGCTGTGGGAACGGTCGTGTAGCCCGTCCCCGCCCCCGCGCTCAAGCGTTGGCCCTCGTAGTTGGCCATGAAGAAGGTCTTGTCCTTGCCGTTATAGAGCCATGGAATCCGGACCGGGCCGTCGAAGACGGCACCAAATTGGTTCTGGCGCAGCTTGGCATTGCTGCCCGATTGGAAGTAGTTTCTGGCGTCGAAGGCGTCGTTGCGGAGAAACTCGAAGAGCGCACCATGAAATTGGTTGGTGCCGCTCTTGCTGACCACACTGATCTGGTTGGCGCCCAGGCCGTACTGCGCCGAGTAGGTCTCACTCAGCACCTTGAATTCCTGAATCGCGTCGATCGAGAGGACGTTCGACGGGACATTGACCGTCTGATCGGTGTTCAGGATGCCGTCGAGCAGGTAGCTGTTCGACTCCGGCCGGGATCCGTTGATGCTGATGGCCTGACCTGCGCCGGGGTGACCCGACTGTTCGCCGCCGGTCTCGACCGCGCCTGCGCCGATAAAGAGCAGATCGAAGAAATTGCGCCCGTTGAGCGGCAACTCGGTTACCTGCCGCGAACTGACAAGTTGCGAAATCGCGGAACTGTCGGTATCGAGTTGGACGGCATCCGCGGCGGTCGTAACCGTCTCGGTCACGTTGCCGGGTTTGAGGGTCAGGTTGACGCGGGCCTGTTGAGCGACAACCAGAGTAACGCCTGTGACCTCCTCCTTGGCGAAGCCGGGTGCCTCGGCAAGGACGCTGTATTGACCGGGGATGAGGCTGAGCACCGTGTAGTCGCCGGCCGAGGTGGTGGTGGCTCTGGACTTCACTCCGGTGGCGGTATTGGTAACGTCCACGGTAGCCTTAGGGATCACAGCGCCGGTTGCATCTACGACCGAGCCGAGAATCGACCCGGTGCCGCCGGTTTGGGCTATGAGCCTTCCGGCCGCCAGAATGAAAAAGACTGCCCAGATGGTGATGCTCGTATTTCCTAAATACTGCCTCATGCGTCTCGTTGACATTTCCCCTCCAAAATGTTGGTTTCCAAAAGCAAACGAATTGCCTAATGGAACCTGCTGAGCGAGCGCCGCCTATTTGCGGAGGCGCTTCTTAGTCACGCTCCGTCGCAAACAACTGAAGCCACCTTCTCTCGTCTGAACTTAGGGGGCGTGAGAATACGTTTTTCCAGATCAGCCTTGCATTCAATACGGTTGACCCCCAAACCAGTCAAGATTGCTACGGTAGCTAGGCGGTCGATACGTCTGGAGGGGTTTGTTCCGTATTGCAAGTTGTTGCTGGCATGAAAGTTAATAGAACAAGTAGCGAGCCGTATCAAGCCGGTGCTACATTGAGACGCCCGAATCTTTCGGGCCGTGAGATGAGACCTTGGCGTCCACTGGGTTAGTGACGAGTGCCTGGCACCCCAAAACAGAGAGGGACAGACAGCTCGTGCGCTCGCAGTTGGAAAAGATTGTGAGCGACAGTAGATTCGCTGCCAGTAAGCGCTATCCGTGCCTGCTCCGGTACATCGTGGAACAGACTCTTGCGGGAAACGAAGACGACCTTAAAGAGCGAACCCTCGGGGTTGAGGTATTTCATCGGCCGCCGGATTACGATACCAATGCCGATCCTGTTGTGCGTCTCTGTGCCGCGGAGGTGAGAAAGAGGCTCGCCCAGTATTACCAATCACCGGCGCATGGGGGCGAACTAAAAATTGATTTGAATCCGGGATCCTATGTTCCCGTTTTCTCGCAGGTTGCACCGGATGCGCCTGTCGTTGAAGTGATTCCACCAGAGGCGATTGCGCCGGATATTCCCTCTGAGGCGGAGCAGGTCAGCCAGCCTATAAGGAATTGGAAAACCTATTGGGCGGCAGGTTTGATAGCTTTTGGTGCGATCATCGCCCTGATACTGTTCTTGGGCGGGCGGTCTTGGAGACACTTCGGGAAACAAAAATCCGCTCTCGAAGAAGTCTGGTCCCCGTTGCTCACCAGCAGCAAGCCTGTCCTGTTCTGTGTGGGCGAAACCGAAACCGAGTTGAATGCCCCTCATGATTCCCCGCTGACTCAGCTCCAGCGGGGTGCCGATGACGACTCATTTCTTCAGTCGTTCGGGGACAAGAATGACTTTATTCCTTTTTCTGACGTGCAGATTCTTAGCAGATTCGTGTCCCTGATCGGAGCTCACGGACATGCTTTCAGGGTCCAGAGTTCTCGTAGGACCATTTCCTCTCAGCTTCGCGAAGGACCGGTCGTTTTGATTGGAGCGCTGAACAATGACTGGACGCTGAACAGAACGTCCTCACTCAGGTTTCATCTGGAACAGGCCCCGGACCAGGTTTACTGGATAGCGGACACACAGCACCCCGAATCGCGCGCTTGGCAAGTCATAGGAAAGGCTCCAAGCAGTCATGTTGTCAAAGACTACGCAATCGCCGCCCGCTTCACTGACGAGAGCACCGGCCAGGTGATTCTGGTCGCGGCAGGAATTGCAGGCAGCGGAACCAGGGCGGCCGGTGAATTCCTGACCGATGAAGCAAGCCTGAAACAGTTGGTCGATGGCGCCGGCGTCGACTGGGGTCGAACCAATTTTGAAGTGGTCCTTAGCTCGCAAGTAGTAAACGGGATGCAAGGCAAACCCAAAGTGGAAGCTAAAGCATTCTGGTGAGTCACCCATTGCGCGGTACACATGAAACTCGCAATCACGATACCTATTCCCTGGTCCGCCAATGCCCCTTCATTCGGCGCGCAGTGAGCGAACCGGATCCACCGTTGCCGCCCTCCGAGCCGGCAAATAGCTTGCTCCCAATGCCACCAGGCAGACAACCGCTACGACGCCTAAATAGGTAGCGGGGCTGCTTGACGTAACGCCATACAGAAAGCTCTTTATAAACCGGACTGCTACCAAGCCGGCCATCGTGCCCAGCAACACGCCCGCGAGTGTAAGGCCGAAACCCTGCTTCAGAATCAGCAACACCACCTTACGGCGGTCGGCTCCCAGCGCCATGCGGATCCCGATCTCCCGATACCGTTGCGCTACAGACTGTGCCATCACCCCATAAATGCCGATAGCGGCCAGCAATAACGTCAGGCCCGCAAAGACTGAGGTCAACCGTGCGCGTACTTGTGGCTGAGCTTGAAGCGCTGCGACCATATCGCCGACCGGCTTGATCGCACCCACCGGCAAATCCGGATCTTCGCTCCACACAGCCCTCTGAATGGCAGCATCTCCCAGAACTACACCTGGCCGCGTGCGCAACACGAAGAACATGGTCGTGTAATCAGTATTTAGAAAATACTGATGGATCTGTTGCTGGCGGTAATCTGTATAGACCTCCGGGCGCGCCTCCCACGCAATCTGGTTGTAGCGTGTCGACTTGGTGCTCGCCACCACACCAACTACTTCGAGCCAGGGGTTCTTCTGCGTCGCAGGATCTCTCGGGTCGCCGATGCGGATATGCTCGCCAACAGGGTTATTGTCTGGAAAGTACCGTTGCACGGCCTCTTCATTGATGAGAGCGACAGGTCTCGTACTCTGTAGGTCGTCGTCCGAGAAGTCCCTGCCGGCAACCGTGGCGATACCCATCGCCTGAAAATACCCTGGTCCGACGGTTACCGGGACGGCCTGCGGCAAGTGCTCACCGGTAAGCTCTCGCCGGCTGTCAATTTGGAATATCTCTGTTCCGGCATTCGACAACCTGAGGAAGTAGGTCATCCCTGCGGAATCCACGCCGGGCAGCATCCGCAGTCGCTCTGACAAGCCATCGGCAAACTGGGTAAGTCGCGTATCCGAACCATAGCGCCTATGCGGCAGCGATAGCTGGACGACGTGCGTATCTGCCGGGTTGAACCCAAGGGCCTGCGTATGCAGATGGAGATAGGTCGTCAGCAGCAACGATGCGCCTATCAGCAGGATGACCGAAAGGGCAATCTGCGTCAGTACAATAATGCCTAGCGAGCGCAGTTCGCCTCGAGCGGCAGAAGCACCGGCACTCCCCGAACGCAACCCATCTTGGACCTGGAGCCGGCTTGCCCGGAACGCCGGATATCCTCCAAATACCAGTCCGGATAACACAGTGAGTGTCGCAGCCATTGCCAATACGGGCAGGCTCACTGTAACCGGCTGTGCCGGGAGGACGCCGAACGGGTTCCAGGCGACGAACCCGCGCACCGAACCGAACGCAATCAAGAGACCCAGGCCACCGCTGATCACATACAGTATTAAATTCTCCACCAGTAATTGAACCAGGAGGCGGCGCGCGCTCGATCCAAGAGCGACGCGGATCGCAAATTCTTTTTCCCGCTGGATATTCCGTCCTACGATTAGGCTTGCAGTATTGGTGCAGGCAATCAGGAGCAATAATCCGACTGCGCCTCCGAGCACAATGAGCGATTGCCGCACGGTGCGCGTATTGTCCTGCTGCAGGCCGTCAAGCAAGGCGGTCGACTTAGGCACGTCGGGATAGTGCCGGTCGTTCTCCTGCTGAAGTAGTGCGATCTCCGACCTTGCCTGGTTCAGCGTTACCCCTGGATGGAGGCGTCCAACAATGGCGACCGCAGCGGCGGAGTCTTGCTTATAGTTAGGATCGCCTGTCTGAATCAGTGTCCATACGTCCACATCGTGCGCTGCGTCGAGAACCCGGTACGAAAAACCTGGAGGAAGAATCCCGACAACCGTGAACGGCTTATCATTGAGCGTCAGCGTCTTGCCCAACACCGCCAGGGACTGATGAAATCGCTTCGTCCACAGAGCATGACTGATGACCGCGACGGGCGGACCGTTTTCGTCGCCGGGTAGGAATAGCCTGCCGCGGAAGGGTGACACACCGAGAGTGGATAAAAGCGTTCTGCTCAATATCCCCCCGTTCAAATTTTCCGGCTCACCGCTTCCTGTCAGGGCATATCCGCGTTCGAACGAAGCTCCGAGCGATTGGAAGGTATGGCTACGCTCTTGGAAGAACACATAGTCGCGCCAGTTGAAGTAGTATGCCGGTTCACCGGGACTGCCGGTTGCGGCTCTCCACAAGATCACGAGTTGTTGCGGGTCTTTGAGTGGGAGTGGCTGAATAATCCACGCATTCAGAATCGAGAAAATTCCTGTCGTCGCACCTATGCCAAGTGCAAGCGTCAGGATTGCAATAGCGCTAAACCCACGATTCCGTAAGAGCTGTCGAAGAGCGTAGCGAACATCCGAAAGAAGCCCTTCTACAGTCTGCACGGCATCTACTGTCACGGTTCTCTCCTCCCTGCAACAACGCTGTGTCGGCAAAAACCGGTGGGTGCCCCAGGTCTCGCTTTTGAGACCTGGGATCCCTGCAACCTGTCCCGGCGTGCTGTGGACCAAATCTAAATTGACAGCCTGTTGTGTCTGTGGTTACAAGAGGAACTTCCCCTCTTGCCCTCGGGGGCCATCCAGTTCTAACTCTCCGGCAATCTCTCTGGGCGCACCGAAATGATGCGCATCATTTCCTGGTAATTTTCCTCATCCTTAGCCTTGATCTGGTCGAAGTGCTTCGATTGCTCCTCACGGCGCGCGTCGCCGGTTCTTGCATAGAGCTGCAGCAAACCGAAGTTGGCGCCGTAATTCTCCGCATCGATGGCGACCGCCCGATCGAGATACGTTTGCGCTTCGCGGTACTCGCGGCTCGCGATAAACACCTGGCCAAGCTCCGCGAAAACATCCGCTCTATCCGGGGTAAGCCTGCTCGCCTGTTCCAGCTCCCGTTTCGCCTCCTCGAGATGGCCTTCCACCCGCGCGATGCGCCCCAGGTAATAATGTGCGTCTGCCGCGGTCGTTTCGTGGGCGACTGCCTGTTTCAACCACACGCGGGCAGAATCGAATTTCTTCGCGCGAAAGTACGTGGTTCCGATGGCCAGCAGTGCGGCCGGATCCGATGGACGCAACGCATGATACTTCTCCAGGTAAGGCAACCCCTGCGTTGCATCCTGGGCGAAGGACGAAACCGTCCCCATGCCGAAGTTGTATTCCGCGTTGTCCGGCGATAACTTGACCGCTTCGTCCATAGCCTTGCGCGATTCACCCAGAAGGCCCATCCTGAGCGAAAGCACGCCGAACTCATAGGCAAAGCCGGCATCATTAGGTTGCAGATCGCGAGCATGCGCCAGGTATCCGAGCGCTCCCTGGTAATCCTTACTGGCCTTGGCGACGCGCGTCAGATCCACAAGTATCGCAACCGAAGAGCCGCTCAGGGTGAAAGCGCTTTCCAGCGTCTTACGCGCGATCTCCAGCTTCCCTACTCCTTCCTGGGCTAAACCAAGTATCCGCAGTCCGTTTGCCGAAAGAGGAGTTTTGTCGTTCGCCGCCGCAAATATCGACTCGATAAGGTCGGCGCGGTGTGCGGCACGAAGCGCGGGTAAGACTTCCATTGCATCTTGCTCCGTAAGGTCGGGAGCCGCCTCAATCGCAGCCGCGGCTTTGTCCGCCGCGGATGCGTGATGGAGCGCGGCTTCATCGGCGCAAAGCACGATCTGCGTACTGATGCGGCTGCGATCTTCCGGGCCTAACTTCGCGATGTGCTGTAGAGAACGTTCGTAATCGTGATCCCACATCAGCAGCATGGCGGCCTGGTAGTTGGCCTCCGCATGGTTTGGCTCCCGGCGCAGAAGCCTGTCGTAGATGCGCAGTGCAGAAGCTCTAGCCGTCTTATCGCTCTCAGCCGTTTGCATGTAGATCCGGCCAAGGTTCAAGTATGCGCCGGCGAGGCTTGGGTCGTGGAGAATTGCTGCCGTGAACTCCTCGATGGCGCGGTCCGTGTGGCCCTGCTGCACTTCGATCACACCCAGAAGATTTTCCAAGCCCCCATTTGCCGGAAATTTTGCCTGTGCCCTACTAATCAGTGACCGGGCGCCGTCCAGATCGTTTTGTTCCATGTGCTGCTGGATCTCCAATACCAGCGCGCGATACTGTGGTCCGTCCGGCAGCGCAGTTGCTGCCAGCGGCAAGCAGACCAAACCCAACAGCAAGAAGATGAAATAAGGATGCTTTACACTACTGCTCATGACTTTTTCCAGGGGTAGAGCGACGGCCGCTTTTGCGCTGGCTCTCCTCCTCGGTAACGCCTGGGTTCCGTCCACGTTAGCCCAGAGCGCAAGCAATGCCCCGGCGCCGACAACCACTCCGCCTTCCTCGCTGGATCTGACTCCTGAAAAAGTATCTCACTTGAAAGCGGCGCTCGCAGCCCACGACTATCTTGAGGCCGAGAAGTTGCTGATCACCGAGATCGAGCTGGATCCTCATTCCCCCCGGGCTGCTCCCCTGCTCGACTATCTCGGAAGCGTCTACTTCCTCAACCAGGACTATCTCAACGCTGCGGTCGCCTGGAAGAAATCCGATGCCCTCCGTCCGCTTGACGCTTCCCTTCAATTCTCCTTAGCCATGGCCTACATCAAGATCTCCCATCAGGATTGGGCCCGGCCCGTTCTCGAATCGCTCTCCGCGCACGACGCGAAAAACGCCCTCTACCCCTATTGGCTGGGGCGGCTCGATTACGACGCACACCATTACCCCGAGGCGATCCGCCGCTTCCAACAGGCAATCACCCTGGATCCAACCATGGGGCGGGCGTACGACAACCTGGGACTCTGCAACTTCTATCAGAACCAGACCGACCTCGCGGTCAAAAACTTCAACCGCGCCATCGAACTGGACCGGCAGTTTTTGCGTCCCTCCCCGTGGCCATATCTGAATCTCGCCGTGGCGCAGCAGTTTATGGGCCACGCGCAGGAGGCGGAAACCAACCTGCGGGAAGCTCTCCGCCTCGATCCTCAGCTAGCGCCGGCACACTACCACTTGGGCAACCTGCTTCAGCAGCAAGGTCAGCTTGACGCTGCCGTGCAGGAACAATTGGCAGCGGCGCGCCTCGACGACAAATACGCGGAACCGCACGTTGCGCTGGCGCACCTTTACAACCAGCAGGGGCGAACGGCGGACGCCCAGGAAGAAGTAAAGATCTATCTCGTTTGCACCCCGGCTGCCAACGATCGCGAACCGCCGCCCAAGGCGTCAAACCCGTAAGGCAAGCAATCCGGAAAAAGCAAAAGCCACCCGAGAGAGAACTGCATTCCCCCGGATGGCTGTTTAGTCACTTCAACAGTTACGAACCTAAAACTCGATGCGCCCCGCGAACTGGATGGTGCGTGGAGTGGTGACCGTCCCGTTCCAAGTACCGAAGGAATTGCCCGAGGCCGCAACGTCGGTCACGAACGCATATCCGGTGCCGCCGTTGGTAGAGCCCTGGCTGATGAAGTAATGGTTGTTGAAAGCGTTGAAGAAGTTGGCCTCGAACCTGAAGTTCAACCTCTCCGTGATGTGGGTGTCCTTGATGAACGCGAAGTCCAGGTTGCGATAGCTGGGTCCGTAGATGGGCTGCACTGCCTTGCCGAAGCCAGTGTAGCCAAAGGCGGAGAAGTCGCGTTCAAACGCGTTAGGGTTGAGGAGCCGGTTGTTGTCACGTAACCGGATTGAAGCTGTTGCGGCCGTGGAGTAAAGCCTGCTGCCCGGCAAGCGACCCCGGCACGCAGTGTTGACGGAATTCCGGTACCAGCGTATTCGTGGCGCACGCCGAAGAATAGAACGAGAATGGGATACCGTACTCATAACGGAAGATGGGGCCCACCCGCCACCCACCGACCGCGGTATTGAGTAACCCGGGAGAGTTGAGGATACCGCTTGCCGTTTCCGACTGGCAGCTCATAGACCACGCGCAAGCGAACCGGTATAGGGGACATTGTCCGGAGCGATCGCGTACGCGCGCGATTGATCATAGGGACTGAAAGCACCGCTGTTGCCGCCAGCGCCCACGCCGTTATTGTTCCCGGATTGAACGTTGTTGGAAGCGTTCGTGAACAACTTCTGCAGCGTCAAAGAGCCAAGGATGTAAAGGCCGCCCTGAAAACGCCGCTCTACCCTTCCCTGGAATGAGCGGTAAATGGAGGTCCCATGCTGCTCGTTGTTGCCCAGCAGGTTGCCGCAATATTGCGGGAACGGCTGAAGAGCCTGGGCGATGGTCGGTGCGCATCCCGTCATCTGCGACGCCCAACCGACGTAAGGCTGGGAGATGCCATGGGCGGCAAAGGTGGCAGGACCAGTTGGGTCGTTGTAGTTGACGGCAAGATCAGAACCGATGGACGTAATGGTTGAATTCAGCGGGTTCAACACATTGATCGGGCTCAGCGCGGAGGGCAGGTGGGTCCCCTTGGTGCCGACGTACGAGAGGCTCAGCAGCGTGTTGCTGGGTAGCTGCCGCTCTACCGTCAGATTCCATTGCCCGGAATAGGGTCTGCGGTTGCCATCCAGCGGCCGGTAAATCGAGGGCGTCTGGCCGTTGTCGAAAGCCGAGTCGATATTTTGCGTTGGGCCAACCTGGCTGGGGGAGATGCCCGTCTGAAGATAGATAGCCGGCGTTTTGAAGTTTCCCACCGAAGACTCGTTCAAGGTCAGATTCTTGTTGAATCCATCCTGCGCCAGGCCACCTCCCCAGCCAGGATAGAACGCCTGTCCGAAGTAGATCCCGTATCCTGCACGAATAACGGTTTTGTCGTTGAGGGAGTAGGCAAACCCCACCCGAGGGCCCCAGCCCTTCTTGAACGGAATCTCAGGATAGCGTGCGCCGTAACTGGCTGCTCCAAACTTGGATCCGGCGAAAGCAAGCCGTCCCGGGCAGCTGCGCTCCGGAAGCGGTGACCGCACCCGGATTGCCCCCGATGGGGTCGATGAACGAAAAGTTGTTCTTCTTGTCGACGAACGGGGTGATGTAATCCCAACGCAGGCTGTACGAGATATTCAGCTTGGGTGTAAGACGCCAGGAATCGCCCCCATGAAACGCCCACCCAGTCTGCCGTGGATACTTCGCCAGCACGTTGATGTATTCCACATTCGCATTCGCAGCAGCGCCGAGGTAAAAGCTGGCAATGGGACTTCCCGGGCAACTCGAGTTCGCGCAACCCGTGTTACCGGTTGTATCCGCATCGAAGGTGAAGGTGCCGCCCTGATTGCCGCCGCTATGAATACTCATGCCTGCGAGCTTGTATTCCATACCCGCCGTCAGGGTGTGTTTTCCCTGGATCCGGGTGAAGACATCGTTGACGGCCCAGGTTCCGCGGGTCGTCAGGTTGTCAGTAGCGTCAGGCGGCGTGCTATTGCCCAGTTGCGAGTAGCCCCCGCCAAAATTCATTTGGGGCAGATAGCTGGTGTTGGCCACTCCCGGCACCGTGGGCAATTTTGCCTTGCCGTTCAGCGCGTAATAGCCCTCGTTGCGGCTCAGGTAGCCGACCGTGGCGTGGTTCGTCATGAGGCTGGAGAGCGTGTGCTCCCAGTTGAGCCGCTGAATGGGCGCATTCTCCGGGTTTGCCGGGCTTGCCGTCGAGAGCGCGATGGGCAGATCGCTCTGCGCATTCACACCGCTGAACTGCCACCAGAAGGTGTAGTAAAAGTGATCCTTCTGGCCGACGTTGGTATCGATGCGAAAGAAATACACGTTCTCGCTGTTGGTTAACGATCCCTGCCCCGCCCTGGGGATGAAGTAGTTGTTGACTTCCTGGTTATTGGTAGGGTTCGGCAACTGCGCCATGAAGGCTTTGGCGATTGGATCTTCGAATTGCGGGTCGATCTGGTTGTTGGGGATGGCCGTACCCGCCAATGCCCCATACTTGGCCGGGTCTGCGGGATAGTAGAGTTGGCTGCCAACGCCGCTGAAGTTTCCGGCACGGGCAGCCAACGAGGCGATCGACAGGGTGATGGAACTGGCGCCGCCGTGGTCCTGGAAGCCCTCCCAGTTGAAGTAGAAGTACCCTTTTGCGAAAGCGTTCCCGCGGTGATACCCCGGAATCCAAATCGGACCGCCAACGTTGGCGCCAAAGTCGTTTTCCTTGTCGAGCGTCTTTTTCGATGCGCCGTACTGCTTTGCGTTGAGGGCGTCGTTGCGGAGATACTCGTAAGCCGCGCCGTGAAACCGCTCTCCGCCGCTCCGCGTTTGCACGATGAGCTGGCCGGAAGTCGAGTTTCCGTATTGCGCGTCATAATTCGAGGTCAGAATTTTGACTTCGCTCGTGATATCGGGCGACATCCCAAAGTCCGTCTGCAGGCTCACCATGCCCGACTGATTCATGAAGCCTTCCTGCGCCGTGGCCCCATCCACCACCGCTTCGTCGCCGGTGATGATGCCGCCATTCGTACGCGAGTTGTAGGCATTGCCGCCGCCGCCCGGTGGTCACCCCTGGCATAAGAATGGCAACCGTCACCGAGGACCGAGGAGCGCCGGAGATCACCAGAGGGAAAGTCCTGCAGCGTTTCCGGACTTACACCTCCGCCGACCGTGGGGTTGTCATAGTTGATGAGCGACGCATCGGCGCTGACGGTGACCGTCTGGTCCGCTGTGCCAACTGTCAGTTTCACATCGACGCGAGCAGACTGGTTCACCGCAAGCTCGATAGCTCTTGCGCACGAACGACTGAAAGGCGGGCGCAGTCACAGAAAGGTCATAGATACCCGGGGGGCAGATTGCGAAATTTATATTCCCCGCCGGAATCCGTCTGGAAGTTTTGCTGGGCTCCGGAACTTTCGTTGGTAAGGGTGAGCTTAGCTCCCGGTATGACCGCCCCGCTGGCATCGGTTACCGATCCTGAGAGTGAGGCGTTGACGTCCTGGCCGAAACTCTGCTGGTTCACAGCCAACAGAAACATGCCAAGAATGACCGTCCAAAGATAAGCACTGGTCTTGGAAGAGCTGCCTCGCATAAAGTCCCCCTTCGAACTGCACCCTCAGTCCCGGCGCGTTAAGACCCTCCTCTGGCTCGACAGACGTGACCAAGTCACATCAGCCGGCCAAGGATCGAGATGCGCCGAAATTCTGGGAAAACCGGGCCCTGTAACCGCTTTCATTCGGAGACGCTTTCGCACCTGCGAGAAATTGCCACTGTATTCTTACGATTCTTTACGGCTTTTGCCGACCCAGGAGACGAAACGAAAATTTACGCGTCTCGCCGAAGAGATGTCAACTGTTTTCATGTGACTATCCTCCACCCTCAGTTGGAGAAAAGAGACACGAACGCGGTAAGCAGCAGCAGTGCTCTGCTGCACGAGATGTATAAGATGGACCGATGCGCAAACCAAGCAGAAGAGAATTCCTTTCCGCCTTGGCTGCCAGTTTGCCGCTAAGCGTTTTGCGCAAGGCGTTCCCTTCGGCTCCCGTCCCACATAGCGGGACGCCCGCCCTGTTTCAGCCAGTTCCGGCTACCCAATCCGGCATCACCTGGAAACATTCCAATGGACGCTCTGCGGCCTACTACCTGCCCGAGACCACCGGCGCCGGCTGCGCCTTTCTCGATTTTGACAACGACGGCTGGATGGACATCTTCCTCGTGAACAGCGGTCCCTGCGACTTCTTCACTCCCGCAGCAGCCCCTATGCAACGCGCTTTACCGCAACAACCGCGACGGCACCTTCACCGACGTCACCGCCAAGGCAGGCGTACTGCATAGCGGTTATGGCATGGGCGTCGCCGTCGGCGACTACAACGGCGACGGTTATCCCGACCTCTTTGTCACCAGCTATAACCGGTCCACTCTCTATCGCAACAATGGCGACGGAACCTTCACCGACGTCACTCTTAAATCCGGCATCGCCACGCCGGGATGGGCCTCCAGCGCCGTCTGGTTCGACTACGACAATGACGGCCGCCTCGATCTGTTCGTCTGCCGATTCGTTGAATTCGATAAGGCGTCCAACAAGTTCTGCGGCAACGAGGGCACCGGGGAGCGCCACTACTGCATTCCCCGCATCTACCCGCCCACCCACAGTTGGCTGTTTCACAACAACGGAGATGGCACCTTTACCGACGTCTCCGCAACCACCGGCATCAGCTCCGGCCTGGGCAAGGCTTGGGGCGCCGTTGCCACCGACGTCAATAACGACGGGTGGATGGACCTCTTTGTCGCCAACGATACCGTCGCCAATTTTCTGTGGGTGAACCATCAAGGCAAGTTCAAGGACGAGGGCGTAGAGGGCGGAGTCGCTTACAGTGCCGACGGCCGCGCCCGCTCGGGGATGGGTGTCGACGCAGCAGACCTCGACCAGGACGGCTGGCAGGACCTGACCGTGACCAATGTAGATCAGGAGATGTACTCCGTCTACCACAACAACAAGGACGGCACCTTCGACGATCTCTCGCCGGCAAACGGCATTGGCGAACTCACTCGATCGATGAGCGGCTGGGGCCTGCGCTTTTTCGATTACGACAACGACGGCAACGTCGATCTCTTCATTGCCAACGGTCACCCCGACGACCAGATTGAAGTCCACTCCGGCAGCGTCACCTATCGCGAACCGCTGCTTCTCTTTCACAACGATGGCCGGGCTCTCAAAAACGTCAGCGCATCCGCCGGGCCGGCCTTTCTCCTGCCCCTGGCCGCGCGCGGCTTGGCCCTGGGCGACTTCGACAACGATGGGGCCGTGGATGTTCTCATCTCTACCAACAACGGAGCGCCGGTACTGTTGCGAAACCAGGCAGCCAGGGGAAACCACTGGCTGGGCATTAAGCTGGTGGGCAAGCAAGCCAACATCGACGCCATCGGCGCCCGCGTAACCTGGAATGCCGGCGCCCTGAAGCGCACTCGGCTCAAGTCGGGAGGCGGAAGCTTTCTCTCCAGTCATGACCCTCGCATGGTGCTTGGCATTGGCGCGCACACCAAAATAGACCATCTCGAGATTCGCTGGCCCGCTCCAAGCACACGAGTAGACACCTTCGCCGATCTCACGATCGATCGCTATATTTCTATCGTCGAGGGAGTAGGAATCGTTTCCTAGTTACTAACTCACCTTAGTTGCGGCGAATTTCCACTTAGTTGACCTTATTTCCACAGAAGAAAATTATCCGGGACCCCTTGCGTATCCGTTGCTGCGGAGTAGTATTGCTTTCAACGGAAGAGCGATCTTCCAGAGGAGAGAGCAAGCAAACAGTCATCTTCGAGAATCGGCAACGAGACTCGGGCCAGGCAACTGGAAAAGGATGGCGGCGAGCAAGTTCTTGCGGCGACAGTGATCTTAGAAGAGCGAGGAGCCTGCGAGCGTAAGTTCGTAAGTCCCAAGTGATTCAGGGAAAACCAAAGTTGTGATCCGGACGCCGAACCGGATCTCCGAAAATCGGAATCGAGAGGGCGAGGTCTCGCAAGAGAAATCGCCCTTTCATTTTTTTTGCCCTCAATCGTAGCAAACGCCGGAGGAATCGGACGGGTGCCCCTCGATCGTTTTGCCTTCTGTCGCCTGCAAACGAGTTCCACGCCTCTTGACACATATTCCCACACGGGTATATACAAACCTCGTGCGCCCACTAACGTCATCTACACCATCGCCGCTCCACGAGGGAGAATTTCTGCATGCGAACAATCTTTGATCCCAACGCAAGCCAGGAAATCAAAGACCGCCTTTCCCGGTTACGGCCCGATAGGGAAGGCCAATGGGGCAAGATGAATCCGGCGCAAGCCGTAGCCCACTGTTGCAAAGGTATGGAGCAGGCGCTGGGCGACGTACTTCCACCGCGCATGTTCGTCGGGCGGCTCATCGGCGGCTTCATCAAATCCAAGGCACTCGGCGATGACGCACCCATGAGGCGAAATTCTCCAACCGTCCCCGGGTTCGTGGTGAGCGATGATCGGGACTTCATCGCGGAACGTCATCGGCTCGACGGATTGATCGACCGCGTAATAGCGGCCGGGCCTGCAGGATGCACTGATCATCCGCACAGCTTCTTCGGACGTATGACACCGGAACAATGGGGTATTTTGATGTACAAGCACCTCGACCATCACCTACGCCAGTTCGGTGGTTGACTCCGGCTCTAACTACACTCCCATAATCCACGGTACGGTTGCGGGGTCCGATCCTGCAGAGTATTATGCTCCCGGATCACGAGGCCGGGTTCCGCGAAAGTCTGTTGGAGCACACAGTGACCGCCGCATCGAACCCTTCCTGGCTCGAGGAGGGAATATGGCAACATCCGCTTCTACTTCACCTATAAAGTCACGCCCCATCGATCCTGACAAACTCAACGCCCTGCTGGGACAGGCAGTGCAGGATATGGGCGCGGCCCTGCACGCGCCGCTCATTGTTATCGGAGACAAGCTGGGACTTTATCGCTCCATGGGCGATGGCGTTCCGGTGACAGCCGCGCAATTAGCCCAGCGCACCGGCACAGCGGAGCGTTATATACGCGAGTGGCTGAACGCCAATGCTGCGGGCAAATTTGTGGAGTATGACGCTGCCAACGACACCTACTTCATGACCCCGGAACAATCGCTCGCGCTGGCCCAGGATGATACGCCCATCCACCTCCCAGGCTTCTATCACATGCTGGCGTCGCTGATGAAAGACGAAGAAAAGATTACCGAGATCTATCGCACCGGCAAGGGCATGGGCTGGCATGAACACGAGAAAGGCTTGTTTGAAGGTTGCGAGCGGTTTTTTCGGCCCACCTATCTGGCGAACCTGGTTTCGAGCTGGATTCCGGCGCTGGACGGAGTGGAGGCAAAATTAAAGGCCGGCGCCCGCGTGGCTGACATTGGGTGCGGGCATGGCGCGTCGACGCTGTTGATGGCGAATGCGTACCCCAACTCCCGTTTCTTTGGCTTTGACTATCATGCTCCCTCGATCGAAATCGCCCGCAAGAAGGCGGCTGCTGCTGCGGTAAGCGACCGCGTCAACTTCGAAGTAGCGCCATCGAAGGCGTTTCCCGGTAAAGACTACGACCTTGTGGCCTTCTTCGATTGCTTGCACGACATGGGCGACCCGGCAGGCGCTTCAAAGCATGTCCGCGGATCGCTCGTCCCCGGGGGCACGTGGATGATCGTAGAGCCGTTTGCCCATGACGCCATTGCTGCGAACCTAAACCCCGTAGGCCGCATCATGTACTCGGCCTCAGCATCCGTGTGTGTGCCGTGTTCGCTCTCCCAGGAGGTGGCGCTCGGACTGGGCGCACAGGCCGGTCCCGCGAAAATCGAGAAGGTGGTCCGTGATGGGGGGTTTACGCGCTTCCGCAAGGCCACAGAGACACCATTCAATATGGTGTTCGAGGCCCGCCCCTAGTGCGAAAACGATAAAATCCGTAGATGAATCGAAGAGAATTCACCGGCGGCCTAACCGCTGCAGCGCTGTACGCCTCGCGGGCAAAGGCAGCATGGCTTCCTGGAAACATCGCACAGTTGTCGATGACGGAACTGCAGCAGCAATTCCTGAATCTGCGCTTCGGCATGTATATCCACCTGAACATGGCCACCTATGAGCAGCGTGAGTGGGGAGATCCAAAAGCTTCACCAGCTCTCTTTAATCCCAAAGCTCTCGACACAGACCAGTGGGCCCAGGCTGCGCGCTCCGCGGGGATGGAGTATGGCTGCCTGACGACGAAACATCATGATGGGTTTTGTTTGTGGCCTACCGCGACCGGCAGCGCGAACGTGAATGATGCCACCGATAAGCGGGATATTGTGCGCGCATATGTGGACTCGTTCCGGGCGCAGGGGCTCAAAACCTGTCTCTACTTTTCCATTCTTGACCTGCGTGCGGACATCCGGCCTTATTGTGTGACCCGGCAGAAGATCGACAAGGTCAAGAAGCAGCTCACCGAGCTTCTGACCAACTACGGTGAGATTACGGCGCTGGTGATCGACGGATGGAACGCGGCATGGAGCCGCATAAACTATGCAGAAATGCCGTTTCCAGAGATCTACAAACATGTGAAGCAGCTGCAGCCGAATTGCCTGCTGAGCGATTACAACCACGGCAGATATCCCGCGCCGGCGCTCTATTACACCGATGTGAAGCAATATGAGCAGCACGCGGGCCAGACAATTCCGGCCGGGAGTGAAGTGCCGTCGCAGTCGGCAACGACGCTCCAGAGCGACTGGTTCTGGAAGCTGGATTATCCGGCACAGGAACTTCGCTCGGCCACGCAAATTGTGGAGGAGTGGCTGATCCCCTTCAATGCACACCACTGCAATTTGATCTTAAACGTTGCACCGAACCGCGATGGACGGTTCGACGCGAACGCGATAGACCGGCTCGCAGAAATTGGCCGCCTCTGGCGGGATCGCGCGCCCGCGCCACGTCTTGCCCCTGCATGGCAGGTCAGCACACCGAACCTTGCGTCGGCGCGGCCTTCCTATGCCAACACCATTGCCGATACCTCCGGGCCGGACCTCGCGAACGATGATGAGCCGGGAACTTACTGGCAGTGCGATACGGAGCAAACCTCGGGGTGGGTTGAGATTGATCTGCAGAAGTCGACCCTATTCGACACGGTTACGGTCGTTGAGCCCACATATCTCAGCGACTACGGGACGGACAGCCGCATCGTCTCCTATCGTGTCGAAGCATGGAGTCGTGGACAATGGCGCGAGCTGTTGGCCGGCGGCTCACCCAGGGAGATGGTGTACCGGGTGAAGCCAGCCTCTGCCCAGCGTGTGCGCCTGAGCCTGCGTGGGACGGGCAAGCCGCCCGGAATTGCAGAATTCGGGCTCTACGTGGGCACCGCGTTTTCGTGAACGCCATTTAACGACATAGAGCAGGCTTTGTCTTGCGCCAAAATCATTTCAATTGATACTGGCTAAAGCCCCCGGAAAGTGAGAAATGAATGTCAGCAAATTGCGGGCCCATTCTCTGCGTCGGCAGCGAGCAAGCTCTCATGGAGATGCGGTCTACTGTCCTCGCCCGAACCGGGCATAAGGCGAAGATAGCGACGCCGACAGAAGCTGAGTCCTTACTCGAGGCTGAGCGCTTCCACCTCATTGTTCTCTCAGCCAGGGTCAGCGAAGAGGAAAGAACCCGCGTTCTGGCCGCAGCCGGCGACGCGCCCATCGTCGCATTAGAGGCACCGACTAATCGGGGTGCCCGTTCTACATCCCATATAGCAAACTCGTTTTCTGGGTTCTGAATGATTCCGCCTCATCGCTGTGATTTCCGGCACCGCCGCAACGGAGCACGGACCGGCTTGAATGTGTGTTCGAGAACCTATCGATCTCTCCGGACAAACTCGGGGAAAAGCCGTGAGAGGAGTCGGGCGTGAAAGATTGAACTCAGTGGCCGTCCAGGGTCGCGGGTCTGCTACCTGGCCAGCACCTGGCTCATCGCTCATCTTCCAGCAGGCCTACAGAGTCCCCGCGGTCGGTACGCACCAACCGCCCACAGTCCGTAAGCGACCACTAGCCAAACCATAGTGGCTAGGGAAATCAAAAGCCATGCATTGTGGCCGTTAAGCCATCTCCACAAAACGAAGGCAAACGCCATCAGACCAATGCAGCCGAGCGCGGCGCCCTGAGAATCAAGGCTCGCGGCCATGCGGCCGCGATTGCGTCCGTCCGAACCTATCTTGGCCTTACGCGTTTTTTCATGGCTCTCGATCAGGCTGGCGCTCGCCGGAAAGATCGCCGGAAACGCCAGAAAGAGACCTCCAACGGCAGGCCCGAACTTCTTCGCAATCAGCCCTGCCGCTACCGTCGCTAAGCCGCCGAACAAGAATCGAACTACATATTCATGCGGCTTGGTGTCCTTCAGAGCAGGCAAGTTTACTTCGATCCTTTTCATGCTGTTCTCTCGAAAAGCAGCAACAGGCCAATCGATACGACAAACCAGCTGGGAAGGAGCGTCAGACTTGCAATGAGCGCACCAGGCTTGTACCGCCTCAGGACCCAACCGTTCAACAATGCATAAGCAAAAAAACCAACCGCGCCCAGCATCATCGAGCGACATTCCAGAGCGCCATAAGCTTGTTCCGTTCTGGCGAACGGTGAGGCCGATAGTGGCGAGGGCTATGGACGGCGCGGCCCCGAAGAGACCAGCAAAACTCTTTGGGCGCAAAACATCCCCCAATGCCGAAAACAGGCTGACGACAAACCCGCCAACCAGAAACCGGATGAAAACGATGTCCATTCGACCTCAGGCCCCGTCACGGGCTTTCTTGATCAGGCCGAGGCCAACTTCTCGGCCCTTGCACCCCAACAGCTTGTACTTCTTTCCCTCGAGTCCGTGGTAATTCACGAAAAAGTCTTGTACTTCATCAAGCCACTTGCTGGGCAGATCCTTCAGGCTTCGAATGTTCGCATACATATGATTCGCTTCCGCGACCGCCACGAGCCTGTCGTTCCGTATCTTTTCCTTGCCGTCGAGTTGCTCACCTTCGATGACGCCAATAAGCCGAGCCTTGACTGCACAGCCTGGGAAGGCCGGTTCGTCCATAAGCAAAAGCACGTCGATTGGATCCCCGTCCGGAGCGACCGTTTGCGGTACGAACCCAAACTCATACGGGAAAACCATACCGGCAGGAAGGACCTTCTTCAGGGCGAATATCCCTTGATCGGGGTCGTATGCGAACTTATTACGGCTCCCGGCGGGGGTTTCGACGATCACCTGGATCAGCCCTTCCTTCTTATCAAGGGGCTTCAACTTTGTAGGGTCTGACAGCGATTTCATTCGGGCCTCAGCACGTCATCATTTGGAAAGATGACAGGGCACCTCTTTCAGACGATTGCAGACGGCGAGTGGTTGCCCGGAAAAGGATCCGGCGACTCGATACCTAGTGCCCGTCTAGTCGACATCCCGGCAATCTGACTGGAAAGGACTAGGGCGGAGTAGGCAACCGAACCACTAAGCCCAGCGTTTAATGCCAACACAAAGCCGGGAACACCACATTCCTGAAACCCCAGGCTAACCAACTTGGCCCGCCGCCTGGGCCAAATCGGAAGTGGAGTGAAACGTTCGCCCCAGAACCATCACTATCCCGATAGACTTGCTTCCGATGAGCTGCTCAGATCTAGCAGGTGTGAGTGCCCTGGCGCCCCTGCTCGAGGTTTCGCATGCATGCCTCCACCCCGTCCCTCTGCGTTGACCAACCCGCCATCGCCTGTACCCCGGAAACCACCGATATCCCGGAATGGCACAACCTCTGGTGGTGTATTCGCAACGTTCCGGGTGACGTTTGCCGCTATCTCTACTTCATGCGCTTCAGCCTCTTGCTCTGGCTGTTTCTCCCTACCCTGGCGCTGCTCGACATCAACCCCGGCATCGCCTCCATTACCCGCGGCATCCTCACCCCCTACAGCCCGATGCAATGGATCCTCGCCGGCTTCACCGTCGTCCTTCCCGGATGGTTCGCCCTGCTGGCCGCCCGCATCGTCTGTTCCTACGGACCCGAGCGTTATGCGAGCCCCGTACCACCCTGCTTCATCGTCTACGACAAGATGGAAACCCTGGTCTTCTTCGGCGCCCAACTGCCCGGCCTCGTCCTCCTCTATCGCATCTACTTCAATATCGTCCACGAAGGAGAAGGCAATCGCTCCCTCGCCATCGCCTCGCTCTTCTTCGGAGCACTGCTGGCACTCGCCTTCTGGCACATCATCGCCATCCTCTACTACTGGACCTACGATCCCGCCAACATGGACCGGGCCCGTGCTTTCCTGGTCCCCAAGTGGCTGTGGCTGCCCCTCGATGAGATAAAACAATTGCCGCCTTCCGGACTGCTCAAGCTGGCGCATCAGCTCATGGCCATATTGTGCGTCATGGGTCCCGGCTATCACCGCGAACGCCAACTTCGCCCCGGCCACGTGGTGGCCACCCTCACGCTGCTCTGTGCCGTCATTCTCTACATCCTCGTCATGCCGGTATCGGCGCCCATCACCCTTCCGCTCGCAGCGCGTTGCGTCGGCATCTTCTCCGCCCTTCTCGGCCTGTGCGTGCTGTTCTTCCTGCTCATCCCCGCGATCCGTGAGTTTCGCAAACACAAGCAAAACTTCAAAGTACGCTTCTTACCAGTGGTCGTTTCCTTTGTGATCCTCGCCGTCTTTGCTCTTGGTTCCCTAAACCTGCGCGCCCCGCGCGCCTTCCCGGTGATTGCCTACGTCGCCATCCTCCTGATCGTGGTCTTTTGGACCATGGCCGGGATCGCCTTCTTTGCCGATCACTATCGCATTCCGGTCCTGACCCTGGCCGTCACCGTCATCCTGTTGATGAACTTTTTCCCAGCCGAACATGTGTTTCCCGCGCAGCCTCTTCAGGCCAAAGACGTAGCCACCCCGCTGCCCAATCCAAAGGACTACGTGCGGCGTCTCGCCTATGACAGCACTGGAAATCCGCAACCCGTGATCATCATCACCGCCACGGGTGGCGGCATCCACGCCGCTGCCTGGACCGCCACCTTGCTCGGCGAACTGGAAAAAACCTTCGGCCCCAAATTCCATCAACACATCCTGCTCATCAGTTCGGTCTCCGGTGGTAGCGTTGCCGCCATGACCTTTCTGCGCGAGTATTTTGCCGACCACCCCTTCGATCAGGATAGCCATTTCCAACACCGCGTTCTGCAGTCGTCCGCGTGTTCCTCGTTGCAAGCCGTGGCCTGGGGCCTGGTCTACCCTGACGCACTCCGCATCGTCTTCCCCTGGTTCTACAATCTTTTTCCCTCGCTCGATCGCTTCGACCGCGGTTGGGCCCTGGAAGTAGCGCTCGAGCGCAACCTCAGCGACCCCGCCTGCTTCCACGACAACTCCGACCTGCAGGCAAAATTTCCCAATCCCTCCAGCCTTCGCCTGAACCAGCTGGCCATGTTGCCCCAGACCCTGCCCGCCAATGTTGATGCAAATGACCCACGCCGGAATTTCCCCGCCTTCACCTTCAACACCACGGCAGTAGAAACCGGCGACCGCGTCCTGCTCTCGAACTACAGCGCCTTCTCGGAAAGAGTAGGCCGCGAGCAGATACTACCCGCGGCGTCTTTTCTCGGTGTTTACGGCCGCGAAGCCTTGATCCACCCACCGGTCGAGGACCGCGGCGGGTTTGCGGATATCTCCCTCACCACCGCGGCTCGCCTCTCCGCCAGCTTCACCTACGTCTCTCCGCCGGCCCGCCTGCCCTTCGAGATGAGCCAGGGCAAAGCGCAGAACTCTTTTCACTTTGTGGACGGCGGCTATTACGACAATGACGGAACCAATTCCGTGATCGAGTTCCTCCGCTCCGCAAAGGAAGCCCTTCCCCACGACCGCGTCCTTCCGGTCTTGCTCATTGAGATCCGTAACAGTGACGATATCGACGACACCGACAGTCCCGATTCCTACGCCAACCAGGCCAACCTTGTCTTTCAACCCTACGCCCCGGGTGAAAAGCACCAAGCCGGATCCCCGAAAGACGGGTCCTGGAAAGCTCCACGCAAGTCTCCCGGCCGTTGGGGCCCGGTGGCCGAACTGTTGGCGCCGCCCAAAGCCGCGATCCACGCTGGTTTCAACTCCACCACCCGGCGCAACCGCCGCGAGCTGGATCTATTGGAGTGTGCCTTTGACTCGCAGCTGTCCATCGAACATATCGTCTTCGACTACCAGCAGCGAATCGCCTGGCAAAAGGGCCATGAACCGCACACGTCCGAACCGCAAATCGATACCGGCGAAAGCGAGGTAGACCAACCCCTCTCCTGGCACCTGACCAAACGCCAGCAACTATGGATCGCCGGCAACCTCGATCGCAATACCAACCTCTCCGACCGGCAAAAAATGACAAAAGCCCTCGACTGGTTCAACCACCCGCAAGGAACAAGCTGTAAAGAAACCGTAGCCCCGCAGTGAAGCAGCAAGGTATCTGAGACAACCTGCCGTAGGGCATTGTGGCTCCACAATAACGGTGCCTTGAAACACGAAGGATGCCCCAGCCTGCCCCGGTGTGCCGTGGGGTCTCGCGTTTCATTGCCCGGGATGAGCACGTCTGGAACATCTACGGAGTCGGATCCGGCGTGCTCTTCTTAATTCGCCCTGATGGTTACATCGGCACTATTGCCAACACGGGAAGTGCATCCCAGGTCAAGAACTATTTGCGGAAATGTACCCGTAAATGAGGTAAGAGCGCTCTTGCTCAAGCTTCACTTTCTGTGACAATATACCTCTTGCAGGGCTCAAGCCTGCTCCGCTGTGACACTGCCTGCTCCGTTCCTTCACTTCAGGAGCGGAAAGCGACGGGCCGGCGGCCAACTCCTGCGCCCGACGGGCCCCGACAAGTAGACATGCAATAGAGGTGCGTGAGAACTTGTGGTGTACTCCTTCTGCGGAATGTGAAGCTGCCATTCCGGGTCGCGGAAGGGGGACATCCGACTGGCATCACTTGATTTACTGCCTTGTAGTCAGCTGTTCGAAATCCGACGGTCAGTTCCACCGACCCGTCTGCTCGCCGCCTACGATTTCCCGGAAAGAGCTTCAGGCCACGTGTCCCCCATCGCAAGTAACGCGAGAAAAAACGGAGGCAAAAAGCTGCAATCGTGTCGTACAGTAGAAAATTCCCCGAGCAGGATCGTGCCATCGAGTTGGTTTTCAGCCTGATGCGTCAGCATCCCGAAGGTGTCACCATCCATGAACTGAATGAGCTCATGCAGGCTCATCACGATAAACTCCAGGGCGAAATTGCCTGGTTCAACTCGATCGACGTTTTGATCGACGAAGGTAGGGTCTACACCTGTCCAAAATGGAGAGAGCAAGGTTATCTCGAAAGCCTCAAACTGTTCGTAAAGTAACCCAGTTGATATAAGCCCAAGCAAACTGAACACGCGAAACCCTCGGCATACCGGGGGTTTCGCGTTAGAGACCCCACGGCGTGCCGTGGCAGGCCGAGATCCCCGAGTCAAGGCCAATCGAGCAAGACCCTCCGCGCGATCCCCAAATCCATGAAAATCCATTTAAGCTGGTTGATCTAAGAGGAAATCTGATGGATAAAAACCTCACTCGCCGAGACCTACTGAAAACCACTGGGGCCTCCCTCGCCATGCTTGGCATGCCCCCTGCAATCACCGGCGTGCAATTGAGTAGCGCCACCCGGCAGGAGCAAACCCGCGCCCAGCGCATGCAGTGGTGGCACGCCGCGAAATTCGGCATGTTCATCCACTTCGGCGTCTACAGCACCATCGGCCGCCACGAGTGGGTCATGGAAGACGAAGCCATTCCCATCGGCCCTTATCAGGAGCAAGCAGCCACCTTCCGCCCCGCGCAGAACTGTCCCCGCGCCTGGGCTCGCCTGGCCAAGCAAGCCGGCATGAAGTACATGGTCATGACCACCAAGCACCACGAAGGCTTCTGCAATTTCGATACCAGGCTGACCACTTATTGCGCGCCCAAGCGCGGGCCGGGCCGCGATCTTGTCCATGAATACGTGGAGGCCGCCAGAGCCGAAGGTCTGCGTGTCGGCTTCTACTACTCGCTGATGGACTGGCACCACCCCGACGGCGCCCGCTGTGCAGACGACGAAGCCGCCCGCCGCAGGTTCGTCGACTACACCCACGGGCTGATCCGCGAATTGCTCACCAACTACGGCAAGGTCGATGTTCTTTGGTACGACGTCTCCTGGCCGCTCGATGCCAAGGGTTGGGAATCGGACCGCATGAACGAAATGGTCTTCCAACTGCAGCCCGAAATCATCGTGAACAACCGCAACAAGCTCGAAGGAGACTTCGCCACCCCGGAGCAAAAGATCGTAGCCGAAACCGGAGGCCGCGCCTGGGAATCCTGCATGACGCTGAACGACAGCTGGGGCTATCAAAGAGCAGACACTGACTGGAAATCCTCGCGCACCATCGTCCGCAATCTGATCCAATGCGCCCGCGACGGTGGCAACTATCTGTTGAACATAGGACCCAAGCCAGACGGCTCCGTCCCCGAAGAATCCGTGAAAGTGTTGACCGAAGTCGGCCGCTGGATGGACACCAATGGAGAAACCATCTACAAATCCGATCTGTGCCAGGTTCGCCGCTCCAACTACGCCAGCTTCACCCGCACTGGCAACACTCTCTACATGCACGTCCACTTCTGGCCGGGCGACTATGTAGCCATCAGCGGCCTGAAGGTAAAAGTAAAATCCGCCCACCTGCTAAAGACCAAGGCCGAACTAAAGTTCACCCAGGACGAATTCCAAACCAAATTCACAGGTCTACCGCAGTCCGCGCCCGACTATCCTGTAACCACCATTGCGATTGAATGTGACGGCGAGCCGAGGCAAGACACCGACTTCGTCCGCCGGAACAAACCCCGCGACGAGGTCTAGTTGAAGAAAATCTTACGGGCTTTAGAGTGCGTGAGAACCCCAGAAACCGCAGATCCCACGGCACGCCGGAGCAGATCTCCACCCCGCTGCGCTCCGGCCCTCCGTGGTATCCGATTCATGGCTGACCAACAGTAAACGCGAACAGAGCCGACCCCGCAGGAATCACCACATACTGTTTACCATCCAGCCGGTAAGTGATCGCGGTCGAGTAGATGGCCGCGCCCAGCTGCACGTTCCAGAGATCCTTGCCGGTACGTGCATCGAGAGCTATGAAATTGCCGTCAGATTCGCCGGCAAACACCAGCCCGCCTGCGGTGGAGAGCGCTCCCCCGTTGGGATTGCTGAAGTAGGGGAAGGACCACTTCTCCGACCCGGTGATAGGGTCGAGTGCTTTGAGTGCGCCCGTGGGTCTTATCACCGGATCGGGCACATAAACGCTCCCCAGAAAGTCGTGGCCCATCCGATACGGCTGGGGTGAGCTGGTGAAGATGTCGCACTCGTTCGAAGTAGCCACATATAAGAGCCCGGTGTCCGGGTTATAGGAGGGCGAATACCAGTTTGTTAGCCCGAGAGCACCGGGGCATACCCGATTCCCTGCTGGATTCGGTTTCAGGTCCGGGTTCAATATCGGCCTGCCGTCCGGGCTTATTGCTTTCGCCCACGTCACCTGCCCAAAGGCCGTAGCCTTAAGGAACTTGCCGTCGGTGCGGTCGAGCACATAAAGGAAACCGTTGCGGTTCGCCTGCACCAACAACTTTCGCGGCTTACCTTCCCAGTTCGCGTTCAGCAGCACCGGAACCTGGGTGGCATCGTAGTCATACAAATCGTGCGGAGTGAACTGGAAATACCATTTTAGCTTTCCCGTGTCCGCATCCAGCGCGAGCATGCTGTTGCTGTAAAGATTGTCGCCCGCCCGTTCGCCGCCATAGTCGCTGGGCGAAGGGTTTCCGGTGGGCCAGTAAATGAGATTCAACTCGGGATCATAGGAACCAGTGATCCACGCCGGCGCGCCTCCGGTCTTCCAGGAGTCGCCGGTCCAGGTTTCATGTCCCGGCTGGCCCGGACCCGGCACGGTTTCAAAGCGCCAGCGGCGTTGCCCGGTATCCGCATCGTAAGCGTCGATGAACCCTCTTACCCCATACTCGCCGCCAGAAATACCAACGATCACCTCGTTCTTCACGATCAGGGGAGCGACGGTGAAGGTGTAAGCCGCAGCCGAGTCCGCGGTCTTTGCGTCCCACACAAGATTGCCCGTCCGCGTGTCCAGGGCGATCACATGCCCGTCGAGTGTAGCCATGAACAACTTGTTGCCCAGGATCGCGAAGCCGCGGTTCACCATGCCACAGCACGGCTGCAGCTTATCCGGGAGGTTGCGTTGGTAACGCCAGATAGAACGCCCGGTGCGCGCATCCACCGCGAACGCGCGATCATTTTGCCCGGTCCCGTACAAGACGCCGTTTACCACCAGTGGAGTCGTCTCGAACTGGCCGAGGTCCGCGACCTGAAAAGTCCACTGCATCGTAAGCCGCGAAGCATTGCCGGTGTTGATCTGGTCCAGGGTGCTGTAACGCCAGCCGTTGTATCGTCCTGAATAAGTGAGCCAGTTCTCCGGCTCCCGGTCCGCGTTCAGCAAACGCTGATAGGTGACCTGCGCAGATACGCCCGCCGCTCCGCCGACGAGCAATGCCAATAGCAACGCCATCTGTGTTTCATCGATTTCACTTGTCTCGCAAACCCTCCAGGTAGGCCACCAGGTCCTGGAGTTCTGCCGGCTTCAGCATGGTTTCGGAATAAGCCGGCATCAGAGACTTGCGCTCGTGGATTACCTCTTTCACGTTCTTCTTGAGAAAGAACTGCAGCTGTTGATTGGTATCAATCAATTGAACGGAGAAGGTGTCTTCATTCTTGGCGATGCCGACGATCTTTCGTCCGTCGGCCGTCACAACTGTGACGGTGTCGTAAACCAGGGGAAGGCCATAGTGATTGTTCGGATCGAGCACCCCACTTGTGAGCTCCTTACTCGGCTCGCGAATGGAGTCGACCAGGTAAGGCACGGAGCGCGCCTCGCCCACGCGAGACAAATCCGGACCAAGCACTCCACCGCGCCCTTGCACCATGTGGCAGGTCGAGCATCCCCCGGTTCCCCAAAAGATCTTCTCCCCTTTGGCAGAGTCGCCGGCAATCGTTGCGCTCTTCGCGGGAGCCAACGATCGAAGGTAAGCCAGGATGGCCCAGGTCTCGGAGTCTTCAAATCCGTTGGCCGGCATTTCGGTCCCGGGCACGCCGCGGGTGATGGTGCGGAAGATGTCGGCATCGCTCGATCCATGAACCCAACGGCCGGCAGTCAGATCCGGTCCCCGGCCGCCACCTTGCGCGTTGAGCCCATGACAAGGCGAGCAGTTAGCACGAAAGAGCGAAGCACCTTCCCGAATAGCAGCTGGATTGCCGGCTACCGGATTCTCCTGCCCGTCCACGACAAGAACGAAGGCTGCGCTGATCAACGCAACCACCCAGATGTACTTTCCTGCCTTCATGCGATGCTTGCCGGCTCGGACTTTGGCGTCTGCCAAGTTTCGAGATAGTAAGCGGCAAGCGCCAGCAGGAAGCACCACAGCAGGATGTCCACCGTGTAAGCAAGCCCGAGCCGGGCAATGACGCTGAACGTTTGCCCCACCAGGCCCGCATCCGGTGTCCAGCCGGCGAGAGCCCAGGTGATCGCCGAGCCACCCAAGACCGCAGACCAGTACAGACAGCCAGTAGAACCAGTGCTTATAAGGAGCCGCCCCATGCCGCAAACACCCTTTATGGATTCCGCTGGCGCAGAGCACGATTGCCATGGGAAGCAGCAGCCCGGCCCACAGGCATTGCAGGCAGTCATAGAAACGTTCTTGCCATGCGACCAGGCTGGAGTAGCCGAGAGAATGCCGCAGCCACGGTGGCGATTGTGAGTTCCAATACCCGGCGTAAAGCGCTTCGTGTGCCCGGCCCACAGCAATCGCCTGCAGCATCAGCCACCACAATGCAATGAAGCCGGCCAGCAGTACCCAGCTCAACCATCGAGGCGCAGGCTCAGCACAGGGACGCAGATGATGGAAGGTGGCCGTGTAAAGCAATAGGAAGCCAACCACCAGCAACACCCCGGAGAGCATGGAGAACGCAAACTGCCAGGTATGCGAGTCGGGAATCTGCAGCCACGCCGCCGCCAGCAGCATCAGCACGAAATTGCCCACCCATTGGCTCAGGAGAAGACGTCCGCTCATTTTCGCGCGGGCACCCCGCAATGCCTGCATCATTTCTTCTCCTCCGCAGCAGACGGCGCCGGATCTACCTGCAGGTGCAACAAGTCAGTGGTGGCCTGGACGCCCGGCTGGTACATCGGCTGCACGTCGGCCGGGGTGATGGAGAAGCTCCCCGGGTTCACCACCTTGAGCAGATAGAAACGATTCATGCCGCCCGCTCGACTCGGTGGCAAAGAAAGCAGCGTGATCATCGAAGAACTCGCTCCGCGTGTACCAGTACTGCCAGGTCGTGCGGCTGGTCAAGGATGTTGTAGCTGTCGCCATGCTGCACAAACTCCGTCCCCGCCGGGATTGGGTCTTCGATCAGCAAATACTTCGTGGGAGAACCGTTCACCGCCAGATGCACGGCCAAGGTATCTCCGGGCTGCACCGCGACCCTTGATTGGGTCGAGCCGGTAAACAATCTGTCCATCCTTGGTGATCGGGGTCAACTTGAAGTAGTCGCGCGTGATGTTCAGCGACAGCGTGCCCTGCTGGTAAAGCTTCTGCTCGGTCGAGTAGTACTTGCCCTGCACCGACCAGTAGGCGCGCCCGCTGCCGTGCTTGGTGATCTGCACCTGATTGCTGCCGGGATGCAATTGGCCGGCAGCCACATCCACCGGGAAGTCCACGCCAGAGGCCGCATCGGCAGCGGTGAAATGCCGTTTGCCGATCGAGCTGCCGTTGAGCAACACGTCCACGTCGAAGTCTGCGTTCAGTTCCTGCGAGGCGGCGAGATAGTCCACCAGGCCAAAGAGCACCATGGCTGTCTGCTCGGTGGAGTTCCACCAGTAGCCGCCGCTGCGATTCACCACCAGCCACTGCGCGGCCGCTTCGAGCAGCGGGCTCTTGGGATCGGCGTGGGTGAGGAAGCGCAGGGCGAAGGCCGTGCTCTCCGCGCTGTTGTCATCGCTGATATCGAGCAGCGGGTTGTGCATGGAAGGCCACGATGCCAGCGTGCCCTCCCGCTTGACCTTGCTCTCCAGCAGTTGCGCGATCTGTGGCGCGCGGTTGTCCCCGGTGCGCAGCATCACCATGCCGGTAAGCGCCAATCCTTCGGCGGAAAGATCGTTGCGCCGCGACCAAAGAGTCTCCACCGATGGAACCCAGGTTCTTCGCACCGGCCTCGCTCAGGGCATACACCACATACGCGCGCAGGTCAGGAATCATGCGCGGATGTTGCGCCAGTTGCTTTTGCAGGTACGCCACTCCCCCGCCGAGATTTTCGCCTGCCTTGGCATAGCCGGCGGCCTTGGCTTGGGCGAGGCCGGACACGACGTACGCAGTCATGAAGACGCGGCTGTCGTCCTCTTTCCACCAGCCCCAGCCGCCGTCGTCGTGCTTCAGGTCGTTCAGGCGATCGAGGCCGGCGTTGATCTTCGCCTGCAGATCGGCCGGGCTGATCATGCCGGAAAGGTTGAGCTTCTTGAGCGTCTCGGCAACCACCAGGTTGGGCAGGAAGCTGGACATGGTCTGCTCGGTGCAACCATAAGGATAGGAGGTGAGATAGCTCAGCGCGGAGAAGAGACTCCCCGCGATCGACGGAGCGATCTCGAGATGCAGTGTGTGTGCGGCCGGATCGGTGTTGGCAGGAAAGTCGATGGTCGCGTTGGCCGGACTATTTTCCGCGATCACGCCCGAGGTAGTTGATGGTGCGCGGAACACCGTTCGGCTCGACCGGGAAGGTGAGCTCGAGCGCATCCGACTCCTCATTGGTGAGCGCCTTAGCCAGCAGGCGTGCGCTGCCGATGCGCGACGCCTTCACCCGCCAGAGCGCAGTGCCCTCGCCCTTGCTGGGCACGGTGACGGACTGCGGCGCGCCGCTCACCGGGTCGAGGCCGTCGATGTTGAGCGACAACTGCACCTGCTTGGCCTGGTCCAGGTAGTTGTGCACGATCACCGGGATGGTGACCTCGTCCCCCTGGCGGAGGAAGCGGGGAGTGCCCATGCGCACGATGATGTTCTTGCGCACCAGCACCCGGTTGATGGCGGAGCCCGCCTTCGAATCCAGCGTGATGGCGTGCACCGTGGTCCGCCAGGTAGTGAGCGAATCGGGAAAGGTCAGCGTGACGTGAGCGTGTCCGGCGGAGTCGGTATGGACCGACGGCGACCAGTAAGCTGTGTCGGGAAATGCCTTGCGCACCCGGGGCTGCACCACATCGTTGCCCGGCTTCACCTGCGCCAACTGCGGCCGGTAGCGCGCCAGCCCGCTCCGCCAGCACCGGCGACTTGAGACCAGCCTTGCCGCTGAAGTAGTACTGCAGTGACGAGTCGACCGCGGCGAAGACATAGCGGTCGGGGTAGAGCTTCCTGACCATGTCGCCGCTGGTATCCGGATAGAGAGAATAGATGGCCTCGTCGACGACGCCGAAGCTGAAGTCGGCGCTCACCGGCTTGCCCTGCCAGTCGCGGGCAAAGACGTCGTACCCGGCGGTCTGCTGCGGCTGAAAGACCTGCTTGTCCGGGGTGATGTCAACTTGTAACTGCTGCTGTACCGGAGGCACCTTGATGCTGAGATTGGCCTGGTACAGCTGATCGTTGCGAACGAAGGCGGCCGTTAGTTCCAGGTTGGGTTGCGCATCGGCGGTGATGGGCAGATCAAAGGTCAAAGATTTCCCCGGAGAGAACATGACCTTCTGAAACTCGATCGAATACCCGGTGGCGATCACCAGGGGATGGAAGCTGTCAACGTTGGAAAGGATGCTAAGGTGAGCCGTGTCTCCTACGGCATAGCTCTTCTTGTCGGCGATAATCTGCACCGACCGTGACTCGCCTCCCCACCCTTCCTCGTTGCCGCCCATCACCCATAGATAGGTAGAGTCGTAGACGATCCGTTGTTCTCGCGGTGTGGTCGCGGTGGCCTCCACCTCCGCGCTGCCCGCGGCCGAGACTGGGATCTTCCCTTGTGCCCGGCCACTCGCAGTCCGTGGTCACATCGGTGGAGGCTCCGGGAATGGTCTGGGTCTTGCCGTTGGCATACTTATGAGTCACCAGCTGCAGGTGTACCCGGGTTTGCACTGGTTTGTTATCGTAGTCCACCGCGGTTACGTTAAAGAGCGCGGAGTCGCCCACACGGATGGCATAGCTCACCGGCTCCACATGGATGCGGAAGGTGCCGCGGGTGGCGAGAAAGCGTCCTCGCCCGGTGATCTCGCGGTTGGCCTGATCGGTTACGGCGGCTTCGACGGTGTAGTCCTGGTCGGCCGGCCGCTTCAGATTGGCGACGTATTGGGTGGGGACGTTGATGGTCAGCTTGCCGTTGGCGTCGAGTTTGCCCGTCTGTTCGGATTGCTGGGCAGCGTCGTAGCCCAGTGAAGCGTCGTCCCCGCATCGGGGCCGGCATCGGCTCCCATGCCCGCCCCGCCATCGCCGCCGCCGTCTTCATCCCACCAGTAGTGGGGGGAGTGGTAGACGCGGTACTTGACCGTCGCATTTGAGACAGGTTCGCCGAAGAAGTACCTGGCATCGATCACCACCGGCATGGTTTCGCCCTGCAGCAGGCGGGCTTTGGCTGGGCTCACGCGTACCTGGTACTCGGGTTTGCGGTAGTCCTCCACCCGGAAACTGCCATTACCCGCGTCCGCGTCGGGGTCGTCGGAAGCCGGCCCATTCCTCAGCCGGATGTTGTAGTAGCCCAGGGTCGCGGTCGCGGGCAGGGTAAGATCGCCGGCCACGTTCCCTGCGGCAGAGAGGGGCATGTCCTTATCGAGCAGGGCATGATCATCCTGGTCAGCGATGGTGACGTGAATGGTCGAAAGCTTGGGCAGTTCGAGATGATTCTCTACCCGTGCGCGCAGAATTCCTTTCCAGTGCACGACGTGGCCGGGGCGATAGACCGGCCGGTCGGTGTAGACGTAAGAGGACCACCGGCCTCCCTGCCAGCCGCTAAGTGCGTAGCCGCCCGGAGTAACCGCGGCCACATCATCCCCGTGGGTAGCCAGCACCCAGAAGTTGTCCGGCTGCGGCTTTGGCGCGGTCAGCTTGAGTGGGGCCAGCCCGTCAGCATCGGTGGCGCCGGTGGCTTTCTGTTCATGGCCAAAGCCTGCGGTCACTTGCACCCCGGCGATGCCCGCACCGGAAACACGATCGACCGCATACGCCAGCACGCTGCCACCCCCGGTGCGCGTGATCATGGCCATGCGGCTTACCATCAGCAAGGTGTAGGCCTTGAAATGACCGTCGGTGGCTTCGACCAGGTAGAGGCCGGAGGACAGCGGGTCAATCGGCAGTTCCTGCGAGTCGGACACGTAGGTAGGGGGCAGTTCCTGACGCCAGCGCGCGACCAGTTGGTGATCGTTCAGCAAGGGGATCTGGGCGAACTGGGCCACGCCGACGATGCGGCTCCTACGGGCCAGATTCGCTTGACGGGCGCGCAGTCGATCGCGGTTCTCGGCGGTGAACTGACCGCGGAAAAATTGCCGGACCAGGAACCAGAGGTGATGCTTCCAGTCGTGAAACTTCTCCAGCCAGGTGCGCTCGTCGATTTGCTCTTTGGGACCGAAGGGGGTTCCGTTGTCGAAGCTATGCAGGTCGGGCAGGCCGGCAAGGAATTTTTCGGGATGAGGCACGCGGTAGATGCGGAATTCGAGCTCATCCACATTCTGCGCATACAGATGGATAGTGGGCTTCTCGGTGGGGGCGAAGCTGCGATTGGTGCTCAGGTTGAATGAGACCGGTCGGGCGGCGAGCAGCCGCATGGGAAGTAGCAGCCCCAGCAGGAGGAGGAACCCGACGTTCAATCGCCTTCGCGCAGAATATTCCAACGGTAAACCCCGAGAAAATTTGCATTTTCCGATAGCGGCCGCCAGCGCGCATCCGGATGGTGTAACAAATCGCTCAGCAACAAGCGGCGCATCTCACCTTTGCCTTGGTGAATGGGCCCGGTATGGTAAACGACCCCCGACTCCCCACAAAAAATCATGGAGTGAAATGGAGAATGGTGAGGGGTAGCGCCGGGGACATCATACGGTGAGTTCTGGTCTAACTGGCGATAAAAAATCACGTCGCCCGGCCGGGCCTGGCGAAGGTCGCGTCCGACGAGATGGGTGTTCCGTTCCATGAGCGTGCGCGCGTCGGCGAACTGGGCGAAGGTGCCGTTGCCGAGGTCCTCAGAACTGAACGGGCCCGGGCGCACGCGAAAGAGGTTTGCGCCCAGCGGGGTTTGTGGATAGACGTACTGGCGAATCGAGGGCTGAGGGGTTTCCATGGGATGGCTGACGAGCCAGGTTTCATCGTGTGCATGCAGCGCCTCACGGTAGGCAAAGCGGAGCAGTGCGGCACAGTCATCGATCTCGGTGGGTAGTTTGGGCTGGTCTGCCTGCGCTTCCGCAATGGAGGTGAACCAGCCGCGAAAGGCCTGGCGATCCTGCGCAGTGTGGAGGCGTAGAAAATCGGGGGTCCCGTCGGCATAGCTGTCACTGGGGTCGAAGAGAAAGGTTACTGGTACAAGGATGGTGTGGTGACGCCAGGTCAGGTGAAGGTCGGTGTGACCCGGGTTTACGGGAGCTAGCAACATGCCCTGGAGGATGCCGCGGCGGGATTCAAGCAGGCGAAGTTTGGGAGCGTCTAGGTTCTCGCTCACCGTATCGCCGAACCAGAAGCGGGGGAACCAGAACCCGGAGAAGCCAACGCGGAGCGCGTTGTGTTCCGCACCGTCCGCCGGCAGTGTGACCTCGGTTGGCTCGATGGAGAGCCGCTGTGTTCGGTAAGCGAAGAAAGCGACGGCCGCCAAGATGAGGGGGAGAATCGCCAGCCATAGGGCACGGCGAGACCGCGTCTTCGTGAGGTCTTCTAGTTGAACCGGAGATCTCTCCACTACGGTAGGGATTATCCCACATAGACCGGTGACCCGATGGTGGTGGCGGGCGCCGAAGGTCAAGTGGCTGCAATGGGCGACGGAGGTGGGTTCGAGGTGGGTTGGCCGCCGGTCCAAAAGTTTTGAAAAAACGTGCGCACTAAGCGCACTAAGCGCACTAAGTCGGTAGAAAGGGGATGACCGGGATCATGCGTGGGTACAGTTCTGCGTCCGCGGAAGAAAACGGGGCAATGGATGCTCGCCGCGGCGCTGAAAGGGGCCGTATGTGGAATGGTCACGTCCTATAGATCCAGATTGAGTGCTTTTAGTGTCAGGCATGGTTGGGATATTTTGGGGGGTTGGCGTGCGAGGCCCTGCAGGGTGCGAGAAGGAAGCGCGCCTCAGAGGCTTCTAAAGCGTAATTCTCTCCACCCTACAATTATGGAAGGTCTAAAGAGAATCGGGCTTTCCGCGGCGGTTAATCACCGCCGCCATGGCTGGCAAACTTCCCGTCCGGTCTCAGGGGTTGTCGCCTCCGTTGGCGTCGTCCCGGCTGTTGTGGGAGACCACGGCCGGCGGGTTGGCGGTCTCATGAGCGCCTTCGGAGCGTCGATTGACTGTCTCCCATAAATATGGGAGTCTGAGAAAGTGAAGACCACGCTTGAGATTCCCGACCCCGTCTTTCGCCGCGCCAAATCGGTGGCCGCCCAACGAGGCATCCCGCTGCGCGCCTTTGTCACCGAAGCTGTTGAGGAGAAGCTCGCTGCTGGCTCGAAAAGAGAAGAAAAGCCCTGGGTGAGGCTTGCTGGAGGTCTCAAACACCTCCACAAAGAGACGGTGCGTATCAATCGGATCATCAAGGGTGAGTTCGAGAAAATTGAGCCCGAGGATTGGGAGTGATTCTCGACACCAACGCACTCTCCGCGGTGGCGGATGATGAGCCCGCGGTCGTTCGCGTCTATCGGCAGGCTGCGAGCATGGAGCTGCCCGTGATTGTGCTCGGCGAATATCGTTTCGGTATTGGGCAATCGCGACGGCGCAGTGAGTACGAGAAGTGGCTGCGAGAGCTCATCGCGGCGACACGCATCCTTGTGCTAGAGGAAGAGACCTCACGGCATTATGCCGGGATTCGAGCAGCACTCAAAAAGGCTGGTCGCCCTATCCCCTCTAACGATCTCTGGATTGCTGCACTTTGCCGGCAACACCGTCTACCACTGCTAAGCCAAGACGAACACTTTGATGCCGTCGAAGGGCTCGAACGCGTCGGATGGTAGTTGAAAAGCTTGCGCCGAGTTAGAAAATCGATTTTTCTCGGTATTCCTCGAAGGAAAAAAGGGTGAGAGGTTGGAAGTTGTGCGGCTACTTCCCGTCCGGTCCTCGGGTTACCCTGTGCGGCCGTCCTCGAGTTATGCCCCAAGCATGCATCTGTGCGGGTGAATTTCTGATGTGGGAAAGATTAAGGAAGCTTAATGTACGAGGTGTTGGAATCGGGATGCATCCCCTCGAGAGTGTTCGTTCGCTGCAATAGGTTTGCTGGACTGCACTACCGCGCGGATTTGTCACCGCCAACTAGTCGAACTGCGTTCTCTCTGGCGCGAAGGCAAAGCGATGCGCCAAACACCTGTGTCGGCCTTGACACGTAACCCTTTCATGTTCGCGTACTTTGATTCGTTGAGGGTGACTACTTTAGAAGCGGTCCCACCGGTTGACAAGTGTTAGGTTACGGGCTACAGTTGCCCAGGCGAGGATTCGAAACTTCGTCCATAAGGGTTTGAAAAAGCAAGAATTGCGGGCCCTCCCTTCCTGGAAGGTGCATATCCTGACCGGGAATCGCAAAGGCACATGGAGCCTCAGCGTTACAGCCAATAGAAGATTGACGTTTCGCATCGGCACGGGCGAGCAGAGATTTACGACGTGGACTTAGAGGATTACCACTAGGCGGAAGGAGAAACCAACATGCCTATCAAGAACCCGCCCCATCCCGGCGATTTTATTCGGACGGAGATCATCGAACCCGCGGGATTGACGGTGACGGCCGCTGCAAAAGCCTTGCGCGTCTCGCGGCCCACGTTGTCCAGTTTGCTCAATGGCAAGGCAAATCTCTCAGGGGAAATGGCGCTACGCATCGAGAAGGCCTTCGGAGTCAAGATGGATACGCTGATGCGTATGCAGTCTTCCTATGACATCGCTCAAACTCGCAAGCGCGAGAAGCAAATCAGTGTTCCGCGTATTTCGTCGTTGGCCGCGACGCAGTAGTCTCAGCCACTCCGTCCACCGCTCCAAACAGAACGCACCTGCAGAGGCTGGACGAACCCCGAAACTCTTGTTTTTCCAAAGTACTAGTCCGGTCCTGACGAATCAACTCGACGAATACTTTCCGACCTAATTCGGTCTTTCCGATGGGTGGATAAGGTAGAAGCTGGTCTGGCGGGGAAGGAAGGTTTCGAAGCCGTGATCGGTGAGATAAGCGT
Source organism: uncultured Acidobacteriaceae bacterium (assembly GCA_963847155.1). GTDB lineage: Bacteria > Acidobacteriota > Terriglobia > Terriglobales > Acidobacteriaceae > PALSA-350. Next base: position 76,646 of record CAWJZH010000008.1, on the reverse strand, counting down.
CATCTTCTTCCATGACGTAGACCTTCTGGTTTCCCCACTCGGGCACGGGCGTGGCGGAGTTGAGCTCGATGGAAAGGTAAGAACCCTTGCGCAGATGTTTGCCTTCCCCGGCGGAAGCCTGTGCTGCGCGGCCGTCCAGTCCGGCCCCGAGCCCGTGACCCTGGTTACCGATGGGGTGGGAATAGACTTTGGCTTCGATCCCCGCAGCTTTCATGTCGGCCAGTATGTCGTTATAGACGTCGCCTGCCACGCGGCCCGGCCGAGAGCGGGTCATCAACGATTCCTGCAGCGCGTTGGTGTTGGCGAGTGCATGTTTCAGGCCGCTCGGGGCATCGGTCTGGCCGGGGAGCAGGACGTAGGCCTCCTTTTGCCAGTCGGTATTGAGGCCCATGGAGGTGATACCGAAATCGAGATGCAACACATCTCCGGGCAAGATGACAGTGGACTCGGGCTCGACCGCGAGAAAGCCGCGTGAGGTTGGCGGGACACGGCCCTTCCGCTGCAAGCGCAGGTCGGGCTGAAACCAGGTGGTTACGTTGTAGAACCCCATCTGGTCGTAGAGCCATCTGCGAACATCGCCCACGGTGGTTTTGCCTGGGGTCACGACTTCGTTCGAAAAGGCGCGCCGTGTGAGCTGGTCAGTTAACTCGATGAGCGTTTTGTAAGTGGAGAACTCGTCGGGGATGCGGGTGTCGAGATACTCCTCAATGAGGCCGGCGGCGGGAACGAAATGCGCTTCGGCGCCGGGTCCCAGCGTTTTGGCCAGGTAAAGGTAACTGTCATGGGTAAGGGATCGCTCGACGCCGCGCTTGCCCTCCATGGAGAGGCCGATGTGCTGGGGATGATACTGGGTGTAGAGCGCGGGAAGCACCTTGTCCGCGGGCTTGGGGTCTTCTTCCGACTCGAAGAAGCGCTGAACGTTTTCTTCCCCGTAGCCGGTGACCGCGATCTTGCGCAGCGAGTTGCCGGTATCGATGAAGAGGAAGATGTCGCGGTTGCCAGTATAGGGGCGAGGCGGCGCGATGTACTGAGTGAGCGGGTCATCATGGAACTCTTCATTGACGACGATCCACATGTCGATGTGGTGCCGGCGCATCATGTCGAGGATCATCGCGTGGCGCTGGACGAGCCAGGACTCGCGGAGCGCGATCTGCTGCGACCAGGTGGGCAACTGGATGGCCGGCCCGGGTCCCGGCGGCGAGGAAGCAAAGGAAGAAGTGGAAACGCTCAGCAGGACGAGAAGAGGTGTGAAGCAGACGCGCATGGAGTTCAGTGTAGCGCGGGAATAGTGGCCCAGGGCTCACTGCGGTCGGGAGCGTCTGGCGAGTGGTGGTTGTTGTTGAGTCGGGCTGAAGTAAGAAAGCTTAATGTATGAGGTGTTGCAATCGGAAGGCGAAGCTTCTTAGGCGGCTTTGGCTATGCTAGTTCCCATCCATTCCGTCGGAGTAGATGGATGGTGGCTAGTTCGTCTGCGCCCGAAGGGTGTGTCCCCGAAAGGTCATCCCGGTTTGCCGTCCCGGAAACAACCTGGCGTTTTCATCCCAGCTTCTTTCCCAACACCACCCAGCCGGAGTTAGCAGAACCCTGAGCAACTGGGTGTTGCGTGAGCACCATTTCCGTAGGTCCAACTGTCACGACCTTATCGCGAATGAGGCTTTGCCCAGTAAGCCTCTCAAAGTGTTGTTTCCCAATCATGCCGTACATCACGACAATTCTGGGACGATTTGTCAGGATTTTTTGGCGAATCACAGCGGTGCGCTCTTGCAATATCTGCTCGACCTGTTCGGGAGTGAAGTGTTGCCCACGCCACTGCCATATAGCCGAAAATACCTTCGGCGGACGGCCAACGGCAAACGTCGCCATGGTGCGATGTTTCGACTCCCTCCGTCTGAAACGGATTGACCTTCCCGATCACTATCTGTTGCGGATTGGAAAGCGGATCCAAGGGCCTTCTCTCGACTTCACGTGCGAGGCGGAACTTGTGCCTAGCCTTCGTCCAACTCCCGCGAGCGAGGATCGTACGTCTGGAATCAGACCGGATCAATTTCTACGAGGTAAATCAAGATGGGCAACCTGATCAAGAAAGTGAAGCTCTCGAAGAAAAATCCCACGGTGGGAGAAAGCATCCGCGTCCAAGTACAACTTTCCGACCCTGCCGCAGACGTGAGCATCAATGGCGTCTACGGTGCAAGTCAGTTCTTGCAGTTTCGGGACCCGGGCACCTTCACAGTGGTTGTAACTGCCGCATTAGGAAAGCAGATCGACCAAGTGGGTGAGAGGGTGAAGGTGAGCATCCTAAATCCGGACGTAGCCAAGCCACCCATTATTTGGGCCACACAGGACCACTATCAGCCCCGCACAATCCAGTTTTCGATTGCCAACGCAGACGCCGAGTTGTCAAATGTTCGGCAGTATACGTGGAGTTTTGGCGATGGAAGCATCGGAGTTAGCGAGGGCGGTGCCATTGTGCATGACTACACTGCCGCGCTTGACCGCGACAGTCTCTACACCGGCTTCGACGTTCAGGCGGACGCGCATTACTCCAATGGACTGGTGGCCTCCGCAAAGAGGACGATTTCCGTATTCAATACGTACGGGCTAAACAAGGTGCGGCGAGGCGTGTTGACCCCGCGTGTCGCTGTGCAAAATCCCCTAATCATTCCGACGCTGTTCTTCATTGTGGGCGAGGTGATTTGCCTCTTTACGATCACGAACCTGGAGGATGAGGAGATTTCCTTTACAGCGGAGAAACACGAGTGGCTGACTGCTGATGTTTCGGAGAACCCCGCAAACAGGTCCGCAGATGAAATCGTCCCGACCGGCGTTGCTCCCTCGCTTTCGAGCCGGGCTGTCGGCCTCCAGGCGCAGGCCGCTTTCTCTTTAGCAACGATGGACTTGCGAGTTCCCGCTCGCTCCACCGTCACCGTTACCCGGGTTTTCACATCAGACGCCTTCACCGGGAACGTATTCGGCGTGGCAATTCATTTCAGCGGGATCGGAATGTGCTCCAAGCTCCCGGCTATATCCAGCGCCTACATCGAAGTGAAACTGCCGATGCAATGGAGTGGCCTCGTTTCCGACCCGGCACCTTCGCGTGCGTTGCAGCAACTTGCAAGCGCCTCTGCTTCCGTGACGAATGTTGTCGTAACCCACCAGGACTTGGCTGAGTATTATCGGCGGGCCAGTGTCGCCAATATTCTTTCGCCGAGCCTTGCCCCGGTGGATACCTCGACCGCCCTGTTGCAAAGTCAAGGTAGTCTTCCGCAGCGAGGTCCGGGCTCGCCCGCGTATCTCGCATCACAGAAACTGCTCGACACGGCAAATCAGAATTTTTCATCGGTGTTGGCCAATTTGCTGGATCCAAATCGAATGCCCTTCGACCAAGTGATCCCCGTGGTTGGGCAGGAGTGCGATCCCGACAACGTGCCGGACCAGCTTCCTGACGGAATGGTTTGCCAGTTGACATCCGAGGTTCAATGGCGGTATGTGCCAGGACGGGTTTTGAATGCAAAAAAGGGTGACTGTCTGCTCGATCCAGGCGGCCCAGGCCTGGTAGGGCAGCTGCTTCGCCAGGTCACACCTGCGCAGTTCTACTCTCACTGCGGCATTATGACCAAGAATCACATCGAGGTGACCCACTCGACCGGTTCCGATGATTGGTTGAAAGATCATCTTGCGGGAAGCTTCCTTGGGCACAAGGGCACGGATGGTTTCGATCCTACGGCTCTGAAGTATTTATGGCCGGGGACTGTGACGCAGACCATTGACAACGCATATTACGGGGAATGGATGACCTCGCCAGATACCGGCCCGTACCGGATCTCCGACTTTTCGTTCGCTCCCGATCTGAGCGATTCCAGTACCATCATCTATCCGATCGTTGTCAAGCCGAATCCGTTCGACGAGACAAGCGCCATTCGCGGAAAGCTGCATACGATTGCGGAGGCGGCGCTTGGGATCAAGGGCCACTATCGCTTCTACTGTTACACGAAGCCTGAGATTTCCCTGGGACCGGAAGGCGTTGCAGGGCCCGATTCTGGCTGGGCGCAGGGCACAACAGCAACTACGTGCTCATCTTTCATCTGGCTGGCGGCGCAGCATGCGAATGTGAACCTGGAGAGTCCAAATAAGATCACCAGTGTTGGTGACCTGGAGCCGACGGATGTGATCGGCGGGGCCGCAGTGGACGGGTCCACACTCGACGGTCTGTATTTTTACACGGCGGAAGAGCGTCAAAAGGCGGCAAAGTGGTTGTTCCAAACCGTGTATGACACCGCGCATGACTCAGCGGGGTTCTTCGGAACACTGTTCACGGACGCTCCGGATACAGTAGCCAATCAGCTTTGCAATACGTTTGCCTCCGATTCAGCCGATATCAACACCGTCGACGAAGACGCGTGGCAGACGACGGGCTCGGCAAATTCGGTCAGCCCCGACAACATATTGTTCTGGGACTCTCCAGGGAGCGGAAACCAAGGGCAGTTCCGGTCCGTGTATGGGCATGTGGAGGAAGTATTCTATCGTCCCGGAACCTACGCGCAAGTGCCCATCTACCGATGGAAACTCGTGCCAACGAAAGGAACGCTTACGGGAACGGTTACCGCGAACGCGGACGTGAGCGGAGCAAACGTGTCATTGCTCGGTAGCGGTTTGCAGGACGTGGTGGTACGAAGCGATGGCCGATTCAGATTCGATAACGTTCCGTCTGGCGACTACCAGGTTACCGCGGGTCTGAACATCGGAGGCTACTGGAACTCCGCAACGGTCAACGTTCACATTGATGCCGGCCAAACGACCGATGTTCCCATCGCGTTGCAGCCGCCCCCAGAGATCTATCGTCTGGTGACGATTTGGGTTGAAAAGCAAACCGACTGGAGCTCGGCGTTTGCGCACAGCCCGAGCTACTTTGCCGAGACCAAGACGGCCCAAGTATGGCCATTCCACTCCCACGCGCACCTCGATTTCGATGGACCACCCAACTTCACGCCGCGGGCCCACATTGGTTTCGATATCGACTTGAATGCAGACCTGAGCGTTACCGTTTCGTGGTCAGCGTCGGAATTTGACGACGAAACAGAAGGCGGTTCGATCAACGGTGGTGGCAACGTGCCGAAGAATACCGGATTCGTCTGGAATCACTTGGTCGTAGTGAACGACGATCCGATCGACAACGACGCAACAACAATCAATTTCACCATCAACAACGATCAAGGGAATCACTGACAGACTGCGTAGAAAATCGAAATGCAGTGGTTTTTAAAGGGCGCGGCTACCAGCCGCGCCGTAAGTGTCACAAACTCGGTTTACGGCCTGGGCTTGCCAGGAAAGCAGTTTTTCTAAGTAGCCGCTCTTCGGCGGGTCGGCAGACGGCTGGGCAGATTGAAAGATCAGCACAGGAGATTCAACAATGCCTAATATCACGGTTACGGACAGTCACGGTGTGTTCACAGTCATCGGCTCTGGCTCTCGAGTCAGCGGGATGCAAAATCCGACCGCTTTGCAAATCCAGGGTTGGCTAGAAACCAACCAAGTGTTCGTCGGTTCTCCTAACGCGCCGCTAAGTTCAGACCCGTTTGGAGTCACCAGCGGAGACTGCTTGTTCGATACGGGCAGCTTGTTTTGTTTTGCGGGTGCAGAAAACTCCGATGCCGACAACGTTTTGATGGTCTTTTGGGCCTTCCCGTTAAACCCGAACTCAGGAGACTCCGGCCAGGGTCAACTAAATTCCCCGCCAGCAACCGGCATCCTGAGTGGTGGGTTCATCGCGTGGGAAATCGTTTAAAAAAGGAAGATCTTACCGGAGCGAACACAGGTCCACAGGTCAGATTAAACTGGACTACTCACGCTTCTATTCGCCGATGCAACGTGAGCTTCCGTAACGCCCAATAACTCCGATCTGACCTCACTGTTCAAAAACGGGCTCAGGGAAACTCTGCGGCCTAGTTCAACACCAGCACGATAAGATGGTCGGCATATGAAGACCTTCTTCCTAGGGGCCGTAGCATTTTGCCTTGCTGCCGGCACGATCGGCGGCGCCCAGATCGCCGAACCCTTCCTGTTGAAGCCGCTGGACCACGGCGCTTGGGCCGCAATCGACAATCCGGCAGCGAAGGCCGACGAGTCTGGCGCCAATGCCGGATTCGTGGTCGGAAGTGACGCCGTGCTCGTAGTCGATACCTTCGAGAATCCGGCGGCGGCGCAAAAGTTCCTCGTTGTCATCCGCCAAAAGACCACGGTCCCCGTACGCTTCGTGGTCAATACGCACTATCACCTGGATCATGTCGCGGGGAACGGGGTGTTTGCAGCTGCCGGGGCAACGGTGCTGGCTCAGCAGAATGTCCGACGCTGGGAACGCACGGAAAATATGAAGTTCTTTGACGACAAGATAACAGCCGAACAGCGATCGTCGGTGGATGCCCTACGCCTGCCCGACGTGACCTACACCCAGGGCGTCACCTTGTACCTCGGCGGAAGTCGCGAGGTGCTGTTACGCGCCTTCCCGGGTCATACCGGCGGGGATACCGTCGTCTATGATCCGGAGTCCAACGTCGTCTTCTGCGGCGACCTCTTCTGGAATCGCATGCTGCCCAATCTCATCGACGCATCCACGAGAGAATGGATCGAGACACTGAACACACTGGTGAAGGATTACCCTTCGGCGACCTTCGTTCCGGGCCATGGGGACAATGCTGGCAAGGCCGGCGATGTGCAGACGTTCCGCGACTACCTGTTGTTTCTGCGAGCAGCCATAGCCAAGGCGCAAGCGGAGGGAGACAAGAGCGATGCGGTGCTGAGGGCAGTGCTGCCCCAGGTAAAAGCGAAGTACGGCGACTGGGCATTCCCCGAATTCGCGGAGCCAGGCGTTCAGAGGACGGATGAGGAGTTGCGCGGAGTGAAGCGGCTGCCTCGGTGACGCGATCGCCACACTTGCACCGGACGCGTCCACCTCGTGGCGTGTTTCCTGGGAACGTAATGCGTATCGCGGTAGGGCAGAAGGCCCGCTAGTGCACCGTCAACGAAATTTTTCACACGTTCCTGTCCACGCCTTTCGAAGTGTTGGCATCTGTGTTAAAGCTGCGGATCAAGGCTGCAGCAGGAAATCCTGGATATCCTTTCCGAGAGCGGTCGGAGCCAGGAGGAGAGCTCCGTGGTTTAGGCCGGCCAGCGATCGGTATTGCCCCGAGAGGAGAATCTGTACCAGCCCTTTTGCGCCACTGTGAAAGAACGGTTCGCTCCTGGCACCCACTGCAACTCTTATAGGAAGCGAAGCACTCTTCCAGCGTTCAACTGGGAGCGGCTCGCTCGCCTGCGTTCCGCTCAGAATCGAAAGGTCATAAGGAATCGTGTGGGCCATAGCGCACATTTTGGACCATCCCGGCAGCAGAAACCGCATCATCGTCACTCCGAACGACGGGATTCCCATGCCCTTCGTGAAAAACAGTCGCACGGCCTCGCCTCGGTTGCCGGCCGCGATTTGGCGATCGATCGCGCCGGATAAAGTATTATCCATCGGTGGACGGCTGGAATCGATAATGAATGGGGGCTCGAACATGTAGAGCTTCTTCACCTTGGGACCAAGATGCGCAGCGGCGTCCAACGCGAGCACGGAGCCCGAAGAGCTGCCGAACAGAATTACCGAACCTCCGCTGGCGTCGATCAGTGCTTCGATATCCTCGACCTCCTTGTCGACCATATAGGGGTTGGTGTTTCCGCTCGCTCCGCGGCCCCGCCGGTCGTAGTTGACGACCGAGAACCGGTCGGAGAGATAGCGTGCCAAGCGCCGGTTTCCCGATCGGTCAGCCAATGCGGCAGAAACCAGGATGAGCACCGGGCCTTTGCCGCTTTGTTCATAGGCGATTACGGTTCCGTCCTTGGAGGTTGCGGTCTTCTGCGCGGCTCCCATCAGGTCTCCTTCGGTATTGAACTCGATACGAATCGCAATGATCATTCCGGCCACGGCGACCACAAGCAGGCCGGCAAACCCAACAAGAATTTTCCTCACGAGTCGAACCTTTCCACGGTCGCGAGTCACGGCTTTTCGACTCCTTGAAGCTCGGCCAGAGTGAGCAGTTCCAGCAGCTCTGCAAGCCGGTCATAGGACTCGGCGGCTCCATGCTCCATGCCCGATCTAATGACCGCGTCACGAATCTCCTGCGAGGTGTAGGCGATGGTTGCCGTGAGCACGGTCTTTCCGTCGCGCACTAACAGTTCAGTCGTTACCTCTGACTCTCCCGGAAGATCGTCAAAGCTCTCTGTGTGCACTGACCGGTACGGTGGATCGATTTCGCGATATGTACCGCGCATGCCCATCTCGTTTCCTTCGGGGCTCCGCAGTAAAAACCGGAAGTGTCCGCCGACTCTGAGATCCACTTCGCACGTAACCAACGACCACCCGCGCGGACCAAACCAACGCCTCAATAGGTCGGGCTTCGTGAATGCATCGAAAACCAACGCGCGCGGCGCATTAAAGACGCGCGTAAGCACAATCTGTTTAGGTGTCGGCGTCGCAACCGCCAACGTTCCGGTGTTCTTCATCGACGTACTCTCCTTCTCGTGGTCGCATGGCGAGCGATTGCGTGTTGTTTTGAGTCCTTGGCGGTCAATTCACCCAGCAAATTATCCAGACGCTCGAAGCTTCCTTCCCATATCTGCCGGTAGCGCTCGAGCCACTTGTCTGCCTCAGCGAGTGGGCCCACTTCCAGACGACGTGGCCGGCACTGAGCGTTGCGCCCGCGCGAGATCAAACCTGCCTTCTCGAGAACTCGGAGGTGCTTAGAGATGGCAGGTTGACTGATGGCGAAGGGCTGCATCAACTCGGTAACTGTAGCCTCACCGGACGCGAGGCGAGCGAGGATCGCTCTCCGGGTCGGGTCGGCCAACGCGGCGAAAGTCCTGTCGAGTTTGTCGGGACCATTAATCACTGTTTGGTTATATAACCTTGTGGCTATCTACATGTCAAGCAAATTTTACGGCTACTGTGAAGCGGCCTCGAATGGCGCCGGCCCTGCGGCTTATGGGCAGCCTCAGGATCGAACCTGAAATTGAACTCGCATCGCGGACGGGACGAGAACTCCGGATCGGCGATCTGCGGATTACGACTGCCACCCATGAGAACGATGCCCCGCGTCAACTCGGAGAAGTGCGGCCCGGCGGGAGATGGGCAGGGCAAGTTTTTAGCCCACATGGTTAGTTGGCATTTCTCAGAAGGACAGAAGAGCCGCAGGGGCTAAAGCCCTCGTCATTTGCCGCTTTTATGGCCTGACTGAAGTCGTGCCCTGATACAAACATTGAAAGGGCGAGAGGAACCCAGCACGGCACATAGGAACGGGAAGGGCGAACTTTTTTTTAGTCGTGAGGGTTGTGTTATGTCTCGCTCATTGAGTTTCGTTCGCCTTGGCTTGCGTGAAGCTCCGTGGTTCCTTGGGCAATTGCAGATTTCCTCGCTCGGTCCGAAAAAGATTTCCGGGAATGGTCTGCGGAACCGCAGGTCCCTCCGCTCCGCTTCGCTCCGGTTCCACGGCACGCCGGGACAGGCGGGATGACAAAAGAGAGAGGGTAGCGGTTCGATAGAGAGTGGTTGCCAGACCGAGGCGTTTTTCATTATTTTGGGCGGACCGCAGGCCCATGACTACTCCGGTCCCACGGCACGCAGCGTGGAGAGCCTGCGCCGGCTTGCCGTGGGATCTGCGGTTTTCCTACTTCAGCGACGGCGCTTTCATCAAAGTAACGAACATATTCGTGAACTTAGCAAGATTCAAATCAACCTGTGCGTGCACCAACTGAACATCTGTGTCTGGCTTGACGCTCGTCGTCCAGGTCAGCGTGTCCCCGTAGCTGGGACCGTGGCTCAAATCAACATCCATATAGAGTTGCCGTTCGCCGGTAACGATCGAGGGATCCAGCCACGCGCAAGCAGCGAACTCGTCCCATAAGTAGTACCGTTCCTGCGAGTAGCTGGCAATATAGCGCGCTGCAGGGTTCGGCGATTGCGCAATCTGGTCGACCATCTGCTGCATGAAGGGAGCCTTGACCGACACATCTACGGTGGTCACGTCAATCCTCGGCCAATGGGCACGAAGGACGATGTGGGCTGCCTCCGGATCGAACCAGAAATTGAACTCGTGGCGCGGACTGATCGCGAACTCCGGATCCGCGGTCTGCGGATTAAGACTGCTCCCCATAATAACGATGCCGCGCGTCAACTCGGCGAAGTGCGGGTCGATGGCCAGCGCAAGCGCGATGTTGGTCAGTGGCCCCAATGCGCAGATCGTCACCTGGTGCGGATGCGCGTGCACCTGCGCGATCAGGAAATGAGCAGCATCGTGGTCAAGCGGACGCGTGTGCGGAGTACCTTCCGGCAGCGGAGGTACAAAGTACGGATCATGGCTGCGCGAGAAATCGGGCTTGTTCTCGGACTCGTGCCCCAGATTCATAGGCCCCCCTCCCCACGCGCCCAGCCAGTCGACTCTGCCCACCAGCGGAGTAGCCAGCCGGGTCCCCTGCTGCGTGCGCACCAACGGAAACACCGCGCCCGGAACCACGGGCACATCGGTCCTCTTGATCAACTCGAGCATGCGCAGAGTGTGCTGCACTTCCTCATCGCGCCAGGCATTACCGGTCACCACGGTGATACCCAGTACCTCGGCATCCGGCGATTGCAGCAGCACCATCATGGACATCTGGTTCGATCCGCCCGGACCAGAGCCATCCTGATCGATAATGACGAGACGCGTCTCCCCCAGCGCCGAGGAGATAGAGGCCGACAGAAACAGCGCCAGCATGAGCATCTTCATGGCTTCACCGCAATCAGGCAGGGACGCTTGGGATCAAAGGTCCAGCCCGGCACCAGGTATTGCATCGCGGCCCGGTCGTCGCGGGCTCCTAGCCCCAGCTTCTCGTGGAGCGCATGGGCAGTCTCAACGCGCTCCATATCGATCTCGATGCCAAGCCCGGGACGGTCCGGGAGCTCGATCGCCCCATGGACGATCTGGAACGGTTCCCGGGTTAGCCGCTGTCCATCCTGCCAGATCCAATGAGTATCGATAGCGGTTACGTTTCCCGGAGCAGCGGCCGCGACATGTGTGAACATGGCCAGCGAGATGTCGAAGTGATTGTTGGAGTGCGATCCCCAGGTAAGGCCCCAGTCGCGGCAGAACTGCGCCACGCGCACGGACCCCTGCATGGTCCAGAAATGCGGATCGGCCAGTGGGAATGTCCACTGCGCCCAACTGCACTGCATGCTTCATCTCGCGCCAATCGGTGGCAATCATGTTGGTGGCAGTGGGCAGGCCGGTGGCGCGCCGGAATTCCGCCATGATCTCCCTGCCAGAGTACCCCTGCTCGGCGCCACAAGGATCTTCTGCGTAGGCCAGAACATGCTGTTTACCGCGGCAAAGAGCCACAGCCTCGTCTAAAAGCCATGCGCCATTGGGATCGAGGGTGATGCGTGCCTGGGGAAACCTTTCCGCCAGCGCAGTCACGGTTTCCATTTCCTGCTGCCCGGAGAGCACACCGCCCTTGAGCTTGAAGTCGTGAAACCCATATCGTGCCTGCGCTGCCTCCGCCAGGCGGAGCACAGCCTCGGTGGTAAGCGCTTCCTCGTGGCGCAATCGCAACCATGGATCGTCCGCGTGCGGATCGCTCGCATAGGGCAGGCCAGTCTTGCGCCGGTCACCGACGTAGAACAAATACCCGAGTACCGGGACGCTCGATGCGCTGCCGGCCTTCCCCCAACAATGCGGCTACCGGCACGCCCAGGAACTGCCCCAGCAGATCGAGCAGCGCGGATTCCACAGCAGTGACGGCATGGACGGTGGTGCGCAGATCGAAGGTCTGCAGCCCACGCCCGGCCGTGTCGCGATCGCCAAAGCGGGTCCGGATGGTTTGCAGAATCTCGAGGTACGAAGCGATGGGACGGCCGAGGATCTCAATCGCGGCATCTTCGAGAACCTGGCGGATCCTGGCGCCGCCCGGGACCTCGCCGGCGCCCGTATGCCCCGCATCGTCGGTGAGCAGCACAATGTTGCGGGTGAAGTAGGGCGAGTGAGCGCCGCTCAGGTTCAGCAACATGCTGTCGCTGCCGGCAACCGGAATCACGCGCATGCTGGTTACACGAGGAGAGGAATCCCTATGGCTGGGCACCACCGAAGTATTGCAGATCTATCCCCGGCAAGCCCGAGGAGAGTGGTGGGAAAGAGCTTTACCCGGTGAGGTATTCCGTTGAAGCCACGGGTGCGAGGCCCTTTTGCCGCCACGTGGAGCAAGGGAGCCGCCTTTTTTTGGTTCCTGAGCAGCAAACAGGCGGCTTCCGGCTTGAGTGGCCGGCCGAGCAGGAAGCCCTGCATGAGGTCGCATCCTATCGCGCCCAGCTGGCGTACCTGCTCTTCTGACTCCACGCCCTCAGCAACCGTTTTCATCCCCAGCTGCCGGGCCAGAATCGTCATCGCACGGACGGTGGAAAGATTGGCAGCAGGACCGTCGAGACGTTGAATGAACGAGCGATCGATTTTAAGCGTGTCCAGAGGCAGTTCCTGCAGGTAGTCGAAAGCGGCGTAGCCGGTGCCAAAGTCGTCGAGCGCGACGCCGATGCCCAGATCGCGCAGCTGCTGCAGTTTACCCGCGGCTCCCCGCAAGTCTGAGATGACCCAGCTCTCGGTAATCTCGAGCTCCAGGCGATCCGGCGCGAGACCGCTTCGCTTGAGTGCATTCGCAATCTTCGAACTAAAGTCGGGCCGTTCCAGCTGCACCCCGGACACATTGGCAAACATTTTGATGGGACGTAAGTGGGCGGCGTTCCATTCCAGCGCCTGGCGGCACACCTCGTCGATGACCCAATCGCCGATAGGGACGATAAGGCCGCTTTTTTCCGCAGTAGGAATAAATTCCGGAGGGCTGACGGGGCCCCAGGTGGGATGCTGCCACCGCAGCAATGCTTCAAAGGCAACGATCTCTCCTTCTGTGGTGAAAACCGGCTGGTACACCATGCGAAATTGGGACTTCGCCAAGGCGTCGAGCAGGGCCCCGGCCATTTCTGCCGCCCTCTGGCTCTGCAGGCCCAAAGCGGGAGAATAGATCTTAGCCCCACCTCCGCCGGCGCGTTTTGCCGCCTGCAGCGCCATATCCGCATGGCGCAACAATAACTCCGCCGTATTCCCATGGTCGGGGAAAAGGCCGATACCGATGCTGGCGTTTATGGTTAAGGAGTGGCCCTCCAGCAGAAATGGCTGGCGCACTTCGTGGAGCAGCCGCTGACAAATATGAACCGCATCGGATGCCTCTTTGAGATCGCGCAACACCAGCGAGAAACTCATCGCCACCCTGGCGAGCAAGCGTGTCTCGCTCCCGAATCGACAGATTCAGCCGCTCGCTGATCATCTTTAAAAAAGCGTCTCCAAGTTCATGCCCCAGCCCGTCATTGATCTGCTGAAAGTGATCCAGGCCGATGCAACAGACTGCAAGCAGTTCACCCTGGCGCTGGGCGATGACCATTCCTTGCCGTAACCGGTCCGCCAGCATTGGCCGGTTGGGTAACCCGGTCAGCCAGTCGACTTGCCAGCCGTGCACGACCTGCTCATAGAGCTGGCCATGTTCAATAGCCAGCCGGGCGAGATCGCATAGGCTCTGGATTGTTTCCCGAGCCGTTTCGTCCAGCGCACCCTGCTGCCGGTCGAATACCGTGAAAGCTCCTCGCGGTTCTCCAGAACCTGAGGTCAACGGCAATGCGAGGCAGAGCGTAACCCCAGAGTTCAGGATCTGCCCCAGGGATGGGAAGTTGGCAGCTGCGCAATCTCGCAATGGAGAAGCCGCGAGCGCCGTTGCCGAAGGAGCAACCGGCTTGGGAAGAAGAGCTCCGGGAAGCCGCTTGGGTAATCCCGCCTCAGCCTCAATCTGGAACCGCGGGCCCGAAAGCACAAAGATAGCAACCCCCTTGGAGGGGCACAAACTCACAAAGGTATCGGCCACCATTTGCAGGGTCGATGGCACTGCGTGATGGTTGATAATCGCCGAAAGTATCTCGTGGGCGTGGGTCGGCTTGTCCGGAAGTTCTCCTCGCAGACCAACCGGCGGGAATGGGCTCTCTCTCGTTACAGCCTGGTCTGCAATCGCCTGCTCAACGGGATCCTGAGCCGTGACGTCCGCGATGTCCATGGTGGCATCATCGTCTCGACAGGCGAATTCTTTACCTTTAGGCTGCTAATCCGCCCTTCTATTTATGCTTCTTTGCCGGAGCGGGCTTCTTCGCCGGGTGGGACTTCTTCGCCGGCTCAGGTTTCTTTTGTACCTTGGCAGGCGCTTTTACCGCCGCTCTTCTTGCTCGGCACGCTGTGCTTTACCGCTGGCTTGGCGACTATGGCCGGTTTCGCAACCGGCCCGCGAACTACCTTGGCCGGCACCGACTTCGAAGGTACAGACTTGGCCGGGACCTGTTTGGCGGCCGCCGCCTTGGCGGGAACCGGCTTCAGGGGCAATGCTTTCTTCCCCGCCGGATGCGGATGGCTGGGCGCATGATTAGGAGAAGGCTTGGAAGCGTGGCCCCGGTTGGGAGCCGGGGGCGGAGCCGGTTTAGCCGGCTGCTTCGCCATCACGTGCACCTTGGCCTGTTTGGCCGGCGCCACCACGTGAAGCGCGGGGCTCGGCGCCGACTTCGCAGCCGCCGGGCCGTCCTTCGATGGAGGAGGCCTCCGGTTTCGTACCTGCGGAGGGCTTTCCTGCCGGGGAACTCGGCTGGCTTTCCACGGACGATTTCTTGAGTGCCGGAGCACTCTTTTTTGCTGCCGGTGGAAGGCTTACCGGGGGTTCGCTGCTCGTCTTCATCCCCGAGGTCCTCGATTGGCTCCTCGGCTGCCTCGTCCTCATCCAGTGGCAAAACATCGTCAGCATCGGCGTCGCCGTCAAACGCGGCTTCCACCAGGACCTTGCCTTCTCCCCTGACTTTCTTCGAGCCCCGGGTCCGGCGTACCGTCACCGGCGGCGGAGGAGCCGGGGGCGAATAGGGTTCCAGGAAGGCACGCAGTTGCTCCTCTGTCTCCAGGTTGCCATCGATGACGCCCAGGAACAGGCGGGAAATCATTTCGTCATAACCCGGAACTTCCGGCGTGATTCGCAGTTCCTGAAGCAGGGCATGGGGGATCTTCTGCCGCGCCTCCGGCCATACGGTAAAGAAGTTCTTATATTTCGCCTGGACAGCCGGGGTCTTCGAAGTCAAGCCTAAGCCAAAGAACGGCCTGTGGATCGGCTGTGGTGAACAGCTTCCAGGTAGCCGAAGGTGTAGCCGCCTCTTTGCCCATGAGCTGCTTGTTGAATTCTTTGGCTGCGTGATCGAGGTTGTTCCATTCCTCGACAAAGCCGGGCCGAACGAATATGGCCTTCAGTGCGGCCAAATCCTTGGTTGAAAGCTTCGCCGTAAGATAGTGCACTGAAACCGCCGAAATGTCAGGGCTTACCCCCTGCATTTGCAGCTGGGTCACCAGCTTGCGCATTTCCTCAAGGGCAGCTGGCATCGGCAGAAGCCGTGGTCCAGGCGGGAAACAGGGAGTGCATCCAGCCCTTCCGCCTCCATCGCGGCAAGCACCCGCAACCCGTCTTCCTCGTGGCCGATTTCTTCCAGTTCATAGCCGCGGTGATAAGCGGAAAGAGCTTCGATCGCCTTTTCATCCTTGGCATTCTGGAATCGGGTTTGCGTGCGCTCATCCAGCTGCCACCCCAAACGGGCGACCAGGCGCGTAGCCCGCAGCAGGCGGGCCGGATCCTCGATGAACCCATAGTTGCTCACCAGGCGCAGCTGCCGGGCTTCGATGTCGGCCACCCCGTTGAGCGGATCCATCAGCAGACCCGTACGAATGCTCGTTGAGCGACAACGCCATCGCGTTGGCGGTAAAGTCGCGGCGGCGAAGATCTTCAAGTATCGTGTCCCAGTGGTATACGGGCTTGCCGGGTTTCGGATACTCTTCGCGGCGGGCGCTTGAAATCTCCACCGTTACCCCAACCGGGAAGCGGAAGAAGAGGGTCCGCGAAGGCTCGTGCTCGCCCCACAGCTTTCCACCCGCCTTCTCCAGTGTTTTCTTCAGCTTAAGAGCATTTCCCTGCACCGTTACGTCAAGGTCGAAGACGGGAGAGCCGCTGGTCAGATCGCGGACCGCTCCCCCCACCAGAAACACCGTCATCCCTGCTTCGCGAGCTGCCAGACGAATCTGGTCAAGGGCATTCCGCTGGTGGATGTGAGAGGCGGTTTTTTAGAAGATAGATATAGTCGGGCATGCCTTACGTTGAGCTCCGCCGGCCACTCAAATTGCGGCTAACATTCGTCATGTGAACACCTTAGCGGCGAGCCCACGCTACGCACAAACACCTAAGTTAGCATACTGGAGACGCCCTTGGCTACAGGCTTGCACAGTTTCCGCTGCGCTCCGTTGCACGGTTACCGGTGCGCTCAGCCTAGATCGCGTGCGACAATCCAGCCGGTGGTGATTTTCCCATGCCCGTCAGCCGCAAGAAGGTCATCGTACGAAAGTTGAGCCGGGATTGGCTATCTGGTTATCTGCCTCCGGCGGCCTTTGTGGTCGCAGGAACAGGCGCAAGTCCTCGATCTCGCCGGCAAGCTGGTCTCGGTGAGCATGGCCGAAGTGAAATGGATTTGCTTTGTGCGCGATTTTCAATCCGGAGATGTCAATCAACCGGAGCGTCTTGCTGCGCAAGACCTTTATCACCCGTCCCCGGAGCCAGGGTCTTTGGGTGCGGGCGCGGCTCAAGGATAACGACCTGATCGAGGGCCTGGCGCAAAACGATCTCACCTTGCTCGAGGGGGAGGGTCTGTTCCTGATTCCTCCCGATACCCGCTCCAATACCCAACGGATTTTCCTGCCGCGGCAGGCCGTAGCGGAGCTGGATGTATCTGGCAGTCATCAAGACCGGCGCCCGGCCGAGGCCCCGCCGAGGCGTTGCAGGAGAGCCTGTTCAAACAGCAGAATTCGTCAACATGAGTCCGGTACAATCCCCAGCATGAAGCTTGGCGAGCTCGCCCGCGTACTGGGCGCCACCTGCATTGGCGATCAGGAACAGGAGATAACCGGGGTCGAGGGCATCGAGAAGGCTGGGCCCGGCCAGTTGACCTTTGTGGCCAACCCGAAATACACCCCCTTTGCCCGCACCACCAAGGCAGGGGCGGTGTTGGTAACAGAAGACTTTGAGCCCATCGCGGCCCCCACCCTACGAACCGCAAATCCCTACCTGGCCTTTGCTCGCGCGGTTAACATGTTTCACCCTGCCCCGAAGTATCCGCCCGGGATTCATCCCACGGCGGTCGTCGATCCCAGCGCGACCATCGGCGAAGCGGTACACATCGGAGCCTACGTGGTGATCGGCGCCGGTGCCGTCATCGGCGCGGGCACCACGCTGCTGCCCCATGTAGTGATTTACCCCCAGGCGCAGCTGGGCAAGGACTGCTTCATCCATGCCCATGCCGTGGTGCGGGAAAATTGCCGGCTGGGCGATGGGGTCATTTTGCAAAACGGAGCTGTGGTCGGCTCCGATGGCTTTGGATTTGCCAAGGAAGACAGCGGCCGATGGCATAAAATCACGCAGAGCGGCGGGGTGCTGCTCGGGGACCAGGTGGAGGTTCAGGCCAACTCCTGCATCGACCGGGCCAGCGTGGGCAACACCGAGATTGCAAGCGGGGTCAAGATCGATAACCTGGTGCAAGTGGGGCATGGATCGACAGTGGGTGAAAACACTCTTCTTTGTGCCCAGGTGGGGCTGGCCGGCTCTTCGGGAGTAGGAAAAAACGTGTTGCTCGCGGGACAGGTAGGGGTCGTCGGCCACAGCTTCATCGGAGACGGCGTGATCGTCACCGCCCAATCCGGAGTTCCAGGCGATGTGCGCACCGGGTAGCATGATCAGTGGATCTCCGGCATTTGAACATCGTCGCTGGCTGCGCAGCGTGGCTGCCTTCAGCCGTCTTCCAGAGCTCGTCAAACAGATGAACAAAAAGCCGTAAATAATTATTCAGCGGAACGTTACCGGCTTGGCAGCTGGTTTGATAGAGTCTGCATCTTATTTCAGTCTTACTGCCGGCAATGCATGCGCTGGCCGACGGGAAGGAAGATTTTGCACCTGGTCGAAACCCCCATCCGCGTATTGCTTCTTGATGACGATCCAGAGAATTTGCTCCTTCGAGCCGCTATCCTTCGTAAGCATGGCTACCTCACGGACACCGCGAGCACCATCGGCGAAGCGGAGAAGCTGCTCAATTCGATCGATATCGCTGTGCTCGACTACCATCTGGGAGCTGGACAGTTCGGTACTGAGGTAGCCTCCATACTTCGCGGGCGGCGGCCGGAAGTGCCTATCATTATCTTGTCCGCAACCCTGGAGCGGCGCTTCGGCGGGGTGGAGGACATGCACCTGCTGAAGGGTTACAGTTCCGTGGACGACTTGATTACCGCCTTGCGTTCGTTTGAAGCCAAGCACCGAGGAAGGCCGGTAGTCGTCGATGCTCGCGACTTCTTTTACTCTCGCATCGGCATGGCGATCGGCGAGGACGCGGTGCTGGAAATCCTCGACGGCGCCGGGCAGTGGATGTATGTGAACGAGTCCTGTGCGCGCTTGCTGGAACGGCCGCGCGACTGGTTTCCGGGAAAAAACATGTTCGTCGAGATGCCAGACCTGGCGGCAGACTGGAAAGAGATTTTGCGCACTGTGGCGGAAAAGCGCGAAACCTATATCGATCGCACCTATCGAGGGTTGCTAAACTTGCCGCGCAAGGGTGAGGCGTGGGTGTGGAATGTGCTGGCTTTCCCGCTCACGCTGCACAATA
The DNA here is from genome assembly GCA_963847155.1 of uncultured Acidobacteriaceae bacterium. Lineage (GTDB taxonomy): Bacteria > Acidobacteriota > Terriglobia > Terriglobales > Acidobacteriaceae > PALSA-350. The sequence continues at coordinate 57,835 of CAWJZH010000008.1, read as the reverse complement.
ACGAGACCGGCGTGGTGTTGACGGCGCGGATTTTGGAACGAAAGACGCTGCTGTGAACGGGATGGATGTCTGCGGAGGGAGTTCTGGGCGGGTAAGCGGCTCTGTACGAAGGGCACGGCTTCAGCCGTGCCGCCCCGGTTGAAGCTAATAACGGCTTTAGCCCCTGATGTACCTTTTTTAACCATCGCGGTCAGCCGCTTCGGACCTTTCGTGTCACATCTGCGGAAAGCCGTACCTCAGCGGCTAAAGCCTTCGATAGTTCGTGCATTTACGGCACGGCTGAAGCCGTGGCCCTTCGTAGAGCCGTGGATCGCCTACAATCTGCGGTGCTGTTAACGTCGTGCCCTTGCTACGGAGATTGATCTAATTGCAAACTTCACCTGAAAACTCGTTTGCTGTTGTTGATGCTATGCGTAGGCTTGGCCGGATGCCGCTCGCGTTTTGTTGAGGTCACGATTGTGAATCAGGGACCCACGGTGCACGTGATGGAGTTCGACTATCCGAGCGCCAGCTTCGGCGCAAACTCGCTGGCCAGTGGGGCCAATGTACCATTACCGGTTCAAGGTTCAGGGATCCGGTCCGTTATCGTTGCAATATGAGGACGGGTCGGGAAAGACCCACACTGCCCCAGGACCCAGGTGAACCTGGGAGATCAGGGGTCGCTTCTGGTCAACATCGACGCGCATGGCGCGGTGACCTGGACCCCCGACCTCACCAATCCCAAATAGACTAGTGCACTACCGACTGAAACAGCGTCGATTGCAATAAGCTGGAAAATTGGCTGTCAGAAGACGCAAAGCGCACGTCCAAGGTGCCGCCACTGGAGTTGATGGTGGTGTTGTCGATGGCTTCCTTCTCCGCCGGAGTGCCACTCACCTTCTTGTACAGGGCCGCGGCATTGAGCAAGGAAGCCATGGTGGCCGCGGAAATCGTGTCAGGGGTAATGACGTTCAGCGTAAACTTCACCCCGTTGTCGAAGCTCATCGAGTAGCGGGAACTCAGCAGCCGCTTCTTTACCGTGTCGTAGTCGGTCAACTGCGAAGCGTCTCCCAACACCGAGCGCATCATGGTCTGCGTACCCTCCTGATCGAGCACGCTCCAAATCGCGTCGCTGTCGACGGACTGCATCTGGCCCAGCATGGCGCTGTTATTCAGAAAACTCGGCGTCATGCCGTCGCGCGCATCGAGGGCCGACTTCAACGCTTCGGTCTGGCCAAAGACCATAGTCGTCGGATTCAGAAAAACCACCTGCATGCCCGACTGGCCCATGGGATATACCCGGTTGTCCCGGTAGACGATGGGCTTCACCTTGCGCTTCTTGAAGTTGGCCATGATGTCGTCAACCGAGAACTGGCCCTGCGCCAGCCCCACGATGCGGGTGTCACCACCGGCCTTGAACGAGGCGAAGGCCAACTCCTCAATATCGTGGTTCTCATCCAGACCAGAAGTACGGAGCGCCTGCTCCAGTTGCTTGAGTTCAGGCGGCAACACACGCGCCTTGAGATTCATCGCGGCCTGCGAGTTCTGCATGGCGTGGTAGTCAACGACGATCAGTTGCTGAACATTCTTGGGAATAGCGGCGCGTGCATCTTGACCGAGCTGAGCGGCAGTAGCGGGTAAAGCCAGCGCAAGTGCGAGCCCGGCGATGGTGCTCGTTTGCAGTTTCTTCATGACTTGCATCAATGGGTCATTCCTTCCCTGGGGGGACTACAGTCGGAGACGTAGCAGTTACTGGTAACCCACCTTCTCCATCTTATGCCTTTTCGGCTATCTAGCCGGAGCCTGGCCACTCCAGTGGCTGTTTCAGGCGCCGCTCCAGGATTCTCTCTTCCGGGTTGAATCCTCTTATTAGACGCACCCACTCACTATCACGCTCAAAGGCGTCTTCCGGAAGTAGACCGATGAGTTCACCGTCTACAACCTTGGTGCCATGCTTGCCCGCCAAACGATTCAATGCGCCAAATACCCGCCCTACCGGGGTGACACGGAAATCGGTGATGTTGAGGGAAACCTGGGCCCGTCCCTGGACCAGCACTCCCATGGCCTTAACCCCATCGAGTCCACCACTTGAGGCTCGCAGGGCTTTGGCGATCGCGCGTGCGGCGGTCACGTCGGGACGGTCCAGATAGAGGTTGTAGGCGATGAGAAACTTGCGCGCTCCGACCGCGCTGGCGCCGGCAGTGGGGTGGAGTTCCGGCCCTCCCAAATCGGGACGACGCGCCGCATCACGCAACACCAACTCGCGTAAACCTTCGAATTGACCCTGGCGCACCTGTTCCAGCAAGGCACGGTCGGGACGGGATGCGGCCGCTTCATAAAAGTAAATCGGGATGCTATAGCGGCTCCAGATTTCCAGGCCGGCCTGGCGAGCCAGGATGGCGCACTGGGCCAGCGAGATGCCGGAGACGGGAACGAAGGGAATGACGTCGGTGGCGCCAATGCGGGGGTGAACTCCCCGCTGTGCGGTCAGGTCGATGAGCGCCGCAGCCCTGCCTGCGGCGCGAACGGCGGCTTCGACGACCGCCGCGGGTGGGCCGGCAATCGTGACCACGGAACGATTGTGGTCGCTGTCGAGCGACCAATCCAACAGAGAGACACCGTCGACCCGCATGGCGTCCACAATGGCACGCACTTTATTACGATCGCAGCCCTCGGAAAAGTTGGGCACGCACTCGATGACGCTTTCGCTCATAAGGGATCACTTCCACCACGTATAGCCGATGGAAAACTGCACACTTGCGTTCACCCCGGGATTCGCATCTCCCATGCTGGCATTTGAGATATGAACCGCATTGGCGGAGACGGAAATCGATTGCCGCGGCCTGACGAAGTAATTTACACCGATCCCAAACTGCGGAGTGTAATTGAAAACGCTGGTGCCCAGGTGGTTGGGCACGGGATACGGACCTACCGGCGGGAACTTGTGAGTGGTCCAGATGAGGCCGCCCGCACCCTGAACCCAGGGACGATAGCGGCGATTGCCGGCGAAGTTCCAGCGCAGGATTGCCGGCGTGAGACTGATCCCGGTGTAGGTGCCACCCGTGGGAAACAAGTTGCTGCACGAAAGTGGGCCGCCTGGCTGCTGATAACAGTTGGCGCGCAGATACTTCGGCGTGTAGGCCTGCCAAAGAGGAATGAACTCTGCGGCTAGTTCGAATTGCCCGCGGAGCATGCCATTGCCTAACGGATCGGTAAGCACCTTGCCCGCGTGCAGACCGGCCGATAGAAACTTGTAATCGGCACGGTTGCCGGTGCCCAACCCCCCGTTTACAAACGGTCCATATTCCCACGGGTGGCTCTCGAACAGACCCGGACTTGGCAATACCGCGCTTCCTCTATCCGTGGGAGCCTGGGCGCCGGCTGCCGGGGAAACGAGTGCTAACGCGAAAACAAGAGTGATTGCGGAAGCAATTCGAGCGATTTGTAGCCTGATACTCGCCTTCCCTTCTTTCCACCTGGCGTCGACACGGGGTGCTGTTACGAAATTTGCGAATCTATCTCGAGAAAGACCACCGAGACGCGGAACACCCGGGTCCCTGGCTGGGATGGGACTCACACATTGAGGGATGAGACAAAGGCCGGACGCGACCGGGTGGATCTAGAGCATTTTTCGCAATACTATGAACTTCCTAACGGCGGTTACGAGCAGCTTTCTTCGGCGGAAAGCTGCGCAAACTTCTGTGGCTTCGGTCTACACCTTTGCGAAAAATGTCTTATCCGGCGACCTCTTCGTATTGCGAGGCATCCAGATCGAAATTCGAGTAGACGTTCTGCACGTCGTCCAGATCCTCCAGGGCTTCCAGCAGCCGGATCATCTGGGCGGCGACGCTGCCCTCCAGCTTGGTGTAGGTCGACGCAATCATCGTGATCTCAGAGAGTGTGGTCTCGACCTTGGCGTCCTTGACGGCATTCGCCACAGCATCAAACGCGGAAGGATCGGTCAGAATCTCCCAGTTTTCGCCTTCATCGTTCAGGTCTTCGCCGCCCGCATCGAGAACAATGTTCATTAACTTGTCTTCATCCGCGGCTGCCTTGGGAATGGCGATCAACCCCTTCTTGGCAAACATGAACCGCACCGAATTGGGTTCACCCAGGTTGCCCCCGTTTTTTGAGAAGGCATGGCGAACTTCGCTGACGGTCCGATTGCGATTGTCGGTGGTGACTTCGACGATCAGGGCTACCCCACCTGGGCCGTAGCCTTCGAAGGAGATTTCCTCGTAGATGGACCCGGGTAATTCTCCCGTACCGCGCTGGATGGCTCGCTTGATATTGTCGGCCGGCATGTTCTCGGCTTTGGCTGCGGCGACGGCGCCCCGCAAACGGGGATTGGCATCCGGATCACCACCACCCTGGCGCGCGGCCATGGTAATTTCCCGGATCAGACGGGTGAAAATCTTGCCGCGTTTTGCGTCAAGTGCGCCCTTTTTGTGCTTGATTGTGGCCCATTTGGAGTGGCCGGACATGGGGACCTCTACTGCCAGTGAGTTTGCCGTTAGTCTCGCGGCGAAAGGCGAGTATAGCACTTACGCGAGGGGGCTTTCTACGACGGCGGTCCTCCCGATGCTGGCGACGACCACATATCAGTTTCGACTCACGGATCTTGACGGGAAATGCGGGACAGCGGACGGGGCCGGCGGAAAGCATAAACGACGGCGAGCAAAGGGGGCGCCAGCAAAATCCCCCAAAATGGAATCACGATGCCGAGCACGATCGGGGCCAGAATGGAAGCCCAGACGGGCACACGCGTGACCCGCTTCATGATGAGTGGCTGCAGCAGTAATTGATCGATGACCACAATCACCGCATAGAGACCCAGCAGAATGCACAAGCGATACATGCTGGGTTCGCTGACCAGGATGGAGAATGCAGGACCCAGAAGAGCGATGACCCCGCCGAAGTTAGGGACCAGGGTCATCAGGCCGGCGACCAACGCCCAGACCGGCGCCAGCGGCACATGCAACAAGAGAAGACCGATCAGCCACAGCACGGCAACGCACAGACCTTGGATGGTGACCGCGCGCCACCAGTTAACCAGCGCCGTGCCGGCGGTACGCAGATGAAGCGACCCCTTGGACGCAAATCGAGGGGTCGCTGGCGACCCTGCGCCTGCAATCGGCGGGGTGGCGATCTGGGGCGACGACTCTGGCGGCAGAATAGATGGCGGTAGGGCCGGCTGGAGCGCCGGCGGTTCCTCGGGCCTGGGATCGTCTGGGATCGGATCGGCCATCTGCTGACGATACTCCAGCAAATGGCAGGTTCCAAATCAGGATTCAAGCCCGGCTGCATCTCTCAATGCAAGGCAAAACCCCGGAAACCGGACAGACACTTCCGCAGGAAGCCAAAACTGCTAGCCTAGGTATATGAAGTTCGGCGTTTTGGTGTTCCCTGGTTCCAATTGCGACCATGATGCGTTCCATGTTCTGCGCGAGATAGCCGAACAGCCGGCAACCTTTCTATGGCATGAATCGGAGGATTTGGAGAACTGCGATGCCATCGTGGTGCCGGGCGGGTTCGCCTATGGCGACTACCTGAGAACCGGCGCGATCGCCCGGTTCTCGCCGGTAATGCAGTCGGTCAAGAAGTTTGCCGCATCGGGCGGCCTCGTGTTGGGCATTTGCAACGGCTTCCAGATTCTGTGTGAGAGCGGGCTGCTGCCGGGGGCTCTGTTGAGAAATGCCGGGTTGCGTTATATCTGCAAACAGGTTCATGTGCGGACCGAGACTGCAAACAGCCCGTTTACCCAGGCGCTTTCGCCGGGCCAGGTACTCAAGATCCCTATCGGGCACATGGAGGGAAACTACTTTTGCGAGCCGGCCACGCTGGCCGAGTTGGAGCGCGGCGATCGCATTGCGTTTCGCTACTGTACCCCGGCGGGGCAGGTTACCTCCGACGCCAACCCCAATGGGTCCATTAGTTGCATTGCCGGTGTGTTGAGCGAAGGTCACAATGTGCTGGGAATGATGCCCCACCCGGATCGATCGAGCGAGGCCATGCTGGGCTCATCGGACGGATTGCTGCTCTTTGCGTCGCTGGTCGGGGCGATGACCAGGTAATCAGGAATTCATGATCGATATACACCACCACTTGTTGTTCGGCCTGGATGATGGGCCATCTGACATCGAAATCTCTGTGGCGATGGCGGAAATGTCCCAGCAAAACGGGGTCACCCACATCGTGTGCACTCCTCATTCCAGCGAGCATTTCAAATTCGACCCGGAGCTGAATCTGGAACGGCTGGAGATGCTGCGGCAGCGGCTGAGCGACCGTATTTCGCTCGCCCTGGGGTGCGACTTCCACCTTATGTTTGACAACATCGAGGATGCCGTGGCCAACCCGGCGAAATACTCCATCAACGGCAAGAATTATCTCCTGGTGGAGTTTCCAGAACACTCGATTTCCCAGAACATGAAGGAGATCTTCTTCCGCCTGAGTATGGCCGGACTCACCTCGATCATCACCCATCCCGAACGCAATCCGGTGTTGGCGCGGCACCCTGAGAAGATGGCGGACTGGTTGCGCGCCGGGTGCTACATACAGATCACTGCCGCTTCTCTTACCGGGCGCTTTGGCAAGATTGCCCAGCGGGTTTCCCACGAGCTACTGCGCCGCAATTGGGTGAACTTCATTGCTACCGATGCCCACGACCTTACATCGCGGCCGCCCATGCTGCGCGATGCTTATCAACTGGTATCTGACAAATACGGGGTGGAGACTGCGGACCGGCTGTGCCTGCACAATCCGCACGCAGCCTATTTTGGCGAAGCCCTGCCGCCACAACCGGAGCCGGAAGGTCTGCATCCGGAGTTGGATCCCAAGCAATCTTCGGGCCTGCTCAGCAAGATGTTTGGCTGGTAGGGCCTGTTTGAGAGCCACGAGGTTTCTTTGGTTGGCGGGACTTAGACCCTAAGAAGGCTGAGAGAAAAGAAACTCTGCACGAAGGGCACGGGTTTAACCGTGCCACTTGTCGTTCCGGCTGACGAGGGCTTTAGCCCCTGAGGTACGTCTTTGCAATCGTCTGCAGCGAACGCAGCCCTGAAAGAAAGAAGTTTGCTCCGTCTGCGTCGAAAAGCGTACCCCAGCGGCTAAAGCCGTCGTTGGGAGGCTTACGGCACGGCTAAACCCGTGCCCTTCGTCCAGAGAACCTTCTTCCCTGTGCCTGCTTAGCGCTTAGGCTTCGGTCAACTGAGAAATCTAATTTGGACAGCCGTGGCTCCCGGACTACACGCAATCCTGCTTCTCAAATTCGACAGAAGGTGCTCCATGCTAAAGCCCTAATCCGCCGTCAACTGCCAGTATTTGACCCGTAATGAAATGCGGTCCGCGAGCGAAGAACAGAACAGCCTCCGCCACATCCTTAGGGGTTCCATTGCGCTGCATGGGCGTCTTGTTGGCGAAATGTTCGTAAGCAGGATCGACTTCCCCATTCACAATCATGCCGGGCGCGACGCAATTCACGCTGATCTCCGGCGCGAAGGCCTTGGCCATTGTCTGGGTGAGCATGTGGAGGGCGGCTTTCGAGGTGCAGTAGTGGCCATGCGTGGCCCAGGGGTGCTGGCCGCCCAGAGAGCCGATGTTGATGATGCGCCCCTTGCTCTTATGCAAGTGCGGGTGTGCAGCCTGGGAAACGAGGAAGGGGCCGCGGGTGTTGGTCTCGAACATGTTGTCCCACTGCGCGACGGTGATCGACTGCAGCACCGCAGTCTCGAAGATTCCAGCGTTATTGACCAGGATATCCAGCCGGCCGAACTGCTCAACCACGCTCGCAACCGCCGCGGCGACACTCTCCTGGCTGCGCACGTCGCATTGGACGGCCATCGCCCGCACCTTGTGCCTGCGCAGCGCTTCCACCGTGGCCTGCGCTTCTGCCGCGGAGCCTCGATAGGTGATCGCAACATCCGCTCCAGCTGCGGCCAGGCTCAGAGCAAGGCTTCTCCCTATGCGTTTGGCAGCGCCAGTAACCAGTGCTGTTTTGGGATGTAGACTTTCCAATCTATTGCGGCAACGGCGTTTGCTGAGAAGGCTTGGCGCTGTTCGATTCGCCCTTCGGGGCCGTGTTGTTGGGCACCACGCCGTGGCCGTCGCCATAGAGCGAATACTGCTCACCTGGCCTCTTCATCTTCACCACGATCTCTTTGCTGTCCGTGTCGATCTTGTAATCATCGCCGTAGGTTTTCCAGCCGTCGGCGATCACCTGCAAGCGCACCGTGTCCCCAATGGGGATTACGTCAATGGTGACCTTGCCGTCTTCATCGCTCTTGAGCTCCAGAGCTCCTTTGTCCTTGTCCCCTTCCATGGGGTGGAAGACAACTGCGGCGTTGGCGATGGGCTTGCCGTTGGTCGCCCGGAGGACCGTGACTTTGATGGTGGCGGTGGCTGGCGGGGGAGTATATTTGCGCCCGTTCCGTTGATCCGCCGCGGCACAAACCGACCAAAAACCCGCCAACAACAGCACTACACTCGAAATCCTGTGGCGAAAGCCCATGGCAGAAAGTATAGATGATTTCGATTGGGGTCGCAGGCGCTCACATTGCCTCAATATTTGAGCGGCTTTCACTCACATTTTACTTTGAGCGCCTTGACAAGAGGTAAACGGCTGACTATCTTTAGCAATTGAAGAGCGAGAGTGCTAAACCGCTTCTAAAACGGCTCAACGTGTCGCTCTTAAACAATAATCCTCAAACTTCATTGGTAACGCAGCGAGGTAACCCTCGCGCGAAGGAGAAGTAACGCAATGCCTACCGCAGCAGCATCCATCGCTACCAGCTTTACACCGCTTCACGACCGCATCCTGGTGCGTCGCGTCGAAGAGGGCGAATCCATCCGGGGTGGCATCATCATCCCTGACACCGCCAAGGAAAAGCCCCAGGAGGGTGAAGTCATTTCCGTCGGCAAGGGCAAGTCGAATGACGAGGGCAAGGTCTTCCCGCTCGACGTCAAGGCAGGCGACAGCATTCTGTTTGGCAAGTACTCCGGGACTGAGATCAAGATCGATGGCGAGGAATTCCTCATTATGCGTGAGGAAGAGGTTCTCGGCATTCTGAAGAAGAAATAAGCGCATCGCGGGCAAGCCGGATGCGCTTTTTTGCTGCCTTTCAGGCGGCGCACATTGTTAAGGAGAATCAGTAATGGCAAAGCAAATTCTGCACGGAGAAGATTCGCGTCAGGCTATTCTGCGCGGCGTAAACACGCTCGCCGACGCGGTGAAGGTGACGCTTGGGCCCAAGGGCCGCAACGTGGTTATCGAAAAGAAGTTCGGCTCCCCGACCATCACCAAGGACGGTGTCACGGTCGCGAAGGAAATCGAACTGAAAGACTCGCTCGAGAACATGGGCGCGCAGATGGTTCGTGAAGTAGCGTCGAAGACCTCGGACGTGGCCGGCGACGGCACCACGACGGCGACGGTTCTGGCCCAGGCGATTTATCGCGAGGGCGTAAAGACTGTAGCTGCCGGCGCAAACCCGATGGCTCTCAAGCGCGGCATCGACAAGGCCGTTGAGGCAGTGGTCGGCAAGCGCGACGAGCACGGAACGGTGGTTGGCGGAGCACTGGCGAAGTTCTCCAAGCCAGTGACCGGCGAGATGATTGCCCAGGTCGGCACCATTTCGGCCAACAGCGATTCCACCATTGGCAACATCATTGCCGAGGCCATGAAGAAGGTCGGCAAGGATGGCGTGATCACGGTTGAGGAGTCGAAGACTCTGGAGACCCAGCTGGAAGTGGTCGAAGGTATGCAGTTCGATCGCGGCTATCTGAGCCCCTATTTCGTAACCGATCCGGACCGCATGGAAGTCTCTTTGGAAGAGCCTTACATCCTGATCCACGAGAAGAAGATCAGCTCCATGAAGGATCTTCTGCCCCTGCTCGAGCAGGTTGCCCGCAACGGCAAGCCGCTGGTGATCATCGCTGAGGACGTCGACGGCGAAGCACTGGCGACCCTGGTGGTCAACAAGCTGCGCGGCACCTTGAACGTGGCGGCCGTGAAGGCTCCTGGCTTCGGCGATCGCCGCAAGGCAATGCTCGAAGACATCGCCAAGCTGACGGGCGGCAATGCCATCACCGAAGACCTCGGCATCAAGCTCGAGAACGTCAAGATCGACGACCTTGGCCGGGCGAAGCGCGTGACCATCGACAAGGACAACACCACCATCGTCGAGGGCCGCGGAGACTCCAAGGCCATTGAAGGCCGGGTGAAGGAAATCCGTAACCAGGTAGAGAAGACCACTTCCGACTACGACCGCGAGAAGCTGCAAGAGCGGCTCGCCAAGTTGGTTGGCGGCGTAGCTGTGATCAAGGTGGGTGCTGCAACCGAGACCGAGATGAAGGAGAAGAAGGCTCGCGTTGAGGATGCCATGCACGCTACCCGCGCTGCGGTTGAGGAAGGCATTGTCCCGGGTGGTGGTGTGGCTCTGCTGCGCTCCGGTAAGGACGTGGATGAGCTGATCAAGAAGCTCGAGGGTGATGAGAAGGTCGGTGCATCGATCGTCCGTCGCGCGCTCGAAGAGCCTCTTCGCCAGATCGTGGGCAATGCAGGTGAGGAAGGTGCGGTGATCGTAGGCAAGATTACCGAGAACCCCAATCCACATTATGGCTACAACGCTGCCACCAACCAGTACGAAGATCTGGTCCAGGCCGGCGTTATTGACCCCACCAAGGTAACCCGCACTGCGCTGCAGAATGCGGCTTCGATCGCCGCCCTTATGCTGACGACCGAAGCGATGGTTGCCGATATCCCAGAGCCGAAGCAGTCTGCTCCGGCTGGTGGTGGCCACGGCGGCGGTATGGGCGACATGTACTAAGCAAGACGCAGTTGTTACGAACGAGGCCACCCGCAAGGGTGGCCTCGTTGTTTTTGCAGCTGGCCATGCGCATCACCGGCGCACAGAGCAAAGAGGTGGTCGTCGAGGCAGGATTGCGTCTACTGTTGAAAACAAACGACCAAACAGGTATCCGCCAGCTTCGAGGTAAGGTGCAGTGGCACGGAAACCTGGAGGCATCGCGCCGTCGCCGCTTTTGAGACTAACTGAGAACCGTACCCTCAAGGAATATAGAGCGTGTGTGAAAACTTCATTTCAAAACTCAGTCTTGAAGGGACGGCTGAACTTCAGAGCTATCCCAAATTAGCGGAGGGATTGGCTTTCTGAGGATGTAACTTGTTGATTGCTTTAAAGCGCGCTTGGAGGAATAAGATTCTGGTTGCATGTAGAACGTCTGCTGCCCAGATTGAATCTAAACGATGCCTCGGCTCAGCAACCGCCCTTTCCTCGCTACGGTCCTCTCCTTTTTGTCATCCCGAGCGCAGCCGAGCGGATCTGCTGTGCGCCATTCGTGTGTCCCGCTCCTACCGGGTCCACAACCTCCACTAGTCATCCACCGAACGCCCTGGAAACATCAATCTCCCCTTTGTTATTCCGGGTTTCCAGGAATAGTCCGTAGAACTGCAGATCCACTCGGCTGCGCTCGGGATGACAAAAAGGAGAGGACCGTGGCAAGGAAAGGGCGGTTGCCGGAGGAAAGCGCGGTTGCTGAACCAAGGCATTTTTAAATCTAATTTGGACACGTCATACATGGGCTAAGTTCAGTCGTCCCTTCGGGACTTAATTCGTAGCTCCTGGTCACACGCTCGAGAGCCCTAATTAATCCAACCATCTACGGCCTTCGGGCAACGATTATCCCTAGACGTAACCAGAGACAATTTCACTATTTCCCTGAGTGCCCAATCGCCAGGCGCAATCCCACTCGAAAAGTAAACGGCAACGACGGATACCCGATAGGCGCAATTCTCTTGTTGCTGGTGAGGTTATCAAGCTGCGCGTACGCGGCGAGCCAGGACAAGAACTGATAGCTTCCGCCGAGATCAAGCTTGGTATAACCGAAATCCAAATTCCGATTCGGTAACAGCAGCGAGTTCCCTCCCACAAAGTCACGCCCCGCCAGGAACGTGGAATCATCGCTCCGGGTGGCAAACGCCGCAGTAAACCCTACCCAATATTGTTCGCCGCTGTAGCTGACCGCGCCATATCCGGTATGCGGTGGACGATGGAACGGACGAGCCCCACGCAGCGGATCAAAAGCGCCGATCGGCACCTGCGAAAACGGCGGCGCCGGCTCACCCGGCAAGCCAGTATTGAAGGAAGGTTGCAACGCGTCGGAGGTAAACGACCGCTCCACCACCGCATCCAGATAGGTATAGCCGCCGCGCAAAAATAGATTCTTGAACACCGTGTAGTCGAACTCGCCCTCTACACCCTGGGCCCGAAACGCCTGCGAGTTGAGATCAAGATCACCGGCGTTGCTGATCACGCCCTCCAGCACCTGCTGCTCACTGGGGCTCAATTGCGGCAGCAGCGCGGGAACTTCCGTCGCAGGCACAGGTTCGATCTGCCGGCCGTATTGATTGTGGAAGTAGCTGACTTTCAACAGTCCGCGCTCATTGAGAAAACTCTGCGCGACGCCGCCGTCGTAGGTGCGCGATTGTTCGGCCACCACCGGCGTAATGTGGAATTGCGCGATTGAGTCCCGCCCGCCCTGCTGGGTGAGAAGGAAGTTGTAAAGGCTGCCAAACTGCTCGTCGAGCGACGGCTCCTGATAGCCATTAGCAAAGTTGAAGCGGATCTTGGTGCCGTGGAAAAGGCCGGGGCCGGGACGAACCGGATAAAAAGCCACCCCGATGCGCGGAGTGCCTACCGTCCCAAACAACTGGTTCTTCTCCGCGCCTCCACCCAGCGAGTAGAAGAGGCGGTACTTATAGTTCCCCTGGATTTGCGCGGTGTAGTCATAGTTCCGGCGATCCAGGGTCTGATCGAGCCCGAGTGCGACCGATTTCCTGGCTCCCCGCTCATCTTCATAGCGAAAAGTGAACATGCCCAGAATGTGCGGGGTAAATGGGTAGTCACTCTGAAAATAAACCTGGTCGCGGTTGTTGACCCGCTCGACCGTATTGGGATAGACGCCAGGGAAATTCAGAACCGCCTGCCCGGCTACGGAATAACCGTTGGCTCCACGGATAACGGTATTGTAACCGTAGTAGTTTGTCGTCGTGGTCCCGTCTACCGTGGTGGTAAGTGGAATGCCCGCGGGATAGAAGCGGATATCCTGCTCACGCTTGCGTGTCAGGCCGTAGCGCACCAGGTTGTGCCAGCCGCCGATGGTCCGGTTATCGAGCGACGCTCCCAGGTAAGTATCCTGGTTTGCGCGCTTGCCGGCGTTCGCAATGCCATAGAAGTTGACAGGGCCGGGGGTGCCCACCGCGGCGTCGCTATTGCGCGCGAGGACGCGAAGCTGGGTCGCGGCCGTGAGGGCGTAACCAAGGTTCGCGCTTGCCGTATCGTCGTGAAACTTATCCATCTTGATCGAGTTGTCGCTCTGAAAAGCGTCGAACCCGCCGTAGTAATCGAACTTCTTATGGGTGCCACCCAGTTGCGCCAGGTTGCGAAAACTGGTGAAGGTTCCGGCGTCGCCTTCGTAAAAGAATGACGGAAACGCAGTACTGCCGTGTGGCGTGAACAAACTGACAACGCCGCCGGAGGCATCGGATCCGTAAAGCACGCTGTTGGGCCCGCGATAGACCTCGAACTGCCCAATGCCGGCGGCGGACACATCGCTGAAGTCGAAGGCTCCCCCGACATCGTTGATGGGAATCCCGTCCAGGTTCACTTGGTTGGCATCGGCATTGCTTCCCCGAATGAAGAGCGAGGTCAGGCCACCGTACTCGCCCTGTCGCTGAACAAAGACGCCCGGCATCTGGCGCAACGGATCGATCAGGTCGACACGATTGCGAAACTCGCCGCTGCGTTGTGCATTGATCGCCGCGCTGACCTGCGCTTCGGGGAGTGGCGTCCCGGTGGCGGAAGTGACGATCTCCTGCCGTTCATTCTGCGCCTCGAGGACCACGTTTTCTTCATGGCTGTCCACAGGGCCGGCATAGAAGCTAAGGCTGGTAATTTGCTTGAAACTCGTGGCGGAGATGAGGACATAGAATCGCCCGCTGGCGCTGCTGCTGATCTGGTAGGTGCCATCAGTCCGGGTCAACGCCACGGCCAGGATCTGGCCGTTCTGCACCAGCACCACGCTGGCGTGGATCACCGGCTGGCCCAACGGGTCGGTTACCACTCCATGCACGATCGCGGCATGCGATGAACGACAAAAGAGGAGCAGCCAGACCATCCATAGACCAAAGCAAGTCTGGAGGATGCGCTTGCCCCGCGATCGAACCGGCATGGAAATCCTTTTTTTCTCCCGGAGCGGGGTGGCCTGCACCGCAATAGACGCTACGCTTCGGCCGGACGCGCAGGCTAACCTGTGTCAGAAGAATGGTGACCCCGGGAAGACTCGAACTTCCGACAAACAGTTTAGGAAACTGCTGCTCTATCCACCTGAGCTACGGGGCCACGTGGCTCAAATAACTGGCATGACTATGAGTTTAGAGCATTCCGCCTGAGTTTGCCGCGCCGGGATCGGCGCCCAGGCGTTTTACGCGCCCAGTCTTTTCAACCGAAACAGAGCCGCAATCAACGCATCGATGTCTTCGAAGCTGTTGTAAAGGGCGAGTGATGGCCGAACGGTGGTCTCGACGCCGAACCTGCGCAGCGTCGGCTGGGCGCAGTGGTGGCCTGAGCGTACGGCGATTCCCTCTCGATTGAGGGCGGCCCCCACTTCTTCCGTTTTAAAACCCTCAAGCACAAACGAGAGCACGCCCGCCTTCTCCTTCGCCGTACCAATCATGCGCAGGCCGGGCACGCGCAACATACCCTGGGTTGCGTAGACCAGAAGCTCATGTTCGTACCGGGCAACATTAGGCATACCGATGTGGTCCAGGTAGTCGATGGCCGCGCCCAATCCCACGGCGTCGGCGATGTTGCCGGTACCAGCCTCGAAGCGGCCCGGCGGAGGCTGATAGGTCGTCTTCTCGAAGGTCACGTCGACGATCATATTCCCGCCGCCCTGCCAAGGAGGAGTCTCCGCCAGCACGTCCGGCTTGCCGTAGAGCACGCCGATCCCAGTGGGCGCGAACACCTTGTGCCCGGAGAAGACATAGAAATCGCAATCGAGAGACTGCACATCGATGGGCATATGCGAAACAGCTTGCGCACCGTCGAGCAGCACACGCGCTCCGTAGCGGTGCGCCATTTGGATCATCTGATGCGCCGGGGTCACCGTGCCCAGAGCATTCGAAACCTGGGTAAAGGAGACCAGCCGTGTCTTGGGGCTCAGCAGCTTCTCGTATTCATCCAGCAGAATCTGGCCATCGTCGTCGACGGGCGCAACACGAAGGCAGGCTCCTTTTTCCGCACATAGCATCTGCCAGGGAACAATATTGGCGTGATGTTCGATCCAGCTGATGACGATTTCATCACCTTTTTGGATGTGGCGTCGCCCCCACGCCTGGGCAACCAGGTTGATGGCCTCGGTCGCGCCACGAGCGAAAACAATCTCTTTGGAGGAGGAAGCATTGAGAAAGTGCGCCACCTTGGTGCGCGCATCCTCGTAGGCATCGGTCGCGCGCGCAGCCAGCTCATGGGCGGCACGATGAATATTCGAGTTCTCGTGCTCGTAGAAGTAGGAAATGCGATCGATGACGCTCTGCGGTTTTTGCGTAGTCGCCGCGTTGTCCAACCAGATCAGTGGATGCCCGTTCACCCGTTCATTCAGAATCGGAAAATCGCGCCGCACGGAGCCGATATCCATCTGCTGCCGGGGAAGCTTGAGATCCCCGATCCGCCATCCCAGGATGAGACATGACATTGCTTGTTTGCGGAGCAGACATATCCATCAGGCTCCGCTCATCGAGAAAATAGAACGACGATGGATCGGTCAACGCAGCCCGTGCGTCGTTTTCGTTGCGTAGCGGCGGCAGCGGGGCGAGCTTGGGCACTCCCTCTTCGAACGACGGAAATAATGCGCGGTCAAACTCCGGCATCGGGAGCGAGAACGGCGAAGAGTGGCATCAACGCTACAGTGCTGCGCGGGTCATACTGCGAAACATTTGTGACCGCCGAAGGTCCGGCCATAGGAGACACGACTGATCCATTGAGGCCGCCGGCATTTTCCAGAAAGTAAAACGGAGAAGTTGCCGTCAACGCTGATTTTGCGGCGTCCTCGGTCAACAGTGGCGAAAGAGGCGGGAGTGCGGGCACACCTGCTTCAAACGACGGAAACGGCGCGCCAAACTCAGGCATCGGCATGGCAAAGGGAGAAACCGGAAGCCCCGCCCCCGCGCTTCGGGGATCGTTTTGTGGCGCACCCTGTAGCATGCCCGCTCCCGGTAAAGCACCCTCTCGGCGGCGGACATGCCGCGGAAAAGACATGGCTGCGGCTGGGCCCATGGTGAAGGGCGCCATCTCCGGCACACCCGTCGATAGCTGGGACGCACTCGGCGCGAGAGGAAGACCACCGGCCGATGGGATGGCGGGCACCGCAGGCATCGGCATGCCGAATTCCGGCAGCCGGGTTTCGAACGCCGGGGTCATATCCGTCGTCACATCGTTGACGTCCGGCGGATAGGGAGCCACCGAAGTAGGAAAGCCCTGCCCTGGCTGCGCGCGGAAAAACTCGTTGGCCAGCCGGGTCAACATGGCTACATCCGGGAGCGAGCCCACAGGCGCGATGGTGGTCTCGTCCACCGGCATTGCCGGTCTCACGCGCTCAGTGAAACCCGTAGTTGGATCCTGATCACTTGTACTCATGGTATTGTCCGACTTCTACATTCTCGAGCACGCCCAGCGCGTCTTCGGCAAGTACAGCCGCAGAGCAATACAGTGACACCAGGTAGGAAGCGATCGAGTTGCGGTCAATACCCATGAAACGGATGGAAAGGCCTGGGGTCTGTTCGCCGGCGCAGTCCAGGTTGAAACAGTCCCACCACGCCTTGCTTTCTCTCTCCGGTGCGCAGCAGAGGATGTTCGTCTTCCCTGCTCGCATCGATGAGAAGCTTGTCGGTGGGGATAAGAGGAATGCCACGCCAGGTCAGGAAGGGCGAACCAAAAATTGTAGCCGTAGGAGGAGGAACGCCACGGTAGGTGCACTCGCGGCCAAACGCGGCGATCGCGCGCGGATGGGCGAGAAAGAAAGCCGGCTCCTTCCAGATGCGCGACAGCAATTCATCCAGATCGTCGGGGTGGGCGCCGCGCCTCGGGCCGCGACCTTGAACGCAGGATCGACATTGTTCAGCAAGCCGTAGTCGGCATTGTTGATCAGTTCAGCTTCCTGGCGCTCTTTCACTTTTTCCACGGTCAGGCGGAGTTGCTCGCGGATCTGGTCGTGCGGGTGGCTGAACAGATCGGACACGCGGGTATGAACATCCACCACGGTCGAAATCGCACTCAGCGTATATTCACGCGGAGTCTCCACGTAGTCGACGAAAGTCTGCGGCAATGTGCGTTCATCGCGTGATCCACAGGCAGACTTCGATCTCCTGATCGTTTTTGACCTTGTTCACGCGGTAGGTGCCCGACTCGACCGGAACCCAACCAAGAAGCTGGACCAGCCAGCGCGGGGTGATAGCTGTTAATTGCGGTGGCGTTTTGGTTGTGTTGGCTAACTGCCTTGCTGCGCTATCGCCTAACGCTCGATGATCTGCCATGAGGGATACTTTCCTTCCTTAACTCACTACCACGGGCATCATAGCTGTGCTGGCGCTCGGCCTGGAATCACGAATATGCGAAATTCACGGCTCATTCGGCGAACAAACAGGGGGCAAAGAAGGATACTGACCTCACAATTTAAGGACAACCCCTGAGGCTTCAAGTTACCCTGTTGATAACGACAAAGAGGCGACCCTATTGACTGGATTGGTACATCCATCGATCGACGATATCGATTGCGAAATTCTGGCTGAGCTTCAAGCCAACGCCCGCATCCCGTTTGCGGAGTTGGGGCGACGAGTAGGCTTGTCGACTCCGGCGGTGATTGAAAGGGTTCACCGGCTGGAGGAGAGCAAAGTCATTCTTGGCTACCGGACCCTGGTCGATCCGGCCCGGGTGGGACTGCCTGTGCGGGCGTTTGTCCATGTAACTGTGGCGGGCGACAAGCTGGCAAAATTTGCCGCGGTGGTGCGCAATCTTCCCGAAGTGTTGGAGTGTCATCGGGTGACCGGCGCCGAATCCTTCATTGTGCAAGTCGCCGTCCGCGACGTGAGGCACATGGAAGAAGTGATTGATTCGATGATGCCCTACGTGTCCACCAACACCTCGATGGTTCTGGCTTCCCCTGTGCCCTGGAACAGCATCCTCCCGGCAGCGCGCTACGGCAAAAAACCACGGCAGCGGAAGGCTGAGAGCTGATGTATGCGGCTAAGAGGACCAGAACGAGGGAGCACGGCTTGAACCGTGCGGTAAACGAATCCGAATGAACGAGGGCTTTGATGTCTGCCGAGAACGGAAAGAACATTTCCACGAAGGGTCCGCGGAACTGCAGATGCCTCGGCTTCGCTCGGCATGACAAAAAGGAGAGGGCTGTTGCAAGGAGAGGATCGTTGCCAAGGGACAGGGCAGTGTTGGGTAGGGAAAGACCCTTTAGTGACCGCGCTCTCGTTTAGTGACCGCCCTCTCTCTGCATTAGCCCTCTCCTTTTTGTCATGCCGAGCGAAGCCGAGGCATCTGCAGTTCCGCGGACCCTTCGTGGAAATGTTTTTCCATGGCATGTCTAGTCGTGAGCAACCCCATCTACAACTAACGTCCGCTGGCATGGCGCGATGGCTACCTTCTCAATGACGCATTGGTTTGTTACACCAGTAACCGTCACCAAGCAAGGAGCGTTCATGAAATTCAGCACGATTGCGATAGGATCGGCATCACTTTTTTTGATTGCCGCGGCAGTAGCTCAAACCGCACCACCTCCCGGAACTGCTGGGCAGCGTAAAGCAAATCAACAGGCGCGGATTGCTCAAGGGGTCAAGAGTGGAGAATTGACTGCTCACGAAACCGCCAACCTGGAAAAACGGGAAGCCAGCGTGAACCGGGAGGAGCGCAAAATGCGCGCCATTGACGGCGGGAAACTTACCGCGGCCGATCGCGCCGCACTCAATAACCGCCAGAACAAGATTTCCAATTCCATCTACAAAGACAAGCACAACGCCGCCGTCCAGTAGTAGCCCGCTCTTATTTGCGTAACGATCGGTAAAGATCAGTAACAATCGGCGGTAGAAGCGAACGGATTGCCTTCTTGATCCGGATCGTCGCCTTGACACTATTCACACCGGGGCGCTCCTGAAAGGCAACCTCGTGCCGATGGGTGAGTCCAGGATCCTCTTCAGGACGCCCATTGGAATAGTAGTAAGTGGCGATCGACTTCCGGTTGCGATCGGGCGGGCATGCCAATGGTATGGGATGACCGTGAAACGAAATACTCGTAGTGCTGAAGATGGCGCAGCGGTTAAAGACAGGCAGAATCTTCTTTTCCGCTCGCGTCACTTTCTGATCCCATAGCTCGAAATGTCCGCCGTACTCTTCTTTCCAATCTTTATTGAGATAAATCAGAACATTGATGCGTCGGTCCAGCCGCAGTCCCTTGTGGTAACTGAAGTCGGCGTGCACTTCCAATAAGCCGCCCGGCCGTATCTGGTGCAGGCCTCCACCGGTGTAGTAGGGATCGGGCAGTACACTCTCGATTCCCGTCAGGGTTTCGAGAAATTTGAGCATTGGCCGGCTGTTGAGGAAGTAAAGCACATCGCGCACGGATGGCGGCAACTTCTCCACGACATCGAACGCCAACTTCTTGCGTTGGTTCACATCGGTGTGGGCATACCAATCTGCCTCTTTGGGCTCGGGGAAATCGCGCAGTGCTGCCTCGGCTACCTCGAGAGGCAGGAAATTGTCGAAGTAGATATGAGGATAAGGCGTGTTTGCCTGGTACTCCTCTGCCTTCGCTTTGGCCAGCGCATCGAGTTTGCCGGCATACTGGTCGCTCAGTAAGGCATTCAACACCCTGATGTCACTGGCGGTGTCCACCGCAGGGGATTCTTTGACCGATTCGGGCATGGACTGCCTCCGTGGAGCATAACTCGTCCTGGCTTGTCGGCCGGGCCTGTGTTTCCAACCTAGTCATGCGCCAAATACCTGTCAAGACGAGCCCGGTTGTAAACTAGGAGTGAGGGCTTTATGACGGAACTGCAACGCAGGCAATCAGTGACGGTCAAGGTGGGGAATGTGCGCGTGGGATCTTCCGCGCCGGTCGTCGTGCAATCCATGACGAATACCGATACCGCTGATGTGCAGGGCACAATCCAGCAGGTTGCCGCGTTGGCCAATGCGGGGTCGGAGCTGGTGCGAGTGACGGTCAATAACGATGCCGCGGCTGTCGCGGTGCCGGCCATCGTCGAGGGGCTGGCCAAGTTGGGAATCGATGTTCCCATTGTTGGAGACTTTCACTACAACGGACATCTGCTCTTGAAGAAGTACCCTGAGTGCGCACGCACGCTGGCCAAATACCGCATCAACCCGGGAAATGTTTCGATTGGCCGTAAAGACGACGACAATTTTCGCACCATGATTGAGTGCGCGGTTGAAAACCAGAAGCCGGTACGAATCGGCGTGAATTGGGGTTCGCTGGACCAGGCTCTCCTGACCCGGATGATGGATGAAAATTCCAAGCGGCCCCAGCCGGTGGATGCACGAGACGTGATGATCGAAGCGATGCTGGTGAGTGCGATCGACTCCGCCCGCGCTGCCGAACGCTACGGACTACGCCACGACCAGATCATCCTCAGCGCCAAAGTGAGCGGCGTGCGCGACCTGATCGAGGTTTATGAATTAATGGCGGCACGCTGCGACTACGCACTGCACCTGGGTCTGACGGAAGCCGGGATGAGCATGAAGGGCATTGTCGCCTCGACCGCCGGCTTGGCCCCGCTGCTGCTTAAAGGCATCGGCGACACCATTCGCGTTTCGCTCACGCCTAAGCCCGGCGGCGACCGCACTGAAGAAGTGCAAGTAGCGCAACAGATATTGCAATCTCTGGGTATCCGCAGCTTCGCTCCCCAGGTGACGGCCTGCCCCGGATGCGGACGCACCAGCAGTACCTACTTTCAGGAACTGACCCAGGATATCCAGGGTTACGTACGCGACAGCATGCCGGTTTGGCGCGAGCGGTATCCGGGAGTGGAAGAGCTGAAGCTGGCGGTCATGGGCTGCGTGGTGAACGGACCGGGCGAGTCCAAGCACGCCAACATCGGTATTTCCCTTCCCGGAACGTTTGAAGATCCCAAAGCCCCGGTTTACGTGGACGGGCGGCTGATGACGACCCTGCGTGGGGACAACATCGTGAACGAGTTTAAGAAGATTCTGGACGATTATGTCGACGCACGTTACGGCAGTGGCTCACGTGAAGAGCAACTGATCGAAGTGCGGTAACTCAGTCCCGCAGAGCCTGCCCTGAGCTTGCCGAACGGGGACGGCTGAAGCTTGTTCAGGATGGCGTCGCAGCATATTTTCAGCCGTCCCTCCGGGACTGGTCATCCTTCAAATCCAACCCAGGACTAGCGTCCTGGGCTATTTTCGGCCGTCCCCGTTCGGCAAGCTCAGGGCAGGCTCTGCGGGACTAAACTCGCGATTATTCAACCCGCTCGGCCGAGTTCCTCAAATAGACAAATGACCGACTCAATCCCCCGATGAAAGTCGGCGATGTGGAACTTCTCATTCGGGGCGTGCAGGTTGTCGTCCGTCAGTCCAAAACCCATCAAAACGGTAGGGATCTTGAGGTGACGCTCGAAATCCCCCACGATGGGAATCGAGCCGCCGCAACGGATGAAGACCGTTTCCTTGCCGAATACCTGGCGCAGAGCCCGAGTCGCCGCCTGGATATAACGATTGTCCGTCTGCACCACGATCGGGTCGCCGGAATGGATCAGCCGCACCCGCAACTCGATGCCCTTGGGCTGTAACGACTCGACATAGGCCTTGTATTGGGCGAAAACCTCCTGCGGGTCCATGTCCGGAACCAGACGGAAGGAGATCTTGGCGGTCGCTTTCGCGGGAATCACGGTTTTCGCGCCCGCCCCAGTAAAACCGCCGGGCATCCCGTGGACATCCATGGTGGGCCGGGCCCAGGTACGCTCCAGCACCGAAAAAGCCGGCTCCCCGGTAAGCTCCAGGGACCCAACCTCCGCCTTCCGATATTCCTCCTCGTCAAAAGGAAGGCTCTTCCAGGTTTCGAGCTCGTCCGCCGAAGGCGTGGCCACCTTGTCGTAAAAGCCTGGGATAAGGATGCGGCCGTCGGCGTCTTTGAGCTTTGCGATCACCTGGGCCAACGCGATGAAAGGATTAGGCGCTGCCCCGCCAAACGATCCGGAATGCAAGTCGCTCTTGGCTCCCTGGGCCTCCAGCTCGGTGTAAATCATGCCGCGGAGGCCGACGCAGAGAGTAGGCAGACCTGGGGCAAACATCGAGGTATCCGACACCAGGGCGAAGTCGGCCTTCAGCTGCTCCGGGTGTTCGCGCAGGAACTGGGCGATTCCCTCCCCTCCCACCTCCTCTTCGCCTTCGATCAGCACCCGCACATTGATGGGCAGGCTTCCGCCGGAGGTCTGGAACAGCGACTCCAGGGCCTTCACATGGCTGTACATCTGTCCCTTGTCGTCGACCGCGCCCCGGGCATAGAGATTGCCATTGCGTTCCGTGGGCTCAAACGGAGGCGAAATCCACTCGTCCAGCGGATCAGGCGGTTGCACGTCGTAGTGGCCGTAGGTCAGGCAGACAGGCTTGCCGGTAGCATGTAGCCAGTCTCCGTAAACCAGCGGATGACCGGAAGTTTCGATCACCCGGACGTGCTCCAGACCGATTCGTTCCAACTCCCGGGCCAGGCTCTCGGCGGCACGACGGACGTCGCCAGCGTGCTCAGGAAGGGTTGAAATGGAAGGAATGCGAAGCAGCGACTTCAATTCCTCTAAGAAGCGTGCCTGCTGGCTGCGGGCAAACTCGAGCGCGGATGGCATGGGTGGCGTCTCTCCTGTGGGGCCGGAAGGCAAAAAATGGTTATTCCTGGGCGATTTTGCAGTCCTGGCGGATCAATCCGGCCAGGCATTGGTCAGCAGTAGCGGCTACCAGGATGTATCCTAAACCTGGGGAAGTATTCATGCTCGAGCTGGAAATCGCGCCGCGCGCCGTCGCTGACCGTCTCAAGTCCGGTGAAACCGGACTGATCCTCCTGGATGTTCGTGAGCCGTGGGAGGTTGCGACCGCACAAATCGCCGGTTCAAAGTTGATACCGATGGGCGAAATCCCCTCTCGCGCCTTTCAGGAATTGGACCCGGAGGCGAACATCATCACCGTTTGCCATTCCGGTGTCCGTTCTTTGAACGTCGCGGCATGGATGCGGAACCAGGGTTTTGAGAAAGTGCAGTCGATGAGTGGTGGGATCGATAGTTGGTCCCGGGAAATAGACCCCGCTGTTCCCCGCTATTAATCGTCATTGGAACTCCTCCCCCTTACGTTGCAGATCAGGCGCCCCCATGCCCATGC
The DNA here is from genome assembly GCA_963847155.1 of uncultured Acidobacteriaceae bacterium. Classification (GTDB taxonomy): domain Bacteria; phylum Acidobacteriota; class Terriglobia; order Terriglobales; family Acidobacteriaceae; genus PALSA-350. The sequence goes on along the minus strand of CAWJZH010000008.1, from coordinate 34,385 downwards.
TGAGCACTTCCGGGGCGTGATACAAGCAAGATAGACAACCTTTATATAGAAGAGAGTTAAGAGCAGCCATGGGCGCTACCGAAAGAGTATTGATCGTTGAAGATGAGTTGCATGCCCTGGCCGGACTGGCGGAATTAGTGTCTGGCTGGGGCTATCGTACAGAAACTGCACGAGATGGCATCGAGGGCCTGGAGAAGGTCGCGGAGTGGATTCCCGGCATCATTGTGACCGACCTCAAGATGCCCCGTATGGACGGTTTGGAATTACTGACGCGATTGAGCGAGATGCAATTGAATGCCGCGGTGATCGTATTGACCGCGCAGGGCAGTATTGAGCGTGCGGTCGAGGCGATGAAGATGGGCGCCTACGATTTCATCCAAAAGCCGATCGACCCTACCCGGCTTAAGACGGTTCTGGCAAATGCCAGCCGCCAGCGCGAAACCGAGCGGGAGCTCGAAGTCACGCGCCGCAAGCTGCGGGATACCGGTTTTCTCGGCTCGCTGGTCGGCAGCTCGAGGAAAATGCAGGAGATGTTTGCCATGATCGAGCGGGTCGCCCCCAGCACCGTCTCCGTCCTGATCACCGGGGAGAGCGGCACCGGCAAGGAGCTGGTAGCACGAACCCTGCACGAGCTAAGCCCGCGCCGCGGCAAACCGTTCGTTGCTGTCAACTGCGCCGCGATCCCCGAAACCTTGATCGAGAGCGAGATCTTCGGTCATGAAAAGGGCTCCTTTACCGGAGCGATGGAGCGCCGTGCCGGGTGCTTCGAGCTGGCGGAAGAAGGTACCCTGCTGCTGGACGAAATCGGCGAAATGCCGGTAGGCACGCAGGCTAAACTCCTGCGCGTCCTCGAAGACAGGAAGCTGCGGCGCCTGGGCAGCAAGGTCGAAACGCCCATGAACGTGCGGGTATTGGCAGCCACCAACAAGAATCCCGAAGAAGCGGTCGCTTCGGGACACTTGCGTGGAGATTTGTACTACCGGCTGAACGTTTTTAACTTGCATATGCCACCGCTGCGGGAACATAAAGAAGACATCCCCGCCATCATCGAAGCCTTGCTGGCCGACATGAACACCAAGCACGGGCGCGAGGTTAAAGGAGTGGATGGGGAGATGCTGACCCGGTTGATGGCTCATGACTGGCCAGGCAATGTGCGGGAACTGCGCAATACCATCGAACGGGCGGTCATCCTGTGCGGAGAAGGATACATGGAAACCCGGCATCTGCCGCCTGCGTTCGGGCAGCGCTTTTTGCGTGCGGAGACGAGCACCAATAACTACAGCGACAGTGGCGTTCACGTAGAAATCGGCAGCACCGTGGACGAGGCCGAGCGAATGCTCATCCTGAAAACGCTGGAGTCGACGCGCAACAACAAAACGCGCGCGGCGGAGATCCTGGGCATCAGCCTCAAGACCTTGCACAACAAGTTGAAGGAGTACGGTAGCGCGACCAGCAGCGAGACCTTGGAAGAGAGACCGGTAGTGTAGTACGTTTGCATCAGCAACTGATACAGGTACCTATTGCCAGCCGCTGGAAAGTCGATAACAGGGTTCGAGTGACTGCCCCATGAGACTGAAGACCAAGCTCGTGCTCGCGATCACCGGACTGGTGTTCCTGGTGGTATTCACCCTGTCGTGGATATTCCTGGGACAGCTTCTGCGCCAGCGAATGTCCCAGGCTTACTCCGCCAACGACATGGTGGCCCACCAGATAGCCATGGCGACGCAGCGAAGTCTGGCGCCATTCATGTCACGCCAATGATCCCAAAGCTCTGCGCGCCGCGGTGGCAAAGGCGTTGCGCGCCGATCCCGCGGTTACAGAACTGCTGAGCTCGGCCATTCGCTATGCCCCGACCGTCTTCGACGTCACCATCGCGGACAGCGAGGGCCGCGGGCTGCTGAGCACCGATCCCACCAACCTGGACCACCTGGTACCCCAGCGGCCGGAATACGCGGAGTTGGAGAGCGGTGGGTTGTTGCAGCTGCTGAAAGTGGTCTTTGGACCGCCTCGCGTATACAACCTGACCTTGCCTCTGGAACGAAACTTCGAACCTTTCGCCACCGTTCGCGTAGGCGTGCGGACGACCTTCCTGCGTTTCGTGGTCGAGCCCTGGCTTATCGCTGCCCTGATGTATACCGGGGTGGCGATTCTCTGCTCGCTGATCTTCGCCGCGTTCTTGGCCAACCTGGCCCTCAAGCCGATTGAACAGATCGGCGCTCGCCTCGATGCCCTGGCTTTGGCCGAGGCCGAAGGGGCCGGGGAGGCAGCGGCCGGCAGATCGAGCGATGACGCCGTGGTGCTGGTATCGCACAAGATCGAACGCATCGGGCGGCGCATGCGCAACGTGGAAGAGGTCTTCTCCGCCCTCAAAGAAAACCTCGACCAGATCATGACCAACCTGCAGGACGGCATCCTGCTGTACACCCACGATGCCCGCGCGGTCCTGGTCAGCGACTCCGTCGAACGCTTTCTGGGGATCAGCCGGGCGGAGATTCTGGGCGCCAAGTTACACGAGGTATTCTCCCGCAATACCCGCCTGGGCAGGCTGGTGCGCGAATCGTTTGACGCGCGCATGGCCCTGGTACAAGAGGAGATCACCACCGAGACCGGCCGGCACGTCGAGATCTCGCTCGACTTCATCCATGACGACCGGGCCGTCTATCCCCAGGAGACCCTGGGTGCCCTATTGACCCTTCATGACGTCGAATCAGTAAGAGAAATCGAGAGTGACCTGGAGCTTTCGCGACGGCTGGCGGCCATCGGACGATTGACGGCGGGGGTGGGTCACGAGGTCAAGAACCCGATCAACGCCATCGTGGTTCATCTGGAGCTGATGCGTAACAAGTTAGGCGATGCCGACCATAGGGCCATGCGGCACCTGGAAGTGATTGAAAGCGAGATACAAAGGCTTGACCGGGTGGTGCAAACGCTGGTGGACTTCTCCCGCCCGGTGGAACTACAGCTCAAGGAACAGGATCTGCGCCGCGTAGTCTCCGGCCGTCCTGATGTTGGCATCCGCCGAACTGGAAACCCGGGACGTTCATGTCGAAAGCGATTTGCCCGACCGTCCCGTGATGGCCAGGGTGGACTCGGACTTATTGAAGCAGGCGCTGCTGAACGTCGTCCTGAATGGCGCCCAGGCCATGGCGGAAGGCGGAAACCTGAAAGTTCGGCTGGCCGAGGACGGACGCATGGCCCTGCTCAGTATTCATGACCAGGGTGGGGGAATCCCTGATGATGTGCGGGACAAGATCTTCGACTTATACTTCACTACTAAGAAAGATGGAAGCGGCATCGGATTAGCGATGACTTACCGTATCGTTGAGCTGCACAATGGTTCTATTGAAGTAGAATCGGATGCGACTCACGGAACTACCTTTATTTTGCGCTTTCCTCTCAACACGCAACAGGAGAGTAGAGCGCGTGGATATCTTATGCCGGACGGGAGCAGCTCAGCTGGATCCATCGTAGCCAAGGAGCCCAGGGGATGAGGGCAGCGCAACTACGCTCGTTGTGTGTTTTACTAGCCATTTTGTGTACCGGGTGTTCGCACAAAACCCCGGTCACGCCGCAGCAGGCCCAGGCTCCGCCATTACAGACGGGCAAGGGTACGCTGGAACCACCCAAAACCGACGCAGCAGGCGGAAAAGTCCGACACGCCGCTGGCTTCGCCGTTACCGCCGCCGTCTGCGCAAAGCGTGCCCTTGCCTCCTCCGACGCCGAAGAAGGTGAGGAAGCCCAAGAAGCCCAAGCCGGCAGATTCACCTCCGGCTACGGCCGCGCGCTCCGGCTGCGTCTCCGAATAGCCAGGCAGGCGCTCCGGTCCGGCCACAGCGCAAGTTACTTCCCCGCCCCAGCTACAACCTGCGGCGGCGGGCAACTCTGCCATTGGCCAGTTGACGACCGGCGACAGCGCCTCGGGAGAAAGAACCAAGCATGAGACGGCGGATCTGATCGGCTCAACGCAACAGGGATTGATCGCGATCAAACGGGCACTGTCGAACGAGGAGAAGGCGACCGCCGGGCAGATCCACAACTATCTGAAGCAGGCCCAACAGGCACTGGAGAATGGCGATGCGGACGGTGCGCATCTGCTGGCGACCAAAGCCAAGGTGCTGCTGGATGAACTTATGAAACCGTAGTCTTGCTTGACTTGTTCGTATTTGCGCCTTGGACGGAATAACTGAAATTCCCCGAACATTACTTCGGCCTGTTACTAAGGTCACGTATGCAGATAGGGACAGCCCTGCGAAAAACAAGGGTTTAAGGTATTCGGACAAGGTTCAGCGTTCGCCCCAACTCAGCTTGGAGCGAAGCACGTCGAAGAACCCTGTCTTGCCCAAACGAACCAGGTTGACGCTGTGCTCCGAACGGCGACAGTACACCCGATCGCCCACGCGAAGCTGCAAGGCCTCTTGTCCGTCCACGGTGAGAAAGGTCAGATCGGGAATACCTTCGACGCTGACGATCACGTGCGCATCGCCGCGCACCACCATGGGACGGATCGTCAATAGATGCGGACAGATAGGGGTGATCACCATGGCGTCGACGGAGGGCGCCAGAATCGGTCCATTGGCGGCCAGGTTGTAGGCGGTCGAGCCCGTAGGAGTGGAGACGATGACCCCATCAGCGCGAAACGACGCCGCCAGTTGATCGAATAGATGGATGCTGAAGTCGCCCATGCGCGCGATCGCCCCCTTGGCGATCACCACATCGTTCAGCGCTTCGTACTCTTTATACAAAGCCCCGGCACGCATGACCTCGGTGTGCAACAGGGCGCGGGCATCCACCTCGCAGCAGCCGTCCTTCCAGCCCTCGAGCGTGGTGTAGAGATCAGCCAGCCGCACTTCCGTAAGGAAGCCCAGCGCGCCCAGGTTGACGCTGAGAATGGGAACATCCGTGCGGGCGAAGGTGCGGGCCGCCGCCAACAGCGTTCCATCGCCGCCCAGCACCACTACCAGCACTGGCTTTTGTGACGGCAATTCATGACGCGGAACGATGCGTACATCCTGGATGTAGCTTCCACTCACGTGGTCCAGAATGGGTTCAAAGTCATGCGCCCGCATCCAGGCAACGAGCTCGGGGAGAAGCGGTGGCCAGCTCTTCCTTCTGCGGCTTGGAAATGATGGCAACAGGTCGCATGGAGGCTTTTAGTGTACGCGATGGGACGAAAGCACTTAAAAGCGGGCGTAGAGAAGAAATTCGCGATTCCCCTTCGCTCCCGCGCCTCCTCGCCCGCCTCCAAGGATGGGGGAATCCGCGATTTCGCTGTGGGAGGCGCCCAGGTCCTCGACCGCCGAGCGCACGCGATCAATCGCGAACTGGTGCGCAGCCGGGTCGTGTACGATCCCGCCCTTGCCCACCTGTTCCCTGCCCGCTTCAAATTGTGGCTTGACCAGAATCACCGCCTCCAACGGCGCTCCCGGGTTCCGCTTCCACGGCACCGACCACCGCGGGCAACACCAGCGTGGCGGAGATAAAAGACACATCCATGGATACAAAGCTGATGCCCGCGCCCAGATCGCCGGGTTTGAGGTAGCGGGCATTGGTGCGCTCGCGCAGGCTCACCCGCGGATCCTTGCGCAGGGCTTCGGCAATCTGCCCGTAGCCGGTGTCGACCGCGATCACACTGGCCGCGCCATGCTGCAGCATGCAATCGGTAAAGCCGCCGGTGGAGGCGCCAATATCGACGCACTGCCGTCCCTGAAGGTCGATTTGCCATCGGGTAAGCGCGGCTTCCAGCTTGAGCCCGCCGCGGCTTACGTAGCGTTGGTCTTCCCCCAGCACGCGCAGCAGTGCGGCATCGTCGACGCCAGCGCCGGGCTTCTCGACTTTCTGCTCATTGACCAGCACTCGCCCGGCCAGGATCAGCGCCTGCGCGCGTTCGCGCGACGGCGCCAACCCCCGCTCGAGCAGCAACTTATCCAGGCGGTTTCTCATCCAGAGTGGGTACGGCTACCCGTCGCTTCCCATTGACGCTCGCTATTGTACTCGCTACATTTCGGGGTACTTTAGTTTGGCTGTTTGCGCGCCGCAACCGTAGAATAAGCACGGCTCGATTGATGCCAGAGAAAACCTCCAATCCGATAGGCGACCCTGATCGTTCTACTATCAGAGATTCAAGCCACACTGCCAGGATGGCTGACGGACCCGCTGCTCCGCTGACAGACGACCTTACCTTGCTGCAGCGCGTCCGCCAGGGCGATCAACGTGCGATGGCGGAAGTCTTCGACCGCTATAGCAGGGCAGTGTACTCCGTCGCTTTACGAATTCTTAAGGATACCGGCCACGCGGAAGATGTCATGCAGGAGATCTTCTTCCAGATCTGGCGGAATTCTGATTCGTTTGTCCAGGGGCGTGGTTCGCTGGGTGCGTGGCTGGTGGTAGTGGCAAGGAATCGGTCGATCGATCTGCTGCGGCGCAGAAAGCCCGTGGATTCGGTAGACGACGTGATTCTGGCGTCGCCCGGCAACATGGCTTCAGAAGTTGAGCACAACTCGATGATGGAGAAGGTCCGGAACGTTTTGCGGGACCTCCCTGCCGAGCAGCAACGGTCGATGGAGCTGGCATTCTTTGAAGGTTTGAGCCATTCGGAGATCGCGGAGAGAACGGGCGATCCCCTGGGCACAGTAAAGACGCGTATTCGGCTAGCGTTGATTACGTTACGAAAGGCGTTTCAGTCATGACAGGCAACGGGCACAACACGCAGGAGGAGTTGGCTTCCTATGCGATGCAGAATCTCCCGCTCGAGGAGTCTGCATCCATCAGGGCGCACCTGCAGACCTGTGCCGAATGCCGCACCGAGCTGGCTCAAGTCTGCGGTGACCTTGCCTTGCTGGGATTAGCGGTCGAGCAACAGCCGTTGCCCGACGGGGCGCGTGATCGTTTTCTGCAGAGGATTGCCTCCTCTCCGGTCGTCAAGCCGGAGGAGAAGCCGGCCGAGGTCACTCCGATTGATGTGAAAGCCAAGCGCCGCGGGGCCGGATTCTGGGTGCCCTGGATGACAGCGGCTGCCATGGCCATTGCGGCGGTCTCGTTAGGCGTGCAAAACAAGGCGTTGAATGACGAGCTGAACGATGAATCCAAACTGGTCAAGAATCTGGCTGGGCAAGCGTCCAAGGCGCAGCAGGTGCTGGAAGTTCTGACCGCGCCGACTGCTCAGCGGGTCACGCTGACTGAAGGCAAAGCACCGGCCGAGCCAAGCGCACGCGCCACCTACCTGCCAGACCGTGGAGCGCTGATTCTGTTGGCGACGAATTTGAAGCCCCTGCCTGAGGGTAAGGCCTATGAACTCTGGGTAATCCCTGCGAATGGAAAAGCTCCCGTACCGGCTGGAGTCTTTCATCCAGACTCACTGGGCACGGCCACGCTGGTGCTGCCGCCCCTCCCCGCCGGCATTGCAGCCAAAGCATTCGGAGTGACTATTGAGAAAGCCAGCGGAGCCGATTCGCCGACCACGCCGATCATCCTCTCGGGAGCAACCGGAAGCTGATTCACAGCAGGCTCGCAAATTCTTCGCTCGCGGCGCCGATAGCACAGGGTGGCTACAAAATCCGACGAAGGGCACGGGTAAACCTGTGCCCTTGGTTCAGGGACGCTTTCCTCTGCGTAGCGCTGTTGTCGGCTCCCGAAAGGATGTCAGCTCTACTTCTCTATTTGCCGCCCTTTGACGTGGACTTCAACGGCGTCGTCTGATAACACCTCGCCCCGAATCCGCACGGTGCTCCGGCTCCGCTGGCGTGGCTAACATTGATGGCATTTGCTACCGTGCCTGTCGTGCCGCTGTTAGCAGCCACCGACTGGGCGCTGGTGTGCACATCCACTCCTGTTCCATCCAGTTGAATGGACGCCGCCACCTGGTTGGTGTCGGTGCGAATCACGCTCATGTAGGGCTGGTCGGAAGAAAGAACATAGATCTGTCCGAACGGAGTGCTGAAGGTGGAGGCCATCGAAATGGGATGCCCGACCACGGGAATCGTGGCCAGCACCTGGTAATTGGTAAGGCTCACCACGCTCACCGTACTGTCCTTCTGGTTGGCCACATAGACCCGGCTTCCATCGCGCAAAATGGTGAGGGTCGCAGGCCCATTCCCAACCGGAACCGTGACCGCCTGGCCAAACAGCGGAGAGTCGTTTCCGAATTGATCGAGGCTGGTATTGATGATGGTGATGGTGTTGGAGTCGTAATTGGCAGTAACCAGCTGCGACGATAGGCGCAAAGTAGTCAGCAAAAACCGGGCCGGCATTGAAACCCGCCACCGGGGTGCCGGAGGGTGGCGGCAGCAGCAGTGTGCCGGTAGCCGGATCCAGATTCTGCCGGTTTGCCGTGGTATCGAGCGTGTTGTACTGGCTATTGATGACGGTGACGGTGCCGCTTCCCCGATTGAGAATGAACACCCGGTTGTTGTCAGTGGAACCGACGCCGTAGACGGGGCAGATGCCAACCGGCAGAGTCCGCGAAATCGTAATGGTGGAGATTTCGATGGACTGCACCTGCCCGGGAGTCGTCACCGCCGCAGGAGTCTCACAATCGCCGAAGGCGACCTTGTTGGCGCCGTTGTCCTGGGTAATCGAGTACACCCGGGCGGCGCTGGCGTTGCCGGCCAGGGTGATGGGACTGGCCGGAACCGGGAGCTGCTGGGTGAGCTGAAAAACGCCGCTCGAATTATTGGTCAGCACCGCCACCGCCGGCACATTGGGTTCGGTGATGAAGAGATTGCTTGTCGTCGAAAGCAGGTTTACCGGGCTAGCCGGCTGCAGCAAAGTGCTGCTCTGGATGTTCTTGGTCTGCAGGGTCGTCGAAGGGGTGAAGCTGTTGACCGTCCCGTCTGAATTCGCAGTAGTGGCAGAGCCGGCGGTTGTGCTCAGGGTAAGCGCCAGCGGGTTGATGCCCAGGGTTGCCTGGGTCAGCAGCGTGTCGCCGGAAGCATCGAAAACATTCGCCAGACCACCCGCGCCGGCACCGGTGCTGGTGGTGACAACGGCGTAACTTTGCGGCTGAGGGGCGGGCCCGGTGACGGCTACAGGTGTGACCACCGGCCTGGGAGTATCTCCGCATCCTGCCAGCAGTACTGCGACGCTGATCGAACACACCGGTGGCAATTCGTTGAAGAACCCTGAAGGAAAACTCTGGCAAACGCACACTCCGCCGGCTCCATGACTGAAGCCATGCAACGCTAAGCACCCGTGATTACCTCACTACGTTTCATTTCCCGTCGAAAGATGATTGTAAATGGGTTCGCCGTATAGAGCGATACGCCGGGCCTAAAATGAAGGGTGTTGGTTCAGGAACAACGAATGCGGTGGCAATCGTGGCTGGTGCTTGCCGCAGTCGTCCCTTGGTGTGCAGTTGCAGCCCTGCGCCATGCCGCAGCAGTCTGGAACGGCGCTACGCAAACGGCGCTGGGCATCAGCCTGGGCTTTGCGCTGCTGGTATTGCTGGCCCGTGCGGCGACGCCGCTCGCTGCATTGACCGGCGGCGTCATCACCGCCGTCCTCACGCTGGCTCCTCTTCCCGGGTTGTCCTCCTGGTACCACTCCGCACTGCCGGCCCTGCTGGCACTCTTCCTGCTCACCTTTTCCGCGACCAGGTTCGGCAGAGGCAAGAAACAACGGTTGGGCGTGGCGGAAGACAAGCGTGGCCGGAACGCCGCCCAGGTGGCGGCCAATCTTGGAGTCGCCGGATTAGCAGCAGCCGCCGCACTCACCCATCCATTGCCTGGCACGTGCTATGCCGTGGTCGTAGCCGCGGCCCTGGCCGAGGCGACAGCCGATACTCTGGCGAGCGAATTGGGAGAAGTGCTGGGCGGCCAACCCTTCATGGTGACCACCCGCCGCCGGGTGCCACCGGGCACAGACGGAGCGATCAGCCTCGCCGGGACCCTGGCGGGATTGGGCGGAGCTGTCCTGGTGGTGCTGGTGGCGACGCTCACCCTGGGACTCGGAGTCAGCGAAGCAGTATGCGCAGGCTCTGGGCGCGGCCGGTGGTCTATTCGTCGATTCCCTGCTCGGTGCGACTGCTGAACGGCGCGGCTGGCTCAACAATGACGCGGTGAACTTTCTTTCCACCGTCGCGGCCGCTGTGATTGCCGGCCTGTTCTTCGCGATCATCCCCTTTTTGCTGTTTCTAGTGCACCTTCAAACGCCAAAGCGTGTAGCTGATCATTTCGTGCATCAGCCGCATGGCCGCGTCCCAGGAAGCCGAGGGGTCGCGCTTCCGCACGAGGCGAAGTGGATATGTTGAGCCCCATGCTGGCGCCAAGAGCGTGGATGCGAAACAGGTGAGTTCCATCAGAGACGGCGAGGATGCGGTTCAGATGATTCTCCCGGGCAATGGCGGCCAACCGGGCAGCGGATTCTTCCGTATTGGTGCTGTGCGTCTCAGCAATGATCTGATTCTCCGGGACCCCGTGGGCGAGAAGGTAGTCATGGCCGACAGCCCCCTTCGGAGTCTCGCTGGACCGCCGCCACCACCCAGGGTAATCACCAGCGGAGCGAGGTGTTCGCGGTAGAGAGCAAGCGCATGATCCAGACGGGCGCGCAACACCGGCGAAGGGCGGCCATCGTACTCCGCGGCGCCAAAGACCGCGATCGCGTCGGCGGGACGCGCCTGATCATGAGTGGCGTAATAGTGAATCTGCCCGTATACCCAGAGAAACCATGCCAGAATGGCGACAAAACCGGCGAGCAGCAACCAGCGAAGCACGCGCCGGCCAGTTGCGATCAGTGGCTTTCGCGGGCATCATGCAGAAATCCGGTGGGCAATATTCCGCTCTTCATCTTCGGCCACTTTCTGTCAGCGTTGCAGGGTGAGCGCTATCTCGTGGGTCGGGATAGCTCCTTCCCGAAGAATCTCCCACGGACCATCGGTGGAGAGGTCAACGATGGTGGTAGCAACGCTACGGCCGGTGGGCCCTCCATCCACAATCAGCGGAATGCGATTACCAATCTGATCGCGCACACAGGTGGCGTAATTGCACTCGGGCAGTCCCTGCAGGTTGGCGGACGTGGCGGTGATGGGCAGTCCCAACGTCTCCACGATGGCCCGGGGAATCACCGCGCCAGGCACGCGCAGGGCCACGTTGCCGGTGTTCGCCGTCGAACGGAGAGGCAAACGCGAACCGGCACGGACAATCAAGGTAAGCGGCCCGGGCCAGAAACGCTCCGCCAGCTTGTCGAACCGGGCATCGATATCGCGCGCCAGTTCGTAGGCCTGCGCGGCATTCGCAATAAGCAGCGACAACGGCTTGTGCTTGAGCCGGGTCTTGATCTCGTAAATGCGTTCCACCGCCATCAGATTGACCGGGTCGACCGCCAAACCATAAAAGGTATCGGTGGGAACACCCACCACCTTGCCGCTTCGCAGGCAGGAAACGATGTAGTCAATCCGTTCCTGCTCCGGTTCGTCCGGATGCACGCGCAGAATTTCTGCCAACAAGAGAACTCCACCCTAGTACGAATTTGGCGCAATTCATCGAGAGTACCAGACCGGGTCGGAGACTCCGCGACGTGAGCTCGGCGGGGCGACCGGTTGACCGCTTCTCTCATGGGGCAGTCTACCCCGGAATGGGTCCGGCCGCCATGCAACAAGACGCCGGATCGTTACGAGCGCCTGCGGGTACAATCGCGATGAGTTCACGACGCATGAAATCTCTCGCAGAATCGAGCCCGCGGAGGGTGGAAAGCCGGCAGAATGCCCGGGTGAAAGAGTTGCGCGCCGGTCTGTCGCGGGGCATGAAGACGGCGCATGACCATATCGCCGTCGAAGGACTCCACCTGGTGCAGGAAGCGGTCAAGAGTGGCCTGAAACTCGACACAGTCTTTTTACTGGAGGGCCATGAGGAGCTGGCGCAACAGTTTCCATTAGCGGATGCCGAGGTCCTGATCCTGAGCGAGGACGTCTTTTCGAGCGCCGCCATGACCGAGCATCCGCAGGGGGTCGCCGCGCTGGTGGAAGCGCCCCAATTCGAACATGCAAGCCATGTTCCCGGCTGCAGCCGGGCCGGCTCCCCTGGTGGTCATCGCCGCCGGTCTGCAGGATCCGGGAAACCTCGGCACCCTGGTTCGCTCGGCGGAAGCCTTTGGCGCCACCGGCATGATCCTGCTTCCCGGCACGGTGAGCCTGTGGAATGCGAAGACTTTGCGCGCATCCTCAGGATCCGCCTTCCGCTTGCCGGTAGTCGCCCTGGCCGCCGACGCCGCGTTTCCACGCTCTGCGCGACCACGGGGTGCGGATCCTCGCAGCCGTAGCCCGGGATGGAGACAGCGAAACCGATCTGCGCGGGCCCAGTGCCCTGCTGATCGGCAACGAGGGCTCCGGCCTGCCGGAAGACTGGATCGCACAAGCGGACGCGCGGGTGACGATTCCCTTTGCCGGCGCGGTGGAAAGCCTGAACGCAGCCATCGCGGGCAGCGTGTTGCTTTATGACGCCATGCGCCAGCGTCGAAAGGCGGAGACAATAGACCAGGGTCGTCCATGAGTCTCTTTAACCAGATTCCGGAGGAAGGCAGGCTCCAGCGCAGCGGCGCGCGGACCGCTCCGCTCGCCGAACGCATGCGCCCGCGCACGTTGGAAGACTACGTTGGCCAGGCGCACCTGCTCGGTCCGGGCAAACCTTTGCGGGTGGAAATCGAGCGCGACGATGCCGGGTCCATGATCCTGTGGGGTCCTCCTGGAGTGGGCAAGACCACGCTGGCCAAGATCATCGCCGAAACTACGCAGGCCAGTTTCATTGAATTCTCCGCGGTGATGGGCGGCATCAAGGAGATCAAGCAGGTCATGGTCGACGCGGAGAAAGCCGCCGGCTTCGGTTCGCGGACGATCCTCTTCATCGACGAAATTCACCGCTTCAACAAGGCCCAGCAGGATGCCTTTCTGCCCTATGTGGAACGCGGCACCATCCGCCTGATCGGCGCGACCACGGAAAACCCGTCCTTCGAAGTCATCGCCGCCCTGCTTTCCCGTTGCCGCGTTTACCGCTTGACGCCGCTGAGCGATGAGCAACTGACACAGTTGCTCAAGCGGGCCTTGACCGATAAAGAGCGCGGATTGGGTGGACTCAAGGTCACCGCCCAGGAGGACGCGATGGAGATGATCTCCAGCTACGCCAACGGGGATGCGCGTTATGCGTATAACGCGCTGGAGACGGCGGCCAAGCTCGTACCCGGCGGCGTCATCACGCGCGAGATCGTGCAGAACGCCCTGCAGCAGCGCGTACTGCTCTACGATAAACAGGGCGAAGAGCACTTCAACCTGATCTCCGCCCTGCACAAGAGCATACGCAACAGTGACGCCGACGCTGCGCTTTACTGGCTGGGCCGGATGCTCCAGGCCGGAGAAGACCCGATGTATGTGGCCCGGCGCCTGGTTCGGATGGCGGTGGAAGACATTGGCCTGGCTGCACCGGAGGCGCTGCGGATGGCCCTCGCCGCCCGCGACGCCATGGACTTCCTGGGCTCACCCGAAGGCGATCTGGCCCTGGCACAGGCCGCGGCGTACCTGGCGCTGGCGCCCAAGTCAAATGCGCTCTACGCCGCTTATGGGGAAATCACGGCGGAAATCGAAGCCCATCGTGCGGAGCCGGTGCCGCTCCACTTGAGAAATGCGCCCACACCGCTGATGAAGCAATTCGGATATGGCGAAGGCTATCAGTATGCGCATGATCTGGAAGGCCGGGTGGCCGACATGGAATGCCTGCCGGAGAATCTGCGTGGCCGCGAGTTCTATCATCCGACGACCGAGGGCCGGGAAAAATTGCTGGCCCAGAGCATGGATGAGCTGCGTCGCATCCGGACAGCCAAGCGAGAGAAATAGGGAGGAGCATGGATCAACCGGCGGACCCGCAGTGGCTGACCTGGACCAAGCGATTGCAGGCAATTGCCCAGACCGGGCTTACCTTCACCGTGATCACTACGATCGCCAGCGCTATGAGGAGCTGCAGGCCATCGCTGCGGAGATGATGGCTGCTGGAAGCGGCATGCCCGGCTCCGAAAAGCTGTCTGGATCTTTTCCGCGGCGAAGTGGGATACGCCACCCCACAAGGTAGAGGTGCGGGGCGCCGTGGTGCGCGACAACCAGATTCTCCTGGTGCGCGAGCGCGAGGACGGTGGATGGACCATGCCCGGTGGATGGGCCGATGTGGGCGAGTCCCCTACAGCGATGGTGGTGCGCGAGGTGAAAGAGGAGTCGGGCTTCGACGTGGCGCCGCGAAAGCTGGCTGCGGTGTTCGATCGCAATAAACATCCCCATCCGCCGATTCCGAGCCACGCCTACAAGCTTTACTTTGTGTGTGAGCTGCTCGGGGGCGAAATCGCGCCGAGCTTCGAAACGCCGGAGGTGGGCTTCTTTTCGCGCAACGCATTGCCTCCACTTTCCGCTACGCGTATCACTCCCTACCAAATCGAACACATGTTCGAGCACGCTGAGCATCCCTGAGTGGCCACACTACGTTTGACTCGAAGACAAAACCGTACCTCAGCCTCCCCGTCATCCGTTACTTGGCCAGCGCCTCGCGATTTTCTTTTGCCCAGGCGCTGTCTCGCGGAACTGCCTTCAGGGGTGGCCCACCTTGTGTCCCGCAGGCGCATGGCCCTTCGGTCTTGGCTTCCGTCATGCACGAGCATGACTTTGTTTTCAGGCAGGCACAGACGTAAACCATGTCGGCCTTGCTTTGCGTCTGGGTTTGCGTGCTGTTGGGCGGCGGAGTCTGGGAGCCTCCCATCGAAGGGATCAGGGCCGACAACAATAACAAGACAAATATCGCTGCGGTTGATCTGGTTTGATTCCTCATGCTCACCTCCGGGGTCAGTCCCGAGGTTAGTATCGAAACCCGACAAGGGACAATATCCACTTCCTCTGAGGCTTCTATAGCCACCGGTTCGCCTTCATGGGCAGTCCAAAACGACACTGTTTGGCGATAAGGGTCAATCCGGCCCAGCGTCATGCCGATGCACAGAGAAAGCACCATGAGACCGGCCGTGTCGTCAAAGTAGCAAGCTCGAACGGCCAGAGACGGGTGTTTTCCGGATTTAGCCGCAGGAGTCCCAGCAGGGCATGGTGAGGGCCATCAGGAGGGGCGCGATGGAATAAGTGTGCGGGGTAGAACAGATCCCACGAAACGGTGATAGTTCCTTGTAAGCCCACGCTGTACGTTCGTACGTAGGTACTGTACGTGCATCATGGCGGCCCAGAATGAATTTCTGCAGGCCTCCGTGATGGTCCCGGATTGTTTGCCTGGGGGTACCTCCCGGTGTCACTGATGTCAACCACCGCCGCCGTCCTCACCGAGGTGGAGAGGCCCCAGGCCCGCGTAGATAGCTTCTACCGCCCTGGCCTCGATATTCTCCGGGCCCTGGCTTTCCTGCTGGTATTTGTTGCGCACGGGCTGGTATCGGAACTCGACAAGCCGACGCAACTCGGAGCCATTGGCCGAGCCGGAGAATTCGGCGTCTGCGTCTTCTTCTTTCTCAGCTCCTACCTGATCACAGAGCTCCTGCTGCGGGAAAAGCGGGAAACCCATACCATCCACATTCCTGCGTTCTATGTGCGGCGCATTCTTCGCATCTGGCCGCTCTACTTCGCCATGATCGGCGTGGGTTGGTTTTACGGGCTCTTCTCTCCCACGCACTCGGTCTCCCTCGCTTGGGGAGCCGCGCTGATGCTGCTTTTCACCAACTGGTACACCGCGGGTCACGGCTATCCTCCAGGGTTTCTGTTTCCCCTGTGGAGCATCTCGCTGGAGGAACAGTTCTACCTGGCATGGCCGTGCATCGTGAAGTACCTGAGCCCGGGGTCGCTGCTTGGGATAAGCACGGTGCTGATGACAACGGCCTACCTGACGCTGGCCCGGCTTCTGCACCAGGGCGCGACACTCGATCCGGGGATCTGGGTCAACAGCCTGGTACAGTTCCAGTTTTTTGCGTTGGGAACCATGACGGCGATTGTGCTCCGCGGCCATGTCCCCAGGCTTTCGACAGCCGTTCGCTGGCGACTCTTTGTGGCTGGCCTGCTCTGCATGCGGGCGGCGCAGGCCGCTGTCTACAGCGACGATAAGGTGCTGCCGCACGATCTGCTGCACATTGGGCCGCGCTACCTGATTGCATTGCCGGGATGTCTGTGTCTCTTCTTCGCCTGCCTGCAGTTGCCCGCGGGCAGATTACAAAAGCCGTTCCTCTACCTGGGAAAGATTTCGTACGGCTTGTATGTCTTCCATGTGCTGTGGCTCGGCCTAGTCAGAGATGCGCTCAAGCACCTGGGAGGCGGCCATCTCAGCCCATTGGCTTTTCAGTTGATCGTGATGGCGATTGCCCTTCCTGCCACTGTAGTTACGGGAATGCTCTCCTATCAATACCTGGAAAGCCCCTTCCTGCGGTTCAAGAAACGCTTTACCTTTGTTCGCTCGCGGCCTATTTAAAAGCTACTTACTTGATGTAGTAGCCGACGATTCGCCAGTAGCCTTTGGCGAAGGCCGAGGGTCAGCGTCTCCACGGCATGCTGCCGGTTGGCAAAGCCGGCGTGGTAGTGCAGGACGACGTACTGACCTTCCGGAGCGCCGGGCAGGGTGGTGGTGTAGGAGGAATCGATGAGGTCGCGAGACTGCAAGGCGCCGGTGCCCGCGCGGGTTTTCTGAATTTGCGTGGAAAAGGCGTCGCGGTCAAGCTGGGCGCGAATCAGCATGCCGGTGTAGGCATAGCTGTCAGCGTAGCGTCCCTGGTCAAGGTAGCCGAGAAATCCCAAAGCCTGGCGTTGAGCCGCCAGCTCGTCGGCGGCATGCGGATCATCCGCTTGCTGCGTTCCGGGCGCTTGCGGGGTCTCGCTCGGCGGCGGACCTTGCTGCGCGTGGAGCGACGTTGACCTAGACTGGCCGCCAGCACGGCAGCAGCCAGCCCACGAAATATCGAACGAGACATGAACTTCTCACCTGCTAGTGCAGCTCCAGAAAAACTCTCTTCCCTGGGTGGGCAGATATGTAGGAGTTTAGAGGGTGTGTGAGTCCTGTGGGTTGACCGAAAAGTTCGATGAGTCCCGCCAGGGAAGGCTGAAACCTCGTCCCCTGTGTTCAGCCGTCCCTCACGGGACTGGTCGAATTTCTCGTGTCAACCCAGGAGTATCGTCCTGGGCTAAGTTCAACCGTCCCTTCGGGACTAGAGCAGAGTTGAAGTAGGTTTTTCCCATCTGCACAAACCTCCATTTTCCGCAGGCAGATGCCCCGCTCTGATTCTCTTGCGGCGCTTACGGTTAGTGTTGCAGGAGCGCCTCGGTGTTGGGCCGGGCGCCATTCTGAAGCTGGTCGAGGGCATCCAGTACCAGGCCCGGAGTGAGCACCTCGGGTAGCACCAGGGCAGGCTGCCCGGGACGGTAAAAGACGTAAGTGGGTACACCGCTGCGGCCAAGCTCGGTCAGCGCGGAAGCGATGGTCTCATCATGCTTGGTCCAGTCGGCGCGCACCAGAACGATGCCGGAGTCGCGCAAACGGCGGCGCACATCGCCGCGATTGAGCACGACGCGCTCGTTCACCTGGCAGCTCAGGCACCAGCGAGCGGTGAAGTCCACAAACACGGGACGGCCCTGGGCGCGATACTGCTCAATGGCGGCGCGGCTGTAAGGCTCCCAACCCGTCTGACCAGAGCCGAGGCGGGCGCTGTTGGTCTCTGCCGCGGGAAATTTCCATAGTGCATAGAGCGGCGTGGCCACTGCCAGAACGATGACGGAGATCGCAAAAACCGAAGCCACCCGCCGGGCGGGCCAGCGGCCGAGGATCCAACCGGCAATCGCCAGCAGCAGCAAGGCGGCCAACAGAGCGGTGAGCGCATCCACCCCGGCCGAAGAGGCGAAGAGCCACACCAGCCAGATGACGGTGGCAAAAATAGGAACGGCCGTGGCCTGCTTGAGCACTTCCATCCAGGCGCCGGGACGAGGCAAGTGGCGCATCCACGCGGGAAAGTACGTGAGCAGCACGTAGGGCGCAGCCAAGCCGAGGGCCAGGGCGGTGAACACGGCAAAAGAAGCTCCGGCACTTTGCGCCAGGGCGAAACCGATGGCTGCTCCCATAAAGGGAGCCGTGCACGGGGTGGCCACCACCATCGCCAGCACGCCGGTAAAGAAGCTGCCGGCATAGCCGTGGCGCGCGGCCAGGCTCGAGCCGGTGTTGGTGACGGTGAGCCCAATCTCAAACATGCCGGCGAGCGAGAGGCCGAGGAAAAAGAGCAGCAGCGCCATCACCGCGATGAAGCCGGGCGACTGGAACTGGAAGCCCCAACCCAGTTGGCGTCCTCCAGCTTTGAGAGCCAGCAACAGCGCAACCACGGCCCAGAAAGAGACCAGGATTCCCAGGGCGTAGACCAGTCCGTGGGCGCGGACGCGGCTGTGAGAATGACGAGAAGCTTCTACCAGGGAGAGGCCCTTGATGAACAGGACGGGAAAGACGCAGGGCATGAGGTTGAGGATCACTCCGCCCAGAAAAGCCAGCGAACAGAAGCGAAGCAAATTGAGCAGGCCGGTGGAGGAGGCTCCACCCACGGCGGCCGGCAATACGCCGGGCGGTGCATGGATCTGGTACGCGGTTCCGTCGCTCAGCAGGAGCACGCCATTCAGTTGCGCCGGTTGGGCGTGGAGGTTTTCGTCCTTTTTGAGGGAGATCTCTACCCCGCCCTCCACAGCCTGGACGGGTTGAGGGGCGGCATTGACTATCTGGCTTTGCTCCAGCGGGAAGAACTCGGCGTTGGCGGCCGGGTGGCCGGTAAGGGCGAGGGCGAATCCGCCGGGAGCGGAGCCGAAGACGGCCTTGGCCGAGGACGGAAGCGGCTGCGGCAGCCGAGCGCGGAAGCGATCAAAGAGGGCCTGACGGGCCGGGTCTGCCCAGCCCTTTTGCGCCGCGACCGGCAGCGAAAGGGCGAGGTCGGTCTTGCCCGGAATGCAAACCTCGCGGCACACCAGCCAATCGACATGGGCGGTGAGGGGGGCGGTGGAGGGGGCCTTCAGCTGTGGAATCGGCGGTCAGAGTCATGGGGAAAAGCACCTCATCCTCATAACCGAAATCCATCAGCGGGCCGAGCGGCAGGCGCCGGGGCGCGGGAAATTGCATGGCGGCGGCGGTGATGCCGTCGGGGAGCGCCCACTTGATGCGGGGCGGCTCGCCGGAGTCACCCGCATTTACCCAGTAGACGTGCCATCCTTTATCCAACTTGAAGTGCAGGCCGACGGTGGTGCTGCTTCCAGGCTGGATGGAATTCTCCAGCGGGAGGAGCTCGACGGTAAGGTGCTGCGCGCGCACCGGCCCCGACACGGGCGTGGCGGTGGCTGCGGCGGCGGTCAAGCCGGCACACAGGGTCAAGCAGAGGGTTGGGGCGATCTGGCGAAGACTAGGCATACGTGGGACTTACTTGACTGCACTCATATTGTATGACGCTGGACTGGCCACCGGCGTTACAAAGCCCCACCGCCTCAATTGGTCTAGCCGGTCTAGCCGGTCTGGCGGGTTAAGGTACGAGCCAGGCGGGCGTGCTCCTTATATATACAGCGGTCCATGACCACCAGGATGCCGGCCGCCTCCGCCCACTGGACGGCTTCGTCGTGGCAAACCCCCTCCTGTAACCACAGGTAGGGGATTTTGAGGCGCATCACGTCTTTGACAATCTCCGGGACGTATTGGGAAGCGCGAAATACGTCGACCAGGTCGATTCGCCCCTCAGCGGCATAGGCGGCGTCGAGGGTCGGGTAGGCCTTTTCGCCGAGAGCTTTGGGGACTCCAGGGTGAATCGGAATGATGCGATAGCCTTCCTGCTGCATGTACTTCGAAACATGAAACGCCGCCCGTGCGGGGTTATCGGAAAGGCCCAGTACGGCGATGGTTTTGGTCTTCTCCAGAATGGTGCGGATGGTCTCGGGCTCATTCGACATAGATAGGTTGGATGCTCAGTCCACATCAGCCGGTTCTTCGATGGCCGCCGGCACACCGCCCTGCCTGCGCATGATCAGGTAGCCGCGGATGAACGGATCGATGTCGCCATCGAGGACGGCGTCGACATCGCCCACCTCGACCCGGGTGCGCAGGTCTTTGGCGATGCGATAGGGCTGCAGCACATAGGAACGGATTTGCGAGCCGAAGTTGATGTCGAGCTTGGAGTCTTCGAGCTTCTTGGAGATTTGCTTTTTCTTTTCCAGCTCATATTCGTAGAGCTTGGAGCGCAGCATCTTCATCGCCTTCTCGCGATTTTTGTGCTGGGAGCGCTCGTTCTGGCACTGCACCACGATGTTGGTGGGCAGATGGGTCATGCGGACGGCGGAGTCCGTGGTGTTGACGTGTTGGCCGCCCTTGCCGCCGGAGCGATAGGTGTCGATGCGCAGATCCTCGGGCTTGATGTCGATTTGAATCGAGTCATCGATCTCGGGCGAGACAAAGACGCTGGCGAAAGAGGTGTGGCGGCGCTTGGCCTGGTCAAAGGGCGAGATGCGCACCAGGCGGTGGACGCCGGTCTCCCCGGAGAGCTGGCCGAAGGCGTACTCACCGGTCACTGTGAAAGTTGCTGATTTGATGCCGGCTTCTTCGCCATCCTGATAATCGTTCATCTCGGTCTTGAAGCCGTGACGCTCGGCCCAACGGAGGTACATGCGCATGAGCATTTCTGCCCAATCCTGGGATTCGGTCCCGCCGGCGCCGGGGTGAACGGTCACGATGGCATTGAGCGGATCGGTTTCGGCGGAGAGCATGGTGCGGGATTCGAGTTCTTCGACGAACTTGCTGAGTGACTTGATCTCGCGTTCCAGTTCGGGCTCAACGGACTCGCCTTCACGGCCGAGTTCGAAGTAGGCATCGATGTCGCCGGTGCGGCGGACGAGTTCGTTTTCCATCGCGAGCTGGCCTTCGAGGCGCTTGCGCTCGCGCATGAGGACCTGCGACTCGGTTGGATTGGACCAGATGGCGGGGTCGGAGAGTTTGGTTTCTAGAGAGGCCAGTTCCCTGTCGAGCCTGGCGCGGTCAAAGATACTCCCGAAGGTCGCGGACTTTGTCGCGGACCGGAGTGTAGGCGAATTCGAGTTCGTTGAGCATGATGATTTTTGGGGGCTGGCGGCGAGTTTCGGCCGGGGCAGCGATGATCCTTTAGGGGGATTATCCCATGTGCGCGTGCCCCCCGTGCTTGATCAGGATGGTTTTCAGCGGTTTCTCGACAACGGCGGCTTGACGCGAGCCAATGGGGATGGCCGCGATGTTGCGGTGACTCTTGGCGATCTTGCCGATTTTGCGAAGTTGATTTGGCAAGGTTGCCAAATAAGTCGTTTGTTTCATGAAGGTGCTCAAGGTGCTCAAGTAATTAATTTGAGCATCTTGCCTGGTTGACGGGCGGGTAGTCATGCTTCGGAGGGGGCAGTCCACCACCGGGCGGGTGATTTTCCGTCTTTGGCGCTACGAACGTGTTCGGGGGCGGTGGTGGCCGCACGGATCGAGAAAGTTTTTGGAAAACGTTGCGCACTAAGCGCACTAAGCGCACTAAGTCGGTTAGAAGGTCTGCGTGCCGGCTCTTGAAAGGCGTGGGGATTCCTTTCTCTGCGGAAGATGGGGCAATGGCTGGCTGCCGCGGCGTGGAATGGGCCGTGTGTGGGATGGTCACGTGCAGACATAGATGCAGATTGAAGGCATTTCGTGTTGCGGGTGTTGGGATATTTTTTGTGCTGGTGGTGGCAGCGGAGGCGGCTTGGCAGGGTGCAGGAAGGATGGTGGTTTGGAGAAGAAAACAGCCCGGCGGCTAAAGCTGAATTCGCTGCACGTTACCCGCACTGCAGCGTTTGCCCGGATGGTTACCAGGCCGAGTTCCCAAGGCGATCGTTAGCGAGTTTTGTCGGCGATCGGGACGGCTTGGTGAGCGGGCACAGTTGGCACTCTGCGAGGATGGAACTAAGCTCTATGTTTTGGTGCGTCTTCATCGGTTCACAATAAAAGTGCCGTCTAACCGGCTATACTCAGTCGCCCTTTGCCTAAGCCGCTAACCAGTTAGTGGTTATCTCCTAGCCACTTAGCCAGACATAGACGACCCACCTATCCGTCCGGGCGTTCCAGCGGCCTGCTGCCACCGTTACCATTTGGTCTTACCTCCGTCACCGTGCCACCTCAAACGAATGCGGCGGAGCTTACCTCGTTGATGGCTCTACTCGCGGTGCCGTCTCGGCTCCAGGCTGTTAGGTCTGGCACTCTCCTCGATAAGGCTCGTTTCATTGTGATCAATGGTGGTACTATGTGCTGTCCCCCAGACTTTGAAATGTTCTGCTGCCCTAGGAGTTAGGCTACCCAGCACTTTTGTGTGCGGGTGAAAATGTCAGCTGGTTCACCCCACCCTCGTTCAAGTGTAAGGCGGCCATGGTTTTCTTTCTCTTGTTTGTTTACTGCTCTCTTGTCCTTGTTGTTTTGCATCGTAGGTTTGCTCCATGGGCACCCAGCCAGCTAAGTCGATGATGTTGTGGCGCGGCTGTGGTTGCCGGGCTGAACGGAAGCGACACCACCGCTTCCGCGATCACCAGGCCTAGGACGATAGTAAGCCTCGCAGTGACTTCCGGCGGTAGCACCGTGACTTCGGTCACCTCGGGTAGCGTGGTCACGCTGACAGCGGTGGTGCATGAGGAAACCGGTGGCGCTGTCGTGACAACCGGACAGGTGGAGTTCTGCGATGCGTCGGCGAAGGCCTGCGCTGATATTCATTTGCTCGGGACTGCGCAGCTAACGAGTGCGGGAACGGCGACGCTCAAGTTCCGGCCGGGGATCGGAAGCCATAGCTACGATGCGGTCTTTTTACCGTCAAGCGTGGAAGGTCGAGGCACTTCGAGCCCCGCCACGCTGACAGTCACGGGCGCGCATGCCACCACTACGACGTTCCTATGGAATGGACTGCCTGGAAACTATACCTTAACGGCTACTGTGGCCGGCGTGGTTACCTCGACTGCGGTACCGGCACCGACTGGAACTGTCTCTTTCCTGAGCCCGGCCAGAGCCAACTCCGTGCTGGCCACCGCCGATGCGGGCCCGGGGACAGCAGGTCTCGGGTTTTTCAATGCGAGCACACCCACCCTGAAACAACAGGCAAACGCGATCGCAACGGCGGATTTCAATGGAGACGGGATTGCCGATCTCGCCGTATCCGACGCGAACTCCGGCCAGGTGTTGCTGGCCATCCTTCTGGGTAATGGAGACGGCACCTTTACCGCAACGCCGACCAGTCCCACCGTCGGCACCTACCCCGATGCCATCGCCGTTGCGGATTTCAACGGGGATGGCAAAGAGGATCTTGCCGTTACTAGTGTTGACCAGAGTCTTATCACGATTCTTCTGGGGAATGGAGATGGCACCTTCACCGCAGCCCCGAACATCGAAGGAACCGCCACGCCGCAATCGCTCGCGGCCGGAGACTTCAATCAGGACGGCATACCCGATCTGGTGACAGTGAACATTTTTTCGGTGCTCATCTTCCTCGGCAAGGGAGATGGAACCTTTACTCCAGCAAGCAACAGCCCTTTCAGTGGTGGTAATGCCATCGACCACGTCGCTATCGGCGATTTCAATAACGATGGGCTTCTCGATCTGGCGGTGACCGACGGCTCTGAGAGTGGCCTGCTGACCATTCTCATGGGCGCAGGGGATGGAACGTTTACCGCCCTCCCGAGCATTCCGGCGGGCGCATCTCCCGTTTGGGTAACGGCAGCCGACTTCGACGGGGACGGAATTCTCGATCTGGCGGTTGCAGACTACGATGGCGAGCTCCACGGCGATGCCAATGCCGTGACGGTCCTTTTGGGCAACGGCGATGGAACGTTCAAACCCGGCGAAGCGGTTTCTGCACCGGGCTTGAGTTTCAAGCAGATTGTGATTGGCGACTTCAACCAGGACGGCATTGCGGATCTGGCGGTAGGGGAATTCTGGCATGGGCTTTTCGGCATTTGCCTGGGCAAGGGCGATGGCACGTTTTCGGCCGGCATTGCGGAGAGCGCGAAGTCACAGTTGGGCTCGGGCTTTCTCGCCGCCGCCGACTTCAATGGCGACGGCATTCCGGATCTGGCCGTGCCCAGCCAGGAGGGCGTTGTCCCTATTCTGCTGACGCAACCCACGCAGACTGTTACCGCAACGGTGACAGGATTTTCGCCGGCAGGTCCGGGCCCCGTTCCGGTGGTTGCCAGCTATCCCGGAGATGCTAATTACAGTCCCAGCGTGTCGAGCGTGACGGCGCTTATCGTGCAGGTGGCGACCCCTGTGATCTCCCCTGCCGGGGGAACCTATACTTCGAGTCAGATGGTTACGATTTCCGACGCAACCCCCGGAGCAACCCTCTACTACTCCGCTTCCGGAAGTGTTGCCACCAGCGGGTACATCCCGTATACCGGCCCGATCAACCTCTCCCGGCAAGGATATGAGTACATTTCGGCCTACGCCACAGCTGCGGGCTACCAGCAGAGCGCAAGCACTAATGTCACTTACAACCTGAACTTACCGCCGGCAACCGCCCCGGTTCTCTCGCTTGGCTCTGGCGTCTATCCCGGGGCGCAGAAGGTGACGATTACCGATTCCGCTGCGGGAGCCACGATCTATTACACGACCAACGGGTCGGTGCCCACGACCAGTTCCCAGCAATATACCGGCCCGATAAGCGTCTCCACATCCGAGACTCTGGTAGCAGCCGCCCTCGTGAACGGGTATTCGATGAGCGCCCCCACAAGCGCCCAGTACATCATCGGATCGTCTGGGTCGTCGTTCATTTACACCCTGGCCGGGAACGGCTTCTCTGGTTACGCGGGTGACGGCGGCCCGGCGGCCCTGGCGAACCTGAATGGACCCGGCTCAAGCGTTGTGGACAGCGTCGGCAATTTGTACATCGCCGACGAGGGGAACAACGTGATCCGCAAGGTCGCTGCAGGCACGGGAGTGATCAGCACCATTGCCGGCACCGGCGTCTCCGGGTATAGCGGCGATCATGGCGCTGCGACCAGTGCTCGACTCAGCACTCCCACCGGGCTTTCGCTCGATGTTGCGGGCAATCTCTATTTCTCGGACGCAATCAACAACGCAGTCCGAATTATCGCAGCGACCACTGGGATCATCACGACCGTAGCCGGCAACGGGACACGCGGCTACGGAGGCGATGGAAGTGCGGCTGTCCTGGCACAACTGAACTATCCGGGAGCAACCGCGGTGGATAGCGCTGGGAACCTCTACATTGCCGACAGTTCCAACAGCCGCATACGCCTGGTAGCCGCAAAGACGGGAATCATTACGACGTTCGCCGGCAACGGACAATATGCTTACACCGGGGATGGCGGTCCGGCCACTGCAGCGGAGCTTCAATTTCCCCAAGGAGTGGCAGTGGACGGCTCCGGGAATGTCTACCTGGCCGACACCAATAATCACGTGATCCGCAAAGTGACTGCCGGCACGGGGGTGATTTCGACGGTCGCAGGCGTGCAAGCGGCCAATAGCGGAGCGGGCAGTTATTCCGGAGATGGCGGACCAGCTAGCAGCGCCGGACTGAACCGTCCAGACGCCGTGACTCTCGATAGTGCCGGAAACCTCTACATAGCCGATAGCAACAACAATGCCATCCGCAAAGTGACCGCAAGCAGCGGAATCATCCAAACCATCGCCGGCAACGGATATGCGTTCCCGTGTAACGCGTTTGCCGGAGACGGCGGCTCGGCAGGCAGCGCGACGCTTTGTTCTCCATCGGGGATTTCCACCGATAGCGCCGGGAATTTGTATATTGCCGACAACGGCTTCAGCCGAATCCGTATTATCACCACGGCGGCACTTCCGCCCACCTCTGTAACTGCCGCGCCAGTGATCACTGTGCCGGGAGGGACCTATGCCACTCCGCAAACGGTAACCATCACGGATGCTACTCCAGGAGCTTCCATCTACCTCACGACGGACGGAGCACCGGCCGGCACGAACGCATCCACCTACAACGGGCCGATCAACGTGTCCGGCGGCGTGACGATCCGAGCGGTTGCGGTGGGGCCTGGCCACCTGACGAGCGCTCCTGTCAGCGCCACGTATGCCATCACGTCTCCACCGGCTACCGTCATCAAGACCATCGCCGGAAACGGGGTGAGCGGGCTTAGCGGACTGGGAGGACCTGCAACCAGCGCCGAGATAGGTGAGGTTGGGGCGATGGCAACTGATAGCGGCCGCAACGTGTTTTTCACCGACACACAGAACAATGTCGTCTGGAAGGTCACAGCCGCTACTGGGAATATTTCCATCGTGGCGGGGAATGGGACGCGGGGCTTCAGTGGAGACGGTGAGCCGGCAACCAGAGCCCAACTCAACATACCCAACGGGATCGCCGTGGATAGCGCGGGGAACCTGTACATCGCAGATCTCGGCAACAGCGTCGTTCGTAGAGTGGATGCGAGCACCGGATTGATAGAAACCTTTGCCGGAAAGCCCTTCCAATCGGCGTCGGGGCAAAACGGAGACGGAGGTCCCGCTACCCAAGCACATTTAGATGGTCCGCAGGGCTTGTTGTTGGACGCGGCGGGCAACCTCTACATTGCTGATACCTTCGACAACGAAGTGCGCGTCGTCTCCGCAAGCAGCGGCATAATCACCCGCGTCGCCGGCAAGGGAACCTCCGGCTTCCGTGGCGAAGGTGGCCTCGCTACGAACGCCAGTGTCGACGAACCGGTCTCATTGGCGTTCGACAATGCGGGCAACCTCTACATCGGCTCCCTTGCCCTGGGTCGGGTGTTCAAGGTGACCGCGACGACCGGGATTCTCACGACCGTAGCCGGCAATGGAAACCCGTATGGCGGCAGCGGTGACGGTGGATTAGCCACTGCGGCAGAGGTATATCCTATTGGTCTGGCGCTGGACTCCGCCCGGAACCTATACATCTCAAACGGGCCTGGTGTGATCCGCGAAGTTGCCGCGAGCACCGGTATCATCACGAAGGCTGTGGGAAACGGATATCCGGGTTATTCCGGAGACGGCGGCTCGGCGTCGATCGCGCAGATCCGGCAGCCGAGGAACATTGTCTTTGATTCTTCCGGCAACTTGTATATCGCGGATACGGGCAACTATCGAGTTCGGGAGGTCTCGCCGGCAGCTGGGGCGATTGCGCCCACAGTGACGGTCTCCCTTCTTCGACCAGCATTACCACGGCCCAGGCGCTGACAGTCACGGTAAGTATCGCCGGCGCAGCCGGCAGTCCGACGCCTACGGGCTCAGTGGCGCTCAGCGGGGCGGGCTACAACTCCGAACAGGCTCTTGCGAATGGAACCGCCCCCTTTAGTGTGGCTGCGGGAGCGCTTTCGGTCGGCAACGCACACTGACGGCGACTTACACGCCGGATGCCCCCAGTACCGCTGCTTACACGAGTGCCACGCATCTGCGGCGGTGACCGTGACCCAGGCGATCGGCACCGCAACGGCGACGGTAACGCTGAGCCCGTCGACCGCGACGATCACCAATCAGCAGTCCGTCAGTGTTTCCGTCTCTGTCGCCGGGGCAAGCGGGCAACCAGCGCCGACAGGTAATGTCACTCTGGCGAGTGGATCCTACAGTGCACAGCAGCCAATCTCGAGCGGTTCCGCAACGTTCGCCGTTCCGGCTGGAGCGTTAAGCTCCGGTTCCAATACGCTCACGGCGCAGTACTCTGGCGACGGCTTTTACTCAGCTGCCTCGGGGACAACCACCATCACGGTAGCCCCTGTGGTGATCGCAGTGTCCAACCCGGCTCCCGTCACAGCCGGCGGAATCACTACTGCTACGGCTACCTTTTCCGCCGGGAACGCTTATTCCGGCACGGTTAACTTAAGTTGTGCGCTCATTGCGTCGCCAACAGGGGCGCAGAACTACCCACTTGCAGCCTTAAACCGAACAGCGTCACCATCTCCGGCGGCGGGAGTGCCTCAACGACGTTGACGGTGAATACGGGCGGGGCAAATAGCAGCAGCGCTGTCATGGGATCAGAATCCCAGATCTGGAAGGCGTGGGGCGGAGGGGGCATTCTGGCGTTGGGAATTCTATTCGGCGTGCCGTCATCGCGGCGTCGCCGGGCGTTCATCGTGGTGGTCCTGTGTGGAATCAGCATTGCTGGAGTGATTGGTTGCGGCGGTGGAGGCGCCACGAGCCCGAATACTTCACCCAGCATCCCCGCAACTACCGCAGGTAACTATACGTTTAGTGTGACTGGGACAGATTCGACGAACGCGAAGATTACCGCTTCTACCATCTGACGGTTGCCGTGCAATGAGCCGTCTGATTGGGAGTTTCGTGGACAGAGAGTTTCGTGAGTTTCGTGGACAGATTTCGTGGAATTTCGTGGACAGAAATTCGTGGACAGGAGTTTCGCGGACAGGAGTTCGTGGACAGGAGTTTCGTGGGAGTTTCGTGGGAGTTTCGTGGACGGGACGCGCACTTTGTGGGAACAGATGAGCGCTGAGGCTCGAACGTAAATTCAGGCTGGCTTCGATCCGTAACGATCTTTTCTCGGGGTCCGCGCGTCCAGGAAATCCTGTCCACACGAAACTTCACACGCGAACCTCGAGAGTTCGTCTGCGCGTCATGTGATCAGTGGCCGCCGTCCTATTTTGTGGCGCGGCGCGAGCCTGATTATGCAAGCACCTTTTCGTAAATTGATTACATCCTATGCTGTTCCCTGCGCCGCCATCTGTATAGTCGCGGGAAGTGTGTTCATCCTGGGGGTAGCCCAGGGTGGGTATGCGAAGGATAACGACGCTCGATATTTGTATGCCGCCGCGAAATGCTGGTCTGCTGGTCAGTCTCCCTATATAGCTCAGGTATTTTCATCAAAGTACCATGCCATATTTGGCGCGCGGACCGCGTCTGAATTTTTCGCGTACCCGCCGACAGTAGCGACCATCGCACTACCACTGTCGCTTTTCTCATGGCCTGTAGCAGCAAAGGTGTTTTCATTAGCGAATTTCGCTGCCGCAATGGTGCTCTTTGGAGCCTGCTATCGACTTGTTCGCGAGGAATTGGGCCATGCCTTGTATCCAAGCCAGTGGTTTTGGCTGGTCGGCTTCGAACATGAATGGGGTCACCACAACCATCTTTACCGGTCAAACTTCAGTAATCGTGTCGGCTGCTGTGGCACTCGTCCTCGTCGGTTGGCGATGCCGACGTCTTTGGCCCACCGTAATCGGCTTCACGATCGCTGGTATTAAGCCACAGGTTTCAGCTCCGGTTCTTCTTCTCATTCCATGGCTGGAGCGCAGGCAGCGGATCGCGGCGATCGTTGGCGTAGAATCTGGTGGGGCTGTTGGCGTATGCGGTCGCCGTTGACCCGCAGTTTGTTCACACTTATCTCAACTCAGTGAACCTTTACCGTTCGGCCCCCGAAAATGATGTGGCCAACGAATTCGGCCTCGTCCCACTGCGGATGATCGGTGGCATGGGACCCGAATTTTCGCAGGTGATTGGCTTCGCTTCCGCGGGCTTGATTTTTGCCGGAATCACTTGGTTTGTACTGCGTTCTGGTAGGACTCTAACCTGAAACAGTTTCCTGTTCTGGCGCTGATGCTCATGAGTTTTTCGATAGCAGTCGCTTTGCCCATTCACCGCTATGACTTGTGTTGTTATGCTCCAGGCATCGCATTGATTGCAACGCTTACACGACGTTATCAGCTCCTTTTGGCGCTTCCAGCCATGCTTGTATCTGTCATCCGGGACTTGTAAATAGACTAGATCTTGTACCAGTGCTTGATCTGTTGTCGATGTTGGCGTGGTTAAGCCTGCTTGTTTTCACCTGCGCAACGTTTACCGCTGGTAGCCGGTTTGCGCGAACGCAGTCTGTGGAACATTCGATGTCGGGCGAGCTTGGAGAACCAGGATTGGATTCGGTCAAAGTTGATTTTTGATCAGCGGGTGGGCTTAATGTGGGGTAACAGGTGGGAAGCCGTAGGCGGATGGAGACTAGTGTAGAGCGTCACACAGATAGGCCTTTATCTCATCGGATGATCCTGTGCCGGCTTTTAGCTGGTAAGCCGCGCTTTTCAAGCTGCATCGCGCCGAGTCCCGTTAGAGTAAAGAACGAAAGCCCTCTTCCCTGGACGGGTGCCCCCTGTCGCCTAAGCGAACACCCCAGATCCCTGTCGAATTCCCTGGCGTTGATGAACTTCATGCGGCTTTTCCTTAATGAAAGCCGCACACACATCTGTTGGTGGCGCCCCAGTCGCGGGAATCCGGGACCATGGGCCGAATAAGACGGGGCGCAGCCCTCCCCAACGCTTTTGCTATGTGGCCAGATGCTGTGGCCTAGAACAAGAGTGTCTTGCGCATGGAGTGAAAGCATTGGAACAATCCGTTTTAGGCCCATGTACGCTTAGGCGAACATGGGGCACCCATCCCAGAACCGACACCTTGGTTGGGAGTTCAAATCCCACCAGAGCCACCAACTTAATTTGGACACCCCAAAAGGTGAGACACGCAAGGAACGGGAAATAGGTGACCCTGGATGGCCTGCGGCCCTTTGCGTGACGGCCTTGCGTGGCAGACGGGACGTTCATCAAAAAAATCTCCACATTCGCGACACAAAATACCCCCAATGGGCACCTAAATATCGTGACCATCCGAAACCCGACCCACACGCCGCCGCATGTCCAGCCAACGCATGGATGCCGCCTTGCAACAGCTCATGTCGATGGGCGCCGTCAGCCGCAAAAGCCTCTCCGGCAAGGGCCGTCCCCACACTCTTTGGTCGCCAACCGATGCAGACATCCACCAACCCGCGTGACTTACCACGCATACCACGCATATCACGCACCATTTCCGTCGGCCCGAAGTTTTGGAATCTAGCCCGAATTTGGATAGATGTCTTGAGCAACGTCCCCAGCGTGTCCACATGACCGGGGCAAATTGGGGTAATTCGCCAGATACCGATTCCCCCCACTATTTACGTGATGATTTGCATGGATGGCCCGGTCGGCGCAAATTGTGATTCCAGATCTGCCTCACCCCGTTTACTTTACTCAACTCGAAGCACGCAAAAGAGATCGTCACTTGGCGGCGGTCGCCTTCATAACGGATGGTTTTGCATGAGAGAGATTTCCCGAAGAAAGTTCCTGAAAAGCGCGTCTCAGACAGGCCTGGTTATGTCGGCAGCAGCGATTGGCGGCCGGTTGGGCATTGCGCAGAGCGCGACCACCCGGGTAGTGATCGACACAGACCGGCAGATTGCCCAGGTAAGTCACGAGCTGTTCGGTTCGTTCCTGGAACAGCTCGGGCGCGCGATCTACGAGGGCGTATACGACCCGGGGTCGAAATTGTCGAATGCGCAGGGATTCCGAAATGATGTGATCGAGGAAGTTCGCGAGCTGCAGGTGCCCATTGTTCGCTGGCCCGGGGGAAACTTCGTGTCAGGCTATCACTGGCTGGATGGAGTCGGGCCCAAGGAAAAACGGCCGACGGTACTGGACCGCGCATGGAACACGCTGGAAACCAACCAGTTCGGAACGGACGAGTTTCTGACCTGGGCGCGGCTCGCCGGTACGGAACCGCTCATGGGCCTTAATTTCGGAACCGGTTCGGCCGAGGATGCAGCCGCGTTGGTGGAATATTGTAACGGCGCCAACGGCACGAAGTGGAGTGATCTGCGCCGCTCCCATGGCTACGCTGAGCCTTGGAGGGTTAAGTTCTGGTGTGTGGGCAATGAGATGGATGGCCCATGGCAGATTGGGCACATGCCGGCGCGGGACTATGGCTTAAAAGCGACCGACGCCGCGCGGCAGATGCGCGCAGTCGATCCGTCGATCAAGTTGATCGCCTGCGGATCGAGCGGGCCTTTCATGCCCACGTATATCGATTGGGATCGCACTGTCCTGGAAGAATGTTACGACGTGGTCGATGGAATCTCCCTGCATCGCTATTGGGGAAATACCGAGGAGACCCGTCATGACAGCCAGGTGTACATGGCGATGAACCTGGCGATGGACCGGCAGATTGAGGAGATCGTAGCGGTCTGCGACACGGTCCGCGCGCTAAAGCGCTCCGGCAAACAACTGTGGTTATCGTTCGATGAGTGGAACGTGTGGTATCGCGCGCGCAGCGGAGAGTTCTCGAACGGGCATGGTAAGCCGCATCCGCATCTGCTGGAGGAGCCGTACAACCTGGAGGATGCGCTGCTGGTGGGTGGCCTGGTCAATTCGCTTATACGGCATTCGGACCGCGTGAAGGTGGGTTGCCTGGCCCAACTGATCAATGTGATTGCGCCTATTGCCACGAATGAGGACGGTATTTTGCGCCACACCATCTACTATCCCTATAGCTGGGCACTCAAGTATGCGCACGGCCGGGCATTGAGCTTGCAGCCCGAGGGACCGGGATACGAGGTGGCAACCCTGGGCCGCCCGGTCGAGGACGGCGGACTGCCGATTCCCGGCTTTGGCGACGTGAAGTGGGTAGATGTGGCGGCTACCATCGACATGGAGAACAAGGCTGCGGCGGTTTTCCTGTTCAACCGTAATCTCGAAAAGCCTCACGATGTGGAGCTGATCTGGCGTGATGCTACGCCCAGTGCCGTGAAACAGTTCCTGACGATCACGGGGCCCGACCTGAAGGCTGGCAATACATTTTCTGCTCCGAAGCAGGTGACGCCACAGACGCTTGAGTACCCGAAAGCCGGGTCGCGCATGACGTTGCAGTTGCCCGCGCGTTCTTATTCCGTTTTATCGCTCGCTATGTAATGAAGGTTCCTGGCAAGCCGCGCCGTGTACAGCTCGACTTTGTTCGTGGCGTCGCCATCCTCATGGTGATGGCCGGACACTTCCACGAACCGCAGACTGGGGTGAGGATTCTTGATCAATTCACCGATATGATCGGCGTATTTGGCGCCCGGGGCGTTGATCTCTTTTTCGTTCTTTCCGGTTATCTCGTCGGGGGACTGCTGGTCAAAGAATATCGTGACACGGAAAAAATACTACCAGGCCGATTCCTGCTCCGGCGCATGTTCAAAATCTGGCCGCCCTTTTATTTTCTTATCTGCTTCCATTTGCTGGCACAGGTCATTTTCCCGCCCGCACCTTCTTCTGGCAAAACTTTTTCCATCTGCAAAACTATCTTGGCAGCAGCTTGCGGCAAACCTGGACGCTTTCGATCGAGGAGCACTTCTACCTGCTGCTCGCGCTCCTGTTTGCCTTCGCAGCATCGCGCCACTTTAAGCCCGCGACCCTGCTCGCACTCTGCGCCACCCTCGGCCTTCTGGCGTTCGCGGCGCGTTCGATCACCGCGGCCCTTGGCAATTACGATGGCGCCATGCGCTGGACACAAAACCGCATCGACAGCCTGCTCTTCGGCGTCGTGCTCGCGCTGCTCTATTACTTTTTTCCTGGCGTCTATACCCGGCTCACCACGCGCGTCTATCCGCTGCTCGCGATCATCGGCCTGAGCGTGCTCGTCATTCTCTATATAGACGAGCCAGTCCTCTTCCTCGGCCCAGGGCTGGTGGTCATCTACCTGGCTGCCGGCGCCTTTCTTCTGCTGGTCAATGAACACTCCGGACGCCTGACCGGCTGGTGGATCTACCGCGCCATCGCCTGGATCGGTGTCTACTCCTACGCGCTCTATCTCTGGCACAGTGCCATGCTGGAGGTAGGCGATATGGTCATCGCCCGCTTTCCGGCGCTCATCGCCTGGGTGTTAGCGCCCGTGGTGCAATTCGCAGGCGCCGTTGTCATCGCCTTCGTCACCCTTGATCTGGTCGAGTGGCCCTTTCTGCGCTGGAGAGAATCCATCCCCTGGCTTCGCGATACGAAACCTCTCCAGTCTTGTCCAAATTGATTTTCGGTTGGCCAATTTGGACAGCACCTGAAAGGCTGGGGAAGAGACTATCGAACGAAGGGCACGGGTTCAGCCGTGCCGTAATTGGCTGCGCGCTTGACGGCTTTAGCCACTGAGGTACGTCTTTTATCATTCCTCACACGCGGTCGCTGGGAAAGAGCATCAAAAGCGTACCTCAGGGGCTAACCTCAGGGGCTAAAGCCCTCAGGAGTGTGAGTGCGGTATGGCACGGCTGAACCCGTGCCCTTCGTTCATCCATCCCACTCGAAAACTTGTTGGGGCTTCGGAAAGCGCCCATCAACAGCAGCAACCTGATTTTGTTCGCCCACGCTCCCTCGAAAGCAATCAACAACTTACATCGTCAAAAAACAAGTTCGTCCGCTAATTTGGACAGCTTTGAAAACCTTTCGGCACATGAGATTCCGGTAGGATCTTTGGGAATGCTCGAAAGGCTGAGGGACCAATGCCGACCAGGGTCATGGCGTTTCTTCATCAAGCGATGCGTTGGGTACGTTACGCCTACTTTATGCGATTCAGCCTGGGTCTTTGGTGTTTCGCGCTGATTCTTTGCTGCCTCAACACCTCCCCGGCCAGGACGCTGACCAGCGGCATCAT
>CAWJZH010000007.1:0-345179 GCA_963847155.1 uncultured Acidobacteriaceae bacterium | reverse complement strand
CTTTAAAGCCAGCAGGAGTGCCTCCATCCCGGTTGTATTGGCAAGACTCTTCCTGGCAGCCGGGTCAAGATTAGAAACGATAGCGTTGGAGAACTGCGGCTCAGCCGCGGATGGGATAACGGTTTGGTCTGGGTTTGCGCCGGCCATAGGAAACTCGCCAGCATAGCATCTCAGCCGTCGTGCTGCTTGGACAACCAGCAAATTGCGAAGTCCAATAACCGGTCAAACTGGTGACCTATGACACAATTTGCCCCTTTTCAACATCCCCCAAACGTGACATACTGCTGCCAGATTATCTTCTGGCCAACCCCTATGGCTGAAAGATGCTCCTATCGGAAGAGAAGGTCATGTCGAACTTTTTATGGAAGTTAACGCCTTCACGTACCTGGCCCACCACAGATGGCAGTGTCAATTCTTGTGAATGGGTGCGGCTCCACGACCATCTAGGGGGCATAACGGGCCACTATCAGATCAAGTTCACTTATCTAACGGGCGGGCAGATCCACCACGGAGAGTTCTGCCATCACGGCACGCCGCACATTGCGCCTTACACTGTCGGCGAGCAGTTGGCCATCCAGTACGATCCAAAAAAGCCGTCACGCTACCACTTTAGTGGTGCCGGCTCGAACTACGAAAAGCTGGAAGCCATCCTGGTGATGACGGTTTTCGCACTCCTTGCCGGCTACGTCCTGTACACCTTCTAAGGTTTCTCCCCCGCCACATCGCTCGGGCCCGCGCTCGCTACTGCGTCTCCGCGCATCGCTGGAGTGCTGTCACTTGCACCGCCCTTTCATGGTTGCAGGCTCCATGCGGTTTTCCTTGGGGTTCTCTGCGATTGCACACTAGGATGGTTTCGCGGTCAAACCGCCTGAGAAAACAACGAAACATGCAATCTCATCGCACTCTTCCCCTGACTCTCATCCTGTTTTGCAGCGCCTCGCTCCTGTGCCCCGCTCAGGCGGCACCGCGGGAGAGCGTCTCATCCGATGACATCAGTGTGGCGGAGGGTCTCCAACTCCCGACCTACGGGCATGTGTGGGCGCTCGATACCTGGAAGGGCGTGCGCGAACTGGTGCGGCTCAGGCCCCCGGACACCACGGATGATGCCGGGTTCTCTCTCAAATTGAGGCGGACGATTGAATTCAAGGGGGAGGCGGCCTCGGTCCGGGTGCATGATGCAGCTCCGCAGTTCTTCTTGCGTGGGGTCTCGGGCAGCGACAACGGGCGCTCCGATCTGGTGGTGGTGCACCTCAACGTGGAAGGGGAGCGGCGCGAAGTAACGAAAGATGCCATGGCGCAGCTCAAGCAACACGCAAAGCATGGGGACGGGCAATATCCGGACATCATCACCATCAAGCAACAACGTGTGGGAACGACGGACTGGTATCGGCTCTCTCCCAACCAGGCGCTCGCGGCGGGCGAATATGCGCTTGTCCCCTTGCCCTCCAGCCCCGGCTTTGCCGACGGCGAGATCTTCGACTTTGCCATCGACCCTGCGGCGCCCGAAAACGCCGATCCTCTGCGTTCGGAGCAGTATCGCGGCGCCCAATGAATCACACACGCCAATAACACCAAGGTGTTAAGGCGATTCTTTGCGCTCGGCACAACAACAAAGGTAAAAAAGAACTAAGTGTGAGGCGCCTGCGAAGAAAGGTTTCGCGCTTTCAAAGATTCCGGCAGCGCCCACCGAACGACAGATTCTCTTCCCAGAAAACGAACGCCTGCAGTTGAAACGCTTCGCGCATGGGATACAAACCGTCGGAAAAAATCTCGAGCACCGCGGCTGAGAGAAAGTTGCGCCGCACCGATAACGAAACACATATAGTTACTTTTTCGATTGGTTCACTCGCGCCGTTGCGATCCCCGGGTCAGGAAGTCTTGCGCATTCCGGCAGAACAGAATGAGGCTTACAAGCGAGGCGAAAAAGCGGCTGCGCCTTCCAGTCCCAGCACCGCGGCGGAATTGCGCATGGCGTCGATGCAGAATGCTATGTGGGCATCAAGTTCGAGCCCCAGTTCCTCCGCCCCGCGGGTGATGTCCTCGCGGTGTACCCCGCGCGCAAATGCCTTATCTTTCATCTTCTTACGCACACTCGCGACATCTACATCGAAGATCGACCGGGTCGGTTTCACAAGCGATACGGCGGTCAGAAAACCGGCCAGTTCGTCACACGCAAAGAGAGCTTTCGCGAGATGCGTTTTTCTCGCTACACCGGAGTACTGTGCATGACCCATGATCGCTTCGCGAATCTCCTCCGGCCATCCCTGCTCCGCAAGAATTTTGTTTCCGACGAAGGGGTGCTCTTCCGCGCTGGGATACTTTTCGTAATCAAAATCGTGCAGCAAACCGGTGATGCAATATGTCTCGCGCAGACTGTCAGCGGCCTCTGCAGCAAGCCCGCGAGTGGTCGCCTCATGGGCGCCGTGAGCGCTCATGCAGGCTTCGACAGCGAGTGCATGTTTGATCAGACCAGCCGATTGTGTGTACTGATTGAGGAGAGTCCAGGCTTCGGTTCGGGTGTATTTTGTTCCGGTCATTTTGTATTTTTTTGCACAGACAGTAGTCGTGCTCCGTGTTTCTTAGGCTTTCTTCCGAAATTCGTACCACGTTTTCCGCTTTGGCCCTACTTTTTAACTTGACATTGAGGATACCCTGCATCACTGTAATCATGAATCAGGTAGGGACCGTCGCTAAACGAGTACTTGGCACGACAAGGTGCAAGTGATCTAAAAGCGGCGCTTCTTACTGGGATCGCCCTGCTCTGGCGCTCCGTTATAAAAAACTATGGCCACTACCTTAGCAACCGTCGAGGCGCGTGAGGTTCTACGGTGTGAACGCTGCACTCTGGTTCAGTTTCGCACCGCGAATTCTCTTTGTAGGCGCTGCCACAAACCGCTCGAAGTCGAAGAACCGGAACGGCTCGTTCCGCAATTCGCCGGAGAGCCGGAAGAAGCCGTAGCTGAAGATAACGGCCTTCAGGTGGCGCGTGCGGTGCGTGATCTTCGCAAGGGCCGCAATCTGAGTCAACGTCAGCTTGCCGGCCGCATGCAAGTGCCACGTACCTATATTTCTAAAATCGAGAACGGCAAAGCGATGCCAACACTGTCTTCGCTCGCTCGCTTGGCGGCTGCGCTCGAGATCGACATTTGCAACCTGCTTCGTGATGCGCGCAGCCGCAAGCATGAAGAGACTGCGTCGATCCTTGGCGATCCGTTTCTGGCCGAACTCGCTCCGTATATCTCGCAGATGGATTCGCTGCAGCGCTCCATGTTTCTGAACCAGGTGCGCGACTTGGCCCTGGGTCGCCGCAGAAGCGCCTGAGCTGCGGGCCCTTCCACGCCCCAGGTAATTGGCACGAACCCCCCGCCACAGTTGTCGCTGAGCGGTTTTGCGGGGGGAGGCGACCATGTGCTACGGTCGTAAGGAAAGGCAATCCTTTTGCGATTCCTGCCACCGAGCCGCATAGCTGAACTATCTCCTGAAGAGCAGGCTGTCTATCGCCAACTGGATCCGGCTCGCCTGCCGCAACACGTTGCCATCATCATGGATGGAAACGGGCGATGGGCGGGCAAGCGCAGCCTCAGGCGCTTTCTCGGACACCAGCAAGGCGCTGAGTCGGTTCAATTTGTAGTCGAGACCGCCTCGCGCATCAACCTGCCCTGGCTTACGCTCTACGCTTTCTCACTCGAAAATAATCTGCGCCGGCCCAAGACCGAGGTCAACTTCCTCATGCGCCTGTTGCGCTCCTACCTGGTCGACAATGTCGAACGCATGAATGACAACAACGTGCGCATCGCTTACATCGGCCGCACTCATGAGCTGCCCTCCGAGGTCCAGGAGAAAATGCAGTGGGCCGCGGAGGCCACTGCGCATAACAACGGCACCGTGCTCACGCTCGCGCTCAACTATGGCGCCCGCTCGGAGATGGTGGATGCGATAAAGGCCCTGGCCCGCGAAGCCGCGGCCAAAAATGTTTCCCTGGAGAACATCGGCGAAGAAGACATCAGCCGCCACCTGTACACGGCCCATATGCCTGACCCCGACCTCGTGGTGCGCACCAGTGGCGAATTTCGCGTCTCCAATTTCCTGCTGTGGCAAATGGCTTACTCCGAGATCTACGTTACCGACCGCTTCTGGCCCGACTTTCGCGGCATCCATCTCCTCGAAGCCATCGCGGACTACCAGCGACGCGAGCGCCGCTACGGTGGCTTGAACAAGCGCCAGGAATCTGACGAAGCGCCCATTCCCGATAGCTTTCTCGTGCCTCGCTAAACTCTCGCGGCTAAATAGACCGCGTAGTCCGAGAGCCACGGGAAAAGCCTCTCTCCACGAAGGGCGCGGCTAAACAGGTTGGCCCGACTGAAGAGGCTGCGGAAAAATCCGGAATTTTGCTTGATTTGCGGCATCTGTGGTTCAGGTTTTGGTTTCTGCCGAGGATTTTGGGGCATTTTTGTTGAGTTTTTTGTCTCTATCTACTGGTAGCGTTGCGATTCAAACACACGTCTGCTCTAGGTGGCCGTTGTTGGAAGCGTGACGAGTCGGCTCATCCGGGTCAGATTGTAGGCAGCCATGGTGAGCTGGTAAAACCAGTCCACACGCGTCAGGCCACGCAGCTTGATCTCACGCAGTGGCCGATCGGATTTATTCCACCCAAAGGCCCGTTCAATCAGTTTGCGTTTCTTGTGACTGATGCACGCCGTTTGTCGTTGCGTTCTCTATTCGTCAGGCAGTTCATATCCAAGTTGCCCCTAACGTACTCGTGGATATGCGGCGCCACTGCGCGCTCGCGTAGTCCCTGGATGAATTGCTTTTCCTGATACGATGCATCGGCACCCAGCGTGATCTTCTTGCCCAGCCGTTTCCACTTCGATCCAACCACCCGGTCCAGCATCTTCAGCGCTACTTCGCGTTCGGCAGCATTGGAGGACCGGCTGGCCTCGGCGGCTATGATCAACCCGTTGCGATTCTCCATCAACGCATGGCCCTGGTAGCTTGGCACTGCCTTGTCCGGCAATGCCTTCTTATACAACCGGGCATCCGAATCGGTGGTCGATTCCACCTTGTCGCGCAGCAATAGCTCCCCATCCTTGCCCGAGCCGGAGCCCGGAGGGGGCGGGTTCTTCTTGTCCTTGAAGCTCTGTGCCGAAGCCCAGGCCTGGATCAGCGTTGCATCTACCGTAAAGTGCTCCTCGCTCAGTAAATCGTGCCCGCGCGCCTCTTCCACCACCGCCGCCAATAGCTGCTGACTGGCCTGACCTGCGATCAAACGTTCCCTGTTCTTGGTGAACACCGTCACGTCCCACACCGCATCGTCCATCTCAAGACCCACAAACCAACGGAACAACAGGTTGTAGTCCAGCTGCTCCATCAACTGACGCTCGGATCGGATCGAGTACAAGACCATTAAAAGTTGAGCCCGCAAAAGACGTTCTGGGGCAATCGATGGCCGGCCCCTAGACGCATACATCGCTTCCATCTCTGCATCCATCCGATGAAGGGCACCGTCCACCAGCGCTCGTATCTTCCGAGCCGGGTGATCCACACGTATCCGGCGCTCCATCGTCACGTAACTGTACATCGAACCCTGCTTCTGATCGGCTCCCCGCATACTTCCTTGTTAATACATCCGAAGACCCTACAAAAGTCCCTGAAGAGGTGCATTTTTCCGCAGCCTCTAAAGTCGTGCCGTAGAGAGCAAAAAAATCTCGGCTTCAGAGCGGTGTGAGAACTCCATTTCCAAATTCAGTCCCGGAGGGACGGCTGAAATAGCCCAGGACGCTAGTCCTGGGTTGGATTTGCAATACGACCAGTCCCGTAGGGACGGCTGAAAATAGGACGCGACGAAATCCTGGATAAGCTTCAGCCGTCCCTGCGGGACTTAATCATGTTTTCGTGGTGTACCCAGGACTGACGTCCTGGGCTATTCTCAGCCGTCCCTCCGGGACTGAGTTTGGAAATGGCGTTTCTCACACACGCTCTAAAGCCGCTGCGCCTTCTTTTTAAAGACGCCCGCCGAACTCCAAGCCCCTCAATGTGATCAGAAAGGTGCACCATCGCTCCTCCCCCAACGATTGCAACACCTTTCCCCACACCCGGCGGTATGCTCGAAACATGAGTTCGCAGACCCTAACGCGTCCTAGAAGATCCGGAACAAAAAAAAGAAAGAAGGCCGGTGCAGCGGGCTGGTTGGCTTGGTGGCCCTTGTTCGTCGGAATCGCGATCACCTTCGCGGCGGTAAAAATGGCGGAGATCCTGCCCCTGATGGGTGCAAGCGGCCTTCTTCGGCTGCAGCTCCTTTACCCCTACGCATTGTTGCTCAAGCAGCCCCAACTGGGCCTCGCCGAATCGACCAGTAACGACTGGTCACAGATAATGTTGTATGCGCAGTGGGCCCTCTACGGCCTTTACACCACGGTGGCGATGAAGTGGAAGCCCCTGTGGGTTGCCCTCACACAGGTCGCGGCCATACATCTACTGGGCTTCAGCGCGCTGTGGCTGCTGGCGCGCACCTAGGCGCACGGAGGAACGCTGCAGTGGCTACCGGCGAGGTAAAGATCATCGAGTGCCCGCGGGATGCCTGGCAGGCGATGCCGCGGCACATTCCGGCTGAAGTCAAGGCCGATTACCTGCGTGCCCTTGCGGGCGCAGGATTTCAGCACATAGACGCAGTCTCTTTCGTCTCTCCAACAGCAGTGCCGCAAATGGCCGATTCGGAACGTGTGTTGACGCTGCTTGGCCCGGCAAGCGACGTGGAAATTATCGCCATCGTGGTCAACCAGCAAGGAGCAGAACGGGCGATCACCACAGGTGCAGTCCGCACCCTGGGGTTTCCTTACTCCCTCTCCTCCACCTTCCTCGCACGCAACCAGAAACAGACACCGCTGCAGGCACTGCAGACGTTGGAGAAAATATGGGCGCAGGCGGTCAGAGCCGGCCTCGGTGTCGTCGCCTATCTCTCCATGGCTTTCGGCAATCCCTATGGTGATCCCTGGAGCCAGGAGGAAGTAATCACTGCCTGTCGTTCGCTAAAGGAGCTGGGGCTGACCGAGATCTCGCTGGCCGATACTGTCGGCATGGCTGACCCACAGCAGATCCGATCGCTGCTGGGCGCTGTGCTCGGCGCAGTCCCCGGAATCGAGCTGGGGGCACACTTGCACGCCAGCCCGCGCCAGGCCCCAGCCAAGGTTGCAGCAGCGTACCAGGCAGGCTGCAGGCGCCTCGACATGGCGTTAGGCGGACTCGGCGGCTGTCCTTTCGCCCAGGACGGCCTGGTGGGCAATGTGGCCACTGAGGCAGCCATCACCGAACTCAACCAGCTTGGTGCAAGCTTGCCCCGCCTGCAGCCTCTGGATGAGTTGCTGGCCAAAACCACATTCCATCGCAGAACGATTCGGTGTGGCCCAAATGGGTTAGAGCATTTTCACCGGGCACGCAGGGCCAGCAGCTATAAAAGCACTGAGGAGCATGCGAGAACAGTGGCCATCCATTACGCAACGCTGGAGATCGAGGAAGCTGACAGCATCCACACCATCACCCTGAACCGGCCCCAGCGCAGGAATGCCTTGAACCCGCAAATGATCGCTGAGCTTACGCACGCGTTTGGCGAGGCATCCACCTGCGCTTGTAGAGTCGTGATGTTGACCGGCGCCGGATCTGCATTCTGTTCAGGCATGGATCTGGAAAATCTCAAGTCGCTTACGGATCAGCGTCCGGAAGATCAGCGAGCGGACGCCGAAGCGACCATGTGGATGATGCGCACGCTCTACGAGCTGAATAAACCAACGATCGCTGCGGTCAATGGTCCAGCCATCGCAGGGGGGACCGGATTAGCGACGCTCTGTGACTTTACCCTCGCCGCACCACAAGCCAGGTTCGGATATACGGAAGTAAGAATCGGCTTCATTCCCGCCATCGTCTCCGTATTTCTGCTCGAGATGGTGGGAGAAAAGAAGGCCAAGAGCCTGCTTCTTTCGGGCAGGATCCTGGATGCCGAAGAGGCCATGGCGCAGGGTCTGGTGACCGAGTTGGTGGCCGAGGGCCAACTGATGTCGCGAGTGCGCGAACTGGCGGCGCTCCTGCTCAGGAACAGCCCGGAGTCCATGAGCGCGGTCAAGAAACTGCTGTGCTCGTTTTCCAAGGAGCGCCTCGATCGCGACCTGGCCCGTGCCATGCGATGGAATGAGAAGATCCGTAACAGCCCCGACTTCCACGAGGGGCTCAGCGCCTTTCTCGAAAAGCGCGACCCCGTCTGGCCGGGCCGCAAACCCAGGTAGCGCTGATCCAAACAATTTCCGGTTATGATTTCCCGATATGCCAAACAAGGTTCGTTGGGGAGTACTGAGCACTGCGGGGATCGGCATGAAAAAAGTATTGCCGGCCATGCAAAAGGGTGATTGGGTCGAGTTGAGCGCGATTGCCTCGCGCGACCTTAACAAAGCCGAGGAAGCGGCCCGCGCACTGGGTATCGCGAAAGCCTATGGCTCGTACGAAGAGTTGCTCGCCGATCCTCAGATCGAAGCCGTCTACAATCCCCTGCCCAACCAGCTTCACGTGCCCTGGTCCATCAAGGCTGCCGAGGCGGGAAAACACGTATTGTGCGAAAAGCCAATCAGCATGACCGTAGCCGAAGCCAGGAGCCTGATGGCTGTGCAGGAACGTACCGGCGTCATCATAGGCGAAGCCTTCATGGTGCGCACCCATCCGCAGTGGCTGCGAGCCCGCGAACTGGTTGCCTCCGGCCGCATCGGCGCGTTGCGGTCCATCCAGGGTTTTTTCAGCTATCACAATACTGATCCGAAAAACATCCGCAACATTGTCGAATGCGGCGGCGGCGCGCTCATGGACATCGGCTGCTACCCCATCAACACCTCGCGTTTTCTCTTCGGCGAAGAGCCGTTACGAGTATCGAGCCTGATCGAGAAGGACCCGGCTTTCCAAACCGACCGCCTGACATCAGCCCTCCTCGAGTTCCCCTCCGGGCACGCCATGTTTACCTGCAGTACGCAGCTTGTCCCGTACCAGCGGATGCAATTGTTGGGGACCAAAGGCCGCATAGAAATTGAAATCCCCTTCAATGCTCCCAATGACCGCCCCTGCAGAATTCTCATCGACGACGGGCGGGACCTGTTCGGCGGCGGTATTACGGTCGAAACCTTCCCTACCTGCGACCAGTACACGATTCAAGGCGACGTCTTTTCCAAAGCCGTGCGGGAAGGCACCCCGGTGCCCGTTCCGCTGACCGACGCGATCAGGAACATGGCAG
The DNA here is from genome assembly GCA_963847155.1 of uncultured Acidobacteriaceae bacterium. Lineage (GTDB taxonomy): Bacteria > Acidobacteriota > Terriglobia > Terriglobales > Acidobacteriaceae > PALSA-350. Next base: position 335,917 of record CAWJZH010000007.1, on the reverse strand, counting down.
TGATCGAAGCCATTTTCCGTGCCGCAAAAACGGGCGCCTGGGAAACGCCTCAGTCCTGATCAAAATGTAACTGTATTTGATTCATATTGAGAAAATCGAAGGGTGGCGCAGGCTAACAGAAGAGATGTCCTCAGTGGCTAAAGCCCGTCGTAGGTTGAGTGGTTAATGGCGGAGGTCGAGTACGACATGCACAGCATCCCCAGCTTGTACGTACGCCGGAGTATCGGTGAGGTGGATCCGGTGGTAGGCCCTTGTGTTTCATGGATGTGGTTGCCCTGAGGTTGCATTATGGGGCCCGAACCGGACTTTGCTAGGAGGATCCCAGGTCTCAAAATCGAGACCCCACGGCAAGCCGGGGCGGGGCTGGGGCACCCGTCCGATTTCCTCCTCAGAGCTCCTCGGCGCCATCATCCTCGGAAGCTTCATCCCACTCTTCCGAATCGCCTATTTCCCGCTCCAGCTCATCGGCATCTCGATCAATAAACCACGATCACCCCTGCCATGTCGGCGATTTTTGAGCCTACCAGACGCGCGGGGAGCGATACTTTATTTGGGTTCTGTTATGAGATTGCTGAACTTCCTGGTTGAGAGCTTTGTCGCGACATTCGGCATCACCAAGCCAAGGCCGGAACAGCAGCGGACAGTCGCATTCGCCCTGGGCGGGTTTCTGCTGCTCTTCTTCGTTGTACTCGTCAGCCTGACTCTGTGGATGCTGTTCGGCGTCCGGCGCTAGACAGGGGAAAACAGGATCCCTCATCTCGCCACTTGCGAGATGAGGGGACCCTGGTTTTGAAACCGTGATACCTATTTGCCGTTGTTGGCCGCGAGTGCCTCACTAGGCGAGGCGTTGGTCGCGGGCACCGTGCCGGCTGCCTTTTTGTGCAGCTGATGGTGCAGGCAATAAAGCGCAAGCTCGAGGCGATCGGAAACACCAAGCTTGTCATAGACCTTGCGCAGATAATTCTTGATCACCTGCTCAGTAGTACCGAGCTGATAAGCAATTTCCTTATTGCGCTTGCCCTGCGTAATGCAGGTGATGATAGCCAGCTCTTTGGGCGAAAGGCGCGGCTGGGTTCGAGGACTGGTCAGCGCAGTCGCCTGCGAACGATAAGCCTCAATCACCCAATTGATCGACTGGTTATCGATCCAGGTCTCCCCGGCAGCGATCTTGCGCACACACTTGACCAGCAAGTCGGGCGAGATGGACCGGGGAATGATCCCTCGAACACCGCGCCGGTAGAGTTCGACGGTGTTGGATTCGTCATTCTGGGCAGACTGGACGATTATCTTGAGCTGCGGCGCACGGCGCACCAGCTCAGGAATTGCATCGACCGTGCCCGCGATCAAGTTGCCCTCGAGCAGAATCATGTCGGTTGGAAAACGTTGGATCGCGCTATGAAGGCCGGCCAGTGTATCAACCTGGGCAATCACGCGGATATCGTCTTCGAGGGCAAAGATCTTCCGGATACCTACCCGGTAGATCGCCTGCGAGTCGGCAAGGACAATCCGAATCGCAGCGTTGTCTGCACCCTCGTCGGGTTCAAATGCACCGTCGGCAGGACCGGCATCGGAAAATTCAGGCTTGGCAGATACCATAGGTTCAGAGACCAAAATAGCTTCAGTGACTAAAGTGATACTTATCGATAACAGCAGCGACGTGTGTCGTCTTTACATCTTTTTTTACATCTGGTGTGCAGCGTACCACGCGGCCGGTGCAATGCAATACAACATCGGTGGGCGTGCCCATCGCTTCGGCCGGCATCTTGATAGTGAAGCTGACTATACTGCCTACCACTAAAGACGTGGCAAGCTCAAACAGAACACCGTTAGCGGAAATATTTTCCGTAACCGCCGGAAGGTCCCCTGCTTCAGTGCAAATAGTAATCGGAACACAAAGGGGAAAGCGAACCGCAGCCCGGAGTTCGACGGGACGTTCGGTTGCGACTGCGGTGGAGATATCCATGTCCCTGATAATAGTCAGATCCCTTGCGGACGGGAATCCCCTAAAAAGGCCACCCTTCTTCGTCCCATAGTACTAAAGTTACGTCTGCTGGTTCCTTCGGTGTTACCCCCTTTTTAGAGAATTCTCAGAAACGGTCGTTGGTCACCAGGGAAGAGACCTCGAAGCAGTGCGCCTCGCCGTTACTCGTGCTCGAGCTTATATACTAAGTAGTAATCACACGAAAGTTGTAGCGGCCAGGCATCCCCAACAGTACTATCTGCATACGCGCGACCCGCGTTCCAGGAGATTTCTCGATGAAACTGACTCTGATCCGCGCTTTGACCGCCGCCAGCCTGCTTGCCATGTCTGCTGCAGCACACGCTAGCCCACTGACCATGTGGCGCTTCTGGTTCTAGTAGGTAACTCTACCAAACCTGCTCCCCCACCCGCCGTTCGCGGAGGGGGTCGGTGGGTTGCAGAGAATCTCGCAAGTTTCGTAAGCGCTTGAGCGTCGTTTTGATGTCCAGTTGGGAACCCTTCCCAACAATTATTGTTACGTTCCTTTGCGAACGGCGCCCGTTGGGCTATTCTGCATCTACTAAGGTGCAACATGGATCTGCGAGCGCTATACGCGGCATTTAGCCTCCTCGGCCTGGTAGCCGAAGTCGCTCTATTTGTCGTACTCATCGTTCGCCGGCAGTACAAGATCTTCCCCCTCTTTACCCTGTACGTCCTCTTCAATCTGCTCAACGACATTGGCGTCGATGCGTTGATGTCCATTTATCCCAGACAGATTGCGCACTCCATCGCTTTTGGTCTCCTGCCGCTTCAGTACCTGCTTGAACTCGCGGTGCTTCTCGAAATCACCTGGCACGTACTGCGGCCGGTGCAGGCTTCCCTGCCGCGCGGTAGCATTCGTTGGTTCGCGGTCTCGGTGGCCCTGGCAGTTCTCTGTGGAATTTTTCTTGCCTGGCACTTCAACAATACGGGCGACAAGATTCAGGACTTCAAGGTCCCGCTGGACCTGACCGTGGGCTTGCTGCGGATGCTGATTTTTGTGGCCACCGCAGGTTTTGCACAATTGCTGGGCATCGGATGGAAAAATAAGGTCTTGCAGCTCGCCACCGCGCTCTCGTTTTACAGTGCGGTGGACCTGATCGTCAGCCTGGTTTCGCGCTTTTCGGGCGACACCAGGGAGCTCGAGGGGGTTCGCCTGGTAGCTTTTACATTCGAACTGGGATTTTTAGTGTGGGCATTTACAACTAAAGAGGTACGACGGCGCGAATTCAGTCCACAAATGGAACAGTTTTTGGTTACACTTGCTGGGCGGGCAAAGCTCGCGCGTACGGCGCTGGTTCGGATGCAGGTGAAATAAGCACATGATCTTGCCATTGCTCCAGGTAATACTTACTGTCCTGTTGATTGCCTACGCTGCGTTCTGGCGCCGGCAACAGACCAAGCGTCGCGACAAAAGCTGGAATGGGATCATCAATCAATTGCACGGCAATGATTGGGGTATCGAAGACATCACCGAACGTTTTCTTTACAAGAGCGAAGTTCAGGTGACCCCGAAAGACGTGTGGGAGCGCATCCAGGGCTGCAAAGGCCTTTGGGCCATGTATAAAAATTCCCCGGTCCTGGTTCAACTGGCAGACTATGCAGCTGAGCATGGCGAAGACGTCGATCTGGAGATGCTCGAAGGGCTGCGCAGTGACGCTTTTCAAATCCGGCTCTGTGTGTTACTAGCCCTGGGGCAATATGTGTTCTCCGCATCGTCTGTTGGGGCGGCGGTGAATGCCCATCGTGCGGTGGCAACCTACAGTTCTATGCTGGTCCGCCTCACGGCCTTTATCCAGGAATATTCCACACCCCTCTTCTCCAGCTATCTGGACGCTGTCGCCTAAATAGCTTCCGGGGGCTGAATAGCATCGGGCTACGCTCCCGGGAAACTTGCGCAATCAGCGCGATCCAGCGATACTTAGTTGTTGGGAAGTATGCGCCCGCAGCGGTATTTCACCCGTTTGCCGCGATCCCAAACCCACCTGGATTTAGTTCCATCAGGGAAGAGTTTCTGAAAGGATTTACGCCTGTGTTGATGATTCGTCTGGCTCGCTTCGGTGCAAGGAAGCAGCCGTATTACCGTGTAGTCGTGATTGAAAAGGACCGCGCCCGCAACGGCCGGTCGATCGAAGTCGTGGGCACCTACAACCCACGCACCAGTCCCGCCACTGTGGATTTGAAGCGTGAGCGCATCGATCACTGGACCAGTAACGGGGCGCAGCTTTCCGAACGCGTAGCCAAGCTGCTGGCTGCTTACCACCCGGCGCCTACTGCGGCGTAAAACGGTTCTGGACACAACCACAGGAAAAGCGGTTTAATGCTCGGTCATGAAGGAACGCGAGGCACGCCTGTTTGCGAAGCATTTCAGGCTGGCCGCAGGTTACTGAGTCAAGCCTGCAGTGGTTGGTCCTTTCGAGGCCGTATCGATGATGCAAGACACGAATCATGACAGCATGCAGCAACTAGTGACAGAAATCGCAAAGGCCCTGGTGGACGACCCACAAGCAGTCGAAGTGCAGGCTGTGGCCAGGGATGAAAACACCGTGCTCCGCCTTCGTGTCGCTTCCGCGGATGTAGGCAAAGTCATCGGCAAACAGGGCCGAACTGCGCGTTCCATGCGTACCATTCTTAGCGCGGTGAGCATGAAGTTGCACCATCGGTACACGCTGGACATCCTCGAAGAAGAGGATGAGGCCGCAAAGCCGGCCAATTCCTAGCTTGCTCCGCGGCCCTCGGTTGGTCCTCGCCAACACATGACGGTCTCCCCTGAAACCTGGGTGCTGCTTGCCCACATCGTGCGCCCGCAAGGACGTCACGGTGAGGTGCTGGCGGACATCTTCACCGATTTTCCAGAACACTTCGCCCAGCGCAAGCGGCTATTTCTTCGTCCTCCAGCCAAGGGCCGGACCGACGCCATGCGGGAAGTGAAGGTGGTGTCTCATTGGCTCCACAAGGGACGCGTGGTGCTGAAATTTGCCCAGGTGGACTCGATGGAAGAGGCGGAAAATCTGCGCGGTTTCGATCTGGTCATTCCGCGCGAAGAGCGCATGCCGCTCAGCGGCGATGCTGTTTATGTAAGCGACCTGCTGGGGGTCAGAGTGATCGATGTAAGCCGCGGCGGCTTCATCGACGCAGGCGAGATCACCGAAGTGGAACCGGAAGGACCCGGCCCGGCCATGCTGGTGGTACAAAGTCAGTCGGGCGATGAAATCCTGATCCCTTTTGTCCGCGCGTACCTACGGAAAATGGACCTCGAAGGCAAACGACTGGAGATGGATTTACCGGAGGGCCTGTTGGCGGTGCAGACTTCCTCCCAGGACAAGGCGGACTAACCGCTATGCGCTTCGACATCGTCACCATCTTTCCTGGCCTATTCGCAGGCTTCTTCGAACATGGCGTGGTCAAGCGAGCGATCCAGGGCGGATTGCTTCAGGTTGCAGTACATGACTTGCGGGAATTCACGCATGACCGGCATCGCACCGTTGATGATCGCCCCTTTGGCGGAGGCGAGGGTATGGTGCTGAAAGCCGAACCCCTGGCTGAAGCAGTCGAGCAACTGGGGCTCCCGGCCAAACCGCATAGAACGGCAAAGGGACAAACCGTCATCCTGCTTTCTGCGCAAGGAAAGAGATATTCCCAGGCTATGGCGCGAGAGCTGGCCCGGAACGACCGGGTGGTGCTTCTCTGCGGGCGATACGAAGGGGTCGACGAGCGGGTGAGCGAGCTGATCGCAGACCAGGAGCTCTCGATTGGGGACTATGTGCTCTCCGGCGGAGAACTGGCTGCCGCCGTCGTCCTGGACACCACCATGCGCCTGCTGCCGGGGGTGCTGGGCAACCAGGCGTCTTCGGAATACGAGAGCTTCGGGCTGGCCGACGGCTTGCTCGAAAACAGGCCGGGGGAAGGCGTGAGCTCGACCCACGGCGCGGGTGGATTGCTGGACTACCCTCACTACACCCGTCCGGCGGAATTTCGCGGGCTGTCTGTGCCCGAGGTATTGAGCAGCGGTAACCATGAGCAGATTCGCCGCTGGCGACGGGAGCAAGCACTCAAGAAAACCCTGCGCAACCGGCCGGATTTGTTACAGGGTGCGTCCTTGAGCGCGGAGGATCGCCTCTATCTGCACACCCTGGAAGTGCATGGCGAAGGCGCGCAAAGCAAAGATTCCGTGTAAACTAAGAACTTCGACGTAACCGCGCTTTTTTCATCGCAATCAGGAAGCAACTATGTCTATTCATCCAGTTATGCAGCGTCTCGCCGACAAGCTTCGGCGTACCGACCTGCCCAAGTTCGTGCCCGGCGATACGGTACGGGTGCAAGTCAAGATCAAAGAGGGCGACAAAGAACGCCTGCAAGCATTCGAAGGCATTGTGATTGCGCTCAAGAATGGAGCCCAAGGCAGCTTCACCGTGCGTAAGATGAGCTTCGGCCAGGGCGTCGAGCGCATCTTCCCCTTCAACTCCAAGGTGGTCGACAAGGTGGAGAAGGTAAGGTCCGCACGGGTCCGCCGCTCCAAGCTGTTTTACCTCCGCGGCCTGCGGGGCAAGGCGGCTCGTCTGAAAGAAGTGGAGCGCAAGTAGACTTCTGTATCCGTCACAAACAACGCCCCGGTGGCCACGCCTCCGGGGCGTTGCTTTGTCGATTCCTTTTTGCAATTTTTTTGTCGCGAGTTGTGGGAAACGCGGGCGTAATCCTCCGCCCACTTATCAGGATGATCTACACTCGATTTTTAGAGATCCAAGAGTGGCGACAGAACAACTCATCCCGGCAAAAACTTTTCTTAGGAAAAACCGTACCGCTCAATCCTTGCCTGAACCAGGCCCAATCGAGGCCGTACTCGTAGATCCTGAAGCGCTGGAGCGTGAGCTTTCCCCGGCAGCGCGCAAGATGCGCATGCTCAAGTCACTGGTCTGCGGAAACCGCTACGAGCGCGCAGCTCGCGCGAACGGAGCGAAGGTGGTTGCCGGTGTCGATGAAGTCGGCCGCGGCGCCTTATTTGGGCCGGTGGTAGCCGCTGCGGTCATTCTGCCCGAAGGTTGCCGCATTCCAGGGCTGCGTGACTCCAAACAGCTCATCCGTGAAGAACGCGAGCGCCTGGCGCGCATCGTCGAGCGCAGAGCGTTAGCGATTGCGATTGAGGAAGTCGATTCCGAAACCATCGATCGCATCAACATCTACCAGGCCACGCGTGTGGCCATGACCGCTGCGGTCTGCCGCCTGGCACTTGTCCCCGATCATCTGCTGGTGGATGCCCTGCGGTTGGACCTTGCCTGCGCCCAAACCAGCATCATCTACGGAGACTCGCTGAGTGTCTCCATTGCCGCCGCTTCCGTGATTGCCAAGGTGTATCGCGACAATCGCATGCGTCAACTCGACCGCGACTACCCGGTGTACGGGCTCGCCTCTCACAAGGGCTACAGCACGCCAGAGCACAAGCAGGCGCTCCTGGCGCATGGACCGACCCCACTGCATCGTCGTAGCTTTCGCCCCGTCGCTGAAAACTGCCTGCCCTGGGACTGATATTGTATATGAAGTTTGGGAACCAGGATTTGTGCGGCTTAGTCCCGGGGGACTGAACTGTAGCCCATGTATGACAGCTAGCCTGGGTACATCAGAGAAGCATGAATGAAGTCCCGAAGGGACTGCTGAAGGCTATCCAGGATGACTTCGCGGAATATTTTCAGCCGTCCCTACGGGACAGGCCTTCTTTTCAAATTGAACCCAGGACTAGCGTCCTAGGGTCTATTTTCGGCCCATGTCCGCTACGGGACTGAGTTTGGGAGTCCTCTAACATCCTGTTCAGCCCTGCGCTTATCGCCCTTTGCTGTTTTGTTCGTGACGAAAAACGCCTAGGACCGACCAAACCCTTGCACCCCCCGCAGCTACACTGTCCACGCAGGAGGACGCAACTTGCCACTACGGCTGATGTGTTTCACCGCCCACCCCGACGACGAATGCGGAGCGTTTGGCGGCGCATTGATGATGGCCCACCAGCGGGGCGTGGAAACCAGTGTCATCTGCCTGACCGAAGGCCGCGCCGGATCGCACCGCGGCAACGCGCGCAATGACGAGGAACTAGCCCAACTGCGGCGTCAGGAATTCGCTGCGGCCTTGCGCGTACTGGGCGTCGCCGACGGCGAGGTCCTGAATTATCCCGACGGCGGCCTGCTGCAGCAGAACTTTGCTGCGGTCACCACCGTTCTGGTCGAACGCATCCGCCGCTTTCGCCCCCATGTCGTGCTGACCTTCGGAGGAGACGGCAACGTGAACCTGCACCCTGACCACACCATGGTCTCGTTCTTTGCCACCGCCGCCTTTCACTGGGCTGGGCGCACCAACTTTGCTCCGGAACAACTGGCAGACGGGCTCCTTCCCTTCCGGGCCCAAAAACTCTACTACGCGGCCGCCCCTTTCCTGGCAAACCCGGACCCGGAAGAGGCGCGAAAAATCGCCCTCATGCCGGCCTCGCTTGTGCTCACATTGGGTAATTTGAAGGCGAAAAAACTCGAGGGCTTCATGCAACACACCACGCAAGCCGAGATGCTGGCCAAGGTCAAGGCCGTCTTTGAAGAGACCGGCGATGAAGAAAAATATCTGCTCGCGGCAGCGCGGGGCTTTCGCTCTTCTCCACTCGAGACCGATATGTTCGCCGGCCTCGAAGAATAGCTTAACTGGCGGTGACGACACCTGCCTGCGTGCCGACTTTCCGACGCACCGACCAAACGATGCGAGCCAGCAGCAGTACGGCCAATACCAGCGTGATGGTAATCGGCGTACGCACCCCGCTCTTGACGATCCACCAATAGTGGATTACTCCGCATATGGCCGAGACATAGGCAAGGCGATGCAGGGCCTGCCATCGTTTGCCCCCTAATTTCCGGATCGACCAGTTGGTCGAGGTAGCGGCCAGCGGCACCAACAGCAGCCACGCGGCCATGCCTGCCATGACGTAACGCCGCTTGCCGATGTCATCGGCCATGGCGGCAACACTGAAGCCGGAATAGAGCCATAGCCACGTGAGCAGATGCAAACAGCCGTAAAAGAAAGCGAAGAGCCCCAGCAGCCGGCGAAAACGCACCAGCCAGGCAAGCCGCGGAGAGAGTCTACGCAGCGGGGTGATCGCGAGTGAGATCACCAGCAGGCGAAGTGTTGCGAAGCCGGTGGCGTGGGTCACGGTTGCCGTAGGATCCGGTCCGAGATTGTTACTGAATCCGCGATAAACCAGCAGCGCAAGCGGCGTCAGGCACACCAGCCAAACCACTACTTTCAGGGCAACGATCGAGCGCTTGTTCATGAGAAGGACAGTTAGAAGTATTTCTTCAGGTCCATGCCGTTGTAGAGGCTGGCCACCTGGTCTCCATACCCGTTGAACATAAGCGTTGGCTGACGTTGGCTGAAGATGGGAGCACCAATCCGACGTTCGCTGCTCTGGCTCCAACGAGGATGGTCCACATTCGGATTCACGTTGGAATAGAAGCCATATTCCCGCGGCGCCATATCATTCCACGCAGTGGACGGCTGGTCCGCCGTGAAGTGTATTTTTACGATCGACTTCGCCGACTTGAAACCATACTTCCAGGGGATGACGACGCGCACGGGAGCACCATCCTGGTTGGGCAATACTTCCCCGTACAAGCCGAAGGTGAGCAGCGTAAGCGGGTGCATGGCCTCATCCATCCGCAGCCCCTCTGAGTAGGGCCAGTTCAAATTGATCTCCCTCAGCCCCGGCATCACACTCGCATCCTCGAGGGTAAGAAACTGCACATATTTGGCCTTGGGTAGAGGCTCTGCCCAGTTGATCAACTCCGAAAGCGAATATCCGGCCCAGGGGATCACCATGCTCCAGGCTTCCACGCACCGATGGCGATAGACCCGCTCCTCGATCGGCTTGAAGCTCAACAACTCTTCGATGCTGACGGTCTTCTTTTGTTTCACCAGGCCATCCACGGTGACCTTCCAGGGACGAGTCTTCATTTTTCCGGCGTTCTTCGCGGGGTTATCCTTCTCCACCCCGAACTCGTAGAAATTGTTGTAAGAGGTGATGTCTTTATAGGAAGTCGGTGTCAGCCCCGTAGTGGAAAGCGGGCTCTTGACCGTCTGCAGCTTGGTGGCATCCGCCAGGCCTGGACGCGGGTCGAGCAGTCCCGCCACCCCCAGGGCCGCCGCGCCGGTCATGAAGGTTCGGCGATTGAGGTAGGCACTTTTGGGAGTGATCTCTGAGTATGGTATTTCTTTCGTTTTTTTGATTAACATAAATCCCCGGCAGTATGACGCTTCTTGCTGTCCACAGGTTACGCCGACGCGAACAGTCCTCTTAATACAATGAAAGGCGTGGGGACCCACGCGAATATTACATCCCACCATAAGAACGCTTCAAGGAGCCCCATGGATCGCACGCACGACACAACTTTGAACGGAGTCGACCGCGACCGATTGCAGCAGGCAGCGGAACTGCTGCTGGAAGCAAGGCGCACGGTAAAGCCAATCGACGACTTGCCGCCGGAGATAGCCCCCAGAACACTGGAGGAGGCCTACTACGTTCAGGATCTGATGCTCAACGCTATCGGGAAGGCCGGCGGTTGGAAGGTGGGGGCGATGAGCCCGGATGGCACCCCGTTTTACGCCCCTATGCCCGTGGACGGCTTCGCTACGAGCGGGGAGCGGATTTCCAGGGAATATCGAAGGTTGCGCGGCGTCGAAGCGGAGATCGCCTTCCTGATGGGCAAGGATCTGCCTCCACGCTCTACTCCGTACTCGCGGGACGAACTGGTCGATGCCATCGCCAGCTGTCATCCCGCGATTGAATTACTTGAGTCGGGCCTGCTTAACCCGGACGCTGTAGACCGGCTGACGGCGATCGCGGATCTGCAGTCAAATGGAGGGTTCATTTCCGGGTCCGCTGTGGAGGGCTGGCAGGACTTCGACTTTGCCAAGGAGAGCGCGCAAATGAATCTGGACGGCTTTGTGCGCGTGGCCAACGGCAAGAATGCTGCCGGAGGCGATTTGCTGCGCCTGGTCCTTTGGCTGGCCAATGAGGCCCAGAGCCGCACGGGAGGCTTGCTGGCCGGCCAATGGGTCACCACCGGAAGCTGGACAGGGAAGATCATGGCTGACAGCGGTTCCGTGGCCCTGGCTCGCTTCCCCCACTTCGGCGAAGTCACCGTCCAGTTTGATTGAGGGATTCGTGGCAGGCAGGCGCCGCCTCGCCAGTTTGGCATGGACGACCCTGTCTTGGCTCTGCCTCTTTCAGGGCACGCCGGCTTCCATCCTTATCCCGCCAAGCGCGCGACCTACTCAAAATAAAGGTTTTGTCATCGGATTCCAGCTCCGGGAAGGGATGTCTTTCTTCGGTTTTTCACGGCAAATTCTTCAGATCTTCATAGGCAACTGCGAACCTCACAGGAGCAAAAGGGGATTCGTGCGGCATTATTTTTCCCGCTATCGGGGAGACCTCCGCTTGAGTTTTGTCAAATCTTCCCCGCAATCATTCGTAATCGCGATTAAACGGCAAAGAGAGGCTAAATGAAGAACCAACTGACGACGCTGGCAACCCTGGCGCTTGTCTCGGCTATGTCCGCCGGGCTGGCCCAGACGACCGCGTCTGGTACGACGAGCAAGACACCCCACAAGAGCACGACCGCCCGCAAGGCTCCGGTGCCCAAGAAGCCTTCGGTCGAGAGCCAGATTCAATCGCTGCGGGAAGAGATGCAGACGCAGATCCAACAGTTGAAGCAACAGCTGAGCGATCGCGACCAGCAGTTGCAGCAAGCGCAACAGGCTGCAGCGGCCGCGCAAGCCGCGGCAACCCAGGCGCAGCAACAGGCCGCACAGCAATCGTCGGTGCTGACGGAGAACACGCAGGCGGTGAGCAATCTCCAGGGCGCCGTCACTGACCTGAAGACGAATAATGTTTCGCTGGCCTCCACAGTCCAGGAAGAGCAAGCGAAAGTGGCAAAGCAGGTTAACAACCCGGACGCTATTCACTTTAAGGGGGTAACGCTTTCACCGACCGGCAGCTTCCTGGAAGCGGCAACGGTGTGGCGGCAACGCGCCACAGGCGGCGACATCAACACCCAATTCAATGGCATCCCGCTCAACGCCGCGAACGCGGGCCAGTATTCAGAGTTCTACGGTTCCGGCCGCCAGTCTCGTGTCGCCTTGTTGGCCACGGGCAAGGCCAGTCCGAACCTGACCCTCAACGGCTACTGGGAAGCAGACTGGCTGGCTGCGGCGGTAACGTCTAACAACAACCAGAGCAACAGCTATGCCATGCGGCAGCGGCAGTTGTTCGCCCAGGCTCACTGGAACAGCCTGACGTTCACCGGTGGCCAGATGTGGTCGTTGGCGACGGAGACCACGAACTTAACGCAGAATAGGACCGAGCTCCTGCCCCTGGTCATCGACCCGCAATATACCGCCGGGTTCGTCTGGGCGCGTCAATATGGGTTCCGCATCAGCAAGGATTTCGGGAAGAGTGCTTCCGTCGCGATCTCTGCGGAAAATCCACAAACCTTGAACGAAGTTGGCCACAACCTTCCCACGAACTTGATTATTGGTTCGGCGGGTAACGCGGGCGGCCTGTACAACTCGGCCGGCACCAGCGCGGGGGCCAACGTGGCAAACTACTCCGCCAACATCGCTCCCGACCTGCTCGCCAAGGTCGCCTTCCAGTCGCCGACCTGGGGCACCTGGGAACTCTTTGGCATCGCAAGGTTCTTCCGCGATCGCGTCTTCCCGAACGCAACGGCCACCCCTCCTTCCTCGGTAGGTGCGTACAACGACAGCACAGTGGGCGGAGGTGTCGGTGGAAGCCTTCGGGTACCAACCTTGCATAAGCACCTCGACGTTGGTTTGTCCGGTCTCTGGGGTGACGGAACGGGACGCTACGGCAGCAGCACCATTGCTGACCTGACGGCTCGTCCGGACGGCCAGCTGGCTCTGATCCACAATTTCAGCGCCCTCGGGTCATTGACCTATCACGCGACTCCGAAGCTGGATATCTATGCCAACTACGGTGGTGATTATGTGGGCCGCCGTTACTTCCTGACCAGCCCAACCAAGGCAGATGGATACGGGTCCTACCTCAACGTGGAAACCGGTTGCAAAACCGAACCGGTGCCAGGCACCACGATTGGCGGCTACAGTCCTGCCCAACCGGCCAACTGCACTGCCGACACCAAGGACGTGCAGGAATTCACAGTCGGCTATTGGTACGACTTCTATCGCGGACCGGCGGGCCGGCTGCGCCAGAGCCTCCAGTACGCCTACTTCCAGCGCAATATCTGGTCAGGCATTGGGACCACGCCCCAAGCAACCGACAACATGTTCTGGACTGCCTTCCGCTACTACTTGCCGTAAGGCGCTCACCAACAGCAGCGTAAAAAGGGCACCCAACACGGGTGCCCTTTTCGCTGCCTTACAATAAATCATGCCAAAACCTATCGTTGGCCTGCATCACGTAACAGCCATTGCTTCCGACCCGCAGCGCAATCTCGACTTCTACACGGAAGTGATGGGGCTTCGATTCGTCAAGCGCACCATCAATTTTGACGATCCGGGAACCTACCACTTCTACTTTGGCGACGATGCCGGCTCGCCGGGAACGATCCTGACCTTTTTTCCCTGGCCCCATGCGACGCGCGGCAGCCTGGGCGTCGGGGAAACTTCCGCCACGGCATTCAGCGTTCCCCACACATCGCTTGAGTTCTGGGAGAAGCGTTTGCTGAGCGCCGGCGTCCCTGTGGAGCGCATGGGCGAACGGTTCCAGGAGGAAGTACTCAGCTTTGCCGATCCCGATGGCATGCGGGTGGAGATCGTAGGGCACAAGGACGCGGGCGAGGCCAAGGCCCCACGCACCAGCGACGTTCCACCCGAACATGCTATTCGTGGCTTCTTTGGCGTGACTCTTTGTGAAGGTGGCTACGAAAAAACGGTGGCTGTGCTTGGCACCATGGGTTTTCGCAAAATAGGAGAGCACGGTACCCGTTTCCGCTTTGCCGCGGAAGGGAGCGCCCTGGGCAATCACATTGACGTGCTGGTCCAGCCCCAGCTCACCTACGGCCGCATGGGCGCGGGCAGTGTGCACCATATTGCTTTTCGCGCAGCCGACGATGCGGCGCAGCTCGAGTGGCGCGAAGTGCTGGTGGCGAGTTCGCTGGATGTGACTCCGGTGCTCGACCGCACCTATTTTCACTCCATTTACTTTCGCGAGCCGGGAGGCGTGCTGTTCGAACTGGCCACCGATCCGCCAGGGTTTTCGCTCGATGAGCCGATTGAATCTCTGGGTGAGACGCTCAAGCTGCCCCCATGGCTGGAGCGCCAACGTTCCCGGGTGGAACGCGCGTTGCCACCGATCACGCTGCATTCTCGCAAGTAGACTGGAGGCCTCCGTGGTGATTGATCCCCATCGCGATCAACCTGTGCTGACTCTGGGCGCGACACTCGCCCAGGCAACCGCCGCGGTGATTCTTTTGCATGGCCGCGGAGCCTCGGCAAAAGACATCCTTGGTCTCGCGACCGAGATGTACGACGAGCGCTTTGCTTACCTCGCGCCGCAAGCGGCGGGAAATGCCTGGTATCCGTATTCGTTCATGGCGCCGATTGAACAGAACGAGCCATGGCTTTCCTCCGCGCTGGCCAAGGTGGGGACCCTCGTGCAGCAAGCTGTGGATGCCGGCGTATCGCGCGATCGCATATTTGTGTGTGGCTTCTCCCAGGGCGCGTGCCTGTCGAGCGAGTTCGTGGCCAGAAACCCCGCGCGCTATGGCGGGCTGATCGCCTTCACCGGTGGGCTAATCGGCCCGGCGGATGCAGACCTGCACCATGAAGGTGATCTGGGGGGAATGCCGGCGCTGTTTAGTTCGGGAGATCCCGATCCGCACGTGCCCTGGAGCCGCGTGTTAGAGTCCGCAGAGCAGTTCACCGCCATGGGCGCGGCAGTAAAGACGCAACGCTATCCGGGTCGTCCACACACCGTCCTGCCCGAGGAAATCAAATCCGCGCGAGATTTGATCTTCGCGCCTGTACGGTAATCCAAGCCTCGCCACAATCTCCCATTCCGCAACATGTATAACCAGAAATACCTATTGCCGATCGGAGAAGAAATTTGGCCAAGCCTGCGCTTCCCTTCCTCTTCCTTCTCTTTCCAACACTGATACTTGGCCAGTCCGGCGCGTTACCCGATGTCCCACCCGTGCAGGCGCAACACGCCATGGTGGTCAGCATTCAACACGACGCCAGCGATGCGGGGCTGAAGATCCTGCAGGCAGGAGGCAACGCGGTGGACGCGGCGGTTGCCGTGGGCTTTGCCCTGGCGGTCGTCTACCCATACGCAGGCAATCTCGGCGGTGGCGGCTTCATGATGCTTCGCCTGGCCAATGGTGAGTCACACTTCCTCGACTTCCGCGAGGAGGCGCCGTTACGTGCTACCGCCAACATGTATCTCGACAGCAACGGCAAGATTATTCCCGAAGCATCGACGGTTGGCTACCTGGCTGTCGGGGTGCCGGGCACCGTGGCCGGGTTGATCGAGGCGCAGCGAAAATTCGGCAAGCTCCCCTTGCAACAGGTCATGGCGCCGGCCATTCACTTTGCTGAGCAAGGCTACGTCCTTAGTGCGGAGGAAGCGGCCATCCTTCACAATCCTGTGCTCGCCCGGTTCCCGGAATCGCGACGCATCTTTCAACGGAATGGAAATTTCTATCAAGCTGGGGAGACGTTTCGACAGCCGGATCTGGCACGCACGCTGACCCGGATCGAGAAAGATCCCCGTAGCTTTTACCACGGCGCGCTGGCGAGCGAACTCGCGCAGGCTATCCAGAAACACGGCGGCCTGGTTACGCAAAAAGACCTGGGGATTTACCAGGTAAAAGATCGCAAGCCGCTCACCGGTACCTATCGGCAGTACGAAATCTTAGCCCCGCCCCCGCCGTCGTCGGGTGGCATCGCGTTGCTGGAAATGCTGAACATCCTGGAAGGATTTGACTTGGCTTCGCTGGGCGATCGTACGCCCCAATCCATGCACCTGATCATTGAGGCCTTCCGGCGCGCTTTCAATGACCGCACTTCGTTTTTGGGCGATCCTGATTTCGAGTCCATGCCGACTAAGCAACTCATGGACAAGGCTTACGCCGCGGCATGGCGGAAGAGCATCAGCATGACGGCCGCGACGCCGTCGAGTTCCCTTACCCGGCCCCCGGGTTTCATTCCCGCGGAATCGACGCAGACTACGCACTATTCCGTCCTCGATGGGGGTGGGAACGCAGTGTCAGTTACCTATACCCTGAACAATTCCTTTGGCTCGGGAGCTACCGCGGAAGGGTTAGGGATCCTGCTGAATGACGAGATGGATGACTTCACCTCGAAGATCGGCGCGCCTAATATGTTTGGGCTGATTCAGGGTCCTGCCAATGCCATTGCCCCCAGGAAGCGTCCCCTGTCCAGCATGACTCCCATCATTGTGCTGGAGAACCACAAGGTTCGTTTTGTCATCGGTTCTCCTGGTGGACCCCGCATCATCACCACTGTCGCCAACATTTTTCTGAGCGCTTCGGACGGGGGTTTGAACATTCAACGCGCGGTGGACGCTCCGCGCTTTCACCAGCAATACCTCCCCGATGTTGTTTACGTGGAGCAAGGCTTTCCGCCTGCGACCCTCGACCGCCCTCCGGACTATGGGTTACACCATCGAAGGTGGCAACCCCGGGGATCATTACTGGAGCGATGGGGAATGCATCGCGGTTGACCCCAAAACCGGGATGATCGAGGGCGGTCAGGACAAACGTCATACTTTCGGAAAAGCGGCAGGATACTGATCTATCTTTCGCTGAAAAGCCGGGTGGAAGTGTGCGCCTTAAGCGCCTTATGCGCCTTAAGCCCCCCTCAGATCTCGTCCGGCTTCCCTTATCGTGCAGTTTTTACCGTGTGCCCGTCTCTTGGCCGGGATTCTCAACCGGGCCCTCGACCGGTAGAGTAGTAAATCATGCAGGTACATTTTGCATTTGGCCGGCACGGTTTGGATGTCACATTACCCGCCGGGCCCAATTACGAATTAATCGAGAGCCGTTCCGCGTCTGCGTTGCCCGATGTCACCGCGGCGCTTGACCAGGCCCTGGATCACCCCATCGGCAGCAAGCCGTTATCAGTCCTGGCAGCCGGCAAGAAGACGGCAGCCATCTCGGTTTGCGACATCACCCGGCCTGCCCCCAACTGGCTCACGCTCCCTCCCCTGCTCCGGCGCCTGCACGATGCCGGTATCCCGGTCGAGGGGGTCACGATCCTGATCGCCACCGGGCTGCACCGCGAAGCCACACCCGCGGAAATCAAAGCCATCCTGGGCGAAGAGATCGCGGCCAGGTACCGCATCGTGAATCATGATGCCCGGGCACTTTCCCAACATCGCTGGCTGGGAGAAACCAAGCGGGGGATCCCGGTCTACATTGACGAGCGCTTCATGGCGGCCGAACTGCACATCACTCTCGGTTTCATCGAGCAGCACCTGATGCTTGGGTTTTCCGGAGGCCGCAAGCTGGTCGCTCCAGGCCTGGCAGCGCAGGAAACGATCAAGGTCATCCACTCCCCCCGGTTCATGCGAGAGCCGCTTGCCATTGAGGGATCGATCGCCAACAATCCTTTGCATGCCCAATTGCTGGAGATCGCCCGGATGGCGGGGCACGACTTTATCCTCGATGTAACCCTGACCCAGAGCCGCGAAGTCTCGGGCATCTTTGCCGGCGATCCGGTGGAGGCGCATGCTGCCGGGGTCCAGTTTTTGCGCACCACTTCGCTGGAGCGACTCACCGGCTTGGCAGATGCCGTCATAACGAGCGCCGCGGGCCATCCTCTTGACCTGACGTTTTACCAGACCATCAAGGGGCTGACCGCCGCCCAGCACATCGTGAAGCCTGGAGGCAGGATCCTGATCCTGGGCGAATGCGCCGAGGGTGTGGGATCTCCTGAATTTGCCGGGAAGGTAGAGCGATTCACCAGCTACGACAGCTTCCTGGATGAGATTGGCAGCGCGGATGTCGAGATCGACCAATGGCAACTGGAAAAGCTGGCGCTCGCCGGGCAGAAACACGAGCTCTTCTTTTACATGCCGGGCATTGCCAACGACAAGCTGGGGAACCTGGCCTCGCGTGCTTTTCGCAGCCCGAAGACCGCGATTGCCGCCGTTCTCGAAGGTCTCCCGCCGGGCGCGCGGGTCGCGCTGGTACCGGAAGGCCCGTACGTATTTGCCCGAGTTCCCGACGAGGCTCGGGCAGTGCTCGTGTAATCGGAGGGGTCGTCGATTATCATCAAGGTCGTGACCTGCGAAATGCGAAAGTGGCGAAATTGGCAGACGCACCAGACTTAGGATCTGGCGGGGCAACCCATGGGGGTTCGAGTCCCCCCTTTCGCACCAACCGAAACCTCCCTGGTTTCAGCCGTGCCGCAAGGCATTCGGGCTTATGAGGAGGTTACAGCCTGCGTAAGAACCGTGAAAAACCGCAGGTCTCTCCGCTACGCTCTGGTCGAAAAACATTTCCACGAAAGGTCCGCGGAACTGCAGATCCCTCGGCTTCGCTCGCGATGACACAGGGAGGGCGGACGATCGGCTTAGTGCCGCGCCTACGGCGCTCAGATCCTCTTCGGGATCGATTTCCCAGCCCTTCCGGGCTGGGCTGACGTTTGGCGGTCGGCCCTCCGGGCCTTGTATCTATGAGATGTTTGCAGTGTCATTTCTCCCTCAACTTGCCGCAAGCAAGTCAGCTGCTCGGGATGACAAAGGAGAGGGCGACCTTTCTGTGGAAAGTGGTCTCTGAACCGAAGACTTTTCTCATCACCTTGGGTGGGCCGCAGGCCCATAATTTCCTCCGGTCGAGATGACAAGTTTGAAAATCCTCTCCAGCTTGGTATCGAATTTGTCATCTCGACCGGAGCATAACGAAGTGGAGAGATCTGCGGTCCCGTTCCTGTTCTCGTAGTCCGAAGATCCTTCTCTAGCTGCCGGGAATGTGATCGGCGTATTGCGGCCAGTTGGCGAGAATCTGATGCAGAACAGTGCTGCCCACGAGCCATGCTGATTCCAGGGCGGGCAATGATCCGATATACGGCTTGCTGATGCTCTGCACCGGCGTTTCCCCCGGTTGCGGCATGCACTCGTTGCTTCCGGTGCGCAGCACCATCACCCGGGCGAAGTCGACACGATGCATCTTGTCGAGGCGCGTTAAGGCTTCGGTAAAGCCGGAATCTTCCATATTGGTCATCACGAAATTGCCTTTCCCCTTGGTGTAGAGCTGCACCCAGTCGTTCGCGTACTGGGTCATGATCTTGCCGTGCCAGTAGTAGTCCGAGGCAAATGAATCTCCCTTGAGAACGAAGGGAGGCCGCTGCGCCTCAGGGAAGCCGATCCACTTGATCCGATATGCGGCGACCTTCGGATCGTCAACTAATTTAAGATCGCGGGTCTGAGCGTATGCCCAATTCGTAAGCCCGGCGTTGAGCGGGTAAAGGTTCGAACGGGACCAGTCGTTGTCTGTGTTGGCGTGAGGATCGGGAGCCTTGGCTCCGACAGGAAAAAGACCGTAGGGCCAGGTGGGAGGAATCTCTCGCGCATCGATCTCCCGCGCGACATCAGAGACAACATATGTGGCCCACGCAGCAGAACCGATGGATGCGTCATTGGGATCAACGCCGGCAATGCCGTTGATGAGCCAATACGCGTGCGTGAGGTCGAAACGAGGATCGAGCCCCAGCGCCACCAGGGAAGCTGTCGCGTTCACCAGGGTCGTGCCGCTCACGATGCCAAGAACCGTGTGATCGGCGTTGGTGCGAATAACATGAACACCGCCGGGAAAATCGAGCGCCTGGTCCAGATGCTCGCGCTCTACCCAAAATTGAAACTCACCCGGAACGTCCCCGGTATCACTCCCGACTTCGAAGGTGGTCACAATCACAGCCCGGATGGGCCACGGTGCTTGCTGGGCATATGCAACAGACACGGTGACGAAAAGAAGAAAGACACACAGACAAACGCTCAC
Organism: uncultured Acidobacteriaceae bacterium; assembly: GCA_963847155.1. Taxonomy (GTDB): domain Bacteria; phylum Acidobacteriota; class Terriglobia; order Terriglobales; family Acidobacteriaceae; genus PALSA-350. The sequence goes on along the minus strand of CAWJZH010000007.1, from coordinate 315,895 downwards.
TTTGCGCATGCGAGTTCTCCAATCAAGAGATGGCTTTGTCGTAACGGTCGAGGGTCAGAAATGTCGCAGGTGTTTAGGGCGATGGTGTATCGCTGATCGACGTAGCAGCGCACGTGATCGAGATCGAGGGTCTGAGGCATCGTGGGAACTGTTGCCCTTTCACGAAGCTTTTGGAGGTTGTCTGAGAGACGGGTTTCGGCGGACGTGGCCGGGACCTGGGGCCTGGCTTGGCTGACTTGGCTTAGCAGACCCTGAATTGCTCTTGGATTAAAGGTAATCTCGCATCTGGGCCGGGACGTGTCAACTTTCCCGGGGCCTTCGAAGTCACGGCAGCCGAGTGTAATAGACTAAAGAGATGAATTTTCGCGAACGGAGAGATGGTCTGACCGGCGCCAAGGGAACAAGATTCATCGCGCCCTTATCACGATGAACAGACAGCAGCGGCGCGTGGTAGTCACCGGGGTGGGCCTGGTAAGTCCGGTGGGTGTGGGGACGGAAGTCACGTGGAAGGCTCTGCTCCAGGGAGAATCCGGCATCGGCCCGATCAGTCTTTTTGATGCGACCGAGTTCAGTTGCCGTATCGCCGGCGAAGTCAAAGGGTTCATCCCGGAAGACTTCATCGAACGCAAAGAAATCAAGAAGATGGGCCGCTTCATCCAGTTTGCGCTGGCGGCCTCGGAGTTCGCTGTCGCTCAGTCCGGCCTGGTCATGGAAACGGAAGACGCAGGCAGGGTCGGCGTATACGTGGGCAGCGGGATCGGCGCGTTTGAAGTGATTGAACGCGAACACAGCAAGTTGCTGTCCGCCGGCCCAAGCCGGGTGTCGCCTTTCTTCATCACCGCCACCATCGCCAATCTGGCAGCGGGCCAAATTTCCATTCGCTACGGAGCGACCGGACCGAATCTGACCACCGCCACCGCGTGCACCACGGGGGCGCATGCGGTGGGGGAGTCATTCCGCGTGATTCAACGCGGCGATGCGGACGTGATGATCGCCGGTGGCAGCGAAGCTGCAGTCACGCCGCTCTCGGTTGCCGGTTTCGCCGCCATGCGCGCTCTCTCCACTCGCAACGACGATCCCAGGACCGCCTCGCGGCCGTGGGATGCGGGCCGCGATGGGTTCGTCGTGGGGGAAGGCGCCGGGGTGTTACTCCTAGAGGAGTACGAGCACGCGGTCAAACGCGGGGCGACGATCCTGTCCGAACTCGTGGGCTATGCCGCCAATAGTGATGCGTACCACACCAACGCTCCTCCCGAGGATGGCCGGGGCGTGCGCCGGGTGATGCAGTTAGCTCTGGAGGATGCTGGGGTTGCGCCAGGCGACGTGGGGTATTTGAACGCGCATGCGACCTCCACGCCACTTGGCGACCGAGCCGAGGCCCGGGCCATATGCGAGACGTTTGGTGATTCGGCGAAGAGGTTGCTGGTCAGTTCGACCAAGTCCATGACCGGCCATCTTCTCGGCGGCGCCGGGAGCCTAGAGGCCGGGATCACGGTACTGGCTCTGCGGGATCAGGTGGCTCCGCCGATGACCAATCTGGTGGATGTGGATGAGGCTTGCGGTTTTTGTCTGGTTCGAGACAAAGGGGTGCCCACGTCCATGGAGTATGCGATGACGAACTCTTTTGGGTTTGGGGGTACTAATGCGTCGTTGATTTTCCGGCGGTATCAGGCTGGTTAATCTCTGCTCGAAGGACACAGCTAAAGCGGGCTTTTAACAGGGTGTTGAGAGAGTCGCCAAACCGGCAGAAAAGCGTACAGGAACTGGGTGTGGCCGAGTCCCGTTGGGGGCGGCTGAACTTTAGACCCGTGCAAATTAGATTTTAAAATGCCTCGGTTTAGGAACCGCCCTTTCCTTGCCACGATCCTCTCCTATTTGTCATCCCGAGCGCAGCCGAGTGGATCTGCGGTTCTACGGGCTACTCCTGGAAACCCGGAAGAACAAAGGGGACATTGATGTTTCCAGGAGGGTTCGGCGGATGCCTGCTGGTGGTTGTGGACCGGCAGGAGCGGGGCACACGAATGGCGCACCGCAGATCCGCTCGTCTGCGCTCGGGATGACAAATAGGAGAAGGCCGTGGCAAGGAAAGGGCGGCTGCTGAACCGAGGCATTGTTTAAATCCAATTTGAGCAGGCGATCTACATGCAACCAGAATTTATTCCGCCAAGCGCGCTTCAAAGCAATCAACAGGTTAAATCCTCAAAAGCCAGTTGCTCCACTAATTTGGACAACCCTGAAGTTCAGCCGTCCCGGCGGGACTGAGTTGCAGCCGAGGGTTCTCACGCAGGCTTAAAGTCCTGATCAGTTCCCTGTTGTGCGAACGACTAAAGCCGTGCCCTTCGTTCAGGCTTTTTCCTCGCGTGTGGCTCTCGTCGTGTTCTCGGCTAAAGTCAGGTTTGTTTTTTCCTGGGGGCGAAATGGTCTAGTCTATAGCCCATGAGCCAAGACGCTTCTCAACCGAAGGTGATTCTGGAGCGGAGCCCCGAATATCGCGAGGGGTATGCCAATAGCGTTCAGGTGCAAAAGAGCGTGTGGGACTTCCGTCTCACCTTCGGCACCGCGTATCAGGAAGTCGCCGAACAGATCACCATCAATACGTTCCAGACCGTTTACCTGAGCCCACAACAGGCCAAAGCATTGTGTAGTCTGCTGGAGCAGAACCTGCTGCAATATGAGCACACCTTTGGCACCATCGCCCTCGAACCCCGGCCCGTAGCTATGCCTCAAGGTCCAGTCCACTAAACCATTCGGAGGCTCGTGGCCGTACTTCCGGAACAGCAGAGACCGTTCGACCGCCTGCTTCCGCTCAGGCTCATCTTTCCCCTGCTCTTTGTAGGGGTCTACCTCTCGCACCTTACCCTACTGCGCCTGCCTTATTACTGGGACGAGGCCGGCTACTACATTCCAGCGGCCTACGATTTCTTTCGCACGGGGGACGTCATTCCCTCGACCACCCTGGCCAATGCTCACCCGCCCCTTCCCTCGCTCTACCTGGCGCTGTGGTGGAAGTCGGGGTTTACCCCGGCGGTCACCCGGACTGCCATGTGCCTGGTTACGGCCATTGGGCTGTTGGCGGTATACCGTCTTGCGATGGTGACCAATGGCCGCATCCGAGTGGCAGCTGCCACCACTCTGCTGACCGCAATCTATCCCATCTGGTTTGCCCAGAGCACGCTGGCACACGCGGATATGTTCGCCGCAGCCGCCACACTATGGGGGCTGGTCTTCGTTTTCCCCGGCCGCCGCAGTCCGCCCGCTCTGTGGGGTGCAGTGGCCTGCTTTGCCGTGGCGGCGTGGTCGAAAGAAACAGCCATTGTTACACCCCTGGCTATTTCTCTGTGGGAGATGTATCTCGGTGCACGTGGCCGCGACGCGGATCGCCGCGGGCATTTTCGCGCCGCACTGCAATTGCTTATCCCGGCGGCTTCCCTGGCGGCCTGGTATGCCTACTTCCGGCACCGCACCGGATATATCCTGGGAAACCCTGAATTCCTGCGCTACAACGCAACCTCGACGCTCTCCCCACTTCGCATTCTTCTGGCCCTGGCGCATCGCATTCTGCAACTCACCGCGCACATGAACATGTTCGTGCCCGTGCTGTGCATGCTGGGGGCCATGCTCCTGCTGCCTTTGCAGGAAGCCGATGGGACTCCGCGGCCGCGTATCTCCCCTACCAACCAGGCAATTCTTTATGTCGTCATCGCCGCCAACCTGCTCTTGTTCTCAGTGCTCGGAGGGGCCCTGCTCACGCGATATCTGCTGCCTCTCTATCCCCTGGTCTTGCTGCTATGCGTCTCCACTTTTTACCGCCGGGTCCAGTACTGGTGGGGTCTGGTTCTGCTGAGCGCGACTGCATTCGTGATCGGGCTTTTCGTCAATCCGCCCTACAAGTTCGCACCCGAAGATAACCTGAACTATGCCGACGTCATCCGTCTGCATCAACAGGGGATCCGGCAAATTGTGAGCCGTTTTCCCGGCAGCACGGTATTGACTGCCTGGCCGGCTACCGATGAACTCACCAAACCAGAGCTGGGATACGTGAAGAAGCCGGTGCCGATCGTGGCGTTGGCGAATTTTTCCCTGCCCGAAATCCAGAAGGCGGCTGGGTCCGCCCAGGACTATAGCGTGGGCCTGGCCTTTTCAACCAAATACGACCCTCCGCGCCTATGGCTCAGCCTGGGGCAACGGAACGAGGCCTTCGACACACGTTTCTTCGATTTCCATCGAGATCTGGAACCCAACGCCATCGCCCACCTTCTGCAGGGCAAAATTGTCTGGTGGGAGGAAAGACAGGGTGAGTGGGCTGCCGTCCTGCACTTCAACCGCCCACAAGTGGCGAGCCTGCAACGATAATCCCAGAACCATAAGCCCCAGAACTATACTGAGGGGGTGCTCCCCCGGCCTTCAACGCGCTTTCTGCTGTTGTTCCTGGCTGTTTTTTTGCCCGGCGGGCTGACTGCGCAAACCCCGGCCGTGATGCCGGGACGATTGTTGCTGGTCTTGCCCTTCACCAACGGGAGCGACCAGCCAAACCTGGATTGGATCAGCCAGGCAGTTCCCGAGATTCTGAACCAGCGTCTCGCCTCGGCCGGCTTTATGCCTATCAGCCGCGACGACCGGTTGTATGCACTCGACCACCTCGGTCTGCCGGCCACGTTTCAACCGTCTCGCGCGAGCGCCATCCGACTGGCCCAGACACTGGACGCGGACTACATCATCGTTGGGTCGTTCTCGACCAACGGTGCACGCTTTCAGGCCAAAGCTCAGATCCTGAAGATGGATGCCCTGCATTTGTCTGCTCCGTTGCAGGAAGAGGCGGACATGAGCCACCTGTTGGATGTGCTCAACAGCCTCGCCTGGGGGGTGGCCAAGCAGATTGATCCGGAGCTTTCGGTGGCGCGGAATACCTTCATTGCCGCCGGACAGGGGCTGAAGGTGGGTGCGTTTGAGAACTATATCCGCGGGTTGGTGGAGACCGATCCCGGAGAACAGATCCGCCATCTGAAAGAGTCGGTGCGGTTGGACCCCGGGTTCTCGCCGGCGCTGTTGGCACTGGGCAAAGCATATTTTGCCAACCAGCAATTTGAACTGGCGGCCAACACGCTGGGCCGATTGCCGCTCAGCGACCCCAATGCCCGAGAGGCGGACTTCGACCGGGGACTGGCTTATTTTTATCTGGGCAGCTACGTCAAAGCGGAAGACGCTTTCGCGTTTGTGAACCGGCAGTTGCCGCTGCCGGAAGTGGTCAACAACCAGGGTGTCGCGGCAAGCCGTAGGGGTCTGGACGCCACTTCCTTTTTCCTGCAAGCGGTGGCCGCCGATCCCAACGATCCCGACTACCAGTTCAACCTGGCGCTGGCCTTGAGCCGCAAGAAGGATGTGGCAGGCGCGCTGCGCGCGGTCGGGCAAACGTTGAAGCTCCGGCCTTCGGATACGGAAGCGCAGGCATTCCAGGCAACGCTTCGCACCGGACCGCCGCACACGACGCCGGTCTCCGCACCGACGCCCTACAAAGGGAGTCCGGCGTTTGATCCGAGCGCGGCGGCGGAGAGCGGTCCGCTGGAACGGATCAAGCGGACGTTCAACGAAGCGTCCTTCCGCCAGGCGGCTTCTGAGATGGAACAGATGGAAGAGGAGCACATGGCTACGCTGCCGCCGCAAAAGCACGCGGCTGCTCTCAACGAAGCGGGCATGCGCTTCTTCAACCAGGGGCTGATTCTGGAAGCGGAACGGGAGTTTCAATCGGCGCTGGCGGCGGAAAGTGATAATGCGGACGCTCGCGCCGGGCTGGCGCTGGTACGAGAGCACGAGGGTGATATCAAGGAAGCCCGCGTGCAAGCAACAGAATCGCTGAAGACCAAGCCGAATGTCACCGCTTACCTGGTGTTGGGCCGGCTTGATCTGCAGGCTAACCAAAAGCCCGCAGCGGCTGCGGACGTGAGCAGCGCGCTCAAACTGGAGCCGCAGAATATCGCCGCGCGGACGTTGAAACAACAGATCGAGAGCAAGGGTCAATCGGTCCCATGAACCGGCTGCTGGGTGTGCTGATGCTGGCCTGTTGCTGGACGCTCGCGGGTCACGCACAACAGCCACGCGTCATCGTCATCCACCTCGACGACACGATCCAACCCATCAGCGCCGACTATATGGCGCGGGGCCTGGAGGCTGCGGCAAGGCAACATGCGAATGCCGTGCTCATCGAGATCAACACTCCGGGCGGACTGCTCGAGTCCATGCGGCAGATGGTAAGCAAGGTGATCGCCTCGCCGATCCCGGTCATCGTTTATGTCGCCCCTTCCGGCAGCAGGGCTGGATCGGCGGGATTCTTCCTGCTCGAAGCAGCCGATGTTGCAGCCATGGCTCCCGGCAGCAATGCCGGCGCGGCGCATCCAGTGGTGGCAGGAGCCAAGCTCGACGACATCATGAAGCAGAAGCTGGAGAACGACACGGCGGCGTTTCTGCGCTCCTATGTGGCGCGGCGCGGGCGCAACGTGCAGGCGGCTGAAGATGCGGTCCGTTCTTCCAAGTCATACAGCGATCAGGAAGCACTGCAACTGAAGCTGATCGATTTGGTTGCGCCCGACGATGCGAGCTTACTGAACGACATCGACGGCCGCACCATCACGCGCTTCGATGGGACCAAAGTGGTGCTGCACACCCGGGGCGCTGAGCTGGTAGCGGTCGATCCGACTTTGCGGGAAGAGATCCTGGACCGGCTCACCGACCCCAACCTGGCGGTACTGGTGCTGATGGTTGGCGGGTTGCTGATCTACGTCGAGTTCAACACTCCAGGCACCATCATTCCTGGAGCCTTGGGGACCATCCTGGTGCTGCTGGCGGTGTTTGGCCTGAACCTGCTACCGGTGCGCTACACCTCGGTGATGCTGCTGGTTGCGGCGTTTGCGTTGTTAATCCTGGAGGCGCATTTTGCCAGCCATGGGGTTCTGGCCGCGGTGGGGATCCTGTGCCTGGTCATCGGAGCTTTGACGTTGGTAGACGGCCCGATTCCTGAGTTGAGAGTGCATCTGGCGACAGCCTTGAGCGCCGGGCTGGCGTTCGGGCTGATTACGGTCTTCCTGCTACGGCTTGCTATGCGGGCGCGACGAACCAAGTTCCGTATGGGCGGAGATGCGATGATCGGCCTGATTGCGGTGGTGACTCAACCGCTTGCACCCACGGGGCAGGTGATGGTGAATGGGGAGCTGTGGCAAGCGGAGTCCGCTACACCAGCAGCTTTGGGTGAACAGGTTCGGGTGCGGGGGCTGCGCGACCTGACGCTGTTAGTGGAGCGGGTTCCTTAAGTTGTTGTAACAAGGCGCTCTCTGTACAATTTAAGAATAGCGAGGCCCACCATGATGGGTATCGGAATCCCCGGCCTGATTCTTATTTTTGTTGTTGCCATCTACTTGATCAATTCGATCAAGATCCTCAGAGAATATGAACGCGGAGTCGTCTTCCGCCTAGGCCGCGCCTTGTCTGCGCCGAAGGGCCCGGGAGTGATCCTCATTTTCCGGCCGTTCGATCAGATGGTGCGGGTTTCCCTTCGGCAGGAGGTTCTCGAGGTCCCACCCCAGGACATCATCACGCGCGACAACGTGACCCTTAAAGTGAACGCTGTCATTACGTTGAAGGTCATCGATCCATCGCGGGCCGTGATCGAGGTGATGAACTACGTCTACCAGACCTCCCAGTTTGCCCAGACCACGCTGCGCTCGGTGCTGGGCGAAGTGGAGCTTGATGAACTACTTTCCCACCGAGAGGCGCTTAACCAACGGATTCAGAGCATCATAGACCAACATACGGCCCCCTGGGGGGTCAAGGTGGTGAGCGTCGAGGTGAAACAGGTGGACTTGCCTGAATCGATGCTGCGCGCCATGGCCAAACAGGCCGAAGCGGAACGGGAGAAGCGGGCCAAAGTGATCCATGCCGAGGGCGAGTTCAGCGCCGCGCAGCGACTGGTGGATGCCGCTGCTCTGCTGGCCACCCAACCCATGACACTGCAATTACGTTACTTGCAGACGTTGACGGATATTGGCGTGGAGAAAAACACAACTATTGTGTTCCCATTACCGTTAGAGATGATGACGCTCTTTAATAAAATGGGAGATATGGGGGGGAAATAGCCATGAGAACCCTGTTCGACACCGATGAAGAAGAGATCGAAGGCAAAGCGTCTGAGATCACGCTCAGCACCGCTTCCCTGCTTGGCATTTTCTTTGGGCTGGTGTTGGTCTGCGGCGTGTTCTTTGGCTTTGGATACTCCATGGGCCGGGGCACGGGAACAACGGCCCAGGCGAAACCAGTGGAGAATCCAAGCGCGGGCAGTAGCGGCGAGGTAGGAGAGGCGGCTTCCGAGAATGCTCCGGCGCCGGCTCCCGCGGAGCAGCAGACAAGACCTCAGCAGAGAGCACAGCAGCAGAATCATAGCCAGGACAATGCAAAAGCCGCGCCAGCGCCTGAAGGTACTCAGCCCCAACCTGACGAGAGGCCCAGGGCAGAGCCGACGAGCAGTGAGAATGCAGCCGAAGCGCCAGCTTCGACCCGCGGTGACGTAGCGGGGTCTTCGGTCAAGCCTATGGATTCTGCGCGAGCAACAACCAGCAAGCCGAGCGCTCAGAAAGCCACGGTGTTGGTCGCCGCAACCGGTGCATTAACAGCGAGCGCGGCTCCCAGTTCCGGGCAGCCGATGGTACAGATCGCAGCAGTGGCCCGCCCGGAGGATGCGAATGTCCTGGTCTCGGCCTTACGCCAGCGGGGTTACGGAGCAGTCGTGCGTAATGATCCTCAGGATAGACTGTTGCACGTGCAGGTAGGCCCCTTTAGCGACCGCACGCAGGCTACTGCGATCAAGCAAAAGCTGCTTTCGGATGGGTATAACGCGATCATCAAGCAGTAGGGGGATTGCTGGGGGGGCTTTGGGTTTGAGTCAGGGCACGACTTTAAGTCGTGCCCTGATACAAAACATTAAAGCAGTTACTCCCCGAAAAGCCGCGTAGTTCCTCATTCGGTTCGATTCCTTCCGACCTACAATCGCATCCCGTCAAGGCGCATACCTGGCTTCCTCACAGCCCGGTATGCGAGAAATGCGAGCTAAAGCCTAAGACTGATTTGGTTGTTCTGTTTCTCCCCACATTGATTGCGGCAAGGCTGAGATGATGGCCTCTCTTACTGCTGCTGCGAGGTGTTCGCGGGTGGCGAATTGGTGCGGGTAGACGGCGGGGTGGAAGGTCAGATGGGCGGTTCCGGGCTTGATGCGGAGACTGCCCTTGGTCATCATGTGCTGCGATCCCCAGATGGAGATGGGGATGATGGGGGCACCGGATTCCATTGCCAGGTAAAACGGCCCCTTTTTAAAGGGCAGCAATTTGCCGTTGCGCGAACGCGTGCCCTCGGGGAAGGTCGAGATGTTCACCCCGGAAGCTAACACTTTGCTGGCTGCTTGCACGCTCTCCCTCGCAGACTCCAAACGCCCATCTCGGTCCACTGGGATAAATCCGGCCAGGCGCATGCCGACACCCACCACGGGGATCCTGAGCAGCGACCGCTTGATGAAGAAGGCAGTCCGGAAGGGAAGCAACGGCAGCATGATGGGCGGATCGAGATTGGAAACGTGATTGGCCATGAAGATAGTCGGTTGAGCGAGAATGTGTTCACGACCAGTGATCTGGACACGGATGCGCGCCAGCTTGACTCCAGTGCGCACGATCCACATACTCCAGCGATAGAGAGGGCCGATGTCGCCGCTGAGCAAGGCCCAGGGAATGCCGACGGCGCCCGCCGGCAGACCGAGAACCACATACGTCACAAGCATGGTGAGAGAACTGAACATGCGCTGCGAGTCCCTGACTTAGGTCCGGCGCTCTAGTTGTTGGGGCAGCTTCTCATAGATCCCATCAAAGCCGCCGTTGGAAAGAATGGCGACGATGTCGCCCGGTTTCAAGCGAGGCGTAAGACCTTGCACGATGTCGTCCGCGGTGGCATAGAGGGCGGCGTCGTGTCCGGCACCCACCAAGGCAGCAACCACTTTTTCTGGATGCATTCGCTCTCCTTCGGGAATGCTCTCTTGCTTAAAGACGCCGGCCACGACGATACCGTCTGCCAGCGAGAGGCTCTCCACGAGTTCGCGCTCAAAGACGTTTCTGCGCAGCGTGTTCGAGCGTGGTTCGAGGACGGCCCAAAGTCTCTGGCCCGGGTAGGCGGCGCGCAGGGCTTTCAACGTTTCTCGAATGGCGGTGGGGTGGTGCGCAAAGTCGTCGATGATGGTGACCCCCGCGGCAACGGCACGCACCTCGAGCCTGCGCTTCACGCTGCGAAATGTAGCGAGGGCCTCCACGATGGAAGGCGTCTCAATTCCCTGCCCCGCCGCTAATGCAGCAGCGGCGGTGGCGTTCAAGGCGTTGTGCTCGCCGGCCAGGGGCAGGGCGACCTCCAGCCATTCGCGCCCGGAGCGATCGATCTTCCAACTCGAGCCGCGGTTGTTGTGGGTCAGGTCCCGCAGGCGCCACGCAGATGCCGGTTTGAAGCCGTATCGTTCGATGGCACAAAACGCACGCGAAACGCATTCGTCGACATTGGCGCTGCCATCGTAGGCAATGAGGCGGCCGCGGCGCGGTACCAGGTTGACCAGACGGCGAAATGCCGTCTTGACCGCATCGAGGTTCTCATAAATGTCGGCGTGATCGAACTCCACATGAGTGAGGATCAGCGCATCGGGAAAGTAGTGCATGAACTTGGGTGCTTTATCGAAGAAGGCGGTATCGTATTCATCGCCTTCGAGGATGAAGGGCTTGCCTTCACGAACGCGAAAGCTGGTACCGAAATTTTCGGCGATGCCGCCGATAAGAAAAGATGGCGCAACTTCCGGTTTAGTTTTCGAAGCGACTTCGTAGATCCAGGCCAGCATGCTGGTAGTGGTGGTCTTGCCGTGGGTCCCAGCGATGACCAGCGAATCCTTTCCGGGGAGAAACTCATGCTGAATAGTCTCGGCCAGGGAACGAAAGGGGATGCGCTGATCGAGGACGGCTTCCAACTCCAGATTTCCGCGGGAGATCGCGTTGCCGACGATCACCAGGTCGGGGCGAGTGGCGAGGTTTTTTTCGGCGTAGGGCTCCATGATGGGGATGCCCAGGGCCTTAAGCAGGTCGGACATGGGCGGATAGGCTGCGGCATCGGAACCAGTTACGCGATATCCCTTGGTTTGCAGCATGCCGGCGAGAGACGCCATTGCCGAGCCGCAGATGCCGATCAGGTGAATATGTTTCGCCATAAAATTATTTCTCCGTCGCCCGCTCAAGGAAGCTCAGCACCGGTGCGCGTTCCAGGTGCAACTCTGCTTCGATACCAAAGCCCAGGGTCACGTTGCGCCGCGACACATGGCCGGAGCGAAGACCGGTGGCGATCGGCCCGGGAAACCAGTCCAACACGCGGAGGATGACCTCGTCCAGCAGACCCGGCTTTTGCCCGGGAGCAATGCAGTCGAGCATCTCGCCAAAAATGATGCCGGTGACGCCTTCGAATTTTCCGGCGAGCACCATTTGGCGCAGTAATCGATCGAGCTGATAAGGCTTCACGTCCCGGTCTTCCAGGAAGAGAAGTTTGCCCTCGGTACGCGGTGCATAGCGAGTACCGAGCGATGCCACCAGCAGCGTGATGCAGCCTCCGTAAAGGACTCCCGTGGCCTTACCCGGTTGGAGAACGCGCAGGCCCGAGGTTTCGCCGACGAACCAGCGCTCTCCGCCCAACGCAGCCAGCAGGCTCGCTTCGTCGACCCCCTCCGGCTGGGAGAAATCACCGGCGACCATGGGCGCGTGGAAGGAAACAAGGCCCAGCTGGTCCAACAGCCAAGTCTGCAGACAGGTCATGTCGGAATGGGCGAGGAACGGCTTGGGATGCTCGCGAACGAGCCCGAGGTCGAGTCCGGCGAGCAGATAGTTGCAACCGTAACCTCCACGGCTACAAAAGATCGCGCTGACGGCGGGATCGAGGAAGGCGGCATGCAGATCTTCGAGCCTGGCCTGGGCAGTACCGGCAAAGTAGTGGTGCGCCTTGCTCAACGCGTGCCGCCCGACCCAAGGCAAAAAGCCCAGACGGCTGAGGGCTTCGACTCCCTGTGCCAGCCTTTCCGGCTGGGGATAACTGGCGGGGGAAAGCACGGCAACCTTTGCTCCCCGGCCCACGGCTGGAATGCTCAGGGTGCGCTGGGTCACCAGGTCTCTCCGAAGCAGATGAGCTCGGCGGGCCCGGTCAAGAGGATTTCCGTTCCGGATCCTTGCCATTCCACGGTTTGTGCTCCCCCAGGAGCGATGACGCGCAATAGCGGGGCGGCGCCACGAAGTGCGATGGCCGCGCTCCCGGTGGCGCAGGTGCCGGTACCCGACGAGGAAGTGGGGCCGACGCCGCGTTCATAGATGCGTATTTCGATTTCATCATGACCATTCATGCGCACGAATTCCACATTTGTTTGCTGAGGAAAGCGGGGGTGGGTGCAGATCTCTGCTCCAATGGCTTGCCAGGAATGGCCATGAATGCTGAAATCCGGTTCATCCACGAAGATGACGAAGTGCGGATTGCCGGTGGAGACCACGGCTCCCTCGACGGGAACTCCACTCGTCATGTGCAAGAGGCGCGTCCCCACGTCGGGAACGCCCATGGATGAGGTGATGCGAAAGACCTGATCGGTGCGATCGACAATGCGGCATACGCGGCGGCCGGCATCGGTTTCGAGCACGATCTCATCGCCTGGGCCAGCGTGGGTTTCATACGCGATCCACGCGGCCACGCACCTGGTTCCATTGCCTGATATTTCGGCGATGGAGCCGTCGGCGTTGTACAAACGTATTCTGGCCTGGCGCTTGTCTTCCCAGGTGAGGAACTCGACTCCATCGGCTCCGATGCCCTGGTTGCGGTGACAGAGCCTGCGGGTGAGCGCGTCTCTGGCTTCCACCCCGGCTAAATTTTCCTGAACCACGAGGAAGTCGTTTCCGCAGGCGTGCGCCTTGACGAAGGGAATCACTCGTCCTCCGGATCGTGAAAGGTGAGCTGCTCCAGATCACAGGAGTGGTAGCTGTAGATGGGCTCGTTCAGTAACATGGCCTGAGCGTGATGCTACCATCGCGCGGTTTGAGCTCAGTGTAACCAGTTTTGTTCGTGGGGGAGGGAGCTGCAGTTCCGTCGCCCGATTTCCTTGGGCCTTTGGTACGACATTGGTTCTGTAGAGGACGAGGAGCAGAGGGTCAGGAATGCTCAAACGCGAAATTTCTCGAGGTGTGTTCGGGTAGCTTCCAGTCGTGTCCGTTCGACAAGCTCTCACGGCAAGCCGGGGCAGGCAGGGCAGGCTCTACGGGACTTTCCTCGGATCGAATCTCCCCAGGACTGCGTCCTGGGGAAATTCAGCCAGAGCGTCAAATTGTTGAGTGCTTTGACGCGAGCTTGGCCGAACAAGATTCAGGTTGCTTGTTGACCGGCTGCCGTTTAAATGACACGAGTTCTCGGGGGTGCTGATGAACGACTTTAAGCCAATCGCCCACCCGGGCTGCGCATTGTGTCGTCCCTGCGGGACTCGTACATAAACCTCAGCCTACCCGGCACTCCCGTGCCGGGCTATTGGTTGTACCGTCCCTGCGGGACTGCAGTGGCTCAAGAGGCTGAAGAGGCTGCGGGCAAATTTGGACAAGTCTGAAGTTCAGACGTCCCTTCGGGACTCGATCTGCAGTCGACGGTTCTCACACAGACTCCGAAGTCCCCTCGGATTGGGAATCTTGCGTATGGGTCTAGAAGGCCGATGATTTTAGGTTCGCGGGCATCAATAGGGGTGACTCGGAAGTTGAGAGCGATAGATGTGGGCGCAGGGCTGACCGGTGGAACAAACTACGTTGAGCAGCTGCAAGCCTTGCGGATGACGCTGGACGGCGTCGGAAACGGCGTCTCCGTCGAGGGCCACTACCAACGATACGGATTGTGCTGGATTTTCGAGGGCATGCCGCCAGATCAGATAGTCACCCTCGTTTACTGTGCGGCGGAGCGGGATACCGGCTTGCTGCAAGGCGCCTACGTTGCTGGAGACGCGCATGAGGATCAGTCCCTGCTCAGGCAGGCCGGCCAGTGTCTTGGCCAATGCGGTTTCAAAAGCGACGCGGGTGCGGGCGTTGACTACAGCTTCCTGGAAGACCAGCGGGCGGGCCCGCAATAGCACGAGGCTGTTGGCTATCACCAGCAACAACGTGGCCGGCACGGCGTAGCGCTGCAGTTTGGGGGCGCGCGCGGTCAGCACCGGAATGAGGCAGCCGCCAAAGAAGGCGAAGGCGGGCAATAATTCCATTCCGTAGCGGGTGTTGTACCAGGAGAAGGGGCGCCACACAGGAATGAAGATGGGCACCGAGCCGTACGCGACGGAGTAAGCATAGAAAGGTAGGGGTAGCCAGAGCAGCAGCACGGGCCAGATTTGGCGGCGGCGGAATGCCCACAGGGCCGCCAGCGTGCCCCCGGCGGTGAGCCAACATAGCAGCTTGCCCAGCGGCAGAGGAGCGGCTCCCAACTCCGCGGCCTTGAGAAAATAGAGGGCAGCGTCGTGCAGGTTGTGAATGCCGGGACGAGGCGTCGAACCGGGCGGAGTGGTTCTGGCCTCGATGGCGCGGGCGGAGTAAGGGCCACGGATGAAGTCCAGTGGATCTCCAAATTGCTTGGCGTTGTAGGCCATCCACAACGAGGGTGCGGCCAACAGCATGGCGGTGAACAAGACCCAGGCGCCGACCACCGGCTCTCTCCGGCGACGGCGGTATTGAGTGAGCACCGGCCAGGTTGCGAACAGCCATGCGGCCGCGGCGTATACCCATCCGTCATAGCGGGTGAAAATGGCGCAGGTCAATACCAACCCCGCCTGGAGCAGAAGCTTGTGGTTGGGCGAACGCTGAAACTCGACGATGAGTAACACCGCCCAGATCATTTCGGCCAAGAAGAGAGGCTCGTTCATAGCCGTTGTCGCCATGTACAGTAGGCCGGGATTCAAACCGTAAAAGGCCACGACCACGATCGCCGCAGGCACGGATAGCCAGATACGCGCCAGACGGTACATGCCCGCACAGCCGAGCACGTAGCTGGGTATGGACACACAAGCTCCGGCCAGACCGTTTCGCCACCAGGCCATATTCCAGACGAAGGGCAGAAGAAGAATGTGAGGTAGAGGTAACCAGACGGACCCCAGCTGGCGGAAGCCGGGGGTTAATGAATCGAAGACGCGGCGGGCAATGTGCAGATGAGCCACGGCATCGCCGTACAGCAGAAGCATGCCGTGGCGGACACAATAGGCAAGGGAGACCAGGGCGATCGCGAGGGCCGCCCAGGCTACTATGAGGGTTTCGCGGCGGATCGCCTCAGCTTTAGTTTCAGTCAAGGTGGGAGAGCTCACGGAAGAGAGCGAAGCGTTTATCGATCTCCTCTCGCGTGAGCGATTGCATCTGTTCCGTACCAAAGCGCTGCACCGCAAAGGAGCCCATGACACCGCCGTAGAACATGGCGTGTTTGAAGTTCTGGAGGGTTACCTCGGGTTGCGAGGCGAGATAGCCGAAGAAGCCGCCGGCGAAGGAATCTCCTGCTCCCGTTGGGTCAACTACTTCTTCCAACGGCAACGCCGGCGCGCGGAAGGGCAAGGCGACCTTGGCCGGGCCTGATCCGTTGAACCCCTGGTTGCCGAAGAAAGCGGTGGCGCCATACTCGCCGTGCTTGACGATCAGCGCCTTTGGGCCCATGGCGAGAATCTTGCGCGCGGCCAGAACGAGGTTGTTGTTGTCGGCCAGGAGCTTGGCTTCTCCGTCGTTGATGAGGAGCGCATCGAGGCCGGTGAGCACCTTGGCCAGGTTTTCGCGATGGCCGGTGATCCAATAGTTCATGGTGTCGCCGCATACCATGCGAACCTTCGGCATTTGTGCACGGACGTTGCTTTGCAATACGGGATCGATATTGGCGAGAAAGAGAAACTCGCTGTCGTTGTAAGCTGCCGGCACCTTTGGGGCAAAGCTCTCGAAGACGTTCAGCTCGGTGTTGAGGGTCTGTGCCTCATTGAGGCTCTTCACATAGGACCCGGTCCAATGGAAGCTCTTGCCGGCAGTGTGCTCCAGGCCCTGGGTATCCACTCCGCGACGGGTGAGGACGGCTTCGTGCTCCGCAGTGAAGTCTTCGCCGACTACGGCGATGACGCGGACATCGGTGAAGTAACTCGCGGCGAGTGCGAAATAAGTTGCCGCGCCACCGAGACACCGGTCGCGCTTGCCCTTGGGGGTCTCGATGGTGTCGAATGCAACACTGCCTACTACAAGAATGGACATGGTTTTTCTTTCCGCCTCAGGAAGTGTACTTGCCCAATAGCAAATCCAACTTGGTTCGGGTTGCGGCTGGAATGGCTTCGGGACTGGTGAGGATGGCAAATTTCAGCGCGGTCGCGCAGGCGCAGGTGCGCTCCCTGGGCATAGCGGCAACGGCCGCGCGCACTGCCATGGCGGCGTTCGCGGAATTCTGGTGCAGTACGGCTACTACCTGGTCGACGGTCACCGCCTCGTGCCCTTCGTGCCAGCAATCATAGTCCGTCACCATGGCCATGGTGGCGTAACAGATCTCTGCTTCCCGGGCGAGCTTGGCTTCCTGCAGGTTGGTCATGCCGATGATATCGGCACCCCAGCTGCGATAGAGATTGGACTCGGCGCGGGTGGAGAATTGTGGGCCTTCGATGCAGACGTAGACACCGCCTGATTTTGCTACGACTCCGGCGGTTTGCGCTCCGTGCTGGATGGACTTGGCGACGGTGGCGCAGACGGGATCGCCAAATGCTACATGGCCTACGATTCCGTCGCCGAAAAAGGTGGAGCGGCGGAGGGTTGTGCGATCGATGAATTGATCGGGGATTACGAATTCGGTCGGCTTGTGCTCCGCCTTGAGGGAACCTACGGCGGAGACAGAGATGATCCGCTCTACGCCCAGCTTTTTCATGGCGAAGATGTTGGCGCGGAAGTTCAGGTCGGAAGGGAGGATACGGTGGCCTCGGCCGTGGCGGGCCAGGAAGACTACCTGTCGCCCTTCCAGTTCACCGGCCATAAAGACGTCAGAGGGATCACCGAATGGGGTGGTTACCTCAAGTTGTTGAGGATTGGTTAGACCGGGCATGGTGTAGAGCCCGCTCCCGCCTATGATTCCTATTTCCGCCTGATGCAAGCCGGCTCCGAAGGGTGGGGATCAATGTCGATCTCAGTATACCTGCCTGAAGATGGACTCGGGTCGGCTGAATACCCAGAAGGCTTTGGTCTTAGGTCGATTCGAGGGAAAGCGATTGATGGGCTGCGCCCATCGTTTTCGGCCCACGTACGCTTTGGCGAACGTGGGGCACCCGTCCTGTTTCCTTGGACTCCTGGTTTGGGATCGAGAGTTGCCGGTGTGGGGTTGTGGGATCCCACATCTCGCGAAGATACGGAGCTAGAGCCCTCAGTGGCGTAGGGAGGCTTTTATCAGGCCGCAGCTGGCCATTAGGCGGGTCAGGTGGGCGTTGAGTTCGTTGGAGGGGGGCAGGGCTTGGGCGGCTTGCTGGGTTTCTCCGGTTTGTTGGGCTCCGAAGAAGAGGAATTGGAGTTTTCGGGCGGTCGTTGGGTCGAAGCTTTCACTCACGAAAACCTGCTTGCCTTGGCGCACGATGAGGATCGGTCCCTCATTTCCGTTGTAAACCTGCTCGTCGGATGAGGTTTCGGCGCTCGAGTCGCGGACTACGCCGGAGTATTTTTTGCTCAGTTCGCGGGCGTAGAGTTTGGCGAATTCCCGTGCGGCCGCATCACTCCGCCAGGCAGATAGATAGAGCAACGCAACCGAGGCGGTTGAGGCCTGCTGGGCCGGAGTGACGGCCTTGCGGCTCTGTACCGCGTAGTACAGACCGCCCTTCCATTGCGGGGTAAAGATCGCTGCCGTATCCGGGCCGCCGAAGAGCTCGGTCAGGATGCGCACGTCGAGCTCGCCCATGACCCCGATGTCGTACGGCTCATAATCAGGGTCAAGCAACGCGTGCACATCCGGCATTTGCAGCAACGGAGCGGTCACTTTCCGTTCATAGGCGGTCGGGTTCATGATCTCGTAGCTGGTTGAAGGGGGCCGGTCCAGTACCCCGGCAAAGGCGTATTGCGCTCCCTTGTCCTTTAGGAGTCTCTGCTCAAATCCCAGCCCGTCCCGATAGGGAAACAGGAGCGATTGCTGTAACAAGAGGGGCGCCCGGTCCATGATCGGCGAACTGCCGGATGTGTCCAGATCCTCTTTCGGGGTGCGCATGACGTCGGGCGAGGTGAGCAGGCTTTTGCCCGCGGGCTTGAGCGTGTAGTCGAGGTAAACAGCCATCGCCTGCCCTTCGAGCACCGCGTCGCGCGCGGTATCGCGCTCGTCGATAGCCAGGCGTTCGTTGTCTTCGTTAACGTTTTTGGAAATCGATTCCGGGGGATCGGGTTCCCATTTCTCAAGGTCTGTATGCTGGTCCTGCAGAGCGTGGGTCAGTTCATGAGCGAGGACCAGCTTCTGCTCGTCAGGCGCAACCCAGTCCAACAGGTTCACCGTTTTGGTCTTGTTGTCGTAATAGCCGGCTATCTGTTCCTTCAACAGACTCACCAGGAAGGGCTTCAACTGGAAGTCGCGATCGAGAAGGCCAAACTTTTTGAGCACGATTTCTTCGCTTTGCATGCGTTTGGCGTCTTTGTCTTCCTTGAACTTGTCAAGAATGTATTTCTCCACCTGCTCGCGGGTAATGAGGCGGCGCTTTACCTCGTGCTGTATGGGTAGTTTGGTGTCATCACTGGCAAAGGAAAGAATCTGGTTCATAGAGCGGAAAAGCTCTTTGGTTTGTTCCGGAGTGATCTTTGTATCTTTCTTGGGTGGGGCATCCTGGGCAAAGGTAGATGCGGTGCAGGCCAGCAGGAGCGCCGACGCGACTAAACCGCATGAGTTCCTGCAATTAAGCTTCATGGTTCGACCCTTTTCCGAGCTCCGCCCTGGGGCAGTGAGCACTCACTCTGCTGCAAGGCTATAATTTTATTGTGCTTTCTGCCACGAACCATCCTGATTCGACGGCTGCTTCGCAGGTCAAGGGGGATGCTAATCCCACCCCGCTTGGCGCCCTCGGTCCCGCATCCGCATTGGAGCGGTATTGTGGTGCGTTGACAGCCAGGGTGTTTGACGGTTTGGCAGGAGAGGTTGATTCCCTTTTGCATTCTGCCGGGGTCAGCGACCTGGGTTGGCGGGGGAAGATTCTGGTTACCGGCGGCGACCGCCTGCGGTGGTTAAACGGCATGGTATCGAACGCGGTCCAATCGCTCCCCGAAGGAGAGGGAAATTACAGTTTTCTACTCAGCGTACAGGGACGCATTCAGGGCGACTGCTACGTATATCGCCGCGCCGATGACCTTTTGCTAGATACCAGTGTCGAGCAGGTTTCGGCGGTGATGAGCCATCTGGATCACTTCATCATAATGGACGATGTGGAGCTGGCGGATGTTAGCCAACAGTGGACGGGTTTGTCGCTGGCCGGCCCGAGTGCGGGCCGGGTGCTGGCCACGCTGGGCTTTTCGCCGCCAACCCCGAGCGTGGAAAATGCCCGTATGAGCGACGCCAAGATTGGCGAAGTCGCCTGCACGATCATCGAGGCTTATCACGTCGCAGTGCCGCGCTATGAATTGTGGTTCGCACCCGAGCATGTGTCGGCGGTTTGGGAGACACTGCAGGCTGCGGGAGCGAATCCATGCGGATGGGAAGCGATGGAAGCGTTACGGGTGCTCGAGGCTACACCTTTGTACGGTGTCGACTTGAACGATCGCGACCTGCCGCAGGAAACAGCCCAGACGCGCGCACTCAACTTCAGCAAGGGATGCTACCTGGGCCAGGAAATCGTGGAGCGTATCCGTTCCCGGGGGAAAGTGAACCGGCAGTTTCGCCAGTTTGCGCTACAAGGCGCGCGGCCTGACTCGCTACCGCTCGACCTGCGCAGCAATGACCAGCCGGTAGGGCGGATTACAAGTACTGCGTCGCTGTCGAGCGCCGGCTTACCGCAAGTTCTGGCACTTGGGTTTGTGCGGGTGGAAGTATTGGAACGAAATCAGGAGATCTCCTACGAAGGAGGGTTGGCCACTGCGCTGGCCGCGCCTCCCACGATTGCACGGCCACCGGCACAACCAGCCAACTAAACCGAACCCTACAAGAAGATGGGAAAACACCATGCGTGAAAAAGAACCACAATTTACAGTGACCGACCGGCGTAAGTTCACTTCTGAAGGCGAACTGCGCGAAGGCGACGAAAGTACTCCTCCCCCTGCGCCACAACCTATTCGCCCGGAAGCTCCTGCCCCCGCCCAGGCAGTGCAAGTTGAAGTGGAGGAGCCGGAGGCGATGGATGGAGACGAAACCATCCCTGAACCGACCGCTGCTGAATCGGCGCAGCAGAGCAAGGAGTACCATGCCTCGGCGAGCCGTTTAGACGATATGTTGCTGAAGGCGAATCCGGGTCAACCGGCACCCTCGGTGATGAATTTCGATCGCCTGGTGCAGTCGCTGTATATGACTGCCGCAGTGCAGATGGGTGCGGGCACCGCCCCAAACGAGCAGCCACGCATCGACATCCTGGGCGCCAGGCAAAGCATTGACATGCTCAGCGTGCTGGATGAGAAGACCAAGGGCAATCTTAGCGAGCAGGAGAAGCGGCTGCTGCAGAATGCCCTGTTCGATTTGCGCATGTCTTTTCTTGAGATCACAAATGCGATTGCCAGTTCTGCCCAGCGGCCGCCCCAGTCGAAGAAACCCCATTAGAGCAGTTTCACTCGGGAGCGTGTTTCATCCATAAGGCTGAGATCACCATTCTGGGTAGTGGCACCTCAATGGGTGTGCCGACGCTTGGCTGCGCCTGCCGGGTGTGCACTTCCACTGATCCGCGCGACCGGCGCACACGGCCGTCGATCGCGGTGGCCTGGGAGGGACACCGGGTGGTGATCGACACGGGGCCTGATTTTCGTATGCAGGCGCTGCGTGAGGGGATCGATCACGTCGATGCGGTGCTCTATACCCATTCGCATGCGGACCACATTCTCGGGCTGGACGATTTGCGGCCGCTCAGCTTTAAGCACAAAAGCAAACTCCCGCTTTACGCTGATGATTCCGCTGCCAATGTAATTGAACGAATATTCGATTACACCTTCGATACCACGGCCTGGTACCCGACGCGGGCGAGGGTGGAGATGCATCGCATGGGACCCTCGGTGGAGATTGAAGGTGCGGTGTTTCAGCGCATCCCGCTCACCCACGGCAAGATTGAAGTGGCGGGTTTCCGCTTCGGCAATGCCGCGTACCTGACGGATATGAACGACATCCCGGAGGGGAGCCTGGCTCTGCTCAAGGAGCTTGACGTGGTCATTCTCGATGCTCTTCGAAGGACACCTCACCCCAGCCACGCTACGCTGGAGGAGGCTCTTGCATTCGTGCGGCGCATGCAGCCGCGGCGTGCGTTTTTTACTCACATGTCGCATGATCTATCGCACGCGGAAACCAATCACGAACTTCCCGAGAACATCCAGCTGGCTTACGACGGGTTGCGTATCCCGTTCGAGATATAGAGATGCAAGTTTTTCGCAATGCCGGCGAGATAGCCAGCAGCCTGGGACCCTCGGTGGTGAGCATCGGCAACTTCGATGGCGTCCATGTTGGGCACCGGTTCATACTGGACAAAGTCAGGAAGAGCGCCGCGGCTCGCTCGCTGCGGTCTGTTGCGGTTACGTTCGACCCGCATCCGTTGCGTTTCCTTCGCCCGGAAACTTGCCCCAGGCTGATTACGCCTTTGGAGACGAAACTCGAGTTGCTGGGAGATACCGGTATCGATGCGGTGCTGGTGCTTCCCTTTACCGCGGAACTTTCCCGTATGCGGGCCGCGGAATTTGTCACTGCGATTGTTCATGATGCGCTGGCGGCAGTCGAGGTGCATGAGGGCCCTAACTTTCGCTTTGGCCATCGCGCGGAAGGCGGCTTGGCTGAATTGAACCAGTTGGGCCGGGAGCTTGGTTTTGAGGTGGTGATCCACGACGCTTGCCAGGTACGCGGGTTCATTTGTTCGAGCAGCAGGATCCGAGAGTTGCTGTCGCTGGGCGAGATTCGCACCGCCCGAGCGCTGCTGGGGCATGGTTTTTTTATCGATTCGACACCGGCCCACGGACGCGGGATTGGATCCACGCTCACAGTTCCCACCATCAACCTGGCTCCGTATGGCGAATTGCTGCCGCCGAATGGTGTGTATGTGACACAGTTGCGTGTGGCCGGGAAATGGTTCGATGCTGTTACGAATATCGGTAACCGGCCCACCTTCGGCGCGGATTCGTTCGCGGTGGAATCGCATTTGCTTGATTTTCATCCGATTCCACTGGAGGAAGGGACGCCGCTGAGGCTTTTGTTTCACCGCCGGCTTCGCGAGGAACGGCGTTGGCCTTCTCCTGAGGCGTTAAGAGAGCAGATCATGCGCGATGTGGGGCAGGCTAAGAGGTATCTGCGGTTGATGCGGGCGCTGGGACGCGGGGTAGCTTAATAAAGGACCGTGCGAATTGTTCTTCGACGCTTTCCGCAGATTCTACGGCAATGGTGGGGCTTCGCCCCGTTTTATTCGGCCCACGTACGCTTAGGCGAACGTGGGGCACCCGTCCCTTCTCTTAAAGGTCCACAGAGTTTACTGCGGAGTCGCGGGCGGGGGGGCCGAGGGATGAGTTACGGTTGCCTTTGTCGCTATATTGGTTGGCGGCGTTGGGCGGGCGTCTCCCGGAAAGTGCTCGTTGGGATGGTCGGCGATGGCTACCTTCATAAAACTCATCCACAGCGGAAGGGCGGCGTGACCGCCGCTTTCTTTCTCGCCGATCGATTGACGGTTGTCGTAGCCAACCCAGACTCCGCAGGTAATGGAAGGAGAGAAGCCGATGAACCAGGCATCGTTGAAGTCGGTGGTGGTGCCGGTCTTTCCTCCCAGGGGATGGTGGAGGGCCATGGCGTCTGCGGCGGTGCCGCCCGGTCCTATCACGGACTTGAGCATCACCATCATGATGCGTGCCGTCTTTTGAGTGGTGGACTCAGCCACATTCGCCGGGCTCTCCGACAAAGTGAGCCCATCCGCGTTGGTTACTTTGCGGATGAGATGCGGCCCCAGGCGAACCCCGTCGTTGGGGAAGCTGCTGTAAGCTGCTACCTGCTCCTCGAGCGTAGCCTCCACCGAGCCTAGCGCAACAGGGAGGAAGGGCGGGATGGTGCTGTTGAGGCCAAACTGATGGGCAGTGGCGATGACCTTGCGTATCCCCACGCGCTCGGCCAGCTTAACGGCGGGGATGTTACGCGAATCTGCAAATGCATGCACCAGGGAGACAGGGCCTTCGAAGGTGTCGTCGTAGTTGTGCGGGGTGTAAGGGCCGACGGCGGTGGAAAAGGTAACCGGCGCGTCGACAATTATTTCATCCGGACGGGCGCCTTCCTCTACCGCAGCGGCGTAGACGTAGGGCTTGAAGGAAGATCCTGTTTGCCGCTCGGCCTGGGTGGCACGGTTGAATTGCGACAGGTTGAAATCGCGGCCGCCCACCATGGCGAGAACCTCGCCGGAGGTGTTGTCCACGGCCAGCAGAGATCCCTGCATGCCGGAATCCTGTTCCAGGATTGCGTGCAAGACGAGATTTGTATCGGACGACGGCACGATGTGCACGTAGATGATGTCGCCGGGCTTAAGGAATTTTTCCGCATCCCGCTGACCGGTCCAGGCAAAGTCATCGGGGCCGAGAATCAGCTGCTGCTCGCCGATGCGCGCGGTCACCTGATAAGGCAGAACATTGGTCACCAGGGCGTGCACATACGATCCCGGCCCGAAGGGTTGGCGCCAGTCCGGGTGACGGAAGTCATCCAGGAAGCCTCCGGCAGCAACCACATTGAGCAGGTTTCCCTTCCATCCGTGACGGCGTTCGAGAGCGGCTAATCCGTCGAGCACCGCGCGATTGGCTGTTTGCTGCAGATCCAGATCCAGCGTGGTGTAGACGCGCAGGCCTTCTTCATGCACCTGCTCGCTGCCAAATTGACGCTCCAGTTCACGGCGCACGTCTTCGACGAACCAGGGAGCGACACTGTTGGACGGCGGCTCGATGTGCAAACCAAGGGGCGCGGCCTTGGCCACATTGGCTTGCGCGTTGGTGATGACTCCGTCTTCGAGCATGGAATTGATGACCATGTTTCGACGGCGGAAGGCGCGATCGGGATTCGCCAGAGGAGAATAGGCTACCGGGCCCTTGGGCAAGGCGGCCAGCAACGCGGCTTCGGGCAGCGTGAGATCGCGCGCATGCTTGCTGAAGTAGTATTCCGATCCGGCCTCAAACCCGTACACGCCCTGGCCGAGATAAATCTGGTTGGCGTACAAGGTGAAGATCTGCTCTTTGGTAAAGGCGCGCTCGATTTGGATAGAGAGAAAAGCTTCCTGGAGCTTGCGGCCGAAGGTTTGCTGGCTGGAAAGAAAAAGATTACGCGCCAATTGCATGGTCAGGGTGGAAGCGCCCTGGGTGCGGCCGGTCGAGGTCAGGTCATGATACGCGGCGCCGAGCACGCGGAAGGTATTGACTCCCCAATGGCTCTCGAAGTTCTTATCCTCAATGGAGATCACTGCCTGGCGCAGGATGGGAGAAATGGCTTCATAGGGAACGACGATGCGCCGCTCCAGGGCAAAGGAGCCGAAGACGCGCCCATGCACGTCGAGCAGATCCGTCGAGGTGATGGGCCGGAACCGTTCCAGGTCGGCGATCTGCGGCAGGTCCACGGAGTAGACCAGCATGAGGCCGGTCAATGACCCGGCAATGATGGCGAGAACCAGCAGGGCGATAAAGGTAATGCTGCCCGCTAGCTTCATGGGTCCGAGCCCAGAATGACCGGGCGGACGAAATCTGACAGCGCCCGAAGATGGAGCTTGCCCAATCAAATGAGGGATCCGCGTATCAGGCGCTTTTTTGTTTCAACACGTTGAGCGCCTTGGTTAGTTGATCATCCGGCTTTGGGGTCTTCTGGTCGTCGGTGTCCTGACCCGTGGCCACTACGATATTCGGGGTCACGGCTTCGTCCTGAATCTTTTTGCCCAGCGGCGAAGAATATTTGGCCACGGAGAGAATCAGAGCCGCGCCATCAGGAAGCTCCATGGTTTTTTGCACGGAGCCTTCTCCGAAGGTACGGTCACCGACCACGTCGGCCCGCTTGTTATCGAGAACCGCGGCGGCGACAATCTCGCCCGGACCGGCAGTGCCATGGTTTACCAGGACCACGAGAGGCGCCCCGGTAATGAACTTGGAAGTGTCGGCGTTGAAAGCCTCGTAGGGATACTTCTGTCCGGAAAGGGTGGCGATGGTACCCGCTTCGAGGAAGAGGTTGGCCAGGCGTACGCCCTGTTCCTCGTCCCCTTCGGCGACATCCCGCAGATCGAGCAGGATCTTCTTGTTGCCGTTCTTCTTCATTTCCTTCAAACGGGTGGCAATCTCGCTTACGCGCTCCTTGTTGAGGATGACCGGTTTGAGGTAGAGGATGCTGTTGCTCTCATACTCCGTCAGTCCCAGGGGAGGAGCCGGGGAAACGGCGCGGGTAAGAGTGATCTTGTCCGGTTCTGCCTTGCGGGGACGAACGAGGGAGAAGGTCACGCTGGTTCCAGGTTTGCCCTCCAGGAGCAAGCGGATCATGACCAGAGACATTTCCCGGGTGGAATGTCCCTCGATGGCTTCGAGGATATCGCCATCTTCGATGTTCTCTTTTTCGGCTGGGCTTCCCGGCTCGACCGAGACCACGGTGGCATATCCGTAACGCTTGGAGATATTCAACCCGACCTGGGCGACGCCCTCGTTGGTGTGTTGCTTGTAGGCTTTGTACTCTTCCGGGGTCAGGTAGCTGGAATTAGGATCGAGCGACTCGAGCAAGCCATGCAGGGCACCGACGGTGACCTTGGTCATGTTGGGATCGACGACGTAGTCTGTCTGAACCTTCTTCAGGACCTCGCTGTAGACTTCCATCTCGGGGTAGGCGCCATCCTGTTGCGAATCCGCGCGCACACGGCTCGGCCCCATTCCGCCGAGGAAGACTAACGCTACCAACAGGATTGAGACAGCAAAAACGGCACGCTTGAAGGTTCGGGACATAACACCACTTTGGACCATAAGGATGGTTTAAACAAATAATACTACCGGGTTAGACGCACGCCGGAACCAGAAAGGGGACGGTGATTTGGCTGGTGGCGGCGAGTGGAATCGAACCACCGACCTACGGGTTATGAGTCCGTCGCTCTAACCATCTGAGCTACGCCGCCTTATGTTGATTCTACAACAGTTGCAGGGCATCCGTTACAATGGAGAGGTTATGCCTTTCCCGGTGAAAACCTGTGTGATCTGCTCCGAAGAGTTTGAGCTGAAGCCGGACAAACCCGGTTTTGCCAACCGCTGCCCCAGCTGCAGTGAGCCTGAAGCGGAAGATTCCTCCACCAAGGAACATCTGGACCCCGAAATGACCGAGGCCCGGCGGAAAGCGATGCGCGAACTCCTCTATCGCAAGGATAGCTGAGGCTGGCGGGCGATACCCAGTTCATCCTGCCGATTTAATGTCTGTCTTGCTGAAATCCTGTCCCTTGTACAGGAGAGGTTCATCCAATGCCTTGGCAAGCGCATACGCGAAACAATCGCCAAAATTCAATCCGGCAGGGTGGCGCCCCTTACCGAAATCCAGGAAGCCTTGACGAGCCAGGTGCGCATGTTCGACCGTAACCGACTCAATTACGATTTCAGCCCGGCGAAGAAACATATCACACTGACGAAGGGCCTCGGGACCGAGTTGCCCCTCTATCACCATAGAGAGCTCGACAAAATTGGCTGCGCTCATGCGGCAGCGATCAGCTTCATAAATCAACCGGATATAGACGTCGCCTTCAGGCTCTCCGAAGAAGATCGCACTCAAGGCGGACGTGTCGACAATCATTTCGGAAGACCGTCTTTGTCGTACAGGAATTCGGCGTGATCAAGATAGGGATGTTTCACGTGAGCCGCGGCACGTTTCGCGATGGCGCGCAGTTCCTCCACGCCGGCCTTTCCCTGACGGCTTGGCAAACGCTCAAAGCGCTCGCGCAAAGCCTCCGTCACCACACGAGTCATGGTTTCTCCAGTTTCCTGGGCTATCGCTGCGGCGAGACGGTGCGCTTCTGGATCTTTAACATTCAGAGATCTCATAGCCGCTCCTTTCTGTAAATACGCTACATTTCTACCATTCTACCCGATAAGGACTTGCTAGCCGGACGGCTTCTAATCCCCGCCTCTTCAGGCGTTTACACTTATGGAAGTCTGGACAGTGTTCATTTATGTCTGATTCCGAATACCCATCGAAAACGCTCGGCATACGCATTGTGCGCAGCGGAGAACTTGACAGCAATACTCCGCAGACCCCCGGGATGACCCGGGCTGAGGCGATCTCTTACGCTCGCGTGGGGGCGCAAAAGCTTTGGGCTGGGACGGTGGTTGTCCATCCTAATGCCAAGACTGGTCCACATCACCATGGGGAGTTGGAAACGGTGATCTATATCGTGCGTGGACGGGCGCGGTTCCGTTGGGGGGAGCAGCTGGAGTTTGTGGATGAGGCAGGTCCAGGAGATTTTGTGTATGTGCCTCCGTTTGCTCCGCACCAGGAGCTGA
Organism: uncultured Acidobacteriaceae bacterium; assembly: GCA_963847155.1. GTDB lineage: Bacteria > Acidobacteriota > Terriglobia > Terriglobales > Acidobacteriaceae > PALSA-350. Next base: position 288,185 of record CAWJZH010000007.1, on the reverse strand, counting down.
ACGCCCGCAAGGATCAACCGGTGGAAGCGGTGATCGTGCGCAGCGGACAGGAGCCGGTGGTGGTGAATCTGGATATTCCGAGCCCCGAGGACGAGACGGATGCGATGGGATCGGACCCGTTCCACTCGAACACATGATGAGTGAAGGTGCACGCGAACGTATCGTGGCTGTGATTCCGGCGCGTCTTGCTTCCACCCGGTTGCCGGGCAAGGTGCTGCGCCCGATCGCCGGGGTTCCGATGCTTGGCTGGGTTTATCGGGCGGCGCTCGCGTGCTCTCAGCTGGAGCAGGTGCTGATTGCCACCGATTCATCTGAGGTGGTTGCGTTTGCCGATTCGCAAGGGTGGCCCAGCGTGATGACCTCTACTACTCTGGCGAGCGGGACTGACCGGGTAAACGCGGTCGCGGCCCTGGTGGACGCGGATATTTACGTGAATATCCAGGGGGATGAACCGTTGCTGCGCCCGGAACACATTGATTCATTGCTTCGACCTTTCGCGCGCACGGATGCTGAGGTCACTACGCTCTCGACTCCCTGTACGGCGGAGGAAATCAACGACCCTAACGCGGTGAAAGTGGTCACGGCAAATGATGGGCGGGCGCTTTACTTTTCCCGGGCTTCGATTCCCTACCAGAGGGGTACTCCTCTGACGCCGCGCAAACACATCGGTATCTATGCGTATCGCAAGGGTGCCCTGCAGAGGTTTGCGGAGTTGCCGCCGAGCCCGCTGGAATCGGTGGAGCGATTGGAACAGTTACGGCTGCTGGAGGAAGGGATCAGTATTTACGTGGTGCATACTCCGTTCGATACGATCGGGGTTGATACCGAGGAGGATTTGTTGGCTGCGGAGCGGATACTGCGAGCGCGGGCTGGGTAGGTGGGTGGGGGTTTTGGATTCTGGCATCTATTTGACACTTTTTGGTTCGTTCCTGACTGGACTGCTGCGGAAAAATGACGAATAGAGAGCGAAGACCGTACCCTCAGCGGCTAAAGCCGGACGTAATTACAATCACTTACGGACGGCCTAAAGGCCGTCCCCTTCAAAGAATTTAGTTAAGCCAGATCCTACATCTCGCCGTTAATGTACGGGCTGAAGCCGGTACCCTTCACAGAGTAAGTTCTCACACAGACTTTAGAGCCCTTCAATCCGATTCTTAACGGCCCGACTTAAGTAGTGCGCTGATACAAAACATGAGAGCCGTGACGCGCTAAAAATTCGCCCATTCGGCACGCGGCTTTCATGGGCGATCTAGCTTTGCGCTTTCGCGAATGGGCTGGAGTCTGACAAGATAGTAGGAATGACTGCACCAGTTGCTAGCAAAATTTTCGCCGACCGTATCGGGCGCATTGAGGTTTCTGCGACGATGGCGGTCACCGCAGAGGCTGCCAAGTTGCGCGCCCAGGGTGCGCAGCTGGTCGATTTTGGCGCCGGGGAACCTCATTTTCCGACCCCGCGGCACATAAAAGATGCCGCCATCGCGGCCATCGAAAGCAATTTCACCCGGTATACGGTGGTCGCCGGCATTCCGGAACTGCGCAAGGCGATCGTGCAACGGCACGCGTGCGACTTCGGCTCCGACTACACGCCGGATGAGACGGTCTTCACCACGGGTGGGAAGCTGGCGCTGTTCAACGCCATCCAGGTGCTGGTGGACCACGGCGATGAGGTCATTCTGCCGGTCCCCTATTGGGTCTCTTTCAAGGACATCATTCAATACGCCGGGGGCAAGGTCGTCTATCTGGCCACCGAAGAAGCGGAGAATTTTCGCATTACGGCGGATGCCATTGAACGGGCGATTACCCCGCGCACCAAGGTCATTATTCTGAATACACCGTCGAACCCTTCGGGCTCCGTCGTCTCCTCCGGCGACCTGGAGCGGATTGTGAAGCTGGCGCATGCGCGCGGGATTTTCCTGCTGCTGGATGAGTGCTACGTCTACCTGCGCTATGCCGGTACTCCGGTCTCGGGCGGGTCTTTCGTAGAGGCCAAGGAGCATGTGCTGGTGCTCGGTTCCCTTTCCAAGACGTATGCCATGACGGGCTGGCGTGCTGGATTCGCTCTTGGCCCCAAGCCCGTGATTGCCGCCATGAGTAAACTGCAGAGCCAGTCCACGTCGTCGACCGCGGCTATCGTGCAGAAGGCAGCCATCGCCGCGCTGAACGGCTCGCAGGCATGTGTCACCGAGATGCGCGCCGATTACCTGAAATTGCGCGACGTCATTCTGCACGGCCTGCAGGCCATCCCCGGCATTACGTGCAGCAAGCCGGAGGGCGCGTTTTATGTGTACCCCAATGTGTCGTCGTTCCTGGGCAAACCGGGGGCGAAGAACACCACGGAACTGGCGTCGCGCTTGCTGCACGAAGCGCATGTGGTCGCGGTTCCCGGGGAGGCATTTGGCACCCACGAGCATATACGCCTGTCCTACGCGGTCGCGCAGAACGACATCGAAGAAGGCCTGGATAGGATGAAGAAGTTTTTCGGCAATCTTTCTTAGGAACCCATGAAATCAAAAGTCGAATTTCGCCCCATCATCCTGGCTGGCGGCAGCGGAACGCGCTTCTGGCCGCGCAGCCGCCGCTGGCGGGCGAAGCAGTTGCTGGTGTTAGACGGCGCGCGCACCATGATCCAAAGCACGGTGGATCGCCTGGGCGGCCTGGCGAGTTCGAACGATGTTTGGGTGATCACCAACGATCTGCTCTCGAAAGCCATCTCGGAGCAGTTGCAAACTATGTTGGGAGAGCAGATCATCTGCGAGCCGGCGGCGCGTAACACGGCGCCCGCAGCGGGTCTGGCCGCCTTCCTGATCGAGCGTACCTCTCCCGATGCGGTGCTGGGGATCTTCCCCGCCGACCACGTGATCACCGAAGAGGAGAAATACCGGGCCACCATCGAGCGGGGCATCGCGGTGGCGGCGGCAGGCGAAAACATCGTGGTGCTGGGAGTGAAGCCTAACCGGCCGGAGACGGGATACGGCTACATCGAGACGGGAGAGGCGCTGGCGGACGGAGTGAAGCGGGTTCGCCGCTTTACGGAGAAGCCCAACCGGGATCGCGCAGAAGAGTTCATGCTCGCGGGCAGATACTACTGGAACAGCGGTATTTTCCTGTGGTCGGCACGCACCTTGGCCAACGCGATCCGTGAACATCTGTCGGAGACCGCGCCCTATCTGCAGCAGATTGCCGACGCGTACGGGACACCGCGTTTCGAGCAGGTGTTCCGTGAACTCTATCCTTCGTGCGAGAACATCAGCATTGACTACGCTGTGCTCGAGCCGCGCTCAGCCAAGGGCGAACATCATTCCAATATCTACTGCCTGCCGACGGAATTCGGGTGGAATGACCTGGGTTCGTGGGATGCCCTCTACGAACACCAATTGGCGCAGGGCAACGCGAAGGACGGCAACGTGACCGAGGCGCGGGGCATGGTGAACATCGATGCGCGCAACAATTACGTGTACAGTCCGGAGAAATTTGTCGCGCTGGTCGGGGTCGATGACCTGGTGGTGGTGGAAACCGAAGACGCCATTTTGATCACCACGCGGGAACGTTCGCAGGATGTACGCCGCGTAGTCAGCGAGCTGGCGGCGGGAAAACACGACGAATTGATTTGATTCTGGAAAAGCCCATCAAATTCGGGACGGATGGCTGGCGGGGGATTCTCGCCGACGACTTCACCGAGCGAAATGTGCGTATCGCCGCCGGGGCTATCGCCAGCTATGTCTGCCGGCAGGAAGACCCGGCCCGGGGCATCTGCGTTGGGTACGACACTCGTTTTTTATCGCAGCGCTTCGCGCAAATTGTCGCTGAAGTCGCCGCCGCGGCGGGCATCCCGGTGCGGCTGGCGGATCGCATCACTCCCACTCCGGCTCTCTCCTACGCGGTGAAGCATTCCGGCGCGGCGGGCGGGGTGATGATCACGTCGAGCCACAATCCTTACAACTGGAACGGGGTGAAGTTCAAAGCCAGCTACGGTGGGTCGGGGAGCCCGGCCATCATGGCGGCCATCGAAGGGTACCTGGGCCAGGAGCCGCCCGTGGCCAGGGCCAACGCAACTATCACTGAGACCGATTTTCTGAGCCCCTATGTCGAGGCCATCTCTGTCTTCGCCGATCTCCAGCGGATCGCCGCTACGGGGCAGAAATATGCCATCGACTGCATGTACGGCGCGGGACGAGGTGTACTTGCGGGTATCTTCGCCGCCAGGGGGATCGAGCACGTGGAGATCCGGGCGGAGTGGAACCCGCTTTTTCCCGGTATTCAACCAGAGCCGATTCCTCCCCATATCCGCGCGCTGGAAGTGGCTGTGCTGGAGCATGGCTGCCAGGCCGGCTTTGCTACGGATGGCGATGCGGACCGCATCGGCGCAGTGGATGAGGAAGGGCGCTTCGTCGACGCCAACAAGATTTACTGCATCCTGCTCGAATGGCTGCTGAAACGGAAGCAGTGGCCGGGAGATGTGGCCCGGGCCTTCAACACGACCAAGATGCTGGATCGGATCGCGGCCCGCTACGGGCGGAGGCTTTATGAGCACGGGATTGGGTTCAAGCATGTGTGCGAATTGATGCTCACCAAAGACATCCTGATCGGCGGAGAGGAGTCGGGCAGCATTGGCATCGGGCGGCATTTGCCGGAACGCGACGGATTGCTGAATGCCTTGCTCCTGGCGAATGTCATGGCGGAGGAAGGCCGCACGCTGGGCTCGCTGGTGAGCGGGTTGCAGCAGGAGTATGGCGAACATCATTATGGGCGACTCGACCTGCACATCCCGGAAGCGATCAAGCAGGCGGCGATACGCCGCGCAGCAGCCGGGATTCGCGAGTTTGCCGGCAGGCGGGTTTTGCGCCAGGAAACGCTCGACGGAATGAAGTTTTATCTCGAGGATCCCGGGGGTCGTGCTTCCGAGCCGCCGGCCGCGGAGAGTTGGGTCTTGTTGCGCGCGTCCGGCACTGAACCGTTGTTGCGCATTTACGCGGAGAGCGGCTCCGCGGAGTCGGTTCATGCCCTGCTGGAAGCGGGCCGGAAATTTGCTATGGGAGATGCGGCATGAAGGTGAAGACGAAGGGCCTGCTTTTTGACATGGACGGAGTGCTGATCAGCTCGCTGGGGTCGGTGGAGCGCAGCTGGCAGATCTGGGCAGAGCGGCATGGCCTCGACGTGCGGGAGACGATCAAGACTGCGCATGGAATGAGGGCGATTGAGACGGTGCGCACGCTGAAGCCGGATGCCGACCATGCTGCGGAACTTAAAGTGATTGAAGATCTCGAGGTCGGCGACAACGACGGCCTGGAGGTGTTGGAAGGGGTTATGTCGATTTTGCAATCGATACCGCAGAAGTTCTGGACGATTGTCACGTCTGCGACCGAACGGCTGGCGCGGAGCCGCCTGGCGTTTGCCGGGATTCCGGTACCTCGGCATATTGTCACCGCCGATATGGTGGCCAATGGGAAACCCCATCCTGAGCCTTATCTCATGGGAGCAAAGATTCTGGGAATCGCACCGGCGGATTGTATTGTGATCGAGGATTCGACTTCCGGGGCGAAGGCCGGCCATGCTGCGGGGTGCAAGGTGCTGGCGACGACGTTTTCTCACAGCATCGGACAACTCGCGGCGGCGGATTGGATTGTGGACTCGCTGGCTAGAGTGAAGATCACGATTTTGCCCGAGGATGACGGCCTGGAGCTGGAGTTCACACCGCTGAAGAGATAATTCTGGAAAAACTACCTAAGAGGGCGTTCGAGGTGTTTTGGGGAATGGGAAGAGCAACAGCGGTCTCCTCTGCTCTGTGGGCCCCTTTTCGGCTTCATTGCTTGACTTAAAGTCTTAAATGGTTAAGACTTTAATGGAAGACCCGGCACGGGCCACAAATGGAATCAGATGACGACGACCTTCCGACTTCGTACCTGTTCTATATCGTCGCTGTTATGGTTGCCATTGGGGTAGCCGCGATCAGCACTTTCTTCTTCCTGATTCGCTAAAGGAGGACGTCAATGGCGATCAAAAGTGGAGAGGCGCTTTAACATCGCGGCCGCGGTAGCTGTTTGCTGGAGAGCTTGTTGGTGATCGCGATCTCCACCCTTAGCAGCTTGCCCGGAAGGATCGTCGATGGGAATAACGGTCTGCCGGCTCGAGAGCTTACCGGAAGGAGTCGAACCTCGATGAAGCAGTTGCGGGCCCCCATCGCTGAGCGTGGGCGAAGGAGCGCCGGCATTCGGCATGGTAGAAGAGTCAACGGATTCGGGCGTCTCGTTCGGGTTTGCCACCGATAGGCCTGCGCTTGCCAGAGTTGAACCCCCCAGCAGCTTGCCTTTCCTGGTGGTTTTCGCTCTGGTTTCTATCTTGCCGGAAGTGGTTCCCATCTCCGCTGCGATGGGCCGGACTATCTGGCGCTGAGCGTAGGTAAACAGGACCGCCAGGGAGGGCTCGATAGCGACGAAAGTGGCGAGGAGGGCCAAGCCACACGCAACGCGGGACCAAGCCAGCCACGCCGGTGAATCCTTGGTTTCAGCCAGGATGGATTGAACGCGTGCCGTCAAGTGCTCCGAGGATGCTGCGAAATCGATTCCCCAATTAGTCGAGCTCGGCGAGGAGTTCAGACGCGCAAAATGGATCAGACACTCGGCATACCTGGCTCTTCTTGCAGGCGAGTCAGAAACCGCGGCGAGGTCGCACGCGAGCTCTCGGTCAAATTGCATCCGAGTTACCGCAAACCAGGCGGCGGGATGAAAGAAAAGAAGCGAACGACAGGCAATGGCAATCCCGTTCCAGACAAAATCCAGGCGCCGCACGTGATGCAGCTCATGGCGCAAAATATCTTCCAGATCAGAGCGATTCCGTTCCAGGCAAGTATCAGGGAGCAGGATGGTGGGGCGAATCCACCCGAAGGTTGCCGGTGAGGTAATCCCCGACAACACCAACAGTCTTGAACGGCCGACGCCAAGGTTCCCGGCAATGGGCTGAAACGCTGCCGCAACCTCAGCTGGCGGTTGGCTGGTAAAGCCGAGCACCCACTTCAACTGAATGTGTTTTTTGATATGCGCGATCAGCAAGTAGGCCAACACCAGGAGATAGACAATGCCCATGACGCGCAGGGAAATACCCAGAGGGAAGGCCCACGAACCCGGAATCTGCCAGGCGGCCTGATTCACTGCCAGAACCGGAGCGGAGGAGGCAACTGCAGTCAAGTGGCCAGTGGTAAACAGCCACTTCGCAAGAAAGAGCCAATATGCTGCCGAACCGTACAGAAAGCTCAACCAAACCAGAAATCTACGGCCGGGAGAATGGACCAGCCGGCTCAGGATCAGACATACCCCGAAGGCGAGTGCCGTCTTCAGGACAAAGCCGGCAAGGGCGGAAACGATGCCCGGCAAGAGGTCTGGATTCATGGCAGCCCTGGATTATTCGCGATCGCCCAGTTCATACCTCTTACGATACTCTCGCATCAACGACTCGAGCTCATCCAACTCTTTCTTTTTGATGGAACTGGATTCCAGCAAATTCACCAGCAGGCCAGCGGCGGATCCGTGGAAGTTCCGGGACACCAGTGCCTGCACGGAAATCTGATCAATGGCTTTGCGGGAAACGACGGGCTGAAAGACAAACACGCGCCCTCGGGCCTCATGGGCGATAAACCCCTTATTTTCCATGATCCGCAGCAGCGTCTGTGTGGTCTTGTAATGCGGCCGCTCCTTTTCAGGATGAGCGTTCACGATTTCATCGACAGTGGCTTCTTTCAAGTCCCACAGGATCTGAAGAAGCCTGATCTCGGCCGTGGTCGGTACTGTGAGCTTTTGCTTTCCGCCCGCAGCCCCCGACAGTTTGTTTCGCATAAGCGCCTCGCCAGAACATCTTAACAGTTTAAGATTATGCTTAGCTTACGATTTTGAAACGTGAAGAAAACGATTTTACATGGATAAGAAAGGGAGCCCACGTTTGCGATCGTGGTTAATGAAACCTGCGGGTCCATTGTGTCATGGTAAGAGCCCGATGAGGGGTCAAAAAACAAGCACTCGGAGGCAAAAGCTTGTGCCAGCGGGCCTTTTGCTCAGCTTGGTCTGCGGTTCCTCGATTGCCCAGACTACATCCATACAAATCCCGGCCAAGACGCCACTGTCGATTCAGCTGCTCCAGCACGTTCCGATGAAGACTGGCGAGTCATTGGAAGGCCGGCTGCTTTACCCCGTTTACGTCGATAATCGAATCGCCATTCCGGCAGGCGCCACGCTTCGCGGCACCGTCATACAGCTTGATCCCGATCGAAGCCGCCGGATCCATGCGCGCCTCAGGGGAGACTTCACTCCGTTTCACATCCCGGTGGTCCGGTTCGATGAGTTGGTATCCCCCGACGGAGCTTTGGAGGCGATGGTGAGTGACAGCGCCAAGGATGGCGCCCCAATCCTGCGCTTGTCTCCTGCTGCTGGACAGAAGAAGGGCTCGGTTATTTCCCGGCAGATTGCGGCGGAAAAACAGCGGGTCAAGGACGCCGCGGCCCAGATCACCGCGCCGGGCCGAAAGGACCGTCTGGTCCAATTTATCTATACCCAATTGCCTTACCACCCGGAACGGATTGAAACGGGGACCGCCTGGGCGGTTGACCTGGCCCAGCCTCTGAATCTCAGGCTGATGGAACCTCGCCCCGAGGAACATGCCAAGGCAGACCCGCCAGGACCATCGGCCGCAACCGAATGGCAACTGCGTGCGTATCTGCAAGAGACAATCAGCTCCGCCGACAGGAAGCCCGGGGATACTTTCCAGGCAGTTGTTTCGGAACCGGTGTTCAATGCCGAGCACGCAGTTGTTGTTCCTCAAGGCTCCGTACTAGTTGGGGAGATCACACAAACCAAAGCCGCTCGCTCTTTTGGGCGCCAGGGAAAACTGCGTTTTCGGTTCCGGCAGTTGCAACTACCGACCGGCTTCACTCAGCCCGTGGAAGGGACGCTCTCGGGAGTGGATGCAAACAAGTCGGCAAACCTGCAAATCGACCCTGAAGGCGGCATAGCGCCAAAGCCGCAAAGCCGAGTGCTTCTCCCTCTTGTGCTTACCTTCTTAGCCGGGCGGGGGCTGGATAACGACGGAAGCCAAGCCGCTAATGGTGCTGTTGCGTCGAATGGCTTTGGGATTGTGGGGAGGATTGTGGGCATCGCAGCGAGTTCACGGAACGTTGCCGCAGGGATAGGATTTTACGGTGCCGCGCTGGCTTTCTACGACGTTTGCCTGGCACGAGGCCGCAACGTGGTTTTTATGAAGAATACGCGCATTGAAGTCACTACCACGCCGGGTCGGAGCCCCATGAACAGCACTTCCCCGTCTCAGTAAGCGGGCACGGCCTTGGCCTGCACGGCGCGGCGCAAAGCGACCCGGGCAAGCAAGCGCGTCGAATCGAGGGTGGGCAGGGGCGAATTGGTGTCATTCATGAGCAGAGGAATCTCCGTACAGCCGAGGACCACGGCATCGCAGCCTTCGTCTTTCATCCTCTCCATGACTCGCTGAAAGGTGGCGACCGCTTCCGGTTTGAAGACGCCATAGACCAGTTCATCCATGATGATGCGGTTGATTTCTTCGCGTTCGCCGGGTTGGGGGCGCACATATTCCAGGCCGCGGGCTTTGAGCTTCTCCGGATACACCTCGCTTTCCACCAGGTATCGGGTTCCTGTCAGACCAAGACGCCGGAACTGGCGGCCGACAGCCTGTGCCGCCACGGCATCGGCAATATGCAACCATTTCAGTGGCAGTTGCGCCTGGATGTAAGGCAGCGCCTGGTGGATCGTGTTATCGGGACAAATGAGAAAATCAGCGCCTATTGCAGCCAGCTTGTTGGCGGAGGAGAGCATCAGCTCGCCTACCCCCTGCCAGTCATCGCGGTAGATACACTTCATGTAATCGGCCAGCGAGTGAGTATGCATGGAGATCTCGGGGTGATCGTGAGGACCGAGAAGGTCCGCGCCTCCGGCGCATATAGTTCGATAACAGAGAGCGGCTCCTTCCGCAGAACAAGCGACGATACCGATATGTTGGGTCATCGATTGATTTTAAGATAGGAGCCATGCGCGTTGGTTATGCCATGGTACTTCTGGCTTCGAGTTTCGTTTGCCTGGCGCCGGGTATTTACGGGGAGACGGGACGAGAAGGTTGGCTTCGGTATGCCGCCCTGCCTCCGCAACTTGCCCAGCAATACAAGATTCCTCACCGCATTGTCGCCGGGAGCGAGTCCGCGGTTGCCCACAGTGCTGCGAGTGAGCTGGCGCGGGGATTGCATTCGATGCTGGGCGCGAATGTCACGGTCACGTCATCTTTGGCTGGGGAAGGTCGGCGGGGAACGATGCGTTTCTGCTGGGAACGGCGGGGGAGATACGGCATTTGCTCCCAACCTGGAAACCAGAGTCGCCGATTGCACCTGAGGGCTTCTCTCTCTCGCAGTTCGCCGAGCAAGGCCATAACTACTGGGTGTTAGCCGGGGGGACCGATCGCGGAGTACTTTACGGTGTTTTCCGCATTCTGGAACAGGTTGCACAACGGAAGTTCATCGCCGCGGACACGGACGCACCTTCTTCGCCGATTCGCTGGGTAAACCAGTGGGACAACTTCGACGGCAGCATTGAACGCGGCTATGGCGGGCGCAGCATCTTTTTCGACAACGGGCATGTGCGACCCGATCTTAGCCGGGTTTCGGAGTATGGCCGGTTGCTGGCGTCGGTCGGGATCAACGGCGCTACGGTGAACAACGTGAACGCCAATCTTCATACGCTCGATCCAGAGATGATCCACGAGCTGGCCCGCATCGCGGATGCATTTCGTCCGTGGGGCGTGCGGATGTCGCTGTCGGTTGATCTTTCGAGTCCCCAGGTGGTAGGGCAGTTGAATACGTTCGATCCTGTTAATCCCGCGGTGGTGGCGTGGTGGCGGAGGAAGGTGGACGAGATCTACAAATCCATCCCTGACTTCGCGGGTTTCGTCATCAAGGCCGACTCCGAAGGGCGTGTGGGTCCTTCGAAGTATGGGCGCACGCCGGCACAGGCGGCCAATACTGTGGCGCGTGCTTTGCGGCCGCATGGTGGCGTGGTGCTTTATCGCGGATTCGTCTACAACAATCACCTCGACTGGAATGACCTGAAGGCGGATCGCGCGCGGGCGGGGTACGACAACTTCCGCGAGCTCGATGGCTCGTTTGATCGCAACGTGGTGATCCAGGTTAAGCATGGGCCTATTGATTTTCAGGTGCGGGAGCCGGTGTCGCCGCTGTTTGCTGCGCTGCGCCGTACCAGCCAGGCGATCGAATTGCAGATCACGCAGGAGTACACCGGGCAGCAGCGGCACATGGTGTTTCTGGTGCCTATGTGGAAGGTGGCACTCGATACGGACATGCGTGCGCAAGAGCGCTACACCCCGGTGAGTGAGATTGTCGAGGGTAAGAGCTTTCATCAGCCGCTGGGCGGTTTTGTCGGGGTGGCCAATGTTGGGCTCGACGCGAATTGGCTGCATCATCCGATGGCTATGGCCAACCTTTATGGCTTCGGCAAGCTAGCTTGGAATCCTGAGCTCACCACGGCTGAAATCAGTGATTGTTGGACGCGGCTTACGTTCGGCAACGACGCAAAGGTCGTGTATATCGTCAATGGGCTGCTGGAGAATTCGTGGCGGGTGTACGAGCAGTACACAGGCCCGCTCGGCATAGGGACGCTCACGAATATTCTTGGCATTCACTATGGTCCAGGCATTGAGTCAGCGGAGCGGAACGGGTGGGGGCAATGGTTCCGCTCCGATAAGAAAGGTATCGGGATGGACCGCACGGTGGCGACGGGGACTGGCTATATTGGGCAGTATCCACCGGAGTTGGCAAAGATCTACGAGTCTTTGGACAACTGCCCCGACAGTCTGCTGCTGTTCATGCACCACGTGCCGTACAACCACGTGCTGCATAACGGAAAGACCGTGGTGCAGTATGTCTACGACTCGCACTACGAGGGCGCGGCTTTAGCCGCGTCATACGTGACGCGATGGAAGATGCTTCGTGGCTTGATCGATGACCAGCGTTATTACGAAACGCTGGCGCTGTTTGAGTACGAGGCCGGCCATGCGGTGGTGTGGCGGGATGCGGTGACGGCGTGGTTCCAGAATATCTCCGGGATCCCCGATAAGCTGGGGCGGGTGGGGCACTATCCCGACCGCATGGAAGCGGAGTCCATGCAGGGTGATGGATATACAACTGTGGACGTGTCGCCCTGGGAGACGGCTTCCGGGGGGAAGGCGGTGGTTTGCAATCGTCCTGGTGGATGCTCGCTGAGTACGAGGCCTGGGCGGCCGGAGGGTACTTATTCCGTTAGTGTGCGGTATTTCGATCTGCGTACGGGTAACGCTCAGTATGAGTTGCTGATTAATGGCAAGTCCCTGGCGCATTGGACGGCGAATGATGTGCTTCCGCCGGCTGCGGTGGATGCACATCTTGATGGGAGCACGAGCACGTTGTTTAGTGTTTCTGATGTTCGGTTGAAACCGAAGGATACGCTGACTCTTCGCGGGATGCCCGATCAGGGAGAGCCGGCTCCGGTGGATTACATCGAGTTGGAGAAGAAATAGAGGTTTTGCGTGGGATGCACGGGTTTTGGCTCAGGGGCCGCGTTGATACTCTTCTGATCGAGTCCCGTAGGGACGACTGAACGTCAGAGCTGTCCAGATTAGATTTTAAAATGGCCTCGGTTTAGAACTGGCCTTTCCTTGGCACGACACGGTTGCGTGTGCGCCTTTCTCGTAAGGAAAGGCGCCTGAAGTTCGCCAACGCCACCAATCTCAACAGGAAATCCGGGGAGCGCAGCCGAGCGGATCGGCTCTCCGGACTACTCCTGGAAACCCGGAATGACAAAGGGGAGTTGATGTTTCCAGGAGGGTTCGGTGGATGACTAGGTTGTGGACCGGTAGGAGCGGGGCACAGGAATGGCGCACTGCAGATCCGCTCGGCTGCGCTCGGGATGACAACAAGGAGAGGATCGTTGCAAGGAAAGGGCGGTTGCTGGAGGAAAGGGCGGTTGCTGGAGGAAAGGACGGTTGCTGGAGGAAAAGACGGTTGCTGGAGGAAAGTGCGGTTCCTGAACCGAGGCGTTTTTCTAATCTAATTGGACGCGTCTGAAGGTCAGCCGTTCCTGCGGGACTCCTTTCGGGATTAACGCGGTTTGTTGGGGAGGACGCGGGCTTGGAGGCGGCTGATTACTGTTTCGGGGACCAGGCCTTCGACGGAGCCTCCTAGTTCGAAGACGTTTTTGATCAGGCGCGAACTTACGTAGGAGTATTTTTCGTCGGCCATCAGGAAGACGGTTTCCACTTCCGGGGCAAGCCTACGGTTCATCAGGGCCATCTGCAGCTCGTACTCGTAGTCGCTGATGGCACGGACACCGCGCAGGATTGCCTGGGCGCGTTGATCGAGAACAAACTCCACCAGCAGACCATCGAAGGTCGCTACGGAAACATTGCCGAAAGACTGCACCGCTTCCGTGAGCATCTCGATGCGTTCGGCTACAGAGAAGAGCGGAGCTTTCTCCGAGTTCTTCAGGATCGCGACTACCAGGTGGTCGAAGATTTTTGCACCACGGGCTACGAGATCCAAATGACCGTTGGTCAGCGGATCGAACGTGCCCGGATAGATGGCTTTGACAGTGTTCAAGTCTTACTGCCGGCGCACCGGCGCCTTTACCGCTTCCGCAGCCTGAGCCGACCCGTTCAGCGGCACCGCAGGAATCTCCGCCGGCTTCACCCCAGTCAGGCCAAGCTTCTGCCGCAACTGTTGATCGATGCGGGTGAAGATCTCTGGATGGTCCTTGAGGAAGGTGCGAACGTTTTCCCTGCCCTGGCCAATGCGCTCGCCCGCATAGCTGTACCAGGCGCCTGACTTCTCCACGATGTTCTGCGCCACGGCGAGATCCAGCACATCGCCTTCGCGAGAGATACCTTCTCCGTAGAGAATGTCGAACTCCGCTTCGCGGAAAGGCGCGGCCACTTTGTTCTTGACCACCTTGATCTTGGTGCGCGAGCCAACCACCACATCGCCTTCCTTCACGGCCGCGATGCGGCGAATGTCGATGCGCACCGAGGAGTAGAACTTGAGCGCGCGACCGCCGGTCGTGGTTTCCGGGTTGCCGAACATGACGCCGATCTTCTCGCGAATCTGGTTGATGAAAATGAGCGAGGTGCGCGACTTGGAAACGGTGCCGGTCAACTTGCGCAACGCCTGCGACATGAGGCGGGCCTGCAGGCCCATGTGCGAGTCGCCCATTTCGCCATCGAGTTCGGCCTTGGGCACCAGCGCAGCCACAGAGTCGACCACCAGAACATCAATCGCGCCGGAGCGCACCAGGGCCTCGGTGATCTCTAGCGCCTGCTCGCCGTAATCGGGCTGAGAAACGAGGAGATTGTCGACATCGACGCCCAGTTTCTTGGCGTACTGCGGGTCGAGCGCGTGCTCCGCATCGACAAAGGCCGCCATGCCGCCCGTTTTCTGTGCTTCGGCAATGATCTGCAGCGTGATGGTCGTTTTGCCCGAGGATTCAGGGCCGAAGATCTCGATCACGCGGCCACGGGGAACACCGCCCACGCCAAGAGCTGCGTCAAACGAGATGGAGCCTGTGGAAATGACGGAGATGGGCACGATTGCCTCTTTGTTGCCGAGGCGCATGATGGAGCCTTTACCAAACTGCTTTTCAATTTGCGCTAATGCCAGGTCAATGGCGCGGGAACGGTCGTCTGCCATGGGGAATTCTCCAGTCGGAATCTAGTGGATCATACCACCGCACACGAGGCTATCGCTGCAGCAGGTCTATCGGTTGGTGGATATCGGCGACACGGAAGTAGGGAGCGAGCGCCGGATGCCTGCGCGCGACAGCCTGATACATCTCCCACGCAACACGGCGGTAAGAGAAGTGTCCCGCGGGCGTAGAGCGCAGTTCCGCGATGTAGAGGGCTTCGGCGAAGTCCATTTTGAAAAGGGCGCGGGTGCGTGTGCCCAGAGGGAGAACGTAGCCCGCTTGATCCGGCAAGCCGGATTGTTCAACATGAACGAACGCTTCATGTGCCTGGGTCATGGCAGCATCGTATTGACGCAAGAGGCCGGCTTCGGCGAGACCTTCCGGAACTTCGTAGCCGTGAAGATTGGTGAATGGCTGCAGGATCTGGACGCAGCGGCGATGGCGGTGCATGTCGCGGAAACCGCCGATGTCCATGAGGATGTCAAAGCGCAAGCCTTGCCCGGCGGAGAATTCGCGCAGCAGTTCGTCGTGGCGGCCGCGATGGCGCGCGCCGAGGGCGATGATCTCGTTGCGGCGTGATTCGTCCAAAGAACTTACCTGGCGCGCAATCTGACGATACGAGTAATGGCTGGCGCCGTAGAGCAAGGTGGTGGCGAGATCAATTTCGAGTGGCTGATCATCCACCAGGTCAACCGGTCCAGCCTGGGTCTCGATGGGAGCGTTCTTCATCAGCTCGGCCGCGGCCTGGGCTAACTCGCTGCGCGTGGCGAGCACGTAGTCGTTGGGCGCGGCGTACTTTACCAGCGTAGGCGCGATTCTTACGTCGCGTGTCAGCAAAGCCTCGGCATCTGCTCCGAGGACAGGATCCAGGGCTGCGATGTCGCGCTGCAGCTTGCTCATGGAGTCACCCTGCATGTTCCAGGCGGAACCCGCGGCGGCTTCGCGCAGGCGCTCGCCGAGTTGGCGAACTTCCGCATGAGGATCGGAGAGCAGGCGGGAGATCTGCGTCTCGAGGGTGCGCGCGTTCACGATCTGGCCGAGAGAGGTGTTGGTGGCCAGCGGCAGCAAGTAGCGGGAAACATCGAACGCACGCGCCTTCAGGGTTCGGTTGTAGGCTTCCTCCTTCATCTCCGCCGGCCGAGGGGTTTGCTCCTTGAGCCAGGCAAGCATGGTCTCGGTGCTGGAGTGATACTCGGCGAAGAGGGCCTCGACGGCTTCGGTGAAGACGACGCGGCTGGCTGGGCTTGTGGAAAAGTCGGGCAAATACCAGCCGCTCTTGCGAAAATTCTGGTAACGCGTGGAACGTTCCTGCCCATCCCAACGTTGCTCGTCGACCAGGATGATGGCTGCCAGGAGTGACAATCGTTCGATGGCGAAGGCCACGTGGGCCAAGTCTGCAATCGAGCGATGGCCGTACTGAAAGTAAAAGGTGTTCAAGAACTGTTCCGCGCGCTGGCTGGAGATTTCTCGCAGCGATTCCTTCATCGAAAGCGACAGACCTGGAGTACTTGGCCATGGCGTAGGCCAGGACTTCCGGGTCAGCCCCATGTACGGCGTAGACTTCGGTCTGGTTTTGGGGTTGTTCGGCCGGAGCTGGTATAGGCACGGTAGCGATTTCGCTTTGAGCCATGGCTGAAATTCAGGATAGAGCATTCCGGCGGGTCGTAGTACCTCGGCATACCAAGGGAGTAATGCCCGATGTTCGAGCCGGTCGAACTACGATAAGATTGAGCAGCAACCGCGGTGCGGATTGAGCTTTTTCGAGTGAGTTCGCTCCTATGGCCGTAAACCGCAATTTGAGCCGGAATTCCCCGCCTGAGGAGACCCTTTCGGTGGTGAACCACAGGCCGTACGCGTTGCCAAAACGCCCCTGGACCATGATGCAGCGCTGGAACGACCTGCTGTTTGCACATTGGCCGATCCCTGCGGCAAAGTTGGAAGCGTTGCTGCCCTCCGGTCTGCAAGTGGATACGTTTGACCAATCGGCTTGGTTGGGGGTTGTTCCATTCTGGATGGATCGGGTTCAATTGCGCGGAGTACCCCGGATTCCCGGGGCCAGCCGGTTCCCGGAACTGAATCTGCGGACGTATGTGCGGGAAAGAAATACCAATCGTGCAGGAGTTTATTTCTTTTGCCTCGAGGCTTCGAATCCGCTGGCGGTGATGGTGGCCAAAGCGATTTTCCACTTGCCCTATCATTGGGCGCGCATGTCGATCAAGGCACGAAGCGAACGAGAATTTACCTACCAGAGCGAGCGGCTTTTGAGTGCGAAGCCGGTCAGGTTCCGCGCTCACTATCGAGGTTTGGGGCAGGTACGGGCGATCGACCAAAGCCGGCCGGGGACGATTGAGCATTTTCTTACCGAGCGGTATTGTCTTTTCACGACGAATCGTAGAGGGCAGTTGCTGCGCGGGGATATCCACCATATGCCCTGGCCGCTGGAGGCGGCGGAGGCGGAGATCGAATTGAACGATCTGCCGGCCACTTATGGGATTGAGATCCCGCATACGGCTCCGCTGCTGCATTATTCACGGGAGCTGGTGGTTTATCTTTGGTCGCTGGAGAAGATGTGGGGCAAGTTGCCGGTGCTTGAGGCGGCTGGGGTGCGTACGGCGGAGATTGTTTAATTCCTTCTTCCTTTCCGATGGGATTGATACGGATTCAGCGAAAGCGATCGCGGGGCTGCGCCCATCGTTTTCGTCCCACGTATCCGGATTTCCCGCACGGGGCGCCACCAACAGCGGCGTGTGCGGCTTTCGTTAAGGAAAGCCGCATGAAGTTTCGCCAACGCCAGAAAGCTCGACAGGAAATCCGGAGTACGCTTAGGCGAACGTGGGGCAGCCGTCCGATTTTCCTTTAACTTTTCAACGACCGCCGAAAGGTGCCCGAGAAGTGCCTGGGTCACCCGGGATTTTGTTGGCCGTTAGAAGCTGGTAACCTCACTCTTTTGGTAGAGGGAGTGAGAGCATGGAAAATCTTGTCGGCAAGACGGCGTTTGTTTCCGGGGCTTCGCAGGGGATTGGGCGCGCTTGTGCCATTGCGCTGGCTAAAATGGGCGCGCGGGTTGCACTGGCCGCTCGCAATGAGGCCAAGCTGGAAACAGTCGCTGAAGAGATTGCCGCGGGGGGCGGTCAGGCTAAGCCGTTCCTGATGGATGTTTCCGACGAAGCGTCCATTCAATCGACGGCCAAAGCAGCCATCGCGCATTTCGGTAGTGTGGAAATCCTGGTCAATAATGCAGGGATCACCAGGGATACCCTGCTGTTGCGGATGAAACGCGCGGATTGGGATGCCGTGATGACCACCAATCTGACCGGCGCTTTCCTGTTGACCCAGGCATTGTTGAATCCCATGCTGCGGGCTCGGTGGGGCAGGATCATCAACGTTAGCAGCGTGGTCGGGACGCGTCGGCCAGGCAGGACAGGCAAACTACGCCGCCAGCAAGGCAGGGCTCATCGGATTTACTCGCTCGATGGCTCGTGAATTGGCTTCGCGTTCAGTCACAGTGAACGCGGTGGCGCCCGGCTATATCGAGACCGCAATGACCGCGGTGCTCGACGACAAGCAGCGTGAGGCGATGCTGAGCCATATCCCACTGGGACGCCCAGGCACCGAAGAGGAAGTAGCCAACGCGGTAGCTTTTCTCGCCTCCCCGCAAGCCGGCTATATCACTGGCCATGTGCTGGATATCAACGGCGGCCTGTTCATGAACTAAGGCTGTTTGTTGAACCATTGCAGATACATAATCCCAATAAAGGAAAAATAAGAATTCGTTCATGAAGAAAATTCTTGCTAGTCGTCACTTCGACGTGTTAACTATGCTGCCAACACCTAATTAAGCAGTACCTCTTAATGCAGCAGCATAAAGTTTGCTTTTGCTTCATCAGGGTGAACGTGTGAACGAAGGTCTGAGCATATGAAGATAGGAATCACCATCCGGGGCTACCGGTTGCAGAAGGGGCTGTCGCAGGGAGATATAGAAAAGCGCACCGGCCTGCTGCGCTGCTACCTGTCGCGTGTCGAGAACGGGCATACTGTTCCCTCGCTCGACACTCTGGCGAAGATCGCCCAAGCCTTGGATATTCCTCTCGCCCAATTCTTCGCGGAAGACTCCCTGGGCCGGGAGATGAATACCCAGAAGCTGACCGATGACGAATTACGGTTCCTGACGCAGATTCGTCGCTATGCGACGAATCTGAATGACAGCGACCGCAAGCTGCTGTTGGCGATGGTCAAGAAGTTCGCCGCGACCGCGGTACGCTAGGGATCGCTTCAGCGCCAGAACGAAGCGATGCCGAAGGCGAAGACCAGCAGCAGGAAGGTCATGCCGCCGTACGCTGCCCAGGAACGAAAGGCGTATTGGCTCCGGGCCGCGCCTATCCGTGGCACCAGCGGAGCGCCCAACGCCAATCCGCAAAGAAAACCGCCCAGATGGGCCATATTGTCGATCTGAATACTGGTGCGCAAGACTAATGAGGCGCCACCAATCACAAAGTTTAAAAGGGCAAAGTAGATGACGCTCTTGCGCAGCCGGCGTATCTCTTCCGGCGGGACGGGGAGCAGTTTCGCCTTCAACAACAGGATCAGGACGCCGGCCAAACCGAAGACGGCACCCGAGGCTCCTGCCCCGACGACCTGCGGATGAACCGCAACGCTAAGTAAGTTTCCCGCGACTCCGGTGAGGACGTAGACGGCAACCACCCCAGCGGGGCCTAGCAGAGGCTCGCCGAGCAATCCCAGGTTCCACAGGCACCACATGTTTGTCGCCAGGTGCAGGATGCCGACGTGGACAAAGGCGGCGGTGAGAAGACGCCACCACTGCCCCGCAAGCACATAGCCACCGAAATTTGCGCCCCAATGCACAAGATCCTGGACACTGGGATTGGAAGGAGAAACGCCGCGCAACACCATGGCCAGATACACGGCACAGTTGATGCCGACCAGGGTGTAGGTTGCCGGCGCGGTCGCCCAGCGATTGCCTGCAGGGCGCCTGGGTGGCGGAACCGGCCGGGAGTCGCCATCATAGCCAGCCATCCGCCCGCCGGGGTAGGAGCCGGGGTTGGCGCGGCTCTCCGGCGGCAGAATCTCTGCAGAGCTTTGCGATGGTCTGATGCCGGGCCAGTCTGAAGCCATAAGGCTAAGCTATCCTGAGCTAGGGTCTCTGACAAACCGGGCGATCATCTGGGTCGCAACCGGAGTCAGCTTCATCTAATTGTCATCATCTCATTCCCGGGGAGCAGAATGGGGCATTCACAAATCGCGACGATGGGCAGGTCTTGAGTGGACAATAAGCAAGTTAAGCGGGCTCTTTTGAGTGTGACGGACAAGACTGGCCTGGTAGATTTCGCTCGCCAATTGGCGGGCTTGAACGTGGAACTGATCTCGACCGGCGGAACGGCGCGGACGTTGCGTGACGGTGGGCTTACGGTGCGCGATGTTTCCGACCTGACGGGTTTTCCGGAGATGTTGGATGGCCGGGTAAAAACCCTGCATCCGAAGGTACACGGGGGCATATTGCATTTGCGGGACAGCATCGAGCACCTGGCGGCGGTGGCCGAACATGACATAGAACCGATCGACATGGTGGTGGTGAATCTTTACGCTTTTGAAGAAACGGCGCGGAAGCCGGGCGTCTCGTTCGGCGAATTGGTGGAGAACATCGACATCGGTGGGCCCTCGATGTTGCGTTCGGCAGCCAAGAATTTCGAAGACGTGGCTGTGGTCACTACGCCGGCGGACTACGAAGCAATCGCGACCGAAATGGTAGCCAACCATGGGGCCCTTTCGTTCGAGACCCGGTGGCGACTGGCCCGGCAAGCTTTCACGCGTCACAGCGGGTTACGACTCGGCCATCTCCAGGACGTTCAATAAGATCGCGGCGGAAACCAAGACGGATTCCGGCCCCGCAGCCGGGGACAACAGTGCATTTCCGCCTACCCTGCTGATTGCGTATTCCAAGCAAGCCGATCTTCGTTACGGGGAAAATCCGCATCAGGCTGCAGCGCTCTATGGAGACGGCAGCGGGGCCGGGGTGGCGGGGGCCCAACAACTACAAGGCAAAGAACTTAGCTACAACAACCTGGTCGACCTGGATGCCGCGTGGGAGCTGGTACAGGAGTTTGACCAGCCGGCGGTGGCGATCATCAAACACAGCAACCCGGCAGGTGTAGCGGTCGCTGCTTCCGTGGTCGAGGCCTATCAGAAGGCGCTGGCGACGGATCCTGTGTCTGCATTCGGGAGCGTGATTGGGGTCAATCGGGAAGTGGACGAGGCATTGGCGGAGGAAATGGCCAAGCTGTTTGTGGAAGCGATCGCGGCCCCGTCTTTCCATGAGGCGGCGAAGACAAAGCTAAGCGCCAAAAGGAATCTGCGTCTGCTGGTGGTGAAACAGGCAGCTCCGGGCAAGGTGGTCAAGCAGGTTTCCGGAGGGCTGCTGTTGCAGGATGAGGATGACGAGGATGTCGTCGCGGCCGAACTGAAGGTAGTGACCGTACGCCCGCCGACACCTGAGGAGACGGAGTCGCTTCGGTTCGCGTGGCGCGTGGCCAAGCACGTCAAGTCAAATGCCATAGTTTATGCCCGCAATGGCCAAACGATTGGAGTGGGTGCGGGCCAGATGAGCCGGGTGGATGCGGCGAAATTCGGCGCCATGAAGGCGGTGTTGCCGTTGGCGAACAGCGTGGCTGCGTCCGACGCCTTCTTCCCCTTTCCCGACGGCCTGGAAGCGGTAGCGGCGGCGGGGGCCACGGCAGTGATCCAGCCGGGCGGGTCGGTGCGCGACCAGGAAGTGATTGACGCGGCCAACCGGCTTGGCCTGGCGATGGTGTTTACCGGGATGCGACACTTCCGTCACTAAACCCCGGTTTCAGGAGGCTGTAGAGCCGTGCCCTTCCTGTGAAGCATTGTCAGCCTCGGGTTTTGGCCGCCCGGAAAAAAGGCGATTTGGTGCCTGATGAGGCACGTCCTTCCGGAAAAGAAATAGTCTAAACTTGATAATGGCGAATTATCGAAACTCCTCCTAGCGGAACTTTAGACGGAGGACGAAAGTAACGACCAAACTTTTGCCTCTGAAACAAATTGGGGAGTGCGGGGACTTTTTGGATGGGGTTACAATTCGCCTGATGACCAGATGGTGCGCTGGACCGACTGCAAGCGCATACGACAAAAAAATGCGGGTTCCTCTGCACCGCGTTTGGACCACCGGCGTCAGTTCAATGACAGAGTCCGGTCACAGGAACTCCCATACATGACCATAAAGGTTAAGCCGCAAATCTCCCGCAGAATCCGCCGAACGGCTTTCTTCGCATGTGCAGCGATCGTTGTCCCGGGCTCTGGCCTGGCGTCGCCTCTCCAGGCGAGCTCGACGCAGCAACCGGCCGCAACCTCGAGCTCCCCGGCTAAGGCTGACCCGGCCGGCACGCCGGCGGCAGCGGAAAAGCCTGACCGCTCCGCAGCCTACTACCATTTCGGCCTGGCGCACATGTACGAGGACATGGCCACCAACTACGGCCGTCCCGAGTACGCCACGCGCGCCATCGAGGAATACAAGCTGGCCCTCGACGCCGATCCCAACTCGAAATACCTGAACAGCGGTCTGGCCGAGCTCTACCTGCGGACCGGACGGGTACGCGAGGCGGTGCTGGCGGCGCAGGAGATTCTCAAGACCGAGCCCAACAACCTGGAAGCTCACAAACTGCTGGGCCGGGTCTATCTGCAGTCGCTGGGAAACGTTCAGAATGGCGGTCCTTCGGAGAAGGTTTTGCAGCTCGCGATCGGCGAATACACCAAGATCGTGGAGTTGAAGAGCAACGATATCGAGAGCCGGCTGCTGCTGGGGCAGCTCTACACGTTGGCCCACGATACGCCGAAAGCGGAGGAGCAGTTTAAAGCGGCGCAGCACATCGATCCTAATTCCGAAGATGTGGTGCTGAACCTGGCGCGGCTGTACAGCGACTCGCTCGACATGACGCACGCGATTCAAGTGCTGAGTGCCGTGCCGGAGGACGACCGGACGGCCAAAATGGACTATGCGCTGGGCATGAGTTACGACCAGCTCAAGGAAAACAAGAAGGCTATCGAGGCCTACGGCAAGGCGTTCGATATGGAACCGGACAACCTGGATGCCGAACGAGGCTTGGCGCAGGCATTGTTAAACGACAACCAGCTGGGTGCGGCCCTCAAGCACTTTGAGGCTATTTCGGCTGCCGATCCGCAGGACGCGCAGACTTATCTGCGTCTGGCCGAGATCGAACGCCGGCAAGGTCACTACGAGCAGGCGCTCACCACGCTGAAGAAGGCCAAGGCCCTGGCTTCGGATTCGCTCGAAATTGGCTTCAATGAGGCCTTGATCGACGACTCGCTCGGTCACTATGACGAAGCGGTGCAGGCGCTGCAGACGCTGGTAAAGCAGACCAACCATCCGGACGGCCAATACGCAGACGCAGAGAAGAACAATCGCTCTATTTTCCTCGACCGGCTGGCCAATATTTACCGCGAGCAGAACAAGACGGAGCAAGCGGTTCAAACCTACCAGCTGATGGTCGCCATGGGCGGGGACTATGCAGAGCGCGGGTATCAGGGCCAGGTAGATGCCTACCGTGACGCCAAGCAATATGAAAAGGCGACGCAGGTCGCGCAACAGGCCGCGGCGGCCCTGCCCAAGGACAAGACGATGCAGTTGATGCTGGCCGGGCAGCTGGCGGATACCAACAAGGCTGAGGAAGGCCTCAAGCTGGCCAAGGCGCAACTCAAGGGCAACGCGAGCGACCGCGAGGTTCACCTGGCTTTGGCCCAGATGTACACGCGAATGCGCCGGTGGAAGGACGCCGCGGACGAGATCGATGCGGCTGACGCTCTCTCCGCCACCAAGACAAATGCGCAGGGCGTGTCCGTCCCGGCCAATGCCGATGACAAGATCTACATCTACTTTCTCCGCGGGGCGCTCGATGAGCGGCAGAAGCGCTTCGATTCCGCCGAAGAGCAATTCCGCAAGATCCTGGCCATCGACAGCAACAACAGCATGACGCTCAATTACCTTGGCTACATGCTGGCGGATCGTGGCGTGAAGTTGGACGATGCCCTGTCCATGGTGCAAAAGGCAGTTCAGCTGGATCCCCAGAACGGCGCCTACCTGGATTCGCTGGGGTGGGTGTACTTCAAGATGGGCCAGTATGCGCTGTCGGAAGCTAACCTGCGCAAGGCAAGCGAGCGCATCGGCCAGGATCCCCAGGTGCATGACCATCTGGGAGAGTTGTACGAGAAGACGGGCCGGCTGAAGATGGCCGCTGGGCAATGGGAGCAGAGCTTGCAGGAGTATGCCAAGACCGTCACGGCCGACGCGGAACCAGGCGATGTGAGCAAGGTGCAGAAGAAGCTGGATAGCGCGCGGGTAAAGCTGGCCAAGCAAGAATCGGCGGGCGCCAGCCCGAAGCAGTAAGGTGGTAACCGCCGGGCGAGCGACCGGCGAGATTTTGGCGCTGCCGCCCGGTTGTGGGGTTAGTGACGATGAGGGGAGCCTGCTGGCGCAGCGGGAGCATCCCGAGCCGGCCCATCCCTACCGCACACCCTTCCAACGAGACCGGGCAAGAGTCATTCACGCACGGGCATTTCGCCGCCTGGCGGGCAAGACCCAGGTCTTCACTCACCGCTACTCCGATCACTTTCGCAGCCGGCTCACCCACACCATGGAGGTGGCGCAGATAGCGCGTGCGATCGCGACCGCGCTGAAATTGAACGAAGATATGACCGAAGCGCTGGCGCTGGTGCATGACATTGGCCATCCGCCGTTCGGGCATGCCGGCGAGCGGGCCCTGGACGAGGCCATGCAGGAATTTGGCCTGCGCTTCGATCACAATCTGCACGCGTTGCGGATCGTTGAATACTTTGAGGTCCGGTATGCGGCGTTTCGTGGGCTGAATCTCACGTTGGGAGTACGTGAGGGCATCATCAAGCACTCCCGCAATTACTCGGCCGCCGAGCACCCGGAGCTGGGTTGCTATTTTCTTGACCAGCAGCCTCCCCTGGAAGCGCAGCTCATCGATCTGGCGGATGAGATCGCCTATCTCACGGCCGACATGGATGACGGGATGGAGGCCGGGATGCTCCGGCCGGAGATGCTCCGCCAGCATGTGCGGATTTTCGATGAATCCCTGCGTGCCGCGGAACGCGAGTTCCCTGCCGCGGCCAAGAACCTGCTCTCCAACGAAGCCTTGAAGAGGATGCTGAACAGCCTGGTCGGCGATCTGATTCGGGAGACGGCGCACCGGGTCAACGCTGGCGCGGTGGCCAGGCTCGAGGATGTCCGCCGGTCCCCTGAGCGCCTGGTAGCGTTCTCACCGCAGATGGAAGAGCTCCGCCGCGAAGCCAAGCAACATCTGTACGCTACGCTTTACAGCCGGGAGGAACTGCAGCGGGATCTGCAGGAGGCGGCGATGGTGGTGCGCAATTTATTTGCGTGCTGGGTAAATGATCCGTCGCTGTTGCCGGTTGCTAACCAGTCGCAAATTGCCGAGCATGGCGCGGCCCGGGTGGTGGCCGACTATATCGCGGGCATGACGGACAACTACATCCTGCTGCAATATGCGGAATGGATTAAAGGTCGACGATCTGTTGCGGGCTGAGGTTGCCGGTGAGGAGATCGCGGAAGGCGGTGAGGTTTCCGCAAAATCTTCCCAGGCGATCAACGTGTGCTTCCGGCGCCAGACTACGCATCAGATTTTTCAGGCAAGGGCCGATGATGAACCTAAAGACCAGAGGCCAGCGGAAGGTTCCTTTCCGCGCAAGATAGATCGGGTTGGCTACTTGCATGTATCCCATGCGCAGGCCAGTGCATCGTCCAACCTTGGTGCTGAGGTGCACTCCGCAGGCATTCGAGATGTGGACCAGCGCTCCAAAGGATGTGATCTGCCGTGAGAAATCCCAGTCCTCGTACCAGCCGTAGAGCGGCAGGGTTTCGTCGAAGCGTAGACTGTGCTCGCGGATGGTGGCCAGGCGGAGACACATGTTGCAGCCGTAGGCGAGAAAGGTAGGAGTGATTCGCTGCTCGGTGCGGGCGACGTTGCTGCCGGCTACGATTGACTTTGCCTGCTCCACGGTGAGACCGGGTCCTTTGACGTCATCCGCCAGCACGGTTCCGGTGGAAGCCACGACACCAGGATTCGCCACGAAAAAGCGCTCGGTGATTTCCAGGTATTGCGGGTCGAGATAGAAGTCGTCATCGATGAAGAGCAAAATGTCGTGGTCGCGGGCCAGGGTCAGGATTGCGTTTCGTTGCCGAGTGAGGCCTAGTTCGGTCTGGATGAAGGTTACGTGCGGAAAAAGGCTGGGGGCGGTTGCGACGTCCGCCGGGTCTGCGTAGGCGATGAGAATTTTGTCTGGTTGTCTTGTTTGTTTGGCCAGGAAGGCGATGGTTTCGGCGAGGATCGTGGGACGGTTGTGCGTGGCAATGCCAATCACCAGCCTTGTTTGGCTTTCCATGGTGATCAGATTAATGCGTGGATCTGGGTTCTCAGGTCAACTTCGATGACTTGTATTCGGAAAGTCACCCTTGGGGAGGTTGAGACCGCAGATCTCTCGACTGCGCTACGCTCCTGTCGAGGTGACAATTCCTTTTTGAGGAGTAGTTTCGCTTCCAGTAGAGGTCCGTAGAACTGCAGATCCCTCGGCTTCGCTTCGGGATGACAAAAAGGAGAGGGTTGTTGTAGGGAAAGGGCGGTTGCTAAAGGACAGGGCCGGCTGCTAATAGTTTTCCCGACTCAACAACCGCCCTTTCCCTTGCCAGCGGTCGTCTCGTTTCAGCAACCCTCTCCTGTTTGTCATCCCGAAGCGAAGCCGAGGGATCTGCAGTTCTACGGACCCTTCCTGGCAGCGCTTCCACGGAAGGCGTAGGGGCGAATGGTGTGGCGGTTGGTATGATTGGAATATGCAGGTTTTGGTGTATTCCGCTCCGTGGTGCCGCGATTGCCGCGAGGCCAAACGCTTCCTCGAGAAGTACTCGATTGCTTACACCGAGATTGATATCGAGAGCAGCCCGGGGGCTGCGGAGGAAGTGGTCCGACACGTCGGCAAAAGGGCCATCCCCCAGTTCGTCGTCGACGGCCAATGGATACAACCCTACCGCCCAGGCCGCGGATTTCTCCACCAGGAGATGTCAGAGTTTTTCCGGGTGGGCACCAACCAGCCGCTCGTCTAAGAAACCGAGTTTACTTCGCCGTCCGGTGGCCCAGGGTCGTTGAGGATGCTCCTGGCGTCCACCTCGTCCGCAGAGCTCACTTGCAGCTGCAACCCACCGAGTCCGGTGCCGTAGAGTACGGCAGTGTTTTCTCCCACCAAAAAGCTTGTAATCCCCGCGGAATCCAGGCGGGTCTTGGCGAGATCTGCCTCCAAGGCGTCGCGATAGCGTTCAATTGTTACCAGTTCCGGTTGCTTTCCCATCCGTCCCTCCAAGTTTGTGAGATGCAGCAACGATAGAATAGTTCGTTGGGCATTTGCCTGTGCTGGAGGCTTTGGTTGATCGCTCGTTATACCCGCCCGGCCATGGGCCGAATCTGGACTGAGGAAAATAAATACCGCATGTGGCTGGAGGTCGAAGCCACCGCATCCGAGGTCCTGGCCGATGGAGGGATCGTACCGCCCTCGGCGGCCCGGGCAATCCGCGCCTATGGAGAGGTGGACGTTGCCCGCATTCAGGAGATCGAGGCGGAGGTAAAACACGACGTCATCGCCTTCACCACGGCGATGGCGGAAAAAATCGGGCCGGAATCGCGATGGCTGCACTACGGGCTCACGTCGAATGACGTGGTGGACACGGCGCAAGCGCTGCAGATCAAAGCGGCCTCGGAGATCATCCGCGAGGACATTCTGGCGCTAGCCGCGATTCTCAGGCGGCGGGCGCTCGAGTTCAAGTACACGCCCACCATCGGCCGCACCCACGGGATCCATGCCGAACCCACCACCTTCGGGCTCAAACTGTTGAACTGGTATGCGGAAATCATGCGCGACCTGGTGCGCTTCGATGCCAGCGCGGAAGACATGCGCGTGGGTAAGCTATCGGGCGCGGTGGGAACGTTTGGCCACCTCAAGCCGGAGCACGAAGCAGCCATTTGCTCCCGGCTGGGACTCCGCGCGGACCCCATCGCCACACAAGTGATCCAGCGTGACCGCCACGCGGCTTATATAGGTAACCTCGCCGTGCTCGCTTCGACCCTGGATAAGATTGCGGTCGAGATCCGCCATTTGCAGCGAACGGAGGTGCGCGAAGCGGAGGAGTTTTTCTCCGAGAAGCAGAAGGGGTCCTCGGCAATGCCGCACAAACGGAACCCCATCACTTCAGAGCAGATCAGCGGGCTGGCTCGCGTGATTCGCGGCAATACGCAGGCTGCGCTCGAAAACGTGGCGCTGTGGCATGAGCGGGACATCTCCCACTCGTCCGTGGAGCGGATTATCTTTCCCGATTCCACCATCCTCATCGACTACCTGCTGGCGAAGACCAGCTCGCTGATTGAGAAGCTTCTGGTCTATCCGCGGCGCATGCTCAAGAACCTGGAGAGCACGGGCGGTCTTATCTTCTCCGGCCAGCTACTGCTGGATCTGACCGAAGCGGGCATGTCTCGCGAGGAAGCTTACCGCCTGGTGCAAAACCATGCCATGAATGCTTGGAAAGAAGATTTGGTATTCCGCGACCTAGTGGAGCAGGATGCGGCGATCCGGAGCCGGCTTCCCGACGAGCGGTTAAAGAAGACGTTTCAGTTCGAGCGTCAGTTGGCGAACGTGGACGCAATCTTCGATAGGGTTCTGGCGTGAACCTGACGGTAGCGATCACGGGCGCCAGCGGATCCATCTTCGGTCAGCGGCTCTTGTGGGCGCTGGAGCGCGACTCGCGAGTCACCCACGTCAATTTCATCGCTTCGGAAAACTCGCTACGAGTGATCGCGGAGGAATTGCATCTGAGCGGCCGAAACGACCTGGTAGCAAAACTGCTGGGCAAGCCGTCTGCCAAGGTGCAGCAACTCAGCGAGAGCGATATTGGCGCGGGACCGGCGAGCGGCAGCTATCCTTCCACGAGCATGATCGTGCTGCCTTGCAGCATGGGCACACTCGCCGGCATTGCCAACGGGCTCGCTTCGAACCTGATTGAGCGGGCGGCGGACGTGAGCCTGAAGGAGCGGCGCCCGCTGATTCTCTGCGTTCGTGAAACGCCCTTCAACAAGATCCATTTGCGCAACATGAGCCTCGCCGCGGACGCCGGGGCGGTGATTTTTCCCGTTATTCCTGCCTTCTACAACCGTCCGATAGATTCAGCCGAGATGGCGGAGCAGTTTGTCTGCCGGGTGCTGGCGCACATCGGGTTGCCACAAGCGGATGCGTATGTCTGGAAGGGTGAAACGCTGCCCGGCATCGGGACGGATCACTGACCGGGAAATACGCTGTCGTTGGTTTCGGTAGCTGGAATCTGGCGAACGATCGCCATCCGCGCCGGCTGGGCGTTGAGGAAATCGAGAACGCTGGGCGCAACCTGGGCGACACACTGCCCGGGAGCCAGATGCCCGCAGTTGGCGTAGACATCGAGTTCCGACTGCAGTATCTGCGCGTGCAACCGGTAGCCGACGGAAAGCGGAATCAATCTGTCCTGGTCGCCCCAACCGATCAGCACCGGCATGGTGAGCGCACCCAATTTGCCATCTACCAGATCTTTTCCGGTCATCATGGAGTCGACACTGCGATGAACGACCCAGCCGATGTCATCGCCGCGGCGCAGCATGGCCATGGCCAAAAATTCCGGCAAGGGGTGAGGATGGGGGACGAGCAGCTCCTGCAACTGGGCCAGGTCGTTCGGCGACTCGGGTTGAAACAGAGCGGGATCGAAGCCCAGCGTAAAGCGAAGGCCCGCACTATCCAGCAGCACTAGCCGCCGGACGCGCTGGGGTTGTTGCAACGCGACGTGCATGGAGATCCATCCACCCATGGACCAGCCCGCCAGGTCCACCTGCTGCAGGTGCTGGCTATCAAGAAAACCCTCGACCATCGCCGCTTGCTGGGAGATGGAATAATCGACATCCCTGGGCTGCGCAGAACGCCCATATCCCAGCAAATCCACGGCATATACGCGATGGCCGCCGGCGATGAGCCGTGGTATCAGGTTGGCCCAGTCGGCGGCCCGGCTGCCCAGCCCGTGGACCAGCACCAAGGGCCGGCCCGTGCCACCCACCAGGTAATGCATTTTGTAACCATTTACTGTGACAAATTCGCTGTGCACGCCGTGGAGGCGCAGCCTGGCGTCGACCTGCTGATCGACCAACCACAGCGGATTTCGCCAAGCCAGAACGCCGAACCCCAGTCCGGCGAGCAGCAGAACAAATCCGAAAACCAGGCCGACTCTGCGGGTGGAGCCCCCGCTTGCCTTCTCTTCAACCCTCATGTGCTTCCTCATCTCATCAGCCCAGGCGAAATGCTTTCTCGATAACCGTCACGGTCACAGGGGCCAACCGAAATCCGTTCTGCAATTGGTCTCGTTCGACCCATTGCACTTCTTCCGCGTCAGTGGCAGGGCCCAGGACGCCGCCGGTGACGTGGCAAACAAAATCGATCAGGACATAGTGGTAGCGAACTCGCGCCGAGGCCTCGTCCTGGGTGATGCGATCCAAGATGATCCGGTCGAGGATCTCGATGATGCCGCCCGGAGCAACGATCAGGCCGGTCTCTTCCAGCACTTCGCGGACTACGCCCTGCTGCAACGTCTCCCCCAGCTCGAGGGCGCCCCCCGGGAGCGACCACTCGCCCTTCAGCGGTTCCTGACTGCGACGCACCAGGAGTACTTTCGTGCCGTCGATCACCACGGCGCCTACGCCCACAATGGGCGCCTCGGGATACTCTCGACGCACGGCAGCGCTCCTGCTAAGGGGCTTACGCCCTGAAGGCTGGTCCTTTTAAGCTGGCGAGGGATTTGTTACAGCCCGATTAATATTACTCCGAAAACTTGATCGGCTTGCCATATTCTTCGGCAAAAACTGTACGCGCCATATTGAAGCGTTCGCCATAGAACTTATCCGAGCCTTTCAAGTGCCCGATGCCCAGTAGAGCCACTACGGAGTAGCTGAGAGGCAGCTTGAGCACCTCGTGGACCTTCTCCTCTTCAAAGCCTTCCATCGGCGCCGTGTCGTAGCCCATGACCTCGGCCATCAACAACATATGGGTAAAGGCCAGCATGACTTGGCGATTGAGCCAAAGAGGCATATTGGGATGGTTGGACAAGTAGTTGGGGATGGTGGATTTAGCTTGCTCGGCGTAGTTTTCCGGCATACCGCCCGAGCGGCCCAGGCGCAGCATTTCGTCCAGGTCTCCGCTGCGCCATCCATCGGCATCGCCACAAGCCACGATCATGACCGAGGCCTCTTCTACCTTGGCTTGGTTGAAGCTGGCAGCGCGCAGCTTTTTTTTCTGCTCCGGACTGCGCACGACGATGAAGCGCCACGGCTGCAGATTGTAGCCACTGGGCGCCTGCAAACCGGCCTGCAGAATTTTCTGCAGATCGGCATCGGGGATGGGGCTTTCATCGAAACTGGGGGATGCCCTTCTCTCGGCAATTGCCTGGGATAGCGTCTTCTCGGTTTCGTAGGACATCAGTGAATCTCGCTCATGGCCAGCTCGTTGCCGTAAGGACGTTGGCCAGGAGCTTCGGCGAAGACCCACAAGCCATGGAAACCGTCCTTAAGCTCGGGATGGGCGGCGAGCGTAGCCTTCATCAGTTCCAGGTTCCGCGCGCGGGCGGCGACCGGATCGGCTGTATCGGTGGCGGAATAGCGTAAGACCAGATCCAGGCCGCCCAGGGAACCATCGGTGTGTACGTCGCTCACAGAGTAGGCCTGGTTGCCGGCCTTGATTTCCATGGGCTGGGCTCCAGGCAGGCCGTCAGGCCGGGCGCCGGCGGCCTCCTGATTCAATTTATCCAGGTTCGCGCTGGTCATGAAATCCGCTGGAGCGGCCAGGTAGGCAGCAGTGGTGTAATAGAAGTAGGCATTCCATTTCTGGCCTTTCTGGTTATAGGCACGCGCCTTGGTCCAGTACCAGACGCTGTCATGGCCATCCACGAGGAGTGGTTTGACGAACAGGCCGGCGAGTTGCCAATCGCCGTTTTTTTGCAACAGGAACGCCATCTGCTGGGGCTGCTTCACCCCTGTGGCGTGCACCAGGGTTAAGGCATATTTGCCCTGAGGAAGCTGTGGGATGGTGACGTCCACATGGACCGGCGAATTCGCGACTCCGCAATAGAAGACGGTGTCTTCGACCGGCGCCTTCAAGTCGGAAGCGTCCAGGCCATAAAGTGCGTCTATGGTTACGGTGGCACCGGCCATGAGGGGGGCGGTCTGCTCGATGGTGTTTGCGATGGGGTCAAACTGAGCTTTTACTTT
The DNA here is from genome assembly GCA_963847155.1 of uncultured Acidobacteriaceae bacterium. Classification (GTDB taxonomy): domain Bacteria; phylum Acidobacteriota; class Terriglobia; order Terriglobales; family Acidobacteriaceae; genus PALSA-350. The sequence goes on along the minus strand of CAWJZH010000007.1, from coordinate 256,054 downwards.
GGGGATGGTCAGTGCCTGCACGGCGGAAATATTCCCGCGTCTGCACGGCTGAGGCGATGGTTTTCGCGGCCTGCACCAGGGTAGCGCGGTCGCTTTCGGTCATCTGCGACTGGTTGGTGCAAGAGACGGCAAAGATCCGGGCAGGCGCCAACAGCGTAACTACAGTAATCACGAGTTCAAATAATTTTCCGGACCGAGGCATGGAAGTTAAACCGTTTGGTCGAAGTTTACCGAGAGCGGGCTCGCTCTCAGATGCGACCACTGTTAGTCTAGTACACAGAGGGTGGTAGAGGATGAGTCGAGCGATCAGGACCGGCGGATGGACAATCCTGCTCCTATCGACGATGTATGGATCGACCGTACACGCCCAGAGAGGCCTTCGCCGTGGGGGTGGGCCGGTCCCAGCCGCAGCCTCAGCGCTCCCGCAGCTCCAGCTCCGCAGCTACGGCTCCTGCTGCTACGGCTCAACCGGCAGCGGCGCCGCAACCTGTACCGGCACAGTCGACCGAGGTTGCGCCATCGATGCTGCAGCAGCCGGCGAAGGATGCTCAAATCGTCTTCGCCGATGGCAATCTGTCGATTCACGCCGATAATTCCAGCCTGGCCGCCATTCTGCACCAGGTCGCCAGCAATAGTGGCATGAAGATCGAGGGCTTGGGGGGTGACGAGCGAGTATTCGGCAACTTCGGGCCGGGGGCTGCACGCGATGTGCTCGCCGATTTGCTGGTGGGCACTGCCTACAATCAGGTTTTGCTTGGAGACCTGAGCAACGGCGCGCCGCGAGAACTGATTCTCACCCCCACTACGCGGGGCGGAGCTCCGGCTCCCTCGCCTGCGCCTCAGGCCAATGTGAACGCTGACGATGGCAACGAAGCGGAGGCAGTCGATACTCCTCCTCCTCCTCCACCACCTCCACCAGATGTTCCGGCTGGATCGAATCAGCAGCAGCCTGCGGGGGTAAGAACACCGCAACAGTTGTTTGAGCAATTACAGCAGATGCGCGCGGCCCAGCAGCGTGGGCAGCAGCAACCGGTGCAGCAGGACTCGCCGATTCAGTAGCGATGCAGGGGCTAAGTCAGGATTACTATAGTTCGGTGAGGCTACGCACCAGCGAGATCGATCAACTACGGGGAGAATGAGGGGGAGGGAAAAGATTTAGAACCGACAGGCCGCGGGGTCGGCCTCCGGGTTAAACCTGCACCACCTGCGCCTTGGCTTTTGCGCCGTCCGCCGGAGACAGCCGAGCGTGGAAACGCAGAACGTCGAACAGGGTCTTGCAGCACATGTAACCCAACATCACACCCAGCGCGAGAGCGGCGATCGCCGCACAAAATACCATCAACATACTTACGTCAATTCCCATATTGGCCCTTCAGTCTAAAGTTTTTCGCTCACCCATCGTGCGTCGTTGGCGCACTTTTGTTGCTTGTATTACCAGTGTGTCATTGTGACAGACAGCAGCGTGCGTTGACCCTCGTTTCTATTGCCGAATAAGATACATGTAGTGTTACTCGCGCCATTCGCTCTGTAGCCCTAAGCCTTCATGCCCATTACTCATATCACCGTGCGGGGAGCGCGTCAGCACAATCTCCGCGATATCAATATTCGAATTCCCCGTAACACGCTTACCGTGGTCACCGGCCTCTCGGGATCAGGCAAGTCTTCGCTGGCGTTCGACACCATTTATGCCGAAGGCCAACGCCGCTACGTGGAAACTCTCTCTGCATACGCTCGCCAGTTCCTGGACCAGATCGAGCGCCCCGATGTCGATTCCATTGAAGGACTCAGTCCCGCAATCTCCATCGAGCAAAAAACCACCAGCCGCAGTCCCCGATCTACTGTCGGCACGATCACCGAAATCTACGACTACCTTCGTCTTCTGTACGCATCGATCGGAGTGCCCCACTGCCCTAAGTGCGGCAAACCGATTTCGCGCCAATCCGCGGAGCAAATCGTGGAGCGCATTCTTTCGCTTGCTCCCGGAGAACGCGTCATCATCTATGCGCCGATCGTGCGTGGCCGCAAAGGTGAGTTCAAGGACCTACTCGACGAACTGGACCAGCAGGGCTTTCGCGCCCGCATCGACGGTGAGATGCGTGATCTCGCCGACTCCATCCAACTCGAACGTCACAAGAAGCACACCATTGAAGCCGTTATCGATCGTGTCGTCCTCAAACCGGGGATAGAGAAGCGGCTGGAAACCTCCGTGGCCAAAGCTCTACAGATGGCCAACGGTCTCGTTCTGACCGCTGTTGTGGGTCAGGAAGAGCAGCTTTATTCGTCCTCTATGGCTTGCCCGGATTGCGGACTCGACATCCCCAAGTTGGAGCCTCGAAGCTTTTCGTTCAATAGCACTTATGGCGCATGCCCCGAGTGCCACGGACTGGGGAGCATTTATGACTTCGACGCAGCGAAGGTAATTACTGACTGGTCGAAGCCTCTGACCGACGGCGCGCTGGGGCCTGGGGGTGGATCGCAGTACCTGAACCGGCTGCTGCAGTTGGCCGCGAAGCGGTACAAGATCGATCTGAGCAAGCCGTTTGAGGATCTCGCGGAGAAGCAACAGAAGCTGTTGCTGTATGGGCCTGGGCGTGAGGAAGCGCCGCGGACGGGATTCCACGGCATCCTGGCGTACTTGCGGGACTCGCTCGAAGAGTCGAAGTCCGAGAGCTATCGCGATTGGCTGATGAATTACATGTCCGCGACGGTCTGCCCGGCATGCCAGGGTAAACGGCTGCGGCGTGAATCACTTGCGGTCAAAGTAGGCGCTTTGTCCATAGCCGATTTCACCGCCCTTCCGCTGCGTAAGGCGCTCGCGGCGGCGCGGGCGATCGAGTTTTCGCGCCGCGAGGGATTGATCGCGGAACGGCTTCGCCGCGAGGTGGTGGAGCGGCTGGAATTTCTGGACTCTGTGGGCCTTAGCTATCTCTCGCTGGACCGCAATGCCGCTTCCCTCTCCGGCGGCGAAGGACAACGCATTCGCTTGGCCACGCAAATCGGTTCGCGCTTGCGCGGAGTGCTCTATGTGCTCGATGAACCTTCCATCGGTTTGCACCAACGTGACAATCAACGCCTGATCGAAGCGCTCAAATCGCTGCGTGACCTCGGTAATACAGTGCTGGTGGTGGAACACGACGAAGACACCATTCGTCATGCCGATTACGTGGTGGATCTCGGGCCCGGGGCGGGAAAACTCGGTGGACATGTGGTTGCTGCCGGGACCCCGCAGGAGATCATGGAGACGGATATTTCGCTGACCGGACGGTATCTCTCGGGCGACCTGCAAACCATCAGCCGCGAGGCGCCGCGCGCGCTCAAGGGCAACTGGATTACGGTCGAAGGGGCCAGCGGCCACAATTTAAAAAATCTGACGGTGCAATTTCCTCTCAACGTAATGACCGTAGTAACGGGTGTCTCCGGTTCCGGCAAGAGCACCCTGGTCAACGACACTCTCTATCGCGCGCTGGCGCGGGAGCTTTACGGTTCGCGCGAATTGCCCGAGCCTTACAAAGCCATCAAGGGTTTCGAGAATCTCGATAAGGCGGTACGCATCGATCAGTCCCCGATCGGCCGCACTCCGCGTTCCAACCCGGCTACCTACACCGGGGTCTTCACCGCCATCCGCGATCTGTTTGCGCGCCTGCCGGAGTCGCGGGAGCGTGGATACAAACCGGGGCGGTTTTCGTTTAACGTCTCCGGGGGCCGCTGCGAAGCGTGCCAGGGCGAGGGCCAGCGGCGCATCGAGATGAACTTCCTGCCCGATGTTTATGTGCTCTGCGAGGTGTGTAATGGCCGCCGTTACAATCAGGAAACCCTGGCGGTTAAATTCAACGGCTACTCGATCGCCGACTTGCTGGAGTTGGCCATCGAAGACGCGCTGCCGGTGCTGATCGATATTCCCCAGGTACGGCAGAAGCTGGAGACGCTGGTGGATGTGGGATTGGGCTATATCCACCTGGGGCAGGCTGCTACGACGCTCTCAGGAGGAGAGGCGCAGCGCATGAAGCTGGCCCGGGAGCTCTCCAAGCGGCAGACCGGTAAGACGCTTTACCTGCTCGACGAACCGACGACAGGGCTGCATTTCGACGACGTGCGCCGGCTGCTGGAAGTGCTGCACCGCCTGACGGACCTGGGCAACACGGTGATCATCATCGAACACAATCTTGATGTGATCCGGAGCGCGGACTGGATTCTTGACCTGGGCATGGAAGGCGGTGAGGGAGGCGGCAACCTGGTCGCCAAGGGCACCCCCACCGAGGTAGCTGCTACACTCGGCTCGTATACGGGAGAATTTCTTCGGCGTTATTTTCCCCCGCAGGAGTTAAAGCCTTTTACGGCTACCGCCTCCGGAGCCAACGGCAATCACGTTCCGCGCAGGCGTGCGGCAAAATAGGAATCTGCCCTTGTCGAACGATTTGGAGATCCTGTCCACCCCCGAAGTGCCCGATGGGCTGCCACCGTCCGCGCCGACCCGCCGGATCCCAAACTTTGGTCATACGGTTCTGTTCTTTACCGTAGCCGTCATCGTATTGCTGCTCACGAGTTTTTCTGTTTTTGCGCTGGCGATGAGCTTGCATCCGCTGGGCAAGGAGACGCCGGAGCAACTGCTCCGCGAGCCGCGGCTGCTGATCCCTACGATGGCCGTTGGGTATCTGATCGCGGGCGCCATCGTGTGGGCGGTCTTTACTTACCTGTGGCAACGATCGTTCGCCCAGGCCTTGCATTGGAACTTCGCCGCCGTGCGCCGGCGCTGGGTGCGATTGCTGGCGGGCGGCATTGCTTTAAGCCTGGTGGTGCAGTTGCTGTCGAATTTCCTTCCCATTCCCAAGACGCTGCCCATCGACGATTTCTTTCGCACGCCCGCAGATGTCTGGATGGTCGCGGTGTTCGGAACCTTCATGGCGCCGGTGTTTGAAGAGTTGGCCTTTCGTGGCTTTCTGCTGCCTTCGATCGCTTCTACCTGGGATTGGCTGCGCGTCCAGGGCCCGGAGCCGGCGGATGGCGCGAGTGTAGAGAAAGATCCGCGCTGGAGCATTCCGGCTTTAGTGGCGTCCTGCACGGTGACCAGCATCGCGTTCGCGTTGGTTCACGCTGATCAGCTGGCGCACGCGTGGGCGCCTTTGGCGGTGCTGTTCACGGTGAGCCTGGTGCTGTGCGGCGTGCGGCTGTGGACCCAGTCCCTTGCGGCCAGCACGTTCATTCACGCTACGTATAACGGGACTATTTTCACCATCCTGTTTTTCGCCACCGGCGGGTTTCGCCATCTGGATAAAATCACCTAATGACTCTTGCTCATCGTGAAGCTTTGCTGAAGATGCTGGCACGCATCTCGTTCCGCCTGGGGGATTTCAAGCTGTCTTCCGGCGCGTCCAGCGATTACTACATCGATTGCCGGACTACTACGCTAACGGGCGAGGGTGGGCGCCTGACAGGTTTGGCGGTGCTCGACTTGATTCGGCAGCATGAGTTGCGGCCGCGGGCGGTAGGCGGCCTTACGCTTGGCGCGGATCCGGTTGTGTGCAATGTGGCGGCGGCGAGTGCGTGGCATGCCCTGGAGGCTCCGGGCTCCCCGGTGCTGGATGGTTTTCTGGTGCGGAAGGCGGAGAAGGCTCATGGGACCGGCCGGCGGATTGAGGGTTTTCAGCAACGGGATGCGCCCGTGGTCATTGTGGATGACGTTTGTACTACCGGCGCTTCTACGGTAACCGCCATTGAGGCCGCGCGCGAGGCGGGGATGCGGGTCGTCGGAGTCGTTTGCCTAGTAGAGCGGGAGGAGGCCCAGGGCCGGCCTGCGGTAGAAGCTGCGGCGCAAGGGGCTCCGTTTTATCGGTTGTTCAGCGCCGATGATGTGCGCGCCGAACATGTAAGCCACTTGGCGTTGTAATAGTTCCGTAGCGCGTACCATCCCGCACGAAAATGCTGCCTGAGGACAAGTAAGCGCAGGGCTAAAGAGCGTGTGTGAGAACTCCATTTCCAAACTCAGTCCCGGAGGGACGGCTGAAAATAGCCCAGGACGTCAGTCCTGGGTACACCATGAAAACATGATCAAGTCCCGCAGGGACGGCTGAAGCTTGTCCAGGATTGCGTCGCGGCCTATTTTCAGCCGTCCCTGCGGGACTGGTCGTCCTTTCAAATCCAACCCAGGACTAGCGTCCTGGGCTATTTTCAAGCCGTCCCTGCGGGACTGAGTTTGGAAATGGAGTTCTCACACACGCTCTTTCGCCCGTATTCTTTTTGGACTCTAACGGCCCGAAGACGTCGCGCGGAAGGCTTTGGGGGTAAACGAAGAAGTGCCCCACCTCTTGGGGTGCGAAGTGGGGCACTGGGTGCCTAGCGGACTTCTGAGACTGCGGGAGCTCCGGCTTGTGCTGCATTGGAGAGAACCTGCACTTCGACTCTCCGGTTTTGGGCGCGCCCAGCGGCGGTCTTGTTGGTGGCCACTTCCTGGTCCTTGCCGATGCCGATCAGGTAAAACTTATGCGCCGGGACGTTGAACTTGGCTGCCAGATATTGCACCACTGCTTCTGCCCGGCGTTGGCTCAACTGGTAGTTGTAATCGGCGTTCCCTACCGAATCCGTTCCGCCGGTCACTTCGAGGATGTAGCTCTTGGTCGAGCCGAGCTGAGTCCCAAGAGTGTCCAGCTGAGCCTTGTCGCTCTTGCGTAGGTCGCTCTTGTCAAAGGCGAAGGTCACCGAGACGGTGCCGACCTGTTTGTAATTGTCCAGGTTGGCTACGACGCTCGCCAGGGAGTCGGCACGGTTGACGGCTTCCTTTGCGCTGCCCTGCGCCTGGTTGGCTGCCTGGGTGGCGCTAGTCGCGTTTTGGGTTGCCGTGTTAGCCGACTGCTGCGCTTGCTGGATCCCTGCTTGGGCGCGATCGTTGGTGCTTTGGATCGACCGGTTGTTGGCCGCGACCGCATCGTCAAGCTCGTTGGTCTTGGTCACCAACGGAGCTGTCTGCGAACGCACGTAGTTTTTGCTGGAGCAGCCGGCTGTGAACAGCAGTGATACAGCCCCCAAGAGGATAGCCGTGTGTTGCGACGTCTTACTGAATCGATTCATATATAGACTGTGCCCCCGTCCTTGCTGCTTTTTTGCCCATCTGTACGTATGTAGCACGAAGATTGCCAAAATGCCTCATTCCCATTACCAGTTTCCCTGCAATCACTTGGGCTGCAAAGTGTGCAACTAGGTGCGATGCAGAAATGCCGAAAAAGGAAACTTTTACCTGCTGGTGGGCAAACTTCCTCCCAATCCCGGTACCGACTAAACTTTAGTTTTAGGGACTTTTCATGGATCTGCACGAGAAGATACGCACTCTGCCCGCCCGGCCGGGGGTGTATCTGTACCGCAATGCCGACGGCGAGGTGATTTACGTCGGCAAAGCCAATAATCTTCGCTCCCGGGTACGCTCCTACATCCTCGACGGAGCCCAGGCCAATGCCAAGACGGGTTCGCTGATGCGCGAAGCCGTGGATGTGGACTACATCCTGGTAGAAAACGAGCACGAGGCGCTGGCGCTCGAAAACAACCTGATCAAGCAGCGTAAGCCACGGTTCAACATCCTGCTGCGCGATGACAAGACCTACCCCTACGTCAAGCTGACCCTGGCCGATCGCTATCCCAAGGTGTTTGTGACCCGCCGGCTGCGCAAGGACGGTAGCGCCTACTACGGTCCGTTTTTCCCCGGGAATCTTGCTCACCGGGTGGTCGACCTGATTCATCGCAGCTTTCTCCTGCCCAGCTGCAAGGTCGATCTGTCGCGCTACCATCCCCGGCCGTGTCTGCAGTACTACATCAAGCGCTGCCTTGGCCCCTGCGTCGAGGCTCTCACCACTCCCGAGGCATACAAGGAAGCGGTGCGCGATACACAGATGTTTCTGGAAGGCCGCCAGACGGAGTTGAGCAACTCACTCGAGCAGCGCATGGAGGTGGCCGCAGCTTCAGAGCAGTTCGAACTCGCGGCCAAGTACCGGGATTTGCTCATCACCATGAGCCAGGTACAGGAAAGACAACGCATGGCGACCACGGACAACGATGATGCGGACGTCTATGGTTACCATCACGAGAATGGCATGCTGGCGGTCAATCTTTTCCATATGCGCGGGCGGCAAGATCGTCGACCGGCGGGAGTTTTTCTGGGAGGAATTGCCCGAGCTTCCGCCGGAGCCCGACTCTCCTGAAGCCGCCTCCGACCCAACCCGTCGGATCGCAGTCTTTCGGAGAGGCGTTTGATGCTTCGCTCTTCTTCTCCGCCCTGATGAAGCAGGTTTATATCGACCAGCAGTATGTGCCGCGCACGGTTTATATCCCGGTCGATTTTGCCGATCGCGATTCTCTTGAGGAACTGCTGAGTGAACGTGCCCAGCACAAGGTGGAGTTGAGCGTGCCCCGCCGGGGAGAGAAGCGATCCCTGGTGGACCTCGCCGGACAGAATGCCAAGCAGAGTTTTGATCAGCGTTTCCGGGTTTTGCAGCCTTCCCGCAAGGTGATCGAGGAATCGCTGCAGGACTTGCTCACGCTGCCCGATCTCCCAAGGCGCATTGAGTGCTTCGATATCTCTCACATCCAGGGCGCGGAGACAGTCGCTTCCATGGTGGTTTGGGAAGATGGGGCGATGAAGAAATCCGACTATCGCAAATTTCAGATCAAGACGGTCGAAGGCGTCGATGATTTTGCCTCCATGCGCGAAGTTGTGGGACGCCGCTATACGCGGGTGCAGGCGGAGCAGAAAGCGATGCCCAGCCTGATCCTGATCGATGGAGGATTGGGACAGTTGCATGCGGCAGCGGAAGCTTTGGAGTTGCTGGGCATCACCACGCAACCGCTGGCTTCGATTGCCAAGCGGGAGGAGATCATCTACGTCTACGGGCAGGAGGATGAGCCGATCGTGCTGGACCGGCGATCGCCGGTGTTGCACCTGGTGCAAAGGATTCGCGATGAGTCCCACCGCTTCGCGGTGTCTTACCACCGCAAGCGAAGAGAGATCCGGGATCGCGAGTCTAACCTGCTGACCATTCCCGGCGTAGGCCCGCAGACGCGGAACCGGCTGGTGGCGCACTTCGGCAGCCTGCGTGGGGTGCAGGATGCCAGCTTGCAGGCACTCGCCTCGGTCGTTGCCCCTCACCTGGCTGCGGCCATCTATGAGTACTTCCATCCCGCGGACAAGATTGCGACGCCTCCGGTTTAACGGCAGGCATTACAATTTGTCAGCCCTGTGCACGAACAGACCCACGCCATACCGAGCTCGACCTCGGCGCCGGACCTTCCCCGGGTGCTGGGTGTCTGGCATGCCACCGCCATCGTGGTGGGGACGATCATCGGTAGCGGCATTTTCCTTGTGCCCCAGGAGATGATGAGCGCCGTCGGTTCGGGGCGGATGGTTTACCTGGCCTGGATCGTGGGTGGTCTGCTCACGCTGTCCGGCGCGATGACCTATGCGGAGCTGGGCGCGATGATGCCGCGGGCCGGCGGGGAGTATGTTTTTCTCCGTAACGCGTATGGCGACCTGCCCGCATTTCTCTACATGTGGACGTGGTTCGCGGTCGCCAAGCCGGCATCCATTGCCAGCATCACTACCGGCCTGGCTCGCGTGATGGGGGTCTTCCCTGCGTTCGCGTGGCTCGACGGCGTGGCATTGCGCGCTCCGCTGTTGATCACGTGGTCGCAGATTTTCGCCATCTTCGCTTGCTGGCTTATCACCGGGCTCAACTACCTGGGGATCAAGAAGGCGGGCGACTTCCAGCTGTTCTTCACCTGGCTTAAGGTCGTCCTGGTGGTGGTGATCACCGGGTTTTGTTTTGCCAGTCCTCACGGGAGCCTGGGCAATTTTTTTACCACTTTTCCCGGGGCGCAAGGCGGGTTTGGTGGGTTCATGGTGGCCCTGATCGCGTCTCTATGGGCGTATGACGGCTGGAATGACCTGACCATGGTGGCGGGCGAAGTGAGGCGCCCGGAGCGGAGCCTTCCGATCGCGTTGATCGCTGGAGTGGGCGTGGTCGGGGTGCTGTACATGGCCACCAACGCGGCTGTTCAGTACATCCTGCCCGCGGCGAGTATCGCCGGTTCGGCTCGTCCGGCGGCGGTTGCGATGTCGGTCGTATCCGGCCATTGGGGAGCATCTCTGGTTTCCGTCGCTATGGCGCTCAGTATTCTTGTGGGGCTCAACGGCACTACCATGTCCGGCGCCCGGGTTCCGTTTGCCGCGGCGCGTGACCGGCTTTTTCCGGCATGGATGGCACATATCCATCCGCGTTTTCAGAGTCCTTCCACGGCACTGGTGGCGCAGGGATTGTTGAGCACGGTCCTGCTGCTGCTGGTGGGACGTTTTCAGCAGTTGTTTGAGCTTGCCATCTTTGCCGAGTGGCTTTTTTATCTGCTTACGACCACGACGATCTTTTTTTATCGACGGCGGATTCCGGCTGCGGAACGGCCGTTCCGTAGTTGGGGGTATCCGGTGTTGCCGGTGCTTTTTATTGTGGCTGCGGGGGTTTTGCTTTACTACTCGTTTGTCAGCAATGTGCGCAGTTCATTGCTGGGAACGGTGATTATTCTTGGTGGTGTACCGCTGTACATGGTGTTCCGCAATAGGGACGTCAAGAATGGCTGAGCCGAAATCGGTGAGAGGTGAAGTGAAACTGCAGATCCCTCGGCTTCGCTCGGGATGACAAATAGGAAAGGGCTGTTGCAAGGAGAGGGCTGTTGCTACAGGAGAGGGATTCGGAAAAGACAAGGAGTTATGAAGGGGCGGTAGACGCCCTTCCTTTAGCGACTGCTCTCTCGATTCAACAGCCCTTTCCTATTTGTCATCCCGAGCGAAGCCGAGGGATCTGCAGTTTCACGCTTCGGTCGCTACGACCGCCGGCGTACGATCTCTTCGTACAGCTGAATGTATTCCTTGGCAGGCTTGGTCCAGGAATAATCGCGGGCCATGCCGTTGCGCATTAGTTTCTGCCACTGTTTCTTATCGGGGAATGACGCAAAGGCACGACCCAACGCGCCCAGGAATTCCTCGGGACGGTATTCGTTAAAGCGAAAACCGGTTCCCGTCTCGGTCTCTGCTGACCATTCCTGCACCGTGTCATCGAGGCCGCCGGTGGCCCGCACGACGGGGACAGTGCCGTACTTCATGCCGTAGATCTGGTTTAATCCGCAAGGCTCAGAACGCGAGGGCATCAGGATCATGTCCGAACCGGCCTCGACTTTGTGAGCCAGGGTCTCGTCATAGGTAATCGAAACTGCGACTTTATGGGGAAGACGCTCCTGCCAGCTGCGCAGCAAATTCTCGTAGTACGGTTCACCCGTGCCCAACATCACCAGGAACATGTTCTCCCGCACCAGTTGTTCGAAGATCTCTGCCAACAGATCAAGTCCCTTCTGCGTCGCCAGGCGTGAAACCATACCCAGCACCGGGGTGTCTTCGGCCACATTGGAAACTCCGAACGCATGCAACAGGTCCTTGCGGCAGGCCAACTTCCCTTCCAGCCGTTCCGGAGTGTAGTGGGCGGCAATCTTGCTATCCGTCGCCGGATCCCAAACCTGGTAATCGACCCCATTCAGGATGCCGCGCAGATCCTGCGCTCGCGCGCGCAACACGCCGTCCAGACCGTTGCCGTACTCCGGGGTCTGAATCTCCTGGGCATACTTGCGGCTCACGGTGTTGATGGCGTCGGAATAGACAATGCCGCCTTTGAGAAAATCAAAGGTCCCGTAATATTCGGCTCGCTCGGGCGTGTACACATCCCACGGGAGAAGCAGCTTTTCCACGGTTTCCCGCGGGAACCAGCCCTGGCGGTCGGAGTTATGGATGGTCAACAGGCAGGCAACGTTCTTGAGTTCAGGATCGAAGTAGTAGACGGTGCGGAGAAGAATCGCGAGGACACCGGCCGGCCAGCCGTGGATATGAAAGACCTCCGGGACCCCCAGGATCTTGGTGCTGTCCAGCACTGCGCGGCAGAACAGGCCGAACCGTTCCGCGTTATCGGCGTAGTCGCCGGACGGGGTCTCATAGAGAAACTCCCGATCGAAGAGCTCAGGACAGTCGATGAAATAGAACTGCACTCCATCCGAAATGCCCCCGTTCACCACGGTGACAAAGCGGTTGTAGTAGGAGAAAGGAATGGTGAGACTGCGAATGGCGATCTTGCGATCCTTCAAATGCTTTTGCACTTGCCGGTACAGCGGCACATAGACCGTCACCCGGTGGCCCTGGCGCACCAGTTCTTTGGGTAAGGCGCCGACTACTTCTGCAACTCCGCCCGTCTTGGCGTAAGGAACGCACTCCGACGCGGCAAAAACGATATGCATCACCACCACCCTGTTCTTAGTAACGGTCTCACGATCAATATGCCCCAACCGGCTTAGCGAGGTGGGGCTTTTCCTGGCAAGAAGCCCGGTACAGAACCTTTCCCCGTCTAGAGCCATCGTGAACCGTTAGACGCTGATCCGCTTCCGTATGATGCAGAGGAGGAACGGCCGCAAATGCGTAGTCTATCCCATGCCGCGTAAGCCCAAGCTGGGTCAGAATTTTCTGGTCAGCCCCACGGCGCCACGCGCAATCGTAGACGCGTTGGGCGACCTTAGCCAGGCTACCGTGCTCGAAATTGGGCCGGGCAAGGGGGTGCTTACCCGTCTGCTGGCGCCCCGGGCGAAAAAGGTCATCGCAATCGAACTTGACGCTTCGCTGGCGGCGTCGCTCAGGGGAAGCTCTGTGGAAGTGCTGTGCGAGGACATTCTCCAGGTTGATCTGACGGAACTTGCCACCGAACGTGGCGTTCGGCTGCAGGTGATCGGTAACCTGCCGTATTACATCTCGTCCCCGATCATGATGCATCTGTTCGCCCATAGTGCGGTGATTGATCGCGCAGTGCTCATGGCGCAGCGCGAGGTCGCGGAACGCATCGTAGCGCCGCCGGGGTCGCGGACCTATGGGTTGCTCTCGGCGATTACCCAGATGTATGCCAGGGTCGAACAGTTGTTTACATTGCCGCCTGAGGCTTTTGCTCCGCCTCCGGAGGTTTACTCGACGGTCATTCGACTTGACCATGCATCCCCGGTTTGAGGAGTTGGGGGTGGATGCAGAAGGATTTCTTCGGTTTTTGCGGCAGATCTTCGCTCTGAAGCGCAAGACGCTGGCGAACAATTTACGCGCGTCCGGATATGAAGGAGCTCTGGTGGAACGAGCCTTCATCAGTTGTGGTGTGGATGCCCAGGTTCGGGCAGAGGCCGTTTCACTCGAAGCAATGGCTTGCCTATTTCGCGCTTTGACGAGCTAGATCACGTTTTCGTTTTACCTGGAGACATTACAAGGGGCAAATATGAGCATTTCCTAGGAGGATCCCAGGTCTCAAACGCGAGACCTGGGGCACCCTTCTTTGCTCTCCCTCGACTTTCCTGACGCCGTGCGCATTCAGCGCCGAGGCCCGATCGACTGCTGGTGCTGGGCCTGCGGAGGAGCGGAGTAGTGTTGCTGTTGAGGCGGCGCTGAGTAGTGAGGCGGTGGCGGCGCCGAATAGTGAGTTGTCGGCGTCGGACGTACCTCGTAGATCGAGCGCTGGTTATATGACTGCGGGGGAGGATAGGCTACGTTCGGCCTGGGATTCATCCCTTGCGGCGGTCGTTGGATCGCACCCTGGGGCGGGGTCAACGTCGGGCCCACCGGCGGTCTCACATTCTGTGTCCCCACTGAGCGCGACGCATTGCCACCCGATAGGTAAGTGTTACCAGGACCCGGGCGCTGTGCGGGCCCAGGGAAAGTGCCGCTCAAAACTGCACGGGATCCCGGCGCGGTGCCCCGGGCATTGGAAAATGCCTGCGGACGAACGTCAGTCCGGCCAATCGGCGTAATGCTGCGTCCATTCCAATTCAGTGCTTGCTGGTGATCCGGTCTGGGTACCGTTCCGTGGTTGAACGCCCACGGCCCCTTGGCAACCGGTCCACGATCGACCACGACCAGGCGCCCCGACATTGGGCGGGCACCGCCCGGCGGATAAAGCGGCATCGACCAGCCTGGCGGATGGACTCGCACCACAGTCACCGGAGCCCACGTGCGGCCCGGGTTACGGCCAGGCGACCATCCCCAACCGAAGGAATAGTAATTCCAGGAGCCGCAGTGATAAGGCAGCCAGCCCCACGGATAGCTCGAAATCCAGGTGTAACCGATGGTCGGGTAGTAGGCCCAATAACCGGCCCCATAGGGATCCCAACCCGGCCCAACCCCGGCAGGAACCCAGACGTTGCCCTCACCCTCCACGGGATACCAATTGCCATCGGCGTCGAGATCGTTCCAGTTTTCGCTTTGCGGATTTGCCGCTTCATCGCGCACCGGCGTTTGCGCGGATGCCTCCTGTGCGATCGCCTGATCCCGATCCTGGTTCCAGTTGTCCCATGAGTCACCATTGATCCCCTGAGCCACGGTATAGGGAGCGCCGCTATTGTCGGCGCCGGCACGGATACTCTGGTTCTCGGCTACGTTCACGCCGGGAATTCCGTCACCCTGCACGTTGATCGCGCCGCTGATCACGGCAACATCCCACCCGGCATCCAGGCCGACGCGCACGATCGAATTCGCTGCCGGCTGCATATTTAGATTGGCGAATTGCACGTTAAAGGCGGGATGCCCCTGACCCACGTTGAACTCGAAATAGGTCAAGCCACCCAGCTGCTGGACCTGAACCTGATCCTGCGCCAGGTGATCGAATTGGAGCGCGCTGTTGGGGGTTAAGCGGGCGACGCTGCCGTCGCCAAACTCAACTTCTGCCTGGCCGTCCCCGCCGGTCTGCAAGCGGGAGCCATCCACGACCGGCATATTCATCACTGCCTGCTGAAAATCGCTTCCCTGGCCGGCAAGGAGCTGGACTGAGCCCTGCACAAAGCTCACTCGGGCGACATTCAAAGCACCGTTCTGTGCGGGGGCGTGAGGGGCTGCCAATGCCATCCACAATAGGCAAATCGCGGACAAAACGGCGATGTTCGTTGTTCTCAGGTGCTTCCTCATGGAGCACCTCCATTTCCTGGCAGGAACCTGCCCTAATGACTTAAACAGCGTCCGGGGCAATAAGTCTCGCTAGTATTAGACGCGCCTTTCGTCTCAATCGCTTTTGGCGCCTTGCAAAAGAACCCGCGCTCGCCGCTGCACGCGCTGTAACACCGCCTCATCCCCAGCCAGGGTCTGGAGGATGGGGGAGATATTTTCGAGTTCAATGGCCCGCCCATCATGCACCATCTGCTCCAGGACCTGGATTTCCGCATCCAGGCTGAGGCGCCCGTGTTCATACTGGCGCTGCAGCTTGCCCCCCTCATCCAGGGTTGCGGCGATGGCTTCAAACTCATCCGACAACTTATCAATCTGGGCGTTCTTACTCCAGTTGTACATACAACTTCCCTTGCCTTCCGGGCCGTCGTACTCCAGGGTTTTGTTTCCCTGGAAGGCAATGTTCTTTCCCCCGTCGTCGCAGGAAATGGCAAAGAGCTTATGCTTTCGTGCGGCGGCGAACATGGATTCGCGCAGGGTTTGCGAGATGTGGATGGGCCGATCCAGTGGCTCCGACGCCATGCTTTGACCGTCCGTTGGGCCGCCCGCCTCCGATTTGAAATGCCCGCTGCCGTCTTCTGCCACGGTGACCACATACTTGGGCGGTTGCAGCTTGGGGTTCTCGTAGGTGAATCGGATCTGTGCCTGGGTTCCGCCCTGGGCCGCAAGGAGCGGCCCGCCCAGCACCAAGAGAAAAGGCAAGAGTGCCCAGGTGATGTTTCGCCGCGGAATCAACTGCACCTCAAGCGCGGGATTCCGCCTGCAACGACAGCGTCTGTGCAGTATGCGCGTGGCATATCGCGATGGCCAGGGCGTCGGCGGCGTCCGCAGGTTCGGGCGCGCAGTCGAGACGCAGCAGGCGAGCGACCATGAACTGTACCTGGTCTTTTTGTGCCAACCCGTAGCCGACGACTGCGGACTTGATGGTGAGTGGAGCATATTCGGCCACCGGCAGGCCCTGCATCGCGGCGGCCAGCAGAGCCACTCCCCGCACGTGTCCCAATTTCAGCGCGGACTTTGCATTCACGGAGTAGAAGACCTCTTCCACTGCTACCACGTCGGGGCGGTGCAATTCCAACAAGGTTGAGAGCTCGCCATAGATATATGCGAGCCGTACCGGCAGGGGCTGCTCCTTAAGCAATTTGAGACCGCCTGCGGCGACTGCCACCAGGCGTGTTTCATGCTTGCCGGACAGGACATCGACGACGCCATACCCGGTACAGTTGGAGCCGCAATCGATGCCGAACACGCGCATGAAACCGAGTCTATCCCACAGTGGGCAGCGCTTGTAATAGTCATGTGGGTGCTATTTGGAAAGGCCCTCGAGCGGGGAGCTGGCGGTAGCGTAGAGCTTCCTGGGCATCCGTCCGGAGAGGAACGACTGCCGGCCGGCGAGCACCGCATGCTGCATCGCCTCGGCCATGAGGACGGGCTTGGTTGCATGGGCGATGGCGGAGTTGATCAGTACGGCATCGGCTCCCATGTCCATGGCCAGGCAGACATCGGAAGCCATACCGACTCCGGCGTCGACGATCAGCGGAACCTCGGTAATCATCTCGCGCAGGATGCGTAGCGTCGCCAGATTTTGCAAACCCATGCCGCTGCCGATGGGGGCGCCCAGGGGCATGACTGCGGCCGCTCCGGCATCGATCAGCCGGCGCGCGAAGACGATGTCATCCGAGGTGTAGGGCAGAACAGTAAAGCCTTCCTTAACCAGGACCCGGGTTGCTTCGAGTGTTGCCTGTACGTCTGGATAGAGGGTTGCCTGGTCTCCGATGACTTCGATTTTTACCCAGTCAGAGATGCCGACTTCGCGGGCCAGCCTGGCGGCGCGGATGGCTTCGTCCGCGGTGTAGCAGCCGGCTGTATTGGGGAGCAGGAAATAGCGTTCGGGATCGATGTAGTCGAGCAGCGACTCGCGGCTGCGATCAAGGTTGATGCGCCGCACCGCGACGGTCACCATTTCTGCCCCGGAAGCTTCAATGGCTGCCCGGGTCTCTGGCCCGTCTTTATATTTACCCGTGCCCACGATCAGCCGGGATTGAAATGCCTTACCCGCTATTACCAGTGGTTCCATGGGTTCATTGTAAGCCTGTGTGGGAGCGGTCGGAACCCGCAGAATGTGAAAGGCCCGCGCCATAATGGCCGCGGGCCTTTCACCGGTGAAGCTGTGGAGTTTGGCTGAGGCGTCCGCTCTTCTTACGAAGTGGGCCTCGGCGGACGAATTACTTTACCGCCAGGTCTAGAGCGCACGCTCTAAGCCTCAGTCACCTCACGTATAGATCTACAACTACCATCAGAATTTTTCATTCGCTGGATCATCCTCCTTTCCCGTGTAGCCATAAATTAAAACCACGCCCGGGGTGAGGTCAAGTGTGATCGTTTGGTGATATCGCAAATGGCTCACCAGGAATGCCAATAGCCGTGACGCTCCGTCAGTTCAAGTTCCACACCGAAGAGCTCTTCCAGCTTTTCCGCCTGAAGCAGTTCCATTTTGGGTCCGTCGGCAAAGATGCGGCCATCCCGCATCATGACCACACGATCCATCTCGGGCAGAATATCCGCGAGGTGGTGCGTCACCATGATCACGCCGGTTCCGCGACGATCTTGCGAGCCGACCGCCACGGCGCGCAGGATCTCCCGGAGTTCACGCTGCGCCGCCAGGTCGAGGGCATTGCTGGGTTCGTCCAGTAGCAACATCTCCGGCCGATGCACGAGCGCCCGGGCGATCATCACCCGGCGCTTCTCTCCGGCTGACATCTCGCCGACAAAGCGATCGCGCAGGTAGGCAGCCCCGAGCAGGCCCAGCGCGTCGGTCGCGGCGGCGCGCATGGGCTCGGTGACTGCAAGGTTCGGCCATAGCGTGGAGCTCGAAAAGAAACCGCTGACCACAGCATCAAGCCCTCGGGTCACGGAGGTGCGTTCGCCGGGCAGTTCGGTAGCTACTACCCCGAGATGCTTACGCAGTTCCTGCACTTCCCACCGGTTCCGGCCGTAGACTTTCATTTCCATGCCGTCGCGAACGATGGGATAGCACTCGCAGGTCATGGCTTTAATGAGGGTTGATTTTCCGCAGCCGTTCGGCCCCAGGATGGCGATGTGCTCGCCGGTGGCGATGGTGAGGTTTACATCCTGCAGCACCACCTTCTGCCCGCGCGCAATATCCACGTTGCGCATGCTGAGGAATTCTGCCGGCGCCTGAAATTCTCTGCTGTGTTGCGTCGTCGTCATCATGATTGGCTTTCTCTTGATAGAGTAAAGGCCACATGGTTGCTCCGTCCCCCGTTCCCCTGCTTCGTGATGATCAAGTGCCTCGCGGCTTCCGGTTCGCCGCCGTACGGGCGGGTTTGAAAGCCAGCGGGAATCCCGATCTCGCTTGCGCAGTGGCCGACCGGCCTGCCGCTGCCGCGGCCATGTTCACCAGCAACAAAGTGATTGCTGCGCCGCTGATCGTCGGACAGCGCCATCTGGCACGCAATCAGCATCGTGTTCGCGTGGTGCTGGTCAATGCCGGCAACGCCAACTGCGCGACTGGCGAAGCCGGTGTACTGGCTGCCCAGCAGTGCTGCGTGAGTGCGGGGGAGCTTTTCGGCTGCGACCCGCATGAGGTAATCCCCTCTTCGACCGGCATCATCGGGGTGCCCCTTCCGGTTGGCAAGGTGACCGCAGCGCTACCGGCAGTGCATGCTGGTCTGGGCTCTTCCGCGGCTCACCTGGGGCAGATGGCAGGCGCCATCATGACCACCGACACGCGCCCGAAGATGGCAGCGGCAGACTTCGTCGTAGAGGGAGTGACGGTCCGGGTGGCGGGTGTCGCCAAAGGCGCGGGCATGATCCATCCGCAGCTACAATCCGCAAGCGCATTGCATGCCACGATGCTGGTTTATCTCTTCACCGACGCTGAGCTCGAACCCGGTGTTGCTGCCGACCTGCTCCACCACGCCGTCGAAGAGTAGTTTCAATCGCATCTCCATCGATGGCGATACTTCGACCAACGACACGGTTCTGCTACTCGCCAGCGGCGCCAGCGGCATCACCATCCATGGGCACAACCACGACACTGCGCGTACGGTTGCCGACCAGCGTACATCGGCGTTTGCCTCTGCTCTCGAAAGTGTCTGCCTGTCGCTCGCCAAGCAGATCGTGGAGGATGGAGAGGGCATTCAGCACGTGGTTGAGTTGGCGATCGGCGGGGCGCTCACGGATGCGGATGCGCTGCGTATAGCCCGTTCCATTGCCCACTCGCCACTGGTCAAGACCGCATGGGCGGGATGCGATCCTAATTGGGGCCGCATTTTGGCAGCGATCGGCTATGCCGGTGTTGCCATCGATCCCGCGCGCATCAACATTTCGTTCGGGGAGCTTTCGATTTGCGAAGGGGGCTGTCTCTCACCAGGCTTTGACGAAGCCGCGGCGCACGAATATTTGAAACAACGTAATCTGACTATTCATGTCGATCTCGGACTCGGAGCCGGCGCGTGCCGATTTTGGACGACGGATCTTACCACGGAATACATCCGTATCAACGCGGACTACTCAACATGATTCCTCTTTCGGGAACTGCGCATCGAAAGCAGTGCAGACTGCTAAAACCCCTATCAATTCAGGAATTGAGCGATATCCGAGACGGGAAATGCACAGGCTTTTTCACACTTCTGTGAAAAACTTCGGCGGCTTTCCACAACCGATTCACCCATCAGGAGAACCCCATAGGCATGGCTGGTAAATCAACCGGCGGATCGCTGATCGACGACGCCAAACTCAAGCAGCTTTACGCCACCATGCTGCAATGCCGCATTGCTCACGGAACACGGACGACGCATACGCCGGTCGAAAACGGTATTCGATGCTTCACTGGGCCAGGAGGCGATCGCGGTGGGTTGCGCCATCGATCTGCGGCCCCAGGACACCGTCGCTGTTGCATCTCACGATTCGATCGTGAGCCTGGTGAAGGGAGTTGGGCTGAGTGACGTGGTCGCGCAGATGTATGGCCTGCCCAGCACGGCGGGCTGGGCGGCGCAGAACATCATCGGGCCTTCCTCTCGCACCGGCTCCGGCCGGGACGAACTCTATGCGGCAGCCGGCAATGTGGCCTTAGCCGGCAAGCGGGAAAACGATGGCAAGGTGGTGATGGTGTTCAGCGGCGCAGCGGCCACGGCTTCGGAGTCATGGCGGCAGGCGGTCAAAATCGCTGCCAGGCGCGGCTTGCCCATCATGTTTGTCGTCGAAAACAATCCGTCGGCGGGCACGCAAGGCAAAAACGGTACGGGGAACCTCACCCTGAAAGCGCAGACGGACGGCCTAACCAGCGATCACGGTTGACGGCAACGATGTCGTAGCCGTGTATCGGGTAGCTTATGAAAGTCTCGATCGGGTGCGCAGGGGCGGCGGCGCGGTGCTGATCGAAGCTAAGCCGTATCGCCAGCATGGTCAAGTATTGCTGAACGGCGAGCGCGATCCTCTGACCCACATGGAACGATACCTCACAGCCAAGAAACTCTTCACCACGCGCTGGAAAAATGGGATCGCGCAGCAGTTCTCGCGCGAACTGGGCGCCGTGGTCAAAGAACTTGAGGGCTGACCTACCCGTTATCTTCGCGCTTCACGGCTGGTTGCAAACGATTGACCGGCAGTCGGGGTTTCGTTAGCTTGAACACAGATGAATGATTTGTGGCTCTGCTGGTCAGGTCCGGCATCAACCGCTCCGGCATTTGAGGTGTAAGTGGAATTCCCCGCTGTTTTGTGTTTGCTGGTCCTATGGACCACCGGAATCTCAGCTGCCTCGACCATTTCTGCTACAGATCAGACGCCGGCGCCGCAAGCGCCGGCCGCGGCCCCTGGTCCGGATCAGCTTCCTGCTCCGCGCGACACCATTCACTTTGCGCCCTACGAGCCGCTTAAATCGATCGAGGGCATGAGTTCCACTTATATCCCACTCGACAGCTGGATCTACCCTGCCGTGACGCGGCTATATGGGATGGGCTTCGTCGACACGGTGTTTCTTGGTCTACGCCCATGGACGCGTTTGAGCGTGGCCCACATGCTGGACGCCAGCGCGGACCGGATCACCGGCAGTACCAACGACGAAGCGATTGACATTTACACTGCGCTCGAAAAGGATCTGCAGCCGGATATGCGGATTCCTCTGGACCAGAAGTTTGGCCGCATCGGTCTCGAGTCGGTGTATGAGCGGATCATGGGGATTGGCGGCACGCCTTTGCGTGACAGCTTTCACCTGGGCCAGACCGACATCAATGATTTTGGCCGCCCGTACGCGAGCGGCTTCAACAACTACACCGGTTTCAGCGCGCGCGCCCACTACGGCATGTTCTCTGCGTACTTTCGCGGAGAGTATCAACACGCCCCAGGGTGGGAAGGTTATTCGCTTCCTCTTGCGGAGACCCTTTCCACCATCGACGACTTCGCTACGTTCAGCTACTCTTCCCTTGCCCGGCAACACAACCATCCCGCTAGGCCCGGTTTCCGCGGTCAACAACCTCACGGTCCTTGAAGGTTACGTTTCAGCCCACGTCATCGGCCACGAAATCTCCTTCGGAAAAATGGACAACTGGTATGGACCGGGAGTAGGCGGGGGTATGGCGTGGAGCAACAACGCGGAAAACGTCTGGAGTTTTCGGATCAACCGGGTTGAACCGCTCTATATTCCTTACATCTCGCGCATTGCGGGTCTCATCCGCTACGACTTTTTTGTGGGGCCGCTCAAGGGTCATAACGTTCCGGTCAGCCCGTGGACCCATGCGGAAAAGATTTCTTTCAAGCCGACGCCAAACTTTGAATTCGGCTTTGAGCGCACCGTCATCTGGGGCGGAGTCGACCACGCGCCCGTCACGCTGGGTACTTTCTGGCACAGCTTCTACAGCATCAGCGATACCAATGGATCAGAGAAATTCAGCCGCAACGATCCTGGCGCACGCTTCAGCTCTGTTGACTTCTCCTGGCGGCTGCCCTATCTCCGCAAGTGGCTGACTTTCTATACAGCGACTCTGAAGTACACGACGACGTCTTCCCTATCACCGCGCCGCGCCACGCCGCCATTCGTCCCGGCCTTTACCTCTCTCATTTTCCCGGTGTGCCCAAGCTCGACCTGCGCGTCGAAGCTGCTTCGACCGATCCCGACACCGGGCAAAGCATCGGTGGCCAGGACATGTACATCGAGGTAGTGCAAAGAAATGGCTACACCAACAATGGCCTGCTGATGGCCGACTGGATCGGACGCGAAGGCAAGGGAGGACAGGCCTGGCTCACGTACCATCTCTCTCCCCGGGAATGGCTACAGGTTTCCTTCCGCAGTGCCAAGGCTGATAAGGATTTTATTCCCGGCGGCACCACCCAGACCGACTTCAGCTTCGATGTAGTCAAGCGGCTTACACCCGAGGTGGAGTTGAAGGCGAATGTGCAATACGAACGGTGGCTGATTCCGCTGTATAAGCCGGGACGGCAATCCAACACCAGCACTACGTTTCAGCTCACCTGGTATCCGCGTATGGACCGGCGATTTTAGGGAAAACATTTCCAGGAGGTCCGCGGAACTGCAGATCCCTCGCCTTGGCTCCCCGGCACGCCGGGGCAGGCGGGATGACAAACAGGAGAGAGTGGTTGTAAAGAGAGGACCGTTGCCAAGGGACAGGGCGGTTGTTGGGGCAAGAAAGTCTTCAGCAGCTCGCCCTTTCCTTCAGCGACCGCCCCCTCCTTCAGGAACTGCCCTCTCCTTTTTGTCATCCAGCCTGCCCCGGCGTGCCGGGGAGCAGCTGACTTGCTTGCGGCAAGTTGAGGAGAAATGACACTGCAAACATCGTCATAGATGCAAGGCCCGGAGGGCCGACCACCAAACGTCAGCCCAGCCCGGAAGGGCTGGGAAATCGATCCCGAACAGGATCTGAGCGCCGTAGGCGCGGCACTAAACCGATCGTCCGCACTCCCTGTGTCATTAGGAGCCAAGGCGAGGGATCTGCAGTTCCGCGGACCTTTCCTGGAAATGTTTTTCAGTTATTACGTAAAGCGATCATCGGATGAATGCGCGAAGCCCTTCGCGCTGGTATATATCCGGCCAGGAGCGCCACCACCAACAGCAACAAAGTCATGCTCAGAAAGGTGGCTCCGTCGGTGGCCTTGGTTCCGTACAGAAGCGACGCGATAAGATCGGCAATCGCTAAGGACGCCACTGTGCCCGCGAAGATACCGATCAACGCCAGAAGCAGCGTCTTTCCGATGACGGCAAGCTGCACCCTTCCCTGGCTCGCCCCCAACGCCATGCGGATTCCGATTTCCTGTGTTCGCTGGGTTACCGAATACGAGATCACGCCGTAAATGCCCAGAGAAGCCAGGATCAAACCCAGCCCGGCAAAAATGCCCACCAGCAAAACAAAGAACCGGCGCGGTGAAACGGCATGATCCACCAGCCGCTGGATCGGCCGGAACTCTGTCGCCGGTTGTGCAGGATTGATTTGTCGCAGGGTACTCATCACGCTTGCAGCGAGCGTTTCCGGCGGCAGCTTGGTGCGCACAACCAGTTGCGCTCCGTCGGGTCCAAATTGAGGCGCGGCACCGGAAAGATACATCTGCCAACCCGGATTGCCTTCGACGCTGCTCTCGTGAACATCGGCCACCACTCCAATGACGCGAGCATCCATGCCGCCCGTCTGCGCCATGCGGCCGATGGGATCTTCTCCCGGCCACAGCTTGCGCGCAACCGTCTCGTTGATGATGACCACACCTTCCTTCTTGTTGATGTCGTCCCAACGAATGTCGCGGCCCTTGACCAGGTGCATGCCGATGGCGTTCAGAAAGCCCGGCGAAACTATGTAGACAAAGGTGTCTTCCAATTCCCCTTTGCGATAAGTCTTGCCCTTTACCTGGATGCCCCAGCTTCGATTGCGGCTCATGGGCAGGTTATCGGTGATACCGGCGGTCTCCACGCCCGGAATCGCCTCCACCCGGCGCAGCACCTCCTGCCAGATCACGCTTCTCTTCACCGCATCCCCGCCGTCGTTGTAATCCACGCTGATCGAGGCGGCCCGGCTTGGTTCGAAACCAAGATCCACATCGAGGATGCGCAGAAAACTCCGCAACAGTAAGCCCGCACCCACCAACAACACGCAGGCCAGAGCAATCTCTGAAATGATCAACGCCGAGCGTAACGCCTCATGCTTCTTGCCGTCGCTCGAGCCATGGCCTGAGTCTTTGAGGAACTCCTGCAAGTTACCGCCGGAGATTCTGAGAGCCGGAACAAGACCGAAGAAAACCGCGGCGGCTACGGCCACGAAAAGCGTCCAGGCGAGCGCGGCTCCATCGATGCGAACGCTGCTCAGCAGCGGCAGCGCGATCGAGCCCTGATGGGCGAGATAGATGGTGATGGCAAACGCGAGGCCCAAGCCAAACAGGGCGCCGGCAAAGGACGAGTATCAGGCTCTCTGTCAGCAACTGCCTCACCAGGCGGCCGCGGCTGGCCCCCAGAGCCGTGCGCATGGCAAACTCCTTGCTGCGCGCGGCTGCCCGGGCCAGCAGCAGATTCGACAGGTTCACGCACACAATGAGCAGAATCAAGCCAACCGCACACCACAAGTACGATCAGCGAGCGGCGCAGTTTGCCACTTACATAGTCTTTCAATCCCAACAGGTTGCCGGTGTAGTCCGCCTCCATACTCGGGATGCTTCAGGCTGAAAGGAAGAGTGGGAAAGATGAGGTCAGCCTCCGCCTGGGCCTGCGCCAGGCTCACTCCCGGGTTCAGGCGGCCCACCAGCGCCATGGTATTTCCTTCGTCCCGGATATCGTCATAGATGACCGGTCCGTAGACATCTACCTTGTAGCCAGGGGAGAAAATCGAACCGAAGTCAAAGCTTTCCGGCAGCACGCCGATCACGGTGACGGGGGTCCCGTTCAAATCGATAGCCTGTCCCACAATCCCGCGATCGCTGCGATACTGCCGCTTCCAGAAGGCATGGCTGAGCAGCACCACAGGACGGCTGTTGTGCAGACACTCCTCTGCCGTAAACAGCCGCCCTAACGACGGCTCGATTCCCAGTGTTTGAAAGAAATCGCCGCCTACGCATTAATCCAGTCACCGGCAAAGGCTGGCCACTGCCCTTGAGTTTGAGATTGTCGGGCCCAGAGAAGGCGAAATAGCCGGACACGGATTGAAAGGAGCGGTTCCGCCGTTGAAACTCTTCGCGTGGCATCCGCGGAATAGGTCATGCTGGATTCGCCACCGCTGGTGTCCTTGGTAAGTATCCGTACCAATTGCTGCGGATTGCGTAAGGGCAAGGGCCGCAGCAGGAGCGTATTGACGACGCTGAAGACGGCGATGTTCGCGCCAATACCCAATCCCAGAATGATGACGGCGATGGCCGTGAAACCACGATCGCGGCCCAGGGTGCGGAACGGTGAACCGCAGATCCTGCAGCAACACATCGAGCCACGGCAGCCCTCGTGCCTCACGCTGCTGCTCCTTTGCCTGAGCCACTCCGCCAAAACGAACCAATGCCTGACGCCGGGCCTCTTCCTCAGACAGGCCGCGCCGCATGTTCTCTTCCACTGCCAGCTCAAGATGCTCCGCAACCTCGGCATCCAGTTCAGAGTCCCGGTGCTGCTTGTGAAAAAAGGACAGCACCCGTTGCAGGCCTTCGCGTAGCGTTCCCATTACAACTCCCCTTCGGCCGGGAGGGCCAATACACGTCCCATGACACGGGCCAACCTCGCCCAATGCGCAGCATCTTCCGCCAACTGCTTGCGACCGTTCCTGGTAATGGAATAGAACTTTGCCTTACGGTTGTTATCGGATGTGCCCCACTCGGCGGCGATCCATCCGCGTTGCTGCAGCCGCACCAGCGAGGCGTAGATCGTGCCCTGGTTGAGCAGTATTTCATCGCCGCTCACCTGCTCGATTCGCCGCGCAATGCCGTAGCCGTGCATCGCACCCATGGTCAACAGAGTCTGCAGCACCATCACGTCCAGCGTGCCTTGCAGTAGATCGAGCTTCGATTCTGTCATCATCCGCTCCTGTGTCGATACCACATAAGCATGCCATATCTTCTGTGGGTATGTCACATGGAAAACTGCCGGCAGCCGCATTCATCGTCTGGAGCTACGATTGATTGGAAGGGCCAGCAGGATAGTGATTTCGCTGCCGACTATAAGTCTGCGTAGGAAGCTGGGGGTATTGGCGAGGAGAGAACCGGAACTAGCTACCCAGGGCGAACCGGTCGCGAATTTCATATCGAGAGCCTCCTGGTCCAGGCACGCTTTCGTAGAGAACGAATTCGTCCGCGACGAAACCACTGAATCTCGGATCGCGATGGATTTTACCCTTGAGTTCTCGAAGCCCGCGGCCTCCTTTTGCTTTGCTGCGCGCCAGAGTGATGTGGGGATGATAAGGACGAGTCTCGGGGATAAACCCGCAAAGGCCGGTTGCCGCGGTGACGCGTTGCTGCAGTGCCTCGAGTTCCGGGGTGAGGTGGACACCCGCAAAGAAAACGCCGGCGCGGTCGAAGAAGTCCAGCCCATCGAGCTGAATGGGAAGGGCCGGCAAGCGCAGCTCGCGAAGCCGGCCGACGATGCATTCGTATTGCTGGGTATTGCCCAAAAATTGTAAGGTGATGTGCCAGGATTCCGGAGCGGACCAGCGCAGGCCATCTGCCTGCGATTGAAGCCGCATCGAGATCGCAGACAGCTCCTCGATGACCGCAGCAGTCAGTGGAATCCCAACGAAGAGCCGCATGCTAGAGCCTTTTTCGCAATCCTATGAACCTTCCGAAGGATGCTAGTCCGTGCACTGCAACACCTGGCAGAGCCGGTCGAGAAACGGCGCCTGGCTTTTCAAAATACGCTCCCGGCCCTCGGCAATGGAAAACCAACCTCCGCGATCTACCTCGGGAATTTCGATCATACGGCCGGAGCGCGGCGGCCATTCCAACTGGCACCGATTGCTGACCATCGCAGCGGGATCGCAATCACCCTCAAAAGCCCAGGCAAAGACAACCTTACCGCCTGATTGCTGCACAGCGCCGAGTTCGAGAAAAGTTCCCTGCGCAACAAAGCCCGTCTCCTCCTGGAATTCGCGCTTTGCTGCTTCGAGTGGAATTTCGCCTTCCACGTACTCTCCTTTCGCAACGGACCACGCGCCCAGGTCTTTCTTAGCCCAGAACGGGCCACCCGGGTGCACCAGAAAAACCTGCAGCTCGCGATTGTGCCAGCGATACATCAGCAGACCTGCACTGCGTTTTGCCATCCCGCTGCTTATGTTAGTGCATTCATAACGCAGGGTCGTAAGCGGATCGATGGCGCTGGCTCGGCGCGCAGGCTACCACGGCCTCGTTTGCAATGTCGATAGAAACGCCTGCCGGATCAGCGGGAGTGATCGTTGGGCCGAGCCACGCGATACATCTCGGCTGCGATCCGGTCGAAGAGAGCGGAGCCATCGTTTCCGGTCTGATATAGATCGGAGTGGGAACGGCCCGGCAGGAAGGTGAACTCAGCCTGCCGGTGGGGAGCAAAGCCATCCTCTTGGTGGAGGCGCGATGGGAAATGGCAACGTAGGATGGTCGCCACATGCAACAGCAGAGTAAGCAGCAGCAACGTCAGCTAGGTCTGGCGGCAGCCATCGCTGTGGTTACGGGAGAAGCCATTGCCCTGGGGATTTTTCTTACCCCTGCAGCGATGGCGAAGTCGCTGGGCTCGCCGCTGCTGCTCGGGCTGGTGTGGCTCGGAATCGCGTTGATGGCCATGTGCGGCGCGCTCTCGTATTCCGCGCTCGCCATTCGCTTCCCCGAATCCGGAGGCGAATATGTCTATCTGCGGGCCGGCTATGGCGAGCAAGTGGCTTTCCTCTATGGATGGATGAGTTCCATCGTGATGTACCCGGGAGTGGCCGCGGCGCTGGCCGTGGGTGCCGCGCCGTATGTAGCCCAGATACTGCCGCTGGGGCGGGCGGGACTGGCCTCTGCTCCTGCGTTGCTGCTTTGCCTGTTCGGCGCCATTAATCTCATCGGCACCCGCTTCAGCGCCGCAGTCATGTCGTTCGTCAATGGCTTCAAACTTCTCATCCTGTTCGCGCTGGTGGGCTGGGCAGTCGTTTCGGGCCACGCCCACATGGCCAACTTGCTGCCTTTCACCGTCCGCCGCCCGGGATCGGACGCACTGTTTCCGGCGATCGCCGGCGGCGTGATGAGCGCCTTTTTCAGCTTCGGCGGCTGGTGGGAAGCAAGCAAGATCGCTGGAGAAATCCGCAATCCGAAGCGCACCCTGCCGCTCGCGTTTGTGGGTGGAGTCACCGTCGTCACCGTTATCTATTTGCTGATCAGCGCTACGTTCCTGGCCGTTCTGCCGCTTGATCGAGTCACCTCGAACACCGCCTTTGTCGCCCAGTTCGGCGGGGTGCTCTTTGGCGCCGCAGGCGCACGGGTTCTATCCGCCTGCGTGCTGGTATGCGTTTGCGGAGGGATCGCCGCCATCACCATGGCAGCGCCGCGCGTGTGCTATGCGATGGCGCACTCCGGCGCTTTTTTTTCGGTTTTCGGAAAGTTGCATTCCCGCTTCGGGACGCCGGCGAATGCCGTGCTTCTGCAAACCGGGCTGGCGCTGGCTGTGCTTTTCCTCGGCGCTTTCGACCGGGTGCTGTCTTACATCATCTTTTCGGCGGTTATCTTTCTGGCGCTGGCCGCTTCTACCCTTTTCCGACTGAAAGAGCCGGTAAAGGGATGGTGGTTTCCTGTAGCCCCGATTGGCTTCGTTGTCTTGTCGACGCTGGTCGCC
Source organism: uncultured Acidobacteriaceae bacterium (assembly GCA_963847155.1). Classification (GTDB taxonomy): domain Bacteria; phylum Acidobacteriota; class Terriglobia; order Terriglobales; family Acidobacteriaceae; genus PALSA-350. The sequence continues at coordinate 227,255 of CAWJZH010000007.1, read as the reverse complement.
TTCCTGATCCTTATGCACGATCCGTTACCGGCGTTGATCGGGGTGGCCATTGTCCTTTGCGGCATCCCCTTCCGCAAATTTCTTCTTCCCCGGCAAGAGGCAATCCGGCTGGTCCAGCCCCATAATGGATGAATGCCAAATCTGATCCGGCTGCTGATGCTGGGGCTATTCACCTGTCCTTTGTTAGCCCAATCCCCGTCTGGCGGCTTTGCGCTGCGCGGCACCCTGGTCACGCCCGGCGGCATTGTCGAAAACGGGACCGTCGTGATTCAGCAAAACAAGATCACTGCGGCCGGCGCCAAGGTGAAGGTGCCGGCGAACACGACCGTGATCGACACCCATGGGGTCATCGCCCCTGGCCTCATCGACCTGCACAACCATCTCACCTACAATGTGTTTCCTCGCTGGCATCCGATTGAGGAATTCGGCAACCGCTACGACTGGCAGCAGAAGCCGATCTACCAGACCTTAATCGAATCCCCGCATGCGGCGATGGTGGCGGACGGACTGGAATGCGAGATGGAACGCTACGCCGAAGTGAAGGCCATCTCACAAGGCGAGACCGCCGCAGTCGGCAGCCTGGCCAAACGCCTGCAGTATGGGCCTGGCGCATAATCTCGACACAGAAGACGAGTGGCATGTGGCCTACAACGTGTTTCCTCTGCAGATGACGGAAACCGACCTTGCCCCGATTCGTCAGAAACTGGCAAACCATCAACTGCACGCGTTTCTGATTCATCTCAGCGAGGGTGGTCACGAGGATGCCTCCGCAGCACGAGAGTTCGACATGCTGAAAGGCCGCGGATTGCTGGTTCCGGGCGTCTCGCTGATCCATGGGGTTGCGCTTGCAACCTGCCAACTACGTGGAGATGGCTGCTCATAACGTCAACCTGATTTGGTCTCCGCGCAGCAATCTTGAGCTTTATGGCAGTACGGCCGACGTCGCTGCCGCGAAGAATGCGCACGTCAAGATAGCCTTGTCACCCGATTGGAGCCCCACCGGAAGCGACCGGTCTGTTGGCGGAACTGAACTATGCCGCGGCCTGGAACGATACGCAAACGCCGCATTTGTTCACCGATCGCGAATTGGTAGCCATGGCTACGTCCATTCCTGCCGATCTGATTGGAGCCAGCGATCGTCTGGGCGCGCTCGAACCCGGTCACGAAGCCGACTTGCTGGTCATTAAGCCGGAAGGCGATGCCAAACACGACGCCTATTGGACACTCACTCATGCCACGGCTGCCCAGGTGATGCTGGTGATGGTGGGCGGTGAGCCTCTCTATGGCGATCCTGACGTTCTGGAAAAGACGGGACCCTCGCGCCCATCGGAGAAGATCGAAGTCTGCGGCAGCAGCAAAACGCTGCTCTTCACGGGACTACACGGACAAGTGGATGCCGCCGATGAGTCGTGGGCCCACAGCGTGTCAATTCTGCAGACCGCGATTCGTCACTACGGCCGCGATCTTGCTCCGCTGGCGGAGTGCGGCCAGTAGAACCCGAAACATTTCCAGGAATGGTCCGCGGAAACTGCAGATCCCTCGGCTTCCCCGGATTTCCTGACGAGAGTTGTGGCTTCGATGAACTGCATGTGGTTCTCTTCAAGAAGAACCACATAAGCGACTTCGTTGAGAGCTGTGAAGTAGGAAATCCGGGTACGCTTCGGGATGACAAATAGGAAAGTGTGACGTTCGATGGAAGGTGGTTACTGTACTGACGGGCATTAAAAGTTGCCTCGGAGCAGAGTTGTCATCGCGACCGAAGAGGTCATGGGCCTGTGGCTCATCCAAAAAAGATGAGAAAACTCCTCGGTACAGTAACCACCTTCTACGAACCATCTACCCTTTCCTATTTGTCATCCCGAAGCCTACCCGGATTTCCTACTTCACAGCTCTCAACGAAGTCGCTTATGTGGTTCTTCTGAAGAGAACCACATGCAGTTCATCGAAGCCACAACTCTCGTCAGGAAATCCGGGAAGCCGAGGGATCTGCAGTTCTGCGGACCTTTCCTGGAAATGTTTTCGCCTGACCACTACAACCGGGTGCCGATCACTTCCAGATATTCATTTTGAATCAGGGTCTTTCCGCTGCGGGCCTCATTGTGTTCCGACCACAGCTTTTCCAGATCGTCCCGGTACTCGGCCTGCCGGGCTTCGTCCATTCGCGAAAATGCAACCTTCGTGGGCCCGAAGTAGTCGCGAAAAAACTGCACCACTTCGCGCGGAGGAAAGGGATAGTCAAACAGCAGGATGCGCCGCCGCAGTGCTTTCGACGCGTCACCCCATTCGACTTCAGCCTTAGCGAAGCCACCGCCTCATCCCCCCAAAGAGTCGGCGCCGGGAGTTCCACCGGAGGCGGCAGATGACGACTCGTGAGGCGGAACATCTTTCCCGTAAAACCATCCGGAGTCCAGTTGGCCATGGCAATCTTTCCGCCGTGGCGACAGACCCGGGCCAGCTCAGACGCGACCCGATCCGGGTCGGGAGCGAACATGGCTCCAAACATGGTCATGACCACATCGAAATGGGCGTCAGGAAAAGGCAGCTGTTCCGCATCGCCCTCCTGAAAGGTTATCTGCAAGCCTTCGGCTGCAGCCCTTGCGCGGGCTTGTTCCAACAGGTTGGTTGCGATGTCGACACCCGTGACCACTGCGCCTTTGCGGGCAGCAGGGATGGCCAGGTTGCCGGTGCCGCAGGCGACGTCCAGTACCTGCATCGCCGGCTGGATGCCAAGCGTGTCAACGAACAGCTCAGCCTCAGCGGCAGTGTGTTCGGCAATCTTTCCGAAGTCGCCGGCCATCCAGGTGGCACGCATTTTTTCTTTCAGTGGTTCCAACTCACGCCTCGCCAATACACTCTTTCCAGAGATCCGGACGCATCCGCTGGAATTTAGCAATAAGGTCAATACATTCCTGGGAGTGCAGGTCGACGATATCGATGCCCTGCTGCTTGAGCCAGTGCATACCGCCCTGGGCGTTGACGCTGTCGCCGACAATCACCTGGCGGAAGCGGAATTGGTAGATCAGGCCGCTGCAGTACCAGCACGGGGCGAGCGTGGTGACCAGAATCGTGTCGTGCCAGGTCGGGCGGCGCCCGGCAGCCCGAAAAGCGTCGGTCTCTCCGTGAAGCGAACCGTTGCCCTGCTGCACCAGGCGGTTGTGCCCTGCACCGAGCAAAGTACCGTTGACATGGAAGATCGCTCCGCCCACAGGAACGCCGCCCTCAGCAAAGCCAATGCGCGCTTGTTCCAATGCGACCGCCAACATGCCATGTGCATCGAGAGTCGATCCAACCACGGGTTCCATTCTGGCAGCCTAACACTAGCGGGTTCTTAGTGGGCAACGACCTTTTCTCCCCCGCGGGGATCATTTCTCTTCAAAACAAACGTCAGGCAGAACATGGCGGCGGCCGCCACCGTCAGCAGCCAGAAGGTGTCGATGTACGACAGAGTGGAGGCCTGCAGCTGGAGACTTTGATAGACACGGCCGTAGGCGCCATTGAGCGCGTCATGCGCGCTCATTCCGCCATGCTGCAGTTGTTGCGTCAGGCCGTCGACGGTGCCGCGGAGCGCCGGGTTCCCCGCGGTGATATGGCTGCCCAGCCTTTCCTGATGGAATTGATTACGCCGCGCAAGCACGGTGGTCACCACGGAGGTGCCGACACTGGCACCGATATTGCGCATAAAGTTCACCAGCCCGGCAACGGCGTTGTTCTTGTCTTTCGGCATACCGTAATAGGCCGCGGCGGTCGTGGGGATGAAGACCAGGCCCAGGGGAGCATATTGCGCAATTCGCAGCAAGGTGGCCGAGTTGAAACTAATCAGCAAATCGAGCCGCCGGGTCGACAAGAACATACTGCAGGTCAGCAGAAGCCATCCCGTCGCGATCAGATAGCGGCCCTGGAACCTGCCTGCCAGCATGCCGATGAAAGGCAACGCTCCCAACAAGACAAAGCCGGCGGCCGAAAGAACCATGCCTGCCGACTCCGCGGTATACCCCATGTTCACTTGCAGAAACTGGGGCACCAGCACGGTGGTGGCAAACGACATGCCGCCCACCACGAACATCATCATGCTGGAAGTAGCGAAATTGAAATTCTTGAAGAGCCTTACGTCTACAATGGGGCTCTTCTGATAAAGCTCCCATACCACCAGGGCGGTCAGGCAAACCCCGGCAATCACCATGAGGGTGACAATAAAGTCTGAACCGAACCAGTCGTCTTCCTGACCTTTGTCGAGCAGGATCTGCAACGCCCCAACGCCCAGGGTCAGCAGCGAGAAGCCCACATAGTCGAGTTTGACCCGCTTGCCCAGCTCGCGTGCCCGGGTCAGGTAGGGTGGATCCTCCACCAGGGTGTAGACCAGAAAGACCGCCAGAATACCCACCGGCAGGTTCATCAGGAAAATCCATCGCCAGGAGTAGTTGTCCGTGATCCAACCACCGAGCGTGGGTCCAATCGAAGGGGCGAAGATAGCGGTCACCCCATACAAGGAGAAAGCCAGACCACGCAGGCGGGGCGGAAAGGTATCCGCCAGAATGGCCTGTGCCATCGGCTGCAGGCCGCCCCCACCCCCACCCTGGATCACGCGGGCGATCAGCAAAACCCCCAGGCTGGGCGCGATGCCGCAGAGGAGAGAGCTGACGGTGAAGAGGACGATGCAGGTCATGAAGAACCGTTTGCGCCCGAACACGCTGACCAGCCAGCCGCTGATGGGCAAAACGATGGCGTTCGAAACCAGGTACGAGGTGAGCACCCAGGTGCTCTGATCCTGGCTGGCGCCGAGGTTTCCGGCGATATGCGGCAGGGCTACATTGGCAATGCTGGTGTCGAGCACTTCCATGAACGCCGCCAGCGAAACCACAAACGCAATCAGCCAGGGGTTTGTCTTCGGCTTCCAGTCGTGGTCTGCCTGAGTGAGTGTGGCGGAGGCGGCGCTCATTCCCATCCCTTACTTCGCGTTGCCAGCGCGATTGCGATTTTGGTATTCATGAAATTGGCCGAAAGGTAGGGGATGCGCGGGACAGCCGGGTTGATGCGGATTCTGCGTTCTGTGTACCCGGCAACGCACTCTGCCGGAATTGACATGGACAGAGTGTCCTTTTTACGATGGTGTCGGGTTCGCCATCCACATGCGCGGACTCGTTGAGGAGTGACAACTCAAAGTTGATCACCATTCTTGCTGGATACCGTCGAATTCCTTGTCAGCGATGATCATAGTCAAAGACGTAACAAAAAGGTACGCCCGCGCAACTGCCGTTGATCAAGTTTCCTTCTCTGTAGCAAAGGGTCAGATCGTTGGCTTTCTCGGCCCCAATGGCGCCGGCAAGACGACGACCATGCGCATCCTCACTTGCTTCCTCTCTCCTACGTCGGGCACCGCGTCGGTAGCGGGCTTCGATGTTCTGGAACAGCCGCTCGAGGTCAAAAAGCGCATCGGGTATTTGCCCGAAACGCCTCCTCTCTATCCCGAGATGGAGACGGCCGAATATCTGCGGTTCGTGGGCAAACTCAAGGGCCTTTCGGGAGCCGAGCTGGAAAAGCGCATCGACTATGTGTGTGACCGCTGCTTTGTCGGCGATGTGAAGAACAAGCTTCTGGGCAAGCTGTCGAAGGGCTATCGGCAAAGGGTCGGCCTGGCGCAGGCCATCATTCACAATCCCGACGTGTTGATTCTCGACGAGCCCACGGCCGGCCTCGACCCCAAGCAGATCAATGAGACCCGTGATCTGATCAAGGGGCTTGCCGGCGACCACACGATCATTCTCAGCACGCACATTCTTCCTGAGGTCGAACAGACCTGCGAACAGGTCATCATCATCAACAAGGGCAAGCTGGTGGCAACCGATTCCGTGCGCAATCTGCAGGCGCGCACGCGCGGCGACGAATCTCTTTTGCTGGAAGTCGCTCCTCGAGAGGGCCAACTCGACGCTCTGGCGGTCCAACACAAGCTCGAAGCTGTTGCAGGAGTGAGCCGCGTGCTGTGTACCGAGCACAAAGACGCGAGCCTGCTCTTCGAAGTGCAGAGCCAGAAAGGACAGCTTGTCCGCGGTGACCTGGCGCGTGCCGTCGTCGCCTCCGGCTGGGATCTCTATGAACTCCGTTCGGCGGCCAAGAGCCTGGAAGAAGTCTTCCTCCAACTCACCGGTAGCGCGGCTCCGGTCGAGGCTGAGAAAGATCCCGCGCAACGAGCCGCCGTCATGAGAAATATCTGGACCATTTGCGCCAAAGAGCTGAGGAGCTATTTCGTCTCCCCGATTGCTTATCTTTTGTTGACCATGTTTGCCCTGATCTTCGGCTTCTTCTTCTGGAATGCCCTCGGCTATTTCGTGATTGAGGGCATGGAGATGCAAATGCGCGGTCAGGCGTTCCCCATGAACATCAACGAGCAGATCATCCGGCCGCTGCTTTCGAACGCCAGCGTGGTGGGGCTTTTCTTCATCCCCATGATCACCATGCGTCTCTTCGCCGAGGAAAAGCGCTCGGGAACGATCGAGTTGCTGGCCACCTCGCCCGTGCGCGACATCGAAGTCATCGTGGGGAAATGGCTGGCGGCCATGATTCTCTACGCCTGCCTGCTGCTCTTTACCGCGCTGAATTTTGCCTTTCTTTTCCACTACGGCAAGCCCGATTGGAAGCCGCTCGCTGTTGGCTATCTGGGGTTGTTGTTGCAGGCGGGTACGCTGCTGGCCCTGGGAACGTTCATCTCGACCTTGACCAAGAATCAGATTATTGCCGGGGCCGCCACTTTTGGCGTTTGCCTTTTGCTGTGGGTGCTGGAGTGGACCAGCGGTTACGAATCGGCAACCTGGGCCCAGGTGCTCTCGTATCTTTCCGTCATCACGCACTTCGAATCGTTTGCCAAAGGCGTGATTCAAGTCAAGGACGTCATCTTTTATCTCACCGGGATCTTCCTGGGGCTGTTTTTCACGGCACGCTCCATGGAATCTCTGCGCTGGAGGTCGTAGATGGCGAGTCAATGGCTAAAAGCGAGGCAAACAAAGTATGGCGCCTACGCAGCAATTTATATCGTGGTGGTACTCGCCATTGTCGTGGTGGCAAATATGCTGGCCGACCGCTACAACAAGTCGTATGACACGACCTCGAACAAGCGGTATAGCCTGTCCGACCAGACGAAAAAGATCGTAGGCGGGCTCAAGCAGGACGCCACCATCACCTACTTCAACCAGAGCACACGGTTCCAGCAGGGGAAAGACGTGCTCGACCAGTACGCCAACCTTTCGCCCAAGGTACGCGTCGAGTATGTGGATCCGGATAAGAATCCGCAGCTGGCGCGTGCCGCCGGAATCCGCGAGTTCGGAACTGCCGTGGTCCAGATCGGCGCCAAAAAGGACACGGCAAAGAGTATGACGGAAGAGGGCATCACCGGAGCCTTCATCCGCGATCTGAAGAGCACGACGCGCACTGTTTGTTTTGTCACCGGCAGTGGAGAGCACGCCATCGATGACACCGAGCGCGACGGATTGTCACAATTCAAAGATCTGCTGGCGAAAGATGAATACGAGTCGAAGGCGATCGATCTGCTGCAAAAAGCAGAGGTGCCGGCCGACTGCACCACGCTGGTTGTCGCCGGGCCCACGCACGATTATCAGCAGCCGCAGGTGGATGCGATCAAGAACTATGTCGAAAATGGCGGCCGGGCGTTCTTCATGCTCGATCCGCCGGTTCAGTTCGGACGTTCGACGATTGCCGCCAACGATGCGCTGACCGGCTTGCTCCAGAGCTGGGGTGTGACCCTGGACAAGGATATGATTCTCGATCTGAACCCCGTCGGCCAGCTTGGCCGGACTTGGACCCCAGGTAGCGCTGGTCACCACCTATACTTCGCAGCCTATCGTGGCGCAGATGCGGGGAAGCGCGGTCGGCTTCCCGCTCTCCCGCTCGCTGGAAATCAAGAACACGGGCAAGACGAACGTCGAGAAGCTTTTCGATTCCTCGAGCAGCAGCCTGGCCACGGCCAACCTGAGTTCCCCCGAGGTCAGCGTCGCCGATCCCAACAATCGCAAGGGACCGCTGACCATTGCCGCCGCAGGGACGTATAACACCGGGAAACAAAACTCGGAGGGCCGCTTCGTGGTGACCGGCAGCTCCTCATGGGCTGCGAATCGCTTTCTCGGTTTCAATGGCAACGGCGATTTGGCTTTGAACGCCATGAACTGGCTTGCTTCCGACGAGGATTTGATCTCCATCCGGCCGAAGCCGCAGGAAGATCGCCGCATCACCATGACCCGGGCGCAGCTCAACCTGGTCCGCGGGACCAGCCAATTCGTGCTGCCGCTGATGGTGGTGATCGCGGGAACGCTCGTCTGGTGGAAGAGACGATAAGCTCTTCATTCGCCTATGAATTTTCGCGGTCTGATCGTCGCAGTTGTTGTACTCGCCACGCTGGGCGGCGTTCTTTATTGGTCGCAGCACCATAAGCCGGCGGAAGAGAGTGCCGCCGTTCCCGCCAGTACTGCTCCGGTGATCGTGAAAATCAATCCTGCGGACGTGAGCCAGCTCATCATTAAGCAGAAGGAACCGGTCACGCTGAAAAAGACAAATGGCAAGTGGCAGATTACCGAGCCTAAGTCATACCCTGCCGATCAGGAGGCGGTCGCCGGCGTGCTCTCGACGTTATCGGGACTGAATGCCGATCGCATCGTTGAAGAGAAGGCCTCCGATCGGAAGCAATACGGTCTCGACCCGGCCCAGGTTGAGTTGGACATCAGCGTCAAGGGCGGAACGCGTCAATTGCTGTTGGGCGACGACACGCCTGACGGGTGGAGATGTCTACGCGGCGCTGGCGACGGATCCCAGGGTTTTTACCGTCGCCAGCTATCAGAAGAGTAGCCTGGCAAAGAGCCTGAATGATCTGCGGGATAAGAGCCTGGTCACGTTGAGCGCCGACAAGGTAAGCCGGGTTGAGCTGGTGAAGAAGGGCGAAGACCTGGAGTTTGATCGGACCAAGGACGGTTGGCAGATCCTCAAGCCGGCGACGTCGCCGGCGGATAGTGCCGCGGTCAACGCCCTGGTCAGCACGTTGACGAATGCCAGAATGGACCTCAACACGACGACCGATGCGGCAGCCGAATTTGCCCGGGCAACTCCGCTGGCGACAGCCAAGGTGACCGGTGATGCCGGCGTGCAGACACTCGAGGTACGCAAGAACAAGGACGACTATTTCGCGAAGTCGAGCGCGGTCGCTGGAATCTACAAAGTTGATTCCAGCGTGGGACAGGGACTCGACAAGAAGATCGACGACTTCCGCCAAAAGAAACCAGCAGCGGCTCCCCCTCCCGCGACCAAGTGACGCCACGTTGTCACCACAAAACCGTCATCCTGAGCGAAGCGCTTCACAGATGGATCGCGTGCCACACCGCTTGATGGCGCGGAGTCGAAGGACCCCGACGCTGCTAATCTGCACATACTTTTCGGAGCTTTTCAACCACCGCAGCCCGTCTCCCTATCTGCGCGTCTCATATGAAGATTGCGTTGGAGCGCAATCACTCGGAAAACAACGCCAACGCTGGTGGCGCAAAAAGAAGCTCATGCTCATGCGCAGATCATTCCGAGTTCAAAAACACAACGCATGCAACGATGCTCCATTGGGGATCCTGTTCTTCGGGCTTGGGTGGTTGAAAAGCTCTTGAACAGCATTGGCAGATATGCAGCGTCGGGGTCCTTCGACTCCGCGCGATAAAGCCCTTTGTTGTGCGATAGGTTTGCGAAGCGCTTCGCTCAGGATGACGACTCTGTGAGAACTTGGACGAATAACTCTTTCGATATTTGATTGGGCACACACGAGGGCCGCCTACGCAGACCGAAGTCCGCGTCCGAGCTCCTCACCCGTTGGTGTCAAGTGGTTTTGGCGTAACGCAGATCGCCCCCCGACATGCGTCCCGGCTTCTCCAAACCAAGCATGCCTAACAGCGTGGGAGAAATATCACGCAGCGAGCCGCCCTCACGTATCTGATACGTGCTCGCATCGTCGCTCACCAGGATAACCGGCACCGGATTGGTCGTGTGCGACGTGTGGGGCCCTCCGGTGCCGGGATCGATCATCAACTCGGCATTGCCGTGGTCCGCGGTGATCAGCATGGAACCGCCGCGCTGTTTGAGAGTCTGATAAATACGGCCCAGGCACGCATCGATGGTCTCCACTCCTTGAATGGTCGGCTCCAGTTTGCCGGAGTGCCCCACCATGTCGGCGTTGGCAAAATTCACCACCACCAGGTCGAAGGCGGGATCGCCAATCGCCTTGATCACTGCGTCCGCGATGCCACCCGCGCTCATCTCCGGGGCCAGATCATAGGTTGCCACCTTCTGCGAAGGCACCAGCACCCGGTCCTCACCGGGAAATGGTTTTTCAATGCCGCCGTTGAAGAAGTAGGTCACGTGGGCGTACTTCTCGGTTTCGGCAATGCGCAGATTGCGCAGATTCGCCTGGGCCAACATGTCCGCCAGCAGGTTCTCCATGGACTCCGGCAGGATCACCATGGGCAGGGAGAACTGCTTGTCGTACTGCGTCATGCAGACGTAGTGGAGTTGCTTCGGCACCTCGGCCCGCGGAATAATCTGGTCCAGGTCCTCCGCTCCGGGTAGTTCTTTGCCATCGTTCTTGGTCAGCCCGCTGTTGCGCGCCAAGCACCCGCGTAATCTGCCGCACGCGGTCGGCGCGGTAGTTAAAGCAGATGCAGGCATCGCCATCGCGGACCGTGCCCACCGGCTTCCCAGCGGCATCAACCACCACGAATGGCTCAACAAACTCGTCGGTCACGCCGTTGTGATAACACTCTTTGACTCGGGCGAACGGATCGCTGTATGCTCCGCCCTCGATCCGGCCGGTCATGGCGTCAAAGGCTTTCTTTTCCCGCTCCCATCGGCGATCCCGGTCCATGGCAAAGTAGCGGCCGCCTACGCTGGCAATCTTGCCCACTCCGATTTCATCGATCTTGCGCTGCAGCTTTTCGAGATACCCAACGCCGCTGGTGGGCAAGGTATCGCGGCCGTCGAGAAAGGCGTGGACAAAGACCCGCTCCACCCCGTGTTGTTTCGCCGCCAGCAAGAGGGCGTGCAGATGCTCCTGCTGAGAGTGAACGCCGCCATCGGAGACCAGGCCCAGCAGATGCAAGGCGCGTCCCTTTTCGCCGGCGTGCTTCAGCGCCTCCACGATCACCGGATGGCGGAAAAATTCGCCGGAGCGAATCAGATCGTCAATGCGTGTGATGTCCATGTGCACCACGCGGCCCGAGCCGATGTTCAGGTGACCGACTTCGCTGTTGCCCATCTGGCCATCCGGCAGACCGACGAAGTGATCCGAAGCGTGAAGCAAACTATGAGGATACTCCGCCAGGAGTTTGTCGTAAGTAGGCTTACGCGCCAGTGCTACCGCATTGGCGAAGCTCTCCGCACGATAACCCCAGCCATCCAGAATGGTGAGTACAACCGGTTTTTTCAGCGCCACGCTTACTCCCCAGCGTTGACTGCTGCGCGACCGAGAAACTCCGCCCCCTGGCCGAGTTCTTCCTCGATGCGCAGCAACTGGTTGTACTTCGCAATGCGATCGGTGCGCGACGCAGAGCCGGTCTTGATTTGACCCGCACCCGTGGCCACTGCCAGGTCGGCGATGAAGCTGTCTTCGGTTTCGCCGCTGCGATGCGAAATGACGGAAGTGTAACCGTAGCGGCGTCCCAGCGCGATGGCCTCAAAGGTCTCGCTGATGGTGCCGATCTGGTTCACCTTGATCAGGATGGAGTTGCCCACACCTTCTTCAATGCCCTTCTGCAGCCGCTCCGTGTTGGTCACGAATAGATCGTCGCCGACCAGCTGTATCTTTTCGCCCAGCTCCTTGGTCAGGAACTGCCAACCGGCCCAATCGTCTTCGGCCAGCCCGTCTTCGAGCGAAATGATGGGGTACTGCCGTACCCAACTCTCCCAGAAACGGGTCATCTCTTCGCTGGTCTTTTCGCTCTTGTCGCTTTTCTTGAAGACGTACTTGCCCTTCGCCTTGTCGAAGAACTCGCTCGACGCCGGATCCAGCGCAATGGCTATCTCTTCCCCCGCCTTGTATCCGGCCAGCTGAATGGCTTCGAGGATCACTTCAATGGCTTCCACGTTGGATTTCAGTGACGGAGCAAAGCCGCCCTCGTCGCCCACTGCGGTGCTGTAGCCCTTCTTCTTCAGTACGCCCTTCAGGTGGTGGAAGACCTCGACCCCCCAGCGCAGGGCATCGGCGAAGCGCTCCGCTCCTACCGGCATCACCATGAACTCCTGGAAGTCGACGTTGTTGTCGGCGTGCGCTCCGCCGTTGATGATGTTCATCATCGGCACCGGCAGCACCGAAGCATTGACGCCGCCCAGGTAGCGGTAAAGCGGAATCTGCAGTGCGTTGGCGGCAGCGCGGGAGCAGGCCATGGAGACGGCGAGGATCGCGTTTGCGCCCAGCTTTCCCTTGTTTTCCGTGCCATCCAGGGCAATCATGGTGGCGTCGATCAGCCGCTGGTTGGCAGCATCCATGCCGGCCAATTCGGGGGCGATCACGCTCTCCACATTTTCGACTGCTTGCAGCACTCCCTTGCCCAGGTAATGCGTTTTGTCGCCGTCGCGCAGTTCCACGGCCTCGTGCTCTCCGGTGGAGGCGCCGCTGGGTACAGCCGCCCGGCCCATGGATCCGCTCGCGAGAAGCACATCGGCTTCCACCGTGGGATTCCCTCGGGAATCCAGGATCTCGCGCGCGTGAATGGCAACAATCTCGGTCATATCACTCCTTGTAATGTGGTGTCGTAAACGATCTTTGAGGGGGACCCGGCGATCGACGGCAATCGCTTTTCCGTCTGCCCCGGCAATCGTGTGAATGAAGCTTCCCATCTTCGCGTCAGATCAAATTCTAACAAAGCCAGCATCAACTTCCGTGAAAGCGGGTTTGCATGCTTCGCATGTTACCCCCGTGGTTCTTTCCTTTGGTTGTCAAGGCTTCGGAGGTAAGCTTGGACTAATCTGTAAGTGCAGTGTTACTGCGCTTAGGTTTGAGGTTAGGGACAGCTATGAAAAAGACACGTTTTTCTTTGGCCGCCGCGGCCACCCTCGTTCTCAGTTCTCCGTTTCTCATGGCGCAAGCCAAGCCCAGTCCTTATGAAGGTGTTTCCGCGCCGCCTGCGAGCGATGCGATCACCACTACCGAGCAAGCGCCTGCGACCCCTCCGGCGGTCACTACGCCTGCGCCCGCGGCCGCCCCAGCGGCAACTCGGCCCGCGCCGGCACCGGCTCCAGCTGCGCAAAGCAATCCCGATGCCGGGATTATCGAAACGCCGCTGCCTGCTTCCAGCGACGATTACGCGCCTCACCGCGCAGCGGCCCTGAAGGGCCGCAATTTTGATTCTCCGACTGACAACCGCGATGACGGCATCGTCACCTATGTTCCCGGGCCCGCGAATGCGCTGCCTGCGGGAACCGTGTTCAAGGTTCGCATGCTGCAGGATATCGACGCTGGGTCTACTTCGCCGAATACTCCCTTTAAGGGAACGGTCACCGAGGACGTGTTGCGCAACGGCAAAGTCATTATCCCGGTCGGTTCTGAGTTGCACGGGAGGGTGGTCTATGCTTCCGCCGGAAATCGGATGAACGGGGGATCTGTGCTCCACCTCCGGCCCGATGAATTTGTTCTGCCGGATGGCACCCGCTACCATTTGCATGCCCAGGTGATTGATACCTTTGGCTCCGACACCAAGGCCAAGGGCGAAGGCAACATTGTGGCCAATGAACATGGCAAGCGCACGATTGCTGAGTTGGGCATGGGCGCAGGTGGTGGCGCTGTCGTGGGTGCAGCTGTCGGTGCTGGTGTCGGCGCTGTCGTCGGCACGGCTGTCGGCGCCGGTATTGTTACCGCGCACTGGCTGCGGACCAACTGGTCGGCGAATCTGCCGGCGCAATCCACGGTTATTTTCAGCTTGACCGATCCGATGTTTCTGAATTCCGGCACAGGATCAGAAGACAGAGTTGCTGCCGCAGACTTTCTAAGCGTAGGCCGAGAGAAACTGCAGATCCCTCCCCTCCGCTTCCACGGCAAGCCGGGACAGGTCGCTCCAGTCGGGATGACAAAAAGGAGAGGGTTTTTGTAAGGGAGAGGGCGGTTGCTAAAGGAAAAGGCGTTCAGGGCGCCGGCTTTTCCTTTGGCAATTGCCTTCCCTTTGCCATTTGCCTTTCCTTTAACAACCGCTCTTCCCTTTGACAGTCGCCTCTCCCTTTGAAAGCGTCCTTCTCCGTTCCAACAACCCTCTCCTTTTTGTCATCCCGACTGGAGCGACCTGTCCCAGCTTGCCGTGGAAGCGGAGGGGAGGGATCTGCAGTTTCTTTCCCCCTAGGCAAGCTTCCCCGTGGGCACCCGTTCCAGCAATCTTCTCCAGGTTTTCTGATTGGCCCGATGGCTCTTCTTCAAATCTTCCAGGATGCGTTCGAAATCTGTGTGCCCGTGCAGCCTGCTCCAGGCCGGATTTTTTGAAAACCAGGGATAGTTTTCATTGCCCAGATAAATAGCACGGCGCAGCCAGTGCAGCGCCTCGCTCTCATCTCCTTCCACAGCAAAATACGTCGCCAGTCGATAGGCCATCTCGCTATCCGCCTCTGCGGCCGACAAGGAATCTTCTTCGATCAGCGAGGTAGCGCGCTCCCGCTCCCCTACCTGCACATAGCACAAAGCCAGCGTGGGAAACGCGATGCGCATGCTCTCATCATCGTGAATCACCGCTTCCAGAATGCTGATGGCCTGCTGCATATCGCCCTGGCGCATTCTCTGGTACGCGATCGAGGTGCGCAACAAGGGATGCCTGGGTTCCAGGGTCAGCCCCTTCTGCAGCTCTTCCTCCGCCAATTCCAACTGATTCTGATACTGGTATACGCGTGCACGGTGGTTGTAAATGATGGGCGCGTTGGAAGGATTCAGTTGCAGAGAGCGGTTGAACTGCTGCAGGGCCTCCTCATACATCCCATCCAGGCGCAGCGTCTGGCCGGCCACCAGATGCACGTTCCAATTGTTATCCGCGGTTACCAATAGATTCTCGATACCATGGCGGGCGCTTTCCTTCTCACCCCGCGACAGCAGCATGTAGACGCGATAAAGATTGGCCTCGATCGAGCCGGGATCGATTTCGAGCGCGCGGTCAAAGCTGCGCCGCGCTGCCAACAGATACAACTGGCCGCCCAATCCGTGGCGCACATACTGCAGTTGGGTGATCCCCAGGCCGCTCCATCCCGGGGCAAACTGGGCGTCGCGCGCAACCACGCTTTCGAACATCTCCCTCGCTTTATCCAGATCGCTGCGGGCGCCGGACCGGGACATGAACGACGACAGCATTGCGCGGGCCTGCAGATATTCCTCCGACAACTCCTCCGCCATCGGCGCGCTGCGGGTCGATTCGCCGTTCTGCTGCAGCTTGCCCAGCCCCTGCAGGGTGCCGAACACCTCGTTGCAGATTTCCGTCTGCACAGCGATCAGGTCGAAGGAAGGCACGCTGATGGTGCCACCGGCACGTACGCTCTGCCCGGACACATCCAGGAGTTGCCAGTTCAAATCGAAGCCCTTTTCCGAGCGCATGAAGTTGCCCGCCAACACCCACTGCACCAGCAGCTTTTTGCCCACCGACAACGGATCCATTTGCTGCATGGGCACCGGCAACTGCATCAGCGAACTGGAAGGCCGCACCACCAGCGACGACATGCGGGCCAGCCGCGCGGCAATCGCATCCGCCAGTGCATAGCCGTACAGCGGGGATTCGCCCGACTGTCCAAAGTTCTGGAATGGCAGCACGAGAATCGTGTTCTGCTTCTGCACATCCGCCGACTCGCGAAAGCGCTCCGCCAGCATGGAAAGAAATCCGGTAGCCCGCTGGGCTCGCTCCGCGGCCGGGACTTGCAGGTTGTTTGCCGTGTCCCCGGGAAGGATGCCGGTTTCCAGCTGCATGGTCTTCATGATGGTTCGCAACGCTTCGCGCAGATCCGCGGCTGAAGAGTAGCGCCCGCTCGGTGTCTTCTGCAGGCAGGTAGCGACCACACTGGCGAGCTCGGGAGGCACCTGGGGACAACACTCGGTTAGCGGCTGAGGATCGGCGAATTGAATCGCGCGTACGCTTTGAAACTCTTCCGCCTCGGGACGCACAAACGGATGGCGGCCACTGAGTAACTCATACAGCGTCACACCCACGGCGAAAATATCGCTCTGCACGCTGGTCTGGCCGGTCACGAACTGCTCCGGCGCCATGTAGGCGATGGTGCCGCCGTGCGCGGTGTAGGTCATGCGTGACTTACGTTTGGAGACATCTTTGGCCCGTCCCGGTTTGGTGGGATCGAACTCCGCCTCGGCCATGGATATTCTCCTGGCTAAGCCGAAATCCAGAATCTTGACTAGCCCGCCATCGGTCAGCATCACGTTCCCTGGTTTGAGATCGCGGTGAAATATCCCCAGCCGATGCGCCGCGCTCAAGCCATCCGCAATCTGAATGCCCACGGAGAGCCCCAGCTGAACACTTGCCGGACCGTTGGCGATGATTTTGTCCAGCGATTCACCCGGCACGTATTGCATGACGATGTAGGCTTCGTCTTCCAAATCTCCCACTTCGTAGATAGCGCAAACGTTGGGGTGTTCGATGGCGGAGGCCAGCCGCGCCTCGCGCAGCACGGTGCTCCGCATCTGCTCGATCGACAATGCGCCCCGCTTCAATATCTTCAGCACTACCGGCCGCATGAGCAAGGTGTCGTTGGCCAGGTACACGACCCCGCTGCCGCCGGCCCCCAGCTTGCGAACTACTTCATAGTGCTCGATGAGTCGGCGCTTCATGCTCTCCAGTCTATAATCGTTCCCATGGCCGACACCGGCAGCAGGAAGCGCGAGCGCCCACTGGAACTGGCTTCTTCTCCTTCCTGCCATCGGGCTTCTTTTTCCCGCAATCTACGCCCGCGCAACGCCTGCACTCTTTGGCTTCCCCTTTTTTTACTGGTACCAGTTTGCGTGGGTGTTCCTCACCGCCGCCATCACCGGCCTGGTCTATTTCCTGGCAAAGGAATAATGGAGTTATAATTCTCCATAATTGGAGAGTTATGATCCATGCCCAAATCGCGCCCCGGCACTCTTGCTTACCCCGAAACCCGTTACTCCGCGGCTGTGCTGCCTGATCTTTCCCGTCTCGAGGAGCGTCGCCGCTTATCCCCGGCGGGCCTGAAAGCTTTGTTCAATATCGTTAATCACTGGAAAATCCGTGACGAAGATGCGCGCGAGTTGCTTGGGGGGATCTCCAATGGCGCCTACTATCAGCTCAAGAAAAACCCTCGCACCCCCGGCAAAAGCCTGGACCAGGACAAGCTGGTGCGCATTTCGTATCTGATCGGGATCTTCAAGTCGCTCAATATCCTTTACAGCCAGCGGCTCGCCGACCAATGGATGCAGCTGCCCAACAGCAACCCGATCTTTGCCGGCCGCACGCCGCTGGATTACATCCTGCGTGGAGGGACGCCGGCCATGGATATGCTGCGCCGCCTGCTCGATGCCCGCCGCGGCGGTTAACTATGGCCACTATTCCTGTTTCGAACATCCGCTGCTTCGATACCCATCGTTTATTGCCCGCCAAATACTCTCCTAACTACGATTCCGTTCTTACGCGCATCGCCGATGACGAGGATCTGCCGGGTATCTTCGAGCTCGACAATGCAACCAATGCCCGGCTGCGAGCCGAAGAAGGCCTAAGCCCTGATATCAGCGCTCGTGATCTTGTCTATGATGTTCCTAATTACCACGTGATTAACGCGGCTTTCACCCACGCCAACCCTCTGGGGGCGACGCTTCTCCACCCCTCACCGGGGCGCCTGGTATGCCGCGTTTGAGCTGGCGACCGCCAAGGCCGAGGTGCTCTTTCACAAGAGCGTCGAATTTGCGGAGATTGACTGGAAAGAGCGCGAAGAAATTCAGTACGACGACTACCTGGCGGACTTCACGGCCCCGTTCCACGACCTGCGGGGGATCGAGGACGATGCCCTCAGCCCTACCAGCTATGTACGATCGCAGCAACTGACGGTGGAGTTGATGGAGCTTGGCTCGCTGGGCATCGTCTATCCCAGTGTTCGGCGGGAAGGCGGCACCTGCCTCGCCTGTTTTCGTCCCAGCATTGTTGCGAATGTGCGCAAGAGCACACCTTACCGGCTTATTTGGACGCCGCTACGGGCACGAATGGTCCGGCAGGACAGTACAACCCAGTGAGGAAGCTGTTACCGGACCAGACCAATGAACGTCGTTCCGCCGCACGTCATCGAGAGTGGAAGGCTTCCAGGTCTTTCCCCGGTCCACGCTAACCCAATGTAAAGCGGTGGAGCTTTTCAAAAGCACAGCGGCATAGGTTTCCTGGGCTGTGCTCGATTTCGGAGCCTGGCCGCTGCCAGGAACGGTGGTCAGTGCGGGTATGCCCAATAGCTCAACGGCCTTGCCATCCCATTGCGGCTTGATCTGATGCCAATGTTTTCCCTGATCTTCGGAGCGATACAAGTCGCCATTGCCATCCAACGACAGTTGGGATCCTCCCACCACCAGGTGGTAGACAGGCGAAAGTCCGCTGGGCAACGGGGTATTGGAGGCGACTCCGGACGCTGGAGCCTGCGCCTGAGAAAGACAGATACTACTTGAGCAAAGGACGCCAAGCGTCAGCAGGGCGACCCGTAAAGGCCGCGCCCTCCGGAAAGGACTGAGCAGGGGAGTCATAGGTTGAGCTTACCGGCCAAACGAAAACCCGCAAATGCCCCTTCCGTGGCGGTGAAATGACGCGCTTAAATCACACAAACGTAAGCTTCGGCCGCACCATCAGCAAGCTGCCGCCTACGTGACTAAGCCCAGTGTGCTCCGCTACTTGGATCCGGCTCTGGAGGGCAAAACCCTTATCCTCGAAAAGCCCCCGGCCGGCAACATTATCTTCCCATACGTTGGCGCTGATTTTGGCGAAACCAGCAGCCCTGGCCTGCTCGATGGCCCACTCCATCAGCCGCTTCCCTATCCCCTGGCGCCGGTATGGAGGGCGAACGGCTATGCCGTTCACCAGGAAGCTCTCCCAATCCTGCGCCTGGTCGATGGGGTCGAGAATCTGCACTTTATCCTGGGGCAGGATGTCCTGCTCCTCCTCCCGCAGCCAAGCCGCGGGATAGGCGTTGATCATGCCCACGACACCCTTGTCGTCGGCAACAAAGCAGTGGCGCCAGCTGAAGCCACCTGTTTCCTGCTTCAGGGTGCGCGCTATCAGGCCGGCCAGCATCTCTTTCGGCGCCATCTCTTCCAGCAGAAACTCATACAGGCCGTCGCCGGCCATGATCGATAACTCGGCCAGAGCATAGGCGTCAGCAGGCTGCGCAGGGCGAAAGACAATGGTTGAGGACATCAAGCCTTCGAGGCTGCCCCGACTCCGGTCCGGGGCGCGAATTTCCTCTTATAGTAGGCCGTGGTCAAGGCAATCGCCGGGCTTCCTATGACTGTCGGCAGTACCCAGATCACCCAACCGCCGTGTACAAAGCGGCCGATGGTGGTCACGCTGAAGGCCGTCCAGGCTGCGATGTAGCTGGCCAGCATGTTCCCCAGGTGCTCGTACCACCAGAACATTTTCTCTTTCGGTGGATGCAGGAATTGCCAGATCGATTTGGCCGCCAACCACATGCCGATGAAGCCGAAGAGAAGCGACGGGATGGTCAGGTTTTGTACCAGGCCGGGCTTCGCCACGCCCAGTACGGCTAGAGCGAAGCTGGAAGCAAAGGTGAGGATAGCGGCCGCCCAGTCCGGCCAGGTCACTTTTTGGCCTTTGGGCAGGTTTTTATGGAAGAGAACCCGATAAGCGGAAAAGGCGGCATAAAAACTAAACACCGCCACCAGCGCCAGAAAGAGGATTGGGCGGTAAAGGGCAAGCACCAACGCAGTGGACCCAACTACCGCCATGGACCAGAAATAGATTTTGCCCCAGCGGCGGTGGGCCTTGCCGCCTTTTGCCGAAGCCAGGGCGAGCGGCGCCATGAGAAACGCGGTCGACCCCGCCGCGATGTGCACGCCGAGCAGCGACTTTATCCAGACGGGATCGTGCATGCCTTCACCATACATCGGTTTGATGTGCATACTGGAGGGATCATGGCCGTTGCAATGCTCCGCGGGGTCAACGTTGGGGGCCACCAGAAGATTCAAATGGCGGCGCTCAGGACTCTCTGCATCTCGCTTGGACTGCGCGACGTGCAGACTTACATCCAGAGCGGCAACCTGGTTTTCCGCGAGAACGGCGAGGATCCCGTGACGGTGGCACGCAGGCTGGAGAAAGCGATCGAGGCCGGCTTCGGGTTTCGCCCCGCGGTGATCGTTCGCACTGCTTCTGAATTGCGCAAGGTGATTGCGAAGAATCCCTTCGCCGGACGGGCGGGCATCGAACCCAATCGGCTGCTGGTCGTTTTCATGGATAGTGCGCCAACGAAACAAGCCCGGGAGCAGCTACTGGAAATGCCTTGCGAGCCGGAGGAACTGCGTATCAATGGGCGTGAGGTGTACATCTACTATCCCCAGGGAATGGCTCATCCGAAGATTTCGCTGGTCAAGATTGAGAAGACGCTGCAATGCGCATCCACCGGCCGGAACTGGAACACTGTCAACAAGTTATTGGCTATGGCCGAAGACCTGGAAGGCTCGGAGTAGGGCCGGAGTGCGGGGAGAATAAATTCGACGAAGAGCACGGCTCTGAACGAAGGAAATCCAATACCAAAGCACTTCGAGGCTAGTCCGGCGGTGGTTGCATTAAACTGGAGACGGCATGATACCTACCCTTGAATGGACCGCTGAGGGAGTCCGCTTCCTCGACCAGACGCGCTTACCGCTGGAAGAAACCTATGTGCTTGCCACCACCAGCGACCAGGTGGCGACCATTATCACCACCATGGTGGTGCGTGGCGCCCCGGCAATCGGCGTTGCCGCCGCGATGGGCGTTGCCCTGGGGGTCAGGAACAGCTCGGCTACGACGATTCCGGCACTCACCAGCGAGCTGGAATCCATTTCCAGGACACTGGCCGCGACGCGCCCAACTGCGGTCAATCTGTTCTGGGCTATCGAACGCATGCGCCGCCGTTTCTTCGCGCTTGCCGCACAACCGGGCATCACCATTGGCGCTATTCAGGACGGCCTGATCGCTGAAGCTCGCACCATGTACGACGAGGACATCGCAGCCTGCCGCACCATGGGCGCATACGGCGCTCCGCTGATGCCCGCCTCCGGTGGAGTGCTGACCCACTGCAATGCCGGGGCACTTGCTTCCTGCGGCTACGGCATGGCCCTGGGCGTGATTCGTGCTGCCGTCGAACGAGGCCACCAGATCCACGTGTATGCCGACGAAACGCGCCCGTTCCTGCAGGGCGCTCGCCTTACCGCCTGGGAGATGATGCACGACGGCATACCCACCACGGTGTTGTGCGACAACATGGCCGCCAGCCTCATGCGCCAGGGCAAGATCCAGGCTGTGATCGTCGGGCTCCGACCGGGTCGCCGCCAATGGCGATGTGGCCAACAAGATTGGCACTTATGGGGTCGCCATCCTGGCCAAAGAGCACGGTATCCCATTTTATGTCGCCTGCCCCTGGTCGACCATTGATATGGCGACTGCCAGCGGCGACGCTATCCCCATCGAACAGCGGGCCGCCGTCGAGGTGACCCATCATGGCGGCAAGCAGATGACACCGCATGGCGTGGGAATCGAAAACCCGGCTTTCGATGTAACCCCAGCCAAGTATGTCACCGCCATCATTACCGAGCGTGGCATTCTCCGTGCGCCTTATGGAGAAGCGCTGCGGGGGCTGGAACCGGCAACGGCCTCGGCACGGTAAACCGGCACTGTAAGGCGCAGGCTTCTCGCCCCATGGTCTTGAGCGCTCTGAACCTCCGCAATCGTTCGCTCCCCCGAGGAATCGCGCTGGTCCTCGGCAGCCTGGTGCTCGCTTTCATGCTGGCGGGGTTCCCGGATGACCGGCCTTCTCTCAAGCTGCTGATCCCGACGTTCGCGGCCGTGCTGGGCACCTGGGACACGATACGCTGCCTTCGCCATCGCTGGAGCTTTTATCACGGCGCAGTGGTCGTGCTGATTTACATGGACATCATGGCCCTGTGCATGATCCTGTTTCTGCTCTTGTACCCCTACGGCCGCTGGCTGTTGTAGATCTTTTCACTGCGTGCACTTGCAAACGCACAAAGAGCGTGAGGAATACGTCACGCTGAAGTAGAATCTCCGGGCAGACTCGGCCAAGTAAAAATCTCTCATCCAGGAGAACCAATGCTTAAAGGATTTCGCGACTTTATTCTGCGCGGCAACGTGGTCGATCTGGCCGTAGCCGTCGTCATCGGCGCCGCTTTCACGGCGATTGTCAACGCTTTGGTCGCCGATATTATCAACCCGTTGATTGCAGCCATCGTGCACAAGCCGGACTTTTCTGCGCTTCTGCTCAACGTCAACGGCGGCATCATCAAGTACGGCGACTTTCTGAATGCGCTGATCTCGTTTCTGATCATTGCTGCGACGATTTATTTTCTGGTTGTCCTGCCGGTCAACACCTTGATGAACAGGTTTCGACCCAAGGTGGTTGCGGCGCCCACCACCAAGCCTTGCCCGGAGTGCCTGAGCGAAATCCCGATCGGCGCCAAGCGCTGCTCGCATTGCGCTCAGTTGGTGGCGTAGCCAGCGTGCTGAGGGACTGCTTCCCGGAGGCGGCAGTCCCTTCGTATAAACTTTGATATCACCTGTTCATTTCCAAGACGGATTTTTTGCTGTTTGCTGGTCCTCGCTCCCTTCCCTGCCGGGGCCCAGGTTTCCCCGTTCCCCGATCACGTTTTGGGCTATCGCGACTTCAGCCGGCAGGCCAAAATTGACCAGGATTTCCTGGCAATTCCCGATCCCAAGCTAGCCCAGGAAGAGCTTAAGACCCTTACTGCCGTCCCTCACGTGGCCGCCAGTAAAGAGGACTACGACACAGCCGTGTATGTAGCCGGCAAGTTCAAAGCTGCGGGCCTCGACACCCAGATTGTTCCCTACAAAGCGTGGCTGAATCTTCCCCAGGAGGTTTTTCTGGAGGCCACCAACGCGGAGGGGAAGATTCTGATGACCGGGCCCACCCGCGAGCATGTCGACACTGATGCCGTACCAGGATGATCCGCGAGTGCTGCCCGCCTTCAATGGGTCTTCTCCGGCCTGTGACCTGACCGCCGAGGCGGTGTATGCGAACTACGGCCGGCCGGAAGATTTCAAGCGGCTGGAGGACCTGCACATCAGTGTTGCGGGCAAGATTGTTCTGGTTCGCTACGGCATGAACTTTCGTGGGGTCAAGGTGTACCTGGCGCAGCAGCGGGGAGCAGCCGGAGTCATCATCTATTCCGATCCTGCCGATGACGGGTACTTCCAGGGGGACAAATATCCGCACGGTCCGTGGCGCCCGGATACGGGGGTGCAGCGCGGATCGGTGCAGTACATGTTCAAGTATCCGGGCGACGCCACCACGCCGGATGTTGCGTCCACGCCGGGGCTGCCCGCGTCGAAGCGTTTGCCCCTCTCCCAGATAAGCAGCCTGCCTACTATCCCGTCGATGCCGCTCTCGTACCGCGATGCGGCGCCGATCCTCGAAAACCTGGGCGGCCCGGTGGCACCCCGGGAATGGCAGGGGGCCTTGCCGTTCAGCTATCACGTGGGCGGCGGGGGCTTAACGAAAGTGCACATGCGCCTCAAGATGGACTACGCGCAACGCACGGTGTGGGACGTGATTGGCAAAGTCACCGGCAGCGAACTTCCGGATGAGTGGGTGGTCGCCGGGAATCATCGTGACGCGTGGGTCTATGGCGCGGTGGATCCCAGCAGCGGGACCACGGCCATGCTGGAAGCCGTCCACGGCATCGGCGGTCTGCTGGCGCAAGGATGGAAGCCGCGCCGCACCCTCTACTTTTGCAGCTGGGACGCGGAAGAAGAGGGCCTGATCGGTTCAACGGAGTGGGCGGAGGAACATGCCAAACAGCTGGCCCACGCAGTCGCGTACATCAACACCGACGCCAGCGTTTCCGGGGTTCACTTTGAGGCCTCCGCCGTGCCGTCCCTGAAGCAGTTCATTCGTGAGGTCACCATGGAGGTGGCCAGCCCGAAAGGTGGTTCGGTCTATGACGAATGGAAAAAGGATCTGAGTGATGCGGCTGCGCGGCGGCACCCGAACAAAGAATTCAATGATGCGCCGATGGTTCCTTTGGTGGGCGGTGGTGAGGTCCGCGTCGGCGATCTGGGCAGCGGTTCGGATTACACCCCTTTTATTCAACACCTGGGTGTGCCTTCGACCGATATCGGTTCCACCGGCCCTTATGGGGTTTATCACTCTGTCTTCGACAACTACTCATGGTTCGTGATGAATGCGGACCCGACCTTCGTTTATGAGCAGCAGATGGCGCGGGTTTTTGGCCTGGAGGTGCTGCACATGGCGGATACCGATGTGCTGCCCTACGATTACGTCACCTATGCCCGGCAGATACAGGCTTACCTGTTCGCCGCCCAGGCGCGCGCCAGGGATGTGGGCATGGTGAGCGTGGACTTTGATGCTGCGTTGGGTGCGGCAAGCCGGTTTGCGGGTGAGGCCATGTCGGTCATGGCCAAACAGCTCGCGGCGAAAGGAAACACCACTGCGCTGAATGCCTCGCTGCGGGCAGTGGAAGGTGATTTGCTAGCGCCGGAGGGCCTTCCCGGGCGGACCTGGTTCCGGCACACCATATTTGCGCCGGGTGAGTATACGGGGTATGCGGCGGTTGTTGTTCCCGGGGTGAACGAGGCCATCGATGCGCGCGATCCGGTTCGCGCGCAAGCGCAGATGGCGAATGTGACTGCTGCGCTGGTGAGGGCGACGGAGACCCTGGAATCGGTGCAGTAAGCCCGCTACCCTCGGCTGGCCAGGGTCTCGGCTTGCAGGGTCACTAGCTCGGTCAGGTCTTTCTTTTCCAGGCCGTGGACTTCTTTGTTGAAGGCATCGACCTTGCTCGACCAGTTCATGGAGCAGAACTTGGGACCGCACATGGAGCAGAAGGCCGCTTCCTTGTAGTAGTCGTCGGGCAGAGTCTCGTCGTGCATCGACCGCGCGGTTTCCGGATCGAGGGCAAGCGCGAACTGTTTGTTCCAGTCGAAGGTGTAGCGGGCGTAGCTGATCGCGTCGTCCCGGTCCTGCGCTCCCGGCCTGTGCCTGGCGATGTCAGCCGCGTGGGCGGCAATCCGGTAGGCGATCATGCCGTCCTTCACATCTTTTTCGTTGGGCAGGCCAAGGTGCTCCTTGGGGGTGACGTAGCAGAGCATGGACGCGCCATGCCAGCCGATCATCGCGGCGCCGATGGCGCTGGTGATGTGGTCGTATCCAGGAGCGAAATCGGTCACCAGCGGTCCCAGGGTGTAGAACGGGGCGCCGTCGCAGAGCTCGACCTCTTTCTCTACCTGCTCCTGGATCTTGTCCAGGGGCACATGGCCGGGGCCTTCGATCATTACCTGTACGTCGCTCTTCCAGGCGGTCCTGGTCAGCTCGCCCAGGGTCTTCAGCTCGGCAAACTGCGCTTCGTCGCTGGCGTCGGCGATGCAGCCTGGACGCAAGCCGTCTCCCAGGGAGAAGCTCACGTCGTACTTCGCCATCACCTTTACGATGCGGTCAAAGTGCTCGTAGAGAAAGTTCTGGCGATGGTGATGGGTCATCCACTGGGCGAGAATCGCCCCACCGCGGCTGACGATGCCGGTGATCCGCTTGGCCACCATGGGCACGTACTGGATGAGCACGCCGGCGTGGACGGTGAAGTAGTCCACCCCCTGCTGGGCCTGCTCTTCGATCACTTCCAGGTAGACATCGATGTTCAGGTCTTCGAGCTTCTTTACCCGGTTCAGCGCCTCGTAGATCGGCACCGTGCCGATGGGTACCGGGCTGTGGCGCAGGATGGCCTCGCGGATCTCGGGAATGCTGCCACCGGTGGAGAGGTCCATCACGGTGTCGGCGCCGAAGTTGACTGCCATGTGCAGCTTATCGAGCTCTTCGCGGATATTGGAGGTGACCGCGGAGTTGCCGATGTTGGCGTTGATCTTGCAGCGGGTGGCGACCCCAATCCCCATGGGCTCCAGCTCGGGGTGATTGATGTTGGCAGGAATGATGAGCCGGCCGGCGGCGATCTCGTCGCGGATCAAGCCGACGGGGATTTTTTCCCGTTCGGCGACAAAGGCCATCTCTTCCGTGATCTGCCCTTTACGCGCAAAGTGCATCTGGGACATGTTGGTGTCGCCGGTGCGTGCGGCTTCGAGTTTGCCGCTTCACGATCCACTCAGCCCGCGGCTTCAAGATCTCATCGGTGCCGTTTCCGTTGCTGCTCATTGTCGAATCGCCTCAGAGGAATTATACGTTCAGATGCGGCGCTTGACGGAAGGGACCACGCGCTCCTACCCTTAGATAAGCCATGAAGATCCCTGGGCAGACATTTCGCATTGGCGGCGCGGTCTGTTATCGTCCTGGCCACCATCATCTACCTGGCGATCACCGCGGCGCAAGCGGATAAAAGCTATTACGTGACCATTGGCGAGTTGCAGGCCATGGGCAATAAGGCTTATACCCGCCATCTGCGGGTCGCCGGGGATGTGGCGGCCAATTCCATTGCACGCAGCGGGACCAATGCCCAGTTTGTCCTGACCGAACAGGGTCATACGCTGCGGGTGAGCTACCAGGGGATCGAGCCTCCGCCGGATACTTTCAAGGATGGCTCTCAGGCACTTGCCATGGGCACGTATGGCCGGGATGGCGTGTTCCATGCCACCGAGCTGCAAGCCAAGTGCGCTTCGAAATACGCGGCCCAAAAGCCTGCGCCCAACACCGCTTCCCTCAAATCTCCCGCAGCGACGGCACCCCGGTAGAGTAAGAGCCTCGGCGCTCTATACTCCAAGGGGATGGTTCTGGTTCAGCTCGACAACGTATCGCGCATGTTTGGCCGCTTCCCTGCCCTGCGCAAGGTTTCTTTCAGCTTCATTGCCGGCCGTTGCTACGTTCTGCTGGGAGAAAATGGCGCTGGCAAATCGACTTTGCTGCGCATCCTCGCAGGACTGCTCGAACCGACCCTCGGCACCGCCCGCATGCTCAGCTCGGGTATGCCGGAAAAGATCCCAAGCCAACGAGCGCGTATCGGCTACATGAGCCATGCGCCGATGCTCTATGACGAGCTTTCCGCCGAGGAGAACCTGCGTTACTTTGCCGGGCTGTACCGTACCTGTTCCTGTCTTACTCCCTCAGAGGCGCTGCTTGCTGTAGGCCTCGACCCGACGATGACTCGCCCGGTTGGACAGTTTTCACAAGGGATGCGCCAGCGCACATCCCTGGCCCGGGTGCTGCTGCCGCGGCCCGAATTGCTGCTCCTCGACGAGCCGTTTTCCAACATGGATGTGGCCAGCGCGGGCAAGATGGTGGCTCTGCTGGGGCAGCTTCGCGCGGCGAACCGAACGGTGGTGCTCACTACCCACCAGAGATCGCTCGCTGAACCCCTGGCTGACTACTTTCTGACGATGGAGGGGGGACAGCTGATCTCCTCGACCGAGGCGCCTGGGCGATGAAGACAAATGCGGCTCGGATTCTCGAAGGGCTGGGCATCGCTTACACGCTGCAGGAGTACGAGGTGGATCCCGAAGACCTATCCGCCATCAATGTGGCGCGGAAGATCGGGCTGCCGGTGGAACAGGTATTCAAGACGCTGCTCACGATGACGGGCCCGGACCAATACGCGTTCGCAGTGATTCCCGGCGACGCGGAGCTGGATTTCAAAAAATTGGCGCGCGCTGCTGGAGCACGTAAAGCAGAGATGGTTTCGCTGAAGGATGTGCAGCCGCTCACCGGCTATATCCGCGGCGGGGTCACTGTTTTCGGCGCTAAGAAGGATTTCCCGGTGTTTGCCGATGAGACGATCGAGCTGTTCGATTTGATATCTGTCTCGGCTGGGCAGCGCGGAGTTCAAGTGCTGCTTTCGCCAGAAGATTACCTGCGTGCTGCGCAGCGCTACGGTCGCCGGTTTGACCAAGGATCAGGCCAGGGATCAGGCGCGCCCGTGAGCTATCTGCTGATTCATCTGGTGAAAGACCTTCGGCTGGAATGGCGATCGAAAGACGCCATCAATGGCATGCTTTTCTTTGCTTTGCTGGTGGTGGTGCTTTTCAGTTTGGCGTTTGATCCTACCGCGGCTCTTTCGCGGCAGATTGCGGGCGGCATCCTGTGCGTTGCTACTTTGTTCGCTTCGGTGACCGCGCTGAACCAGGCGTGGACGCGTGAACTACGCCACCAGGTGCTGGACGCACAACGAATGGCGCCGGCGCCCGCGTCTTCTCTGTTCCTGGCTAAGGTGATTGCCAACTTTATCTTCGTGACCCTGGTACAGATCGTTCTGGCTCCGCTGTTTGCCATCTTTTACAATCTCCACCCGCTGGGAGAGACCTGGCTGCTGGTTCTAGTTTTGCCGCTGGGCACGTGGGCGCTGGTGGTAAACGGAACCTTCTTTGCGGCGCTGTCAGTGCGCACGCGGAATCGCGAATTGCTGCTCCCTCTGCTGCTTTTTCCTATTTTTATTCCGGCACTGCTGGGTATGGTCGAGGCTACGACGTCGATTTTGATGGGCGACTCCGAGCCGGGCCTTTGGATCAAGCTGCTGGCTGGATACGACATCATTTTCACTACGGTGGGTCTGCTGCTGTTCTCGACTATTCTCAATGCGGAGTGATCCGCCAGAGAGACTCAATGCGCAACGAGTGACGGGCTTTGTCGCATACCGGGCTGTGAGAAAGCGACGCTAACCCCTGCGGTATGTCTTTCCAATCGCCTGCGGGACTGGCGTGCTTCACGGGATGGGCCGATAAGTCCGACATAGGCCATAGAGCAGCTGAAGCAGAATGTATCGTTTTGCCACAACTCTGCGCCGCACAAACAGTGGCAGGGGATCCTGATGGAGGCATTTGTGCGGGGTGGGCGGTGATCAGCGGGGGGCCGGGTGCGGCTCGCCGTCTCTTTGTGGCGGCCATGATCCTGGTGGCCGCTCACGTGACTCTACTCGTCTTTGATCCGCGTGCGTTGTTCGCTGTCTAACCTGTTCCTTCTGATGTATCCCGTTCTGGGGGTTACGGCGTGCCTGCTCGGCGCTTCACAACGAATCTCCAGAGGCCAGGCCGTTGTGGCTCTTGTTCGGGTGCGGTCTGCTGGTCGCAGATGTTGGTGAGCTTGGTTTGACTTACAACGACTTCGGGACGCATGTACATACTCAGACCCAGGCGCTCAACTCCGACTTCTTCTTTTTTGCATACGCAATTCCTGTCATGCTGGCTATCTGCTCCCGAGGTACGGACGCCGGCCTGAAGAGCTTCGCATGGCTCGATGGGGCTCAAGCACTCATCGCAGCGATGCTCGCATACTTGCAGCTCTTCTCGGTATTGCCCCCGCATGACCGTCCCGAGGCGATCTCCGCGACGAATCTCACGTATTTGAACAATGCGGAGAATTTGATTCTGGTCGGAGCTGTGACCTTGCGCTTCTTTTCCAATCCGAGCCCGGCAAGAAGACGCTTTTACCAGACCCTCGTCCCACTATCTGTGGGTCAATGGGATAGTAGCTCTTATCGTGGGCTACATCGGACTGAAGCACGGCTGGCATAGCGGAGTGCAAGACGCCGGGTGGGGGATCCCTTACCTCGCTCTCACGGGCTCATATTGCCTTGCAATATAAGAGCCCTGTGGAAACGAGTGAACGGAGCAGCGGCCAGCGAACCGCGGGATTGCTGATCGACAACCTCAGCCCGGTATTATTCACGCTGGCTATCACCCTGATGGGCGTTGAAATTGCGGCCGGAGCACCCATGGTTGGGGTTTGTCTGCATTTCGGCGGCGGTTGCGATCTATGGAGTACGAGCGGCGATTTTGCAAGTGAGGTATGCGAGGTCGCAAGCGGAGTTGACCAAGGCGATGATTGCGGCGGAGCAGGCGAGCCGTGCCAAGAGCCAATTCCTGGCAAACATGAGCCATGAAATACGGACGCCGATGAATGGCATTCTGGGCATGACGGAGCTTGCTCTCAGCACGACTTTGAGTGAAGAGCAGCGTGATTTTCTGTTGACGGTGAAGTCATCAGCAGATCGCCTGTTGACCATCATTAATGAAATCCTCGATTACTCGAAGATGGAAGCAGGTAAGACGGTTCTGGACCTGATTGCCTTCCACTTACCGAGCGTGGTCAAGGATGTGATGAGGAGCCTGGCCTTGCTAGCCCACCAGAAGGGCCTGGAACTCGCCGTGAACATTGCGCCGGATGTACCGGCTGGCTTGATTGGTGATCCTATCCGTCTTGGTCAGGTCCTCATCAATCTAGTTGGGAATGCGATTAAGTTTACGGAGCACGGAGAAGTCCGGGTCGAAGTGTCAGTGGAATCGGTTACGAACGGGCGCGCTGGTTTGCAGTTCTCCATTCGCGACACGGGGGTCGGAATCGCACTGGACCAGCAGGAAGGGCTCTTTCAGGAGTTTCAGCAAGCGCACACTTCAGGCCGCCGGCTATACGGTGGTACGGGACTGGGACTGGCCGTCTCCAAGAGCATTGTGACGTTGATGGGTGGCACAATCGGCCTCAAGAGCATGCCCGGGGAGGGCACCACCATTACCTTTCTTGCGTATTTTAACCTGTCCCCGAGATCGCAGCCAGCGATGCCCATCCCGAGCGAAGAAGATTTGCAGAGGATGCCCACCCTGATCATTGACGACAACGCTACGAATGGAGGGCCTGCAAGTGCGGTCGCTCTGCCAGCTCTGGGACATCCGCTTCGCCACAGTCGCTGAGGATCCTCCTGGCCGAAGACAACCTGGTGAATCAAAGAGTCGCCATGAGTATGCTGGGCAAGATGGGACATCGGATCACTCTGGCAACGAATGGTCTGGAAGCTGATTGAGCAATGGAGGCAAGGCGATTTCGATCTGATTTTCATGGATGTACAGATGCCTGAGATGACCGGCATGCAGGCCGCCATGCAAATTCGCCGGGAAGAGGCGGCTGGTGCTCACATACCTATTGTAGCGATGACCGCATCTGCGATGAGCGAGGAACGGGACCGGTGTCTGGCGGCCGGCATGGATGAATTTATTTCCAAACCGGTGAGTTACCGAGTTATCGAAGATACAATTACGGCTACGTTTTCGAATAACAAATAGGTTCCTCGTTAGATGCGACGGGGTCCGAGAATTTGAAGTTGGATGCGATAGGGTTAGTCGATTCAACCGCGAGCACTGCCGGACCTCAGAGCCTAAAGGCCGAATCGTTTGCTGGGTTCGTCTATGGGCTAAAGCCCGTACGACCCACTACGTCCTGGGCTAAGTTCAGCCACACGTGTCCAGATTAGATTTTTAAAATGCCTCGGAATAGGAACCGCCCTCTCCTTGCAACTATCCTCTCCTTTTTGTCATCCCGCCTGCGCCGGCGTGCCGTGGAGTGGATCTGCGGTTCTATGGACTACTCCTGGAAACTAGGTTGAAGTTTCCAGGAGGGTTCGTTGGATGACTAGCGAAGGTTGTGGACCGGTAGGAGCGGGGCACACGAATGGCGCACAGCAGATCCGCTCGACTGCGCTCGGGATGACAAACAAGGAGAGGGTAGTTGCAAGAAAAAGGCGGTTGCTGGTGGAAAGGGTTGGCTTCATTGCGGCTTTAGTTGTCGGAAGGTTGCTCTGCGTGGTCAATGACGAGAACATCGATCGGGGCCTTTGTGGATACTAACTTGAGCCCAAGTTGTTCCTGGAGAAGCGTGAAGAGCGAGGGTCCATCGGGCTGTAACATAGCACTGGCTGCACCCCTTAGGGTGATGTCGAATACTCCCTTGATGCCGCTATGGTCTACCACGGGGCGATCGATATCTCGTAGCTGTGATAGCTTGTCTGCGAATTCAGGAATGGATGTATCGCGGAAGACGAAGTTCCCATCCTCCACTAGTGGCAGCGATTCGCTGGATTGAGAAGGCGAGATGTCGACAGCTTTCGGTGCAGGGAGTTTGGGACCGCCTTTGGCAGCGACCAACTCATAAATGCTGATCATTTTCGCCTCGTGATGAAGCTTAAGGTTGAATCTCTTTGCCAGCAGATCCTGAAGCATAAGCTCGAGCTGGTGGTTCTGCACAGAACCCTCTGCCCTTGCATGAATATCGTAGCGTTCCGCGTTCAAGTGCATTCCTGAGATTCGATAAGACCGAACACCATACGCCCATTGCACGCACTCATTAAGATCGACGTTGCGCATCGTGAGGCTGTTAGGAGCGACCTCGATCCTGGAGCGTGAATTTCCCTCGCCTCCTGCCTTCCAGGTCGAGCTTGGTCTGATAGAGGCCGCCTCGAACGCCGCAACAGATTGCGCGGCGTCGAGAGATACGCTTTCACTCTCGCCGATTAGCGGCGCGACAATGGACGCGATTGCGGCAACGAGCAGCATGGGCGTACGTCCCTTTTTCCAGCGGTATGCGAAACGCTTCGCCATAATGGCCTCGCCATATTTTTTAAAATCTAGGTCCATAACACGCTTGTGTGATCTTTCCGTGTGCGCTCATCGAGGGGACAGCGGGCCGTAGACATCTACCTCGTGCTTTGTGCCTACATAGACATGCCCGTTCACCACTGTCGGGATGTTGAAGCGGAGGGCGAGGCCGGCGCGGTCACGTGCGGGGTTTTGCCCGCTATCGTAGAGTTCCCGAGTGACGTCCGAAGCGTCGTACGCATACAGAACCGCGGATCTCTCGGATGAGTTTCCTCCTTTCGAGCGCAGCAGCCAAACAATGGCGTCCCTGGACCCATTCGCAGATACGGTAGGAGTAGCGGATACTGGAGCCAACACATTGGCACTGGCTGCCTTAAGCGAGAGCTTTCCGTCTTTCACTTCGAATTGACGAAGCGCATCCCTGTCGGCGAGCACGTAGATGTAGTGGTTCCAATACGACATCGATCCCTTCACGCCGTCAGGCACGGCGATCGTCTGTACTGCATGCCTATTGTTCCCAGCCTGCCAATGACCCATGTGATCGCGGTCTACCAGATAGAGAATGCCACCTTTGCCCTCCACGACCGCGAGGTGCGGGTGATCTCCGGATTGGTCAGGCAGCAGCACCGGCCCACCCGAACCCAGGTCGCTATCCGCGGTGTCTAGGTCGTTTACGTTGTAGGGGGCAAAATAATCGCTCAAGTTTTAAACTCGCTCCATCCAGCTTGAGCAGACTGTCGCCATAGTCGCGGCCACCTTTGCCTGCATCGAAACGGCCGTTGCCCGTCGCGAGGAATATATTGCCGGCTAAATCTGCCGCGGGCCCGGTGTCACCTTGCCAAATTCCGCTGTCATCCGCGTCCGGAGATGCATTGAAGACGGCTTTCTGCTTCAGGCTCCGCGCGTCGTAAGCCATGACCCAGCCGTGGTATGGGCCGACATCGCAGGCCGAGGCCCAGGCGACGTACACCGCACCGCGATTCAGCAACAGCGCGGCGCGCGGATTATCGCGCAAGGGATTGAAGTTCAATGTTCCGCCGCTGCTCCCTGTCCCTTTACCGCTCATCCTGGCGTGAATCTCTACCGGGCCGCCGAATTTCTCAACGCCGGTGGTGACGGCGAGCGCATGCAGACGCTGCGCGTACGTGTTCTCGAAAAAGCCTGACCCGTCCCTGGTGCGGGCCAGTACATAGAGTGTTCCGGTGTCCGGGTCGATGACCGGGGTCGAAGTGATGCCAATTTCCGGTGAAATGAAGGGACAATCCGCATCCCGCTCCGGCACGGTGGTGAAACCGTCTTTGAGGAAGCTCGCCTGCCAGAGAGGAGTGGCCGGATTGCCATAAGCGTCGAAGGCATAGACGGTGTCGTGTTCGGTGGCGATAAAGAGTACATCGTGGCGGCCCTTTCCGGGAATCTCCACGCCGCCGAGGAAGAGCGGTTGGGCGTAAACATCTCCGTCCACGTGCAAGGTGAAGAGCTTTCCAAAGTGCTGAACATTTACATTGCGCGGCGTCAGTTGGGTCTCGTTGAGATTGGCGCCGGTGCGCGCGTTGTCGTATTGGGAGGTAATCACCCGCTGTGCCCCCACCAAAGCCACAAGCGCGAGGACGAACAAGAGGACGACCGCATAATCACGAATCCATTTGATTTTGGTTTGACGCATTCTGAAAGCCTCTATGAAGACGCGCTCCGACCGCGGCGGTTTAAACAGAAAAGGGAGCACGCGACTGATACTCTCTTCTGCTCTCTACGCACTCACCTATGTAGCATACAACATATGAGGATCAAGAGGAAGGGTCGAGACGAAGCTCCGGTAGAACTCCCGTGAAAGGATCGCCAATTGCCTGATCAGCTTTCCGGTAAACTGCCTCGGAGCCTCGGCTGGAGGCTCATCAGGGTCGCCCGCGTAAATCCGAGAATCAGAAAGCGGGTGATCGGCGCCGTGTCCGGCTTCCCCGCTTGGCTCATTTCGGACTAGTCTGAAGCGTTCGAGCTGTCTGCCCAATAGCTCTTTCTCGCGTCTACACGCAGCCCCGGACGGTTCTTCAGGCGAACATCTATCACATGTAGCCCCGGCCTCTCCGCCTGCGGCGAGAAGGTGAGAGCATAAGTATTTGGAACGTGGTTTGAGATCGTGACCAGTCCACGCTCCAGACTGCGAGTGTTCTCAAACCTGAAGTATTCGCCTCCTGTGAGCAGGGCGACCGTCTTGGGAACATTGCGGTGCATCCCATCCAGCGCAGCCATCGTCGCCATTTTGGCAGCGCGCAAAGGCGGCGCGAGCAGGCTTAGGCAATCGAAGGTCTGCATCTCTCGATTGTTGCCCTTGCCGTCCGGAACCTGGACAGGATGGGTATCTGATCCGTTGCTCTGATCCTTGGCGAAACAACCATGTTCCGGAGCGGGCGTTAAGTCGGAGTTGAACTCATCTGCCTCATGCTTCATGTCGGCCCGGGTTGTGGAGAAGCCCAGGCTGTAGAACGTTGTGTTGGTATCGTCGATGGCACGCAATGCAAATTCGAGCTTGCCTTTGCTGCCGTGATCGAGCGTCTCGCTGATACTGAGGATCGTTCGCCGATAGTTGATCGGCTGCCGGCGCAGCAGATTGACAGCGAAGGCAAGGCTATCCAGGATGGCTGCTCCACCGTCGCCCGGCTGCAAATTTGCCATCACTTCCGCAACGTGATTCAGGTCGGCAGTGAAGTCAGTCTTGATGTGTGGCTCACTATCGAATCCGACGACGGCGACATGGTGAGGAACAGCGCCAACGATGGAATCGAGAAGCGGCCCGAGCCTGCGGTAGCTATCCAGACGCCGGCCGCCCGCGCCGCCAGTCTGCACGACGATCACCAACGCGAGCGGCTGGCTGTCGGTGCCTTCTTGTAACGAAGGTTTCTGCTCGATGCCGTCATCGGTCACGATGAAGTCATCGGCAGTGAGGCCGAAGACCGGTTCTCCGCTAGCGGTCTTGATAAGCGTGGGCACCATCACGAGATTGGCACCGCGTCGCAGGAGCGGAGTGGAATCGGGGACGTCCTGTGCATGAGTGAAAGCGCCGAGGAGGTTTGCAAGGGTGAGGACAACAAGCACGCGGAACATCGTTTGCACCCGACCACCGGCTGAACTTGCTTTCATAATGTGTTCGTTCATTCTGCTCGCCCTTTTCCAGCACTTTTCAGGTTGCAAATCCAAGCGAGGCGTTATGAGTTGTGGGTCAATTCACCCGAGCCGTCTACAGCGAGCTAATGGTTTCGAGGTGAGGCCATCCAAAGGCTAGTTCAGGGAGCATCACACCTCCAATTTCGATCTCTTTTGACAATATGCGCAGCGCCCCCGACTTTTCGTAGAAACGAACTGACGGATTGGCCTCCAGTACCCAAGCCACCATGCCATTGCGGGCTCTGGCTCGTAGGGAACCTGCAAGACTTCTCAGAAGCGCTGTTCCGATTCCCCGTTTCTGGGCGTGCTTAAGCACGTACATGGCAAACAACTCCGCATCGTAATCCTGCAGTGGTTCACGTATCGGTCCAGCGCTGCCGAAGCCAACCACCTCGCCTTCCATTTCGGCAACAAAGACCTGAATGTCGCGAGAGAGCCAGTCCCGCCAGACTGGAACGCGCTCAACTTCATTCAGGCTAGCGAGGTATTCGTCCGGGACAATCCCTGCATAGGTGGTTTGCCAGCTCTGGACGTGCACATGAGCAATCGCGCTTGCATCCCGCCCGTTCGCCTTCCGCACAGACATCATCCGTTAACAATACAATCTCCGCCACGGCGATTGTGGAACTTACTCAGCGGTAGCTGATCTGCCAGTCTGTCCAGCCAAGGCCGGTTTCGGCCGGTGTCAGCGCGAAGGGTGAAAAGTTCATGGCGTGCGCGTGCTTCTCCACTGCCAACGTGAGCAGCGCCGCTTTGCGTCCATTGACCTCGACTGCCAATAAGGTGCTGTTCCCATGGCGGGAAGTGGCATGCAATATTTTGTGGCTCTTGATGGTGCCGTACTCGCTATTCGTGCCCCAGTCGCTCACAAAGCGTCCATAGGAATAGCCAGCTGCCGCGTATTGCCGGGCATGCTGTTGCCAGCTGGGATCGTTGTTCCAAATGCCAAAGGCTTGCGGGAAGTCTTGTTTCTCAATAGCTGCGAAGAGTTGATTCACCCTGCGTTCCGCCGGCATGTTCCACGTCAGAAAAGCAGTGATGGCAATTACCCCGGCCACACAAAGCAAAGCAATGATGAGAATGCGCCGCTTCCTGCCGGGAGTTGTGTCGTAAACACCTGCGTCCATTAAGGTCATAAGAAGGATCCTCTTTCCCTGGAGAAGCTACCTATCGCGCCTCGACCGGCGTTGATTGCTGCCTTTGCAGGGTAACGACCAACGGTGGGTTTTCACAGTAGCTTCGGCAAGTCATCCCCTACTGCATTCAGACACCGCATCAGAAGCGAAGGTTCCAGGAAGTTGTATTCGCGTCAGGAGCGGTATATACGTTGTGTCTCGGGCATGCGCGCTCATCCGAAGACCAATTCAGCGGGCCGCAAAAAAACCTCTGTGCTGTATCCACTTCCCGTCGCCAAGTTTCTCAGTTGCGGTAGCACCTTCCTCGACATAGTGTCCCGCGAAAGAATTTCCTCGTGACAATCGCCTGACCACCCCCTAAACTACGCAACGTATTGTCACGCTCGAGATTGGACGTATGATTCACAAGGCCAAAGACCTCTCGCCGGACCAGAAGTTGGCTATAGAAAGCCTCCTGGGACGCTCGATTGCCGAAGACGAAGTAATCAGCATCCGCACGCTGGCGTCTGCGTCCGCGCCGGAATGGCTGCGCCAATCCTGGGAGACCGCAAAGCAGGCGGGGCTGGATCGGCTCTCTGCCGAAGAGATCGATGCAGAAGTCGACGCCGCACGGAAGGGTCGGCGTAATCGCCAGCAGCCCACGGAGCAATGATCCGGGTGTGCTGGACACGAACATGCTGATTTCCGCCCTGCTCAGCCCGCCGGGACCGCCAGCGCAGGTACTTCTGATGACCATCATCGACCCCGATACGCAACTGTGTGTGAGCGGAGATATTTTTGCCGAGTATGAAGAAGTCATCCGCCGTCCCCGGTTCAATCGCAGTGACAGTGAAGTCGTAGCCACGCTGCGCAACATTCGTGAAAAGGGTTTCTGGGTCAAACCCACTGAGAAGGTGCACGTCTGTTTTGAGTAAATTCCCGGGGCAAGATCATCAGTTAGCGCAATTTACCGAAAATCCGGTTTCAAGTAAGCCGCTCGCGCGGCGGACGCTACTCGTGCCGACAATCAGGCGTTTTCTTATGCATAGAACCTTCATTGTTGGAGCATAATGGAGCCATCGTGACCAGCTGCTTCTCTCAACGATACCGTTGCCAGGCAGCCGTGAAGCGGTCAAGCAGCAAAAGTCCGATTGAATTCCCATAGCAAACCGCATCCGCCGCAAACGCGAGCGACCCACTTGAAACGGCTCTATCGAAACTGCCCACTAGAAATGCTCTGCCTGCCCGATTTCGCCTCGGGGCAGTCCCGATAGAGTCCTAACGTCTTTCAGGCAAATCGAAGCCAGCCACATGTCCAAGAATCCGACTACACTGCGGAAGCGCATTTGTTGGGCCTGATCGCGGTTTGATCCAAGTAATTTACGACGCGTTCCAGCACTTTTGGTGATCGCCATGCAGCCAGGAACTCTACATTTCATTTCAGGCAGGCTTGCGGCTGGAAAAACGACTTTGGCGCGAAACCTTGCCGCCGAGCATCATGCCGTTTTCTTTTGTGAGGACGTTTGGCTTTCGAAGCTATCTGACGGTATCTCGTCGTTTGACGAGTATCTGAAGTGGTCTCGTCGTTGTCGCTCAGTGATGGGCCCTCTCATCGTCGACACCCTCAGGGCGGGAGCATCCGTCGTACTTGATTTCGCAGGGAACAGGGTTGATGAACGTGCATGGGCGCGTAATCTGTCAGAAGAAGCTGGGAGTGCTCATATACTCCACTTCCTGGACGTTGAGGAAGAGGAGTGTCTACGTCGTCTCCGGATCCGAAACCACCGCAAGCCGGAAGGTCTATATTTCGCCGGTACGACAGAAACGGAGTTCAGGGCCATTTGTAAATACTTTCAGGTTCCGACTCCTGAAGAAGGCTTGACCATCACCACGTACAGTGACTAAACCGATAAGTCTTGTCGGAAGTGATGGATCACACCGCCCAACAAGGCCACTACGTCGCACTGCCTCGAAAGTCTTAGACTTCTCGGCGATCGCCAATCTCGTTTGTAGCGCTCTCGAACACCTGCCTTGCCGAAGACGTTCCACAAATCCCGCTATCATTCGCCGCGAACCGACCGCGCTCATCATCTCCTGGGGTATAAGGAATGCCGCGCCAGGTCTTCGAGCGCGGGTGACATGTCAGACACCCAGCTCGCGGGAAAGTCTGCGGCGAGGAGGAGCCAGGTATGGCTTGAGCCTTTACTCACCAAGACGGCGGTGAGAGTGAAATCCGACTATCACCCAGAATTCTGCGGTATGTCCTACCGTCTCTTCTCATCCGTTGTTTTTTATAAAATTCGATAAAATTCGACCTTTTTTGCTGTTTTGGAGCGCTGGGAGTTAGTGCGATGGTCTCCGTTTCCTTTTGCTCTAATGACACGGCGATGGGTTTGGTGCCGCGCCTATGGCGCTCGGATTCTTTTCGGGATCGATATCCCAGCCCTTCCGGGCTGGGCTGACGTTTGGCGGTCGGCCCGCCGGGCCTTGTATCTATAGCGATCTTCGCTGTGTCATTTCTCCCTCAACTTGCCGCAGGCAGGTCAGGCTGCTCAACGGCGCCGTCCAAAGGGGTTCCTTTTTATGGAGAAGGGGGCTCTGGTGTCCGGAGCAGCAAAGGACGCAGGGCCAAACGACGCTGGTGGCGGCGTTTCCGGGAAGCTAGAGGAGTTGGCGATGGCAGACTCGCTGGGATCAAAGATGGCGTTTGGGCTGGGGGGCGGTGGCGCGTCCTGGGCCCAGCCGGGAGTGGTTTCGGGCCCGGCGAGGCCAGGCTCATCTTCTTCCTGGGCAAGTGCAGGGTCTGGCTGGGGGTCGAGGTTCTTCTCCGGCTGCCCGGGAAGCCCGACGGCAGGATAGATTTCCGGGTGGGGGAGTGGCGGGGCGAATTTGTTCTTCGAGGAGCCGGCGCGACGGTCAGGGATCAGGCCTTCTATGGCCACTATCATGGAGAGGACCTTGACCTGGCCAGTGATGCTGCCGCGGGTCATTTCGGGGCCCATTTTGGCGATCTCCCAGAGGCGGTCCAGGACTTGTTCGCGGCGCAGTTCCTGCCGGCGCTGGTTCTCCACGGCAAGCCGGGACAGGTCCGATTCTTGCTCGAGGCGCTGTTGCTGCACGGTAGCACGGTGCTCGATCATGTAGGCGCGAACACGGGATTTGGATTTGGTGTAGGCAGCGGTGTCGGGGTGGAGGCCCACGGCCTGGGCGGCATCGCGGTCGGTCATGGTCCCCGAGAGGACCAGGCGGGCGAAGGCCATTTCCTGATCGGTGATGAAGTCGGTTACGTTATTTTTTGGCATAGGTGGCTCCGTGGAGTTTGGCGAGTAAGTGCGGTCTGGCAGGGGTCTGCCAGGTCTGGCTATTCCGTTTTCTAAAGGAAGAACAACGAGAAGATCTATCGCTTCGGCTTATACGTATTGCGAGACTGCTTTGCTGCGCAGGGAAGTACGGTGGGAACGCGTGAAAATCCCGCGGCTGCGGGATGGTTGTGAATACCTAATTTGACAGGGATTGGGTGGGACACCGGACAGTGGTCATCCTGTCCTTCGCTCGCGTGTAGGCCCAAACTACCGGGCAACTGCCGGCCAGGAAGCGGTGACGCGAGAATCCGCTGCCTGCCGAAATCGTCTGCTAACAGCATATACCGGTTTGCGGATTAGATATAAGTGCCGGAACGCCTTTCTAAGCTGGCGGCCAATCTTTCGCAGGTTACTTTTGGCTTATTCGGGATGAGGCCGGTGTGTGAGAAATGCGATCAGTAACGCACTGGGCCGCGAACGGAAGCGCGTCTACTGCAAGAAGCCTGTCAAGCAAATAGAGCGTTTACGGTTGCGGTAACGAAGTATCTTGTTACCTCGGCGAGCGGCCCTTGTTGCACACAGACAAGCTAACAGTAGTCATTCGTATAGACACCACCCTTGCGAACGGAGTCTCATCGTGCCACCCCACGACGACCATGCCATTCGCTGCAACCAGCCGCTTCACCTTACAAGACGTCCCACCCGCGAACACACGTTGGAGCGGTAAGTAGGTGAACAGGGGGCGCCGTCCGAATCGCCCACCCGGGCTGCGCATTGTGCCGTCCCTGCGGGACTCGTAATAACCTCAGCCTACCCGGCACTCCCGTGCCGGGCTTTTGGTTGTACCGTCCCTGCGGGACTACAGGGCTGAAGAGGCTTAAGAGGCTTAAGAGGCTGCGGAAAAGTGGAACAGAGCGGGAAGACCATATCCTCAGTGGCTTCTAAAGATGTAAAGCTCGTTTGGCCATTTACCGTACGGCTGAAGCCCTGTCTTTCCTTCGATAATCTTCCTTACCCCTCTCAAGGCCAATGAATGCTCCTTGTGCTGCCCAAATTCGTCAACTCAAAAATCTAATTTGGACACGTCTGAAGTTCAGCCGTCCCCGTTCGACAAGCTCAGGGCAGGCTCTACGGGACTCGATTTCTTATTTGTGGTCCGTGATCCGGTCTACGAATAGGCGGACAAAGCGGCCGGCGTCTGAGGCCACGCAAACACGGGCATTCGATTTTAGAGGGACGACGCCTTCGATCTCATAGTGATCGCCGTGCAGAACGTTGTTTTCATCGGATCCCCGGCGATTGGCTACGGTTTCTCCGCGGGTGAACTTGCCCCTGGTCTCTACGTCCACATGCATGCTCTGGAGCGTGACCAACGACGGGTCAATCACCGTGGCCACGGCCAGGGGGTCATACATGGCTGCTCCCTGGTAGCCGCTTTTTTCGGAACGGGTTACGTAGAAATCGGCCAGTTTGGCGACAAAGTCGCTTTCGGAGGCGTGGTTGGCCTGCAATCGAGTCACATCCCTACGGGTGATCAAGGTGCGCTCGCCTACATCGGAGCCGATCATGGTTACGACCCAGCCGGCGTTGAAGACGATTTGCGCAGCCTCAGGGTCGTTGTAGATGTTCGCTTCTGCCGCTCCGTTCACGTTTCCGCCGGTGATGGAGCCGCCCATGATGACAATGTCTTTGACCAAAGGGACAATCCCGGGATCTTTGGAAACGGCCAGCGCTACGTTGGTCAGCGGCCCTACGGGAATGAGCGTGATTTGATGCGGATACTTATGCACCATTTCGATGATCAGATCGGGCCCAA
This sequence comes from uncultured Acidobacteriaceae bacterium, assembly GCA_963847155.1. Lineage (GTDB taxonomy): Bacteria > Acidobacteriota > Terriglobia > Terriglobales > Acidobacteriaceae > PALSA-350. The sequence continues at coordinate 185,317 of CAWJZH010000007.1, read as the reverse complement.
AGCGCGGATCGGGTTTGCATTTCGGGGCCGGCAAATCGACTCCGGCAAGTCCGTTCGGGCCGTGCCAGAATTGAGCCGTGATCAGCTTTTGATTTAACGGGTGGTGGGCTCCGCCCGCCACCAACACATCACAGCGGTCTGCCAGCGACACGAGCTTCAGAGCGTTTTCGAGACCTTGTGCGGCTTCAACGTTACCCGGGACCACGGTCAGGGCCTCGACCTTGAGTTCCGGCGAATGCAAGGCCAGCAGGATGGCCATGGCGTCATCCACGCCCGGGTCGGTGTCAATGATCACGCGTTGTGGTGGAGTCTGCGCCGAGGCGTTTGCGGCAATGATCGAAACGATAGACAGAGTCAGAATGAACGTGATGCGCAATCGCTTCACTGAAGGAGTTCCTCTCTTACTGGGTGCAGATGGCAGTGTAAACCCCGGTTGTTCGTCTTTGACTTGACGGGGCTATGAGCCTGGGTGAGGCTAAGTGCATGAATGAGCGAGAGAGGTTACTGCAACGCATCTATGACGCGTTCAACCGGCGGGAGATCGATACCGTGTTGGCCGCGATGCATCCCGGGGTTGACTGGCCGAATGGTTGGGAGGGAGGCCGGGTGAAGGGGCGCGATGAGGTGCGCTCGTACTGGACCCGGCAGTGGGCCGCAGTGGATCCCACGGTTGTTCCTGTTGGGTTTGAACAGGGGAGTGATGGCAGAATCAGCGTTCGGGTCCAGCAGACGGTCAGAGATTTGTCCGGCAACATACTGGCCGAGGGTGAGGTCGTCCACGTGTATGCGTTCGAAGATGGATTGATCAAAGCGATGGACATCGAGAAATGACGACTGTGGTCCAGAAGGCAACCACGCTGAGAAACCACACCCGAGCAAGCTGCTTTTGACCCTGGACCTGATGGGGACGTTTGTCTTCGCGCTCGAGGGCGCGATGGCGGCGGTCGATGGCGATCTCGATCTGCTTGGCCTCATGGTGCTGTCTTTCTGCACCGCATTGGGCGGCGGAATTATTCGCGATCTGCTGATTGGGGCCATACCTCCCGGGTCGATTCGCGACTGGCGTTGGGGTCGGTCGCCTTCCTCGGGGGCGGCATCGTCTTTCTGTTCCACCAGTTCGTGCGGCAAATTCCGGACCCGTTGATCCTTAGCCTGGACGCTGCAGGTCTGGCATTGTTCGCGGTTTCGGGGGCGGGCAAGGCGCTGGCTTATGACATCCACCCGTTTATTGCTGTTCTTATGGGCGGCATTACCGGCGTGGGCGGTGGAACGGTCAGGGATATGCTGCTGGCCCAGGTTCCCACTGTTCTCCGCGCAGACGTATACGCTACGGCAGCTCTGGCGGGCGCGGCGGTGATGGTTCTTATGGTGCGCATGAAGGCTCCAAAGACTCTGGCCGCAGTGTGCGGAGCGACGGTGTGTTTCGCTCTACGGATGATCAGTTTGTGGCGGCATTGGAGTTTGCCTCATGTGCAGGTGCACTGAGCGGCTACGGTTTCGGCTTCCAGCAATAAGCAAACTCTTTTCGGTTATGGCTGATTCCCATCACGTTGAACGCGCGAGTCTGCTTCGAGTAGATGATCTGTTGAATGCCACCGTGAATGGAATTCGCGTTGTTGTAGTGACCAATGCCGGTCCCTGAATATTCGCGGCTCATGCGGATGTAGCTGTGCCACTCCGGGTTCCCGGTGGCGTGGAAGGCAGAAGCTTCGAGCAGACCATCCCTGGGCTGCCAGGCGATGTCGACTGTGCCGCCGGTGGGCTCGTGGGTTCCGTCATCCCGGACGCGGTAACTCACGTACTGACCTGCCAGAGGACCATATTCCCTGGTGAGGGCACGCAGTTCTGACCACTTGCGTATTCGCATGCCAAGCTGCCAATCTGCGATGACGCCCAGAATGGCGCCCAAGATGAAACCGATGGCGAGATTCAGCCAGTTGATGGTCATTTCGTGATCCTGCGACGGAATGGCATTCGGAGATCCTGGCAGGATGTACGCTCACTCTCCCTGGATGGTTCCCGCTGAGGTCGACGATAGCAGGTCGAAAGCCGTGGTATCCCTCATCTCGCTAAAAACGAGCGAGATATGGGGCACCCTAAGATTGGGCCGACTGGGACGAATTTTGCAGACTGGGTCAGTGTTGAGGGGGCCCGTGGTGGAGAACGATCCGGCCGACCGCCATGGCCATCAACAGGAGGCCGACGAGAAAGAGCAGCAGCCGGGTCATGACCCGCCAGATGCGGGTCTTCGGGGGCAGAACGCCCCGCTTGGTCTTGAGACTGTATGCCTGGCTCAGTATCCCGGACAGCAGCAGGAAGAAACCTACCGCAAGCATTAACCAGGTCATGGCTTTTCCTCCGTCAAAAGCTTCATTTTCGCCTCTGCGCGACCCCTGCGGAATGATCTAAACTGGTTTTGGTCGCTTGAGGAGTTGCGTGATGAAGATATTCCGCTGGGGCTGGCTGGCACTCACCCTTGGCCTGCTCGGTTACGCTTTCTACCAAGGTATGTATGTCGCGCCAACTGAGGCTACCATGGGCGACATCCAGCGTATCTTCTACTACCACTTCCCCTCCGCGATGATGACGTTCCTCTTCTTCTTTATCAGTTTTGTGGCTTCGATTGTTTATCTTGCTTCGCGGCGCAGCCATCCCCAGCGTGCGCTTGGCGCCGACGCCGCAGCGCTGGCAACGGCGGAGATGGGCATGGTGTTCTGTACCCTGGTGCTGATCCAGGGCCCGCTCTGGGCCAGGCCGGTATGGGGTATCTGGTGGACCTGGGATGCGCGCCTGACCTCGACCCTGGTACTTTGGCTGATCTATGCCAGCTATCTGCTGCTGCGCAAGTTTGCTGAAGGTCCGCAGATGCAGACCCTGGCCGCGGTGCTGGCCATCTTTGGGTATGTCGACGTCCCGATTGTTTACTTCTCCACGCGGTGGTGGCGGACCCAGCATCCCGCTCCGGTGATCGGGGGCGATGCCAACTCCGGACTCGATCCGGGGATGTGGCCGGCGGTGTTTTGGAACCTGGGAGCCTGGCTTGCGTGGGGGCTTCTGCTTGCGGGATGGCGGTACAGTATTGAACGGCGGAGACAGGTCGCGGAACAGCACGCGGCGCTGCATGCTTTAGAAGCAAGCCTTGAAGTGACGCTTTAAGGTTTGGACTTCGGTAATTCAGGGAAGGAAGTCATGGCCCATCGTCATCTGGTTCTCGCTTATGTGATCACCATCGTGGTGCAGCTTGGGTATGCCGGATGGATCGGCTTGAAGTACAGGTCCATGCGGAAGCTGGAACGCGAGTTTCCCCCTTATCCTTCGGTCACAAAATAGGCAGCAAGCTTGGGCAGACGTTGCTACCCTGTGGTTACGTCACGGGTGTCCATGGAGCATTGGTTGCGGGATCCCAGGTCTCAAAAGCGAGACGCTGGGCGCGACCCTTCGCGTGTTTCCGACACGGCGCTTCGGTTCTTTACGCTTCAAGGCAGGCGTGAGGCGGGCGGAGCTTCTCTTACTTCTTCACCCATCAGTTCTCCCGGGTGAGCGCCTCCGAGGAGCTCTTCTTCGGGCTCGATGTGGACCAGGACCTCGGCGATTTTGTCTACACGCTCGCGAACCTGATCGGCCACGGCATGGGCGATCTGATGGCCCTGGCGCACGGTCATGTCACCCCGGACGACCACGTGGAGATCCACGTAGTAGCGGAAGCCGACCTTGCGCACAAAGCATTTTTCTACTCCGAAGACATCGGGCACTGTTGCCGCCACACGCCGCACCTGCTCTCCAATCTCGGGCGCGGGCGCAGTGTCCAGCAGCTCAGCCACCGGCCTGCGTAGCTGTTGCCAACCACCGAGCAGGATGATCGGGGCGGCGCAGAGGGCGGCCCAGTCGTCCGCGGTGGGATCTCCCGTCCACAAGGCCGCGGAGATCCCGACAAAGGCAAAGGCGGAGATGATGGCATCGCTGAGATGATGCCAGGCATCCCCTCTGAGCGCGGAGCTCTCAATCTTCCGGCTGAACCCCGGAGACGTATCGGGATAACAAGGCTTTGATGGGAACGACGCATACCAAGACCCAGAGCGTGTAGGGGTGGGGCAGCTTGTGCGGGGTACGAATCAGCTCGATGCTTTCGGCGGCAATGCCGATGGCGGCTGCGATCATGGCTACGCCGACGACCGCAGCAGCGATCGGATCCGCTTTTCCGTGCCCGTAGGGATGATCCTTATCGGGCGGCTTGATGGCAAGCCGCAGGCCCCAGTAGACGACCGTCGAACTAATAACATCCAGAAAGGATTCGATGCCGTCCGCTAAGAGCGCAAAGGAATGGCCTACCAGCCCGGTCACACATTTGACCAGGGCCAGCGCCAGATTGATGACAATGCCGAGCAGGGACGAGCGCAGGCCGCCTTCCACCATCTGCTCGGTTGTCGGAGAAGCCGTCATGGCTTCATTGTCTCTTGTTCGAGGGTGCGGCGACGCCTGGTAACAGTCCCGAAGGTTTTCTTTTTTTGGAATGCGTCTTGCCCCATCTGGACGATCCTTACTAAACTTAGCTTGGAAAAAGCAATTTCACGATTGTATTTACCCGGTTCAGCCTCGAGTGAGGCTTTCCTGGCGGAAAGCTCGCCCGCGGCGGTCTTACCGGCTGCGCCGATCGTGGAAGGGCTTGAGGCCCTGGAGGCGTTCGTTGTTGCGCTTTTTGAAGCTCGCTCTCATTTTCGAACTATCGACCATACTGGGGCTCTCGGTATTGACGGGCCAGTTCTTTTACCGGGCATACAACAATTCGAGTCACGAGCATCTGCCGGTTAGTTTTCTGGCCGCGCTGGTCATGCTGGTTTTGGGTACACAGCAGACGGCGATGTCGTTTCGCCGGGAAAAAATCCGGTTGGCGTTTGGCCGCCCCACGGTCAAAGAGAAGCTTCGCCTGAAAGTGGCCTATAGCACGCTGACGCTGCTGCTGTTCATCGCGGCCGGTGTTTTGCTGGTCATTCTCCAGAACCATCTCCGCTAGCAAGAGCGAGCTATCGACCCGCGCCCACCGCTCTTTTCTGGCGCGGAGCGACGGATTGCGGCTTTTTGGGCTGTGCCACATCGGGTGGGGGTTCCGCCCTGCGCGGCTGGGCGCCCTGAGAGGACTGCTGGTCCATCCATTCATCGAGTCGAGAGCGCTTAAAACGCCAGCGATTGCCTAGCTTGAACGCGGGGACGAAACCTTCCGAGGCATATTTGTAGAGCGTGTCAGGGCTGATGCCGAGATAGTCGGAAGCGATGCGGATGTCCATGACTTCGCGAACTTCATCCCTCGCCGGTGTGGTTCTCATCGAAGTGCTCTCCTCTGGGAACTGCGGGACCGGGCGAGAGTACAAACCCGCCGTTGTGCTTATACCGCGTTTTCCCCCGGTAACACAAGAAATTATCGCGAATCGTGCGCGTCTCTCGGGTTTTGAAGCGATCTCACAGTTCCATTACCGATTAGATTCGCGAGCTGTGGTTTTCTTTCCGGGAAAACCGACAACAAGGCCGTTCTTTTCGGTTTCTACCGGCTGTGATACCGCTCTTGGGGTTTTGTTGAGTTCCGGTAGGAGCGTATCAGAATTCGCATCCACGCGAAGCATTACCTGCGACGAAAACACGGTTACCAAGGACATCGTATCCGACCTGATGCCCATAACAGGATGGCTCATCCTTAACTTTCTGTATTTCCACTATCCCATTGATTCGGCGATGGTAACCGTGCTATACGATTCGCGGACTCATGAGTCGTATTTGGCTAAAATTCCGGTTGCAGTCCGGCGGCGAGGGCAATCAAGTCGTCACCTATGGTGCGGGTTTTTGCGATGGCATCTTCGAGCGGGATGTGGGTAATCTCTGTGCCGCGAAGCACAACAAGACGGCCAAACTTTCCCTCGTGCACCAAATCGATTGCAGCCGACCCATAACGAGTGGCGAGCATACGGTCGTAAGCTGTGGGTGTTCCGCCGCGCTGGGTGTGGCCGAGGTTCACCCAGCGGGTTTCAAAGCCGGTTTTTTCCTCGATCAATTCTGCGATGGATTCGGCAATACCACTGAGGCGAGCGTGACCAAAAGCGTCCACCTTAGCTCCTTTCGTCGCCTGCTTGTCAGTGCCGGGCAATTTGGCGCCCTCGGCAACGACGACGATGGAGAAGAGCTTGCCGCGGTCGTGGCGCTCTTTGAGGATCTTCACGGCTTGATCGATGTCGATGGGTTTTTCGGGAACGAAAATAACGTCGGCGCCTCCGGCTATGCCCGAGGTGATCGCTATCCAGCCGGCATCGCGACCCATGACCTCGCAGACGATCACTCGATTGTGGGCTTCGGCGGTCGAATGTAAACGGTCGACGGCTTCTGTAGCGATGGAGACGGCGGTATCGAAACCGAAGCAGGCGTCGGTTCCGCTCAGATCGTTGTCGATGGTCTTGGGAACTCCGACCACCTTGATTCCTTTCTGCACCAGGGCATTGGCTACGCCCTGGGTGTCATCTCCGCCGATGGTGATGAGGGCATCGAGTTGATTGGCCTTGATGGTGGCCAGGCATTTGTCGATGCCGCCTTCCATTTTGCGCGGGTTGGTGCGCGAGGTGCGCAGGATGGTCCCGCCCAGATGCAGGATGCCGGAGACGGTGTCGATGGTGAGAGGCTTGGTTTTGTTTTCCACTACGCCGCGCCAGCCTTCGATGAAGCCAACGAATTCATCGTTGTGGTGGAAAATGCCTTTGCGTACTGCGGCGCGGATGACCGCGTTGAGTCCGGGGCAGTCGCCGCCGCCGGTTAGTATTCCAACTCGCATGGTTTCTCTCCTAAAAAGTACAGTGCAACGGTTCGCGCATGAGTTGTGGTGCAGAGAATTGAATCGTGCCTTGTGCATCATAAATCCGGTTGTCGCGGGAGGGAAATGGGGGTTGATTTTGGGTGGGCGGTGCGGTAGAACTCCGCGTTTCCACGAAGGGTCCGCGGAACTGCAGATCCCTCGCGCTGTTCCGATTGACACGGCGGTAGCCTGACACGCTACGGCGATCGGTTTAGTGCCGCGCCCACGGCGCTCGGATCCGCTTCGGGATCGATTTCCCAGCCCTTCCGGGCTGGGCTGACGTTTGGCGGTCGGCCCTCCGGGCCTTGCATCTACAGCGATTTTTGCCGTGTCATTTCTCCCTCAACTTGCCGTAGGCAAGTCGGTTGCTCCTAATGACAAAGAGGAAGTGGGTGTTTCCAGCGGGAATTGGTTTGAAGGATCCCAGGTCTCAAACGCGAGACCTGGGGCACCCATCGGTTTCACCCTTCGATTATGCAAAGGGCACAAGCTTTGTCATTTCTCTCCCGACTCGCTTGCGCGAGTCGGCTGCTCGGGATGACAAACAAGGAGAGCGTTGCTGAAGAGAGAGAGCCGTTACCAAGGGACAGGGCGGTGGCAGGGCGGAAACTGCAACTATCTTCTTACTTGAGGTTCGGGCTCTAAGTTACAGTGACGGAGGAGCTTAATCAGATGAGGCCATCGACCGTTGGGGCGGTGGCTTCGTCGTGGTAGAGGGCGGCGATCTTGTCGGCATAGCGCTCGACCACCACCCGGCGCCTCAGCTTCATGGTGGGGGTGAATTCGCCGGATTCCATCGACCATTCATCGGGAACCAGGTAGAAGCGCTTGATGGTCTCGAACTTTGCCAGACCCTCGTTGACGCGGTGGACCAGGGACTGATACTCCGCATTCACGGCCGGCTTGCTCGAGCAGGTCGGCGCGGGAGGAGAAGGTGATTCCCTGCTGGCGCGCCAGATCTTCGAGCGCGGGAAAGTTGGGTGCGATCAGCGCGCTGAGAAACTTGTGGCGGTCGCCGACGACTACGGCGTTGCTGATGAGCAGGTTGTTGTTGAGCTTGCTCTCAATGGGCTGGGGCGCGATCATCTTTCCGCCTGAGGTCTTGAGCAGCTCCTTCTTGCGGTCGGTGATGTAGAGGAACCCATCGTCGTCGACACGCCCGATGTCACCGGTGTGGAACCAGCCATCGGGCTCGATGGCTTCGCGGGTGGCATCCGGTTTGTGCCAGTAACCCACGAAGACGAAGGGGCCTCTGACCAGTAGTTCTCCATCGGGAGCAAATTTGTACTCCACCGACTCGATCGGCTTGCCTACGGAGCCGATGCGGTGATTTTGTGCGTTGTTCAAGGCGAGGACGGGCGAGGTTTCGGTGAGGCCGTAGCCTTCGAAGATGCGAATGCCGAGGTCGGCAAACCAGGCCGGCGGTGTCGATACCTAACGGGGCTCCGCCGGAGATAAAGTCACGTACCTGGCCGCCGAAGGCCTGCTGGGTGACTTTTTTGAAAACCAGACGATCGGCCAGCCGCCAGCTTAGCGAAGAGGGGGTCGCGCCGCGGAGTATTTCTTCCCGATGGCGGCGGCCGTTGCGCGAGTGCCCAGGTAAGTAGCTTCTTGACGATGGGTTTGCCGGCCGGCGCGCCGCTCGACCACCTCGCGAATCTTTTCGTAAACGCGGGGCACGGCCACGAATACAGTCGGTTTGACGGAGGCGATGGCGGCGGGCACCCGCTCGAAGCTGCCACAGTAAGCAAGGGTTGCGCCGTAACAGAACAGCGCGTAGTCGAGATGGCGAGCGGTGATGTGGGAGAGGGGCAAAAAGGAGATGCAGGTGGAGTCCGGGATTCCAGTCGAAGGTCCGGGTGGAGTGATTGAGGTTGGAGGCGATGTTGCCGTGGGTGAGCATGACTCCCTTGGGCTCACCGGTGGTGCCGGAGGTGTAGATGAGAGTGGCTAAATCCTCGGGCTTGACTGGGGACTGCTCAGCCACTGTTGCATATCGACGGCCGGAGAGTGGGGCGCCGTGGAGCAGTGACGAGAGAGTGGCAGCCGGGGCGCGCAGGTTGGCGACCTCGTCCATCACCAGGATGTGCTCGAGCTTGGTCTGGCTGAGGATGGAAGCGATTTTGCGGTATTGGGCTTTCGGTGGACACGACGGCGATGCGGGCTGCGGAATCATTGAGCAGGAGCGGCGATCTGCTCGGCGGTCAGGGTGGGATAGATGGGGACATCGGCGGCGCCGAGCACCAGGGTGGCGAAGTCGACGACTGGCCACTCCCAACGATTCTCCGAAAGGATGGCGATGCGGTCGCCTTTGAGAATGCCCCAGTTGCGGAAGGCGTTCGCCAGGGTGTAGACGCGGGCGAGGAGCTCGTCACTGGAGATGGGAAGCCAGTTACCGGAGGCGTCCTGCCAGAGGACAGCGCGCGGACGCTTGCTGGCCGCTACCAGGGCGACTACGTCGATTAAGGTATCGAGTTTGAACATGAATGGGAATTGTAACTTGCGGTGTGTGGTTGGGGTGTGAAGGGGGTGGGGTGGGACGTGGACGGAAGATTCGTTGGTGGAGATTTGTTTTCACCTGGGGTTATGTCACGGGACTTGATTGGCCTCTACTAGGAGGATCCCAGGTCTCAAAATCGAGACCCACGGCACGCCGGGGCAGGCTGGGGCACCCGTCCTGGTCCTTGAGGGTCCCTGATGCTTGGAGACCGGATTAGGCTTGGGGTAGGGGGGTTAGGCGTACGAAACGCGCGGACAGGTTGGCCCAGTCGGAGAGCATCCAATGGGCTCTTGTACTGGCGGTTTTTTCGGCGTGTAGCTCAATGAGCTGGCGTAGTTCTTCGGCGCGTCTCGTCGAGCTCAGACATGGGCTCCGGCGCCAGGAAGCCGGTGTGGTAACGGGTCTGGGAGAGGAAGGTTCCGTCTTCGTCGAAGACCCAGGCCAGACCGCCGGTCATGCCCGCACCGAAGTTCTGGCCGGTCGAGCCGAGCACTGCCACCAGTCCGCCGGTCATGTACTCGCAGCCGTGGTCGCCGATGCCTTCGACCACCGCTAAGGCTCCGGAGTTGCGCACGGCGAAACGTTCGCCGGCGCGGCCGGCCGCAAAGAGCGAGCCACTGGTCGCCCCGTAGAGGGCGACGTTGCCGAGAATGACGTGTAATTCGCTTTCGCGCGCGGCACGGCCCTGGCCGCGGAGAATCAGTTCTCCTCCGCAAAGCCCCTTGCCGACGAAGTCGTTGGCCATGCCTTCGAGCTCGAGGTGCATGCCGCGGACGGCGAAGGCGCCAAACGATTGACCGGCAACACCCTTTAATTTGAAGTTCAGCGGAGTGTCTTTGTCATGGAGCCCATGCCAGACCAGTTCACCCGCCAGGCGTGCGCCAAGTGTGCGGTGCTTGTTGGCAATGGTCTCTTCGACGGCAAAAGGTTGACCGGCCGCACGAGCGGCAAGGGCCGGCTGCACCCAGGCATTGTCGATGTTGGCATGATCGCTGGGACGGCGATTGCGCTGGCCCTGCCAGCGTACATGGCCGTCGCGAGCCGGAGCCAATAAGGCGCTGAGGTCGAGCTCGCCGGCGGTGCTCACTTGCTCGAGCAAATCTGTACGCCCGATGGCAGCTTCCAGCGAGGGCAGGCCGAGCGAGGCGAGCAAAGTTTGTATGTCGCGGGTGAGCTCCTCGAAGAAGCGGATGACGTTCGCCGGCTTGCCGCGGAATTTCGCGCGCAGGTCGGGTCTTTGGGTCGCTATGCCAGTGGGACAGGTGTTGAGGTGACATTGTCGCGCCATGTCACAGCCCAGGGCGACCAGGACCGCAGTGCCAAAGGCAAATTCGTCGGCGCCCAGCAAGGCGGCGATCAACACGTCGCGGCCGGTACGCAAGCCACCATCGCAACGCAGGCGCACGCGGCCGCGCAAGCCGTTCTGCATCAGTACTTGTTGCGCTTCCGCGAGGCCGATCTCCCAGGGGTTGCCGGCATACTTGATGCTGGAAAGCGGAGAGGCTCCCGTGCCTCCTGAGTGACCGGCGATGACAATGTAGTCCGCGTAGGCTTTGGCTACGCCAGCGGCAACGGTGCCAACGCCGCATTCGGAAACCAGCTTAACGCCAATGGCAGCGCGAGGATTTACCCGCTTGAGGTCGAAGATCAGCTGAGCCAGATCTTCGATGGAATAAATGTCGTGGTGCGGCGGCGGACTGATGAGCGCGATGCCGGGTTGAGCGTGGCGCAGACGGGCGATCAGCTCGGTGACCTTGTGGCTGGGGAGTTGGCCGCCTTCGCCGGGCTTGGAGCCCTGGGCGATTTTGATTTCGATCTCCTCGGCATGGGTAAGGTATTCGGTGGTGACTCCGAAACGGGCGGAGGCCACTTGCTTCACCTTGTTGTTGAGGATGGCCGGAGCTCCGGGAAATTCCGGATAAACCGCTGGGTCTTCCCCGCCCTCACCGGTATTCGATCGGCCGCCCAGCCTATTCATGGCTTCGGTGATGGTCTGGTGCGCTTCCGGGCTGAGCGAGCCGAGCGACATGGCGGAAGCGATGAAGCGGCTCACGATGGTGGGAGCAGCTTCCACTTGGTCGAGGGCGAGGGGAGCGGCAGCAGGCCGGATCTCCAACAGGTCGCGCAAGACGGTGGGTTTGCTCTCGACGGCCAGCGCGCCGAAGGCATTCCAGGCCTGAATGGCCGTGAGGCCGGCTGCCGTCGCACCGCGAGCGGTTCCGGTGACGACCTGCAGAGCCTTGACGGTTTGCGGTTGCCAGAGGTGCGGCTCCGCATGCTCGTCTTTGCGGAAGCGGACCCAACCATAGTCAGGGAGGGTTTTGGCTACCGGCTGCTGCGCGGTGGCTGTAGGCGGCTGCGGCTCCTGGTGGGTGGCGTTGACCAGGGCCGGCTGGTTCGGGTCTTCGTCCTGAGCGGCAGACCAGACGTCGCGCAAGGCGGTCTCGAGTTCGGCAAAGCCGATACCGGAGATGGGTGAGGGCGTCCCGAAGAAACAGAACTCCACCACCTCCTGATCGAGGCCGAGAATGTCGAAGAGATGGGCGCTGCGATAGCTATCGAGCACGGAGATTCCCATCTTGGACATGATTTTGGCCAAGCCGAGGTCGAAGGCGTGAAGCATGTTGGCTTCGCCCTTCTCCGGGTCGAGATTGCGGGCGGTTTCGAGCGCGAGCCAGGGGCAAACAGCGCCCGCTCCGATAGCCGAAGAGGACAGCGACGTGGTGCAGATCGCGACAGTCACCTGCCTCGACCGCGAGGCCGGCGCAGGTGCGCACGCCGGCGTTCACCAGTGCGTGATGCACCGCGCCGGTGGCCAAAGCCATGGGGATGGGGAGCAATTCCGCGCGGGCGCTGGGTTGAGCAAGGGCGCGATCGCTCAGCAGCAATATGGCTGCGCCGCCGCGCACGAGTTCCACGGCGCGCGCGCATAGATCGTCGATCGCACGCTTGAGGTTGCAGGATGGCGCGAAGACACAATCCAGGACCGCCAGCGGCATCTCGTCGGCTAACGGATGCACCCGATTGCGCAGGGCGTGCATCTGGCCCAGCGAGAGGAAGGGCGATTGCAGCGAAAGCCCGGGGATGCGTGCCTTGGTATCGAGAAGATGCGGCCAGGGGCCGAGACGAGTGTGCAATTCAATGACGATGGATTCGCGCACCGGATCGATGGCCGGATTGGTGACCTGGGCAAAGCGCTGGCGGAAGAAGGCGTAGACCGGGCGCGGAGCATGGGCCAAAGGGGCGAGGGGGGTATCGTCGCCCATGGACCAGACGGCATCTTTGCCGTCGCTGGCCATGGGAGCCAGGACCATGCGCACATCTTCGCGGGTGTAACCGAACAGCTGTTGCAGCTGGGTGAGGTCCTCAACGGGAGGGGGAAGAGTTACCGGCTCCAGCGGGGTATCCGCCACCAGCTTGCCGTAGGTGGTAAAGCGATCGAATTCCTTCAACAACTGATCGTCTTCGAGCAACTGGTGTGCGTCGAGATCGGCGACCAGCATCTCTCCAGGACCGAGACGGCCGCTATGGATGATTCGTTCGGGATCAAGGTCGACCAGGCCTGCTTCCGATCCGGCGACTACGAGCGCATCTTCGGTGAGGAAGAAACGGCAAGGGCGCAGGCCGTTGCGGTCCAGAGCTACTCCGACGAGGTGCCCGTCAGCAAAGGCGAGGGCGGCAGGGCCGTCCCAGGGTTCGACGCAATCGGCGTGGTAGCGGAGAAAGGCGGATTCGCGCTGCCGTCCGGCGGGAGGCAGTAACATTCTGACCGCTTCCGCGACACTGCGTCCGTTACGCGCCAATAACTCGACTACTTCGTCCAGGCTGGTCGAATCGGAACCGTCTTTGGAGAGGATGGGGTGGCATTCCGCAGGGATGGTGGCGGCGCGGGCGTCCATGCGGCCGCGATTCCCCCAGACGGTGTTGATTTCCCCGTTGTGAGCCAAGGTGCGCAGCGGTTGGGCGCGATCCCACGAGGGCAGCACATTGGTGGCGTAGCGCTGGTGGAAGATAGCAAAGGCGGTGGTGTATCCAGGGTCCGCCAGGTCAGGATAGAAATCGGCCAACAGCCGCCCCGCACACATGGCCTTGTAGACCAGGGAACAGGAAGAGAGCGAGCACACATAGCCGGAAGTAGCGGCTTCGCGCTCGAACTGCTTGCGCGCGAGATACAGGCGGCGCTCAAAAAACTCGGGATTTGTAGCCGTGACCAGCACCTGACGAATCACGGGGATGCTGGACAACGCAATCTCACCCAGAATGTCTTCGCGGGTGGGCACGACTCGCCAAGCAAGCAGTTCGAGATTTTGTGCGGCCAGCGCCTGCTCCAGGGCCTTTTGGCCAGGTGCAGATTCGCTGGGGAAGAACACGACGCCCACGCCGAGGGGCTTACCGGCTTCGAGCGAAAGGCCGGTCGATGCGAGCAGAAAATCCCGCGGGATCGCGGTCATGATGCCGACACCGTCGCTGCTTTTGCCGTCGGCGGCAATGGCTCCGCGGTGCGCCAGGCGGGCCAGCGCGGTGAGAGCCTGGGTCAGAATTTCATGGGTGGGCTGGTTGCGCAGGGTGGCGACGAAACCGACTCCACAGGAGTCGTGATCGAAGCGAGAATCGAGCAGATTGGGGGTAAGGCTGCGCTCCGGCGAATTTGAGGCAAAGGAACCCATACGTAACTATAATCCCCGTTTCCATGACAAGCAGCTGGAGATGAAAATTTCTTTTGCACCACAGTCGGCAACGGCTGGATCGTGACTTTTTAATAAAAAAAGGCATCCATTCGTTGACAATCAGACTCTGTATATTTATACATGCTAATGTATTTTTATGCACACCCAGAGCGCGTTCCCACGGTGGACATGCACTGGCTAACCAATCTTTACGCAGCCGTTCCGCCAAAGAACGGCTGCACATAACCACCATCACCGCATCGCTGCAACCGTGAGAATGCAAGAGAGCGCGGCCCTGAGCCGCGCTCTGGCTTTGGGGCAAAAAGCTGAGAAAGAGTCGTGTGAGGACATTATGAAGCAAGATCGGCATACGGCCATCAGAGAACTCGTCGCAGGCGCGCCGATCGGCAGCCAGGATGAGTTGCGCCGCCGGCTGGTCAAGCGCGGTTTCGAAGTGACCCAGGCTACGCTTTCACGGGATATTCATGAGCTTCACCTCTATAAGGGCCCGAATGGCTACGCGGCGCCCAACGGGCTAGCGTTGGAAGAAGATGACGACCTGCCCCAAACGGCCGAGTTGTTGAACAGCTTTGGGCTGCGGGTGAAGCAGGCGATGAACCAGCTGGTGTTGATCACCACCAGCGGAAGCGCGCAACCGGTGGCGTTGGCGATCGATGGCGAAGACTGGCACGAGGTGGTAGGGACGATCGCGGGCGACGACACGGTCCTGATTATTTGTCCGGACCCAAAGCGGGCGACCCACTTGAAGGATCGCCTGGAAGCGATGATTGGCTAATGAGTAAAGAGGGAATACAAACCGCGGTTGCCGGAGTGAGCGGCTACGCCGGGATGGAGTTGGCGCGGCTGCTGCTGCATCACCCTGCCCTGCAGGGAAAGCCGCCGGTTTTTGTCGGCCGGGACGCGGAAGCGGTCCGTTTGACCGACCTGCATCCGCAGCTGGCGGATAACAACGGCAGCTCCGGCTTGCTGGTGGAGCCTTTTTCCTGGGATTTGCTGAAAAAGCGGGGAGTGGAGCTTCTTTTCCTGGCGACCCCGCATGAGCAGTCGCGTAGCTGGGCACCGGAAGCGCTGGCCCATGGATTGAGAGTGGTGGATCTGAGTGGGGCGTGGCGGTTGCGGGAGCATGAGCATCGGGCAATCTACGGCTTTCATGATGAGGATGCCGCGCTGGCCGAGCGAGTGCAAACCGGGAGCGTCTATGGATTGCCGGAATTGCACCGCAAGTGCATTCGCAGTGCTCAACTGGTGGCGAATCCGGGATGCTATGCCACGTCCATCATCCTGGCGCTGAAGCCGTTGGTAGCGTCCGGCTGGGTGGATTTGGACCGGGGCATCATCTGCGACTCAAAATCGGGCGTCTCGGGTGCGGGCAAGGCGCCGACCGCCACCACGCATTTTATGTATGCCGCGGACAACCTGTCCGCTTATGCGGTGTTTAGCCACCGGCACATGGGGGAGATGTTGGAACAGCTGAACCTGAAGGAGTCGCAGCTGACGTTTACGCCGCACCTGCTGCCGATTCCGCGGGGCATTCTGTCCACGACCTACGTGACCTTTCGTGAAAAGAAGGACACGGCCGAGGTGGACAAGCTTTTTCGTCAGTTTTACGCGTCGAGCCCGCTGGTGCGGATATTTGGCCATTTGCCACAGATACAGCACTCGGTGCGTACCAATTACTGTGACATTGGCTTCAAGCTGGCGAAGGATGGACGGCGCTGTATCGTGGTCTCCTGTTTGGACAACCTGCTGAAGGGTGCGGCCGGGCAAGCGGTCGAGAATATGAACCTGATGTGCGGATGGGACGAAGCGGAGGGGCTGGCATGAAATTCGTAGTCAAACTTGGTGGTGCCTCGCTGGAAGATCACGCCTTGCTACACGGGTGTGCGCGGGCGATTGCTGTGCTGGCACAGGATGGCAACCAGGTCGCCGTAGTCCATGGCGGCGGCGCCGCGTTGACGCGAACCCTGAAGCAGATGGGCAAGCAGAGCGAGTTTATTGCAGGTTTGCGCATTACCGACGCTGAGACCCGCGATGCCGCGCTCATGGTGCTGGGCGGCCGTGTGAACAAGGAGTTGGTGGCGGCGCTCGGCGGCCATGGCCAGGCGGGCGTGGGACTTTCGGGTGGAGATGGGTTGATTTTTCGGGCGCGTAAGAAACGGACCACGCCGGACCTGGGATTTGTAGGCGAGATTGTTTCATCGGATACGCGGTGGCTCGATGCCATCTGGAAAATGGGTGCGGTGCCGGTGATTTCGAGCCTGGCGTTGGGATTTGACGGCGAGTATTACAACATCAACGCGGATGAAATGGCGGCGGCGTGCGCGGTTGCCTGCAAGGCCGATGCCCTGGTGTTTCTCACCGACGTTCCGGGCGTGCGGGGATCGAATGGTGAGGTAATGCGCTGGCTCAGTGTGGACCAGATTGCCGGGCTGACGCAGACTGCCGTGATCAGCGGAGGCATGCTGCCAAAATTGAGCGCTTGCCGTGAAGCATTGTTGGCCGGCGTGAAGCGAGTGCGCATCCTTCCGGCGGATGCGGCAGCAGTATTACCCGATTTGTGCTCGACGCGGGTACTTCAAGGGACTGAGGTGATGGTGGCATGAAGCTCGAAGCAATCCAGGCAGCAGAAGCAAAACTGCTGCTCCCTACTTATGAGCGCAATCCGATCCTGTTTGTCGACGGGGCAGGGATGCACCTGATCGACGACAACGGAGCGCGCTATCTCGATCTGCTGAGCGGAATCGGCGTCAACGCGCTGGGGTATGGACACCCTGCGGTGGTGGAGACAATCAACCGCCAGAGCCGCAAGCTGGTGCACATTTCCAATCTCTACTTCCATGAAGGCCAGGCGGAGTTGGCCATGCGGCTGACCGAGCGCGCCGGCATGGACCGCGCATTTTTCTGCAATAGCGGGACCGAGGCCTGGGAAGCAGCGATGAAGTTGGCGCGGGCCTACTCGGCGATGAAACGGAGCGAAGGCCACACGTTGGGAACGAAGTTTCTGGCGCTCGAAAACAGCTTTCACGGGCGCACCATGGGTTCGGTCTCGACCACCCACAAGGATAAGTACCGCGAGCCGTTCCAGCCGCTGGTGCCGGGGGTGGAGTTTGTCCGCTTCAATGATGTGGATCACCTGCGGGCGAGCTTTTCGAACGAGGTATGCGCGATCCTGATCGAGCCGATTCAGGGTGAAGGCGGTATCCGGCCGGTGTCGCAGGAATTCTTTGCGGCCGCGCGTGAGCTTACACAATCGACGGGCGCGCTGCTGATTGCCGATGAAATTCAATCCGGTCTGGGGCGTACCGGCAAGTGGTTTGCTTACCAGCAATTTGGGATCCGGCCGGATATCACCACGCTGGCCAAGCCCCTGGCGGGCGGATTGCCGCTGGGCGCGATGCTGTGCACGGAAGAGGCGTCGCGCGCTATCCATCCCGGGCTGCATGGCACTACGTTCGGCGGCGGGCCACTGGCCTGCGCGGTGGCCATCGCGGTCATCGATGCGATCGAGCAGGAAGGTTTGCTGAGCAACATCCGGGAGACGGGCGCGTACTTCAAGGGCCAACTGCATAATCTGGCAGCGAAGCACGAGAGCGTAGTCGATGTGCGGGGCATGGGGCTGATGTTGGCCATGGAGATGAACTCCGCCGACCTGGCCAAGAAGATCGTCGCCAAGATGTTGGAGCGGCGGATTCTGATTAACCGCACCAGCGAGACCGTGCTGCGTTTTCTTCCGCCCTTCATCATGGGCAAGGAGCACGTGGATCTGGCGATTTCCGCATTGAATGAAATTTTGAGCGAAGAAGCCTCCGGCGCGCCCAGTTTCGCCGCTGCGCATCAGAACACAGGGGGATCACGGAATGGCTAGCAAAACTTTAGTGATTGATGAGAAGGCAGTAACATCAGGAGGGCAATACGATTGCTCTAGCCACCGCGAGCCTCGCCGGCCGCGATCTCTGCTCCATTGCCGATCTCTCCCGGTTGGAGATCGCTGCCATCATGGAACTTGCGCACGCCATCAAGGCATCGCCTGCGGATTACCGCTTTTCTCTCGATGCTCGGCAGATGGTGATGTTCTTCGAGAAGGCTTCGCTGCGCACGCGGCTGACCTTTGAAGCGGGCATGAATACGCTGGGTGGGTCGGCGATGTTCGTGGATCAGACGCAATCGCCGCTGGGCGAGCGCGAATCGCTGGCCGATATGGCGCGGAACGTGGAACGCTGGGTGAGCCTGATTGTGCTGCGCACCTATGCTCACGAGACCATTACGGAGATGGCAGAGTATGCCCGTTGCCCGGTGATCAATGCGTTGAGCGATCTGGAGCATCCCTGCCAGGCTTTGGCCGACTTCATGACTATTGAAGAGCGATTCGGCACGGCGCGCGGGCTTAAGTTCACGTACGTGGGGGATGGTAACAATGTCTGTCACTCATTGATGCTGACCGCTGCCCTGCTGGGTGCGCACTGCACCGTGGCGTCGCCAAAGGGGTACTACCCAAAGCAGGAGATTGTCGCCAAGGCGCAGGAAATTGGCGCTGAAGTCAGGGGCTACGCTTACCCTTACCCACGATGTCGTGGGGGCGGTACGCGGAGCGGATGCGGTTTATACCGATGTCTGCACCAGCATGGGGTTTGAGCATGAGGTGACCAAGCGGGCGCCTATTTTCAAGCCTTACCAGGTGAACGAGGCATTGATGGCCCACGCTGCGGCCCATGCCGTGTTCATGCACTGCCTGCCGGCGCATCGCAATGCAGAAGTGACGGATGCAGTGCTGGATGGGCCGCAGTCCGTGGTCTTTGACCAGGCAGAGAATCGCCTGCACGCGCAGAAGGCGTTGATGGTTCTGCTGCTGGGCGGCGGGTTGGGCGGATCGCGCGCAGACAAATTAATCAACTAATGAGGCGGCTGTGAGAGATTTACCGAAAGCTCCCTCAGCGGCTAAAGCCGTCCCCATGGAAAGAGGTTATGTACGGGCTGAAGCCCGTACCCTTCAGAAGCCTCCTTCCATATGCGTGGAACTTGAAGGGGACGGCCTTTAGGCCGTCCATAAACCGCAACTAGCGCGGCTTTAGCCACTGAGGGTCGCCCTCATGTACTGGTAGTTGCGTGCGCAGAGAATTTAAAGGAGTTTTGCATGTCAAAAAAAGTTGTTCTTGCCTATTCAGGTGGTCTCGACACCTCGATCATTATTCCCTGGCTTAACGAGAACTACGGTATGGATGTAATCGCCATGATTGCTGATGTCGGGCAGGGCGAAGACCTGGACGCTGTGGTCGCAAAAGCCTACGCCACCGGCGCCAAGAAGGCAGTCGTGCTCGATCTGCGTGATGAGTTTGTGCGCGACTATGTCTATCCGACGGTGCGTGCGGGCGCCATCTACGAGCACAAGTATCTGCTGGGCACCTCGATTGCCCGCCCGGTGATCGCCAAGCACCAGGTGGAAGTGGCCCTCAAGGAGGGCGCCGAAGCGGTGGCGCATGGCTGCACCGGCAAAGGCAATGATCAAGTCCGATTCGAGCATGCCTACCAGGCGCTGGCTCCTGATTTGAAGGTGATTGCTCCGTGGCGTGAGTGGACGCTGAAGTCCCGCGAAGACTGCCTGGACTACGCCGAGGCGCATGGCATTCCGGTGGCGGCAAGCCGGGAGAAGATCCACTCCCGCGACCGTAACCTGTGGCACATCAGCCATGAGGGCGGCGAGTTGGAGAATGCCGGCAATGCTCCCCTGCCCACTACCTGGGTGATGACTCGTTCGCCCCAGGAAGCGCCTGATCGCGAAGAGGTGGTGGAGATTGGGTTCGTCGAAGGCAGACCTGTGTCGGTGGACGGCATGGCGCTGGAGCCGGTACAGATCGTGGAACTGTTGAATGAGATCGGCGCACGCAATGCCATCGGCCGCATTGACCTGGTGGAGAATCGGTTCGTCGGCATCAAGAGCCGCGGGCTCTATGAGACACCTGGAGGAACGCTGATTACGTCCGCCCATCGCGAGCTCGAAGCATTGACGCTAGACCGCGAAGTGATGCACTACAAGCAGCAGGTGGCTCTTAAGTACGCCGAGCTGGTGTATTTCGGCCTGTGGTTTACGCCGCTGCGCGAAGCCCTGGATGCCTTTGTGGACAACACGCAGAAGCTGGTTACGGGCACGGTGAAGCTTTCTCTGTACAAGGGCAATATCGGTGTGGCTGGACGGCAGTCGCCGTACTCGCTCTACTCCGATGATTTGTCTTCGTTCACCATGGGTGACAGCTACGACCAGAAGGATGCGAAGGGCTTCATCCAGATTCTGGGGCTGCCCGCGCGTACCCGTGCGCGTTTGCTGCAGAAGAAAGAGGCGCACCAGTGAAGATGTGGTCTGGCCGCTTTCGCGAGCCACTGGACCAGGACTTCGAACAATGGCAACGATCGCTGGGATTTGACTGGCGGCTTCTTCCCCAGGAAGTAGCTGCCAGCAAGGCCCACGCGCGTACCATCGCTGCAGCGGGCATCCTGACCGCGGCGGAACTGGAAAAGATCGTGGGCGCGCTGGACGCGATTCGCGATGAGTACGCGCAGCGTCCGCCCAGCGATATTTACGGCTGCACGCAAGCGGAAGACATTCATCATTTTGTGGAGCTGGAGTTGGTGGCGCGGGTTGCCGACCTTGGATTCAAACTGCATACCGGCCGCAGCCGCAACGAACAGATTGCGACGGATCTTCGGCTCTTCGTGCGAGAGAAATGCGCGTCGATTGCAGGCCACCTGGGTGATTGGGTGCGTTCACTGACTGCCCAGGCTGCAGCCGCGGGCGACGCGGTTATGCCGGCCTACACGCATTTGCAGCGTGCCGAACCGGTGCTGGTGGGTCACTGGCTGCAGGCGTACGGGGAGATGCTGCTGCGAGACATGACCCGGCTGGGGGATTTGAGCCGCCGGTTGAATTATTGTCCACTAGGTTCTGGCGCTGTAGCCGGGGCGACTCTGAAACTGGACCGGACGATTGCTGCGCGGGAACTGGGTTTTGACGGGCCCACCGCGAACAGCATGGATGCGACCAGCGATCGCGATTTCGCACTTGAGTTTCTGCAGGCGCTCACGCTGATTGCTTTGCATGCCAGCCGATTCGCGGAAGAGATCACGCTGTATGCCACGGCAGAGTTCGGATTTGTCGAGCTACCTGAGGCGTTCTCGACGGGATCGAGCGCGATGCCGCAGAAGAAGAACCCCGATCTGACCGAGCTGGTGCGAGCCAAAGTTGCCCGCATCAACGGCGCGGCACAGACGATCACGATGTTGCTGAAGGGATTGCCGCTGGCTTATAACAAGGATCTGCAGGAGAGCCAGGAACCAGTCTTTTTCGCGTCTGAGGCAGCGGAGCGGATGGTGGCGTTGTTGGCCAGGTTTACCGCTGCGCTTCGCTTTAACACGGTTCGCATGCGCAGCGCCTGTGAGAGCGGCTATCTCAACGCCATGGCCGCCGCGACCTACCTGGTGCACAAGGGAGTTCCCTTCCGCAAGGCGCACGAGAAAATCGGGCAGGCCGTGCGCTATGGTTTGGAGAAGGGTTTCGAACTGGATGGGCTTACGCTCGAGGAGTTGCAGCAGTTTGGGACGGAGTTCGAAGCAGACTTTTTTTCGAGCATCACGCTCGATGCAACAGTAAATTGCCACGATGTGATTGGCGGCACTGCGGTCACTCGGGTGCGTGAGGCTTTAGCAGCGCAGGAGGCACGACTTTCTGCGGCTATGGGACAGATGGATGGAAATTCGTAAGGCCAGATTGCAGGACGCGTCGAACATATATGAGCTGGTGAATAGCCTGTCCTCCGACGGCACCCTGCTGCGGCGCGCCTTTGCGGAAATTTGCGAGAACGTACGCGACTTTACCGTCGCGGAGTCGGCCCAGGGTATCTTTCAGGGCTGCGGCGCGTTGCACCTCTATGGTCCGCACCTGGCGGAAGTACGCTCGATCGTGGTTCGTCCAGAAGCCAAGAGCAAAGGTACGGGCGGTATGCTGCTGCAGTCGCTGTTGGATGAAGCCGAGGACCACGGTGTGGGGTGTGTTTGTCTTTTTACCCGCATCCCCGACTTCTTCTTCAGGCATGGCTTTCGGGTGGTGGAGGATCGGACGGCTCTGCCGGATAAGATCTATAAAGATTGCCAGAATTGCCCGCGGCTGTACCGTTGCGACGAAGTGGCGATGGCACGTGGCCAAATTCCCAAAGTTTCCATTTTGGGAACGAGGATCGAGGCTGAGCAGTTGGTGCGTCTTACCGGGTGACCCGGGTCTCAGGCGGCGGCACGCTGCAAGTGAGCGCGCTCGCTGTCCCAATCCGTCATTCCCACCACCGACGCTTCAGCCACGGAGTTCAACTGAAAAACCTTGGCAGCAGGCGTTTCCTTGAACCCGCAGAACCGGGGCACCAACCAGGAGGTTGCCGCGAACACAGAATCCATTTTCCCGTGGGTTTCGAAAGAGATAACCGGCTTCGCTCCGAGCGGATAGTCGGTGAGCAACGACTGCACGAGAATGAATCCGCTGGTAGCAAACGCTGCGCAGGCTGCGCGCTTATTGGAACCGCGGCAAGCCAGGCCTACGGTAAAGAAGAATGCGGCGTGAGCATAGTCAATGACCCCGTGCTCAGTGGAATTTATGACTTTGGGAAGCTTGTTCTCAATCGTAACGAGATCGTTGCCAGAGAAAGACATCTCAGAATCCTTTTCGGTTAATTTTTCCCGGTGAAAGGGAGGCTCCTGCGCGAGGAGCCTCCGTTGATTTTGGATTACGCCGCGGCTGCTTGTTCCCACGGATTGAGCACGACCTTAGTGCAGTGGTCCTGCTTATCACGGAACATGCGGTATGCCTGGGGCGCACTATCGAGCGGTAGCTTGTGGCTGATCACGAAGGATGGATCAATCTCCCCATCCTGGATTCGCTTCAGCAGTGGTTCCATATAGCGCATCATGTGCGTCTGCCCGGTCTTCATCGTCAGCCCCTTGTTCATGAATGCGCCCATAGGCACCTTGTCTATGAAACCGGCATACACGCCAGGGACGGAGACCGTACCGCCCTTTTTGCATGCCATGATGGCCTGCCTGAGGACGATGGGGCGATCCATCTGCAGGCGAGCCATCTGTTTAGCACGGTCGATAGCGAAAAGCGCACCGTGGCCGGACGCCTCCATACCCACCACATCCATGCACGCATCGGGGCCCTGATTGCCGGTCATCTGATGCAAGGCGTCCACAACATCGACCTGGTCGAAGTTCAGTGTTTCGGCGCCCGCTTCACGCGCCATCTGCAAGCGCTCGGGGACACGGTCGATGGCAATCACCCGCCCGGCGCCCAGCATGAAACAGCTCCTGATAGCGAATTGCCCCACCGGACCACAGCCCCATAGAGCGATGGTGTCGCCCTGGCGGATGTTGCAATTTTCCGCACCCATGTAACCAGTGGGGAATATGTCTGACAGAAAAACAACCTTATCGTCGGGAATACCTTCCGGAATTTTGATGGGACCTACGTCGGCGAAGGGCACCCGGGCATACTGCGCCTGGCCGCCCGAATAGCCTCCCAACATGTGCGTATACCCGAACAATCCGGAAGGTGAGTAGCCCATCATCTTCTCCGCGATCCAGGCATTCGGGTTAGTGTTATCGCAGCAGGACCAAAGCTGTTCTTTGCAGGCGAAGCAGTTACCGCAGGCGATTGTGAAGGGCACTACCACCCGGTCTCCTACTTTTAATTTCTCTTTGTTCACGCCAGGACCGACCTCCACGACTTCACCCATAAACTCATGGCCCAGTATGTCCCCCTGTTCGAGGGTTGGCACCAGGCCGTCGTACAGGTGAAGGTCAGAACCACAGATGCAAGTGGTGGTGATGCGTAGGATCGCGTCGCGTGGGTTCAGTATCGCCGGGTCGGGAACGCTGTGGACCTGCATCTTCTCCTTGCCCATCCAACAGACTGCTTTCATTGCGTCTCTCCTCTATGGTTTGTGGGTGGATATCGTACGTTCAGGCAGCAGAGGTTTTCGTTGCGAACTCGCTACGCGCCTGGGGCCGTGGATGGTTGCTGGTTTCACGAAAGAGCGCCTGTTCAATATGGCCGTGCAGTCCGCGAGGTCCGTGAGTCTGGCCCGCCGTGGTTGGAGTTTCTCCAGTCTCGAGCAGTGCTTTGAATCTGCGCAGATCTTCTTTGACAACAAACTCCGGGTGTTTGCCTAAGGCAGTAACCAGGGCTCGTCCTGCAGCGCCGAACGGATGTGCATACTTGATGTGAGCGCGAACAAAGGTTCCACGACCCTGAGGATCGGGATCAAATTGGACCCAGCCTCGATTGGCAATCTGCGAGCCAGGCAACGAGGTCCAAGCGATTCGCCGGTCGGGCTGATCGTCGGTAATTTCCGCCGTCCATTGGACTTGGGCATCAAGCGGTCCCTTGGCTGTCCACACAGAATGCCGTTCATCCGTAACCTGCACGGAATCCAGGTGAGCCATGAAGCGGGGTAGATTGGACAAATCGCGCCACAGCCGGTAAGCGTCGGCTGGAGAGGCGGTTACACGAAAGACGGCTTCGGCCACCCCATTAGAAATTACTCCGTTGGACCGCGCCTTCCCGAAAGCAACAAGGCCCCCAGCGGTGGCGAGCGCTATTCCTGTTTTGGTTCGTCGGGTAAGCCCGTACAGCATCAGGGCGCCGGCACCCGCGAGCACGCCAACTCTGGCGACAGATTGAGAAGAAGAAGGTTGAATGTCATTCGGCATGCAATGGCTCCTATGAAAGATTGTTAGGGTTCATTGCGTGGGTGGGCAGAAGCAACACATCGAGCTGTTCCGTCTGGACTTCACACGCAGGCGTTCCTAGTTAGGTGGTACCCGCCCGGATCTTCGGGTATTCCTTATCGTTAAGATGCAATGCGCGAGCCTGTGGAAAATTCCATATTTCCAGGAAAGTCCCGCTGTACTTAGATCCCTCCGCTCCGGTCCCACGGCAACTGGGGCACTCCTATATGACACAGCGGTAGCGGGCGATCGGTTTAGTGCCGCGCCTACGGCGCTCGGATCCGCTTCGGGATCGATTTCCCAGCCCTTCCGGGCTGGGCTGACGTTTGGCGGTCGGCCCTCCGGGCCTTGCCTCTACACCGATTCTTGCCGTGTCATTTCTCCCCCAACTTGCCGTAGGGCATGTCAGTTGCTTCTGATGACAAGCTGGAGGATCACGCTCAATGAGAGCAGTTGATTCATCCCGCATCGGGGAGGGTTACTGCTGCCGTCTTGACATATTCCCATAGAGGAATATCTTGAATACATGCCAAGAGCAGCAACCACCTCAGACGTATTCAATGCGATTGCAGAGCCCAGGCGACGGGAGATTATTGACATGCTGTTTAACGGGAAAGAGCAAGCGGTGGGCGATGTGGTTCTTCGGCTGCGAATGCCACAACCGGCGGTATCGAAACACCTGGGCGTGCTTCGGAAAGTCGGGTTGGTATCAGTCAGCAAGCGCGGACAGCTACGTTTGTACCGGCTGAACGCAAAGGAGCTGAAGCCTGTGTACGACTGGGTGAAGACGTATGAACGTTACTGGGCCCATCAGCTGGGCCAGATCAAGCAACGGGCTGAGCTGAAGATGGCCGGGCGAGGAAAAAAACCACAGGAGGGAGAATGATGGCAGTAAGCACAGAGCAGGAAATACGTACCTTCGAGATTGTGAAGGAAGAGTCGATCGCAGCGTCGATTGAGGTTGTCTTTGAAACGCTGCTGGAACAATTGGGACCGTTCAACGAAACTCCCGACGGAACCTCGTTAGCAATGAAGATCGAAGCATGGCCGGGCGGTCGGTGGTATCGGGATTTGGGAAACGACGCGGGACATTTCTGGGGACACATACAGGCGATCAAGCCGCCAGCGCTACTGGAAATTTGCGGGCCGCTGTTCATGTCGTATCCCGCCATGTCGAATTTGCAGTACCGGCTCACGGAAGAGAACGGCGTGACGCGTTTGAAGTTTGTTCATCGTGCGATGGGGCTGATCCCACCAGAACATGTAGAGGGAACGCGAAGTGTGAACACAGGCTGGAACCATTTGATGGAAAGAGTTCGTAAAGGCGCGGAAAGCCGCAAGATTTCACCGTAGCTGGGCGCGGGCCGTATATCGCGTTCAAGCCTTAGTTCCCTGCTTTGCAATTCGGATCATGGCCGCGGCGCTGCGCTCAACGTCGTCATTGGTCGTGGCCCAACTGGACACGCTGATGCGCATCGCCGCTCGCCCGTGCCAGTGGGTGCCTCCGCACCAGCAGGTTCCGTCGTTCTGTATATCCGCGATTACGCGCCGCGTCTCCTCATCACTGCCAAACGATACCAGCACCTGATTCAAGACAACGTCGTTCAGAACAGCGAATCCTGCCGCGTTGAGGCGATCGGCAAACAACTTCGCCTGCTGACAATTTCGCTCGATCAGTTCCGCCAGCCCGCTGCGTCCCAGGGAACGCATAGCGGCCCACAACTCGACTCCGCGGGCCCGGCGTGACGCCTCGGGTGCAAAGTGCCAGGGCTCGCGCCCGGCGCCCGGCGTCAGATATGCAGCGGTCATCGCCATGGCAGCCTGGAGATGTTCGGCTGTGCGCACGATGGCAACCGCGGAATCGTAGGGGACGTTCAACCACTTATGACAATCAATTGCCCAGGAGTCAGCGGCGCCGGCACCACCCAGCAGCGGCGCATACTTTGGCGACGCGGCTGCCCAGTATCCGAAAGCGCCGTCCACGTGCACCCAGGAACCTGCGTCCTTTGCGCGAGCGCAAATCTCTCCTGCAGGATCAAAGGCGCCCGTGTTGACGTTGCCGGCCTGCACGCAAACCAGTGTGCGGTCATCGATTGACGGCAGTGCGTCTGCCCTCATCCGTCCCTGGGCATCTGCCGGAACGCGCGTGACTCGCGAACGGCCCAGCCCGAGCATGGAGAGCGCCTTCAACAGAGAGACGTGTACCTCGTCACCCACCACCACTTGAATTGGGGGCGCGCCAAATAATCCGTTCTCTTCAACATTCCATCCCGCCCGCTTTAGAAGCGCTGTACGGGCTGCAGCCAAGCAGGTGAAGTTCGCCATGGTTGTGCCGGTGACGAACCCCGCACCTGAGGTGGAAGGGAGACCGAACAGGTCCACCATCCAGGAAAGGACGATCTCCTCCAGCTTTGCCGCCACGGGAGACATCACCTGCATGGCAGAGTTCTGATCCCAGGCGCCCGCAAGCCAATTGGCTGCCAACGCGGCCGGCAGCGAACCCCCGATGACGAATCCAAAATAGCGGTTCCCGGCGGTGGCTACCGTCGCCGGTGAACCGATGTCGTCGAGCAAAGCCAACACTTGTGAGGGATCAGATGGCACTTGCGGTAGCGGTCCTCCCAGGGTCTGCAACCGGGCGACATCTTCGGGTCTGGGTGCTACACGACGGCTGTTAATTTCCGCGAGATATCTCGACGCTCGCTCCGCGGTATCTTCCAATAACTTTTTCATCGATAAATACCATAGCAGGTGTCAGAGGACCGCTATCCCTGGCGAAATCTCTCTCTTGTGATTGCACCAACAGGGTTTTGCCCGCGCAAGAGAAACGTTCGAATGGGCTGCGCCCCATAAGCGCTAACTTGATGAGATGTTTTTTGGGAATGTTTTTCTTCAAAGCTCCCACAAAATCGTCATCATATCCAACCAGCTGTATTTCAAGCCCCCTAACAAAGCCGTCATCCTGAGCGAAGCGCTTCACGGATCGATCGCGTGACACAGCGCTGATAGCGCGGAGTCGAAGGACCCCGGCGGTGCTTTTTGGCCTCTGGCGCTAGTAGCTTTTCAACCACGGAAGCCCGCTCCTGGCGGACCCGCAACGACCTTTCCCTGGACCGAGAACAAGTGCGAACCGCCGGAAGAATCCTGTGTTCTGATTCTCGGGCCCGGTGGTTGAAAAGCTCCGAGCAGCATAGGTAGATTAAGCACCGCCGGGGTCCTTCGACTCCGCGCCACAAGCGCTGTGTCACGCGATCGATCCGTGAAGCGCTTCGCTCAGGATGACGGCTTTGTTAGGGGACTTGAAATACAGCTGGTTGGAGTGCCGAAAACACGAAAATGAAGTCGAAAAAGTCACAGGCTCTCAGGATGACGGTTTTGTGGGAGCTTTGAAGAAAAAACATCCCCAAAAAACATCCGAATAAGTTAGCGCTTATGGGGCTGCGCGCCATCTTTTTCGGCCCATGTCCCGGATCTCCTGCACGGGGCGGCACCAACGGTGCGTGTGCGGCTTTCATCAAGGAAAGCCGCATGAAGTTCGTCAACGCCATGGAATTTGACAGGAAATCCGGGTGTACGCCCTGGCGAACATGGGGTACCCGTCCAGGGAGGCGGGCCTCGTTGTTCCTCACGGGCTTATTCGTGGCGCAGGGCTTCGCCCGGGTCGGTCCGCATCGCAGCACGCGCCGGGATGAGCGTCGCAGCTAGAGCGACCAGGCCCAGAAGCGAGACGACTGCAATATAGGTTGCCGGATCTCGCGGTGCTACATGAAAGGTAAGACTCTTGAGTAGTTGTGCTGCGGCTAACGCGGCTCCCAAGCCGAGCACACCACCGATTACGATCAGACGTATGCCTTCCATGGCAATGAGCCGCAGAATGTCCGCCCCGGTGGCACCGAGCGCCATGCGGACGCCGATCTCCTGTGTACGCTGCGTAGCCACATATGAAATGACTCCGTAGAGGCCGATGATGGCCATGAGCAATCCACAAGCAGCAAAGAATCCCAGGAGTGCGGTCTCGAAGCGCGGTCGATCGGCCAATTTGTTAACGTTCCGGCTGAGGGTTTCGATCTCGACCGGAGCGTTGGGCTCCAGGTGAGCGATCTGTGTGCGGATCCACGGACCTATGACGGAGGCAGGAAAGGCGGTTTCAAGGAGGAATACGTGATGGCCGTCCCAACCATCGGGTTGGCTTGTTTTTAAGGTATAGAACTCCGGATCGTCCTGACCCGCGAGACCAGCATTTTTCACATTGGCTGCGATGCCGACGATGGTGTAGACCGGCCCATCCAGGGTGAGGTACGGATTGAAGATGGCTCTCTGGAAATGCTGTCCGATCGCGTTGCCCTCAGGAAAGAGGCGGCTCGCGAGGAGGCGGCTTAAGATGACTGGGTGACCAGTCGATTGCCGGTCTGCTTCGGTAAAGCCTGCTCCTTCGAGGATGGGGATCTGAAGGATGCGAAAGTATCCGGGGGTGACAGCACGGAAAACCACACTTCCGCCAGTTCCGGGTGGCGTGTGTGGTTTGCCCGCGACCACGATATCAGAGTAGCGCATACCCTCGTGCCAACTGTCGCCATCGGGCGGCAGCGAATTGGCCATGCCTACCGAATTGACGCCAGGTAGATGCTCAAAAGCATTCTCGGCCCGCAAATAAAAGTCCATGTAAGCCTGGCCTGTCGAATAGCGCTGCGCATTCAAGGGAATGTGCACGGTGAGTATATTCCGCGTCTGCATGCCGAGATTTTGGTGTTCAAGGTTGCGGAAGCTCTGGAGTAGCAGGCCGGCACCGGAGAGCAGCACCACGCTCATAGCTATCTGTCCGGCCACCAGGAACCGCCTCAGCCTGGCATGGACCGTGGTCATGCTGTGTTTAGCTACCAGGTTGGTTACATTTGGCCTTTGCAGTGCGGGTATGGTGCCGAAGATAGCGGCGCTGACGAGCGCGAGGAGCACGGTGAACAAGATGATGCGGAGGTCGAGCTTTGACTGCGCGAGGAACGGCAAACCTGTGGGAGCGATGGCGATAAATATATGCAAGAGAAGCTCCGCCAGCAGGCAACCGACGGTGGCTCCGGCAATTGCCAGGAGCCATGCCTCGGTCAACGTCTGGCGCATGAGCCGGCTGCGGCTGGCGCCGAGCGCGGAACGCACCGCCAACTCTCTCTCGCGGGCAAGCCCGCGCGCGGAAAAGAGGCTAGCGACGTTGGCGCAGGCAATCAACAGCACAGCAAACACTGCACCAAGAAGCACCCATGCAACCTGGTAAGCCTCCTGCATCTGGCGGTCACGGATCAAACGAACCTGAAGATGGAAGCCCTGCCGGATTTCTTTGGGGATCCATTGCTGGGTGTGTTGATAGAGAGGCATCAATTCCTCTCTTGCCTGTTGCACTGTTACACCGGGCTTGAGCCGGGCAAAAGCCCACATGGGCAAGCCAATGCCACTATTCACCGTGTGCTGCGCCGCCACATCCATTTGAGCGGGTACAACAATATCGGCAGGTTGCAGCCTGGGCATTTCAAAGTCCTGGGGAAGAACGCCGATGATGCGCACTGGATGGTCGTCGATCATGATGGTCTTATTCAATACGGCGGGATCGCGATTAAAGCGGCTTAGCCACAAGCCGTGCGAGATGAGCGCGACCTTGGGTACGTTGGGCAGATCTTCGTCGGGAGAAAAATTTCGCCCGAGGACGGGAGCAATGCCGAGGGTAGGAAGAAAATTCTGGGCCACCAGTGCACACTGCAAGTGAACGGGATTGGCCTCGGTCAGATTACATTCGTCGACACCTCGCTCGAAGGTGAGGGAGGCAAACGGCTTCTGGTTGTCTCGCCACTCATAAAAGAAACCCCCGAGCGTAAACTCCTGCCGCGCAAGCGATTGCACTAGCCCGACAGAAACCAGCCGATTGTCTTGCACGTAGGGCAGGCTGCGGAAAAGAATCCGGTCTACGACGCTGAAAACGGCAGTGGTGGCGCCGATGCCCAAGGCTAACGTAGCAATCACTGTAAGCGCGAACGCGGGATTGCGACGGAATCCGCGCAGGGCGTAGCGCACATCCTGCGCTAAGGTTCCCAGCCACCACCCTGGTTTTTCTTCATGGCTCCGCTCTCGGGCGGCTTCGACTCCGCCAAACAGAATGTGCGCCTGGCGCCGCGCCTCTTCAGGGGTCATCCCTCCGGCAATGTTAGACTCCACCGCTTTCTCCAGGTGAAACTGCAGCTCCTCGTCGAGTTCGGCGGGGCTGCGGCGAGTGAAGAAGAAGCGGAGCCTGGTAAGGAATTCCTGCATCATGAGGACGCCTCCGGAATCTGTTTCAACACCAGAGCGATCGCGGTGGAAAGCCTGTCCCAGGTTTCCAGTTCAGCCTTCAATTGCTTCCGGCCGGCAGCCGTGAGTAAGTAAAATTTCGCGCGCCGGTTGTTTTCTGACGTTCCCCACTCTGACTTGATCCACCCCTTGTATTCGAGGCGATGGAGTGCGGGGTATAACGAACCCTGGCCCACTTGCAACACCTCTTTCGAGACTTGCTGAATGCGCAGCGCGATGCCCCAACCATGCATCGGCTCCAGGGCCAGCGTTTTCAGAATCAATACGTCCAGTGTTCCCTGCAGAAGATCCGTCGACGGCGGCATGTTCCCCTCGATCCTCGAAAGTAGGATTACGCCCGCTCCTGTCGATTGTCAAGGGAAGTGGCGAGGTCAACCTTTCGATGGCACAGAACTCGCCTCGCGCGAACTCGGAGTGGGATGGAAACAGAATTTGACACTTCACTGCATACTATTTTAGTCTAGGCCTGTGTCCGATATGCCTACGCGCGGTTTCCAGTCATCCCGGAGGAAACGCGGCATTGCGAGGAGCGCATATGAATTGGATCAAGCAGTGTTTCATCCGCCGCCGGATGTCTCGTGAGCTCAAAGAGGAGATTCAAGAACATCTCGCAGAAAAGATAGACACACTCATGGCCGAGGGGATGGGCCGCCAAGAGGCAGAAAGTCAGGCCAGGCGCGCATTTGGCAACGTGACCAGGATCGAGGAACGCAGCCGTGAAGCCTGGATGTGGCCGATGGTGGAATCCATTGCAGCCGACGCGCGTTTTGCGTTCCGCGGACTGCGCAAGGATGCCGGCTTTGCCATCACCACTTGTCTGACCATTGCACTGGGAATTGGGTTGACCACGGCTATTTTCAGCCTGGTGCACGCCGTGGTGCTGCGCCCTTTGCCGTTTCCTGAACAGGACAAGTTGATGTGGCTGAAGCAGCAGGATCATTCGCTGCCGGGAGTGGTGCCAGAGTCTCTGAGCTATCCGGATTATTTCGACTGGCGGGCGCAAACCCATACTTTCAGCGGGATGGCTTCCTACGCAGGAGGCGGAGTAACGCTTGAAAGCGGCGGCCAGGCGCAGCGGTTGGATGCGCAGATCGTTTCCGCAAATTTCTTTCAGGTGCTGGGCACGGCGCCGATGTTGGGGAGAGATTTTCGCTGGGAGGACGAAAAGTCTGGCAATCGCACCGTGATGTTGAGCTACCCACTTTGGCAGGCGATGTTTGGTTCAGCGACGGAGGTTGCCGGCAGAACGATTAGGCTGGATGACCACAGTTACACCGTCGCCGGGGTGATGCCGAAAGGATTTCAGTTTCCGCTGGAAAAGCCGGCGCCCGCATTGTGGCTCTCCATCGCAGACGATGCGGAGGGGCCGAATCCACGGACTGAACAACGAGGCTTCGATTCCCTCAGCGTGATTGGGCGCCTCAAGCCGGAAGCAACGGTCGAACAGGCCAGGGCGGATCTAAGCCTGATTGCCAGCAATCTCGCGCACGAATATCCCGACTACAAGTGGTACAGTTCTGCTTTAGTTGAGCCTGAACTGCAGCATATCGTTGGGGATACCAAGTTAGCCCTGCAGGTGCTGTCTGGCGCAGTTTTGCTGGTGCTGTTGATTGCGTGCGCAAACGTTGCCGGCTTGTTGTTGGCTCGTGGCTCGCGGCGAAAGGCAGAGTTTGCGCTGCGGGCAGCGATCGGCGCCAGCCGGGCGAAGATCGTCCGTCAATTGCTGGTCGAGTCGGGGGTCTTGTCTTTATGTGGCGGCCTCACAGGCGTAGCGCTCGCCTATGGCCTGCTTCGAGGCATGGCGAGGCTGGTGCCGCTCGACATTCCACGCATGGAAGACGCGACCATCGATGGAAGTGTACTGCTGTTTGCGGTGGCCCTTTCTGTCGTGACCGGGCTGCTGTTCGGAGTGCTTCCGGCTTGGCGCATGTCAGAACTGAACCCGGTGCAGGCGTTGCGCGATGGGACACGGAATGGAAGGCCGGGCAGGCATGGTCTGCTGAATGGACTAGTGATTGCGCAAACAGCAATTGGGCTGGTGTTGCTGATGGGTGCGGGCCTACTGATTCGAAGTTTCGTGCGCACACTGAATGTTGATCCGGGCTTCGACCCAAAGCAGGTGTTAACGGCGAGGATGAGGGTCGATCTGCCCTTCGACAAGTTGCACCATCAGGGTCACGTTGAGTTTTATAGCGGGTTGCTGAAGCGACTCTCTGCGTTGCCAGGGGTGCGGGCGGCCTCGGCGGGGTGGCCGCTGCCTATGGCGGGCATCGATGCTGGTATCTCGTTCAGCATTGCTGGGAGGCCGGTTGCAAAGGCAGATCATCCGAGCGAATCAATCGGCGTGGTGATGCCCGGCTTCTTCGAGACGATGCGTATCCCGCTGCTCTCCGGCAGAACCTTCCAGGAACTGGACGGAAGCCGGGGCGCGCCGGTGATGGTAGTCAATCGCGCCTTTGCGGATAAGTATTTTCCCCGCGAGAACCCGGTCGGCAAGCACATACAGGTGGATGTGGGTGACGACGTAATCGAGCATCCGATGCGAGAAGTCGTAGGGGTGGTGGGTGACGTCAAGCGGAGAGGATTGACCGCGGATGTTGATCCTCAGTATTACCTACCTTATCCGCAAGCAGTCATTACCAATCCGTTCCTTACCATTCGTACCAGCGGCGACCCGGCCGGGCTAGTGCAGGCAGTGCGGTCAGCCGTTCGCGAGGTCGACAAGGGCGTGCCCTTGTACCAGGTTTCAACGCTGGAGGATTACCTCTCGAAGTCAGCCGCGGCGCCGCTCTTTCAGACGTTGCTGCTGAGTGGCTTTGCGGGGATCGCGCTTTTGCTATCAGCAATCGGGTTGTATGGCCTGCTTTCGTATATGGTAGTGCAACGCACGCCGGAGATTGGACTCCGTTTGGCGCTGGGTGCGCAGAAGGCTGATGTCTTAGGCATGATTGTTCGCCGTGGGCTGATGCTGGCGGTGGCCGGGCTGGGCGCCGGATTGTTCGTTTCAGCCATGATGACTCGGCTGATTTCCGGCATGCTGTATGGGATCCGGCCATCGGATCCGATTACCTTCGCTACCGCCACCGCGATTCTGCTGCTGGTGAGCCTGGCGGCAACCGGGTTGCCGGCATACCGGGCTGCTTGCCTCGATCCCTTGAAGACATTGCGGGAAGAATAGCCCTTTCATTCAGCAACAGCCCTTTCCTTGCAACGGTGGTTGCTGGAGGAAAAGGCCGTTGCTGGAGGAAAGGGTCGTTGCTGAATAAAAGGCCGTTGCTAAATGAAAGGGCGGTTGCTGGAGGAAAGGGCGGTTGCTGGAGGAAAGGGCGGTTGCTGGAGGAAAGGGCGGTTGCTGAATGAAAGGGTGGTTGTTGAATCAAGGCATTTTTAAATCTGATTTGGACACGTCTGAAGTTCAGCCGTCCCTTCGGGGCTCGATTTTGAAAGCCCGTACATACCGGTTTGTATCAGATGTCATCGGGTCCGTGCCCAGTTGTAGGAAATCAACGCTTAGTGTGTATGGTGCACCGGCAACCGGTCATGTATAAGATGTGCGCAGGTAACAAGGCTTTCGGCCGATGAATGATAAACCAGGGTCGATGGATCCGAAGGCAACGCATTCGGCATTCCATCGATCCAAGCAATCGAATAGTATGAGGGACCTTATGGGATTACCGCTCGCCTTGTGTTTAGCCATATCGATGTTGCTAGGGTCCGTTTCGACTCCAGACCCCGAGCTGGCGCAGGGCGTATCACACGAAATCGCCTATCGGAAGTTGGAAGACCGTTGACGATTCCACCGGCAAGATCAAGTCGGTCGTGACTATCTGGGAGCAAGCCGGCAAGCTGTACGGGCGAATCCAGAAGCTGGTGGACCCTGACCCAAAGGACCCGAATCCTCGATGCACTCCGTGCACGGGCGAGCAAAAGGGACGGCCGGTCGATCGGGCTGCAGATTCTCTGGGATTTGCAAAAGGACGGCGATGCCTGGTCTGGAGGAACGATCCTCGACCCTGAGAGCGGCAAGATGTACAAATGCCTCCTATCGCTGGAGGATGGAGGGGCCAAGCTTAAGGTACGCGGGTTTGTCGGCTTGCCCCTATTAGGCCGAACTCAGTACTGGCTTCGCGATCAGTAAGCTCGTCGATTGCTTTTGGTGTTCGTTAACGGACACAAGATTGCAAATTTGAACGCTCCGGGTGCAACCTGAGTCGGCGTTCAGCTCCATCCAACTCAATTTGTGCGAGCGGATCGCGTGCGTTGTGGCCAGCGAAGTGCTATGAAGGGGCTAGCAGACTCTGCTGAGGAGCCCTGATGCGCTCGTTTTTCCTCGATTTGAAATTGGTTATCCGGCAGTTGCGGCAGTCACCGGGCTTCACGGCTACCGCTGTGCTCATGCTGGCGTTCGGCATTGGAGCCACCACGGCGATTTTCTCGATCGTTGAGGGTGTTCTGTTGCGGCCTCTTCCCTTTCCAGATTCTGACCGGCTGATGGTGCTCTCGGATCGCATCCAAGAGGCGGACATAGGCGGAAACGGCGAAGCCGGCGTTACGGTGCCGGATATACGTGCCTATACCCGCGAGACCAAGTCGTTTACCGCCCTGGGCGGATATAAATTCGCCGCTTATGAGCTTGCGAGCACAGGGGATCCCGCCTATGTGAATGCCTCGCGCCTGACGGCAGGCGTGTTCGGCGCCCTGGGGGTTCAACCGCTGCTCGGCCGCGTGTTCACCGAGTGAGGAAGACGAACACAGCCAGCAGGTCGCCGTTTTGAGTTATGCGACCTGGCAAAACCGCTTTCATGGGGACCCCCAAATCCTGGGAACCAAGGTCCTGTTGGATCGTAAGCCGTATCTTGTCATCGGCGTGATGCCGCGCAACTTCGAATTTCCACTCGTACCCGGTCAACTGAACCGCGCCGAATTGTGGGTTCCCGATGAGTTTTATTCCGCAGGAGCTTTCCACTTCGGCAGCCGCAAACTGGAGCTGGCAGATGGTGGGCCGCCTGAAGCCTGGGGTTTCTCCTGCGCAGGCGCAGAGCGATGCCGAGCGAGTGGCGCAGGAGATCATGCGCAACTATCCGGCGAATATGGCCAGCCTGCACATCAGCGCGGTGGTGCGGCCGTTGCAAGAGGAAACCGTAGAGCAGTCTCGTCCGTTGTTGCGCACGCTGTTCATGGCCGTCGCCGTAGTGTTGTTGATCGCCTGCGTCAACCTGGCAGGACTGATGCTGGTGCGGGCGATTCGCAGGCAAAGGGAATTTGCCGTACGCCTTGCCCTGGGCGCGCGCGCGACGGCGCTGCTGCGCCAGGCAATTCTGGAAAGCCTGGTGCTGAGCGCGGCCGGCGGGATGCTGGGGCTTGCGCTTGCCGGGGCCGTACTGCGCGTGGGGAGAACGCTGCTTCCCGAGAGCTTGCCGCGCATCAGCGAAATCGCGCTCAACTGGAATGTAGTGGGGTTCGCGCTGCTGCTGGGGATTATGACCGGTTTGCTTTGCGGATCGGCTCCAGCCTTTGCCGCTCTGCGCACCAATGTGAATGGCACCTTGAAAGAAGGCGGCCGCAGCGGTACCGCAGGGGGAGGCCACGCGCGTTTGCGCTCAGCACTGGTGGTGGCGGAGATTGCGATCGCCCTGGTCCTGTTGACCGCCTCTGGCCTGCTGCTGCGCAGCTTTGAAAAGATGCGCTCGGTCGATCTCGGCTTCCGTCCCGAGCATGTAACGACTGCCTCCTATTCGCTGCCGCAGCAACAATACGCGACACAACCGGCCGTGAATGCCTTTAACAATGAATTGGTCCGTCGTCTGCAGCAGCTTCCTGGAGTGGAGTCGGTAGGGCTTACCAGCTTTCTGCCCGCATCTGGAAACAACAATAACCAGGCCATCGTGGCGGAAGGACACGTCCCCCAGAAGGGCGAGAATTTGAACCTGGCGACCTCGTCGCAAGTGATCGGCGACTACTTCCGCGCCCTGGGGATTCCGCTATTGCGAGGGCGATCTTTTACGGACGCTGACCGAGCCGGTAAGCAGCTGGTGGTGATGGTGAATCGCAAGCTGGCCGAGCACTTCTGGCCTAACCAAAGTCCGATCGGCAAGCGGATGCGCATCGGCACACCGGAGATGCAGATGCCGTGGATGACCATCGTGGGCGAAGTGGCGGACGTGAAGCTGAGCTCCCCTGACGACCCGACGAAAGAGCAGTTTTATTTTCCGGTGGACCAGGCGGAAGAGGCCATCGGTTCGCTGGCGCAGCCCGGAGATCTGAATGGCAATGGTGGATACATCGCATTGCGTTCGGCACTGCCGCCGGAGCAGATGAAGAACGCTCTTCGCACTACGGTGCGGTCGATCGATCCGCAACTGCCGTTGACGCAAGTACAGACCATGGAGCAGGCAGTGTCTGAAACCGAAGCTCCTCGCCGGTTCAACACGGTGCTCATCACCAGCTTTGCCTTTGCCGCGATATTGCTCGCAGTGCTCGGCATTTACAGCATCATTGCCTTCTCCGTCGCCTCACGAGTACAGGAAGTGGCCATCCGGATGGCGCTCGGATCGCAACGCGCGGGCATCGTCCGCCTGGTTCTGGAGTCGGGAGCCAAGCTTGCCTTAATCGGTTGCGTGGTTGGGTTAGCGGGAGCGGTGGCAGCCTCTGGCCTGCTGCGATCGCTGTTGTTTGGCGTAAGCCCGTTTGACCCCCTGGTGCTCGCCCTGGCCGCGGTCGGGCGTGTTGCTATTGGCAGTGGCCGCCTCTGCGTTACCCGCCTTCAACGCTGCTTCCATTGATCCGGTGCAAGCGTTGCGCGGGGAATAGAGCGGGCGAAACTAGAAGATCGCCGCCATCACTACTTTCACCAGGGTGATCACAAACCACCAGCCCCACACCGCCACGGCTGCAGTGCCCCTCTTCGTTTTACCCACGATCGCGCAGCCGATGGTGAGCAGAATGAGCACCCAGATGGTCAGCACGTCGAACGCACTGGCAAACGCAACCAGCCACTGCGGTGCATCCACAGGCAAAAAATACCCTACGTTGGTGCCTACCGGGTTCTTCAGATTGAACGAATCGGCGTCGAGGCCGGCGAAGAGTGTGATGATGCCGAGGATGCCCTGAATCAGGAATGGGAGCGTGCCGTACATCCAGACCGCGAACATGCGGCCGAATGTCGCATTGCCGCCCAGCCCGAAATTCAGGGTCGCCATGAGCACGGCTGCCGCGATCGCCGCAAAGAGCAGACTCAAGATCGGCGTACCCCAAAAAATGTACTTTACGAACGCCGCTCCGGCCGCTTTTTGTTTGGCCTGCTGATCGGGTGGAAGCTGGGCCATGCGATCCTGCTGCGCCTGCGGGCTGTGGAGCAGGATGTTGGCGTATGCCTTGTCCCATCCGACCTTCTGCTGTATGGCCAGGCCAAAGCCCAGCGTGACCAGAACGCTGAGCAGCCAGGGCAGCCACCAGCTTGCGTCTCTGCAGAATGTCGGTGAAGGTTTTGGAGGGGGCGGTGAAGGTATCGACCACCCGTTCCACTTGACTGAGCGGCTTCAATACTTCAGCGTTGGCGACGGTATCGGACATGAATCCTCCGTGAATGTGCCTCGTGTACTTCGTACCCCGGAATATTACTCTTCCGGCGGCAAAATCAAAATAG
The DNA here is from genome assembly GCA_963847155.1 of uncultured Acidobacteriaceae bacterium. Lineage (GTDB taxonomy): Bacteria > Acidobacteriota > Terriglobia > Terriglobales > Acidobacteriaceae > PALSA-350. The sequence continues at coordinate 146,564 of CAWJZH010000007.1, read as the reverse complement.
CGGCTTCCGGCTGGGCGGCTGTTCCGGCGCCTGTGCCAGGGCGCGGTGGCGGCTTGGACAGGTTCGACTGTTAGTTACTCAGCGTCTTAGTTCACTTAGCCAGGGCGCTTACTGAGTTTGGATCAAAATGCCTGGCCCGGTGTCTAAGTAAGCATAAGTCATGATGGATTGAGGCGAAGCGATGTTTGAAGACTCATTGATGGAGTCGGGTAACAGGATAAAGCGGAAGAATAAGTTCTGGTCGTTTGTTGCCTTCCTGCTCAACGCGGCAGCTTTGCTCGCACTCGTGATCTGGCCGTTGTTGCATCCTGAAGCATTGCCCAAGCAAATGATGGCCACGCTTATGGTGGCCCCATCGCCACCTCCCGCGCCTCCACCCGCAACACCGGCGGCGAGGGTCCAAGCCAAAGCTCAAATGCTGGTGAGTGAGTTCCGCGCGCCGAGCAGGATACCTGAAATAAAGCAGGTGAACGAAGCAGCGGTGCCACAGCCGATGCTAGGTGTAAACGGCATGGAGGGTGTTAGTAGCGGTATACCCGGCGGGATAGCCTCCATCATTAACAGTGTTGGAACTGGACGGCCCGCTGTAGTTAAACCACGGGCGCCAATCAGCTCAAAGGTTTCCTCAGGCGTGATGGCCGGTAATTTACTCGTAAAGACGTTGCCCCAATATCCAGCCGTTCCCAGGGCGGCCCGCATTCAGGGCACCGTAGTTTTGCAAGCCACGATATCCAAAAGCGGTTCGATCGAGAACCTTAGCGTCATCAGTGGTCCTCCTATGTTGCAGCAGGCGGCCATGGATGCGGTCCGGTCCTGGCGCTACAAGCCTTACCTCCTCAACGGAGAGCCCGTCGAAGTAGAGACTACGATTAACGTTGTCTTTAGTCTGGGTGAATGACTTAGTCAAACATACTCGTCTGGCCTGGAGTCAATCGAAGGCGAACAAGGATGATTTTGAAGGCCACACCTAACGATTGCTACGCGCAAATCGAAAACCATTTCCATGAAGGCGCACGGAACTGCAGATCCCTCGGCTGCGCTCAGAGCCTGTGACTTTTCGATCTTTTCGTGTTTTCGGCATATCCAACCAGCTGTATTTCAAGCCCCCTAACAAAGCCGTCATCCTAAGCGAAGCGCTTCACGGATCGATCGCGTGACACAGCGCTGATAGCGCGGAGTCGAAGGACCCCGGCGGTGCTTTTTGGCCTCTGCCGCTAGTAGCTTTTCAACCACTGAAGCCCGCTCCTGGCGGACCAGCCACGACCTTTCCGTGGACCGAGAACAAGTGCGAACCGCCGGAAGAATCCTGTGTTCTGATTCTCGGGCCCGGTGGTTGAAAAGCTCCGAGCAGCATAGGTAGATTAAGCACCGCCGGGGTCCTTCGACTCCGCGCCACAAGCGCTGTGTCACGCGATCGATCCGTGAAGCGCTTCGCTCAGGATGACGGCTTTGTTAGGGGGCTTGAAATACAGCTGGTTGGAGTGCCGAAAACACGAAAAGATCGAAAAAATCACGGGCTCTCAGGATGACAAAGGAGAGATTGCTGAGACGGAAAGGGTTGTTGCCCAAAGGCAGGACTGCATCGAGGGGCCCGTTTCTAATGGAAGTACTTTGGGGAGAGCAGTATTCTTCCCTGCCCTCCCCGACATGGCAAACATGGTTAACGCAGCGAGAGCCAACGGTCCAGGGGAGCGAAAATACGACCCAACAAGTAGAAATAGAGGACGAACAAGCAAAAAAAGACTACGACCACTACCGAGGTGGAGCGAACTTCGGACCACGTTGGACGCTCGACCAGTTTCATTTCCTGCCTGACAGTTGCTACAAATTCCGGGGCCTGTTTGATTGACTGGAGGATTCCAAGATCTTTCTTTGCTGGATTGGGGCACGGGTTCTCAACTTGTTCTTCGGACAAGGGACACTCTTCCTTCCTGGGTCTACCCAGTTGTCAGCTTTGTGCAGATGAGGCTGCCATTTGTAACAGCGGCCGGCCTAAAAGATGTCTGGCAAAGGCTATGCTGCTGGAGGTCCGCGAGAGAGAGAGGGAGAAAACCGAGGCTTGGGCGTGACGGCGAAGTCTTCTATATCAAGCCAGTCGCCGATAGCAGTGGGCAAAAACAGGAACAAAAAGAAGACAGGTAACGCGAGCACGGTTTGAGCGAAACCGTGTGCGCCCAGCGTGCTAGCAACGGAGAGGATCAGAATGCAGAACGATGGCAACGATCGCGACCATCGCCCACGCGAAGCGTCCGATCCAACACTGTTTTGTTGCCCTGCTCATTGGCATTGATTTTATACAGTGACTGCGTTCGCAGGTCAGTGCTTCTTGAATTCCTTATCTGCAAATTCTATGAAATAGGGCCAGTTGGGCGCGGGTGTGTGGCCGTACTGATGCTGGCGGAAGGCGACGTCCCCGGAGTCGATGAACAGTGCCCATGGGCGGGAAGGTGGTTGTGCCCAGGCCTTTGGCGCCCAGTAGATCCCAGACCGGACTGGCTGCGACCGCGGCCATGAACATACCTTGCGCGTCTTGCCAGGCGTCGCCGGGAACGTAGACCGGGTCGGTGAGCAACGCTCCGCCGCCGATGAAGATGGGGCGCGGGGCCACCAGGGCGATGAATTCGTGACTGTCTACGGGCATGTCGTTGGCCGAATGGCCGGCAGCCGCGTATTTCATGAAGTTGCCTGCGAACCAGTGGAACTCCGTCGCCCCGGCGATGTTGCCCATTGTCTCGCCGTAGTTGCGGCGATAGAGATCGGCGCCGCCCGCACCCGATGAGGAGATAAAGCCGATTGCGAAGCGCGGGTCATCGACCTGTGCAACCAGCGCTGCCTTGCCACCCCGTGAGTGGCCCATGACGCCGACTTTCTTGGCATCGACATCGGGATCGGTCTCGAGATAGTCGAGCAGTTTGCTGTCGCCCCAGGCCCAGGCTCGGAGCACGCCCCAATCGTCGAGCGAGCGCGGCTGGCCTTTGTTCACCAGGCCGATGATGCCCTGGTCGAGACCGGCGCCGTTGTCGGCCTGCACGTCGTTGGAATTGCGGCCGACAAAGCCCCAGCCATGCTCCAGAAGCAGCTTGGCGGAATCGGGTGCATCGGGTGGCGAGGAAAGCATGTGCACCACCTGGCCGGGCGCAGGAGTTGGACGAGGAAAGTTAGGGCGTGGGCGAATCGAACCGCCGCCGATGATGACCGGTACCTTTTTGCCTTTGGTGCTGGCCGGCGTGACTACATCCGCATGAATTTCGACGGTGATCGCCGGCCAGGATGAGTTATCAACATGGCCGGTAACGTGTTTGACTATGGCGGGGATACCTTGCACCGTCATGGTTTCGACGCTGTCCACGCTCCACGTCACTTTGGGAATGTGCGCAGGATACTTGCCGTAGACATTTTCATCGAACATTGCCTTGAGCTCACCGCGACGCTTCTTCCATTGCTCCGGCGTCTTCACCGGGGTTCCGTCGCTCATGATCAGGACATCGGGCAGCCTGGGATAGGGATTGGCTTTGGACTCGTCGTAATTGGCGTTGCCCGGTTTGCCTATGTCATAGGCCGTTGCGCCGGGCTGCATTTCGCTTATGCCAAGCAGCTTGAGCTCCCGATCGCGCTCGGCACGAGAAGCGGCGGCAATCGCTGCGCGGTCGGCTGCAGACGGCAGAGCGGCGGGTGTTTGGGTTTGCCCGGCCACACTCGCGGTCAGTAAGAGGAAGGCGCTGGATACGATCAGCACTTTGGATAAGGTCCAGGACGTCATATCGCCTCACAAATTGATGCAGCTCACTTCGGGGCTACGCGCAAATCCTTATAGCCCGGATGCACACCCGGCGTTAGTTCGTGCCGGGCCGCAATTCGTTGCAGCAGCCCTGATAGTGCGGCGCGCTCCGCAGGATCCAGCCCGAAGCATATCGCTTCGTTATGAGCTCGCGCCACCTCGCCGATGGCCCGCAACTTCTCCTGGCCGGCATCGGTTAAGCGTAGCGAATAAATGCGCCGGTCCCGGGCATTCGCTTCGCGGACCACAAGAGCGCTCTCCTCCAAGGCGTCGATCACCGCAACCAATTTGCTGGCATGCATATCCAGTTTTCGCGCCAGATCTTGCTGGCTGATGCCTGGCGAATGGCTGAGGAGGCGGAGGATCCCTGCGTCTGCTGGAGTGAGCTTCAAGGGCGCCAGAGCCCGGGCGAATTCCTGTGCCGCGCGGGCGCCCACCTGGGCGAGGAGAAAGGCGACGGAGGTACGCGGTCCGTCGGGCTGCTTACGAGTCATAAAAATTATTATTTCATATGAATAATCATTAATTTTGATAATGATTATAATAGAGAAGCATAGGAGGGTTTATGCCGTCGTCATCCACAGTCTCGATCCCTGTTGTCCAACGCCATCCCAGTCCGCCACTGGGGATGGTTGCGATTGCCTTCACGGTGCTCTTCTGTGCGGGGTTGTATCCCGTCACGGCGTTTGGTGGGAAGCCCTATTTCCCCGGACCATGGGAGTCGGCGCAGACCATCGCCACTTTCTTTCGTCTACGCCCGACAGCCGCGCAGTTCTGCGCCTTTCTACAGTTTGGATCGGCGGTTCCGCTGGGAGTCTTCACCGCCACGATCGTCAGCCGTTTACGGTTTCTTGGGGTGAAGGCTGCCGGCGCCTATATCGCGTTGTTTGGAGGATTCGGAGCGGCCTTTGCCGTCGCTTCCAGTGCGACAGTGATTTGGACAATGAGCCATTCCGGCGTCGCCCAGGACACTACCCTCACGCAGGCTCTCTATTTCCTGAGTTATGGTTTGGGTGGACCAGGATACTCCGTACCGCTCGGCCTGCTGATGGCCGGCATCTCCGTGCCGCTCCTTTTGTACCGGATCGTCCCGCGGTGGATTCCAATCCTTGGGCTCGCACTCGCAGCCTGTGGCGAACTAAGCTGGCTGAACCTTGAATTTCCCTCCACTGTGTTGCTCATTCCGCTCACTCGCTTTCCGGGGTTTGTGTGGATGATTGCAGTGGGTTTTGCTTTGCCTGCCACAACGAAGCGGGCTACTGCGGTGAACACCCAGGCGGCCGGTTAATCTCAAAGCGGAGGTCGATTGTGAAAAGGACTCTCGCATTTGCTCTGTCATTCACTGGGTTCGTTATCCCCGCGGTCTGTTTACGAGCTGGCCCGTCCGAAACATCCCCGCTCCAGCGAGGACAGGCACTTCCACAAATTTCAGGACAGGCACTCACCGGAAGAACGATAGAACTGCCGGCGGCGGCTAGCGGCAAACCCGCAGTCGTCATTTTTTCCTTCAGCAAGACTGCGGGCAATGACGCCAGCTCCTGGAACGAACGGCTGGCCAGGGATTTTCCTAAGGATGTTCCAAGCTTTACGATCATCATGCTGGAATCGGTGCCGAAGCTTTTCCGCGGGATGGCTTTGTCGGGCATCAAGGGCAGTATGCCAATCGCCATGCAGGATCGAACGCTTGTCCTGTATCGCGACGAGGCGCTGTGGAAGCAACGCCTGGCCTTTTCTGAGGACAGCCGCGCGTATGTGCTCTTGCTCGGTTCCGATTCCCGAATTCAGTGGATCAGCGAGGGCGCGTTTAAAGAAGATGCCTACGCGCAAATGAAGGATCACTTGGTAAGGATGCTTCTGTCGCATTCATAGGGCGGGTCGATCGCCAACGCAGAGCGGGCCGGAACCTAGCCAGCGAGTAGACCCAGCAGATTTACCGTTTGAGATAATCGATCCACGCGAGAAGTTACCTGGAGAGGGCTAGATGGAAGGACTACCGCTCGTGCGACGTTTTTTGTCATGCCTGGTATTTATCAGCGCCGCGGCCGGGATCGCCCAAGCCCCAACCGACAGTTCTCCGGCTTCGGATCGGTTGAGCCCAGCTATCGAGCGGCGGGTTGAACTGCTGATTCGCTCGCAGTTCTCGGTGCGGCCCGACTACGACATAACGCTCGGCGCCAGGACGACGAGCGAAACTGCCGGCTACGATAACCTGCCGGTTACGTTCAGCCATAAGGGCAAACAGACAACCGTCGACTTTCTTATCTCCAAGGATGGCGGCACGCTCGAACGCGTCGAAAAATTCAGCACCAACACTAACCCGGCCATGACGATCGACGTGGACAAACGGCCGGTACGAGGAGCCGCGACAGCAAAAGTGGAAATTATCAACTTTGACGATCTCCAGTGCCCGTACTGCGGAATGCTGAACAGCGAAATCCTGCCCCAGACCATGAATCGTTACAAGGGACTGGTCAAGATTGTCTACAAGGATTACCCGCTCCCTGGTCACCCCTGGGCTATGCGCGCAGCTGTGGACGCAAACTGCCTGGCTTCCCAAAGCGACGCGGCCTATTGGGCCTATGTTGATTTCGTACACGGCCATGGCCGAGACATTAGTGGCGCAAACCCCGATCCAGCCAGGTCATTTACCGATCTTGACAACATCGCCGGCACTATCGGGAAGCAAAGCAAGGTCGACGAAACGCAGCTTGCGCTTTGTCTCAAAAAGCAGGATGAGTCAGTGGTGAATTCGTCCCTCAAGCTTGGCGCTTCGCTCAAAGTCGAAGCGACTCCCCAGGTATTCGTCGATGGAGAACGGCTCCCGAGTGGCGCACAACCGGTAGATCAGTTGTGGCCGGCGATTGATCGGGCACTCAAGGCCCAGGGAATTCAGCCTCCGGCTGAACCCCAACCGTAGAAGCACCCGCTCGCAGGCCCGCACAGGGACCGTCCTGAAACGAAACGCTGGAATGCGTGAGAGGGTTCGGCCGTCGATCCTGGACCATACGACAAGGTATCGGCCCGACGGGTGATGCTGCATAATTTCGGGCCCCTCATCCGTATACACCACGTATGTTCGAATACGGAACGACATTGGCGGCGTCAGTGAACAGCGACACGCAGCAAATTGCGCGCAGTCTGCGCCAAGGGAATGTCATTTTCCTGCAGCAATTGGTTGGACAATATCAGTATCGCCTGGTTCGCTATCTCATTTACCTGCTGGGCAGACGCGATGAGGTCGACGATCTGGTGCAGGAAACGTGGCTGCGGGTTCTGGAGCGGGGCTCTTCCTACGACGGCCGCTGTCGTTTTGAACCCTGGCTGTTCACCATTGCCCGCAACCTGGCAATTGATCACTTGCGCAAAGGGCGGACCTTCAGCTTGGATTCGAACGACGAGGGAGAGCAGGATACTGCTCTGCAAACGCCTGCTTCCAATGCTCCTTCCCCATTCACGCTCGCAGCGCGCACTGAGGATGCCGAACGCCTTGCCGGCTCGCTCCAGTTACTGGAACCGATCTACCGCGAAGCGCTCGTCCTTCGCTTTCAGGAGGAGCTATCGCTACAGGAAATATCCGGAGTTGTGGGAGCGCCCGTCGCTACGGTCGCTTCCAGGATTTATCGCGGTCTTCGAACGCTGCGGTCGCGATTAGAGGGAGGTAATCATGAGATCTGACGATCACGAGAGTTTCCAGCGCAGGATTGACGAAACTCTGGCGGGCGAGATCGCGGTTGGGGAGGAAAAATCGCTCCGCGAGCATCTCGGGTCCTGCACGCAATGCCAGGAGTATCTCGCTGCCAGCACCAGGGTCATCGCCAGTCTCAGCGGGTTTTCGTTCGATGTCGACCCAGCCCTGCAGGAGAAAGTTTATGCCTCGATCAGTTTGCGGGCGCAGCGGATCGAGAGCCGGCAACCCAGTCGGAGGCGAATGGCTTGGATCTGCATTACCGCGCTTTTACTCAGTGCCGCCGGCTCGTTCATCGACTTGCAATTTGGCGGCCTGATCGCCTCAGTCCTTGATATGCATCGGACGCAAATGCGCCACGGGCTGCTCACCTTCTGGATCCTACCCTCGTTCTGTTTTTTGCTGTTGTTTCCGATATTGCCACTGTTGTCGCATAGGAAAGAAAGGGTCTTATGAACGTTCGTCGATTTCTGAGTGTTGTGCCTAAGGCCGTTCAAATTTGGTGCTTTGGTTATTGTGGGCTGTGCAGTGCTGATCGGGATTGGGAGTGGGCTACCATGAAGCTCAACCAAGCACCGCGTTGCGAACATTGTTCATAGATGCCGGCGCTGGCTTATTCGGTGGCGTCGTGGTCGCTGCTTGGCTTCTTTGTCTTGGGTTTGTTTTTGCGGACGCTCGAAGGCGGGCCATGCGGCCATTCCTTTGGGTCTTAGTCGCAGCCCTATTTCCTCACTTGCTGGGATTTCTCCTTTACTTTGTTATGCGCCAACCGATCGCGTCGACTTGCTCGCACTGCGGGCGGACCATTGGGATAAACCAGTTGTTCTGCTCCTGGTGCGGAAGTCCACAGCCCGTGTCGGGTTCGGGCAACGCGCCATCGGGACCAAGGTCGTCCGGGCTCGATTCGATGACCACCGTCTGAGTGCGTCTTCATGAGGTACGGTCCATCCAGGGTTCGGTACAAGGGACGATACGAGACGAAGCGAAGAACGTACCTCTGTGCCTGAAGGGCAGATGATTTTGCTGGGTTTATGTATGGGCTGAAGCCCGTACTTACGTTGCCCCGATCTGACTCATCAGAATAAGAGAATCTGAGCAAGCCCATCGCTCAAAACAGCGGCCACTTCTGAAGTGAAAAATGCTGATCCCTGGCAATGCGATCGGCTGCCCTGCCGCGGCAACCCCTATAAACGCTTGTTGCTGTGTGCCTGTAATGAGATAACGTGCAACCAGAGTGTCAGGGCCCTCTAACAGTTCCTGAACTGTTACTTTGGCGTCAGGGAAAACAGCCCAGAATGCGTAGTAGAAGTGCTTCACGCTTTCCAGTCCCGGTTCAACACCCTGATATCCGTGGAGAACGACGTCGTCAGAATACAGATGGAAATACTCGTGCCTTCTTTGCGGGTCAGCAAAGCACTGTACTGCACGGGCGAAGATTTGCTGGTTCGACACCATGCCATTCTAGCGGTTCGCGTCAGGCCCGCCCGGCAAACTGCCGGGTTTCGGTATCGACCCTGATCTTCTCTCCTTCTTTGATGAACACCGGAACGCGAATTTCTATGCCCGTTTCCAGTGTGGCGGGCTTGGTCACGCTTCCGCTCGCGGTATCGCCGCGGACGCCCGGCTCGGTGTAGGTGACCGCCAATTCCACCTGGGCGGGGAGTTGTAGCCCGATGGGATTGCCGTTGTACTTCTCAATGTGAATGATGACCCCTTCTACCAAAAGCTTGCGTGCATCTCCTACCATCTGCTCGCTGAGCGTCAGCGTTTCAAAGGTCTCCTGATCCAGGAAATAGGAACCGTCTCCGTCGCTGTAAAGATACGAGGCCTCGACGGTCTGAAGGTCCGGCTCTTTGAACTTGTCACTGGCTTTGAAGGTCTTGTCGAAAACCGCGCGGGTTAACATGTTGCGCATCTTGAGGCGGACAAGGGTTTGGCCGCCTCTGGCGGTCGGGGTCGAGATCTCGGACTCCAGGCAGTAGAAGGGAACGTTCTCAAACTCGACAAACATTTTGCGTTTTACATCGATCGCGTCGATTAATGCGGCCATTGGCTCCTCTTGTTCGGCAATCGTGATCCTACCTAGGATAACAAGGAGGGTCGGTTAAAGCTGGCTGGACGCGACTTCTGCGACTATCACACAACTTTCCGGTGCGAATCGTGATCTAACCCGATGGGTTCGAGGAGGATTCGATGCAACCTGTGAAATGCTTTGCTTTTTCTGCCCTCGCTGCGGCCATGCTGAGCGCGTTTTCCGGTGCACCTGCGCAAGTAGCCGTCAGCATTGGGGCACCACCGATTTGTCCCTATGGGTATTTCGACTATGCTCCCTACGAGTGTGCGCCCTACGGCTATTACGGGCCGGATTGGTTTCTCGGAGGGGTGTTCATCGGAGCCGGCCCCTGGTTTCACGGGCCCCACGGATTTTATGGGCATGTCGACAACCGTTACGATGCTCGCCACGGCTACCACGGGCCGTATCCGGTAAAGGGCGAGCAGGCGTTCAACCATTTCCATGCTAACGAGGCGCAGGACGGTCATGGTCATGTCGGTAATGCGGGTCATGATGGCGGCGGCGAACATACCCCGGGATTTTCTGGCGGAGGCCACCCCGGTGGCGGCGGGGGTCATCCCGGTGGCGGCGGGGGTCATCCCGGTGGCGGCGGGGGTCATCCCGGTGGCGGCGGGGGTCATCGGTAGGGAGTGCTCAGATCCGACTGATGGGTTCGCTCAGAACAGCGGGCCACTTTCTGCGTCAGGCGCCAACGTCGCGCGCAGCCAGGCGGCAATGTGAGTAAGAGCAGCATCACACTGCGGGAACCGCGCTACGGTTGCCGGGTGTACCGGGAAATTGTGGTGCATGTCAGGCGCGTGCAGGTGGGTCACGGCAACGCCCGCGGCTGCAAGCTTCTGCGCATACGCCACGCCCTCATCGCGCAGCACGTCATATTCTGCCGTGGTCACCAGCGTTGGCGGGAGTGCAGGCAAGTTATGTAACTGAAGCGGCGACACATCGGGATCAGCCGATGAGGCGCCGCGCGCGTACTGCTGCCAGAACCAGCGCATGGTATTCGCCTCTAACCCGTACCCGGTGGCATTCTCGACGTAGGACGGATGGCCGGCCTGGGGCGAGTCAGTAACGGGATAGAGCAACAGTAGGGCACGCAACGGGAACTTCCAAGCGGTAGCGCAAAGGCGGTTGGCTACGACTGCCGCGAGGTTGGCGCCGGCGCTATCGCCGCCGAGGGCCAGGCCGGTTACGTCACCACCCCATTCCGCGGCATGCTGGTGCGCCCATTACACGGCGGTGAGAGTGTCGTCGACCGCTGCGGGATAAGGATGCTCGGGCGCCATGCGGTATTCGATCGAAGCGATGACCACCTCAGCGGCCCCGCTCAGCAGGCGGCAAAACGGATCATGGGTAGCGACAGACCCGGCAACCCAACCCCCACCGTGCAGGTACACCAGCATGGGCAACCGTTCTTCGAGTCGAGCCGGAATGTAGAGGCGCGCGAGGAGGCCAGCCGCAATCTCCACCTGGCGCATCTCCACCTGATTGGGCAAACCGGGGATGGAGGTACGACTCTCCAGCGCGCGCACCATCCGTTGCCGCAGCATGTGCGTGCGAGCCTCATCCGTCATCTCCGCCGGCGCACCCAAAGCCGCAGCCTGCTCATCGAGAAAGCGCCGTAACGCTTGATCGATAGGCTTCCGTTCCCTCATCCACATGCTGTTCTCCCTGATTCAGATCGTATGATGGATACGATCTATTGGAAAGTAAGCGGTGCCTACCCAAAGAAGAGATCGCCGTGCGCAGCCGGCTTGGTGGTGGCACAATGGTGTCACCTATCCAAAGGGAGCGCAGGGAGAGCCAATATGAAATTTGTTGTAATGAGTGTGGTGCTATCGCTATCCACCCTTGCTTTTGCCCAGGAGCAGAAGCCGATGACGCTGAAGGCTGTTCTGTTGGAGCAGCTGCGTTCGACACATAACAAGGCAGAGTGGTTTGTGCCTGCAAATACCGCAGTTGCCGGCCTGACGCCGGCGCAGGCAAGCTGGACCGACAAGAGCGGGAATCATTCGGTCGGCCAGTTGGCGAATCACCTGGTCTTCTGGGATCGTGAGTCGCTGGCGAAGTTCAAGGGCGAGAAGCCGGCGAAATTTGACGGGAACAATAACGAAACGTTCAATAGCTTCGACGCGAAGAGCTGGAATGAGACGGTCAAGCAGTTGGACCAGGTGATGACCGATTGGGAGCAGGCCGTAGAAGGCGCAGATGATGCCAAGATTAGCTTGTGGGCTTCAACCATTGCGCACATTGGCACGCACAATGCCTATCACATCGGACAGATGGTTTATGTGCGTAAGCTGCAGGGTGTCTGGGATCCAGATAAGGGCGTCAAGTAGGCTTCCCTTTCGACACGAACATTCTTTGGGTTCCATTCATTCAGTAGGCACTCACCCGGGGGATCCCAGGTCTCAAAATCGAGACCCCACGGCACGCCGGGGCAGGCTGGGACACCCATCGGCTTGTTAAGGTGAGTTGGTCCAGCCCGGCGAGTTAATAGATTTGTGGGCGATTCAATGGGAGCCGCACCTGGAAACAGGTGGAATGCGGCTTCGATTGCATTGCGACCGAGCCAAAATGCTTGGTCAGGATCCGTCGCACGAGGTCGAGGCCTAGTCCGAGCCCTTGCCCGAGCGGCTTGGTGGTGAAGAACGGCTCGAAGATGCGTGTCGAGAGAGCAGGGTCGATGCCCACGCCATCATCCCAAATATCGATGAACGCCATCTCACCCTGTAATCGAGTGACGAGCTTAAGAGTGCCTTGCCCTTTTGTGGCGTCGATGGCGTTCTCGATGAGCGCGGTCCATACCTGGCTCAGTTCTCCGCCGTACGCAGTGACGGCCGGCATGCCCGGCTCGTAGTCACGCACGATCGCCATCCGCTGCAATTGTGGGCGGAGCAAGGTGAGAGTGTTCTCTAACGATTGGACCAGATCGACGTCCTGGATCGGAGCCTGGTCCATGTAGGAGTAATCCTTGATCGAGTTGATGATGTGAAAGATGCGACCCGATGACTCGGAAACGGCAGCCACCATGCTGCGCGCGTTGAGGGAATTAGCGAAGCTGGTCACGGCCCCAGGAAGGGCCCCGGGATTTACGATTGAGGCCAGTTCGTTGAGCGAGCTGACGGGCAGATTTGCTTGCGCCAACGCCGGCGCCAACGCCCATGCTTCGGGGATATGGTGCGCCTCCAGCCAGTCGATGAATTGCTGCTCACGGTCACTGACAGACAATGCGTTGGATGCACCGGCTTCGGGCGCGACCTGGTTCTTCACTGACGCGAGCGATCGCTCGGTCCAACTGGTGTAACCTGCCAGCTCTTCATCGGAGCGGAACAAGCGGCCCAGTCTGCACAGTTCGAGGTCTTTGTCGATTTTCGACGACAGACTCAGCGCGGCGCGCTGGGCGGAAGATGCTGGATTGTTGAGCTCGTGAGATAGATTGGCCGCAAGCTGGCCCAAGGCGACAAGTTTCTCTGCCTGCAGATCGGCGCGGGAAAAGTCCCGCACCCGGTCGAGCAAGAGCGACACGCAGATCTGGGCCATGGAAGGAATTGCGGCAAGCATCGCCGGGAACAAGTCCTCATGAATATCAAGCACCCATAAATGGCCGGCGCTATAGCCGGTCGCGCCCCAGAACTTCATCCGGGAAAAGGGAAGCTTTCCGGTGACACGCGCAGTACGGCCGATGAACAACGATACTGAGCCCGAATTTGCTCGAGAAACGTTGACTTCACCGTCCAGGATAATGTTCATGTGGTGGGCAGGTTCGTTCTCGCGCACGACGACCGCCCGGTGAGCAGCCCTGCGTTCGGTACCGTGCAGGGCGAGCCAACGATATTCTTCTTCCTTAAGCCCTTGCAGAACTTCGACACCCCGCAATGCGTTTACGAGGTCATGGATTGGGGTTGGCGGAGTTGGCCCCACCTGGCCATCGCTGTCGATCAGGATGGCGACTTGTGGTTGAGGCTCGCTATTGAGCTGGCTGGTCATTCGAGTTGCTCTTTTCCCGGGGCGCTCCCGTTGCTTTGGTCATGTGGAGCTGTGTGAAAGGCGGAGACCCAGGCGAGCCTGGAGTGGCCTGCGATAACGCCGGCTCAGCCGGAGACAGGTTCCGCTTTCGAGCAATACAGTGTACTCGCCATCTTCATTGAGTTTGAGGCCTCGGATACGGTTGAGGTTCACCATGGTCGAGCGATGAATGCGGAAAAACGTGTTGGGATCCAGATCCTGCTCCAGTTCAGCAATGCTGCGCCGCAAGAGGTGAGTTTTCGGTCCGACATGCAAGCCCACATAATAATCGGCGGCTTCAATCCAATCAATGGATGCCAGGGTGACAAATGTCACCTGCCCAGCGCTCTTCACAGTCAAATACTCCATCTGTTTCGGCCGGTCTTTGCCGCGCGCAATTTTTTGTTTGGCGCGATCGAGCGCGAGAATGAAGCGAGCATCGTCGAATGGCTTCAAGAGATAGTCGAGTGCGCCCGCCTCGAATGCACGCAACGCGTACTGATCGTAGGCGGTGACAAAGACCACGGCAGGGGGCACATCTTTGCCTAGCAACTCGAGCACGTCAAAGCCGTCGCGTTCGGGCATCTGCACGTCGAGAAACAGCAGGTCAGGTTTGGTCCTGCGGATCTCATCCGGCGCATCCACTCCGGACCCGCATTCGCTTACCACTTCAACCTCCGAATCGAGCCGCAAGAGCAGAGAAAGATTGGTGCGCGCCAGGGGTTCATCATCCACGATGACGGTTCGGATTTTGCCGGCCTGTGTGTCCGCGATCACTGATCACTCCTGAAATGGAACAGACACGGTTACTTCGACTCCACCCGGGTCCTGGTTGTGCATGCTTAGCTCGAAGGCATCTCCATAAAGCCCCTGGAGGCGGGTTCTCATGTTGGAAATGCCGATCCCGGAGCGTATCTTTTCCCACTTCACGGCTGGGCCGTCGTTGTACACACTGACCCTGAGCCGGTCGTCGGAACGCGAAGCTGCGATCCGAATCAATCCTCCCTGCGCCCGTTTTGCGATGCCATGTTTGACAGCGTTCTCTACCATGAGTTGCAGAATGAACGTGGGAACCCGCGCGAGTAGCAATTCCCCGGGGACATCCACACTGAACTGGAGGCGCTCCACAAATCGCACTTTCTGGATGTCGAGATACTTCTGGGCGAACTCCACTTCTTCTCCGAGGGGGACTTGCTGCCGCGCTGAATCCTCCAGGAGCCGGCGGAGAAAGTCGCTTAATCCGGCAATCATGCTGACGGCAGCATCGTTCCTTCGCTCCCGTACCAGACCGGAAATCGCATTCAGAGTGTTAAACAAAAAGTGCGGCTCGATCTGCCTCCGCAGGGCGTCGAGTTGCGCCTTGGAGAGCTGCTCGTTGAGACGCGCGGTTTCGGTCTGTTGATAAGCCAGCCTCGATTTCGAATCCAGCACATAAGTGATTGCCAGGATGGCGCTGTACAGAAACAGCCCGGAGAGCGTTCCGTTATAGAACTGATAAAGCCACTCGTGGACGAAGGGTTTGTGGGGCGAAGAGAGCGCAAAGGGATTGAGCATCGCATCCAGCCACGCCACCCAGGCGGCATAGAGCAGGCCGATCGCGGCGCAGGTTGAGAGGTGCACACACCAGGTCGCCAAGGATTTCAACTTTACTGGAGGAAACTGCCGTGCCAGGCGCATCACGATCCCGGTCCCAAGGGCCCACGGCAGAAAGGAAAGTACGCAAGTAAAGAACAGCCGCACCCAGGCGTGGTGCATGCCTTCCGCCCTCATGACGAACACGGTCTGCATCGCACCAATCAGCCCGAAGCCGGACCAGATCGATGCGATCCATACCCAGCGACGGCTTTGCGAACGGATGGGGCTCATGTCCATAGGCAATATGGTATTCCAGTGCTTTGAAGGCGAAGTTAGGATGCAGTGAATCGCCGGATCTATGCAGCCACCGGTCTGGCCTTAACCCGGCGGGAGAGAGATACTGGCCACATGCTCACCATAACCAAGATCACTATGTTGCTCGCTACGCTTCTATTTGCCACGCCGCCATCAATGGTGGAGGACACGGGCCCCCAATATACCAGCGATGGTCAGATGCAACTACCGGAGCATTATCGGGAATGGGTATACCTGACCTCCGGCTTCGATATGAGTTACAACCCGCCGATGCAGATGGGGGGCCATCACATGTTCGACAATGTGTTTGTCAATCCTGCTGCTTACCAAGCGTTCACGAAAACAGGCACCTGGCCGGATAAGACTGTACTGGTGCTTGAGGGTCGGGGAGCGCAGGGCAAGGGCTCCATCAACCAAAACGGGAACTACCAGGGCACGGTCATGGGGATCGAGGTGCATGTTAAGGATGAAACACGTTTTCCCGGTAAATGGGCTTTCTTTGGTTTTAACGCCGGTAAGACCTCGAAAATGATTCCTACCACGACGGATTGCTATAGCTGTCACGCCGCCCATGCAGCTGTGGACACCACGTTCGTCCAGTTCTATCCGACGCTGCTGCCCATCGCCACCAGTAAGGGCACGCTCTCCGCGGCGTACCAGAAAGAAACGGGATCCCCGGCACAGAAGTAGAGGCTAGTGGGTTCCCTCCGATCGCCCTGTGCTCTCCGGAAGGAAATAGAACAGCGCCAAGGCCAGGAAAATGCCGACCGCAGTTTTCGGACTAAAGAACGCAATGACGGTCGCAGCAGGATAGGCAAAGGTTCCGATGAGATTGCGGTAGGTTTTGGCGCGCAACTTTCCAGGATCTCCCCGATCCTGGCTTAACTTGCGACGGGCGATGTGGCGCCACAAGAGCGTGTAGCTAGCTCCCAGGATACTGAGTGCGACCCCATACAACACCGCGCTGCTGCGCAAGGGCCCATAGCGGCCCAGTACCGCCGTGGGATACGGGATGAAGGAAACGACCAGCAACAGCAAGAGGTTCAGGACCAGAGTCCCGCGCTCTACATGCTCCACTTCATGAAACATGGTGTGGTGGTTGAGCCAGATAATCCCAATGGTTGCAAAGCTGGTTACATAGGGAACGAGTTGCGGGAGCTGGGCAAAAAGGGCTTTCCTGAGCAGCGGGTCAGAGGCAGAGTCCAGGCTCGGGACCTGGAACCCGAGCACCAGGAGCGTGATCGCAAAGGCGAACACTCCGTCGCTAAAGGATTCGACTCTTGCCTTATTCAAGCCAGACTTTCCTCAATTCAGCCGGTGAGCAGCGGTAAGAGCGTTTTGCTATCCACGACTATCACCTCGCCGGTATCTGCGAATTCAGTCAGAACACGCTCTTTGTTTTGCGCAGTTTTTGCTCCGCAGGCATCGGAGACAACGACCGGAATGTAGTTCAGGTCGAGCGCCTGACGCACGGTTGGTCCGATACCGACCTCGAGTGCAATGCCGGCAATGATGAAGGCTTCCAGCTTGGCGTCGCGCATTGCTATGTCGAGAAAGGTCGCTTCAAAGGCTGACATGGTGATCTTGTCGATGACGCACTCGTCTTCCCGAGGGGTTAGTTCGGGTACGATCTCAAAGCCGGGTGAGCCCGGCGAAAAGGGTGGAGCGACGCTCATCGGATCGTCGGTGTGATGCCAGATCATGGCGCGGCGAAGCTGACCGACCCCGGCCAGGCGATTGGGCAGCCAGCGGTGACGGGTGAAGTAAACGGGGTAACCCGCTTTGCGCGCCGTTTGTCCAAAAGATTCAACGCATCGCCCGCGTAATCGCTTGCCCCTCGTCTATCTGCGAAACTACGCCCACCTGCATGTCATAGATGATCAGTGCGGTTCGCGATGGCCGGCAAAGCTCCGGCAGTTGCATCGGTATCGACAGGCCGCCGCGTTCAGGCATGGACTGTACCCTGCTTCTCTTTTGGGCTGCGATCGAAGGGTGGGTTGATGTCGATCTCGCTGCGGAAGAGAGCCTCGATAGGAAGAGGGATCTGCAGGGCGATGAACTGCCATTCCAGCAAGCCGGCTTTGCTCAAAGGGAAATCGTCTGTGTACGCCCGGGCTGCTTCTACGCTGGGAAGTTCGAAGACAATGACGACGCCCGGCTCGTCTGCGCGCGCATAGTTTTCGCGGACTATGCCTGCCTTCCACAACCGCCAGACATTCGAAACCTCTTCGGGCAAGTACGGCGTGATTTGTTCCATGGTCACGCCCGGCTTGAACCGGTCGAAGGCGATGATGCGCATAGCTCCTCCTCAGACATGTCTTGCCTGTTCAATACATACACTATCAAGTAGCTTGAATTAAAGCAAATTGTCCTTAACGTAAGATTGATTCAGAAAGAACGAACGAACGAAGCATGACCGAGCGGGACCACATCGACAGGCTGGTATTGAAGTGGGGCAAGGAACGGCCGGACTATGATTTGGCGCCGGTGCAGATCATTGGCCGCATCGGGCGAGTTTATGAATATATAGACCGTGCCCTGGAGGCGAAGTTCGCCGAGTTCGACATTTCTCGCGCCTCTTTCGATGTGTTGGCGACCCTCAAGCGGAGCGGTCCGCCCTATCGGCTCTCGCAGCGGGAATTGATGAAGAATCTGCTGCGCACATCCGGCAGCATGAGTATCCGCATCGATGCGATGGAGCGCCAGGGCCTGGTGACGCGGGAGGCCGACGCTGACGACAGGCGCGCCACCCTGGTGGCCATCACCAGGAAAGGTATCGAGCTGCTGGAAAAGATAGTGCCCGAGCATCTGCTCAACGAGGAGCGCCTGCTTTCCGGTCTCAGTGCGCGGGACCGCGCTGAGTTGATTCGGCTGCTGCGGAAATGGAATCTGGCCCTTGAGACCAATAGCAACGACCAGCGATATATCCACTACGGGATGGTAGTTTTGCCGCCGCGGGTATCACTGGAACGCCGGCGGGCTGTGGGCCTTCCTGACGTGCCCGGAGTTCTGGTGCACGCGGTGGAGACGGGGGGCATCGCGGACGATGCGGGCATACGCAAAGGAGACCTGATTGTCGCCATCGAAAACGTGGCGATTGATTCGCAATCCACCCTGCGCAAGATGCTCAACAAGCCCGGCCGGTCAATGAAGTCGTTTAGCATCCTCAGGGGCGCAGAGGCCCTGGAGATAAAACTCTCTACAAGTTCGAGCTGAAGCCAGATATATAAAAGCGTACCTCAGGGGCTAAAGCCCCCATCGTTCGATTGTTGTGCGGCCCGACTAAGGTCGTGCCCTGATACCAAGCAGAATTTTCAGCAACCTGTAAAGGCGTCAAGCATCCAGGCTTTTAGGGCACGGCCGGAGTATGAGGAGATCGCGAATGGGTGTCAGCCTCCTATTTGTACTGTCATTTCTGTTATGCATGGTCAACGGTTCCGCAGTAGCTGCCGCTGGTGAGCTAGTGCTTCAAGGGGGAAAGGTTTATTCCTCCCCCGCGGCAAATGCCATTGACAACGCGACGGTCCTGATCCGAGATGGGCGGATCGTTACGGTTGCGAAGCCGGGCGAGTTGAAAATTCCAAAGGCCGCACAGGTGATCGATTGCACCGGCAAGGTGATCGTCGCAGGGTTCTGGAACAGTCATGTGCATTTCGAAACCGGATGGGAAGACGTGCCCCACACGCCCGCGGAGAAAATCGAAACTCACTTGCAGATGCTGCTGACTCGTTGGGGCTTCACGAGCGTGTGGGATCTGGGTTCCGATCCCAACAACACCCTTGCTCTTCGTCACCGGATTGAGGCGGAAGAGATTGCCGGGCCACAAATCCTGATGGCGGGAGATATTTTTCCCAAGGGAGGCCATCCGGTTTATCTTCCCGCCGAGATGCAGTTGCCGGAGGCGGCCAGCGCCGCACAGGCGGAGGAGATGGCACGCCAATATCTGAAGATGGGTCTCGACGGCATCAAGCTGTTCACGGGTGCTTTCATGGGCAATAAACCGGTCGTGAACATGGATACGGCCCTCGTAAAGGCGGCGGTCGATGTCGCCCACGCGCAAGGCAAGCCAGTCTTTGCCCATCCGCAAAACTACGCCGGAGTAGACAACGCGTTGGCCGGCGGCGTCGATGTGTTGGCCCATACGATTCCCTCCGAGGGCCACTACACGGTGGGGGAATTATCGCGCATGAAACAACAGCACACGGCTCTGATCCCGACCCTCACTTTGTGGACGACGGTGGTTCCGGATGCGGCAATAACGGAGAAACTGGTTGCTGCCGGAGTCGACGAACTGAAATCTTATTTCACCGTGGGTGGCCCGATCTTGTTTGGGACTGACGTTGATTTCCAGCCCAAGTACGACACCACGGAAGAATTCGCATTGATGGGACGAGCCATGCCGTGGCGCGGCATACTCGCGTCACTCACCACCGAACCCAGCATCATTCTTCAAGCAACCGGCAAAAGGCCGGGTGGAAAAGGGAATGGACGCCGACCTGGTGGTGCTTGATGGCTGATCCGGCGAGCGATGTGCGCAATCTTGCCAAGGTGATGTACACAATCCGCGGAGGAAAGATCATCTATTCCAGCCATAGCGAACTGCGTTAGCCGACAGCAACACATGAAGATCACCTTGCGCGATCTGAAGCACCACGCAATCGCTTCGACGCTGTTTCCCGCGACGACACTGGGCCGGGCCATCACCAGGCTCGGCTTCGTGCAAGCAGATCCCATCCGGTCGCCGGCCCGCGCTCAGGACCTGATCTTGCGCCATCGTGTGACGGATTACCGGGTGGACGAGATCAATCGTAAGTATCGCATCCTCAAGCTGGAAGAAGACTTCCTCTACGCTTACGGATTCATGCCGCTGGAAACGTGGCGGCTCCTCCACCCCAGAGTGCAGCGGGCGCTGACCGCTGCTGAGCAGACGAGTGCTCGACATCGTATCCAGCAACAAACACCTCCACCCTCGCAAGCTCGAAGCTAGTTTGGGGAAAGAGCGCGAAACGAACGCCTGGGGCGGCTACTCGAAATCGACCACGCGCAACCTGGAAAGGTTGCATTACATGGGGCTGATAAGAATTTCCGGCCGGGAAAAGGGGGTGAAGCTTTATGAAAGAGCGGTGTTCAAGCACGACCTCATTGACCCGGAGGAGCGTCTCCGGCGACTCGCGCTCCTGGATTACCAGCATTCTTGCACCGGTGCCCTATAGCAGTATTCGCGCTGCTCTCCGCCATCTCGGCCATGCTGCTCCTCACTTACAGGGGAGAACGAAAGTGGTTGACTCGATGTTGAAGTCGGGCGAAATGGAGAGCGCGGAAGTAGGCGGAGTTCGTTATGTCTGGCCCGCTGGTCGGCTGTTGCGGAAACAGCCGGAAGAGGAGGTACGCTTCCTCGCTCCGTTTGATCCACTCGTATGGGACCGGCGCCGCTTCGAATATTTCTGGGGCTGGCCCTACCGCTTTGAGGCATATACTCCGCCGGCCAAACGGAAGCTGGGCTACTATGCGATGCCACTGCTGTGGGGGGCCGAAGTGATCGGATGGGTGAATGCTTCGAAGAGCGGCGCAGAGCTCGGGATCAGGGCGGGGTTTGTCAGCGGGAAACAGCCTTCCGGGAAGGCTTTCCAACGCGCGTTTGAAGAGGAGTCAGAGAGATTGCGGCAGTTTCTTTTGTCCGCCGGAGATGACGTTTAAAACGGCAGGTATGCTTTTTTAGAGGAGCCGAAAATGGCCGAATCGGTGGAGACCTTTTACGACGACCTGGCTGAGTCGTATCACCTGTTGTTTGAGAACTGGAGCCACAGCGTGGCCAGGCAGGCTGCGATCATCGGCCCGATGCTGGAGAAGTACACGGGTAAGAGTTCTGCCTATGTTCTGGACTGCGCGTGCGGGATCGGAACCCAGACCATTGGTTTGGCGGAACGAGGCCATATTCTGGTTGGCTCTGATTTAAGTAGTTCTGCGGTCGCACGAGCGATCAGCGAAGCGCGGACGCGCGATCTGGATATCAGGTTCCATGTCGCGGACATGCGCGATCTGAGCAACATTCCTGAAAGCGGCTTCGATGCAGTCCTCGCCGGAGACAACGCACTGCCTCATCTTCTGTCGCAAACCGATCTTGAGCGAGCCGCCGTAGAAATTGCTGCCAAACTGAAAGACTTGGGAATTCTGCTGGCGACGATCCGAGACTATGACCAGTTACTTTTAACCCGGCCTACGATGCAGGCGCCTGCGTTCTACGAGCAAGATGGAAGAAGCCGTTTTGTTCATCAGGTGTGGCAATGGCAGGGGGAGCAATATGCGCTCCACGCGTATATAACACTGGAGACGGAAAGCGGGTGGACGGTAAAGCATTTCCATTCCAGGTATCGTGCGCTTCGACGATCAGACTTGAACCAGGCGCTGCAGGCGGCGGGCTTCCACGACATCCTTTGGTTGGAGCCTGGAACGACATCGTTTTATCAACCCATGGTCATTGCCACTAAGAGCTGAGCGGGAAGATTGGCAAGACGTTGGCGCATGGAGGTCGTCAACGCCAGCAAGTTCGACAGGAAATCCGGATACGCCCTACGGCGCCAGGGCGCGCACGGCGAACATCGGCCACCCGTCCTGTACCATTGGACGCGGTTATAGTGCCAATATGCAAAAGACGCTGATCTACGGTGCCATTCTCCTCTGCCTTCCTCTCCAGGCTCAGAAGTGGGAGCCGGGCGCGAAAGCAGCGCCGATGCCTGTGTCGACAGAGACCCGTGCAGCGGTGCAGAAAATCATCGGAGATACGCTGGTCAACGGCCAGGCCTACGAATACGACCGTCAGCTCGCGGATGAAATCGGCCCCCGGCTCACCGGCTCGGCGAACTACCTCAAGGCGGTCGCATGGGGAGAGCAGAAGTTCAAGGAGCTTGGCCTCACCAACGTACACACAGAAACTTTCAAGATAGATACCTGGGAGCCGGAGCCGGGCGCGACCGGCCAGGTGCTCTCACCGGTGAATCACACCCTGCATCTGTGGAGTTATGGATGGAGCCCTTCGACGCCCACCAAGGGAGTGGAAGGCGAGTTGGTCTACCTGCCCAGCTTCACCGAAGAGGGCCTCAGCAAAATGCGGGAACAGGTGCAGGGCAAGATCGTCTTCTTTGATATCCACTCCATACCCCAGCCGATGGTACTCGCGAAAATATTTTGGGGCGGCAAACGCGCTTGCTTCCATGGGACCGGCCGCACTGCTTCTCCGTGGTGGACCGAATGGGACCGAGAACATGGGCTACCTTATTCCAGGAGGCAAGTTACTAAGCTTCCCTGTGGCCCAGATCGGCGCAGAAGACGGTCTGCTGCTCAAAAGGCTGCTGGAACGTGGTCCGGTACGCATGGGGCTGCAGTTCACAAACCGCTGCAGCAAAGCGATGGACGTACCGCAAGTGGTGGGCGAAATCCGCGGCAGTGAATCGCCGGACGAGGTGGTGATCCTGGGAGCCCATCTGGATAGCTGGAACCCGGGGACCGGCGCTCAGGATAATGGAACGGGCGTCGCCACGGTGATCGATGCGGCGCGCGAGATGCAGTCCCTCGGGCGGCCACCCCGCCGCACCGTGCGGTTCATCCTGTTCGGCGGTGAAGAACAAAGCAAGGTCGGCTCCGTCGCTTATGCAAAACAGCATCGTGCGGAAATGAACAAGGTGGATGCCGTGCTGGTCACGGATACCGGCGCGGAGCCGGCCAAGGGCTGGCTGGTGATGGGCCGGACCGATGAGCAGCAAGCGTTGGCACAGGTCGAACCCTTGCTGTCTGGCCTGGGCTCGGGGGGCACATCCGCCGAGACCATGGTGCTTCTCGAGTCCGATCACATTGGCTTCGACGTGCTTGGCGTTCCAACCCTGGTCCTTTGGACGGACCTTACCAAGTACACAACGCTTCACCACAAAGCATCGGATACTTTCGACTCAGTGGATAAAGCCACACTGCTGCAGGGCGACGCTACCGTGATTGCTACGACCTACGCCATCGCCGATGCAGCAACCGCCTTCGCCCCCCACCTGGATGCGAAGGACGTGAAAGAGATGATGAAGCCCACGGGCCGGTTCGAGGATTTTGAGTACTACAAAGAACATGACCTGCTGCCGTAGGCGCTTCTACCGCGCTTCGGTGAATGCGTTTCTGATTGCAGGAAACGTGTTCATTGTCCGGTCAAGGAATAGCGGCAAGAAATCAAACGCGCGAGGATTCTCCTCGCTAGTCTCCGTGAGCTCCAGGGCCTTGATCTCGTCATCCATCTCTCGATCCATTTCGACGATATGGGCCGGGGTGAAGCTGGTGCCCCTGTAGCTCTTTGCCCAGAGCATGCGGCCTTCCGCGATATCCAGGATTCCACCATAGGTGGCATCCCCCTTGGTAAAGAAAACCGAGGCCAGACATGAACGCCGCTTTGCGCTGTAGAAAACCGTATCGAATCTTTCAGCACGGATAGAGGGATCGCTTCGCCGCAAAGCTTCGAGATTCGCTCGCTCCTGTTGCGCGTAAACTTTGCAATCCATGGTGGGTTGAGAGATTGCCAGTGGAGCAGCGTACATGGCACTGGTTCCAAGTACCGAGAAAGCGAGTAGCGCAACATTTCTTGTGCAACCTGAGAACCGCGCGACGTCTCGCATAGCTAGCCCCCTCCACCCGTGGTCAGTGATACGCGAACGGTATCCCGCGGCCCGAGGCGGCACAATCCCACCTTGGTTTGGTAGCGGAAAAAGAAACTGCTTACATTACTTAGGGGTGTTATCTGAAGCACTTCAGTGCTCGTGGTCTTTTTGCGCACCGGAATGCCGGATGACGGTTATGCTTTCGTCACTGGGTAATACAAAACCATCAGGATGGCCCCCACGTATGTCTTTCGATCGGCGAGAACTCATCCACCTGTTAACTTTTGCCGCCGGATCCGGTATTGCCGGATTGGATAGTCCACTTGCCCAGGCAGCGGAGGCCGTCACCCCTGCAGAATCCGGCCAAACGATGGAGAAAGTTCTCGGCATTGGGGGATTGTTCTTTCGAGCCAAAGACCCGGTTTCCCTCGGCCGCTGGTACCAGGATCACCTCGGTATTAATCTCACTCCCTCCAGTTATCAGGACAAGCCCTGGAGGACCGAGGCTGGTGTCACGATTTTCAGCCCCTTCCCAGAGGCGAGCCATTATTTGGGCGACCTCAAGCAGATGTGGATGGTCAACTTCAGGGTGCGCGATCTGGACAAAATGACTACCCAGCTGAAGGCGGCGGGAATTGCAGTGGATATCGATCCGAAGGTGTATCCGAACGGCCGCTTTGCTCGCATCCATGATCCGGAGGGAAATCCGATCGAGCTGTGGCAGCCGGCCGGTTGATCTGGATCAGCAAGCCTCGCAGGAGGAATTGTCCAACGGCCTGGGCACGGGTGCACCGTCGAGCAATGCGTATTTGGCCGGAGCGCAAGATGCCTTCGAGAGCAGAGCACGGTCTGCCTGCATGGCTTTATCGTCCTTTAGCCAGTCGAGCGTTTGGCGCAATACCTGGGCTGCCCCGGGATGTGGCGGCATGACGATTCGATAGTGCATCCACTTACCCTCACGCCCAGAGGCTACCATCCCCGCGCTGCGGAGATACGCCAGATGCCGGGAAAACTTCGGCTGTAGCTGATCGAGAATCTCCACAAAATAGCAAACGCAGATCTCCTGGTCGCGCATCAGGTTCAGCAATCGCAACCGGGTGTTATCTCCCAGCGCCTGGAAAAAGCGCTCCGTGTTGAAGCTGTGCCTCCGAGCCATGGAAATAATATATTTGCATTGACAGATATTTCAAACAGCTATACATTTGCGTTTAGCGAATTTGTTCCCCGGAGGCGGTCATGAAAGAAACCCTACAAGACTCGGTCAAGGCAAAGTATGGAGCGGTTGCTGCGAGCTCACTCTCCAGCAAGCACGAGGGGGTAAAGGCTGTGGCGGAAGCATTCGGCTACAGCGCCGAGGAGTTAACCTCGATTCCCGCGGAAGCGAACATGGGACTTTCCTGCGGCAATCCGACCGCGACGGCTCATCTGCGACCGGGTGAGGTGGTGGTGGATCTTGGCTCTGGCGGCGGACTCGATGTGTTCCTTGCCGCAAAACAGGTTGGGCCGAGCGGCCGTGCTATCGGCATCGATATGACCCCGGCCATGATCGAGCGGGCACGTGCGAGCGCAGCCGCCGGAGGCTACACCAATGTCGAATTCTACCTGGCCTACATTGACAAGCTCCCTTTGCCGGATGCTTCAGTCGATTGCGTCATCAGCAACTGCGTGCTTAATCTTGCTCCCGACAAACCCGCAGTCTTCCGTGAAATAGCCCGCGTGCTGAAGCCGGGAGGCCGCCTTGCTGTAAGCGACATCGCGCTCAAGGGTGAACTACCCGTAGCCGTCGCTTGCAGCCTGGCCGCGTACGTCGGGTGCATTGCGGGAGCAATCGGTATCGACACCTACCGCGAAGAATTACGGAAGGCGGGATTTGCCCACGTCGAAATCGTGGACACCGGAGCCGATTTGAATGCCTACGCCAAGGTGGAGAACCAGTCCGGCTGCTGCTCCCCCGCGATGAGCCCCGATGGCGCCTGCTGTGGTACGGTGCACTCAGATCTGTCTGGGTTGCTGGCCACTTACGATGTGAACGCCGCGGCGGCCAGTGTGAAGGTTTATGCGGTCAAGCCTTCGTCCCTCGAAACCCAGGCTCCCTGCTGCGGTCTGGCTTGCTGCACCGCGGCGGAATGAGCACCCATGTCTGAAAATCACTACAACGTTCTCTTTCTATGCACCGGGAACTCGGCACGGTCGATCATGGCGGAAGGGATCCTGCGAAAAAAAGGCGGATCGCACTTCACTGCCTATAGCGCCGGCAGTCAACCGGCCGGTTTTGTGCGTGAGGAGGCTCTGGCGCAGATGAGACGCGCCGGCCTGCCCACAGACGGGTTTCGCAGCAAATCGTGGGACGAGTTCACAGGACCGGCAGCGCCGCATCTCAGTTTTGTGTTCACGGTTTGCGACAATGCGGCAAAAGAATCTTGTCCTATTTGGCCCGGCCAGCCCATGACTGCTCATTGGGGAGTGCCTGACCCGGCTGCTGTGGACGGTTCGGCAGCCGAGGTAGAACGCGCGTACGGCACTGCTTTTTCGGCGCTGGACCGCAGGATCAGCCTGTTTCTGGCTTTGCCCTTCGAGGCGCTGGATGCCTTCGCTTTACAGAAGGCGATCCAAAGCATCGGAAAGGGTTAAGTCTGCCGGCGCCGGTTTCGATCTCGCGGTTTTTTGGCGATAATAAAGGTCTATGTCGAAACGTGAATTTCAAACCGAAGTCAGCCAGCTGCTGCAACTGATCGTCCACTCCCTCTATTCTCATCCGGAAATCTTTCTCCGCGAGCTCATCTCCAACTCCTCCGACGCGTTGGACAAGCTCCGCCACCTGACCCTGACGGATGATGCGTACAAGAGCCTTCCCTTTGACCCTCGCATCGAGCTGGAGCTCGATGAGGAGAAAAAGACACTGACCATCGCCGACACCGGTATCGGCATGAACGAGGAAGAATTGGCCGCGAACCTGGGCACCATCGCCCGCTCCGGCACCAAAAACTTTCTCTCCCAGCTCTCCGGCGATGCCCGGAAAGACTCCAACCTCATCGGTCAATTTGGCGTGGGCTTCTACAGCGCCTTCATGGTTGCAGATAAGGTTGAGGTGGTGTCGCGCAAGGCGGGTGAGGACCAGGCCTGGCGTTGGGTCAGCGATGGCAAGACCGGCTACGATATCGAGCCCGCGGAGCGTGCCGTCGCCGGCACCACCGTGCTGCTTCACTTCAATGAGGAAGGCGAGCAATACGCCAATAGCTGGCGCCTCAAAGAGATCGTGAAGAAGTACTCCAACCACATCGCGTTCCCCATCTTTCTTACCTATGACAAGAGCGAGTGGGACGAGGCGGAGAAGAAGTCGATCAAGAAGCGGACCACGGAACAGGTCAACGCCGCCAGTGCTCTCTGGCGCCGCTCGAAGAGTGAGCTGAAAGACGAGGACTACAAAGAGCTCTACAAATCGCTCACCGGCGACTGGGAAGACCCACTCTTCTGGATCCATACCAAGGCGGAAGGAAGTCTCGACTACACTACGCTCTTCTATGTGCCGTCGAAGGCGCCTCTCGATCTCTACCAGGCTGAATACAAGACCGGAGTAAAACTCTACGTCAAGCGCGTGTTCATCATGGACGATGCCAAGGAGCTTCTGCCGCAATACCTGCGCTTTGTACGCGGCATCATCGACAGCGAAGACCTTCCGCTGAATGTGAGCCGCGAGATCCTGCAGCAGAATCGCATTCTTACCAGTATCCGGACGGCCAGCGTCAAGAAAATCCTCTCCGAGCTGAAGAGCATTGCCGCCAATCAGCCCGAGTTGTATCTCAAGTTCATCTCCCAGTACAACCGGCCGCTGAAGGAAGGCCTTTACAGCGACTACGCAAATCGTGAGACACTGCTCGACCTGGTTCGCTTCAAGTCCACCAAAGTGGAGGGCCTCACCAGCCTCGCCGATGTGAAATCGCGCATGAAGGAAGGCCAGAAGAGCATCTATTACCTGACTGGAGGTACCGATTCCCTGCTCCGTACCTCGCCTCTGCTCGAAATCTACAAGAAGAAAGATCTCGAGGTCCTCATCCTCGACGACGAGATCGATGAGATCGTATTCTCCGGCGTTGAGAAGTACGGCGATATCGATCTGAAGGCAGTGAATAAAGCCGCAACCAGCGACGACCTGAAGGACGAAGCGGAGCCGGACAAGGCAGATAAACTGAAGCCTTTGATTGAAAAGTTGAAAGCAACCTTGGGCGACCGGGTGAAGGATGTTCGCGCCTCGGTGCGGCTGGCTGACAGCCCGTCGTGCATCGTCTCCGATGAGGACGAGCCCTCGATGAAAATGGCGCAGATGCTGCGGGCCATGGGGCAGAAAGATTTACCCGCGCTCAAGCCCACACTCGAGATCAATCCCGATCACGAGATCGTCAAGAAGCTGCTGGCACGTACCGACGATGCCGTGGCTGAGGATGCGGCGTGGCTGCTTTTCGACCAGGCTCTGCTCATGGAAGGAGTGCCGCTGCAGGACCCGGCTATCTTTGTGCAACGGCTCAATCGGATCTTGAGCCTGTCTATCTAGAACGCAAGGGCCCTGGCTTCGGTTCCCGCTGGGACCGAATCGCCGTGGTTGCGCTTGAGAACGCGGGCCGCTGTCTGGGCGAGGATCTCGTGGCCCTTGGTGGTGGGGTGGAGGTCATCCCAAAAGAGATACGTGTCCGGGTCGACGGTGTACGCGCTCTGGGACGGGGCAGTCACATTCACCAGCCAGTAACTGGAGGGCGATGCGACTATTTTGCTGAACAGAGAAAACACATCCAGTTGGTGGAAATGAAGACGTTTGCCAAAGTTGAAATCCTTCAGGAGAGTGAGGCCGGCTTCAAGGAACTCGTTATATACAATGCTTGCTGTCGTCGCAGGAATCGATGTCGCAGTGTTGCCGTTGAACCGGGGAACCAGTCCCAGGGGAGGCAGATTAGGGACGATGAACTGCGTGGCTCCCGCATCGACGAGGCGCTGAATATCTTTCGTCTCCTCAATGGATGCCTTGATCACGTCGTCGAGCGAGGTGGCGTTGAGTATGTCGTTGGCGCCGCCCCAGACTACAAAAAGCGTCCGGTTGCTGATGACTGGCCTGGTCGCGAGATAGTCGGTAATCTGCTGGCCCATATTGTTGACAGTGACGGAGAGCGCGGGGGTCAGGGTCAGCAACGTCGTACCACTCCCGGTGAGCGCAAAGCCGTATGCGTAGTTGGTTCCGCCGTCGAGAGAGTTTGTGATGATTGGCTTCGCCGGCAGCGTCGCTGCCAATTGCTCAATCCATACTCCGAAGTATTTTTGCGCAGTGGGCAGGGTGTCCTCGCCGTCCGTGAAGCGCCCATCGGTGTAGTCGGCGAGGGGACCCGGAATCCTGCACGCCGTACTTGTCCAGCGTCAGGTGCGCGACATTGCCACTATCTGAGAGCGAGTCGCCAAAGACCACGATCGACGTGTAGTCCTGGGCATGGGCCACAACGGCAGTGAACAGCAAAATGAGCGCGGCGAACAGGGTTGAAAGCCGGCGCAGTTGGATGGGTTTTTGAAGACGTAGTCTCATGGGCATTTCTCAGTCGTGGAGCATTGAAACATGGCCCGGGTTTTATCGGCAACAGTAAACAGCCGGCGTGAATCGAGGGATTAAAGGGCCGGTTGCCTGCTGGTCTTGACGCGATCGCCGATTAGTATCACAATGTAGCTATAACTATGCTAGGTGAATTCGAATACCTGCTCATTACGACTGCCGCACGGTTGGGCGACGAAGCTTACGGGGCAGTCATTCGCGAAGAGCTTGGAGCCACGACGGGGCGCAAGTGCTCCATTGGCGCGCTCTATACCACCATCGATCGCCTGGAAACCAAGGGCCTACTGAAGACCTGGATGGGCGAAGCGACGCCCCAACGGGGTGGCCGCGCCAAGCGTATGGTTCGTGTCACTCCGAAAGGAGTACAGGCAGCGAAAGACTTCTACCAGGCGATCACCCGGGTGAGCCACGGAGTTTCATGGGCTGCCAACCGAACCAGGGTGCCATCGTGAGTGCCGGGTATTTTTTCCCCACCACCGGCTCCCGGCTGGTCGATCTTGTTTCGCGTCTGTTGCCGCCTGACGAACGCGAGGTAGTGCAGGGCGATTTGCTGGAAGGCGGCGAGAGCGCCTGGCAATCGCTGCTCGGCATTTTGGGCCTGATCATCCGGCGAGAAGCTACGCTGTGGAAAACCTGGCGGCCGTGGCTGGCGGCGTTTGGCCTCGCCTTGCCCAGCAGCTTTCTCCTGATGGGTTTCTCTCTCTCCGTAAGCCGCGCCTATCAGCAGCTGGCCGGCGGCCCCATTCTCCACGCCACCGGGATTGACGTCCGCCCCGGATTCGCGCTGTTCCTGTGCAACGTCCTGCTCCTGGCCGCCTGGTCATGGACTGGCGGTTTTGTAGTGGGATCGGTCTCGCGCCGAACGGTCTGGGTAAGCGCCGCTCTCTCGTTCGTTCCTTGCCTGTTTTGCCTGGAACGGTTCCGGATAGAGTCTCTTTCGCGGCTTTGCCTGCTTCTTTTTTTGCCGGTTGCGCTTTGGGGAGCTCGCAGAGGTTTGCAACTGGCACGGATCAAACGGAGCTCCGCCGTCGCGCTCGCCATTGCGGTCACCGCATTGACGATTCCGACCTGGACGAGCGGTGGCGCGTGGATTCCCAACTGGGCGCTGAGTTGGCCGGCATGGTTCCTGGTCGCGACGGCGCGAAGAACCTGAGAACAAGGAAACCCCGATGACGAACGAATCGACTCTGACCGTAAACGGCGCACAGCACGTTGTCACGGCTGCACCGGAGACGCCACTGCTTTATGTGCTGCGCAACGAACTGACATTGCGAGGTCCGCATTTCGGTTGCGGACTGGCGCAGTGCGGAGCCTGCGCGGTCCTGGTCGATGGGAAAGAAGTTCGCTCCTGCATCACACCCGTCTCCTCCGTCTGCCGGCAAAACGGTGATCACCATCGAGGGGCTGGCGGCTGCCTGGGCAACAGAAAAATCCTTGAGTGCAGAAGATGCCGCCAAGACTTTGCATCCGGTGCAGCAAGCCTGGATCGACGAGCAGGTTCCGCAGTGCGGCTACTGCCAAAGCGGGATGATGATTGCGGCAGTGCAATTGTTAGCCAAGAACCCACATCCTACCGTGGCCGAAATAAAGGATGCGTTCACCAACACACCGCCATCTCCCCACCTTTGCCGCTGCGGGACTTACACCGCAATCATTGCCGCCGTCCAACGCGCTGCCAGGGTGATGGCTGCCTGAGAGGAATCTATGCCTCCAAAGTTCGCGATACCCGGTGAATCCAGTTGTGTTGCGGAGATCGCAACAGCCATCACGCGCCGCGGCTTTATGAAAGCGGGCGGGGCCCTCTTTGTTTCGCTCGCTGTGCCGAGGAGCCTTTTGGCCGCTGGAGATGGACCCCTTCCTTCTGAGCAGAATGAGCTGGATCCCAGCAAGCTCGCTTCGTGGCTCGAGCTGCGAAGTGACGGTACGATTCTGGCGCGCACCGGCCGCGCGGAAATCGGCACCGGCATGAGCGCTTTCTACCCGCAAATGATTGCCGAAGAATTGAGAGTTCAACCGGAGTGCATCACCCTGGTGATGGGCGATACGGACAAGACTCCGGACGGGGGTTACTCCGCAGGCTTTCTCAGCGGAGCGACAAACGTTCGCAAAGTTGCCGCGTACACGTACCAGGCGTTGTTGAAGCTGGCCTCAACCGAACTCGGGGTCCCCACATCTGCGCTGACAGTGACAGATGGGATGGTGTCGGGCGCGGGAAAGAGCATCAGTTACGGGAAGCTCCTTGAGGGCGCCAACTCGATCTGAAGATTCCGGTCACAGGCTCGCCCATGGGATTTGCTCCACCGGGCAGCAATAGTGTGGCTGGATTGGCTTGGGCGGGCATGGATGGTTTGGTGGTTGCGGGAAATCCTCCCATGAAACCGGTGAGCGAGTACAAGGTGATTGGCACTTCGTATCCCATGCCCGGTATCCGCGACAAAGTCACCGGGCAGACACAATGGAGCTGCGACGTGACGCTCCCCGGGATGCTGCACGCGCGCATGGTGCGGCCAACAACGATGGGCTCGACTTTGATCTCAGTAGGCGAAGTCGATAAGAAACGATTCCCGACCGCTGAGGTGGTGAGGAAGGGCAACCTGGTGGCCGTGGTTTCTCCCAATGAGTGGGAGGCCGTGAGCGCGTTGCGGTCCGTCGCCACGGCCACGAAATGGACCAACTGGTCTGGACTTCCGGGCAGCGAGAATCTGACCCAGGCGATACGCGCCTACCCCTGGGGCGCGCCCGACGCCAGCAAAGGCGACGCCGCGAAAGTCGAGGCTGCTTTGGGAAAGGCTGCAAAAACCATCTCGGCCACGTATGAACAGCCGTATATCAAGCACGCTCCGATTGGACCGTTTCTCGCAGTAGCTGATGTGCGCAGCGATGGCACCGCCACCATCTGGGCCCAGGCAGGGCATCTGCAGGCGTCGCGCCAACGACTCGCCAATATCCTGGGCACACCGGTAGAGAAAGTCGTGGTGCACTGGCTGAGCCATGCCGCTCAGTTTGGCCGGAAGACTTTTGGTGGCGACGGCGCCGAAGCGGATGCCGTCATCCTGTCGCAGTTAACGGGCAAACCGGTGCGCGTGCAATGGACCTTGCAGGAGGATCTGGCCTGGTCCGGTTTTCGCCGGCGTGGTTCTCTGATATCAAGGGTGGACTCGATGCAAACGGCCGCCTGATTGCGATACATAGTGCGTTCCATTCGCCGCATATGATGGACGCGCGTCCTGTCGGCGCCATGCTCGCAGGGATGCCCGCCGGGACCACCAAGCCTGGTGGATTCCTGGCGACGGAATGGCCGTACGACAAGATTGAGAACAGGCTGGAGCAGGTCTACGCCATGCCGAATGTGGGCGGCGATTCCCCGTTTCGGAGGACTGCGCGGTTTGATCATGCGCACTCCCGGCCAGCGGCAACAGAACTTTGCCTTGGAGTCGCTGATCAATGAGGCGGCCGCGGCGGCACACGCAGACCCCATCCAGTTTCGAATTCAGCATACGTCGGACGAACGGCTGATCAAGCTTCTCAATGCTACGGCAGAAGCAGCAGGATGGGAGCCGCGGCCCTCGCCCCATCCTGGCGCGCGCAAAACTGGAAAAGATCCGGTCACGGGCCGCGGCGTATGCGTTGTCGTGCGCGCCAACGCGTACTGGGTGGGTATCGCCGAGATTGCCGTTACTCCGGCAACCGGGGTAGTGCAGGTAACAAAGTTCACCATCGGTGTCGAATGCGGCAAGATCATCAACCCGCGGCAGTTCGACCGATGCATGCATGGCGGTCTCGTCATGGGCCTGGGTGAGGCCCTCAAAGAAGAAGTTACGTTCGACAAAGAAAAAGTAACCAGCACGGATTGGAGCCGCTACAAGATTCTGACCATGCAAGAGATGCCGGAGATCAAAGTGGTGCAGCTATCGCGCGACGACAAAGAATTTGGCGCCGGTGGAGAAGCTCCGAATGCGGTGGCCCCGCCCGCGGTAGCGGCCGCAGTTTTCGATGCAACGGGTGTCGCACCGCGCAGGATCCCGCTGACCCCGGCATATATGACCACTTTGCTGGCGGGCCTAGAAAGCGACCAGGTCAGCCTTTGTGGCGGTGCAGGAGCACGGTCGCGATCTGGCGCCATTCTTCATCGCTGGACCCTTCGGGCGGGGGCTGGTGGGCGCGCTTATACCAGTAGCCGGCGTTCTCGTGATCCCTCTCTTTGCGATGCAGGTAGGCATGGACCCACGCCGCTTCCTGACCCTGCTCCTCGTCCTGTGCGATTTCGTGAGCGCGATCGAAATTCCCCTTGGCGTCCCACCAGAGAGCCTTCAGTAGGGGCGGCAGGCTTGGCGGAGGCACCTCCTCGTGTAGGGAAGCTCGCAATTCGTCGATGGTCATGGACGCATTCTACGCCGCGGGGCTCGAGGTGTTTTCCGTGGATACGGCCTACTCCGGCAGGGCTTCTGTTGCCGTCTGCATTCCAGCGGAAGAGGCCGTGATTCCCTTTTCCACCAGCACAGACGGCACGCTTTTAACTTTTCCTCGGCCAGGACGCTTCTTTGCCGCAGTTGGAGCTACCGTCCTGCTTGCGATCTGCTCGCCCATGGTAGCCCGGTGCCGTGCCAACGACGACTCCAGATGTATGTGCATGGCATCGCTCGCTGCTTTGGCGTCGCGCCGCTCAATGGCCTGAAAAATGGCAGTGTGTTCCTTGTAGGTGAGCGGCCTCACGTGAGGGAGAAGGAGCTTGTCGAGAGCGGTGACCAGCTGATTGCGAATCATGCAAATCAAATCGAAAAGAAGTGAATTGCCCGATGCCTTGGCGAGCGTTACGTGAAACTCCAGGTCGAAGGCGGCGAACTGCTTCTTGTCCTTGACCGACCTCTTCATTTTCACCAGCAGAGCGCCGAGCTTTGCGATATCGGCATCGGCTCCGTGCAGAGCCATGTTTGCTGCGGCAACGCCTTCCAATGCAATACGGACTTCCAGCAGATTCTCGATATCGTGCTTCTCAGTAATGAGACGCCATTCCATGATCTTGCCCAGGAACTTGCCACCATCGGCAGCGACGGAAGTTCCCTCCCCGACCCTGGCGGTCAGGACACCAATCATGGAGAGTCCGCGGAGAGCCTCGCGCAAAGAAGAGCGCGCCGCCCCAAAGTTCTTGCACAATTCACGCTCGGAAGGCAGCCGTTGACCCGGCACCAGATTCCCACTGGAGATCAGATCCAGAATCTGCTGCGCAATATCCTCACTGATGGAAATCTTGTTGACGCGGCGGAATTGGGACTCGATTGGTTGGACACGGGTTACTCGGGGACTCGCCACCTGAGGGTGTTTCTCCTTTGCTCTTACGCGGAGCACATCGAGATTCAAGGTCAATCAAGACAGCGGCGAACTGCTGCTGAAAGAGATTAATGTCATTGTATCTCCCTGGACAAGGCTGACGGATCGACCCCTATTACATCTGCAGGACTTCACTCATTGGCATGACCATCAGTCATTATTCAGTTGCGAGCCTTATAGCTCAGCGTTTAAAGTTTGATTTTCTCCGGCGAGCTTAACGGTGAATTTGTCGCTCTTGATCCGGCAACGGGAAAGCCTCTATGGCCTTCAACACAGGGCAAGCCATCAACGCGCAACCGATGACCTATATGACCCACGGAAAGCAGTATGTAGCGATCGCTTCAGGCTCCGACATTTTTGCCTTCACTTTGTTTGAGCCTGAGTTGGTCGCGGAGAAATAATCAGTATCGAGTATCAGTATTCAGGAGCTTTGCCTTGCTCAATCGACGGACATTTTTGAAAACCGGCATGACGGCACTTCCCTTGGCTTCGATGTTGAAGATTCCCTCCCTGGCCGAACCTGCGGGCGCGCCGGCCGCAGAGAAACCGTGGCAACAAAAAGTCCGCCGTGTCGGCCAATTGAACTTCACCGAGCATGATCCGGTTGCCATGAACGTGGAGGAGTGGGCGGATTACTTCAAAAGTATCCATGCCGATGCTGTCTTTGTGAGCATCACCGGGATCATCGCGTATTACCCGACCAATGTGCCGTTCCACCATCGAAGCAAGTTCCTCGGCGATCGTGACTTCTTTGGTGAGTGTGTCGCCGCGGCCCGAAAACGGAACATACGCGTGGTGGGGCGCATGAGCCCGGACCTGAATTTTGAAGACGCGCTGCAGGCTCATCCCGAATGGTCCATGCGCGACAAAGAGGCGAACGCGCTTCACAGCCCTGAAGATCCGCGCCTCTTCCGCACCTGCATGTTCTCGACTTATATGACCGACTACATGCCCGCGGTCATGCGTGAGGTGAATGCGAAGTACGAGGTCGACTGCCTCTACACCAACGGATGGCCGCCGCTCGGGAACCTCCCGGTTTGTTATTGCTCGGTGTGCAAGAATCTGCCTCCACCGGGCACCCCGGCATATTGGGAGAAGTTTAACGAGCGCGTGTTTTATCTATGGAAGCTGTACGATGCAATCGCGAAAGAAAAGAAGTCCTCCAGTTTCTTCTTCGCCAATCTTGGCGGAGGCGTGCATGGCGGCCCCAACCTGGCGGAGCTGGGCGCCTTCTGTGCCTGGTTCCAGGCCGATAACCAGGGACGCGGCGGAGAGGACGCTCCGATCTGGGGATGCAGCATGCAGGGCCGTGTGTGCAATGCTGTGCTTGATGGCAAGACCGCGGCTAATGTAACCGGCTCCTACTCCACTGGTCCCGTCCGCTGGAGGAATGCTTCGAAATCGGCGGCGGAAGCCACCATGTGGCTTTGCGAAACCCAGGCTAGCGGCATGGTGCCCTACTGGCATTTCGTGGGCGCCGAGAAGGGCCTGGGAGAAGACCGGCGCTGGCAGACGATTGGGCGCACTTATTTCGATTGGTCAGCGCAGCACGATCAGCATTTTGAAAACAAGAAATCCATCGCCAATATCGGTGTCGTCTTCGGTCAACGCACGCAGTTGTTCTATCAACATGCCAGCGATGCACCGATGCGCCAGTACATGGACGGCATTTACTATGCGCTGCTGGAAGGCCGATTTTTCTTTGATCTGATCCATGAAGACCGGTTGCAGCCCGAGCGGCTGAGCAAATACACCGCCATCATCCTGCCCAACACAGCGCTGCTCAGCGACCAGCAATGTGAACAGCTGCGCGCGTATGTGAAGAGCGGCGGCTCGCTGCTGGCGACTTTTGAGACCAGCATGTACGACGAGCACAACGTGCGCCGCGCGGAGTTCGGTCTCGCGGATGTATTCGGAATCCATGCCGCAGGCCCGGTGATAGGAACCAGGGGCAATGCCTATTACGGACGCATCGAGCGGCAGCATCCGATCCTCGAGGGTTTCCATGACACGAACTGGCTCCCCGGCGCCGAGTACCGCTTACCGGTCGCGCCGGTTGAGAATCCTGTGCTCACGGTGGTTCCCGGGTTTGTCGCGTATCCGCCGGAACTGGCGTATCCGCCACAGTCACAGACCAACGAGCCAGCGGTTGTACTTCGTGAACAAGGCAAAAGCCGCCTGGCCTATTTCCCAGGCGATATCGAACGCACCCTCTGGGCTTCCGGGCACACGGACCTAAGTCAATTGCTGCAGAACACCATCCGATGGGTGTCCGGTGGAGAGACGCCGGTGAGCGTGAGCGGTGATGGGCTTATGGAATGCATCGCGTGGGAGACGGAGGCGGGTTTCGCAGTCCACGTGCTGAATTACACCAACCCCAATACTCATCGCGGTTGGATGCGGACCAATTATCCGATGGGTCCGCAGAAGGTTCGCGTCCAGTTACCGGAAGGACGCAAGGTGAGCCGTGTTCAGTTGCTGCGGTCGGGCCACGACATCCCTTTCAGGGTTACGGAAAGGCACATCGAGTTCACCATCCCGACGGTTACGGATTATGAAGTCGCCGCTATGTTTTCGGCGTAAAGGGCCGGATGTTCAAGGCGTATCCTCTCAATTTTGTAAAATTCGATAAAACTCGATGTTTTTCGGTTCTTTTTGGGCTGGCTGGGTCGGCCGGGTGTTTTCCTACTAAAGCGAGTACGGGGGCACGCAAAGAATCCCGCCGCGGCGGTTACGGACAGACACATTGAGTTCACCATTCCGGCGGTCACAGATTACGAGGTAGCGGCTCTGTTTCCGATCTAAGAGCCGGATGTCCAAGTCGTATCCTCTCAATTTTGTAAAATCCGATAAAATCCGATGCTTTTCGGTTCTTTTGGGCTGGCTGGGCCGGCCGGGGCGTTTTTCCTAATAAGCAAGCACGGGGGCACGCAAACAATCCCGCCGCGGCGGGATTGTTTTGCCTGATTTGTGACAGGGATCGGGCGGGACACCGGACAGTGATCACACTGCCCTTCGCTCGCGCATAGGCCGAAAACTACCGGCAACTGCCGGCCTCGGAACGGAGACGCGAGAATCCGTTCCCTGCCGAAATCGTCTGCAAACAGAATATACCGCTGCGCAATCGAAGGTAAGTGCCGGAACGCATTTCTCAGCCGGGGCTACCTTTTCGGAGGAGGACCAAGGAAACATCGAACCGTGGTGCAGCCAATCGGCACCCGGCTTGGCGTTTAAGCCATTGTCTT
The DNA here is from genome assembly GCA_963847155.1 of uncultured Acidobacteriaceae bacterium. Lineage (GTDB taxonomy): Bacteria > Acidobacteriota > Terriglobia > Terriglobales > Acidobacteriaceae > PALSA-350. The sequence continues at coordinate 108,345 of CAWJZH010000007.1, read as the reverse complement.
TCCGGGGCTGGGGTCGTATAGTTAGATATGCGACCTCAACGGTCGCATTTGAGATTCCCCCGGATCGCGAGGACAACCTCTTACCGCCATGCCACGCCCGCTTACATCCACTGCTCTGAGCGAGCTCGCCATTGGATCCTGCGCGACTCTGGCTTCGCTGGACCTCCCGGAGGAGATCCAAAGCCAGCTCATGCACCTGGGATTTGTCCCGGAGAGCCGCGTATTGGCGTTGCGCCGCGCTCCCGCGGGCGACCCTACCGTCTATTGCGTGGACGGGGCGGAAGTGGCGCTGCGCAAAGAGACCGCCCAATACATCTCCATTCATAGCGTTTTCGTAGCTGTACGAAAGGCCGCGCGATGAGTCATTGCAGTCCTGGAGGCGGCGTTGCCGTCGAGGCCGGCCCTCCCAGGGTCTCGGGCAAGAGCGGTACCGTTGCGCTCATAGGACCCCCGAATTCGGGCAAATCGACCCTGTTCAACCGCCTCACCGGCCTGCGCCAGAAGGTAGCTAACTATCCCGGCGTGACGGTCGAGCAGCACTCGGCCCGGATGAACGGTATCGGTCACCGGGAATTGACCCTGATCGACCTGCCCGGCATCTACAGCCTGCAGTCCTCGTCGGAAGACGCCCGGGTGGCGATTGATGTGCTGCAAGGCAATATGCCCGGTACTCCGGCTCCGGACGCTGTCCTGCTGGTGCTCGACGCGCTGCAGTTGAACCGCCAGCTGATGCTGGCCGCTCCCATTTTGGCCATGGGTTTGCCCACCCTGGTGCTGCTAAACATGTCGGACTTGATGACGGCGCGCGGGGGTGAAATCGATCCCCTGGCCCTGGCGCGCGAACTGGGTGCTCCGGTGGCCATGATCAGCGCGACCAAGGGGGCCGGCTTCGATGCCATCGATCGCTTCCTTACCCGCCTTTCCGAGCCGGCGGAGGCCCGCCTGCAACCCATGCAGCTTCCGGTGCTGCAGACTGCCGCCTCCTGCCATCAGTGGGCCACACAAGTAAGCACGCGGACCAAATACAAGGCCCCCAATTCGCCGGGCTGGACGCGCAGACTCGACGCTGTGCTGCTGCACAAGTTCTGGGGACCGGTTATTTTTCTGGCGGTCGTGATCGGCGTATTTCAGGTGGTATTCGCCGCCGGCCTTCCTCTCAGCGACTGGCTTACCGAGATCTTTACCAAAGCAGGAGCGGCGGCCGTTAACTTCATCCCCTGGCCGTGGCTGCAGATTCTGCTGCGCGATGGCTTGTGGAATGGGGTGCAAGCGGTTCTGGTGTTCCTGCCCCAGATCCTTCTGCTGTTCCTGGTGATCGGCGTACTTGAAGACTCGGGCTACCTGGCCCGGGCGGCCCTGATTGCCGATCGCGTCATGCGTTCTATCGGTCTGAATGGCAAGGCATTCATCCCGTTGCTGTCCGCTTATGCCTGCGCCGTGCCGGCGATCATGGCCACGCGGACCATCGAAAACAAGCGCGACCGGCTGGCGACCATCCTGGTGGCTCCGTTCATGACCTGCGCGGCACGACTGCCAATTTATACCCTGATCATTGCCGCGTTTATTCCTAACCGGCCTATCCTGGGCGGTTTTTTTGGCCTGCGTGCCGCGGTCATGTTGAGCCTTTACGTGCTGGGCTTTCTGGCTGCACTGATGACGGCGCGGATCCTCAAGTCTTCGATTTTGAAGGCCAATGCGGCCCCCTTCATTCTGGAATTGCCACAATACAGGTGGCCAACGCTACGCTCCATCGGGCTACGGCTGCTCGATCGCGGCCGCGTTTTTGTGCAACAGACCGGGACAGTAATCCTGGCGGTTACATTTGTCCTCTGGTTGCTGAGCATCGTGCCCTTCCACGGCGGCTCCATCGCGCCGTTGACGGAAAGTTTCATCGGCAGGTTGGGACATTTCATTGAACCCGTCCTGCACCCCCTGGGCTTCAATTGGAAAATCGGCATCGGGCTCCTGAGCTCGGTGATCGCGCGCGAAGTGATCGTCGGCACCCTGGGCACGCTTTATGGCGCAGACCCTGCTACCCAGTCTGTTGGCCTGCAGGCAGCACTGCGGCATGACATGACGATCGGGGGCGCTATCGCGTTGGTGGTCTTCTTCGCCTTCGCCATGCAATGCACGTCGACTTTGGCCGTAGTGCGGCGCGAAACCAATAGCTGGAAATGGCCCGCTGTGCAATTTTTCTACATGACGGGACTAGCCTACGTAGCGGCTTTGGCGACAAACCAGATTTTGTCGCGCATCTTCTAGCCCATCGGTCCTCCGCTCGAAGCAAATCTGCGAAAATAGAAGTGAATCTAAGAAAACAAGAGACTGAATCATGATTTCTGTCAGCGATGTCACTATGCGTTATGGGTCCAAGCTCCTCTTTGAAGAGGTCTCGGTCCAGTTCATTGCTGGACGCCGGTACGGCTTGACCGGCCCGAACGGTGCCGGCAAATCCACCTTCATGAAGATCCTGTCGGGTGAACTGGACGCGCAAAAGGGCACGGTCGTACGGCCCAGAAAGGTCGGGGTACTGCGCCAGGATCAATATGCGTTCGACGCTTTCCGGGTCATCGATACCGTCATCATGGGCAACAAGGGACTGTGGAAGGCACTGGCCGAGCGCGATGCGATCTACGAAAAGTCTGAGCTGACCGATGAAGACGGCATGAGGCTGGGCGAACTGGAAGGCATCGTAGGCGAGGAAGATGGCTATACGGCCGAGAGCGACGCCGCCATCCTGTTGCAGGGGTTGGATATCCCCGACGAATTCCACGAACGCCAGATGAGCGAATTGCAGGGCGGTCAAAAGGTCCGCGTGCTGCTGGCCCAGGCCCTCTTCGGCAAGCCCCAGGCACTGCTGCTGGACGAACCTACCAACTCTCTCGATCTTGACTCGGTGCACTGGCTGCAGAACTTCCTGATGGAGTTCGAAGGCACGCTCATCACCATTTCGCACGACCGCCACTTCCTGAACAGCGTGTGCACGCACATCGCCGATATCGATTACGAGACCATCATTACCTACAGCGGCGGATATGACGAGATGGTTCTGGCTAAGACCCAGATCCGCTCCCGATTGGAGTCGCAGAACGCTCAGCGCGAGAAGAAGATTGCGCAGCTGAACGAGTTCATCGCGCGATTCTCGGCCGGCACCCGTTCCAGCCAGGTAACGTCGCGCAAGAAGGAAGTGGAGCGGCTGCAAACGACTGAGTTGGCGCGGTCGAATATCCAGCGGCCTTATATCCGCTTCGATCTGTTGCGTCCCTCGGGCAAGCACATCCTGGAGTTCGAACACCTGAGCAAGTCGTACGGAGAGCAGCAGGTTATCCAGGACTTCGGCGCAGCGGTGATGCGCGGCGAGAAGGTCTGTCTCATGGGCCGCAACGGCCTGGGCAAGACGACGCTGCTGAAGTCGTTGCTGGTGAAGATGGACCAGGCCGACCCGGAGTTCACGCTTGACGGGGGCACGGTCAAGTGGGGCCACGAAGCGCAAATCGGCTACTTCCCTCAGGACCATACGGGTTCGATCGAAAAGGGCATGACGGTATCCGATTGGCTGCATCAATTCGATCCCGCGGGTGACCAAGGAAGATATCCGCGGCCTGCTGGGACAGATGTTGTTCAGTGGCGAAGAGGGATTGAAGAAGACCGAGGCGCTCTCCGGTGGAGAGGCAGCGCGGCTGATTTTCTGCCGGCTTATGTTGCAGAAGCCGAACATCCTCATCCTCGACGAGCCGACAAACCACCTGGACCTGGAAGCCATCAATGCGTTGAATGTCGCCATTCAACGGTACGAAGGCACGGTGCTGCTGGTGACGCACGACCATGATCTGATCGATGAGGTAGCGACCCGCATCTGGCACTTCGATCACGGTGGATCGATGACTTCAAGGGTCCGTATGAGGAATACATGACCGCAACGGCGGCTGCGCGCACGCGCTAACTCTTCGCGTAATCTGGATGCCGCGAACCTCGCTTTTTTCTTGCATCCGAGCACTGCCCGGGTCAGCGCAATGGTATCCCACATCTCGCGAAAAACCAGCGAGATTGAGGCACCCGGGATTCGTACAGATAAGAACTTGAAAGGAACGAATCAGTTGCCGCCCATCCTCAATGCTCAGGGAATCTCGAAATCATTTGGAGCTGATCCCCTTTTGCGGGATGTTGCCTTTACGGTTGAAGAGCGAGCGCGCATCGGACTGATCGGCCCCAATGGCTCGGGCAAGTCGACGCTGTTGGGCATTCTCGCGGGCGAGATCGAACCAGACAGCGGTGAGGTTGCAACCCGCAAGCGCACGCGGATGAGCTACGTTGCGCAGCAATCCGAATTTGCGCCCGGAATTACGGTGCGCGCGGTTCTTGAAGCTTCGCTTAAGCGCATCGACGCCCCGCCGGCCGAGTGGGAAGGACGCATCGGCGAAACACTTGGACGAACGGGCTTTGAAGATTTTTCCGTCGACGCATCCAGCCTTTCCGGTGGCTGGCGCAAACGGCTGGCGATTGCCGAGGCGCTGGTGCAGCAGCCCGATGTTCTGCTGCTGGATGAGCCGACCAATCATCTGGATCTGGGCGGCATCGAGTGGCTGGAAAGCTTGCTCAATACCGCATCGTTCGCCTGCATCGTGGTCAGCCACGACCGATACTTCCTGGAAAACGTCTGCACGGAAACGGTAGAGCTGAACCGCGCCTATCCTGATGGGCTGTTGCGCATCAACGGCAACTACAGCGCGTTCCTGGAAAAGAAAGAAGCCTTCCTCGATGCCCAGGCCAAGCGGCAGGATGCCCTTGCCAACCGGGTGCGCACGGAAATCGAGTGGCTGCGCCGCGGACCGAAAGCACGCACCACCAAGTCCAAAGCCAGAATCGATCGGGCTCATGAGTTGATCGGTGAGTTGGCGCGACGTCTCCAGCAGAAATCGCACGGCCACTGCCTCCATCGAGTTTTCGGCGACCGATCGGCAAACCAAGCGACTCGTGGAACTGGAAGATCTGACCTACGGCTTCGACGGACGCACGCTTTTCGCAAACCTCAACTTTGTGCTCACAGCCGGGACGCGCATCGGCCTGGTGGGACCCAATGGCAGCGGCAAGACCACGCTGCTGCGGCTGCTGCGCGGCGAAATCGAGCCGATCGGCGGCTCCATCAAACGCGCGAACGCCCTGCGCACCGTCTACTTTGACCAGAACCGCATTCTGGAACCAGACGTCACCCTGCGCCGGGCCCTCGCTCCCGATAGCGATTCCGTTATCTATCAGGATCGAGTGATTCATGTCGCCTCATGGGCTTCGAGATTTTTATTTACCGGCGACCAGCTCAACCAACCGGTGGGCCGGCTATCGGGTGGAGAGCGAGCGCGCGTACTGATCGCGAGACTGATGCTGGAACCAGCCGACCTGCTGCTGCTGGACGAGCCTACCAATGATCTCGATATTCCGACCCTCGAGATCCTGGAAGAGAGCCTGCTGGAATTCCGTGGAGCGCTGGTGCTGGTAACCCACGATCGCTACATGCTGGATCGTGTCTCCACCACCGTGCTGGGGCTGGACGGACGCGGCGGCGCGGAACGCTTCGCCGATTACTCGCAGTGGGACGCCTGGCAGCGCCAGCCAGAACCGGCGGCCAACCAGGCCACCACACAGGAGAAGCGGACCCCAGCGCCGAAGAAGAAGCTCTCCTATCTGGAAGCACGCGAGTATGCGGGCATCGAAGATCGAGTGACCGCAGCAGAAGAGTTGGTCGCCCGGGAGCGAAGTGTGCTGGAAGATCCCGCCGTGGCCACTGACGCTGCGCGGCTGCAGGAAGCCCTGCTGGCCATGGAGCGAGCGCAGAACGCGCTCGACGACCTATACACACGGTGGGCCGAGCTCGAAGCCAAGAACGTCAGCAGCGAATCCCCCGTCTAACCCCTTATCTGACACGTTGGCTGTGCCGAATACTAATTGGCTAGATGCCTATAGTCACCCCACCTCCGGCCAGTCAAGGTGTAACTATTTCGACATTTACGGGTCTTAAGGGCGTCTGGTAGTCTTCCTGTGCTCCAAATACTTTCATAAACAGGTGTTCCTTGGATCGACTTAGGGCTCTTGTGGTATCCCTCTGCCTGCTGAGTGTCTCTTCCTATGCTGCCCCGAACCATAGTCCCAATGCAAGGCGTGTCACCGAAGTTGGATTGCCGATATTGTTTGAGCCCGTTCCCAGCCAGACGTCAGCTCCGGCAGACCTGATTGGACGTCTCCCTGGGGTTACCACTGAATTCGGACCAGGAAAGCTCCGGATGCGCTTGCAAGGTAAGAAGAGCGGTGAACTTGCAATTGTATTCGCTGGAGCGCTGCCAACGGTCCCACAGGGGAATGCACTCGAGAAGAGCGAGAGCAATTACTTGCTGGGCAACGATCCAAAATCGTGGCGCACCCATGTTCCAAATTACAGCCGCGTGACTTACGGGGAACTCTATCCCGGCGTCAACGCAATGTTTTATGGCAATGGACAACTGATGGAGCACGACTTCGCGGTTGCCCCGGGCGCAGACTATCACCAGATCCGGATGCACCTTTCAGAGACGGCTCGAGCAACCATCGAGAGAAATGGTGACTTGGCAATTGCGATGCCCGGCGGTGAAGTCAGCATGCAAAAGCCGGTGATCTACCAGAACGAAGCCGGAGGCCGTCAGCTTCGCAGCGGCTCATTTCACATCCTCCAAGATGGAGACATTGGATTCACCGTAGGGAGCTATGACCGGGGCCGGCCCCTGATCATTGATCCCGTCCTTTCTTTTTCTACTTATCTCGCGCCGCTCGCAAATGGTGGCAGCTACATCGCGACCGACAGCGAGGGTAACAATTACCTGACCGGGTATACAGAACTGGGTTTTCCTGTTACACCAGGGGCCTTTTCTGGCTGTGCGACATGCACCACCAATGAGATTGTCACCTATGTCAGTAAGCTCAGTGCTGATGGGAAGACCCTGGTCTACTCCACATTGCTCGGCGGGAGCAAATATACGCAACCCTTTAGCCTCTCAGTCGACGGGGAAGGGAATGCCATCGTCGCCGGCCGGACGCAAGCTTCTGATTTTCCTACTAAAAACGGTCAGCCGATTGGATCGGCGGGCAATGGCAATTTCTTCGGTTTTGTGGCATCCCTGTCGGCGGATGGCTCTTCCCTTAAATATGGAACGTTGCTGGGCGGTCAATCTCCTTCCCAAAACAGCGCAAATACCTCGGTGACCGCACTCACCGTAGACACGACCGGCAACGTCTATGTTGCCGGCGATACAACTTCCGGCGTGTTCCCCGTGACCATGGGCGCGTTGGATAATGGCAAACCGGGTTTTCCTGTTTCTCAACTCTTCCTGTCAAAGTTCAGCCCGACGGGCACATTAGTATACAGCGCGTTGCTCGGCGATCCGGACCCGCAGAACGGTGGCGGCGGGCCGACCGGTGTCGCTGCCCTCGCGGTGGATAAAGCGGGCGATGCGTTTGTTGCTGGGCAGGCGGGATCCTTGTGGCCCACAACAAGTGGCGCTTATCTGCGTCAGATTCCCGGACCACAGCCCTACGCCGCGCCATTTGTCACCGCGGTTGCGCCCGACGCGGGAAGCGTTCTCTATTCCACCTATCTCGATTACGCCTACCAGGTCTCAGGAATTGTTGTTGTGCCCAATGGCAACGTGTTCGTTGCCGGCAGCGGCGCCGGCGCGACATACCCGACGACCCCAGATGCTTATCAGCCAAGATCCAGCAACCCTGCCAATTCATTTCTGACCGAATTGAACGCTACTGGCTCAAATCTCGTTTATTCGACTCTTCTGGGAGATTCGACCTACTACCTAAATGCACTGGCAATCGATGGGGATGGTGATTTATGGGTGGCTGGACAGACCAAGAGCCCCCAGTTTCCTTTGGTTACGCCGCTCCAATCCGCATTTCCGCTTTACAACATTTTTCCCGGACAGGCGTCGACCCTCAGCCAGTTCGATCCGACAGGGACAACGCTCAAGTTTTCAACCTTTCTTGGTGGCACTGCCTCCAGTCTCGCCACTGGAGTGGCCATTGACAGCAGCCACCGGGCGCACGTCGCGGGAGCAGCCAGCTTTGGACTTTACACCACCGCCGGCACGTACCTGGCACAGGTCCCAAGGCCGGCCAGCGGGTATGAAACCAATACTTACCCTTATGTTGCCCTCGTCGACACCAGCGTGCCCGCACCTGCGCTTTGCATAAGCCCCAACAACGACTTATCGTGGGGACAAGTGACGGCGGGTACATCTCTCGATGTAAAGCTCAAAGTTACGAGTTGCGGCACACAACCCCTTACTATTTCCAGCATCTCTGTAGCCGCCAACGTGTTCACTGTACCGGCTGCGGAGAACGGCTGCACACAGACGCTTGCAGTCGGCCAGAGTTGCACATTGTCTGTGCGCTATTCGCCGACCACGTTGGAGACAGATAACTCCACATTGGCGCTGGAGTCCGATGCTTCGGTTGCCCAGGCTGTTTTGTCGATCAATGGCAAGGGGGTTGTCCCTAAGCTGGTAGCGATGAACGCTCCGTTGTTCGATTACACCCTGGTTGGACAGACCTCTCAGCCGGTGCAATTGCTCATCCAGAATGCGGGAGGAGCGCCGCTCATTTTGAACCTGGACAACACGAAAATCTCCGGAGATTTTTCGCTCCAGGGGTTAGGCGGTTGCTCTGGAACCATTCCGGCTGCTCAATACTGCACTCTGCCCATCTATTTCACACCTACGGCTCCCGGGCAGCGAACCGGAACACTCCAGATCGCCTCCAATGATCCGTCTAATCCTGCGGTATCCGTTCCCCTTCAGGCTACTGGTTATACCGGGTCCCCAGTCCCCCAGATCACGAGTCTCTTCACGCAGATGGTGCCGGCCGGAGCGGGGCAGACTGATTTCCTGGTATCAGGATTCGGATTTCTACCCACGTCGGTTGTTCAACTGAATGGAGTTGCACAACAGACTACTTATGTTACCGAAACCACACTGAGAGCTAATTTGGCCGCCAGTTCCATCCCGGCCAACACTTACGGCGAGATTTCTGTCACGGTCGCTACCCCGGCTCCCGGCGGCGGACAGAGTGCGCCGTACACTCTCACCGAGTACCAGTCGATTGCGGTACAGAACGCGTTCCTGATCTACGAGCCGGTAGGGAAACAGCTATACGCCTCGATTCCAGCGTCCGCCGCCAGCAATCCAAATACAATCGTGGCCATCAATCCGGTCAGTGCAACTGCGGGAACACCGATCGCCGTCGGAAATGATCCTGGCGTCCTGGCCGCCTCGTCCGACGGCGCTTACCTCTACGTGGCCCTCAATGCAGATCACACCATCCAGCGCATCAACCTGGCAACGCTCGCCATTGAAAGGACGTTCCCGTTACCCGCCGATCCAACAGATGGCAATCTAAAGGTTCTGGATATGCACGTTGTGCCGGGGACCCCAACCGAAGTCGTGGCGTCGTTAGCTCTGCCCAACGGCGATCCTGCAGAGGATGGCGTTGCATTGTTCAACGATACAGGCTTGGTAAATTGGCTTCCGAGTTTGCCTAAGGACGTCGTAAGCATCGACAAATTCACGTTTACGAGCCCAAGCACCATTTATGGAGTGACTGTCTTTAGCACGGCTGGATTGGAAGAGCTCACGCTGGACGCCACCGGCATTCACATCGCCAATGCAAGTTGCTGTAAGCCGAGCAGCAGCTACAACGGCGGCAGCGACGTGGTCTCAGACGGCAATTTGCTTTACACAGATTCGGGGCTGGTTTGGAATCCATCAGCCGACCGGCTGGTCAACACCTACGCTGTTCCCTCCGAGCCCGGTCTGGATACAGTGATTCCGGACGCCGGCAGCGGTAAAACCTATTTCTTGAACACATTTGGAATATACGACCAATACAACTCGCTCAGCATTCTTGCGTTCGATCAAAAATCGTTGGCACAAACAGGTTCGCTCTCGTTCAGTGCATACAGTAGCACCGCTCCGGCGTCCGGTACGCAGCTCGTACGCTGGGGTTCGAATGGGTTTGCGCTGCGGGGCGAGGATACTTCCGGGATCCCATCGTCTGTGCTGCTGTTCACCAGCAGCATCGCGAGCGGGAGTAATCTCAATGCGACCCCCGTAGCGACGATGCTGTCCCCTGCCTCGACTCCGGCCGGCGGAGCAGACTTCACGTTGACGATTACGGGTAGCAACTTCATCCCTGGCAGCACCGTGGAATGGAATGGCAGTCCGCGGCTCACCACCGTGGTTTCCGCGACACAGCTTACAGCGACGATTTATGCGTCTGATATCGCGATGATGGGGACTGCCCAGGTGAACGTAATGAGCCCCGGTAATGCGGGTGCTTCGGGAGTAGTGCCCTTTAGTATTTTGCCGGCACTTCCGCCGCCCCCACCTCCCGCGCCTACTGCGGTACTTACACCTTCAAGTTCTCACCTTCAGTGCGCAGGCGGTCGCGACATCCTCGAGTGCGCAAAGTGTGACCCTGAGCAACAGCGGCAATGCAGACCTCACTGGAGTGAGCATTTCGATCTCCGGAACGAACGCCACTAGCTTCGCTCAAACAAACAATTGCGGATCCACGGTGAGTGCAGGACAATCTTGCAGCATCAACGTGATCTTTACACCCGGGAGCGCAGGCTCCTTTTCTGCCACTGTAAGTATTACGGATAATGCGCCGAATACTCCCCAGTCGCTTGCGCTCTCTGGAACAGGCACGGCTGCGGTTTTCGTTGTAGCGCCGCAAACCGGAGCCGGCTCAACGGCTACCGTGACCGCAGGCCAACCGGCATCGTATGCTCTTTCGTTAATGCCGGGTGCTGGATACTCCGGAACCGTTACGCTCAGTTGCACCGGTCTCCCAGTCAATGCGACCTGCTCCTTTACTCCGCCTACGGTGACGCTTGCTGGAGGCAAGGCCGCGAATTTTACCGTCACTATCGCAACCGAGGCTGCGCAACCCAGCCATCTGTCGCACGGTTTCCCCGCAGGCTCGATTTTGGCTGGTATTCTTTTGCTCCTGCCATGGCCGTTCTGGTTGGGCAGTTCGAGGAATGCGGCGAAATTTAGATCACTTGCTTTAGTGCTGCTGATAGCGGGAATGAGCGTTTCCGGTTGTGGAGGAGGAGGTTCATCGGGTTCGGGCGCTCCATCACCCGCGATGGTCGCCCCTGGAACCTATACTGTCCAGGTGGTTGCAACAGACGGCACAACAATGCAAACGGAATCGATCACCCTGGTTGTGAAATAGTATCGTCTCTCCTTAACAACCAGAGCATCGAGCACGCGGACTCTCAATCCCAGCCTTCTTGCTCGTCAGGGGACAACCTCTGTTGCACTGGCAAAGCTAAGCTGGTGGATCGCCATCCAGGTCTGAGCATAGGAATTCAGCGCGTTCAAACTGGTTGTCCGGTCGTCCTGCAGGGCACTCAGATAATCGAGCAGCGCTATGCCACCGTGCTCGTAGGCGAATTGTGCGATTGATAAGACATCCTTTGCTTCGGCCAGATAGTGGCCGTTGTATCGGTCGGAAAGCACCTTTGATGTGCGTGTATCCAATCCATGCCTGATCCACATCAGAGTAGACCTGGTTCTGCGCCGCGACTTCGCCGAACGGCTCGCACTGCGCCAGATATCTTACTCGTGTCTTTGTTGCCCTGATTGCGATCAAAAATGCGCAACGGGATGCTGATGCTGAAGCCAGCCGAGTTGTAGATGCCACTCCGGTTGTAATCACCTTCAAGTGTGGGATCTGTAGTTCCGTTCGCATAGGCGAGCTTCACGTTGGCGTCGGCCACGCGCACAGCGGCCTGCGCAGCCGGTAATCCGGCCTCGCCGCCAGCGCCTTTTGCTCCAAGTCCGTCAGGCTTCCCGAGAGCGGCCGGCGGAACAAGTTCGCCGGACATATCGAAGGAGCGGCTGGGCTGGGGCTAGCCCATTAGAGTCTGCAGTTGGTCACTGGCCTGCACCAGGTTCATCTCCGCCGACCGATTCATCTGATTCGAACTGAGCCAACTGCAGGTCGAGCCGCTCATAGTCCAGTTTGCCGATGTCGCCCGCATCGTAACGATCATGGTTGATTTGCAACTCGTGCCGAAAACTGCTCAGATTCGTCTTGCGCCAGTTTCAAGGTCGCTTTGGCCAATAGCAAAGCGGTGAAGCCCTGCCTGACCTGCAAAGTGATCTGTCTTATCTGATCATGAAATTGCGCTTCGGTCTGGGCTGTCGTTGCCCGTGCACTATCCAAACGCCAACGGCGTTTCTGGCCACGCTCGAACAACCGGGAAAGCCCGGCGCTGTAAGAATACGGGTTCCCCGGGTTATTGGCAGGAAGAGAGACGTCGGTTCCGGTGCCAATCAACGTCGGATTTGCACGCAATCCGGCCTCAACCTCCTGACCCTTCATGGAGAGCAGGTTCTGCTGCGCGGACAGCAGAACTGGATTATGCGCCAACGCCTGTTCCACGGCCTGCTGCATAGTGATCGGCTTGCGGCTGGGGCCTGCGCATAGCTTACCTGCGCGGCAGATAGTGCCAAGCATATCGAAGAGTGCAATTCGTATGGTGGAGTTCAATTCTCAAACTCCGTTTCCGGCGTTGGCAGCACATCGTGCTCGCCCGCGATCCAAACGTAGAGTGTCGGTAACAGAAAGACGCTCATCACCAGGGCGGCGATCAGACCGCCTACAATCACGATGGCAAAGGGGCGCTGCGAATCCGAGCCGATACCATGCGAGGTGGCCGCCGGCAGAAGCCCGAGGGTAGCGACCAGCATGGTCATCATGATGGGGCGGAGCCTCAGCACCGCGCCTTCGACCGCCGATTCTTCGATCGAGTGACCGCGGACACGCAGCTGATTGATGTACTCGAGCATGATGACGCCGGTCTGCACCGAAACGCCGAAGAGCGCCAGAAAACCGACACCCGAAGAAACACTGAAGTTGGTATGAGTCACCAAGAGGGCCAGCAATCCGCCCACCGGCGCCATGATCACGTTGCACATGATCAGCAACGCCCATTTGCCGGAACGGAACATGGTGTAAAGAATGATGTAAATCAGCGTGATGGTGATGGGCAACACCAGCATCAGCCTCTTGTTCGCTCTTTTCTGACTCTGGTATTCGCCTGCCCAGTCGATGCGATAGCCGGGAGGGAATTTGACCTGTTGATTGACCTTGGCAATTGCCTCCTCTACCGTACTGCCGAGATCGCGCCCGCGAACACTGTATTTGATCGCAACATAGCGCTGATTCTGTTCCCGGTAGATCTCCTCGGCGCCATCCTCCACTTTCGCCTGAGTTAATTGCGTGAGCGGAACCCTTTCGCCGGAGGGTGAAACGAGGTGAATGTCTTCGATGGCTTCCCGGGTGTCGCGATACGGCTTCTGGTAGCGGGCTACCAGGTCATAACGGGCTTCCCCTTGCAGTACCTGGCTGACGGCGCCTCCGCCGACCGCGGTTTGGATGGCATCCTGTACGTCACTGACATTGATACCGTGACGAGCTGCCGCCTGGCGGTCGACGACGTAATTAAGGTTGGGTTGTCCGATCACGCGGAAGACGCCGAGGTCCTGGACGCCTTGAATCTTACCCATGATGCCCACGATCTGATCGGCCCGGCTCTCCAGTTCCCTCAGGTCATCGCCGTACAGCTTGACCGCCAACTCGCCTTTCACGCCGCTGACTGCTTCCTCGACGTTGTCGGAGATGGGCTGCGAGAAGTTCCACACCACGCCCGGCATCTTTTCCAGTTCGCGATCCATGGCTCCAATCAGTTCTTCTTTGTTCTGGTGGAAGGCGGGGCGCCACTTTTCCTTAGGCAACAGGTCCACAAAATATTCTGTGTTGAAGAAGCCGGTAGTATCGGTGCCATCGTCGGGCCGTCCTACCTGGGAGACCACCTTGGTCGCTTCCGGAAACGCGGCGAGAACGATGCGCGCCTTATTCATTGTGGCGATGGCCGTCGTAGGACCAGTGCTCGGTGCCAGCGTACCCCGGACCCAGATCGCGCCTTCATCAAGATGGGGAAGAAACTCGGATCCGATCACGCCACTCAATCCGAGAAAGCCCGCCAGAATCAGCGCGCACACCGCGATGCCAACGGTTACTGCTCGGTGTTCAATGGCCCAGGTCGCGGCATGGCGGTAGCGATCCGTAATCCACGCCATCACCGGGTTGTGCCATTCACGCGCGCCCTTCCAAAAGAGAAAACTCGCCAGCACGGGAGCGATCAACATGGAGAAGATCAACGCACCGAGCAAGGCGAACGCCACCGTCCACGCCATGGGCTTGAACAACCGGCCTTCGACCGCCTGCAAAGTAAAGATGGGCAAGTAAGCCGTGACGATGATGCCGATGGCATAAAAGACGGGTCGCTGAACTTCGTGAGCAGCCTCGCGAATCTGCTCCATCGGAGTCGTGCTATCGCCGCGGCGGCGGCCAAGATGGCGGACGATGTTCTCAACCATGACGACCGCGCCATCCACCACCATGCCGAAGTCGAGTGCCCCCAGAGACAGCAGGTTGGCGGGGATGTGACGGAGGTCGAGACAAATAGACGCAAACAGCAACGCAAACGGAATGGTGAGGGAAACGATCAGAGCGCCGCGAACATTCCCCAGGAAGAGAAAGAGAATGATCACCACCAGGATGATGCCCTCGGTCAGGTTGTGGAGAACCGTGTGCGTGGTGTAATGCAGGAGGTCGCTCCGATCAAGGAACGGAACGATCTTCACTCCAGGGGGAAGAACCTGGCCGTTGAGCTCTTTGACCTTGGCATGGATGCCCGCCAGGGTGGAGTCGGAATCGTCCCCTTTCTGCAGGAGTACGATGCCTTCGACCACATCGTCGTCGTCGAGCACCTTGCCATCCACACGACGAATGGCCTTGCCTATCTGGCCCAGCCGGATCTTCGGCCCCTGCACCACCGTGGCAATATCCCTGACGTGCAGTGCGGTTCCGTTGGAGGTCTTGAGCAGCGTCTCTTCAATGTCGTGGACATTGCGATAGAGGCCCACTTCGCGGACATTGATCTGTTGCTGCCCCTCCTCGATAAAGCTACCGCCGGCATTGAGTGTTGTTGTTAGCCAGCTGTTGTTCGACCTGGCCGATGCTCAAACCGTAGGCGATGAGCTTGTTGGGATCGACGCGTACCTGATATTCGCGGGTGATGCCGCCGAAGCTGGAAACATCCACGACGCCCGGGACCGATTTGAATTGCTTCTCGAGCGTCCAGTCCTCGAGCGATTTCAGCTCCATGTTGTCGTAGGCCGGATTCGTACTGTGCAGGGTGTACCAGTAGATCTGCCCGACAGGGCTCCAATCGGTGCCCATCTGCGGCGTTAAGCCCGCGGGTAGTGTGACCTGGGACAGCCGTTCCAGGACCTTCTCGCGGTTCCAGTCATTGACGGAATCATCGTCGAAAATGAGCGTCAAGCTGGAGAGACCTGCGAGCGAGGTGGAGCGGAGATGCTGCATGTGCGGAATGCCCGCCATGACGATCTCCAGCGGAACCGTCACCTGCTGCTCAACCTCTTCGGCGGCGCGGCCGGGCCACTGGGTGATGATGTTGACGTAATTGTTGGCTACATCCGGATAGGCTTCGACGGGCAGATTGTGGAACGAGATGGCGCCCCAGATAAAGAGCAAAATGGCGGCCGCCAGAATCATGAAACGGTTGTTCAGTGCAAAATCGACCAGACCCCGGATCATTTACTGCTCCACCGAGTTCTGCAGCTCCAGCGCATTGCTCACCACCTGCTGGCCTGCAGCGAGGCCGGATATGATCGCCTGATTCCCTTCGCCCACCATAGCGCCGGCGACGACGCCTACTCGCCTGAACTTTCCTGCCCCTGCGGGGACGTAAACCCAGTCACGATCGTGCAAGTGGAGGATGGCAGATGCCGGCACGGCTACGTGCTGTTCAGGGCGGCGGCCATGAAAAGTAGCCGTAGCGAACATACCGATGCGCATCAAGCGATCAGGATTGGGGACCTGGATGCGAACCTTCGCCGTACGAATGGAAGGGTCCAGCAAAGCGTCGATCTCGCCTATGGTGCCGGTGATCACTCGATCGGGATACGCATTCAGCCGAATATCGGCCGTCTCTCCGACGTGAACCATGGGCAGGTCGTTCTCATAGACGTCGCAAATGACCCAGACCTGGGAGAGATCGGCTATCGTAAAAGCAGTGGAGGTCCCGGAATAGGTCACGCCGGTTGCAGCGGCGGCAGTGACATTTTGTGCGATCACTACGCCAGTTGCCGGCGAATAGATTTTGGCCGTGAGTGACGGGTGGTCTTTCTCGACACCGAGAACGGCTAACTGCTGCTCCGCTGCCAGCAGATCAGCTTTCGCATCCTGCTCGCCATTATCGGCGATTTCTACCTGGCTTTTGGCGATCGCACCCTTGTCATAAAGAAGTCTGGCTCGTTCATCCTGCGCCCGCGCCAATCGCTCGTCGTTGACCGCTTTTAGGTATGCATTGAAAGCGTTGGATATGTCGGTGCTCTGCACCTCCATGAGCAATTGACCTTTTTTAACGGAAGCACCGATTTGCGTGTGGATGGCAACCACCCTGCCAGAGGCGATGGAAATGACTGGAATTTGCCGGGAGACATCGGGGTTGACTGTGCCCGTGACGTTGAGCGTGGAAGTCGAGCGATACTCCGCCGCGGTGGCTAAAGGAAACCGTCCGGGACGATCAACCGTGATGAGGCTTACGCCTCCTTCACTCTCGACCTGCACGGGCGGCGGAGCCTGGGCTGCCGGATCATGCTTTTGACCGCCACAACCACTCAACATCCAAAAGCTGAGAACCGCTGCGGGGACAACGGTGTGCTTCATGAATAGACCTCATCAGCCAATGCAGAATTCCGATCGTTCGGGGCACAGCTTTAGTAAAGTGGTTTCCCAGCCGCCGTCCCTTCTAGAACGCCGCGCTGAGTGGGTAAAACCACCCGAGTGGCTTGCGCATTTGATTACACAAGTGAAGAAAATGGACTAGCCGGCGGGAGCTATTTGCACACGATTACTGTTAGATGGTGCAGAAGACCGCATCGCGGCACAACACTATTCAGCCAAGCATCGCGCTTCTGATCGTCAGAACCATCCTTTGGCGAAAAATGGGTTCCACATCAAACGAGATAGAGTGTACCCACGCCGGACCGCATGCCAGCTGTTTCGCGCCGGACGGGCGTTCGACAATGCAACCAGATTCAATGTTACTTGAGGTCAGTGGTACCAACCGGCCCGTTTAGGCCTATCTTTCGATTGAGAGCCTACCTGTTAAGTTGCAAATGCCATATAAATCTTTTGTGAGGAAAGACATGAGGATGAGCACCCGACTACACCTCGATCGTAACCGAGACGGATTTCCGGCGCCCGAATTGAGTAACTTGACCTGGATGCTTGACTGCAAACGCCGTCCCGGTACCCAGAGCGCGCAGGTGAATTTGTCAGGCATTACGTCGGCCGGTCGTAGAATGAGATGAGATCGAGAGGATCCCGGGAAAGCCCAGAGATGCCATTCTTTTCCATGTTTATGTGGGGAAAGCGCCGCTCGGCACTGCCAATCACCGCGCTGATGATCGGCGTGATTGCGGTGATCGATTCCCATACCACCGCGGAGATCCCACTCGGCTTTTTATACCTCCTCCCCATGCTCGGGGTCGGTGCGTCTCTGACGCGCTGGGAGATTGCCATCGTGGCCAGCATCTGCGCCTGGTTGGCAGAGTCGTACGATGCGTTCCCCTGGGGCCCGAATACCGGTCTGCCGCGCGATCTGCTCTACTTCGCTGCCTTCTTCTCCATGGGCCTCTTCATGCACGAGGTGACGCGTAGCAGGAAGCTTTCCGCCCGGCACATGCGGGAAATCGAGACTGAGATGACGGCGCGGAGGGATGCGGAGGAGCAATTGAAGGTGCTGGTGGACAGCAGCCCGGCAGCGATCATCACCACCAGTTCCAATGGCTGCGTGCTGCTGGCGAATGACGCAGCAGACCGCCTTTTCGGGCTTGAACCTGGCAAGCTTCCTGGCCGGCCGATCCGGGAGTTCCTGCCCTCGCTGATCAATGTCCCCAGCATGGATAGCAGCCGTCAGGCTTTTCGCACTGCCATGCAATGTCGGGGACGCAAAGCCGATGGCGAGGTGTTCCAGGCCGATGTTTGGTTTTCCACCTACGTGACCAGCGCTGGACCTCGTTTGGCAGCGATGGTGTTGGATACATCGGAAGATCTGAGGATCCATGAGGAATCGAGCTTTCACCAGATGCTCGCCACTTCGCGGATCATGGTCGCTGCTGTTTCGCACGAGATCCGCAATGTATGCGGGGCCATCGCCTTGGTCCATGAAAACCTGACCCGTAGCAAAAAGCTGACGGAAAACAAAGACTTTGAGACCCTTGGTACGCTGATTTTGGCGCTTGAACGCATTGCCGCAATGGACCTGCGGCAAAGCGCGAGCCAGGCTGCGCGGGTGGAGATTCCGCCCCTCCTGGATGAGCTGCGTATCGTCATGGAGTCTTCCCTACGCGATCACGACATCAGCAGCCGCTGGGAGGTCGAGGACGACTTACCCCCGGTGTGGGCTGATCGCCAAAGCTTGATGCAGGTGTTTCTCAACCTGACCAAGAATAGCGAACGCGCCATGGAAGACAAGGAGCAGAGGGAACTGAACGTGATTGCGCGGAGCGAAGGATCAGGAATCACCATTCGCTTTCGTGACACGGGGGGCGGGGTGGCTCACCCGGAGCGCCTCTTTCACCCCTTCCAACTTGAAGCTCAATCGACGGGCTTGGGCCTTTACCTTTCACGGGCCTTTATGCGCAGCTTCAAGGGCGACTTGCACTACGAACCAACGACTGGGGGCTCGACATTCGTGGTAAAGTTGTCAGCCGCTATGCGAGAGGGCAAGAATGATAACTATGAGCAGCAAAATTCAGGTATTGCTGATCGACGATCACAGCCTGTTCCGTGAGAGCCTTAGCCGGCTTCTGCAGACGGAGTCTGACTTCGACATTGTGGGTACCTGTGCTTCAGCGAGCGAGGCACTGGCGTTGCCGGAGCTCAAGGATGTTGACGTTGTTCTGCTGGATTACGATCTCGGCCACGAGCAGGGTTCGCAGTTTCTTGACCGCGCGCCCGATCATGGTTTTAGCGGCCGCGTCCTGATGGTGACGGCGGGCATGAGCGATGCGGTGATGCTGCGCTCTCTGGAGAATGGTTCGCATGGAGTGTTTCTGAAGCACAGTCCTCCGAGCCGCCTGGTAGAGGCTATTCGAAAAGTAGTTGCGGGAGAGGTGTGGCTCGATCCCGCGGTGACCCGTTCCATCATCGCCGCGGCCACCGGGAATACGGCCGCGCCGCGCCGCGCACAGGGGCTGACACAGCGCGAGCAGGCGGTGCTCAAAGGTGTATTCGAAGGGCTTACAAACAAGGAAATCGGCGCCCGGTTGGCTATCTCCGAAAGCTCTGTCAAAGCGGTGCTGCAGCAGCTTTTCGAAAAGACCGGCGTTCGCACGCGCAGCCAACTGGTGCGTATTGCGTTGGAAAAGCACTCGGATGAGTGGCTTTCAAAAGCCACGTAGCCATGGATGCCGTCGGTCAACTTTGGGACGCGATTGTGGTAGGAGCAGGACCGGCTGGCTGCGCGGCAGCATATGATCTTGCCGTCGCTGGTCAATCTGTACTTCTCGTCGACAAGAGGGACTTCCCGCGGGACAAAGCCTGTGCCGGCGGGCTGACCATGAAAGCCGTCAAGGCGCTGCGGTATTCCATTGAGCCGGTGGTGAAGCAGGTCGTGCGACGCGTCCAGCTGGAGGGCGGATGTTTATCCTCGCCACTGAAGAGCCGCGATCCCATCTGCGTGATGACGGTGCGTTCTGAGCTCGATGAATACTGCCTGGGCAAGACGATCGAGGCGGGCGCGCGTTTCCGCAGGATTGGCGCCCTGCAACGGATTGCGTGCTCAAAGAATGCGGTGCAGCTGATCACCAACGGCGAAACCTATCGCGCCCGATTTCTGGTTGGCGCCGATGGGGCCAGCGGCCAGGTACGGCGCCTGTGCGCGGCGGGCTCCTGGTTTTCTCAGGGCTTTGCGCTCGAGGTCAAAACGGCGATGCCCCATCGGGAGATCGATCTCATATTTGACTTTGCCGCTGTGCCAGGCGGATATGGATGGATTTTCCCCAAGGGAGACCATCTCAATGTGGGAATCTATGCGCCGTCGACTGCCACAGGCCTGACGCGGGACCGGCTTCTGCGCTACGTCACCCAGCGGGTGAAGACAGCCACGCTGGATGGGATTGTCGGGCAGTATCTGGGCATCGGGGCAGGCGGCTGCGAGACCGAATATGTACCGCCGGAGATGCGCGATCGTGTTTTTCTGGTAGGAGACGCGGGTGGGTTTGTCGATCCTTTGACGGGCGAAGGCATTTACGGGGCGCTGGTTAGTGGCCAGGCGGCCGCTACCGCGATCCTTTCCGAAAGGCGTGGCGAAGGCACGGCGGTCGATGCTTTCGCTGCCAGCCTCAGCGACTACCGCCAGACATTGCGCTTTTCGGTGCGAGCGGCGGCGGCGTTCTATGCCAATCCTGCCCGAGGGTTTCGTGCCATGCGCCTGCCATTTGTCCGCAGGTCGCTGGTCAAGACCTATACTCATGGGCTCAACGTCAAGAGCTTATCTATGCGTATCGCATTGTCGCAGTGCTGATGTCCTCCTGATCCTGACCGAACCCGAACAGAGAGTGTCTGTCATAACGGGCGATCCATAGTTTTGGATCTTCTGGCCATATGGCAAAGCGATCGTAGGGCTTCCGCCGGATTTCGTTCGGCCTTTGATACGACACAGACTCCGTAAGTTCTCGCACACGGGCTAAAGGCTGTGCCCTTCGGATGCATGCTGTGAAAGTTACAGATAAGGACTAGCGGCGAAAGAAGCTGTAGAGCAATACGGTCAGGACGATGCCACTAACCACCACATAGATCTTGTCTTTCTGGGTCGCAAAGGCATAGACGCAAAAAGCAACACGCATGATCGGGGTCGCTATCAGAAGCAGAATGCCCAATCGGATTATGCTCCGGCTGTTGAGGTGGCGAACGCCTTCGAGGACCGGCGTGAATCGGTCGGCGGGACTGGGCACTCCGTGAAAATGAAGATAATCGGACTCTATTCCGTGTGTCTGCCACAGGTACAGAGTCCATCCCACCAGAACCACGAAAGCAGCTATGCTGACGCCCGCGCGCAGCATCCGGCTGATGGCGATTTCCATTTTCAGATCCGCTTCGGAGGCCATCGAGTCACAACCTTCCCGTGGCGCCGCTGTAGATCATCTCCACGCCCAATGCGACAATGACGACAGCGAAAACCACTCTGAGAACCGGCACACGAATCCGGACCAGCAGGCGCGCCCCGAGCAGCGATCCGGCCAAAACTCCCAACATTACCGGGGCTGCTAATCCGGGCGCGATATAACCTCGGCCGAGATAGATGCCCGCACTTGCGGCGGCGGTCACGCCTATCATGAAGTTGCTGGTAGTGGTGGACACTTTGAAGGGAAGCTTCATGACGTGGTCCATGGCCAGGACCTTGACGGCTCCGGAGCCGATGCCGAGCAGCCCAGACAGCAGTCCGGCGATGAACATGATACCGAAGCCGGCCGGAACATTCTCCGCGACATAGGTCTGGCTGCCGTTTTTTGTAGGGTAGTCTCCACTCAACCGCAGTTTCTCGGCCAGGGCATTTGGCGGCTGGGTGGTTTCAGTGTGCGGTTCGCGGAAGGAACTCCAGGCGGAGTAAAGGAGGGTAACCCCGAAGATGATACCGATCGCGCGGGTGGAAACGCGGGCTGCGAGGTACGCGCCGCCGACCGCACCTACGGTAGTGGCCACCTCGAGAAACATGCCGATCCGCACATTGGAAAAGCCTTCCTTGACGTAGGCGACAGCGGCGCCCGAGGAAGTGGCAATCACGGAGATGAGGGACGCACCAATGGCGTAACGGAGATCAATGTGGAAGAGGAGAACCAGCGCGGGCACGATCACTACGCCGCCGCCAAGTCCGGTAAGTGAGCCAAGCAGCCCGGCGAAGAAAGAAGTCAGCAGCAACGCAGAGGTGAATTCGATCAAGAGACTCCGGTTACACGGCACACCGGGACAGGCGGAATGACGACCTCTTTGCCGACACTCAAGTTGAGGACCAGTTTATAAATATTCATCATCTGGGTGTAATTCCTCTCGGCCGTGTATTTCGACTCATACTCCAAACGAACCTGTTCCCGCATCCGAGCTGTTTCATCGGGATGCGCGCGGAACCAGCGCACGGCTTCCACCAGGCTTGCCGGGTTCCCAGCTTCAAAGTGCAGCCCCGTGCGCTGGTGATCGACAATCGTCGACATGCTCCCCAGGTCACTTGCGATCACAGGCAGGCCCACGGCGAAAGCCTCAGGCACAATCAAGCCAAAGGGTTCAAACCACGTCGATGTTAATACAAGCACGGACGCGTCCTTCATTTTCTGCAGGATTTCCTCGTGCGGCAGCCACTTTAGCCAAGTCACGCCAGACATTTCGCGGCTGGCCTTCTCAACTTCCGCAGCCATTGGACCATCGCCTGCAATTTGCAGTGGAAGCTTAGTACCAATCTGGCGCCATGCCGCAAGAAGGGTACCGATGCCCTTCTCCGGGGTCAGTCGTCCGACGAATAGGGCGTACTTCCCCTTGCCCTCACCGATCCCAGGATCGCTTTGCAGGTAGTTAGGCTTGACCAGGATTTTCTCGGCTGGAAAGCCGGCCTGGATGAATTTATTGCGAGCAAAATCGGTCAATGCGATATAGGCAGAGACGGCCTTGCTCCAGGTCTGCTTGTAGTTGTGGGTGGCGATCATGGCGGCTCCGGCCGCGGTCGCCAACCTGCTATTGCGATAGCAACCATGGATCACCCCCGGCCAGGGCACTGGTTTGCCGATGCAGTCTTCGCAGATGAGTCCGTCACGGAACAAGGTGCCCGCGGGACAAAGCATGCGGAAATTGTGCAGGGTCTGTACTACCGGAATCCCGGCTTCATTGGCCGCATAGTAAACGGCGGGAGAAATGACCGGAAAGGTATTATGGACATGAACGATGTCTGGTCTTTCGCGCTGCATCAGTGCGAGCAACTCGTTATGGACGCGCTTATTCCATATGGTATCGCCGAGCAAAACCAGTGGGTTCTTACCCTTCACCTGCTCATTGCTGGTGTGGAACTGAAGCACCTCGTGGCCACGCGAGCGTAGCAGTTCGGCCTCCCGGGAAAAGACCTGGTCCTCGCCGCCGGGCGTCTGGTACGAATTGTGCACCGAGAGAATCTTCATACGTTCAAACCGTTTGCTTGCCTCGAATGGCTCGGGTGACCATCTGCTTCCAGACACTCTGGGTTAGAAGCAGATCTACCGCTCGCTGGAAGACCGGACGGGGGAGCCGATTGGAGTATCGCCAGAACCGATCCACCTTGGAGTTCGCCCGCAGGCCATAGCGGCAAAGATCGGTGTAGGCCTGGCGCGCCGCTGGGTCATTGTTCATGCGATGCCGCATGTAGTTCATTTTTAGATAAAGTGCATTATGGTTGATCGGAGGAAAAGACCTCCCGAGCGAAGCATCCACGCTCTCCAGGTAGCGCTTCTGTTCCAGCCATAGCGAGTCCATAATCTTGAGCTCGCGCTCCAGGCGCCGCGGCGTAATATGAGTGGAATTCTGATCGTTCCGTCCATGAAGCCGCCAGTGCGCCAGCGGAGCGTCCACCGCACATACTTCTGTCATCAACGGAGCCAGCCGGTGAATCATCTGCTCCGCATAGCCGGTGTATTCGACCGGGATGGGGAAGATGCTGTCAGCAACTTCGCGGCGGAGCGCAAGATTGGTTGTGGGTGGCAACCCCATCAATATCCCGCAATTCTCGTAAGTCGTCTGGGCACAATTTCCCGACGGGAGAGCGCTCAATAAAGGGTAGATACCACGTGCCCGCCCTTGATTGTCTACCAGGCTCGCGCGATGAATCGCAAAGCCAGCCTGCGGATGGGCCCGAAATGCGTTGACCACGGCCGCGACCTTACCGGCCAGGAATGTGTCATCCGCGTCGAGCAGGCAAATCACTTCTCCGGAACAGTTGCGATAGGCGGAGTTCAGATTAGCCGCCATCCCGCCATGTGGATTGCGCAACAGTTTTATACCCAGGCCGCGACTTAAGTAGGATTCAACGACCTCGCAGGAGTTGTCTTGCGAGGCATCGTCGCTGACGATTATTTCTGCCGGGGGGTAGGTCTGCTGGAGCGCGCTGTCGATTGCTTTGCCAACGTAGGCCCCGTAGTTAAAGCAGGTGATCAGTATGGAGACGGAGGGCTGGTGGGGAAGAGTATTCAGGGCGATGGGAATGAGCTTGCTTAGCCCTGCGCCGGGGGTGGTTCCGTCCTGTGCCGCAGATTCGACTCCCATGCCGTTCGTTCCCCTGCGTACATCGTCTCAGAACAATCAGCTACCCTCAACTCCTCTGAAGGGTGAGACGGAGATGGATGAGGGGTCATGGGTCCGCGAGCTGCTGATCAGAACTCGCCGAAGCCAGCCCCGGGTGACGCATGAAGAGGATTAGAGAGGGAGTGCGAGAACCTTATTTTGGTCGAATAGCAAAGCGATCGTAGGGCTGCGCGCATCTTTTCGGCTCATGTACGCCCACGGCAAGGCGTGGCAGGTGGGGCGAACATGGGCACCCGTCCGATTTCCTCCGGCCTTTGCTTCGACGCAAGCTCCTGCAGGACTGAGTTTGGAAATGATGTTGTCGGAAACGCTGTTTTAAACCCCGGCGTGGCGGGTGATCGCGCCGGCAGTGGCAAGCCATGACAAATTTTCGCTGCGGTTGAGCACTGACTCGTATATGCTGATCAACTGGGCATAATTGCCTTCGGCGGTATATTTGGTTTCGTATTCCAGCCGTGCGTGGATGCGCATCAGGGCGGCTTCCGCGGGGTGCTTATCCCACCATCGCAGCGCCTCGACGAGGGCGCTGGCGCTGCCCGCCTCAAACTGCAAGCCGGTACGCTGGTGATCGACGATGGACGCCATGCTTCCCAGTTTGCTTGCGATGACGGGCAGACCCACGGCGCAGGCTTCTGCAAAGGTCATGGGGAAGCCTTCATACCAGGTGGACGGCAAGATGAGCATCGACGCCCGTTTCATTCTTTGCAGGATTTCCGTTCGCGGCAGCCATTTTAGCCAGGTTACATTTTTCATTTCGCGGCATGCCTGTTCGACTTGAGGGGCGAGTGGACCGTCGCCGGCTATTTCCAGGCGGAGGCTAGTTCCGATGGTCCGCCATGCTTCGAGCAGAACGCTAATGCCTTTTTCCGGGGTCAAACGTCCTGCGAAGAAGGCATAGTTCCCTTGGCCGTCGCCGGGGCCGGGGTCAGCTTGCACGAAGTTAGGTTTAACGAAGATTTTCTCTGCCGGAAAGCCTCCTTCGATAAATTTGCTACGGGCGAAATCGGTAAGGGCAATGTAAGCGGTGACGGATTGGTTCCAGGTTTGTTTGTAGTTGTGCGTGGTGAGCATAGCGGCGCCGCTGGCCGAAGCCAGCCTGCTGCCGCGATAGCAACCGTGCATGACGCCCCGCCAGGGAACCCGCTTGCCTAAGCAGTCTTCACAGACGTGTCCATCGCGAAAGAGAGTGGCGGCAGGACAGAGCGGGCGGTAGTTGTGCAGGGTTTGTACGACTGGAATTCCTTCTTCATTGGCCGCATAGTAGGCGGCGGGAGAGATGACCGGGAAGGTGTTATGGACGTGAATGATGTCCGGTTTTTCCTGGTGCATCAGGGTGCGCAACTCGTGGTGAGTTTGCCGATTCCAGATGGTGTTGCCGAGTAGGACGAGGGGAGCCTGGTCTTTCACCTGAGCGTTGCTGGCCTGGTATAGAAGCACCTGGTGTCCATGGACGCGGAGCAGATCGGCTTCCTGAGCGAAGACCTGGTCCTCGCCACCGGGTGTCTGGTACGAATTGTGGATGGAGAGGATCTTCATTCGGATCAACCCGTCTACTTGCCAGCGATGGTGCGGTTGACCATCTGAAGGACGCTGCTCGCTGCTGATACTACGGTCACGGTGTGATCGACACCTGGTACATCCTCTACCATGATTTCCCCCGCTTTCAATTCCTCGGATGGGTCAGGCGTAGATAAAAAGCCCGCCACGCGTCGACGAAATGCTCCTCAGAGCAGGCAGAAGCTGCCTGTCGGGCTCGTTGACCCATGAGGTACCGTTCGGCCACGGTCAGGCTCAAAATGCGCTCCAGACCAGCCCTCACCCCGGCAGCCGTGGTCTCAATCAGGAAGCCGTTGTCTCCGTCCACCAGGAGATCTTCTACACCGTAGAGCTGGGAAACGACAATCGGCAAACCAGCTGCGGCCGCCTCGTAAGTAACCAAAGAAAACGTTTCGTACAGCGACGGAAAGACGAAAACGTCAGAGCTCCATAGGAAGGGCCGGACATCGGACTGCATGCCAACGAATTTGACCCTGTCGCCAATACCAAGTTTCTCTGCCTGCTCCCGATAGCGCGCCAGCAGATCGGCCTCACCGCCAACGACAATCAATTTGACCGGGTCCATGACCGGCCGTGGCGAGCGCCTGCATCAGAAGGGGCAATCCCTTGCGCTCGAACTGTCCGAGAGCGACAAACAGGCCCACCAGATCACGGTCGTCAATACCCAGGTTGTGACGAAAAGCCTGGCGATCGAATCCAGCCGGCTTCTGTAACCGTGCCAGATTGATGGGATTGGGCAGGACTGTCAGCTTGTCCTTGATATATGGGAACTCCGCCTGCAGCTCTCTTGCCAGGCCTCGGGATGGAACAACGACTTGCTTAGCCCTCGGATAGGCGAAATTTTCCATCCAGGCGTGGAGCTTGATGGTCGATCCAACGGAACGCACCCCGCAAGCCGCTGGCGCCCGATTTGCTCCAATGGTGCTTGAGGTACATGCCATGGCAGAAGTGAGAGTACAGAACGTTGCCGAAAGAGAGGTTGCTCTCGAGCGCCTGGACCAGGTCAGGCTTGCGGCCGCCGCGCAAGCGGTAGAGCAAATAGCAGAGGGGCGCCATGAAGTGGTAAACGATGAAGAGGAGCGCCAGGGGCCGCAACGGCGAAGGGACGCGGATGAAGCGGATCTTTTCCGGGCAGGGATTTTCGAACTCTACGGCGAAGACGGTAAAGTCGTGCTCGCCCGCGAGGGCGCGAAGCATCGCCAGATGACAGCTGCCGGCCGGATTATTGCGCGTGATTCGATAATCGTAAATAGCGATGTGCAACGGGGAGCTTCCTCGAGCGAGACCTTGCACCTGCCTAGCGCCAGGAGTGGCCCATGTCTCAGATGTTGTGTTTTCGATAAGCATGCTGGAACTGGGCATACCCTTCCTATCGCCCGTTTGAGCTGAAACTGCAGAGATGAGCGTAGTGGAAATCAGGGATTTGGCAGGAAATGCAGGATCCGGAAATTTCCTACACGCAGTTCCATAAAAGACTCCGTATACGGATCCATTCAAGGCGCTGCATGAAGTTTTGATTTGCAGGGAAGAGGTTTACAGGCCCCGGAAACAAGACCTCGGCTTCACTCTTACTGAGACCGATAGAGTTGCACGTCGAGTACCGTGGTATCCCACATCTCGCGAAAAACGAGCGAGATGCCCCGAATTTCCTGCACGCGGCCCTAGACAAGTCTGCGCCTGCGCCTTTCTTTTAAGGAAAGGCGCATGAAGTGTGCGGGACCCACGTGACTTCGCAGGAAATCGGGGATGTGGGGCAGCCGATCTCTGTTGCCGGTATAGAGAGCCGGCACCTATGCCATCTTGACCAGCGATAGACGGCCGGGGCGGGGCACTTTGCTCACGATCCTCTTGGCGATTTCGAGCGATGCCGTGGCTGCCGGGGAAGGAGCGTTGCAGACATGGAGAGAGTTTTTGCCTTCGAGCAACAGGAAGTCGTCGACCAGGCTTCCATCGCGAAGCAGAGCCTGGGCGCGCACGCCGCTCTTGCTGGGGATCAGGTCGTCTGCCTGGACTTCCGGCACCAGGCGCTGCAGGCTGCGGGTAAAGGCAGCCTTGCTCAGGGAACGGTACATCTCCTGGCCGCCCTCGCGATAGTACTTGGAAGAGAGCTTCCAGAAACCGGGATAGGTCAGGACTTCAGAAAGATCGCGCCAGCTGAAGTCCGATTTTTTGTAACCCTCGCGCTTCATGCTCAGCACCGCATTGGGGCCGGCGTGAATGCTGCCGTCCATCATGCGCGTGAAGTGCACGCCCAGGAAAGGAAAAGCCGGATTGGGAACGGGGTAAATGAGATGGCGCACCAGGTGACGGCGTTCGGGCTTAAGCTCGAAATACTCGCCGCGGAAAGGGACGATCATGGCCTTCGGTTCCATGCCCCCCAGCTTCGCTACGCGATCGCTATGCAAGCCGGCGCAGTTGATGAGGAAGCGTGTTTCGACCGAGCCCCATGAGGTCTCGAGCAAGTGACCTAAAGGAGTAGGCACGATATGGAGCACCTCGGTGCCAACCTTGAGCTCTCCTCCCTGCTGCTGTATCTCGTGCACCAGGGCATGGCAAACCTGCCGATAATCCACGATGCCCGTGGTGGGCACGCGGATGGCAGCGATGCAGGAGACATGCGGTTCTATTTCTTTGACTTCTTCCGGACGAAGCCGGGTGGCGGGTACTCCATTTTCAAAAGCACGATCGAAGATTTTATCGAGCTGAGGAATCTCTTCCGGCCTGGTGGCAACGATCAGCTTGCCGCAAATATCGAACGGCACGCCATACTCGTAGCAAAAGGCACGCAGGGATTGGTTCCCTGTTTGCGCCAACTCTGCCTTGAGGCTGCCTGGTTTGTAGTAAATGCCGGAATGGATAACGCCGCTATTGCGGCCGGTCTGGTGCTGAGCAAAACCAACTTCTTTTTCAACCAGCAGAATGCGTGCAAAAGGATAGCGACGGCCAAGGGCAGCGCCCGTAGCGAGACCAACGATTCCTCCACCAATTATCGCGAAATCATACATAGATTGCCTTTTTATTAGCCTCTGCATATTGGCAGGGCTGGATTTTTAATCAAACGGAGACAACCTCAGTAGACAGGCCCATTTTCTCTAGATCCGCCTTGATTTCCGGCTGGTAAATCGGGTTCATGGCAATGGCCAGGTCTGGTTTGTACCGCTTGAGAAAGGCCGGCGAGACGATCTCCTGCCCGGTGCCAGCCATGTATTTGCCTTCGCGAAATGGATTGATGTCGACCACGTACTCAATTTCGCAGTCGGGTGTGTGCAGGTTGAGCGCGGTCAGAAAGGCCACGCCTTTGGATCCGGAGCCCCAGACCACGGCCTTCTTGCCGCTGTTCCTGGTTTCCTCGAGCTTGCTTCTCCAGGACGCCATTCTGGCCGCCTGGTGTTCGGTGAAGTACTGGATATCTTTGTTCATCGCGGTAGGATCCGGCTTGGCTACCGAAGAGGCCGGGGTGCGCGACGGCTTGGCCGTAATCATCAGGTATTGGTCGTCGTAATCGGTCCAAACATCAAGCACGTCGAATCCCTGCTCTTTGAAGAGCAGCGAGAGCGATTCGGCGCTGAAATAAGAACAGTGTTCGTAGTAGATATCCCAGAACGCCAGGTCTTTCAGCACCCGGGTCATGTCGGGGACCTGGAAGAAGATGACGGTGTCGTAGCGGTCACCCACCGAACGCCGCACCGTACGCACGAAATTGGCGGTATCGGGGATGTGCTCGAGGGTCATTTTGCAGCAGACGAAGTCGCCCTGCACGTGGGCATATTTCTCCCCGTAGAAGTCGGCGACAAACTCGACCTTGGCGTCGCCGGCGGACGGATTGCGCTCGCTGACAAAGGCGGGATCGAAACCTACGCCGCTGTTGTTGCCCATTTCGCACAGGAGAGACAGAAATTCTCCCTTGCCGCAGCCGATCTCGATCATCTTCTTGCCGTGGAGGTCGTACTTCTCGATCATCTCCTCGGCCAGGCGGCGATGGAAGGCCTGGAAGGTCCCGGAAAAGCCCTGCGTCTCCTCGTACTGCGCGGAGTAGTTGTGCACGGTCGGGTCGAAGACGGTGTTGGCAATAAAGCCGCAATGGGAGCAATGGCCGAGAGCAATGTCGCCCTTGGGAAAGTTCACCGCGATTTCGCGCGTCGGCATCAGCAATACGCTGTGCACCGGCACCCGCGGAACCTGGTAGAAAACGGTCATGTCACCCTTGAGGCAATTTGGGCAGGTCTTGATCTCAGGCATTTCTTGGTCCCCGTTCAGAAGAATTTCGTCACTGGCTAAGGTTTTAAGGGCATGTTCCAGCGCTCTCACTCCGTGAAGTGGGCTGGTGCAAAAGTGTACCGACTGTTCGAGAAATCGGTGGAGCGCGGAGCGGCAGATCTCTCACTCAAATGTTCCACGACGGATGGTGCTCGCTTGGGCTCTATTGGCCGTTCACGATGGTGAATTTTCAGCAGGGCCTGCAAACAAATACAAAATGTGCGCTAAAAGAGAGAAAAGGGCACCCAGGATTCAGCGTCCTGGGTGCTGGAATAGATTTTCTGGTGGAAGGCCAAAGGCGCAACATGGGCACCGGTCCGATTCCCTTTGACCTTTGCGACGACCCAAGTGGTTACCGGGCGCCTACTACCTCAGGCCGATAGACCTTGACGCCGTCGGCAGCGTCAGGGCTGTCATAGGCGGCGGCAATGTCTTCGGGCATGGGGCTCAGATCGGTTCCCTTCATGAAGTCGCGGAGCGAGGTGCCAATGGGGTGCGAATCCAGGTTGGGAGCGCCGTTCTTTGCCTTCACGTCGATCAGGCTGACGGTCCGGAAATCGATGCTGAACCGGGTTCTGCCCGATGTGTTGGGCACGGTCGAGTGCATGTTGGCGGCGGAAAAAACTCTGAGCTCCACCGGGTTCCGTGATCAACCGGACCTGAGGATCCAGTTCCATGGGCTGTTCGGGCTTGGGCTGTTCGCGGGTGTCGGACTTGATGTGCTTGGCGGCGTCAGCGCGGCCGGTGCTGTTCCAGGCGTAGTAGTTGAACTTGCTGGAGCCGTTCTTGACCGCCTCATTCCAATACCTGGGATGAAAGGCCATGGAGCTCTCGGAAGACATCTCGAAGATGGGCAGCCACCAGTTCAGCTGGCACATCGGCGCCGAGTACCAGGTATCACGGTGAAGATGATGGGCATAGCCCACACCGGACGTGAGGTAGGCATCCGAAGTGACGGCGCGCAGGCGCGGCACATCGAGATAAGTGGTCTCCATATCGCAGCCGAAGTCCGCCAGCATGGCCTGGATCAGGCGCTTGGTTTCCGGGTGGTGGATGAAGGCCGGCTTGAGCGGGGCGAAGATGCGGACAAACTCTTCCACCGGCATGTCGAACTGTGCCGTGGTCGGATCCTCTTTGCCAAAGGCGTCCTTGATCATTTGTGCGGCCCAATTGGTAAAGGCGAGCGAGCTGGGGCGCGGCGAGTAAACAAAAAGTTGGCCATTGTACAAATACTGACGGCGCTTCTCGTCATTGAATTTGGAATCTATGTAGATGCTGTTCATTCAGTCATCTCCTTTAGACGACAGCAGGGGTCGGGATCGGAATGATGAACTTTCCGCCGCGAGCCTTGTAGGCGTGTTGTTGCTCCATGATTTCGCCGGCAAAGTTCCATGCCAGCACCAGGACATAATCCGGTTTGCTTTCCAGCAACTTGTTCGGGGAAAGAATCGGCAGGTGATTTCCGGGCATAAACCGGCCCTGCTTGAATTCGTTCAGGTCGACGACATAGTCGAGGAGTTCCCGATCGATATTGCAGAAGGCGAGCAGTGTGGTGGCCTTCGCCGCCGCGGCGTAGCCGGCGATCGATTTCCCTTTGCCCTTCAGGTCCTTCAACAACGCCGTGAGATCGTCGCGCACTGCGTGCACCCGGTCGGCAAACCCGCGGTAGTACTCGATGGTCGAGACGCCCGCGTTCTTCTCATCGGCGAGCAGCGCCCTCAAGCGCGCGGTCGGAGTCTCCACCGGCTCGACAAACAGCCGGAGGGATCCGCCGTGGATCTTGGTGCGCTCCACGTCGTTGAGGTACAGACCATGATCGCGGAAAAGCCGCGCCAGCGCCGTCACCGAAAAGTAGCAGAGGTGCTGGTGATAGATGGTATCGAACTCACACTTTTGGATCAAGTCGACAATGTACGGCGCTTCGATGACGGCGACCCCGTTGGGTTTCAGCAAGGCGGCAATGCCGTCGACGAAACCGTTCAGGTCGGCCACGTGCGCGAGCACATTGTTGGCCAGGAAGACATCGGCTTTCTTGCCCTCGGCGGCCAGCTTTTGTGCCAGCTCCTTGGTGAAGAAAGTGTTGATGCTGTTGACGCCCCGTTCATTGGCGGTGCGCACCTGCTCTTCGGCGGGATCGATGCCCAACACCGGGATTCCGTGGTTGACGAAATTGCGCAACATGTAACCGTCGTTGGACGCAGCTTCGATGACCAGGCTATTGGAATCAAGGTTGCGGGCGGCGATGACCGCTTCAGCACTCTTGGCGAAATGTTCCAGCAGACTCTTTGACACAGAAGAAAAGTAAGGATAATTGCGGCAAAAGAGAATTTCCGGCGGAACGGTTTCGGTGATCTGCACCAGAGAGCACTCGGGGCAGAAGACCAGGTCCAGGGGCGCCGTAACTTCCGGCGACCCTAGCTGATCGGCTGAGAGCAATGCATCGGCAAGCGGAGTGGTTCCGAAGGAAAGAATCGGAATGCACTTCGTGGAGTTGCATGCGCGGCAATGAAAGGTGGGTTCGGTCATACAGTGGCGGCTCCTGCGACAACGGGGGCCGTCGCTTCCTGGTTGGTCCAACGGAGATTTGAGTCGAGGGCACCTTCCTCGATCAACTTCCGGATGTGGGCGATGCGTTTGAAGCGCGGTCCCTCGAAGTCTTCGAGAACGAGACCGATCTTCTTGTAGGTTTCGTGCAGCTCGACGGCTCCCTTACGGGCATCCCAGACGGGCTGGAACTCGGGCAGCACCTTGCGAATCTTGCTGCAATCCACACGGTAGCAGCGCTTGTCCGGTCCGGCGTCGGCCGCGTACTCAATCACTGTGTTCGGCACCGTTTCCTTGACGATGTCGGCCAGCTCATAAATACGGTAGTTGTCTTCGTTGCGCCCTACGTTGAAGGCTTCGTTGTGCACCAGGTCGATCGGGGCATGCATCGCGGCAATAAACGCCCGCGAGATGTCGGCGATGTGGACGATGGGTCTCCAGGGAGTTCCATCGCTCTTGATGTACACCCGGCCAGTGGCATAAGCCCAGGCCACGAGGTTGTTTAGCACCAGGTCAAAGCGCAACCGGGGCGAAACACCGAAGGCAGTGGCATTGCGGAGGAACGTTGGGCTGAAGTTGTTGTCTGCCAGCTTGGCAACGTCCTGCTCGACCATGACCTTGGAAGTACCGTAAGGGGTCACGGGGTTAAAGGCAGAGTGTTCATCCAGCAGGTCGTCGCCACCGGCGCCGTAGTTGCTGCAGGAAGAAGAGAAGATGAATCTCTGCACGCCGGCCTGCTTGGCCAACTTGGCCAGCTTGACCGATGCCGCATGGTTGATCTCGAAGGTCAAACCCGGATTCAGGTCGCCCAGGGGATCGTTCGAAAGTCCGGCAAGATGGAGAATGGCATCGAAGCCCTTCACATCCTGCAGGGTTGCATCGCGAACGTCTTTGCGGATCTCAGGGATCTGTGCGATCCCATCGCTGAAGGTGCTGCGCTCGAAAAGATCAGTATCGAGCCCAACTACTTCATGCCCGGCCTGCAACAGCATTGGCACTAAAACCGTTCCGATGTACCCCGCGTGCCCCGTTACTAATACTCGCATTCGATTCCTCCCAAGTTTGCCAAGGTGCGTTACCGCTTTCCCAATACGTTTCCAGGATCTTCTTCTCGCGAATCGTATCCATACATTGCCAGAAGCCGGTGTGACGATACGCCATGAGTTGGCCTTCGCCAGCCAGGCGCTCGAGGGGTTCCTTCTCGAAGTGAGTACTATCACCGTCGATGAAGTCAAAGATCTCGGGCTCAAGCACAAAGAACGCTCCGTTGATCCAGCCTTCCTTGGTTTGCGGCTTCTCAGAGAATTCGGTGATCTGATTGCCGTCCATTTCCAAGTGGCCGAAGCGGGCCGTCGGACGGACCGCGGTGAGAGTCGCCAGCTTGCCGTGCGAGCGATGGAACGCCAACAGGTCGTTCAGGTTGATGTCGGATACGCCGTCACCCCAGGTGAGCATGAATGTTTCGTTACCCATGTAAGGGGCAAGACGCTTGATACGGCCACCGGTCTGGGTCTTCATGCCGGTGTCGACGAGGTCGATATTCCAGTCGGGAACGACGCCGCCGTTCATTTTGACCTTGCCGGTCTTGAGCGAGACGCTCAGATCGCGGTTCAGGGAGCAATAGTCGAGCATGTACTTCTTGATGACTTCGCCCTTGTAGCCTAGGGCGATGGCGAATTCGTTCAGCCCGTAGTGGGCGTAGTGCATCATGATGTGCCAGAGAATCGGCTTGCCGCCAATTTCGACCATCGGTTTCGGCTTAAGCTCCGTCTCTTCCGCGAGACGCGACCCTAGCCCCCCTGCAAGAATTGCAACCTTCATAGAACTTCACCTCCGTGATTTGTGACTTGGGGGGATATTTCGTTACGAGGCAGCATCGAAAGATGTTGCGCTCTCCATAGAAACTTTGGCACGCGGCACCTGCAGCCTGAATAAGACCTGATCAGCCGCGATCAAAAGGTCTTTACCCATGCGGCGGAAATGCTTGAGCAGCCAGGGCAGCAACAGCAGGTAGCAGTGCAGGCGCTGTCCGGTGGTCACCGGGGCGCGGCGGATGCTTTGGAAGTATTCGCGGAACATGCGCCATTCCGGAAACGTGATGCTGGTGGTCTTGTTCGGGTCCCACCACTCCGGGCCGGGCAAAGTGCCGTGACGGTTGGTCAGGCGAAAGCGCGGGGCTTTGAGACGAACCGGCTTCACCTGCGAGGACTGTTTGCTGTGGCGGGTGCTGATGAACAGGAACTCCGGTGTTTCGTGAAACCGCCCGATCAAGCCCATCTGTGCAAGCAGAACTCCGTCGCTGTTGACGTAGCTGCCTTGTGGGGGAAGCGTGCTGCAGGGCGCTGAGGCGCATCACACCAAATATCTGGTAGCACATGTGATCGTTGAGCAGCAGATCTTTGAAGCGGACGACGGGGTCCGGAGATTCCGTCCGGAGCGGCCATTCGTAGTTCTCGACAAATTGTCCATGCTCGTCGATGACCCGGGTCAAGGTGTGGGCAACGACCAGCGAGTCGTCAGCTTCCAAAGCATCGACACACAGACGCAGGAAGTCGGGCTGAATCATGTCGTCGTGGGCGGCCCATTTGAAGTATTTGCCGGTGGCCTTGAAATAAACGTTTCTCAGATTCCATCCTGCGCCCATGTTGCGGTCGGCACGGTAGTAGCGAATGCGATCATCCTGCGCGGCATATTTCCGGCAGATCTCCTCGCTACGATCGGTGGAGCAATTGTCGGAGATGATGAGCTCAAAATCCTGGAATGTCTGATTCAGGATCGACTCGATGGCGGCAGCCAGGAACCGCTCCCCGTTGTAAAGAAAGAGTCCGATGCTGAGAAGAGGCTTAGTACTCATGGGTAGTTGCTCCGTTCTGGATGCTGTGGCGGCGCGGGGGAACGCTGCGAAAATGACAGATGGGGTGAAGTGGCAAAGACTGATTCAGGACTGTCACGACATTCTTTTCAAACGAGAGATCAATTGTTTGAGCCAGCTTTGGCGGATCAACAGGTTGACGCAAAAATCGAAAACCGGCAGAGGCAGATAAATCGAGAGCTTCCAAAACCAGACATATCTGGCACCCGGCCGGTGAGCGAAGCGATGAAGCGATCGTAGTGCCGGCGCGCATCGGGGTCCTTGGCAAACCGGGCGTGAAGGTATGTGATTTGACGCGATGTAGCGGTGCTGGGTGAGCGGCTGAAAGTCTTCCGCAAGCCGGTGGTCGATGGTGGCGAGAAAGCGCTTTCTGCGCAGCCCACAAAGCTTCGGAGTACTCCATCTCGCGTTTGAACGACTCGGCTGTCACTCGGTCCGGGCCATAATTGTTGCTGCCGTGCAGACGGTACGCCGAGAGAGCTTCGTCTTCGCGGGTCACGTTGGTAAGAAACGGAGCCAGGCGAACAATGTAACTGATCGGGGCAGCTTACCAGCGGACTCTTCGAGCGGCAACGGAAAGAGGCGCTCGGCCACATCGCGACGGAGGCTCAATCCCGAAGTCGGCGGGGTGTAGGGCAAAACGCCGCCATCGCGCAACAGACTGAGTGCCATACCATCCGCTGGGTAGCGGGTCAGACATCGGCCACACGCCCTGGCGACGAAGGTCCGCGCTCATGCGGATGATACGGTGCACGCCAAAACCGGCGTCGGGGTGGGCCTGAAAACCTGCCACGATTCGCTCCACTTTGTTGGGCAGGAAAGATGTCGTCTGAGTCAAGCAAGGCAATGATCTCGCCCCGGCAGGCGGCAAAGGCCGCATTGAAGCCTGATGCCTGGCCGCCATTGGCCTTGCGAATCAAGTGCAGGCGCGAATCTTTGGACGCCATATTCTTCTACGATGTGGACCGAGTCATCGGTCGACCCGTCGTCGCAGATGATGAGTTCAAAATTGGAATATGTCTGGTCCAGGGCACTCTTGATGGAGTCCGCGATGAAGCGGCCGTAATTGTAATTGGAGACCAGAATCGAGACCAACGGCTGGGCCGGCAAAGGGCGCAGCTCGATCGGATGCAATTCAGTAATGGATTGAGGCACGACACTGGGCATAGGAGACTCGGGTAAGGGGGCTCGAAGTTTTGAAGTCACAAGTGCAATCGTGTATTGTAGCCGTCCCTGTGGGGACTGTTTTGACGATGGAAGACTGATCATGAATTTGAGTTGAACCGAGGCGATCACCCCGGTTCTCAGTAAGCTCCTACACCCTTCACGACCAAGCCGGGGGTCGCCAGAATGATTTTGATGTCGAGCAGCAGCGACCACTCACGAATGTACTGCAGGTCGAGCCGCACCATCTCTTCGAAGGGGAGCTCGCTGCGGCCATTCACCTGCCAGAGTCCGGTGATGCCGGGATAGACGGCAGCCCGGCCCTCGGACCAATCCGCGAATTCGCGGCTCATTCCATCCGGCCCCATGTCACCGGCGGGCAGCGGCCTGGGACCGACCAGGCTCATCTCTCCACGCAGCACGTTGATGAGTTGTGGCAACTCATCAAGGCTGTAGCGGCGAATGAATCGCCCGATCGGGGTCACACGCGGATCTTGTTTCATCTTGAAGATGTGACCCTTTTTCTCGTTTGCGTGGGCCACGTGGGTGCGATCCATGTTGGTGTACATGGAGCGAAACTTCAGGAACATGAAGTGACGGCCACCCCTGCCTACGCGGGGCGCCTTGTAAAGAACAGGACCTTCCGAGGTGAACTTCACCACGGCCGCGATCACGAGCAGAGTGGGCGCGAGAAGAAGAAGAGCGAATCGCGGAGGCAACGATATCAAAGGCCCGCTTGACGAACTCCTGCCCCTTGGTAAAGGACAGGGGGCGAAGCTCGACCAGCGGCAAACCGTATTGGTTCACCACATTGATTCGTCCTGGCTCCGGGGCAAAGTCCACGGTGCAGTTGACGATGACACCCATGCGTTTGAACACCTTGTTGCATTCGTCCAACTCGCCCCGAGAAATGGAGCCGTTCAGCAGAATGATGCGGTTAAGTTGTTCGCGATTGATCACCTCGGCGAGCTGTGCCGTCGATCCAAGAATCGGCATCGGCAGGGACAGGCCTTCCGCGGTGTGACCTTCGGGGACAATCAAGCCCTTGATGACATTCGCCACATTGGCGGTGTTCATCAGGGTGACGAGGCGGCCGGCGTGGGAACCATCTCCCAGGAGTGCTGCCCGAATGGGTGAAGGCCAGTGGCGTTCAGCCAACATAGCTGCGACTACGCTTACGCACCGCGCCAAGCCCAAGCTGAAGAAGCTGAGAGGCGCAAAGATCATGAAGAACGAACGGGAAACACCGGTGCCCAGTTGGCGGGAGAAGAAAGTTACGATGACGATGATGCAGCTCGCCAGCAATGCACCTTCGGCTGCGTTGATGATGCTGTTCCAAACCCGAATACGACCCTCAACACGATAGAACCCGAGGCGCCAGGCCATGACGATCCACAACACCAGGACCATCATCAGGGATGGCGCCCAAATGGAAGCATAGGTCCAACTGACTCGTTGGGTAGCCAGAGGATTGAGCAGCACACGCATCTGGATGGTGCAACTCCAGGCGACCGTGACTGCCAGAAGATCCAGAACGAATTGCATGGTCTGGTAGAAGCGTAAATTGCGGACATGCATGAGAGCCATTCTCCCCATACGTCTCCCTGGGCACCAGGGCAACGTTCTTATACGAAAGCAGTCAAAGCCTTTCTCCTGTCTGTTAGAAGGCCGACAGGGGGCTCGGGGCCACCCGTCGCAGGAGAAATGCAATAGAAGAGGAACTTTGTGAAAACGCTCTTTTAAATCACGAAAGCTGGATTTTTGTATGTACTTTCGTCGGCGTCCTTGTTCCTGGTTGCGTACAGTCGGTCCGGTAGCCAATGTGCGGTGGGGGGATTCCGCGCCTGGACTCCATACGATGGTGATCGTAAGCCGACTTTCGTTACTAGTTCATGATTGCAGTAATAACTTTTTGGCGACTAGCCGCGTGCAGCACCGGCGTAGCTGTTGTAGTGGTTGACATACGACGGATCTTCAATGCGAAGATCGCAGCCAT
This sequence comes from uncultured Acidobacteriaceae bacterium, assembly GCA_963847155.1. Classification (GTDB taxonomy): domain Bacteria; phylum Acidobacteriota; class Terriglobia; order Terriglobales; family Acidobacteriaceae; genus PALSA-350. The sequence goes on along the minus strand of CAWJZH010000007.1, from coordinate 69,439 downwards.
TCAGGATGGTGCCAATGACCGGGGTGCCGTCATCGGCCAAGCGCTCTCTAGCTTCTCCCAATTGCTCCGGGCTGGTCTCGCCGGCGCGACTGATCAGAACCACGCCGTCGGCATTGCGGCTCAGAAGGCGCGCGTCGGCCATGCCCATCATCGGAGGAGAGTCGATGAGCACGAAATCGTACTGAGACCGGGCGAGCTCGATCAGACTATCGAGATGAGTGGAATGAAGCAGTTTGGAGATGTTGGCCGGCTCGGAGCCACCAGGCAGTACATACAGGCCGGGCACGGTGCTGGGACGGACCACTGAGTCGAGGGTGATGGTTCCGTTATCCTCGGCCAGCAGTGCATCGCTCAAGCCGGTAGCAAACTGCAGGCCGAAGAGCTTACCCAGCCGAGGGCGGCGGAGGTCGCCATCGATCAGCAATACACGGCGTCCAATTTCCGCCAGGCTGATGCCGAGATTTGCTACCGTGGTGGTTTTGCCTGCCTTGGGGCGGGGGCTGGTCACCAGGATAACCCGGGGACTGACTCCGTTGACGCGGCTCAAGAGGATCGAAGTGATTGCGGACCGATAGGCATCCGCCATCATGGTTTCATCCTGGCACCACTGCACCATCTCCTTGTCGACAGCGGCCGAGCTGGCGGCCAGCAAACCGTTTTTGGCCTCGATAGCGGCGCCGTTGGCTCCATTCAGATTGCGCAGCGTGAGCGGGATGCGCTCGCTGTTGCCGATGCGCGCCGAAGGGATCACAGCCAACTCAGGCACGTTGAGGTGCTTGACGCTTTGGCCGGGGCTCCGCAGGCTGGCATCATTGCGCTCGCGCAGCAGGGTGTAGCAGGCAGCGAAGACCAAACCGATGAGAACTCCCAACGCGAGGTTAAGGGGCAAGCTGGGCCGGTAGGTAGTTTTAGCCGGGGTCGCAGGACTCACCACGCGCACGTCACTCGCCTTCAGCGCGGCGATAATGCTCGCCTGCTTCACGCGCTGCATCATGGATTGGTAAAGGTCGCGGTTCGCATCCACTTCCTTTTTCAGGATGTTGTAACGAACTTCTTTCACTGACTGATCGGAGACCACGCCCAACTGCTGCTGATAGGCCTTGGCTCAACAACTCCTTACGGCGCGAAGTCTCAGAGTTCTGCACGCCGAGGCGGCGAATGATGTTGGTGCGATGTTGAGCAGACTGCTGTTCCAGATCAGCGATCTGAGCGTTCAACTGTTGAATTTTGTAATTTTGCGGTGTGAGCGTGACGCTCAAGATCGGAAAGCTGGCGGCGAAGGTCAGCCAGGCGGGCACGGTTGTCGCGGAGAGTCGGATCATCCAGCACCTGAGGCATAGACTCGGCCGGGGCGTTTTTCGAAGTCTCTACCTGCGCCTTGGTGTCCGCCTCGTCCGTTTCAGCTTTGGCCAGATCGGTTTGGATCTGCCGCAATTTGTCGGCGGCAACGCTCTCCTGAGTTCTCGCTGGGGATGACGATGCCGGTCTGCCGGGCATATTCCTGCAGGGCGTTTTCAGAATCCTGGAGTTTCTTGCGGGCGTCGTTGAGCTGAGTCGGTCAGGAACTTGTTGGTGTTCCCTGACGCGTAGCCACGGGCATCCTGAGCTTGTTGAGTGAACTGATCGATCAAGGTATTCGCGGTGTCCGCAGTCAAGTTGGGGCTCGGGACCGAGAACCGTGACCGTGATCAGATCCGAAGTTCCATCCACCTTGACGTTGGCGTCGTCGAGCATGTTGAACACCACGGCTTCGCCCTCGGCAGCAGTGGCTGCCGGAGCGTCGCCGAACCATCCGCGAATGGCGCCGAAAATTCCCTGTTTGGCCGCGATAGCGCCGGGCACCTTGGGACCCATCGCCACCGCCGTCCGTTGGACTACGGGCGGGCTCTTCAAGAGCTTGGTTTGGGTCTCGATATATTCGTCGCCGGTGATCTGGTTGCTGGTTGGATCGACCTCTTTGCTGTTCATGAAGTCCTGGTTGATCCCGGTGACTTCCAGAATCACTTCCGACTTGTAGACCTTGTGCGCAACCAGGGTATACAGGACGCTAAGCAGAAGCGAACCGCCCATGATCATGGCGATGGCGGTGCGATGGCGGCGAAGCAAAGCAGCGTAGTTCACAGTTGCTTCGGGCTGTGGCCGATTGCTTCCCCCGGGCCGCGAAAGCTCAATAGCAGTGGAGCGTCCGGAGTTCCGGCCTTCGGGCATGCGAGGTCCAGGAATGATCTGCTGGGTCGGAGTCATCTTTTTGAAGTCCTTTCGGATTTGATCCAGTTCTGGAGAGGTTTCACGAGTGGCTGTGGCCGCTGAAGTGAAACCGCTCCAGGAAATCGATCGCTTTCATGGTGCAGTTCGCTTTGGACAAAGTACGGCCCCCCGTCAAGCCGGGGGTCTCGCTTGGGGCCATTCTCAAGAATGTGAGTGTAGTGCTCTATTTCCAGATAAGAAGACCAGTACCGATACCAATGGCTGCTTCAAGGCCGCGGGCACTGACCTGCTTACTCAAGCTGTTGGGGACGTAAAGAATGTCATCGGGCCGCAGCTGCAAGTCAGGCGCTTTGTTTTCCATGATCTTCTTGATGTTTGCGGGAATCTGTTCCCGTGTCGGGCCGCCATCGGCGCGGAGAATCCTTGCCGAGCCCAAGGCTGCCATTTTGTCCCATCCCCCGGCCAAGGCAATGGCCTGGGTGAGCGACATGGTTTCGTTTTCTGTCATGACGTAACCGCCGGGCCTGCCGACATTGCCCAAGACGTAGACCAGACGCGCGCGGGGAACAGTAATCACATCGTGCGGCTTGATCAGGATATTTCCTTCGGGATCCTTGCCGCTCATGATGGAACGAATATTGATGTGCGCGACGGAGTACTTGCCTGTGGGATCAGTGAAGGCGCCGGCAACGGGGATCGGGCCTTCGCTCAGATTACGGGTGATCAGCACACTGTCACCGGCATCAGCCCGCAGACCGCCAGCCTGGCCGATCACTTCCATCAGGTTGCGATTTCCACGCAACTGCACCACGCCCGGCGTGGTCACATTGCCCGCAACAGACACCGGTTGGCTGCGGAAATCGTTGACCTGCACGGTGACTTGCGGATCCTTGAAATACTTCTTGTAAGCGGTCACCAGGTTGGCCTGAAATTGCTCGACGGTCAAGCCAGCGGCATGCACCTGCCCGATCATGGGCAGGGTCACCGTGCCATCATTGTCGATCTGCACCGGCTTGTCGGGAATGTCATCGGCGGCAAAGACCCGAACGGTGATCTGATCTTCCGGTCCCAGGACGTAGCTGGTGAGATTCGTCGGAGCGGCTGACGGCGCGGTTGGCGCAGTGCGGCAGCCGATCGGTGCGAGCCGGCTACGGGAGCGTTCATGGGAATACCCACGCGACCATCCGCGGGGACTACGGCTTGGGCTAATGCCGGGACCAATGTCAGGCCTTGAAAGCAGAGAGACAACAGAATCATTTTGGCTGGAGACTTGTGCATAAATTCACTCACCATGGGTTGTAGCTGGGATCCGCCAAGAAATACCTCCGGCGGGGACGTGCTCCGAAAAGAGCGCTTTAGAGACAGATATCGAGTCGAAAAGCATAGGGTGCCAACTAGAGCCGGCAAGGGGGACGCACGAGGGCACTTGCGTACGTTACTTCGGGAGAACCAGAAAACGGGATAGACAGAAATTATTCAAAGTTTTTGCAGTATTACATTTAGGCCATCAACCGCTCGGCAGCTGCTGGAGCGTACGGTGAGACCCAATCAGGATGTACTTCGACCAAAACCGACCGGCGCAAAAGGTTTACCGAGAGAATCAGGCGCTGTGAGCGCCGGACCTCAACCAAGATTCCGGTCAAGCCTGCGAGGGGACCACGCAAGATAGAGAATGAACCCGACTCACCGACTTCGGTGTAGGGCCAGGCTTCGAGCGGCACGTCGACGCTGACGGTCTGTTGCAGCGCCTCAATTTCCGCTTTGTCGGCGGGCAAAGGATTGGTGCCCGCGCGCACTACGTCGATCACACCGCTCGTCATGAGGACGGGCACGATCGAAGATCGAACCGTGGAGCAAAAAATGTAACCGGGGAAGAGCGGCATCTCTACAACTTTGGTTCTGTCCGCCCACTGCCTTTTGGATTTATAAAGGGGCAGGAACTCAGTGAACCCTTTTTCGCGTAAGGCAAGCGAAACCTGCTTTTCGTGCCGTGGCCGGACGCGGAAGGCAAACCATTCGTTCGATTCGTTTGACCCTGGATCGCGATACATGAGTATCTCCGTTACAAGAGTGAGTTGCTGCTGTTCCCTATGGGATTCTCACTTCGCTTCGAGGGGGGGACGATGCGAATCTTCAACTTTAAACATCAAGCGGGTCTTTTTTCCGATGGACGAGCTTCCGCCATCTGGGTTACAGAACCTGCATTCAGGCTTTCGCCTGGTACTGCAATTATGTGCCACCGTTACGTTCCGTGCAGAGTAAAAATTTCCTACTATGCACCGACACCTACTCAGTTCTCAAATGGTCCTATAGACCCAGACCACGTGTCAATACAATCTACAGCCCAACAGCGGCAAGTTACGACACGATCAGACTAGTACCCATTTTGAAATTACTTTGGGTACCTGAGGTAACCATTCTGACAGTCTTGACCGCTCCCGTAGCTTCGCCATCTCAGTCACATTGACCGACCCGGTACAAAGAACCAATTTTCCTGAGACTGGTAAACCGCCACTAGGGGAATAACGGCTATTCAACGAAATCGGATATGACCCATTCGTTGCGGTTAGGCAGCGCCTACAACCCGTAATCTAGTGGCACTCGGGACCGGTGTCAACACTTCTTGCACCTTCGACTACGCCGTTGGGTGTTACTAGTGGGCGACTTGTTCAACACCCATTTACGACAGCGATTGCCACTGGATGACGCACCGTTTTAGGTGCACATCGAGCTCCTCGGAGGGCTTGAGGCTGTGATCAAATTTTACATTGGAAGTGGATATTGCTTCTGGACCTAGCTTCGCCCTCTCAGTCACATCGACCGCAAAACGAAAGCCACATCCAGTGTAGGAAAAGCCGCTGTAAGGGGGGGTACAGGGCATTTCGACGGTCTGGGCGGTCAACGCCTCATCCGTCACATACGTGCTCACTGCCTACACCTCGTAATTTAGCGGGTATGCCGCCTAGTGTCAACCACTTGCGTAAGTTCGGAGACGCCAATGGGACTCATTGCCGGTTACCTGCCCTGGGTACCTTCGGTGCGCGAAGAGCTGTCTTCGAAGCAAGCTGAATGAATGGGCAACGAAGCGATTGTGGGTAACCCCAACAAATGGCTATGGCTTTTATTCTGTCCGGCATAGACATAGGCGACGCCATCGTGAGAGATTCATCGAACCGTCCGCTTTCGATGTCCGGGCGTGCTTGCCTGTCGGGCCCGTACCTTTTCCTGCAGCGGCCCTGCTCTTGCAATCAACCGCCTTACGGCGAACCAAGGAGACCCTATGAGTTTTCTCGCAGGAATCGGCGATTTGCTCAAACAGTATTCGGCGGGGAACGCCAATCCAGCGGATAATCCAGCAGTAGAACAACATTTTGAACAGGTAGCCCAAGCTGTGCCCACTTCTACGGTCGCGGGAGGTTTGGCGGAGGCTTTTCGGTCCGGACAAACTGCACCTTTTCCGCAAATGGCAGCGCAGCTGTTCGGCGGCGGGAATAGCCAGCAACAGGCGGGTGTGTTGAACAGTCTGGTGGGCGCTCTCGGTCCGGCAGTGATTGCTAGATTTGCGGGCAGTGCTCCCAATTCGCCGCTGGCTTCCCTGCTGCAATCGGGCTCGATAACGCCGGCGCAGGCAGCGAGCGTTAGCCCCGCGGACGTGGAAGCTCTTACCGCGCATGCTCAAACGCACGACCCTTCGATCATCGATCGTGTAAGCGCGGTCTATGCTCAGCACCCAGTGCTGATAAAAAGTCTAGGCGCGGCTGCCTTGACGATTGCCATGAAGAAGATCGCGGATTCGCACGCCGCGTAGACTTTTCCATCCACTGTTGGTGGTGGAAATAATAAACGCTCTAAACGCAAGGAGAAAACGTTATGGCAGATCTCGATCAATTGAAGCAGAAGTATTCGCCCGTTATCCAGACCATTGAGGGCTTCAGCGATTTGGGCGCGAAGCTCGATGCGGTGAGCCTGGATGGTGAGAAGTTGTATTTGAAGGGTTCCGTGCCCTCACAAGTGATCGCGAATCGGGTGTGGGACGTAATCAAGCAGGTGGACCCGCAATACTCCGACCTGCACCACGAAATCGCCACCACCGGCGGACCGAACCAAAGCTACAGTGTCAAGAGCGGGGACAACCTGTCAAAGATCAGCAACCGCTTCTATGGGTCGCCCAATCACTATTCGAATATTGCCGCCGCGAGCAATATTTCTGACCCAAATAAAATCCAGGTTGGTCAGCAAATCACTGTACCTGTGATTGCATAGATCTTGAATGCCATGCTTGCTGTGCGCTCTGCCCTTCCGGCAAGAGCGCACACCAGGCACGATGACTGTTTGGTTCTTTGTCCGCTTCGACCGCCTCCGTGCCGCCAAAGCGGCCATCGTGACTTTCATGATGTACCTCCTCCTGGTCGGTCGCCGGATGCGAATGCCCAAGGGGCCTCGATGAAGCGAAGTAACGAGAGGCCCACTCCTATCGCAAACACTTTTCCAAAGATGATCGCCAAAACACCATGATCAAATCGTTCAGGGAGTGCGCCACAAAGACTGCGCATAGGCAAGAGAAGCTATAAGGTTTCCGGAATGGATGAATGCATCGCGAAAAGCACCCAGACCGCGGGTCCCCCGGCACGGTGCATCGTGGTGGTCCCCTGCTACAACGAGGAAGCACGATTGCGACCGCGCCAATTCTCCGATTTCCTCGCGGAAGACGATCGGGTCAATTTCCTATTTGTGAATGACGGCAGCAGTGACGGAACCTTGCGCATCCTGGAGTCTCTACGCGCAAAGCATCCAGATCGTATTGCGGTGCTGGATAACCAGCCGAATGGTGGTAAGGCGGAGGCAGTGCGCGGCGGGGTGTTGAATGCCATGGCTCTCGGTGGTTTCGCATATACCGGTTTCTGGGACGCTGACCTGGCCACTCCGCTGGAAGTGATTCCACAGTTACTAGCAAAATTGGTTGAAACTCCCCGACTGCAAATGATTTTCGGCTCCCGGGTGCGCCTTCTCGGCCATTCGATCCATCGGAACCCCCTCCGACATTACCTGGGGCGCTGCTTCGCCACCGCGGTCTCGATTGTTTTGGGGCTACCTGTTTACGATACTCAGTGCGGAGCAAAACTTTTCCGGATCACACCCGTATTACAGTCGATTTTCGCTTTACCCTTCCAGTCGCGTTGGATTTTTGACGTCGAGATCATAGCGCGCTTTCTGGCAATCCATAACGGGGACGCGTCCTTTGCGTTCGATGCGATCTACGAGAACCCATTGCCGCGCTGGGACGACGTCGCCGGCTCCAAGGTGCGCCCCGGTGATTTCTTCGTGGCCTTTTGCGAACTCTGGAACATTCGCAGGATGTTACGGCGCGAAACACACCGGGACGTTCCCGACCGCGACAGGCACCGGCGAATCTAGCGGACTGTCGCAGAGAAAACGTTACTGATGAAAGAATCGGAGAAAGGGGAAAAGAGCAGTTTCCTCTACTCCGCTTCGCTCAGAGTCTGTGACTTTTTATCTTCCGGTGCGGTTTGCGGTTGAAAAGCTCCCAAGCGCATCTGCCAAGAAAGCATTGCCGGGGTCCTTCGACTACGCGCTATAAATCCCTTTGTTATTCGATAGATCTGCGAAGCGTTTCGCTCAGGATGACGGCTTTGTTTGGGGGGCGGGGGGCTTGAAATCAACTGATTGGATAACCGATCGAAAAAGTCACAGGCTGTCAGGATGAGGGGCCCACTTGATGACGATTCTGTTTGCGTGGTAATGACTTCTCTGCGACAGGCTACTAGTTTCGCAATTTATTATTACGACCGGGGAGTCCCATGCTGAGAAAGCTTTCTGCACTTTTCTTCTTCAGTGTTGCGGTCAGTCTCGTGGTGCCGGCCTGGGCCCGCAACTGGAATGCTAAAACGGACTGGGGAGCAACCGGGGACGGAAAGACTGACGACTACCGTGCCATCCAGCGAGGCGTGTCAGCGATGGCATCGGGAGATTCGGTGGTTTTTCCCGCCCCCGGCAGCTATTACATGGGATCGACTGTTGAGTTCAGGGCCGGTGGAATAAGGGTGAAATGCCAACCGGGGGCCATACTCGCCGGACCAAACCGCGGAACCGATATCTTTACGAACCTGCAGTCGAACACGGCAATCGGCGGGTCAGCCACGACCGGGTGCATCTTCAATGGCGGGGGAGTTCAAGCCAATGGAAGAGGCGGTGATAGTGGGCAAACGCGTGAGCAGGCAGTCACCAACCTGACCTTCACCTACAACACCTTCGAGAACATGACCTATGGGCCAAATGATAATTTTCGAAACAACAGCGGGATCTTTATCGGCGGCGGTTCGAGCAATGTGGTCATCCGGCACAACACGTTCTCAAATATCACGCCGTACGACAACGGCTTCAACGCAGCGGGCAAGGGCTACATGGAAAAGGTGGAACCGGACGGAGAGGCACCGCGAGCGGCGATATGGTTTTTCGGCGCACTGAACATCGAGATCGACCACAACACGTTTCTGCACGACTATCAAAACATCAAGGGTTGCCAGGCCCAGCAGGATCAAGCTGAGAAGATCCTGATCCACCACAATTATTCCGATTCCCACCACAGGATGTTCTTCGAGATCCAGGATGGTAACGGATGCGGCCATAAAAACGAGCACCCCCCCGGGATAGCCAGTTTTCAGGTCTACGACAATTTCGATAACAACGCCGGAGGCCCCCGTCCGGAACATAACACCTTCGGCTTTTCGGCCCCTTTTTCGGGTCAGCCGACTGGCAACGTGGCGTGGTACAACAATCTTCTCAAGGGAGTCGTCGCTAACGAGGAAAACACGGGGATCGGTATGGAAATCGGCGCCGAGAATATGAATGTTTACAACAACACGTTCATGACCCAATGGCCGTGCGCGGGCTGCGCCTTCGGTGGTTCGAAGGGTGGGTACATGCAGAACAATTACGCATGCATCATCACCCCATCCCGTTACCCTTCTTCAACCTTTCAGGAGGAGCACGGAGCAAAGACAACGACGGTTACGTTCAAAGGGAATATCACTCCTGGCGCCTGCCCTGCGGGACTGCGTTCGTTGGCGATTTCATTAGGGCCAGTCACGAACACGGGCGGCGCTCTCAACGCGACAGCCACAGTAACCACGGTCGAATACGGGATGCAAGGAGTGGTGTTTGCCATCGATGGCCACTACGTGAGCGCAGTGATGGGTGGGGGGCCGTACAAACTCAACTACGGCGCCGCCGGCCTCCCGGCGGGTTCACACACGGTTACCGCGACGGTGGTAGACGCGGTCGGCGTGCTTGCGGTTTCGGGGAAGCAAAGTGTCTCGACCACCGGCAAGGTTGGGCCCAACGGCCCACTGGCGCCGAATGTCGATCCTTCGCACCAGGACTTCGACATCGCCGGGAACGCCGCCGACCCCATTAATGGGCGTCGATGATTCAGGCTTTATCCAGTACGATTTCCTGCAACATTCGCCAGGACCGAGAGTACAGCGGTCTCTGCGTAACTGAATGCAAATTCGTAATTCTCACGTACACACAAAGTTGATCCATTTTCAAGCGACTCCTGTGGACGGAGTCGAAACCGCCCCGTCCACAGAGTGCTTGCGGTTTATAACGTTGGCCCGACCGTGATGCCGGCAGAGACCATCTTGTTGAGCCACAGATGGTATTCGTTGTTCTCCATGTTGAGTGTGATGGGTTGAGCTGGAACCAGGGAATTATTGGAGTAGTCGCCGGGCGAGACTGGGAAGAACTGGTCCTTGCGGTACCCCTCCTTAGCGCAGGATGAGGCCCAGCAAGTCCAGCCGATCACGTTGTCACGCATGGTGTTGTTGTACATGCTTCCATTGGTGACGCCGACTCCGTTGACATCGCCATCGGCCATGCCGACGAGTTGCGCAGCAATCCTTGTACCATCGGCCAGCAGACCGCTGGAGATGACACGATTATTGGACGCAATATTGTCGTGCCCGGCGGTGAAGGCGATTCCATAGCCCACGGTGCCGACTACCTGGTTATCGTGAATGCTGCTGAAAGCCGTGGTCTCCTGCGGGCTGTCTTTGGAGCCACCCTCGATTTTGATGCCGCCGCCGTTATAAGCATCCTGTGCGGCCTTATACGGATAGGCGCCCTGGATGTAGGTGTCGTGGATTTCGAGCGGCTGGTTGGGCGTTCCGCTCGAACGGTTGAGGTCGATGTTGTCACTTACCAGGCTGCGGCCGGGATAATTGACCACTTCGTTCCAGCCTACGTCAATACCCGGTACAGCCTGCACATTATCCAGCTCGATGAAGCGTGACACGCTGTGGTTCGCCCCTCCTCCAGGCAAATAGCCACCATTGCCATCGCTGAGCAGGCCACTAAGATTGCGCGCCCGGTTGGCGCGGATCACGATGGTCTGTTTTCCGTCCCGATTGCCAGAATAACCGTGCACCAGTACGCCACTGCTTGCATTCTCAATGTAGTTATTCTCCACATCGAGCCGTGCCGGGGTGGCGGCCTGGAGGAAGATGCCGTTTGGTTGCCCCTTCGCGGCCGCATTCGTTGCTACGGCAACGTTGTTGCGGACGGTCAGGTCGGAACCTGCGGTCTCGTCTTTGATCAAGCCGCCGGCACTGCGGATGTGGGAGTTTTCCACGATGACAGGTTCGTTGGTTGATACCGTGACTGCGGGTATCTGCGGATCGTTGCTTTGCCAATTACCGGAGTAGGTACCGCCCCGTGTGATGACAATCGGCCCGCTCCACTGTACGTCGCCGAGAGCGCTGGAAGCGGCAGCCGAGGCCTGGTGGCTCTGATAACTGCCGGAGATCATCGCCTTACCGCCGGCAAGCCCCGTCAGCACGCCGGAACTACTCGCCCCCACGGTGCGCGGGTCGGAGGAAGACCATGCAAAATCCGTGGTGACATCCTTGGTGGACCCATCGTCGAAGGTGGCGATCGCTTTCAACTGGGTAGTGCTCCCAATGGCCACGGAAGGCTGAGAGGGAACAATTGCCACTGATGCCAACGCTGGAGGAATGAGTCCGCTCTGCGCTGGAGAATGAATGGCGCCTGCTGTTGCGGTCGCTGCCTGACCGTCACTGTTGCTGATGCGTGCGGCCGCAGCCGGTTTGGCAATGGAGCCGGTGGCGAAGCTTGCGGTTACCACGGAGCTCGGCACAAACCCATACCCAGCGGGATAAGACGTGGGTTGATTTAATGCTCCCCACATGCCGACGGCTTTTACTGTTGCCGCGGCCGACAGCGTGAAGGTGCCACCGCTGGCAAGGTACATCGCAGTGCCGCTACCGGGGACCGGATTTGATCCATCGGTTGTATACCAGATACCGGTATTACCCTGTGGGCCAGCCCCTGATGTGGTTCCTTTGTCGGTTAAGGTCACGGTCAAGGGGAAGGTTTGCGAGCCACCCGATGGCGAGATCGTGGGGGCGACCGAAGTAACCGCGGAAACAGCTCCGCTCATGACATTGCCCGATTGGGATGGTGTATTGCTCTGGTTTTCCTCGTTGGCGATCTGCGACGATGAAGCAGTCAGCTGGATTATGTTGTTATTGATCGACCAGCCGCCGGGGCTAAAGCCCCACTCGATACCGCTCTTCCATAGACCCTGGACTAGATTGTTTGAGGTCGTTCCATTCCCCCAAAATTCAATTCCATCCCCCGCCCAATACCCGGGCTGGCCGTTCTGGTCATTCGTTACCGGGGTGTTCGCAATCAAGACGTTGTTTCTGTTGTTGGTGGTGTTTTGGGGAAGACTCAGGGCCCAATGTCCGGCGTTAGGCTTGATAGGATCGTGAAAGTCGTTGCTCTCAACGGTAAGATTGACGCCCGCCTGAGCCTCTAAGCCGATACGGTGGGTTCCGGCAAGGTCATTATATTGAATCGTTGTGTTACTCGAGGTCCAACGGCCGTTTCCCGGAGCCTCGTAAAGTTTCAGAGGTTGTTCCAGGTGTTGGAAAGAGTTGTTACTGATATTCAGGTTGTCAGTATTCACGTGAACCCCGACGCCGCCACAGCTTCCGCCGCCGTGAGTAATATCCTGGGCTCCCTGGTAGAGGCATAGGCTTGAACCGCTCCCATAACCAGAGGAGGAGCAGTGGTTCCCACCGCCATAGAGATTCATTAGTGCGGCGCAATCGTCGGTCGCTGCATTGCCGAACCGGTTCCACTTGATGGTTACACCAGAGGTCCGTGCAGAGGATACATCGCCCTCAAGAAAAACCACAGTGTCTGGAAACTGAGTGTTGTTGGCGGTTGCCGAAACTCCATAGAACCAGTTGTAGGTGACGGTCAAATTGTTCATCCCCGCAGGGACGTCGAGGAACCCGCCACCGCCGCCGGATGGATTTCCACCGTTGAATTGCAAATACTGGATGGTCGTTCCTACACCACAAGAGTTTCCTCTAAACGCCCAGTTGTTCCCAAGAGAAGAGGTAAGAACGGCAGTAGGCGTGATAGGCCAGGTGGTTCCGACACCGGAGGGAGTCGTGCCCTGGATGACCATTGCGGCTTTCGGGCACGGAATGGATATTTGAGAACTGATGGTGTAGTTTCCAGCAGCAAATAGCACGGTGCTGGGCGATGGTGCGGCGCAGGAGCCATTCGCCGCCGAGTTGATTGCAGTCTGGATTGCCGAGGTGCTTGCGCCCGCAGCGAGGCGGCATCCACCGGCTGGATCCTGTGGCGCCGGGGGGCGGCGGCGTGGGCGGGAGTGGCACCGGGTTGCCCGTCGGGCCGGAGGTGGTTGAAGAAACCGCCAGGGAGGTGTGCGCGGTGGCCGATGAATAATCGGTCGTGTCGGTCGGTGAAAACACTGCCGTCAGTTGTTGGGTACCTGCAGCAAGAACGGCGCCCACGGCCGGGCTGTATATGAAGCTGCCAGGTACATTTGCGGTCGCATCCAACTGAGTAGCGCTCAGGGCGGTTCCTGGCGAAATGGGGGCCGGCGTAGCCCAGGTAATCGTCGGGGCTGCCTGATTCACGGTAAGTTGGACTGAAGCTGTCGCGGCAGAATAAGTTTTCGTGTTTGTCGGGATGAAGGATGCAGATAGCGTTTGCTTTCCCGCTTTGAGCGTGGTCCCTGCGGCCGGCGTGTAGGCGAAGGTTCCTGGCACATTCGCTGTCGCACTCAATTGGGTATTGCTCAATGCTGTGCCGTATGCGATGGCGGCCGGCGGCATTCCAGGTGATCGTAGGAATGTTGATTGCACCCGACGCGCCGGCCGCAGTAATGGTGACCTGGGCTGATGCGCTGAGATTCTGGGGCGCGGCAGTTGCCGACGCCGGCGATGAGCCGGCCGGTGCGACTTCGACATATGCGGCCTGTACGGTCAACCCGCCTTGCGCTTTAGCGGTAAGCACTCCATTGGCAATCGTCGCTAACGTGCCGTTTGACACGCTCCATTGTGTGCCTGTAGTTACGTCCTGGGTTGTACCGTCACTTAGATGCGCCACGGCCTTCAGAACTGCGGCGCCACCTACAGGTATCGATGAAGGACTTGCTGTAACCGTCAGAGAAGCCAGGGTCTGGGACGAGGGATTACCACATCCTGCTAACACTATGAACAATCCGCTCAGGAGCCCGGAACATACCTGTAGCGTGGGGGAAATACGCATTGATTGCCTCGTCAGTTGGAAAATTCGAAGCACGCGGCCTGGGGAAAAAGGCCATGTCAAAGGCGCGAACGGGCTTTCGCATCCTCGAGATACGTTGTGCCGCCAGCGAGATTTCTTGTCTTATTGGTGTTACTATCCGCGTGCGGGCGGGTTCACGGCAATCACACCGATGAGGTATTACGTAAGTTTGTAAGCAATTGATTATAAAGGAGTTGATGGTGAAGTTTTTGCCGGACGATCGAGTAACTTCGGCGTTCTGTTGTGTCGAATTTTCACGGCACTTATAAATCGGAGAGAAGGAAAGGAAGATGCGTCTTATAAATGTAACAATCGTTGAGCCGCCAAGCGAACAGCGAGAGCACGAGTTGGAGTAATCGAAACCCTTTTGCCTCCACATCAGTCCACATGAAGGCTCCCATATACCACCAAAAGGTTAAGGATTGCGTGGCCGATGCAGGAGATTTCGCTCGCCGCACCTGATCAGCCTCTCCAGGAGCATCTCAGGCAGCTTCTCCCGCGATCCAATGGACGGCCCTATCGGATTCTCGATATCGGACGCGGGACCCTCACAACGGTAGGGAAAGTGTGTGATGACTCGAAGGTAGACTTACTGGCCATCGATCCTTGGCGCCGGTGTACGATATGCTGCTGGAGAAGAACGGGATAACGCCACCTGTCTGGACCAAATAGAGTAAAGCCGAGCAAGTCGCTGACATGTAAGCGGACGGTTCGTTCGACCTGATTCACGCGACCAACTCTCTCGATCACGCGCATGATCTCGTTGCTGCGATCAAAGCGGCCGCTCGCGTTGTGAGGTGCGGCGGGCACGTATTCCTTGAGCACATTCTTAACGAAGGCGATCGAGAGGGGGTATGGTGGTCTTCATCAGTGGAACTTTGGAGTAGACGATGATTCGTTTACGATTGCATCTAGTTCCGGACAGAAAACAAACATGGCGAAAGAGAGTTTTCCGGCATAGCCAACGTCAGGCACTCTCTTTACGAAATTGGAGACCCCCGGACCGGGGGTACTTTGACCATCCTGAACGTACAGATTCAGCGCACAAATTGAGGTAGAATTGCCGGAAGCGACAGACAGCCGGAGTTTTAGGCGATCATGGCGCAGGTGTCCCCTTGTGTTGAGATGCGCCCCACCTTTGGGTTACAGTCTCACCGTAGAATCTCGTCTATAGTCGTTACAAGGGTAACAAGGCGACGTGCCACCTCTGCGCAGAGAACATCGTCAATGGTGAGTGCGTTGCTGGAGGAGGGACCGCATCGAAGCCAGGGAGCTCTGCGCGGTTTGAAGATGCTTTCTTCCCGATTTGAATTCATTGTTGATCACGACCGGTCGGTTTTTTTGGGGGGTGGCAAGGTGCTTGAGGCGCTTCCCATAGTAAGGTTGCATTTGGCGTCGCCGGCAGCTCCGCACCGGAATCCCTTCTATTTGCACCGGCCCACTCCTGAATGCTTGTGGGCTTTGAAGTCCTCACCCGAGAAGAGCCAATGCTGAAGAAATTCCTGAACTTCGACATCTGGACCAAGCTGGTTGTGTTTTATTTGTGGTCCTCTTTGTTTATTGGGAAGGCGTCCGCATACATCGGTCTGCTAGTGGGCGGCCTACTCATTTTTAGTGTGCGAGTTCTGTGGAATCGTTGGTACCTCGCCCTGACGTCTCGTGAAGACCCGATGAGGAGAGTGGGCTGGGCCCTCCTGGTCTCCTTGCTTTACGGTATTGCCCAGGTAATTTACGGGGTTTCTTTTTTAGGTCATTCTCTTTTCACCGCGCTGCAAATTCTGGTCTTCAACCTTGGACCCGTTTACTTGTTTCTCGGGATTTGGGTTGGGAGACACCACCCGGGGGCGACCCGAGCATACATCAGGGTCCTGTCGTGGTGGATGGTGATTTATACCCCGATCTATTTTCTCTTTTTGCAGCACCTGAACCTGACGTTGACTGGGGTACTGCCCGGGACGGGCTTGGACGTGCTGGGGAATCCTGGCTCAGGAACGTTGCCTCTTTTAGGCCTGCTTACCCTGGAGCCGCAAATTGCTCGATTTTGGCTTCCCATCGTAGTGTTGGTCTTGCTGACGATCGCCAATCAGGAAAGATCCGATTGGCTGGGGCTGGGGATATGCCTGATGATCTGGGGAAAACTATCCGGGAGGCTGGGCCGTGTTTTTGGAATCTTAGGGTGCATCACTGCTGTCCTCATCATCGCTGCGCTGCTGGACCTGAAGCTGCCGCCGATTCCTGGACGGGGCGGAGAACTTTCGGCTCGCGGAACGATAGCCCGGATGGCCGGCTCGATAAGTCCAGAATTGGCGGCAGACGCCGGCGGTGGCCGTGATGCTCGGTTTTATTATGGGACCATCCAATGGCGGAAGCGTTGGTGGACGGCGATTCGCAACGAGGTTTTCAAAGACACCAAGACAGAGATTTTCGGATTGGGCTACGGTTATCCGCTCGCTCACCTCGCCGGCGCGGAAGTCGAAAAGCAGGGCACGCGGTCTCCCCACAGTGTTTTTTACTTTACACTTGCCTACTCCGGTTTCGTGGGTTTTGCGATCTTCGTTTGGTTAGAGACTTCCATTGTCTGGATGCTGTGGCGCGTTTACAAAGTAAGCGGACAGGCCTTCGGCTTACTTTTTGCTATTTACACGTTGATCGGTGCGTTTTTCGGCAATATTCTTGAAACGCCTGCAGCATCGATACCGTTCTATCTTTTGCTGGGTATGTCGATGGCTCCGCTATTCCTGCGGCGCACCGAGGTTCATGATGACGACCGCGTGATTCCTGCACATGTCGCGGAGTTCGTGACCTGATTCGGTTGGATATCCAGTAGCCCGTTTGCCTCTAGATCAGTGCAAAGTGAGCTGCGCTCCTGAGCCCGGTTCCATGCCCTGGGAACATGGTCCCAAAGACCCCCCGCTTGAATGGCAGCATGTCCTCGGGTTGGTAAGGAACAACCTGGTCGTTCGACCCAAAGCATTTTGAAAGTCTGCAACTCCCGTCATTTGCTGCGAGGACGTATTATGGAGGTAACCTCGACCGGCGTTACCGGGCTCACTTCTTTGTGGAAGCTAACAGTAGCCACGGTGTAACGCGAAGTATACTTCTGGTTTACCCCACTGTTAAGAGACATTGGGTTGGAGGCTCTGATGCGTTCGAAGCGGTTTCCCAATTCCGGCGGCGTGACAAAGATCGGGGGCAATGATTTGCCTTGGGAGAACACCAGGAACGAGTCTTTTGCTTCGATTTATGGCGAATGTGACACGGCATCTGCGAATGGCCACTATATGACCGACGAGGTGGTTGCTTCGCCGGAACAGGCGCGGGTGAATATTCTAGGCGTAGGCGTAAGCGCGCTGAATATGGATTTGGCTCTTCGGCAGACGGAGTCACTCCTGGATCGAGGCGAAAAGGGCTACGTGTGTGTGACCGGCGTGCACGGGATTATGGAGGCGCAGTCGGACCATGCGTTTCGGGAAATACTTAATCGCTCTTTCCTGACGACGCCGGATGGCATGCCGACGGTGTGGCTCGGGCGCGTTCATGGGTTCAAGGATATGAATCGAGTGTACGGTCCCGACTACATGCTTGCTCTCTGCCAGCGTTCAGTAGCCAAGGGATACAGGCACTTCCTTTATGGGGGCAAGCCGGGTGTGGCGGAGGAATTGCGGGCAGACCTAGTCCGAAGGTTCCCGGGACTCCAGGTTGTCGGCACCTACACGCCCCCTTTCCGCCCGCTCAACCCTGGCGAGGAGGAGGACCTTCGCTCACAATTGGAAACATCCCAGGCGGACGTGTTGTGGTGCGGCCTGAGCACGCCGAAGCAGGAGCGGTTCATATCCGCGTATTACCACAAGATGCCAGTCAAGTTGATGGTAGGGGTGGGCGCCGCCTTTGATCTGCTGAGTGGGAATCTCAGCGAAGCGCCCGATTGGATGAAGAGGGCCGGATTGCAGTGGCTGTACCGGCTTATGAAGGAGCCCAAGCGCTTATGGCGCCGCTACCTGCTGAACAATCCGAAATTCGCCTGGCTAACCTTTCTCCAACTCACTGGCCTTCGAGGCTTTCAACTTAGTTAGAGTAATCTCAACGAGGTACAAAAGCGTTTTCTGCCAACGAACCTGGGTGCCCGGGCGATATATCTCGTCTGACTGATGTTCGCTTGACCCAGTGGCGTGAAATTGATCTGAAACCAATCGAGTGGGCTGCCGAACCCCACGAACCACCGATGCCTGGCTGGTACGGGCAAGACCGAATTCAAGATTTTGTTACTCCCTGATCACCGTAATTTAACACTACGACATTAATGCTGAAGGGCGGTCGTGAAGCCGGCCTCGAAGGGAGCATTGATGCAGAAGCTCGTAGCCACGTCGTTAGCCTCGCTGATGTTTGCTGGGTCACTCGTCAACCCAACTGTCGCAGGGGCGCAATCGGGGACCAGTACCCCGATCAAGCATCTTGTCGTCATCTTTCAGGAAAATGTCTCGTTCGATCACTACTTCGGCACCTATCCCAAGGCCCTGAATCCTGGCGGACAGCCGCGCTTTATCGCCAGGCCGGGAACACCCGCAGTGAACGGCTACACGGACGGGCTGCTCTACAACAATCCCAATGCCCTCAACAGCGCCAACGGAAATGGTGCGGCGAACCCATTCCGGCTCGACCGTTCCCAAGCGGCAACCGCCGACCAGGATCACGATTACATGCCGGAACAACAGGCGTTTCAATAACGGTTTGATGGACCTGTTCCCCAAATACACGGGCACGCCTGGTCCGCCGCCCAACGGCCAGACTGACGAATGGACTGGTGATGGGCTACTACGATGGCAACACCGTGACCGCGTTGTGGAACTATGCGCAGCGGTTTGCTATGAGCGACAACTCCTACAACACCACCTTTGGTCCCTCCACCCCTGGGGCCGTCAACCTGATCTCCGGCCAAACCAACGGTGTAGTTGACCAGTCGAACGCCACCGCGGACATTATCGGCAGACGGCGGCGGCGGTTATACGCTGATCAGCGACGCCGACCCCGTCGGGGACGTTTGCTCCCCCACCGCTGGGTCGCTGGCCTCGTTGAGCGGTCAGAATGTGGGTGACCTGCTCAATTCCGCAGGCGTCAGCTGGGGCTTCTTCGAGGGCGGCTTCGACCTGTCCATCAAGAACGCGAACGGCACCACGGGGTGCAAGCGCAGCACCACCTCCACGGTGACGATGGTGAAAAAGGCGGATTACATTCCCCATCATCAGCCGTTCCAGTACTACAGCTCCACGGCGAACCCGAAGCACGTGCGTCCGACTTCGCCCAGCACGGTGGGCGTCAATGGCGACCCTGGCGAACCACCAGTACGACATGCATGATTTCTACGACGCCATCAACGCGGGTAACTTTCCCGCCGTCAGCTTCCTCAAAGCGCCGGGCTATCAGGACGGGCACGCCGGCTACTCCGATCCGCTGGATGAGCAGACGTTCATCGTCGACGTCATCAATTTTCTGCAGAAACAGAAGGACTGGGCGAGTACCGCTGTCATCATCGCCTACGACGACTCTGATGGCTGGTATGACCACCAGATGCCTCCGATCGTCAACCAATCTGCCACCGCCATGGATGCCCTGACCGGCCCCGGCCAATGCGGGACGGGAACGGGCGCCCTTGCGGGTGTCACCACCGAACACGCCCAGGGCCGTTGCGGCTATGGTCCACGTCTTCCGCTTCTCGTGATCTCACCCTACGCGAAGCAAAACTACGTCGATCACGCGGTGACCGACCAATCCTCGATTCTGCGGTTTGTTGAGGACAACTGGCTGGGCGGCCAGCGGATCACGGGATCCTTTGACAACATTGCCGGGCGCCTGAACACGATGTTCGATTTCAGAGACCGAGACCCCGACACTACGCCATACATCCTCAACCCCTCCACCGGGCTAGTTGTGAGGTAACAGAGACAGCAGCAAATTTGCTGTTTCGTTTCGACAGGGCAAAGGGCTTCGTCCCTTTGCCCTGTTAATTTATGTTTGCGGTAAGCGAGGCTTTGATTTTGATTACACGCCGCAGGTTCCTGGAGCGAGCCGGAATTTTGGCCGCCGGAATATCCGTCAACAAACTGCCATCTACGCAAGACTCATCAACAACGCTCGATCCAGATAAATTGACGCCCTGGGTCGATGCGCTCCCGATCCCCCAGATTGCACGAACCCGACGGGATGCGGCCCAGTCCAGAAGACGCCGTCGATCAAAATTCCTTACTACCGCATGGCCATGCGGCCGGTCGACATGCAAGGTGCATCGGGATTTGCCCGCCACGCACATGTGGGGCTTCGGGTCTTCATCACCAGGACCGACCTTTGAAACCCGCAGCAACCATGGACTGATTGTGGAATGGGTGAACGAGCTGCCGCGGCGCCACTTTCTCCCCATCGACCATACCCTGCACGGAGCCGAAGCCAGCCTGCCGGAGGTCCGCAGCGTGATTCATCTTCATGGAGGTAAGACACCGCCCTCGAGCGACGGCTACCCCGAGCATTGGTACGTCCCGGGCAAGTCGGCTACCTTCCATTACCCCAACCGGCAGAGTGCAGCGATGCTCTTCTACCACGACCACACCATGGGCATCAACCGGCTGAACGTTTACGCCGGCTTGCAGGGCCTGTATTTCATTCGCGATGAAGCGGAAGATGCGCTGAAACTTCCCCAGGGAAAATACGAGATACCGCTGCTGGTGTACGATCGCTTTCTTCTTCCCAACGGTCAGCTCGAATATCCTGTTTCCGCGAAGCCGGATGCGCCGTGGGTACCTGAAGTCTTCGGCAACGCCATCCTGGTGAACGGCAAGCTCTTCCCTTTCCTGGAGGTCGAACCGCGCAAGTACCGCTTCCGTTTGATGAATGGGTCCGAATGGCCGCTTCTATCGTTTCTCGCTGGGCAAGCTATTTCCCTTCCAGCAGATCGGCACCGAACAAGGGCTTCTGGCCGAGCCGGTTACCGCGCAACGCGTGCTCATGGCTCCGGGGGAACGAATTGATGTTGTTTTCGACTTCGCGGCGCATGCGGGAGAAAGCATTCTGCTGCGCAGCGATACGCTCGACATCATGCAGTTCCGGGTTGCGGCGAAGGGAGCTCGCCGATAGTAGCTCTCTTCCTCCAGCGCTGAGCTCTTATACAAAAATTCCTGAGAGCCGCGCGGTGAAAACCCGACGCCTCACCCTCGACGAGCGTATGGACCCGGTGCAAGAGTCGATGGGCATGCTGCTGAACGACACTCCATGGCACATGCCGGTTACCGAGAAGCCGGTGCTCAACACGACGGAAATATGGGAGCTGGTGAACCTGACAGAAGACGCGCACCCGATCCATCTTCACCTGGTCAAATTTCAGATCCTCGATCGGCGGCCATTCGATACCTACCAGTTCCAGGACAAGGGGACGGTGCGGTTCACCGCGCCGGCGATCCCGCCCTCCCCGACCGAAAGCGGCTGGAAAGATACGGTGCGCGCGGAGCCGGGCGTCATTACTCGCATCATCATTCCTTTCGAAGGCTTTACCGGCCGCTATGTATGGCACTGCCATATTCTGGAGCACGAGGATAACGAAATGATGCGGCCTTATGAGGTGGTGGAAGGCTAGAAATTCCCCCCGGGACCGGGATAGACCCATTTGCAACAGAAGCCGGCTCTATAGTTGTATAACGTGCCGGAATCATGGTGCATCGTGCGAACTTGTATGACAGTCCAGTGTTCGATACATGGAGTGGCTGTTTGAATTCGGTCGAACGCGAACCAGGCCGTCGCTCCGCCCACGCAAGCGGCTTACCAGAAAACAGGGCCACCTCGCGCTTTGCAGTCTTTCAGGGAAATACTGTTGCCTTGACCGTACCCGGGGCCAACCCTGTGATCGGATCGGTATGCGCATAGCGATCGATACGGGGGGCACGTTCACCGATTGCGTCTACTTTCAAGACGGCAGGCTTCAAGTTCTCAAACTCTTCTCCACCCCTTCCGACCCTGGCCAGGCAGTGTTGGAAGCACTTCGACGCGTTGAGGCTCGGGGCGAAGTGCTGGTTCGCCACGGGACTACCGTCGGTACGAACGCCATGATCGAGCGCAAGGGTGCGCGGGTTGCGTTTGTGACCACGGCCGGGTTTGAAGACACGATTGCGATTGGCCGCCAGGCTCGCGCGCGGCTCTACGACTGGTTTCAACCGGCGCCGGATTGCCTAGCGCCCGCACATCTGAGGTTTGGAATAGAAGAGCGGGTGAGCGCGGAAGGCGAGGTTCTTCTGGCCCCCGGGGATAAACAGGTTCAAAGGCTCGCGGAGAGAATTCGTAATTCGGATGCAGAGGCGGTTGCCATTTCCCTGCTCTTTTCTTTTGCAAATCCTGTCAATGAGCGGGCGGTGGCCGCGGCCCTGGCAGAGATC
Organism: uncultured Acidobacteriaceae bacterium; assembly: GCA_963847155.1. Lineage (GTDB taxonomy): Bacteria > Acidobacteriota > Terriglobia > Terriglobales > Acidobacteriaceae > PALSA-350. The sequence continues at coordinate 47,171 of CAWJZH010000007.1, read as the reverse complement.
GGGATGCCGGTCTCGATCTCACATCGGGTACTGCCGGAGTTCCGCGAATACGAAAGAGCTTCGACGGTGGTCGCCAATGCGTATCTTTCGCGCATCGTCGGGGACTACATCAAGAAGCTGGCGGGCGATGTTGATCGGGAATTTCACGGCCGCCTGGATGTGATGCAATCTTCGGGCGGAACAATACCTGCCCGCCTGGCTGCGGAAGAACCGGTGCGAACGATGCTCTCCGGGCCGGCGGGTGGGGTCATGGGCGCGTACCGGATGGCGCGGCTGGCGGGATTCGATCGCATCATTGGTTTTGATATGGGCGGCACCTCGACCGACGTTTGCCTGGTGGACTCGGAGCGGGGCGGCCCTCAACTTACGTCAGAGGCGGTTATTTCGGATGTGCCGATCGGGGTCCCGATGCTGGACATTCATACCGCGGGGGCGGGCGGCGGGTCACTGGCCCGCTTCGATGCAGGGGGAATGCTGCGGGTGGGACCGGAGTCTGCCGGGGCGTCCCCTGGACCTATCTGCTTTGGCCGCGGAGAACAGGTAACCGTGACGGATGCCAATTTGATCCTCGGCCGGCTTGACTCGGAGAGCTTTCTGGGCGGAGCGGTCAGCCTGGACCGCGAACGTGCCCTGGCCTATATGGAAAAGGCGCGCGGATCCCTTGCGAGCGTGGAAGAGTTCGCAGCAGGCATCCTGCGGCTGGTTGAGACCACGATGGAGAAGGCCATTCGGGTGATCTCTGTTGAACGCGGGTACGACCCGCGTGATTTCACGCTGGTTGCATTTGGAGGAGGGGGGCCGCTCCATGCATGTTCGCTGGCCCATGCGCTGCGCATTCCGCGGGTGTTAGTTCCGGCTCATCCTGGAGCGCTTTCCGCAGTGGGTATCCTGCTGGCGGACGCGGTACGCGACTATTCGCGCACGGTTATGCTTGGCGCTCACGCCGACCTCGGAGATGTCTTCGCCGAGCTGGAAGCGCGGGGCCGGACTGAATTCGAGGCGGAACAGCTCTCGGGATTTTCCTTGCGATCCCTCGACCTCCGCTACCAGGGGCAAGGCTACGAACTCAATGTTCCCTTCGGCGCAAATGTGCTCGATGCTTTCCACGACCTGCATCGTCTTCGTTACGGATTTGCCAAGGAAGAGCACGAGGTAGAGGTAGTGAACGTTCGGGTGCGCATGGTTGCCAGTAGCCAACCGTTCGACCCGGTCAGAAGACCGATCGTGCGTGGCGACGGACAGCAGGCGCTCACCGGCCACCGGCCCGTTTTCTTCCACGGCGAGCCGCAGTACACACCGGTATACGACCGCACGGCGTTAGTTCCGGGAGACTCTTTCTCCGGCCCGGCAATTATCACGGAATACAGTTCGGCGACGATTCTGCCGCCGGGCGACATCCTTCGCGTCGATGCGCTGGATAACCTGATGATCGAGGTGCATTGATGCCGATAGCGAACAAAATCTCGGATCCGATCGCGCTGGCAATCTTTCAAAGCTCGATGCATTCGATTGCGGAGGAAATGGGAGCGGCGCTTCGCCGCACTTCGATCTCGCCCAACATCATTGAGCGCCGGGATTACTCCTGCGCGGTTTTTGATGCGCAGCGAAGGGTGATTGCCATGGGCGATCATATGCCGGTGCACCTCGGCTCCATGCCGATGTCGGTCAAAGCGGCGGTGGAGGCTCTGACGTTGGGGCGCGGCGATGCGGTTATCCTGAACGATCCATACGCCGGGGGTACGCATCTTCCCGATATCACGCTGGTGCTGCCGGTGTTCGTGGACGATCTGCCGGACCCGGTGTTTTATGTTGCTGCGCGCGCCCATCATGCGGATGTCGGGGGCACGTTTGCCGGCTCCATGGGCCCGGGGCGGGAGATATTTCAGGAAGGTATTCGCATTCCTCCCATTCGCATTGTGCGTGGAGGCAAGATCGATCAGGAAGTTCTTTCCCTCATCCTGCATAACGTACGCACGCCGGTGGAGCGCGAAGGTGACCTGGTAGCGCAAATCGGGGCCTGCAAGGTGGGCGAACGCAGATTGCTGGAGGTGCTACAGAAGTACGGTCTGGATGTAATCTCGGCTCTGACTGAAGAGCTGCTCGACTACTCCGATCGGCTTATGCGCTCGGAGCTGCGCAAGTTGCCTGCGGGCACCTTCACGGCCGAAGACTTTCTCGACGATGACGGGGTTAGCGACGGTCCTATCCGTATCGCCGTTTCCATGCGCATTGAACCCGGCCAGGGCACGGTGCTTATCGACTTTGCCGGTTCGGACCCGCAGGTGGCGGGCAGCGTCAATGCTGTCTACGCCATTACGTACTCGGCGTGCTTCTACGTTCTGCGCTGCCTGTTGGCGGAGGACGCTCCGGCAACTGCGGGCCTGATGAATGCAGTCACGGTGCTCGCTCCGGAGGGCACGATTGTGAATGCGCGCATGCCGGCTGCGGTCGCGGGAGGCAATGTGGAGGCGTCGCAACGTATTGTCGATGTTCTGCTGCGCGCCCTGGGACAGGCCGTTCCGGAGAGGGTGCCGGCGGCAAGCTATGGCACCATGAGCAACTTGACCATCGGCGGTTTTGACCACCGGACCGGCCGGCCCTTCACCTACTACGAAACGACGGCGGGGGGTATGGGCGCTCGTCCTGGATCGGACGGAATTTCCGGTGTTCACTGCCATATGACGAACTCGCTGAACACACCGATTGAGGCGCTGGAGTATGCCTATCCGTTTCGGGTGCGGTACTACGGGTATCGGAAATCCTCCGGCGGAAGCGGGTGTTTTCGCGGCGGGGATGGACTTATCCGCGAGATCGAATTGTTGGCCGACTCACAAGTCACGCTGCTTTCCGAGCGGAGGAAGTTTCAGCCGTACGGCCTTGCTGGTGGAATGCCGGGCGCGAGCGGAAGTGCTTCTCTGATTGACGGCGAAGGGGCGGAACAGGTTCTTCCCTCGAAGTGCAGTGTTCAATTCCGCAAGGGTGACCGCATTCGTATTGAGACACCGGGTGGCGGCGGTTGGGGCGAGCAGGAAAGTTCCAAGGAGTCTCGCGAACGAGAGTAGGCGAAGTTTTAGGGTCGCGGGTCTAGCGCTGTGGTATCGCCACATCTGGCGAACAACTATCATGCATCATGTCTCTAAAGAGGAATTAGATGGTTTCGCCGCAAATTCCCGAGGTTGAGGACGTTCGCCGGCTCGCGGCTTGTGGATCCGTCAGCTTTCGGCTCCTGAGCGTTCGGCGTTTATCGCGACTTTCGGGGGATGGATGCTCGATGGTATGGACGTGATGGTCTATAGCCTCGTGCTTCCTACGTTGCTGGCGGAGTGGCACATCTCCAAGGGACAAGCTGGGCTGCTGAGTACGGTTACTTTGCTGCTGTCTTCGCTGGGCGGCTGGTTGGCGGGGATTCTGGCTGACCGGGTGGGGCGGGTTCGGGTACTGAAGCTGACTATTTTCTGGTTTGCGTTCTTTACCTTTCTCAGCGGTTTTACCCAGAACTTTGAACAGCTACTTGTGGTCCGAGGGTTGCAGGGCCTGGGCTTCGGCGGGGAGTGGGCGGTCGGCGCCGCATTGATGGGCGAGAGCATCCGCACCCGGTTTCGCGGGCGCGCTGTTGGTACTGTTCAGGCCGGGTGGTCTATTGGCTGGGGCGTCAGTGTTATTTTGTTTACCATTCTGTTCTCGCGGCTTCCGCATGCAATCGCCTGGCGGGTTATGTTCTGGATCGGCATCTTGCCCGCACTGCTCATCGTTTACATACGCAGCAAGGTGGAGGAGCCGGAAATCTACCTCCACCGCAAACAGAGCGCTTCGACGGCCGGCATATTTTCGTCCGGATACCTGCGAACAACCCTGCTTGCTGCCCTGCTGGCCCTGGGTGCGCAGGGCGGATACCATGCCGTTACCACTTGGCTGCCGCTGTACTTACGAAGCGCTCGCGGGCTGAGTACGCTCAATACCGGGGCGTACTTGTTCGTCATCATCCTGGGAGCTTTCTGCGGGTATGTGACCGCCGCTTACCTGACGGATGTGATTGGACGAAAGCGGACGTTGATATTGTTCGCAGCCTGCTCCTTTTTTGCCGTGATTTTCTACTCCGGCTTTCCTATCTCGAACCATCTGATGCTCGCGCTCGGGTTTCCCCTCGGATTCTTTCCCTCGGGATCGTTCAGCCCGATGGGCGCCTACTTTAGTGAGCTTTTTCCCACGTCGCTGCGGGCCTCGGGTGCGGGGTTCGCTTACAATTTCGGCCGCGGAGTGGGCGCTTTGTTTCCCACGCTCGTAGGCTACGTTAGCGGACATACTTCCCTCGGGATAGCGATCTCTATCTTTGGATCAGGCGCATATCTGGTCATGATCCTTGGCGTTATCTTTCTTCCTGAAACTCGCGGTAAACAACTTGAGGCATAGATTTCCACTTGATTTTTCGTAGGTGCTCGCATAGCGTATAGATGGCTGGTGCTTCGCCCGCCGTTTCCGCACGACACGTAGTTGTAATGGTTACACTTCCTTCCACGTCGAAGAGATAAAGATCCCAGGCAATTGTGTACGCGACCTAGGTTCATAGGGCCAGTTCGTCGCATTACTACTTAGTCTCGGAGGCTCCCTCGATGACGCGCTCTCGTGTGCTCTCTTTCTTCCTGCTGCTTCTGCTCACCCATGCTGCGTACACGCAAACCTTTCGCGGCGGAATCAACGGTTCGGTGACGGACGCGTCCGGGGCGGCGATCCCCAATGTGGCGCTGCAGGCCGTGGACGACGCTACCGGTGTTACGCACTCAACGCTCTCCTCGAGCGCCGGCGAATACAGCTTTGTCGATTTGCCGCTTGGTGCTTACACGGTGACAGCGACGGCCACCGGATTCCAGACACTGAAGGTGGATCGAATCCCGGTGACTGCTGGTTCTCTCTATAGTCTTCCGTTGAAGCTGTCAGTGGCTCAGCAGGCGACAACGGTCGAGGTAGATGCGGCCGGAGTGGCCCTGGATACCACATCGACCACGCAGACCACGGTTGTCCCCGACCGGACGGTTCAGAATATTCCACTCAACGGGCGTGATTACACTCAGCTGATTGCGCTGACCCCCGGTTTCGCCGGGTACCCCGGAGGAGCCAATGGATCTGTCAACGGCGCTCGCGCGAACCAGGTGAATTGGCAGATTGAGGGCTCAGACAATAACGATCAGTGGTGGAACATTATGGCGGTGAACCAGGGCGGCGTGCAAAGCATTGCCGGGGTGGTGCTGCCGCTCGATTCCGTGGAGGAGTTTTCGTTACAGACGCAGGCGGGTCCCGAGACTGGACGCAATCCTGGTGGAACGGTCAACATGGTGATCAAATCCGGCGCCAACCAACTGCACGGCAGCGCCTACTACTACAACCGCAATGAGGCGCTTGCGGCGCGAACGCCTTTCGCACCGACGGGTTCCGCGAAGAACAAGTTGCGTAACCAGCAATATGGATTCTCGACCGGCGGCCCGATCATTCGCGATCGCACGTTCTTCTTTGTAACGTACGAGGAGCAGAAATTTCTCATCGGCAACCAGGCGCAATCCACGGAACCGTCGGTGAGCTATCAGCAATCGGCGAACCAGGTGCTGCAGTTTTATGGTTTGCCGGAAAACCCGGTTTCCTCTTCACTGCTGGGTACCATTTGGCCGGGGGACGCACTCACGGGGCCCGCCGCCGCTAATAATTACTTCAACCCGAATGCGGAGAGCGGATATAGCCACAATGGCCTGGTCAAGCTGGACCACAATTTCAACGAGAACAACCGGCTTTCGTTTCGCTGGTTCGCAGGCCAAGGCACGCAGACGGCGCCGATCGGGTCACATCTTTCGTACTACTACCAGGTAGCGCCTATCCACGTGCAGAACTATTCGCTGGTCTACAACCGGACCTTTTCGCCTCGTTTGACAAACCAGGCACTTATCGGCGTGAGCTACTTCAATCAGGTTTTTTCTGATGCCAACCATAGCTTTGAACCAGCGTCCCTGGGGTTGAACACCGGGGTGTCGAACAGCAACCTTATCGGAGCTCCGTTGATCGCGATCACCGGGTTCGACAGCACTGGACTTACGCCGAACTCGGGACGCAACGACATCACCGGCCACCTGGAAGATGCGCTGTCGTACTCGATAGGCAGGCACCAGATGCGTTTCGGCGGCGAGATTCGCCAGGCGCAGGTAGACTCCTTTTATAACACCGGGGCGCGCGGAGCTTTCTATTTCAACGGCACTGCGGGACCGTGGGCCGCGGATTACACCAACGCGGACGGCTCACCGAAGTGCAGCGGTTACTTCGCATCCAGCTCCGCAGTACAGCAGGCTTGCCAAGACGGATCTTTTGACTACAACGTGCTGACCCTGGCTGATTTCATGAGCGGAAATGTTTACCAGTCGACGATTGTTCGCGGTAACCAGGAGCGGCAGGTATTTCTAAATAGCTTTACCCTGTTTGCGCAGGATGCCTGGCAGGCCTCTCGCAGGCTCAACCTGAATTACGGGCTCCGTTACGATTACGAGGGCCCGCTGCATACAAACTATCCCGATGTTTCGGTGTTCGACCCGAAGAAGGGTGGCCTGGTAGTCGCGGGCAGCGGCATTTCTTCGCTGTATCCGAAAATCTGGAGCAACGTGAGCCCTCGGGTTGGATTGGCTTTTCAGCCCAAGGAGGATGGCGACCTGGTGATCAGGGCTGGATTCGGTCTGTTCTTTGATACGCCGGCGATTGTGCCTTTCCTGGATAACTCATCGAGTCTGGCAGCTGCTTCAACGGCTAACAATGGACCAATCGGGGTGGAGGGCAATCCGGCCGGCATCAATCCCGTGTACACGATTCAGGAAAACGGATACACCATCCAGAAGGATGCTCCTCTTTTTCCCAACGGGAATTTGTCCATTGGGGGCGGCAATGTGTTCAACCTGTTCTCGGTCAGCCAGAACTTCCGGACGGCTTACGACATGAGTTTCAATTTGAATGTCCAAAAGGGCCTGGGCAAGAATGCGGTGCTGCAAGTAGGTTATGTGGGAACGCTGGGGCGCCGGTTGTTGAGCCTGCGCGATATCAACCAGGCGGCACTGGGCAGCGGATTCAACAACTCGCAGGTGGTAAATCCTGACGGCAATGTTTTCTCGTTCCAACAAGCCAGCCGTCCGTACTTCTCCCAATTTCCCAACTTCGGGGTTATCGACGAGATTCAGGGGATCGGCACCTCCAGCTATAACGGCCTGCAAACCACCCTGCGCACGACAAGCTGGCATGGCTTGGTGTCGCAGTTCAACTACACCTACGCACACAGCCTGGATGAGGTGACGCAGTATGTTGGCGCCCTGCCCCAAGACAGCACGAACTTCTACGGAGATTATGGCAATTCCGACTACGATATCCGGCACCACTTCAACGCTTATCTGATCTATGACATTCCTGGTTTGTCGCGCGGGCCGCATTGGCTTACGCACGGTTGGGAGGCCAACGGAAATCTTTCTTTCCGCACCGGTGAACCCTTCAGCGTGCATGCTTCTTCTGATACCAGCGGCACGGGAGAGAACACCGATCGTGGAGTCCAGGTGGGTGCTCCGTTTAGTGGCGTGTCGCACGCTCTGACGAATCATCAGCCGGTGCAATGGATTAATCCCGCAGCCTTTGTGGATGCGCCGAATGGGAGCTTTGGCACGGTTGCGAGAAATTCTATTGTGGGCCCTGGATATGGTGACGTGGATGTTTCTCTCTTCAAGAACACCACGATTCATGAGTCGATCCGGGCGCAGTTCCGGGCGGAGATTTTCAACCTCTTCAACCGCACCAACCTGGCGCCTCCCGCGGGATATATCGGTGGCGGTTTCGGCCAGAGTAGCGACACCATCGGGGACTATAGTGGCTCGCCGGGTATCGGGCCGGGAGAGCCCTTCAATGTTCAGCTGGCGCTGAAGATTCTGTTTTGAGTCGCGGCATTGGCAAGCTTAGGAGAAATCATGGATCGCGTCGCACGCCCACTCGTTCTTGTTCTTTCCAGTTTTGCCTCGGCGATGCTCCCAGTGTTGGCGCAGGAGCCGCATGTCGCTCGATATGAGCTCAAGCTGAGTGAACTGAAGTATGACTATGGGATCGCTACACCGGTGCTGCGACTGCAACCCGGCGATGTTCTGGAAACGAACACGGTCGACGCTGATGGCCACGCGCTGGAAGATGCCGGGATAAAACCCCCTGGACCTAATCCGTTGACTGGCCCTTTCTATATTGAGGGGGCGGAGCCAGGCGATACGCTTGCCATCCACTTTATGGCCGTGGAAGTGAATGCGGAAAAGGGGTTCGGGAGTGCCGGACCGGGGTTCGGCGCCATCAATAGCACCACGTATACGCCGATGTTGGGTGGGCCGATTCCCAAGGAAACGTGGACCTATGCCATCGACAAGAAGGCGAATACAGCTCTTTTTAAGGCCAACGACTCGAGCTTCACCGTGCCCATCCCACTGCATCCGTTCCTGGGTTGTGTCGGCGTAGCGCCGGCGAATGGGGAGGCACGCAGTTCGCTTACCCCCGCGGAATACGGCGGCAACATGGACGCACCCGAAGCGACCACCGGCAACACCCTGTATTTGCCGGTCAACGTCGCCGGCGCATTGCTGTACCTTGGCGACGGGCACGCCGCCATGGGCGACGGTGAAGTGGACGGGACCGCAGTGGAGATATCCATGAAGGTGAAGCTGCGGGTGGAAGTGATCAAGCATAGGGAGATTGCGTGGCCTCGGTTTGAGAATGCAGACTCGATCATGGCGGTAGGGATCTATCGCCCGCTCGACGACTCCTTGCGCATCGCCTTTACCCAGCTGGTGCAATGGATCCATAGCGACTATGGCCTCTCGGAGATGGATGCCTATGAGCTGCTCTCCAAGGTCGCGGAGATTCATGTGGACCAGATGGTGGACCCGAATTACACCGTAGTTGCCAAGATCAACAAGAAGTACCTGCCGCCGCTCAAATCCACGGCCAAGTAGGCCGGGGGCCATCCCCATGATTGCTTGATGCGATGGCTCGATGCGAGAATTGCCGCACGCCCAGAGAGCACTTTTCGCAATGCTATAAACTTTCTAACGTCGGTTACGAGCAGCTTTCTTTGGCGGAAAGCTGCGTAAACTTCTGTGGCTTCGGTCTACACCTCTGCGAAAACTGGTTAGGCTTGGGAGGATAGCGGTTTGACCAACGATGTGCGGATGGACAAGTGGCTCTGGGCGGCGCGGTTTTTCAAGACGCGAGCGCTGGCCGCACGGGCTTGTGAGCTGGGTAGAATTACCTCCAACGGCCAGCCGGCCAAAAGCGCGCGCCCGGTTCGGGCGGGCGATCTGTTACAAGTGAAGAACGAGGGCGGCGATTTCCAGGTGGAGGTGTTGCTCCTGAACGACGTGCGCGGGCCGGCGGCGGTGGCACAAACGCTTTACCGGGAAACAGAGGCAAGCCGCGCTTTGCGCCTGCAGTTGGCGGAAGAGCGCAAGGCGATGCCGCGTTTCGAACCCCTGAGCGCAGGCAAACCCTCGAAACGCAATCGCCGGGTGCTGAACCGGCTGCGGGGTCGAGCGTAGCATGGGGGTTTCGGCACAGCCTCACACTGCATCGCCTACGGCCGCTGTGCTGGGCGAAATTGGCCTCCCTGCTCCTATTTCCCAACTTGCTTCGCGACCGTGGGACGCCATCGTGGTCGGCGCCGGGCACAATGGCCTGGCGTGCGCTGCTTACCTGGCGCGCGCGGGAAAGCGTGTGCTGGTGCTCGAGAGCCGGCAGCGCGTGGGCGGCGCTTGCACGATTGAAGAGCCTTTCCCCGGTGTGCGTATGTCGCCTTGCGCGTACCTGGCGGGACTACTGCATCCGCTGGTGGTGGAGGAGTTGGGCCTGGCGGATCGTGGTTTTCATTGGACGCCGGCTTCGAACGGGCTCTTTGTGCCTTTTCTCGACGGGACGAGTGTCCAGTTGTGGGATGACGATGATGCGTGCGAAGAGGAGATCCGGCGGTTTGCTCCGCGCGATGTGAAGGGATGGAAGGCTATGAGCGCCGTGATCCGTCGGCTGCGCGATACGCTTCGGCCTGCAGGCAATGGCGATTCGTGGATCGGCGACGCACCTTCACCGGAACAATTGGACGCTCGCCTGGGCGAATGATGAGGAAGCGCGCCAGGTGCTCTTCCATTGGTCGATGGCGGAGTTTGTAGAGCGTTACCTCGATGACCCGCGGCTGCAAATTGCATATCTTGGCCAGGGAGTGATCGGCACCAAGGCCAGCCCGTTCGATGCCGGCACCGCGTCGATCCGCTACCATCACTCGTCGGGGCGCCTGGGGGGCCTTCCCGGTATGTGGGGCTACGTAAAGGGTGGGATGGGCATGGTCTCCTTCTATTTCTGTGACGCTGCGCGTGAGGCTGGGGCAGTCGTGGCGGCGGGCGTGAAGGTGGCGGAGATACTGCCTGGCGAAGGTGTGCTGCTCGAGGGCGGGGAACGCATCTCTGCTCCGGTTGTGGTCTCGAATGCCGACCCGGTCGTCACGTTGCGTTTGTTAGGTAATGCTGCGAGCGCTGACTTTCGGGCCAAGGTCGGTGATCTGGCGATTGAAGGCTGTACCGTCAAGCTGAATGTATTGCTGCGGGAACTGCCTGACTTTACCTCGCGGCCGGGCCAGTTGCAGCCCCACCATTACGGGCAGATCAACGCCCCCATGACCCACGCGGAATGGAAAGCGGGATTCGCCGCCAGCAGCCAAGGGCGAATTGCCGGAGCACTTGTGGTGCGAGATCTATTTCCAAAGCGTGCACGACGCGAGCGTGGTGCCGGCGGGCCAGCACACGATGAGCGTGTTTGCGCAGTATGTACCTCACACCTTCGCCAGCCGGCTCATGGGACGACCATCGCGAGCAGGTGCGGAAGCTGGCTTTCGATTCGATCGGCCGATTCTGCTCTAACCTGCCGGATGCCGTGCTGGAAGCGCAGGTGATGGGACCTCCGGATATTGAGGAGAAGGTCGGCCTTACCGGCGGACATATCTTCCAGGGTGAATGCCTACCGGGAAATATGTGGAGCCACCGATTGGCTGCTCGTACGTCGATGCCTGGGGTCTATATGTGCGGCGCTTGTACCCATCCGGGCGGAAGCGTTATCGCGATGAATGGGCGTAACGCCGCCATGGCCGTACTGAAGGACATGAGGTAAGCCGTGACGGAAGAGAAGCTGAAACGGGAACTTGGTTTTCGCGATGTCATTCTCTTCTATATTGTCAGCGGCCTCAGCCTGCGGTGGATCGCGACCGCGGCGGCAGTGGGACAATCTGCGATCACGGTATGGTTGCTGGGCTTTTGCGGGTTCTTCCTGCCCCTCGCCGGTTGCGTACTGGAGCTTTCGTCCCGGTATCCCCAGGAGGGCGGCCTCTACATCTGGACTCGCGAGGCCTACGGAGACTTCGCCGGGTTTATGGCGGCATGGACGTACTGGATGAGCAATCTTCCCTACTTTCCTGCGGTACTTTATTTCGCTGCCAGCAGCATGCTGTTTACCTCTCCTCGCGCTGCGCATCTGGCCGATGCAAACATCTATTTCCTGCTCTTCACTATTACCATGCTGATATTGATCACGGTGCTCAACGTGCTCGGTCTGGGGTTGGGCAAGTGGCTCAATAATCTTGGCGCGGTGGGCATGGCGGTGCCGGTAGTGATTCTGATCCTGCTGGGCCTGGTGTCTTTCTCGCGCTTTGGTTCCGCAACCCATTTTGCGTGGGCGGGCTTCGTTCCGCATGTTCAGGTGAAAGATCTCGTCTTCTGGTCCACGATCTTTTTCGCGTTCGCCGGCTGCGAATGCGCTTCATTCATGGGCGACGAGATCAAGGACGCGCGCCGTGTGGTTCCCCGATCCCTTGTGATCGCCGGTGTCATCATCACTCTGAGTTACATCGCTGGAACAGTTTCCATGCTGGTTGCGCTGCCATCAAGCAGGATCAGCGGGCTCGGTGGTTTTATGACAGCGATTGACTTTCTTTGCCGGCAGTTGGGGTTGACTGCGCTGATTGCGCCGGTCGCGATCCTGGTGGGCATCAGCAGTGTCGGCGCGGCTGCGGCTTATCTATCATCTACGGCTCGGTTGCCTTTCGTGGTGGGGATTAACCACTACCTGCCGGCGGTTTTCGGGCGTATCCACCCGCGATGGAAAACTCCATACGTAGCTGTCATTTCCTACGGCATGGCGGGGATTGTGTTCGGGTTGCTGAGCCAGGCCGGCACCAGCGTGAAGGGCGCGTATGACTTGCTGGTCAGCATGGCTTTGATTGCTTACTTTATTCCGTATCTGTTTGTATTTGCCTCTATGATCCGTTTGCAATCGCGTCCAGCTATGCCCGGCGCGCTGCGGCTGCCTGGAGGCAAACGGGTTGCCATCCCGCTCGCGTGCGTCGGGTTTTTCTCGACGTTCTCGGCGATCATCCTTTCCATGTTTCCTGCGGAGGATGAACGGAATCCTAAAGCGGCGTTGGCCAAAATTTTGGTTATGACCATGGTGCTGCTGGTGTCTGGTGCCGCCGTCTACTGGAGAGGACATCGTTCGGTGGTCCGGGCTGCTGCTTTGAGCGAGGGGATTGCGCTATGAATGAGTCGCTTGCCGACGTGCTGGCGCTTTATGACGAGGAAGCGCCGCTGGAGTACGCTTCCACGATCCCGGCTGCGTGGTATGTGGACGAGCGGATTGGACGACTGGAGCGGGATCAGGTGTTCGGCAGCAACTGGATCGCGGTGGGACGTACGGACCAGGTCGCCGAGGTGGGGCAGTTTTTTACTTTTGACCTGGCGGGTGAACCGCTGGTGGTGGTTCGCGGGGCAGATCGGGAACTGCGGGCGTTTTATAACGTTTGCCGCCATCATGCTGCTGCTGTCATGACCGCGCCGTGCGGGGTGGCGCAGCATCTTCGATGCCCTTATCACGGATGGACTTATGGCTTGGATGGTTCGCTCAAAGGGACACCTGAGTTTGCTGGTGTTTGTAATTTTGAACGGGCGGCGAATGGGCTGGTTCCGGTTCGTGTTGCGTGTTGGGAGAGCTTTGTCTTTGTCAATTTGCACCCGGAGGGGCCTGGGCTCGGAAGTTATCTAAGCGACCTTTGGGAGCGGATTTCTGTGGCCGGTCTGAGGTTTTTTGCTCGCAAGAGCTATACGCTGGAATGCAATTGGAAGGTGTATGTCGACAATTACCTGGATGGCGGCTACCACGTCCCGCACCTGCATAAGGCGCTCAATAGCGTACTCGATTACAGCGAGTACACGATTGAAAATGGGCCGAACTATGTGTTGCAGTCGAGTCCTATGGTGGCGTCACAGGATGCGTCCGTGGCCCAGACACGTACTGGTGATCGCGCGGATTATTACTGGATCTACCCTAATTTCATGATCAACCTGTATGAGGGGGTCATGGATACAAATCTGGTGATTCCGTTGGGGCAGGAAAAATGCCTGGTGGTGTTTGATTTTTTCTTTGGGGATACCAGTGCGAAGTACAACGCGGAGAGTGTCGCGGTGAGTGACCGAGTGCAGGGTGAGGATGTCGATATTTGCGAGTCGGTACAGCGGGGATTACATTCTCGGGCGTACGGCGCGGGGAGGTTGTCAGTGCGCAGGGAGGGTGGGGAGCATTTGTTTCACCGATTGCTGGCTCGGGATTTGAAGCGGGTTGATTGAGTTTAAGTTTGCTGCTTGGAAAGTGAACTGCAGATCCCTCCCCTCCGCTTCGCTCCGGTCGGGATGACAAATAGGAGAGGGTGGCTGATAGGAGAGGACCGTTGCCAAAGGATAGGACAGTTGTTGAGGGGGACGGCTTTGCTATCGACAACCGCCCTCTCCCTTGGCAACTGCCCTCTCCTATTTGTCATCCCGTCTAAGCCGACCTGTCCGGCGTTCTCTACTGGGTTATGGCTGCGTCGGCGATCGCCAGGGATTGATCGAGCTGCTCTAGGGCGAAGTCGATTTCTTCCTTCTCGATAATCAAGGGCGGCGCTATGACGAAGTGGCTGATCCAGGCCTGGATGGAAACGCCTCGTTTCATCATTTCCGCGGCTACTCGGTCCACCACGGTTGGCTTTCCGTCGACTTTATCTTGCTTGGTGTTGAAGGGGGTTTTGTTTTCCTGGTCCTTCACCATCTCCAATGCCCAGAAGAGGCCCAGGCCACGCACTTCCCCGATCGAAGGATGCTTTGGCTTGAGCGCGTTGAGCTTTTCGCTCATGTACTTGCCCATCTCACGGGCACGGTTCACCAGGTCGAGGCGCTTCAGCTCATTGATGGCCGCTACGGCGGGCGCCAAGGTGATGGGGTGCGCCTCATACGTATGCCCGTGGGAGAAGAAATGGTCCTCGAAGTAGTCGGCGATTTTACCGGTGGTCGCACAGAGCCCCAGCGGAACGTAGGCCGATGTGATGCCCTTGGCGGTTACCAGAATGTCCGGCTTCACTCCCCAGTGATCCATGGCAAACCACTCGCCAGTGCGACCCCAACCGGACATGACCTCGTCGGCAATCAATAGAGACTCCGTGACGGTCACATATCTCGCGCAGCTTCGGCATGTACTCGGGCGGGGGCACTAGAACGCCATTGGTGCCGACTACCGGCTCGACAATGACCGCGGCCACGTCACTTTCGTTCGAGATCATGTGCTCCAGATAATCAGCGCAGGCGATTCCACATTGCGGATAGGTGTGCTTGATAGGGCATTTGTAACAATTCACTTCCGGGGCAAACAGAAAGCCCTGGCCCTTGCCGCCCGGCTCCATGGCCCAGCGGCGCGGATCACCGGTGGCCGCGATGGAGGCCATGGTCGACCCGTGATAGGACCGGTAGCGCGCAATGATCTTGGTCTTGCCGGTATACATGCGGGCGATCTTGAAGGCAGCCTCATTGGCGTCCGTGCCCGACGTGGTGAAGAAGAATTTGGTCAACCCCTCGGGCAACACGTCGAGGAGGAGACGGCTCAACTCTGCACGTGTATCGGTCGCGTAGGATGGCATGATGTAGGCCAGCTTGCGCGCCTGCTCTTCGATCGCCTGAATGACGGCTTGATTCTTGTGGCCCAGGTTGCAGCACATCAACTGCGCTGAGAAATCAAGGTAGCGCTTGCCGTTCCCGTCGGTGAAGTAGCATCCCTCGGCGTCGACGATGTGCAGGGGGTTCCAGCTCTTCTGGTAACGCCAAGTGCCGTAGTTCAGCTTCTTGGTCCAATCGGAAATTTCCTGGCTCGTCATCGTTCCTTCGGTTACGGTCTCGCTCATGATGGTTTCACCTTTGATCTCTACTTTACCGCGGCTAATTCCCCTAGCTCCACCGCGACCGCGCTCAAGCCGTTCTTCCATCACCTGCAACGCCTGGCCAAACTCGTCATCGCGTGATGGTCAGCGGCATCAGCAAGCGGACGACGTTGTCGTAGGTGCCCGCGTTCAGCACCAGAACGCCGTGATGCAGACAATGGTGCAGCAGTTTCTTGACCGCGTTCGCATCGACAAACTCCATGGCCTGCATGGCGCCAACTCCGCGCACATCAGCAATAAACGCATGCTGACGCTGCCAGGCGGCTGCTCGACGTTGAAATTGCTCCCCCAGCGAGCGGGCGCGCGCCAGCAATTTTCCATCGGCAAATTCTTCCAGCACGGCTAATGCCGCTGCGCAGCTCGCGGGGTTGCCACCGAAAGTGCCACCTAGTCCGCCGGGGCCGGGAGCATCCATGATCTCCGCACGGCCGGTGATCGCCGCCAACGGTAGGCCGCCACCGAGAGACTTGGCGGTAATGATCAGATCCGGCTCGATGGCGAAGTGTTTACTGGCAAAGAGTTCCCCGGTGCGGCCGAAGCCGGTCTGCACTTCGTCGGCAACGAAAACGATGCCGCGCTCGCGGCAGATCTCGACCAGCGCGGGCAGGAAGCCGGCGGGTGGAACCACGAAGCCGCCTTCCCCCAGCACCGGCTCAACTACGATGGCTGCGACGGACTCGGCCGCCACGACCCGGCGAAAGGTCTGGTCGAGCAGCTCGTTCACTTGGCCTTTGGTCATTGGGCCACGATTGGAGAGACGGGCGTTGGCCGGCACTCCGAAAGGGATGCGATAAACATCGGTCAGGAAGGGTCCAAAGCCCTCCTTGTAGGGATGGGTCTTGCTGGTAAGCGACAGGCCCATCATGGTGCGGCCGTGAAAGCCATCTTCCACCGAGAGAACCGCGGGACGGCCGGTGAAGGCCCGCGCGATCTTCACCGCGTTCTCTACCGCCTCGGCCCCGCTGTTTACAAAGAAGGTCTTCTTGGCAAAACTACCGGGCGTGAGTTGGTTCAGCTTTTCCGCCAGCGAGACATAGCTCTCGTAGCCGGTTACCTGAAAACAGAGATGGAGGAAAGCATCCAGTTGTGAGCGCAGCGCGCTGAGCACGCGCGGATTGCGGTGGCCAACGTTGGTGCAGCCGATGCCACCGCCCAGATCGATGAAGCGGTTGCCGTCGACATCTTCGAGGATGGCGCCTTCGGCGTGGCGCACAAACAGCGGGGTGGAGGCATAGACTCCGCGCGGAAGAGCGTCCAGCCGGCGGGCCATCAGCGCGCGCGCATTGGGTCCGGGAATTTCTGTCTTCAGGCGAATGTTGGACATGGTTTCAGTACCATCCAATCGGCGTTTCATTCAGATTGATGTGCACCTGCTTGGTCTCGAGATATTCATCGATTCCATGGATTCCCAGTTCCCTGCCGAAGCCCGATTGCTTGAAACCGCCCCAGGGCGCTTCCACGTAAGTGGGCTGCATATGATTTACCCAGACGATTCCAGCGCGGATGGCCTTGACCATGCGCAGGGCGCGATAGATGTCACGCGTCCAGACGGCAGCGGCCAGGCCGAACGAAGTGTCGTTGGCAATCTTGAGCGCGTCGCGCTCGTCGTCGAACGGGATCACCGCAGCCACCGGGCCGAAGATTTCTTCCCGCGCGATACGCGAAGAGTTATCAACATCGTAAAAGATGGTTGGTTCCACGTAGTAACCGCGAGTCATGGAAGCAGGCCGGCCTCCACCGAGAGCCAGCTTGGCTTCGGACTTGCCCAGTTGCTGGTAGGCAAAAACACGGTCATATTGTTCGCGGCTTACCAGCGGGCCCATCTTGGTGGAGCGGTCGAGCGGCGGCCCCAGCTTGATGGTGCGCGCTTTCTCGGTCATGGCTTCGAGAAATTTCGAATAGATAGACCGTTGCACCAGGACCCTGCTGCCGGCCGAGCAAACCTCGCCCTGGTTAATGAAAATGCCGAACAGCGCGCCGTCGATGGCAGCCTCAAAATCGGCATCTGCAAAGAAGATGTTTGGCGACTTGCCGCCGAGTTCAAGGGTCACGCGCTTGAGGGTATCGGCCGCCGACTTCATGATCAGCTTGCCTACGGCCGCCGATCCGGTGAAGGCCACCTTGTCCACATCAGGATGGGCGACTATGGCAGCGCCGGCCGTCTCGCCCAGCCCGGTCACGACGTTGACCACGCCGGCAGGCACGCCACACTCCGCCAGCCAGCCGGCAATCTTCAGCATGGTGAGCGGCGTCTGCTCCGCCGGCTTCAGCACGCAGGTGCAGCCTGCAGCCAGCGCGGGCGCCAGCTTCCAGGCGGCCATGCCGATGGGGTAGTTCCAGGGAATGATCTGTCCTGCGACCCCGACCGGCTCTTTCAACGAGAGGCTGAGAGCATTGTCGGGAACGGGATTGACCATGCCGGAGACCTTGTTGGCCAGGCCGCCGTAGTATTCGAAGCAGGTGGCAGCATCGGCGATATCGTATTCCGATTCGACGATGGGCTTTCCGCAATTGCGCGACTCCAACTCGGCGAGCAGCGGGGCTTCTTCGCGGAGCTTGGCCGCGATGCGAAAGAGGATGCGGCCTCGATCCTGCGCTGTGGTTTGGGGCCAACCACCTTCGTCGAAGGCGTGGCGGGCCGCGGCCACCGCGGCGTTGATATCCGACTGGCTGGCGTCGGGAATTTCGGCGATGACCTCTTCGGTCGAAGGGTCGTATACAGGGATGCGCTTGCCGGAAGAACCTTCCGTCCATTCCCCATTGATAAACATCGGTTCACAACTGGTTTGCGAGACAGCCATAGTGGCTCCTTTCGAGAGCTAGGCCCGGGGAATTTTGCTGGGTGCACTCGAGGGCACACCCAGCTTTGTTGGCAACCGAAACTGCTAAACCAGTGATTCCTGCGGTGCCTTGGTTTCCTGTTGGGCCTGGGCCAATGCCGGCGCCACCTGTTCAAAGGCAGAGAGGTGCTTGTCGATATCCGCCATGGAGTGGGCGACGGAGATGGTCCACTGCTCGTCCCACCAGTAGGGCTGCGCCATCACACCACGGTTCAGCATGCCGAACCAGTAGAGCTTCCACAGATTTGTATCGACGGCATGCCACTCGCGGTAGTTATGGATCTTGTGGCGATAGAGCAGCATGGCGCCGTTGGCTCCGGCGCTCTCGACGTAAGCCTCAAGGCCGGTCTTCTGCACGATCTGCTTGTAGCCCGAGACCAGAGCATCGCTCACCTTGCCGATGTGGGCGTAGCCCGCGGGCGTGAGCACTTCGCGCAAGGTGGCAAGGCCGGCCGCCATGACCAACGGGTTGGTGGCGTAGGTGCCGGCGTGGAAGACCTTGTGCTCCGCGATCACGTCCAGAATCTTTTTGCTGGCTGCGAACGCTGCCAACGGGAACCCGCCGCCGATGGACTTGGCCAGGGTTACGATGTCGGCCTTGATGTTGAAGTACTCACAGGCTCCGCCACGGCCGAGCTTGGCGCCCGTCTTTACCTCGTCGAATATGAGCAGCGCGCCTTCACGGGTGCAGATCTCGCGAAGACCTTCGAGGTAGCCTGGCTCCGGCATGCAGATGCCGATGTTCATCATGATGGGTTCCAGGATCACGGCAGCAATCTGGCCAGGGTTCTCCTTGAAGAGGCCGTTGATGGCCTTGAGATCGTTGAACTGGGCGACGAGCGTATTTTTGACGGTATCGGCCGGTACTCCGCCGGAGGCCGGTACCTGGTTGGGCCGGTCGGGATCGCCGACGAGGTCGAGATTGGGCTTCATGCTGACCAGCACAGAGTCGTGAACGCCGTGATAGCCGCCTTCCATCTTGATGATTTTGTCGCGGCCGGTGAAGCCGCGGGCGATGCGGATGGCGTGCATGGTCACTTCGGTTCCGCTGCTGCCGAAGCGCACCTGCTCTACGGGAAAGCGCTGGCAAATTTCATCGGCCAGGTCGTACTCCAGGGTGTGCGGCATGCCGTACATGGTGCCGGTCACGAGGCGCTCCTGCACGGCGGCAACCACGGCCGGGTGGCAGTGGCCAGCCATGAGAGCACCGAAACAAAGGTTGAAGTCGATGTATTCGTTGCCGTCGAGGTCGTGAATGTGGGTTCCCTTGGCGTCCTTTACAAACAGGGGCCAGGGCTCGTAACTACGGAAGTTGCTGGCGACGCCCAGCGGCATGCGGGGTTCGGCGCGCTTGAGGGCGGCTTTGGAACCTGGGGTACGTGCTTCAAAAGTGGCGAGTTCCTTCTCCAGAAGGTGGTGCATGAGGATTCATCCTTTGCCCAGAGGGCTGTCAATGGTGCGGAGGCCGAGTGCAGCCAGGAAAGTGCTCTAGCGTGCGAGGGGACTGGGATCGGGCCGCCGGCACAGCCGGGCTTCGCCGCGGGCGTAGCGGAGAAACCACCGCATCCGGCAGAAGGTGCCAGAAACGCGGGGTGTCGCGATATCAGAGAGAGAAGACATTCGCTTGAGAAACGCTGCTTTGCATTATATGACCTGGGCGGCGTCTCAGGAAAGGCGTTGCCACGTTTACACCCTTGTAGTAATTTCTGGAAATTAGCTCCTAACCTCGTCCTTCTCGCAGTGTCCGAACTTTTTCGGAGCCATATTTGCCAAATCTGAGCGCGAAAAGATTCATCCTCGTCGTCGGCGCGATGGCGCTAAGCGTTCTTTGCGGGTGCAAGAAGGCGCCCCCGACCCTGAGCCTGTTGGTTTGGGAAGGCTATGCGGACCCGTCCTTCATCCAGGGCTTCGAAGCCAAATGCCAATGCAAAGTGACTGCAGCTTATATGGGCTCCAGCGATGAGCTGGTGGCGAAGTTACGCGGAGGCGCCTCGTCCAATTACGACGTGATCTCGCCCTCGAGCGATGTGGCCACCATGCTCAGCCGGTCCGGCCTGGTAGCTCCGCTCGATCTGAGCAAAGTGCCGAACTACTCGCAGCTTTCGCCAAGCCTTACCTCGCGAACGCTGGTTAAGCAAAACGGCAAGGTCTACGGCGTGCCCCTCACCTGGGGCCCGAATCCCCTGCTCTACGACACCAGGGCCTTTTCCAAAGCCCCCGCGACGTGGGCTGAACTCTGGGACCCGAAATTTGCCAACAAGTTATCGTTCTGGGACGACCTCTCCACCATGTACATGGCGGCGGAGGTGCTCGGCTTTGGCAAGACTGACCCTGCGGCCGTCTACAACCTGACGGATGCGCAACTGGAGCAGGTAAAGCAAAAGCTGATCGCGTTGAAACCGAATATCCGCAAGCTTTGGACGACCGGCGGGGAGCTGACCAACCTGTTTCAAAATCATGAAGTCATCGCGGGCATGGGCTGGCCGCTGGTGACCAACCAGTTGCACAAGAGCGGACTACCTATTCAGGAAGAGATCCCCGCGGAAGGCACCACCGGGTGGATCGATCACCTGATGATTACCTCTTCGAGCGACAACAAGGAACTTGCGTATCAGTTTTTGAATTACCTCATCGCTGCCCAGGCCCAGAAACAGCTCAGCGATGTGACGGGGTATATCCCGGCAAACCCGCAGGCCGCCGCGCTGATGACGCCGGAGCAGCGCCACAGTCTGCACCTGGACGACATCGATGCTTACCAGCGCCAGATTGTTTTCTGGCAGGATGTGCCGCGGCGCGCGAAATACACAGAGGTGTGGAACGAAGTAAAGGCGAGCCAGTGAAGGGCTCGGTATGAGCGCCTTTCTGCGGCTGGAGAACGTGGGCAAACGTTTCGGCGAGCACATGGTGCTTGCATCCATATCGCTGGACGTGGAACAGGGCGAGTTTCTTACCCTGTTGGGCGAAAGCGGTTCGGGCAAGACCACGCTTTTGCGGATCCTGGCTGGCTTTGAAGATGCCACCAGCGGACGGGTTTTGCTCGAGGATGCGCGGCTGGATGCGATACCTCCCCATCGCCGCCCCATTCATACCGTCTTCCAGAGCTATGCACTGTTTCCCCACATGAGCGTGTTCGAGAACGTAGCCTATGGCTTGCGGGTGCGCGGGTGCGCGCGTGACGAAGTGAGTGCTCGTGTGGAGGAGGCGCTCAGGAAAGTCCATATGGGGCAATTTGCCAAACACTTTCCCCGGCAAATCAGCGGAGGGCAAAAACAGCGGGTAGCGCTGGCTCGTGCGCTGGTCAACCGGCCTCGGCTGTTGTTGCTGGACGAGCCACTCTCAGCTCTGGACGCCAATCTTCGCCTCGAAATGCAGCGCGAGCTGAAAGTGCTGCAGCGCGAGGTTGGGATCACTTTTATTTTTGTCACTCATGACCAGAGCGAGGCGCTGGCTATCTCGGATCGAGTGGTCTTGCTTCGGCACGGCAAGGTAGAACAGTGCGGCACGCCACGCGCGATCTACTCCACGCCACGGACGGCGTATGCGGCTTCGTTTCTGGGCAAGAGCAACCTCGTCGAGGGGACGGTTCGCCAGGGTGTGGCTGACTGCGCCGATTTCTCTGTACCGGTCAAGGTGGCGGACGGCGCGGTCACGTTTTCGTTGCGTCCGGAATGTATCGCTCCTGTAACAGAGACTGCGCCGACGGGCGAGCACGTGGTTCCGTTTGTCGCAGAGGTGGTTGCAGAGCAGTTTCACGGGGCTGATTCGCTGCTTACGCTGCGTTGCGCATCCGGGATGGAGCTATCGGCGCGCGTCGCCGGGCCCCGCAGTAACGGCGGCTGGTTTGCCTTCCGGGCCCAAGACCTGGTTCCGCTGGAGCAGGAATAACATGGCGCGCTCCCGGCTGTCTGCGTGGCTGGTGACGCTGCCACCATTTGCCTGGATTGCGCTATTCCTCTTCACGCCTTATTGTCTTCTCTTTTGTTACAGTTTCTGGAGTCTGGATGCGGGGCAGCAGGTGGTTCACCATCTAACCCTCGCAAATTATCTGCACCTGATCCAGAACCCGCTCTACCTGACCGTGATTTTGCGCTCCATGCGCATTGCTTTTTCGGTGGTGCTGCTTTCTTTAGTGATTGGTTATCCGCTGGCGTGTTTTCTTGTCTTTCAGGCCGGCAAGTACCGGCAGATTCTTTACCAGGCGGTGATTATTCCGCTGTGGATCAGCTACCTGGTCCGCGCCTACGCATGGAAAGTGATCTTCGGCAACGAGGGTGTGATGAATACCCTGCTGCTATGGTGTCATGCAACCCGGCATCCGCTTGGGTTTCCTCTTGTACAGCCCCTTTGCGGTGATTGTCACGCTTACCCATATCTATGTGCCTTTTGTGGTCCTGCCGGTGGTCGCTTCGCTCGAAAAGATTCCGCGGGAGCTACTCGAATCCTCGAGCGATCTGGGAGCAACGACATGGCAGACCTTCACCCGGATAATCCTTCCGCTGTCGCTGCCGGGTGTTCTCTCTGGGGTTACGTTTGCATTTTTGCTTAGCTTCGGTGATTTTCTGGCGCCGCTGTTGTTAGGTGGCCCGAGCAGCGTGATGATCGCCAACATTGTGGCGAATCTGTTCGGCGCCGACTACAACTGGCCGCTGGGGGCGGCGGTTGCTGTGGTTATCCTGGTGATGGTGCTGGTTATCATCACGGTTACACAACGGCTGGAACGACGCTGGAGAGCGGCATGAAGGCCGGACAATCGTACCCTTCCGGCGTTGTCGACTGTTTACGCCGCCGCGGCTTATGCCTTTCTTTATTTGCCGATCGTCGTGCTGGTGGTTTATTCCTTCAACCGGGATGGAGTGGGCGGGTTTCCACCGCGACATTGGACACTCGATTGGTATCGTACGCTGTTCGCCGACTCCGCCATGTGGAATTCGGTTGGCAACAGCGCCATTGTCGCCCTCTCGCACCGTTGTCTTGTCGATGTTGATCGGCTTTCCCGCAGCCTATGCTCTCGATCGTTATTCGTTCCCAGGCAAAGCGGCCTTTCAACGGCTGGTCCTTCTGCCGCTGATCGTTCCGGGCGTGATCACCGGCATCTCGCTTCTCCTGGTGACGGTGAGTAGTGGATTCCGTCTAAGCCTGGTGACGGTGATTCTCGGTCATTCCACGGCCTTGACGGCGGTGGCCACGACGGAGATCTTTGCCGGATTGGCGAAGCTGGATCGCTCGCTGGAGGAAGCTTCCGCGGATCTGGGCGCCACGAGGATCCAGACGCTGGTGCGAATTGTACTGCCCGGTTTGCGAACCTCGCTGCTGGGCACGGCGCTTCTCATCTTTACGCTTTCGATGGATGAAATTGCCGTTACGTTTTTCCTGATCGGCAGGGAGAACACCCTGCCGCTGGAGATATGGTCACGCCTGCGGCGCGGGGCGACCCCGGAAATGAATGCCATTGCGACGCTGATCTTTTTGTTTTCGGTGATCACCATCTTCCTGTCACAGTGGTTGATGAGCCGGGAAAAGACGGAGACGATGAATCGATGAGTTGGACAGACAAAGAGCTGGGTATGGATCGCCGGATTACTCGCCGCGATTTCATGAATGGTGCGGCCATGGCCATTGCCGCGGCGGCCACCCCGCATTCGTTCGCGCAAGGAGCAACGGAGGCGCAGGACCGTCCCGGCTATGACCCGCCCGCCGCTCACGGATTACGCGGAGGTCATGTGGGTGCGTTTGAAGTCGCGCACCGGCTGCGCGACGGAACCTTCTGGACGACGGCAGGGACAGCCCGAAAGCACGGGCGAACAGCTATGACCTGGTCGTTGTGGGCGGTGGGATCAGCGGCCTCGCCTCCGCGCGCTTTTTCCACCAGGCTGCCGGCAAGTCTGCACGCGTCCTGATTCTTGACAACCACGATGACTTCGGCGGTCACGCGAAGCGCAATGAGTTCCAAGTGGACAAGACATTTATGTTGGGCTTCGGAGGTACGTATTCGATCGAGAGCCCGGCTCCCTATAGTCCCGTGGCCAAGGGAGTGATCCGCGATTTGGGCATCGATGTTTCCTCCTACGCACGACACAATGACAGTGCCCTCTATCCTTCCCTTGGCCTGAAGCAGAAGATCTTTTTCGATAAGGAAACTTTCGGCGCGGATCGCTTGGTCATCAACCCTGAGCACGGGCATGGCGAGAAAATGTGGCAGGAGTTTTGTTCCCAGGCCCCGCTGACAGAAAAGGCCAAAGCAGACTTAAAGCGGCTCTATGCTCTCGATGAGGATTTGATGCCGGGGCTCTCTTCGGCGGAGAAGAAGGCCAAGCTGGCCCGCATGAGTTACGCTGATTACCTGACCAACGTAGTGAAAGTGGATCGCCAGGTGGTCGCGCTCATGGATCCGTATCCTAAATCGGATTATGGAGTGGGCATCGACGCCATCTCGGCGCAGGATTCGTGGGGTATGGGCAGGCCCGGTTTCGACGGCCTCAAACTAACGCCGGGGCCTGGGCCGGGCATGGGCCGGGACGCGATTCCCAATGAAGAAGCGGAGAAGTATTTCTTTCATTTCCCCGATGGGAACTCTTCGATCGCTCGACTGCTGGTGCGTTCGCTCATTCCCGCCGCTGTGCCTGGCCATTCCGCTGACGACATTGTGAGTGCCCAGATTCATTATGACCAGCTCGATCAAGCAGGCCAGCCAACGCGAATCCGGCTGAACAGCACCGTGGTCAAGGTACGGCATGATGGCGATCCGTCCCTTGCGAAGGAAGTGGAGATCACTTATGTGCAGGAGGGTCGGCTATACACGGTCAAGGCGTCGCACTGCATTCTGGCCTGTTGGCATCCTGTCATTCCTTACCTCACTACCGAGTTGCCGCCGGCCCAGGTTGCGGCGTTGCGTTCTGCGGAAAAGGTTCCGATTGTGTATACCAACGTGGCCATCCGCAACTGGGAGAGCTTTGTCCGGCTCGGGACATACAGCATCACTGCGCCAGGATGTTACTTCGTCGGCTTGCGCCTCGATCGTCGTGTGAGCATTGGGGATTACCATTGCACCAAGCGCCCGGAGGAGCCGATCGTGGTCGCCATGGAGCGCTATCCGTGCTCGCCCGGACTGCCTGCGCGCGGCCAGCATCGTGCCGGAAGAGCCGATCTGTATGGGACGTCGTTCGAAACTTTCGAGAGAAATATCAGGGAGCAGCTTGCCCGGAGTGTCGGGGCCGGTGGATTTGATCCGGCACGGGATATTGCGGCGATCACGGTTAATCGGTGGCCCCATGGATATGCATACCAATACAACTCGTTGTGGGATCCATTTTGGTTGGACGGTGGGCCGCTACCTTGCGTCGAGGCACGGAAGCCTTTGGGGCGGATTGCTATCGCCAATGCGGATGCCGACGCTTACGCGTACACAGACTGTGCCATCAACCAGGCGTATCGGGCGGTGGGCGAGTTGAAGATTGGGGCTGGTTGAGGGAAACCGCAGATCCCAGGGCACGCCGGGGCGCAGCGGGACGGCTGAATCATGGTAGGATCGCACCCACAGCCGTTTGGTACGAGGTGCATTCCTTTCCAGCCCCGGAGTTGCGACAGCTGTTTGAAGCGTAGAGTCCCGAAGGGACGGCCCGATAATACCCCGGCATGCAGTGCTGGGGTAGCGAAGAATGCGTGGACCAGTCCCGCGGGGACGGCTGAATTTCAGATGTGTCCAAATTAGATTTTTAACGCCTCGGTTTAGGAACCGCCCTTTCCTTGCCACGACCCTCTCCTTTCTGTCATCCCGAGCGCAGCCGAGCGGATCTGCGGTTCTACCGCCCACTCCTGGAAATCCGGAATAAGAAAGGGAAGATTGATGTTTCCAGGAGGGTTCGGTGGATGGCTAGTGGAGGTTGTGGACCGGTAGGAGCGGGGCACACGAGTGGCGCACTGCAGATCCGCTCGACTGCGCTCGGGATGACAAAAAGGAGAGGACCGTGGCAAGGAAAGGGCGGTTGCTGGAGGAAGGGCGGTTGTTGAGCCGAGGCATTGTTTAAATCCAATTTGGACAGCAGACGATCTACATGCAAGGAGAATTTATTCCCAAGCGCGCTTCAAAGCAATCAACAAGTTAAATCCTCAAACAGCCATTTGCTTCGCTAATTTGGACAACTCTGGCTGAATTTGGCCCAGGACTAGTCCTGGTTTGGCGCGGCTAAAGCCGTGCCCTGATACAGAGCACGAGCGCTGGGCGCGATATTCCTCGTGTTCATTCTCTAGTTGCCACAGCAAGTCAGTTGCTCGGGATGAAAAGATAGAACGCAATCTGCGGTTTCTCTAGGTCACAACCGCCGGATGACCGGGCCACGCTTTGCCCCGCGTTGCCAGGCCCGCTAGAAGCAGATAGAGCAAGAGTCCGATAGGCCCAAAGAGGAAGGTCAGGAACAGGCACGGGAGCACGAGCAGGAACGGCACGTGATTGCGCCTTGCATCCCGTACCTGCCAGCTACCGATAAAGAGATCGAAGGCCAGGTAGTGGACCCATCCGGCGAGGACGAGCCAGTGGTCGGTGAAAAGCAACATGACAGCACTGAGAGAATTGAATCCACCTTTGTGGCCGCTCCAATGGGTAAGAATGAGCACCAGGTACAAACTGGATAGCAGTGCCGGGACCAGCAGACCGGTTATCAGCGAAGAGACAATACGCGAGGCACGGGTCGACCAGCCCGTGACCACCAACAGAAGCCAACCGGCCATCGCTACACTGTTGCAAAGTCGAAAGAGCGCATCCGCAGTCATGAAATGCCTTCCTTGGTATTGAAAATATGATTGGCCTGCTTGCTGCTGATCACGACGATGGCAACCGCTGTTATCACGAGCCACACAGCAAAACTCTCCAACGTTAAACCATCAGGCTGTGCAATCGACTGCCCACGAAAAGCTTGCCAAAGAACAAGCCCGAAGAGCGCCAGGTAACTGCCGGCGGCGGCAAAGATCAGGTTACGCTGCGTTCGCTCGCTTGCTCGTGCTTTCGGACGCGCGATCCACCATGCGAGCAGCGGCAATACCTGCAAACCGTGCATGCCCAGGAAGTGAGCAATCCGCAGATCGCCATGATCGACGCTCCAACCGGTAACGGGCAATCCACGGCCACCATCCGGCGCACCGACGGTGTGCGCCCCGGCTATGGGAAGCCGGCCGGTGGCATGCGCATTCGCCAGTTGCTGGGAATTTGGCATGGCCATCAAACCTCCTGAGCCGGTGCCGATCAACGCCAGGACCATGCCCAGGCGTAGCGACCATCCCCAAGCGGAATGAACAAAGGGCTGCCGGAAGAGGACCACCGCGAGCAGCAGCATCGACAGCCAGACGCAGACGATGGTGACCCCCATGACCGCAAACACCGCGCGCATCAAAATGCGCGGCAACGTTGAAATGACTGCTGGTACCCCGCGCCGCTTGCATATCAATCAGCGCGATCTCAATGAACAGGCCAGCTGCCAAGACAACGTCGAGCGCGCGCCTGATGATGCGGCCAGACGGTGGTCGATGCAATGCAAAAGGCAAAGCTCCAGGCAGCGATCATGGTGGAAAGCGCGAACTTTGCCGGCTTAAGCCATGCCGGCGCCCCGGTGATCACGCGGTGGTCGACAACCAGACCTGCCATGCAAAATACCAGGTCCGCTGCCATGATGAACCCCAACAACGGTCAACGCGGGCGATGCGGCATAGCCGGCGGCGACCAACCTCCTCCACGGCGATGAATGATTCTGCATGTAAAAGAGACTAACATAAATGTTAAATGGATTCACATTCAGGTAGAATTGACCTCAGCGTGACCGCTACCAAAAAACGTCCGTACCATCACGGAGACCTGCGCTCAGCCCTGATGCGGGCCGCGCTTTTACTGGTTGAACAACATGGCGTGAAGGGTCTTGCCTTGAGCGACGCTGCCCGCCTGGCCGGTGTAAGCGTAGCCGCTCCTTATCGTCATTTCAAAGACAAGGAAGGGCTGTTAGCGGAAATTGCAGCGGAAGGTTTTGGCCTGTTTCGCGACGCCCTGGCGCGGGCTACGCAGAGCTATCCCAAAGATAAGGTTAAACGGCTGGTGGAGATGGGCGTTGCCTACGTCGATTTTGCGCTGGAACACCGCTCCCACTTCAAAGTGATGTGGGAAGGCGGAATTTCCAAGGAGAAGTATCCGGAGGTGGGAAAGACAGCGAATGAAGCATATTTACTGCTGGAAGGGGCGGCACGGGACCTGCTACCCGCCGCCAATCCTGCCCGGCAGCAAGCATTAGTCGCGACTGCGTGGAGCCTGGTTCATGGTTTTGCCACGCTGACGCTGGAACGCGAACTCGAAGTAGTGGCGGCTGAGCAAGGGGGAAAGAAACTGTTGCGGCAATCTCTTCATCTGCTGCTGGACCAGTTCGCTCGCTAGCTAAGGCATGTAGAAGACTTCGCGCATCATGGGAAAGCGTTCGCCGGGACGCAGCGGATCCAAGGCTGGGTCTGGAGGAGCAAAATAGGCCGCCATGGCCTGCTGCCAGCGAGTGTTGACCGGGTCGGCTTCAATCCTCGCCCAGGTCTCCTCGAAATTCTCGACTTGCATGGTGAGGAAGAGAAGCTGATCGCGGCGAAAGATCGAGTACTCCGAGATGCCGGCGCGCTTGAGGAGCGCCAACATCTCCGGCCATACTTCTTTATGGGCCTGGTCGTACGCCTCTTCCGTGCCGGGACGCAACCGCAGAAGGAACGCGACTCTTTGCATAGTCATGGTGACGGGTTACTTAGGCTGAGGAACGAGGCGAAGATAAGGCTTGGGCGATCTCCAGCCGTCGGCATACTTGAGCTTGGCTTCTTCGTCGGAGACAGAGGGGAGGATGATGACATCATCACCCTGCTTCCAATCCGCGGGGGTGGCCACCTTGTGTTTGGCTGTCAGCTGCAGGGAGTCGATGACCCGCAGCAGTTCTGGAAAATTGCGGCCGGTGGTCATGGGGTAACTCATGTGCATCTTGATCTTCTTGTCCGGACCGACGATGAAGACGGTGCGGACGGTGGCGTTGGTCGCGGCCGTGCGGCCTTCGGAAGTGTCGCCTGCATCGGCGGGCAACATGTCATATAGCTTGGCGACCTTGAGCTCAGTATCGCCAATCATGGGGTATTCGACCTTGTGGCCGCCGGTCTCCTCAATATCGATAGCCCATTTTCCGTGATTGCTCACCGGGTCCACGCTCAGGCCTATGACCTTGGTGTTGCGTTTCTTGAATTCGTCGTGGAGGCCGGCCACGCTGCCCAGTTCGGTAGTGCAGACCGGAGTGAAATCTTTGGGGTGAGAAAAGAGAATGGCCCAACCATCTCCGATCCACTCGTGAAAGTGGATGGTGCCGTGGGTCGTTTCGGCAGTAAAGTCGGGCGCTGTGTCGTTAATTCTGAGAGACATGCTACATTCCTGCTTTCGCTTACTCTTGAATTTTCACCAAACTAATCAGGTCTCGCCTCAAAGGCGGCCTCATCCGATTTTAGTCGATGCCCAGTCTAGCAGGCCAAGTCGCCGCCCCCACGGCTTGCCGGGGCAGGCGGGATGACAAGGGTGAGGTGGGGGTTCCCAGCTGTGATCGGTCCCGGCACGCCGGGAGAGGTTGCAGCGGACCCTGGTCTCAAGGCGATACTTGTGGACGGCGGTTTGTCCGTTTATGAAGCCGGGAAAGTCTCTGGGAAGGAATCGAGGAACGCATCAAGGAACGTATGAAGGAACGTATGAAGGAACGTATGAAGGAACGTATGAAGGCCGGAACGGATGCCCAGAGTTCAGTTCACACTTAGCAACACGGAATCAATGACTACTCGTGCGAGCTCTCCGCAGTGGACGACGTATTACGAGGCTGTTCGGCAGCACTTGATTGGGCGGCCAGCACCGGGACACGAATATTTTGACCAGACTCGATGTGGTCCGGATTGTTCAGCGAAGGGTTTAGCTCGTGGATCTGTTGCAAAAGTTGGGACGTGCAGCTGCCGTATTTCTGGATACAGATGCCAAGCAAGGTTTGCCCCGCCGCTACACGAACGGTGCCGACAGAATCGATCGGCTGGGGAATTTGCTCTGCAACCAGTGAAGGCGGCGGAGCAGCGACGGGGACCGGGCGATCCGCCGGCGGAGCGGCTGGAGCCGGCGCCGGCGTGGAGCGGGTGGCTGTCGGCTCAGGCGCATCGTGTAGTGCGGAGGACTGGGGAGGCGGCGGGGCAGAAACTACCGGGGCCACGGCTGCCGAATCTGGTTTGGCGGTCACTGTGGATGCGGGTTGCGGCCCAACTGAGTGATGACCGAGCCATCGCTGGCTCTCGATAAGTGCCAAGCCAACCGCGAGCAGGACCGCGGCAGCGACCCCGATTTGGGGGAGCCATCTCCTGTATGTTCTGTCATCCTCGGGAGTAAATTCCAGAACCACTTCTGAAGCTCTCTCCGCCGCCTTCGGCGGGACAGAGGATCTCTTGCGACGCGGCCCGATATCAAGATCACCAATCACCTGACGAATGACATCGCGGTCGATCGGTTTCAGCTGCAGAGCCGACCCCAGCGATAAGGCATTGAAACAAATATTATTGATATTACGCGGAAGACCTTCGCTGCACAGGGCGATGAGTGCCAGCGCATCCTTGGTAAACAAGGGCATATCGGAGTTGTAACCAGCGACCCGCAATCTGTGCAGTATGTAGAGGTTTGTCTCTTCCGGAGTAAAGGGTCGGAGACGCGCGAAGATGGAAATCCGCTGGCGGAGTTGCAAGAGTTCCGGCGAACCTATGTTGTCGGCGAGTTGCGGCTGCCCGGCAAGAATGATCTGGATGAGTTTGTCGCGTGCGGTTTCGAAGTTGGAGAGCATGCGCACCAGTTCAAGGACGGAATCGTCAAGATTCTGCGCCTCATCGATCACCACTACCACGCGTTTTCCCAGGCGGTATTGCTCGGTGAGCAGATCGCGTAGCCTGATTTGCATTTCAACCAGGTTCCCTTGCAAGTCGCGCACGCCGAGGCCTGAGAGCAAGGATCGCAAAAGATCCATCGGAGTGGATATGGTTTGAAACAAAAACACAATGCGGGCTTTGTCGCGAAGAATATTCAACATTTCAAAGATCAGCGTTGTTTTTCCCGACCCCGGCGTGGCAATCAAGGCTACAAATCCGCAACCGGCCTCAATGCCATAGATGAGAGAGTTCAACGCTTCTTTGTGAGTGGGGGTAAGAAACAGGTATCGCGGGTCGGGTGTGACTCCAAACGGTTGTTCTTCTAGTCTGTAATAGTCCAAAACCATCATTGGTGGGCGATCCTTTGGGACAGCAACCGGAAGCTGAATCAGGGGGAATTGGGGCACTTTAAAATCTCTCCGCCGAGCAACACTGCCAGCATCGGCAGAGCTCGGCCTCAAAATCGAATTGATTTACTTCAGAACGCGGCGTGCTGTTTGGGCCCTAGGTGCACTCAAATCCTGCACGATGCAACCCTTTTAGGTTAGGAAGTGGCGGTCGATACGCCGTTCTACTTTCGGTGCTCCATGGGTGCGGATACGATAACAGATGGAGACGGCGACTACCTGAATATCCGGGATCGCGGCTGCCCGAAAAAAAATGACGCAACCGAACTGCACGCAGGATATCACGCTGGTCGTGCTTATGAATTTGTTGAAAAGTAGCATGAGACACTGGCCAGAGAGCCGCTCCCATGAAGCTGATTTGATTACTTCGGTGCTGTTCGGTACTCAAAGGCTTGCTCCGGGATACGTACCAGCCGCCTTATTAAGTACGGCGCCAAGAACCTGAATCCGGGAAGAGCGCACATATTGCACTGCGGTTAGTGCGGCATCCTGGCGGGTCGACCCCGCTTCTAGGACCAGCACCATTCCGTCTGCTAGCTGGCCCAGCGCGATCGCATCCGCGTACCGCGATAGCGGCGGCGCATCGACAATAACGAAGTCGAACTCCGCACGCAGTTCGAGAAACCGAGCCCGCGTGCGCTCCGCAGCCAGGAGCTTCGGCGAATCGGCCGCTAACGGACCGGAAGATAGCAGCCACAAGCGGCCGTTTCCCATTGGCTTCATAAAAGAACGGATGCTGCCCTGTTCCAGCAGCGCGTCTGTAAAGCCCTGGTAATTGGTTGTACCTAACATCCTGGGCAGCGCAGGGGAGCGAAAGTTCGCCTCCATCAGGCATACTGCCCCGGGCGCGCTCGCAGTCAGAGCCCGGGCTACTGAAGCGGCTATCAGGCTGCATCCGTTGCCATGATCGACGGCAGCGAACACCACCATGCGCGGCGGCTTCTCCTCGGGTTGCAAGAAGACCCGCTCCACTAAACCCGCTATCAGATCGCTTGCCAATTGCCGTGGAAGCCCCCGGCCGCTGCTCTTCCCCGCAGTGAATGCCGGCTCGATGGAGTAGTTAGACAAGAGGGCCTGCTTCTGTTCCATCTCGCGCATCAACTCGTAATTTCTACTCATGGTTGCTGCCTGAAATGGAAAGCTCGCGGCTGCCCTAAATTGGCGACGGAAATCGGCAGTTGAATCGTCTGACCTGGCTCGATGTGATCGAGATTGTTCATTTGAGGATTGAGCCGGCGAATCTCCTGCAGAAGTTCCGGACTGCATCGTCCGAAACTTGCCATGCATATCTCGATCAAGGTCTCTCCTGACTTAACGCTGACTGTGCTTGCATGGGGCGCGCCCGGAGACAATTCCCCAGCAACCGGCGAGGGGGGATTGGAAACAATAGGGTGTGCCTGCGGTGAGAGGCGTGATGGAGTTGGAGCGACGAGCAGCGGCTCACTCTGCGCGTGCATCGCGGCCTTGTTACCCAGCCACCAACGGCCGGCGACGAGGACCCCACCCAGGGCGAGAATGGCCGCGAAAGCGAATGCAAGCTTCTGCATCGATACCCTTGATCGGGAAGATGCGAGCTTCCCTGAAGGAAATGCACGCACGGCTCGCCGCACACTCGCTCCTGAATGTAGAGCGAGGCTGGTTCTGTTTCGAAACCGGCCGAGATCACGATCGGCAATCACC
Organism: uncultured Acidobacteriaceae bacterium; assembly: GCA_963847155.1. Taxonomy (GTDB): domain Bacteria; phylum Acidobacteriota; class Terriglobia; order Terriglobales; family Acidobacteriaceae; genus PALSA-350. The sequence goes on along the minus strand of CAWJZH010000007.1, from coordinate 13,995 downwards.
GAACGAATGATTTCGCAATCAATGGGCTTTCGCTGCAACGCGTATGCCAGCGACAGTGCGTTGAAACAGAGGTTGTTGATATTGCGCGGAATGCCGTAGCTCGCATCCGCGATGAGTGCTACCGCGTCCCTGGTAAACAGCGGTCCGTCAAATGTATATCCTGCTACCCGGAGACGGTGGTCGATGTAAAGCTGCGTGTCTTCGCGGGAGAATGGTGTCAATTCGCTGAAGATCGAGACTCGCTGCCGCAGTTGCTCAAGATGGGGCGACGCAATTTTTTCCGCTAGCTCCAGCTGCCCCGAAAGAATAATCTGGATCAGCTTTTCCTGAGGCGTCTCGAAGTTTGACAGCATGCGAATCAGCTCGAGCACCGAATCATCCAAATTTTGCGCTTCATCAATGGCCACCACGACGCGCTTTCCCAACCGGGCCTGCGCGAGTAGAACCTCCTTCAATCTCGATTGCAACTGGATAAGGCTCCCCTGGGTATCCTGCACGCCTAGGCTAGCGAGAAGCGTACGCAGAAGATCGATGGAAGTGCAAACGGTTTGGAACAGAAATACGGTCAGCGCCTTCTCCCGGAGCTGATGCAACGCGTGGAACAGCAGCGTGGTTTTTCCCAGTCCCGGGCTTGCAATCAGAGCAAGAAAACCGCATCCCTGGTCGATGCCATAAAGAAGAGAGCCAAGCGCTTCTCTGTGCGTAGAACTCAAAAACAGATACCGCGCGTCGGGCGTCACGCCGAATGGTTGTTCCCGCAGCTTGAAATAATCCAGGACCATAGTTTGCCTAAGCAGTCATTTTGGGCACTGCCAACACAACAGCAATCCCCAAGCGTCTCGATCACCTGGGTTGGCGTGTGGAAACAGGGATCAAAGCAATCGAGTAATCCAGATCAACGCAGCTGGAAAGCTGACAGCCGCGGCTAGTCCCAGAGCGACAAGGAAGATCACACCTCTACCGCGTACCGGCGATGCAGGTACCGTGGGCGGCGTAGCGGATGCAGCGCGTCACGGCCGGGAGCTGGTCGAGCACACCGGCAGTGCGTTCCTGCTCTCGCCTGGAGAGATACTGCAAATAGCTCTGTTCGTCTGCCTTTACCTCGCGTTCGAGGTCAGCGTCCTTCTAAAGTGTTGCTATCCGATTTGAGCATTTGCGCCTTCATCGCCTCCAGGACATGACGAATGGCGATGAGACTGGCACGTTGCGCTGCCAGGTCCGCCTGGTCTTGCGCTAATCTCCCTCGCATGAACGCGAGGTCAGCCAGGCGGGCCGGCGTTTGTTTCCCCTGTGACCTGCTCTGTGCCGCGGCGATGGCCGCTTTGGCTCCAGCCACCTCCTTATCGGCATCCTGCACCAGCGCGTAGTTCGGCGCATATTTTTGCAGGAACTGCGCACGCTTGGTTTCGGCAGCCTGAAGACGGGCGGCGAGATTTTGCAGCAGCAGGTTAGTAGATTCGTTGTCCTGTTTCGGAGCCGGTCTGCGGATTCACCTTCATCTGCTCCTGATCAGTCCGAATCTTCTGCTCGTCGGCGGCAATCGCGTGCTCGATGGTGCGCGACTGGGCCGCGGTTGCCGTCAGTTGCCGAGCAAGGCCGCCACCCGTATCTGATCGATTCTGGGTGCGTTGGAATTCGCGCAGACCCGACTCGGCGTCTTCCATAGCCGCTTCGTAACCCTGTGATTGCGGCGTTGAAGTCGAGGAAGAGACCGGCCCGAGAGGAAGGGCGTGCTGGGCCAGATACAACTTCCCGAGGCTGTTCAGCACTCCATAGGCCTGAGCCGGATCCGTTGAGCGATAGGTCACGTCGATAAGGTGTGCACTTGATCGGGTGTGAACCCGTATCTGACGGTCGAGTTGCAACACGGCATGCGCTACTCGAACCGTTTCTGTTTGCCGGGAAAGAAGGAAACTGAGAAACCGGCTATCCGGCCCGTTCTGGAGGCCATTGCCAAGTACGACCCGCTCCAGGAACTCGTGGCTTTTGAGCGACTCAGCCTCAGAGGTCACCTCCTGATCTGTCAGGGGCGGGGTGGCGGCGTTCGCCTCCGGGGCGGCTTCACGGCTGATGAGGATGGACATTTGCGACTCGTAGATCGGCCGCCGGAGCAGACCGATCAACGCCGCAAGGGCGAAGACACATAGAAACGTCAGCATCCATACTCGCTTGCGGCGAATTAACGGCAGCGTCAGATCGCGGAGGGTGAGATTTACGTTTTCTCCGGTCAATAATGTGGGACTCATCTCAGCACCACCTTTGCTGTTTGCTCGTCAACCAACCGACAAAGATCTGCGCGCAATAGAAAGCGTCGCGTCGCGGGGGAGGGGTGTGAAGCGCGCGAAGATAGGTGCTCGCCGACTGGTGGTTCAGTCTCGCACCATCGAAAGATATTTACCAACTGATGCCAGGCAAGAAGGCGTTTCGACGGTATTCCTGGCTTACTCGAAAAGTGCTTGCCTTGTCAGAAAGCCAGCTATTGAAAGGGTTAAGCGACACCTTGGCTGCAACCGTTTCCTGTCAGGGCAGAGCCTGGCCGAGGGGAGTGGGCATTAAAAACTTTTTAGACTTTCATGTCAGTGTTGAGGCTTCTCAAGAAAGTTCGTCTATGTTAGGGCTGTAAGTCGCAAGCTTAGCTGGATCTAAGTGGATCCGGCAGTTACAAGACTGAGTCCAACATGGACGGCTGAAGATTGTGCAGGATTTCGTCGCAGCACCCTTCGGACGGATGAGGTTTCCGGCAAGCTAGAGCGGCATCAGATTGCCGGATGCATCGAACTCCATGTCGCGTGCCGTACCGTTTGTCGTTACTCCCGCTCTCCCGTTCATTCCTTTCGCGCAGGATTCGGACACCAGGAAGCGTTCGAGGTTGAGGGTGTCGGCTATGCGCACCACGCGCATCTTCTCTGTGCTCGGCTCAGCTAAAGAAGCTAACGCCGCCTGGATGGCCTCGCGGTCATTGTCAAAGTAAATGGGAATTTTCGCGGCGAGCATGCCGAGCGAGGTGAGCGCATTCATGTAGGTGTATTGCAAATTGAGCGCCTTGACGAAACGGGCAGTGGTAAAGTCCGCCATGCCGATTCCGGTACCGTTGCCACTGCTGGCCGGGGTCAGGTCGCGCACGAAAATGCGCGATACGCGCGGGGTGACCGGGCTGGCGGAGTGAAGTGAAGAGGTATAGCCGGCAATGTCGCGGCCGATCACGTTGGTGTCCATACCAGAGCCGCTGATGTCTTTGCCCATGCGATCAACGATCAGCAGGTCGATCTCCTCAAACGGCAGGCGCGCCAGGAGCGACTCCGCCTTCTGAAAAAGCCTGTCCTCTTCGCGAACGATGTTCTCCGGCGGGATTACTTCGATCACCGCAGTCTGATGATGCTGATCTTCCACCAGGGCGATGCCGCAGAAAACCGGCGCCGCGCCGAGGATCGTCCTGGCAAACTCGCGCAGCACGACCTCGTAGCCTAAATGAGCCGCAGCACAATGCGCATTGTTGGCGCCCACTTGCTTGCCGAAGCCAATCACCAGCATTTTTTGGATCCCGCTGCCCAACGTGCCACGAAAGTCGGTGTGCGGCTTGACCCGGTTGAGGACTAGGATCCCATCGGCTGCAAACGCCGGAACACTGAACACGACATCCAGGCCGTCAAGAGCCGTGCCGATCTTTCTCACCTCCATGCCGGCTTCGATGGGGACCCCCATGCTTTCGGTGGTCACCCCGTAGCTCGCCAGCATCTCGATCTGGCCAACGGCAGTGGCTCCGCCGTGGCTGCCCATTGCGGGCACGATGAAGGGGCGCGCGCCCGCTTGGATAAGCACCCCCAGGGTGGCCTTCACAATCTCCTTGAGATTGGTGATTCCGCGGCTGCCGACGCCAAGAGCGATTTTCATGCCCGGCTTGATCTTTTCCCGCAGCCCGGTTTGCGTGAACTGCTCCTCAAGGAGCCTTGAAAAATCTGGCTTTTCGGAGGGTGGAAAGCTCTGCTCCATTTCCAGCATTTTGGGAAAGTGATTGGGCATGTTCATCGCGGAAAAACCCCTTGATCCACTCAATCAACAATATACGCGATGGGCTGTGGGCATCCGGATTGCGAGGGTGGCTTCTTCTTAGTACACTTTGCGTTTGTCCTTCAGCGGAACAAAACGGAGCCTCGCGGTTCTTACTGCCGCCGGGCCGTACAATCGTTGCTTGACCCAGCCTCAGTAGATAGGTGCGATGCTCACGTGGCCCAGTACAAGGGATCCGGCAGCACCAGCGATGCTGCCCAACTTTGTTTGCAGGTGAGACGAATGCGCTTGAAGGGGAAAACAGCAATCGTTACCGGCGCGGCTTCCGGCATCGGCCTCGGCATAGCGCAACGTTTTGCTGCAGAGGGCGCGAACGTCGTGATCACCGATCTGGACCGGGCGGGGCCGGAGGCGGCCGCGGCTAAAGTCGCTGGAACCACACATGGCCAGGTACTTGGAATTGCCATGGATGTGACTGATGAAAATGCCGTCGACTCCGCAGTGGCAAGAACCGTTCAGGAATTTGGCGGCGTCGATATCCTCTGCAGCAATGCGGGGATCCAGATCATTGGCGGCATTCACGAGCTAGCGTACAACGATTGGAAGAGAGTCCTCGCGGTGCACCTTGACGGAGCCTTTCTGACCACGCGAGCCTGTCTGCGGCATATGTACCACTCCGGCCAGGGCGGCTGCATTCTCTATACCGGATCCGTTCATTCGAAGCTGGCCTCTGTGCTTAAGGCGCCGTACGTGACTGCGAAGCACGGATTGCTGGGGCTGTGCCGTGCAGTAGCCAAGGAGGGAGCGCCCTATGGCGTGCGCGCTCATGTTATTTGCCCGGGCTTTGTTCGCACTCCACTGGTCGAAAAGCAGATCCCTGAACAGGCGAAAATACTTCATCTCGATCCACAGGAAGTGGTGGAGAACGTGATGCTGAAGGATACGCTGGATCGACAGTTCACATCGATCGATGAAATCGGGGCAACCGCGGTGTTCCTGGCGGAACAAAAGACACTGGCATTGACCGGGCAGTCGATCATGGTGACCCATGGCTGGTTCATGGAGTAGTAGTATTAGCCGTGTTGCAGGAGGAACGAATTGTCGATAACCAGACGCACCTTTTTAAGCACCGGCTCCGCGGCCGCCGCCCTGGCGATGACCGGCGTGGGCCAGGCTGCTCCGCTCGGGCTCCCCATTGGCCTGCAGCTCTACTCGGTGCGTACTCTGCTGCCCACGGACTATGCCGGTACGCTCAAACAAATCGGCGCCCTCGGTTATAAGGAAGTCGAGGCTGCAGGATTCTTCAATATGCCGGTTGAGCAGGTAAAGGCGGCTATGAAGGCCGCCGGATTGCGCTGCGTGAGCGCGCATTACCCGCTGCCGCTGCTCCGGCAGCACCTCGACGAGATTCTGCCGTTCTGCAAATCGCTGGGCGCCGGGTTTGTGGTCTGCTCCTCGCCTATGCATCAACAGGAAGGCGTGAAGGGTCCGCTCACCATCGATGACTGGCGCTGGAGCGCCGACCAGTTCAACCAGATAGCTACCAAGGTGCAGGCGGATGGAATGCGGTTCGCTTATCACAACCATGTTGCTGAGTTCGGCGCGATTGGGGGCGTGCTGCCTTATGAGGAGCTGCTGAAGAACACCGATCCCGCAAAGGTCAGCTTCGAGCTTGATTGTGGCTGGGTGATCGTGGGCGGCCAGGATCCTGTCCATTATTTGAAACAGTATCCGACACGTATCGTGATGTTGCATGTCAAGGATTTCAAGGACAACAAACCACCGTCGGTAGAGCTTGGCACGGGATCGATTGATTACAAACCTATCTTCGCTGCGGCAGCGGCGACCGGTCACATACGCCATGCCTTCGTGGAGCAGGAGGAGTTCCAGGGACCCATCATGGACGCGCTTAAAGTCGACGCGGAATATATGAAGCGGCTCCGCGCTTGACGTTGTGAGCTAAACAAGCGACTCAACAATATTTGTACGGGTGGCGCGGGGGGCTTTAGAGTCAGCGGAGAACCGGTCGATCGCGGAATAAGTCCCGCAGGGAGGCTGAACTTCAGACTTGTCCAAATTAGACTTTTAAAGTGCCTCGGTTTAGGAACCGCCGTTTCATCCAGCAATCGGCCTTTCTTTGCCACCACCCTCTCCTATTTGTCATCCCGAGCGAAGCGAGGGATCTGCTGTGCGCCATTCGTGTCCCCGCCACTACCGAGTCCACAATCTCCACCCATCATCACCGACTCCTCATGGAAACACCCACCTCCCCTTTGTCATTCCGGTTTCCAGGAGTGGTCCGCGGAACCGCAGATCCCTCGGCTTCGCTCGGGATGACAAATAGGAGAGGGTCGTGGCAAAGAAAGGCCGGTTGCTGGATGAAAGGGCGGTTGCTGAGCCGAGGCATTGTTTAATCCAATTTGGGCAGCAGACGATCTACATGCAACCAGAATTTATTCCGCCAAGCGCGCTTCAAAGCAATCAGCAAAGTCGATACGGCACGACTAAAATCGTGTCCCGATGCAAGATGCTTAGCTCGTCAGACGGTCTTTGGAAATGGGCGTGATGCCCGATATTTCCAGGCTGGTGAGCGTACCCGCCGCTCCGGACCGCACAACCTCTATGGCGTCCGCGGGCGCGTAACAGCGCGCTGTGACTGCTTCTTTACTATCGACAAACGTCTCGATGATTGAGCCGTCGATGAAGAGACGAACCGACGAGAGTCCATCTCGATCGGGTGTGAGCGGCACGGTCTTTCCGCCTATCGTCGCTGAAGATGCGCCCTGGCAATGAATGGCAAACAATGACGTCGTGCCCGAACGCAATTCAAGCCCGCAAGCGCCCTGCCCCACCTTAAATTTCCAAGTGATCTCACCCGCTCGATGGTTGATCTGCGTGCCGGTTCGGAGTGAGGTAAATTCCGGCGGGACATCCATGCGCAAAGTGTTATCCGGCCCCAGCGACAGCACGCGGGGCAGAGCCATGGCGCCGGCCCACCCTGCAACTTTGCACTCTTCAGGGCTGCGCGTCTCCTGAACCCATCCCCACAGAATGCGCCGGCCCTTCTCGTCCACCATGCTCTTCATCGCGTAATAAGACCCGTGGTCGAGCAGCCCCCTGGTCTCAGTGTGGAAACGAAGGTCACGCTTATCGAAGGTGCCTACCTCCCAATAGACCTTCCGCTCGGTGGAGTAAAGCAGCACGTGCTTATCTGCAAGCGGAAAGAAGTCGGGGCATTCCCACATTTCACCCGTGTCTACGGGGTTGACCTTCGTGCTCTCGTTCCACTTGCCCTGCGCTAAGGGATGGAGATACGTCCAGTTACGGCCGTCGCGAGAGGTATAGAGCAGCACGGCGCCGCCAACTTTGTTAAAGCCCGAACCCACACCCATGTACCATGTGTCTCCGTCTTTCCACGGGCACGGATCGCGAAAGCCGGTAATCTTCAAACCGGGCGGCGGCGCCTCCAACACTGGCTTCGGCAGCTTTATCCAGCGGCCCAGTTCAGGATCGGTCGACGTCGCCAGACACTGCACCTCACGTACTCCTTCACCACGGATAGTCTCCTCTTGCGGTGAACATTTGGTGACGCCGGTGTAAAGGATGCTGGGGACATCGACGCCGGGAAGCACGCTTCCGGTGAAACATCCATAGGCGTCATACGAACCTGGAGTCGGCGAGAGCGCCACCGGCAAGTGTTTCCAGTGAATAAGATCGGGGCTGACGGCGTGCGCCCAATGCATGTCTCCCCACACTGCTGCGCCGGGATTGTACTGAAAAAACATGTGGTACTGGCCGCGAAAAAATCGCGGCGCGCAAGGATCGTTCATCCAGTTCGCCCGCGGCAGCAAATGAAACTGCGGCCGCAATGGATCGCTCATCAGCTTTTTGCCTGAGCGCTTGCTCGCTCTTGAGCCTCGTCCGTTGCGTGCAACAGCTGGCTCCGCAGCGCACACATCGCGGAGGAGGCCAACGATGAAACCAGAAATTTTCGACGGTTCATTCCTTCTCTCCAGACGACGGGTGCTATTGCGTGCCCAGCAATGCACGGATGCTCGCGATCAGTTCCGCTGACAGTGCCGGCGTCGCTCCTTGCTGACCGGCAACGTAACTGCCACAAAGGTTACCTATTTTTGCCATCATCTCGGGCGAGGCGCCACGCAGGTAAGCGTGCAGGAGACCGGCAGTAAAGGCATCGCCCGCGCCGACTGTGTCGACCAGCTTGACGGGAAAGCCCGGATGCCTGAAGGTGCCCGCACGCGTGGTGACCATGCTTCCTTCAGCTCCCAGGGTGGTGGCCACCAATTTACAATCGGGGAAATTCTCGAGCAGCGCACGGGACGCAGTTTCCGGGGTTAACTGCTGCGTAGGTAGGCCAGCCCCACCCAGGAACGAAAAGGTCAGCGGCAATTCCTCCTCGCTCACCTTGATGATATCGGCGTGGGCCACTGACCAATGAAGCACCTCGGGGCTGCAATCGGGCATCCTTATATTTATGTCGCAAACCCGCACGCACTCTGCAGGGGCGGCCTCCACCATGCTCCGGATGGTCGACCGCGATACCTCATGCCTTTGGGGAAGCGTTTCAAAACAAATGGCATCCGCAGCACCGACAGCTGCCAGCAGGCCGGGAGTGAGCCGAATGAAGTCCCATGCCACTCCTCGAGAGATGACATAGCCGGGCTGGCCGTTGGCCGAGAATGTAACCTCTACGGTTCCGGTGGGATAGGTGTCGCTCATCTGTAACTGTGTCAGGTCCAGGTTTGGCTGCACGAGCTGGCCGCGGGCAGCGTTGCCGTAATCGTCGTTACCCAGGCTCGAGACTAATACACTGCGGTTGCCCAACCGGGCGCAAAACACGGCGAAGTTCGCCGGCGCTCCACCAAGCCGAGCGCCGCTCGGCAGCAGATCCCATAAGAGCTCGCCGACCGCGACAATTTTAGGGATCTTGCCTTCAGACATACGCTTCACAAGGGATGAAATTCCTGGTCTGTCCGTTCCCTCACCACATCTTCGTTGAGAGCCACGCCGATTCCCGGCGTAGTCCGCACCTCGAGAAAGCCTTCCCCATCGAGCGAGACTGGCTCTGTCAGCGAAGTGTACGACTGATCAACGTAGTGGGTGAACTCAAGCAGCATCAGGTTGGGCGTGGCGGCGGCGACATGGGCTGCTGCCATGGTACCCAGCGGAGAAGCCACACCATGGGGGGCGATGGGGATGGAGTAAACCTCGGCCATCGCGGCGATCTTACGCGTCTCCAGCAGGCCGCCGGTCTTCGACACGTCCGGCTGGATCACGCTGAGAGCTTCCTTTTCCAGAAACGGCCGAAACCCATACCGGCTGTAGATATTTTCACCCGCCGCGATAGGAACGCGCGTGGCATTGCGCACCCTCACCATGGCGTCCACATCGTCACTGGGGATTGGTTCCTCGACCCAGATCAGACGGAATGGCTCCAACAGACGGCACAACTGGATCGCGGTCTCCACGTCGTAACGCGCGTGGCATTCAAGCGCCAGATCATAGCGAGGGCCGGCTGCCTCGCGGATCGATGCGACAAAATTCACCACATCATCCAATTGCACAGTGTTCAAATGAAGCCCCCAAAGCTTGTCCGGATCCCAACCCTTTTTGAGGGTCCAGGCATCGGGACTGTAATCAATACCGATCTTGAGCGCTTTGACCTTGGTCTTTGCAATCAGGCTAGGTGGCCTCCGCCGCGTTGGCTGCGTGTAGATAGACGGGCAACCGGTTGCGCACGCGGCCGCCCAGCAACTGGTAGACGGGCACATTGAGGGCTTTGCCCGCCAGGTCCCACAGCGCCATTTCCACCCCGCTGATCGCGGTCAGGTAGGGTCCGCCCATGCCTCGCATAAACAGCGGCGAGGGCGAACCGCCGACGGAAAGGTGCTTCCAGCCCCACAGGTCGAACAGAATGCCTTCTATATCCAGCGGGTCGCGGCCGGCAAGCGAAGGACCGATATTGTGGTTGACGATATATTCCGCCCCCACGGTGTCCAGCATCTCACCCGTGCCGGTAAGGCCCTGGTCGGTATAGACGCGGATAAAGCGACTGTTGAACCCGTCGCGCAAACGAACAGCGCGGATCTCGCGGATGGTGAGGGGCGGCGCATGAGACGTTCCCTGGGCTCGCGCGTGGAGCAGGAAAGCACCATACGCCATCGCAGCCTGGCCAAGAAACATGCGTCGATTCATCGGGCGGAGTGTATCACGTCCCCCGATGGTCCCATGTTGCGAAACTCCGGCGCAAGCTGCAAGCTGTAGGCATGCCGGAACTGCCCGACATCACGGCTTATATCGGCGCCCTGGAGCCGCGGATTCTCGGCCAGCCGCTCGAACATGTGCGCATTGCAAGCGCCTTTCTGCTGCGAACGGCGCGGCCCCCGATTGCCAGCGTGGAAGGCCGCGTAGTGCGAGAATTGCGCCGCATCGGCAAGCGCATCGCGATCGCCGTGGACGGTGATCTATGGCTGGTGCTTCATTTAATGATCGCCGGGCGCCTGCACTGGCGGCCCACTGGTGCAAAGCTGGCCGGGCGAAACAATCTGGCCGCCTTCGACTTCCCTCATGGTTCGCTTGTTCTCACTGAGGCGGGAACCAAGCGCCGCGCGTCCTTGCATGTTTTCGAAGGCGAGGAAGCGTTGCGTTCCATCGACCCTGGAGGAATCGACGTGCTCGCGAGCGATCTCAAGGCTTTTCGCGACGCGCTCACGGTTGAGAACCGAACTCTCAAACGGGCCCTTACCGATCCCCGCATTCTGAGCGGCATTGGCAACGCCTATTCGGATGAGATTCTGCACGCCGCACAATTATCTCCGGTCGCGTTGACCCACAAACTGAAGCCAGAGGAATGGGAAAGGCTTTACGCTGCGACACGCAGCACGCTGGAGCTGTGGATCAAGCGCTTGGATGAAGAGGCGAAGATCGCCTTTCCGGAAAAAGTAACAGCGTTTCGCAAGGATATGGCAGTGCATGGACGGTACGGACAGCCCTGCCCGAGGTGTGGCGAACCCATCCAGCGAATTCGCTTCGCAGACAACGAAACCAACTATTGCGTGCGTTGCCAGACGGGCGGTAAGCTTCTGGCGGACCGAAGCCTCTCCCGGCTCTTGCGATCCGACTGGCCACGAACTTTGGATGAGTTGGAGACGCTCAAGCGGCGTTGAGCGTTCAGACACAGAAGTGATTGCCATCGCAAAAACCTCAGCAAATCGGACGGGTGCCCCATGTTCGCCTCAGCGTACGTGGGCCAAAAATGATGGGCGCAGCCCTCACAGCCGTTTTCGCCATCAGAAAATCCATCCCGAAGATAGATACCCTGCTGCAGTTTTTTCCGAACACGTCCATCTAACTGACCGGCACCTTATTCTCCGCAACTTCCGGTTCTGGTTCGAACCATGCTCTCGAGGATGGGCCCACCGGCAGGCGGATCTCCGCTCCGCAACCGGGGCCATCCGGCCGGTTGGCGACCTGAAGAACGCCTCCGTGCGCTTCGCATATCTGCCGCGCAAGCGCGAGGCCGATACCGCTCCCTCCCGGCTTGGTGGTGTAGAAGGGCACAAACAAGTTCGACGGATTGGTGAGCCCGATCCCGTTGTCCTCAATCAAAATGACCACGCCTGGCGGAGCCGTTTTCCAGGTGATCGTCACCTCACTATTTCCCGGCGCCTCGGGAAACCGCGCCAAAGCCGCTTCCGCTGCATTGCGCAACAGGTTGATGATCAACTGCTCGATCTGGTCCGAATCGAGTTGCAGAACGACATCGGGTCCGGGCTTGAGTTGGACCGCTACCCTGGTTTCCAGCATGACCGCGCGCTCTACCAGCGGGTGCAAGGAAACCGGCTGCAATGCCGGCGGAGGCAGCTGGGCGAGCTGGCGGTAAGCCTGGATAAAACGATTCAACGACTCTGCGCGGTTCTCGATGATTCTTAGACCACGGTCCAGGTTAAACAGATGATCATCCCCGGCAGACGCATCCGTGGTCTGGACTTTCTGCGGATCGATATGGACCCACGAACGAAGGCTGCCGGCGATGGACTTGATGGGAGTAAGCGAATTGTTGATTTCATGGCCAATGACGCGGATCAGGCGCTGCCAGGCATCCCGCTCCTGCTCCCGTAAGGCGATACTTACATCAGAGAGCACCAGTAGCGTATGCGGGATCCCGTGCTGGCGAAAGCTCGACCGCCTTACCATCCAATGTACGGGATAGCCCTTGCCCGCCAGAATCATGATTCCGCGGTCAGGCTGATCGAGCAACCCGGCAAGACGCACGTCATCCGCGCTGGTGCCCAGGGCCCGGTCAGCACTGAGATGAAAGATGCGCTCCGCGGCAGGATTGATCAGCCGCAGACGATGCTCGGGATCAAAGGCAAGCACCGGCGCGTCCATGGAAGAAATCACGCAACGCAACAAGGCGCTGGCCTCGAGCTCATCCAGGCGCTGGCTCTGCAGCATGTCAGCGAATTCGTTGATCTCCAGGGCAAGTTCCCCGAGCGCGTCGAGCTGGCGGCTGCCACGGGCACGAAAAGAATAATCAGACTCGCGTAGCGCGGAGACAACGTTCGCCAGCGTCTGCAGCGGGCGAATGATCTCCTCCATGAGTAAGCTTGCCGCAATAAGCGAAAAAAAAGCAGCGCCACCAAGAAGTGTGGTCGCCATGCTCCCAGACGCTTTGGCCTGCCAAAGCAGAATCGCAGCGACCACGAAGGCAGGCGCTGCAATCAACAGGCAGAAAAAACGGATGCGGCGCTCAAACGGCGCGCTACGGCCAATGTGTTTTGGGAGGCGCAGGTGTGGGTTGGGGGCTGAATCACTTCCGCTATGCGAAGTGGGATCAGATTCCATACTTCTCCATCCGGCGATAGAGCGCTCCACGGCTCAATCCCAGGGCCTCTGCCGCATGGCTGACGTTGCCGCCCGCACGCGCCAGAGCCTTGCGAATGAGAATGCTTTCCACCGCTTCGAGGCTCAACTCGTCGAGACTCTGGGTGGAGGAGCGGACCTGGCTCAAGCCAAGGTCGGCGGTTTGTACTCGCGGACCGCGGGCCATGAGCACGGCGCGTTCAATGGCGTGATCGAGTTCCCGCACATTGCCCGGCCAGCTGTGTTGGAACATGGCTTCCAGGGCACTCGGCTCAAACCCCGTCGTTGGCTTGCGATAGCGCGAAGTATAGCGGGCAAGAAAGTGCCCGGCGAGCACCGGGATATCTTCGCGGCGGTCACGCAGCGGTGGCAGATGAATCTCGACGGTGTTGAGGCGGAACAGGAGATCTTCGCGGAAGCGGCCCTGGGCGCACTCCTCCTGCAAGTCGGCGTTGGTAGCCGAGAGCAAACGCACATTCACTCGCCTGGTTTGCGAAGAGCCGACCCGTTCCAGGTCGCCCGTCTCGAGCACGCGCAGCAGCTTGGCCTGTTGGCGCATGGGGACATTGGCAATCTCATCCAGGAAGAGAGTCCCCCGGTCGGCGAGTTCGAAGCGGCCAATGCGATCTGTGCGCGCATCGGTAAACGCTCCTTTAACGTGGCCGAAGAGCTCGCTCTCAAAAGTACCTTCGGCCAGGGCCCCGGTGTTCACGGCGACCAGGGAACGCGCTGAGCGGGAGGAGAGCGCATGCAGTGTTTGCGCCACGATTTCTTTGCCCGTCCCGTGTTCGCCGGTAATGAGCACGTTGGCATCCGAGGGTCCGATGCGGGCCAGCAGTTCCAGCACCGGTTGCATGGAAGCAGCTTTGGCAATCAGTTCAGGCCGGCCTTCGGCGCGCAGCAGGCGGTTTTCCGCTTCCAGAATTTCCGCTTGCCGCACGGCCCGCCGCAGTTCGATCTGGGTGCGCACGATGGAAATGAGCCGTGCGTTTTCCCATGGCTTCTGGATAAAGTCGCACGCCCCACGGCGCATGGATTCGACCGCAAGGTCGACATTGGCCCAGGCCGTCATGACGATAATGCGCAAGCGGCTGTCGTGGG
>CAWJZH010000006.1:0-755820 GCA_963847155.1 uncultured Acidobacteriaceae bacterium | reverse complement strand
CAGCGAAGAAAAAGTAATCACGCAACGGTAAACGGGTTTAACGCCCACTCCGGGACCGTGAAAGAAAAGAGATAGCTCGATGGCAAAAGTAAACGCAAGATTGAAGGAAAAGTATCACCAGGAAATCCGGCCGGCACTGCAGAAAGAACTGGGCCTCACCAACCTGATGGCCGTACCGCGCCTGGAAAAGATCGTCCTGAACATGGGCCTGGGCGAGGCCACGCAGAACGTGAAGATCATGGATCCGCTGGTGGCTGACCTGGCCTCGATTGCCGGGCAGAAGCCGGTGACCACCAAGGCCAAGAAGTCCATCGCCGCCTTCAAGGTGCGCGAAGGCATGCCGATCGGCGCCATGGCGACCTTGCGCGGCGACATCATGTACGAGTTTCTTGACCGCCTGATCTCTGTGGCGCTGCCCCGCGTACGCGACTTTCGCGGTGTCTCCACCAAGAGCTTTGACGGACGAGGCAATTACACGCTGGTCATGCGCGACCAGCTGATCTTTCCTGAAGTCGATTACGCGCGCGTAGACAAGTTGAAGGGCATGAACGTCACCATTGTGACCACTGCCAAGGACGACAACCAGGCGCGTGCCCTGCTGCGGCAGTTTGGCATACCCTTCCGCCAGACAGCGTAGAGAGGATTTAAGGGAGACGAATGGCAACTACTGCAAAACGAGTTAAAGACGCCCGCAAGCCGAAATTTTCCAGCCGCCAGCACAATCGCTGCAAAATCTGCGGCCGCCCGCGTGCGTATCTGCGCAAGTTCGGCCTGTGCCGCTTGTGCTTCCGCCAGTTGGCGCTCCGGGGCGAAATCCCCGGTGTCGTTAAATCCAGTTGGTAAAGGCCAGTTGGTAAGTAACAGGCCCCCGATGTAACCACAACATTCCTGCAGGTTCTGCGGCCCCGAAAGCTCCGGGCCGGAGCGAACGGGGAATGGAGGAGAGAGAATGAGTTTGACTGATCCAGTAGCCGATTTTGTGACGCGTATCCGCAACTCCATCCGTGCGCGGCACCAAAAGCTGGATGTTCCGGCGTCGAAGCTGAAGACCGAGATTGCCCGCATCCTCAAAGAAGAAGGCTACATCGCCAACTACAAGGCGGCGGAGAAAATGGCGCGGAGTGCTCCGCGTGTACCTCAAGTACGGCGCCAACAACGAAGCCGCCATTCGCGACCTGTCGCGCATTTCGCGCCCCGGCTGCCGCGTCTATGTCGGCCGCGATGAGATCAAGCGTGTCCAGAGCGGACTCGGCATCAGCATCATGACCACGCCTCGCGGCGTGATGACCGGGCGGCAGGACGGCGCGAAGGTGTCGGTGGCGAGATCCTCTGCGAAGTCTGGTAAGCAATTGGCTGCAGTGGAACGGTCCATCCGGGACCGCGACTCGCAAGCCGTGAAGGATTAGAAAAATATGTCGCGTATAGGGAAGAAACCGATTCCGTTGCCTGCGAGCGTGAAGTACACCGTGCAGGGCAACACTGTGCTGGTCGAAGGTCCGAAGGGCAAACTGACCGCTATGCTGCCGACGGGCATCAAGCTCGAGAAGCAGGATGGGACGCTCCTCGCCGTACGCGAGAAGGAAGAACTCGCCGCACTGCATGGCCTCACCCGCGCGTTAGTTTCGAACGCAGTCGAGGGCGTGACCAAGGGCTGGACCAAGGAGCTGGATATCGTGGGTATCGGCTACCGTGCTGAGCTCAAGGGCAAAGGCATCGTCGTCTTTACCCTGGGCTTCTCCCACCCGATTGAGTTTCCTCTGCCCACAGGGATTGACGTAGCGATCGATCCCAAGCAGACCCACTTAACCATCAGCGGCATCGACCGTCAAAAGGTAGGCCAGGTAGCCGCCGACATGCGCTCCCTGCGTAAGCCCGATCCCTACAAAAACAAGGGCGTGCGCTACACCGGCGAGCGCTTGAAGAAGAAGGTCGGCAAAACGGGCGCCAAGTAAATGCCCGGCGCCAAGTAAAAACACCGAACGGAGTTGCAGGGCAGCTCCGCTTTTAGGAAAGGAACCCGTAAATGCTACCGATCAGACAGAGAAATGTGATTCGCCAGCGAGTGCACTTCCGCATTCGTCAAAAGATGCAGGGCACCACGGAGCGTCCGCGGTTGAACGTGTACCGCTCGTTGAACCACATCTATGCCCAGATCATCGACGACGCCAAGGGCGAGACGCTGCTTTCCGCCTCCAGCCTCGCCGCCAAGGTGAAGACCGGCGGCAACGTTGCTGCGGCCAAAGAGGTAGGCAAACTGGTGGCCGAGCGGGCCATCGAAAAGGGAATCAAGCGGGTAGTCTTCGACCGCGGCGGCTATCTCTACCACGGGCGCATCAAGGCCCTGGCGGATGCAGCGCGCGAAGCAGGTTTGGAATTTTAGCCGCGGGTTTGGAGTTTTAAGGTTTTAGGGATAGGCGCAGCTCGCAAGCAGCGCAGAAGGATCGGACAAAGCATGGCAATCATCAAGCGGAAACTGGACGCCGGGCAGTACAACCTGAAGGATCAGGTGGTGTCCATCAATCGTGTCACCAAGGTAGTGAAGGGTGGTAAGAACATGTCCTTCGCCGCCCTGGTGGTGGTCGGGGACCCCTCGGCCGGCGTTGTGGGTTTCGGTTCCGGCAAGGCCAAGGAAGTGCCCCAGGCGATCCGCAAGGGCATCGAAGCGGCCAAGAAGAATCTGGTCCACGTGAACCTTTCGGAAACCACCATTCCTCACCAGGTACTAGGCCGTTTCGGGTCCGGACATGTGCTGTTGAAGCCGGCTCCCGAAGGAACCGGCGTCATCGCCGGCGGAGCGGTGCGTGCGGTGATGACCTCGGTCGGCGTGCAAAACATCCTGACCAAGAGCCTGGGCTCCGCCAATCCGCACAACGTGGTCAAGGCCACCTTCGACGCTCTGGTGCAATTGCGCGATCGCGGTGAAGTCGCCGCCGCGCGTGGCAAGCAGCCACAGGAGCTGTACTAATGGCAAAGCCAATGATTCGCCTGCAATACTACCGGTCCAAGATCTCGACCCCGGTCAAGCACAAGTTGGTAGTCAAGGGCTTGGGCTTCACTCGGCTGAATCAGGTAGTCGAGCGTGAGGATACGCCGTCGATCCGCGGCATGGTCAAAGCCGTGCCCCATTTAGTGCGGATCGTAGAATAGGTACACATAAGCGAGTCGGACTGGCACACGCCAGCCGGCGTTTAGCGAGGAAAACATGGCAAAGAATCTCTCCAATTTAAGGGCGCCCAAACAGGCGAACAGCAACAAGAAGCGTGTCGGCCGCGGTATGGGCTCGGGCATGGGCAAAACCTCCGCCCGTGGGCACAAAGGCCAGCGTTCCCGTTCCGGTTCGCACATGATGCGTGGTTTTGAAGGCGGCCAGATGCCGCTCCACCGTCGCCTGCCCAAGCGCGGCTTCACCAACATCTTCCGTACCGAATACTCCGTCATTAATCTGGGCCGCATCGCCGAACTTCAGGCTGAAGGTCATACGGAATTCACCCTCGAAGCCTTCGCCGCCAAGGGCCTGCTCAAAAAGCGCAACGGCCTGGTCAAGGTGCTGGGCGATGGTGAGTTGACCGGCGCCGTCACCGTGCACGCCCACAAGTTTTCCAAATCTGCCCAGGAAAAGATCGAGAAAGCCGGCGGCAAAGCAATCCTGGTCGCCTAGCAAGTGCCGCGGCAAATCGCAAAACCAAGTCCCGAAGGGACGGCTGAAAATAGCCCAGGACGCAGTCCTGGGTTTGGCACACCTGATCAGTCCCGAAGGGACGGCTGAAATTACCCCGAGGGACGCAGTCCCGGGTACGATGGAAAGATCCCCAATGGGGAAGATATTCTGTACGAAGGGCACGGCTTCATCCGGCCGTAACAAACAGGGGCGCACCAGGACCCCCTGAGGCAAGCTCGGCAAGATAAACGGGGGCAGTCTCCCCTGAGGTATCAACTGTATGTTTGAGAAGATCCGCAACATCTTCCGAATCCCGGACCTGCGCAAGCGGGTTCTCTTCACGCTGGGCATCCTGGCCGTCTACCGCCTGGGCTCGCAAATACCGACCCCGGGAGTCAACCTCAAGCTACTAGCCCAATTCTTCGACCAACAGGCAGGCAGTGCTCTCGGCCTGGTCGACCTGTTCAGCGGTGGAAACCTGCGCCGCCTGACCATCTTCGCCCTGGGCATCATGCCCTACATCACCGCCTCCATCATCTTCCAGCTCCTGACCGTGGTCTATGAACCACTAGCCAAGCTGCAGAAGGAAGGCGAACTCGGCCGTCGCAAAATCACCCAGTGGACCCGCTACGTCACCGTTGTCCTGGGAGCGGTGCAGTCGCTGGCCATCGCGCTCACCCTTTCCCACGGCTCAGGCGGCGTTTCTTACGTCCTGAACCCCGGACCCGGTTTCATCCTTATGACCATGGTCACTCTCACCACAGGCACCGCATTCATTATGTGGCTGGGTGAGCAGATCACTGACCGTGGCATCGGCAACGGCATGTCCCTGCTGATCTTCGCCGGCATCGTTGTCGGGCTGCCCCGCGGCATCCAGGACCTGATCGACAAAGCCAAGACCCAGGCTTGGGGAGCCTTCACCATCCCGGCGCTGATCATCCTGGTCGTCATGATGATCGCCATCGTCGCCTTCATCGTTTTTGTGGAACGCAGCGAACGCCGCATACCGGTGCAGTACGCCAAGCGAATCGTCGGCCGCCGCCTCATGGGGGGCCAGTCCACCCATCTCCCGCTCAAGGTCAACTCCGGCGGCGTGATGCCCGTCATCTTCGCCAGCTCGATCCTCTCCGCCCCGCTGCTCTTCGCTGGTTCCGGATTCGTGCAGAACAGCGGCTTCCTGACCCGCATTTTCGACGGCCTGCGCCCCGGGGAACCCTGGTACGAACTGCTCTACGTCGTAGGCATCGTTTTCTTCGCCTACTTCTACATCTCCATAGTCTTCCGCCCCGATGACATTGCCGACAACATGCGCAAGTACGGCGGCTTCATCCCCGGCATCCGCCCTGGGCGGCGGACCTCCGACTTTGTCAACGACGTCCTTACCCGCATCACCCTGGTGGGCGCGTTGTACCTGATCGTCATCTCCCTGATCCCACAGATCCTGATCAGCGGCATTCACCTCAACAACCTATGGCTGGTCGGCGGATTCTTCGAAAAACTGCCCACCTGGGTCACCCACGGCCTGAACGTAAGCTTCTACTTCGGCGGCACCTCGCTCCTGATCGTGGTCGGCGTAGCCATGGACACGGTCAACCAAGTGGAGTCCCAGCTGATCATGCGCCACTACGACGGCTTTTCCCCCCGCAGCGGCAGAGTCCGCGGAAGGCGGTCGTGGTAAAGCCCATTACCGTGGCGGAAGGTTTACAAACCGGGCCGTCGACGAAAGAAACGCAAATCATCCCTGGCCCGATGTTGCTGATGGGCGCGCCGGGAGTAGGCAAGGGAACTCAGGCCAAAGGACTTATGGCCGCCTGGGGTATTCCCCAGATCTCCACTGGCGATCTGCTGCGCGAACACCGCACCAACGGAACGCCCTTAGGCTTGGTAGCCACCCAGATCATGGACTCCGGCAGGCTGGTCCCCGACGACCTGGTAAACCAGATGGTCGCCGAGCGCCTGGCCCGGCCGGATACCGTCCGAGGATACATTTTGGACGGCTACCCCCGCACCCTGGCCCAGGCGGAGTGGCTTGACTCACGTTTGGCGGCGACCCCGGAAGGGCTGCCGCTGATTGCGATTAGCATCCAGGTAAGTTATACTCAGTTGTTGCGTCGTATCACGGGTAGACGCAACTGTCCAACCTGCCAGCGCATTTACAACGTCTACCTGCAGCCGCCGAAATTCGACGTGGTGTGCGATGTGGAAGGCACACCGCTGGTGCAGCGCGCGGATGATGTTGAATCGGTTTTCCATGAACGTATGCGCACGTATGCGGCGCTGACGGCGCCAGTAGTCGAACATTACCGCGCCGGCAGCCGGTTCGTGGAAGTCGATGGCGAGCAATCGGCGAGCGAGGTTATGGCGGGCATCATGGCCGCGGTTTCGCGACTCAGATCCCAGACCTAGAAGAGAGAGTGGAAGCAAGGCCAATGGCCATCATGATTAAGACGCCGCAGGAAATAGAAAAAATGCGGCGCAGCGGAGCGGTTGTTCGTGAGGTCCTGGAGCATGTGAGAGCGCTCGTCAAGCCGGGCGTTACCACCCTCGACCTGGAAAACGCAGCGGAGAAGAAGATGGCTGAATTCGGCGCCACCTCCGCATTTAAGGGATATCGCGGCTACCCCTGTGTGCTCTGCACCTCGGTGAACGAGCAGGTAGTCCACGGCATTCCTTCCAAGGAGCGGGTGCTGCGCGAAGGCGACATCGTTTCCATCGACACCGGCGTGGTATTGGACGGCTACTACGGAGACTCGGCCATCACGGTTCCGGTAGGAGCCGAGGTTACGCCGAAAGCCAAGCGCCTGTTGGATGTGACCCGGAGATCGCTCGAGACCGCGATCAAGATAGTGCGGCCGGGAGCGACCCTGGGCGATATCGGGGCAGCGGTGCAGGAAGTTGTGGAAGCGGACGGCTTCAGTGTAGTGCGGGAATTTGTGGGCCATGGAATCGGGACCCGGATGCACGAAGATCCGCAGGTTCCCAACTACGGGCAGCGGGGAATGGGAACCAAGCTGCGCGCGGGAATGGTATTGGCCATCGAGCCCATGGTGAACGTGGGCAAGCCGGGTGTTCAGGTGTTGAGCGATGGCTGGACGGCAGTAACCGAAGATGGAAGCTTGAGCGCTCACTTCGAGCACACCGTGGCGGTGACGGCTGAAGGCGCTGTGATTTTGACGCAGTAGGGTAAAGAAGCCAGCGGGATAGCTATCGCCGGCAGAATCGGGAATGCCGTTTGTCGAAGGAAGACGCGATTGAAGTAATGGCAACTGTCGTAGAGACGTTGCCCAACGCGATGTTCAAAGTCGAGCTTGAAAACAAGCACCAGGTTTTGGCGCACGTATCGGGACGCATGCGAAAGAACTTTATCCGCATCCTCCCTGGCGACCGGGTGGCGGTAGAGCTCAGTCCATACGATCTGACCCGAGGCCGGATCGTATACCGCTACAAGTAGAACTGAAAGGTCAGGAGCAAATGAAAGTAAGGGCATCCGTAAAAAAGATCTGTGACAAGTGCAAAGTCATCCACCGCCGAGGAGTGGTCCGGGTGATCTGCGAAAACTCCAAGCACAAGCAGCGCCAAGGCTGAAGAGGGCTTAAAAAACTCTCAAGGAAAAAACGGGACGGGTGCCCCAGGTCTCGCGTTTGAGACCTGGGATCCTCCAAATAGGGCCAGATGGAGAAACGAAAACCTCTGTCAGCAAAACAAATGTGGGATACCACAAATCCAAACTGAGAGTTTTCCCCTCAGTCAAAACCGGGCACCGAAAAGGCTAGTTAGCCATAAAGGCTTGCGTTGAACCTTTCCCGTAGCCTCAACCCGCTGTCCAAAGACAGCAAAAACCGCAAGAAGCGGCGAAGCCACTTCGAGCAAGCAACAAAAAGGATCAGCTATGGCACGTATTGCAGGCGTCGACCTTCCCCGCCACAAGCAGGCAAGAATCGCGCTGACCTACATCTTCGGAATCGGAAACCCGCGCGCCCAGCGCATCCTGGTAACGGCCAATGTAGACCCGTTCAAAAAAGTGCAGGACCTCGGGGAAGACGAGGTAAACCGCATCCGCCAGGTGATTGAGAACGAAGGCGAGATCGAAGGCGATCTGCGCAAAGACGTCTCCATGCATATCAAGCGGCTGATAGACATTCAGTCCTACCGGGGCCTGCGTCACCGGCGCAACCTCCCCGTCCGCGGCCAGCGCACCCACACCAACGCGCGCACCCGCAAGGGACCGCGTAAAGGCACAATCGCGGGCAAGAAGAAAGCGACGGCGAAGACCTAATGGCGAAGCAAGAGCAAAAACCAGGCGGTGCCGGCAAGGCCGCCAAGAACAAGAAATTCAAGAAGCGCGAGCGCAAGAACGTTCCTTACGGATTGGTCTACGTGCAAGCCTCCTTCAACAACACCATCGTGACCATCACCGACGGCCAGGGCAACACCCTCTCCTGGAAGAGCTCCGGCTCGCTGGGCTTCCGTGGCTCCCGCAAGGGAACCCCGTTTGCCGCCCAGCAGGCAGCCATGAACGCCGCCAACCAGGCGCGCGATCACGGTCTACGTTCGGTCGATGTGCGCGTCAGCGGTCCCGGCTCCGGCCGTGAATCCGCCGTGCGCGCCCTGGCAGCAGCGGGACTCGATGTCCGCTCCATCCGCGACGTCACGCCGATTCCGCACAACGGCTGCCGTCCGCCCAAGCGCCGTCGAGTATAACGAGCGTTAAACGAAATCCGCTGGACCGGGACGAAGGATT
The DNA here is from genome assembly GCA_963847155.1 of uncultured Acidobacteriaceae bacterium. GTDB lineage: Bacteria > Acidobacteriota > Terriglobia > Terriglobales > Acidobacteriaceae > PALSA-350. The sequence continues at coordinate 747,421 of CAWJZH010000006.1, read as the reverse complement.
GAATCCGTAAACCGGTCGGCCTCTGAAGTAAGGAGAATTACGTGGCAAGATACACCGGACCCGTCTGCCGCCTTTGCCGTCGCGAAGGCACCAAGCTTTTCCTGAAGGGCACCAAGTGCTTTTCAGAAAAGTGTCCTATTGAGAAGCGCAACTTCGCCCCTGGCCAGCACGGCCGCGACCGCAAGCCCAAGATCGTTGGCTACGGTCTGCAACTGCGCGAGAAGCAGAAAGCCAAGCGCATCTATTTCACCCTGGAAAGCCAGTTCCGCGCCTATTACGAGAAGGCCTCGCGGGCGCAGGGCGTGACCGGTGAACTGCTCTTGCAGCAACTCGAGCGCCGCTTGGACAACGTAGCATTCCGTCTCGGCTTTGCCAGCTCCCGCCGCCAGGCGCGCCAGATCGTGCGCCACGGTCACGTGGAAGTAAACGGCCGCAAAGTGAACATTCCTTCCTTCCAGGTAGGTGTGGGCGACGATATCAAGATCCGCGAAGGCAGCAAGAAAATGACGGTACTCGAAACCTCGACAGAGTTCGCCAGCCATCAGCAACCGCCACGGTGGCTGCAGGTGGACCACGCCAATCTGTCCGGCAAGGTACTGGCGCTGCCCAAGAGGGAAGACGTGAACCTGCCCGTTAACGAGCAGTTGATCGTCGAACTTTACAGCAAGTAGTCGTAGCAGAGTACAGATTTAATCAACGAGGAGAAACAAGCGCGACCGTAGCAGAATGCTTCGCGACGGCGTGCATGGAGAGGAACACAGATATGCTTTGGAGAGGATTCCAAAAACCGAAACGTCTTGCAGTCGACACCGACACGCTCACCGAGAAATACGGTAAGTTCAGCGCCCAGCCTTTCGAGCGCGGCTTCGGCACCACCATCGGCAACGCGCTGCGCCGCACGCTGCTTTCGTCCATTGAGGGCGCGGCTGTCACCGCGGTCAAGATCGAAGGCGTACTGCACGAGTTCCAATCGATCACCGGGGTTGTCGAAGACGCCACCGACATCATCCTGAATCTCAAGCAGATTCCCTTCAAGCTCAACGGCGAAGGCCCGAAGGCTCTCTACCTCCGTGCGGACCAGCCGGGAGTCGTCACCTCCGGCATGATCGACGCCGACGGAGACGTCGAGATCCTGGACAAGGACGTCTACATCGCGACCGTGAGTGAAGGTGGCAAGCTGGACATGGAAATGCGCTTAAAGCGCGGCCGTGGTTACGTTTCCGCCGACAAGAATTTCGACTCCGATCTGGGCATCGGCTTTATCCCCGTGGACTCTGTCCACTCGCCCGTACGCAAGGTCAACTACACCGTAGACGCCGCCCGTTTGGGTCAGATCACCGACTACGACAAGCTGACCATCGAAGTCTGGACCAATCGCTCCGTGCTGCCGGCTGATTCGCTCGGCCTCGCGGCGAAGCTGCTCAAGGATCACATGAGCATCTTCATCAACTTCGAGGAAGAGATCGAAGCCGAGAGCGCGCACGACGAAGGCCGCATGCAGTTGCGCAACGAGAACCTCAACCGCTCTGTCGAGGAGCTGGAACTGAGCGTACGAAGCTACAACTGCCTCAAGAACGCGAACATCCAGACCATCGGCGAGCTGGTACAGAAGACCGAGCCTGAGATGCTCAAGACCAAGAACTTCGGCCGCAAATCCTTGAACGAGATCAAGGAAATCCTGGCGCAGATGGGCTTGTCTCTGGGCATGAAGATCGACGAGCACGGCAACGCAGTCCCTGGCCCGACCAGCGTACTGCCGGCCGCAACATTGGCCGCAAGCTACAACCGTTACGACGACGACGAAGAAGACGACGACGAAGACCTCGAGGGCGTAGACATTCCCCTCCAGTCGGAGCCGGAGAACTTCTAGTTCGTGAGCGTGGCCGGTGGAGACCCTACCGGCCACGCCTTAATTTCGCAAGAAAGAGAAACCCATGCGCCATCGCAATGCAGGCTACAAACTAGGACGCAACACCAGTCATCGCCGCGCTTTGCTGCGCAACCTGGTAACGTCCATTCTTCTCGAGGACCGGGTGGAGACGACGATCACCAAGGCCAAGGCTGCGCGTCCTCACGTCGAAAAGCTGATCACCTTGGGCAAGAGAGGCGACCTGCATTCCCGCCGCCTGGCCCTTTCCTATCTGCAGACCCGGGAAGCCGTCTCCCGCCTGTTTGACACCGTAGCTCCGCGCTACGGAGATCGTGCCGGCGGCTATCTCCGCATCGTCCGCACCGGCTTCCAAAAAGGCGACGGAGCCGAAAAGGCCTTCATCGAACTTCTGGGCTCCGAGCACGAACTGGACGAGAAGCGTCAAAAGCGCGCAGAAGCGAGGGCCAAGCGCCGCGAAGAAATCGACAAGGCCATGGCCGAGCAGCAACCACCAGACGGAAGCGGAAGCGACACCAACGCCTAAACTCTGTCCGGACGTCCGTGAAGCCCGCGCCTACGTCGCGGGCTTTATTATTTGTGTTGTCGCGCCGTGCCGTGAAACAGAGCAGAAACAAGTTAGCCGCTCAAACTCTACTGTGACCCAAGAAGACCGGGTGCCACACATCTCGCTCGTTTTTCGCGAGATGTGGGATACCACAAACCTCCACCCAACCGCCCCAAGGGCACACCAACCTCAAAGGAAAATCGGACGGGTGCCCCACGTTCGCACCAGCGTACGTGGGACGAAAACGATGGGCGCAGCCCAACCATCGCTTTCGCTCAATCACCAACAAATCCACGCCGGTTACCGTCCCTTGCGCAGCTGAGAATTGCTCCGAGTGATCGCTAGAATAGGGTATGGCGGGTCGGGAGTTGGAGGTAGCTGCTCAAATAGCAATGTCCGTGTTGAACGGACAAACCGGAATCCTGGAGGCTGCCCGCGCACTCTGTCCGGTTCTACACACAGACCCATCCATCGTCTCAGAGGACGACTTCAAACTATTCATCGGGATCGAAAGCGAAACAGATGATCTTCCGGTAGGTCAATTGCGGCGTGAGTGGCATCCATACGTCTTGCCCGGCAAGAATAGGGAAGTCGCGAGGTGTGAGGATCTCTGGCGGGGTGCTGTTCGAGCAGCCTGCGAGCGAATCCTCCTTAGGAGACAAAAGCTGCAGTAAGACATGGGAGGGACAGACTGCACCGCACCGCTAAGCAGAGACATGCTGAGTTCGGATAATTGGGACCCTATTCGGGGACGGGACGGAACTTTCCCTAATGCAAATGCTCGTATCTGCAATTGCGATTTTTGGGCGTTGGCGGAACGGATGGAAATGCCGAAATGCCCATGAACCGCCCACTGCAGCACAGCCCCTCTTGTCAAGGAACATTTCGTCCCAGGATTTTCTCGCTAACGCCGACTCCGTTTCTCAATGGCTTTGCGGAGAGCTTCCTCACAGATCGGTCCTTTCTCTTCCGCAGCCTCGACGACGGTCTGACCTTCGTTGTTACGAATGTTGAGGTCAGCTCCATGTTCAATGAAAGGTGGAATGGCGTCATAGTCGACTGTTGTGAAAATAGGGGTGATCGGCGATTAACCGGCGCCCTAATGAAAACCGCGCTTGCGCGTTCAGTCCATTTGCCTCCTTGTCCTTTCGCGAAGCCGGAGAAGCTGTTTCAGATGATGTTGCCCATGCACCAGATGAAGCTTTCTCCACTGCGTCGCACTCAACGGGCCCAGAATCGGATGGTCGAGTAGCGGGAGCCGCCCGAACCGCGCTTCGCACTGCCCGATGATCGCATCCATCGCCACAATCTTTGCCCCGATCTCGTTTCGCACCTCCTCCGCGGGCAAGCCTTTCGGCACCACCATCGCAGGTGCTTGGCCTCCGGTAGGCATGTGTCCCAATCGCACGACGACCAAAGTCAGCGCGCGCTGCGCCACGGAGGCCCGCGATGCCAGGGGTTTTCCTATGCTCACTACTCTCTCGAAGCCCTTGATCGTTCCGGTGTAGGTGAGATACAGGTGTTCTAACAACTCTAGGGCGCACCACTTGCCTGGGGCATGCCAGCTCAGTTGCTCGCTGGACATGCCTTCCACCGCCGACTGCAGAGATTCTTTCAGCTTGTCCAGGCGGAGGTCCATTGGTAACTACTCTCGCATTTCGAGCCGTCTTTTTGGCAGCAAAGCCGAGACCTGGGCAACTTCATCACCGCGCTGAATTCGAATCGCTTGACGAAGCAGATGGACAGCCGTATCGCTCTCGTCACCTGAGAATTCTTCAGCCGCCTGCTCAAACGTCTGCGTTATGACGTATTTGACGTGTGGCTGCACGAAGGCCTGAAGCTGATGAAGCGCGTTACCGAATGTCCTGGCCACAACAAGGATTGTAGTCGGCAAAGCCGCCGCCGGAACCGACGGGCTTTGCGCCGGTAGCCGTTAGGTTGCCATTCCCCGCCTCCGGCGAGGGCGGCCGCCACGTATGTTGTTGCAAATAGACGAGCACCTATTGCCAGGAAGCAAAGTTACTGTTTGGTCCTGCGAAGTTAAGGAGCCCTAAGGAGCCACTGACGAAAATGGTCGTTGATGAAACGCTGAGGACATTGGCAAACAGGGCTAATACGGTGACAGCGTACCTATTGCATCAGACTCAAGTGCTCGCCCATCCGGATCGCGACGGCCTTCCGCCCTGGAGCGCGATGGGCAATCGGTCGGCCAAGCCCGATGTTCTAGTTCGGTTACGAAGCCTGGCGTTCCCAGGGGCGCCCGATGCCCTCCGCTTCTCTCAATGAGGAGGAATGGAACGTTTCATGCCTAACAGTGAGGCACAAGTTACCGGACTATAGACAATGACTTCCGGTTGGCTGAAGGAGTTCGCGGCCGAAATCGTTAAGGGGAGAATTCGGCGCCAGTAATCGCCTGCATCGAGGTAAGTCGGGGCTAACTACTTAGTTATTCTTGAACGATAGGGAGTAATCACGAGTTTACTACCCACCTTTCCACATAACTATTTCCCACGACCATGGACGGCCGCTCCCGAGCGTATTACTGTTGGCCATAAGACAAGATTCTTATGCCAAACTGGTCGCATGGAGGTGCCCGGTGGTGGACTAGCCCTCTCCGGAGGATGAGTATCCGCCTGTCAACCAGGCAAGATGCTCAAATAAATTACTTGAGCACCTTGAGCATCTTCATGAAACAAAGGACTTATTTGGCAACGTTGCCAAATCCCAATCTGAAGGCAAATGAATGTCCCTGCCGCTGAAAGTGGTTGCGGAAGTAATAGATTCTGTGATGGCGTCCTTTGAGCTCGGCCCGTGCGACATGACCGTGAGCAGGCTGCAGGCCCATGACTCCTCCAATCCCACGTCTCGCCGGGCAGGCGGGACAGGTCTGGACCAACCGGCATGATCGCCGCCAGGTTATCCCTCCGCCGCCTCGATTTTCTCACTCAGCGCCGGATCCCCAAAATTCGTTTTGAGGAATTCCGCCGACGTAGGTAACTCCACCCGGAGATCATGCACTGTGCAGGTCTGCACCTTACCGCCGCGAATCCGATACTCCAATGCATGTCCTCCGGCTTGTTTATCTTGGCGCAAAAAGTGCAGGTGAAACCCCGCCACCCCGATACCCTGTGCATAAGCTGGAGTACGAAATCCCGCCAAAGTCCCTTCCACGTTGGTGAAGACTTTCTCTGCTTGATGCTTCGTCGCTTCCGTGAGCGGAGGAAACGGCTTGGCCTGACGTTGCACGGTGCGCGTACGGACCTCATCGAAAATCCCATCCACTCTCACCGCGCTGAAGAGGTTGGCATCCGTTGCCTTCTCAATCGTCGCGATAATGTCGCTCTTTGTCATCTGCTGTTCCAATTGCAACTCCTGTTCCGGGTGGAAAAAGGTAACCACCGCGAAAGGCGTCTTTTGGTCGTCCGTGACAGGACGCGCGGACCCGTCCGATCGAAGCTGATAGAACGTTCCGTCAAAGCCGACCATCTCACCATCGAGATCATTGAAAGTGCCAAGGCCGAAATCGCCGTACTTCCGAATCTGCCCGTATGTCGCCGCACCTTCGTAAATCCCGGCCATCAATGCGGACATCAGGGAGGTCTGATACAACTCTCCCGCTCCATGATCGTTGCTGCCTGACAGGTGGTGCCACGCCGGCTGGATCATTGCGAGTGATCCGGATACAACCGAATTCGTCATGCCCCTCCTCCTCAATCCCAGGCTTCCAGTGTAAAGATACGAGAACGGAAAGATGCCGCCGCGTGCAACGTGCTGGTCGGTGAGCGTTCCGTCTGGTCCCCAAGCTTCGCCTGGGCAGTAGTTTTGTCTAGGGAAGAATTACCCGCCCTGGAAGAATTACTCGATCTACAGAGAGAATTCCCGCTGGCGCCGTTTTGCATTAGTACGGCGCGCACGCCGCCGAAGGCTAATCGATTCCAACTCAACCCTTTAGCGAAATTTATGCAGAGGGCTCCTGGTTTGGCACGACGGTTGCGCCGTGATTGCAGACCTCGCGATCGCGCCGTGGATGAGCGGATGCGAAGTGTAGGAAACCCACGGAGGATTTTCATGAAAACGTGCACACCGCTCGTGACAAGCTTATTCGCTATGGCAAGCTTCCCGCTTTGGGCGCAGCAGCCACCCCCGGCTACTCAACCGGACAACCCCGCCACTCAGCAAAGCCCTAGTAGTTCGTCCATGAGCCCGGAAGCGACCACCGCACCGATGAGTCCAGTCAATGGCGAACTTGTGAGCAAACTGGACTCAAAGACCGCCAAGAATGGCGATAGCGTGGTAGTCCAGACCAAGACGTCAATAAAGACACCGGACGGAACCGAGATTCCCAAGGGATCGAAACTGGTGGGTCACGTGATCGCCGCGCAACCGAGCCAGCCTGGCCAGAATTCCCAACTGGCGCTGCAGTTTGACCGAGTTGAGTTGAAGGGCGGCAAAACCATGCCGGTCCATACGCAGATTCAGTCGATCTCTCAGCCGGGCGGAGCAGCATCGGCCAGCGAGTCCTCCGCCACAGGTAGTGGCACTGTGAACGGGTCTCCAGCGGCAGGATCTAACCCGAGCACGAGTCGGGCAGCCAACGATGGGAGTGGCGCGGCGCCAGGTGCGGGCGGTGCCGCCGGACCAACTTCCGCAAACGGTGTCCCACCGCCGGGGACTGTCGTCGCCAAAACCGGACAGATAGCGATAAGCACCACGTCGATCCCCGGGGTCTTGGTAGCGAACAACGCACCAGGGCAACGAGATCCAAGGATGGCTGATGCTTCGAGCATCCTCCTGGGGGCTAAGCAAGACATCCAACTGGATGGAGGCACGCTTCTTGTGGTTGGGGTCTCTCCCTCTGGTGCGGGAGCACAGTAGTCGTCATCGGCTGTAGGAATTGTTACAGTTGGCCTCGGACTGAGTGCGGAGTGGGTTCTCCCCCCGCGCTCAGCCTCTGTGCTCACACCAACAAACCCGCTCGAACCCAGCTGGGAGATTCGAGGACTTTCCCCGGCGCTTATGGCGCATAGGGAAAAAGTAAGGGAACCGCCGACATTTCCGGAGCGAAGTAGGAGAGGGTTCTATGCCATGGATGCCAGCCGTTGGAACATCCAGTCTCCCGGAGTTCCTGTTAGCCCGTCCCCCACCTGACGCAACCTCTATCGCTGCATAGGCGGCACGCTGTAATAGCAAGAGCCAGCGACCCGCTTGGATGCATTCTCAAACGTCACATTGCCGGTGCGAAAGAAAGGATCGCTCTCCCCATCTCCAGTAAACCGAACCGGCGCGGGCGGCAGCCCTGGCTGCTTGGCCGCGACGAAATTGCCGGGCATTTTCACCGAGAGACCGAAGCATCCCGCGATCGGGCAATCAATATCTTTGACCGCCCAGCTACACACCGAATCCTCCTTGCAGTTGCTGCCCGGCCGGCATCCGCAAGACTGCGTCGCCGGTTTGTAGCTGCAATAACTCCGCGGCTGGCAGAACTCCGGCCGATCATTCGCGAACTCCGTCCCCTGCTGGCTCAGGTCGACCGTGACTGTCAGCAACCCGGTGCGGGGATCGTAATTCTTTTTCCTGATCCAGTTCCCCCCGGGCTCAGGGGTAAAGCTTGTACTCGCCGGAATCAACCCCGATGCGTCCCGGAGTCACCGCGTCCAAACCCTCCTGCTCGGGAACCTTGCCGATATACATGCTATAAGTCTGATGAAATTGCGGCGTGGCATAGAGGAAATAGAGGTAATAGGAATGGCCGGCCAGAAAGACGTTGGGGTTGCTCCACCTTCTGGTCCTCACGGGGCACGGTGGTATCGATGTAATAGCTACCGTGATTGAGTGTCATGTTGCTGCGTTGGCCCGTCCCTTGACCCATCATGCGAATCTGCAGGGCGAGTTGCAGGATTTTCCTGGAACGCCTTGAACTCCGGATCGGTGAGGTATTGGCGGTAGAGCGGAACCCCGTAGCACCTTTGCGAGCCACAATCGGCGCCCCAGGAAGCATTGCAGCTGCCCCCCGGGCGCTCCGCACGGAGTGAAAATCGCAGTAGTTACGTATTGGTACGGGCTGGTGTCCACGGTGGCCGCAAGGTCGGGAACGGAGCTGGCGCACTCCGGCGTGACCAGCGGCGCATTGAAGAACGGATCCCGGGTCACTGAGATCGAAGGCTCCGGAGTCCCTTCCGTATTCGATGTGAGCCCGGTCAGCGAGCCGTTATCATCACTCAACTCGGTCTGACGATCCACATCGGTGAAATTATCGAATTGGCCCGGCTCCCAGGTGCAGTAGGTATTTCTGGTCGCCTCATCATCCTGTCGAAAGGAGTTCGGCTGCCACAGCGGCTGGATTACGAAGTGCCGAATATCCACCTCGTGGAATGCCAGATTCGTCGAGTGAAAGGCCGGCGGATAGTAGAAGCCGTTGGGCTGCTTCCAGGCGATGGCGGCGTTGGGCAGAACGCATGCGGTCGAACCCTTGTCGGTTCCCCGGCCCCTGCGGGTTACTGGGTTTTGCAACACACCCGCAGTGAAGGCGTTCATCCATTTCAAGGTGGCACAGCTCCCCGCGCGGGTTTCCCGGCTCGGGTTTGCAGTCGGCCAAAGTGCCCACATTGGTCGTGTGCACATCGGCGAAGGCATCGGAGTCCTCAAACGACGGACCATCGTAGATATTGAACAGCCGCTGGCCTCCGTTAAAGGCCTCGTTCTGGAAGCTGATGTCGTTGGCCGCCGAAATGCAGAACTGCGGGTTGTAAGCGCACGTCAGAGCACGTGGATTAAAGGGGCCGGCGTTCGAGGCCGCGGCATTCTCCGGCAAGCCGTCTGGCCGTATTCGGCTGTGTGTTGCCCACATAGATATTGCGGTGCGAGAGCGACCAATATCCTTGCGCCGCATCGGCGCGCGTGTATCCGCCTCCGGTAACGAAGGTCAACCCTCCGCTCTGCGCATCGGTGATCGCGCTGTCGGTCATCAGGAACCACCATCCGCGCAGCCAGATGGCGGCAAAGTTCTTCTGCGCCCAGGTGAATGAGCTGGTGAAATGGTCGATCACGGTCGCGGCGCACTGCTCTTCATTCGTTCCCGTGCCGGTGCAAAGGGGGACCTTGCTGCAATCCGACTGGTGCGCGGCATCGCACAGCGTGGCGTGCTCGCGTTGACCGCGTCCAACCACTGGATACCGGTTCTCCGGAATCGGCGCCGGATTCGGGATCGCATTCAAATAGGCCGAAACATTTCCCTGTCCGGAGCGAACGCCAAGACATTCAGCCGTATCCCCGACTGTCTGAATAGCGCTCATCGCCGTGCTGCAGGAGTTGCCCACGAAGTTTTGAAACGGCACCGATCCTTCGCGGCCTGGTTTCTGGGCTGAGGCGTACGAGTCCCACGTCTCATACACCGAAGAACCGCTGTTGGCCGACGGGGGCATCCAATAACAGGCGCCACAGGTCCCCGCGCCCACGGCAACGTTGTAGCGAAAATCGTTCCACGTGTTCATGATCCAGAATATCGACGGATGATCGAAGTCGGAGCGATAGGGAAACTTTTCGCCCACTCCGGGTTCGCTGAAAATGCCCGGCACACTGCGCGGGTTCAATTTGTCTTCGACTGCGGCCCGGGCCTGAATCCCGATATTCGAGTAAAGGCGATTGTTGATTTCGGTTGCATCCTCCAGGTAAAAGCCGTGGCCGATCGATTGGTAACCGACATTGCGCGTAACCAGGAGCCCCTGCGTCGCATGAATGGTGATGAAGCGCGTGTTCGAATCGTGAATCGAGCTGTCTGCAATGAAAGTGCCATCAAACGGCGGGTCGACCGTCGGCTGGGGAACGGTGCGGTCCATATGGAAGTGCACCGGGTAGCGGCCCAGGGCGCCACCCTGTCCCAACTGGTAATACTCCACACCCTGGATCTGAAACTGCTTGACCCCTTGCCGGATCACGGTGTGACCGCCGTAGTAGCCCTCGGGAAAGTGGGGCTCCTCACGATTTTTGAGCACCGGCTCCGCGCCTTCGGAGGCGATCATGATGCTGCGCGTCAACAGTGCCACTGCCGCCCGCGTTTCAACATGCCGCGAGGGCAGCGTTTTGGGGCCATTGGGATCGTCTCTGGGACCCGAGCTAGCAGGGATCTCGCTGAAGTCGTATGCCTTGCCATAGTGTGGATTTTGCACACCTTTCTCAAGCGTGATGTCCGCGCCCGTCGCGTCACTCTCCACGCTCTCAATCACCACTTCTTCAGAGTGTCCGGGCAGATAGTCGGTGCTGGTTATGACCAGGTGGTCGCCTTTGCTCCAGGTCGGCACCGGGCGGTCGACGCGGAACGATCGGTCGCCCGGTATTCAACGTATGCGCAAGGCGAACCCAACTGGTCCCCGAATCCGACGGATTGGTCTCCACCGGTCCCCTGCGAATACCTTTCCTGCCACGTAACAGAAGCGTGCCCCCGTAAGAGACCGCTAGCACCTTCCTGCCGAAGAACGCTCCATGGACATCGCTCTCCGTCGAGATCCTCATATTGATAAAAGCAGTCTTTGCCCACGGGAGAAGATCCAAAGTTGGAAGCCGGCAGGCACGTGTGTTGTGGCATCTCTTTCATGACGACATTCGGATTAGAATTCCAGATCGCCTCCGGGACTCCGCACCTATCGCCGCTCTTGCAAGTGATGCTGTCGATCCCGTCTTCTCTCGCGCCGTAGAGCCAGATGGTAATGGGCCCGCCGGCGGGCGCGTCGAAGCCCGCCTCCAGTGTTCCGCCGTTTTCTACCAATATCGAATGTGCGTGAAAATTGATCGTCGCATCGCGGAAGGTGAGCGTGCCATTCCATATGTTCACGTTGCGATAGAGGTAAGTGCCCTCGCGCTTCCGTCGACGATGCAATCGATCCCGTTGGTCACCTCCAGATCGGTCTCTTTGTCGCCGGCCGGAAGCGTATGTGTCCGGTTATCGCAGTGCTCTACCTTCACGGCCGCCCCTCGCGCGGGTCGTACCATGGCGGCCAGAAGCAAAACCGGCACCATGCCGAGCACTGCACGCAAAGCACGTTGTCTTGGTCGTCGATTCAATGAAGACAAGGAGGACTGAAATGCAAGAGTGCGCCATTCGGACCATCCAGACATGTCTACGCCACCCCGGTGAGGTTAACCGCAAAAATATGATTTCGGGGGAAACAGCGCGTCCATCATACAGTTGTCGGGATCGAAATCCAACGTTTTGAACGTCACCAGCCTATTGGTACCAAAGTTCCGTGGCCCAAAGGGGCGAAAATACGCAGACTTCTCGCCCCTGATCCAATGGCGGTTACTCCACCGTGTCCGCTAAACCCCTTCCCGGAAACGTCGCACGGCTCACGTCCGTGAAGAGGAAGATCGCGACAGAGGCACACAGAAGCGGCCCTGCGATAGTGAACAGCGCCCGGCCAATTGTGCCCGGGTTACCTCCATAATAGGCGTCGAGGGCAAAGGCCGTAGCGCTGGTCGCAGCAGTAGCAACCCGCCAATTTGGCGAAAGCCGCCTCAGCCTCAACAGCGACAGCGGCAGAAGCCAAAAGAATATGTACCAAAGATTGCGGTCCTGAAACGATGAGAGAAATTGCCCCAGGTACGCGGAATTCTGGTGAAGATCCAGTCCGAAACTCAGGGGCGAGCGAAACACGTGGGTAATCCTCCATTGCAGTACAGCCAAGGAAACCAGCCCGGCAATCCACGAGGTGATCATCCAGATCGCCGCAGTGGCCGCTCTTCGTAGCCCCTTTCGAGAGCACACCCACCACGAGAGGCTGAACACCATCAGAAACGGCACGAACGTTTCCTTCGCGGTTGCACCGATGACCGCCCATAGTGGCAGCATCCAGTAGTCCTCTCTGAAAAGGCTCCAGACCAGCGCCATAAGAAAAAAGGCCTCTCCCGCATCGATCATTCCCGCGAGCCGCAGGTTTGGAACCGCGAAGTTGAGCAAATAGATCAACGCAGAGCCGAGTGCCACAGCGTAATTTCCGAGTTGCCGATGAACCACGATGAGGAGCAGGGTGACGGTAAGAGCAACGAAAAAGGAATTCACCACCAGCAGGCCAAACATGATCGGATCCCATGTCCCGATGTGATTCCTTGCCATACGGTAGATCGGCCGTGCGAGATAGGGAACGAGAATCCGGAACTGCATATGCTCATTCAAATCCGGCGTTGGGCGCGTCGTGACCAGGCTCGCATAGGTGATAACGTCAGATAGCCCCCCGGGGGCTTCCCGCCAATCGATCCGGTTCAGCATGGGGTATCCGAGACCCCAACAAATAAAGAAGAAAACAAGGAACAAGAGCAATAGTCGTGAGCGCGGGACACCCGCTGGTGGATGGATCGTACCCGGGACAACGCTTTGCACGACACTTTGTTGCATTCTCACCACAAACTCAACGCGTTTCGTCGGGTTCGGCGTCGCTCCGGACGTCAAGTACTCCGGAGCGGGGACTAGGAATCGGCGCATAGGCCATCCGCCCAGCAGAACGCAAAGCGCATTCGTTGTTACCAATTTTGCCGTAGTACGCCTACGGCACTAGAATTTCCGAAAGCTCGTCGTTGCCCGCTCCGGAGCAGGATCCCGACTTGCAAATTCCACTCGCCTAGGCGAGGTTCCGTTTATACAGTGCGGTCAGTTCCGCCCACGCTCGCTCTGCTCCCGCCTCGTTGTAAGCCTGGCTGCCGCGAACCGTCCAGCCGTGGTTGCAGCCCTCGTAGACCTCAACCGTGGCCTTCAGATGCGCTGCCGCGAACGCCGCTTTAAGCGTGTCCTTGGCCGCAGGGTCGCGCTTGTCATCGTTGTCCGCCACCGCGCAAAGAACCTCGGCTTTCATCTTCGGGATCAAAAGGTGCGGGCTGTCCGGCTTGTCGGTCACCAGGCCAGCGCCGTGAAAAGTAGCTGCAGCGCCCACGCGCTCGGATGCAGTAGCTGCCGTGCGAAAGGTCAGCGGGCCGCCCATGCAATATCCCTGGACACCCATCTTTTTCTTCCTGTTGGTTTGCGGTTGCTCGTCGAGAAAGGCGACGTACGATTTCGCGTCGCTGATGTTGGCATCGGCGGTCAACGCCGCTGCCATCGGCATCACCTTGGCGCGGTCTTCCGGCTTGCTGAAGTCAAACGAACCATCGACCACCGGCGCCTTTGCATTACGGTAGAAAGGATTCGGCACCAGCACCACGTAGCCTTGGGCGGCAAGCCTTTGTCCCATCTCGCGAAACACCGGCCTCAGCCCAAGAATGTCGGTCCACACCAGGACCGCCGGCCAGGTTCCCTTGCCCTCGGGATAGAAGAGTGCCGAGTCGGAAACGCCACTCGCCATGGGCACATCTACGTCCTTCTGAACCACCTTTCCCTGCGCCGCGGCCATAGAAGAACTCAGCACCACGGTCGCTGCTGCTCCCAGCCCAAAGGCTCTCCGCGAAACAGTGGGATCATGGATCAGACCCTGGTGAATCAAGTCATCGCACATAAGTAAGCGCTCCTATTCCCGTTCCTGTTCCCAGGATACGAAGTATGGCCGAAGTGTCGCCGGTTGTCGATCCAGTGGTGACGTTCCGGCGGCGATCGGCACTAAACCAACAGGTTGACCAGATTACCAGTCCAACGGATGAAGACGATCTCCTCTCTTGTTATTTACGATGCGCACTGGATCTCCCGGCAGGATATCCAGCGACACAATCAGAACCGGCTGTACCAGGATCGGGAATCTGAGGCTTGGCAACAGCTGAGGTGATACATGGCAGATGAGCCGAATCCGCGACGTCTTAAGCGAGATCAATACAGTCCTAAGCCGGCGACGCTTGCGTTGCTTAAAGTTTCTGGTAATCCGATCAACGGCCTCGGCGAAACGGCGCAGCGCCGGCCGTCGCCGTTTTTCTGGCATCCGCCTGATCAGCACCCGTATGGCGAGCTGCAGATGGCTGCCCGGCAAAGTTCGCGCAAGTGCCCGGGTTCGGCGCCTGCGTTTCTCGCTGCCTACAATCATCCGGAACTGATTCCGGTAGCGCCGGTGCGGAATGAAGCGCCCGCCGAGCAGCTCGCTGCCGAAGCAACCTCGTTCGCACTCTCCCACGAAGCCGATGCCATCGGCATCGCGACCATGGACCCGCTCTACGTCTTCGAGGGGTACTCGATCGACCAACCCTGGGTCCTTGTCCTGGCGCTGGCTCACAACTACGAACGGCTCAAGCAGGTTCCTTCGGACGAGACAAACGGGGTAGGCGTTACCGACATCGGCGATCAGTACGCGCGGGGTACGCGAGCTTCTTACGCGCTAGCCAATTGGATCCGCTCGCAGGGGTACAACGCTGGCGCCTATCCCGGGCCGTCCGCAGATGCGCTGCTTCTGATCCCTCCGGCGATTGCTTCCGGCCTGGGCGAACTGGGCAAGCACGGTTCATTGATCAGCCGGCAATTCGGGTCGGGTGTGCGCCTTGCGGGTGTCACCACAGATATGCCCCTGGTAGCCACTGCGCCGGACCGCTTCGGTGCTGATGAATTTTGCCAGACCTGCCAGATCTGCACGCACGCCTGTCCGCCGGGCGCAATCACTGAACATAAACAGTTGGTGCGTGGTGTGGAGCGCTGGTATGTGGACTTCGATAAGTGCATCCCATACTTCGCCGAATCGGCATCGTGCGGAATCTGCATAGCCGAATGTCCATGGACAAGGCCCAACGTGCGTCCGAAGTTGCTGGCGACAATGGCCCGGCGCCTGAATCCGTCTGGCAGGCAGGAAACTTTCGTGTGACAATTCGGGAGATTGGGTGTGGCACGAAAGACATGAAGAGTAAATGCCGGAGCGAAGTTAGCAGATGGTTCTGCGTATGGATGACGGCCATCCTGGCCGGGGCCTTTGTAAGCAGTGTTCCGTTGTATGCTCAGGGAGCTAAGGTCAGCTCGCCCGCCGAGCTCGCGCGCCTCGCCGACGCTCTGCAGCCCGGCGAATGGGTTTGGGCGCCTTCCGTCGCGCCCACCGGGCCAATCCTTATCTACGTAGATCTCTCGCGCCAGCGCGCCACTGTGTACCGCAATGGAGTGCGCATCGCTGTCAGCACCATCTCCTCGGGAAAGCCCGGCCATGAAACGCCAACCGGCGTCTTCACCATCCTGCAGAAAGACGCGAGCCACCGGTCGAAGAAGTACAACAACGCGCCCATGCCCTTCCAGGAGCGCCTCACCTGGGATGGGGTTGCTCTCCACGCTGGTGGCCTGCCCGGATATCCCGAGAGCCATGGGTGCGTTCACCTTCCGTATACCTTTTCGCAACAGCTTTTCACGATCACCACTCTCGGCGCCACTGTCGTGGTGGAAGGCGATGCAGCCAATCACATCACCACCACAGACGCCAGCCTGCTGGCTCCGTTGGATGCCAAGGGTCAGCAAGTGACTCAACAGCACCTTAATTCTCAGGAGTTTCGTTGGGAGCCTGAGAAGTCGCCAACCGGGCCAATGACCATCATCGTTTCCAAGCATGACCAGCGCATCGTGGTCCTCCGCAACGGTGTCGAAATCGGCCGGAGCGTGGCCGAGATCAACGACGAGGATCCCGGATCTCACGTCATCAACCTGACCCGTGGCGTTGACGGCAAAACCCACTGGATCTATGTGGGTCTCCCCGGTCATGACGACGACAAAGGGCGCGAACTCGACGAGGCCACCCTGAACCGCGTCCACATGCCACGCAGTTTTTTTGAGGCTGTCAGCTCAGCACTGCAACCTGGCGCAACCATCCTGGTCACGCAATCAAGCGTGGGCGCTCTCACCACCGGGGAGCACATAACAATTCTAGACAGTGTCGTGCCCGAAGATTCAGGATTGAGATGGGCCTGCAGCCGCCGGAAAACGCCTCCCTTTCCTTGTCCTCCGTCTGCCCCGGCGCGCCGTGGGGGCAGACGACTTGCCTGCGGTAAGTTAAAGGAGGAATAAACATGGGAAGAGGTGTTTGCATCCCGGCCCGGAGGGCCGATACCAAACGTCAGCCCAGCCCGGAAGGGCTGGGTCCATGGATGGTAGGAAGCCGGTCGAGCACCGGAGGTTGCGGCACCACACTCTTCGTTTGCTCATTACGAGCGAAGCCGACCTGTCCCGGCGTGCCGTGGAGGGATCTGCAGTTCCGCGGAGCTCTCCCGAAAACGTGGAACAGCGCCACCTACGCGATACAGCCAACGCGTAAGGTCAAGGTTGTGCTTGAAGTATCGGGAAAGCATCCGCAGCAAATAGATGCGTTGTTTGCATTCGTAACCGATGGCATGACTCCTTTTACCTGCTGATACAAGCCATCACGCTGCCATCGACGCAGAGTCGGCATGTCACTCCGCTCAAGATAATCCAGGCCAAACCCATCGAACATGATGACGACGGTTCGTTGCTGAGGTTTCAACTGCTTTTCTGATTCGGCAGACAGTGGCCCCCCGTGACCATAGGCGGCGCACGCAATGGCCAGTTTCAAAAACCTTCTTCTTGATGAAGGCAATGTCGCAAGTCACCTCAACTTTAGTTTAGCCGCTCCTGGCGACACGACACGTCTGTTCAGTCTGCGGCCATTGAATCCATGGCAACCGTCGGCGTTAGGGCACGGCCTCCGTGACCGACCCAGGTTGTGGTCCAAGTTTTCGAAACGGCTCGGAGCATGAGGAGAATGGCGGCAGCCAATAGTGCGTAGACGATGAAACCGGTTCGATAGGAGCCGGTGTATTGCTTGGAGAGTCCGAGCAGGTTGGGCAGGATGGAGCCGCCGAGCGCGCCGATCTCGCCGATCATGCCGCCGGCAACCGCGGTTGTCAGGGGCCAGCGCAGCGGCACCAGTTGGAAGGTGGCTCCGTTGCCTGCGCCCAGCGCGGCGAAGCAGAGCATGAAGAGCAGCGTGGTGACGACCAGCGGCGGTGCCGTCATCAGGCCGAAGAGTCCGGCAATGGCGATGAGAAAGACCACCGAGAGCGTAGTGATGCCGCCGACTCGGTCGCTAAACCAACCGCCGAACACGCGGGTCGCGGACTCCGGTCAGCGTAGCCAGGACGGTGAGTTCGCCGGCCTGACCTTCGTCATGTGGAACTGGCGTAGTAGAACGAAGGCAAGAAAGTGGCGAGGCCGATGAAGCCGCCAAAGGTGATGATGTAGACCAGGTTGAAGTACCAGCCGTCTTTTTCGAAGAGGCAATTGAGGTGCTGCCGCGAGGGACTGGTGCTCGATATCCGGCGGCTCCTTGGCGAAAAATATCATGACGCAGAAGCGGGAGCAGCATCATGGCCGCGGCGAAGCCGTAGACATGCTGCCAGCCGAAGTGCATCGCCAGCCGCGGGGCGAAGAGCGCGGCCAGGGCGGTGCCGCTGTTGCCGGCTCCGGCGATACCCATGGCCAGGCCCTTGTATTGCCTGGGAAACCATCCGGAACCGAGCGAAAGCGCAACACCGAAGCTGGCGCCGGCGATGCCCAGCAGAACGCCCATGGCCAGCACGTCGTTGAACGTGTGCACGAAGAAGAAGCCGTAGAGCAGCGCGATGACGATGGCCGACATCTCAACGATGGCAGCATTCTTTCGGCCGATGTACTGCGAGAGCACGCCCAGGGGAAAGCGCATGAATGCGCCGGCCAGTGTGGGGACCGAGACCATGAGGCCGATCTGCGCCGGGCGCAGATGAAAGGCTTCGGAAATGAACGGGCCCATGGCGCCGTTCAGCACCCAGACCGCGAAGCTGAAGTCGAAGTAAAGGAATGCGGCGATGAGCGTCGGCGGATGACCCGACTTTAGAAATAGCTTTATGCTGGCCATGACGGATTCTCACTTGAATAAATTTTGATGCTGTATCTTGATAGCCCGGAAGTCTGGCCGTTGCAGGTGTTACTTCGAAGGCCTTGAATTTCTCCACGCGCACGGCACACTGCTTGAAGTTGGGCTCGCGCGAGATCGGGTCGAACGCACCCAGCGTGACCAGGTTGGAGTTGGTTTCAGGAAAATGAAAAGGCATGAAAACCTGCCCGGGAGCGACGATGCCGGTGATGCGCAGCTCCACATTCTTCACCGCAGCTGCGCCGGGAAACGACAGTGACGCGATCGTGCGGTTTGAGCTGCAGTTTGGCTGCATCGTACCGGGTTCATCTCCAGCCAGGCGTTGGGCACCATGCTTTCCAGCATTTCCACCTGCGCCGTTTTGGTGCGGGTGTGCCAGTGCTCCACCGTGCGGCCGGTATTGAGGATCAGGTCGTAGTCTCGTGTCTGGCTGTTCGATGAACGGCAGGCAAGGCACAGAGTGAAGGATGGCTTTGCCCGTCGCCGTAGGAAAGACGCCATCGGTGTAGAGACGCTCGCCGCCCCATTGCATGCCGCCGTCGTCTTCAATCTGCTGCCAGGTAAATGAGCTGTAGTCGCACATGCGGCCGGCGGAGACGCGCTGCCACTCTGAAACGCGTCGTGCGTCGATTGCCAACCGGGATAGAGCTCATCCTTGCACGCCCAGTTTTTCGGCGAGAGCAAGAAAGATGTCGAAGTCGGTGCGGGCCTCGCCCGGCGGCGCGACCAGCACGTTTGCCTTGCTGACGCGGCGCTCGGAGTTGGTGTAGGTGCCTTCCTTCTCGCCCCAGATGGCCGCGGGCAGAACCAGGTCCGCAAACTCGCTGGTGGGCGTGGGATGAAAACCATCCTGCACCACCAGGAACTCCACGCTGCGCGAGCGCCTGCTCCAGCAACCCGTAGTTGGGAAAGGAGACCGCAGGATTGGTGGCGATGAACCACAGCGCTTTGATCTTGCCGGCCACCGCGGCTTCGATGATGTCGGGATATGCCAGCCCGCGCGCGTGGGAATGCGCTCCACGTCGATGTCCCAAAGCGCCGCCAGTTCGGCTCGATCGGTCGCCGATTCAAACTTGCGATAGCCGGGCAGGCTGGAAGTGAAGCCGGCTCTCGCGCGTCCCCATCGCGTTGCACTGGCCGGTAATGGAAAACGGTGCGGCGCCAGCGCGGCCGATGTTGCCGGTGATCAGCGCAAGGTTGTTGATCGCGGCCACCGTGACCGCGCCCTGGGTAGAGTGGTTGACGCCCATGGTCCAGCCGATGAAGGCGGCTTTTGCGTTGCCGTACAGGCGCGCGACGTGCACGATATCGTCTGTGGAAAGCCCAGTGATCTCAGCGACGCGTTCCGGGGTAAATCCGGCGACGAAGGCTGCAGAATTCCTCGAAGCCGGTCGTGTGGGCTTCGATGTAGGCGCGGTCGATGAGGCCATCGCGAATGAGCACGTGGGCGATGCCGTTGAGCAAGGCAATGTCGCTGCGCGGCTTGACCGGCAAATGCATGTCGGCCATCATCGCCGTCTTGGTCACGCGAGGATCCACCACGATCACCGTCGTGGCCGGCCGGGTTGGCGTGCCGCGCATACGATTGCGCTCCAGCCGCTGGCACAGGATGGGGTGGTTGTCCGCGATATTCGCGCCGATCAGCAGAATCACGTCGGCCGTCTCCATATCCGCATAGGAGCCCGGCGGACCGTCGGAACCGAAGGAAAGCTTGTAGCCCGATACCGCGGACGCCATGCACAGCGTGGTGTTGCCGTCGAAGTTACGGCTGCGGAAGCCCAGCTGCACCAGCTTACCCAGGGTATAGAACTCTTCGGTCACCAGCTGGCCGGTGCCGATAACACCCAGAGCATCACGACCATAACGCGCTTGCACCTGGGCGATCTTCTCGACCATCGTGTTCAATGCTTCGTCCCACGACACCGGCTCGAGTATGCCCTGTTTACGTAACAGCGGCTGTTTTGCCCGGCCCGGCGCGTCCAGAATATGGTGTTCGCTAAGGCCCTTGGGGCAAAGCTTGCCCCGGTTTACCGGGTGATCGGGGTTGCCTCGGACCGCAACGGCCTTACCTTCCTTGATGCCGACCAACATGCCGCAGCCGACCGAGCAGTAGCCGCAAGTGGTCTTGACCCAGCGCTCCGCAACCCGGGTGCCGGCGATGTGGCCGGCTATCGGGTCGCGCTGGAATGCGTACTTCGCTTGCCGGGTGTCGATGCCCAGCATGCGTCGTAGACGAGTCCACATCAGTGTGTCCCTCCGCGGGTGAAGGTGAGGGCCATGTTCAGAGGAACGACCGAAACAAAAAATAAGTATCGCGCCAGAAGCACAGCCAACAAGGCTGCTGCGCAGGCAAGCGAACAATAAGAGGCTGCCGAGGCCAAGGGAACGGCAGTTGCGCAGACGAAGCTGACGATCAGCACGGCTCGCTGGGCCGGCAGATTGAGCAATGCAGCGGTTGCGCGATGCTCAAAGATGGCGGATCGGTTGAGCTGGACAAGCCGTGCCGTGTGGTTTGCGATCCACAACAAAGACGCCGCGGCGGCCGGCCAAAACGGAAAGGCCACAGGATGCGGCGGGACAGGCAGAAAGGACGCCACTATTGTGCTGAGCGCTGCCGGCAGCGTAGTTCCGATAAGGGCGGCGCTGAGCAGAAAGTCAATGGGGGTGTGCGCCATGTTCCAGGACGGTCGTGCCGGTACCAGGTAGATCATCGAGCTGGCGATGATCCCGGCGATACCGAAACCCGCCGTGATGATCCCGAGCGCAAGAATTGCCAGAGCCGTAAACGGCAGGTAAACCAGCCACGCAATGCCGGTGAGATGCGCGCGGCTCAACCAGATCGAGGGGATGGCGTTGAGGCAGGTAGCGGCGGTGAAGCCGGTGAGCGTCGCGAAAAATAATCCAAACAGAAGCACCTCGCGGCTAAGCCACGAACGCCGCCACATCTTGAGCGCGCGCCACGCATAGGCCGGGCGGCCCAGGTGAAACACTGAGATATTCATTGCCATTGCGGTGATGCCCAGCAGAGCAACCACCTGCAGAGGTTGCGTGGCATGGAAAAGCAGCATGACCAGCAGCGAGCCGGTAACGGCCTGCATCAACGTGGTCATGAAGACGAGAGAAAGGTGTGCGTGTTCCGGAGCAATGCGTCCGGCGTCGACGCGCTCGAGTTTGGTGGTCGTATCGGGCGGCAGCGTGATGCGGGTGGTCGAGATGGTGTGCCCGGCGGCAGGCATGCCGGGCGACTCGGCCAGAGCGTAGTCTGACCGCCAGGCCAGCATGTCGACGATCTCGATCTCGATCGCCCCTTCGGGGCAGGCGTTCACGCAGGCTGGTTCGAGGCCATCGGTGAGACGGCCGTGGCACATATCGCATTTCCCCACCACGCCGCGTTCTTCGTTGAATTGAGGAACGGAGTACGGGCAATTCCAGACGCAGTATTGGCAGCCGATGCAGGCATCGGCGGAATGCAGCACGATACCGGTAACCGGATCCTTGGTGTAGGCATCGACCGGGCAGCCCTTGACGCAGTCGGCATCCAGGCAATGGTTGCAGCCCATGGAAAGATAGTGGCGGCTGGTATTGGGGTAAGTGCCGCCTTCAATCTCGCCAATGCGGCGCCAGCGAATCTCCGCCGGGTTTCCATTCTGTTCGTTGCAGGCAATTTCGCAGGACCGGCAGCCGATGCACTTTGTCATGTTGAAGTGGAAGCGGTATTGCTCTCCTGGCCCCAACGGCCTGTCCGGAATCAGCATGGGGGCAGGAGGAGGCAAGGCAGCGGGCGCCGCTCCCGCCGACTTAAGGAAGTCATCCAGTGTCAGGCGAACGAGCGCGTCGCTGCTTCCGTCCTGTGCGCGTTCGTGCAGTGGCAATGCCATTTGCGGACCTTCCTTAACAGCGCGCTTCAGCCGTGCCGTATCTGATTGAAACCACTCCGGGCCTAAAGAGGGTGTGTGACCTCTAGAAGGGTACGGGCTTGAGCCCGTACATTAACCACCCGACCTCGGATGGGCTTTAGCCCCTGAGGGGCATCTCTTGTGCTCGCTTAAGGAGCACTCAGCGGTTGAGCCTGCGGATGGACTCGATTGGCCTTTCCATCGCGTTCCGCTGAGCCGCAGCTTTCCCGTGAATCAATAAACGTCGCGATGATACCGGTGCTCATCTTTCAACCTCTGCACGTAGTCGACAGCCGCTTCGCTGTTCAGACCGCCCTGCTGTTCCACAATGGTGTGCAGCATCGCATCCACATCCTTGGCCATGCGGGTCGCGTCGCCGCACACATAGACACAGGCCCCATCCTGCAGCCACGACCAGAACAGCGGCGCCTGTTCGAGCATCTTGTCTTGTACGTAGATCTTGTGGTCTTGATCGCGCGAGAAGGCCAGGTCCAGTCGCGTCAGGAAATTGTCTTTGTGCATAGACTCCAGTTCTTCGCGATACAGAAAGTCAGTGGCAGCGGAGCGTTCGCCGAAAAAAAGCCAGTTCTTGCCTCTCGCCCCGAGTGCCCGCCGCTCATGCAAAAAACCGCGAAAGGGCGCAATGCCAGTCCCGGGCCCAATCATGATGATGGGGCGGCCAGAATCTTCGGGAAGCCGGAATTTCTTGTTCGGCTGAATATAGATGGGCAATCGGCCTTCAGGTAGCGCGCGGTCGGCAAACATGGTGGAGCACACCCCGCCGCGTTCGCGGTTGTGCGAGCGATAGCGGACCACGGCAACCGTAGTGTGAATCTCCCCCACGTGCGCTGCCGGGCTGGATGAAATGGAATAGAGTCTGGGCGACAGCTTCGGCAACATAGCTACCAGGTCCGCCGGGTCGCGCAACACGTCAGGGTATTCATAGAGCAGATCAATCAACCCACGGTCCCAGGTGTAGGCATCGAGATGCGACTGTTGTTCCGGCTTCAGTAGATCGAGCAGCGGCAGGCAGTGCCCGATGGTCGCGTAGGACTGGATCATCTTGCGCGTGAGCCGGGTGATCTGCAGATGGTCGAGCAACGCAGTCCGCAGGGGCACAGTCCCTGCTTTGGGCAGTTGTACTAACACGTCCCCACTAAATTTCAGTTTGTGCAAGATCTCATCGATCAGGCTGGGCTCATTTTGCGGGATGACGCCACAGGCATCGCCTGCTTCATAGATGACCGCCGACCCTTCGACGGAAAATGCCATGTGCAGCGTGAGCTTACTGGATACCTCATGCGTGAGTGGTCGTTTGTCTACAATGGGGGCCAGGAACGGGTTGTCGCGGGTGTGCGCCGCCGCGATTCTGGCCGCTTGCGCAGGCTTGGTGGGTGCCGGGCGGTCCACGGCTACGGTTCCATCGTTGGCAGTAACGCGCTTGGCTGGACGAGTGGCGGCGATCTCCTCGATGCTCTTCAGGAGCGAGCTCTTCCATCGAGCGAACGACTCGTCGAGATCCACATCGCAGTCGACGCGTTCACACATGCGGAAAGCACCCAGCCCCGCCAGCTTTTCGTCGAGGTCGCGGCCAAACTTGCAAAAATTCTCGTAACTGGAATCGCCCAGCGCCAGCACGGAAAACGAGAGATTTTCAAAGCGGGGAAAGTGTTCCATGCATAGCTGGTTGTAAAAGGGTTGCACCGCATCGGGCGGATCACCTTCGCCATAGGTGCTGGCGATCAGCACCGCGTATCGCTCCGCGGCCAGCGATGCGGGCGTATATCCCTCCAGCGGCAGAAAGGTAACTACATGCCCTTTGGAAGTAAGTTCCTTGGTGACCTTACGCGCCAGACCCTCCGCCGTTCCTGACTGGGAGGCATAAAGCACCGCGATCTTGAGTGCCGGCAACGGCTCCGCGGCTGCTTCGGCACTCGAGTAGATGCCGGCGAGAAATCCGTTAAGCCACGCCCGCTGCTCCGCGGTAAACGGCGCAGTATCCGGAATGAACGGAACATGAGAAACGGGGCCGGGCATGCTAGCTACGCTCCTCTGCTTGGCAGAATGCTTGCAGTTCGTCGATCGCGTGGCGGCGCGTAAATGCAAGAAACGTTTCTCCGCCCATGGCGCGATCCACGTAGGCCCTGAACAGGTTGTGTATACGGGGTGGCAAGTCGTCGAACCTCATGGCAGGAAAGAGTTCGCGCGCCAGGCCCTGGTCCTGATCGGAACCACCACCCAGCACCATTTGATACCCCTCTTCACCGCCCACCTTCACTCCCATCAAGCCAATGTCTCCCACGTAGTGTTGAGCGCAGGAATGCGGGCAGCCGGTCACGTGCAGGTTCACTGGCTCAAGAATCTTGAATGCACTGTCCACCATGTTGGCCAGTGCTACTGCATGAGTCTTGGTGTCGCTGGCAGAAAAACGGCAGCCCTGGTTGCCGGTGCAGGCAACCGTTCCGCTTAGCAGTGTGCCCGCATCGAAGCGCAAACCGGCGGCAAGAATATCTGCCTTGACCGCCTCAAGATGTTCAGTCGCGATATGCGGAATCACCAGGTTCTGCCACACGGTCAGTCGGATTTCTCCGTTGCCGTATCGGTCCGCCACATTAGCGACGGCCAGCATCTGCTCCACCGGCAGGCGGCCAACTGGCACCGAAACGCCGATGTAGTGCATGCCGGGCTGGGTCTGAGGGTGAATGCCGATGTGGCCCGCGCGGTCTATCCGGTTGCGTGGTGCGCAGTCTGAAACCGCGAAACGAATGAGGGGAAAGGCCAGCCGTTTTTCCGTTTCGGAGAGAAACTTGTCGACACCCCAACGGTCGATCAGGTATTTGAGCCGAGCCTTCTTTCGGTCTGTGCGATCCCCATGCTCACTGAAAACGCGCACCATGGCGGCGGCCACCGCCACCGTCTGGTCTGGCCTAAGCAGCAGACCACAGTCACTCGCGAACTGCTTGTGCCCGGTGATGCCACAAAGTAGCACGCGAAAATAGATGCCCGGGGGCACACTCTTGCCTTCCGTAACCCGCACGGCGACGAAACCGATATCGTTGGTATCGGCCAGCACGCTGATCGCGCCCCCGTTATCGAATGCAATGTTGAACTTGCGCGGCAACCCATACAGATCGCGGGAGTTGAAGATGTAGTGGCCCAAGCCTGCGGCCAGCGGTGCTACGTCGTATAGCTCCGCCGGGTCGATGCCGGTAATGGGAGAGGCTGTGATATTGCGGATGTTATCGGCGCCAGAGCCCCGCGAAGACATGCCGAGGGCCTGAATTGCCGTCAGGACCCGGACAATGTTTTTTGGCTGCAGCGAGCGGATTTGCACATTGCTGCGAGTGGTAAGGTCGGCTCGGCCGGGGCCGTAATCGGCTGCCAGCCTTGCCAACCCCCTCATCTGGTACGAACTGAGTATGGCTCCCGGGATGCGCAGCCGCACCATGAAGGAGTCCTGCGCTGGGGCGACATAAAACAGCCCGTGGAATTTAAAGCGGAAGAGATCGTCTTGGGCCGGAGCCTTGTCTTCATTGGCGTGGGCAAGCAGCTTGTCCCAGATATCGAGGGGGTTCTCCTCAAATTTCCATCGCTCTTCGCGAGAAAGGTCTGACACCGGAGTGGTGAAGTACAACTCCTCCGCAGCCATGTTGGAAGGAGCCGAAGCAGGGTCGTTGGTAATCTGGCCGGAACTCGTGTGCCCGGCAAACGGAACCAGGCCGAGCTCGGACAGGCCGGTGAAGAAGCCCTTGAGATATTCCTTCTGTTCCCCAGTGAATGAGGAAGCCGGAGCCGGATTGAAAGCCAACTGAGATTCCACGCTGCACACCCTCGAAGAAACGCTTCCCGCTGCTTGACGCGGGGGCACGGTACCTGCCGGATAGGAACACAGACAGCCGGGCCGAATTAGACATCGCATTACGCGCGATGCATTCAAGGCTCTTCGTGGAGCGCGTGGAATCTGGGATCTTCTGAAAGCGCCACGGCGGGGTGGACACTCATGCGAGCCGGCCTACAGCGAGGTAGGGACACGCAATATTTCGATAGTAACGGCAAGGCGGTTCCGTCGCAAGAGATATTTAATTGACAAAATGCGCCGTTCCGCAGGCGTTTTTGCAGTTCATGTGCAAAAGCCGCTAGACTCGTAAAACGATCGGCCAATCCAATGCAATTGAGGTAGGGCGTTTGTCGCCGGCCACGGTGGTTCCCGAAGTGTCTCTCAGTAGCCGGTGCCTGGAGGGGGTGCATGGCGCACGCAAGCTTCGACGGATTACGAGTGCTGTCGCTTGAATCCCGTCGCGCAGTCGAGGTCGCAAAGCTGATCCGCACCTACGGCGGAGAGCCCATTGTTGTGCCCGCTATGCGTGAGGCGCCACTCGAATCCAATCGCCAGGCCCTGGCATTCGCAGACGACCTCCTGGCAAAGAGAGTCGATCTCGTTGTATTCCTCACCGGCGTCGGCGTGCGGGCATTGCTCGACATTGTGCAAACCAGGCATGATCGCGATCAATTTCTGGCAGCCCTGCGTGAAGTGAAGGTAGCCGCCCGCGGTCCCAAGCCAGTCGCCGCCCTGCGCGATCTTCGCGTGCCCGTTGCGGCCATCGCGGCCGAGCCTTCCACGTGGCGCGAAATGATGACGTCGCTCAACGCTTCTTTCGGCGACTCTCTTCAAACCATGCGAGTCGCCGTCCAGGAATATGGCGCCTCAAACCCGGAGTTCCTCGCGGAGCTCACCGAGCGCACCGCCGCAGTCATGAAGGTGCCTGTCTATCAATGGGTACTCCCGGAGGATCTGCAACCCCTTCGCGAGGCTGTGCTCGGCATTACCAACAACAGCGTAGATGTTGTGCTCTTCATGACCGCGGTGCAAGTGATTCACCTGTTTCAGGTGGCCGAAGAGATGGACCTTCGGGCCGAACTAAGCGCTGGATTGCGGTCTCTTGTCGTCGTCTCCATCGGTCCCACCACTTCGGAGGAACTAGCGCACTACGGCATCACACCGGACTTCGAGCCCTCCCGTCCGAAAATGGGTTTCATCGTGAACGAGGCGGCCCAGTATGCGGGCAAGATCCTGGCGCAGAAGAAGCAAGGCATTGCGGCCCTCACAGTGCCGGCCGATCCGAGCGCGGCCACCCCCATCGAGAAAGGGAAAAGCAAGCGTACTTCGCAGGTGCATCGCGTCGCTTCATCCACGCCAACCATGGCGGGCTTCCGTGACGGCCTGACCTCGATTGATTTCCTCCACGAAATCAGCAGCCGTATTGCCGCGGCCGACCCGTTTCACGTGGTGCTGGCCAGCATTGTGGAGTTTGTAACCACCGTCATTCCCTGTGACTCCTGCTTCATTTACGTTCTCGAGCAGGGCAAGCTGGTGCTGCGTGCTTCGAAAAACCCCCATGCTGACCTGGTCGATCATCTCGGGGTACAACTCGGGCAGGGAATCACCGGGTGGGTTGCGGAGAACCGCGAGCCTGTTGCCATTGCATCGAATGCCTCGAACGATCCCCGGTTCATGATCTTCCGGAGCCTTCCGGAAGATCACTTCGAAGCCATTCTCTGCACCCCAATCCTGTGCGCAAGTAAGGTCGTTGGGGTGATCAACCTGCAGCACCGCCTTACTTATCACCATAAAGAGAATGAAGTACGGTTGCTTTCCATGCTGGGCTTTCTGGTTGGCGCGGAGATCGAGCGAGCACGGTTGGAAACGGAAAACGTGCAACTTGCCAACCGGCTCGAATCGCGCAAAGCGGTGGAGCGAGCCAAAGGTGTTCTGCAGCGTGACCTGGGTATGAGCGAGGACGAAGCCTACCGTACCATGCAGAAGGAGAGCCGGCAGCGAAGAATTTCCATGCACGAGATCGCGGAGGCAATTCTGCTGGGTGATGATTTGAAGAAGGGACGAGACGCAGCGAAGTGATGCGGCAGTGTCAATATTTCTTGAAATGACCGCCAACACTATGGTATTAGTCACTGAGAGTAACAGCCCCAAAGGGCACCACGCCGTGCCCGCTGTTTGATCGACACCGATCTCCCTTGCTCTCCGCTGAGCAAACCAAATATTGCAGTCGAGTCCCGCGTACAACTTAGTCGCGGACGCACCCGCGTCTTCGGCTTGAGGACCGCACACCAGACCGGAGGCATCTATGGATTACATCAAGCTCTCGGAGGTTGCTGAGACTTTTCTCGCCAACGCCGTAACCAAATCGCAGTTATCTGTCAGCCAGTTGTTGTTGCGTGGTTTTCTTTCCGGCGCCCTGCTGGGCTTTGCCACAACCGTCGCTTTTGCTGCCACCGCCCAAGGACTGCCTCCGGTTTTCGGGGCCGTACTTTTTCCGTTGGGCTTCGCCATGATCGTCGTTCTAAGCCTGGAACTGGTGACCGGAAGTTTTGCTATGCTGCCGGCCGCTTTCCTGGCAGGCAGAGTTGGCTTCATCCCCATGCTTCGAAATCTCCTCTGGGCCTTCCTGGGTAACCTTGTCGGCGGTTGCCTTTACGGGTGGATGTACGCGCAGGTGCAAACTCAGTTTCATCATGCACCCGTGGCGGGAGCGGGCGCGTTGATTGTGGCCGCTGCTCAGGCCAAAACTCTGGGATACCAGAAATTGGGCGCGACCGGCATCTGGCTGGCTGTTCTAAAGGCAATGCTTTGTAACTGGATGGTTTGCATGGGAGTCGTCATGAGTCTTACTTCGCGATCGACTCTGGGCAAGATCGCCGGGTGCTGGCTGCCCATTTTCACCTTCTTCGCGCTGGGTTATGAGCACTCGGTGGTCAATATGTTCTTGATCCCCGCCGGTATGTGGATGGGCGCTCCTGTCTCGTATCGCGAGTGGTGGCTCTGGAATCAGCTTCCCGTGACCTTGGGAAACCTTTTCGGCGGAATACTTTTCGTTGGATTGCCGATGCTGTGGATTGCCAACGCCAGACAGGGAAAACGCGCCGAAGCTTTGCACGCCCATTCTGCAGAACCGGCACTGGACGTTGTTTAGGCCTGACCGCCGGCTAAGATCGGTCACTTCCTTTAGCAGGACTAGGTGATGACAGCGCGTGCCCGCTTATGCAGGTAGCGCCATTCCAATTGTTGAGGAAAAGAGATGCCTGGAAAGTTTAGCCTTGCCGCCTACGCTGCGGTTCTGCTGGTGACGATTGCTTCGCCGCATAGTATGGCGCAGTCCACGTCGTCGAGTAATCTTCCTGTCAGTATCTTTGTCTACGACCGCACCCGCGTCGACACCTGGCAGTGGTTCGCCGCGCCGGCTGCCTCGGAAACCTATCCCTATGTCGAATCCCTGGTACGGCTGGGTGTTGCGCAGCGGGTTCACCAATGGGACTGGCAACTGGAAGTAGCGCAGCCCGCCGTGCTCCAGTTGCCAAGCGACGCGATCGCGCCCGTCACAGCGCAGGGGCAGTTGGGTCTGGGTGGAACCTACTTTGCATCCAACACTAACAATATCAATCCGGCGGCTGCCTTTCTGAAGCAGGGCTATCTGCGCTACCACTTCGAGGGCACGGACAAAAACCTGCGCTTAGGGCGATATGAGTTTATCGAGGGACAAGAAATGTCGCCGGAGAACGCAACCATAAGTTGGCTGCAGACCAATCGTATTGCAAATCGGTTGGTTGGTAATTTTGCCTTCTCCAACGCCCAGCGCAGCTTTGACGGCCTCGACGGTCACTATGGCGCGGGATCCTGGGACCTGACCTCGATGGTTGGCCGGTCCGATCAGGGCGTCTATAACATGAACGGTAATCCGGAGCTAAATGTTGACCTGCAGTATCTCGCCTTCACCAAGTCCGAGTTGAGCCAGCACATATTGTGGCGTGCGTTTGGCATCGGTTACCACGACGGTCGAACCCGGGTTACGAAGACCGACAATCGCGCATCGGCAGTGCGCGCGACAGATCATAACAACATTCGTGTCGGCACTTACGGCGGTGACATGCTGGCCACCGTTCCCGGAGGCCCCGGTCGATTCGACTTCCTGTTTTGGGGCGCCCTGCAGAATGGCAGCTGGGGCGCGTTGAACCACAGAGCGAACGCCGTGGCACTCGAGGGCGGATATCAGCTAAATAAAGCACCTGCCTACCCTTGGTTCCGGGCAGGGTGGTTTCGTAGCAGCGGCGATAACAATTCCACAGACAACAAGCACAACACCTTCTTCCAAATTCTGCCCACTCCAAGGATTTACGCGCGATTCCCCTTCTATAACCTGATGAACAGTACGGATGCATTCGTGCAGGTCGTGGAGAAGCCGGTCAGCAAGGTTGTTCTTCGCGGCGACCTGCATTGGCTCCAACTGACCTCGGGCAAGGATCTGTGGTATTTGGGCGGCGGAGCCTATGACAACAAGGTCTTCGGATTTACGGGGCGGCCTGGGAACGGGCATTCCTCCTTTGCATCCCTTGTCGATATCAGCGCCGACTGGCAGGCTACGAAGACGGTTGCGGTTAACTTTTACTACGCGCATGCCTGGGGTAAGAGCGTGATCGGAACCATTTACCCACAAGATCGCAACGCCCAGTACGGCTACGTCGAACTTGTTTATCGCTGGGCCCTGGCACAAAAGGGGGTCGCGAAATAGGGATGCACGGCGCGACTCCGCGAAGTGGTGTAGCAAGGTGCGGATGGCTTTGCGGCTGATTCGATGGGCCGCCTGCACACGATAGCCGGATTCGTGACAGTGCGAGGCAGGAGAAGAAGAACTGGAGTCGGTTCATGACGGCGTTCCAATTGCTCCCGTTTCTGCGTAGAATTTGAGAGCTCCGACGTCGGGAATCATCACCTCGTGCCCTTCCGCCTCGATCAGTCCGTCGTGCTTCAGCCGGGCAAAGGCGCGCGCGACTACATCTCTGACCGAACCGATACGAATAGCAATTTCATGCTGGGACAATGTGAGATGAAATGCAACTCGACCGCCTGGTGGCGTACCGGCATCTTTCGCACTCATTAACAGGAAAACGGCAAGTCTCTGTCCGACTTCCTGGAAGCACAGGCTCTCCACCAATTGCGCATGCCAGCGCACTCGCCGCGCCATCAACGTTAATGCCCTCATCGCCAGCGCCGAGTATTTCTTGCAGAAATAGTGAACGTCCGGAGTACAGATAAAAAGCACGTCGAGGTCAACGTCTGCTATTGCGGACGCCGGATACGGCCCACCATCGAATACAGCGACTTCAGCAACCACGGAGCGGGCAGAATCTACATGCATCACCTGTTCTCGCCCCGCAGCATTTTGCTGGAAGACCCGGATCTCGCCACTTACCACCACAAAAAGTCCTTTCGCCGGTTCTCCCGAGACGAATAAAATCTCTCCCTTTCTGAAGTGCAGTTCCACTGCCCGCTGGGCAAGGTCCGCGAGTTCCTCCCTGCTCAGGCACCCGAACAGCTCTGTACGCTGGAGGGCCTTGATTTTTTCGATCTCCATGGTGGACACCACAAAAAGTCTTCAGCTGTGACCTAGGTCATAGCATAGCCCTTACCCATAGGCCACAATTTAACCGTCGAGTCACCGGTGACCAGAACTCGGTGATTCCGCTGAGGCGGCAATGTTCCTTCCAGATCGCGTCCCCACCTTCCACGCCAGGCGCTGTCGCCCTTCATGGAGGCAAGAGTGATGGAGACCGCAAGCCTCGCGGCGCCATCCGAGCTCCTGGCACTCCGGCAGGAAAACTATCTGAACAGCCGGCATGGCATTAAGTCGTGGCTGTTGACCCAGGACCACAAGCGCATCGCCATCCTCTATCTCCTCACCACCAGCTTTTTCTTCATAATCGGGGGTACCGCCGCCTCCCTCATTCGATTGGAGCTCCTGACGCCCGCCGGCGATCTCGTAACCTCGGATACCTACAACAAACTGTTCTCCATACATGGCATCATCATGGTGTTTTTCTTCTTGGTGCCAGTAGCGCCAGCAGTGCTGGGCAACTTTCTCATACCCCTCATGATCGGGGCGAAGGACGTAGCGTTCCCGAAGATCAACCTCATAAGCTGGTACCTATTTGCCATTGGGGGCTGCACTGAACTGTACATGATGCTGTCCGGCGGGGTGGACACGGGATGGACATTTACAACGCCGCTCAGCACACACTACCTCAACACAAACGTAATCGCCGCAGCCATGGGAATTTTCATTGCCGGGTTTTCGTCCATACTGACTGGATTGAACTTTATCGTCACCATTCACCGGATGCGTGCCCCGGGCATGACATGGTTTCGACTACCGCTTTTCATCTGGTCGTATTACGCAACGTCGATCATCTTCGTGCTTGCGACGCCAGTGATTGCCATATCGATGGTGCTCCTGGTGCTGGAGCGAGTTTTCGGGATCGGTGTTTTTGATCCTAGGTTTGGCGGCGACCCGCTTCTATTTCAACACCTTTTCTGGTTCTATTCGCATCCAGCCGTATACGTCATGATTCTGCCGGGCATGGGGATCATCTCAGAGGTGATCGCATGTTTCTGCAGAAAACGAGTCTTCGGATATACCGCAGTTGCATTTTCATCTGTCGCTATTGGGGTGTTCAGCTTCTTCGTCTGGGCGCACCACATGTTCATCATGGGAGTCTCCAACTATTCCGCGCTCGTTTTCTCCATCATGACCATGTTCGTCGCTGTGCCTTCTGCGATCAAAGTGTTCAACTGGTCCGCAACCATGTACAAGGGGTCGATATCTTTCGATACGCCCATGCTTTATGCGCTTGGCTTCCTCGGTCTTTTCACGATGGGCGGACTGACCGGAGTCTTCCTGGCTTCGCTCGGCATGGACATTCACTTAACCGAAACATATTTTATCGTGGCGCACTTCCATTACGTTATGGTCGGCGGTATGGTAAGCGCCTATATGGCAGGTCTGCACTTTTGGTGGCCTAAAATCACTGGAAGAATGTATCCGGAATCCCTGGGCAGATTGGCTGCCGTGATCCTCTTTATCGGGTTCAATCTCACATTCTTTCCGCAGTTTATCCTTGGCTATCTTGGGATGCCTCGGCGGTATCATGCGTATCCCCCGGAATTCCAGGTATTAAATGTCCTCTCAACCGCCGGCGCCTCAATTCTTGCTATCGGCTATCTACTCCCAGCAATGTATCTCCTCTGGTCGCTAAAGTATGGGAAGGTCGCCGGAGCGAACCCATGGCGGGCGGCGGGATTGGAGTGGAAGATCCAATCGCCCCCTCTTACCGACAATTTCCTTACCATCCCAGTCGTCACGGAAGAAGCCTACGACTACGACCGGATCGGCGATCGGATCGAAGTGTTGGGTTGAATCCGTCCTCGCATAACCGCAAATTCGGGGAGTCCTGAAGCCGTCGTCCACCAAATCGGGCTCAATCTTTCCGTCTGAAGACGATTTGAACCCGCTCCTTGTCCTCGCCCCACCTCCTGGCAGCCCTCGGTTATCAACCCTGACGACGCGCCATTTGCAACCTCCTTTTTACTGGCAAAATCTATCGTGATGCGATAATGAATGCATGTCGAAGAATTTGCCGATTGAAGATCGGCTAAGACTACAAAACCTGGCGGAGTTCCGGTATGAGCTACGTCGATTCCTCCAATTTAGTGAAAGTTGTTCCGCCGAGGCAGGCCTCCACCCGCAGCAGCACCAATTGCTGTTGCAACTCGCGGGAGCTCCGGATGAAGTGGAGACAACCGTGTCCTACGCCGCGGAGCAGCTGGGGCTTCGACACCACACCGTTGTCGAACTGAGCAAGCGCTGTGAAGAAGCGGGGCTCATCCATCGCAATCAGGACCTGAACGATCGCCGGCGCATCCAACTCCAGGTGACCGCGAAGGGCCACCGGGTGCTTCGCGTTCTTTCCCAAGACCACGAGCGGGAGCTCTACGAACTCGGACCCCGGCTCATTCGGGCATTGTCGAGTATCTGTGGACCTGGCGAGCACGCCACCAGCGATCGCAGGCATGCCGCTGTCGCTCGAGGAGATTAAAAAATGAGGTCGGAACCATCTGTCTTACGCGATTTCACGGTTGATCGCAGGGTTTGGCTCCTGTCAGGCGTGTCCATCGGTATTGGCGTTTGTGCGACCGCTCTGGCATTCCTTCTGTTACGTTGTATCGCGCTTTCCACCAACTTGTTCTACTACCATCGCTTCAGCTTCGCGTCCGTCTCTCCGGCCGGTAGCCCGTTGGGCTATTGGATGGTGCTCGTGCCAGTAGTTGGCGGTCTTCTTGTCGGGCTGATGGCCCGCTTCGGTTCGGACAAGATTCGCGGACATGGAATTCCCGAGGCCATCGAAGCAATTTTGCTCCACCGTGCCCGGGTCGATCCCAAAGTGGCTGTCTTGAAACCGATATCAGCCGCGATTGCGATCGGATCAGGTGGGCCCTTTGGCGCGGAAGGGCCGATCATCATGTCGGGAGGTGCCGTCGGATCGCTTATCGCGCAATGGATGCGTGTCACCGACGCTGAGAGGACAACCCTGTTGGTGGCCGGTGCGGCTGCGGGTATGTCCGCCACATTTGCCACGCCCGTTGCGGCAATTCTCCTCGCTGTCGAGCTGCTGCTGTTCGAATGGCGGCCAAGGAGCCTCGTCCCGGTGGCGATCGCGAGCACAACAGCAGGCATTCTTCGCGTCTACTGGCTCGGTGCTGGACCGTTGTTCAAAATGCCTGCCATCAGCGCGACTCCCCGCCTAACCTTCGCCGTTGGTTCGCTCTTTCTGGGTGCGTTCGTGGGCCTGGTATCCGCTGGGATGAGCCGTATGATGTACGCCTTTGAAGATCTTTTTGAGCACCTTCACCTTCATTGGATGTGGTGGCCGGCATTGGGCGGTATTGGCGTGGGCATTGGAGGGCTCTTCTTCCCCCGCGGACTTGGTGTCGGTTATGACAACATCGCAGAGCTGCTTCGCGGCAACGCCACAGTAGCATTGATCGTTGGAATTATCATTGCCAAATCACTGATGTGGGCATCGTCGCTAGGGTCCGGAACTTCAGGCGGTGTGTTAGCTCCGTTGTTGATGATCGGCGGCGCAGTGGGCGCAACCGTTGGTCACGTATCGCATGCACCCGTCGAGGGCCAGGCGTTCTGGGCGCTCATCGGCATGGGATCCATGCTGGCTGGGGCGCTTGGTGTTCCGCTAACCGCGATCCTCTTCAGTCTGGAGGTCACGCATTGCCTGCCGGCTCTCCTGCCGCTCACCATAGCGTGTACCGGGGCTTACCTGATCACATCGCTTTTGATGCCACGGTCCATTCTCACGGAAAAGCTGAGCCGCCGCGGTTACCATTTAAGCCGCGAATACGGCGTCGATCCGCTGGAGCTGGTAATTGTGCGCGAACTTATGTCGCCCATGCTCGATCCGTCTGTACTGGACCCCGGACCGAAGCAAACGCTACCCGCATACTATGTGTATTCGGATGGTACAGCGCGGGGAGCAGCCGAAGTGATGGCGACAGAAGGATTGGCCACATTGCCGGTAGTGGACCGCAGTAGCCAGCAGGTCTGCGGCACAATTTCTTTGAATGAGCTCATACGTGGCCGTACCCGATCCGTCGAACGCGAGAGTGAACGTTTGCGCCTGTTCGATTACGTACCGCCGGAAGAAGGCGGCCATAACTGATCGTCCGGATCGAGCTGTGAGGCCAATCTCTTTTCCGGCGCTTCAACGCCACCCGTTAACTCTTGAATCGCCTTATTGCATCGTAGTACGATATAACGATACGGGATTACAGTGCCTGTCGTCCGCTGGACATCCCGGAGGTCGAGCCTTCGAACGGAGGAGACATGTTTACCAGCTTAACGACATTGATGAAGATCCCTTTGGTCACAAGGGATCGCGAAGAACACCAGGTTTGCAGTTTGCTATTTGACGACAGGTCCTGGAACATTTCTTTTCTGGTCGTCGACGTGGGAAGTTGGTTCTCTCGTCGCCGGGTAGTCATTCGCGCAGATGTTATCGACGTGCCCGATTGGACCAAAAAAGAAATTGCCGCCAACCTGACTCATCAGGAGTTGGTTAGATGTCCAGATGTGGTTTCCGTCAGGCCGGTATCTCAGCAACAACAGCTCGCCTTGAAGAAGTATTTCGGATGGCCCGTTTCCGAGCCCAGTCCGTGGGTGCCCGCGGCACTGGTTCCAGCTCAAAGAGAATTTCCCGTTCATGCAAATGACGATCCCCACCTTCGCGACACAACGGATCTTCTTGGGTACGAAGTCTGGTCTACGGAGCGCCGCGTCGGCATTCTCTCCGACTTCATCATCGCGCCAGGCTCCTGGCATATCAAATATTTGTCCGTCAAAGTCGGCGATTGGGTCTATCGCGAAGAGAGATTTGTCCCTGCCCTTAACGTTCAGAGCATTTCCTGGGGGATGCATCGGCTAACTCTCATGAGTCTGGTTGAACCACTTTCGGGCATCCTGCCAGGCGGCGAGCTTTGTCAAAAGCAAATAACCAAAAAGGGCCATGAAGCTCCCTTTTGAACAAGGCATCGAAGGCTGAATATTGCAGGATAGATCGCATTGCGATATTATTTGGTGTCATCTGGCGAAGTGGCCCATGGCAGGGATGCTACCTGATCTGGGGCTACCGGAGGTGAGTTGTGTTGCCTCTAGCTTGGTTCTACATAGCCCTCGTTGTGTTCTTGTATTCGTTGCTATTGTTTTTGGAATTGCGAACTCGCGCCAAGCGACATGTGAAGGGCTGCCCTTCACTACCCTACATTTCTTCGGAACGTCTGGACTCGCTCATTGCGATTGAACCTGATTTGATCGTGATTGAGCTGAGTTCTCGGGCCGCATCGCGCGAAATGCCACAAATTCCCGACGCCCTCAGAATGCCCGTTTCTCAACTTCAGGGCTTTCTACGGAACGCCTCGCGTCGCTCCGTTTTCGTCTTCTATGATTCCGCTAGAGAGCCGGTGCAGTGGTCTCGCGTAGAAGCCATCGCCAACGACTGCGCAATTCCCAACGTCTCCGTCCTCAAAGGCGGAATAGAAGTCTGGTTGAGCAAACATCAGGCTGATGGAGTGGGGGTGACCTCTTGATTGCCGTACGACAGGGTATTGAGAGACACCCATCCCTGAATCGGCGCAATATCGTTACTCAACATGGTGCAGCCAAACCCTTCATACCATAGGTCCCCGATGAATACAGAAGCAACCATCACCGAAGGTGAGATCTCGAGTCTTGTCGAGCGGTTCTATGCCAAGGTCCGCGTGGATCCGGAAATTGGTCCAGTCTTCAACGATGCGGTACACAACTGGGATGCTCACTTGGCTCTCCTGAAAGATTTCTGGTCTACGGTGTTGTTGACCACGGGGCGCTATCGAGGCAATCCACTTCTCGCCCATTTCCCCTTGCCTATCGAGGAGACATATTTTGCTTGTTGGCTGAAGCTGTTTTCCGAGACAGCGCACGAGGTTTTGTCTTCCTCGCAGGCTGCAATCGTTACTCGCAAGGCGAATCTCATCGCGATGAACATGAAACGAGTTCTAGCATCGCGGCGATGATCCGGTCACGCCAGCTAGCCTGCCCTCAAGGGCTCTCTTCAGTTAACATCCTGTCATATCATGGCTGTGATAACTACCACGGTTACGGCAAAGCTATGTCTGCCGTTTCTTCCTAACGGTCAGGTGCCCAGCGAAGCGAGCAAGAATGTCTGGTCTGCTCCCGGATGTCTTACGGGATAGCGGCTGGAACGCGAGAGAGAACGTGATGTGCCTGAAAAGTCGGGTCAGTAAGTTCCTCATCCACGGAGCCGCGACCTGGCAGGTTACGAAGGAGAGCTGGTGTGTGACGAGTCGCTATTATGAAGCACACAACCGGATCGGACGCTTTGTGGCTGCCATTCCGGCTGCGCTCCGCCTAGCACCTCGAGAAAAGTAGCGTGCACCAGGCCGGGTGAAAACCTATCGCCCCTGCTTGTATCCCGATCCGCCATGTTGTCTACTTGACAGGTCATAAACCCGGAGCAGATGCAATGAAGGTGGCCTATAACCCGAGGGAAATCGAGCAAAAGTGGCAATCTTATTGGGAAGAGCAAGGTACGTTCGAGAACACCCATAAGCAAAACGATGGGCGTCCTAAGTTTTATGTGTTAGATATGTTTCCCTACCCTTCCGGCCGGGGGTTGCACGTCGGCCATCCCCGCGGATATGTGGCGTCGGATGTGGTCGCGCGTTTCAAGCGAATGCAGGGA
The DNA here is from genome assembly GCA_963847155.1 of uncultured Acidobacteriaceae bacterium. Taxonomy (GTDB): domain Bacteria; phylum Acidobacteriota; class Terriglobia; order Terriglobales; family Acidobacteriaceae; genus PALSA-350. The sequence goes on along the minus strand of CAWJZH010000006.1, from coordinate 709,141 downwards.
TTCGAAGTGCTGCATCCCATGGGCTGGGATTCATTCGGCTTGCCCACCGAACGCCAGGCGGAAAGGGAGCATCTCCACGCTGCAGAGGTTACGGAGCGAAACATCTCTACCTTTCGGCGTCAGCTGAAGAGCTTAGGGCTTAGTTATAGCTGGTCCCGTCAATTCGCCACCAGCGATCCCGAGTATTACAAGTGGACGCAGTGGATCTTTTTAAAACTCTATGAACGCGGACTCGCCTATGTGGCCGCGACGCGTGTGAACTGGTGCCCGGCTTTGAAAACGGTTCTGGCGAATGAAGAAGTTCACGAGGGCGTCTACAGTGAGACGGGAGATCCGGTGGAACCGCGGATGATGAATCAGTGGATGCTGCGCATCACCAGCTACGCGGATCGTCTGCTCCAGGATTTGGATCTGCTCGATTGGCCAGAAGGACTGAAGCAGATGCAGAGGAACTGGATCGGCAAAAGCGAAGGGGCCCGCATCCGCTTCGCCGTGGAGGACAAAGTAGAGACTTTCGAAGTTTACACAACCCGGCCCGACACCCTGTTTGGGTGCACCTTTTGCGTATTGGCTCCGGAGCACCCTTTGGCAATGAAAATTGTCTCTGAGGGGCAAAGCTCTATGCTGCAGGACTATATAACCGAGTCCTCTAAGCGCACCACACGCGACCGTATATCTCAGGGCGACCACACCACGGGGCTTTATACGGGCGCCAACGCAATCAATCCTGCGAATGACCGCAGCGTTCCAATTTGGGTGTCTGACTACGTCCTTGGCGGCTATGGTCTGGGCGCAGTCTTTGGGTGCCCGGCGCATGACACTCGTGACTATGCTTTCGCGCGCCGCTTCGACCTCGTCATCACTCAGGTAATCGAAGGGGAACCGATTGACTCGGCGCCTTATCTGGGAGATGGCGTTCACATTCATTCCGACTTTCTGAATGGGCTTCACACCAGGGAAGCGATTGCCCGCATGACAGTCTGGCTCGAGGAGCACGGCTACGGGGCCCGCGACGTACAGTACGCTCTTCGCGACTGGCTTTTCAGTCGACAACGATACTGGGGAGAGCCTATCCCGATGGTGCATTGCCCGGATGGCACAATCAAGCCGGTGAGCGAGGATCGGTTGCCGGTCCTGCTGCCCGCATCTTTGCCCGCGCCCAGCGGTGAGGATGACGATCCTACCCCCCTGGCGCGGGCGAAAGACTGGGTAAGGACCGTTGACCCCGAGACCGGCGAACCTGCCCGCCGGGAAACGAACACCATGCCCCAATGGGCAGGTTCATCCTGGTACTTTCTACGATTTTGCGACCCTCATAACGCACTGCGGGCGTGGTCGCCCGAGGCTGAGTCCCGTTGGATGCCCGTCGATCTCTACATCGGGGGGGCGGAGCACGCTACGCTGCATCTGCTCTACGCGCGCTTTTGGCATAAATTCCTGTTCGACGTTGGATACGTATCGACCCCGGAGCCCTTTCGCAGGCTGTTCAACCAGGGGATGGTCCTGTCTCGCAGCTTTCAAGACGAGCGAGGCAAATACTATTACTCCGATGAAGTGGAATTGCGCGAGGGAGCCTATTTCTCAAAGCAAGGCAATCACCAAATTCATAGCCAAATCGAGAAAATGAGTAAGAGCCGCAACAACGGCATTCCCCCCGAGGATGTGATTGAGGAGTACGGCGCCGACAGCCTGCGCCTCTATGAAGGATTTATGGGCCCGCTGGAGGAGAGCGTACTGTGGCAAACCGAGGGCATGAGTGGAGTTCACCGATTTCTGGGCCGCGTGTGGAGATTATTCGATATGTCTCTGAGTTCCACGTCGCCAGCCGATGTTTCTGACTTCTCCCATCTGGAGCGGGTTCTTCATCAGACCATTCGCAAACTGACTGAAGATATCGAGAATCTGAAGCTGAACACCGCGATCAGCCAACTTATGATCTTTGTAAATGAGGCCACCAGGGAAAAATATGTTCCCGTCCACATGCTGGATGCTTTCATTCGGCTGCTGGCTCCTTTTGCCCCTCACTTGTGTGAAGAGCTTTGGCAAAGACTAGGCCACACTGAATCGATCGCTTTTGCGCCATGGCCTAAGTTCGACCCGGCAAAATGCGTCGCCGACAAAGTAGCGTTCGTGGTGCAGATCAATGGAAAGCTGCGCGGCGGCGTGAGTTTGCCCTCAGGCGCCCTGCAGCGCGAAGTTGAAGATGCCGCCTTTAAGGATCCCGCCGTGCTGAGGCATCTGGGAAACCGGCGGATCAAGACAACGATTTTTGTACCCGATCGCCTGTTGAACATTGTGGTCGACTAATAAGTTCCCTGGTTACATCGTCTCTGCCGTTATCAACGCGCAGTCGCCGCGCGCTGCCATGAATTGAGAAACTGATCGAGCCATCTCCCACCGGGAACCAGCCACGAATGGTGACCTGATCATTCTCTTCAATCCATTCCGTCGGAATCGGCGAAGCCTTTCCATCGTGATGCGCATTTAGGTTCCGCTATTAGCGATATACTTTTTCCGTTCGACCGGGCTCATCGGTCTTCTATTCCATCCGTATGAGGTACCATCCATGTCAGTCCCACCCCCCGCCGGCGGCCTGGGCAGCAACTCCAACTACATCCTCACCAGCCAGTGCAACAACATCACCGGCCTCAACGTCACCATCGACGTCACCCAGAACATCGTGCATCAGGACTCCTCCGGCATCTGGTACTCCGGCTTCGGATTCCAGCTCAACTGCAACTCCGCCACTGGCTTCTTCAACGCCTGGCAGCAGTTCATTTTCATAGTCCTCGGCACCCCCATCGGGGACCCCCAGATCAACCTCGCCCTCGCCGACTACACCGCCTCCGGAGACTCCATCGACGTGGACTACTTCGGCGTCCTCGTCATACCCAACCTCGTCCTCCCCGCCGGCTACCAGCTCCAGATGCAGCTCAAAAACGACGAAACGACAATATCGTCGGCGTCACCTGGATCATCACCGATCTTGGTTTCCTTCCCGCTCCCAACACGCCTATCACCGGATACTGGTCCCCCAGCCCCAACCCTAATACCCCCGCTTTGACCCAGCAGCACATCAGCTACATTGGCATTGACGGACATATTCACGAGCGCCTCCACTACCCTTCCTACAACTGGGTCGACAACGACCTCACGCTGCTCTCCGGGAATGGCATCGCTCCTGCCGCCGCCAGCGCACTCGATGCCTACTTCGGTCCCGACAAAGGCGAGCACGTCAACTTCATAGGCACCGACGGCCACGTCCGCGAGCTCTATCTCGCCTTTGGCGGCCAGTGGGTTAACAACGACCTCACTCAACTCTCCAAAGGCACTCCGCCCCTGCCTAACACTTCGCTCGGCGGCTATGTCGACCAGGACGGCGGACAGCACGTCAACTTCATCGGTACCGACAACCACGTCCACGAGCTCTTCCTCGCCCCGCACAGCCACTGGATCGATAACGACCTCATCCATAAGTCCGGCGACGGCATCGGCCCCCGCCCCAACAGCCCTCTCGACGGCTACGTCGACCAGGACGGCGGCCAGCACGTCAATTTCATAGGCACCGACAGCCACGTCCGCGAGCTCTACATCGCCCCCCACGGCCACTGGGCCAACAATGACCTCATCCACCTCTCCGGCGACGGCATAGGCCCCTCCCGCACCAGCTCCCTCTGCGGCTATCTCGGCCCCGACGGCGGCCAGCACGTTAACTTCATCGGGACTGACGGTCAGGTCCACGAGCTTTACATCACTCCCCACGGCCACTGGGTCAACAACAACCTCAACCAGCTCTCCGGCAACGGCATCCGGCCCGCGCCCAACAGTCCGCTCTCCGGCTACTGGGGCGACAACAACTCCCAGCACGTCAACTTCATTGGGACGGACGGCCACGTCCGCGAGCTTTACATCCACCCCAACGCGCATTGGGTCAACAACGATCTCAACCTGCTCTCCGGCAACAGCACGGTCCCCGCCGCCGGCAGCGCGCTCCACTCCTACGCTCAACCCGACGGCGAGCAGCACGTCAACTTCATCAGCGCCGGCGACGCTCACCTGCACGAACTCTACGTCCGCCCCAGCCACCAGTGGGTCAACAACGACCTCAACCACCTCCAGCTGGTTAACCACACTATCCAACCACTGCCTCTCAAGACGGGCCAGTTCGCCCCCATCAACGCCTTCCAGGTAAACCTCGTCGGCCCCATCAACTCCGACAGCGCCGTCCTCTCCACCGGCGCCGGAACCATCACCTACTCCGCCCCCATCCCGCTCACCGTCCAGAACTCTGTCCCCTCCTGCACCGCCAGCCAGTTCGGCACCGCCGAGACCGCCAACAGCTTCTACGGTCCCCTCGACGCCGGACCCAGCAACCTCATCACCCAGACCTTCTCCACCAGCAGCTCTCAACCCATAATTCATTTTCACGGCCCAGTGCCCACCAAAGGCCTTAAGCTTCCCCTCGAACTCAACCAACCACTGAAGCCCATCCGTCGCTAACCCCGATGGTTTGCCTTCACCACGAAAGGCCTGCCCTCTCATCGTCTAAGTAATGCGCGCATCACCAAACATGTGACGCCTCACACCTTGCGCCATAGCTGGGCTACCCATTTGCTCGAGGCGGGAACGGACCTGCGGACGATCCAGGTTCTGCTCGGCCATGGGGATCGGGAAACCACCGCCAAATATCTTGATCTGTCGCAACGGCACTTACAAACCGTATCCAACCCGCTGGAGAGTTTACAACTCTCCAGCGTTACAGGCAGGCCGCAGCTATCATCGGAAAAAAGGTAAATGATGCGGCCTGCCGTAGAGATGGCTGACATCGTTCGGGCCCGGGGTGACTGCTTCCAAGAACAGAACCGCTCCTGGCTGGGCTACCAGCAGCTCAACGTGTTGCGGGCCATCACCGCATGTCGCACGGCGGCGCTGGGAGGCTATCTGGACGCCTGCTCACGTTGCGACCACCAAGCCATTTCCTATAGCTCCTGTCGCAATGGCCACTGTCCCAAGTGCCAGTCTCATGCGCGCCGGCGCTGGCTCGCACGCCGCGAACAAGATCTGCTCAGCGTCCCCTACTTCCACGTCGTCTTTACCTTGCCCCACCAGTTGAACCCGCTCTGTCGGCGCTATCCACGGCTGCTCTACGATCTGCTCTTCCGCGCCAGCGCTCAGACCATGCTCGAAGTTGCGGCCAACCCCAAACACCTCGGAGCCAAGATCGGCTTCCTCAGCATTCTGCACACCTGGGGACAGAACCTGCGATTGCATCCTCATCGTGCCGTTGGCGCGAACGCGTTAACGCATCTCAGACTTCACTCTTTTGACGAGGAACGTTACGCGCAAATTACAGAAACCGGTACTGTTTTCCCCGATGTTCTCTTCTTTTATCTCGCCAACGATGTCCCGGAATTGTCCCGTTCCACCGAGCACGACCCGACGCGCAGAAAAATTTGCATTCGGCCAGATACCGTCGGTCATGATGCTTGTTCCATCTTCATGAAAGGAATAGATCTCCGTCACGAAACCCACCTCGGGATTCGCACCCGGGAGACCATTGACAGCCTTTTCAAAGTTCGCGAAGTCCGCGGTGTAAGTTCCACGCACTCGATACTTGCCGATCCCTCCAGGGGCATTGGGATCGTTGCTAGCCTTGCCGCGCGGAAGCTTACCGGCGGGGTAAATCGTTCCCTCCAGAATGAAAGTGTCGCCCGGGGAAAACACATCCTGCCCTTCCGACGGATCCACGTTATTTTGCCTGTAGCTCACTGTGCTTTCCGCGACATCGACGGTAAAGGTGCTGATCTCATCGTCGTTGTTCGCCCAGGTTTGCGAAGGGAACACCAGTGCGACTGCAAAGACCGATATCGCCACTGTGGTGAGCGGGACAGCAGCAATAGCCAACTTCGTGCCTGGCTGGCTGGTGTTCCGTGAGGCCCGAGCTGCGTTATATACTCGGCCCGCGAGACTGCGTGTCAATTCCGTTGTCTTCTTCATTGACGTCCTTTCCCAGTCAGGGTTTTCCTGCGGTTACGAGAACGAGGATAGCTGCGGTTTTTGCGGAGTAGATGTTGAATCGCTTTGGCATCTTTTCTCTCCTTTTTGTTCAACGGCTGATACAGATCGTTTAACCTGGCCGCATCGTTGAAGGTGGTGGATCGCGCAACCAACATGAAGGCCTGCACTTTTCCTGGCTGGTTCGTTGATGGCGTTTGTATAGGGCGATGCGGCGGGCGGCAACAGACAAGAGCGGTCGCACGGCGTTTGACCGCTCTTGACCGCTGTTGCCGGGAATTGGGGCTATACTTGGGGCCTGTCAAGGCTGAGACTATGGCCACCGGCGAACGACCTCCACTGAACCCGAAGGCCCGGGATGCAGTTGGCGAGCAACCGGGGAGACCCCTGGACTCCTGGAAGGAAATCGCGTCCTGGTTCCATCGCAGTGAAAAGACCGTCCGTCGTTGGGAGGAGCGGGAGGGAATGCCGGTACATCGGCAGCTCCACAACAAGCGCGGATCTGTATATGCATACCCGAACGAGCTGCGATCCTGGTGGGAATCCCGTCAGCTGCAGGATGCAACTGAGGACGAGCCTCCTGATCGGCAACTGCATGACCCAGAAGCCGAACTCGCCGTCAACGGGAAAGCAAGTCGGGATGTTCCGGAAATTCACCCTGCGGAGCTCTCTGGGATACCTGAGACCGGTAGTGAGGCGACCGCCAAGACATTTCCAAACCTCGTACACGTCCTGGGCCTTTCGGGCTGGGGCAGTGTTGTTCATGGCCGTTGGTCACGTACACAGATATGGCGACTGTCCTCGCAGCTCGCCGCTATCGGCGTATTGATCGTTGGAGCGAAGCTCTATTTTGCTCGTCCTGCGAAACGAATTGGCTCGATTGCCGTGCTACCGCTTGAAAACCTTTCCCGCAACCCGGACCAGGAGTACTTTGCTGACGGCATGACGGAAGAACTAACTACCGATTTGGCCAAAATTGGAGGGCTGAGAGTCATCTCGCGGACTTCCTCCATGCAATACAAGGGCACCAAGAAATCCTTGCCGGAGATCGGGCGCGAGCTCAATGTGGATTCGGTGCTCGAAGGTTCGGTCCTACGTGCCGGAGATCGGGTGCGCATCACCGCTCAACTGCTTCGCGCGTCCACGGATGAGCATCTCTGGGCGGAAACCTACGACCGCGACCTGAAGGACGTGCTGCCCTTGCAAGGCGAAGTGGCGCGCACCATTGCCAGTCAGATCAAAGTAACGCTTTCGCCCGAGGAACAGTCACGCCTTACCCCGCCGCCAGCGGTGAATGCGAAGGCCCACGAGGATTATTTGAAAGGCCTCTATTACCTGCATAGAAACACGGAAGGGGACCTCCGCGCCGCCATTGAGTACTTTCAACATACAACCGAGCAGGACCCAAACTACGCGAGCGCGTTTGCTGGCCTGGCCAGCGCCTACGCGACGCTGTCCAGCACCTATCGTGCCCCCCGCGAGGTGATGCCTCAGGCCAAAGCGGCTGCACTGAGGGCGTTGGAACTGGATCAGAACCTTGCCGAAGCACATGCGTGGCTAGGTTTCGTAAGTATCAATTTCGACTGGGATGCTATAACCGCCGAGAAGGAGCTTAAGCGTGCCACTGAGTTGAACCCTAGCTACGCCGACGCTCATGCCCTCTACGCGTGGTGTCTCTCGGGAATGGGACGGCACGAGCAGGCCATTGCCGAGGCCAAGCGGGCCATGCAGCTCGATCCATTTTCCCGGTTCACCTATGGAGACCTAAGCTCGGTGTTGCTCATGGCCCGGAGGTACGACCAGGCCCTACTAGAGAGCCAAACTGTCGTTGAGCGACAGCCGGATTTCGGCTATGCCCGCGCTGTACTTGGACTTTCGTACGCGGAAAATGGCCGCTATACAGAGGCCGTCACGGAGGCCCAGAGTGCGACGCGCCTCGACGATAGTCCGCTCATGCTGGCTCTTCTTGCGCAAGTGCACGCCCTTGCTCGAAACAGGTCGGAGGCCATGAAGGTGCTGCAGGATATGGAACACCTGGCCAAGAAGCGCTATGTGTGCTCCTATGAAGTCGCGACTGCATATGTCTTGCTGAGAGAGAAGGACCAGGCTTTCCGCTGGCTCGACAAGGCTGTGGAAGATCGATCGGACTGCATGGTCGCGCTCGCCGTTGATCCCCGGCTCGACAGCGTACGTTCCGACCCGCGCTTTCATGACCTCCAGCGCCGCGTCGGCTTACCGCGGTGGCAGTCAAGCACCCAGGCTTCGCGCTGATCGCGCAGGCAGACTTCCAGAACCTTTCATGCCTTGAGAGCTCTCTGAAAGTACTCTTGGGACGCGTTCCACGCGAGTCCACGGGAGGCGAAGTCGGCAATCGTAGATGTGTCGCGCGAACATGTTGGCGATGCCGAGTCACGGGCAATCCGGAAGAGACGTTTCGTAGTGCCTGAGGAGTCGCATTATCAGTAACTTCCCCAGGGGAGGAGGGACCAGCCGAGCAACTTACCGGCAGCCCCCGTTTCACGGGACCTACGAGCTTGCTGACGAGAATGGCGTTCGCGAAGACCTTGTGCTCAATGCTCCTGCACAGAACGACGCAGTGCTTCGAGAGTTTGATTCTCAATGCTCAGAAACAGACGGGCGTAATCGAGAAGGGTCCCTTCAAACACCTCTTCTGGACGTTCATAGTGGCCCGGAAGTCGGCACCGCAGGTTCAGATCAGTTCCTCGGGAGATGAGAAGCCGGACCACACCTATGCCGAAATCCCCATTCTGAGTCGCAGCGTGGAGGATCGGGATCTGCCCTCCCTGTTCGTCTGCCGCCACGACCGCAGGCTCGTTCCATCGGCGCCACTGTCCAGCAACAGTTGCCACTTCTACCTGCCCAAACTCGGCAGCCACATGCAGCAAGGTCGCACCTTTGAGCCTGAGCATGCGGGCGACGGTCGTACCTATCGCGAGAGACGAATATTTTCATGCAACAGATCCTTGACGGAATCAGCATCCCCAATCGCGGCGATGACACCCGGCTGGTTATAGCGCGAGAATCCGCAACAACGGCAATTAGCGGTCAAACGCGGTATGACCGCTGTTGTCCGTTGCCGATTGCTCCATCTCCAAGTACAAACAAGCAGCTTCAAACGAGGGTATCCGGAGAACGACTCAGGGAGGCGGCACATGAGGAAGGTTTGTATCTCGCTCGCAACGGTGATCCTCGTCATACCTGGCACAAACCTGGCCATCGCGCAATACAAACAGACAAATTTGGTAGCCGATGAGAGGGGTCACGCAGTCTACACTGGCACCGGCCTGTCAACGGTCTACCGCCCTCATGGCAAACCCCTCCCCATCGCCGTGACGATTCCCGCTGCTCCGACCTGCCCGTTGGCATACTCGGTTCGCCCACCGGGCTGGTTGCCAATACCACTTCGGAATTCGTTATTTCAAAGGACGGAAAATCCGCTCCCGCGCGATTCATTTTGGACACCAAGGACGGAACGATCTGCGGGTGGAACCCGGAAGTCGACCGCGACCACGCGATCACCGTCATCCGGGGAGGGGACCAAAGAAGTCTTGGTAGGCCAAGGCCGCGGCCTGCGCGGTCAAGCCGATCGGGAGTTCGTGTGGCTGTCGGTAGCCGCGTCACCCAACATCAACGACGTTCCAACGTCACAACCCGCGAACTAAGGAGATTGTATGGCCATGAGCCGATTCTCAAATGTACAAAGACCGGTGCCGCGAATTCTCAACTGTTCTCCAGGAATCAGGATCTTGCTTGTCACGGCGGCGTTATCGTCAGTGTGGGTAACGGGCGCCGCTGCCGCTTGTGGCTCGTCAGTTCAGCGGTTGCCAGCCAGCGTGTCTTCAGCTCTGCAGCTACCGCCTCTCCAGGGGCCCGCCTTGGATGGTATCGCAGCGGAGGAGTCAGAACGCGGGGAGGGCCCATCGATGACCGGGCTTTGGAAAACGGTTTTTGTGGCGGGTGGGGCGGTGGTGAATCTGGGGTTCAACACGTGGCACAGCGACGGGACTGAGTGGGCACTGGACGGCGGGTTTCCACCGGCGGCTGGGAATGTCTGTCCTGGAGTGTGGGAGAGGATCGGGCACAGGAGCTACCGAACCGTCCATCCTGCCTTCAACTACGACGCTTCCAACACGCATGTCGCGAGTATCTTCATCGAACGGTTGAACGTCACTATCAGCCGCGACGGTAATAGCTACCAAGGGGATTTCACTTGGGATTCCTATGACTTCCAAGGAAACCTGCTCCCCGGCAGCGTGGTGGGAAGGATCACGGGAACGCGTATTCAGGTGGGTTCCGCCTTTCCATTCCCCTTCTCGCAATGAGACGGCCGACGTTCTAACGAGCAGGCGCATCTCGGAGGCCCACAGGAATTAATCGTGAGCAGGTTTCCTAGCAAATTTCTCCCGCGAAACGACTATTTCCGGGCAACTGCGTTGCGATTTTTTAACTCGGGGGAGCGATTATTCTCGCTCTGGCCCTAATGTGCATGTGACAGGAGAGTCTATGAAACTCAAGGTCAACACCGAAAATCCTAACGATCATGGCTGCTACTGCGCTCGGAATATGTTTTCTCATCGTGCACCGGTGAGTGTACTTAAAGGTCTTTGTGCCACAGCTCTCGTAGGTCTCGTCTTCACCGGGGTCGCACGAGGGGCCCCGAACCCGACGTGCACCGTTCAGGTGGTGGCCGGACAATCCATTCAGGCCGCGATCGACGCCGCACCGGCCGGCGCCACAGTGTGTGTCGGTCCGGGCACTTACCGGGAGAACCTGCTTATCGGCAAGGACGGCATCACACTCAAGGGCGCGGGACCGACGGCAACGGTTCTGCAACCGCCGGCCCAGCCCGTACCGGTCTGCCTTAAGCTATTCTTCCCTCCCGTTGATTATGAGAACAACGGCCTCAATGGCATCTGTGTCGCGGATGTCGACCCACAGGGTAATATTCTTCGGGTAGTGAACGACGTGCGGGTGACGGGCTTCACGATACAGGATTTCCCCGGAGTTGGAATCGTCTTCGCCGGCACGAACCGGCCCCGCGCGGACCACAACGTGGCGGCGAACAACGCGAGCTATGGCATCACTGCCTTCGGTTCCACACACGGCCAGTTCGAGTACAACACGACTTACGGCAGCCATGACGCAGGCTTTTACGTCGGCGACTCGCCAGAGGCCGACTTCAGGATCCAATACAACACCGCTTTTGACGACCTCTGGGGGATTCTCATACGGGACTCGGCCAGAGGCCGCGTGACGGACAACCTGTTGCAGGGCAGCTGCGCGGGTCTGGTATTCCTGAACACGGGTACGATTGCCGGCGTGCACCATTGGCGGGCCTCCCACAACATCGCGGCGGGTAACAACAACTTTTGCCCGGCAGGTGATTTGCCCTTTGCTTTAACCGGCGTGGGTATCATGATCGCTGGCGGCGACCACATCGTGCTTCGCGAGAATAGGGTGAGCGAGAACCAGGCGAGTGGTGACCCGACCACCATCAATGGCGTCCCACTCGCCGGGGGGATAGTGGTCGTCTCCACGGCCAGCATCTCAGTATTCCCGGGATTCTCCGGAAGTGTGGCGGAGCACAACATCGTCGCGGATAATGCTGTACTTGACAACCAGCCCTTCGACCTCGTCCATGACGGCCTGGGCACGGGCAACCACTTCGTTTCCAACAGGTGTGAAACATCGCTTCCCCCAGGGCTGTGCCAATGAACGGGAGGAATCTCAAGGCTGTGTTTGCAAATTTCACTAATCAGGAATCGGCTCACCAGGCACGCCATGTTGAGAGCCTCCCTGCTACCAGCTTTCTGTTGTTGAAGAATGAGCCTGGAGGGTGGGCCTAGCCTTGCGCTTCAGGCCCCCTTATTTTGGATTGACGTTTAGTCCGTCAATTGGGTACAGCGCGGCCGTGGAAAAGTGGGGAAAATGGTTTGGCGAGGTATTTTGGGCCTACATCAGAACGCAATCGGGATTGTTGACGATTGATGAGTGCGCGTTGGCAGACCGCCAAGGAGAACTATTTGTGAGTCAACTGCGATCAGGGCACCCCATTCATGTGGAGAGAGGGTCAGAAAAACCGCAAGCGCTAATCAGCCACGCGGCCCGATCGTAACCTTCAGGACTTCATTCATTACGAAGAGCCTGCATAGGTTCGACCGATGCGGCGCGGCGAGCCGGCGCCATTCCGGAAAGAAACACGGTGATCAACAACAGAACCGCAGCCGCGCAATAACTCGCCGGATCGAAAGGCGCAACCCCAAAGAGCATGCTACGCAGCAAACGCACCGCTGCAATGGAGCCTAAGCCGCCGGTCACGAGACCCACGATTGCCGTCCACGTGCTCCCGCTAAGCACCAATTGGAAGACGGCCGCGCGCGTCGAGCCAAGAGCGAGGCGCAGTGCAAACTCGCGATGGCGTTCGATAACCGAGTAGGCCGTGACGGCATACAAGCCAAGCATTGCAACCAACACGCTGGAAATGGCGTAGACGCTGAGCAATTCGGCGGGGATACGCGATATTTGATACCGCTCGCTGGTTACCTGTTCCAGGCTCCGCACATTTTCCAGCGGCAATGAACTGTCGAGCCCTGCGACTGCCTGACGGAGCTGCGCTGTAATGGCAGAGGCCGTCGTACGCGAGCGGAGGGCCACGATAACGTCGCTGTTGTAGTCCTGTGCGAGGGGCAGGAACAAGAAGGGTTCCGCGTCAGTGTTCGCTGGATTGTAGTAGGCATAGTCCGAGACCACGCCTACGATGCGGCGAAGGTGCTGGTCGACCATCACGCTGCTGCCCATCGCATTGCCTTTCGGCCAGTAGCGATGCGCCATCGATTCGTTGATCACGGCCACCGGCTCGGCAGTGGCATTGTCGTGCGTGTCGAACTCGCGGCCCCGCCGCATGGCGATGCCCATGATGTGGAAGAAGTCAGGACCTTCGAAATCAGTCACCACTGCCATTTCTTCGCCCTTGGCAGGAACGTAGCCGGGAATGCTGAAGTCCCGCGTATTGCCGGCGCCGTCGTCTCCCATGGGCAGATGTGTGGTGAGCGTGGCCGAAGGCCACCCCCGGCGCTGACCGCATCCGATCCAGAAGGGCCGACTGAAAGGCGAGGCCCCGCTGCTCGTTATATCCCGAGCGAGAAAGAGCCACACTCCCCGTAAGACAGTTGGCGCGGTCGAACCCGGTGGAGCGATTCACAATATTGAGGGCAGTGCGCGTGAGCAGGCCGCAGCAGACCAAAACGACGAAACAGATGCCGAGTTGCAGGCCCAGCAGGATGCGCCGGCCAAGCCCTTTGCGCGAACCTCCCGCGACTGCGGGGCCGCCTTCATGCAGCGCCTCATTTTGCGAGACACGCAAAGATTGACGAACGGGATAAATACCGCAGGCCAGCGTGACCAGCTACCGCAACCGCGGTAACCAAAAGCAAAATGCGTGCGTCGCTGTGCAGGTTAAATGCCAGCGGCACGCCGAAGTTGGGCAGCAGCAGATAAAGCGCACGCGCCAATCCCGTGCTCGCCGCCCATCCTGCGGCCGCACCGGCGAGAGCCAGCAAACCAGTCTCCGCAAGTACCTGCGCCGCGATGCGATCCGGCGTCGCACCCAATGCGGAGCGGATAGCGATTTCCCGACGGCGGCGCGCTGCATGTTGGCCGAGGAGCGAAGCGATGTTGATCGAGACCAGCACCATGAGCAGGACAGACGCTCCCAGCAGTATGGGCAACTGCGCGCCGAAAACGACGAAGAGGCCCCTCTGGAAGTGCGCGGCGTCCCGCAGGTTCCAATCCCAATTCCCCCGCTTGTCCGGCGGACTGCTTAAGGGCGAAAGAATAGGCCAGCGCGTGCAGTTCGGCTGCTGCAGAGGCGTCGGACACTCCGGGACGAAGGCGAACGGCAACCTGCAGGCCGTAGCGGAGCTGGATCAAGGGATCGGGTGGATAGTCCGTGGAGAGGCCGCGGAGTCCGGAGAGTGGGATCCATGCTGCTTCGGCGACGCCGCCGAAGATCCCCGCGAAGCGTCTGCGGGCCGATTCCGACCACTGTGAACGGATGACGATTGATGGAAATCGCCCGGCCCACAATCGCGGGATCGGCATAGAAGCGATCGCGCCACAATCCATCGGAGAGAACGATCTCGTCGGTGTCCCCGTAAGCGCGATCGTTGCTATTCGGCGGAAAAAACCTACCCCTCTGCGGCCTGAGGCCGAGGAACTGAAAGTAGTTCGAGGAGACAAGGCCGATCGCCATGGCCTGCGGCTGCGCATCCGCTTGGTTGAGGTTGACCGTTGTCTGCGCGAAGGCGATGGCATCCTTCCAGGAATGCCCCGATTCGCGCATAAACAGATAGTCGTCATAGTGTACGGAGTAGCCGTTGTTCCCCAGGACCGTCGCGTCGACAAAGTGAAGCTCGCGGGGTGCGGCAACATGCGGCCACGGATTGTATAAGAACAGCATTGGTCCACGTGGCTACCGTGGTGAGCGCACCAATGCCGAGCGCCAGCGTAAGAACTGCGGTGATCGTGAACCCCGGAGAACGGCGCATCTGGCGAAGGGCAAATTTCAGGTCCTGTAGCAGGTGCTCCAGCCGCAGCCAGCCCCATCGCTCCCGCGTCACATCTGCAATCAACGGCACGTTCCCAAACTCTCGCATCGCTGCTCTGCGCGCCTCTGCAGGCGACTCTCCACGAGCCACCCGGTCAGCAACAGCCATGCGAAGATGGCTTTCGAGTTCTTCGGACAGATTCCGCCTTGCGCCCAAATGTTTGCAGAAGCCATCGCAGATTCATACTTCGTTCCTCTTGGCCCTCATGATGCCTTCGATGGACGCAACCATCCGTCCCCACCGCTCGTAATCGGAGGCCAGCTGCTTCTTACCAAGCGCGGTAATCCGGTAAAACTTCGCCCGCTGATTGCTCTCGCTTTTCTTCCACTCGGCAGAGACCCAGCCCTGCCGCTCCAGCCGGTGCAATGCCGGATAGAGTGATCCGGTCTCGACCTGCAATACATCTCCAGACGTCACCCGGATCGCCTGGCTGATCCCGTAGCCATGCTGCTCACCCCACTGCAGCGTCTTCAGGATCAGCATGTCCAGCGTGCCCTGCAGAAGTTCAATCCGATTTTGGTAGGTCATTTTGGGCTGCGGCATAAGGTGTAGACACTCTACATCCGTAAGCCCGGTGTAGGCAAGCCCATTACGGAAAACCAAACCCAGCTCTGCAATCTTTCCGGATGGTTGCGATGCTCACTGATCACGATGTGCAGATCCACATCCTCGTTCGAGCCCCGCGACCTTGCGGCTGGTCGGGTGCCTGGTGGACTTCCGACAGCACATACCCGGAACGCAAGGCCGCACCCAAACAGCTCCGCCCCAATATGGTCCTTATCCTGCCTGTTTCGTCTCTTGTGCGTCCGTACTCGCTCCGTGGCGTAACTGCGGGAGTCGTTCCTGACGATGATAGGGGTATCCGGTTGATATGCGACCTCGAAGGAGCAACATGTTTGTACATCAGCATCATCGCCTGGCCTGGGCCCGGAACTTCACGATATTAGTAACTATAATAATTACGTTAATGTTGCCGTCAGCTTTTCTTCTGCACGCGCAAGCCGCGCCTTACCCTCAACTGGTCAGCGCATACCTGGTCGCTAGAGGAAATGCAAACACTGTCGTGCAGGGAAGTTCCTTGCAGTTTAGCCTGTACGGCACTTACTCGAATGCTGCTGTCGTCGCTCTCTTTGGCACGGCGATCACTTGGAACACCAGCAATCCCAGGATCCTCAGGATTAACAATCAAGGCCATGTAATCGCGATCGGGTTGGGGAGAGCAAACATACAGGCGACGATCGGTACCATCGTTGCCACACCATTCACCGTAACCGTCATTGCCGATCTGTCGCCGGCGCAGTTGGCATTCTCCGTGCAGCCATCTAAGGGATTAAAAGATGCCGTCATCTCACCAGCCGTCCAGGTACTGATCGAGAACAGCGCAGGAACGCCAGTACCAGCCGCCGCCAACCCCGTGACACTTTCCCTCGTTAGCGGTGCCGGTCTCGCCGGAACACTGACAGTCACCCCGCAAAATGGCATAGCGATCTTCAGCAACCTCACGCTAAGTGCAGCCGGAAACTACACCCTGTCGGCTGCCAGCCCGGGCCTCGTCTCGGCGAGCAGCGCAGCCTTTGCCATCACCAGCCCCACTACGGGTGCAACCTATTACCTGGCCCCAGCGGGAGAGGGCGGCAGCGACTCTAACACAGGTTTGTCCCCCACTGAGCCATGGCTCAGTCCGAACCATTCCTTGAAATGCGGCGACACCATCCTCGCATCGCCCAGCACGGCCTACCAGCAGCAAAATTTCCAATACGGACAGTGGGGGCGGGTCACCTGTTCCCCTGGCGCGACTGCAAACGTCGCCTGGCTCAAGTGCGCCACATTCGACGCCTGCAAAATGAACGCCACCAATCAGAACGGGATGTGGGTCACTTCTTCCTACTGGGGCGTGCAAGGCTGGGAAGTCTCGGCCATCGGAGGCCAGGCCATCTGCTTCGCATCGTACCCACCCACCTCGAGCGCTAATCTGCACCACATCATCTTCGCCAATGACATTGCCAATGGCTGCTATGGGGCGGGATTTGAACCGGTTCCCAATCAAAGCGCTGGTACCGACTACCTGGTTCTCGTGGGTAACATCGCCTATAACGCAACCCAGCAGCACGTTCAATGCGGAAGCGGCATCACCGTGTTTGAGCCTGCCCAGTCGGACACACTTCCAGGCACCCACATTTATGTCGCCGGAAACTACACCTGGGCCAACGTGAATGGGAACCCTTGCGCGGGTGGGACGCCCACCGACGGGGAAGGCATCATCTTCGATACCCTCGACGGGAATCACTACACGCAGCAGGCAGTCATGGAAAACAACCTTTCTTTCATGAACGGTTCCAGCGGTTTCCGCGTCGACAAGACTACCCGGGCCCCGGTCTATCTGGTGAACAACACTGCTTTCGGAAA
The DNA here is from genome assembly GCA_963847155.1 of uncultured Acidobacteriaceae bacterium. Taxonomy (GTDB): domain Bacteria; phylum Acidobacteriota; class Terriglobia; order Terriglobales; family Acidobacteriaceae; genus PALSA-350. The sequence continues at coordinate 692,093 of CAWJZH010000006.1, read as the reverse complement.
TAACACGGATACATACATGAACTCGTCCTGGTGCGGCGAAATCGTCCTGCAACAATCCACTGGAGTTTCCGTAGCCAATAACATCAGTAGGGCTAATTCAGCAAAAGGTTGCGGCGCAAATGCAAACTATGCTCTTTACGTTGCCGAAGGCGATGACACCGATGTTGTGGCAACTAATTTTGCCTATGGCATCTCAGGGCAGAACGCAGCTCAGAACGGCAGCTCCGGCTTCTCGTTTGCTGCGAACAACACACTCGGTATTGATCCTCAGTTCCTGAAACCTCCAACAACCAATCCCGGTCCGCCAAATTGTGCCGGGTTTTCGAGCGTGGCCCAATGTATGTCATCGACCTTCGGCGGCTTCGCCCCGCAAGCGCCTTCGGCCGCTGGTATCGGCATCCGGCCCTTGGGTGGCGCTGCCACCGGCGATCCTCTGTTTCCAGCCTGGTTGTGTAACGTGTCGCTGCCAACAGGTCTCATTCCGAATCACTGCCCTTAAGCGTCTGGGACGATCTCCCTAGTCGAACGTCCGCAGCCAGATATCGCGCACCGAGATCTTGCACGGCTGGCTTTCAATCTCGAAGCCGATAAGTCCCGGTTGATTATTGACCGAGTCCTTGTTGTCATCGATAAACACTGCCATCAGCTGGCCGTTCATGATATGCATCATCACGCCGCCGCGCGCGATGATCTCGTAGTCATTCCATTCGTTCACCCTTACATAGCCACCCAACGCCTGTATGTCGCCGATCTTGGCAACCAGGCGATTGGTCTCGCCCGGCAGTGCCTGCGTTACCTGACCGCGATACGCGAGGATTCCCTGCATCGTATTTTCCGAGTACCACTGGCCTGTGTAGGAAGCCGTGTGCGCGGTCACCGGGAACCAGAAGTCTGCCTGCGGGCCGGTCATCATAAACTTCAGGTCGTACGGCGGCTCCCCCTTCGGCTGCGCTCGTGTCCACGGCACCCCCGTGACACTGCGGTACTGAATCCCGCCGCCACCGCCCTTCTCGATCTTCATCTGCAGCTTCAAATCGAAATCGCGTGTCTTGTCGCCTCGATAGACGATGTAATTATTTCCCTTTGCTTTGCCCTCGAGGGTTTCGCCAACCATCACCCCGTCTTCGACCCTCCAGATTCCGGGGTCAGCATCCCAGCCGGTAAAACTCTTACCGTCAAAAATCCGTTTGTAACCGGTGTGCTCGTCGATGTCATAAGGCGCGGGATCATGAAATTTCGGCATACCGGGGATCTTCTCGCCGTGCGGACCTATCTGCGGTGGCTGCGCAGCGGGGGACTCGAGTGCGGGCGGCACGGACTGAGCGATGAGCGCGCCCGTAGGCGCCGCGAACAGCACCGCCACTGCGGCTGCCCGAATAAATGGCGAATCAACACAACACACACGCGAGAGATTAAACCAGGACATGGAGTTTCGGGCCTCCGATTGAGACGACTCAAAAACAATAGAAGTCTAGCCGAATCCAGCCGGATCTCGAAATCCTATCACTGGCTAACCTGGCGGCTCACTACCTGGCCTCTAATCTTTCCCAGATTTCAAGGAGCCTGCCATGAAACGGCGTTCGTTCCTCGAAGCTGTTGCCGTCGCGGCGCCTGCTGCCGGTCTCCAGGATTTTCTCGTCGCTTCGCATGCCCAGGCTCCCGCACCAACCTCTCCAGCCCATTGCACGTGGTCCTCGCCGGAGAAGACCGCTCGCCCATCCGCACTCCTTGGGCTTCAGCTCAATTCTCTTCAAGGTGCCTACCAATGAAACCGCCGGCGGCCTGTTCGTCATGGAGCACACGCACCTCCTCCCAGGTGGGCCGCCCCTGCACCTGCACCTGAATCAGGAGGAATGGTTCTACGTGATGGATGGCGAAGTGGCTTTCCAGGTAGGCGAGCAGAGGGTCCACTTGCAGGCAGGAGATTCCGGTGCTGGCTCCTCGCCGCGTGCCCCACACGTTTTCCTCAGTGGGTTCGGCGCCCAGCCCGCATGATCATCGCATTCTCTCCGGCGGGCAAAATGGAGCAGTACTTCCGCGATGCGGAAACTGCCAGGCAGCACGCCGGGGATGCCGACTTCATGGCGCGTGTACGAGATGGAGTTGGCATCGGCCCTTCTCCGTTTTGGAAGGCCTAGCCAGGTTTAGGCCTTGAAGCTCCACTTGACAGACAGGCCCTTTGCATCCGTTAACGCTGGCGCCCTCAGCCCATCTTGATGCCGTGTTCGCCGACAATCGCAAACACCGACAATAAGTTCGTCGTGCCCAGGAGTTGTCGAACCTGTTTCCCGAGATTGATCAATTCCAGGCTGCATCCCGCTGAGCGGCACGAAACGTAAACACGAACCAGTGTGCCCAGCCCCATGCTGTCGACCCGGGTAAGGTTGGTCAGGTCCAGAACGATTCTCTTGGTCTCAGGAATCAACTTACTGACTTTGCTGTACAGCACGTCGTTCACGCCCGCGACCAACTTGCCATTGCATTTCACAACGATTGCCGAGCTTGTTCGAACAACGTCAAGCGTAAGAAGACTCGTGGCTGCTTGGTCTGGCATCAGGTGTTGCCTTGTGGTAACGATAGGATTTAAGGTGGCGACCGATTTTCGCACATCCCAACAAGGATTGGAACGATTCTGCACCACCGAGGCTTTCCCTATACTGAACAAGCAGGCGATTTATCTCATCCCGCCAACACTCCCAAGCGTCGTCGCTCGAGAAAGCGCCGCACCGCGGGATCACGTTCCAGACCGATGGCAACCTCATACGCCTGCCCAGCCTCCAGGTGCGCTCCCGCCTTCGCCAGAAGCTCCGCCCGTGCCGCCCAGTAAGGCTGGTATTCGGCAAGCCGGCCATCGCCGCTATGATCGGGCATTGCCGCCAGTCCCGCATGTGCATCGTATAGTTCCGCCAGGGCCAGCGCGCGATTGATCGCCACCACCGGCGACCCGGTGATGGTGAAGAGCGCGTCGTAGATCTGCAGCACCGCTTCCCAATTCGCGTGCCCGGTGCGGCAGCGATACACGTGCGCCGACTGCACCGCGGCTTCGAGTTGGTATCGGCCCGTGACCCCGAAACCGCTTGCGCGTACCAGCAGAGCCTCGGCCTCATCGATCATTTGCGTATCCCAGCGAAGCGGATCCTGCTTCGCCAACGGAACATACTCCCCGTCCTCGCTGCGGCGTGCGCCCCGCCGGGCTTCCGCATGCAGCATCAACGCCAGCAGGCCGATCGCCTCCGGTTCGCCCGGCAGCATCTCAGTGACCAGCCGTGCCAAAAAGAATGCTTCGCCGGTCAGATCGCGTCGCGAGCTATCAGTGCCGGCCGCATCGCTCCACCCTTCGGAAAACGCAGTATAGATGGCTGCCAGTACCGCATCGAGCCTGCCGGGAAGCTCTTCGCGTCCCGGAATGCAAAAGGGAATACCCGCCTCCCGAATCTTGCTCTTGGCGCGTACCAGCCGCTTGCCCATCGCCGTGGGAGACATCAGGAATGCCGAGGCAATGGTCGCCGCATCAAGTCCCAAAATAGTCTGCAAAATCAACGGTGCGCGGATCCCGGCCTCGATCGCAGGGTGCGCGCAGGCAAACATAAGCGCCAGGCGCCGATCCGGAATCTCCTCCTCCGCAGGTGTAGCGGCTCGAGCCACCTGCTCCAGGTCTTCGTCCACCAAGTCACTGCCGTGCTGTCGCCGTGCCATGTCGATCAGCTTGCGCCGGGCGACAGTCAGCAGCCACGCCTCAGGGTTTGCCGGGCAGCCATTTTGCGGCCAGCTTTGCAGTGCGGAAGCAAACGCTTCCGAGAGCGCATCCTCGGCAGCAGCCAGGTCGTGGCTCCGCGCGGCAATAAATGCCACCAGTTTGCCGTAGCTGCGGCGCGCAACCGCTTCTGCTGTGCTGCGCGCCTCATCCCCAGTGCATGCACTCATGGATCACTCCCAAATGGAAGGAAAGCCGGTCAGGCTTACATACTCCAGATGGGGCGCACTTCCACCGCTCCATGCTGGGACGCGGGGCAGCGGGAAGCCCACGAGAGCGCGGCATCCAGGTCAGGTACGTCGATCAGAAAGTACCCGCCCAGCTGTTCCTTCGAATCGACATAAGGGCCATCCAGCACTTGCGACTTGCCGTTGGTATTCCTCACTGTCGTCGCTACCGAGCTTGGCTGCAGCCGGTTGCTGCCTTTTATCACCCCGGATGTCTTGAGTGCCTCACCGTAGGCGGCATAGGCCGCGATTCCTTGCTCCTGTTCGCTCTTCGACAACTTCGGCCAGCCGGCCTCGTCTACATACGCCATCAATAGATATTGCATAAACAACCTCCGTCGTGGATTTTAAGCGGGCATGATCGTCCGCTACTACCACGACGTGCGAGCGTAGGTGATTTGGACATCCGCCGCTATTTTTTCTCAGTGCAGTGAACCCACCCGCCGGGTAACTTCGGTTCTCACCTTCGCCATGTCCTGCTTCAGCAGCGCCCCGTTCTGCACCAGCAAATCTCCCCCCACATAAACCCGTTCCAGATCGCGCTCCCCGGCAACAAACACCAGGGAAGCATAAGGGTCAAACACCGTCCGGAAGCGTGTGGGATCCACCATCAGGAAGTCGGCAAACTTCCCCGCCTCCAGGCTGCCCAGCCTGTCAGCCACGCCGAGCACGTCTGCGCTTCCCATGGTGTGCATCCGCAGCACATCGTACGGGCTCATGATGGTCGCATCCTCATACTTGTCGCGGATCGCATAAAGCCCTGTGCGCATGTTTTCAAATGGGTCCGCCACGTCCGCGCTGGCCTCGCCATCCACGCCCATGCCCACCCGGATGCCTGCCTTCAGGCACGCGGGAATATCCGCTGTTCCTGAAGCCAGCCGCCCATTCGACAGCGGATTCCAACTCATCGCCACTCCCGCCTTTCCGCTCTCCGCCAGGATGAAGGGGTTGGTATGAATAAAGTGCCCGAAGATCAGCTGCTTCGAGAGCAACCCGCTATCCATGAACCAGCGAAACTTGCTTTGCTGTTCATACTGTGTGTTCGGCGGCTCCAGGTAGTGGGTTTCATTGCTCCAGGTGAAACTCGTCTCCCAGCTGCTTCTCCATCAATGTCTGTTGGTAGGTGTTGTTGAACGCCGTTCCCCCGCTGATCATCACTGCGAGAAAGTTGCTGCTTTTCGGCTGCTTGCTCGTCCAGTCCAGAAAGGCCTTCAGCGGAATCCGTGCCTGCTCCGCCCCATACGCCGGCTTCACTCCCAGTTCGGTGGCTTTCCCCACAGTCATGCTGTGTACAAAGCGGATGCCGGAGTCCATCTCCGCGCGAAAACCTGTCTGGTCATATTCATCCGCGGTCTGCGCATTCTGTCCCCGCGCGCGCGCCTCAAAGTTGAAGTTATAAACCCCGGTGATTCCGTGCTGCAGGTGGTCAAGTGCTCCATCCAGCGTGAACCAGTACATGTCCTCTGGGCTCGACTTCACCGCCGGCTTGTATAGTGCATCGATCCATCCCAACAGCGTCTGGTCCGAGCCCAGTCCGCGAAACGCACTTTGCCACAAATGGCTATGAGCAGAGATAAAGCCTGGGATAATCCAATGGCCGCCCGCATCCAGGCTCTCCTTGGCGTGCAGACCCGCCGGAGGATCGCCCGCCGCGACGGTCAACAAACGGCCATCCTCGCCCACCACCATGTACCCTCTCACAGGCTCGCGCTGGTCTCTCGCCATGGTCAGAATGAACGCATTCGTCACCACCAGCTTCGCCGGAACGGTAGACTGTGTGTAGCCAAGGGCGGCATTGGTCAGTAGAACCAGCAAAGAAAGCGTTCTAAACATCCTTCGTCACCTCAAGCGCTGAATATACGGGAGCCCTTAGAAAACCCACCTGCGGCATGAGGAGATGCATGCTCAACAGATACCCGCCACCGACCACAAGCACGGTCGTCGGCGTCTGCATCCAAACCGCCGGAATCGCAAAGTAAATCCAGAACCCGGTCAACGTCCAAAAAATCGCAACCGGGTTGAAACCCTTCCAATACCAGTAGGGCCCGTCTTTCAGGAACAGAGCCGTTACCTGCACCCTGCGCAGCCGGACGAACAGGTAGTCGGCCAGCAGGATGCCCGCAACCGGAGCAAACAGATTTCCCAGGGCAACGTTGTATTGAAGATAACCGCTAACCATCGTTGGAAAGCCGGAAAGTACAACGCTAGCCAGGCCCACTGCAAGCGTCGTCCAGAAGCGCCCGATGTTCTCGAAAATATTTGAGAGCGACAGCCCGCCTGTGTACAGGTTGAGAACGTTGATGGTCCAATTATCCATCACAATCACCACCAGCACCGCCAGCAGCGTCCACCGGCTCGCGCTTCTATCGACCGCCAGCACAAAAAACCCTGGAACCTTCCCGTAGGTAGCGGCTGCCCCGTACGCGCCGACGAACGTGCAAAGGAAGCATCCACTCAACGCAGCCAATCCAGTGCCAAGCCACATGTCCATCCGCGAACGCGAATAGCGGCAGAAATCCGCTGCGTCGGTGATCATCACGATCCACCCCGCCGCCATGCTGTTGCACCAAACCACAAAGACCGGCCAGTGCCAACCCAGCACGCCGTGGTATTGCACCACATGCCGCAAACTAAAATCAGGCCCGCCGCCGCGTACCAGTTCCGTCCACAGAAAACCCAGCAGCAGAATCTTGACCGGAAAAGCCGCCCGCGACAGCATCTTCAACGAGCCATAGCCCCACACGGCCACCATCATTTGCCCTAAACCGAAAATCACGCTGACCAGAATCAGCGAGTGGTCGCCCCGGAACAGCCGATTCAGCACCTCCACAATTACCAGGGAAGAAGCAATCGTCTGGAAAGCGAACCAATAGGTCGAAGCGATCACGCGCAGGAATGAAGGAACCCACTTCGCCCCGCGGATGCCGAACGTCATCCGGGTTGCGACCTGGCCCGGGATTCCATAATCGACCCCAATCGTCGCGATGACGATGTAAGCCAAGAACGCTATCAAACAACCCGCAGTTTGTGCTGCAACGGCCGCCCAGAAAGAAAGTCCACTTGCTACGGCCATACCAGCGATCAGGATGGTCGCCGGATTGATAAGAAAATTCACCACGATCACGAACAGGTCATACCACCGAACCGTCTTCAACTCGAGCGGAATCGCCTCCAGCCCAAACTGTTCCACCCCAGCCGGCTGGTGATACTGTGCACGAAGCTCGAGCTCAACAATCTCCTTTACCAAACACCTCCATGACAATCAAAGCTCGGTAACCAACCGACGGGGATACCACAGACCTCAACTCAGGAATTTCTATCGTGCAGTCTCCCTTAGTTCGTGCGATACCCTGGCTCCCTGGACGGGTGCCCCACGTTCGCTGGGGCGTAGGTGGGCCGAAAAAGACTGGGCGAAGCCCCATCAGAGCTTTTGATCTGTACTACGTTCACGAAGCGGAATCATCCACGAAACAATTCACTTCACCACCAAATACTTCTCAAACCAATCCGCCGCCGCAATTGTCACTGCCCGCTGATTCTTCGGGATCACAAATCCATGATTCTCCCCCGCATAAATCACCAACCCGGTCGGAACATTCATATGCTGCAATCCACGCCACAACTCATACGACTGACTCACCGGGCAAACATTATCCACCGTCCCCACGTACATCAAAGTCGGCGTCTTCGCCTTGCCAAGAAAATTAACCGGAGAACTCCGCGCATAAATCTCCGGGTTCTCATACACCGAAACCCCAAAATAAGGCAGCAGCCAATTCTCGATATCCACTTGTCCGTAATAGCTCTGCCAATTCGAAGTCCCGGGCCCCGCAACCGAAGCCTTGAAAAGATTCGTCTGTGTCCCCGCCCACATCGCCATGTACCCGCCATAACTCCAACCGGTAATCCCGACCCGGTCGGGGTCAATCGGCAGCTTACTCAGCAAATCCTCGACGCCCGTCGTAATATCGCGGAAATCTCCATACCCGATGTCTTTCACATTCGCCTGGGTAAACGCCTCTCCAAACCCGAGGCTCCCGCGTGCATTCGGATAAAACACAAAATAACCAATCCCTGAAAGCACCTCCATATCGTAAAAAGGCTTTGCCCATCGCGAAGTACTATCGCCCGCCGGACCACCATGCACGTCCACCACCATCGGATACTTCCGGTCCGGACGATAATCGCGCGGATACAACAACCAACCCTGAACCCGTTGTTCCTGATCCTGCCAATGGACTGACTTCGCCTCACCCCATGCGGGCGTAAGCTTGGCGTTCACCTTGCTGACCGCATGCCAATGTCCAACCTCACCAGCCCACACCTCGGGAGCCTGCGCAAACGATTGCCGGATCACCGCCGAAGTCAAACCGTCACCCGCGAACGAAGCCCCGCTGACCAGTCCTCCCGTCGAGACATTGTCCTCGCCCTGCCACAAAGTCTTTACCTGCCGGTCGCGAACGCCGGCGGACCCAATGGCCGTGCCCCCATCCAGGTCCTCGCTGAATACAACCTGCTCAGGCTGCTTCCACGAGAGCCCAGTCGCCGACCCCGCAAGCCCCGGGGTGATATCGATCGCTTCACCACCTTCGGCCGCGACCACAAAAACCTCGCCCCCGGGCGCAATAAAATCGCTCATCAACCCACCCAGGAAAGCGATCGATTTTCCATCCGGAGCCCACACCGGCGAAGCAATCTGCAAGGCCGGTGTCACCAGCGCGGTTGTCTTATTGTCGTCAACATCAATCCTGAACAATTTGGCAAACCACCAATTATCGTTGCCATCGCCCGTGGCGCCGGTTGCCGCGATATGTTTCCCATCCGGCGACCAATCGTATTCGTAGATGTTCAGGTCCGCAGGACCAACGTGCTTCATCGCTCCGCTTAGCGGATTCACCAGAACAATGGTTTCCGGAACCGTATCCCGCCGGATCCATTCCCCGATCGCACTTTCCGGAGGAAGCGGCGCCCCCTTCACCAGCACTGCAATCTCGCTGCCCTCGGGAGACCATTTGGGAATACTCAGTTCCCCGGCAATCGTTCCTACTACGCTTACTTTCTTGGTCGCGAGATCGAAAACATGTAACCGTAGCGTGCCCTTCTCATCCGCCAGAAACGCCAGCCGCTTTCCATCCGGCGACCAGGTCAGGCCGTGGTCATTCTCCGAGCCGCTTACACTGACCCGCTGAGCCGCACCGGAAGCACTCGCGGCCACAAAGATATGGTTCTGGTATTGATTCTCGCTGAGAGGCCATTGCTCCACCCACGCCACGTGCGAGCCATCCGCCGTGATCGCGACCTCTTTGAACTGGTGCGTCGCAAACACCGTGTCCATCAGGCGATTCAAATCGTTGGGCGCCGCAAACAGCGATCGGCAAACAAGAAAGAGCAACAGCGGCGCCAAGCATTTAACCAAGGGATCCTCCCGTGCGGCTGGTGGAACTACGAGCGAAGACTCCGCGTCCCCGCCTCATCAATTTCCTGTCCCTGAATGCTGACCCCATATTGCTCCTGGGCTGCCTTGACCGAGACAATCCCATTCCGCACATCGCGCAATACCAACCCAGGCTCCCGCTCACGAGGATTCCCGTACCCACCGCCGCATGGGCTCACCGTGCGCAGAATATCTCCAGGCTGCAGTGGCATATTGCTGATCATCGCCGGCAGGTGCTTCGTAGTCCCGGCATGGTCTTCCAGCAGCAGGTCGCCGGTCCCCCCATCATTGCCTCCGAATAACCCCCACGGAGCATGCCGGTGTCCATCGCCCTCAACCGAAGCATGGCCGTGGCTCAGCAGCATCACGTCGCGGATCGATCCCGTCCCGCCGCGCCATTTGCCTGCACCCGAGGCGTCCTCGCGTGCTTCGTACCGGACCACCCGCAACGGATAGTGCGTTTCCACGTCCTCGATAGGATTATTGCGTGTGTTCGCATACAGGGTATCCACGCAGTCCATCCCATCTTTCCCGTACCTTCCGCCATACGATCCTTCGGTGATGTCCATGTACACCCAATAGTGTTCCCCGATCAATCCGCTATAGGCGATCACCTTCAGGTTGCCCACGCCCGCGCTCACCTGTTGCGGCACAGCCTGCGAGAGCGCCCGCATCACGGTGTTGGCCAGAATATTCCCCGGGCAAAATCGGGCAATCGTCGGAGCAGGGAACGTCGGGTTGCAGATGGACCCCACCGGTGCCGTGATATGAATCGGGCGCACCAACCCGGAATTCTGCGGGATGTATTCGTGCGTCTCCGTATCCAGCAATATCGAACGCACCACCAGGTAAACCGAAACCGCCACGGTTCCTTCAAAAGGCATATTCACCGGCCGATCCGAAATCTGCGCGGCAGAGCCCGTAAAGTCCACCGTCAAATCGCTGCCCGCGATCGTCACCGCAACCGCAATCTTGATGTCGCGCTTCGCCTCATCCGGATCGTTGGCAAATCCGTCGAAAAAGCCCTCCGCGCGATACGTGCCATCGCCCAGTTCCGCAATGGCCTTGCGCATCATGGCCTCGGAGTACTGCATCAGGTATTCGCTGGCCGCGAGTACCTGGTCCAGTCCATAATCCTCCACCAGTTCCAGGAATCGCTGTTCTCCGGTGCGGCAGGCCGAGATCTGTGCTTCCATATCCCCCAGAACCATGTCCGAAACGCGAATATTGTCCTTCAGGAAGTTCCAGAACTGCCGATTCCGCACACCCTTCTCATAAACCTTGATCGCCTTGAACTGCAGTCCTTCTGCGTACGCATCGACCGCATCGACAATGCCGCAACTCCCCGGAACCAGCGCGCCAATATCAAGATGGTGCGCCGTGGTCACAGAAAAGCCAATCAGCTGCTCGCCTCGGAATACCGGCACACAGAACGCAACATCAGGGCCATGCGACGCGCCGTGATATGGCGAGTTGTGCATGATTACGTCGCCGGGCAGGAACTCCTCGTCCCGTTCTCCAAATATCTGCTTGATGCCCCGCACGTACCCGGGGATCGGGCCCAACTGCAGAGGCGTGCTGAAAGCCGACTCACACAACTGCTGGCAATCCACATCCAGCAACGCCGCACCGAAATCTTCCGACTCGCGGATGATGCTGGAGTACGACATCCGGGTCAGCTTGTGCCCCATGTCAATAGCAATGCTTTCGAGCGCGCCCCAGATTACCTGGGCCGTGACCGGATCGATCGTCGACGCTAGGGGCATACGTGATCCTCGGCGGAGATCTGGGAGCGGGCGCTGGCATCCGCCGCATCCCGGGTGATGATGATGTTCAGGAAGTCGTCCACCGTCGCCAGCCACCCAGGTGGTATCACCGTGGTCGAGTCCTTTTGAAAAAAGACCACCGGGCCAGGAATATTCGTTCCCGGTGTAAGACTCGCGCGATCAAAGAACTCGGTCTCGAACCGCTGCATAACCCCGCCTACGCGGAAGTAGGTTTCCCCGCTCTTCAGCCGGGCATTCCGTGCCTGTTGCGAATTGCCCATGGTCATCGACGCCGGCAGCTGCGGCATAATGCCTCGCCCCGTAACCCGCAGCGTCACGATCTCGATCGGTAAATCCGCAAACGAATGACCATATTCCGCCAGGTGGCTTTCGTGAAAGCTCTGCCAAACCGGCTCCCAATCCGATCCATCTACCACCGCTTCAGTAATCGGCACCCGCAACTCATAGCCCTGGCCCGCATAGCGCAGATCCACCGCGTATGCAAAACGCATCTGTCCCGGCGCAATGCCGTCCTTCACTAGTTGCGCAAGGGCACGAGTCTTGAGAGCAGCCAGGTCTTCATGCAGCCGCGTCTCCGGAGCCTCGCCTGAATTCAGCAGCTCCGTTTTCACAAAGTCGTACTTCAGGTCTGTCGTCAACAAACCCAAAGCTGAAGTGATGCCCGGGTAGAACGGCACGATCACCGTGGGAATCTTGAGCATGTTTGCCACGTCCAGTGCCGTCATCGGGCCCGCGCCGCCAAAAGCCACCAGGGTAAAATCCCGCGGATCGAAGCCCTTCTGTATCGTGCGCGAACGGATAGCGTTCGCCATATTGCTGGCCAGAATCGTGCATATCCCTTCAGCCACTTCATACACATCACGGTTGAGCCGCGCAGCCAGCGTCTCGACCGCACGGTGCGCCAGCTCGGGATAAATCTTCATCTCGCCGCCCAAAAAATGCTCTGCGTCCAGCCGTCCAAGCACCAGGTTCGCATCCGTCACCGTCGGCTCCACGCCCCCTTGGCCGTAAGCCGCAGGGCCGGGGACAGAACCCGCGCTTCTGGGTCCCACCCGGAAAGCATGGCCCGCGTCCACGTATGCAATACTCCCGCCTCCCGCACCGATGGTGTGGACGTCGATCATCGGTACCATGACCGGAAAACCCGCGATCGCCGTATCGCGCGCCGATGCCTCGCTATAGCTTCCTGCGGTGACAATCCCAATATCGGCGCTGGTCCCACCCACGTCGAACGTGATCAGGTTGTCGCGCTTCGCCTGCCGGCCCACCCACTGTCCCCCAAGCACACCCGCAGCCAGGCCGGACAGCAGCGAGTACACCGGCTTCTCGGAAATCGTCTGCGGCGTCGCGATGCCGCCGTTTGAAGTCATCACGTGCATCTCACCCTGGATACCCGCTTGCCTGAGCTTCTGTGCCAGGTTGGAGATAAACATTTTCACCTTGGGGCCGAGAAACGCATTCATGCACGCGGTGGTAAAACGTTCGAACTCGCGGAACTGCGGCGACACATCCGCGGAAGTGGTAACAAACACTTCAGGCAACTCCTGCTCCACCAGCTGCTTCACCCGGTTCTCATGCGCCGGGTTCAAATAGGAAAACAGAAAGCAAACCGCAATCGATTCCACTCCTTCTTCCTGCAATTCACGGATCGCGCGCGCCACCTCAGATTCATTCAGCGGCACCAGCACCTCACCCTTGGGAGGCACCAGCCGTTCGGAAACCACTTTCCGGTGCTGCCGCTCGACCAAAGGCTTCGACTGCCACGGAATATCCTGCATGATGGAATAATTCTGCGGCCGCTGGTGCCGCCCGATATGAATAATGTCCCGGTAACCGCGGGTCGTAATCATTCCCGTGCGCGCGCCCTTGTGCTCGAGCATGGCATTCGTCGCCACTGTAGTGCCGTGAAACAGGTGATCGACGCTCGCCAACGGAACCCCTTGCTGTTCGCAAAGATGATGAATACCTTCCAGCACGCCGATTGAGGGATCGGGCGCAGTGCTCGGCACTTTGTGAATGGCGATCGTGTTGTCCGCCAGGTTGGCCAGAATCAGATCCGTGAACGTTCCCCCAACATCGACTCCCAGCAGGATCATGCGCTCGCCACCCCGGTTGCTGCCTCATCCGGCAGCCGGTCAAGACGGAGAATCGTTTCCAATAACACCTCGGCCCCGCGAGCACAGTCGTCCGCCTCGGTGAACTCTTTGCTGGAGTGGCTTATCCCGCCTACGCTGGGCACAAAAATCATGCCCATGGGAGCAATGCGCGCCATCATCTGCGCATCGTGGCCGGCTCCGCTCGGAATCCTCTGAAACGGCAACCCCATTGCGAGACAGGATTGTTCAATCGCGTCCAGCACTGCGGGATGCGCCGGTACGGGCTCCATAAATTTTCTTTCCAGAAATTCGAATCTCACACCGTACCGCTCCGCGATCCCCTCGGTCTTTTCCTTGAGGTCTTCCATCGTCCTTGCAATCCGTGCCGCTTGCATGTCCCGGAGTTCCACCGTGAGTTCCACCGATCCGGGCACGATGTTGACCGAATTCGGTGATACCAGCAAGCGTCCTACCGTCGCCACGCGGCAGGAATGCAGTTCCAGCGCCATCTTTCTCACCAGCAACACCAGTTCTGCGGCTGCCGATAGCGCATCATGTCGCGCCTCCATGGTCGTGGTTCCCGAGTGATTCGCCACACCTGTGATCAAAACGTCCGTGTGCTGAATTCCGGAGATTCCTTCGACAGCGCCGATCGGAATACCAAGCCGGTCCAGCTCCCCACCCTGTTCGATGTGCAACTCCACAAATGCACAAAACCGCCCCTTGCCGTAGATCGAAGATCGCAATTCCTCGGGCTTGCCACCCACCCCACGAATGGCTTCGCGCAGCGTCCGTCCCGAGGCATCGCTGCGCTGCAGGTCCTCGCTGCTGATGTCGCCCACCGCCGCGCGGCTCCCGCACAAGGCTCCAAAGTTCTGCCCTTCTTCGTTGGCGAAGATCACTACCTCGAGCGGATGCAATGTCGGCGTATCAGCGGCTTGGAGCACCGCCACACATTCAATCGCCGCCACCACGCCGAGTACGCCATCGAACCGGCCTGCCTCCCGCACCGTATCGATGTGCGAACCAAAGAGGATTGCCGGCAGATCGAGGCGTCCAGCCCGCCGTCCCAGAATATTGCCGGCAGCGTCCACGCTGACCGCGAGCCCCACCTCGCGCATCATCTCCATCACCAGTTGCCGGCCTCGAATGTCTTCTTCGCTGTAGGCTAGCCGAGTCGTGGCAACCTCTGCCAGCCGATCGATCCTGCGCTGAAGATTTGAGGGGTGGATGCGGAACGCACCCGGGCTTGTACTTCTTGCCATTCGCATGCACCCATTCATCGTGCCTTCAGAGAATATGTCGAACCCGATGACCGCCCAATCCGGTTGATTCCCTAAGGCGCCTTAAGGCGATTCGACGCCGGAAGCTAGTGGTCCGCCTGATTGGCACGCCCGCGATTCCCGACCATAATAAGCAATCCAGCGGGGCAAAAGTACATAGAGCAGGCGAGAGTCATGGGCCAAATACTCAACATTTGGAGGACTTATATGTTGCAGCGATACATGGATCGATGCCGTTTGTTCCGCCCATTCCTCATCCTTCCCCTCCTTCTCCTGTTGGCTCCGGGAAGGCTCTGGTCCCAGACCTCAACCGGCGGTATCGTCGGCACCATCACTGACCAGAGCGGCGCAACGATCCCCAACGCTGCCATTACCCTTACGTCCGACGCCAAGGGGTCCACCCAGAGCTTATCGACCACCTCAAGCGGAACCTATTCCGCGACCTCGCTCGCCCCCGGCGATTACGAACTGCAGATCACTGCGCCAGGCTTTCAGAGCATCGCCAGCAAAGTGCGCATCCTCGTCGGTGAAACTGCCAATGGCAACTTCACCCTCGGGCCCGAAAAACAGGTAACCCAGGTAGAAGTAGAGGGCGAGAGTTCCGATGTTTCCGTAAACACCACCCAGGCCGTCCTGCAGGATGTGCTTACCGCAAAAGCCATCGACAACATCCCGCTGAACGGTCGAAACTTCCTCGATCTCGCTCAGCTCACTCCGGGAGTTCAAATCCAGGATGGCGGCAACTTCGACCCCACCAAGAACGGCTTCACCGGTATTTCCATGCAGGGCAGGTCCGGCCGCTCCACCCGCATTGAGGTGGATGGTGTCGACATCTCCGACGAAACCGTGGGAACCACGACCCTGAATCTCTCCGAAGACTCTATCCAGGAATTCCAGGTGGCCCAATCGACTCTCGATCCCGCTACCAGTCTCACCTCTTCCGGATCGGTGAACGTGATCACCCGCAGCGGCGCCAATCGTGTGCATGGCAGCGGGTTCTATCTGTTTCGCAATGACGCCACCGCGGCCCGCGTTGCCTCTATAAAAGCGCCCTTCGAGCGGGACCAGGTGGGCGTGCGCGCCGGCGGACCATTTCTCAAAGACAAGCTCTTCTGGTTCGTAAACTACGAACATACCCTGCAACACGGAACCACCTTTACTCAGCCTTCAGACCCGTTCTCCAGTTTCGCCAACGCCTTTGCCAGCCCCTTCCACGAGCTTGAAGCCACCGCGCGCGCCGATTGGAACATCACTAATAACTGGCGCACTTTTTACTCCATCCACCATGACCAATTCAACGTAGTCACCGGGTTCGGCGGGGTGAACTTTTCTCCCTACAGCAATCTCAACCTGACGGATGTTCACACCGTCGGCGTCGACGGGACTACAGGCCAATTCAGCCACAGTTTTCGTTACGGATATCTGACCTTCCGCAATTTCATTGCCGATGCCCGTTCGCAGGTCAATGGTTTGCCCACGGTTTTCCCCGATGGCAAGAATGCTTCCGTAGTCATTGGTAATGACGCGCGCTGTCTCTCTGGCGCAAACCTGCTTTGCCTGGGGCCTAGCTGGCTGGCGCCGCAAGTCACTCTGCAGCGTAATCAGCAGCTACGTTATGACGGCGCCCGTTTGCTCCATCGCCATACCGTTCGTTATGGAATCAACTATGTACGCACACCGCAATATACCTTTGGCAGTTTTGGTCAATACGGGCCCAGCCTTACTTCCAACGGAACGCCCTCCGAAGTAGCCCAGGCTGCCGCTGGACCCTTTCCCGGCGGTTCCGCAAACCCACTCAACTATCCGCTGGAAGTCCTGGGCCTGGGCAACGGCCTTGGCTATTTTTCTGAGAAGCCCCAGCTGGGTTTCCCTCATGGCGGATTTCTGTTGCAGCGCCTGGGCCTTTATGTTGCCGACAACTGGAAAGTGAAGCCCAACCTGTCTGCCACCCTCGCCCTGCGCTACAGCCGCATGACCGGGCGGTCCGACAGCGATTTCCCCGCAATCCCGGAATTAAACGCGCTGTCGCCGGGTCTCGGTAATCGCATCAACCAGCCCAACCTCAACTTCGCTCCCCAGGCCGGCATTGTCTGGGATCCCTTTAAGAAGGGGACCACCTCGGTTCGGCTGGGCGCCGGCATCTTCTATGACGATGTGCTGCTCACCGTCACTCTCTTCGACCGAACCCTGCGCATTCCTGCGGGCTTGGGAAACACTTATGTCCAGACCACCGGAGGCGTTGTCCCGGGCACCAATGTCGATGTCACCTCCTTGTTTGGCCAGCCCATCGGGAATGTGGAAAGCCAGGCATTGGCGGCCCAGGCAGCTTTGCAGGCTGCGGGCGCTCAACAAGCGGCAAACTTCGATCCCAAGGGTCTCCCCGGCATCATCGATCCCAATGTCTTCGACTTCAATTCCTTCGGCGGTCTCTTTGGTCCCAATTTCAAAACGCCTTATTCCACCCAGATCAACGCCGGTATCCAACAACAGATTGGCAAGTCGCTCTTTGTCTCCGTGGACTACGCCCACAACACCAACATCCACAACGTCCTGGTGCACGATGTGAACCTGGTGGGGGCGGCCAAGACACTCGACCCTGCAGCCGCCACGACCGCGATTGAGGCCACGAACTCTCAGTTCGGATGCTCGAATATCGACTGCTCGATTGCCGCGGGCGCAACCATAACCGACTTTGCCAAGAACGGATTAGGAAGTCCGGCAAGCGGCCTGGCTCTGCAGTTTGCGGCCCCTTACGGCGGCTTTGCCTTTCCCGGCCTTAACCCGGGTCTCGGCCAAATGGGCACCATCACCACCACCGGCCGATCCACGTACAACGCCCTGCAATTTCGCGTCAGGCAAATCCTCACCCATCCCACGAGAGGAGTGAACAGTTTCAACTGGCTGGCGAATTACAATCTCTCGCGCTTCAACGCCATGTCTCCCGACCAGGATGCATCGCTGGCGAACGTCTCCGACAATGCCAATCCCACGCGCTTCTACGGTCCCACAAACCTCGACCGCACGGCCATGTTCTCTACCGCGGGGACCATCACTTTCCCTACAGATTTCCAGGTCACCTTCTTAGCGCGTATCAACTCCCGTCTGCCTGCCACCCTGACGATTCCGATCACCTGCAACTGTCCGGGTGAGATCTTTCTCACCGACGTAACGGGTGACGGCTCCGGAGGAGACATACTGCCGGGAACCAATCTAGGGTCCTATGGGAGAGGTGTCAGCCCCGGATCGCTCAACCGTACCATCGCCGGCTTCAATTCCAAGACAGCTGGAAACATCACGCCAGCAGGGCAGGCCCTGGTGAGTGCAAACCTGGTCACAGCGACACAACTTGCGAAGTTAGGCGCCGCCATCCCAACCCTCCCATCGGCGCCCGCAGGGCAAGTGGGTCTGGACTATTTCCTGGCTGACGATATACGTCTGAGCTGGCCCATCAAGCCCGCCAAGCTGCTGCACATTCCCGAGTCCTTCCAACTCCTGCCGACCGTAGACATCTTCAACCTGGTCAACAAGCCCAACTTCGATCCGCCCTCCGGCCTGAACACCTCATCCCTGCGGGGCTCTCTGGATGGAACCCCCGGCTCCGTCAACGGAACAACCTACGCCCAACGAACCAACCGTTACGGCCTGGGCTCCGGAGCCTTCTCTCAAGGCATCCCAAGAGCCCTCCAATTTGGCCTAAGGCTCGACTTCTGAGGAACGTTCTCGACGGAGGGCAGCGTTTACCCGTGCTGTAGGGGAGTCTGAAAACTCGGCTGCTGTGTTCAACGGCTCTGCCCCAACCTACGAGGCTGGGTGAAGTTTGGAAAAACGTTGCGCACTAAGCGCACTAAGCGCACTAAGTCGCCTTTCCGGTTGCCCCAGCGTGATGCAAAAGAAGAAACCCCACAGGATTGGATGCCATGGCACTCATTAAGTGTCGGGAGGTTGTACTTTTCGGTGCGGCTTATCGGATCCAGAAGCCTTCGTGAACTTTGCCGGCTTCATCCTCCAGGAATGGGCCGTCGACGACGATCGGCTTTTGTCCGCGGGCGAAGACTTCGCGACAGGGAAGGTCGAGGGTGGGGTTCTGCTCGTGGGTGCCGGTATAGCGCATGAGCGCGGTTTCCGAGAGAGCGAAGACGACACGGCCTACGCCGGTCCAATAGATGGCGCCGGCGCACATGGCGCAGGGTTCGGTGCTGGTGTAGAGGGTGCAGCGGGCCAGTCCGGCTTCGTCCAGTAGCCTTGCCGCCTCGGCGCAGGCGACCATTTCTGCGTGTTGTGTAGGGTCGCCGGCCGGGCGCACCGCGTTGTTGCGCGCGGCCACGACGGTTTCTCCGAGTTCGTTTATGATAATCGCCCCAAAAGGGTGACGGCCGTCATGGCGAGCCTGCCGCGCGAGGTCGATTGCCTGTCTCAAGAAGGTCAGTTCCTGTTCAGTCAGGTGCTCCATGTATTAGTCTCCAGCTTCGAGGAAAAGAAGAGGTTATGCCGCCCAACACGGTGGATAGCCAGCCGGGGTGGGAGGCTGCGGTGAGGGTGGTGGGACCAATCGTGCGTCTGGTAATTTCGCCGATTCGAGCCAGCGGCGGCCAGGATGACCTTGGCGTCTGCGGTCATGGGAGGTTACATCATAGCGTGGAGGCTCCGGAGGCATCGCGGAAAAGGTGCTTTCCAGGTAACGCGCTGATTTATACTCCATTCACAATCGGTGAATCTTTCTGGACAAGAAAGCAGTGTCAACGCGCAAGGCGGCCCCCCGCCTTTCATGTCCTCTGCGCATCGATCTTTAGCGATCGCCCCCGAACATCTGAGCATGTATTTTCTTGAGCTGCTGAGGAATTGCCCCATAGCGGTTCTGGTTCTCGACCCGCAGCATAAGGTTCAGCTCTGCAATGAGGCGTTTGAGAAGCTCTTCCAGTACAGGGAGAGCGAATTGGTGGCTGAAGATCTGCAGGAAATGATCGCTACCAATGAACTGGCCCCGGAAGCTATCGAGATATGGCGGCGGGTGGTTGGCGGCGAGAGCGTGTACGCGGCTACGCAGCGGCGGCGGAAAGACGGCAATGTCGTGGATGTTGAGCTGCATGGTATTCCAATCATGGCCGACGGCGCCCTGGTAGCAGTTTTTGCTTTTTACCACGATGTGTCACAGCGCAAGGGGGCGGAGCTTGCCCTACACCAGCTGTCAGCGCGGTTGCTGGAACTTCAGGATGAAGAGCGGCGGCGTATTGCGCGGGAGCTGCACGATACAACGGCACAGAAGATCTTCGCGCTCACGATGAACCTGACGCGAATTCAGGAGTCGATCGGCAAAGAGCGCCCGGATGTTCAATCGATTATCGCGGATAGTCTCTCCTTGGCGGAACAGAGCGCCAAGGAGTTGAGGACGCTTTCGTATCTTCTGCATCCTCCTTTGCTGGATGACGTTGGGTTGGTGTCGGCGATCAGTTGGTATTCGCGGGGATTTTCAGAGCGTAGCGGCATTCATGTGGATCTGGATATTCCGTCTGATCTGGAGAGATTGCCTCGGCCTTTGGAGACGGCGTTTTTTCGGATTATTCAGGAGGCGCTCACGAATGTGCATCGACATTCCGGCAGTCCTCGCGCTGCGATTCGTTTGGCTGCGGATGCGGAACGGATCGTGATGGAGATCAGTGATCAAGGGGTTGGGTTTACGCATTCTCCCGCCCAAGCCTCTGCCAAACTGGGGGTGGGCCTGGCGGGGATGCGGGAACGGATCCACCAATTGGGCGGCCAGTTCGAAATTGTGTCGGGCCGACAGGGGACCACGGTGCGCGTGGCGCATACTTTACCGGAGTAACAGGAAGCCGATGCCGCATCTCAGGATTTTGGTTGCCGATGATCATGACGTAGTCCGCCAAGGGCTTCGTTCGTTGTTGGAATCACGGGCCGGGTGGGAGGTCTGCGGCGAAGCCAGCAATGGGCGAGAAGCGGTTGAGATGAGTGTGACTTTGAAACCTGAAATTGTGATCATGGATATTGCCATGCCCACCATGACCGGGTTGGAGGCGACACGGCAGATTTTGAAGGCGAGTCCGAAGACGCAGGTGATTGTGCTGACGATGCATGAGTCAGAGGAGTTGCTGAGGGAAGTGCTCGATGCCGGGGCTCGCGGCTACGTGCTCAAGACGGATAAAGGACGCGAGTTGATTAGTGCTGTGGACGCGGTTTGTAATCACAATACTTTTTTTACTTCACGCGTGGCGGAGATGGTTTTGCATGGCTATCTGGAGAGTAGTAATGGTGCATTGAAGCCGATGAATCGGGCTCAGTCGCTGACTCCTCGGGAGAAGGAAGTGCTACACCTGGTGGCGGATGGGAAGAGTAATAAAGAGGTGGCAGCGGGGTTGAGTATTAGCGTGAAGACGGCTGAGGCGCATCGGATTAATATCATGCGGAAGTTGAATGCTCAGTCGGTGGTGGATTTAGTTAAGTATGCTATGCGGAACAATATGTTGGGATGAAGAGCACGAGTTGAGTGTGCCGTACAGGGACGGACGAATGAAGGCTTGAGTTCCCGAGGTGAGCGGAGGGCAACTGCCCTCAGACCTGTAAGACGTCTCCTTCGCGGGCTACCATCTCATACAACACCGGGTTCACGAAGAACCCAAGGAACAGCCGTGAGATCAACCCGGCCACGATAACGATGGCAAATGGCCTTTGCGTATCCGAGCCAATCCCCGTGGAAAGCGCCGCCGGCAGCAATCCCAGGCAAGCAACCAGCGCAGTCATCACGATCGGCCGTAACCGTAACAGCGAAGCCTCGCGCGTAGCCGTGCGGATATCAAGATTCTCCAGCCGCAGCTTATTGATATAGGAAACGAGAATCACCGCAGTCTCGACCGAAACTCCCATCAGCGCCAGCAAGCCCAGCGCCGATGAAACGCTGAATGGAGTATGCGTGAGCTTAAGCGCGATCAGCGCGCCCACAGGCTCGGTCAGCAAAACACCGATAGCAATGGTCACAGGGAATTTGAAGTTCCCATAAAGCCCGAACAGGATCATGAAAATAATCAGCAAAGCCAGCGGGCCAATAAATTCGATCTGGTGCTTGGCTTCGAGAAACTCGCTGTATTCACCTCCCCACGCGAGCCGATACCCGGTAGGCAAAGACTTCTCCAGATCCGCGATGGCTTGTTGCCCAGCCAGCACAGCCCCCTGCAGGTCGCGCCCCTCGACGCTGTACTGCACGCCAATGTAACGGGAATTGTTTTCCCGATAGATAAACGAGGCGCCGCCGGCCTCGTGAATATTCGACAGCTCGCTCAAGGGGATCTGTTGTCCAACCGGCGTCCCTACCAGCAGGTTGCCGATCTGCTGCGCGTTCTGCCGAAATTCCGGCCGCATGCGCACCACCAGGTCAAATAACTTCTCCCCTTGGATCACCTGTGTGGCGGCCTGGCCACCCACAGCCGCCTGTACCACTGCTTCCACGTCTGCAACATTAATGCCGTAGCGGGCAATCTTGTCACGGTCGACGTCGATCAGCAAACTGGGCTGGCCCAATTCACGCACCACGGTCAGCTCAGTGAAGCCCGGCACCTGGGAGAGCCGGCGCTTGATCTCGAGTGCTTTGCTCTGCAGCACATTCAGATCGGGCCCATATATCTTCACCGCAAGCGCACTCTTGAGGCCCGTCAGCGCTTCATCCACCGCATCCTCCGCCGGCTGCGTGTAGTTGAAAATGACTCCCGGAAATCCGCTCAGCTGCTTCCGGATATCCTTTTCCAGATCGGCCTTGTCGTGGATGCTACCGCTCTTCCAGGACGAGTCGTTGTAAGGCTTAAGTCCTACATAGAACTCGTCATTGAAGAACCCGGTTGGGTCGGTGCCATCGTCGGGACGGCCAAGCTCGGAGCCGACATCCGTGACCATCGGATACTTCATCAGGATGTTCCGCACCTGGGGTGAGAACCGGCTCGCTTCCTCAAACGAGATGGTGTACGGCATGGTCGCGCGCACCCACAACGCACCCTCGTCCAGGTGAGGCATGAACTCCCCGCCAATGAACGGGATGAGCAACAGGGTGGCAGCAAAGATCAGGCTGGCCACAAGCATGGTGGTCTTGGGATGATCGAGACACCAGTCAAGCTCGACCGCATACCTGTCTCGTAACCATTCAAATGGCTTGTTCACCCGCTCGCGCACTCCGTTTTTGAACCAGTAAGCACACATGACGGGAACGAACGTGAGCGTCAGAATCAGGGCGCCCACCAATGCAATGGATACTGTATCCGCCATCGGCTTGAACAGTTTGCCCGATGGTCCACCCAGCGCATAGATCGGCAGGTAACCTGCAATAATCACTGCGACTGAATAGAAGATGGGGCGATCCACATCCTTGGCCGCCGACAGGATCACTTCTTGCAGATCGTAGCTCTGCCCCTCGCGAGCGCCCAGCTCGCGGAACACGTTCTCCACCATCACCAGTGTTCCATCAATGAGAATTCCAAAATCAATGGCGCCAATCGAAAGCAGGTTGGCCGCAACGCCGCGCGCGTGCAGAAAAATAAAGGAAAAAAGCAAAGCCAGCGGAATCGTAAGGGCAACGATCACCGCGGCCCGCAGGCTCACCAGGAAAGCCATCAGAACGATGAGCACCAGGGCCATGCCCACCAGCATGTTGTGCTCAACGGTGTCGATGGTCAGTTGCACCAGGTCGCTGCGGTCGTAGTAAGGCCGCACCTTTATATCGGCGGGGAGAATGTGCTGATTCAGTTGCCTGCTTTTTTCTTCCACTCCCTTGAGCACGTTCTGCGTCTGCTCGCCGCGGCGCATCATGATTACGCCCTCCACCGCGTCGTCCGTCTTGTCAAAACCGAATTCGCCCAGGCGTGGGGCGCCCCCGATTGTAACGTCGCCAATGTCGCGAACCCGTACCGGCACTCCATTTTGCGAGCCCACGATCACATCGCCGATGTCCCGCGTGTCGTGTACCAGGCCTAGCCCGCGAACGTAATAAAACTGGCCCCCTTGCGAATAAAATCCGCCGCCGGCATTGGAGTTATTGACGGAGAGCTGCTGCAGCACCGCCGGTACAGTGATGTGGTATGCGTACAGGCGAGCGGGATCCAGCAGCACCTGGTACTGCATCACCGTCCCCCCGAACCCTGAATCGTCCGCCACTCCGGGAACCTGCTTGTACTCCCGCGCGATGACCCAATCCTCGTAGACCTTCAATTCCTGCGGGGTACGGTCAGGACTCTCGAGTACATATCGATAGACCAGGCCGGATGGGCTCGCAAGCGGCGCCAGCGTAGGGGTTACGCCGGTCGGATACGTCACCTCGCTCAACCGCTGGAAAACGACCTGGCGGGCAAAGTAGTCGTCCGTGCCTTCGTCGAAAGTCATTTTCACATCGGAAAGCCCGTACAGCGAAATCGAACGCATCACCGCCATCTTCGGCACGCCGTTCATTTCTACTTCTGTCGGGATCGTGACCAGTCGTTCGATTTCTTCTGCCGCGTGTCCCGGCCATTGCGTGATGACTTCGACCATCGGCGGAGAGAGATCGGGATACGCGTCCACCGGCATGTGCTGGAATGAGATCGCGCCACCCACGGCGATGAAACCTACCACTAGCAGGACCAGCAGCCGTTGCCGCAGCGCGAACTGGACGATGCGATGAATCATGGGAAGCCGCCTCCTCAGTGCTGCAGCGAATTAGCAAACTGAAGAAACAAGCTGCCGTCGCCCACAACCCTCTCTCCCGGGGAAAGGCCCCGCAGAATATGCGTTTTCCCATCCAGGCTCGCGCCAATCTCCACGTCGCGCCTGCCAAACTGATTTGCGCTGATGGCCAGATAAACGAAGGGTTGATTGTTGTCGTCCCGCAGAACCGACGCATCCGGCACGGTGATCGCATTATTGATGAAACCTGCCGTTACCGTGACCGTGCAGTACATGTCCCGTTTCAATTTCTCTCCCGGGTTGTCGACAACAATGCGCGCCTGTAGCGTCCTGGTGTTGGGATCGAGCGCCGGCGAGACATACGAGATCCTTCCGTGGAAACGATCGGGATACGAATCCGTCTCGACCACTACATCATCCCCGGTGCGCACCGCGGCCAGGTCCGCCTGGTACACATTGGCCAGCACCCATACGTTGCTTAAATCCGAAATCGTAAAGGCCTGCGTCTGCCCGGCCTGGACCACCTGTCCGGGCGAGACCAGGCGCTCCACGACCTCGCCGCCAATGGGAGCAAGTACAGGAATCAGCGCCGAACTCGGCGCTTTGGCCAAGTCGCCAGGATTCTTGATCCCGAGGACCCTCATCCCTTGATCGGCCGCGTTCAGGTCCGCCTGCGCCTGGTTGCGGTCCGACTCTGCCTGCTCCAGATCGCGCTGGGCAATCGCGTGATGCTGGTATAGGTCCTGTGCGCGCACCCAATTCTTGTCCGCCAGGCGAAAGGAGTCCGCTGCCTTCAAATAAGCGTCCAGCAACTGCGAATAGTCCGGGCTGCTCACATCCAACATGGGCTGACCAGTCTTGACGTGCTGACCCGGCACAACCAGAATGCGGCTCACCGGGCCCCCAACCTGGGTGATCACCGGTGTGGTGTTAAAAGCGTTATAGGCCACAGTGCCCGTGAGCCGAAGCGTGCGGATTAATTTGGTGGGTTGAACCGTCACCACCTGGACGTGTTCCATCTGGTCTTGCGGAATCGTGAACAGCTGGGGCACCGCAGAAGGCGAACCGTTGGCCGAATACGAAGTCATCTGGCCCGCTCGCTTTCGATCGTCGGAGCTGCAAGCCGTAAGTGCCACTGCGAGCACCAACGCCACCATACCCCGGAACGAATTGGAAGAAGTCATCATGGCAAGCTCCGTGTTCCTACAGCCTGGCGAAGCTGTTCAAGTCCGAGCAGGTAGGAAGCAAGCGCCTGCCGGTAGGCGAGCTGCGTGGCCCGGTAGCTCCGCTCCGCATCCAGAAAATCCAGTAGGCTGGCCGCGCCGCGCCGATAGGCGTACTCGCTGATTTCGCGAGATTGCCGCGCCTCGTCCAGGTAACCCGATCGGTACAGTCCCACGACCTGGTCGTTCGTACGTAGATTCTCAAACGCGTCCCGCACATCGGTCATCACCTGCCCGTTGGCGAATCTCTCCTGTTCCTGCGCTTGGGTAACGGCGTAGGCCGCCCGCGCGATTTCGCCCTGGTTGCGATCGAAAATCGGCATCTGCATCTGCCCGAACAGAGATATGTCGTTGAGGTAGCCAATGTGGGTGTAGTTGACTTCTCCGGTGATGTCTCTTTTTCCGATGGCCTGTTGCAGCGCATGTTGGCTGTTCGCGGCCATCACTCCCTGCTGTGCTGCGCGCAGGTCTGGCCTGTTCTTGAGGGCCATTGCCTGAAAGTCATCCACGTTGCCCTTCACCGGCTGATAATCGAATGTCCCGGAAACGTCATAGTCCGCTGCAATCGATTCGTATCCGAGCAACTGGCGCAGGTCCGAAAGCCCCTGCACCCGGGCAAGTTTGGCGGCCGATACATCGGTCTGGAACTGCAGCATCTGCAGCTTGATCTTCAGCAGATCAACCTCGCCGATGTCGCCCGCTTTATAACGCGCCTGGGCGATATCGACCGTGTTCTGAAAGCTCTGGAGATCCTGCTGCGCCAGGGCAAGGGTCGATTCGGCGAGCTCCACATTGATGAACCCGCTGGCCACGCTGAAGGCCAGGCCTCGCTCACTGTCGGCAACCAGCGACCGCGTCTGCGCCGTAATGTCTCTGGCCGCCCGCAGCCGGTGTTGGCGCTTTTTTCCCCGCTCAAACAGGTAACTGACGCCCAGGTCGAACTGCGCTATGTTGTCCAGGTAGTCCGCAGTGAACTGGCTAGGTTGAAAAATCGGCAGGAACTGCCAATCGCTCAGAATTACCGGGTTGGGACGCAGGTTGGCTGTGATCTCTTCCGCTTCGTTCTGTTGGATGGTGGTGCGCGCGGCGAGCAGGTTGTGGTTGTGCCGCAGCGCCATCTGAATGGCGTCATCCAGCGAAACGGTCACCGATGCCGGATTCTGAGCCAGCGCCTGAGCAGGAGGTGCGGGCGCTGCCGGCGCCGGAGATTGAGCCCCGATAGCGCACGGAACATTTACGGTGACGGTACAAAATAGAAGAAGCAAACGTTCGAAACGCATGGGCAGTCAGCCTTCTTGGAGGAGGGCGATACAAATTTGGCGTGCCGAGGGCAGCACGTAAAAATGGAGACTGTCTATGCGGGTGGAGCGCGGGCGGGAAGGCGTCGAGTGGTAGGGCTGGGAAAGAAGTTATTCCTTTGGGGCTCCAGTCCGGGACCTCGAGGGGCGGGAATGCCTACGCGGATGCTGGACGGCGCCGGCGCGCTAGCTTCATGGCTCAAATGGCAGATGGGGCAGGTGTGTGCGGGAGCATTGGCGTGGTGATGCCAGAGTCCGCCGAGCGTTGCTCCGAGCACTAGCGCCAGCAGCGCAATGGGTAAAACCAGGCGCCAGATGAGCCTTCGTTCAGACACGGTTGAGGTGCCTTCAGAAACCTTGGATAGAGTCGCACTAGTGTAGCTCAAAAGGTGCGGGGTACACTGGCAGGATGACGAAACCGTCCAAGGTTGACCTGGTCGGCGTTGGCCTGAATGCGACAGACACGCTGATTGCCCTGGCAAACTACCCGGAGCGCGGTTCCAAAGTGGAATACAGCTCCGCGACCGTGTTGCCGGGAGGTCAGGTTGCGACCACCGTGGTCGCGTGTCAGCGCTGGGGCATGTCCACCCGTTACGTGGGTATTCTTGGCGACGACGCTGCTGCGGCCCTACACCAGGAAGCCTTTACGCGTGCCGGCGTGCAAACGCAGATCATCACGGTTCCAGGAGGCATAAGTCCCCAATCGCTCATCCTCGTTGACGGCGGTGGTGAGCGTACCGTACTTTGCCGGCGGGATCCCCGGGTCGTCCTGAAAGCCGGCCCATCTGGAGCGCGAATGGATCCTCAACGCCCGCGCCCTGCACGTCGATGGCTACGACACCGAGGCGGCTACCGTAGCCGCCGGTTGGGCTCGTGCTGTCGGCATACCTGTTATCGCTGATCTGGACGAGCTCTATCCCGGCGTAGAAAAGCTTTTGCAGAATGTGGACTATCTCATCGTGAGCCGGGACATCCCCTGCCGGCTGATGGGCGAACCTGACCTGGAAATGTCACTGCGCCAAATGCAGCGTCGCTATGGATGCTGCCTCACCGCAGCCACCCTGGGGGACAATGGCGTACTGGCCTGGGATGGCAGAAAGCTGTACCAATTGTCTGCCTACTCTGTGCCCGTAGTTGACACCACCGGGGCCGGAGACATCTTCCACGCCGGCTTCATCTACGGTCTCCTGCAGAACTGGCCGGTCGAGCGCCAACTCGACTTCGCCTGCGCCGCTGCCGCCTTGAATTGCACCTCGGCCGGAGCCAGAGGCGGGATTCAATCCGTTGAAGCCATCGAGAAACTCATGGCCACGGGCGTCCGCCACCTCCCCGCCCACGCTCACTGCACCGCTGCCTCCGACTAGCCCCGCTTGTCATCCCGGCAGCCTGTGACTTTTTCGATGGGTATCCAATCAGTTGTATTTCAAGCGCCGGACCCCCAAACAAAGCCGTCATCCGAGCGAAGTCGACCCGCAGTTCCTTTCAGTCTACTCAACACTCCCGGATTAATGCCCCAACTGGTCCAGAGCCTTTTGGGCGGTGTCGCGAACTCCAGGATCGGCGCTGGCCAGGGCTTTGCGGCATTGCACTTTTGCCTCCGCAGTCTTGCCCTCGCCCATGAGAATCAAACCCAACCCGAGGTTAGCCTCAACCCGACTTGGGTCGAGCTGAGTACAACTCCGTAACTCCTTGGCGGCCTCATCGTACCTCTTCTGTGCCCCCAGCAAATTACCCAGGTTACAGTGCGCATCAGCCAGTCCAGGCTTCAATCGGATAACCTCCCGGTATTGCTCGATCGCTCCATCGGCCTGACCCTGTGCCATCAGAACGTCACCCAGATCGTCGCGCGTCTGTGCGTCGTTAGGATCAAGCCGTGCGGCCTGGCGCAACTCCACCGCCGCCTGATCGTAAGACTGGGTAAGCGCAAGCACCAGTCCATAACTGTGATGGGCCTCGGCGTATTTCGGATTGATGGCGATCGCTCGTTGAAAGTGATGCTCCGCCTCCGGATACCTATGAGCTCCCGCGAGCACGTTTCCCAGGTTGTTATGGGCCTCTGCAAAATCCGGTTGGCTACGCAGCGCGCTACGAAACTGCGCTTCCGCCTTTTCCGGATCATTCTTCTGCACCGCGGCGAGCCCAAGCAGATTTTGTGCCTGCGGCTGATCGGGGTTGATCTCGAGCGCCCGCTTCAGCGCCTGTTGCGCCTGCGGAAGCATTCGCTGTCGCAGGTACGCGTTCCCTAAGTCAGTAAAGAGAGCCTCATCCGCCGGGGGAGCCGCCACGGCCAGCCGCAGCACTTCGGTCGCCCGAGCGTAGTCTCCTTTACCAATCAACGTAGCTGCCAGCTGTTTCGTCGCCGGGCGAAACTCGGGGTGCCTGCGCAATGCCTCCTTGTACCATCGGATCGCCTCATCGCTGTTTCCCGTCCGCGCATACCCGTCTCCCAGTTCGAAGTAGAAGTCCGGAGCGCCTGGTGAGTAGCGATAGATCGCACTCTCCAGGTGAGCGATGCCGCCCTCCGAGCCGTGCTTCACCTCCGCGGTTGCGCGATACAACTCATCCTCCGCAGTCCGGGGCAGCGGCGAAGGATAATACGGCGCCACGCCTTCGCGTCCCTGGGATGGATTGGCTACCTCCGCCATGGGCGCCAGCAGATCGCGGTCCGGTTTCACGCGCTGAATGTAGTGGTCGGTCATCACCACATGCACCACATCGTCGGTCCGTCTTTTTGGCATGTGGCACGAAAGACAATCCGTTCCCGCGGGCAAGCTGGCTTGGTGAACCACCGTCTGATGGCAACCTTGGCAAACCGCCACGTAATGTGCTGTCGAGTTCTCCGTACGATACGACTGGTGCGGATCGTGGCAGGTAAGGCACGTCATCTGGCTCGACCGGAAGCATGCCGACATCCGCAATCGATAACCGGCATGCGCGATCTCAAAGCGGTCCCCCTGTCCGGACGCGCGGTCGAAGAAAAGTTTGTAATCGCCTATCGGCTCGCCGGGCCGGAAGGAATCGATGTTGCGGTTATAGCGGCGAATCTCGTTCGGCATCAGGCTGCTGCTGGTTTCGAGATGGCATTGCATACAGACTTCGAGCTGGCGATCCCGGCTAAGACGCGCCGGATTGACGATCGCCTCCCTGATCTTTTCCCGCGGAGTATTGGCTGCGAGAGCCGCCCGCACGTGTGCGCCCCCAGGCCCATGACACCGCTGGCAATCAATCCCCTCCGGTATCGGGTTAGGGAAGAGCGAAAGGCCCGTATCACCGCGTTCCGGATAGCTGCCCTTCAAAGGCAGACCGTTATGGCACAGCAGGCACTCGCCGGTGATCGCCCGGCGGAAGTCCTCCTGGCCCGCGCGATCATACCCCGGGCTCATCGCCCAGTGGCCTGAATTCTCCACATACCACGACACCGGCAATTCGATCAGCCTGCTATCGGGGCCGCGGTGCAGGTAACTGCGAGCGTGGTTGCCGGAGCCTATGACGTAGTCGATCTGTTCCTCGGCAACGTTCGTCTCTTGTCCATCGAAACCCTTCTCCGACCGGCGCTGGTAAAACTTGCCGTCGTGCTCGACCATCGTGTACGTCAAGCCCGACGCTTTGTTGTGAACGGTGTTGTGAGTTCGGTAGTCCTCAACCGTGTTCGCCGCGGTTGGCTTATATAGAGAACGGCCCATGCCGGTTAGGAGGTAGCTCCTGGCGATGTCTTCGTGGCAACCCGTACAGATCGCCGGGTCCACATAGCCGGAGCCCTTTTCCGGAGAGGAAACAACAGGCCGCGATTGAGGGATAACTTGCCAGCACGCGGCCAGGAAGGCAACGCCGCTCAGCACCATGCGCCATTTCCCGGCGTTCAACAACTCCCCCCGGTCATCGCAGGAAGTCTCTCAGGTTCGCAGGCCGAAGACAAGAACCGCGCGCTGAAACCATCATCCGAACAGGTATCATTCTGGAATCATGTCGAGGCGTATTTCGCAGGGTAAGTTGTTGCCCGCCTTTGTGTTTCTCCTGTTCGCGTTGAGGCGGCGTCCAGGTTTTCGTATTCCCCTCGTCATACTCGTCTCCATCGCGCTGGTTTGCCAGTCGCAGAGTACGCCTTCACCGGTGCCGTCGACGTCAAGCGCAGGAGCAGTCGCGGAGCAGTTGCGTACCATTGCGAACGCCGGAACTCTGCCCGGTCTGAAATATCCCAATTTCCCGGACTATCGCCAACACGTGCAAGCACTGTACGAGGCGGTTAGCTATATGCCCGTCTGGGTGCGCGATGGACAACCAACGCCCCAGGCGCAGGCCGTCATCACAGCGTTCGGAGTTAGCCGGCTCAAGGGCCTGAACCCGGAAGATTATGACGCCGAGCGTTGGCCTTCGCAACTGAGCGCTTTGAAAAGCGCGCCGGCCAATCCAACGACGATCGCCCACTTTGATGCCGCTCTTACCGTAAGCGCACTGCGCTATATTTCTGACCTGCACATCGGGCGGGTGAATCCAAAGCAGTTTAAATTCGGCATCGATGTCGCGCAAAAGAGCTACGACCTGCCACAGTTTCTGCTACAAAAACTGCTGCCGGCAACCGACGTTCCCCAAGTGTTAAAAGAGGTTGAGCCACCCTACTACGCTTATCAGCGCACCGAGGCCGCGCTGCAGAACTATCTCGCCCTGGCCGACCAGGACCACAGCGCCCCATTGCCCGAAGTGCAGAAGACGCTGGCGCCCGGGGATCCCTATGCCGGGGCAGAGTCCCTGGCGCAACGGCTGCAACTGGTAGGCGACCTGCCCAAGGGCCCTGTGGGCGATCTTAAGCCCGGCATCTACGAGGGCCCGTTGGTCGATGGGGTCAAGCATTTCCAATCGCGCCACGGATTAAACCCAGACGGCAAACTGGGCAAAGACACGCTGCGTCAACTCAACACGCCATTGAGCGTTCGCATCCAGCAACTCGACGACGCATTGGAAAGATGGAGATGGCTGCCGGACAACTTTCCCATCTTGCCTGTCGCCGTCAATATCCCAGAGTTTGTCTTGCGCGTATTTTCCCCCGATCATCGCATTGCCTTGCGGATGAACGTTGTCGTGGGCAAAGCTGTGCGGAACGAAACGCCGGTCTTTGCCAGAGACATGAAGTACATAGTCTTCCGTCCCTACTGGAACGTTCCGTACAGCATCACCCGCGGTGAGATCATCCCCGCGCTCACCAAAGACAGCGGCTATCTGGCGCGCAAGAACTTCGAGATTACCGACCAGAGCGGTCGCATCATCACCAGCAGCGCAGTGAGCGCAGACGTACTGGCGCAACTGCGATCGGGTAAGCTGCTAGTTCGTCAAAGGCCGGGGCCAACCAACTCGCTGGGACTGGTCAAGTTCATGTTTCCCAACGAGCACAATGTCTATCTACACAGCACGCCGGCACAGGCGCTGTTTGCGGAATCGCGGCGAGATTTTAGCCACGGGTGCATACGAGTGCAGAAGCCGGCCGAGCTTGCGGCCTGGCTATTACAGGGTCAGCCCAAATGGACACTGGACGCGGTAAAAGCCGCCATGCAATCCGGACCGGATAATCAGCAAGTGAATTTGGCCAAGCCGGTTCCCGTCGTCATCATCTACCTGACTGCGGTGGTCGAGGAGAATGGCGAGGTCGAGTTCTTCGACGATATCTACGGTCACGACCGCAAGCTCAACGCCGTGCTCGCGAAGGGGCCACCCTATCCCGGAGCTTGAAAAAGCTACCAGCGCCGTACCCGGCCGACGTCGACATGAACAAAATTGGATTGCTGGTAATAGCCCACGCCGCCTCGTCCCATGGATAACGCCGCATCGCGAACTTCCGCGCTCGTGACGCCTGGAATCCGGATATCGATGGCTTTCGCTTCCATGTGCTGGCTATGTTCAGCCACTCCATGCCCATGTTCCCTCAGGTAATTGTTGCTCCAGGGTGTGCGGTACCCGCAAACGATGTCGATCTCGCCATCTGGATGACCCAGCTTAGACATCAGATCGTGCAGGAGATCGAATTCCTTCACGTCGTAGTCCTTCACGTCCCCAGTGCGGTGGTCGCGGAGAAAGTGGTCAAGCTCCGCCACACCGCCGGGCAGGTATTGATCTCCAATCCGGTACACCACATCGATATGTTCGCCGGTGTGCAAGTGGTAAAGGCGTAGCCGGTAACTGGGGACACTAGTGCTGGCATTGCCAGCGCCGCATGGCAGGGCTACCAGCAAACTGAGGCAAAAGAAGAGCTTAGCGGTCGTGAAGCGAGTGGTTTTCATAGGGCCCAAGGTTCTATCCATTATAACGAGTCGCTACCGGAAGCCATGGAACTAAGGTTCCACCTTCACCACCGAAATCGAAGCAAGGTTCCGCACCCACCGAGCCGGCCGCCGCTCTTCGCTCGATACCATCTTGAACGCGCCGTCCTTATCCAGCTTTTTCCCGTCAACCGTATCTGCAACAATGACCTCGCCGGTGTGGATGGACGGGTCGACCTCCGCCAGGGAGTACAGCACGCTATAACCGTCCATCCCCGATGCAACGACCCCCGTCAGAAAGAGCTTGCCGCGCACGCTTTCTCCCAAAGGCACACCCACCTTGCTCAGCAGGTCAGCGAGGGGCACACCTGAGTAAGTCTCGTTCGCCTTGCTATGGGCGTTGAAAACAGAGACGGATTTGTGGGGCAACGCCGCCAGTTCCTCGGGAGATAAGGTCAGAGTCTTGCCCTCATAAGTCTTGATGGTCAACCGGGAGGAGGGGCTAGGCGCCGAGTGCTCCATCTGCTGGGCGGCAGCCAACCCAGCGCCGCAGCAGAGCATAAGAGCGAGAACTGGAATGCCAAAGGCTTTCGGAAGGAATGGTTGGCGTTTCACGGCACTATTCTAGCTGACAGGGATGAGGCACCGGGACACCTGTAACTTCCGAGCCATATCGGCGTCTCAATACAGGGTATTTTCGAGGAGATCTCATGTCCCGTTCCTTCGCAGTCCGCAACACTGTGATTACCGTGCTGATGGCCTTCGCTGCCTGTCTGGGCTGTAATGCGGCCAACAAGCCCCCAATCCCGCCTCCGGTGACCGATAGCGCCTTGTCGCAGACGCCGGGAAAGCAGACGGCAGTGTTTGCCGGCGGCTGCTTCTGGGGAACGCAATCCGTGTTCGAGCGTGTCAAAGGGGTATTGGATACCACGGCCGGCTACTCAGGTGGTTCTCGCGCCACGGCGACCTACGAACAAGTTGGCCAGGAGAATACCGGTCACGCGGAGTCAGTGAAGGTTGTTTACGACCCATCGAAGATAACCTACGGGCGGCTGCTGCAGATATTCTTTTCCGTCGTGCACGACCCCACCCAGCTGAACCGGCAGGGGCCGGATGTGGGTGAATCCTACCGCTCCGTCATCTTCTACTCCGACGACGAGCAGCAGAAGATCAGCAAGGCCTACATCGCGCAACTCGACGCAGCCAAAATCTTTCGCAAGCCAATCGTGACTCAGGTTGTGCCTCTCAAGGGGTTCTACGATGCCGAATCCTACCACCAGGACTACGCACTGAATCACCCCGACAATCCCTACATTCTGGTCTGTGATCGCCCGAAGGTAGAAGCCCTCAAACAGCAATTTCCAGAGCTGTTCAAGGATTACCGCGGGAAGTAATCAAAAGATCAGTCCGCGATCCCCGCTCCCCGACAACCGCCCTCGCCCTTCAATAGCACTCTCCTGTTTGTCATCCCCGAGCGCAGCCGAGGGATCTGCGGTTCTACGGACTACTCCTGGAAACCCGGAATAACAAACGGGAGATTGATGTTTCCAGGAGAGTTCGTTGGATGACTAGGTTGTGGACCGGTAGGAGCGGGGCACACGAATGGCGCACCGCAGATCCGCTCGGCTGCGCTCGGGATGACAAAAAGGAAAGGGTGATTGAAAGGAAAGGACCGTTGCCAAAGGACAGGGCGGTGTTGGGGCGGTGGAGACGTCGACAAGCAGACCCTTTTGCGCGAAATCAAAAAAGTCACAACCTCCGAGCGCAACCGAGGGATCTGCAGTTCCGCGGGTCTTTCCTGGAAAGGTTTTCGGCAGTGCGTAGCGCAGCCCTTTTCTCGGGGTGCGCTACTGGCCTTTGCTAAGCCGGCGATAATACTCGGCCACCGCTTCCTCGTACCCAGCTGGAATCGTAGACTCCTTCGCCGTTCGCACCTCACCGGGAGCCTGCCCATCTGAATCATGACGTAACTGCAGCTCGAGTTTGTCCACCCCAGCCAGTACTTCGGTATGCAGCTGCTCCACCATCAGTGGATTACCGGGGAACCGCCGTGGATCGAGGCGCTGCATCGCTTTCGTTAATTCCTCGACTTCTTTCAACGCCGCCGGATCATTCTTAGCCAGATGGTGCAGCTGATTTAACTCCGCCATCCCTTGTTGGAAGGTCCGCTCCGGATCGGCAGGCACTGGTGAGTTATCGGGAGCAGCAGGTCCCCCGGATCGGTCGAAACGATTGTTCCCAGTGTTGACGTTGTTCCACGCGGTCCCCACCGCACCGCCCCCTGAGCGCCAGTTCCCGACGTCGCCGCTCAGGTTATCCTGGGCGACTTGGTTTCCGCCACGCTGATTCCCGCCATTGCCTTGAGCAATCTGAGCCCCTGGCCCACCCTGACTGCCCCATTGTCCTTGCCGCTGCCCAGGCTGGCTGCCCTGTCCTGGTTGAGCACCTTGCCCTGGTTGACCACTCTGCCCCGGCTGAGCAGTTTGTCCTTGTTGCTGGCCGGGCTGTCCATTCCGCCCCTGCGCCTGCCCCGGTTGTTGGCCTGGTTGTTGGCCAGATTGGCGGCCCAACGAATTCTGTCCCCGCCCGGTCAGAGACTCGACCTGATCGCGGAACCGCTCCACGTGATCCAGCGCAGCCGTCTGATCGCCACCCTGCGCCTGCCCTTGACCAGGTTTGCCCGGGCCCAAACCTTGCTGTGCCTGGTGCACTTGCTGGTTCAACTGGTCGAGACCTTTCCCAATCCCTTCTTCAGTCCCATTGGCATTAGGATTGATTCCCCGGCGCAGCCAGTCGGCAGTCCGCTGCGTCCGGTTCGTCAGATCAGTCTGGTCCATGCCCCCTAAGGCGTCGCGCAATTTTGAGGCGGTCCCAGGTTGGCTCGGAGCCAGCTCACGCGCCGAATTGCGCAGATTCTTCTCCAGTTGAGACAGATCGTCAGAGAGCTGCTGCCGATCCTCCGCCAGTTTATTGCGCTGCTGCACTCTGGCTTGGTATTGCTCCTGATTCGACGCTCCACCTTGCCCGGTCATGTTACGGATGCGATCCGCCTGGGCATGCTCTTCCTTGCTGAGGCGATCGCTTTCGCGCGCAAGGGAATCGAGTTTGCCGGTAGCTTGCTGTTGTTGTGTGCTGCTCATCAAGCCCGCAGCCTGGCGAAGTTGGTCCGCCGCCCGCCGCGCTGCCTCGGAACTCTGCCCCTGCCCGGCGCTGCGCTTCATCTCTTCGTCGGCGTTGCGCAGCCGGTTCAAGGCCTGGGTCACGCGCGGATCCGCAGCATCGCCACTGCCATTGGATTGAGAACCGCGAGACCGCGCAGACTGCGCTTGACCAGACGACCCACCAGATGAAGACCCACCCGATGAGCCACTCGCGCTTTGCTGTCCCTGCTGACCGCTCTGTTGCCCTTGTTGTCCCTGCTGGCCTTTCTGCCCCTGCTGGCTCTGTTGTCCGCTCTGCCCCTGCTGCCCATTCTGCTGTTGACCGTTCTGGGCCATCTGCTCCATCTGGCGTTGCAGCTCTTCTGCTTCACGGCGCAGCATCTCCTGCTGCCAGCGCTCCTGCATGGTTTGCGGGTGATTGCGCTGTTGCTGCGCCAATTCCTCCTGGCGGCGCGCCAGGGCATCGAGCTTTGCCAAAGCATCGTCGACTGCTTTCGCCTTCTGGTCGGCAGCCGACCCCGTCTGCGCGGTTTCGTACTGATTCTTCTCCGTATCCAATTCAAGATCGAAAAGGCTGGCCAGGTCGCGGCCCGCACCGCCGCCTCCGCCACCACCACCGCCTCGCTGCTGGCCGAACGCCACTTGTATTTTGCGGAAGGTGGCTTCTGCGCGCAGCAGATACTGCAGAGCTTTCTGCTCTGCCGGGATGGCGTCGTGCCACTGCATTTGCTTCAGCTTGTCGGAAGACGGAGTCATAGCCGCAGCGGCCGCCTGCATGTCGTGCCCGAAGCTGTTGAATTCCTCATTGGCAGACGACAAATCCCTGCTATCCATGCGCGCGGCCAGGGACAATGCCTGTTCCTGCAACTTGCCCTGCACCCCAGAGAGGAACTTGCCCGCGTCCGCCGAATCCTTGGCTGATGCCGTCTTGTCGTTCTGGCGCTTCCAGGTTGCGGCAATCAACTCCTTCTCGCGTTTCGAAATGTCGGTCTGGTTTCCCATCCCGCCGCCACCACCGCCACTCGCCGCCCATTTGCTGCGATTGCGAGAACTCGCGCTCGAATGGGTCGGCCTGGATAAACGCCATGTCGGTCCGTGCTTCCGCGTGCCCATCTTTCGCCGTGGCATACAAGCTAACCAGGTCTCCGGGAATCAGCTTGAAATCTTCCAGGCTCAGCGTCGTCGAGCCGCTCACATTCTTCGCACCCGGCTGTTGCGGCAACTCAACAGTTTTCTCCGGCCCGCCATTCACCGAGTAGTGCAGGCTCACCTTGTTCAGGCCAAACTCATCCGATGCCTTTACCCCGACCGTGACTTCCTCGATAGGGCTGGCACGATAGTCCCCAGTCGGCCGGTCGATGGCGATCTCTGGCGGGTTCGCTTTGTCGGTCGCGATGAAGTAGTCCTCCGACAGGCGAACCGGCTGACCCTGGTCGAGCGCCGCCACGTGATAGGCGCCATCCTTTTGCATCTGGATGGACCCCTTGTAGACATTGCCTTCGCCGCCGCTCAGCGTGATCTGTTTGCCATCGTCGAGAGTGAGTTGGCCACTCCGTAGAGGACGATCCATGCGCACCGTCAGCTCCGCATTCGTGCCTTCGATGGCACGCAGGTCCCCACCATGCTCCTCGCTGACCGGTTGCATGCCGGTCCATTTCGGGTAGTGATACGTCACCCGCATTGCTTCACCGAGGGCAAATCAACCACGCGGACTTTGTAGTGATGCGACGTGAGAGGGCCAGCCTCCACGTAGTACTCGACATCTTCAGGAAGCCCGGCAAAGAGGAACTGAAAGTTGGAGGGATCCGTCGGCTGCATCGCGACCGGCTCCCAACCCGCTTTTCCCTGGGAACTCTTATAGCGAGCAAACAACCGCACCTTTTCTGGCTTGAGACCGATGAGGTGCGCAGTGATCAGCTGATCGGCGTTGCGGCGAACGGCAACATCGCCGGGCGTAACCTTGATGTCGTAAAGCGGCTGCGCCTTAGGCCCGGTCCAGAGCAGGGAAGCTCCGTACCCCAGATAGCCGGGAGCCGCGGTGACAAGCCAGACCAGCACCGCGACGCAGGCCAAGCCGGCGCCCGCAAGGAAGTAAAGTTTATTGTTGGGCAGCAGGCTTGCAGGCTGAGCGTCACGCGCTACGGAAAGCGTATCCGCAGCCAGCAGTTCGAGGAAAGGATCGTCGCCCTTTTTCTCGCGATCATCGAAAGTGAGCAGCCGCTGTTGGAATTCAGGATGAGCCGACTCCGCGACCACAGTGGCGCGGCGGCGCGTGAGCCGCATCAACGGGAGCGCAAGCGCCAGACCCGCGGCACACCCAATGACGATCAGCAACAGCGAACGGGCGCCAGTCAGTCCGCCTGCCGGAAACGCAAACCGGTTGAGGATAAGAACCAGGAAGACGGTTGTTATCAATGCAGTGGCGGTGAGGATGGCCACGCCCCGCAGGGACACACCCAAACGCAACCGCTGATGCAGTTGGTGGATATAGAGGTTGAGCCTGTCTTGATTTGAAGTGGGATTTGAAGTGCGATTCGAACCAGGATTCGAACCAGGATTCGAGTTGGGGCTGGCGTTGCTCATGCCTCTTCCCTCTGTGTGCCGAGGTAGCGGCTGGCAACGATGGACTCGGCAACCGCCGCCACCAATACAAGCAGCATAACGTACCACCAGATGCTACGGGTGGTGTTTTTTCCCTGCACGTAACCCACGGTGGCGGCTGGCGCCGTGGTATGGCCACCCCAAAGTGCGAGAAGATCCTTGGCCATCGGCTCCAGGTTCGATTCGCGTCGATCGGGATTTACCCCGAGCAACGCATCCCTGCCATTCGCGAAGCGAATGCGATAGAACCCGGCGCGTGTCAACTGGAATGACTGCGCCTTGGCCGCTTCGGTCAGCGATAAGAGCGCGGCGTCCATCCGGATCAATGATTTCGACACCCGCGGATGGATTTCGCGCCGCGGATGTTCGTAAGGGAACAAACGAATCGACCAGCCTGCTGCCGCTGACGTTGTCATTGCCGGAAAGAAAGCGTGCTGTCCTATCCACAAACGGTACAAAGGCAGGACGCACGGGAAGATCGTTGGTGAGATTGTCGAGTCCGGAGGCAAAGAGAATCACGTGGCCCTCACCGATCTGCTTTTCCATGCAGAAGTGGAGTTTGGTCTGTCAGCCGCGCGACCACGCGAGCTTGCGCTGTGTCCACACCGGCCGCGTAGTAAACCTTCAGATCAGCCCATCCTGCTTCATTCATTACCGGATGGGTAAGATCCGTCTGGCCCACCCCCGCGTAACCATTGCGCGTATATAGGTGCGGTTCGGAAGAATATCCGCCGAAGACAGGGATGCGGGTACGGTGTGCTGCCGAGGTTCCCGCGGCGATCAGCACACTGCCGCCGTCCTGAACGTAGCGCAACAATGCATTTTCAAAGATCGAAGGCAGCGCCATGGTGTCGGAGAGCACCACGAAGGCGTACTTCGACGGAGCAATGTCAGCGGACTTTTCGCTGTCGATCGACTGCAGGATGAAGGCGGCCTGGGTGGCAGCGGACAACGCCGCGCTAAAGTACACCGCTGAGCGCGAGTCGCTGGGTTGATGAACGAATAACACGCGTTGCGGGTCAGACCGTTTCACCGCAAACACGCCGGTGTCATCTGCGGGAAAACCGTCGGCCGAATCGATCGTGATCGCACAACGATTGAGGCCGTAGGGCACATCGAGCGGTTGAAATTCCACCGTTGCCCTGCCATCGGCCGGTACGTCGACTTTGCGGGTCGCGATGGTGTTGCCGTTTACTACCAGCGAGACAGTCTTGGATGCAGCCGGCGTTCCGTAGCCGGCGATCACCGCCTGCACCCGCGATTTCTTCGGGTCTTTCGGGTCGGCAAGCTGAGCCGGAGCGTTGACCCCCTCGACCGTCCAGTTAGGCGTGGCGCCGCTTCCCATCGGATGCAGAACCACGGACACATTCGCAGGCAACTCCATGTCGGCGAAGTTTGCCGGTATGCCGGTCTTCTGCATATCGCTGAACAGGTGCAGCTCGATCGGTGTGCGCACGGTCTCAACCAGGGCGCGCACTCCGTGCGCAAGCTCGCCTAAATTTGCACGCGAGTCTTCGGGCTGAATGCTCTCGACCGCGGAGCGCAGAGCCCCTGCATCCTGAATGGGCTGGGTCAACACCGCGAGCCGGCCGCCCAAAGCCATCACCTCGCCGCGCTGCGCTCGTGACCTCGATGCCAGCAACTGCAACGCGCCCTGCTTCGCATCCGCGAATCGCGTGCCCGCCTTCATGCTGAAAGAGTTATCGACCACCACCAGCATGAGTTTGTCGTTCACTCCAGCACTTGCCCGCCGGATAAATGGATTGGCAAACGCGAGCACCAGCAGCAAGAGCAATGCGGCGCGCAGAGAGAAGAGCAGCAGGTAGCGCAGCCGCCGGTGGCGGGTAGAGCTTTGCGTGCCTCGCTCGAAGAACATCAGCGAGCTGAAAGGTAGCGGCGTCGTCACATGACGTCGCAGCAGATGGATATAGATGGGCAAGCCGATGGCTGCCAGGCCGAGCAGGAACCACGGACTAAGAAATCCCATCAGCGCTCTCCCTGGCGAATGGCGAGGTATTCGCGCAGTGTGGTGTCCAGCGGCTGGTCCGTCACCAGCAGGTGATAATCCATGCCCGCGCCGCGGGTGCGGTTACGCAACTGCTCGATGTGGTCGTCGATCTTTTTGATGTACTCCGTGCGCGCGTACTCCGGAATCACCTCCAGCCGTTGATCGGTCTCCAGATCGACCAGGATGGCAGGGCCGCGCAAGATCGGGCCGTATTTCCTTGGGGTCGAGCACGTGAAAGAGAACCACTTCATTACCGTGGTACCGCAAGGGCTCGATGGTGCGCACGACGGTCGCCGGGTCCTCGTAGAAATCAGAGAACATGATCACGATGCCGCGCCGGTGCAGCAGCTCCTGGAAGTGATGCAGCGGCTTGGTAAAGTCGGTGCGCGCGCGCGGCTCAGCCTGCTCCAGTCCGGCCAATAGCCGATGCAGCTGGCCCTGGCGGGTGGAGGGCCGGATGTAGTTGCGCACCTCATCGTCAAAAACGATCAGCCCGGCTGCGTCGCGCTGATTGTGAATCGCGAGATAGAAAAGCGAGGCGGCGGCAAAGCGGGCATAGTCCATCTTGCTCGGCCTGGCCTGGGGCCGCGGTGTAGTCCATGGAATTGCTGGCGTCGAGCAGGATGGTGAGCTGGCTGTTGGTATCGCCGCGATAGCGCTTCAGGTAGCAGCGTTCGGTGCGGGCAAACAGGTTCCAATCGACGTGGCGCAGGTCGTCTCCGGGTGTGTAGGCGCGGTACTCGGCAAACTCCGAACTGAAGCCGAAATCAGGCGAGCGATGGAGACCGGCAACGAAGCCATCCACCACTGTCTTGGCCAGCAGGTCGAGGCTGCTGATGCTGGCCAGCACCCCGGGATCGAGAAAGCGCTGCAGCATCAGGACTCCTTCGGAGGCGGCATGTGTTCGATCAGCCGGCGAAGAATCTCATCCGCGTCCACGCGCTCCGACTCAGCATGAAAGTTGAGCAGAATGCGATGACGCAATACCGGGATGGCCAGCGAGGTAACGTCGTCGTAGGTGACGTGATAGCGGTGGCGGGAGAGTGCACGCGCTTTTGCCGCCAGCACAATGAACTGCGCGGCGCGAATGCTGCCGCCGTAGTTGACATACTTCTTTACAAAATCGGGCGCGTTGTCATTCTTGTACCGGGTCGCGCGCACCAGGTTGACGACGTACTTCGCCACTGGTTCGCCGATCGGCACCATGCGGACCAATTGCTGGAAGTCGAGTAGTTCCTGGGCCGTGGTGACGGCTTCGACCTTGGCCACCTTCGTGGTCGTGGTCAGGTCAACGACCTTCAGTTCGTCGCTGGCGCTGAGGTAGTCAAGGATGGTGTTGAAGAGGAAGCGATCGAGCTGCGCCTCGGGCAGGGGATAAGTGCCTTCGAGCTCGATCGGATTCTGCGTGGCCAGCACAAAGAAGGGCGCGGGCAACGCATACACGTGGCCGCGCACGGTGCAGGAGCGCTCCTGCATGGCTTCGAGCAAGGCCGCCTGGGTTTTAGGCGGAGTGCGGTTGATTTCGTCGGCCAGCACGACGTTGCCAAAGATCGGGCCGTGGACGAAGGTCCACTTACGGTGGCCGGTGGTGAGGTCTTCCTCGATGATGTCGGTGCCGGTAATGTCGGAGGGCATCAGGTCCGGTGTGAACTGGATGCGCCGGAAACTCAAGCCGAGGGTTTCCGCGATGGTGCGCACCATCAGCGTCTTCGCCGTACCGGGCAGGCCGGTGATCAGGCAATGTCCACCGACAAACAACGCGGTGAGGATCTGATCCAGCACATCCTCCTGGCCGACGATCACCTGGCGCACTTGGGCAAGGATGCCTTCGCGGACCGCATGGAACCGTTCGATGCGATGTTGCAGCTGAGCTGCGTCCTGGCTAAGTTCAGGGAGCGTTACCATCGGCAATTCTTCCTCTCGACTACGCGGTTTATGAAGATTGGCCCGGCTTACGTTTGTGTAGCTCTGTCGAAAAACATCTCCAGGACGGGACATCAACACAGAGATCTCTCCGCTGCGCTTCGCTTCGGTCGGGATGACAAAGGGTGAGGGTGGCGCTCCCACGGGAAAGCGGTCTCGGTCCAGCAACCACTCTCTATCGAGCCGTCGCCCTTTCCTGTGTCATCGTGAGCGAAGCCGAGGGATCTGCGCGTTCCGCGGACCTTTCGTGGAAACACCGATCGCCACCCTCAAATAGAATTGTCATCCCGACCGGAGCGAAGCGGAGTGGAGGGACTCTGCGGTTTTCACACACCTTCACAAATCCCGGGCTACCACAACTGCCGGCTCCAAACTCTCCAAGGGCTACCTCCTCCCTACTAGTTCGTTTTGGGTGCGTCCTTCTGTTCCGGGTGTTCTATCTCCAACAGCAACTTCTGCGCCGGCCGATACCCAGGCGCGGCCTCGAGCGCAGCCAGCACGCTCTCCTCAGCCTTGTCCTTCTGCCCCGATGCGTAGTACGCCTGGGCGAGATTGAATTGCGCTCCGGCCTTGTCCAGAGGGTTCAGCGCCACCACGCGCGGTGTACTCGCGAATCGCTCCGGGATAGTTCGCTTGCGCAAACCACAAGTCGCCCAGGTGGCGATGCAAATCTTCATCGTGGACCGGGTAGATGTAGTTAATGCGGTCCAGCGTTGCAGCCGCTTCTTTGGGCTGGCCCAACTCCTCCTCGAGCGATGCCAGCTTTTTGAGCGTCGCCGGATCCTCGCCGCCCATTTTTTCATATTCGGTCAGCACCGCCGCCGCAGCCTTCTTGTCGCCCTTGGCGAGGTCTGCCGCGGCAAGGAATTCATAAGCGTTGGCGTCCCCGATGTACTCGGGATACATGCGGCGGACCGCTTCGCCCTGCTGGATCACGGCGTCGTACTGCTTCTGCTTAGCGGCCTGCGACCAGCTGCCCCAGCGCCTTGCGCCACTGATCAAAGTTGGCAGCCATCGTCCCATATCGCTGGTTCAGCCACTGCAGATATTGCTTATCGAACTCCTCCGGCGAAACGCCAAGATCTGCCTGGATCACTTCCGGAGTGGTTTTCCGCTGCGCGTACGAGTGGACCATGTCGAGCAGCTTGTCCTCGCCCCAGCGGCTCTTGATGTAATCGCAAATGCTGCCCGCCTCAAAATAAGACACGATCACCTGCGCCGGATACTCCGGAAAGATAAATCCGCGATCCAGTTTGGCCACCGGCAGCAACTTCTTGTCCCGGATCGCGACCAGGATCTCCGGCGATCACGCGATCACCC
This sequence comes from uncultured Acidobacteriaceae bacterium, assembly GCA_963847155.1. Taxonomy (GTDB): domain Bacteria; phylum Acidobacteriota; class Terriglobia; order Terriglobales; family Acidobacteriaceae; genus PALSA-350. Next base: position 648,079 of record CAWJZH010000006.1, on the reverse strand, counting down.
CACTCCGGCGATACCTGTGTCTCTTCATGCACGGCCAGCCCTTCCGTAAACCAGCGCGGCACGCGGCGGTTTGTGGCAGTGAGGATGTACACATGGCTCATCTCGTGCCACAGCGTGCTGCCCCAGTTGAAATCGCCGGGCTTGCGCGCCGAGGGGCTGTCCATCGCTACCACCTGCCCGAAAGTAACTCCGAGCGCGCCCAGGCCGGGCATCCCCATGGTGCGAACGGCAAAATCCTCGTGATCGGGATAGACCTCTACCTGCACCGGGCCGGTGAGCTTCATCTTGTATTTTTTGTCGTAGGTGGCGATGATGCGTTGCAGCTCTGCTTCGAAGTAAGGATGCAGCAACTCCGCTTCGTTCTTGCGCAGCCGCAGGATCGTGCCGTTCTCTTTGTAGGTGACGAAGTTCTTGTAGCTGTCCAGCAGACGCAGGCTGTTGACGGTTTCAGCGTCGCGGTAACCGTTGTTGTAGCACATCTCCAGTTGCTGGAATGGCTCTTCTTCCTGGCCCAGACGCATCAGGCCGACGCCGAGGGCGGAGCGCGCCGGCCAGTACTCGCGGATCGGCCTCGATGGCCTTGCGGTAGTAGCCGATCGCATCCTCAAAGCGGTAGTTGAGTTCAAGGTAATGCGCCACGTGGGCATAGCCCTCGCCATAGGCCGGCGTTCACCTTGCTGTATCTTGTCCAGCCACGGGTCGGGAGAACGATCCGCCAGCAGCTCGATCGCCGCGTGGATCGCCATGGCGTTCAGCGCATCGGGAGACAAGCGCCAGCGCCGCGTCCGCCTCCTTCAGAGCGTGTTCCGTATCGCGCATCTTCGAGGGCAAGGTTGGCGGCGAACTCGTGCGCCTCCACCAGCTTGGGATCGAGCACCAGGGCCTGGCTGACATAATCCGTGGCCTTGCCGTCAAATCCGTCCGCGCTGACGATTGCCAGTCCTAAATATGCCTGCGCGTTCTTGGGGTCTTTTTGCAGCGCCTCCTGGAACAGGCCCACCGCATCGGTGTTGTTGAATCGCTGGTGCAGCAGCATGCCCCAGCGAACCTTATACAGAGGATCGCTGCCGGGTTGCGCCGTGGCGATGCGAAACTCCTCGTTGGCTTGGTCGTACTGTTCCAGCCCCCAATAGCCTTCGGCCCGCAGGTAAGGAGAATTGGTGCGCACCAGCGACTCATAGCAGGATTTCGCTTCAGCCTGCTGGCCGTGCTTGCGCAGGGTCTGGCAGGCATCCGGAGAGTTCGCAGCAAGGCACAGGCTGATGCTGCCGAGCACCATCGCCAGCAATACGCCGGATTTCTGCCGCCACTTCATTTATCGAGCTCCTGTTGGACTTGCGCCAACTGCACCAGCGCCTCCGTCAGCTGCTGTTTATATTCCGCCGGATCCATCGCCGCCTTCTGATACTTGAGTGCGTCGATCTTTTGCTCCAGATCTTCCTTCTTCGCCAGCAGCGCCTGCTTGGCGGGATTGTTGGCCTGCTTCTGCGCGGCGCCGATCCGCAGCACGGTGAAGTTTGCCAGCAGCACGCCCTCACTCTTTGACGGCTCGCGGACCGGTTCGTTCTTTCCCGTGTCTTCAAAAACGGGATGCTCCGTCGCCAGCCGCTTTTGCGATTCGTAGAAAGCGGCGGTCTTCCGCTGGGCAAATGCGAACGCCTCCATGGCGCTGATGGAATCGCTCTTATCCAGGTCGGCGGTGGGGTCCTGCAGCGCCTCAACCCAGTAGCGGGCGAACACGGTAGCGTTTTTCTCCGTGCCGCTCTTGGTCGCGGCAATCACCCCGCGTCCTGGCTTTTCCAGAGCGGCCACCGATCCACCGCTGGCGCTGGTGGCGTTGACAATCAACTGCCGCCTCGCGGGGATGCGATCGCACATCCCTGCCAGTTCTGCTGCTGTGATGTCAGGACCCACCAGGTTGAACTTGTAGTCGGCGCCGTCGAAAGAACCGTGCCCGATCAGCATCAGCACAAAGTCATCTTCCGGCTTTGCATCGTGGGCGATGGAGGTGAGCGTCTGCGTCAGTTGTGCGCGCGTGGCCTGCGTTCCCGGTCAAGGTGTAAACGTGCGCGCTGCTGCCGGATTCTTTGAACAATTTATCCAGGTCCTTGGCATTCGCGGTAAAGCGCTGCTCGTAGTCCGGTTCGCCGCCAAGGCCGGCCACCGTGACGTAATAGACGCTGGCGTGCGCGGAGAGAGCGGTCATCAATACCCACAGCAGGCGCCGGCCTCATACCACACCCCACTTGCGGCGCAGCAGCCATTCTGCTGCCATCAGCAGCAGCAGCCACAAGAACACCACCGGCATGTTCCACAGTTCTTTGATGTCGCGGACAGAAATGCCGGCGTCGGAATAAGAGATCTCGTTCGGCAGCCGCGTCAGCTCGTCCGGTTTCCAGTACCGCCCACCGGTTTCCGTCGCCAGCTTCTCCAGCAGCTCGCGGTTCTGCGTGGTATGGAAATTCTCCGCAACGCCGTCGATTCGTTGAAAGGGAAGGGTGCCCGTTCCCAAATCCACCGCTCCCTTGGCCCGTCGCTGGGCCGTGACCTCAGCCAGGTAGGAGCCGGGCTTTTCTGCCGTCCACGCGGCGCGGAACACGCCCGGGTTGTCCGTCGCCGGCGTCATATCCACGATCGCCGAGATCCCATCCGGGCCGATGAAGTGCGCGGTCACTTTGGCATCGGGAGCCGGCGTGTACTCCTTATCGCGCACGTTCGCCGAAATCTGAATGTGGCCATCATCCATCAGCGTCTGCGCGGGCGCGCTGACCACCACTTGTCCTGGTGAATCGAGCACCAGCCAGCGCAGCAGTTGCTGCCAGAAAAGATCGTGCGCCGGATCGCCCAGGGGCTGGCTCATCTGCCAGCGCCAGGTGCCCGACGTGGCCATCACCGCGGTGCGGCCCCGGCCGTAATTCTGCGTGACCAGCAACGGCAGCTTGCGCGCGCCCACATTCATCTGGGCCAGCACCGTCGCGCCGGGCTTGGCCGCGCCTGCGTCCTGGTAGTCCATCAGGTAGGTCAGCTTCTTCCAGCGGTCGATGTTCTTCGCCGGGTCATCCATCAGCCGCGTGATCGGACTATCCGTCCCGGCCGCGGTGAGTTCCGGCAGTCGCGGGATCGCGGTGAAACGTGCTCCTGCTGTTGGGAAGAATGGTCGGCAGCAGATCAACCAGGCTCGATCCGCCCCATCCTCCATCCCCCAGTGCGAAGCGCCCGCCCAGGAAGAGCAGCCCACCGCCGCGGCGGTCAACGAACTCGCGCAGCAATTCCTGCTGCAAAGGAGTGAAATACCCCGCCTCGACCGAGCCGAGGATGATGCCCTGGTAGGCGAAGAGATCTTCCGGACGAACCGGGAAACCATTCTCCAGCTCCTTGGGATCGCTGATGCCCTGGCGATAGATCTTGTTCTCGGTGGTGCGCAGCATGGAAGCAACCTGCACCAGTTTGTCATCGTCTTCGGCGCGCCGGATGAACTTGTACTCCCATCGCGGTTCGCCTTCGACATAGAGGATGCGGCGCTTGTCGTCGGTCACGCCCAGCAGGCGAGTCAGTGCATTGTTGTTCGGGTTCTCTTCGCCGGCCAGCGGACCGAGCGAGAAATGCAAACTCTTGATGCCCGCGCCACCCGGACCAAAGAAGATGGTTTCCACCTGGGTCGCACCGTCGGCGCCGAGCGTGATCTCGCGAGAGCCAAGGGTCTTGTCTCCATCCCGGACGACCAGCAGCACCTTGCTGCCGGCATAGCCTCTTTGGTGGAATGGTCACCGTCGCCGGGATGCGCGAATCGGCCATCGCTCGCGAGGCAACCTTTACGTCGCTCAACTCCAGATCGTGCGACAGTCTGCTCTTTGCCGAAGCCGACGGTGTGGACCGGTATGCGGCGATTGCGCAGGGCATTCAGTGTTTCCAGGCTCAGGTCTCCGGAACCGTCCATCGAGTTTTCTGAGCCATCGCTCAGCAGCACGACGGCGCCAATGGGCAAATCGGAGGTTTCGCTTGCCAGCTGTTTCAGTCCATCGTTGATGTGGGTAGCCGGGGCAGCAGGCTGGATATCCTTGAGCGCGGCGGCCTGGGCCACGCGGCTGTCAAGCCGGTAGAGCCGGGTTTGAAACTTCTTTTGCAAGCCTGCCAGCACGCCGTCCTCGAGCGCTTTCTCAGCCGCCGCTTCGCGGGTGGCTTTACCGTCGCCGCCGCTATCGGCAATCGCCATGCTGCGTGAATCATCGAGTACAACCGCGATTACGTTCTGCTGCGGCGCCAGCTCGGCCACCGTGATCGCCGGCTGCCAAAGCAGAACCAGCACCGTAGCGATGAGCAAAGACTGCAGCAGCCACACCGCCCCGGCGCGCCACCGCTCATCGTTACTGATGCTTGGCCGGCCGCTGCCTAGGGCAGCCGCGACCAGATCAGCACGCCAAGCCCGCTACGCAGACGAGCAGTGAGCAGTAGCAGCACCCAGCCAGGCCACGCGCCCAGCAGGACAAACTTGCCTTTGGAAAACACCGGCATCGGATACTTGAAGAAGAATTGGAACATGTAACGAAACCGGGGTTCCCGCGGTCTGCCAACCTCAATGCGTCATGCCGTAAACGATGTAATTCAATCCAACCCGGAACGCCATGGAAGCGAAGGGCTCCGGATAATCCGGATCGTCCGCCCATTCCCAGGCATCGCCGAGGTGCATGTTGTGACAGATGGCAACGATGATGCGGCCCTTATCATCGCGGATGGCGCGCCACTTGGGCACATAACCGTCCTTCTCGTAGGTCCGGCCGGTTCGTATGTATTGCTCCCCCGGTACCTGCATGCGCTCGTCCAGATCGTAAAGTACGTGGAAGATCTCGTCTTTGTTGTCCAGGTCTTCGATCGGCCGGTCGGGGAACACCTGGCGCATGCCGCTCATGAATTCCTCCCAATCCGCCGTGCCGTGAAAGTCGTCCACCATCAGGAAGCCGCCCTTGAGCAGGTATTCCCGCAGACGCTTGGCTTCCTCATCGGTGAATGACCAGGTTTGTACCTGCACGGCATAGACCCATGGGTAGTTGAAAATCTTGTCCGAGTCGAGGTCGACGACCTGCTCTGTAGACCGGGTCTGAATCCGGGTAAGGCGTTTCATCGCCAGCAGAACCTGGCGGTCGGCCTTGGGGTAATCGCGGGACCAGGAACGGCCCCAGCCATATCCGCCGTAGCCCCCATAACCGCCTCCGAAGCTGCTGCCGACGGCCGCGGTATAACTGAGCCGCGACCAGTAAAACTCCGCCTTTACATTCGTTTCCGCATCGTCGCTAAAGCCGAAGTCCGCCGTCCGCTGATAGGCATAGACCACGGAGCACAACGCCATTCCAACCAGCGCCGCCGAACTGGCTTGCAGGAGCTTCATGGGCTGAACCCTCCCCTGGGCATTTCAAGAAAATGCCACTGCGCGTGCCTTGAGAGTACCAGAACACCTCAGCCCCTCGTCTGATAGACGCAGCCGGAGCGCGACTGGTTTGTGGCCCCACGCAAATGTTGCCACGCCCTCTTTCTGCGTGAGACGATTCCTGCAGGTCAGGCCGAGGGGGCAGTCTTTTGAAGCGGCGCGACTTCTTGAAGATAGGCGGCGCGGCCCTGGCGCAAGCGAACGCCGCCAGGCTGCTGGCTCAGGCGTCGCAAATGCAGATGGGCGCCACCGCTCCGGCCGACACCACTAAAGCCGATTACACTCTGCGCATTGCTCCCGTCACAGTAGAGCTTTCACCCGACCACATCCTCAGCACCACTGGTTACAACGACACCTCTCCCGGCCCGGTGCTGCGGATGCGCGAAGGCAAAACCGTAATCGTGGACGTGATCAACGACACCGATGTACCGGAATTGGTGCACTGGCACGGCATGTTGATCCCTTCGGAGGTCGATGGAGTAGAGGAGCAGGGCACGCCTCCGGTGCCGGCGCGAGGCCGGCGGCGCTATCAGCTCACGCCGCGTCCGGCCGGCTCTCGCTGGTACCACTCTCACGCCATGGCGGAAGCCGACCTGCATCGCGGAAGCTATACCGGACAATTCGGCTTCGTCTACGTCGACGGAGGCAACGACCCCGGACGATACGACCAGGAGATTTTTCTCTCCCTGCGCGACTGGGAACCGTTCTTCACCAGCAACATGGACGACGATGACGACGATGGTCATCACGGACCGCAGCCCGAGAAGCCCGCGGTTTTGAACACTGACCCGAACGGGCTTGAGGTCAATTCCATGACCTACTCCATCAACGACAAGGCGTTGGGTGCGGGGGAGCCGATCCGGGTGAAGCAGGGCCAGCGGGTGCTGATGCATCTGCTCAATGCGAGTGCGATTGAGAATCGGCGCATCGCCTTGGCCGGGCATCAATTTCAAGTGATTGCCATGGATGGCAATCCGGTCCCGGTTCCGCAAAAGGTAGACAGCATCCTGCTTGGCGCCGGCGAGCGGGTGGATGCCATTGTTGAGATGAACCAGCCCGGGGTCTGGATCCTGGGCGCGACCGAAGAGAGAATTCGCAGCACCGGCCTGGGCGTCATCGTGGAGTACGAGAACCAGCACCGGCAGCCGCAGTGGGTGGCGCCGCGCACGCCATGGGATTACACCCTTTTCGGCAAAATCAGCGAGAACCCGATTCCCCCCGACCAAACCATCGAGATGGTTTTCGAAAAGATTCCCGGCGGCTCCGGCAAGTTCAACACCTGGCTGGTCAACGGAAAACCCTATCCGCACGAGCGGGAGTTTGTGTTGAAGCAGGGAACTCGTTACCGGCTGGTATTTCGCAACCGCACAGATGACGCACACCCACTCCATCTTCACCGTCACCTGCTCGAACTGGTGGAAATGAACGGCACCAAAACCGGAGGCATCCTAAAAGACACGGTCGTAGTTCCGTATTACGGCCGCGCCGTAGTGGATTTCGTCGCCGACCAGCCGGGCCTTTCCCTGTTCCACTGCCACATTCAACAGCACATGGATTATGGATTCAAGGCGCTGTTTCGTTACGCTTAGTGCCTGTGCTTTTTGATCCTTCCGTGTTTTTGCACACCCAACCAGGTGTTTTCAACCTCCTCCACAAAGGCGTCATCCTGAGCGAAGCGCCTTGCAGATCTATCGCATGCCAGAGGGTTTATGGCGCGGAGTCGAAGGACCCCGGCGATGCGTGTTGGCAGATGCTGTTCGGAGCTTTCCGGCCACGGATTGACCACCTCGTCGGCACAAAACACGAAGCATCGAGCACGTAGAGATTGTCGAGATTCTGGGGACTAACCCCCTCCAACGGAATACGCTTCTTGGCTAGGCGTGTATATGCACGGAAGTCGTCGCATGCTCGGTCTTCCTGAGCACATCGACCCACCGCCAGTCCGCTCGCTTGACATCTTAAAGAGTCGTATTACCATATGTTGCAATGAAACATATGGTAACCCCGGCGGACCGCGAGTGGAAGAAGGGCAGTGCGGAGTTGCTGATTCTTTCGCTCATCGAGCACCGCGCCCGGCATGGGTATGAAATCAGCAAGTTGATCGAAGAACGCTCCGAGGGGGTGTTGAAGTTCAACGTGGCCTCGTTTTACCCCCTGCTCTATCGGCTGGAAAAGCGCGGATTGATCGCCGGACGATGGGTGGAAAAGGCGGGCCAACGGCGGCGGCGCTATTACCGGTTGACAGGGGAAGGAAAGCAGATCCTGAAGACACAACAGGCCACATGGCTGGATTTTGTCACCGCAATCCGTCGCATTACGGAGGCAGAAAATGCCTGACTGGGCAAAGGAAATCCGAGTCGCGATCGCTCCGCTGAATCTCGAACCGGTGCAGGACGCAGAACTGGTGGAGGAGTTGAGCCAGCATCTGCGCGATCGCTATGAAGAGATGCTGATCGGCGGAACGGACGCTGAACAGGCCTATCAATCATTGCTCAAGGGATTGCATGACGGCGCCCTGCTTTCCGGATTAAGAGCAAGCCTGAGGGGAGCGCATCCGCCGTTGCCACTTGGCAAAGGCCAGACGGAAGGACTGCCTACCGGAATCTGGAACGACCTGCGCTTTGGCGCGCGGCTATTGCGAAAAAATCCGGGATTCGCAATAGTGGCAATCCTGACCCTCGCGCTAGGCATCGGTGCGAATACGACCATCTTTCAACTGCTGGATGCAGTACGTCTGCGCACCCTGCCGGTACAGGCTCCGCAGCAACTGGCCATCGTTCGTATAGTAAATTCCCCTCATTGTTGTAACGGAAACCATTACTCATCGAATGCCGCACTCACCGGCGCCCTCTGGAACCTGTTGCGTGATCAGCAAAAGGCATTCTCCCAGATTGCCGCGTGGGCCCCGGACCGGTTCAACCTCGGCCAGGGAGGCGAAGCCCGCTATGCAGACGCTCTGATGGTGAGCGGTGATTTCTTCGAGGTACTTGGCGTACAGCCACTGCTGGGGCGGCTCATCTCCTCGGCGGATGACTACCGCGGCTGCGGCGCACAGGGGGCGGTGTTGAGTTACCCGTTCTGGCAGCGCGAGTTTGGAGGACGTTCTGAGGTGATGGGGAGCAAACTCACCCTGAATGGTCATCCATTTCAGATCGTCGGCGTCACTCCCGCCAGCTTTTACGGTCTTGAGGTTGGGCAGAAATTCGATGTTGCCATCCCCATGTGCAGCCAACCGGTTTTTTCAACCAAGGGCCCCTTGATGGACAATCCGGTTGCGTGGTGGATCGCAACCGTGGGACGTTTGAAACCAGGCTGGACGGTCGAACGGGCCTCCGCACAGCTGGATTCGATCTCTCCGGGAATATTCGCAGCAACGGTACCCGCTCAATACGATGCCATCCAGAAAAAAGATTACCTTTCGTTCCATTTAGGCGCATTGCCCGGTGCAACTGGCGTTTTCGGGCTGCGACGCGATTATGAAGATCCACTGTGGCTGCTGCTGGCTCTATCCGGGTTAGTCCTGCTGGTTGCCTGCGCGAACCTGGCGAACCTGATGCTCGCGCGGGCGAGCGTCCGGCAACGAGAGATGGCGGTGCGGTTGACGCTGGGGGCCTCACCCACGCGGCTGATTCGCCAATTATTGGCGGAGAGCTTGCTGCTTGCACTATCGGGAACGATCGCAGGAGCGGTCCTGGCGCAAATTTTGAGCGCGGTTTTGGTGTCGTTTCTCAGCACACAGCAAAACCCCATCTTTATAGAGCTAACGCCGGATTGGCGGGTACTTGGCTTTGCCGCTGCCTTGGCGATTCTCACTTGTGTCCTGTTTGGGTTGACTCCGGCGATTCAAGCTTCCCGCACGGATCCCGGAGTCGTGATGAAGGCCGGTGGACGCGGCGCGACGGCCGGACGCGATCGTTTTCTACTACGGCAGACGCTAGTGGTTTCTCAGGTCGCGCTCTCCCTTGTACTGCTGACCGGCGCGTTTCTGTTCGTGCGTACATTTCGCAACCTGACCACGTTGAATGCCGGCTTCCAGCAGGACCATATTCTGATTGCGAATTTCGATTTCTCTTCGCTGAAATTGTCGCAAGAGAGCCAGATGACATTTAAGCGCGAGCTGATTGCACGCACAGAGGCGGTTCCTGGAGTGAGGTCAGTCGCTGAGACCCTGATTGTTCCGCTGGGTCATAGCGGTTGGGACGATAACATCGATATTCGCGGCGGCCCGCAACGGCAGGACGTAACGTTTAACCGGGTCAGCGTAGGATATTTCCGAACGATGGAGACGGCGCTGCTCGCAGGGCGGGACTTCAACCAGACCGATACGCCCCAGTCACCGCAAGTCGCCATCGTAAATCAAGCTTTCGCGCGTAAATTTGCCGGCAGCGCCAATCCATTGGGCATGGTATTTCGCGATACAGAAAAAGACCGGACCTATCAGGTCGTCGGCCTGGTGGGGGATAGCAAGTATTACGAGTTGCGTGAAGAACCGGTGCCCATTGTGTTTGTCTCTTTCAGCCAGGCAAATGGACCGGAAGAGCATTCGACGCTAATGATTCGTTCTGACGAGCCGCTGCTTCCGTTGATCTCTTCCATCAAACGCGCTGCGAGGGATATAAATCCGGCCATGGTATTGACCTTCCGCGTTCTGAAGACGCAGATTCGCGAAGGACTCCTTCGTGAGCGGTTAATGGCTACGCTGTCCGGTTTCTTTGGTGTCCTGGCGACGATCCTGGCCATGGTGGGCCTCTATGGCGTTGTCTCGTATATGGTGGCCCGACGCAGGAATGAGATTGGCGTACGCATGGCGCTCGGAGCAAACCGTAACGATATTCTCCTTATGGTATTGCGGGAGGCGGCAATTTTGCTGGGGATTGGCCTGGCAATAGGCACGGGCCTGTCTCTGGCCGCGGGCACCGCTGCCGCTTCCATGCTTTATGGGCTGAATCCGCGGGATCCGCTAACGCTTGCGGCCGCGATTGCGGGAATGGCCGGGGTCGCAATGCTGGCCAGCCTCTTGCCTGCACACCGGGCCGCCGCGGTGCATCCCGTGGAGGCCCTACGCGAAGAGTAAGCCGGGAGAGCACGGTATCCGGTTTACCTGCTTGAAAATACGAATTCGTTGCCATCGGGATCTTTGAATTTTGCCATGGTCCCCCAGATCTCCTTCTTCGGCTCTGCCGTCAATTCCACGCCTTTGGATTGGAAGAGCTTGGCCGTGGCAAAGACGTCGTCGCACCAAAAAGTGAGCGGTTGAAAACCGCCAATCCGGTTTTCCTGGCCCGGAGGCGTGAACAGCGCAAGACTGGTTTCGGCGCCCGGGATGAGCAACTCGATCCATCGTTGACCCGGGCCCGAACGGCTGATCGGTCGCTACCTTGAATCCAATCTTCTCGGTGTAGAACTGCAACGCTACATCCTGATTGCTCACGGGAATACTGACGATTTTGACTCCGCGGATCATGTCTTCTTCCTCCGTGCCGAAATTCTTCTCGCTCGCAACATAACCTTCATCATCTAAGGGTGCAATCAGGTAGTCGATGCTATATTGACCGTTGGTATAGCGATGCTGACCGTGGATGATTACGTAGTCGACGTCTTAATGCGCGACCTGGTCGGACACGATCGCAGGCCGGTGAGTTTTCTCGTGTACCTATGGCTTGCCGCGGAGCAACAGCGCCAGGGGAAAGCAGTCACCATCAGCTATCAGCAACTGGCGGAGTCGATTGGGATATCCAAAAGCTCTGCCCAGGCGGCCGCCGGCTGGCTGGCCAGAAGAAAACTCATCGTCGTCAACAAGCCAGGCTTCACCGCAACCCCCAGCTATTCCGTGCAAAAGCCCTGGCTACCCAGGTAACCCCGCCTACCGAGGAGCAAGAACCGGTGTCTTTTTCAGATTGGCTGTTCTCTGACGTCGAACGCCCTGAGAGTGCTCACGCGCAGGGTGACCAGGGCAAGCACCCCTGGTGGCAGGTAATGTGCCTCACCGGCGTGGACTACTTCTCCACGCTCGGCTATCAATCGGGCATCGCTTTTCTTGCCGCCGGCGTCCTGTCGCCGGTCGCGACTTTGGTCCTGGTTCTCGTTACGCTGTTTGCAGCCTTGCCCGTCTACAATCGGGTCGCCGAAGCCAGCCCTTACGGCCAGGGCAGTATCGCCATGCTCGAGAAGCTATTCCCGGGGTGGAACGGCAAAGTATTTGTGCTTGTCCTGTTGGGCTTTGCCACTACCGATTTCATCATCACCATGACTCTTTCGGCCGCGGACGCGGCAGCTCACTTCATCCACAATCCTTACACTCCGCGCTCCCTGCAGAACCAGATGGGCGTCACCCTCGTGCTGCTTGCCATACTGGGAGCGATCTTCCTCAAGGGCTTCAAGGAAGCGATCAAAATTGCTGTCGTGCTCGTGGCTGTTTATCTTGGCTTAAATCTGATCGTTTCCGTTGTCGCCATCTTCCATGTATTCGAGCAGCCGCATCTTCTCGTGGATTGGAAGCGTGCTCTCTTCACCCAACACGGCAGCCTGCTTTCCATCATCGGGCTATCGTGCCTGCTCTTTCCCCGGCTCGCCCTGGGCCTCTCCGGCTTCGAAACCGGCGTAGCCGTCATGCCGTTGATTGAATGTGACAACAATCTCGAACTCCGCATCCGCAACACCCGGCGCCTGCTCGCGACGGCCGCGCTCATCATGAGCTTTTTCCTGATGGCTACCAGCTTCATCACTACCCTGCTTATCCCCGCGGCCGCATTTAAGGAAGGTGGGCCGGCCAACGGCAGGGCGGTAGCGTACCTGGCGCACCAGTATCTCGGCGGCGTCTTCGGTTCCCTTTACGACCTAAGCACGATTCTCATACTCGCCTTTGCCGGAGCCTCCGCGATGGCCGGCCTTCTGAACCTCATCCCGCGCTACCTGCCCGGTTTCGGCATGGCGCCGGAGTGGGCCCGCGCCTCGCGTCCCCTGGTTCTCGTCTTCGTATCGGTTGCCTTTACTGGTGACCCGGCTCTTTCACGCGGATGTGGATGCCCAGGGCGGTGCCTACGCTACTGGCGTTCTGGTCCTGATTACCTCTGCTTCCTGCGCCGTGACCATCACCGCGCGCACGCTGCTCTCTCGCGCCGCCCTCGGTCTCGATATCCCTTATCTTCATTTACACCACGCTGGTGAATATCTATGAGCGGCCCGAGGGGCTCAAGATCTCGTGCATGTTCATCTTCACCATGATCTTCACGTCGCTGATATCGCGCGCCTTCCGTTCCACCGAGTTGCGCATTATCGGCGTCCATCTGGATCCTGAGGCCCAGACGTTTGTGACCGAAAGCGCGCACAAAACGATCCGCCTCATTGCCTGTAAGCCGCGTAACAACTCCGGCAGGACCGCGAACAGGCCAAGGCTGAGTTGCGCGAGATGTACAATCTTTCGCCTGAGACCCCCATCTACTTTGTCGAGGTGGCGCGCGGAGACACCTCCGACTTCACGGAATATCTGCAGGTCCACGGGATCCGCGAAGGCCGCGACCGTATATTTCGTGCCACGAGCGCTGCTGTTCCCAATTCCATCGCCGCGCTTCTCATTTACCTCAAGCAGGCCACCGGATGTATCCCGCACGCCTACTTTCATTGGACCGATGTCAACCCGGTCGTCAACGTGATGCGGTACATCTTTCTTGGTGAAGGGGACACGGCGCCTCTTACCCACGAGGTCCTGCGCCGTGCCATCAAAGACCCTGCTCAACGCCCGGTTGTCCACGTAAGTTGAGCCTTTTAAGGCCGGTCCCGCCGGCTAAACCCGAAAATGTCACCAGCCGGTGAATGCGGCTGCTTTTCGCTCCTTACGGAAACTAAACAGGAGGGAATGGCATCTCCCTAGTGGGATCCGTTTTTGGGTACGATAAAAAACTACGTGCTGCACGACAAAACCTCGCAAAGCCCCAAAAAGCGCAACGGCTGGCGCTTGTTCCTCTGGATTGTGCTTGCTTCCCTCATCGTATTGTTGGTGGTGGGCGAAGTGATGCTGAGACGAGCGGCTCCCATTCTCAAAGGACGCGTCATTGAGACTCTGAGCACCCGCTTCAACAGCCACGTGGAATTGGACGACTTGCAGGTGTCGCTGATCAAGGGCTTAGCGGTTTCCGGCAATGGATTGCGGATCTTCGCGCCGGATGACGTCGTGGCCGCGGGAGCTAAGGCTCCTATCATCGCCGTCCAGCGATTCGACTTTCATGCCAGTCTGATCGGTTTGTTTCTGAAGCCGACCCATGTGAGGGCCGTGCATGTGCAAGGGCTCGCCATCAACATACCCCCGAAGTCGATGCGGCAAAATGGCAAGGCTTCCCGGCACCGCGGCAAGATCAAAATTCTCGTGGATGAGTTCATCTGCGACGATTCACGACTGGTGATTGGCACAGACAAGCCAGACAAGGATCCAAAGGTTTTCGTGCTACAGCACATTGTGCTCAAGGACGTGGGCCCGAACGCTCCCACTGCACTACGACGCGACTCTCATCAATGCCATACCGAAAGGCGACATTCACGCCGTCGGGACTTTCGGACCCTGGGATACAGAGGCTCCGGGCGAATCCACTGTCACTGGCAAGTACACGTTTCAGCATGCTGACTTGAATACCATTAAGGGAATCGGCGGCACTCTGCATTCGGTCGGCGAATTCACCGGCCGGCTCGATCGGATCGAAGTACAAGGTATCGCGGATGTGCCGGACTTTACCCTGGATACTGCGAATCACCCTGTACCCCTGCACACGCAATTCTCAGCCATCGTCGACGGAACAACCGGAGACACCTATCTTCAACCGGTGAACGCGAAGCTGGGTGCGTCGGAGTTTTCCTGCCAGGGCGCCGTGGTGAATATAAAAGGCCAGGGGCACACCATCGACCTCGATGTCGACGTCCCCGCGGGCCGCATACAAGATTTTCTGCAACTGGCAGTAAAGACGAAGCCTGCGGTAATGACCGGAGTGCTGGCCATGAAAACCAAGCTGCACATCCGTCCGGGCAATGAGAGCGTCACCCAGAAGCTCGGACTGAAGGGGACCTTCGCTCTCAAGCAGATTCATTTTACGAATCCCGAAGTGCAGGACAAGGTGGATATGTTGAGCCTGCGCGCCGAAGGCCACCCCAAGGAAGCCAAGCCTGGAGCCGAGGACGTGAGCTCCCGCATGACCGGAAAATTTTTAATGAGTCGACGGGAAGCTGACACTGCAGGCTCTGGAGTACACCCTGCCCGGAGCAACGGTTCAGCTACAGGGCGTCTACACCCTGGACGGAAAGAAGTTCGATTTTACCGGCAAGGTGAGGACCCAGGCGAAGCTATCGCAGATGGTGGCCTCGCGCTGGAAGAGCTGGGCACTAAAGATAGCCGATCCCTTCTTTCACAAACATGGCGCCGGAGCGGAAATTCCAGTGAAAGTGACAGGAACCAACACCGCGCCGAAATTCGGCCTGGATATCGGACATAAAGACAAGAAATCCGACTAGCCTCCCGGGAAATCGGATTGAGGACTGGAGCGCTTCCACCCGTCTGCGGACCCCGCCGAAGCGGCCAGGATGAGGAGACGGAAGTCGCGTTCGACCGAGCGCACGGGTCACTCCTCGAGCCTGATCGCGAATGGGTCGAGAGTTTTCGATTCGGCGCTTACCGGCCGAAGGAATAACTCACTTTTAAAACTCCCGAATCGATACCAGGGTTCGCCACACTGCCGCTGCTGATGTTGGCAAGATGATGATACCGGTATTCCATTTGGACGGAGCGGGCGTGGGTTTGATAGATCTCCACGCCGGCGCCGAATTCGAAAGTGTAGTTGAAGGAGGAGCTGTTGAAGACCGGGATGTCTCTCGGTGAAACCGCGAAACCGCTCAGGCCGGTGACGAACGGCTGGATGTGCCGGTGCGGAAACGCGCTGACCTTATAGCCCAGGGGGCTAAAGCCGCTCACGTAGGTCGATCGTGTTCCGCCAACGTAGGTCGCGGTTCCGGCGTACACCTGGTTCTGCGTCACCAGAATCACGTTTAAAGGAGTGCCATTTACCGGCTTATCCACAGGAACGGGCGAAGCAAACGTCACCATCCCGGAATAGGTAGGCTGTTCCGGAAACTTCAGCATGAAGCCGGTCATCGTAGGGTCGGTCACGGTCATGTAGGGCCGCACCTCGGCCAACCACGAACCGGTCACGTTGGATTTGAGAAAACTTCTTTTTTCGAAACTGGCCCCCAGCGCGTTGATCTTGCGTCCATCGGCGTAGCCAAGAAGCATGTGGCTGGAGTCATTGGAATACTCGACAAATCCGCTGAAAACCATGCGGTTCGAATAGACACTCACGTCCTGCGCCCGGCTTGCGGCGCAGGCGGTTAATCCCATCAGCAGGCACAGGCCCGCCTTACGTGTCCATTGGTGAAAGCGCTTGCTTGGCAACATCCGATCCTTCTCCCTCGTGCGGTGAAACGCACCGCTGCGCGTAGATGTCCGTGATTTAAGAAATCTGCGCGGCCGGGGGGGACCGGGCATTCTCCTGTTTTTGAACCCGTACAGAAGATAACGGTATTCAGCAGTTAACTTTTCAATCTCTCGATCAAGGGGCCCGGGGGGTGGGAAACTTGGATCGGGGTAATAAATACAATTACAGTAACAATCCTACAAATCGGTTCGCGGCAGCTTCTCTTTCAGTCATTGCTGCCTGATTTCAAAGCAATCCTAGCACCCGGGGTAACCACTTCTGTTGCTGGAATTGCTCGAGTTGTAGGGAAATAGTCACCTGGTTTTTGAAACTTTGGTGACGGCCGGCTCAGGCAACGCGCCGTAGACCGCGCACATCTCATCCCGGTTGGGAAAAGCCCATGCGGCGTAGTCTTCTTCGCTCATCGCAAAGTCCTCTCTCCAAAGGCGGTTAAGCCAGGGAAGCCCATCGAGGATCGACTTCCAGCTCCGGGTGTATGTAGACCAGGTACAACTCTCGCGGGAGCTGCGCCAGGGAGGCTTCAAGGTTACGAAACACCTGCTCCATCACCGGTCCGGTAAACGAATTCCACAGGTAGATAACCAACGGCACGGGCGGCCACTGGAACGCGGCCGCGTCCCCCTGGATCGAGCGTGACCGGCGCTCGATAGCGGGCGCCGGTATACCGCGCAATGTTGGCTCGGGCGACGCGATCCAGCTCCGGAGACAACTCGACCCCGATGATCTCGCGAAACGGATAGTCCAAAGCCAGCAACAGCGCGCGGCCCTTCCCCGATCCCACGTCCACGAAGCTGAATCGCCGGTAGTCCAGCCCCAACCGGTCGCGCAGCGCCTGCATGACCGAGTGGAACACCGACGGTGCCACTGCAAAGTAACCGTTGTTGTATGGATCGTGCTGGTGGCCGGAAGGCAGCTCGTAGACCAGCCCACTCGTGTCCACCCCGAACCGCTCATCGAATGGGTGCACCGCGCGATAGCTGCGGTATTCGCCCTGCTCCATGCGCGGCCACGCGGTTTCCTGTCTGCTACTCAGTTTGTGCCACAGTCGCATGAATGGTTACTCCAATCCCAGCCTCTTCCAGATGGCATCCACGCGAGCCCGGGTGGTGGGATCCATGGCGATCATCTGCGGCCACGGCCGGGTAAAACCTTCCGCGTTCCATTTGCGGGTTGCGTCAATCCCCATCTTGCTGCCGTAGTTGGGCAGGCGCGAAGCATGATCGAGCGAGTCGATGGGGCCCAGCGTGAACTGGATGTCCCGCTCGGGGTCGATATTATTGGCCACTCGCAGCGTTACTTCGCCCAGGTCCTGCACATCGCAATCCTCATCGACCACGATAACGCACTTGGTGAACATCGCCTGACCCAGCGACCAGACGGCATTCATCACCTTGCGCGCCTGCCCGGCGTAGCTCTTGCGGATCGCCACGATCATCAGGTTGTGAAACACGCCTTCCACCGGCAGGTTTATGTCCACGATTTCCGGTATGGTCAACCGCATCAGGGGCAGAAATATACGTTCCACCGCTTTGCCCATCCAGGCATCTTCCATGGGCGGTTTACCCACGATCGTTGCGGCATAAACCGGATTCTTGCGATGAGTGATGCAGGTGATATGGAAGACCGGGTATTCCTCTTCCATGGTGTAGAAGCCGGTGTGGTCGCCAAACGGGCCTTCCATGCGCAGCTCGTCGAGCTCCACATAACCCTCGAGGACGATCTCCGCATTCGCCGGCACTTCCAGATCCACCGTCTCGCACTTCACCAGGTCGACCGGCGCCTGGCGGAGAAAACCCGCAATGACGAACTCTTCGACCTCTGGAGGCGCAGGCACGATGGCGGAAAAAGTGGTCGCCGGATCGGTGCCGATCGCCACTGCCACTTCGAGCCGGCGGTCCTTCTCCTGTGCCAGCGCGATCCCGGGTAACCCCGTTGTCCCGCCGGCCGTCTCCGCCATCACCCTCACGCGTGCGGCGCCCATATCTCCGGAAGCATCGGCCACGGCAGCGGCTCGCAGCCGTTCACGAAGGTGCTCGGCCGCCACCTTCTGTCGTTGCCAGTGCATGCCGGTAGTCTGGCCGTCGTAGACCTGCATGCGATACATGCCAACGTTGCGCTTACCGCTTTTGGGGTCCCGGGTAATCACGCAGGGCAGGGTAATGAAGCGGCCGCCATCCAGCGGCCAGCACTGGAGCACGGGAAAATCGAGAACGTTGAAGTCTTCCCGCAGGATCACCTGCTTGCACGGTGCGTCATCTGCGGCCACCGTGCGGGGGAAGAACCGGCCCACCCCGGCCAGCACGGGCAGCATCTTCAACTTGCCCAGCAGGCCCTCCGGCGACTTGAGGTTGAGCAGAGCTTCGATTCGTCCCGCCACATCATCAAGACTATCGACCTCGAGCGCCATCTTCATGCGCCGCTCGCTGCCAAATTGGTTCATCAGCACCCGGCTGCCCGGATACCCTTTTACTTTTTCGAACAGCAGTGCAGGGCCACCCGGGGCGCCCCTTGATTCCCGCGCGTTTGCCCCACTTGGATACTCGATCGGTAATCTCGGCGATCTCGAGAATGGGGTCTACCGGCTCCTGGATGCGCTTCAGCTCGCCCGCTTTATCCAGCGTCTTGATCCAATCCCTCAGGTCGTCGTATGCCAATGCAGTCTCCACACCCCACTCACCATACTATCCGGGCTGAAAGAGATCACACCGCACTGTCTATCGCGCGGTAAACCCACAAGGAAATCGGACGGGTTCAATAAATGCGACCGTGGAGAGTGCAGGAGCTCTCCGGAGTCCTGGCTCCGATGCACGACTCTTAGTCGGGCCGTAAATAATGGAGACTACGACAGGCTTTGGTGCCCGCGTGAGAACTGTTCTCGACAATAATAGATAGATCTATGAAATGCGTGCGTGTCCGATAGTCACGGCTCTCATGCTTTGTATCAGGGCACGACTTTAGCCGGGCCGAATCGGGACGGGAATGAGGGCTTTAGCCCCAGTGCTTCTAGATTCGTTTCCGACTGGAAACGCCCGCGGAAAGCTCGATGTCAGTTCAACAGGGAATTTGATCGTTTACTCGCCGCGCATCCAACGGTCCATCAGGGTCTGCGCACAGCGCGCCCCACACAAATGCCGGACCTTCGCAGCGTGAGAAAGCAGGATATTCCATGCCGTCAACCGCAGCATCGGCTGCTCAGGAGCACCGGGAATGAGGGCAGCCGGTTCGGTCAAAGCCAGCCACCAGTCCTCCGCATCCCCCCTCGGTTTCGCGCAAACATCGCAGTGGTAAGTCTCTGTAAACGCCATACCAAAAATCTCTCCATCCCGCGAGGTCGTGCGTGTCGTGGCACGCTACCTCGAACCTAGGGCAAGCTAGCAGGACCATTGCCTGGGGGCCATCCCCGGAAGTGGGGATTCGCTTCGACCATTGCGAGGCTCGGGCCGCATGACCCGTAGCGGACGCCTTGAGACCCAATGCGTCCCTCGCCGAATTGTCATCGATCCAGGGGAGGAAATATCCACCATCGCACGGCTTCTGTCCAGGAGCGTATCGACTTCGTTACATCGGTACCCAGCGCAGGGGTCACGCGATGCTTGCGGGTTGGTCCTCGTACTGCTCCAGCGGGTACCCAAGCTTTTTCCACTGGTCAAAGCCGCCCAGCAACGGACGAACCCGGTAGATTCCGTTTTGCCGCAGCTTCATCGCCATCTTCGCCGCCGTCGCTTCACTGGGACACGTGCAGTACAGAATCACGTCGCGATCGCGCGGGATCTCTCCGCTGCGCTGCATCAGGCTCTCAGGGGAGAGCCGGATTGCCCCCGGCAGGACCCGCGGATCGGGCAAATAGTCGAGCGGATGGCGCAAGTCAACGATGTAGGGGTTCTGCCCTCCATCCAGCATGCGCTTCAACTCCACCGGGTCCAGGCGCGAAGTGCGAACCTGCTTCAAAAAGGCCTGCTGCTTCCAGATTCGATAGCCCAGCAGGCCGGCGATGGCGAGCAGGAAAATTGCCCCCGCAAAGTGGCCCATGAAGGAAAGCGCACCCGGATGCACGCGCAGCACATCACCGAAGAAACGCCCGATCAGGGTAATCGTTGCCGCCCAGAACAAAGCTCCGGCCAGATCGTATGCCAGAAACACGCGATACCGCATCCCCGTCTGCCCGGCAATCGGCGCCGCAACCGTGCCCAGACCGGGCACAAACTTGGCCACCAGTAACGCCTGCTCTCCGTACTTGGTGAAATAGTCCTCTGTCTTGCGAACGCAAGTGGACCTCTCAAACGACAGCCGGCAGACCAGCTTCACCATGGTGCTGCCAAAACGCTTGCCCAGCAGATACCATAGGGAATCGCTGACAAAACAGCCGGCCACCGCAGCCACCAGAACCAGGGGGAGGGATAACTTGTGCGTCGCGGTCAATGTGCCTGCAGCCAACAGCAGGGGCAGGCTCGGCACGGGCACGCCAAGCTGCTCCGCCATCACCCAAAGAAAAAGGATGACGTAGGCGAAATGCAGGAAAAAATCGAACGCTAACGGCATATCAGAGGCTGCCTTCTAAGGTCTCAACTATAGATGATAGCTACACAGAAAACGGTTCGTAAGCACGCATTCGCTACCCCAACGTGTGCCTACCGATGAGTTGGAGCTGCATTTCCTTCGGGCGGGAACTAATAGTATGGCATGCCCCCCAACCGAATTTGCAACCGCCAGTGATAACGTGACGCAAATCAGTGACTTGTCTGGCCCCGCACAGGCTAAAAACAGGTGCGAGCGAGGCCTGGAGGTATTAACACGGGCCACCTAGTAAAATTCCCCAGAAGTACGGTCGGGTCTTGCCACGTGATGGGTTCCTCTCGTCTGCCGGAATTCGCTTTGCTGCGTTTGCACTGCCAGTGTCTTCGGTTGGTTGCCGGGTTGCTCATGAGCGTGTCGCTGGCGATTGCGCAGCACACAGGCGAAGGCACCGTCCAGGGTACAGTCGTCAACTCGGCCGGCGCCGTCGTAGGCGATGCCTCGGTCACCTTGGAACAGGTTGGCGTTCCGGGCGCCAGGGAGACGAAAACCGGCGCGACGGGAGTGTTTGCGTTTTCGGGCCTTCCCGCCGGTAACTATCAACTCAGCGCCCACAAGGCAGAACTGCGCACTCGGCCCGCCACCGTTCAAGTCGGACCTGCGGGAGACGGAAACCACGTCGACCTGGTCCTGGACGATGCGCCATCTCCGATCAAATCTTCAACGCACGCCATGGAATTCGCCGATAAGCCAAATTTCACC
The DNA here is from genome assembly GCA_963847155.1 of uncultured Acidobacteriaceae bacterium. GTDB lineage: Bacteria > Acidobacteriota > Terriglobia > Terriglobales > Acidobacteriaceae > PALSA-350. Next base: position 626,911 of record CAWJZH010000006.1, on the reverse strand, counting down.
GTAGCCGGGGTCACTGATTGGACCGCTGTAGGCGGCCACGGATCGGACGCTACCTTGCGCACCAGCGAAGCGCTTGCGCGGGAGACGCTCACTCTGAAACCGGACGATCCGGCAAAGCATGGCAATGAGTACGATTTGGCGTTGGCCTACAAGGAATCCGGCGATTACACCCGGGCGCGTGAGCATGTTCAGAAATTGCTGGCACAGCAAGATACCGCGGACCTGCATCGCCTGTTGGGTGAGCTTGACGAGAAAACGGGCGATCCTTTAGCCGCGGTTCATGAGGACGAGCGAGCTGTCCGTCTGGACCCCAGCGAACAGAACTATTTCGCATGGGGCTCAGAACTATTACTGCATCGTGCCGTTTGGCAAGCCGCGCAGGTTTTCAGGCTCGGAACCGAGGCCCATCCGCATTCAGCCAGAATGCTGACCGCGCTGGGTACCGCTCTTTTTGCCGCTGCTCGCTACAGCGAAGCGGCAACCAGCCTCTGTGCTGCTTCGGATTTGAATCCAGCCGACCCCGACCCCTACAGCTTCATGGGCAGGATCGAGATCGCCTCGCCCAAACCCCTGGCCTGCATTGAGCCGAGGTTGGCCCGCTTCGTGCAGGCGCAACCAGAAAACCCGCTCGCGAACTATTTCTACGCTATGGCCATCGGGAAGCGGCAGGAGCAGCCACCGGATCCCAAGATCCAGCACCAGGTTGAAGCGCTGCTTACCAAGGCAGTGACCATCGACCCCAGGTGCAGTGACGCGTATTTGCAGCTCGGGATTCTCTATGCCTCCCAACGCCAACCTGAAAAAGCGATCGGCTATTACACCAGGGCGATCCAGTCGAATCCGCAACTCGGCGAAGCGCACTACCGGTTAGGCGTAGCCTATGATCGGATGGGATCGCCGGAAAAGGCCGCACAGGAATTTAAACTCCACGATGAGATTGAAAAGCAGCAGGCAGCCGCAGTCGAACGGCAGCGCCGGGAAGTAAAACAGTTCCAGGTAGTCCTCGAGGGGCAGCCGAGTTACCCGCCGCCTCCTGAATAAGCACGCAATCGAGAGTAGGAGGCTTTTCATGTTTAAGTTAGTGGCTATACTGCTGGCTCCCTTGATGGCATTCGCGAGCGACCTCCCCAGTAAGAAGTATCTCAATCTGGCCGCCGTCAAAACCATGGCGGCTGCTTCTGAAGCAAAAGCAAAAGAACTGAACGTGAGCGTAACCATTTGTATCGTGGACGAAAGCGGCAATCTGCTCTTTCTCGAAAAGGGAGATACCGCGTCGCTCAACACACTGCAGTTCGCGCAGAAAAAGGCTCGCCACGCCGCCTCTTATGGCGCCCCTTCCAGAGAAGCAGCAGAATCCATCAAAAAAGGGAACGTAGAAGACCTGGCATTCCCCAACTTCTTCCCTAACCAGGGAGGCTTGCCGATTCGCGTCGATGGCCAGCTCCTGGGCGGAATCGCGGCCAGCGGCGCCAAGTCTGAGATCGACGAGCAAATCGCGCAAGCAGGTCTCGACGCACTCCTTAAAAACTAGTGTGCGGCACTTTGCTGCGAATCCGGATTGGTCTGACCAGCCCCGGTGTATTATGAAACGAAATAGTCGCCACGTTCAGCGACAGTAAAATTTCAGCAGTACAAGCTCTGTGAGCCGCCAGTCCCGCCATCCACAGGCATGAACATCAGGGAAGTAGCAAAGAGAGCCGGAGTATCCACAGCTACCGTTTCACGGGTGGTGAACGGTACGGCCCCGGTGGACGCGCGCACAGAAAAGCGCGTTCGGGCGGCGATCCAACGCAGCGGCTACTACCCCAACACCCATGCCCGCACTCTCGGGACTGGCAAGAGCCACATCTACGGCCTGATCATCTCCGACATTGAAAATCCATTCTTCCCCGAGCTGGTGAAATGTTTCGAGCGCCTGGCCGTCGAGCATGGCCACGAAGTCCTGATCGCGAACACCGACTACCAGGCAGACCGCATGGAAGTGTGCGTGCGCCGGATGTTGGAGCGCAAGGTGGACGGAGTCGCCATCATGACCTCGGAGATGGACCCCGCGCTCATCCAGATGCTCAGCGGCCGTGGCATCCCCATTGTTTTTCTGGACACGGGATGTGTAGGCCACGGGATCAGCAACATCTCCCTCGACTACGACAGCGGTGTGGATCAGGCCATTGACCACTTGACCTCGCTGGGACATCGGAAGATCGCATTTGTCAGCGGCCCGGTCAATCTTGCTTCTGCAAGAACCCGCTACGAGGCGTTCCTGGCGTCCCTGCGACGCAAGAAGCTCGAATGCAGCGAAGATTTCATTCGTGCAGCGAACCACCGCTTCGACGGAGGTTACGCCGCAATGTTGGACATATTGAAGCTACCCGTCCGTCCGACAGCGGTGTTGGCCTCGAACGACCTCACCGCCATCGGTATCATGGGCGCTGTCTATGCTGCCGGCCTGCACGTGCCCGAAGATATTTCGGTTGTAGGCTTTGACGACATTGCACTCAGCAGCTTCATGCCCCCACCGCTGACGACCATCCGTCTCTCGCGTGCAGAAATCGCCGAGTTTGCCTTCACTTCCCTCTACGCCGCCAGCCACCGTGGAGAAAGCGAAGGCATCACCCACATCGTCCGTGCCGAACTAGTGATTCGCGGATCTACCGCAGCCGTTCCCCTGGACCAATAGCCTCGGAAACACCACTCTCTCCTTTGTCATTCCGAGATCCTGTGATTTTTTCCATCTTTGCGCGTCTTCTGCATATCCAACCAGCAGTATTTAATGCCTCGACAAAGCCGTCATCCTGAGCGAGCGCTTCGCAGATCTATCGACAACGGAGGCTTTACTGCGCGGAGTCGAAGGACCCCGGCGATGCTTGTTGACAGATGCTCTTAAGAGCTTTCCGGCCGCGACCTGCAAAGGACGAGAAAAAAAGTCACAACCTCCGAGCGAAGGCAAGGGATCTGCAGTTTCCCTCAATCCAAACCAATGCTCCGGTCGAGCTGACAATCTTGTTTGGAAACGATGCTTGGCGTTTCCCAAACAGATTTGTCATCTCGACTGGAGCGTAGCGTAGTGGAGAGCCTGCCCCGCCCTGCCCCGGCTTGCCGTGGGGCGTGCCGCGGGATCTGCGGTTCTCCTCCCTACCGCGGCTTAATAATCCCATCGCCCTCACGAATCGTAATAATCTGATTCGCCTTGACCTGACCAAATTTCTCAACCTTCTGCGTAGTCGGCCACTTCACTTCAATCAAGTCCACCGTCTCCACCTTCCCCAGCCCGAAGTGAAGCCGCAGATCGCTTTGTGACATGACGCTGGTTCCACTGTGAACCTCATCCATCTGGATATGCTTCCCCGTCACCACCCGCACCCGCGCGCCAATCGCCGTGCGATTGCACTTGGTGCCCACCAGCTTGATCTTGATCCAATTCTGCTTGTTGCCACCCTCATTACGAAGCAGCGACGGCAAATCGTTCATATTCAAAATCAGCACGTCCATGCCACCGTCGTTGTTGTAATCGCCAAAGGCAGCGCCGCGGCTGGAGAAGTGTTCGCTGATGCCCGGCCCCATCTCCGCCGAAACGTCTTTGAAACGGCCGTTCCCTAAATTCCTGTAAACCAGCCGCGGGTTCTTGTAAGTCTGGTCGAAGTGGTAATTGTCGATCTCAGGATAGACATGGCCATTGATCTGGATAATGTCCTGCCAGCCGTCATTGTCGTAATCCACAAATCCGCAACCCCACGCTACATAGCGGTTGTTGACCCCCACCCCGGCAGCAAACGTAACGTCGCTGAAGGTCCCATCGCCATTGTTGTGGTACAGGTTGCAGGTGTCATCGGCAAAGTTGGTCTTGAATATATCGAACCATCCGTCACAGTCATAGTCGGCCACGCCCACGCCCATCCCTGCCTGCTCGTGTCCGTTGTCACTGTAAGCGCAACCCGCCATAACTGCGATATCGGTGAACGTGCCATCATGGTTGTTCTTGAACAGGATGCTCGGTGCAGAATCCACGGCGACATAAATATCCGGCCACCCATCATTGTCGAAGTCGTAAGAAACAGCGGTAATCGAATACCGTGGGCCGGGCTTGAGAATCCCCGCCTTCTCAGAAACGTCGGTAAACGTGCCGTCACCGTTGTTGTGATAAAGAATATTCGTATCGCCCATCAAGCCCCCGCGGACCACACATGATCGGAACGCCCTTCCACTGGCAAAACTTTGTGTCGTTGGCAGGAGCAATCGTTTGCGGATCCAGCTTGAGATAATTGCAAACAAAAAGATCAAGATGGCTGTCCCGGTCGTAGTCGAGAAAAGTACAGCCGGCGCCCCAGCGTACCTTCACCTGGTCAAGGCCGGCCTTGTGCGTCACATCGGTGAATGTGCCATCTCCATTGTTCCGGAAAAGAATGTTGTGTCCCCAGAAACAGCAAAATAGATCATCCCATCCATCATTGTTGTAATCGCCCACACAGACCCCGGTCTGCCAACCGCTGCGCGCCAATCCGGATTTTTCGCGTGACGTCGGTGAACGTGCCATCGCGGTTGTTTTTGTACAGACGGGAAGTGGGCGCCTTTCCGTCAGGCCAATGCGCGTCCAACCGGTCTCCGTTGGTCAGATAAATATCCAACCATCCATCATGGTCGTAATCGAAGAAAGCCAATCCGCTACCTTTGGCTTCGATGATGGATCGTTTATGGTCGACACCGCCCCACACATTCGGAACCGTGAGCCCTGCTTGCTTAGCTACATCCACAAACTGGACCGGCGATGTCGCTGGGGCCGCGACGGCGGCCTGCAGCAGATCCTCGTTCCTCCATCGCCAAAGCGGAGTCGCAAGAGCTTCTGTCAGGTTGCTGCCGAGGAGAAAGAGAGATGAGCCGAGGAAGCGCCTTCGTGGAAAAATCATAGCTTGCGATGATTATAGAGACTCATCGGGCCGGTACTTTGGGGAACGGTTGCGGAACGATGCCCGTGCCTTCTTTGACCGCGATGATGGTATCGATAGGCACGTTTGCCAGCTTATCGACCTGGCCGCCGGGCCAGGTGATCACCAGCGACTCGATCTTGGATCGCGTACCCAAGCCAAAATGAATGCGCGGATCGCTGGCCGACATATAGCTGCCACCACCCTCGGCCTGCTCCACATGCACAAATCCTTCCGAAGTCAGTTTCAGTACGGAGCCGGTGCCGTCCCGGTTGGATTTTGTCCCGATCAACTTCACCTCCAGCCAATGATTGGCGTTGCCTCCCGTCATTGCGTAACAGCTCCGGATGATCACCGCGGTTGTTGACAGCGATGTCGATGTCGCCATCGTTGTCGAAATCCGCCGTAGCCAGACCACGCCCCGCGACCGGGCGAAGAAAATCGGGACCGAGGGAAGCAGACGACATTTCGAAATGACCGTGGCCTAGGTTGCGGAACATCAGCAGCGGTTCTTTGTACGAAACTTCGCTGTGATAAAGACTCACGTTGTCCAACATGGCGCCATTCAATTGCAGGATGTCAACCCAGCCGTCGTTGTCGTAGTCCAGGAACTTGGCTGCCACCCCGCTCAGCAGCCTCGCTTTCGTGCCAATACCGGAGCGGTACGTATCGTCGGTAAATGTTGCTGTCTCCGTTGTTGAGGTACAGCCGATTCAACTCAAAATCAAGATGGGTGATGTACACGTCCAGCAAACCGTCGCCGTCCACATCCGCGGCGTCAATGCCCATACCCGCTTCGTACTTTCCGTCTTCGCTTGCCGCCAGCCCGGAAATCAGCGACACATCCTTGAACGTACCGTCGTGGTTATTCAGAAACAGGAAGTTCGGCCACGTGTCGTTAGCAATAGCGATGTCCGGCCAGCCGTCGTTGTCGAAGTCGGCCAGCACCACTCCCATTCCTTTAGATTCGGGCAGGCCCACCCCCGACTTGTCGCTCACGTCGGTAAAAGTGCCATCGTGATTGTTATGGTAGAGCTTGGTTTTCTGGCCTTTGTAGTTGCCTGGATTGCAGTAAGAACGATAGCCGGGCGCGCGTTCTCCGCACCAGAGGTTGTGGGCTGGGCTCCACTCAATGTAGTTGGTCACCACCAGGTCGAGCCACCCGTCCTTATCGTAATCAAACCATCCAGCACTGGTTGACCAGCCCCCTTCATCGGCACAGTCCACTTTTGGCAGTGACGTCGGTGAACGTGCCATCGTGATTATTGCGGTAGAAAATGGCGCGTCCATACCCGGTCACGTAGAGATCGGGAAAGCCATCGTTGTCGAAGTCTCCGACAGCCACGCCTTGCCCGTAATGTCCTTCGCCGCCTACACCGGCCTTCTGAGTTACGTCGGTAAAGGTCCCGTCACCGTTGTTGCGATAGAGCGCTGAGCGCAAAGGATGCGGCCGGTTTGTAGATGTCGGTGGCCCCAGATTGGACAAAATAAAGATCCATGAGCCCGTCCTGATCGTAGTCGATCCATGCCGACACCAGTGCCCATGGTTTCGAGATAGTACTTCTCGTCGCTTTGCGTGGAATCCTGAAGAAAGGTGATGCCGGCAGCCGTGCGAATATCAGTGTAGCGAACGGGGATAGGCTTATCCTGCGCCTTGGCGGGCTGTTGAGCACCAGTCGGACTGACTGGTAGGCGCGGCGATCAGGGCTATCAGGATGCCAAGCCAGAGCCGTTGGTCCACGTCTCAGAGCGTCCTGTCTGCGAGCGTTAGCGCGAGTCGGAGCAGCTGCTGCCTGTTGGCCATGGTCATAGGCTCCTTGGCAGCCGGGGATGCCGCCGGCGCCTGCGCCAGAACCTGTTCAATCCGGTCGATGTCCAGGGCGCCGCCTGTCGCTGCTGTTCTTGAATCGGTTCAGGACTTCTTTAGCTTTATCGATCTGTCCGGTTTGAAAATAGAAAACACCCAGGGTTGAATAGCTGCCAGGCCACTCCGGCAGGAGATCAACCGCACGGGCCAATTCATCGGCGGCTTGCGGCGTGTTGCCTTCTAAAGCTGAAACTATTCCCAGGCCCCAGAGGATTTTTCCGGAACTTGGAACGCGTGCCTGGCCCCTCAATAACGTCTGCTTCGCGTCAGCAATGGAATTTTCGCGAAGCTGCAGCAGCGAGAGCGAGAGATAGTCCTGATCATTGTCCGGATTCCGCGTGAGGGCATCTTCGGTACATTTGCGTGGCGCGAGTGGTGTCGCCCGAGGTGCGCATAGATGTCTCCTAGCAAAGCAAGATAAGCGTTATCTTTGCGCCCTTGTTCTGAAACCTGACCCGGCGGCATCGAGTGCTTTGGCATACTGGCCTTTTCGAAAGTAAGCGTCGGCGATGTTGAATATTACTTCGTCCGAGCCTGGATTCGCCTGCAGCGCATCGCGGAAGTGCTGGATGGCATCGTCATATAGGTGATTACGAGCGAGCAGGACGCCAACTCCATTTTGTGTGCGGTAGTCGCCTGCGCTTAGCTTGTCGAGCTGAGCGATGGTGTCTTTCGCTTCCGCCGTCTTTCCGGATTTGAGATAAGCCTCGGCCAGCAAGTACAGATCCTCCGGCTGATCTGGATGCTTGCTGATCTCGTCCTGGAGTTGCGTAATATCGAATTGATTCTGAGCCTGGGGAGCGAGCTTTGAGCGATTATCCAGATTGTCGAAGAGGTGCTCATACGGATATGGACCGGTTGGAGCGTTTTTGGAGAGTGTTTGAAATACCTTCAGATCGCGATCGGCCGCCTCGGTCTGGTGCAGATTTCGCTCCACCATCGCGAGCTTGTAATATCCGGTCGCCGGGCTACGGCTAACCTCCACGTATTTCCTGAGCAGGTCGGCGGCTTCTGCATATTTCTTGCTCGCGATGCGCAGGTTGGCGAGTTCCAACAGCGCGGCGGCAGAGTCAGGATTGGAGTGGAGCGCCTGCTGAAACATCGCTTCGGCTTGTGCGTCGTCTCCCTGCCGCTCTGCTATATAACCCAGATGAAATAGGCATGCGCTGTTATGAGGATCGAGCTTGAGCCCGTCCTGAAAATATTGTTTTGCCTCGTCGAATCGCCCGAGATGCCGGTAAGAAGTGCCAAGGTACACGTACGAGCGCGGGGATGGATCGAGTTTGATCAGCTTTTGGAATTCTTCGATGGCCTTGTCCACCCTGCCTGCCATGAAATAGCTCTCGCCCAGCGCGGCCAGCAGATCGGCGCGCTGTGGGGCGATCTTAAGGCCTTCTTCCAGAAGCGGTATCGCGTCTTCGTAATAGTTCTGAGACATGCTGACCCGGGCCATTAGAAAGATCACGTCCGTGTTCTCGGGCGCGATCTTGTGAGCGCGAACCAGGAGGTCGAGTGCGTCGAGGGGGCGCGACTCATTCGAATAGACCTGCGCAAGCAGGTGCAGCGTATCAGGCGAGTCAGGTTTCAACTTGAGTGCCCGGCTTAGTACGAACTCTGCTTTGGAGTTTGCGCCGGCGCGAAGGTAGGTTTGTCCCAGGTTGTATAGGATCTCGAAGGTGCCCGGCTGCAATGCATCTGCCTTTTCTAGTTCTAGCTGGGCAAGCTTGTATTGTTTTTCCGAGGCCAACATGATCCCAAGTGAGAAATGAACCTGAATATTATCCTTGTTTTGGGCTGAAAGTTCGGTTGCCAGCCGCAAGCCCTCCGCGGTGCGGTTGCTTGCGAGATAGGCATGAATCAAATTGAACTGTGTTGCGACAGTCGCGGGACGCACACGTTCAAAGTGCGGAATGGCTTCGCCGGCCGATCCCTTGCTCATCAGCAAGAGGCCAAGGTTGTAGTTCGCATCGCGGTTGGCCGGATCAGTCCGCAAAACGGCTCGAAATTCTTTCTCCGCCAAATCAGGCTTCTGCCCGGCCATATAGACATTTCCCAGGTTGTTACGGGTCTTTGCTGAGCCGGGAGCGACTTTCAAGCCACGCTGGAATGCTTCGACAGCATGGCTATAGTCCTTTTCGTCGATGTAGATGAAGCCAAGCATGTTGTAGGCTTCAACGCTGGCAGGATTACGCTGCAGTTCCTCTTGCACCTTACCTCTCGCCTGATCGAATAGGCCCTGCCGGCGTAGCTCTTCAGCCTGCTGGAGATTTGGGGAGGGTTTAGAAGATTGTTCTGCTTCCCTGGCGGTAGCGGAATGATGAGGTGGCTGGGCAGCGAGGGTCAAGCTGCTAAGAAGAATCAGAAAGAGACTTCCGGCGCGGCATAAGCTCGACGCGGTGGACCATGCAATCGCGATTCTGGTTGCTTGCTGCATTAATACGCGACTCACCATCCACACATACCGTTGCCGCGTGCCCGTCAAGGCAGCGATTTTAGCATTTCGAGGGCCTGTTGCGCCCCCCGATGTTGAGGCTGCACCCGCAGCAGTTCCAGCAGCGCTTCTCTTGCCTTCTCCTTATCATTCTGCATCACGTAGAGACGGGCAAGATTGAGATACGACTGATCGAAATTTGGAGCGGCGTGCATGCACGCTTTGAATTGGGCTTCCGCATTTGCATAGTTCCCGGCTCGAACAAACAGAACGCCGAGATTGTTCAGAGCCTCGGGATAACCTGGACGCAGATCGATCGCTTTCTGCAGATAGTCCGCCGCCGATTGCGTTTGCCCTTGCTGAGCGTAAAACATCCCGAGGCTATAGTTAGTCTCAGGATCATCGGGTTGAATTTCGAGCGCGCGATTCAAAAGCGGTTGTGCCTTGTCAACCACGCCCTGCCGGCGATAAAGATTTCCCAGGTTGAGCAGGGCGATTGCGAAGTTCGGTCTCTGACTGAGTGACTGCTGGAAGTCCCGCACTGCTTCATCGGGTTGCCCTTGTTGGGCCGCGATCATACCAAGATTGTTCCATGCCTCTGGATAGTTCGAGCGCAGCTTCAATGTTTGTTCAATGTATTGACGCGCCTGCTGAAGATCATTTCGCCTCAGGTGGAGCGTGCCAAGGTTGTAGTAGGCTTCCGGGTCGTCCGGTTTCTGAGCGATGACTTGCTCGAAGGAGGCGGCCGCCGCGTCGAGGTAGCCATGCTGGAAGAGCGCCACTCCGTAGGTAAAGTCATTGCGCTGGAACGCATCGTGATAGCGCACCCCGCCAAACGGAAGCGCTTTTCGCATCCGATCCTCTGCGCTGGTTGGGATAGCCTTTACATCCTCCAACAATCGCTGAGGATCGATCGGCCCTTGATACACCTTGACGATCATGCCCTCTCTGTCGAGCAGCAAGGAGGTGGGAATTGCGAGGTCCCGGCGACGATCGAACAGGTAACGGTAAATGATGTTATAAACGCCCGCCACATCTTCCGTCGCAAACAGGACAGGAAAAGAGAATCTCTCCAGCGCCGCAAACGACCGTGCCGTTCTTATGTCGCTCGCGTCGTCAACGTTTACAGCTAAAATCTCCAGCTGGCTCTTGGCCAGCGCCAGATGGTTCTGATGGAGTAGCCTCAGCTGGTCGGCGCAGAGCGGCGCCTTAGTCGCCCAGAAATTGAGAAGCACGTAGCCACCCTGCAAACTTCGCAGTTCTCGCATGTTGCCCGCGAGGTCGGGCAGCGAAAGCGCCGGTGGTTTCAAAGGTTCAATCAGCCACGTGTCTATCTGCGTGGGCAGCGGTTCTAACTTTACCGGCGGTCCAGCTTGCGCGTAGGCCTGAGGTGGTGCCGCGAATGGCTTGGCTACAAATTCAGCGGAACCCTCCTCAATTTCGATCCGATGGTTGACCGGGATATTTTCGAATTCCTGAGAAAGCCCACTTGGCCAGCGGACCGTGGCTCGAATTGTGCCTTCCGGCTTTCCCACGCCAAAAAATATTTCTTTCGTGTGCTGGGCAATAAACCCGGTTCCCGCCTGCAAATACTTCGTCTGGCGGAGGGTGCCCACTTCGATCGTGATCGATGTTCCGATGGCATCGCGGTTGCTCTTCTGCCCTTGTAGGCGGAACGCGATCGATTGACCAAGTTCCTTCATCACGTTGTGCAAGATCCGCAATTGCGGGGCATTCCGGTTTTTAAGGATGACCTCTAATCGTCCGTCATGGTCGATATCGGCGAGAACAAAGGAGCGGCTGTCCTCAGGAAAATCCAACCCCACCGCGCCTGAAACCTCGGTGAACGTGCCATCGCGGTTGTTCGCGAACATCACATTTCGTTCATAGCCGCTCCAGGAGCGGTCTGACCGGATCAGTTCATTGATTGCATTCCATCCATGCTCGTAAGCCAATGAGGGTGTAGCATCCTCAGGCGATTTCGCCACCACCTGTCGCCAGAAAAAACTTGCCAGGTCGTTCCGTTCCGGCGCGGAGATGTATCCATTGGCGACGTAAAGGTCAGGGAAGCCATCGTGATCGAAATCCCAGAAATCCGAAGACCAGGACCAACGGCCCATCTCCACTCCGGCTTGCTGGCTGATGTTTTGAAACCTTCCATTCCCCAGGTTTCGATAGAGCGCATTGCCTCGCGCGTGCCGCCGGTAGAGTGCGCGGATTTCTTCCGGCGCGTTTTCGTGAAAGCGCTTTTGCCCGGAAACCCTCTGGCCCGCGGACGACCACATATCGGCAACGTAGACATCCTGTTTGCCGTCGTTATCGAAATCAGACCAGCACGCGCTCATTCCGGCCCCCGGATCGTCGATGTGGCGCTTCGCCTGAGACCGCAGTGAACGTCCCATCACCGTTGTTGCGGTACAGGTTGCCGCGCCCGAAATCGTTGGCCACATAAAGATCTGGCAAGCCGTTGGCAGCGTAGTCGCCCCAGGCGCAAGCGAAACTATAGCGGTCGTTCTCAGCATTTAATCCTGCCGCCTCGGTCCTGTCTACAAAGGTCGTGTCCCCTTCGTTGTGCAGCAGAAAATTGCGTGGACCATTCCGGGCATCGAAGTAGGGCACGGGATAGTGATACTGGTCCAGCCCCAGGTAGTAGCTATAAGTGCAGAAGTAAACATCGAGACGTCCGTCACGATCGTAGTCGGCTACTGCCGCATGGGTAAACGTCCCCTGCGGAGGACGCGCAAACTTGAAGGCGTCGCGCTTGATCGAGAACGTCCCGTCCCCTTGATTTAGAAAAAGCAGGGGACCGCTGGCGCAAACCACAAGAAGATCCTGGCGTCCCTTGTTTTCAAAGTCGGCGAACAGGGCGCACGCGGTGTTGTCGAGCACTCCGACCCCGGATTTTTCGGTTACGTCTTCCAGCGTCCCATCGCCCCGGTTGCGGTAAAGCCGGTTTGGCAGGCCCGACGGTTGGCAAACATAGAGATCATCGAAACCGTCATTATCGAAGTCACCCGCCGCCACACCATTGTTGCCGTAAACGTCTATACCGCAGGCACCGTCCAGAACTGTGCGCCAATAGTCAGAGCCACGAAGCATCTGGTTGGCATACGATTCCGCTCGCCCGAGAGCGTGCGAGGTTATGTCAATAAACATCGGTCCTTGCGTTACGCTGAGTGTTTCTTCTCTGGCCTCCCACCTCCGTGCTTTCCACCCCTCTGATTCATCGCGTGACCATTCGGTGTGCCATGATCCCACCCGCTCTTCACGCCGCTCATCGTTCCGCCTGGCGACAATGTCATAGCGGATATCCAGGCGAGTCGTCAGCGGGGCACTGGCGATTTCTTCGATACCGGTAATTTCGAATTCCGCAACCTCCACTCCTGACACCTGCCCCAGCCAGGCCCTCATCTCCCGGAGAAACCGGTCACGCCCGCGAACAACCTTGCCGTCAAACAATCTTCTCGTGATCGTGATCCCGTTCCCGGTACGCAGCGTGATCTCCTTGGCCGGAACCAGCGAGGAGGCTTCGATGGATAGGTCCAGTGACTTTGCCAGGACTGAAACGTCGCGGACCGGCGCCTTGAGGGCTTGGCCCCACTGTTTGAGAAGTGTCTCAATTTCCCAGGCATATTTCTCGGTAACGTAATCATCCGAACCCGGAGCGACAAGACGGAGGACATCTTCCAAAGGGGAGGCTGCCGGATAGTGGGGCGTTAGACGAACTTCGGAGAAAGGGAGACCGGCGTCCCGATTCGGGAGGCTCTTCCCGGGTCCGAACACAAACGAGTATCCATGGAATGGAGCCGGGCGAAGGAGTAGGGGCGCCAAGCCCATGCTCTTAAGGATCGCCCGCCGGGAAGGGAAGTGGATCTCGTTTTTGCGCCGCGACATCCTTAAGGTCCCGCTTGGAGCTTTCTTAGGCTTTATCTTTATGTTCCGGGGTGGAACGGAGGGCACCGCACGTCGCCGATCCCGTCCCATCACAGTAACAGTAAACGTGCTCTTGTCAGGCTGCGAAAACCAGGTTTTGTATCAGGGCACGACTTTAGTCGGGCCGTAATTGATTGAGAATACGTCGGGCTTAGAGTCTGCGTGAGAACTCGTCTTTTTGAAGGGTACGGCCTTCAGCCCGCACTTTGGCTGATTCATCCTGACTACTAAACGTACGGCCTAAAGGCCGTACCCTTCAAAAAGGCGAGTTCTCACGCAGACTCTAAGCCCCTGAGGTCCCTCGCCTCAAGCCAAGGGCATTGAGCCCCTCAATTAGCAGGACGGAGCGCTGCCGCATTGAGCCAAACACTGCGACTCACCACTTCCTGAGACCTCACCGCCCCAAAAAGAGACGATCTCTACCTCACCCGTTACGATTTCCATCCTTTGGCTGAACCGAGTTCAACCTTTTGGTTGACAAATGTCATTTGTCAGGACTAGCTTTCATTTCGACAACAACAATGTAACCGGTTACTGGATCAGTGCAGAAAACGGTTACCGGGCCTCTGTTTTAAAAGAGTACCCACTCGAGTCAGCGCCCAGCGGCGCAATAAATGACCGTGGTTTCAACGACTTGGAGGTTTTTCGGATGCGCCATGATCGCAATTTCACTCGCCGGTTTCAATCCTTCGGCTGCTTAACCCTTACCACCCTCTGCTTGCTTTTGGTGCCCTGCTTGCTTCTGGCGCCGTCAGCCTTCGCCCAAGTCGATGAAGGATCCGTTACTGGCGTGGTTCAGGATGCCACCGGCGCGGTGCTTCCCAACGCAAAAGTCACCCTTTTGAATACGGATCAAGGTTTGTCCCAGGTAACGACAACGGACGCCTCCGGCGCATACACCTTCTCGCCTGTCAGAATCGGGAACTACTCCTTGTCCGCCACCGCTCCTGGCTTCGCTGTGACCACCCAGCAAAATGTGAATGTGGCCGTGAGTCAGAATCTGCGTGTCAATATTGAGCTTAAGACCGGCGCTGCGACGGAAACCGTTGAGGTCACCACCGCCCCGCCCCAGTTGCAGACCGAGGATGCGTCCGTCGGGCAAGTGGTCAACGAGCGGAGCGTGAACAACCTGCCTCTGAATGGACGCAACTTTACCTTCCTGGCGCAACTGGCGGCCGGCGTGAACACTCCCCAGGCTGACACTCGCGGCAATGCGGCGAACGGAGCCTTCTCCGCCAATGGTCTGCGCCCTGCGCAGAACAATTACCTGCTGGACGGCATTGATAACAATTCCGACAACGTGGACTTCCTGAACGGAACGAACTTCGTTGTTCTTCCTCCGCCCGACGCGATCGCGGAATTTAAGGTCCAGACTTCGGACTTCAGTGCCGAGCTGGGACGTGCCGCAGGCGCCGTTCTCAACGCTACAGTCAAGTCCGGCACCAACCAAATTCATGGCGCAGCCTGGGAATTTTTCCGCAACGATATCCTCGACGCCGCGGACTGGTTTGAAAATAACAACGGGATCAAAAAGGGAGAGCTGCGCTGGAACCAGTTCGGAGCTTCCATCGGCGGCCCCGTCATAAAGAACAAAATCTTCTACTTTGGTGACTATCAGGGTTTCCGGCACGTACAAGGCAACACCCAGTCTGGAATCGCAGTGCCCACCGTGTTGCAGCGCAACAGCGGCTACTCCAATCTCTCCGAGTTGATCGCCGCGAATGCATCGAGCGCCGCGCGACCCGATGCCCTGGGACGCCTGATACCGGTCGGCACCGTCCTGGACCCCGCGACCACGCGTGCAGTCCCAGGTGGCTATGTTCGCGATCCGTTCGGCCTCTCCACCTGCACGGGAAATACGATTTCGCTCGCCGCCTGCCCGGGCCTGAACCAAATTCCTGCAAGCCGCATCGATCCAAACGCCGTCAAGCTGTTAAATCTTTTCCCCCTCCCAACCAACGGTGGGGTCACTTCCAATTTTGCAACTAGTCCCAAACTATTCCAGCACAGCAACCAGTTCGACGTCCGGGGCGACTACGATATCTCCGACAAAAACCAGATATTTGCGCGCGCCAGCTATTGGGATAACCCGCAGTTTATTCCGGGGCCCTTTGGGGGCGTAGCGGACGGCGGCGGCTTTCAGCAGGGTACCCAGACTGCAAAATCCTTTCAGGGTGTGGCAGTCTTTACCCACCTGTTCTCGCCGAGCACGGTCAATGTAGCACGCATCGGCTGGGACCACCTGCACACTTCGCGGTTCGGTCCGGAGGGCAGCACGCTCGGCATTCCAGAGCAATACGGAATCGCTGGTATCCCACAGGTAAATGAAAACGGCGGTCTGCCCGCCTTCTCATTTGGTGGCCTCGGACAACTGGGCAGCAATGCCTTCCTGCCTTCCGACGAAACCACCCAGACCACCCAGGTCGTCGACGACTTTTCCAAGGTTTACGGCGCTCACAGCTTCAAAACGGGCGTGGAATATCAGCATATCGTGTTCAACACACTGCAGCCGGCGTGGTCGCACGGCCAATTTGATTACAACGGCACCTTCACCGATATTCCCAGCAATAACAGCAACACCACGGGCATAGCGCAATTCGTTCTGCCACCCACTGCCGCCACAGTCCCGAATGGAGTGAACTTCTCCGGGGGCTCTGACGAAGCTCGCGCTTCCAACATCAACAAAACCTATGATGAACGTATGTACTTCGCTGCTTACTTACAAGACGATTGGAAGGTCACTCCCCGGCTGACACTCAATATCGGCCTGCGCTGGGACTACTTTGGCCCCATCAATGAACAAAATGGCGGCCAGGCCAACTTCGTCCCGCATGGACTCAACAATAATGGAACTCCGACGTTCATCGTCCCGGCGTCCGGCAAAGACAACCGAGCGTTATCTCCTAGCTTTATAAGTCAGTTGGCCACGGATGGAATTACGCTGCTCGTGACCGACAAATACGGCAAGGGGCTGCTGAAGCCCCAATACAACAATTTTGCCCCACGCTTCGGCATGGCCTATCAGGTAAACGATAGGCTGGTAGTGCGCGGCGGCGCAGGCTACTTCTATAACGCCTTCGAGAATCAGGGGTATGGGCCGAATATCGGTGAGAACTATCCCTTCGTGTACAACCTTGATTACACTCCCAGAGTTCCCGCGAACTCCCCGTCCGGCCTATCGGCTGTTGCCCCGGTTAGCTACAATACCCCCTTCGCTGGATGCGGGACGGCAGGTCCGGGTGGAACCGGAACCTTTGAGTCCGGCTTCTCCTGCATTCAATTGAGCCCTCTTGCAGTGAACGCGGCTGGCCTGGGGCTGCAGGGTTTACAGTTCAATTTCGTAACCCCCAGAACCATCGCCGCTAACCTCTTTGTCCAATATGCGATCACTCACTCCATGTCGTTCCAGGCCGGTTATGTGCTCACCAGTGCCGCCCATCTACAGATGAATCTTGGCGCGAATAACATCACCAAGCTGCAGGCGCACGACGCCAACCTTAACGGTGTGGTCGGTGGGGGGCCCACGGGTACCCATCCCTTTCCTGACTTCGGGGGTGGTTCCACTGGGCGAATGATTGGAGCCAGCAATTACAGTGGTTTGCAGACAAAGCTCGAACAGCAGTTCTCAAGCGGACTTAACTACCTCCTCACCTACACATATTCCAAAACCCTTACTGATGCCGGTGACTTACTCAATGGCGGCAGTGTGAATGGTGCCCGCGCGCCCGACGTGGTCGGCTTTGGCGTCCGGGAAGAATGGGCGCCGGCCTCTTTCGATATCCGAAACGTATTCCACTTCAGTGGCGGGTACGAACTGCCGGTGGGCAAGAACAAGCGTTATATGGCGAACGCCGGCAAGCTGGAGAATGGAGTTCTTGGAGGGTGGAGCATCAACTGGATCACTACCCTGCAGGGCGGCCAGCCTCTCGATCTAGCTTGCCCAACTTCAACCTCAGCTGGAACCTCAGGTAACAATGGCTGCAACGATGTGGCCGTACGGGGACAGAGCCCCAAGCTCGGAATTAAGGTCCGCCCAAATCAAAGCGGCCATTTGACTCCGTACTGGTTAGGAAACCCGGCAGCCTTCCAACAGCCTTGCCAATTGGACGGCAACTTAAATCCAATATCCGAGTCACCAAAGGGATGCATACCTGCCACTGGTTTTGCGGCTCTTGGCAACCGCCCAGGAACTACGACCGGCCCCAGCTATCATCGGTTTGACTTCTCTGTATTCAAAAGCGTTCCCATCAGTGAGCGCTTCAGAATGGAGTTCCGGAGCGAGTTCTTCAACATCGTCAATCATCCGAATTTTAATGCTCCGGGATTCGGCGGCAACGGTGTGGTTGCGATTCCAAACGCAACCAACTTCAACAACGCTAACTTCGGCGCCATCGGGTCGACTCGAGACGCTCCCAACGCTCCAAGGCAAATTCAGTTTTCTGCGAAGTTGTACTACTAGGCTAAGATGAAAACACCCCGAAAGGCCGGCTTTCCCGGCCTTTCGGGGTGTTTCTGCGTGGCCCTTCGCTCACGCGGTCTCAATCAAGGTGGGCTGTGAGCAAAATGCATTGGTCCCGGGGAGTGATTCTTAATTCTCTTGTGTTTTGGGCCACGCTTGCCACCGCCCAGGACCATCCGAACCAGACCAGCCACGCGCCTGCCATTCAAACACTGGATCGTCAGTTTCAATCGGCAGCGGCGGCCTACGACGCAGGACGGTTTACGGAGGCTGCGGCGCAACTGGAGACCTTGCTACCTTATGCGCCAAAAAGCTTTGAGGTTCATGAGCTTCTGGGGCTAGTCTACGCTGGAGAATCACAGGACGCGAAAGCCGTAGAGCAACTCGAACTCGCGGCTCGGTTAAAGCCGGATTCGGCAGCCGGCCGGACAAACCTGGCAGCCAGTCTCTTCCATTCCGGCAAATCGGAGCCAGCAGAAGCGCAGTTTCTTAAGGCTCTTCAACTGGAACCGCGCAACTACGATGCAAACCACAATTTAGGGGAACTCTACATACAGTCCGCACGGATAGCGGAGGCAGTGCCGCTGCTCGAAAAAGCGCAGGAGATTCGTCCTTCTTACGACAATGGATATGATCTCGCGCTAGCGTATTTTCAAACTGGAAAGTTTAATCAAGCTCGACAGCTCGTTCAAAATCTTGAACAGATCAAAAACACCGGAGAGTTGCATAACCTGCTGGCTCAAATCGACGAAAAGAGCGGCGAGTTTTTGCCGGCGGTGAACGAATATGAAGCCGCCGCACACATGGATCCAAGTGAATCGAACCTCTTTGACTGGGGCAGCGAGCTTCTTCTTCACCGCACCTACGAACCAGCCATTGAAGTATTCCAGACAGCCTCGCAGCGGTACCCGAAGTCTCCCCGCCTTTTGATCGGCTTGGGCATGGCGGATTACTCCCGGGGCAAATACGACGAGGCGGTCAAAGCGCTGCTCGCGGCCGCCGACCTGGACCCATCCGATGCTCGCTGCTACCTTTTTCTCTCCAAGGCCTACGACAGCTCCCCCAACCAGGCGGACCAAGTCATCCAGAGGTTTCGCCGTTTCTCTGAGCTCCAGCCCGGCAACGGGCGCGCGCTTTATTACTATGCGATGAGTTTGTGGAAGGGTAAGCGGGCCGAAGATCCTGGTTTCGATCTTAAGCAAATTGAATCTCTGCTGCAAAAGTCGATCGCACTCGATCAGACGCTTCCCGAAGCCCACGTGCAGTTAGGAAATCTCTACGCCGACCAGCATGAATATGCGAAATCCATTCCAGAGTATGTACGAGCACTGGAGCTGAATCCAAATCTACCGGATGCTCATTACCGCCTGGGGCAAGATTACGTTCACACCGGGCAGAAGGATCGCGCCCAGGCGGAATTCGAAATTTATCAGCGTCAACGTGCGGCGCATATGGCTGAAATCGATAAGGAAAGGGCCGAAGTCCAGCAGTTCGTGTATTCCGCCAAAGGAGAACCTTCCACCAAGCCATGACACCAGCGCAACAGCTCGCACACACCTTAGGACGCAGCAGGCGCGACTTCCTGCGCGATGCGGCGGGTTTAGTTGCGGGCAGCGCACTGTTCAGCGCTAGCCCGCTGGTGCGTGGAGCCGTGGCCCAAAAGAAACGCAAAACCATCGTGATCACCTTCGGTGGAGGTGCCCGCGATCAGGAAACCTTTGCCCCCGAAGGCCAGGAGAATATCCCTAGCCTGCTTAAGGAATTGATCCCTCAATCGAGTTTCTTCACCCAGGTGGTAAATCAGGGTATCCTCGGCCACTACGTCGCCACTGCCAGCCTCGCCACCGGAGTCTACGAAACCCTCAACAACTTTTCCGCAGTCCCTCCCGGCCATCCAACGGTATTCGAGTACTTTCGCAAAGATTTGCATCGGCCACTCTCCGATGCTTGGGTGGTTGCCCCCAGCAACGGGTTCAACCGCATCGGCGAGAGCGACTACCGTTCCTACGGTTCCGGCATGGGAGCGCGGGTGGTGCTGCCAAAGCACCTGCTCACTGCGGCCATGTCCGGGAGCTCCACGGACTACGACCACCTGCTGCGTGACAACTACGAGACTCCTCTGTACACTCCGCAACTCGCGGGCGGCGAGTTCGAGCTGCAGCAGCTGGAAATGATCCTGAAGCTTTCGGTCGACGACTTCAAGGCCCATGCGCGGACGGTGTCCAGTCCTGACGAGCTCTCCGTCTACATTGCGCGCAGGCTGATGCAGCAGGAGTCACCCAGTCTCCTCTGGATCACCATGCACGATATCGATATCGCGCACGCCGGCGCCTACTCGCTTTACGTGGATGCCATCCGGCGCACCGATCGCCTTTGCGCTGGACCTTTGGCAAGCTGCGCAAAGCGAACCCGAGTACGCCGGCAACACCACCTTGTTTATCCTGCCCGATTTTGGACGCGATGCCGATCAGGACTCCGGCGGCAACGGATTTCAGCATCACCGCACCGGCGACGCGGCTTCACGCACCACCTGGATGTTGGCCCTGGGCGCAGGCGTGCGCCAAGGCGTGGTCTATGACCGCCCCATGCAGTCGATAGATCTGGTGCCCACGCTGGGTGCGATGATGGGATTTTCTGCTGCACTTTCCCAGGGCAAGCCAATTAAAGAATTGGTGTAGTCGCATGCTTCCAGCTGATCTCAAAGCCGAGCAGTTTGCAGGGTACCCACCCCAGGCGCGGAGCCTGGCCGTTGCCCACCTGGAGGCGCTGCGGCAGCTGCCGCTCAGCTTTCTGCCCAGCCTGCTGCGCGAAGTCATCGACTACGATTACAAATTCCCCGCCGAATGCGTATCCATCGATAGGGAACTTGCCAATCTGAGCTCACTCTCTCCCCCGCAGTTGAAAGATTGGTTCCAGGCCTTCTCGCAATTTTCTCTTTCCCCCAAGCTGCAACAGTTCGATTGGATCAATCAGCCCGCCCAATTTGTGGAACAGCTGTCTGCCTACTTGTGGACCACGCAGCAGTTGGATGGGTTCCGTAAAGCTGCGACTGTCTATGGGGATCGCCTGCGGTCGACGGCGCCCGCGGAAACCGTGCCCACGCGGCGGCTAGGAATTGCGGTGATCGGGCAGGGCGTCGAGACCTACGATGCGCCTTTGTTTCGCAACCTGCGCCAGCACGGCGCCTATTTTGGCGGAGTCAAACCCGACAACGGACTATCGCTGTTACTAAATGCGGTAGCGGCCAGGGCCAAAGCCCATCCCGTGGCGTACGGCCACTGGTACATCGACGGAGGCCAGCCGGCGGATCACAGCCCCTTGCTCACCAGCGTGTCCTACGGCGCATTGGAACCGGTGCGTGTCGCCTTGCTCCACAACATCCAGACAGAACTGCAGCGTCCGGGCATGGGGCCGGAGGAACTGCGCACTCATCTGGCAAGGCTGGTTCCATCAGACCTCGGTATGGACAACGCAGGAGACGAGGTGCTCGGCCGCTTTCAGCTCAAGCTCCTCACCGAGGGTTCCGGGACGCAAATTTTCAGCACCACGTTCGCTCAGTGGACAGCCCGGGAGGCCCTGCGGCGGGCCCAGCCGCTCACGGTCCTGGTGCGCTTCGCCCCGCGGCAGCGCCAGAGGCCGATGAACGAGTTGCTGACCGCTGTCCAGGGCAACCCCGAATTGGATTTGGTGGGCTCTTTGGTGGATGGGGACATGGGTGCCTACTACAACTGGCTCAACCAGCAGCGTCTGCCGGGAGCGGACCAATCTGTCTTCCTGGTCTGGTTTGAAGGCCACAACCAGGCTCTGGCCATCGGCCCCTCCATCCCGCGCGGAACCGTATCCACCACAGTAGCCGATCTAAGCGACCTGCTAGCCCTGGTTGTCACGTGACACCCCGTCACAGATTGGAGAGGACCTGATTTTTCGTCTCCAACTCACCACAAAATCGTCAGTCCTGAGAGCCTGTGACTTTTTCGATGGATATTCCAACCAGTTGTATTTCAGCCCCCTGACAAAGCCGTCATCCTGAGCGAAGCGCTTCGCGGATCTATCGAAAACAGAGAGCTTTAGGCGCGGAGTCGAAGGACCCCCGAGTGTGCTTATCTTACCCATGCCGTTCGGGGCTTTTCAACCACTGAAGTCCGCACCTGGCCGGGCCGCCACGATCTTTCCCCTGGGCTGACAACAAGGACTGCTAGCATCTTGCTATGTCCGGCGGCTACATCTACATACTCGGCAGCCGTACGGGCACGCTTTACATTGGCGTCACGAGCAACCTCTATCTGCGCGTCATGCAACATAAGGATGGCACGGTGGAAGGTTTCACAGCAGTCTATGGCTGCAAGCGCCTGCTCTACTTTGAGGGTTACGAATACATTCGCGCAGCCATCGCTCGGGAAAAACAACTCAAAGGCTGGCGACGCGAAAAGAAGCTCAACCTCATTGGCACGATCAATCCCGAGTTCAAAGACCTCGCACAGACTTGGGGATGGAAGATGATTACAGTGCATGAAAAGATGTACCCGTGACCATCAAGTGGGTACCGCCCGGAAGATCCTGTTCTCGGGCGTCGGTGGTTGAAAAGCTCCGAACGGCATGGGCGAGATAAGCACCGTCGGGGTCCTTCGACTCCCGCCATCAAGCGGCTGTGTCACGCGATAAATGCGTGAGGCGCTCGCTCAGGATGACAATTTTGGGGAGTTTGAAGGAAACATCCCAGACGGGTTAAAGCTTATGGACGCTGGTCCTGGGTACATCATGAAACATGATTAAGTCCCGCAAGCCTGCCCTGAGCTTGTCAAATCGGGACGGTTGAGAGTTGTCCTGGATTGTTCGTCGTCGCCTACCTTCTCACACGGCTCTAAACGCCCGACACAATACCTTAGCCAGAACGTGCGCTACGAAGGATCGCCCAACACCCCTCACTTCACCCGAACCGTAGGCTCCACCGACAACCCCGGCCGCAACAAGTGATCCTTATCCTCATTGCGATCCGTCAAATCAATCCGCACCGGAATCCTCTGCACCACCTTGACATAATTCCCCGTAGCGTTCTCCGGCGGAAACAGGCTAAGCACCGACCCCGTCGCCCCCCCGATCTGGGTCACCTTCCCGTCATAATCGCGTCCATAAGCATCCACGTGGATCTTTACCGACTGTCCGGGACGCATCAGCCGCAACTGTGTCTCCTTGAAATTCGCCGTAATCCAGATATCGTCCAGCGAAACCAGGGTCATCAAATTCTGCCCCACACTCACGTTCTGCATCACTTCCAGGCTCTTCTTGGTGATGATGCCGTTCGCCGGGGCAATAATCCGCGTGTAGCTCAAATTCAACTTAGCCTGTGCCAACGCTGCGCGCGCCTGTTGCACCTGTGCTGCCGCCTGGTCTGCCTTGGCCTTTTGAATCTTCACCTGGTCAGGCGCGGTTTGCGCATTCTTCAACTCCGCCTGCGACTGGATGACGCGGTCGCGGGCAATCCGCACCGCGTCTTCGGCAGCAATCTCGCTCGCCTTGGCTCCCAGCAACGCCGCCTTCGCCGCATCTGCCGTGGCCACCGTGGCGTCGAACTGCTGCTTGGAGATCACATCCTTCTCTACCAGCGGGGTATACCGCTTCAGATCCAATTGCGCTTTGATGTTGTTGGCTTCCGCTTGCTGTACCTGGGCCTGCGCCGCTTCCAATTGGCGCTGCGATTGCTGCACCGTCGCGTCCGACGTACGCACACCGGACGCAGCCGACTGCAGGCTGGAAGCAGTGTTCACGCCAATCACCGGCACATTCACCCGCACCGCTTCATAGTTGGCCTCAGCGCTCTCCAGGCTCGCCTCGTCCTGCTGCACCGCCTGATCAAAATCCCTGGGATCGATCTCGGCAATCAACGTTCCGGCTTGCACGTACTGATTCTGCTCCACGTTCACCCGGATCACCTGCCCGGCCACCCGGGCGCTGATTTGTATCAGGTGACCATCCACCTGGGCGTCGTCCGTGTCCTCGTAATACCTCGAATGCCACCAGAAGAGCAGCGCGCCCACGATCAGAACAGCCACCACGCCGATGACGATGAACCTGCGCCTCCCCTTCTTGCGGGGAGGGCTGTCGAGATCCTGCTGGTCATTATTGCCGGCTAGGGGACCTTCTTCTTCCACGGTAGTTGCACGGCCTGATTGCGCATTCTGTTCCGCCACCGCTACTTACCTCCCACATAATCCTTGTAATTTGTTTGAGCAATGCCCAGCGCCCGGGCGAGAGACAACTTCGCCACATTGTGTTGGTAGAGGCTGGAGACCAGCTGGTCATCCGCCTGGGCCATCGATGCCTGGGCTTGCGATACCGCAAGATTGTCGGCCACACCGGCCGCGTAACGCTGTTGCGCTTCGCTCAATGCTTCCGTCGCCAACTCCGCGTTGCTGCGAGAAACGGCAACCTGCTTGGCTGCGGCCTGAATATCGAGGATACTGTCGCGCACGTCGGCGCTGATCTGCCCGCGTTGATCGTTTAACTGTGCCTGCTTCTGTTCCAGTTGCGCTTGCGCATCGCGCGCATCGCCGCGCAATTTCGCCTCTTCGAACAACGGTACCGAGGCGGTGCCCACAACATCGAAGGTTCCGTGGGAGTGGCCCAGCGTGGGACCAATCACCCCGTAGTCACCGGAAAACGAGACGGTTGGGTAGCGTTCGGCAGTTGCCGCCGATCGCGAAGCCCGCGCCCCTTCTACCTGTTGCTGCAAAGCCTGCAAGTCATGCCGATGAGCAATCGCCTGTTGCACCGCGGCATTTGGGTCCGGGTTGTCCAACGCCTGAAACGGCGCCTGGTCGCTTAATTCGTAGCGTTGCTCCAGAGGCAGTCCGATGGTGCGCGCCAGGGCAATCTTGTCTTTCTCATACTGGTTTTGCGCCGAGATCAACGTCTGCTCTTGAGTCTGGTAGTCCACCCGGGCACGCAGCTCGTCCAGCAACGGCGCCGTTCCCGCTTGGTGGTTCGCCACTGCCTGGTCGAGCGACACCTTGGAGGTGTTTACCTGCGCCTGGGCCGATTGCACACGCGACCCATCGGCGATGCACAGCAGGTACGCATTGCCGACCGTCAACACCACCAGGTCCTTTGCATCCTCGACCGAAAGCTTAGCTCCCGTGAAGTTGTGCTTCGCCGCCATGTAATTTCGCAGGGACGATATATTCAAAAGCGACCACTCCACCGAGCCCCGGATGTCTGTGTACCCGTAGGGGCCGATGATGGCCGGAAAACCGGGTATCTTAAGACCCTCAGCTTGCAGGTTCGTCTGTTGCACCGCCTCTTTCGCAGAGGCATTCACGGTAGGCAGCAACGCCTGCAACTGCTGCAATTGCTGCGCGCCCGCCGACCCCGCGTTCGTGCCCGAAAGCACCAGGCCCAGGTTGTACTGCAATCCCATGTGGATCGCCTGATCGAGAGAAAGTGGAAGAACCCCCGGCACCGGCGCCTGCTTCACGATGCTGCTCTGGTAGGTATTGCTATTTACTTGCGCCGGTGTCGCCTGTACCGAGGGCCCCGCAGAGCTGCTGCCGCCAGAACTGCTGCTGCCAGAACTACTCGACGATGCCCCGCTACTTCCCGCAGCCGGAGTCTGTCCCTGGGACACGGCCGGGATAAAAGCCAGGCCCAGGAGCACCACCAGCGGTCTCCACCCAGTGCCCCACAATTCACCCGGCGTACGTCTCATCCTGCAGTCAACCTCGGCATGCAACCTGATGGCCCTGAAAAAAACGGCAGCACCAACTTCGATGCCGAATTGCTTGTGAACTATTCAAAAAGAAGGCCCGGCGCGCCCTGAACGCACCAGTTTCGTAGGAACCGACAGGGGCAGAAGCAATGGTCGAAACGTGCGGGTGGCTTGTTGCCCGGGTTTAGGCCGGAACCAGTGCAGTCTGCGCGCTCATCAGGCCGGTAGCCAGCGAGCACAGCGCCTGGCGATAGGCGGTTCCCACCTGCTCTCTCCGCCACGCCTGCGCGCCCGTCGCTCCACTCTGGCGCAGACTCTCCGCAGTCTGCTCACCGTCTTGGCCGGCCACCGCACGCAACACAAAAATCGCCCGCAGCGCAGGCGCCAACCGTTCCAGCCATTCCCGCATCCCGGCGCGCCCCGCGCCCGAAATCAACGCACCAAACTGGTCCCCGCTTAATCCCGCTGCTTCAAGGTCATCCGTTTCGATGCACACCGCGTCCACCGGCTGCGAAGTAGGCACCACGAATGCTTCCGGATATAGGCCGGCCATCCGTTGTACCGCCGTCCGCACCAGCAGGGTGCGCGCCTCCGCGTACGCCAGTGTCCCCTCGGCACAGGGGTCGGCCTCTACTTTGGCTACGACCTCCTCTACCAGGGACACTGCCTCCTGCTGGTCACCCAGCATCAGGGCCGCGATCTGAAAAAGCTGTAAAGCCGTATCCTCGGCCATCAACTCCCTGGCCTCCGCCACTGGGCCCAAATCTCGCTCATTCATGCGCATCTCCTGGGAACCGTCGGACAAAACCATGGGCTGGTCCATAATCTTGTCATCTTCCATCCTCCCGCAACCTCTCTCCGCGCGTCAAATCCCCTGCGCTGCAAGCAAAATTACGCGCATAATTGTGCCTTTGATCGCCGATTCATCGCCTGAGCCTTTAGTAAGGTAGACAGAGTTACGGGTGAAACTGGCCGCTGAACAATCGGCTTTATATCAGGGCACGACTTTAGCCGTGCCCTGTTCGATTCAAACCATTCACGGGCGCTTGAGCCCTGAGGTACGCTTTTATCGGTTTGCGACTTTGAAGCATCCGGTGAAGGCCGCTTCTCATTTATGGACAATGTGTTATGAACAATGTGAACCAGGATCCACAAAGTCTCTTTATCGGTCGCGATGAATCGTGGTTGAGCTTCAACCGCCGGGTGCTCGAAGAAGCCCAGGATCCCGAGAATCCCCTGCTCGAACGGGTCAAGTTCCTCGCCATTACCGCCAGCAACCTCGATGAGTTTGTCGAGATTCGCGTCGCCGGCATCATGCAACGTATTGAAGATGGATACACAGAGCCGGGGTTTGATGGGCTCACTCCGCGGCAGACCCTGGATGTCGTGGTCGACTCTCTGCACAACTTTGTCCGCGACCAGTACCGCTGCTGGACCACCGACCTCCGCCCGGCCCTTTTCAACAACGGCGTGCGCGTCCTCGCATGGAGCGACATCGATGACGCCGCAACGCGCCTATGCCCTCGATTATTACCAGCGCGAAGTCGATCCGCTGCTGACGCCCATCACCATCGACCCGGCGCACCCCTTTCCCCGGGTCCTGAACAAAGCTCTTTGCCTGGCCCTGTTGCTGCGCCGCAAGCGCAAGGGCGCAACCGGTGCATTGTTGGGCGTCCTCACCGTGCCCCGGGCTCTCCCCCGTTTGATACCTCTGCCGTCCACCTCCGGAACCCACGATTTCCTGTTTCTCCACGACCTCATCGAGCACAACGCCGTCGGCATGTATCGCGGCTATGAAATCCTTTCCACCACCGCCTTCCGCGTTACCCGCAACAGCAACCTTTATTTCCAGGAAGAAGAATCGCGCAGCCTGCTCGACAGCGTGCGCTCCGAGTTGCACAATCGCCGCAAAGGCGATGCTGTGCGCCTCGAAATCGAAGAAGGCGCCGATGCCGAGATCGTCGATCGTCTGCGCATGAATTTCGAGCTCGACGACACCCAGGTCTTTTCGACCGACGGCCCCGTCAATCTGTCGCGCCTGATGAACCTGTACACCGACACCCCACGCCCGGACCTCAAATTCAAAGACTTCCTGCCTAAGGAGCTGCGCCTCAACCGCCGTTCAGAAGACCTCTTTGACGAACTTCGTCACCACGACCTCATGCTGCATCACCCCTTCGACTCCTACGACGCCGTGGTCAACTTCATCCAGTTGGGCTCGCAGGATCCAAGGGTCGTCTCCATGAAGCAGACGCTCTACCGCACCAGCTCCGATTCGCCCATGTTCCATGCCCTCACCGAAGCGGCCCAAACCAAAGAGGTAACCGTGGTGGTCGAGCTGATGGCGCGCTTCGATGAAGCCTCGAACATCCGCTGGGCGCGCAATCTCGAAGATGCCGGAGTGCAGGTCTTCCACGGGATTGTGGGCCTCAAGACGCACTGCAAGCTCGCCATGCTTATCCGCCACGATCCCGATGGCGTCACCCGCCGTTATGCTCACCTGGGCACCGGCAACTACAACCCGAACACCGCCCGCTTCTATACCGACATCAGTTTGCTGACCGCCGATCCTGAGATCACGGCCAGCGTGCATAGCGTCTTCAACTACCTCACGGCCCACTCTGAATCGGACGATTACGCCCCACTGCTAGTGGCCCCGCTGACTCTGGCCGAGAGCACCATCCGCATGATCCACCGTGAAGCGGAACACGCGGCCGCTGGTCGCCCGGCGCGCATTATCGCCAAAATGAATTCGCTGCTCGAACAAGCCGTGATTGAAGCGCTCTATGCAGCTTCCAGGGCCGGAGTCCAGATCGAACTGATCGTGCGCGGCATCTGCTCTCTCCGTCCCGGGATTCCTGGCGTCAGTGACAACATCCGCGTCCGCTCCGTGGTAGGCCGCTTTCTCGAGCACAGCCGCATCTTTTATTTCGCCAACGGCGGCGAAGACGAGGTCTACTGCGGCAGTGCCGACTGGATGCCGCGCAATCTGTTCGAACGCTGTGAAGTCGTCTTTCCCATCCGCGATGCCCAAATACGCAACCGCATCCGCAACGAAATTCTGGCCGCCTATCTGGCCGACACCGCAAAGTCACGCATAGAGATGGCAACGGGCGATTATCCTCGCGTTCGCGCTCCTGAGGGCAAGTGTTTCAACGCCCAGGACTTCCTGATCCGCGTCGCCGAAGGTCGGGACAGCGTGGACGCGATTCCCGAACCTGCCTGGAAACCGGAAACAGTTCCCCCCGCCCCTGAAACCATCAGGAAATCCGCCGCCCCACCAAAAAAGCGGCGCCGTAAGCCCGCTGCTGAAAAATCCCAAGCCGAGGCAACGGAAACGGTAGTCACGGGCCTCAGCTCGTAACAAGCCCACCCCAGTCTCCGCCGTAACAAAGGTCGAGGGAATCGGACGGGTGCCCAATTTTGCGGAAATGCGGCGGCTTTTCTGAGAACCATCGCTAGAATGCTTTGTATCAGGGTACGACTTTGGTCGGCCGTTGAGGCCAAGTGAAAATCTGGGCTTCAGAGTGTGTGTGAGAACCAGGATTACGAATTGAGTCCCGTAGGGACGGCTGAAAATAGCCCAGGACGCTAGTCCTGGGTACATCATGAAACATGATTGAGTCCCGCAGGGACGGCTGAGGGTTGTCCAGGGTTAAGTGGCCGCCAATTCCAGCCGTCCCTCCGGGCCTGACCTTGGAAATGGGGTTCTCACACAGGCTCTTCAGCCCCTGGCGCTTTTTCCATGCTAAGCCCCTGCAGTCCCACAGGGACGGTACAACCTGGAGCCCGGCACGGGAGTGCCGGGTAGGCTGAGGTTTATGTCCGAGTCCCGCGGGGACGGCACAATGCCCAGCCCGGGTGGGCGATTGGCTTAAAGTTGCTCATCAGCGAGAACTCGTGCCATTTAGACGGCAGCCGATCAACAAGCAACCTGAATCTTGATCGGCAAGGTCGCTCGCGTCAAAGGACTCAACACGTTACATCGTAAAAAGCAATTCCAGCCATCCCTGCGGGCCTGGAAATGGAGTTTTCACACACGCTCTTCAGTCCCCTGCGCTTTTTCCCATGCTTTTCGCCTCATTCAATTGGCCTGTTGCTCAACCAGGGTGAAACGAAGCCGTCCACCCTGTACACCCACTCGCAAGTGCCGATACTTCATCAGGTAACCCACCCCCACAATCGCTGCGCCAATACCCGAACCGGCGCCAATCCCCAGCGCCCACCGCGGTCCCCAGGCATCCGCAACCCAGCCGACGATCGGAGCTCCGATGGGTGTGCCCCCCAGTGCGATCGCTAGCAGGATGGCCACCACTCGCCCCCGCATCGCAGGTTCTGTGGACAATTGCACCATGCTGTTCACCGTAGTGGTGAACGTCTGCGCCGACACCCCAATGAGGACCAGGGCCAGACCGAAAAGCCAGTAGTTGGGCATGATCGCCGACAGCCCGCAGCCGAAACCAAACACTGCGGCGCCCGCCAACAGGGTCGCGATATGCGGCTTTTCGCGCCGGGCCGCAAGCAGCGCACCCGCTACCGATCCGATGGCCATGACCGACGACAGAAGCCCGTACTCGCTGGCTCCAGCATGAAACACAGTCACTGACATAGTGGAGATGAAGATAGGGAAGTTGAGGCCAAACGTGCCGATCAAAAAGAGCATAAGCAGCATGGCTTTCAGGTCGGGACGTCTCCAGACATATTGAAACCCTTCCACCAGGCTGCCCCGGGTTCGATGGGCTCTGTTCGTACGATGAAGTTCCTTGACCCGAAGCAGGCTAAGCGAGCAAAGTACCGCGGCAAACGAGGCCGCGTTGATCAGGAAGACCCAACCTGAACCCACGGCGGCAATCAGAACACCCGCTATCGCCGGCCCAATCATGCGCGCAGCGTTAAACGAGGTGGAATTGAGCCCGACTGCGTTGGAGAGATCCGCTTCGACCACCAGCTCGGAAACGAACGTCTGCCGCGCCGGTGCATCGAATGCGGAGACGCAGCCCAGCAGAAATGCGAACACGTATACCTGCCACAACTGGACCAGCCCGGCGACAGTGAGCACTCCCAATCCCAGCGCCAACGCCCCCATGGATCCCTGTGTGACGAACAGGAGCTTTCGCCGGTCGAGATGATCGGCGGCAAAACCGGTAAGCGGCAATAAAAGAACCTGCGGTCCGAACTGGAGCGACATCACCATCCCGACGGCAGTGGCATTGTGGTGAGTCAATTGGGTGAGGACAATCCAGTCCTGGGCTGTGCGCTGCATCCATGTGCCCACGTTGGACACAAACGCCCCGCCGGCCCACGTCCGGTAGTTGAAACCGCGGAGCGAACGGAAGGTGCCTTTCATCGTTTGTTCAGGAGCTCGATAATCTCCTGCGTGGAGCCGGTCTCGCCCAGGCGCGGAAAGATGCGGGTGATGCTGTTCTGATGTGCGTCTGCGTTCATATCCGTCATCGCGTCAACAGCAAGCGTCACGTGGAAACCGTTTTCGTGCGCGTGGCGGGCCGTCGATTCGACCCCGATGCTGGTGGAGACCCCGGCGATCACCACCTGGGTGACACCCAGGTCTCTCAAGTGCTTCTCCAGCCCAGTGTTGGTGAAGGCTCCCCAGGTACGTTTGGTCACCGTGTGGTCTGTCGGTTGATGGTTCAACTCCGGGACCAGGTCGGTCCATCCGGCAGGGAAGTCACGAGTGCTGCGCGTCTGTTCTGCTCGGCCAGGTGCTCCTCCGTCAACGTTGACCAACACCACCGGCAATGCGTGCCGGCGAAATGCATCAGCCAACTCCCGCGCGTGTTTCACGACGGCGTTCGCTGGGTGAACTGTGGGCAAACCGACGACACCTTTTTGCAGATCGATGACGATCAGGGCCGACTTCGGATCAAGAGTGGTGACTGGCATGATGTTCTCCTTCGGCAAGACGTTTGAGCAGCTCGACCGCCCTTGCAATCTCACCTTGCTCCTCCGGCGAAAGTTTGCTTTGGATCGCTCGGAACAGCCAATCTTCCTTCGCTGCTCGACTCGCCTTGATCCATTCCCGGCATGAAGGCGGTGAGCGACAGGATGGTTTGCCGTCCGTCTTTTGGATCCGGTGAGCCGCTGACCAGCCCGGCTGCCTCGAGGGCGGAGACGGTAGCTCCCATCGACTGCGGGCGCATCCCCTCAGCCCGGGCAAGGCTCGTCACCGTACCTGGACCTTCACGATCCAATCGGCTGAGTACCGAGGTCTGCGACCAGGACAGGTCCCCAAAGCCGGACTGTTCTCGTAGCCGTCGCCTCAGTTGGCCGATCACCACCCGGAGGTCGCCCGCCAACGCCATTGCGTGCGCGTCATCCATGTCTCTAGCCTACAATGTATGAAGCTAAACTGACAAGTTAGCCTTCACATATACACCTCAATGGAGGCTTATGGCGCATAAGGCGCTTATGGCGCACACTTTTTTCAGCGAAAGCGCGCAAGGACGCCCAGCCTGTCCCGGCATGCCGTGGGGGGTCTCTCGTATTTGAGACCTCGAGTTGCGCATTTTCGTCCCGCAACTGCATTCCGAGGAATGTGGCCAAAATGCATCTCATCCTCAGCAGACGTAAACTGAATCTTGGCACGCCGTATCTACAACTTGGCCCAATGGTGGCATCTGCTCAGTCTGGACGCGCCAACGGTCGCTGCACTTTGGTCCTGGTTCTTCGTCCGTGCCATGCATCTTCACTGGTCGCTTCCTCAGGCTCTCCTTCTCCCCCTTGGCACCTGGTTGCTTTATGTCGCAGACCGTGTTCTCGATGGACTCCGCCTATCCCAGCCCGCGCTGCTTCGGGAGCGGCATCACTTTCACGCCCGCCATCGTGCCGCCTTCCTCTGGGCAGCCTCTCTTCTTGGCGTACTGCTGGCCTGGTCCGTCCGCACTTACATGCGGCCTGAGACACTGCGCGAGGACTCGTACATTGGAGTCTTTGCCCTGCTTTATCTTTTCGCGGTTCATCGCGGCGTGTCCCGGCTGCCTAAGGAGCCTGCTGTGGCCGTCCTGTTTGCCGCCGCGACCGCAGTCCCCGCCTGGTCGCGCCTTAGCCCAGACAGCGGATTTTGGGCGCCGGCGGCGGTTCGGGGAAAGTCCAACTGGCCCCCGCTATCATCTTTTTTGCCCTCCTCTGCTGGATCAATTGCGTCGGCATCGAGAAATGGGAAGGCGGCGTCCTCCACGCCACAACCCGATGGGCCGGCCTTCACTTACGGCAGATCGTAACCATGACTGCTCTGTTTGCGCTGGCCGCGGCCCTGCTGGCGCCTTCCCCGGGTCTGGCGGCGGTTTATCTGGCGGCTACGGTCAGCAGTGGCCTGCTCTTTGTCCTCGACGCGCGCAGTTCCCACCTCTCGCCCCTGTATCTGCGCATTGCCGCGGACGCCGCTCTACTGACCCCGTTGGCTTTGTTTCCCTTTGCCCGGTGAGTATTCCCAATACCAACTTCGATCGTGTTGCCCGTCCCTATCGCTGGCTCGAATACATGAGTTTTGGGCCATGGCTCGCCCGTTGCCGAAGTGCCCAGCTTACTCATCTCACCAGCCGAAGACACGCCCTTCTGTTAGGGGAGGGCGACGGACGCTTTCTGGCCCGTCTGTTGGCGGCCAATCCCACCCTGACCGCGGATGTTGTCGATTCCAGCCATGCCATGCTCACGCTTCTCGACCGCCGTCTGCGAAAATCCGAGTTCCATCACCGCGTTCGCCTGCACCAGGCCGATGCGTTGCGATGGAATCCCACAGGATCCTACGACCTGATCGTTTCTCACTTCTTCCTAGACTGTTTTTTCCCCCACCAACTGGAGCAGCTGTTCGATTCTGTCCTTCCGCATGCACTTCCGGGAGCTCCTTGGGTCATCTCAGAGTTCGCCATTCCCCATAATCCCTTCGTCGCCTGGTTCGCCCGCGGCATCATCCGCTGGCTCTATCGAGCCTTCGGTTGGACGACCGGCCTCCGCGTGCGCGCCCTGCCTGACTACGCAGCCTCTCTGTACCGCCGCGGCTTGACGCTCAGCCACGATCAAGGCCTTCTGTCCGGCCTGTTGCGCTCCCAGCTATGGACGCTACCCATTCCCCCTCAAAAATGAACTAGAATGCCGCATGCCCTCCCTGCAGTTGCGCTCGCTGATGGTAATTCCTTTCCTGCTTGCCGTGTCCGCAAGGGGACAGGTTTCCGCAGTGTATTCCCCTGATGGAAAGCCACTCTCGCAGCGGGTCGTGGCCTACTGGATCGACGCCAGCGTCAATACCGATGCCAAGTCTCTGGACGCGTCGGAGATCATCGAATATCGCAATCCCTCCCAACAGCCTATTTCCGCGATCCCCTTTCACCTTTACCTCAACGCGTTCCGTCCCCAGTCCACCTTTTCCCGGGAATCCCATGAGAATGGCATGGATACCTTCTACCGCAACGGGGAGCAAGGCTCCATCGATATCAAAAGCATCGCCATTGAAGGCTTCGGTGATATCTCGAAGACCATGCGCTTCGTTGCTCCCGACGATGGCAACCAAGACGACCACACCGTCATGGAAATCACCCTTCCCAAACCCCTGGGACCGCCTGAGGTGGTTCGCTTCCAACTCGCGTTCCACGACAAGTTCCCTCTTGCCGTTGCGAGGAACGGATACAAACGCGACTTCATCATGGGGGCCCAATGGTTTCCCAAGGTCGGCGTTCTCTGGCACGGTGAGTGGAACTGCCATCAGTACCACGCCGATACAGAATTCTTTTCCGACTTCGGCACTTATAACGTCAACCTCACCCTTCCCCAGCGTTACATCGTCGGCGCCAGCGGCATCCAGACAGCCGAACAAGCCAACTCTGACGGCACCAGGACCCTGAGCTTCCGCGGCGAAGATATTCATGACTTCGCCTGGGCGGCCTCACCCCACTTTCTGGTCGCCGACGATGTGTTCGTGAACAGTCTTGGCCCGGTGAAGTTGCACGGCTTGATCCTTGCCTCCCATGCTGACCAGCGCGACCGCTATCTCTCCGCCCTGAAACAGACCATGCAAAAATTCGACGAATGGTATGGACCCTATCCCTACAAGCAGATCACCTTGATCGATCCCGAGCCGCAATCGGCTGTGGGCGGAATGGAGTACCCGACGCTCATCACCGGCGATACCGCATGGTGGGAGCCGTCTTGGTATAACTTCGGCTTGCAGATGACCGTGGCTCACGAGTTTGGCCACCAGTATTGGTACGGCATGGTCGCCAGCAACGAATTCGAAGAACCCTGGCTCGACGAGGGCATCAACAGCTACAGCGAAACCAAGGTGCGGATTCCTTTTCGGTCAAAATACTTCTGCTGTGAACGGACGCTCGTGTACACCAGTGACCCTGAAGTGCTGCGGACGTTCTATCTCGTCTCGTCCCGACGAAGATCCCATCGTGCGTGCGGGCTGGAAATTTGTGAACAGCGCGAGTTACGGCGGCATCGTCTATGGCAAAACCGCTACTGCCCTCAATACACTGGAAGCCGTCGTCGGCGAGCAGACACTTCGTAGGCTCTCCGTGTCTACTTCCTGCGCTACCGCTTTCAGCATCCCACCGGAAGCGACTTTCTCGACACCTTGCAAGAAGTATCCGGCCGCAAAGATCTGGAACCCTATCTGAACTCAGGCGTTCAAAGGCACCCAGGTCCTCGACTATTCCGTGGACTCGCTGACCTCCGACCCCGTGGAATGGTGGAAGCGCCGCGATGCACCGGTCCGTATCACTCCAGTGTCGTCCTGCGGAACAAAGGAACATTCCTATATCCCGTGAACCTGGAAGTGGGATTTGACGACGGTTCGAAAGAGCAAGCCACCTGGAACGGCAACACTGCTGGGCCCGCTTCTCCTGGGACAAACCCTCCCGGGCGGTCTACGCCCAGGTGGATCCGGATGGGAATGTCCCGCTGGACACCAATTCGTTCAACAATAGTTACTCTCTGCAACGGGACCGCACGGCGCGTTTGAAATTGACGAATTACTGGGTTTTCGCCCAGCAGCTTCTGGGACAATGGTTATCGTTCCTGGTGTGAGAAAAGCGCGGGGAAAACTAGCCGAGTGAGCATGACGAGCCAATTACTTCCTTCAGGGCACCCACTGCTCAGGAAGCGCCCTTTCCCCAACCTTCTGGCCCAGGGATTTCAACTTGTCCTGCGCAACTGGCCTTGCCTGGTGTGGCTGTACGCCGTCAATCGGTCTTTGCCCTGCTTGCCGCTGTACCGTTCACGACTGGCCTGGGCTCTTACCTCGACCATAGCCTCGCGGCGCAGAAGATTGCCGGTACGATCGACCTTGCCTCCATCACCGAGTTGGCGTTCCACATCCGAGACACCGGTTTTCTCCCCATGATCGTGCACACCGCCGCTTGGGTTGGTCTGCTCCACGTGCTGGTACTCTTTTTTCTTTTCGCCGGTAGCCTCTTTGTGTTCGTCGCCGCCGAGCCACCGCAGCTTTCGGTTCTGCTTCGTGGAGGTGTTGCTTATTTCTGGCGCTTTGTACGCGCCGCAATCCTGGCCGGGGGAGCTCGGCCATCATCCTGGCCGTCCTGCTTGCCATTCGGGCCGGGCTGCTGGCTCGGCTGATGCCGTCTACGTCGAACGCCGCATGTTCCTTTTTTCCTCCATCAGCCCCGCCGTCATTCTGCTCGTCGCCTTACTTTTGCGGCTCTGGTGGGATCTGGTCGAGGTCTACGTCGTCCGCAACGCCATGGACGGCGAACGCAGGGTCCACCTCGCGCTGCTGCCGGCGTTCCGTTTGCTCTTCCGGAATTTCTTCCGTACCTTCGGCAGCTTTCTGCTGACCGGCCTAGCTGGCCTCACCGCTCTCGCCTTGTGCCTGGCCCTGTGGAAAGCGCTGCCCGCCCATCAGGTCTGGATAGCTGCTCTCCTGGTACAGCTCGGGCTCTTTCTCCTGCTTGTCAGCCGCTTTTGGCAGCGCGGTCTCGAGGCTGCGCTCGTCATGGCCAGATCCACCCTTGGTGGTCGCAGAAGAGCTCCTCCCTGAGGAGCCGCTGATCCTGGACTCGATTGCTGTCGTTGAAGTTGGCCCGTCTCCTGCTTCTGGTCCTTCTTCCGTAAGTTTGTCCGAACCCACGCTCCGCGATCTGGTGGCGAAACTGCAGAATGAGCCCTGGGCCAATCCGGAAGGTCTCCTCGCTGCCACCGCCCCGTCCCATTTCCTGCATCCGCCCGAACCGTCCGCCAAACCTGCGGAAATCAACGACCCCTCCGGATCAATGCTCGACCGGCACGAAACGAAATTTCCGCTCGGCGGCGTGAGTCCCGACCCGGAAGCTAAGCCAGCGACAGCCGCGGAGAGCGAAAAGGTCGCCCCAGAAGAACCGCCCCAACCGGAAAAACCCCATCATTCAGAAAAGAAGCCCTTACCCTGAGCCGTCAGAGCTACGTAGGCGGGCTCAGCGCTTCTTGCCGAGGCGCTCCTATGCGGACAGGCAACCGTCCGTCCTCTGCAACCCTTCCAACCGGAATGAGTTCACCAGACCCTAACGTTTTCCCTCAGCCGGGCCCCGATCCCGCTCCTGATCCCGACCCGGTGCCTCTTCCGCCGCCCGATCCCGATCCTGGGCTCCCTCTGGGTCCTCTGCCAACGCCCGCGCCGGTCTTCTGAACAGCCTTCTCTTACGCCGGGGAATTGTTACAATCGGATGAATTGAAAGAGCTCGCGTCCCAGCACCCCCGCGTGAGAAGAGAAGTCTGATCCCATGAACCTTTACATCCTGCGTCATGCCAGCGCCGGTGTGCGCCGCGCAGATCCTGTTATTGACGTCAAGCGTCCCCTCGACAAGGAAGGCAAGGAACAGTGCCTGCTGATCGCCAAGTACCTGAACGCCTTGCGGATCCAGTTTGACCTGGTCATCTCGAGCCCGCTGAAGCGCGCACTGCAAACCGCCTCGCTGGTGGGCACGGAAGTCGCTTACGACAGCAAGATTCAAATCTCGGACGTGCTTTCGCCATCGGGTACCGTAGCCGGCTTCCAGGCTCTGGTGACCACGCTCTCCGCGTACGACAACGTTTTGGTAGTTGGCCACAACCCCAACCTGCCTGAGTTTCTCGGTTCGCTCATCTGTGCCCCAAGACCTGCCAGCATGCGGATGCGCAAAGGCGCGATTGCGCGCGTCGACTGCACCCGCCGGCCGGGACAATTGATCTCATTGCTGGATTCGCGAATGCTGCGGCAGATCTACTCCAGCGCTGCGAAAAGCTCGCGCCGGAATACTTCCCGGAAATAGTCGCCTTCTTTGCGCAGCGACCAGAGTTCCAGCTCCGCCCCCGTGCGGCCTGGGCTCAGCTCCATCAGCACCCGCTTGGGATAAACGCGCAGCGTCACTTTGAGCACGTCGCTTGCCCGGTCCTGGTTCAGCGCGACCGCCAGGCGCAACAGCACCACCGCCCGTTGCACGCGGCTGAATTCCTCCGGGGGAATAGGCCGCATGGTGCGGTCCTCCGGATCGGGACGAGACTTGCCCAGGTAGCGCGCGATGGCCGACATGATCGCCCTTTGCTGCGGTGTGAATCCGAATAGCTCGGAGTTGGCAATGATGTACTGCGCGTGGCGATGATGTCCCTGGTAGTTCATGAACTTGCCCACGTCGCGCATCATCGCCGCTGCCTCCAGCCAGGAACCGTACTCCGGGGGCAGCTCGTGCACGGACTGCATATCGCGAAACAGTTGCAGCGCGTGTTGTCGCACCGCGTCCGCTTGCCTGGGGTCGACGCCATAGCGTTTGCAGGTGGCCAACACTCCCTGCCAGCGCTCCCGTTCGAACACCTGGTGAGCGGTAGTTTTGGCATCCTGTTCGGCCAGCATCTGGTCCAGGATCCCGTCCCGCAAGCCAAGCTCTGAGTAAATGAACCCGGGCAGGGCGAAACGTTCCAGCAGCTCAGCGTAGACGTGGGCGCCGGCGACCACGATCTCGATCCTTTTGGGCCCGATTCCCGGGATGCTGCTGCGCTGCGCGCTGCTCATGCCGGTCAGCTTGGTGGTCAGCCGGCGCACGTTCTTCGTATCCGCCACCGGCTTGCTCCGGGCCCGGCCGTTCTTGCCCGAGGTCTTGCGCATTGCCTGGCTGGCCTGCGCCAGGGCAGCCGCGGTTCCCGACGTAGCGATCACCAGTGACACCCGCAATGCACCCAAACGCCGCTCCGCTTTGCGTAGCTCGCGCGCAATAAATTGCTTCAGCCGGGCGAGCTCTTCCTCGGTGGGGGGATCGCTGGGAAGAAATTCCTTGGTCAGGCGGACCGCGCCCAGCGGCAGGCTCACCGTTTCCTGGATCCGTTTGCGTTCGGAGAGCGTGATCTCGCAACTGCCGCCGCCTACGTCGATCAGCAGGCACCTGCCCTGCGTGCCTGGTTCGCCCATCACCCCACGGTGGATCAGGCGCGCTTCTTCCAGGCCGGAGATGATCTCCACTTGCCAACCTGTCTCCGATTTGACCCAGGCCAGAAAAGCCTGCGCATTGCGCGCGTCGCGCAAGGCGGAGGTGGCTACCGCGCGCACCTGGTCTGCGCCGTGCAGCTTGACCGCGCGGTAAAAACGCTTGAGCGCCATCAATGTCCCCGCCATCGCTTCGGGAGAGACCACGCCGGTTTCGAACACGCTCGCTCCCAACCGCGTCACTTCGCGGTCCTCGTGGAGCACTTTCAGTTGGTGTTGTTGGACTCGCGCGATCTTTAATCGGCAGGAGTTGGAACCAATATCAATCGCCGCGTACGTCTGCATCGTCTGGGGGAGTTCACCTCAAGATACACCACTTCTTTTTACATTTTCTTTAACGGCTCCGCTTAAGTAAGCATTTCTCTGAGTCAAGGGCACGGGCTGATTTTGACTGGGTACATCGTACGGGCTTAAGCCCGTACATCTCTTGGCCACTTGAGCCGTCCTTCAACGGCTCAGCGACATCCTGAATGGTATAAGCAACCCTCGGCGAGAAGGCTGTCATATAGCCGTACGTAAAGAGACCGCTACGATTAGGGCGTTTAGGCCCTAAGCGCCGTAACCTTCAGACAGGCGAGATTGTTACGCGGATACGAAGCATGCGACTCAGAAGCCGGATGCAAGACGCCGTTCGCTGAACCGGACGACCAGCGGCCGCTTGCCGTTTGCTGAGGCCATCCACTCGCCCGAAAGCCGGGCGCGCATAGTCTGGGTGGTCTTCATCGCCGCGGAAAATGGCGTTCCACCTCGCGCTCCAGATGTGCGCTCAGATCCGGAGCATCTTTTTCCAGGGCTGTCCGGCCTCTTCGAGAAGGCATTGCCAGTCATGCCATTCGCCGATCGCATCCTGGATCCGCTTCAAGGCCTTGGCCACGCTGCTGTAGGGTCCTTTCTCCGCAGCGGATTCGGCTACATAACGAGCCTTCTTGGTTGCCTTGCGAAAGTCGTGCAGATTCTCCGCATCCAGCAAGGGCATGGCGTCGGCCGCACGCACAAAATCTTCCAGGGCCACAGCATCGGCGGAACGCGGAGTCCTCGCACTCTCCAGCGGAACCGAGCCGATGGCATTCAGGACCGCAATCTGCCGCTCCGCCAGTCCCTGCTGCCGCTTCCTGATCTGCTTCTGCATGCCGCGAGCCAGTTGCTTGCGCTCGCTCTTCAGCCAGTCGTCCAGCATTTCCGCCTGCTTTGGAGCGGGTCGCATCGCCCGGGGCAGTCTTGCCCACCAGGTTTTCCAACAGCTTGCGATGCACATCCAGATCGCGCACCGGGCCGGCCGCGCGGCGGATCTGCTTCAGTTGGCGCAGCCATGGCTTTGCCGGATGGTCCAGGGCAAGGGTCGCATTTTCGCGCAGCATGGCCTCGAGCATCGCCTGCACGCGGCGTGAGCCCGTTCTCACCCGATGCACGGCTTCCGGATCCGCGTCCTCCACACATTGCGCCACTGCGCCGTTGAACGCTTCCGCAAGTACGGTCAAATGGGCCCGCGGGTCCTGCACCGCTGACGCTTCACTCCGGCTGCTATCCTGCTGCTTAGTGACCACGCTTTTCTGAGCCATGTCGAATCACTTCGCCCTCTCCCTCGAGGCGCCTCCCGAGAATACTCCAGTCCTCTCCCCAGTGCGTACCTGGACGCTGCTGCTGCTGGTTTTCGCCGCCGTCCATTTCGCGGCGCTCTTTACGCCCCCGTTGCTGGATGATGCGGATGCCAACCATGCCACTGCTGCGCAGTCGATGGCGCGCACCGGCGACTGGGTCACGTTGAAAGTGGATGGCGTCCGCTACCTGGAAAAGCCGCCGCTGCCGTATTGGCTGGCCGCCGCCGACTACCGCCTCTTCGGCTTCAACGTATTCGCCACCCACTTGCCCCTCACCCTGGGGGTACTCGGTCTCGCCATTCTGGCCTGGGTCTGGGGCCGTCGCGCCTATGGAGACCGCGCGGCGTTCTATGCCGCCCTCAGTATTCTGACCAGCGCGGGCGTCTTTCTGTTCACCCGCATCTTCATTCCCGAAGTCCTGTTAACGCTGCTGCTGGCCTTTGCTCTCTACAATTTTCTCGTCGGGCTGGAAGACGGGAAACCCTCCCGCTTTTACCTGACCTGGGCTGCCCTGGCGTTGGCGATGTTAGCCAAGGGACTGGTGGCGCCGGTCTTTTTCTTCCTCGCCGCCGTGCCCTATCTGCTGCTCACGGGAGAATGGCGCCGCTGGCGTCAGTTCCGTCTGCCCTCCGGCATTCTGCTCTTCCTCGCCATTGCCGCGCCCTGGCACATTCTGGCTGGGCTGCGCAATCCGGGTGCCGGCCACCCCGCGGGGAACATCCCCACTCCCGGCAATGTTCACGGCTTCTTCTATTTCTACTTTATCAACGAGCAAGTGCTCCGCTTTCTGGGCAAGCGCTATCCGGTCGACTACAACAAACTACCCTTTGCTCTCTATTGGAGCCTGCACCTGGTCTGGCTGTTTCCCTGGAGCATCTACCTGCCGGTCGCTCTCCGGCGAGCATGGGATGCACGCAGCCGCTGGCGTCACGGGCTGCGGCCGGCGCCTTATTCCGTGGCGGCGCGCTCTGCGCTCTTCCGTACCAGAACCACCTGGTTGCTGGCCATCTACGCGGCGGTGATCCTGCTCTTTTTTTCCATCTCCACCAACCAGGAGTACTACACCTTTCCGGCTTATTTCCCCCTGCTGCTGCTCACGGCAGGCGCGCTGGCAAGCGAAGAAAGCGCACCCGGGACAGCGAGCAAGTGGCTCACCGGAGCGCAGGCGGCGCTCGCCCTCGTAGGTCTGTTGGCTGCATCCGCGCTGGGATATGGTCTGTGGTCTTCTCGCGGTCTGCCATCGGGCAGCGACATCGGCGCGCTTCTGGCGCATCGGGATGTAGCCGGCTATACGCTCTCGATGGCCCACTTATTCGATCTCACCGGGCCGTCTTTTGCCGCTCTTCGCTTGCCCGCGGGGCTGGCAGCGGCCGGCCTTCTCCTGGGTCCGGTGATCGCCTGGATACTGCGCCGTCAGCGCCATCATTTTGAAGCCACGGTCAGCGTCGCCTTTACTTCCGCTGTCTTTCTGATTGCCGCCCATATTGCCCTGGTGAGGTTTGAGCCCATGCTCTCGTCGCGCGCCATGGCCGACACCATCAACCACATCGCGCCCCGCGGAACCGATGCCACGCTGATCCTCTATGGCGATGTGGCCGATGGTTCTTCGCTGATCTTCTACACCGAGCGGCAGGCTCTGCTGGTGAATGGAAGGGTGAGTTCGGTACTCTGGGGTTCGAATTATCCTGACGCGCCGCGGGTGCTGATCAGTGACGCCGATCTGCTGGCGCTCTGGGGTACCGGTCCGCGAAGATTTCTCTTCGTGCCGGGAGATGAGAGGGCCCACGTCTCCGGCTTGTTGGGAAGCCGAGCCTATTTGCTGCAGGAGCTTTCCGACAAGGCGCTCTACACCGATCGCCCGCTGTAACGATGAGAGTCGACTGTCGCGCCTAAATCCGAGTTTCCGTCTCCACCGCGGCTGGAGGAACCCACGGTACGAATCGGAAGAACAGTTGCGAGGCAGTAAGCCGTGAGGATCGCCTCAGACTCGCGCTCGCCGGCCTGGGAATCATTTCTCATGAACCCGTCCTGCAGCAGGTTGTAGACTTCGCCCCGCCACCGGACCTGGTTGCTCACATAACTGGCAACCCAGTAGCAAAATCCCAGCAGATCGCGCAGCGGATAAAGCAACGCGCTTCGCCAGACCCTCGGCTCTTCGACCACCAGGCGACCGACGATGGCGCCCAGCGCCACCCGCGAAGCCCAGCTCCACAGCAACAACAACCCGCCCAAGCAAGGGACGATGGAGACCGATCGCAACGGCCGCCGCCAGCAAGCCATAGGGCATGCTGAAGGTGAGTGCAGTTCCAAGGTGTCCCTTGGGGCGAGAAAAGCGCGTGCTTTTCATCCAGCGAATCTGGTGCAGCACCGAAGGGAGAAATGAGGAATTGAGTACGTGGTGATCAATGGTGTGGGTGGAAAGAACCACCCGGTGCCCGCCGGCGGCGATCATGTTTCCCAGCATGAAGTCATCCGCATGATAAGGCCCCAGGGCGCGAAACCCGCCGGCCGCTTCCAGGCAGTCACGCCGCACCACCATGGTGGGTCCCAGGGCAAACTTCATGCCCTCGAGCATCTCGGCCACCAGCACACCGGCGGACATCTCGATCGACATGCCGACGCCCTCGAGCCTGGACCAGAAGTTGCTGCCCACGCCGCGATAGAGGCAGGTCACCAGGCCAACACGCTCATCGGCGAACGGCGCCATGACCGCCCGCAAGTAGTCGCGTGTCACCGAAACATCGCTGTCGCTGACGACGAAAAACTGGTGGGACGCGGCGTTCTGCATACGCTCCAGCGACCAGACCTTGGCGTTGGCATACGGCGCATTCCCGCTGCACAGAAACCGGGAACGGATCTTCGGATAACGCGCCGCAACCCGCCGGGCAATCTGCAAACCCGCATCCTGGTCAGTGCGCGCGCAAAAAATGATCTCGAACTCCGGATAATCCTGTTCAAAGAAGCTTTGCAGATGAGATTCGAGGTCCGGTTCCAGACCGTGCAGCGGCTTGAGCAAGCTCACGGGTGGGGCAAATTGCCCGCCGGCATGGCTGCGCCGGCGCTGCGCCAGACGCACGGCGCCCGTGGCCACCAGGAGGGCATACATCGTCGAGGTGATGATGCCAATAATGCTGAGCAGGAGTAGAAAGTCCATCATCTTGCAGCTGACCTGGAACTCCCCTTTAGAGTACACTTTGGCCCTAAAGCTTCCTAAATTAAGGAACACGGGCTAGCGCTTACGCGGGGCGGCGCCGGGACGACCGTCGGCCGCCGCAGCGCGACCAGGGCGCCTTCGGTGGCCGGCATGCCCTGCTGCATCTTGGCCAGCATTTCGGTGCGCACGTAGTTGACGAAATCCTGCATCTGGTGATTCATCTCTTCCATCCGCTCCCGCATCTGCAGAATGATGGCGATGCCGGCGATATTGACGCCCAGCTCGCGCGCCAGGTTGAGGATGAACTCCAGCCGCTCCAGGTCCTCATCCGTGTACAAACGCGTGTTGCCCACGGTGCGGGAGGGCTGCAGCAGCCCTTCGCGCTCATACAGGCGAAGGGTCTGCGGATGGATCTCGTACATCTCGGCTACCGCCGAGATCATGTATGCGCCTTTTGATTTACGTTTTGTGGGCATTTTCGTTCTCTTGCCTCTGTCTTATACGCCGTCGAACGTTGCCTGCCGGGGGTCTTCCGGGTTCAACTTGGCAAATTCGCGCAGGATCTCTTTCGATCGCTCGTCCCGGAGCTGGGGCACGACCACCTCCACGGTGACAATTTCATCGCCCCGCACGCCCTCGTGGACTGCCGACGGAACTCCCTTGCCGCGCATGCGCAGCTTCTGCCCGCTCTGCGTTCCCGGCGGGATCTTCAGCTGAGCACGGCCATCGATCGTCGGCACTTCGATTTTTGCTCCCAACGCGGCTTCCGGCACCGTGACCGGGATCTGCACCTGGATATCATCCCCGGACCGCGTGAATACGGGATGGCTACTGATCTTGATCGTCAGGTAGAGATCGCCTGCCGGGCCGCCGTTGATTCCGGCATTGCCCTTGCCTGCGAGCCGTATCCTCTGCCCGTCGCGGGTGCCAGGCTTGATGCGGACTTCCACTGTGTCTGTACGCGACACCGTTCCTTCGCCGTCGCAGGTCGCACAGTCATGGGTATGCTTACCCGTTCCGCCACACTGTGGGCACTCGATCTTGAATTTCATGCGGCCGCCCATCTGGGTGACCTGTCCCGTGCCCTGACATTCAGCGCAGGTTCCGCCGCCGCCGCTTGGTCTTCCTTTGCAGGTAGGGCACGACTTCCTGGCGCGTCACTTGGAGGCG
The DNA here is from genome assembly GCA_963847155.1 of uncultured Acidobacteriaceae bacterium. GTDB lineage: Bacteria > Acidobacteriota > Terriglobia > Terriglobales > Acidobacteriaceae > PALSA-350. The sequence goes on along the minus strand of CAWJZH010000006.1, from coordinate 582,216 downwards.
CACCACTCCGCCACGGATAGCGGTCCAGAAGTCTACCGTGATCGAGTACTCGAGGTCGGTTCCCGGTTGTGGCCCTTGCTGCCTCTGTTGTTCCTTGGAAAACACGCTGGAAAAAATATCCCGGAAGCCGCCCCAGCTCGAGCCTGAGGCCGAACCCGCAGGCTCACCTTGGCCGGCCGCATAGTCGGAGAAGTCAAAGCCGCCAAAATCAATGGGCCCGCGTCCACCGCCTGGTTGCCGCGTGGATCCCCCCGCCTGACCCGCGCCTGGAAACCCGCCATAGCCGCCGCGCGCCGCAGCCTCCGCCGTTGCCGGGATCAATCTGGTCGGAGTAGTACCCTAACGCGTCATAAACCTTGCGCTTCTTCTCATCGCTTAAGACATCATTGGCTTCCGAAATTTCCTTGAAACGCTCTTCGGCCTTCTTATCCCCAGGATTCACGTCGGGGTGGTGCTTGCGGGCGAGCTTGCGGAAAGCCTTCCGGATCTCGTCCGATGTGGCCGTCTTCTTGATTCCCAGAAGGGAGTAATAATCTTTTGTCGGTGTAGTTGCCATGTTTGTTCAGGGCCGATCCCAAATATGCCGGGTCGCCAATTTGGCGACCCGGGCTTACTTCAGTTCCACCACAGCCGTGCTTCTACCGGCTCGATTCTCCAGAACAGATCGGGTTCTACCCGGGTCATCTGGGCGGCAAAGCTTTCCGCTTCTTCGCGAGTGTTGAACATAACCTGGTTATAGATCTGGCCAGCTCGCAGTTGTTCATATTTCCACATTGTGTCCGTCATTTTGGTCCTGCCTTCCGCCGGTTGCAATCTCTCGATTCCTGGTGTCATACAGCAAGGGGCGCTCTGGCGGATCGAGCGCCCCTTGCCATGTTTGCGACGCGGTCAATTGCGTTCTTACTTCTTATCGACGTCCACGTACTCGGCGTCGATCACGCCCTCTTCTTTCTTCTCCTCGGCAGCACCCGGGGTTGCGGTGCCGTCGGTTGAAGCCGAAGCTCCAGCGGCGTTCGATTTGTACATGGCCTCGGCCAGCTTGTGCGAAGCCGCCGTCAACGTTTCCCGCGCGCTGTTCAGCTCGGACGCGCTTGAGCTGCCCTGCAGCGTGGTCTTGGCCTGAGCCAGTGCTGACTCAACGTCGCTCTTCTCGCTGCCGGAAACCTTGTCACCGTTGTCCTTCAGCATCTTCTCGACGTTGTACACCATGTTGTCGAGCGAGTTCCGCGCCTCTACCTCTTCGCGCTTCGCCTGGTCTTCGGTCGCATGCGAGTCGGCCTCTTTGGCCATGCGATCGACTTCGTCCTTGCTAAGACCCGAAGAAGAAGTGATGGTGATCTTCTGGTCCTTGCCGGTGGCGTTGTCTTTCGCCGTGACGTTCAGGATGCCGTTGGCATCGATGTCGAAGGTCACTTCGACCTGGGGCACTCCGCGCGGAGCCGGGGGAATCCCGCTCAGCTTGAACTTACCCAGGGTCCGGTTCTGCGCTGCCATCGGGCGCTCGCCCTGCAGCACATGCACTTCGACTTCCGTCTGGTTGTCCGCGGCCGTCGAAAACGTCTCCGTCTTCTTGGTCGGGATGGTGGTGTTGCGGCCGATCATCTTGGTCGCTACTCCGCCCAGGGTCTCGATCGCCAGCGTCAGCGGCGTCACGTCAAGCAGCAACAGGTCGGTTACTTCTCCCGCCAGAACGCCTGCCTGAACCGCCGCACCGATAGCGACCACCTCGTCCGGATTGACGCCCTTGTGGGGCTCTTTGCCGAAGAGGTCCTTCACCAACTGCTGGATGCGCGGCATGCGTGTCTGTCCACCGACCAGCACTACCTCATCGATTTCTTTGGTCGTAATTCCTGCATCGGCCATCGCCTTCTTGCAAGGCTCGATCGAGCGCTGCAACAGGTCTTCCACCAACTGCTCGAGCTTGGCGCGGGTGAGCTTCTTGACCAGGTGCTTCGGTCCGGTCGCGTCCGCGGTGATGAAGGGCAGGTTGATCTCGGTCTCGACCGTGGTCGAGAGCTCGATCTTGGCTTTCTCTGCCGCATCCTTCAGGCGCTGCAGGGCCATTTCGTTGCCCTTTGCCCGCAGGTCGAGTCCTTCGTCTTTCTTGAATTCGTCGATCAGCCAGTCCACAATGCGCTGGTCAAGGTTGTCGCCGCCCAGGTGGGTATCACCATTGGTCGACTTGACCTCGATCACACCTTCGCCTACCTCCAGTACCGAAACGTCGAACGTTCCGCCGCCGAAGTCATAGACGATGATCGTTTCGTCTTTCTTCTTATCCAAGCCATACGCCAACGCTGCCGCCGTCGGCTCGTTGACGATGCGCTTTACATCCAGACCGGCAATCTTGCCTGCGTCTTTGGTCGCCTGGCGCTGCGCATCATTGAAGTACGCAGGCACGGTGATCACTGCCTCGGTCACCGTGGTCCCGAGATAGTCCTCGGCTGCCTTTTTAAGCTTTTGCAGGATCATCGCCGAGATTTCCTGCGGGGTGTATTCCTTGCCCTGGGCCACAATGACGACATGGTCGCCCTGCGGCTTCACTTTATAGGGCACCATCTTCATTTCGTCGGTCACTTCATTGGCCCGGCGGCCCATGAACCGCTTGATCGAGTAAATAGTGTTTTCCGGGTTGGTGATCGCCTGGCGCTTCGCCACCTGGCCTACCAATCGCTCACCGCTCTTGGTAAATCCGACGACAGATGGGGTAGTCCGCCCCCCCTCTTCATTGGGGATGACCTTGGGCTCACCGCCTTCCATCACTGCCACCACTGAGTTCGTGGTGCCTAAATCAATACCGATAATCTTTGCCATCGCTGCTCCTGCCTGCACAGTCCTCGTGTGCGAGGTTGTGTCTTAGCCTCGCACTTGAGTCTTCTGTTGTCAAGCTATCTGATGCTCCACATCACCACGTGGATTCATCGATTGTGAGGGTGGCTTCGGTTTCTGTTTTTGGCTTATACCAGGCGCGGCTACCGCAAGGACGGCTGAACCTAGCCTGGGACGTAGTCCTGGGTCAGGATTCGAGAGACGAAAAGTCACGCTGGGGATGACTGAAAGGCTTGGCTTACTTATCAGACGCCAAAGTTGCGCAGGGCGGTGCTGGCCCTATCCAGGTCGGCGGTCTGCTTGGCAAAGCAGAAGCGAAGGAGGTTTTCCCCCCGGCCGCCGCCATAAAAAGCCGAGCCGGCAACCGCGCCCACTCCCGTGGCGCGGAGCAAGTTCCTGGCCTTCACGCTGGCGGTTACGCCTTCAATGCGGCTGGCGTCGGCCAGCACATAGTAAGCGCCGGCCGGCACCGCGGGAGTTAGCCCCGCCGCCGCCAGAGCGTCGCAGATCTGGTCGCGCTTTTCCTGGTACTCGGTGGCCAGCCCCTGGTAGAAGCTGTCCGGGAGGGCCCTCAGCCCCGCCGCTGCCGCGTACTGGAAGGGCGAAGGAGCGCATACATAGCCCAGATCGTGGAAGTAGCCGATGGCCGGCATCCACTTGCTGCTGGCAGCCACGTAGCCCATCCGCCACCCGGTCATGCTGAATGTCTTGGAGAAGCCGGAGATCGTAATCGTGCGCTCAGCCATGCCTGGGATGGTCGCCGGGCTGATGTGGGACTGGCCTTCATAGATGAAGTACTCGTAAATCTCATCGGTGAGCACGAACAGATCATGTTCGATCGCCAAGGCGGCGATGGCTTCCAACTCCGCCCGGGTGAAGACCTTGCCGCAGGGGTTGCCGGGGCTGTTGATCAGCAGGGCGCGAGTACGGGGACCTATGGCGGCACGCAGACGATCAAAATCAATTTCCCAGGTGGCCGGCTCCATCGACACCACGACCGGCTCAACCCGCATGGAAACCAGGGTGCTGTAGTGATATCCGTAGAACGGTTCGAACAGAATCACCTGGTCGCCGGGGTCGAACAGCGCGAGGCAAGCGGAGGACATGGCCCCAGTTGCCCCTGAAGCCACCAGGATCTCCTTATCGGGGTCGACTCGCAGACCGTTATGGCGCTCAAATTTGTCCGCGATCGCCTGCCGCAGCACGGCCACCCCATCCAACCGGGTGTAGATGTTGTACCCGTCACGAATCGCCTGGATGGCGGCTTCCATGACCACTTCGGGAAGCGGGGTATCGCACACTCCCTGGGCCATATTCACGCCCCCAACGGCGTCGCACTCCACCGTCATGGAGCGAATTTCGGATTGAATGATGCGGGGAGCGATCTGGCTGAGATGAAGGTTTTTCTCCGTCGTGGCAGGCATGCTTGCATGTCTACCACGGCAACGGGGGACCATGTAAAGAGGGAAGCTCACAATTCGTTCGCCGTTCGGAGCAAATGAACCTGGCGCCATGCCTCGCGCGCCGCGCACTTGCGATCGGGAAAGCGGCGGGGGGAATCGAAGCCGATCTCGGCCGTCAATCCCCGGACGCACAGGGTGCGAAACAGATGGGGAAGAAACACCATGTCTCCCCAGTAGGTGACCTGGTCCTCGGTAATGTTAGCCGCGTGATAGCGAACCGCGGCTGCCGTGACTGAGGCGCCGGCGCGGACCGCGGGGTCGAACAAAGGCGAACGGAAGGGCAGGACTGAGCTACCGTCGGAGCTGGTGCCTTCAGGAAACAGCAGCACGGGTATCCCGGCACGTAGAGCCTGCTCAATCTCGCGGGTTGCGTCCGCGACCTGAAGGCTACGTCTCCGGTCGACGAAGATCGTGCCACCGAGACCGGCCAGGGCGCCCAGAAGCGGCCATCGCCGCACCTCCGATTTGGCTACGAACAGGAACGGCCGTGCGGCGCCGTAAACCAGTATGTCGAGGTACGTCAGGTGATTGGATACGGTAAGACCGGCGCCATCGGCGGCCTGGGGCTGCCTGACGGAAGGAGCCAGGGCCAGCCGCCTGGCGATACGGGTGCAGGAAGCGTGGAGCCAGGCGGCCCGGCGAGCGGCCGGAACTTGTCCTCGGAACAGGAGATAGACCGGAACAAACCGCCCCAACGCCTCAAGCAGGGAAGCGACGAGAACCGCCATCCGCACCGCACCGTAAAAGCTGCCTGTTGGGAAGCATCGACTTTACTCCACCAGGAAGCGGCTTCGCGCCGCCGGCGTAATCTGCTCCAGGTCTAAGAGGGTGAGGAAGTCGATAGTCCCGAAAGCCCGGTCCCACGCGGGTGGCCCACAGATCCGGGCTCCCACCCTCAAGTAGGTCCTAAGCAACCTTGGCACCTTGCCGGGATATGCTGACCCCGGCTCATTGCGGGGCAGTGTAAACGCCGCCGTGGGAACCGTAATGTACTCGAATGAAACCAGTTGCGAGACCAGCTGCCGGTAGAGGCTCCAGCCTTCGAGGGGATCCTTCGAGTTCAGGGAAGAGCAGCCGATAAGGTACCGTAGCCCGTGAAATTTGGCATATTGGGCAATCCCCCTCCAGAGCAAGGTGAGCACTTCGCTCGAACGGTGCCGGCGATCGATCGAGGCGCGGCCCAGCTCCAGGACCTGTTGGCGGATGCACTCGTAGGGAGCGAACTCGAATTCCTGGGCACTGTAGTAGCCGAAGGCTGCGCCGGCGATGAGCCCTGATTGCATACGGTATGTGCCTACGACTTGGCCGTCCTTCTGGTCCTCAACAATCAGGTGGTCGCAAACCGAGTCGAAGCGGTCGCGGTCGAGGCCCGTCGAGTAGGAAGACGACAAGCCCTCTCCCATCTCCACGTTGAATACATTAAAGCGGAGACGGCAAGCAGAGATGCGATCATTCCCATCCTGCGCCAGGCGGACACGATAGCAGCCAAAAGCTTCCGGATACGTGGGCCAGGCTGCTGGTGTGCCTGCCATAAGGTGGCTGCCCATGCCACGGTCGTAGAGAGCGGAGGGGCGAGACAGGCGCACGCCGAGCATCCAAGATGGTCATGGCCATCGCTCCAGGCAATGATGCAGCACACGGCCGCCAGCACAAGGTTCGATAGCGGCCGCAAGAACTACTCAGGCCAAAGGCCGATGAATATCAAGTTCGGTCAACTGCCCCGGATGGGTCATTACCGGCCGTAACAAATCTCGATCGGGCTGCCTGCCGGCATAACTTTTGCCGTAAAACTGGGTTAGCACCAGTGACGGTCTGTGTGAATTACCGTCTATGCAGTGTGTCCGGGAGGACGGATCGGGCGTCTCGCCTGGGCGAGAGGGGTTAACAATGAATTCGACGAGATGGATAATTTCCGGAGTGCTGGGCACCAGCCTTGCTTTGGCTCCGGCCTTGGTTGCGTCTGCACAGCAGACCTCGCAACAAACACCGACCCCGGGCCAGCAGGGCGACTGGGGCCAGGCTGGACCGCCGCCCGATGTCGCAAAATGGACAGATTCCCCCGCCTGATAGCGCGGCGCAGGATCAGGACCAGAATGCGGACCAGGGTCCGCCTCAATATCCCGGTCAGGCGAACCAAGATCCGGGCCAGGCCCCGAGTGCTCCCGCTGCGGGCGCCGGCGTAGGCTATGGTCAACCCGCCCGCCCCGCCTACCAGCCCGGTCAAAGCGCGCCTAATGGATACCAGGCTTCCCAGGGGGCACCGCAGGCAGCACCACCTTCCGGACCAGTCACTTTGTCGAGCGGAATGTTGTTATCGATTCGTACCAGCGAGCCGTTGGATTCGAAGAAAGTGAAACCCGGAGAATTCTTTCAGGGAACAGTGGCCCAGAGCGTGTATGTCGGCAATGTGCTGGCGATTCCTCGGGGGGCTATGGTCACCGGCCGGGTGGTGGACGTGAAGAAGCCGGGCGAGTTGAAGGGTGGCGCGAGTATCGCTTTGCAGTTGACCGCGCTGAGCCTTGGTGGCAACTCCTACTCGCTGGCTACGGATACGTTCGACACCAGCAGTCCGGGTAAGGGTGGTTACACCGCCGGAAACACGGTCGGCGCAGCCGCTTTGGGTGCTGCGATCGGCGCTATCGCGGGAGGCGGCCCTGGCGCGGCTATCGGAGCGGTCGCCGGAACGGGCGTGGGACTGGGAGCTTCCGCAGCTACCCCTGGCCCGCGGAGCGTTGTTCCTCCTGAATCCCTCATCACCTTTCATCTGACCAGTCCGGCAACCGTGCAGCCAGTCTCGTATCAGGACGCTTCCCGGCTAGAGGCTAATTCTGCTCCGCCGGCGGGCCGCTATGGACAACGGCCGCCCTATGGGTATGGAGCCCCGGCAGCTTACGCGCCGCCGCCTCCGGGCTACGCGCCTTATCCGTATGCCTACGGGTACCCGTATCCTTACGTCTACGCCTACCCGCGGCCTTATGTGTATGGCTATCCGTACTACTACCGCCGCTATAGATAAGCCAGATAACCGGCATCACTCGACAGCGACCCTGTTTCTGCTTCCCAAAGGCAGAAATAGGGTCCCGCCGTTATACGGCCGCGTGCGTCAAACATAGATCTGGCCAGGGTGATCTATACTTGATAAGCCCGGCAGAGCGAGCAAAAGTCTCTGCAATTGCGCTCTAAAGGTCGCTACCATCCAATGATTCGTTTCCTGCAAAAAGACAACCGCGTCGTCAAGATCATCTTCATCGTCATCATCGCTGTCGCCGTAGTCACCATGGTGATTACGCTTGTGCCCGGCATTTTCGCCGATACCGACACCTCTACCGATGCCTACGCCACCGTGCATAGCGGAGGGCTGATGGGCCGCTACTTTGGCACGTCTACCACCATCACGACACCGGAAGTGCAACAGGTGGCGGAGAGAATGCTGCAGCAGAAGAAATATCCGGAGATGGTGTTGCCATACCTGATGCCGCAAGCGGCGCAGGCGCTCATCCAACGCGAAGTATTGCTGCAGGAAGCGAATCGCCTCGGCCTGCAAGTCGGGAATGCTGATTTGCGCCGCGCCATGCAGACCGGGCCCTTCTCCCAGGCGCTCTTCCCGAACGGTCAGTTCATCGGCGAAGACCAGTACGCGAACTTCGTGCAGAACTACTTTCGTACCTCGATCCAGGACTTCGAGAGCCAGGTCAAGAAAGAGCTGGAGATCAACCGCCTCGAAGCGATGGTGACCGGCGGCGTCACCGTCTCGGACCAGGATATTCGCGACTCCTTTCGCCAGCAGGCGACCAAGATCAAGTTTGATTACGCAGTGATCAACGCCGAAGACCTGCGCAAGCAGATCAACCCCACGGATGCTGAGCTGCAGGCTTTTTTCAAACAGAGCGCGGCGCGGTACAAAGACGCGATTCCTGAAACCCGCAAGCTAACCTACATCGCGCTGAATCAGACGGACGTGCCGGGCGGCACGCCTGCAGTAGCCGACCAGCAAGTGCTGCAGTACTACCAGGGACATCAGAAGGACTACCAGGTGCCCGAGGAAGTAAAGGTCCGCCACATCCTGATCAAGGTAGACGCCGGCGCCGATGCCAAAGTCGACGCGGCGGCAAAGCAAAAGGCAGAAGACCTGCTGAAGCAGATCAAAGGCGGCGCCGATTTCGCCGCTTTGGCGAAGGCCAATTCCGATGATCCCGGCAGCAAAGAGCAGGGCGGCGAGTTGGGCATGATCCAGCGCGGAGTGACCGTGCCGCCATTTGAGAAGGCCGCTTTTGGTTTAGAGGCAGGACAAATCTCAGATCTGATCAAGACCCAGTTCGGATACCACATCATCAAGGTCGAAGAGAAACAGACCGCGCACCTGAAGTCGCTGGATGAGGTGAAGGCGCAAATTTTGGCAACCTTAACCCGCCAGGCGGAGGCAGACAAACAAGCCAGCTTCGCCCAGCAGATCGCCACGGAGGCAGCCAAATCAGGCTTGGCAAAAACTGCCGAGGCGCATCACCTGCAGGTGGTGACGACGGATTATGTGCCGCAGAACGCGGTGCTCCCTGGACTCCCTGACGGAGCCAAGATGCTGACCTTGGCTTTCAGCGGCAAACCGGGAGCGGCTCCCCAGGTGAGTTCCACCGGCGAGGGTTTTGCAGTTTTCCAGGTGGCAGATTCGAAGCCGGCGCATGCGCCCGCATTTGAGGAATACAAGACTCACCTGGTAGACGATTTCCGGGAGCAGCAGTTGCCCCAGTTGCTGGCGCGCAAGACCAACGAACTGGCAGACAAGGCGCACGCGGAAAACAACCTGGCCCAGGCCGCCAAGGAAGCTCGGCGCCACCATCAAGAGCAGCGATCTGGTAGGCCACACTGGCCAGGTTCCGGATATCGGAGACTTGTCCGCCTCGGCGCCCGATCTGTTCGATCTCAAAGTGGGGCAGATCAGCAAGGCAATCAACACCGGGCACAGCGGTATTGTGGCCAAGATTGGTGAGAAACAGGAACCCACTCCGGACGAGATCGCGAAAAATTTCGATAGCACGCGCGAGGCACTGCTCAATGAACGGCGGGAGCAGATGTTTGCGGTATTTGTGACTGCCCTCACCGATCGTTATGAGAAGTCGGGTGGCATTCGTATGAACAAGCGTGCACAAACGGGCCTGGCCCAGGGCATGCAGAGCTAGTTCGCGAGCAACCGGAGACGCTGCTTTGGAATCTGTCTTCAACGAAGGCCATGGTTTTTGACGCCTCCAATTAAGGTATTGCATGGCCCTCGAACGATCGTCAGGACTTCTTCTCCATATCTCTTCATTACCGTCCTATGGAGGCATCGGTGATCTTGGCCCCGCTGCCTATGCCTTCGCTGACTTTCTCGCGGCCGCCAAGCAGCGGCTGTGGCAAGTTCTTCCCCTGAGCCCGACCGGCTACGGGAATTCGCCCTATGCCGCACTTTCCGCCTTTGCCGGCAATCCGTTGCTCATTAGCCTGGAGAAGCTGGTGCAGGCCGGATGGATTTCGGAAGACCGCATAGCCGGGCTTCCGGGCCATTCTGGAAACGTGCACTTTGAAGAAGTGGAACGGCGTAAGTGGCCGCTTCTGCTCGAGGCCGCGCGTAATTTTCTGGCCCATCACGACGACCAGCAATGGGGCCGCTTCCAACGGTTTCGGGAGGAGAATGCCTTCTGGCTGGCTGATTACGCTCGCTACAGCGTTTTGCGCCAGAGGTTTTTGTCCGGCTATTGGTTGTCGTGGCCAAAGGAGTACGCCCAACGGGATCCGGAGGCGCTGCTCAGATTGCAGCAGGAGAGCCGGGACGATCTCGAAATTGAGCAGGCGATCCAATTCGCTTTCGATGAACAGTGGAAGGCCCTGCGCGGCTATTGTGCGGAACGCGACATTCACTTTATTGGCGATGTGGCCATCTTCGTCAATTTCGACAGCGCCGATGTGTGGACCCACCCGGAAATATTTGAGCTGCGGGAGGACCTGACGCCGATTCGAGTGGCCGGGGTTCCTCCGGATTATTTCAGTGCGACCGGCCAGCGCTGGGGCAACCCGATTTATAAATGGGACGTGCTGCAGGGGCGCGGGTTTGATTGGTGGGTGGACCGCATGCGCCGTACCCATGCGCTCTACGACATTATCCGGCTGGATCACTTTCGCGGCTTTGAAGCGTACTGGGCGATTCCCGCGGAGGATGAGACTGCGATTCATGGCGAATGGGTCAAGGCTCCAGGCGCTGCTCTGTTTACAGCGTTGCGCCAGAAGTTAGGCGATCTGCCGCTGATTGCCGAAGATCTCGGCTTGATCACGCGCGAAGTGGACGCGCTGCGGGAACAGTTCAATCTACCGGGGATGCGCGTCTTGCAGTTTGGCTTCAGTGACCGGGGTGCGCACAATTATTTGCCTCACCGGTATGAAACCAACACTGTTGTATATACCGGCACGCACGATAACGACACTACGCTGGGCTGGTGGCAACACGGGGTGACAGAGAGCGAAAGGAATGCGGTTTACTCGTATCTGAACCCGGCGCCCAACGACGTGGTGTGGACCTTGATTCGCGCGGCTTCTACATCTGTGGCCGATGTTTGCATCATTCCCGTCCAGGATGTACTGGTGCTGGGTTCGGAGGCTCGCATGAATACGCCGTCGATTCCGGAAAATAATTGGACCTGGCGAATGGCGCCCGATGCGCTCAGCAGCCACCAGGCCCAGGGGCTGGCGCAGTTGTCCGAGCTGACGGACAGAGATGGTTGGGTAGAACCGAAAGCCTGAGATTCGACACAGTGCAGAAAGCCCAGCCGTTTCCCTTGGATGTGCAGTTGTCTTTCTATCAGCGCGCAACTTTAGTCGGGTCGCAAAGGGATGGAGAGAGAATCGGGCTTTAGAGCGTGTGTGAGAATCAGGATTTACGAATGAACCAGGTCTTACGAGCCTAGTCACGCACGGACGGCTGGAAATCAGACGTGTCCAAATTCGATTTTTAAAATGCCTCGGTTTAGCAAGCGCCCTTTCCTCCAGCAACCGCCCTTTCCTTGCTTGTCATCCCGAGCGCAGCCGAGCGGATCTGCGGTGCGCCATTCGTGTGGCCCCGCTCCTAGCGGTCCCACAACCTCCACTAGTCATCCGCCGAACCCTCCTGGAAAAATCAATCTCCCCTTTGTTATTCCGGGTTTCCAGGAGTAATCCGTAGAACCGCAGATCCACTCGGCTGCGCTCGGGATGACAAAAAGGAGAGGACCGTGGCAAGGAAAGGGCGGTTGCCGGAGGAAAGGGCGGATGCTGAACCGAGGCATTGTTTAAATCGAATTTGGGCAGCGGACGATCTACATGCAACCAGAATTTATTCCGCCAAGCGCGCCTCAAAGCAATCAACAAGTTACATCCTCAAAAAGCCAGTCCCTCCGCTAATTTGGACAGCTCTGATGTTCAGACGTCCCTGCGGGACTAATTCGTAAATCTGGTACTCACAAACGCTCTTTGGCCGTTGGGGTGCATCCTGTCAGCAGTGCTTTTCGGACGGTGTTTCCTTCAAGTCTCAGTCTGCGTTAACCAGCAGGGCCACGGGAAAGGTGCTGAGAATAGCGCTCAATGGCAGGGTTTGCTCCTCTGTCACCGTAACGGATTCTCCCGTGAAAAAGTTTGTGAAGCGCGTCCCGGACGGCACTGGAAGCTTCAACTGGTCCTTACCCCAGGCTTCCCCTAGAGGCAGGTCCGGTTTGCCGCGCATGAGCGTGCAAGCGAACCGCGGGATCACGGCCAGCACGCTTCGGTCACTGGCAGAATCCCGGCGCAAAAAGGCGATCACGTTTTGCTGGCGGTCCCCTGCGACCTCGAGCGGGATGTACTCCCCCCGCCGAAAGATTGCGTGTTCCTGCTGCCGTAGCTGCAGCGCGCGGTGCGTGGTCCAAAGCTTGGCTCGGCCGTCGGCGAGGTTTCCCAGCACCTCGCGGCATACCGCCCCAGGACCCTCTCGCTCCGATAGCGCAAGCAATGCATTGAGGTAGCCCGCGCGCTGATCAAAGTCGACGGGCCGCCGGTTATCCGGATCGACCAGGCTGAGTTCCCAGAGTTCGTTGCCTTGATAAAAGTCAGGAATTCCGGGGACCGCACTTTTCAACACTATCTGTGCCAGCGAATTCACCGCCCCGAATATCTGTAACTGCGGTAAGAGCGAACGAAGCGAATCAATGAAAGGGCTCTCTTTTCCCCGCGGACCAGGCATCATGATCGACAGTGATGAACGCCTGCACCGCTTTCATGTATTCAGGGTCGGGATTGATCCAGCTCAGATTGACCTTGGCTTCACTCAGAGCTTTGGACGCATATTGCCTAATCCGCTCCACATAGTCTTCGCGGTCCTGTTTGCTGCCCATTTGCCATGGCCACGCACCCAGGATGGTTTGATAAAGCAGATACTCTTCGTTGCTATCCGGGGCGATACGCCCGTCTTCCATCTTCTGCTTGAACTTGGCGTTCATGCGTTGCCAGCGATGCACAGCTGCCGACCAGAGCTGAGGAAGCTCGGAGATCACGTTGAGACGATTGCGCACGTCTTCGCTGCGCTTGGTGTCGTGGGTCGAGGTGGTGAGCATGGTGTCGGGGGAGTGCCTCAGGCGCTCCTGGTTGCTCAGGTGCAGTGTGTCCAGCGATATGCCAAAGGATTTTGCCGAGCCCCCCACCTCGTTTGAAGAAAGGAAGCGAGTGTAGACGTAGAACGCTGTGTCTTCCACCCCTTTGGCCATCACCGGGCCGGTGAGTTGCTGAAACTTGAGAGCAAAGTAAAGTATTTGCGCATCAGGCTTGTGCTTCGCTGCCGGAGAGGTGTTCTGCAACAGCAGGGTTTCGCGCAGAAAGTCAAAGGCCGAGGCATCGATATCCGGATTGAGCCGCTTGGCCCGGGCGATCGCAAAGCGCAGGAAGGCCACATCACGAGCCCCGTACTCGCCCCGATCGTCAATATAGGTTCGGTAGACGGGGAAGGCGGCGATGGTGTGGCGCAGGACCGTCTCCAGAATGTTGTCGGTGAAATCGCGCGCCTTTCGATTGGAAGCAGCAATCTGGCTGAGCAGATTGGTGAGCGCATACACCTCGCTCGCCAGCGCGGTCTGCATCACCTGTAGTTTGGACCGGTAGATAATTTCGTCCGGGTCTACCGGGTGGCCCAGGACGTGGGCATAGAGAGCGTTAAAGCGCTTCTCGTTGGCGCTCTGGATAAAGATGCCGTTTGCCAGGTAGACGAAATCGTAACCGGATGTGCCGCGCACGGGCCATTCCGGGGGCAGGTACTCGCGCGGCTCCAGGATCTTCTCGACCACGGTATAGAGCGGCCCCTGGCTTTGCGACCAGTCGTATCCGCGAACTGTATCGAGTACGCTACGCTCGATTCCGTTGGCGGCGGTTTCTTGATGCGGCTCCCCGCCGGCGCATTGGCTGGCAAGGTATAAGAGCTGCAGCCGGATCAGGTACTGGCGGGGGTTAAACATACCATCACAGTGGTCGATGCGAAGGCCGGTCACTGCATGCGAAGCAATCAGTCTCCGAATCAGGCAGTGGGTCGCCGCGAAGACCTCGGGATTCTCCATGCGGAGGCCTACCAGGTCGTTCACGTCGAAGAAACGGCGGTAATTGATTTCTTCGGCGGAGGTCCGCCAGGAGGCCAGGCGGTACGGCTGTGCGTCCAGCAAACGATGGAGACGGTCGAAGCTGTGGGGATCTCCTTCGATCCCGTTGATGGCCGCAAGCGCTTGCTGGATGACGGGCTGCATTTCCTCTGCGCGAAGCGCCTCCCGCAACGCCGGGAGCAGCTCCTCTAATCGCTTCTGCCGCTTTGCTCGGAGCTCATCGCTGCTGGTTTCATGGGGTGGAAGCTTATCGATCTGTTGCAGCAGTTCGAAAAAAAACTGCGGCAGTGGATGGGCCCCACCGCCGGTTTGGTCAAAGATCAGGTGTACCGTGCGCGGCGCGACCGGCATGGTGTGATCGTAGTAGTGAATCCGCGGGCGCCCGTCTTCCATGGACACCTGGATATGTTTGCGCTCGAGTTCGGCGCCATATTGATCGCCTAGAATGGGCAAGAGAAGCTTGTTGCGCAGGGCGGGTTTGAGCGGCTTCCAGTCAATGTCGAAATATTCGGCATACCGCGAGGCGTGGCCGTTCTCGAGCACATCCTGCCACCAGATGGAGTCGTTCCCAACCCCCATGTGGTTGGGCACAATATCCAGCAAGAGCCCAAGACCCTGGCTCTGCAATTCGGCCGAGAACGTGGCAAAGCCTTCCTCGCCGCCTAGCTCCGGATTGAGCCGGTCGTGCCGAGTCACGTCATACCCGTGCATGCTGCCCGGCCTCGCCTCGAAGATGGGCGAAGAGTAAAAGTCACCGACGCCCAGCTGCTTCAGATAGCCCACAATGTTTCGCGCATCGGCGAACGAGAACCCTTTGTGCATTTGCACCCGATAGGTCGAGATCGGGACCCGGGCATCGGTATGCAGTACTCGCTCAACGCATTCCCGCATTTCGTTGGAGGCTTCCTGGCGCGGGTTGGCTTTTGCCGTGGCCGGCTCAGGCACGGGGACGCTCGGGGGAGAAATCTGGTCGGCGACGGACATTGTGCATTGGATGCGTTCCCCAAAGGTCGGGGACAGCAATTGGCCCACCCAAATTGACCCGGTCGCTTTACGAATTCGCGCCCAGCACAGAAAATGGGTATACCCCATTGTAACGAGGAAGAACCCCATGCCACTTTCTGGCGAAGCAATCCGGATGATGAACTATATCGATGACATTTCGACGACTTTGCGGCGCATTCTGGCCCTGGCCCCCACTCTTTCCGCCGAGGAGCGCAAGCGGGTCGGAGATTACCTCAAGTCCAGCTCACCCAGCGCCGATGAGGCGATGGCGGCCCTTCACCTCAAATAGTCCTTTTTGGAACCAGCACGCTGCGAAACCCGTATAAGAGGGTGACCGCGATGCAATCCCCGGGCGACATCTTCGGCGAGGTCTTTCGAGCCATCTGGGCGCACAAGCTGCGCGCATTCCTGACCATGTTCGGCATCGCCTGGGGAGTCGGCTCGATGCTCCTGCTGATCGGCTTTGGCGAGGGCTTCCGTTCGGGTCAGCGCCGTCAAATGGCCTCACTGGGCAACAACGTCATCATGATGTGGGGCGGCAACATTCCCGCCGTCCCCAGTCAACACACCGGCATGCGGCCTTACAAACTGACCCTGGCGGACGAAGCAGCCGTCCGCGCCGGCGCGCCGCGAGTGCGCAATATCACCGCTATGCTGCAAAACACGACTATCAAGGAAGTGAGCGATCTGTCGAGCAGCAGTGGGGAAGTGACCGGGGTCGAACCGAACTATAGCGAAGTCCGCTTTGTTCCGGTCGCGGAAGGCCGCTTTATACGCGCGGATGATCTGGAGCAGCGACGCCGGGTGGTGGTGATGGGCAAGAAGACTGCCGCGCTGCTTTTTCCCGGCCGGCCGTCGCTCGGGGAATGGATACTCCTCAACGGCACGCGATTCCAGGTGATTGGAGTCGCGGGCAGCATCGCGCGTGGCAACAATGACAGTGACAATCAGCGAGTCTACATCCCACTGACCACCATGCTCGAGTTGTTTCCGTTAACCGGGGAAAACATCCCTCGGGACGCGGTGACCTCGTTGCAATATCAGCCCGTCGCCAGGGAGGATGACCTGCCGGCGATGGTGGAAGTGCACGCCATCGTGGCTCAAGCAGCATGGTTTTGACCCCAACGCACCGGATGCTTTTGAGGAATGGGACTCGATCAATTCCCAACGCATGGTGGGGAAGATTTTCGATGCCATGGATTTGTTTTTGGGCGGAGTGGGTATTGTTACCCTGGCCCTGGGTGCCGTGGGCGTAGTGAACATCATGTTGGTTTCAGTGGCCGAAAGGACACGGGAAATCGGACTGCGCAAGGCGTTGGGCGCGACCAGGCGGAACATCATGGCCCAGTTCCTGCTGGAAGGAATGTTTTTGACCGGCATCAGCGGTGGCGTGGGCGTCGCGGCCGCGGGCCTGCTCATGTTTGCGCTGGATCGTGCTGATGGGCGACAGCGTGCCGGGCTTTGATGCGCCGCGGCTGGTGCCGTGGTCTGCGGCGTTGGCTTTGGGCGCGCTTTGCCTGAGCGGAGTCGTCGCCGGAGTTTATCCCGCGGGGCAGGCAGCCAGGCTTGATCCGGTGGAAGCGCTGCGCCGGGAATAGGAGAAGAACTCAAATGTTGCGCGACCTGCTCACCCAGGCATACGAAGCCATGCTGTACAACCGCCGGCGCACGCTCATTACCATGATTGGCATGGCATGGGGCATTGCTACGGTGGTGCTGCTGATGGCCTACGGGGCCGGCTTTGGCAGGGCCATCGAAACCATTTTTGCCCAGTTCGGCACCAACCTCATCGGTGTGTTTCCCGGAACGACCAGCGAGCAGGCCGGGGGCAAGAAGGCCGGCGTCCAGGTAAGACTTCAGCTGGCCGACCTGGACCTGATTGCGAACAGCGTTCCGGATGTGCTCCATGTAGTCCCCGAAGTCTCCAAGCAGGTTTCGGTGCAGAACGATACCCACAGCTACTCATGGTGGGTGAACGGCTCGTATCCGCTGGTCGCCGAGGTACAGAAGCTCGATATGGATTATGGGCGATTTTACAGCGACAAGGACCTGGAACAGCGCAATCACGTGGCCGTGATCGGTTCGGAAGCCAAGAGCAAACTCTATTCGGGCCTGTATCCCATCGGCCAGCGCATTCGCATCAAGGACGTGAGCTTCACGGTGATCGGCGTCTTGCGGGCCAAGATGCAGGAAGGGCGACGACAATATCAACCGGGTCATCTACATACCGTTTAGCACCATGAGCGACGTGAAGGATACCAAGTACCTGGATGGAATCTGGTTCAACTACCACGGCAATTATTTGACCACGGAATCAGCGCTGCGGGGTGCGCTCGGCGCCGCACACGGATTTCCTGCTTCTGACCACAACGCGATCTATGTCGCCAACCTGATGCAGCAGCTCTCGCAGTTCCACGTCATCACTACGGCGTTGCAGGTATTGATGGCGTTTATTGGAACGCTGACGTTGGGTATTGCGGGAATTGGTCTGATGAACATCATGCTGGTTGCGGTGCAACAGCGCACGCGCGAGATCGGCATCGAGAAGGCGCTGGGGGCGTGCCGGCGGCATATTCTGATCCAGTTCCTGAGCGAGGCGTTGGTGATCACGGGTGTGGGCGGCGTTTGCGGCATTGCGCTGGCTTATTTGGTTTCGTTGGTCGTGGGCAGTATTACCTTGTACAGCGCGATTGCCAAGAATGGTGAGGCTGCGGATATTCACCTGCTGATTTCGCCCAGCACGGTGCTGGTGGCTACGGTGATTTTGGTTGTGGTTGGCCTGGTAAGCGGAATGGTACCCGCGATCCGGGCCGCCAGTCTTGACCCCGTGGAAGCCTTCGTTACGAGTAAGATGCAATAACTCAGTTGCATGGTTCGGACGGGTGCCCCACGTTCGCCACAGCGTACGTGGGCCGAGAAAGATGTTGTAGTCAAACGTTTTCGACTCCATGGATGAACGGCTATCGTTGCCGCAAAGTCAAAAGCGTTGGAAGGGCTGCGCCCATCTTGTTCGGCCCATGTACGCTAAGGCGAACATCGGGCACCCGTCCGGAAGAGACCTTGTGGTTTGCAGCGACCTCAGCTAGTCCGTATCCGGCCTCTTGTAGGGTTGTTGCAGATATTTGCGGGCTTCGTTGACCGCGCCCTGGGTATTGTCGTTGGTCTGCACTGCCTGGCGGTATTCATTCACTGCCCGGTCACGCTGCCCGGTGACATCGAATATTTTCCCCAGCGCAATGTGGCTCCAGACTTCGGTCCACTTGGGCTCGTCGTCCCCGCGGAGCGAATCACGATAGGCATTCGCGGCCGCCTGGTAGTTGCGCTGGTTGAAGAGCACTTCACCGATGCGGTAGCTGGCGAGGGAGCTGTTCGGGTTCGCAGTGAGAGCCTTCTGATACTCCGCCAACGCTCCCGGAGTATCTCCTTCCGCCACCAGCTGCTGGCCACGCAGAATCGCGATCCGCACTTGCATTTCCGGAGTGTTCTTCAGTACCCAGTTGTCCGGATCGATGGCAATATGACGCGGACGGCCGAACGTGTCGACCACGTATTGTGAGCTGGTGCCGACCACGTCCACCCGCTTCATTTCCGTTTTGCCTTCGGTCTCCACGCGCAATTCGACCGGCATATTGAACAGGTCGAGATCCTGGCCAATCTCGCCAATGGTGCGGAATCCCTTGTTGTTACCCAACCGGTAGACGGTGTACTTGTTGACGAACTGCGGCGCCCCGGTGCCATCCAGCCACTGCGCAAAAAAGGCTGTGAGCTGCTGTTGCGACTCCTGCTCGGCTACCTTTTCCACGTCCCGCGTGCGGATTGGTTTGCTGGCATATTGCGTAACCAACGCTCGCAGGGTCTTGGTGAAGTTTTCTTCACCGATTTCCCAACGAAGCATATGGAAGACCATGGCGCCCTTCTCCAAGGTCATGGATTGGAACTGGGGGAGAAGGGATCCAGGCGCCCTGCCGAGGTGAGTGGCGTGGTGTCGTAGGCCAGCGCGCCGGCAGAGATATCGATCACCGCGGCCTGCAGTGCCGTCTGGCCGGAGACGTGTTCGACATACATCAGCTCGCCATAGCGGGACATGCCATTGGTGATCCAGGCGTCACCCAGCGTTGCCGGAGTCACCGTGCTCCCCCACCATTGGTGAGCCATGGTGTTGGCCAGCAGGCGGTAGTTGTTGCGGTCGGCGATACGGGCGCCGGCAATGGCGGCGATCTCCGGCGCCCAATAGGCAGGCAAGGTGTCATCCGGCAGTTCCACGACATTCAGCAAGCGCGAAGCGCCTTCCCCGAAAGACTCGCCAAAGAAGTCGAATTCCTTCACCGCGGTTTGTGCGTACTCGGTACCGCTCTGCTTGTGGGCATCGGTGAGGTACACGCGCACATTGGGCGACCCCGCCACTGCGATCGGCTCATTGAATTTGCCCGCGATGATGGTGCCGGGAAAGCTGGGCTTGGTCCAGTTGAAACTGTATTGCTGACCTCCCGCGACGGAGCGAGGACTGCCGGTGTTTCCGCTGCCCACCACCCGGTAGCCCGCAGGCATGGTCACATGGATTTCCGCAGTAAACCGGTCCGTCATGTAGCCAACCATGGGGAACCAGCGGCCCGCATAAAGCAAGTAACTGATGGGGTCGCCAATCGACGCCACCTTGAGTCCTTCGACCGGGCTCTCTTCGCTGCCGCTGAGCGTTCCCCCATAGACAAACGTGAAGGTCGCAGGTCGCCCCCTTGCTCATGGGGGTCGGCAAGGCGACGCTAATGGTGGCGTTGGGGCCACGCTCTCCGCTGAGCTGGTGATGCTGCTCGTCGGTAACGCTGTCCACCTTGAGCGCGTTGTGCAGCTCGAAGATCGCGGCACTCACGGTGTCGGTCGCAGTGAACGTTACCCGGGCGGTTGCTTTGAGGCTATGTTCCGCAGGATCGAGCTGGGCGTCGATCACGTATCCAGTGATGTTGATGTTGGATCGCTCTGCAGCGAAGAGATGCGGGACCGTCAGCACCAGCATGGCGGTCAACAGCAACATTACCCTGTTTGGCTTATGGGGACTAAGCGTCATCGAAATCATTCAACCGGCCATGATGTAACCAAAGCGGACTGCAATCGCGCCGCGGGGATCAATTCGAGGGCAATACGAGCCGCATGCTGAATCGCTCCCTCGCTGTTTACCCGCAGCGTCGCCCCCACGGTGCGCAAGTCTGACTGCATTGTTGCACGAGCCTCCTCATTTTCGAGCAGGGGCCGCAGCCGCTCCACGACTTTGGATGCCGTGAAGTCATCCTGGATGAGCTCCGGCACAATTCGGCGTCCGGCGATGAGGTTGACCATGCCGACATGGGCTACACGGACCACCCTTTGCGCCACGGCATAGGTGATGCGCGAGACCCGGTACACCACGAGGAAAGGGCTGCCGATCAGCGCCGCTTCTACGGTCGCGGTGCCGCTGGCGACCACACTGGCGCGGGCGTGCTGCAACACTGCGCGGGCATCATGAACCACCCGCACCGACCCCGTTGGCTTGGGCGGCAAACGCCTGCACCTGCGAATCTTTCAGCGTAGGGGCCACGGGTAAGAGATATTCGTAACCCGGACCCAGCAATCGAGCGGCTTCGAACATTGGCGGCAAGTTGGCTTCGAGCTCCCTGGTGCGGCTTCCGGGCAGCAAGCCAACCCAGAATTTTGACGCGTCCAGACCGTTTTGGCTAGCAAACTCCTCCCGGGTCACTGTAGGCGGGTCAAGATCCGCCAAGGGGTGACCGACGAAGTCGGCGGCAATGCCGTGGGCGCGGTAAAAGGCCTCTTCGAAGGGGAAAATCACCAGCATCCGGCTGACATTGCGCTTCACGCCTCGAACCCGCCATTTTTTCCAGGCCCACAATTGCGGGCTCACGAAGTAAACGACAGGTATTTTCAGACGACGGAGTTCGGCGGCAAGACTCAGGTTTACGTCGGGAAAGTCGATCAGGATGGCGAGGTCGGGCCGTTCCGCGCGCAGGCTGGCTTTCAGTTTCCTGTATTGGCGGTAGATGTGGGGCATGTGCAGAATCACTTCGGTAATGCCCATAACCGCCACGTCTTCGGCGCGCACGACCCGGCGCAGGCCCAGGCTGGCCATGCGGGTCCCGCCCAGCCCGAAAAAGTCGGCCTGCGGCTCCAGCCGGCGTAGTTCCGCCATCAGCAGCGCGCCGTAGTGCTCGCCGCTGGCCTCACCGGCAGAGAGAAAAATCTTCGGCATCCTAGTCTGTGCCTACGGCCAGGCTTTGGTCCAAAAAGCCAGTGGAAGCCCGCGTGGGCTCTATTTCCTGGTCCTTGTATTGCAGCTGGTAGAGCTTCCAATAAATACCCCGCTGCGCCAGCAGTTCCTGGTGGGAGCCGAACTCCCGCAACACACCCTTGTGCATGACCAGGATTCTGTCCGCCTGCTGTACTGTCGATAGCCGATGGGCGACGATGACCGAAGTGCGCCCCTGGACCATGCGTTCGAGCGCCGACCGTACCCGCATCTCGGTGTCGGTGTCCACGCTCGAGGTCGCTTCATCCAGTACCAGGATGCGCGGATCGTGGGCCAGGGCCCGGGCAAAGTTGATCAGCTGCTTTTGCCCGGTGGAAAGGCTGTTGCCGCGCTCGCGCAAAGGCTCATCGAACCCCAGTGGCAGGGCACGGATAAAGTCGCCCACGTTGACCTCGTCAGCCGCGGCCTTCATCCGCTCGTCGGTGATCCAGTCCGACCCCAGGCGAATGTTTTCGGCGATGGTCCCCGTAAACAGGAAGGGGTCCTGCAGCACCACCCCGAAATGGCGGCGCAATTCTGTTACGTCCTGTTCCCGCACGTCGACTCCGTTGATCAGAACACTGCCGCGCTGTACCTCGTAGAAGCGCATCATCAGGCCGATGATGGTGGTTTTGCCGGCTCCGGTGTGGCCCACGATGGCCGCGGTCTGGTCGGGCTCGATCACGAACGAGACGTCTTTGAGAATCCACTCCACCTCGGGCGAAGCAGCGAGGATCTGCTCCACTCCCTCCGCCTGCTGGATGCTGTCGAGTTGCTCCGGGTCCAGCTTTTGATAGGTGAACCAGACGTGCTGGAACTCGATGCGGCCTGAACCGTCGCAGGCCCGGGGAGCGGGCGGGCTTTGCAGTTCCGCCGGGGTATCCAGCAGCTTGAAGACCCGCTCGCTGGCAGCCATCGCGGCCTGCAGGATGTTGTATTTCTCGCTCAGGTCCTGGATGGGGCGGAAGAAGCGCTGGGAGTATTGGATAAAGGCGACCAGCACGCCGATCGTGACCGCATTGCGCAGCACTCCAAATCCGCCCAGCCAGATCACCAGGGCGATGGCCACGGAGCTCAGCAACTCGATCGGCGGGGTAGTAGAGGGCGTAGGCCAGGATGGCGTCTTTGAAAGCCACCATGTGCTGCCGGTTGACGTCTTCGAACTCCTCGTAGGAGCGCTGCTCGCGGTTGAACAACTGCACCACGCTCATCCCGCTTACATGCTCCTGGGTGGAGGCGTTGATACGGGCTATGGCGGAGCGGATGCGCCGGTAGGAGTCGCGCACATGCTTGCGGAAGACCCGGGTGACCACGAGGATGAGAGGCAGCACCGAGAAAGCGATCAGGGCCAGCCACCAGTTCATGCGCAGCATGATGACCACGATGAGGATGAGAACGAAAACATCCTCAAAGATGGCAAAGACCCCGGAGGTAAACATCTCGTTCAATGCGTCTACATCGCTGGTGAGCCGGGTGACCAGCCGCCCTACGGGATTGCGATCGAAAAAGCTGACATGCATGCTCTGGATGTGGCGGAAGATCTGGCTGCGCATGTCGAACATGACTTTCTGCCCGGTCCACTGCATCAGGTAGGTCTGCACAAACTCGAGCAGGTAGCTAAACACCAGGGCGGCGACATAGATGCCGGCAATCTGCGTGATCCCGACCCGGGCATTGGGGCTCAGCCAATGGGTCCATGACGCCGGATGGAGGGCGGGCCTCGCGGTCATGTAGCGATCGACGGCAACCTTGGTCAGGTAGGGGCCCAGCACATCGAATCCCGCCTTGAGCAGGATGGCTACCAGGGAAATAGCCGCCTGCAGCTTGTAGGGCCGAAGGTAGGTCAACAGCCGGCCCATCAGGCGGCTGTCATACGCCTTGCCGACGACATCGTCGTCGTGCTGCTGGGGTTTCCGATCTTTCTCGGTGGTTTGTTCTGCCATGGGCGCCAGCTCTTATTTTACGTGGGGTTACGGGGAACGGAGGATGTCAGAATAGATAGCAGGACCAGAGATACAGGAATTGGACGGCGGATGAATTCCCTCGGCATATACATTTCGGTTCCGTTTTGCCGCGCCAAATGCACCTACTGCAACTTTGCCTCCGGCGTATCGTCGGTAAAAGCCCACGAGCAATATGTGGCCCGGGTTTGTGGGGATATCCGCAGCCTGCGGCGGCGGCTGGGCGATGCCGCGATCCCTGAACTGGTGGACAGTATCTACCTTGGCGGTGGGACGCCCAGCGTCCTGGCCCCGGCCCTGGTGGGGGAGCTTGCCCGCACCCTGCGCCAGGAGTTCGCTGTTTCCCCGGATGCCGAAATCACCCTGGAGTGCGCTCCGGGCCAGCTGGACGACTCCTCGTCTGGAGGCCATGCTGGCTTTTGGCGTCAACCGTATCAGTTTCGGCGTGCAATCCCTGGTGGATCGTGAGGCCGCAGCCACAGGACGTTTCCATACCCGGGAAGTCGTGCTGCGCGACCTGGAACGGGTGCGGTCCGCTGGGTTGCGCAAGCTCAGCATCGACCTGATCGCCGGTATGCCCCATCAGACCCCGGCGAGTTGGCAGGAGTCACTCGAAGTGCTGGCTGCGACCGCGGTGGACCACGCCAGCATTTACATGCTGGAGATCGACGAGGATTCCCGCCTGGGCAGGGAATTGCTGGCCGGTGGCTCGCGTTACGCCGCGCAGACCGTGCCCAGCGAAGAAGTGACTGCTGATCTTTATGAGAGCGCGATTACCGCTCTTGGAGCCAACGGTCTGCGGCAATATGAAATCTCGAATTTCGCTAGGGCTGGCAGCGAGTCCCGGCATAACTTGAAGTACTGGCGCCGCGAACCCTACCTCGGGTTTGGCCTGGATGCGCACTCCATGGTTCGTACCCGGACCGGCGGCGCGTTGCGCTTTTGCACCACCGCGGTGCTGGGCGAGTATCTGGGTGCAGAGATCGCAGGCCCATTTCAGGAAGTGCGCGAGCTTAGCGCAAGCGAAGAATTGGAAGAGGCCTGGTTTCTGGGTTTGCGCCTGCGCGCGGGCGTCGCATGGCAGGATCTGGCTGCCGAGTTCGGCAGCGATGCGGGTGGCGCACTTTCGCCCCGTAGTCCGCGAGCTATGCCGGTTGGAGCTGCTCACCGAGGAAGCGGGCGTAGTGCAGCCTAACCGCGCGAGGTCTCCTCTTTTCCAACGACGTCTTTGCCCGCTTTCTCGGAGTAGAGGAGCCGGCGCTCCAAATGCAATGAGTGTGGAGGAAACCGTGTCTACCAGGACTTTGCCTTGGCCCGAAACGACCACTCGGCAATCGACTGCCTCAATCGATCTGCGCAGTGATACGGTCACTCGGCCCACGCCCGCGATGCGGGCCGCGATGGCCGCGGCCGAGGTAGGGGACGACGTTTACGGGGAAGACCCCACCGTGAACCAGCTGGAAGCCCGCGCGGCGGAGATTTTTGGCCGCGAAGCCGCGTTGTTTGTTCCGACCGGGACCATGGGCAACCAGATCGCGATCCGCATGCACACCGAGCATGGCCAGGAGGTCATCTGCGAATCACGCGGCCATTTGGTCGACTGGGAAATGTCCATGGTTTCGGCTTTCTCCGGATGCCAACTGCGGCCGGTGTATGCGGATCGAGGGATCCTTACCTGGCCGCTGATCCGGAAAGTGATCTCACGCGGGCTTCATTTCCGCTCCCGCACCGGGTTGATCTCTCTCGAAAATACCCACAACATGGCTGGTGGCACGGTGATGCCGGCCGAAATCGCGGAAGAAATCTGGAACGGGGCCGCGGAAGAGGGTCTGCCGGTCCATCTGGATGGCGCGCGTATCTTCAATGCTGCGACGGCGTTAGCGCATTCCTGTTGACCAGCTGACCAGCGGTTTCAGCTCGGTCATGTTCTGCCTTTCCAAAGGTTTGTGCGCGCCCGTGGGCTCGATGTTGGTGAGCAGCCGGCGAAACATCGAGCGAGCGCGTAATTTTCGCAAAGCGCTGGGCGGAGGGATGCGCCAAGCCGGCATTTTGGCCGCAGCCGGAATCATCGCGCTGAACGAAATGACGAGCCGGCTCCAGGAAGACCACGACAACGCCAAATTCCTGGCCGGCGCCCTGAGCGAACTTCCTCAAGTGGAGGTGGATCCGGCCCTGGTCCAGACCAACATCGTGATCTTCGGCCTGCGCGGCGGCGGAGATGCCCAGGCCCTGGTGAGCGCTCTCGCCAGCCGGAATGTCCTTGCCGGGACCGTGGGTGCCCACTCCATACGGCTGGTGACGCATCACGATGTGGATCGCGCCGCGTGCGAACGAGCCACTGCGATTTTGGCGGAGGAGATCCGAAAATGGAACGGTCGATAGGGGGCTCTCAAAAAGACGGAAATCCCGTCCGATAAGGGCTTTTTTGGGATTTATACTATCTGGATGCCAAAGTATTCGATCGTCGTGCCCTTCCATAACGAGGAAGAGAACGTAACTGCCCTGTATGACCGCCTGAAAGCGGTGATGGAGCAGATTGGCGACAGTTTCGAACTGGTGCTTGTGGACGACGGATCGAGTGACCGCACCTACAAGCTGCTGGAGGAGATTGCAGCCGTAGATAGCCGGGTTTTGGTGGTCAAGTTGCGGCGCAACTTCGGCCAAACCTCCGCGCTGGCAGCCGGCTTCGATCACTCCCAGGGCGACTACATCCTGGCCATGGACGGCGATCTGCAGCATGATCCTTCGGAAATTCCCGAGTTTGTCGCCAAGCTGGAAGAGGGCTACGACGTAGTCAGTGGATGGCGTAAAGAGCGTATCGACAATTTCGTCATGCGCCGGATTCCATCGCGTTGTGCCAACTGGCTGATGGCTAAGCTTTCCGGGGTTGATATTCACGATTTTGGCACCACGTTCAAGGCGTACCGGCGTGAGGTGATTCACAACATCCCTCTCTACGGCGAGATGCATCGTTTTATCCCTGCGCTCGCTTCCTGGTATGGCGCCAGCATCTGTGAGATTCCGATCAAGAATGTGAACCGGGAGCGAGGCAAGTCTCACTACGGGATTTCCCGCACCATCCGCGTTTTCTTCGACCTGCTGACCATTCGCTTTCTGCTCAAGTACATGACCCGGCCGCTGCACTTTTTCGGCACGTTTGGCGCACTGGGCATCTTGCTGGGCAGCGCGATCTCGCTGATGTTGGCCGGGCTGAAGGTGTTCACCCACCAGGCAGTGATGGACTCGCACGGGCCGCTCTTTGTCGTGGCCGGGGTCTTGATTTTAGCCGGCATTCAGATGCTGGCCATCGGTCTGCTGGGCGAACTGCAGGTGCGCCACTATCACACCTCATCGCACCGGGCCCCCTACGCCATCGATCGCCTGGTCCGCCTGCGCGCTCCCGAAGAACCCAGCATGTTGCAAGAGGGCTAAGCAACCCTGCGGAATAAAGTCCCGCAGGGACGGCCTGAAATAGCCCAGGACGCAGTCCCTGGGTTAGATATGAAAGCACGACCAGTCCCGCAGGCACGGCTGGGATTTGGGCCGCGACGCGATCCTTCTTCAGCCATCCCTGCGGGACTCAATTTGCAACCCTGCTTTTCACACACGATAAAGTTCAGGTTTTTGTTGAGTCCCGATGGCCCACTAAAGCGTGCTCTGGTACAAAGCAGGCTTTATCGTCCGCCGGAAGGGTCCGGAGACGAAGACAAATCCAAATCCAAAAAAGTCTGCGTGCTGTGCGGTAGATTGGGCGCGTAACAGTTGCCATCCGCCGCGTACGTCGAAACACATTGGCGGGCAAACTCTGTGCGCGGCGATTTCGCATACTGCCAGACCAGGGCGTTGCTGATACCGCTTGACGCTGGAACAAGGGATTTGCCCGGCATCGCGCAGCCGGGCGCCGGCGGACACTGGTCATTCCACGCCCACAAGGCGACGCCCTTCTTTCCCTCATGGGTCGCGATCTGTTCCGCAGTGGTGATCTTGCCTGAGCCTTCGGCTACCGGAATGCCGGAGCAATACACGCCCGGCTTGTACTGAGAACCTCGCACTGCGTCAATCCAGGCGAAGACATAGGCGCTTTGCTCGGGCAAAAGCCGTCCGCCCTCCTCCTGGTCGAGAAACAGAATCGCACCTGGGCCGAAGCCTTCTTTTTTTGCAGCGGAGACAGCAGCTGCGGCGTCGGATCGGCCAAGGGCCGCAGCATCTTTGCCTTTGAGTTCTTTGTCCAGGCGTCCGTTGTACAGGATCATGAAGCCGAACCCGTTGGCCTTGAGCATGGCGCGCTTACCCAGCCAACTATTGCTGTTCGCGCCAGGAGGATTATTCAGCCAATAACCGGTGTAGGAAAAGCTGCGGTGAAGAGCCGGGAGGCAGGTTGTCACCGGGATAGTCGTTCTTGTCGAAACCCAGGTAGTTGACTCTGCCCTAAGGCGTTAGGCACAAAGCATAAGGCTACAAAGCAGATCCACTGCGGGCAAAGAGGAAGCTTTACTCTGCGCCGCCGGCGTTGAGGTTGGTAGGCGGCGTCGATGGGGTGCTCGCTAACTGGCGCGAAGGGGCGCCAGGCAGGTATTTGGAAGGATTCACCGGGGTATCGTGAATGCGGACCTCGTAGTGCAGGTGAGGGCCGGTGCTGTGTCCCGAAGACCCAACGTAGCCGAGGATGTCTCCGCGGTGAACATCCTGTCCCGCGATGACTGCAAAACCGGAAAGATGGGCATACAAAGTTTCGACACCATGGCCATGATCGACAACCACTTCCCGGCCGTATCCGGTGCCCAGGCCGGCCTTGAGGACGATACCGTCTGCAGGTGCCCGCACAGCGTCGCCCTGGTTGGATGCAATATCAATCCCGGTATGGAAGGCGCCCTCGCCCTTAAACGGATCGAGCCGGGAGCCGAAGGAACTGGTGACGATCCCTTGCACCGGCCACGATGATGGTGCATAGGCCACATTCACTATGCTGCCGAGGCCCGTTGGAAAACGACTGGCGAAGATACCGTGCATCATCTCCCCCGACATCGCCGAGGAGCGCAGCGCTAAAAGCTGATCAAGTGATTGGGTGTACTGCTGATCGCTCATGCTGTCCGAAGTCGCAGGACCAGCCGTTGCCGACGATCGCTCCAAAGCGGGTTTAGTGACCCGATTTTGCCGCAGACCATAAAGAGCGCTGACTTCGCTCGCCAGCGAGCCTAAAGAAGCGGCCTGAACGTCCTTCTCATGCGCCACCTGCTCCATTTGCAGGTAGTCATGCCGTAGGGTCTCACGCTCAGTGCGAATCTGGTTGAAATGAGCCGTCTTGAGCAGCATGCGGCTGTAGGACCCGGCCATCCCCGTGATGGTGAAGAGGCCAATCACCGCGGCGGCGACAAAGATATAGGCGTAGTGAAGCGGAATTGGTATCTTGCGCAAATCGCCGTCTTCCTGGCGGGCTACAAAAATAATGTAGTAGCGCTTGCGCAATATACACACTCGCAAAGGGGATAGGCTTTTACTCAGCAACAGCTTCTGCACAACAGCCGAGTCTTGAAGCTAACAGAGTGAATCTAGTGGGTCAAACCCGGAAGGTGTGATCCGCATGACCCGTTGGAGAGGCACTTTGGTCAGACAGGGTATGCTGGCCGCATGGCGGGTGAGCGCAAAAGCAGTCGACCAAAGGCCGCAATAGCCGAGAGGGAATTGATCGCCGGCATTCGCAGCCGGGCGGACCAGTTACTGATGGGTCGGCGTAAGAGTGGGATTCTGACCCTGGGGATCGGCGATGACTGTGCTGTCTTGCGGCCGCGCCGAGCGAAAGAGATTGTGGTTACCACCGATCTCTCACTCGAAAATGTGCACTTCCGGCGGGATTGGCATCCTCCGCAAAGCGTAGGCCATCGTTGCCTGGCACGCGGATTGAGCGATTTGGCGGCCATGGGGGCTCGTCCCGAGGCAGCCTTCTTATCGCTCGCCCTGCCTTCCGAACTTACCGGTAAGTGGTTGGATGGCTTCTTGGACGGATTCATCTCTCTGGCAAAGCGCTACCGGGTGCCCCTGGCCGGCGGAGATATGGCCAAATCGCCGACGGTGGTGGCGGATATCGTTTTGCTGGGGAGTGTCCCGCGGGGAAAAGCACTCCTGCGCTCGCGAGCCCGGGCGGGGGATTTCATTTATGTCACGGGCGCCCTGGGCGGATCTGCAGCGGAGTTGAGCGCTCTCCAACGGAAGCCAGGCGACTTTGTTGGCAAAGACAAACTGCGGCACCCGCAGTTGTATCCGGAGCCCAGACTTGCCGCGGGCCGCAAGCTGACACGGCTGGCGACTGCGGCGATTGACCTGAGCGACGGCCTATCAACCGATCTGTCGCATCTGTGCGAAGAGAGCGGCCTGGCTGCGGAGATCGATGCGGACGCACTGCCCGTCGACGCCCGCGCAACCCTGGAGCAGGCGCTGCACGGCGGAGAAGATTACGAGCTGTTGTTTACGGCCTCAGCGAAGACTGCGGTGCCCAGTCAACTGGGGGGAGTATCGATCCATGCCATTGGCCGCATGAAAAAGCGAAGCAAGGGGCCGCAAGTACAACTCGATCGCGATGGCAAGCGGATCGCGCTCGCCGCGGGCGGGTGGGAGCACTTCCGCTAGGGCATTTCCCTTCGTGGGATGTTTCCGCTTGATAGCATCAGAACAGACTTATGACAGACCCTTCCCCTCGGGTGCGCTTTGCTCCCTCTCCTACCGGTATGTTGCACGTGGGCAATGCCCGCACCGCGCTCTATAACTGGCTCTTTGCCCGCCACACCGGCGGAACGTTCCTGCTTCGGATTGAAGACACCGACGTGGAGCGCAGCGAGGTGCGCTATGAAGCGCAACTCATAGAAGATCTACGCTGGCTGGGTCTGGACTGGTCCGAGGGGCCGGAGATTGGCGGCCCCTACGCCCCCTACCGGCAAAGCGCGCGTCTGGATATCTATGAGCAGCACACCAGGCAGTTGCTCGACCAAGGTAAGGCTTACCGTTGCTTCTGTACCGCGGAGGAATTGGAAGCGGAGCGGCAGGTGGCGCTCCGCGAGCATCGCACGCAAGTGTATTCGGGCAAATGCAGAGCTCTCACCCCGAAGGACGCAATGACGCGTGCGGCTGCAGGTGAACCTTTCGCGGTGCGGCTTGCCGTGCCGGATGCGCCCCTGCGCTTCCACGACATCGTGCGTGGCGAGGTGGAGTTCGCCAGTGAAGCGGTGGGTGACTTTATCCTGGTTCGATCTTCGGGCATTCCTGTCTACAACTACGTGGTCACCATTGACGACGCGCTCATGCACATCACGCACGTGATTCGAGGCGACGATCACATATCGAACACCCCGCGGCAAGTGGCAATTTATCAGGCGTTCGGCTGGGAGTTGCCGCAGTTTGCGCACCTCTCGACCATCCTGGGCAGC
The DNA here is from genome assembly GCA_963847155.1 of uncultured Acidobacteriaceae bacterium. Taxonomy (GTDB): domain Bacteria; phylum Acidobacteriota; class Terriglobia; order Terriglobales; family Acidobacteriaceae; genus PALSA-350. The sequence goes on along the minus strand of CAWJZH010000006.1, from coordinate 551,649 downwards.
GATCGTGAGCGCCTCTCCAAGCGCCATGGCGCCACCTCAGTGGCGAGCTTCCGCCAGATGGGCATACTGCCCGAGGCGCTGGCGAATTATCTCGCCCTGCTCGGATGGGGCGCGGAGGGAGGAACGCGGGAGATCTTTACCCGCGAAGAGCTGGTCAAAGAATTCAAGCTGGAGCGGGTGACTCCGTCACCGGCGGTTTTTGATTGGGACAAGCTGCATTGGCTGAACCGGCAGGCCATCAAGCATTCGCCCCTGCCTGAATTGAGGGCGTTGGCGTGGCCATATTTCACTGTGGTCGGTTGGCTGCCGTCGCAGTCCTCTGCCAGTGACGCTGTGGTGCATTGGTTCGATCGTGTGTTGGAGCTTTATCTTCCCGCAGTGGATCAGCTGCAGCAGCTACCGGAAAAGGCCGCGGCTCTTTGGCGCGTGACCCAAGTCGCAGAGGAAGACGCCGCTATGCTCACTACGGAAGCAAGCGAGCGGGTGGTGCGGGTGTTTACAGAAAAGGTCAGAAGTGAAGCGGGCGCAATCAGCCCGCAGCGGTTTAAGGAACTGATGAACGAGGTGAAAGCGGAGAGTGGCGTCAAGGGCAAGGAACTCTTCCATCCTGTACGCATCATCCTTACCGGAGCTCACTCGGGTCCGGAGTTCGACAAACTGATCCCCTTGTTCGAAGACGGCAGCCGGCTCGATTTGCCGGCCCATGTGATGAGTGTGCGAGAGCGGGTAGAAGCGTTTGCCGCTGGTGCTTGACTCCACCTTTCCTCATGGCTGGATGGCAGAGGTTCTCACTGCCCGCCCGATGATTTTGCCTGCGCGCCAATTCGTATACCCGGCACGCGTAGAGGAAGTAGAACGAGGAGCACTGGAAATCATGGTCCGTCCTTCCTTGGGAGCGGGTCCGTTCCTGGCCACCTGTGCGTTGGGTTTTGCCGGGGACAACGCGCCCAGCGGCATTTGGGCCTGTCCTGATCCGGCGTGGATCTGCGCGGTTGCGGGCGGGTATGCCTACCTGATCGATACCTCTGACCCCGATCGATGGGAGCAGGTGGCGTATCGGCCCGTGACGAACGTAACGGTTGTGGCTGAGCACGCGCTATTGGTGTTTGCCGGCTTTCAATCGTTGATGGCATGGGGGCGCTCAGGCAAGGTCTGGGAAACCGGCCGGCTCAGTTGGGATGGCCTGCGCATTACCGCTATTCGCGGAGAGACACTGCTGGGGCTGGGATGGGACATGACCACGGATCGCGAGGTCGAATTCAACGTCAACCTGAAGACCGGGGAGCATCGTGGCGGAGGCTACCTGGTGTAGAAGCTCAAGCCCGCATCGCCCTGCTCGAGGACGCGATAGCGTTTCAGCGGGCCATAGTATTCGGCCAACGGCTGAAGCATTTTGCGACTGTGTTCGGCGATCACGATGCCGTCGGGAGCGAGTAATGAATCTGCGCCGTGGCCGATGCCGTTGAGAGTGCCCGCATAGTCGTCGCCGGCCGCGTACGGTGGGTCGAGAAAGACAATCGACCAGCGGCTGCGCTCAGTGGGACTGCGCAAGGCGGCCGAGACAGTGCTGGATAGAATCTGAAAGCCGGACGTGATCCCGAGGGCAGCGAGGTTACTGCGAATCGCAGCCACTGCGGAGGGAGCGCTGTCGACGAAGTAGACCAGGCTTGCACCGCGGCTGATCGCCTCGATGCCCACAGCTCCGGAGCCGGCATAGAGATCGGCGAAAACGGCGCCTTCAATACGCGGGGCCAGCACATTAAAGAGCGTTTCACGCAACCGATCGCTGGTGGGCCTGGTGGCCAGCCCGCGGGGTGCGGCCAGCCGCCGCGAACGGTATGTGCCGCCGATCACCCGCATCGGATTTGATGTTAAATCAATCCTTTGCTGGCCAATGAATCGGCAAGCTCTACAATGAAGTGCAAGGACGGATGCAATGCGTGGATGGTCATTCCCCTTAGGGCGATGGATGGGTGTGGAGTTGCGCATTCACACTTTTTTCATTCTGCTGCTCGGCATCTGTATGGCCTACACCGAGAGCGTTCATCTCACCATGTTTCGTGGCGTGGGCTTGTGGCTGGTGCTGCTGGGTGCGGTGGCTGTCCGCGAAGTCGCGCGCATGATCGTGGCCGCCTATCACGGACTGCAGCTACGCAATATCCTGCTGCTGCCGATTGGTGGCCTGGTGGCCTACGCCAATGCGGAGAGCGCGGAGCACGCCGGCGCCAGCAAGGTGCAATGGCGCATGGCCCTGACCGGGCCGCTGTCCAATCTCACTTTTGCCCTGGTAGTCGCCATGCTCGTCCTTGGCATGTCTCCGACGCTCAATCTTCTGGAGCGGCCCTGGATTACCCCCGCGCACCTGATTCGCAGCATCATCTGGGTCAATGTGTTTCTCGGCGTTCTGAACTTGCTGCCCGCTTATCCACTGGACGGCGGCAGGGTGGTGCGTGGCGGAGTTGCCCGCGCTCAGGGCAGGGCACAGGCGTCGCGCGTGGCCACGGGGCTGGGCCAGATCCTGGCCATGACTGCGATTATCGCCGGATTAGTGCTGATGAATGCGTGGCTGCTGCTGGCCGGATTTTTCATCCTCATCGGCGCTCAGTTGGAAGACCAGGGCGTCCTGTTCCAAAGCGTGGTGGATACGGTCAACATGCAGGACATTATGTTGACGGAGTTTTCCATGCTCGCTCCCTCGGACACCCTGGAAGATGCGCTGCACAAGTCGATTCATAGCCTGCAGGACGATTTCCCTGTGGTCCGTGGAGACAGCCTGGTCGGAATCATTTCCCGCCAAAGCATTCTTTCGGCGCTGCGCAGCGAAGGCAATGGCTACGTGCAGGCGGTGATGTCGCGCAGCTTTCATGTGGCCCAGCCCGAGGATTCTCTAGGCACGACCATTAGCCGCTTTGCCGGGCGGGGCCTGTCGTTGGTGCCGGTGACCGAAGGCGAACGCATCGTCGGCATCGTGACCTTGCAGAACCTGATGCACTCCATGAGCCTGCTGGCCGAGAGTAGAAAATTGCGTCGCCAGAGCCAGGAATAATCGTTGCCCGATCCATCCACGCCCATCGAGCCCGGGCTCTACCTGGTCGCTACGCCGATTGGCAATCTTGAAGACATTACCCTTCGCGCGCTGCGCGTCCTCAAGGGCGTTGACCGCATTGCGTGTGAAGATACGCGGCAAACGCAAAAGCTGCTGAACCACTTTGATATTTCCACTCCCACCGTCAGTTATCACCAGCACAATGAACAGGCGCGGACCGCGGAGTTGATTGCCCTTCTGCAGCAGGGTGGCCGGGTTGCCGTGGTCAGTGATGCCGGCACTCCGGCGTTCTCTGATCCTGGCCTCGAAGTCGTGAAAGCAGCGCTGGCTGCGGGTGTGCCCGTTATTCCAATCCCTGGGGCCAATGCCGCGCTCGCTGCCCTGGTCGCCTCGGGCATGGACACCGATCGCTTTCTCTATGCTGGTTTTCTCGCAGCGAAGCCGGGCGCTCGGCGCACTGAGCTTGAGGCTTTAGCCGTCAAGGCAGACGGTCTCACGTTGGTGCTCTACGAAGCGCCGCATCGCATCCTGGAGACATTGGTCGATGTGGAAGCGGTATGGGGGCATCAAGCGCGGGTAGTGGTAGCGCGCGAGCTGACCAAGCTTCACGAGGAATTTCTGCGCGGCACAGCCGCGGAAGTCCGGCTTGCGCTGTCGGCCCGCGACCGCATCCGGGGCGAGATGGTGTTATTGATCGAGGCAACGTCGCCGGTCCAGCCGGCGAGCCTGAGCGGTACCGTGATGCAGCAGGTATCGCACCTGATGGAGGTTGAGGGTCTGGATGAGAAAGACGCGCTCAAGCGCGTGGCGCGTGACCGCGGTGTTTCCAAGAGCGAGGTCTATCGGGAACTACAGCGTCAGCGCTCGAAAAAGTAAACCCCCTCAGAATCTCCGTAGGTCGCGAAAAGCCGTCCGGAGCGAAGATACGGCTTTTGCAAGATGGGAGAGCAAATCTCGACGAAGGGCACGGCTCAGCCGTGCCACACAACCTCGGACTGGTGAGGGCTTCAGCCCCTGAGGTACGTCTTTCCAATCGGTACAGCGAATTCTCAAGCCGTGTAAAGAGATGACTTCGCTCAGGTCGCGAAAAGCGTACCTCAGCGGCTGAAGCCGCTACCGGGCATGTCACTTACGGCACGGCTGAAGCCGTGCCCTTCGTCCGGGTTTTTCGCAGCCTGTGACGCTGCAAAGTAGGAGCGAGTTTCCGCAGTTTCTCTCTCGCCAGCCTAGGTCGTCTTAGGGGGCAATTTCCACGCTGGAACCGGCCGATCGGCAATCGGCAGATCGCGTCCCTTGAGCCGATCGTATAAGTAACTGTCGCTGGTTGTTCCCAGGGACTCGTTATACAGGCTCGGTTCCCCGATGACCTCGCGCAATTCCTCGGCAAAACGATGGACCGCCTGCAGGGACTCCGCCGTCGCCGGGATCTCAAGGCGATTGGTCTTCCAGAACTTTTGATATCCGCGATCGAGCAGGGTGGCCACTTCACCGCACACCAGGAAGCCTGGGCGGCGCCTCCACCGGACGGCCGTGTGCGGCAGCTTCTTCTCTGCCTCGCTGGGCTCTCCTGCTTTCGCCAGGACCGCCCCAGCCCCGTACTTGCTCACCAGGAACTGGTTTGCGACCCCGGGCACACCTTGTACATCAAATCCAAGGGTGCGGAGAGTGCTGAAAACTTCATCAAAGGTCAGGAAGTGTACTTTTGTTCGCATGGTTGCGACTGACTGTGGATTGCCTCGATTTTTGGGTGGCAGCTACACTAAGGATTGCTTCACCCTACTTTCGCACATCGATGCGGGTCATCGCAACGTGAGTAGACCAGTTGAATCAGGGACTTTGTATGCAAACTGAAGTGCAAACTGAAGTGAGCTCGACGCCGCGGAGCCTGGGCAGTAGCATCTTGGAACGGATTGGGAACACACCGCTCCTGCGCCTCGACCGCTTGACCGCCCACCTCCCAAGCATCACTTTACTGGGCAAGGCCGAATGGGCCAACCCGGGGGGTTCGGTCAAGGATCGCGCTGCCGCCTCAATCGTGGCTGCAGCCGAGGCTGAGGGGTTGCTCGCGGGAAGGCATTTGCTGGACGCGACCAGCGGGAACACCGGCATCGCGTATGCCATGTTGGGCGCGGCCAAGGGTTTCCCGGTTACGTTGTGCATGCCGTCAAACGTATCCCCTGAGCGGAAACGCATTCTTTCCGCCTACGGAGCGAACATTGTCTGGACCGATCCGGCAGACGGTTCCGATGGGGCGATTCTGAAGGCTCGGGAGCTGGCGCAGGATAAGGACCGGTATTATTACGCTGACCAGTATGGGAACCAGGCAAACTGGAAGGCGCATTATAAAGGTACGGCGAACGAGATTTGGCAGCAGACTAAGGGACAGGTTACGCACTTCGTAGCCGGGCTGGGCACCAGCGGAACCTTTATGGGCGTGACCCGTCGGCTGAAAGAGTTGAACCCGAAAATCGAATGTATTGCCATGCAGCCCGATTCACCGTTTCATGGGCTGGAAGGCTTGAAGTATATGGCAACGGCGATTGTGCCTCCTATCTATGACGCCGGCGTGGCCGACCGTCATGTAGAGCAGTCGACTGAGGGAGCTTACGAGATGGCTAAGCACCTGGGCCGGAACGAAGGTCTATTGCTGGGCATCTCGGCCGCTGCAGCGGTAGCCGCAAGCCTTAAGATTGCGGAAGAGGAAGCTGGCGAAGGCAGAAGCGCCGTCATAGTCACCGTACTGTGCGACTCGGCGGACAAGTACCTCAGCGAGCGGTTTTGGGAGCAATGATGGCCACGACGAGCCTGGGGCAGAAGTTGGAGATCAGCCAAGCGGTTTATAGCCAGCTGCGCAAGCATGGTGAAGAGACCTATCCCCATGAGTGTTGCGGTGTGCTGCTCGGTAAAGCGCTTGATGGTATCAATGAGGTAGAGGTAGCCGTACGCGCAGGCAATACGCGGACTGATTCCGCCCACAACCGGTACCATATTGCGCCCCAGGAACTGGTCAGCATTCAACGTCAGGCACGGGAACAAAACCTGGACATCGTCGGTTTTTACCACTCCCATCCCGACCATCCCGCGCGCTGGTCGGTGACCGATTTTAATGAAGCACACTGGCTGGGTTGCTCCTACGTGATCACCAGCGTCGAACAGGGCGTTGCCAGGCAAACCAACTCCTTCTTTCTGGCCGGAACCGGCGAAGACGACAAGCGGTTTGAAGACGAGGAGATTCACGTGCGGCCCGAACGCTGTTGACCGCCGGCCCCGTGATCCTCGCGCTACGCAACCAGATCCGAAAGAGAGAGAGTTGAACGAATGAAGATTCACATCCCTACCCCCCTCCGTCAGTTCGCCGCCAAACAGGCCACGGTGACGGTTGAGGCTGCGACTGTAGGTGAGGCGCTGGATGAGCTCACCCTCACTCATCCGGAACTGAAAAAGCATCTGTATTCAGAGGAAGGCAAGTTGCGCGCCTTCGTGAACGTTTACCTGAACGACGAAGACATTCGTTACCTGAGCGACAAGGAGAACACGGCGGTCAAGGACAGTGACAGTCTGTCGATTATCCCTTCGATTGCTGGTGGATGCGTCGTTCTGAGCAAATAGGAGATTGAAGATGGCAACACTGACTGAAGTGCCCGTGCAGGCGATGCCGACGCTGAGCAATGACGAGATCGCCCGCTATTCCCGCCACCTGATCCTGCCCGAAGTGGGCATGGAAGGTCAGCAAAAACTCAAAGCAGCCAAGGTGCTCTGCGTGGGCACCGGCGGCCTCGGTTCACCGCTCGCGTTCTACCTCGCCGCAGCCGGCGTCGGAACGCTGGGATTGGTCGACTTCGATGTCGTGGATTCGAGCAACCTGCAGCGGCAAATCATTCACAGCACCAAAGATATAGGGCGTCTGAAGCTCGACTCGGCCGAAGAGAAGCTGAAGGCCCTGAATCCCCACATGGAGATCGTGAAGTACAACACCATGTTGTTGAGCTCCAATGCCATGGAAATCTTCAAGGATTTCGACATTGTGGCCGACGGCACGGATAATTTTCCCACTCGTTACCTGGTAAACGATGCCTGCGTGTTGAGTGGCAAGCCGAACGTCTACGGCTCGATTTTTCGCTTCGAAGGGCAAGCCAGTATCTTCGCCACGGAGCAGGGGCCCTGCTACCGCTGCTTGTATCCCGAGCCGCCACCGCCGGGCTTGGTTCCTTCCTGTGCGGAAGGTGGAGTGCTCGGCATTCTCCCCGGCCTGGTCGGCGTCATCCAGGCCACTGAGGTCATCAAGCTGATCCTGGGCCAGGGCGATCCACTGATCGGGCGTCTGCTGCTGGTGGATTCGCTGGGCATGCGTTTCCGCGAGCTGAAGCTGCGCAAGAATCCAGATTGCCCGGTATGCGGCACTCACCCGACCGTGACCGCGCTGATCGATTACGAGCAGTTCTGCGGTATTCAGCCGGCGGCCGCGCCCGATGCGAAGCTGGTCAACGGCATCGAGCAGATTGACGTGACCACGTTCAAGCAACAGCGTGACCAAGGCAACGATTACTTCCTGCTCGATGTACGCGAGCCCCACGAGTTCAAAATTGCGGAGATCGGTGGCTACCTCCTTCCCTTGGGCGACCTGCAAAAGCGTGTAGGCGAACTGGATAAGACTCGCGAGATTGTAGTTCAGTGCAAGAGTGGCGGCCGCAGCCAGAAAGCAGCCGAGTTCCTGCAGCAGGCTGGTTTCAAGGTAAAGAACCTGGCCGGCGGTATCCTGGCGTGGAGCGATCAGATCGATCCCAAAGTGCCCAAGTACTAGTTCGTTCATTCGTCATCCGATCCCGAAGCCGCTCTGCATGCGGCTTCGGGATTTCTTTTTGCTCCTCGCGGTGTGCCATCGGTATACTCCGGGGGGTTGTTTCTGCCGCTCTGCGCCGGGAGTTCCATGGACCTTGTTGTTATCCGTACCCTGTTTATCTTCGTTCTGACCGCTGCCTGTTACTTTCTCCGCCCCTTTTCTCTTGAGCCTTGGGCCGCGGCGGTGATTGGGGCGATTGCCGCTGCCGCAGTGATCGTGTTTGAGCTGCGTGTACGGGCATTGAGCATCAAGCGGCTGTTGGGTGCGGTGCTGGGCAGCGTGCTGGGAATCGCGGGAGCGGCATTGTTCGGCATGGTGCTGAGTGGAAGCCTGCCACCCGGTGGAACCCGTGCCCTGTTGCAGATCTTTGTCCTGATGCTGATGACCTATGTGGGGTTGATGGTAGGCGCCAGCAAGGGCGACCTGCTGAATTTCACCGGGGGCTTGGCCGAGCTCTTTGCCGGTGAGCGGGCAGCAGGAGGCAAACGCAGCCTCAAGATTCTGGACACCAGCGCCATTATTGACGGGCGCATTGCCGATGTGGTGGAAACCGGTTTTCTGGAAGGAACATTGCTCGTGCCCGAGTTCGTCTTGCGTGAGCTGCAGATCGTGGCCGATTCTTCTGACAGTTCCCGCCGCCAGCGCGGACGGCGCGGCCTGGATATTCTGCAGAAGATGCAGGCCCATCCTTTGCTGAGCGTCCAGATCATCGAGGATGATTTTCCCCAGCTGCGAGAAGTCGATCTGAAGCTGATCGAGCTGGCCAAGAAGAGGGGCTCTCCGATCGTGACCAACGATTTTAACCTGAGCAAAGTAGCCCAGCTGCACCACGTGCAGGTGCTCAATCTGAACGACTTGGCCAACTCTTTGAAGCCGTTGGTGCTACCCGGGGAAAAGATGAACATCGTGGTTTTGAAGGAAGGCAAGGAGTACAACCAGGGTGTGGGTTACCTGGATGATGGGACCATGGTGGTCGTGGACCACGCTCGCCGCATGATTGGCCGGGCGGTCGAGATTACGGTTACCAGCGTCCTGCAAACTGCCTCGGGCAAGATGATTTTCGGCAAGCTTGAGGATGGCGCCCTCAAACCCGAGCAGGTACGTGCGGTGAGTGAGCTTTCCAGCTGAGATGTGTCAACCTGGGGCGGATCGACCGCATCCTTAAGAGAGAGCCGTCAAATTCGATGAAAAATTAGCCTCTCGGCGCTGAAAGCACAGAAACACATTTGACAGCCGGAATCCGGCGGGTACAATCTTGCCGAGAAGCACAGGTTGCACACTCAGACCTCCCAGATGGACACCGCCTGCAAACACCCCAAAGTGCGCGTCGTAGCGCGTGAAGAGGACGTCGAATACGTCGAATGTCTGGATTGTGGCCAGGTATTCGACTCTAACGAATTCCGAGACATGGAAATCGAGGAAGAAGTGCTGCGGGAGCCGGAAGAAGAAGACATTAGGTAGCCCACGTCCCTTCATCATCAAATCGCCGGGCCAACAGGATCGGATGGGTGTGGCTCGTTCAGTCCCGCAGGGACGGCTGAAAATCGCCCAGGATGCCAGTCCTGGGTAGAAATTCGCGTGACGAAGAGTCCCGTCAGGGACGACTGGAAGTCACTCGCGGGCGTTCCGCTGCGTGAATTCAGGACCATGACTCGATCAACTTCTTTCAGTCGTCCCTGCGGGACTAAGCGCACAATCAGGCGTAGATCGTGCTTTCCAGGAATCGGTTCCGGAACTTGCCATTTGCATCGTGCTTTGCCACAAGCTCCTTATATTTAGCCAGTTCCGGGTATAGATGCTGGATCCGTGAACCTGGCATGGTGAACAGCTTCCCCCAGTGGGGCCGGGCGCCAAAGGGGGCCAGCTTCGCTTCGATCATCGGCAGCAGGTTTTTCACTGCGGGCCATTCCGGCTTCCAGGTGAAGTGAATGCCGATAGACTCCCGCTTGTAGGCGGTGCTCATCCAAAGGTTATCTGCCGCGATCGTGCGCACCTCTGAAATGAATAGATGAGGAGTCACGTGCTCGCGAAGTTGTTCGACCGCCAGGATGGCTTCGTATCCCCGGTCCCGGGGGATGATGTACTCAGACTGCAGCTCAGCCCCGCTGCTGGGCGTAAAGCCGATGCGGAAGTGAGGCAAGCGGTCATACCAGGGACCGGGAATGCCCAATTGTTCGGTGCAACTCTCCGCCGAATGGCCCGCTAGCGGGTGAAGTTTTTTCGTTGCCGGCTTAGCCCCGAACAACTCCGGGGCAAATTGGGGTGCACTCCCCGGTTCAACCCTCCGTTTCACCCATACCTGGCCGATGCGGTGGTTTTGCCAGTCGGTGAAGAGACTAACGCTGTAGCCGCTGGTAAAAATTTCCTCCAGATGCTCCTCCAGTTGGTCCATGGCCAAGTTCTCATAGACCATCTGGGCCACCTGATAGGTTGGCTGGATATCGAGCGTGACCTTAGTCACGACGCCAACCGCGCCCAAGTGAACCACTGACCCGGCAAAACGGTCGCCATCCCGCTCCCGGGAGAGAGCCAGCACCTCACCGTCCGCAGCCACCACCTCCATCGCAGACACAGCCGTAGCCAGGTTTCCGTTCTTGTTACCTGACCCGTGGGTCGCCGTGGCAATCGCGCCGGCGACGGAAATCTGCGGCAACGAAGCCAGATTATGCAGTGCATAACCCTGGCCCTCCAGATAGGGAGCCAGTTGGCTGTAAGTGACACCTCCACCCACGGTGACGGTGCGGGACTCGCGATGGAGCACGATCTGGTTCAGATGGGCCAGCGAAATTTGATCCTGGGTGCTGTCGGCAATTCCGTTGAAGGAATGGCGAGCGCCCAGCGCGCGCAGTTTGCTGCAACCTTTCACTACCTGCTGCACTTCCTCAACTGTCTTTGGCTGGTGCAGGCGGTCGGTACTAAAGGTGTAGTTTCCCGACCAATTGGTTCGTTTTGCCGCTGCTTGCTCGCCCGAGCCCAACGGTGACAACACTGTGCCGGCAAGAAAGATACCGGATGTTTTTAAGAATTCTCTCTTGTCCATAGCCACGTCCGCTTCAGCGCTCCTGCTTTGGGAAGGATACCGCAGTACCGGTTACCTGACCGGGTTATAACGGAACAGTTACTGGACCAGTATTACCGACCTGCCGAGCCAATCACCTTGCGGGTTCTTGTGAGCGACGAGCAAGTAAGAAATACATGCTTTCGGAAATAAGGAACACAATCATTAAATCCCCCATAAGAGTAATAACAATGTGTCAAAACGGAGGGTATTCTCCAGCAGTTGACGCAAGCCTGTGCAATCCGTTACTAGCGGTGCGCCGACAGGACGACTGCGATGAATGACTGCCTTCTTATGTCAAGCGCTTGTTTCCTAAGGATCACGCTTGCGAACTAACCGTACCAATTCCGGAGCCTTGAAACCATGACGCACACTCCCATCGTTGCATTTAGGCGCTGTATGACTTCCAGACAGGTATTTCTTGGCCGGCTGATGCCAATGCTGTTGGGTGCTCTCGCGTTGGGAACTGCTGTACCGGCCGCATGGGCGGCGCCCCAAGCAACAACTACTGCATTGACGACCGGCCCAGCAGCCCCGACGAGCGGGGCAGTCATCACCATGACGGCCACGGTAACGACTACACCGGGAACGGTTACCGGAGGTTCGGTGACGTTTACTGACCTCTACAACGGCGTCAGCGAAGTATTGGGCACGGTGCAGGTTCAATCTGCTAATGGGACAGCGGGCACCGCGATTCTTGAGACGGAAGTCGGGGGTATCGGCACCCACCAATTCACGGCTAGCTATGGCGGTACATCGGCGCTCGCAACGAGTACATCTGCAGCGCAATCAGTGTCCTTTTTCGGCCCTTACTCGTCCGCGACAGCGCTCGCAGTGGCCGGTGCGGTCGGCAATTACACGTTAACCGGAACTGTTTCAGCGTTTGGCCCGAACCTGCCCACCGGCAATGTTTCTTTTATCGATACAACCTCGAATGCGACCTTAGGCACCGCGTCGCTCAGCACCACCCCTGCGACTCAGTTCACCCCCAACCGGTCCTATCCGCTCGCCAATTTGAACGACGGCAATACCGGCGGCACGATTGGACCCGCGATTGGTGACTTCAATGGCGATGGTCGTCCCGACTATGCGGTTCCCGCCAACAGCGGCTCGGTATTCATCCTGCTGGGCAAAGGGGACGGCACCTTCACCAACGGCAAGACGATTACCCCCGCGTCTCCCTTCGAGCCGACGTCCGTGGTTGTCGGCGACTTCAACGGGGATGGCAAACAGGATTTAGCGGTTCTCAGCGCCAACAATATCGGTTCGGTCAACATCTATCTTGGTATTGGTGATGGAACCTTCAATGCGCCAACTAACTTCGCGGTGGCCACGGCAGCCTCAGGCTCGAGGTTGCTTGCCGTTGGCGACTTCAACCGCGATGGAATTCAGGACCTGGTTGCAACTAATACGACCTTGAACAACGTTGCTGTTCTTTTGGGCAATGGCGATGGCTCATTCAAGACCGCAGTCTCTTACGCGCTCAACACCAGCGGCAATCAGGGCCAGGCACCCTGGAATGTCGTTGTCGGGGACGTCAACAACGACGGATTCCTGGACCTTGCGGTGGCCTCCGACAACGCCGGTTCCGTCAGCATTCTCCAGGGCAACGGCGACGGTACCTTTAAGCCGGTTATCTACGTGCCTACCGGAGCCAGCCAGGTAGGGTCGGTAGCGTTAGCGGATTTTAACGGGGACGGATATCTTGATCTGGCGACGACAAGTGCTCCCGACAATAAGGTCTATATCCTGCAGAACAATGGCACGGCCACTATCGGCTTCGGGACGGCAACGCCGTACGCCATGGCAGGCGGCCCTTACTATCTGACGATTGGCGACTTTAATCGCGACGGGCACCCGGACATTATCTCCGCGAATGACGGCAGCAACAACGTGGGTGTTCTGTTGAACGCCGGCAGTGGCACGTTTGGCCCCGCGACCTACTATGGGGTGGGTGCAGGGTCCATCTTCGCCACAGTGGGGGATATCAATGGCGACGACAGAGTCGATTTGACCGCAGTCACCAACAACGGGCTGAGCGTGCTGCTGTCTGGCCAGGCGGAGACGGCCTCCATTTCCGGAATATCCGTGACTGGATGCACCGCGCAATCAGTAGTGGCTACTTATGAAGGCGACACAAACTACGCAACCAGCACTTCGGCGGCTTCGACCCTGACGAACAGCGTGCTGACTACCGCTCTTGCTTTGAAAGTCACGCCCCCAGCGGGCGCTGTCGGGACGCAGGTTATGCTGCAAGCGACACTCTCTCCGTACGCTCAAGGGAACACCACAACGAATGGAGAGTTGGTCACTTTCTACAATAACGGAGCCGCGATCGGGACGGTGCCGCTCTCCAGCGGTGTCGCAGTGCTGAATTTCGTCCTTACGGCTAACCCGTACAGTTTCCAGGCGAAGTATGGAGGGGACTGCAGTTTCAAAGCGAGCAACAGCGTCACGAGGAGTGGGACGCCCCAACTTGCATCGACCCTTGCGTGGGCAAATCCCGCGCCGATTCCGTACGGTACCGCGCTGAGCTCAACGCAACTGAATGCAACCGATGATGCTCCTGGTGGGGGTAAATTCACCTATACTCCGCCTTCGGGCACGGTCCTTCAACCCGGAACACAGACTCTCTCCGTAGTTTTCACGCCAAACAACGGGTCCTATGGGCAGGAAACGGCAAGTGTTCAGATTGTTGTTCAGCCGGCAACCACGATCACCTGGCCGACGCCCACTCCCATCACCTACGGAACCCCATTGACCGGCTTTCAGCTGGATGCGACCGCATCGACCGGCGTCATTTCGGTGCCACTTTCCAGCTATTTCAATGTCCACGGTATCTACACTAACGGTTCCACCTACAACACGGGTGGGTTCGACAACGATGGATACTCCTACTCCACGACCAGCCTAGGCAGCACGGTCGTTTGGAACGGTCTGACATTCGCCATCGGACCGAACAATGCGCTGGATGCGGTGGCTACCCCAAATACGGACCCCTCATGTAGGGGAGACAACTGCACCAGGGGGCCCGCGTTGGTGATCCCGCTGCCCGCGGGCAACTTTACCAACTTGTATATGCTCGGGGCAATGGTCAATAACACCGCTGCAAGCCAGACCTTTATCGTGACCTACACCGATAACTCAACGCTTACGTTCACGCAAAATATGAGCGATTGGTTTAACGTCAAGGGTTGGGCCGGCGAGTCAGTGATCAACTGCAGCGAGGATCGGAACTTCAGCGACGGCACCAACCACTCCATCCAGCCGGATTCAGCATGTCTCTTCGGCTACCAGATTCCTCTCGACCAGACCAAGACAGTTGCCAGCGTGCAACTGCCGGGTACCAGGGATATTGTGATGCTGTCCATGGACCTCACCACGCCACCGATTCCTGGAACATTCACCTACACACCCCCGGCAGGTACGATCGAGCCGGTGGGAACGAATACCTTATCGGTAGTCTTCACGCCCAACGACACGACGCATTACCAGTCTGCCTCGGCTACCGTGAAGTTGCTTGTCTATCCGCCGCCCACGCCCATCGTTACCACGACCATCAACTGGGCGACCCCGGCACCCATCGCCTACGGCACGCCACTGAGCGCAACGCAACTCGACGCCACCGCCATGGGATTGGCAAGGCCCACTCCGGTCACCCCCATCAACCAGTTGTCCGTAATCTCGACGTCTACCGATGGGACTCACTATAACCAACCCGGTTTTGACAATGGCGGACTTACGTACTCGTACGGGTTGCTGAACAACGGCAAGGTCAATTACGCAGGCATTACCTTTACGCTTGGCCAGCCGAACGTTCCGAACGCCATCACCACAGGAGCGGTTTACAGCCTCGGCGCGGCCCAGGGCAACTACTCGAATGTCTACCTGGTTGGTGCGGCGATTGCAGCCCAGACCAATGTACCTTTCGTCCTTACCTATTCCGATAGCAGTACGACAACCGTGCCCGTGAATATGAGCGCATGGACTGCATCCGCAGGGAATGCGGGCGAAACCGTGATTGCGACCATGGCCTATGCCAACAACCAGGCCGGCAACAATGTGTCAGGAAACCACTACCTCTACGGGTATCAGCTCCCGGTTGATCCCAGCAAAACCCTGGTGAGCGTGACCCTGCCGAGTACGCGGAACGTGGTGATCATGGCGCTGGGCTTTGGCACCAATAACACTGTCATCGTACCTGGAACCTTCACCTACACACCGCCCGCAGGTACGATTGAGCCGGTCGGTACCGATACGCTTTCGGTTTCCTTCGTGCCCACCAATACGGCTGGTTACACGTCGGCGACCGGGACGACCCAGCTGGTGGTGACTAAGGCGACGCCAGTCATTACCTGGCCGACACCAACTCCCATCAATACCAGGGTGCCGCTCAGTGGCACGCAGCTCGATGCCACCGCCGCAACCCCTGAGGGCGCCAATCTCCCCGGGAAGTTTGTCTACAACCCGCCGGCCGGGACCTCGTTCAGCACCCCCGGCGTCTATCCTCTAAATGTAACCTTTACACCCACCGATACGACCGACTACACAACAGCAACGGCAACAGTGAATCTCACGGTTGGTCACGACGTCGCAGCTACCAGCGGAGCGATTGCATACTCCGATTGCTGCTTCTTCAGCCAGCCGACGCCGTACACGATCACCGTGTCTGGCGACGCCCTATTCCTTGGCTTGTTTCCTGTTGCACCGAGTGGAACCGTGAGTGTGATTTTCAACGGGACCACGCTCGTAACCGGAACCCTTACCGCGGGGACTTTTTACCTCCACATCTAGTGTGACCGTGCTGGTGCCCAGCATGCAGTTCTATCCCGGAAACAACAACGTGACACTCCAATACAGCGGAGACAGCTTCTACAGGGGCGTGACGAATACTCCGGCCGTCATCACCCTGCGCAATCCGGCGATCCCCGTGACTTCCGTGGCGGTGGGTCAGACCGCCAACACCAACATTCCGTACAGATTTCCCCAGGACGGAAAGATTAACTTCACCTACTCCCCGACCATGACCAACCCGGAGTTCAGCGAAGCGGCTTCCGCCCCCGGCGATTGCGTGGCGGGTACGAACTACAACGCCGGCGATGAATGCAACTTCAACGTAGCCTTCAAGCCATTCGTCCCTGGTCTTCGCAAGGGAGCCATCGAGGTCGACTTCACTCCCCGTAACGGGTCTCAGGTCGAACCTATCCTTTACCTGTTCCTTTCGGGATCGGGCAATGCGTCTCAAATCACGCTGGGAGCCGCCTCACAAACCAAGACACTGAATGCCGGTCTGCTCGAACCCCAGAGCGTGGCCTTCAACCCAACCGACCGCGCCAACAGCACGCTATATGTCGCCAACAGTTACGGAAAACAGGTGGTCACGTTGGCTTCTTCGGGCGGAGCAGTCGACACCGTGGAACACCGCTAATACCGGTAACTTCGTTTATCCCCTCGACGTAGTGTTCGATGCTTTCGGCAACCTGATTGTCGCTGATTACAATGCGAAGGAGGTGTTCAGCTTTAACCAGGCACTCGCGGAGAAGACCATCAGCACTGGCACTATTACCGTGGGCGCGCCCGGTGCTGTCAAAGTTGGCTTAGCCGGCGACGTGTTCGTCGCTGACGATGGCAACACTCCGCAAGTCGTCATGATTCCCGGCGAAACCTTCGATACGGTCTACAAACCCTCTGTGCTTCTCAGTGGCCCCAGCGTTAGCTACCCGCAAGCACTCGCGGTTGACAATACCGGCGCCAACCTCTATGTCGGCGACGGAGACCTCAACACCGTGCTGAAGATTGCCCTCGACGGCTCAGGTACTTCACCGCTTGCGATTGCACCCTGCGCATGCCACGGTCACGCCGTGTGCGTTCAACGGGCCAACCGGGTTCGCATTTGATCCCCACGGAGACATGTATGTCACCGACTTCACCGATGTTGGCCCGCGCGTAACTATGGTGCCGGCTAACCATTCGTCCGGCGGCCAAACCACTCTGGTGCCGATGACCGGGCTGGTGAACCCAACGAGCGTCGCCGTCGATGGGTCGGGCAACCTCTACGTTACCGACTACCTTGGAACCGTCAGTAAACTGTCGGTGAACGTCGGAGCCCTGAAGGTCACCGCTTCCACCCCAGCAACCACCACGGTGATGAATACGGGTAACCTGAATCTGACGATTACGGCGCTGACGTTTGCCGGCGGCGCCGGCAGTCCCTACACCGAAGCCGATACCTGCACAGGCAGCCCGATTTTGCCAGGTGCATCTTGCTCCATAACCGTCACCTCGAAAGCCGGGGGGACGGCAACCGACACGCTCAATATCATCAGCAACGCGTTCTCCAACACTGCGCCCTTGATCAAGATCAACTAGTCAAGTTGGCCATCGACAACAAGAGCCGTGCTCGATTATGAGCACGGCTCTTGTTTTAAATAGAAATCTGCTCTGTCTCTATCGATCAGGGAGCATCCATTTGTTTTCGCCCAGGCCGGTCACGTTCGTCTCCACGGAGAAAAGGCCGCCTCCGAAGCGCTCCCAATGACCTGCGGCCGGCGAAGCCGAGGTAACGTAAAGCACGTTGCCATCCCGGCCCCCCAAAGGTGCAGTTCGTTGGCCGGCTCACCGGCATTTCAATCACGCGGTCAATCTCTCCGTTGGGAGCGATGCGCACGATGCAACCTCCTCCGTATCGGCAATTCCAAAGAAAGCCTTCTGCGTCCATAGCTGACCCATCGGGCGAGCCGCGCGCGAAATCCTGGAAGAAAGGCTGTTCCCCCTCGATAGTTTTTTCCGCCGGGTCGTATTCGTAGGACCAGATGCAGTTCTGCAGGCTATCTCCAAAATAAAACCTGGAATGATCCGGACTCCAAAGGAGCGTGTTCGAAATGCCCAGGCCCTGGCGCCATTCCGATGCCGCGCCTGTTCCCTCCACGCGATAGAGCACTCCATTTCTGCCGCCATGATCCTCAGGGGCGCCGTTTGCCAGCACATTGTTGCGCATCGTCCCCACCCAGAGCACTCCGCCTGGATCTACCGCGGCATCGTTGCAGCGGACAAAAGGCCAGCCGGGAACCGCAAACAACTGAGTGGGCGGCTCATCGCTGTCAGGCTTCCACAGCACGATGCCTGAACCCAAGAGACAACGCCAGAGTATCCTGGCGGTTGGTTTCCATCACGCAGGTAACGGGCTCAGAAAAGAACCAGGTTTTTACCGTGCCATCCCGCAACAGGTAGCGATGGACAAGAAACCGATTGATGTCCGTCCAATAGATGGATTGTGTCTCTCGCTCCCACAACACCCCTTCGCCGCAGAAATCTCCGGTTGCAGCGATACATATCGGCTCTTCGACGGTCAGTTTGCGCAGCGTATTTCTCCCTGGCTTCAGGCCTCAACCATACTAGGGATTCAGGAATTACTTTGCAAAATGGACACGATCGCTGCGCTGGCCGCGGGCATAGGGAGCATGAGCTGTCCCTTGCGCACCGATAGCCCTTCCCCGCTGGCTGCTTTCCACGTCCCGCGCGATGTGACCTCCGCACCGCCCAGTGTGATGCCCGTTTTCGCATCGACCGCGGAGCCTTTCAAGCGCATGACGGAGGCCTGCCGGCTTTGGCTACCAGTATCCAGACGCAGTACAGAAGCCGCCTCACCCTTATTGATAAGGGTAAGCACCAGGCCGCCTTCTTTGGGCCGCGTGGCATAGGCTTTGATCGCAGCCGTGGGCGCGTCCGTTTCAACCGGAAACAAATCGCCCTGTCCGGCGAGCGAGAAAGCCAGCATGCCATAGTACTCCGGCGCGGCCGAGTAATGACCTCGTTCATCGTCGCCGATCGGCGAGTAGGAACTGATAAAGCCGAGCTGATTCACTCCGGTCTCCATATTGACTCCGGAGCAGCCATGGGACGCGAGGATGAACATATAGTCGAGCACCCACAGCGCGGCCGCCAATGTATCACTCACCCCGGGCCGTCCCCCTCCGGAGAACGAGTTCACCTCGCAGATGCGATAGGGAACACCGCAGCTCTGAGACGCCGATCGCAACTGCTCGAGCTGGGTCTGAAGCTTCGGGTCGACACCCAGCAACTTCTCGATTGTGCTCCCCGGGTTTTGCCCTTCCCGATAGTAATGATGAGTAAGTAGAACAGCATCTTTGCCCTCATCGGCTGCAAATCGGGTTACCCAATCGGTCTTTCCCGCAACATCAGGACCGGCCAATGGGATACCAGGAAGCTGTGCCCGAAGCGCCGTCTTGTAACCGCGGTAGTTCGCCAGCCATTGTTCATAACCGTAGCCTGGTGGACGGTGTTTCGCATGCGAGAACAGGTCAGGCTCGTTGCCGATCTCGAAGGCCAGCAACCGTTCTCCGGCGATGGCCTGCACAGCCCTGGCTTCGGCGACAGCGTCCGCTTCCGAGCCGCGGCCGAGGTTCAATGCCCAAATCAGTTTCCATCCCGTTGCCTGAAGAAAGCCACCCAGCTCTTGCAGAACGGCATCGTTGACCAAGGTCCCGAAGGGACTGGAGATAGCCTCGCTGCCGGACTGTAACGGGCATAGTCTGCAGTGTTTCCTCCCACGCGCACCACGCCGCGCGCTCCGAGTGTTCGCACCAACTGCACATAGACGCTGTCGGTACGGCTCAACAGCCCGGGCCTGGCCACGGAGGAGATCTCATAGCCAAGGCCCAGGAAATCAGGTGCGATCCGCGCCAGTGGAGGGCCGCTGCGTACGCGCACACCGATCATTGGTTTGTCGGTACCCACGACGGCAGGCGCCGCCAGCCCAATGGCTGCGCACGCACTGTTCCTCACGAACTGGCGTCGATTCATTCGGTCTCTCGAAAGAAGCTCTTGGGATGCGCTTCGAGCATAGCTGCATTGCTATTTTTGAGGCCGCTACAACTACCGGGGTCTACCCTGCTACCTGAGTAACTGCCAGAATGGGCCATGGAAACCAACCTGCCCGAACTCCAAAAACAGGATCGCACGGCGCCGCAGCGCATGCTCAGCCGGGGCAGGCTTATTTCTCTTTTCATCCTGTCCGGCTTGCTGGTGGTTTGCTTCGCTTTTTCCTGGACCACGCGCGATGCGATGGCCCATCTTTCCTTCCTCAAAGGCCAACAGTCGCAGCGTGGTTCCGGGCAGACGACCGTCGTCGACCTGCATCCCTGGCAGATTGCGCAGGCGCTCGCTCCCCTCGCCGTAAGCAAAGAAGAAGAGGAGTATGCACACGAAGCCGAACGCCTGGCCGATCACGAGGTGAACCAGGCCTTTGCCACGTCGTTGCGCCAGGCCAGCACCCAGCGGCTCTCCCCCACCGGCGAAGCCCTGGAACTTTCGCAGAAGGTCGCACAACTGCAGCAGGCGGTCAAGGAGGATCAGGCCCAGATACACACTTTGACGTCTGCCACTGACGGCGCCGGCAGTGACGATCTGAAAGTCGCCCAGGCGCAATTGGACCTTGATCAGGACGACCTGAGCGATGCGCAGCATGATTTGGCCCGGGCATCCGGCGACCTGCGCACCAGAATTCAACAGGAGCTTGCGGCGCACCAGGCGGCCATGAGCAAGAACAATGCTCAGCAGGCAAGCAACGGCCAGTTGGCCGTGCTCTCCACGCGGCAATACGGCACGCTCGCCGGCCGGCTGGAAGCATGGAACAACCAACGCAGCCGCTCTCAACTGATTCAGCAGGCCATGCAGCAAGCGAAAGCGGATGCGGCAAGCCTGATGGCGCAACACAATAAGCTGGAAGCCCAGGCCAACGCCAGCTCGGACGCTGCAGCCGCCAATAAATCGAAGCCCGATGCAGCCGAGCTCGCCAGCCTGCAGCAGAGAAGGGAACAGCGCCAGCTTCTCAGCATCTACGATGATCGTATCCAGACCCAGCAACAGCTCGCAGGCGTCTACAGCAAGTGGGCAGACCAGGTTCGGCTGCAGCATCGCATCGTAACCCACCTGGCCGTGCATTCGCTGGCGACGGTGGCGTTCATTCTGATGTGCGTCATTCTGTTGGAGTCGGTAGGAACAGCGTTGCTGGAGCGATATGCACTGCATGGCGCTACCTGTGATCGTCGCCGCATGCAAACACTGCATACGATCCTGCGGCTCGGTGTGCAGCTGGTTGGCGTGGTATGCGTTTTGTTGGTCACGTTCGGCGTGCCTAGCCAGATCTCGACCATCCTGGGTCTCGCTACTGCCGGGCTGACAGTGGCGCTGCAGAGCTTCATTGTCGCGTTTTTCGGCTGGTTCATTCTCATGGGCAAAAACGGAGTGCGCGTCGGTGACTGGGTAGAAATCAATGGGGTGGCCGGCGAGGTGATCGAGATCAATCTTTTCCGCACCACCATCCTTGAGAACAGCGCGTGGGCAGACAAGGGGCACCCAACCGGGCGGCGTGCGACGTTCATCAACAACTTTGCCGTGACCGGACAATTCTTTAATTTCTCTACCGTCGGCCAATGGATGTGGGACGAGATGTCCTTAAGCCTTCCAGCCTCGCCGGATACGTACGCGAAGGCGGCGCAGCTTCACCAGGCGATCCTGGAAGAGACACAGCAGGATGCGCAGCTCGCCGAACAGGAGTGGAAGCGGGTGCCGCGGCACAGTGGTTTGAGCCATGCCAGTGCGAGCTCATCCGTGAACCTGCGCCCCTCCGGTGCCGGCGTCGACATCCTGATTCGCTATGTTACCCGGGCGTCCGACCGCCTCAAAGTCCGCAATCGATTGTATGAGCGCGTGATCGACGTGCTTCACAAGCCTCATGTGGTGATCTCTACCTCTCAGCCCTCAAAGCTGACGGCGGCGGTGTTGGCGGCCGGCGATCACTCTGACTACGAGCCGAGAGATAAGCGCGCCAGCATGTACACCTGAACTCAAAGCACCTCACTTTATCGGCAACAATGCCCTTGTGCCCGATGTCCCACTGCGCTCACCCCTGAAACCTTCACTACCAACCTTAAGGCCAGTCTAACCGCACGCCCTCCTTTCCCGCATACCACCCTTCCCCACACCCAACCTCCCTTTCCCGCACACGCATTCAAAGACTATGATGGCCCGGTCGTGAAAGGGAGAAATGCATGGCGAACAATCGAGGCGTAGTATACGAGGGTCCGGGCAAGGTGGCAGTCCACAACATCGACTATCCCGTCTTCAAGGATCCCCAAGGCAAGCACATCGAACACGGCGTCATCCTGAAGGTGGTGTCCACAAACATTTGCGGGTCAGACCAACATATGGTTCGCGGCCGAACCACTGCACCCAAAGGAATCGTGCTTGGACACGAGATCCTGGGCGAAGTCATCGAGAAGGGCAAGGACGTGCTGTTTCTCAACGTCGGCGACCTGGTGTCCGTTCCATTTAACGTGGCCTGCGGACGTTGCCGTGCATGCCGTGAACGCAACACGGGTGTTTGCCTCAACGTAAATCAGCAACAGCCTGGTGGCGCGTACGGCTACGTTGACATGGGCGGTTGGGTCGGTGGCCAGGCGGACTACGTCCTGGTGCCCTTCGCCGATTTCAATCTGCTCAAATTCCCTGATAAAGACCAGGCCATGGCTAAGATCCGCGACCTCACCATGCTCTCGGACATTCTACCCACGGGATTTCATGGCGCGAAAACAGCGGGTGTTGGCGTGGGATCGACAGTGTATGTGGCAGGCGCGGGTCCGGTGGGTATGGCGGCTGCGGCATCGTCCCAAATTTTGGGCGCGGCGGTGGTCATCGTCGGCGATAGAAACAAGGAACGCCTGGCGCACGCAAAAAAGATGGGATTCGAGACCATTGACATCTCACAGAGCGAAAGCCTCGCTGACCAGATCGCGGCGATTGTGGGTGAGCCGATGGTGGATGCTGGTATCGACGCCGTCGGGTTCGAAGCCAGCGGTCACGGCGCGGCGGACGAACCCGCTCCGGCAAGCGTCCTGAATTCGCTGATGGAAGTGGTCTTTGTCGGCGGTGGGGTCGGCATCCCTGGACTCTACGTGGTCCACGATCCGGGTGCGCCAAATGACGACTCCAAACAAGGCATCCTGAAAGTGCGCTTTCGGAAAGGGCTGGTCGAAGTCGCTGCACTTCCACACCGGCCAAGCGCCCGTGTTGCAGTATAACCGGCAATTGATGCAGGCCATTCTGCATGACCGCTTGCCGATTGCAAAGATCGTAAATGCAACAGTGATCACGCTGGACGACGCGCCCAAGGGTTATCAGGACTTCGACAAGGGCGCGGCGAAAAAGTTCGTTATCGATCCTCACGGGATAGTCGGAAAGAAAGCAGCTTAGCGGGATTTTTTTCAGTGATAGGGGAGCGCATTGCGCTTCCCTATTTTTTTTTGCTCGAGGCAGCAAGCCTTCTCGCGACCAACCCGCATCAGACATTTTGTGGTGGTAGGGAGCGCGCGCTCACTTCCGTCCACCCATAACACTTTTTCAAAACTGTGAGGAGAGACACACCTGGATTTCAAACTTGTGAATTGAGTCATTGCCGAAGAACTGCGCCCAGTCTCAGCACGGTGAGAGCACACCGCGCCGTGGCGCGAGGAATACTTAAACCATTTTGAGAGGGCCAGTATGTATCAGCTTTTGTTTCCCATCCCCGCCCGTTTGTCAACAGTCATTGCAAAAGCTAACTCAAAGATTATCAGCGCTTTAGTTTACTTGACGCTTTTCGCCTGCGTGTTCGTCCCAGTCTCACAAGCGCAATTTCGTACTTCGATCCAAGGGGTCGTGACCGACCCGTCCGGAGCGGTCATCCCGGGTGCAACACTGACTCTCAAGAATCTCTCCACCAACGAGACGATTACGCGAACCAGCAGTGCCGATGGTGTTTACAATTTCAACGCGCTTCCTGCCGACCATTTTGTCTTAACGGCAGAGAAGGATGGCTTCCAGAAAAAGGTTCTCGATCAGCTGCACTTAATTGCCGAGCAACCCAACGGGATCAACATCCAGTTGCAGCCGGGCGCAGCATCGACGACGGTCACCGTCAACGGGGATGCCATCCCCGCCATCGACACCGAGACCGCCAACACTTCCCGCACTATATCTGAGAACGAAGTCCAGCATATTCCAGTATATGAACGCGATCCAACCAGCCTCATCCGGTTGGTACCCGGAGTCCAGGCGGATGGAGCGCAGCAGGGCGGCGGCGGTGGATTCCAGGCCCCAGGAACGCAGACCGGAGCCTCATCGGGTGGCGGCGGCAACTTAGGGCATTCAAGCAGTATCTTTGCTACGGAAAATGGCGCTTCGGCAAACGCCAACGGCGGGCAATTCGATACGAACGGATATAGCGTCGACGGCATCAGCACGGCGAGTGCCGTCTGGGGTGGAGCGACCGTGATTACTCCAAGCGAAGACTCTATCGGCAACATCCAGGTCTTCACCAATGCTTACGATGCTGAAAATGGCCGCTTCAGCGGCGCGCTGACTCAAATCACCTCGAAGAGCGGAACCAACGACCTCCACGGTAGCTTTCTTGTCCAGATCACGCGGCCCGGACTGAATGCGTATCAGCGATGGAACGGTCCACAATCGGTGCAGGCCTTTGATTCCACCACGGGGCAAAAGCTGACCCCGGCGGAGCGCGGTCTGCTACGCGATGAGGACCGTTACAACCAGTTTGGCGGCAGTATAGGCGGTCCTATATGGAAGAACAGAATTTTTGCTTTCTTCGCGTATGAGGGGCAAAGCCAGACAATTCCGGCGACCAGCACAGAATGGTATCCGACGGCTGCATTTGCCGGCCTGGCGCCAAGTAACAGCATCTCCAACACCTACCTTCATTTCAAGGGAGCCACTGTTGCCGGAACAGTGATCGGCTCGGTCACCTGCCCCTTTGCCGGTCTGAAGGAAGGCGTAAATTGCATTACGATTCCCGGACAGGGCCTGAACATCGGTTCGCCGCTGACCACCGGCCTGGGCAAGCAGGACCTTACCTATGTCAACAACAGCAACCCGGGAGTTGGCAGCGGCCTATCGAACGTTCCAGATATCACGCAGTACACGATAAGCAATCCCACGACGAGCGATTTCAAACAGTACAACGGGCGGCTCGACGCAAACGTAACCAGCAAGGATCACGCCGCTTTTGCCATCTACTGGGTGCCTTCCAACTACAGCAGGTTGAATGGGGGATTGGGTTATCAGCTCTTTCATCACGATCAGGTCAACAGTGCCTTCTCGGTCATCTGGAATCACACTTTTTCAGCGACATTCCTGAACGAAGCCCGTGCCAACGCCGCAGGCTGGCGTTACAACGAAGTTGCCAGCAACCCTCAGGCTCCTTTTGGCCTGCCAGAGGACCAGTTGTTTACCGCAAATACTTCCAATGGACCGCAACAGATTGGCGCTATCAGTCTCGGCGCCCTCGGCGTTCCGGCACCCTCCATTCTGAACCAATGGACGTATGGTTATAAAGACGTGGCCACCAAAGTTTTGGGACCACAGACGATGAAGTTTGGCTTTGATTTCACCAGGCTCTATTATCTGAACGACCCCATCGGCGCGCCGAACTACACCTTCTACAACCTCTGGGATTTCCTCAATGATGCTCCTGAGCAAGAAAGCGGGCCATTTCAGGCGACAACTGGATTTCCCGGCGGCTATCGCAACGACAACCGTGAGAACATGTGGGGAATTTTCTTTCAAGACGATTGGAAGGTTCGCCCAAACCTGACCCTAAGCGCCGGGCTCCGCTACAACTACTTTGGGCCGATTACCGACAAGGACAATAACATGGGTGTGGTCCGATTCGGCGGCGGAGCAGATTTATTGACGGGGCTCTCTATTCACACGCGAATCCCTGGCTGGAACGCTCAGAAGCTTAACTTCGGGCCCCAGATCGGCTTCAACTGGAGTCCAGCTTATATGAAAGGGAAGGTAGTTTGGCGCGGCGGCTTCGGCATGAACTACAACCAGCAGCAGATATCGACGGCGAATACTTATGATTTCAATCCGCCGGGGACGAGCACCGTTCCCGGAACCAGCACGGGTCCCGCTAACATCAATACAAATATCCTCTATGCGGTTTCCACCACTCCAACCAGTATTTTTGGCTATCCGAAGAACCCGAGCGCGATCAGCACCTTCAACTCCGCCGGCCTGCCCGCCTCGGGTGGCGCAAACATCGGGGCGTTGCCCACCAATCTGCCCACGCAATATGTCTACCACTATTCGCTTGAGACAGAGATCGACTTAGGACATCAGTGGGTTGCGAACCTTGGTTACACCGGCAGCTCCGGTAAACATCTCAATTACAATTACGATTCAAATGCCTACGGAACAATTCTGGGTGCGCCCCTGAACCCCCTGGTCAGCAGCATCAACACTTTCGGCAGTCAGGGTCTCTCGAACAACAACATGATGCTTGCCGGCCTCAAGCACCAGTTCTCACGAACTTTCTCGCTGGAGGCCCAGTATTCGTTTGGTCATAGTTTTGATACGAATTCGGGCCCATACTACCGCAGCCCGTATCTGTACAACACCCGGTACTCATATGGGCGGTCAGATTTCGACATCGCCAATAATTTCAAGCTCTTTGGCATCTGGCAGCCGGCCATCTTTCGCGGCGGCCATGACTGGAGAGAGAAGGTCGCCGGCGGATGGTCGATCAGCGGAATCTTTACCTTCCACACTGGTTATGGGTGGACTCCGGCTTATACGGCACCCCACCAGATTTACTGCAACCAATGCAACTACGGATTCCAGAGCCTACGTCCGTTCTACAATGGCGGAGCTCTCAACAGCACAAGCAATGACGCATTCAAGACCGGAAGCAACTTTTCCAACCCGGGCACTACGAATACCGGCACGAACAATGATGAGTTCAACAATAACTACTTCAGGGTTCCGAACTACGCAAATGCGACCGCAGACGATCCCGGACAGTTCGCGACCGCCTTCATTCCTCCCCCGGGGATTGGGCGCAACTCTTTTCCCGGGCCTAAGTACCGTGACCTCGATATGAATCTCGCCAAGGCTTTTGGCTTGCCGAAGATGCGTGTAATTGGAGAAAGCGCGAAGATCGAAGTCAAGGCCAACTTCATCAACATATTCAATGTGCTGAACATCGACCCCAGCAGCATATCGAACAACGTTAGCAGTAGCAACCTCGGTCAGGCGTCAAGCGCCCTCGGGTCGAGAATTATCGATCTGCAGGCCCGCTTCAGCTTCTAACTCGCACTCACAGCTTTCGGAGATGAGTGAGAGAGTCTAGGTAATCCGGGGCTGAAACCGCAATTTCTCCATCGTGCTACCGCGGATTTCAGTCCCGCAGGGACGGTTCAACTTAGCCCACGACGCAAGTCCTGAGTTAGATTTGAAAGGGCGACCCAAGTCCGCAGGGACGGCTGGAATAGGCCGAGGACCGAATCACGGAGGACCTTAAGTCGTCCCTGGCGGGACTGAATCATGTTGCATGATGTACCCAGGACTGGCGTTCTGGGTTAAGTTCAGCCGTCCCTGCAGGACTGAAATCCGCGGGTAGCGTAATGGACGGATCTGGGGTGGCTCTAATGAAGAACTGTCGATCCCTGCAGAATGCTTCCCGGTTCCAACCCAGACGCTTTTGCATATCGCATCAACGCCACTGCGGGATAGCCAACAACATGTTGCTGCGATTCAAAAGGTTGCCGTCCGTAGTTGTCGGCTGCGCGCTTCTGCTTTTCAGCATGGTCGCGAGGGCTAGGGCGCAAGAAACGATTGCCATCGATGCAAGCGCCCAGACTACACCCTTCCCCCATTTCTGGGAGCAGATGTTTGGGTCCGGACGCGCCATCCTCACCCTGCGCGATAGCTATCGCGAAGACCTGCGTGCGGTCAAGCAAATAACAGATTTTCAATATGTGCGCTTTCACGCCATTCTGCATGATGAGGTCGGTGTCTATGACGAGGACCAGCACGGCAACCCGGTCTATAACTTCTCTTATGTCGATCAGATCTACGATGGGCTGCTGAAGCTGGGCGTTCGCCCGGTGGTCGAGATCAGCTTCATGCCGAAAAAGCTGGCCTTCAATCCTGACGCGCTCCATCCCTTCTGGTACAAGCAAAATGTTTCTCCGCCCAAGAGCCTCGAAGCCTGGGATGCGTTGATGACCCATTTCGCCCAGCATCTCGTGGATCGCTACGGCATCGACGAGGTTTCGCAGTGGTATTTCGAAGTGTGGAACGAACCGAATATCGACTTCTGGAATGGTATTCCGCGCAAGCAATCCTACTTTGAACTCTATGCGCACACCGCGCGGGCATTGAAGGCAGTCAACCCTCGGTTGCGCGTTGGCGGCCCGGCAACCGCCGCCGCCGCGTGGGTTGACGACTTTCTCAAGTTCGACGCAACCAACCATGTGCCAGTCGATTTTGTTTCATCGCACGGTTATGCGGATGATACGGTGCAGAATCTCTTTCACACCGACGAGAACATTCCCATGGATGACCGAGTCTGCCGGGCCATCGAAAAGGTGCAAGGACAGATCAAAGCCTCGCCCATGCCCGACCTACCATTGTTTTGGACCGAATGGAATGTACAGGGCATGGACGAATCACGAGACACGACTTTTGTTGGGCCGGCTCTTGCCAACACGGTACGGCAATGCGACGGCCACGTCACCATGATGTCATTCTGGACATTCTCTGATGTCTTTGAAGAAGGCGGTCCGATCCCAAAACCATTCGAGGGCCAATTCGGACTGCGCGCCAAAGGCGGCATCAATAAACCCAGCTTACTATGGCTTTGCCTTACTGCACCAACTCGGCGATCGCCGTCTCACGAATCCATCGAAAAATGTGATTGTGACTAAAAACCCTGCCGGCGAGTTGCTGATCGCCGCATGGAACCTGGTTGACCCCGGGCAGCATGGCGAGATGCGGACCATGCGACCTACCTTTCGAGGATGTTCCTGCCGGCGCGAACGTTACGTTGCAACGGGTTGACAGCACTACACGGCAACGTGCTTGCCCCGCTACGCTGCCATGGGAAGTCCGCTCGATCCGACCCCGGCCCAGGTGGAGCAACTGAATCGCGAAACCGCACTCCCGCCGGCGGAGCAAACACACCTCACCAACGGAAAGTTGGAGCTTCCACTCGAACCAAATGCCCTGGTGCTGATAAAGGTGGATCGCTGATGGCCTACTTCGCCGTCCAACCGCCGTCGATGATCACGTCGGTTCCGGTCATGAAGCCGGCGTAGTCTGAGCACAGATAACATGCCAGCGCGCCGATCTCTTCCGCCTTACCCCACCGTCCGACTGGCATGTTGGCCAGAAAGGTCTTATTCGTTTCCGGATTGTTAAAGAGAACCGCGTTCATGTCCGTAGCAATCGGGCCCGGGCTGATGGTATTCGCCGTGATGCCTTCCGGCGCGAGTTCCAGGGCCAGGGATCGCGTGAGTCCAAGCAGCGATGCTTTGGCGGAGGAATATGGCGTGCGTCCAGGCAGACGAGACGTGACCCATGATGGACGCCATATTGATCACGCGGCCGTAGCCGCTGCCCTTCATCCCCGGGACGAAGGCGCGGCACATGAGAAACGTAGAAATCAAACTCGAGTCCACCACGCCGCGAAACTCCTCCAGCGAAAAATCGACCAGATCCTTGCGCAGATTTGTTCCCGCGTTGTTGATCAGGATCTGCGCATTGCCAAAGAGCTCCTTAACGCCCTGGGCCACTTCAGCGACCTCGTCTTCCTGCGTCACGTCCCCTGCGAATACGGCCGCCGTTCCGCCGCTCTGACTGATCGCATCGCGGACCGACTCCAGCCGCTTTACATCGCGCGCCACCAGGGCGACTCGGGCGCCCGCCTCCGCCAGAGCTTTCGCCATCGCTTCACCCAGGCCACGGCTCGCCCCCGTCACTACCGCCGTCCGGCCCGATAGATCGATCTTCATCGCCACCCGTATTTCCCCCTGACTGCTGGGAAGATGATACCTCTCGCCCTGCATACGTTCTTGCTGGTAACCTGACCGGGCGGAATTTTCCCCAGCATACGAGGGCCTGCGGATGAAGGCGAGTCGAACACGGTACAGCATTGTCGCCCTGGCCATCGGGCTCGCCATCCTCTCCTACGTGCAGCGCGTAGCCATTTCGCAGGCAGCCGGGCCCATCTCCCATGACCTGCACCTCAACAAAGCGCAGATGGGCCTGGTGTTCGGCGCCTTCGGCCTCTCTTACGCTTTATTCGAAGTGCCCATCGGCCTGCTGGGCGATAAGATCGGCGTCCGCAGAGTCCTGCTGCAGATCGTGCTGGGATGGTCGTTCTTTACCGCCTTGACCGGAGCAGCCTGGAACGTCGTCTCCCTCTGGGTCATTCGTTTCCTCTTCGGCGCAGGCGAGGCGGGTTGCTTCCCCATCCTCACCCGCATGCTCAGCATGTGGCTGCCGGCGCGCGAACGCGTCACCGCCCAAGGTCTGCTCTGGGCGTTCGCCCGCTGGGGCGGGGCATTCACCCCGCCGCTGGTGCTGGCCGCCATCGGGCTCATCGGCTGGCGATTGTCGTTCGTTGCCTTTGCCGGCCTGGGCCTGGTGTGGTGCGTCATTTTCTGGTTCTGGTTTAAAGACAATCCCACGGCAGCACACATCGGTCAACGATGCGGAAAGGGAACTGCTCGAAACGTCGCGGGTCTTGATGACTCACCACTCCGGGCAGAAGAAATGGATGTCCCTGCTACTTACGCCCGAAGTCCTGATCCTGTGCCTGCAGTACTTTTGCGTTTCGTTTACCTGGTACTTCTACATCACCTGGCTACCGACGTATCTGCGCGAAGGGCGAGGCCTGACGGCGGCCCATGCGGCGGGCCTGTCTGTGCTGCCCCTGCTCTTCGGCGGCTTCGGTGCGGTCATCACCGGGCTGGCGCCCAGTGCGCTTGCCGCGCCGCCGCATAGCCTTCTTCGGTTTGCTTGGTACGTCACTGCTGTTGTTTGTATTCCTTCACACCCAGGAGGTCACGCTCGCCATGTTATGTATGGGCCTGGCCAGCCTGTTTAGCGATCTGACCATGCCCATCTCGTGGGACGCCTGCGTGGAGATCGGTGGGTCTTACACGGCGACCGTAGCCGCCACCATGAACATGCTGGGCAACCTCGCCGGCTTTGTCATGCCGGTCGTTGGCGGTTTGATTTTGCAGAAGACCGCCGGCAATTGGGCAGCGCTGATTCATCTGATGATCGCTTCCGACATCATTGCGGCGTTGTGCTGGCTTTACCTCAACCCGGAGCGCGCTGGCCGCCAAAGGGAGCGGGAACGCGTCCAGGAGCGGTTGAGCGCAACCCTCAACGCAGAGGGTGCTTCGCTTTGAAGCGGAAAATCAATCTGGCGATGGGGCTTCTGTCTGCTCCTGCCGTTTCTCTTTGCCCTGGCCGCTTGCATGAATCGAATCCCCCGACGCGGCTGCAAACTGGCCCATGCCAGGCCGAGACCCGGGGGGCACCCGCTTCTCTCCGCTGACACAAATTACCCCGGCAAATGTTAGCCAGCTTAAGGTGGCGTGGGTCTACCACATGAAGCCGGCGGGTAGCACCAGCCTTCACCCATCGGAAGACCAACCGCTGGTGGTGGGGCCAACCATGTATGTGGCGACTCCGTACAGCCGCGTGGTCGCGCTCGACGCGGCCACCGGCCGCGAACAGTGGGTGTTTCAAATTCCCGATGGAGATCAGCCGTCGGTTCGCGGAGCCAACTACTGGCCCGGTGGAGAGGGCGCCGGCCCGGCCATCATCTTCGGCACCCGCCGCGGCCGCCTGTATTCCATTAGCGCTGCCACTGGCCAGCTGAATCAGGATTTCGGCGATCATGGCATGGTCGACCTCAAGACTCCGGAAGTGATGACCACCGGCAAAGATAAGAGCTACATCCTGCCTTCGCCGCCGCTCATCTACAAAAACCTGGTCATTACCGGCTCGGGTCCGGGTGAAGGGCCAGGTGGTTTGCTCGCGGGCCCCGGCCCCGCCGGCGATACCCGCGCCTGGGATGCGAGGACGGGCAAGCTGGTCTGGACGTTTCACTCCGTGCCCCGGCCGGGCGAGACAGGGCACGACACCTGGGACGGGTGACAGCTGGAAAGATCGCTCGGGCGTAAATGTATGGGGTTACATGACCGTCGACGTGGCGCGTGGCATCCTCTACATGCCCTTCGGCGCGCCCAATAATGACCGCGTCGGCGTTGATCGTCCCGGGAACAACCTGTTCGCCAATTCTCTGGTAGCCGTCAAGGCCGACACCGGCAAGTTGTTGTGGTACTTCCAGGTGGTCCACCATGATATTTGGGACCTGGACCTGGAAACGCCACCGACACTGTTCGATGTAAAGCATAACGGCAAGATCATTCCGGCGGTGGCCACGGTGAACAAGAATGCACTGATGTTCATCCTCAACCGCGTGACCGGCAAGCCGATTTATGGGGTTGAGGAGCGGCCTGTTCCCAAGAGTGATGTTCCCGGGGAACAGACGTCACCCACCCAACCTTTCCCGCTTCAGCCTGAGCCGCTGGCGCAAAACACACTCAGCCGTGACAACCTGTATAGGGACACGCCGGAACACAAAGCGTGGTGTGAACAATACGTCGACAGCAACAACATGCTGTTGGGAGAAGTGCCCTACACGCCGACCGCGCTCAACCGCTATACCGTCACCTTGCCCGGAACCCAGGGTGGCGTCAACTACTATGGCGGAGCCTTCGATCCCAGGCTGGGATTGTTTGTCGCCAATGTGAATAACCTGGGGCAGCCGATGCGGATCATTCGTAACCCGGACGGTAGCTATTCCAATTCCGGGCCGCTCGCGGGAATCGTTCGTTTCTGGAACCCCAGTAATCATCTGCCTTGTACCCCAACGCCATGGGGCCAACTGGTGGCAGTCGATGTAAACACAGGCAAGATCGCTTGGCGAACCACGTTGGGGGTGACCGACAGTTTGCCACCCGGCAAACAGAACACGGGCCGCCCCGGCCTTGGCGGCGCTATAGTTACTGCCGGCGGCCTCACCTTTGTCGGCGCCACGGATGACGCCCGCTTTCGCGCGTTCGATACCAAATCGGGTAAAGAATTGTGGACGGTAAAGCTTCCTGCTTCGGCGGAAGCCACGCCTATCAGCTACGCAGACGCAAAGGGGCAGCAGTACATCGCTGTTGTGGCCACCGGTGGTTTCGGAGTCGGTGCAGCGCTGGCCAGTGACTCACTCGTCGTCTTCAGCCTGAATGGCAGTGAGAGCGTCGATAGCTTAAGCCATTCGCTCGCCAAGCCAGAGAACGCGGCGCCTGCGGCGAACAACGTTGCCGCTGCGCCTTCCGCACAAAATCCTCTACCGCCGGGCCCGGGGCACGATCTGATGGTCAGAGTTTGTTCCGCTTGCCACTCGCCAGCAGATCGCGGCGAACCAGCACCTGAGCGCGCAGGAATGGAATAGCCTGGTGCAGAATATGTCCGCACGCGGCGCCGTCGCCACCGACGAAGAATTCGACCAGATTACCGATTACCTGGCTCGATCGTTTCCTCGAACCACACCGCCTCCACAATAAGTTATTCTCCCCTGAAACCGAGGTTGAGCTCTACCGTCTCCTGCGATTTCGCGGGGCGATTCGGCGTGCTTTTACAGGCCTTTAGATTGGAGGGAGCTTATTTCGAAAACGAGTCACCAGATAGTAAACAAATGTGAAAAATAGCTAATGAAATGCATGGTTTCAAAGAAAATCCGTTGACAATCGAATTATTCAGGGGATATGATTGGTGACGGGCACTCTTAACTCTGGAGATAGATATCATGCGTAAAATCATAGTAGCCATATTCTCTCTGTCCTCCGTTATGCTTCATGCCCAGGCAAGCTCGCCTGCCCCAACCCAGGTCGCCTACCAACGGACCTGCTCCGCAAATCAAGCGTGTTTCAACCGGAGTCATCGCTCCCAAGTTGATCTACAAAGTTGATGTCGTAGCAGATTCGACGAGTACCGCTCGCCTGCTTAACAATGACTGCAAGGTCGTTGTAGGCATGGTCATCGATAAGACTGGTAAGCCCGAAGATCTTAAAATCGTGCAGTCTGCTGGCGCGGGTGTGGACGCAAGCGTCCTCGCTGCTGTGAGCCAGTACCGCTTCTCGCCCGGCATGGTCAGCAATCAACCCATTGCGACTCCCCTCAACCTCGAAATCCTCATTTCCAATTCCTACCGGTAGTCGATTTTGCTGCAATCCATGCCCAGCAACGGGCGGACAAAAAAAATCCGCCCGTTCGCTTCTCGTTTCTGCATCCGGCATGGAATCATCACCGCCGCTGTTCCTTGCGGTTGCGCGGAACACGCATCACGAGAGCCCTACGCATCTCACTCCATCCGCAGGATGGATCCCCTCGTTTCAAAACCTGCATCTCCCCATCCCATGACTTTCCCCGCTGCAGAACCGGAATGCTATCATCCGGTTGCTCAGACGAAATTACCTTATTGATGTGCACGACCATTGTTCGAGGTATACATCTATAGGGAACTAGCTCTGCCATCGGCGCATCGGGAATGAAGAGATCTTTTACCAACTCGGTCACCATGCTCAGCGTGTTGCTTGCAGCAGGATCTGCAGGTGCCCAGAGAGCCCCAGCTTCCCCAAATCAGCCCTGGCAGTCGACTTTGTCCGTGCCCGCCCCGGCGAAGTCGGCCCCGGTGGTTGTTCCTGATCCGGCCAAAACCTACGCGCTTGCGGAACTGGTCAATCTTGCCGAGCAAAATAATCCCGAAACGCGCGTGGCCTGGGAGAACGCCAAGGCCAAGGCCGCCGAGCTGGGTGTCAGCAAATCCACTTTGTATCCCACCGTGGCGGCGGCCGTGATTGCGCAAAGCGTTCGTACCAAGCTATTATTTGCGCCTGCTTACATCCGCCAGACATTGCAGTCCTACGCACCCGCTCTGGAGTTGGATTACACCGTCTTCGATTTCGGCAGGCGCCTGGATGAGATCGCTATCAGCAGGAACGAGCTGCTCGCCGCCAACTTCCTCTTCAATGACACCCATCGCAAGATCATCTACCAGGTCATGGCGGCTTACTACCGGGTGCTCAATACCAAGGGGCAGGAGGACGCGGCGGAGGCCAACCTGAAGAATGCGCAAACCGTGCAACAGGCCGCGGAAGCACGTCTGGAACTCGGCCTGGCCACGCTGCCGGACGTGCTCGAGGCACGCAGCGCGGCTGCGCAGGCGGACTATGATTTGCAGGCTGCGGTGGGAGCCTCTGAGATCGCTCACGGGAATCTGGCCACGGCGCTCGGAATTTCGCCGACCCTGCCGTTGCAGGCGGAGAGCATTCAATCCTTGACCATTCCGCAGGATCTCACCAGCACCGTCGAGAACTCCATCGATCGGGCTCTGGCCCAGCGGCCAGATCTCATGCAACGAGTTGCAGATCTGCGCGCGGCCAATGCCGAAGTGAAAGCGGCAAAGACTGCGTATTTACCCACCCTGAGCCTTGGCGGCACCGGTGGTCTTAACAAGACTTACGGCGAGCAGGACCAGCTCCCCGGGGTTTATTCCCCGAATCAGGAGTTCTGGGATGCGCACTTCAGCCTCACCTGGACCCTGTTTGACGGCTTCGCGCGCGAGAGTCGAGTGGCGCGAGCGAAGGCCGATCAAAAACAGGCCGCCGCCGAAGTCGATGCGATCCGCGACCAGGTGGAAAACGAAGTCTGGACCGCATACTCCACCGCGCGCACTGCGCTGCGTCAACAGAAAGCCGCCGCCGCGTTGCTCGAGGCGGCGTCTTCTTCCTACAACGCGGCGCTACAGTCGTACACCTACGGGGTACGCAGCCAGATCGACGTGGTCTCGGCACAGCGCACCCTGGCTGCGGCGCGCACTGCTGATGTGAGTGCGCGAACCCAACTGCTGACTGGTGTGGCTGCCTTAGCCTTCCAGACAGGCGACCTGCTTCATGCGAAAGGGCCGTAAACCCATGCCAGCAAAATGCAACGGAAGTAGATGGACTCGAAGATTGCAAATGCCGCGCAGCCAGAGACATACAACGGGTGGCCGTGGCCGGAGTGTTGTTCGCTCCGCAGTTATTGGCCGCCGGATGTTCCCGTGCGCCCACGTTCAATATCCTTGGCTCGTTTTTCCCCGCATGGATCCTATGCGGCATAATCGGCATCCTGCTCGCCGTTGTTGTCCGCTTGTTCTTTGTGCGCATCAAGCTTGAGGATCAGCTGCTGGCCCCTCTGATCCTGGTGTATCCCTGCTTGACTGCGTTTTTCACCTTCACCCTTTGGCTTGTGTTCTTCAGTTAACCCGGGAGGAGATGCGATGCCCGATAGACGAAACAGATCCGCAGCGCCGGCGCCTCGGCAGGATCGTCAGCATTGTTATCGTTGCCGCCGCCTTCCTTACGGGAGCGTTGGTCATCATCCGCACCAACAACCACCCGCGCACGGATGATGCGGAAGTATTTGCCAATTTCATCGGCATCGCTCCCCAGGTGGATGGCCCCATCACCCAGCTTGCGGTGCAGGACAATCAATTCCGCAAACAGGGCGAGCTCCTGTTTGAAATCGACCCGCGTCCCTACGAATACGCGTTGGAAAAGGCACGGTCTGACCTGGCCACGCTGGAAGGCCAGATTTCCGACAACGCCGCACCATCGCCTCGCAGGTGAGCGCCGTGGGCGCGGCACGTGCCAACACCGATAGCGCGACCGCAAACGTTGATCGCGCTGCCGCCGCGGTCGGTGAAGCCAAGGCCAACGTCACCGCTGCGCAGGCAGCGCTCGACAGCGCCAACGCGGAACTGGCTTACCAGACCAACAACTTTCATCGCATTGAGCCATTGCTAGCCAAACAATTCGTCACCGTCGACCAGGTCGATCAGGTGAGGACCGCGGTCACCGCAAGGCAACAGACCGTGCAGCAGCTCCGTTCGCAACTGCTTCTCGCGCAGACCCAGGTAGTCTCCGCGCAGGCCCAGTACGAGCAGACCAAGGCCGCAAGGGAGCAAAGCCACGCGCAACTCGACCAATCGCAACATAGCGTGCTGACCATTGATCCGCTCACCGCTCAGCGTGAGGGGCGAGCCTCGGCCATCCGCACCGCGGAGTACAACCTGAACAACTGCAGGGTGTACGCGCCGTTTGATGCGCGCGTGACCAACCTGACGATCTCCCGGGGCGCTTATGCCCATACCGGGCAGCAGGTATTTACGCTGATCGATACCCGCGTCTGGTGGGCGGTCGCGAATTTCCGCGAGACGCAGTTGCACCGTATCCTGCCCGGGATGCATGCCGATGTTTACGTTCTCTCCCGGCCCACGGTGACCTATGACGGCATCGTCGACAGCGTGGGCTATGGCGTGCGGCCTGACTCCACGTTAGTGGGGAACTTTTCCTCTA
The DNA here is from genome assembly GCA_963847155.1 of uncultured Acidobacteriaceae bacterium. Taxonomy (GTDB): domain Bacteria; phylum Acidobacteriota; class Terriglobia; order Terriglobales; family Acidobacteriaceae; genus PALSA-350. Next base: position 514,375 of record CAWJZH010000006.1, on the reverse strand, counting down.
CCGGATTACCGGATGTGCAGCGGTCGTTGAATTGGGTGCATCTGGCAACACGCTTCCCGGTGCGCGTCCGCATCAATGCGCCCGAGTCGGAGCCTTTCCGATTGAGCGAGTCCGCGGTGGTTGTCATTCGTGGATGGAAATAGCCGTGGCGTCCGCAGGCAAAGCGTTGCGCGTCTGTCTCCCATCTGAACTCCGCCGATGACGCAGGCAAATGGTTTTGGAGCTTCCTCAAAACTGAGCTCGCGCCGTATCCGGGCAGGGCCTGGGTCGTGGGCCGAGTCACCATCGCCGCGACCCTCGTGATGCTGGTGGTCATGACGTTCCAGATTCCCAACGGCTTTCTGGGCGCAATTTTTACCCTATTCTTAAGCCGTGAAAATCCGACTGCGACCTTGGTCGCCGGCCTCAAGGCGATTGCCGCCTTTATGCTGGCTACCGTCTATACCTTGATCGGCGCCGCAATGTTTGTTGCTGATCCGCTGACTCACTTCCTGGGAGTTGCCGTAAGCCTCTTCGTATCCTTCTTCCTCATCAGCATCACCAACGACTATGGGACAGCGGTGGCCTTTGGGTTCACCATTGCCGGCGCCATTCCCCTCTGGGATCGAAACACGCTCAACATAAACGACCGCGTCTCGGACACACTATGGTTAGGCGGCGTGGTCGCAATCGGCATAGTGGTCACCATCGTTGTCGAGTACGTTTTTCGCCGGGTCCATCCCAGCCACTGACCTGACCGAAGGCATCGCAACACCGTCTGCAGACAGTGGAGACGGTGTTGCGCTGCGCAGCGGCTGAACAGCCTCTGGACAGCGCATTCGGCAAAGAGTCTTACTCTGTATTCCAGTGTCGGTACCGCCAGGTTGCGAAGGCTCATCATCCGCTCTCAATACAGCTCAGCATTTCAAGGCTCAATTGGGCACGGCCGTTGCCCTGCTGGGGCAATTGGTGGACGTCGCCGCCAATTTCCAACGAGCTCTCGAAGAGCGCGCAAAGGCGGCGGCGACCGGCGACCTCGCGTCGCATATCGACGTGGCCGACAAAGCCCGGTGCCAGCGCCTGGCAGACGCCATCAGAGAACTCGGCAAAGCTTTGGCCGCTAAAGCGGATGCCGGAAAGGATCCAACACCCTACGCAGCCGGAGCCGTCGCAGTTGCCGTTCTTGTCGGCGATGGAAAGAATTGTGGCGCTGATGCCAGATGCATTTTCGGGGTCCAGCACCATCCAGGAGCTTGCCACCGCTCCTTTGGACGAGGAACAGCCCACGCACTTTTTTGCTCGTGATGCATTTTCCAACCCGGCGCACGTGCAATTTGCCGTGCGCGGCACCATGGCCGCCATGGCTACTTACATCATTTACACCGCGATTGACTGGCCGGGGCTCAGTACGTGCATTGCGACTTGCATCATCACCGCCCTCTCCACCATCGGCTCATCGCGGCAGAAACAATTCCTACGGCTCGGGGGCGTGATCATTGGAGGCATCATCATTGGCTTTGGATCGCAGATTTTTGTGCTGCCCTACCTCGACTCGATTGCCGGGTTCACTCTCTTATTCATGGCTGTCACCGCCCTCTCCTCCTGGATTGCGACCGCCTCCCCGAGGCTTTCCTATCTCGGCGTGCAGCTCGCCCTCGCCTTTTATCTCATCAATCTTCAGGAATTCACCATCCAGACTTCGCTTTCGATTGCCCGCGACCGTGTCTTCGGCGTTCTTCTTGGCTTGATGTCGATGTGGCTTATCTACGATCGTTTGTGGCAGAAGAATGCTCTCGATGAAATGCAACGGCTCTTCGCCCGCAACCTGGAGATGTTTGCGGAGCTGACCGAGCAACTGCTGGAAAAGGATCAGATAAAAGCCATCAAGCGTATTCGCCAGTTGCGCGATCAGCTCAACGCCGGTTTCCCGGCAGTGACAGCGCAGGCCGACGCGGTTCTCTTCGAGTTCGGCCCCTCGCGTCAGCGAAAGCTGCAAATCCGCGAAGACGTCCGGCGATGGCTACCTTCGCTCCGCATCCTGCTACAGGTCCAAATCACTTCTGTGCAGTACCTGGTGAACAGACCACTCAGCAATTTGCCCCAGCCGATCGCTCAGGCCGGTGTCGCGTTCGAACAGGACGTTGCCCAGGTGATGCATGCCATGGCGAGTGAGGCAAGCGGGAAGCCAGTCAGTGGGGTGCCGGACATCAGCACATCCGCCGCGCAATTCCAGGAAGCCATTCACAAGTACTACCAGGACGCCGGCAGTCCGGTCCCCACCCAGGCGTCCGATTTGATGGGCCTCGCTGAGAGCCTGGCAACGATCATTGGCCCCCTCTACGAAGATATCCGCGACACCTTCGCCGCCCACAATTTTGGAACCGGCAACCAACCCAGTTAGTGCACGGAGCAAGCGTGACGTTACGTTCTAGGGATAAAGGGATTGAGAACCCCGACCGCCAAACCCTTAAAGTCACGAACGTTGCGCGTGGCTACGGTGAGCCCTCGTACCCGTGCGGTAGCCGCAATCATTGCATCTTCTAGTAGTTGGTCGGATTTCCCTTCCATCAAGCGCGCCCATTCGCGAAACATTTCGGCATCCATGGGGATAACTTCATAAGCTTCTGACGATCTGGTCGTATCCAACTTTCAATGATTGCGGCTTTCTCCTGATCCCGTTTACGGGTGCGTTCCACGCCTGCTTGGAATTCACCCAATGTCAGAGCCGAAATGAAAAGTTGATCGTCCGGGACGCTCTCAATCCAGGCAACCACCGCACCATGAGGTTTCGGCTTACGAAGCTCTGACACGACATTCGTGTCCAATAAGTACATCTAAGCAGACTCACGAGACTGCCGGCGGCGCAGTCCGCCGCGTTCAGGAATCGAAATCTCGAACCGGGCTTCGGGCGCCAGTAGTAACTGCTTGAGTGTCGGGCGAGCTGCGTGCTTCAGGCGGCGCCACTCTTCAATCGGTACCAGCACGGCGGCTTCGACGCCGCGTCGAGTCACAATCTGCGGTCCGTCCCGGAGGCTGGCGTCAAGGAACTCACTGAATCGCGCTTTCGCGTCTTGCACCTGCCATGCCATACGAAAAAACCTCCTAACTAGTCATATCACTAGTCAGAGCAAATATCCAGTCCCGAGAGCATTAACCCGTTGACGCTGTAACCGGCGCATATTGAGCTTCCCCATTGCCGAAAGACCAATTCTCCTTTGGCACCTCCACCAGGTTGATCAAGACATCTTCTTTGCGTAGCATGAGGCTCTTCGTGCAGGCCGTCGGCCACCGCTTTGTAAAAACGCTGCTTCATCTCGACTGTTCTACCGCTATTCAGGGTGATCTGCAAAAATATGCAGTCGTCCGTTCTGTGGATGCCAAGATAGTCCGGATCAAAACGCAAGCCGGTTTTGGGGTGCGCCGTGATGACTTGAAAGAGGTCGTCTTTGGGGACGTTCAAAACCTCCGTCATTGCCCGGGCGACGATCAGGCCAACCTGAACTCCGTACTCTGGTGTTTTCCCTTCAAGGAAGTCAATGCGAACGATAGGCATGCTGTCTCCTGTGCTGAGTTTATCGGTCAAGGTTTCTTTCCGAAGTTGAGCAAGAGCGAGACCGAGCAACAGAGCGGACTTTGGCGATCCCGCAGACTTGCGAGCCAGGTCAAGGCTTCATTGTTGCCGGTGCTTCTCGCAAGTTGCAGACGCGCTTTGCGTGATGTCGAACACCGTGTCGGAGCTTTCGAAGCTCGGGGTCGACAAGACGAATTCCCTGGACCTGGAGATCGACAAAACCAGCCTCTCTAAGGAGATCTTTGAAGTTCGTGTCCAATGCGCGGGTTCCGAAAGCCTTCACTCCACACCTTGGCGATTTGCTCGAGCGATTGGGTGCTGGCCATCGTCGATAGCAAAGGTCCCCCAATCAGGTTCGGCGCATACGACCGTGCCGCCGGAACATAGCGTTCGGAACATCTCGTTGAGAACCGCGGCCGGACGTTCCACGTGTTGAAGGGTCCGGTCTACTTTGCATGAATTGAGAGAGCCGCTCGCAAAGGGAAGATGCTGAATATCCGCCTGAATAAAATCGACCGCGGGCAGTGTCTCGTTGGAGGAACGTGCGGATGAAATCAGCGCAAGGCTCGCGTCTACGCCGATAGCCCGACCCTCCGGCCCCACCAATGCAGCCAGTCGTCGGACGTCGAAGCCTAGTCCACAGCCAAGGTCCGCGACGACCGATCCGCGCTGCGGGTTCATCATCTCAAGCATCGTGCTTTTGTATCGCTGAAACACGGGAAGGGCATCCATGTGTGTAAGACAGCGCGCCAGCTTGCCCACGACCGCCGTGTCCACATCACGGAAGCCCGCGAGCCAGAGAAGCTTCGCGAATTCGGATCAGCTTGAGACATGGAATGTCATTTTTACCTCGGTGGAAAAGAACGAAGCCTCATCCCTGGACGGGTGCCCCATGTCGCTGAGGCGAACATTGGGCGCACCCGTCCAGAATCCGGGATGGTGGTTAGGAGATTGAACGATACATCAGTGGAGCACGATAGCAATTCGGTCGAGCAGCAAATCCGGCAAACAACCGAGAATCACAACCAGCGCGGCCGTGATCCACAGCGCGATTCGGGTGGTCGCCGGCACCCGTATCGCCGCCGCGCCCGTCGCAGGCTCGGAAACGTACGCCTGTTTGAGAACCTTCAGGTAGTAGTAAAACGAAACCACACTCATCGCCGAGCGCCAACAACACCAGCCACAGCAAACCAGAGTGTCCCACCTCCAATGCCGAAACAAATACATAGAACTTTCCAAAGAAACCAGCCAGCGGAGGAATGCCGGCCAATGAAAGCAAAAAGATCAAGAGGCAAAACGACAGGTCCGGAGCGCGCTTACTGAGCCCCCGAAAATCCGCGATGCTGTCGACCCTTTCATCCTCCAGCGCAGCGAGCACTCCAAAAGCACCTACAGTCGCCAACGCATACGTAATGACGTAATACACCAGCGAGACAAAACTCTGCCGGCTATGAGCCACCAGCGCGATCAACATATACCCGGCATGGCCAATGGCGGAATACGCCAGCAGCCGTCGGAAGCTGGTCTGCGCAATCGCTGCCAGGTTGCCCCACAGCATCGAAGCCACGGCTACGATCGCGATCAACGGGGCCCATCCGATGGAATAATTTCCTCGCGCAGCACTACCCGCTGCCCCCATTAACCCCACGTAGAAGAAAACAAACAACGCGAAAAAACTGGCGACTTTGGAACTCGAAGCCACCAGCGTGGCGCTCCACGTTGGCGCGCCCTGGTATACCTCTGGAGCCCACATGTGAAAGGGGGCAGCCGCGATCTTGAATCCAAATCCCGTCACCACCATGACCACGGCGATTGTAAGCAGCGGATCGCCCGGCGAACGGTTCACAGCGGCCGCGACCTCTCCCAGCGAGAGAGAGCCGGAGATGCCGTAAAGCAAACTCATGCCAAACAGCAGAATTCCCGCGGACATGCCGCCAAAAAGAAAATACTTGAGCCCGGCTTCTGCCGATTGCCTGCTCTCCTTATCAAAGCCGGTAAGGATGTACAGCGAAAGGCTGAGGAACTCAATGGTGATGAAGATGACCAGCAGATTCTGCGTGCTCACCAGCAACATCATGGCGGTGGTGGCAAACAGCATCAGCGCGCAATACTCGCCCACATGCGTGGTAAAGCGCGCGGAGTCCACCAGGAGAAGAATAAGGATCGCAAGCACCAACAGCGCCGCTTGCACCAGCAGCGTTAGCGGGTTGACGACCAGCATTCCAGCCCGCCAGCTGCCTTGAGCAGGGAGTCTCTCCATCGCTCCCAGAGCAACGGCACATCCGATCGAGGAGGCAGCCACCGCACCACGGAAGCGGACCGCAAGCGAAGTCCGGCGGAGAAAGCTGAGATCGAGCACCAACACCAACAGCCCCGTCAGCGCGACGATGATCTCGGGCTCCGTCAGCCGCAGAAGCGCAAAATATCCGGAACCGGTCATCGCCAGTCACCCCGGCGAAGTTGCTCGAACAAGGGGCCATTGAGGCCAGGCAAAATCAAATTCATCAGAAGCCTGGGATAGAGACCAAGCACGATGCTGCTCGCCAGCAGCAGGCACGCTCCCAGGCGCTCAGGCAGCGTGATCGGTGGCACCACTTGCTCCGCTGTGGTCGTGGGCTCGCCAAAGAAAGTCGCTTGCAGCGCGCGCCACGAAAATGCGATGCCGATCAGAATCCCCAACCCCGCAATCCACGCCATCCACGGAAATGCGCGCCAGCTGCCGATCAGCACCTCCAGCTCGGCGATAAATCCGCTGAATCCCGGCAGTCCGATCGAGGCCATAAACGCCAGCACAAACGTCACGGCCGCAAAGGGAATCAACCGGGCGAGCGGCATTCGCGAGAGCTCACCCAGGTCGCGCGTATGCGTGCGGTCGTAGACCATGCGCCCCACCACGGCAAACAATAGTCCGGCAATGATCCCGTGAGAGAACATCTGGTACACCGCGCCAGCCAGGCCAATCTGGTTCAGCGTCATCAAGCCCAGCAGCACAAAGCCCATGTGGCTGACACTGGAGTAGCCGACCACAAACTTTAGATCCTTCTGCACCAGCGCGACGCTCGCGCCGTAGACGATACCGATGACCGCAAGCACAGCGAATACCTGCTGCCACGACCCAAAGCCGAGCACCCGAAATCCCCACGGATCGAGCCCGCGTGGAAACAGCATCATGGCCACGCGCAGGCAGCCGTACGCTCCCAGCTTCATCACCACGCCCGCCAGCAGCATGGAAGCCGCGGTGGGAGCGGCTGCGTGACCGGTAGGCGCCCAGGTATGAAAGGGCCACATGCCGGCAAGCACGGCGAACCCCACAAACACCAGCGGAAAAGCCCACATCTGAAAATGCGGCGAGAAAGGGAAGTGCGCCAGCGCCTCCAGGCTCAGAGTGCGTTGGCCGGAAACCACATACGCTGCCACCATACCCGCCAGCACCAGGGCGCTTCCCGCAAAGGAGTAGAGCACCAGCTTCATGGCCGCATACTCCCGGCGAGTCGATCCCCAGATGGCGATCAGAAAATACTTGGGAATAATCGCCAGCTCATAAAAAACAAAGAGGAGAAAAAGATCGAAGCTGAGGAAGACACCGTAGACCGCCCCAATCAGCAACAGGTACAGACCAAAAAAGTCCTTTACCCTCTTTTCGATATTCCAGGAAAAAAGAACCCCAGCGACCGCCGCCACGCCGGTGAGTAAGACCAGGACCAGGCTGATGCCATCGGCGGCCAGATGATATTCGATCCCCAGCCGCGGCATCCAGGGCGCTCTCACTATGGTGATCGGCTGCCCGCGATGCGGTCATGCGCGACGGCCGCAATCGCGATGAACAGGCCCGCCAGCGTCGTGAGCAACGCCGTCAGGCGCGCGACGACCGCGTCTCTTCCCGGGAGTGAGTGTAACCGCGGCGGCACCAATGAAGGAGAGGTAAATCGTCCAGGCAAGCATGCTCAGTACCTCACCAGGCCGACAAACTGCATCACCGTGCCATGCACCATTCCGCTGATGAGCTGGGGATAAAGTCCAACCACGAACATCACCACAATCGCGGGAGCAAGCACGCACCGTTCGGCCAGGGTCAGGTCCGGCATAGCCGCCCATCTCTCATGCAAGGGACCCGAGAAAACCCGCTGGATGATTGTGAGCAGAAAGACCGCGGTCATCAGCAGGCCGAGCAACGCCAGTGCAGCCGCCCACCAATCCAGCGGGAAGACGCCTTTAAAAATCAAAAATTCTCCCGGGAAACCAATCAGCCCGGGCAACCCGAGAGAGGCGAAGAGCGTGATCCCCATCAGCCCGCTGAATACGGGCACCACGCGCCGCAGCCCGCCGAAATCGTGCAGCCCCGTCAGGCCGCCGCTGCGTCTCGCCAGCAGCGCCAGCAAACCAGAAGAGAGCTGCCGCGGTGATGGCGTGGCTGAACAATTGCAGCATAACCCCGGTAAGTGCCGCGGCCTTTGCGCTCACCTGGCTCGCCTCCGCCCCGGTAGAACCGGTTACCGCCACGATGCCCAGGATGCAGTAGCCCAGGTGGTTAATCGAAGAGTAGGCAAACATCCTCTTTAAATCTGTTTGCGCCCACGCGGTGAAGGCCGGTAGCACAACCGTGGCGATCGCCAACCACAGAAGAATCGTTCGCGCGCGCCACATCTGCTCCGGGAATATGGGGAGCAGGATCCTGAGAAAACCATACACGCCCATTTTTGACAACGCGCCGGTCAGCGCCATGGTGGTCTCCGGCGCAGCTTCCGAGTATGCGGAGGCCAGCCAGCCGTGAAAGGGAACCACCGGCGTCTTGACCGCGAATCCCAGGAACGCAGCCGCAAAACAGGAACATGGTGATGTGGCCACTATCCCACTGATGCCAGTGCAGGTTTTGGTTGATCGCAGCGGCGAGCTGCCCGGTCTGCGCCATCTGGGTCAGCTCAACAAAGTCGAAGCTGCCGCTGGCGAGAAAGAGCGCGAGAAAGGCCAGCAGCAGGGCAATACTGCCTACCATGGTGTAAACGAAGAACTGCGTGGCCGCGCGCGCACGTCCGGAGTTTCCCCACAGTCGAATCATGAAAAACGCCGGGATCAGGCTCAGCTCCCAGTACAGGAACCAGTGGAGAAAGTTCAGCGCCGTGTAGGTACCGAACAGGCCCGTCTCCAAAAAAAGCAGCAGGCAAAAATAAACCGGCCCTTGTTTGGGATTGCTCCAGGAAGCACCAACCGCCATCAGAATCACGATGGAAGAGACCGCCAGCATCAGCAGGCTCAGGCCATCCAGGCCCACGTGGTACGCAAGCCCAATCGCCGGCTCCCACGGATGCATCTCCTGCATTTGCATTCCCGGCCAGTGCCGGATGAAAGCGGGACCAGAGCAGAAGCGTATACGCAACCGCCGCAGTGGCGAAAATCAGAGCCGTGAGGCGCGCTGCCGGCCTTCCCGCGCGTCCCAGCAGCAACACTGCGAGACCACCAACGAAGGGAAGCAAGGTAAGGGCGCTGACTGAGGGGAAGGTGCTGCTCATCCTCTATGTCCCAGCAGCAGATAGAAAGCTAACGCCGCCACCGCGGCCGCCAGCAAGCGTAAATAGTTCTGGATTCGCCCATCCTGTAAGCGCGCCAGCCATCGTCCGCCGTCCGCCACGCCGTTGCATCCTTCATCGAAACCCTTGTTTACCACCCAGCGGTCGAGCGAAAAATCGATCCACCCAAGGCTCCTGGTGAGCGCAGAGACGGCCAGCGGGATGCCGCTCCAGACCCAGTGATCCAGCCAGTTTGCGGCGAGCCGCCATCCACCACGCCAGCCGTAAAATCGTCAGCGCATACAGTTCGTCGATGAAGAAGCCTTTGTGGAGCGCATGGAACAGCGAAGGCTGCAGTTGCTCCAGGGCATCCGCGTTCGCGGCTCGCTGGATCGGCTTCCGCCCATAAATCCACCAGCCCAACGTCAGGCCGGCGAAGACCAGCAAAGACGAGGCCAGCATCAGCGGAATAAGCCCGTCCTCCGCAAGTTGACCGAAGTCCAGACTGGCGCGCCGCATGTCCAGAAAATCCTGCAACCACGGCCATGCCGGAGTTCCCACGAATCCGAGCATGATCGCGAAAACCGCCAGCAGCACTAACGGCGTCGTCATTGTCGCGGGGCTCTCATGCGCCGCTTCGTGCGGATCCGATGCCGCGGTTTCCGTGGGTTCAATCGGCTCCGGAGCCGGATCCCTGCGCCTGGTTGCCGAAAAACACATAGCAGACCTGGCGCGTCATATAGAAGGCGGTGAGCAATGCGCCCAGCGCGCCGAGATAAAAAGGTACGCGCGAAACGTTCCACCCGTAAGCGGCATGCAGGATTGCATCTTTACTCCAAAATCCCGAGAAGACCAGGGGAAATCCGCACAATGCCAGCGTGCCCACCGCGTAGGTGGCAAAAGTCACCGGCATCCATTTTCGGATGCCTCCCATTTCGCGAATATCCTGTTCACCCATTAATCCGTGGATCACCGATCCTGCGCCCAGAAACAGCAGCGCTTTGAAAAACGCGTGGGCAATCAGGTGGAAGACGCCCACCGCCACCCCACCCACGCCGATCCCCATCATCATGTAGCCCAGCTGCGAAACGGTAGAGTAAGCCAGGATGCGCTTGATATCGTCCTGTGCCACCGCGACCAGCGCGGCAAAGATGGCCGTCAGTGCGCCCACCCAGGCGACCACCTCCAGCGCTCGCGCTCGTCATGCGTCGCGACGCGCTCATCAGCGGATACACCCGCGCCACCAGGTAAACACCAGCGGCCACCATGGTCGCCGCGTGAATCAGGGCGCTCACCGGGGTCGGGCCTTCCATGGCATCCGGCAGCCAGACATGCAGCGGCAGCTGTCCTGATTTCCCCACTGCACCGCAGAAAATCAGCAGCGCAATGGCTGTGGAGAGCAGCCATGCCAGAACCGATCAGTTTGCGTCGCCAGCAAAGAGAGCGCCGTGTGCTCCATGCATCCCGCGCCGTTGTCGTAGAAAAGCAACGTGCCCGTTTGCCCGTAAAGCCACACCATGCCCAGCAGCAGGCCGAGGTCCCCGATCCGGGTGGTAATGAACGCTTTCTTGGCCGCTGCCGCAGCCGCGGGCCGTTCGTACCAAAAACCAATCAGCAGGTACGACGTGAGCCCCACAACCTCCCAACACATAAACAACAGCAACAAGCTATTGGCGATCAGCACCCCGAGCATCGCTCCCGCAAAGAGGGAGAGAAAGCAGAAAAACCGGGTGAAGTTTTCGTCGTGGTGCATGTAGGCCACGCTGTAGATAAAGATGAGCAGGCCGACGAACGTCACCATCACCAGCATGACGGCAGCCAGCGGGTCCAGCACCCATCCCAGCCTTACCCACTCATTTCCGAATTGCATCCACGGAACGTTAATGAACAGCCGTGCCGGCGTGAGCAGCAGGTGGGCAAAGGCAACCACCGCGAGCACAAAAGAAATGCTCATGAGCGCCGATCGCGAGCGTAGCCGCGAATTTGCGCTGGCCTCTGCTTGAGCAGTGCTCCGATGCCGGCAGCCAGGATCGGGAGTGCCGGTATCAACCACAGATAGCGAACGATCCACACCGTCGAGGCCATAGGCAGCTCTACTGTGGCCCCCCGGTGAGCTGGTTCAGTTCAGTAGTTTTCGTATGCCGGTACACCGCGAGGATCAGCGCGAGCCCTACGGCCGCTTCTGCTGCCGCAACGCCGATAGAGAAAAGTCCAAAAATCATGCCCGTCGAACCCGCCGCGTGCGGGCCGAAACGCCAGAAAGCGACGAAGTTGAGGTTGGCTGCATTCAACATCAGCTCGATGCCCACCAGCACCAGGATGGTACTCTTGCGCGTCAGCGCACCGGCAAGACCAACCGCAAACAGCATGGAAGAAACCAGCAAACACCCTGCTAAAGGAGTCATGGCGTGTCCTGTTTCTCCTTCATCGCGATAATCACGGCTCCGATCAGCGCCGCGGTGAGCATCAGCCCGATCACCTCCAGCGGAAGCACGTAGCCGTCCATCAGGACTGTGCCCAATTCACGGACAGTGGCTGGAGTAGCCAGTCGGTCCTGCGGGATGAACGGCGAAGCTATGGAAGACCGCCCAGGCGAGCACGGCAAATAAGCACCCGGCCACCAGCAGCCCCGTCAGCGGCAAAGCTGCCCGCGGCCAACGGTGGCGAGTCGCTTTCCCCGCCGCGAGTGAGCAGGATGACAAAGACGATCAGCACCGCGATCGCGCCTACGTAAACCAGCAGTTGCGCCAGGCCGAGGAACTGGGCGCCAAGGTTGAGGTAGAGCGTGCCCAGTCCGGCAAAGGCAATCGCCACTGCCAGCGCGCAATGCACCAGGCCGCGCAGCATCATCGCTGCACAGGCGCCGGCCAGGGTGATTGCCGCGAGAATCAGAAACGTAGCGCTCATCCGTATCATTCAGCAAAACGATAAGTTCGTTTTGCGATCCTGTTTCTTGTCTCCACCCCGCGCGCCAACAGCACGTAGGCCACTGCAATAAACACTATGCTTACCACCCACCGCATCACGCCCTGGCCCAGAAAACGCCATGCTCCGGCCGAAACCACGACCACCAGTGCCATGGGCAACATAAACTTCCAGGCGAAGTTCATCAACTGATCCATGCGCAAGCGGGGCAGCGTGCCGCGTACCCAGATGAATCCAACGATGAGCCCCAGCAGCTTGGCAAAGAACCATACCCATGAGGGAACCCAGGTGAGAAACGGCAACGGCGCCGACCATCCGCCCAGAAACAGCGTGATCCCCAGACCGCTGATGGCAAACATCCCCAGGTATTCTCCCAGAAAGAACAGGGCGAATTTAAAGCCGGAATACTCAAGGTAATACCCGGCAATGATCTCGGATTCTCCCTCCGGCAGATCAAACGGGGAGCGGTTGGTTTCAGCGGTGGCGGCAATCATGAAGAGGATGAATCCGGCAAAGCCCCACGGCGTCAGCACATACCAGTGGGGGAAAATTCCTGAGAAGCCCGCTTGCTTTTGCACGATCTCGACCGTCGACAACGAACCTGCGGCCATGATGACGGCCACGGAAGAAAGCAGCAGCGGCACCTCGTAGCTGATCATCTGGGCCACCGCCCGCATGGCGCCCAGCAGCGAGTACTTGTTGCGGCTCGACCACCCCGCCATGAAAACAGACAGCTCTGAAATCGCCCCAATGGCGAAGAAGAACAGCACCCCGGCATCCAGGTTAGCGGCGATCATATTCCGCCCGATGGGCAGAACCGCATAGGGCACAAATGCCACCGCCAACAGGACCAGGGGGGCCAGAAAGTGCACCGTACGGTCCGCTGAGGCGGGAACAATATCCTCTTTGGTCAGGGACTTCACCGCGTCCGCCATCGGCTGCAGAATGCCATAAATGCCCACTCGGTTCGGGCCGTAGCGGTTTTGCATCCGGCCCAATCCCTTGCGTTCCAGAACCGTCGTCAAAGCAAACAACACTGGGAAGACGAGAAGTATGGGAAGGATGGTCAGAAAAATCGAGACTGCCGGCTGGAGCACTGCCGGGGAATATCCGAGGAGCCAGTGCTTCAGTAGAACGAACATCTGGTCCAGCATTACTTCGTCACCGCGGGTTGTTGCTTCTTGGCTTCAGCCTGCGCCTGTTCCTCTGCGCGTCTGGCCTCTACTTCGGCTGCTTCCGTCGGATGAATGGCCAGGTAGTGCTCATTCGGCCGCGCCAATTTTTCCTTGGTCCATAAGAGCCCGCCAAAGCGGTCGTCCGTGCTGAGCTCGAACTCGTTATCCATGCGGATGGCGTCGAAAGGGCAAACCTCCACGCAGATCTGGCAGCTCATGCAAACGGAAACATCGATGTCGAAGACCGCGGGATAGAACTGTTGCTTTCCCACAAAGTCGGGCTTTTTGTCTTTGCTCTTTTCGATGGTGATGCATCGTGGCGGGCATTCCTTCTCGCAGATCTGGCAAGCCACGCAGCGCAGCCCTTGCTCCGGATCCGTGCCATCGTAAATAAGAAAAGGGAAGTTGCGCGCCGCCTCCGCCACCGGCAGCCGCTCTTCCGGGAACTGCACCGTCACCAGGCGCTCCTTGTCGACAAAGCTGCCCAGAAAGTTCCGTGCGGTTTCCGCCAGACCTTTGACAATCCCTTCGCCTAACATCCCCTATTGCCCCCGCTCTGAATACTCAAGGCACACTGCTTGACTGCGCTGTCGCTCACTAACACACAGCTTCAGCCGTGTCTCCATGAACCTGCGGCTCACCCAAGGTGATGAAAACCACAGTGAGGTGGTTTTCGACTGTGCCATAAAACGAACCTCAAAGAAGGCCATGATTTCATTCATCCCATAAGAAGCGAATCTCAACGAAGGGCACGGCTTCAGCCGTGGCATAAAGCCCCTGCCATTGAGGGCTTTAGCCCCTGAGGTACGCTTTTTCCCATGCTCAAGTCCACGCACAAATACCTTGTAAAAAACCGTACCTCAGCGGCTAAAGCCGTCCCGCCTTCATACCATCTACGGCACGGCTAAAGCCGTGCCCTTCGTTGAGATCGTCTCTTCCCATCAGGGAAAACCGCGCTCATTCTGCATCCCTCAACGGTCCACTTCCCCCATCACAATATCGATACTCCCCAGAATCACCACCACATCGGCGATGTTATGTCCCAGGCACATATCCTCAAGCACCGTGAGATTGATCAAGCTCGGCGGCCGCACCCGGTAACGATAAGGATTGGGCGTGCCGTCACTGATCAAATAAAACCCCAGCTCCCCCTTAGGCGACTCAATCCGCCCATAAGCTTCGCCCACCTTGGGCCGTAACCCCCGCAGCCGGGCCTTGGGATCCATAATCGGCCCCGCTGGAATATCCCGCAGGGCCTGCTCCAGAATCTTGAGCGTTTCCCGCATCTCGAGCACCCGCATCATGTAGCGGTCGAATACATCGCCGTGTTCGCCCAGCGGCACCCTGAACTGGAAGCGTTCGTATATCCCATACCGGTCTACTTTGCGCACGTCATAATTCACTCCGCTGGCACGCAGGCCCGGACCGGTGACGCCGGCATTGATCGCCAATTCGCGGGGCAGCACGCCCACCCCCTGGGTCCGCGCCATCAGGATCTCGTTGCCCGTCAGCAGCTTCTCGAACTCATCCAGGAAGCCGCCGAATCCGGCCACCAGCTTCGCCGCCTGGCCAAGCCATTCCGCGGAGCAATCCACCCGCACACCGCCGAATCGCATGTAGTTGCACATCATGCGCGCGCCGCTCAGCGATTCAAACAGGTCCAGAACCCGCTCCCGCTCGCGGAAGGCATACATCAGCGGCGTGCCGCTGGCTCCCATATCCTGCAGCAGAAACCCCACCATCCCCGCGTGATTCTGCAGCCTGGTCAACTCCGCCACGATCACCCGGATATACTCAGCGCGCTCCGGCACCGTGAGCCCCGCCAGCTTCTCCACCGCCAGCGCGTATCCCCAGTTGTTGGTCATGGAGCAGAGATAGTCCAGCCGATCGGTGTAGGGAATCGCCGCCAGGTAGCTGGCCGTCTCGGCAATCTTCTCGTGGTTGCGATGCAGGTAGCCGAAGACCGGCTTCAGTCGCATCACCCGCTCGCCATCCAGGCGAACATCCATGCGGAAGACGCCGTGGGTCGATGGGTGCTGGGGCCCCATCGATATTTCCATCAGGTTGTTTTGTTCGGCCTCGGGTGGCGCCACCTGTGTCATCGCTCCCCCAGTGTTTCCAGGTCATCGTCAGGCGGAGGAACATAATCCTTGCGCATGGGGTAATCGGTAAAACCCTCCCACATTAGGATGCGCCGCAGATCCGGGTGCCCATCAAACACAATCCCGTACAGGTCGAACGCCTCTCGCTCCTGAAACTCCGCGCTGCGCCAAACCGGGGTCAGAGAGGGGAGCGTGACGTCATCCGTCCGGTTCCCGGTGCGCATGCGGACCACCACCGGCCCCTCCTTCTTAGACATGGAAAAGAGGTGGTAGACCACTTCCAGGTAGCCCGGAATCGTCGTCTTGACCGTCTGCTCTATCTCTTTCTCCACCCCATCGACAACCTGCTTGCTCTTGATCTTGTCTGTCTGCACCCGCTCCGGCCAATCCACGGCGGTTACATTGGAGCAATAATCCAGCTCCAACCCGCGCAGCAGTCGGGCAGCTTCCAGCCCGTGTTGGCGATCAATCAGCAGGGAGTTCTGGGCCGACGGGCTCCCATTGACCACCAGGTCCACCTGGCAACCTGGAATTTCTGCTTGCAACCGGGCCCTGATTTCGTTCAACGTCATCCCGGGCAATGTCATCCCTGAAGCACCTTCAGCGGGTTGCGAAAGACCTCATCGTTTTGCGCCGGCTCCAGGCCGTGCTCGCCAAACTCAGGAACCGGAAACTCGCTCGGCAGCTCTTGCTTCAAATGTCTGGGTCTTGATTCCCCGGTAAGCTGTTGGGCGCTGATCTTCTCTTGCAAGGCCATGAAGGCGTGAATCAAAGCTTCCGGCCGGGGCGGACAACCGGGGATATGAACATCGACAGGGATAAAGCGGTCGATGCCCTTGAGCACGTTGTAGCCGTCGCGGAAAGGGCCGCCGGAGATGGCGCATGCCCCCATCGCGATCACATATTTCGGCTCCGGCATCTGGTTGTAGAGCCGAACCACCTGCGGAGCCATCTTCTTGGTCACAGTTCCGGATACGATCATCAAATCCGCCTGCCGCGGCGAAGGCCGAAAAACTTCTGCGCCGAACCGGGCCAGATCGTAGCGAGCCATGGTCGTGGCAATCATTTCGATCGCGCAACAAGCCAAGCCAAACGTGAGCGGCCAAACGGAGTTTTTGCGGCCCCAGTTGTACAGCTCCTCGAACGAGGTGGCAAAAATTCCGTGCTTGCTTAACTCGGTCTTTAAATCCTGATCCATCGAAACCTCATTAGCTCCAGGTCAACGCGCCTTTTTGGCAGGCCCAGACTAAGCCCTCCACCAACAACAGCAGGAAAACCAGCATGGCCAGGCAAGCCGCCAGCGAAAGGCCGGAGAACGCTGCGGCAAACGGCAGCAGGAAAACCGCCTCCACATCGAAGATCAGGAAAACGATGGCGTACAGATAGTAGGAGACGTCCAGCTGTATCCACGCATCCCCCTTCGCTTCGAGACCGCATTCATACGTCGCATTCTTCTGCAAACCCGGCTTGGCGGGCGAAACAAATCTTGCCCACAATCGCGCCATCCCCAGCGGGATTGCTCCAAAAACAACCGCCGCGCCCAGAAGCACCACAATGGTGGCCCAGGGGTGTTCGACCGGAGGCGTTATCGGAAGACTATGAACCATTCCTCACCATTTTTAGCCCGTCTGTCATCTATCGGCCTCACCATACGCGGCTGATTGGCTGAACACACTAGATTACGCCTTATTGCTTCCGGCTGGATGCTTCCCATCGCCCCTTGAACCACGTTCCAAACTGCGGAATGACGCGGATCCTGCGTGAAATCAATTGATTGGAACACTTTGCGCCGGAGCCGGAACTGGGGGCTGCCAGACCATGGAAGCTGGGTGTATGCTGGTTCCCGTTCAAGATAGCGTCATCAAAGCTGTCCTGAGTAATGTTTTACCGGATACGATCCGGCGGTCCCTGAAGTATGCCTAGGGCCCCCGTTAGCCTGGAGATGAATCGATGAGGCAGTCCTTCGCTATAGGAATCGGGGGCGCCGCTGGTCAGGGCGTAGCCACCCCGGGTGACATCTTCGCAAAAATCTTCAGCCGTCGTGGGCTGCATCTGAACGTCTACAACGCCTACCAATCCATCATTCGCGGCGGCCATACTTTCCTTACCATTCGGACCGGCCCGGACAAAATCACCAACATGGGCGATCGGATCGATCTGCTGATTCCCCTCAACCAGGACACGATGGACCGGCACCTGAGCCTCCTTACCAGTGGCGGAGCCTGTATCTACAATGCCGACACCATCAAGCCCGGCAAGCCGGCCGACGGAGTACAGTTGTGCCCGCTCCCTGTTTCCAAGCTGGCCGACATCAGCCGCAACAAAATAGCCCAAAATACCCTGGCCATCGGCGCCGCCCTCAGCATGACCGGCGTCGGCTTTCAGGCCCTGGAGAGTGTCCTCACCGAGCAATTCCGCAAGAAAGAAAAAGCCGTCATCGACGAAAACGTCGGCCTGGCGCGCGTCGGCTATGACTACGCCACGCAAAACTTCAAAGCCTTCGCCAACCCCCTGCCCATGACGGACAACCGTTACGCCGTGCTCGGCGGCAACGCCGCCATGGCCATGGGCGGGGCCGCAGCCGGCGTCAAGTTCTACTGCGCCTATCCCATGAGCCCGTCGACCGGCGTACTGCACTGGATGGCCGATCACGCGCGCAAAGCCAACATCATGGTTCGCCAGGTGGAAGACGAGATCGGCGTGATCAACATGGCGATCGGCGCCGCCCATGCCGGTGTTCGGGCCATGTGCGCCACCTCGGGAGGCGGCTTTGCCCTCATGAGCGAGGCCCTCGGCCTCTCCGCCCAGGCCGAAATTCCTGTCGTCGTGATCGACTGCCAGCGTGCCGGCCCGTCCACCGGCGTGCCCACCAAGACCGAGCAGGGAGATCTCTGGCAGATGCTGGGCGCCGCCTTCGGAGACTATCCCCGGGTCATTGCCGCTCCCCTCGATATTGGCGACTGCTTCACCCTGATCCCGGAAATCTTCAACATCGCCGAACGCTTCCAGTGCCCCGGCATCGTGCTTTGCGATCTTCTGTTGGCCGAGGGCCGTCTCAGCGTCGATCCCGCGATTCTCGATTTCAACCCCAAGGTCGATCGCGGCGAGATGATCACCTCCGCCAATGGCAACGGCAACGGATCCTACAAGCGCTACCTCATCACCGAGAGCGGCATTTCGCCCCGCGCCATTCCCGGCGTTCCCGGCCACACTCACGTGGTCTCGAGCGACGAGCACGATGAGGATGGCGTGCTCATCAGCGACGAATACACCAATACCGTGAAGCGCCGCGCCATGATGGAAAAGCGGATGCGCAAAGTCCAGGGCATTGAAGCCTCGGTTCGAGCCGCCTAAAATGCAGGGTCCCGCCGATGCCGAAGTCACCCTGGTTGGCTGGGGATCGACCCAGGGCGTCATCGAGGAAGCGCGCGAGCTCCTGGCTGATCAGGGAATTATTGCCAACCAGCTGCAAATCCGCTGGCTCGTTCCCCTGCACGGGGACGCCATCGCCGGCATCCTGAAAAAGTGCCGCCACACCATCATCATCGAGAACAACTACAGTGGCCAGTTCGCCCGCTACCTGCGCAGCGAAACCAGCTTTGTGGCCGACGGGCACATCCGCAAGTACGACGGCGAACCCTTTATGCCGCACCACATTGTCGAAGCAGTCAAAGAACAGCTGAAGGGAACCACCACGCTTTCCGTTCCCACCCACGAGATCATGGTCTGACCGGTTTCACGATGACCATGAACTCATAACGAATTGCGAGGCGGGGTTTTCCTTACCAGAAAACCCCGTAAGGGCCTTTTGCTTCGAGCTACACCAATCGTGAAACCGGTGAGGAGAGACAAACAATGGCAACAGATATAGCGGCTCCAAAACTGACCACCATGGCCGACCTTAAGGGCAAGGTCGATCCCGACTGGTGCCCGGGCTGCGGAGATTTCGGCGTGCTGGCGGCAGTGCAGAAAGCGCTGGTCGAGCTGCAAATTCCGAATCATGAGGTTGCCACCATCAGCGGCATCGGCTGCTCCTCAAATTTCCCGGGCTTCATCAACACCTACGGCATGCACACCCTGCATGGCCGGTCGCTTGCCGTGGCCACCGGCTTCAAAATGGCCAACCACGGCATGACGGTGCTGGTCACCGGCGGTGATGGCGACGGCTTCGGCATCGGCGGCAACCATTTCATGCACACCATGCGCCGCAATGTCGACTTGCTCTACATCGTCATGGACAACCAGATCTACGGCCTCACCACCGGCCAAACCTCGCCCACCAGCCGCAAAGGCATGAAGACCAAGAGCATGCCCTTTGGCAACGTGGAAGGGCCGATCAATCCCATTTCGCTCGCGCTCTCTGCCGGAGCCACCTTCATCGCCCGCGGTTTCAGCGCCGAGCAGAAGCACCTTACGGAGCTGATCAAGCAAGGCATTCAGCACAAGGGCTTCTCCTTCATCGATGTCTTCAGTCCCTGCGTGACCTACAACCACGACAACACTTTCCAGTGGTTCCGTCCCCGGGTAAAGAAGCTCGAAGACAACCCTGAGTACGACTCAAACAACTGGATGGCCGCGATGGAAAAATCCCTGCTCTGGGGCGATGAAATTCCCATCGGCAAATTCTTCGAACGCACGGACGTGCCCACTCTGCACGAGTCAGAACCGGTGGTGGCCACCGAGCCGTTGGTCAAGCAGAGCTCGCGGATTCCTCCCGATGTGGCGCGAGCCTTTGTGGAAGAACTGATGTAGTTAGATCTGTACTCACGACGGACTCAACAAGGAAGGGCATGGCAGGAGCAGCCGTGCCCATCCTTGCTTCGCTCCATGTAGGTGGGCCCAAAGCCGCTCAAGTCTCCCAACAAAAATCGGCACACTTTGATACAAACAATCGATCAGCTCGCGCCACAACAAATCCAGCCGCTATAATTTACCTGCTGAATACCTCAATTTACCTATTGAATACCTCAATTTACTTCCAGAATACGTAAATCCACTTGATCTCCGTCCGAACCTCGGTTACAAATTAGCAATCTACTGCACTGCCTCGAAGTAGAAACTCCGCAGACTTGTAAAACCGGAAGCGTATTCGGGCCTCAGCAACCAAAAGGCAATCCCCGCCATTTACGAGCGGAAGGTCACCAGGAAAACGTTTTTTTGGAGGAAGTCCGCATGCGCTGTTTCCGTCAGCCTCTCGCATTCCTGTTTTTGTTCATCAGCCTTTGCAGCGTGGCCTGGTCGCAGGCATCGTTCACCTCGTTGCGAGGCACGATCACCGATCCCTCCGGCGCCGTTATTCCTGGCTCCACCGTAACCATCGCCAACAACGCCACCAGTGTCACGTCGACGCAAACTGCGAGCGGCAGCGGCGAATACCAGTTCCAGCAGATTCCGCCGGGCACGTATGTCATCACCGCGACAGGAACCGGTTTCAGCCCGCAATCCAAGCAGGCCGATCTTCTGGTGAATCAGCCCGCCACGATCAACTTCAGGTTGACCGTCCAGGCTACCGCCGTCACCGTCGACGTGAGCAGCGAAACACAAACTCTGAATACCACGGACGCCTCTATTGGAAACGCAGTCAACAACGCGACCATTCAGGCGCTGCCGATGGAAGGGCGCAATGTAACCGATCTGCTCAGCCTGCAGCCTGGCGTCTTATATATCGGCCGGCAGACCACCAGCCAGCAGGACCAGGACAGCCGGAGCGGCTCTGTCGCCGGCGCTCGTTCAGACCAAACCAACGTGACCCTGGACGGCCTGGACGATAACGATCAGCAGAACGGCTACGCCTTCACCGGGGTTCTCAGGTCAACGCTCGATTCAACAGAAGAATTTCGGGTAACCACTACGAGCTCGAATGCCGACGCCGGACGCAGCTCAGGAGCGCAGGTCACCCTGGTGACAAAATCAGGGACGAACAGATTTCACGGCGGAGCCTACGAATACAATCGCAACAGTCTTGGATACGCCAACGACTGGTTCAATAAGCAGGGCGAATTGCAATCTGGCGAGCCGAACAAGCCAGGTAAGCTCATCCGCAATACCTTCGGAGGGTCGCTCGGGGGCCCGATCAAGAAAGATAAGCTCTTCTTCTTCTTCAACTACGAAGGCCAGCGGACCGCGGAAAATTCGCAGCAGACAAGGATCGTACCCAGCGCCGGATATCGCCAGGGAAACATCACCTATCAATACTGCGTCGACCCGGCCGATCCCAACTGCGCGCAAACCTCGACCAACACCCTGACCGCAGCCCAGATTGCGACCCTGGATTCAGGTTGCTTGGCGAGCGGAGGTTGCACCACACCCGGCCCGAACCCCGCCGCGCTGGCCTTGTTCCAGCAGTATCCGTTACCCAACGGAGCCACCCAGGGAGATGGCTATAACTTATTGTCGTATACCTTCTCTTCCCCTTATCCTGGTTCACTCAACACCAGCATTTTCAAACTCGATTACGCAATCAACGAAAAACATCATCTATTCGTGCGCGGAAACCTGCAGAAGGACACGCAGGACGGGGTTGAGGATTTCCCCGGCGATCCACCGTCTTCGCGCCTCGAAGACAACAGCAAAGGAATCGCAGCCGGGGAAACCTGGTCCATCACGCCTCATATCGTCAATGATATTCGCTATGGCCTGATACGCCAGGGATTCAGCAATCGTGGCATAAGCAAGGGAGACTACACCACCTTTCGCTTCCTCAACGACTCCAGCAGTGATCCCTACTACGTAACGCGGTCGTCCGTGGTCAATGTTCCGGTCAACAATATCGTGGATAACCTGACCTGGACCAAGGGAAGTCATACCTTCGGATTTGGCAGCAATTGGCGGCTGATTCACAACAACCGCGGATCGGATGCGAATTCGTTTAACAGTGCCAGCACCAATCCCTATTGGTTTGGCGGAAGCGCTCCCGATCCAACGACACTAGGTGCTCAGCCGGTCTCGGATGGTTTTGCCAACTCCTACCAGATCGCCTTCGGCAACATCGTGGGCGGTATCCCCGAGGCCACCACCGTTTCGAATTACAATGTTGCCAAGGGCGGGTTGACCGGGAACCTGTTTCCGGACGGCACCTTCATCAATCGCCATTTCAAGGCCAACGAATTTGAATGGTACGTTCAGGATAGCTGGCGAGCGCGGCCCAACCTCACCATCACCTTCGGTCTGAGGCACACCATCCTCCAGACGCCCTATGAAGAGAACGGTCAGCAAATTGCCCCGACCATCGATACCAATGCCTGGTACAGACAGCGAAATACTTCCGCGCTCCATGGAGAGGTGTATGAACCACTTCTTCAATTCAGTCCCAGTGGCCCGGCAAACCATGCTCCCGGACTCTGGTCCAAACAGAAAACCAATTTCGCGCCGCGCCTGGCCGTTGTTTATGCTCCGAATGAAAAGACTTCCATCCGGAGCGGTTTTGGGTTGTACTTCGATCACTATGGCGAAGGCATCGTCAATTCCTTCGATCAGTTTGGATCATTCGGATTGAATACCAGTGTCACCAACCCGGCGGGCGTGTATTCGATAGATAACGCACCCCGCTTTACCGGCGTCCACGACGTTCCTAACAATGGATCCCCTCAACCTGCCGTACTCACTTATCCCTATACCGCACCCAACGATTCGGTTAGCGGGTTTGCCATCACCTGGGGTGCCAATAATCATCTGAAAACCCCTTATGCAGAAGCTCTGGATTTTTCGGTCCAGCGCGAACTCCAGGGCGGCCTTACCTTGGAGGTCGCCTATGTCGGGCGGCTAGGCAGGCACCTGCTGCAAGCACTCGACATGGCGCAGCCGGTCAACTACTCGGATCCCCAGGGAGGTGGCGACTACTTTACCAACGCGTCCAAGCTCTCCGCGCTGGTGGATACGAATGGCGGCGACAAGCATGCCTCGGTGCCCGCAATCCCGTATTTTGAAGACGTCTTCCCCCAACTTGCTGGCTACGATTACCTTGGAGAGAGTGCTACGCAGGCCATCTACACCAATGAATGGGCGCCCTACCGCTATCAGCTGGGTGAGACCACGGCCTTGGCTGACCTGGACTTCTACTGTAACTATGGTTGCCCGCAAGGAACAAAATTCTGGCAGTCCCAATTTTCATCGCTATATGCTTGGGACTCGATCGGCATGAGCTACTACAATGCCGGCCAGATTACGCTACGCCATCCCTTGAGCCACGGCCTGCAGGCCGACTTCAGTTACACGTTCTCGAAGTCGATCGACATGGGTTCTGACACCGAACGCGCCAGCGAAATCAGTACGAATAACTCCTTTAGCAACATCATGAACACCTGGGATCCGTCCTTGAATCGCGCCGTATCTGATTTCGACACCAGGCACCTGATTACGTTTGACTGGTTCTACCACTTGCCCTTCGGCACCGGTCAGAGATTTGGCAACACATCCAGTCGGCTGGTCGACGAATTGATCGGTGGTTGGCAGTGGTCAGGAGTAAACCGGTGGACCAGCGGACTGCCGTTCGGCCTCATCGCACCGGGCTGGGCAACTGACTGGCAGGTTCAAAGCTTTGCGATCCAAACTGCGCCGGTGAAGGTCCGCAAACATCTCGATCAGAACGGAGCGCCGCAGATCTTTGACAATCCCGCAGGCCTGAACAATGGAGTAACGAACGGTTCGCCGATTCGCCTGGCCTACCCGGGCGAGGCTGGACAGCGTAATAAGTACCGCGGAGATGGCTACTTCGATATCGACTCCGGTTTGGCCAAGGTATTCAAGATCACCGAAAGCCAGGCAGTAAAGTTTTCCTGGGAGGTTTTCAACGTGACGAACTCCGCCCGGTTTGACGTCAGCCCGCGCTTTCTTGGATCCCAATTGACATCGGGCACTCTTGGCAACTATTCATCCCTCTACACCAAGCCGCGCGTAATGCAGT
Organism: uncultured Acidobacteriaceae bacterium; assembly: GCA_963847155.1. Classification (GTDB taxonomy): domain Bacteria; phylum Acidobacteriota; class Terriglobia; order Terriglobales; family Acidobacteriaceae; genus PALSA-350. Next base: position 490,217 of record CAWJZH010000006.1, on the reverse strand, counting down.
TCTCTTTGCGCTATGACTTCTAACAAACGGAGTCAGGGTCCGTGCCTTACTGCATCAAGCATCGGGATAAAGTGCACCTTAACTTTGTACGAACAGTAATGATCGCCGTGATGGCGACGGCCGGCGTTTGCGATGGAAGAGCGCAAACTGCTGTAGACCGGCTCCAACCGCTGGTGGAGACGTCAGCCCGCAGACTGAGTCTGGCGCAGGAAGTCGCCTTCGCCAAATGGAAAGCCGGAACCGCCGTAGAGGACCCGCCCCGAGAGGAGCACGTCATTGCTGGTGCGGTGAGTGAGGGCAAAACAGAGGGGCTGGATCCGGCGGTTGTCTCCCGGTTCTTCAGGGCACAAATCGAGGCCAATAAAGTCGTTCAGTCCTCGCTGCTGTCCACCTGGCATACAGTGGGCAGACCGCCGGACCATCAAGCAAAAGATCTGGCCACCACGATCCGTCCACAGTTGGACGAAATTCAGAAGCAGCTGATTGAAGAGTTAGTCGCCTCCGCAGCCGTTCGCGCCAGCTCGACCTGCCGTCTCGATCTCGCGTCAGCGGTGGGCGGATACCTGACAAAACACCAGCTCAGTCCCGTCGATGTACAGGCAACCGCGCTGAAGCAATCGCTAGCCGCATTCTGTCCTTGAAAAACCTCCCTCCGACGGGGCCTCCTTTTGACACAAGCCCTCTCCTGTGGCCTTTTCGATCTTTTCGAGTTTTCTGCAAATCCAACCAGCTGTATTTCAAGCCCCCACAAAGCCGTCATCCTGCCTGCCCCGGCGTGCCGTGGGAGCGAAGCGCTCCACAGATCTACCGCAAACAAAGGGTCTGTGGCGCGGAGTCGAAGGACCCCGGCGATAATTGTTCGTAGATGCTCCTGAGCTCTCCCTTTTGCCAACCAGAGGAGCCGACTTGCCTGCGTCAAGTCAAGGATGGAATGAACATAGGAAAGCGGCGTTTGCAATCCAGGCCCGGAGGGCCGGCACCAAACGTCAGCCCAGCCCGGAAGGGCTGGGTCCACCAGGTAGCCGGTCGAGCGCCGGAGGTGCGGCACCTCACTCTTGGTAGGTTCATTAGAAGCCTAGCCGGGATCTGCGGTTCTGCGGACGTTTCTTGGAAATGTTTTTCGAGACCCCCTCGGTTTCCCCTCGACCCTCAAGCGGAACACAACCACTCATTACGCCGAAATCGTCCTTTGCTCAACCTTCTCAAGGTGCGCGTCTTTGACGTTACGCGACGACGCAACACTAAAATCCTCAACATTTTTCAATTCAAATATCGGCGAGCTCGCCGCCTTCGGTGTTTTGATCCTGAAAAACTCAGCCCCCTTCACATTGTCCAGGTAGAACACTGGCCGGGCGTCCGGCTTGCTCCAGGAAAGTTCAACGTTAGTCATCTCAATATTGTTCACATTGCGGATAAAGAATCCACCTGCGGGAATATCCCCAAACCGGTAGGGTTCCGGATATCCCTGCTCCATCTGAGCCACCACCCGGGCTGCCATTTCGCCGGTTCCTCCCCCGCGATGTTCCATATACAGGTCATTGATCTTAATGTCCTCGATGGGATTGGAGGGAATGCCCATAATCAACCCCGCACCGCTGAACTGCGATGCGGAGTTGTAGCTGACAACGTTACTGATAATCACCCGCTTCAGTGTGCCCACGGAACTCCCGCGGGACCGCGCATGCGGCTCCCCAGCCGGAGAAACAGTGGAGTGTTGGTGCAGTCGCGCATGGTTACGCCGGTAAAGGTAATATCCTCGAGCAGAGCACCATCCACACTCTCCAGGGCAAAACCGCGGCAACCATCAAAAACGCAATTCGAAATGGTAATGTTCTTAAATCCGCCATTCGACTCCGTGCCGCACTTGATGCGCCCTGTAGGAGCCACCTTGAAGTCGGCAGGCCAGCGCTTATACGTCCCGTCCAACATGGTCCCCAAAACGTACGCCCCGGTGACGTAACAATTCGTAATCGTCACGTTTTCAGTAGCACGCGCGTATCCCAGCGCAAACGAGCTCTTCGGGCAAATACCATCGTCCCAGGGAGAATTAACACTGCAGTTCGAGACCCGAACGTTGTGACAGCAATCGATATCCATGCCATCGCGGTCCGTATCGATCTTCAGATTGTCGATCGTCAGGTTGTCGACCCCGGTCGCCAGCACGCCAAAGTGACCCCCCTTCAAAATAGAGAAATCCCGCAGGATCACGTTGTGGCAATTCTTGAGCGCGATCGCCTTATTCCCCATGCCCGGCGTTTCGGCCTTCGGTTCCTCAGACCCGCCGCGACTCAGCCCTTTGCCCCAAATCAAGCCCGGCCCGAGAATGGCGACGTCGTGGATGCCCTCGCCCCAAATAAGGCTATTGTGCCAATGGTTGTGTCCATAATCCTGGTAGTCTTCCCAGGGTTTATTCGGCTCCGCCGGATCGTAGCTTGCGCCGGTGGTGCTGCCGCCCGGTGCAACATCGGCAGCCAGGATGGTTGCTCCCACTTCAAGGTACAGCACGACATTGCTCTTCAGGTGAATGGAGTAGGAAGCATACGTACCCGATGGAAAGCGAACCGTTCCCCCTCCTTGGGTGCTCGCCGCCTCAATCGCCTTGTTGATGGCCGCGGTATCGATGGAAGCGCCGTCGCCTCGTGCGCCATAGGCTCTAACATCGAACAGCGCACTTGTGCCTGCCCCTGGCATGCTTACGGCCTGCGCATGACCGCCGAGTGAAATACCTGTTGCAGCGCCGGCCATGCCAGTGCTCGCCAGCTTTAAGAAGTCTCTACGAAAAACAGTCATTTATTTTCCGTCCTGAAACTCGAGGATAATGATGTCCTCGACCATGCTACGTCCAGGACCTACGTGCGGCCGTGAATGGCCCCTAATGTGAAGTGGTGGGCCCACCAGGACTTGAACCTGGAACCAACGGATTATGAGTCCGCTGCTCTAACCAATTGAGCTATAGGCCCTTGAACATTCCTTAGTGTAAATGCATGGCTCCCCCTCCACCAAAATTGGACAGGGGGTGTGTTGCGAAAAAGAATGAGATCTGGCTATCTCCCAATCGCCAATGTGCAAGCATCGCACGATCGTGGGCAAGGAAACCTGAACAATCTGATCGTGGCGCGGCTAAGCTTCTCGCCAGTGGCGCTTGCCTGGAGTGGACGGTGATGCATCGCGCGGGCTTCGATGGCAACAACAAGCTAGGTCCATACTCTGGCCCCGGCCGGCGCCCGAGAACGACTTGCCGGAGCGACCTCGAGCCGAGCGCACACCGGAATCAGCGTTGGCCTTCTGGACTCCTGGCCCGTGCTTCGGTCAAAGATTGTCTGGAACGTCGACCTTCGATGAGTAAACAAGCGCGCCGATGCCGCACCCGTCTTGGTCGTAGTCAGCGACGAACTCCCTCGTATCCCCGTAGTATGCCTTAAGCCTCCTCCAAAGCAGGTACACTTCTCCGCTCCGTGAACCGACGAAGGTGGCCGGGTCGTGCCCGTATCTTGTCAAATGGTCCTGCACAATGTCATGAAAGGCGATGATGCCGCCCTCTCGCACAAAATGCCGGTACTGCAGGAAGTCCGCTTTCGCACCCGCATAGCTGTGGTCGGCGTCGATAAGGAGAAGATCCAGTTTCTCGCCATTGAGAGCGCCGGCCACCTTCTCCAGCGTTCTCTCGTCACATGTTTTTCCTGTTATCAATGACTGTTGCTGAGACCGCTTTTTGTAGTATTTCAACTGGGACTTGTTGCGAATCCACATATCTACCCCAATGATTTGCCTCACATCGGGGAGTGCGTGGGTGAGCATGAGATGGGTGCCCCCTAGAAAGAGACCGAGCTCGCAAATTCGAACTGGCCTCTGTGCATTGGCGAAGTTCAAAAGCCCCAGAATCTCCTGCTTCCACTGCTGATGAGGCATGTGTGCAGTCGCGAAGGTATAACAATTCTCCGGCGTCTGGCAGCTCCACAGCTCGGCTCTGCTCCGCTTCCGTTCCCACAGATTTGCCCAGAAAGCCGCGGTCCGCACCATGTCGTCTACATGAAGAAGTAACCCATGGACTCGAATCCGCAGCGCTTCCGGAAAGAGGACCCTGTATGCGTTCCTGAAGGGTGCTGGGACTCGACTCAAGGCTGTCACGTCCCGCATTGGTGCGACTGTCAGCGTGTTCTGCGTCATGTCTTCTTTCTCATCCTGTCTGAAACCTTTGTCTGGAAACTTGAGGTCAAACATCTTTTGGAGTGCCGCGAGCACACAAACAACAGTTCTCCAATGGCTCCATTGCAAGATTGTGCTGGGGTGTTGCCTTTGCTTCGGTTCTACGAGCGCGACGACTGTAGGAGAACTTGGGGGCCTGGAAAAGCGAGAGCAAATCTGCTACCAAACACTTTCGAAGTCTTAGCAACAAAAACTGCGGGGGGACTACATCATTATGTGCTCACACTATCCCGCTTAGGCAAGCCAAGCCAGGTGATTCTTTGGTAACCATTGGTCTTCAAGAGATGAAGTGCCGTGAGCGCGGTTAACGTCAGAATCCAGCTTCATGCGATCGTTTTTGAGCTAGATCGACAAGTACAGGCTCCCCCACGAACAGGTGCCCCGCAAAAGGAGCCGTGATGAACAGAGCGTTAATCTTGGGAAACAATCATTGCCGACGCGGTCGCTGCTTAGTCGACATATCCGCCGGCGGCTGCGCGGCGGACTGCGTACTCTCGCAAATTCGGCGAGCTGCAGTTCAGGTTTCGCTTGTGAAAGGTGGAAACGCGGGCGTAGAGAGCTGAGCCATTGAGATCAAGCGACTTGGTTCTGGCGACGATGGGGGTATCGTCGAAATAGCAGCCTCACACTTTTCGATGCAGTCCTTCAATACTGCCACGATAGTCGGTGCGCCCGCCGGGCTCATTCCGGTAATATGTCCACCTTCAAAATCAACCACGTTGAGGCCGCCTTCCACCAGGCCAGACCAACCCATCAGCGGATCCGGGCCATACTCCCAGGCTTCATCATGAAAGCGGATCAGCAGCACCGGTCCTGCATAGGGCTCCGCCTTGTAGCCACGTTCAGCAAGCAGAAGCGCCTGCTCCATGGTGATCTTGCCCTTTGAAGCGAATTTCTCCAGAGCCCAAACGCGGGACTGCAGCCAAATATGCCGCAGGCGTTTCATCACGAATTGTTTTGGACCATCCGCAAGTTCGTCTTCCAACTTGAACGCAATCTTGCAAATCTTCCGCATCCCCATCTTTGCGTACTTCACCGCGGCTGGCATCAGAGGTCCCGCTGCGTCGACCTCGCCATCGATAAGCGCAAGCAGCCCTACCTCAATCCCCAGCTTCTTAAACTGACGGGCCATCTCAAAAGCGATCAGACTTCCGCTGGAGAAACCGGCAAGGTGGATGGGACCCTCCGTTTGTCGCTTTAGAATTTCGCCTACATAATCAATGGCGAGGGCCTGCAGGCTGTAAGGCTGCGGTCGATCGATCAGATCTTCGGGTGGCTGGACGCCGAACACCGGACGGTGAGGCGCAAATTCGTTAGCGATCGAGCGGTAGATGAGAACGTCTCCCAGAAGATGATGGATCATGTAGACCGGCGGCAGCGACCCTCGCGGTTGCATCGAGACTAAATACCGTACCGGAACATCGTTGGTCTGCATCAATCGTTCGGCAAACTTGCGCGCCGTCGGCGCTTCTACCAGGTAACTAACGGGGATTTTTATGTCTAGCTTCTTGTTGATCTCCGCAAGCATTCGCATCGCCACCAGCGAATGACCACCGGCTTCAAAAAAATCCTGATCCAGGCCTATATCTGGTCTATTCAGCAACCTCCGCCAGCAGTTCAGTACTGTCAGCTCCAGGCAGTCTTCCTCGCCTTCTATTCCGCTCTCCATCTCCAGCGGTTTTGAGAATTCAAACGCGGGAAGAGCCTTCCGATCCACCTTCCCATTCGGTGTCAATAGGAACGATTCCACCACTTTGAACGCCGAGGGAACCATGTACCACGGCAAACTGGCCAAGGTGTGCCGGCGCCAACCTTCCTCATCCACTTGGTTCTTATCCTTAAGGACTACGTACGCAACAAGAAACTGATTCCCGTCGCCCACATCGACTATCTTGGCCACGGACTTGCTGATGGCCGGGTGACTATCCAGCTTCGCCTCTATCTCTTCCAGCTCAATCCGGTAGCCGCGCAACTTCACTTGGTTGTCGGCTCGACCGAGCAGATCAATTTCGCCATTCTGCAGAATACGAGCAAGATCGCCGGTCCGGTAGAGCCGTGCCCCCGGCGCGCTGCTGAAAGGGTCCGCAAGAAATTTCTCTGACGTTAGTTCTGGCCGATTCAAATAGCCGGCTCCTACGCAGATTCCTCCGATGAAGAGTTCTCCAATCGACCCAATCGGCACTTCCTGGCGCTGCTCGTTCAGAACATACGCGGTGCAGTTCGCCAGCGGGCGGCCGACCGTGATCTTTGTGTCTCTGAGAATCTGCTTCCCTGTCGCGTACACAGTCGCTTCTGTCGGACCGTAGAGGTTCCAGAGGTCGGCGCCGCGCTCCAGCAATTGCTGTGCCAGGATCCAGCTGAGAGGCTCTCCTGCAGTGAGCATCTTAAGGCCGGCCTGCCCCTCCCAACCTGATTCCAGAAGAACCCGCCATCCCGCCGGCGTAGCCTGAAGCATCGTGGCGCCATGCTCGCCGATGGCTTTCGCCAACAGTTTCCCGTCAATGGCCAGGGAACGGGGGGCGATGACTAGGCGGGCGCCGGCGATCAGCGGGGCGAAGATCTCGAAGGTTGAAATGTCGAACGATATGGTTGTCGTGGCCAGAACAACGTCCGAACTCGTCAGCCCCACGTCGTTCGAAACCGCGATGAGCACGTTGGTAAGCGCGCGATGCGTGATTTGCACGCCCTTGGGTTTACCCGTGGACCCGGAGGTGTAAAGGACGTAGGCGATATCGTCCAGACTTGAATTCCGGGGCGGTGAAAACTTCACCAGGTTATCGTCCCCTGATCCCGGCTGGTCTCCATCGATACAAAGCACATGCGCTGCCGTGAATGCGAATTTGTCCCGCACATGAGACTGGGTAATCACTACCAGCGGACGAGCATCCTGCTGCATGAACTCGACGCGCTCAGGCGGAAATGCGGGATCCAGTGGAAGATAAGCCGCGCCAGTTTTGAAGGTAGCCAGCAGAGCGGTGACCATTTCGGTGCACCGATCCATGCAGATGCCCACGAGTGTTCCGGGCTGTACCCCAAGGTTCTGTAACCGCATAGCGAGCTGATTCGTCGCAGCGCGAAGCGCACCATACGACAAGCTCTTTTCCAGAAAAGTGACCGCCGTAGCGTCTGGCCTTTCCTTCGCCCTCAGGTCGAACAGTTCGTCTACGCGGACCCGCGGATAATATCCCCCGGTTGCCTCCCAGGTGACAGGTTTTTGTATCTCGGCAGAGTTAAGAACATCAGTCATAAGGGTTACCGTTCCGGGCCTGATAATAACCCGCGGACAGCACACCTCTCAAGTAATAATAAAACTCCGCCGCGGCAAAGTCTTATTTGATGCAAGATTCATCAAATTCTTTTTAACAGCCTCAAACGGCAGCGGCTTGTGCACAGCCGTTCCCGTCGGTGGAATGAATCGGCTTTTTTCCTGGAGTTCTGCAGTACTCCTTATCGGCAGCCCATGCTAAGTCATCAGTCCCAGCGCACTTCGGCTCCGGAAACTCGGCCGAAATCCTGGCCGCTTCCGCACCGCTATTTGCATCCTAGATTGGCAAAGCACCGGCTCCCCTCGAGCAGGTGCTCTGCAAAGGAGCCGTCATGAAGAGAGCGTTATTTTGGGGAACAATCGTCGCCGGTGCTGTTGCCGCTTACCTGATGTACCGTCGCGGAGAAGGCATGGGCACGATTGCTGTGCGAACCGTAACCAACCCCGTCGGATCCCTGGTCACAGAACTGCAAACAGCGTCTGATTAAGCCCGTTCTGGTCCACGCAAGCCAGGACTTCCTGCGTTTGATGACCTGTATTCGTGTCAAGCCCACCACCACTGTCGGGGTGACTCCCACGCTTTTGCTCCCACGGTTGTGATCAGGTATCATCTCGCCTTCCGGCCTGAATTTTTCGAGCACTACCCACAGCCGGGCTGAAAAGGGAAAGGTCCAACATGTCAGAAGCAAATTGCGATATCGGTCTTATTGGGTTAGCAGTCATGGGACAGAATCTGGTCTTGAACATGAACGACCACGGCTACAAGGTCGCCGTCTTCAACCGTACCGTCTCCAAGGTGGATGATTTCATTGCCGATGAAGCAAAGGGAACCCAGGTAGTGGGGGCGCACTCGATCGAGGAAATGTGCAGGCTCCTGAAAAGGCCGCGGCGCGTGATGATCATGGTCAAGGCCGGAGAAGTGGTCGACCAGACCATCGAGCAGGTACTTCCCTATCTGGAAAAGGGCGACATCCTTATCGATGGCGGCAATTCGCTCCACACCGATACCACCCGGCGAACCAGGGATCTTGCCACAAAAGGCATTCTGTTCATAGGAACCGGCGTTTCCGGCGGCGAAGAGGGAGCTCGCTTCGGCCCGTCGATCATGCCAGGCGGCAATAAAGAAGCATGGCCGCACGTGAAGGATATCTTCCAGGCAATCGCCGCGAAAGTTGAGGATGGGACGCCTTGTTGCGACTGGGTCGGCGAGGACGGCGCCGGGCACTACGTCAAAATGGTCCACAACGGCATCGAGTACGGTGACATGCAATTGATCGGCGAGGCCTACCAGCTTTTGAACGACGGACTGGGACTCTCTGCCGATGAACTCGCAGAAGTCTTTACTGAGTGGAACAAAGGCGAGCTCGACAGCTTTCTCATCGATATCTCAGCGACCATCTTCGCCAAGAAGGACGACGACGGGCAGCCTATGGTGGACAAGATACTCGACGCCGCCGGGCAGAAGGGTACCGGAAAGTGGACCGCGATTTCAGCGCTCGATTTGGGGCAGCCGGTTACCCTGATCGGGGAGAGTGTATTCGCGCGCTGCCTGTCGGCGTTGAAGAGCGAGCGTGTAGCCGCCGCAAAAGTTTTGAAAGGCCCTCGCAAGCGAAAAGTCTCGACGGATAAGAAGGCATTCATCGAGGAAGTGCGCCTAGCTCTCTATTGTTCCAAGATGGTGAGCTATGCGCAGGGATATATGTTGCTGCGCGCGGCCGAGAAGGATCAGGGCTGGCACCTCAACATGGGCGGTGTTGCGTTGATGTGGCGCGGCGGCTGCATTATTCGCAGTGTTTTCCTGGCAGACATCAAGGCGGCATTCGACCGTGATCCAAAACTGCAAAACCTTCTGCTCGACAAATTCTTCTCCACGGCAATGAACAAGTACCATCAGGCGTGGCGCAGGGCTATCATTTACGGAACCAGGGTCGGCGTCCCCATGCCGGCGTTCTCCACCGCTCTCGCGTTCTACGACGGCTACCGGACGGCCCGCCTGCCCGCGAACCTGTTGCAGGCGCAGCGAGACTTCTTCGGCGCCCACACCTACGAACGTGTCGACAAACCCCGCGGCGAATTCTTCCACACCAACTGGACCGGCAGAGGCGGCCGCGTCTCCTCCTCTACCTACAACGCCTAACCAACCGCATCGGTAGGGGACGGCCTTTAGGCCGTCCATTTACTGGAGTTTCTACATTTGTCGCAGCTGCAAATTGGCCTTAATAGCTGTGCCAGCCCCGGACTTTCAGTCCGGGGGAGCGGGCTTTTAAGCCCGCGGAAACAGTCTCTCGGAACGTGAGGGCTTTAGCCCTGGTGGCTACGTACCAAGCCGTGCGTGCCTTTCCCGGAACTCCCTTTGTGCAGGGGACGGCCTTTAGGCCGTCCATTTATCAGTCAAATTGACCGGCTTTAGCCGCTGAGGGCTGCGTAGCGGCCCGTGAGCCTCTCCACCCAGGTGAAGAAAGCTCTGGACGAAGGGCGCGGCTTCAGCCGTGCCGCAAAGGAAACCGCTGCTGATGGCTTTAGCCCCTGAGGTGCGCTTTTCCCCCCGTTAGCCCCGGCCTCAATGCGGAGCGCTAGCCGGAGGCGTACTCTGCTGCGGCTGTTGTTGCCCGTTGGCCGGCGCATTATTCGGCTGTCCCGGATTGTTAGTCACGTCCTGCCCCTCAAAGATCAGCTTGACGGTAGAACGAAACTGCTTGTAGTCCGTATACCGCACGATCTGCCGAATGTGGACATCCGGAACTCATATAGCCGCTCCCGCCGGAAAAATGCAGTTCCGCGTCCGCCTTGGTATACACCGGAAACCAATACTTCCCATCCACCTGTTCCCGATAAGTCGTAAACGGTGGCGACAAATCCTCGTGCCCTTTGCGCATATCGTCGGGAACGTTCTTGGCGCTCGTGATCACAATCTGCAGATCCTTCTGGTCCACCCAGATGCGTCCCTTCAGGTAGCGTTTGCCCTTCTCCATGACTTTCGGGGCCACATCAAAAACGTAGCAATCTACCTCGTCCACCTTCTGCCGCCCTACGTAGGTCAGGTTGTACTGCCCCACATCCTCCGTGGTCAAAACGAAAGGCAAGCGCTGTTCGATATCAGAAACATCGGCCGGGCTCATTTGAATGCGCTCCAGCGTGTTCGCCGGCGCGAAGGTCACATGCTCTGATTTGCGCCCGTTGGTGTCGAACGTAATCTGCACCACCTGGCGATATTCACCGTCGACTCTGCCGTCATCGTTGATGGTCTGGATGCGTACGTCACGCTGGTAAGTGTAGTTGTCCAGGGCGTGCCGGAACTCACTTTCCTTGGCCGCAAACTGCTGCACGATCTTATCCGGTGCTATAGCGGGAGCACTGGTATCGACCGGCCCAAAGCCCTGGTCCGGCTGATCTTTCGACTGGGCCCGCTAGCGGTAGACCTGCAATGGGCACAAGCGCCAATAAAATCAGCCACTTTGCTAAACCTCTACCCATGGTTTTGTCTCCCATCGCGTCCCCCTGCCATAAGGCCATTATGCACCTCGCCCGTTCTATGAATAGACGCAGGCGGCCCCCACTCGGCTACGGCTGACGTGACGACTCGCCCAGAACCAGGCGCAGCCGCCCCTGGGCCGCCTCCAACCGGTTCATCGCCAACTCGCGCGTAACGCCCAGCTTCTGCATCACGATCGCCACCCGCACCGATCCGGCCTGCGTCAGTAACGTGCCCGCCTGTTCCTCGTCCACGCCGGTGGCCGCGGCGATGATCCGTGTGGCCCGATCCTTCAGCTTCACGTTGGTTGGTTGCACATTCACCATCAGGTTGCCGTAGACCATGCCAATGCGAATCATGGCGCCGGTGCTCAACATATTCAGCACCAGTTTGGTGGCGGTGCCTGCGCGCAGACGCGTGGAACCGGTGATCACCTCCGGGCCCACAGCCGGCGTAATCGCGATCTTCGCCCGGCGCTCCACTTCGGAGCCAGGCACGCAACTCAAGCCCACGGTAAGCGCGCCCAAGTGATTGGCATAGGCCATGCCGCCCAGCACATAGGGGGTGCGTCCGCTGGCGGCGATCCCCACCAGCGTATCCCCAGCTTTGAAACCGGCGCCTTTTAAATCCTCAACCCCTTGTTCGGCGTCGTCTTCCGCGCCCTCGATCGAATGCCGCAGAGCATAGTCGCCGCCGGCAATCAGGCCCACCACCAGGTTGGGATCTACATTGAAAGTCGGCGGGCACTCCGAGGCATCCAGCACGCCTAGCCTTCCGGAGGTGCCGGCTCCGGTATAGAAAAGCCGGCCGCCTTTTTCCATGCGCTCTGCGATGCCATCGACGGCCTGGGCAATCCGGTCCAGCTCAGCGTGCACCGCGTCCGCCACCGAGCGATCGGCTGCGTTGATCACCTCCAACATTTCCCGCGTCGAGAGCTGGTCGATGCGGGCTGTATCCGGATGCCGCGTTTCCGTTAACAAGTGCTCAAACTTCATCATCAGCCAACCATAGCAAAGTCCCTTCGGCTAAGGTGCTAACCTGTGCCCGAAGGATCCTGAACTGGAGAAGCAATTGGACACTGTCTCTCAATCCATACCGGCCTTGCCCCGCCATCCACGGCTGCCCCAGATCCTGGAACAGAACTGGCAGGCAGAAATGACCGGCTATTACACCTATCGCGCGCTCGCCCAAAGGGAGCGCGAGCCGGGGCGCAAGCAGGCCCTCGAAAACATGGCGGTTGCAGAAAAGGAACATGCCGCGCTGTGGGCAGGCCGATTGCGGGAGCTGGGGGAGCCGGAGCCAGTCTACCGAGGCAAGCCGGCCGGCGATGCTGACAGCCTCAAGAACCGCGTCGGGGGCGACGATCTGGCTTTGCGCCGTCTGGAAATCGACGAAAGCCGCGATATCGCCAAATACGGCCAGCAGCTCAAAGCCCTCGGAGATGCGCCCAGTGTGGCCATCCTGGAGCGGGTGATTGAAGACGAGCAGGAACACTATCGCGAGCTCAGCAAACTGATCCGCCGCCGTCCGCCCGGCAAGGGTGCCCCTGCATCCGGGGCTCGATCCAAAAACGCTCCTCGAACAGCTGCTGGCCAAGCGAAACCAGGGCCGTTCCCACACCGCCGGATGGATCGGAGACGCCATATACGGCGTCAACGACGGGCTGGGGTCCATCTTCGGCATCGTCTCAGGAGTTTCGGGTGCAACCCTCGGCAACAGCAAGTACGTCCTGCTCTCCGGCATCGCCGGCATGATCGCCAGCGCGCTCTCCATGGGGTCAGGAGCCTACCTCGCCGCCAAGAGTGAGCGCGAGATCTACGAGGCCGAACTCGCACGCGAGCGGGAAGCCATTGCCATGAACGGCGCGGAAGCCCGCGAATTGCTTTCTCTCTACTTCCAGGTGAAGGGCCTTCCTGAGCAGGACGCTGACCACATGGTCGAGCACATAGCGAGCGACCCGGACCAGATGCTCCGTGCCCTTGCGGCCGAGCGGCTCAACTCCACCGAGGAAGCTCTCAGCAACCCGCTCACCTCTGCGATGTCCGGAGCGCTCTCCACCGCAGCCGGAGCCTTTATCCCGATCGTGCCTTTTTTCTTCCTCACCGGTTACAGCGCGGTCCTCATCTCGGCCATAGTTTCGCTATTGGCTCATTTCGCCGTAGGCGCGGCGAAGTCCCTGGTCACCGTGCGTTCCTGGTGGAGCAGCGGCTTCGAAATGACCGTGGTAGGAGCTGTGGAAGGCGCAGTCACCTACGTCATTGGCCTGGGCCTGGGCCATCTAGGCGCCTAACCCGCTGTCATCCCAAGCACCAATCGGAGGAGTAAAGGAAAGGTGCCAAAGGATCCCAGCAACAGCCCTCTCCCTGAAACAATGCTCTCCTTTTTGTCCTCCCGCCTGCCCCGGCGCGCCGTGGGAGCAGCTCACTTGCCTGCGGCCAGTTGAGGGAGAAATGAGACGGCAAAGATCGCTGTACATGCGAGGCCCGGAGGGCCGACCGCCAAACGTCAGCCCAGCCCGGAAGGGCTGGGAAATCTATCCCGAAGAGGATCCGAGCGCCGTAGGCGCGGCACTCAACCAACCGTCCGCTCCCGCTGTGTCATTAGGAGCGAAGCCAACCTGTCTCGCCTGCCCGGCTTGCCGTGGGGCGCGCCGTCGAGGGATCTGCAGTTCTCCTCCACCCACAACAAGGGCTCCGGTACATCAACCGTCTTGTCCGCAACACCCCATCAAACCCTAAAATAATCCCCTCGCCAGGATTCAATCGACTTCTTGATCTGCTTACTGGTCAATCCCTCATTCAAAGCCCGCATCGCAAGACCCGGCAGCTCGTCATCCGATGCAAACCTAAGCGCGATCAACTGCGACTCGGTCAGCTCCCCAATCCGTGCCCGCCCCGCGTCTGGCATAAGCATTGCCAGCCGCAGCCTCTCCTCAAGCCGGATAACCCGGTCCTGCACCTTGAGCGAATAGCCCCGTGCCTTAAACGCGATCATGACGAATCCAATAGCCAGGATCAGCAAGAGCGTGGAAGCAAGGGTAGGCCGATGGATGATGCGAATCACGCTCAAAATAATGGCCACAAGACCTAACGGCAACAGGAAAAAGTGAAACGGCGGATCAAACCGGGTGTGGTTGGCGAAGGACTGCGTACGTGGTATCTGCCATGCGAAAGCCTCTTTCTGCAACAATCCATGATGCTTGAGAGAGGCGCCTGCTGTGAAATGATTAACTCATGAACAAAGGTAGAGTGGCTTTCGCCTGCATTAACCTGCTCCTATTCTCAGCCGGGCGTTGCCATGCGCAAGCACCTGCACCCTCCCCGATTACGCTTCACGTAGACCTCACCGATGCTCCTCGCCATTTGCTGCACGCTCGCCTGCAGATACCGGTTAGCGCAGGTCCTCTCACCTTGGAATATCCGGAATGGATCCCCGGCGACCATCGTCCAACCGGGCCCATCGACAATCTGGCCGGCATCGTCGTTCACGCCAACGGCCAGACTCTCCCCTGGCGCCGTGATGATGTCGATATGTACGGCATCCATATCAATGTGCCGTCTGGCGTAACCCAGCTCGAAGTATCGCTCGATTTTCTCGCCACCCCAGGCGAAACCGGCTCCGATGAAGACCAGGCCACCAGCGCCAACATGACGGTGCTGGAGTGGAACTCCGTTGTCCTCTATCCGGCCCACATCCCGGTAGCGCAGATCCCCATCACGGCATCGTTGACCCTACCTCAGGACTGGAAGCTTGGAACCGCCCTAACGGTTGCCGCCCAGAATGGCCTGGACACCTCGTTCGCGCCGATTTCCGTCGAGCAATTGGTAGATTCGCCCGTAATCACAGGCAGATATTTCCGAGAGATTCCGCTGGCTCCGGAGATCACACCCAAACACTATCTGGACGTAGCCGGCGACGCCGCAGAGGATGTCGATCTCAAGCCCGAGTATCTCGCCGCCCTCAACCAACTGGTCCGCGAGACGGGACCGCTCTATCAGTCCCGTCACTACGAGACCTACCATTTTCTTCTCAGCCTCAGCGACATCATTCGCGAGGAAGGCCTCGAGCACCATCAATCGAGCGACAACGGCATTGAGAAAAAAGGTGTCTCCGATCCACAGCTGGCCGTGTTGAATGCGGAATTGCTGCCCCACGAGTTCACGCACTCCTGGAACGGAAAATATCGCCGGCCGATAGGACTAGCCACGCCCGACTACGCCACCCCGCAGAAGGGCAACCTCCTTTGGGTCTACGAGGGCATGACCCAATATTGGGGAGACGTGCTGGCAGCGCGCTCCGCTCTTTGGACGCCCGAATCCTACCGTGAAGCGCTTGCCTGGAGTGCGGCCCGGCTTGATATGAAACCTGGCCGCACCTGGCGCAACCTCGAAGACACGGCCATTGCCGCACAGATACTCCGCGGAGGCCACACGTCCTGGTCGAACTGGCGTCGTGGTCAGGACTACTACCCGGAAGGCGAGCTGGTGTGGCTCGACGCGGACACCACCATCCGCCAGCTGACCCACGATAAGAAATCCTTGAACGACTTCTGCATCAAGTTCCTGGCCGTGGGTGGCAACACTCCGCCCAAGGTAGTGCCCTACGATTTCGAAGAGCTCGTGGCCGATCTGAATTCCGTCGCGCCTTACGACTGGCGTACCTTTCTGACCGAACGCCTCGATTCGCACGCCGCCCATGCGCCTCTCGACGGTATAGAACACGGAGGCTACAAGCTCGTTTACAGTACCGAGCCCACCGCCTACGAAAAGGCTGTCCTCTCTCAAATGAAGCAAACCGACGCGTGGTTCTCGGCTGGGCTCATGGTGAGAGCGGACGGCATCATTGCCGATGTCCGGATGGGTTCCCCTGCCTTTCAGGCTGGGCTGGGCCCGAGCACCAAACTGGTGGCGATTAACGGCCACGGTTACACCGACGACGTCCTCAAGCAGGCGATTCGCGCCGCTAAAGGAAACACAAATCCCATTGAGCTGATCGTCTCCAACGACAACGAATTCCGCACCGTGCGCCTGGAGTACCACGACGGCGAAAAATATCCCCGCCTCGATCGGGTGCAAGGGACCACCGATCTGCTGGACGAGATCCTCAAGCCGCTGGCTGCGGGTAAGGGAACTGGCCTATAGTGGATCGTCCACGTCGTCGCAGGAGAAACTATGGTCAACCGGTTCCGCGCCCTGCTGCTTGCGGCTTTGCTTATGCCATCCACACTATTCGCACAAAGCACCACGCTGGCGGCGACGCCTCCCATGGGCTGGAACAGCTGGAACCTCTTTGCCGGCAAGGTGAACGATGCGGATGTCCGCGCTGCCGCGGATGCCATGGTTTCCTCCGGCATGAAAGACGCCGGGTACATCTACGTAAACATTGACGACACCTGGCAGGGCCAGCGGGATGCTCAGGGCAACATCCACGCCAATAGCAAATTCCCCGACATGAAGGCGCTGGCCGATTACGTTCACTCTAAAGGCCTCAAGATCGGCATCTATTCCGGGCCTGGTGCGCAGACCTGTGCCAAGTACGCAGGCAGCCTGGGCCACGAAGCGCAGGACGCCAAAACCTATGCGGACTGGGGCTTCGACTATCTCAAATACGACCTCTGCAGCTTCCGCCAGAACATGGATCGGGAGGCTCCCAACGATCCGGCAAAAAGAACCCAGATGATGAAAGATGCCTACGAAAAAATGCACAAAGCATTGCTGGCAACCGGACGTCCCATCGTCTACAGCTTCTGCCAATACGGCTGGGACGCGGTCTGGGAATGGGGGCCATCCCTTGGAGCCAACCTATGGCGGACCACGGGCGACATCGATCCCACCTGGGATCGCATGACCCTGATTGGCTTCTCTCAGGCAGGCCTGGCTAAATACGCAGGCCCCGGGCACTGGAACGATCCCGACATGTTAGAAGTAGGCAACGGCAAACTCACGCTGGACGAAAATCGCACGCACATGAGCCTCTGGGCTCTGCTCGCAGCCCCATTGCTGGCGGGCAACGATCTCTCCAAAATGAAGCCCGAGACCTCGCAAATCCTCACCAATCGCGAAGTCATCGCCATCGATCAGGATCCACTAGGAAAGCAAGGGGATCGAGTGTCGGCGGTGGGCCCGGTAGAAATCTGGGCCAAGCCTCTCAAGGGCGGCGCGAAAGCGATCGCCCTCTTCAACCGCGACGACACCGCCCTGCCCATCACCCTCAAGCTGAGCGAGGTAGGTTTCTCGCGCAGGTGCAAAAGCCCGTGACGTCTGGCAAGCAAAAGATCTGGGCAACCTCCAGGCCACCTACACCGCAACCGTCCCCCGTCACGGAGTCGCCCTGCTAATCCTGACCAAGTAGCCGGCAGTGGGGCAATAAAGACCGGGTGCCCCACTCCCCTGACTTCGCAGTCCAATCCGAATCCCCGAAACCGACTAAGGTAAACTTCCGGGATGGCGATCGAGTCGCTGCCCACCCCCGCGCCGCCTACATCCCCCGCCCATGTGGAAACACATTTCGCCGCGACCGCGCTCGTCCGCGACATCGTCATCGGCATGTCGGACGGCCTGACCGTCCCCTTCGCCCTCGCAGCCGGACTCTCCGGCGCAGTCAGCTCAGCCCATGTAATCGTGCTCGCCGGATTGGCAGAAATAGCCGCTGGATCCATCGCCATGGGCCTGGGTGGGTTTCTCGCCGCCCAGGGAGACGCCGAGCACTACGCCAGCGAGCGCCTCCGCGAAGAGCGCGAAATCGTGGAACGAACCCGTGACGAGGAAGAAGAAATCTACGAAATCTTCGAGCAGTACGGCGTGGATCGAAGCGAAAGCATGCCCGTGCTCGAAGCACTCAAACGAAGGCCCCAGGCCTGGGTCGACTTCATGATGAGATTTGAGCTTGGCCTCGAGGAGCCGCAGCGAAACCGGGCCAGCCGTAGCGCCATCACCATCGCTCTTTCCTACGTGTTCGGAGGCCTGATTCCCCTGTTTCCCTACATGACCGACCGCAGTTTACCCTCGGCTCTCACCGCCTCGGTGGCCATCACCCTGGTGGCGCTCCTGCTGTTTGGGGGAGTCAAAGGCCGCTTGACAGGGGCCGGCACCCTGCGGAGCGCCGTTCAAACCGTGGTCATCGGCGGAATTGCGGCGGGTGTAGCCTACCTTTTGGCCCATCTGTTAAGCGCTCATTGAAGCGCCAGCAAAAAGAACCAAAAAAAATAGGCAACATAGCGGCGCTTCCTGTCTCTAAGTAGATGGAGAAACGGTAGCCATGACGCCAGCCACTGCAACGACGGATAAGACTGCCCGTCTGTTTGAAGAGTTTTCACAAGTACGGCGCCAAACCGAGCAGCTGTGTCTTCCCCTGTCGCCCGAAGACATGATGGTGCAATCCTGCGCCGAAGCAAGCCCAGCCAAATGGCATCTGGCGCATACCACCTGGTTTTTCGAGACCTTCCTCCTGCGCGAGTTCCTCGACGGCTACCGCGAATTCCATCCCGACTTCCGCTGGCTCTTTAACAGCTACTACAACTCCGTCTCCGAACAGCCGGAAAAAAAGTTGCGCGCCTCCTTCTCCCGTCCCCCGGTCGAGACCATCTTCCAGTACCGAAGTCATGTACAAGAAGGAATTCAACGCCTGTTGGACTCCAATCCGCCCGGGGAAGTAACCCGCCGCATCGTACTTGGCCTGCATCACGAACAGCAGCACCAGGAGTTGTTGGCCTACGACATCAAGCATGCCTTCTGGACCAACCCTCTTCGTCCCGCCTACATCAACCATCCCGTGGACTTTCATACGCCGTCGACTGCAAAATCCGAGTGGATTGAATACGAGGGCGGCCTCTTCGACATCGGATTTTCCGGCGATGGATTCGCGTTTGATAACGAGCTGCCCCGTCATCCGGAATACCTGCGTCCGTTCGAATTAGCTTCCACTCTGATTACCTGCGCGGACTACCTGCAATTCATCCACGACGGAGGCTATGAACGTCCGGAACTGTGGCTCTCTGCAGGGTGGGATGCCGTCAAAGCCGAAGGCTGGAAAGCGCCGCTTTACTGGCGCCAGCAAGACGGTGCCTGGAATGTGTACACCATGTACGGCGAACAGCCGCTCACCGGACTACTGCAAACTCCCGTCTGCCACGTGAGCTACTTTGAAGCCGACGCGTTCGCTCATTGGGCCGGCAAGCGCCTGCCCACGGAAGCCGAGTGGGAAGTCGCTGCAGAGGGGCTCCCCTTAACCGGAAACCTGCTCGATGGCGGCAAGCTACATCCCCAGCCGCTGACCAACGCTCCCGCGAACGGTCCGGCGCAGATGTTCGGCGATGTATGGGAGTGGACTCAGAGTGCTTACCTCGGCTACCCCGGCTATCGCGCTGTGCCCGGGGCACTGGGCGAATACAACGGCAAATTCATGAGCAGCCAGATGGTTTTGCGTGGCGGGTCGGTGGTGACTCCGGCCTCTCACATCCGGGCCACGTATCGTAATTTTTTCTCCCCTGCGACCCGCTGGCAATTTGCCGGCATTCGTTTGGCGAACGTTTAACTCATTCAATTACTACCAGTCCGCGGGAGAGATCATGTCTGCTATTTCGTTACCCAAGTTGCCTGCCATTGCGTCCAGTCCGGTCGCAGTCGAAGTCTTGAACGGCCTCACAGAACGGCCTAAGACGCTGTCTCCCTGGTTGTTTTATGACCAGAAGGGTTCTCAACTTTTTGAAGAGATCACCGAGCTGCCCGAATACTACGTCACTCGGACCGAAAGACAGATACTGGCCGAGCACGCCGAAGAGATCGTCACCGCGGCTGCTGGAGGCCGCGATCTGTCGATGATCGAGCTCGGCGCCGGCACAGCTACCAAGACCGGTCTGCTCCTCAACGCCGCAGTCGGCCTCCAGGGAAGCGTCATCTACTCTCCCATCGATGTGTCGGAGTCGGCCCTTGAGGAAGCACGTACCAGGCTGGAGGCGGAGCTCCCGGAAGTAATAGTGGAACCCATCGTGGCGGACTACACCGAGGGCATGCGTCAGAACAGCGCTTCCCATCCTGGAAGAAAGCTGGTGCTTTACATAGGCTCGAGCATCGGCAATTTCTCGCCCGCGGACGCGATCGAAGTTCTCCGCGGTGTGCGCGCCCAACTCTTGCCCGGCGACTGTCTGCTATTGGGAACGGACATGGTGAAGGATGTAGAGACCCTCCTCGCCGCTTATGACGATGCCGCCGGGGTCACCGCCAGGTTCAACAAGAACATCCTGGTCCGCATCAATCGCGAGCTGGACGCAAACTTCAATCCAAAGCTCTTTCGTCATCGGGCCCGCTGGAACGAAGAGCACTCGAGAATCGAAATGCATTTGGAGAGTCTCCTGGCGCAAAAAATCGTGCTACGCGCGCTCGACACCGAAGTGCGCTTCGCTCTGGGCGAGACCATCCACACTGAAAACAGCTACAAATTCACCGACCACCGCGTGGCGGCCTTACTCAACCGGGCAGGATTCAAGCTAAGGAAACAATGGACCGACGCCAACCACTGGTTCACGGTCTACCTGGCAGCAGCAAACTAGCTACGAAGGGTGCCCCCAGCCTGCCCCGGTATGCCGTGCGGTCTCGCGCGCAATACCTGGCACTCACGTAACAATCTTAGCTGGGAGCACACCCTCCCTCAGTCATCCACCTCCCCTTTTCATCGACTCTCTCCTATTTGTCATCCCGAAGCCGACTCGCGCAAGCGAGTCGGGAGAGAAATGACAAAGCTTGTGCCCTCTGCAAAATCGAAGGGTGAAACCGAAGGGTGCCCCAGGTCTCGCGTTTGAGACCTGGGATCCCTCAAACCAATTCCCGCTGGAAACACCCACCCTCCTCTTTGTCATTAGGAGCAACTGACATGCCTACGGCAAGTTGAGGGAGAAATGACACGGCAAAAATCGGGTGTACAGGCAAGGCCCGGAGGGCCGATCGCCAAACGTCAGCCCAGCCCGGAAGGGCTGGGAAATCGCCGTCTTTGTCGTTAGGACCGGAGCGGAGGGACCTGCGGTTTCCCTCCAAATGGCAACAGACCCCCGGATCCACCCAACCCTGAGCCCATGCCACGACAACGGATTAACCTCACCCTGCGTCCATACTCTTAACGCCGCCGTCTAAATGGTGCATGAAATGCACGGCAAAACTGGCAATTGCGGCTCTGGGAGTGGCGATGTTGTCTGCACAGCTTTGTCCTGCACAGGAAACCGACGGCCCCCCGGATGGCATGAGGCAAGCCTTTGGCAAAGGCAACGGGATCCGCGGAACCGTCACTGCCGCCGCGCCCAACAGCTTCACCATCCGCACAGACGAAGGAGACACCTACCAGGTCCTCTACAGCCCCAACACCCGCCTGATGAAGGATCGCCAGCCGATCGAGGCCGCCGACGTACACGTGGGAGACATGCTGATGGCCGGCGGAATCGTCGACACCAAGGCCAGAACCGTAGGAGCTGTTTTCATAGTCGACATTGACGCTAAGGAAGTCCGCGACGCCCGTGCCGCCTTCGGCAAGACCTGGGTAATGGGGAAAGTGACCGCTATCCATGAGCTCAAGATCTCGATTGAGCGAGCCGGAGATAAACAGGCCCAGATTGTTGCGGTCGACGAGAACACATCATTCCGCAAACGCAGAGAAGATGTCACCCTGGCCGACGTAAAGGTAGGAGACACGATCAGCGCGCAAGGTGCATTGCACGGCGACGCCTTTCTAGCCACCACCCTGCGCATCATGGCCCCCGGGTCCAATTTCGGACCCCGAATGCTGGACCGGGCCGCCCAAGCACACCTGAGCCTTCCGCTCCGCCGAGCCACTGAATCATGCGACCTCTTCCCCTGTTCTCGTGTCTGTTGGGCGGCCTCCTCATCGCCCCGGCTTGGGCGCAGTCAACCCCTGCTGCGCCGCCGCCGGTGAACACGCCGGCCGCTACAACGGGCGGGCTGGTTCACGGCACGGTGAAGGCCGGCAATATTCCCCTCCCTGGAGTGAGTGTCGTCGCCACCAATACCCTCACTGGCCAACGCTATGCCACGGTCACAGACATCAACGGCAACTATTCCATGAACATCCCGGCCAATGGCCGCTATGTCCTCAAGACCGAACTTGCGGCCTTTGGCGCTGAGACCAAGACCGTACTGATCAAGTCCACGCCTGGGCCCACCGCGGTTCCTCCGGCGAATCAACAAGCTGATTTCGCTCTGACCTTGGCTTCCCGAGTCCCGCCCGAAACCGCGCAGGAAAACGCTCCCCGGCGCCCCGGCCCAAAGCCAGCGCCCGGCGGCCCCGTGGCGTGATCCGGCGCAATGCCGGCGGCGGAGCCCAAAATCTCGCCTTGCTGGCTCAACTCGCAGGTGCCGAAGACACAGGGATCAGCAGCGGTGCCACCGGCGCAGCCCTCCCTTCGCTTGCCAATAACTCCGACTTCGCCACCGACTCCGTCGCCGTCACCGGTCAGGCAGGCGCCACCAATCCCTTCGCCGGTGTGGATATGGAGCAGCTTCGCCAAAACGCCGAGCTGGACCAGTCACTTTCCGGGGGCGGCCAGGGCGGACCCGGAGGCGGTCGTGGCCAAGGCGGTGGCCCGGGCGGCGGAGGCCCGGACGGCGGAGGTGGCTTTGGCGGAGGAGGCGGTGGTTTCGGCGGTGGAGGTGGCTTCGGTGGAGGTGGCGGCCGCGGTGGCCGTGGTGGCGGCGGAGGAGGCGGCTTCGGCAACTTCCGCAATTTCAAGCCCAACCAACCGCACGGCGCGTTCTTCTGGACCGGCGGAAACTCCGCGCTTAACGCCACCCCATTCCCCGTCGGGCGGAAAGGGAGCCGCAGCCCAGCTACGCCCAAAATCAATTTGGGCTCACCTTCATGGGTGCGCCATATATCCCTCACTTAATCGAGCACGACACCAAAGATGTGATCTTCTTCAACGCTTCCGGCCAGCGGTCCTCTTCGCCCTTCAGCCAATACGGCACTGTGCCCACCGGCGCCTGAGCGCCAGGGCAATCTCTCTGGCCTTACCACCCAGGAAGGCGCCCCGATCACCATCTACGATCCCAACACGCCGGGGGTCCCGTTTGCCAACAACACCATCCCGGCGGCGCGCATTGCGACCCAGGCAACGGCGCTGCTCAACTATTTTCCTGAGCCCAACCTGCCGGGTCAATTCCAGAATTACCAGCGCGTGGCCTCTTCCGAGTCCAACACCACGCGCATCGGCGTCCGCTTTTTGCATAGCTTCGGCCCCAGCACGGGAGGCTCCCCGCTGGGCGGTCTCATTCGCCAATATCTCGGACAGGGCGGTGCTGGGATACGCCAAAGTATCAATGTCAATTTCAATTACAGCCATCAGGCAGCGGACGAACTAAGCCTGTTCCCCGATCTCGGCGGCAAGCAGCAATCCCACCAGTACTCACTCACGCTCGGCTACTCACTTGGCAAAGGCAGAATCACCACCAATCCAGGTCTCAGTTGGAACCGCAGCCAATCCCAGCTCAAAAACAATTTCACCGGCAACACCGACATTGCCGGCCAGGTGGGCCTGCAAGGCCTACCCACTGACCCATTGCTCTATGGCTTGCCCAACCTGACGCTCAACCAGTTCACCAGCGTGAACGAGCAGCAGCCGAACTTTCAGACCAACCAGACAGTCGCTGCTACAGATTCCACCTCGTGGATCCACAAGAAGCACAACGTCCGCTTTGGCGGAGACTTTCGCCGCGTCCACAACGACCTCTTCGGCAACACCGGCAATGTAACCGGAACCTTCGTATTCACCGGCCTCTTCACTCAACAGCCCGGCTCCAGTAGTGTCGGCGCCGGCGGCATTCCCACCTCAGGCTCTTCACTTGCCGACCTGTTGCTGGGCATGCCGCAACAGACTTCTCTGCAGGCTCCTTATCAGAAGTCGTACCTGCGCCAGAACGCCTGGGATGCCTACGTGCAGGATAGCTGGCGGGCATTGCCCAGCCTGACCCTGCTCGTCGGACTGCGCTACGAATACTTCTCCCCTTACTCGGAGAAATACGATCGCCTCTCGACCCTCGACACCGGTAACAATTTCGCCTCCGTCCAAACTGTTCTCTCCGGAGGCATAGGACCGTACACCGGCAAATACCCGCGTGACCTGGTCTACCCGGAGCACAACCATTTTTCTCCCCGCATCGGCATTGCCGTGCGAGCGGCGAAAGACACGGTGGTGCGCGCGGGGTTCGGCATTAACTACGCCAACGGCCAGTACGCGAAATTTATTCAGGACTTCGCCTTCCAGCCTCCCTACGCCGACGTGCAGACCAATGTAATCACGTCGCAAACTACGACCGCCGCCGATCACGTTGGCCAGGGGCTTCCCCACGCCGCAAACGCGAAGGCAACTACGCGGTCAACAAGTACTATCGCCTTCCCTATGTGCAGGTGTGGAACATCAATCTGCAGCGCACATTGCCGCTGGGCATCGTGCTCAACATCGGCTACAACGGGTCAAAGGGTACGCGCCTCGATATCGTCAACGCCCCCGGCCGCACCGCCACCGAATCGCTGAGCGGCGTCTTCTACGACTACGAAGACTCGGTTGCTTTCTCCAACTACAACGCTCTGACTGTGAGCGCGCGCAAGCGCCTGCAACGCGGAATCGGGATGGGCGCCACCTATACCTACAGCCATTCCATCGACAACGCCAGCTCCATTGGAGGGAGCGGGGGCACCGGGTTGGTGGTGGCGCAAAACTGGCAGGACCTGCTGGCCGAAAAATCGAATTCGAGCTTCGACATCCGTCATCAGTTAACCGGCAACTTCCTCTACGAAATCCCTTTCGGTCCGGACGAACGCTGGATCAACACCGGATGGCTGGCACATACTCTCAGCGGCATCTCCGCTTCCGGCACCTTCACCATCAACTCCGGTGAAGCTCTAACCCCGCACTATGAGGCAACCGTGGGCGAGGTATCCCGCGGCACCACCGCATCCCTTCGGCCCGACCGGGTCCCGGGAGTCTCGCTCACCGCCGGCGGCGGATCGTTGCGCAACTGGTTTAACAAGAATGCATTTACCACGCCGGCAAACACTTATGGAACTGCCTCGCGCTTCTCCATTCCCGGCCCCGGCACAGTTTCGGTGAATGCGTCCCTTTCCAAGACGATTCGTTTTTCAGAGACCCGCACGTTCGAGATGCGCGCCACTGCCAGTAACTTGTTCAACACTGTCCAATACTCGGGGGTCGACACCACGTTGGGATCGGCGAACCTACGGTCAGGTCACCGCCGCCGCCGGCATGCGTCAATTCACTTTAACGCCCGCTACCGGTTCTAGAGAGAGGATTCAGTTCGGATGAACGTCATCGGCCACCTTCGCAGACTCACCTCCCTCGCCCTCATGGGCCTGTTGGGAGTGATGCCGATGGCTGCGCAGGATCAGGCCCCGGCAACGGATACCCAAACCGCCTATACCCTCAAGGTGGACAGCGACCTGGTGCTCACCAACATCGTGGTCCGCGACAAGAAGACCGGAGAAGTGGTGCGTGGCCTCACTGCTGCCGACTTCCAGGTCCAGGAGAATGGCAAGCCGCAGAAGATCATCAGTTTCGACTTCCAGAGCGTCGATCAGGCAGCCCCTCTCAATGAGGCGACGGTGAATGGCAAGGCGGGCAATACCATCCTGGGCAACATGAACCGCACCGCCAACTCCGCAGAGTTACGCAATCATCGCCTGATCGTGATGTTCTTCGACATCACCTCCATGCAGCCCGAAGACCTCGAGCGCGCCCAGGATGCGGCCCGCAACTACATCAACAAGCAGATGCAGCCGGCAGACTTGGTGGCCGTCGTATCCCTCAATCAATCTCTGTCTCTCGACCGCGATTTCACCGCCAATAAGCAACTGCTATTGAGCGCAGTCAACGCCTACTCCGGAACCCAGGGGGCCGGCTTTCAATCCGGAGCCACCAGCACCACCAACCAGGCGGAAGACACCACCTCCTTCACTGCCGACGAGTCGGAATACAACGACGTAAACACCGACCGCGAGCTATTTGCCTTCGCCGATATCGCGCACTCGCTGGCCTACATCAACGAGAAAAAGTCACTGTTATATTTCTCCGGCGGCATTCAGCGCGATGGCATTGAAAACCAGGCCTCGCTTCACGCTGCCATCAACGCATCCGTGCGCGCCAATATGTCCATCTATTCCGTGGATGCGCGCGGCCTCGAAGCCATCTCGCCCCTGGGCGACGCCTCCACCGGCAGCCTGCGCGGCACCAGCGGCTACAACGGCGCGGCCCTGCAAAACAATCTCGATTCCAACTTCAATACCCAGGAAACCATGGCCACTCTGTCCTCCGACACCGGCGGCAAGGCCTTCTTCGATTCCAATGATTTTTCCCCTGCCTTTCAGCGCATTCAGCAGGACACGTCCGCCTACTACGTGATCGGCTTCCGCTCTACCGATACGGCGAAAGACGGCCGCTACCGCCGGCTCTCCATCAAAATCAATCGCCCCAACGTAAAGCTCGAGTACCGCCCTGGCTACTACGCCCCCGCCGACTACAAGCATGCCAACAAGGACGAGCGCGAGCGCCAACTGCAGGAGCAACTGGCCAGCGACCTGCCTGCGACAGACGTCGAGGTTTACCTGCAGGCCTATTATTTCCGCAGTGATACAGGCGCCGCCCAGCCGCGCTTCTACGTGCCTGTCTCGTTGATTGTCCCCGGCTCCCAGATCCCGTTCGTCAAAGGCGGAGACCGCAGTAAGGCCACCCTGGACATCATCGGAGAGCTCAAGAACACTGCCGGTCAGGATATGGCGGAGATTCGCCAGACGGTGAAGCTCGCCATTGATGACTCGCAACAGGTCTCGCGCAAGAACATCCAGTACACCACCAGCTTCACCTTGCCCTTGGGCAAGTACCACCTCAAGTTTGTGGTGCGCGAAAACCAAACCGGCCGCATGGGTTCCTTCGAAACCGACATCAATTTGCCCGACCTCAAGAAGTTCCCGCTCAAGCTCAGCTCCGTTGTGCTCTCCAGCCAGCGTGGTCCATCGGGCAAAAAAGAGGACGACAATCCGCTTTCTAACGGAGGCTTCACCTGGGTCCCAAACGTGGCCCATGTCTTCCGCACCGACCAGCACATGTACCTGCTCTATGAGGTTTATGATCCGGCCACAAAGCCAGGAGTGAAGGTCTTAACCAGCATTGAATTTCTGCAAGGGACCACGAAAGTATTTGAGACCCCGCTGGTGGAAGCCACCAGCGTAAACGTGCCCGGGCGCGACGCCGTAGCCTTTGCCTTTGACATTCCCCTCGACCGGCTCAACGCCGGCCTCTACATCTGCCAGGTCAACGTCATCGACGACACGGGAGGAAGCTTCACCTTCCCCCGCCATGCCCTGCTGGTCCGCGCCGCCACTGCGCCTCCGCCTGCCGCGAGTCCATCGACCGCGCCTGCCGCTTTAGCTCCTTCTCCGTAACAAAGTGGCGAAAGGTATTTCCTAGCTTCACTGCTCTCACCGCCCTAATGCATGCAAGTCGTCCCCCTGGACGGAGTGCCCCATGTTTGCACCGGCAGAGCCGGGGCACTACATGGGTTGAACAACGCGGGGCGAAGCCCCTTCCGATGAAAGAACACAACACGCGCAAAGCTGCAGGTTGTACCAGTCCTCCGCCGTTTTAAGATTTCTTATGTGGCCGTAGGAAGTTATGTTGCGTGACAGTAGCGTCTCAGCACATTTATTGCTCGTTGCGCTTCGAGCGCGCAACAATAGACAGTTTTGAGAGCATGTCCGTCCTGAACGCTCGGTCCTTCATTGGCCGGTCGATGGCGATGAATAACTTTTGCCGTCGAGAGTTGTCGTGAGATTGCCTGTGATGGTTGCCCTCGCCAATGGGTCGTTCGCCGGAGGTGGCGTTACGGTAAAACCACCTGGCTCGGTTGTCCTTCTGGTTCCTTTGTGCCGGCCAGTCAAGGTCAGGTCCACATGCCACGTGAACGGAGCCGAAGAGGCTGATTCTGTTCCATTCACAATGTTGAGCCCATCGCGGCTGTAATTCACATAGGTGACTTCAACCTTGGCAATGGCAGTTTTGTCCGCGTTTTCGGTGATCACGACCGCGGCCTCACCCGAGACTTGGCCTGTGAGTTTGTAAGTGCCTGCTGGTAAGTGAGTGCGTTTGGGCAAAGCATCGCCTGAGTGATATGGAATTCCCCACGGGATTTGGTCGTTTGCGCGCAGGGGCCGCGGCACTGAGATAGGCTTTCGGGACGTGAACCGGGCAATCATCAGCCTCGTGCGACGCCCACCGGGCTCGTGCGACGCTGGGCAGGAGGGGGCCGTGGGCTGGCCCGCGCCGCACGCCGGGGGCATCACCTGGGCCTGCCAATAAACGATGTTCGTCCCGTCGGGAGACCACGCCGGATCCGCGCGCCCATTCCACAACGGATCAGCGATGTTTGTGTCCTGGCCCGCATTAAGCTGGAACCCATCGTGGATGTTGCTGCCTCGCCACTGGGCAGCCGTGCTCACTACGAAAGGCTCGAAGAATCGTCTGTACCCGTTGTTGTACAAGTACTGAATCGAGGAAGCGGTCGCCATGTCTGTGAGCGGAGGGACTCCAGGGAGGGCTGCGGCGAAGTACATGCGGTCGTTCACGCGGCCATCCATAAACACCAGCCACTTCGCGTCGGGCGATGTGTGGGACGGATCGGTGTAGGCGGGATCGTGAGTGATTCGTCTGGATGTGCCGGAGACCAGATCGGTGAAGAAGAGATCGATGTTTCCTGAGTCGAACAGGCCGGTGCCGAGGACGAACTTGCCGTCGCTGGAGAAACCGCGAAATTCACCGACCACTCCAGCCGGAGCATGGGTACTCAGTTGATTCGGGTGAGTGGGATCCACACTGATCGGCTGTCCGGTCTTCATCGGATCTGTGCTGAGCAGAAACGACACGTTCCGGAGTTCGTATCGGCTCGCGGCAGCGTTGAACTCAAGCCTGCCGAATACGCCGTATTCGTCCACGAAAGTACTTCCGGACAGGATGGCATCACTGAACCCAAGGTGCACGTCGTCCGGATGAAGGCGCAACTCACGCGCGAAGGCGCCGTTTCGGTACGGTACGATCGGGTAGATTTTTGTTTCCTCAGGCGTGCAATCATCGGCGACGATCTGATGAGCACCGCAGTCCAGGATATTCGTCCCCACCAAAGCTCGTGATCCGTCGTGCATCGGTTGCGGGTGATCGACAAGAAGCTGACCGTTGCCATAGGGTGCGGGGTGCTGCCTGTTAGCGTGAAACTTATCCGAGACCCCGCAGGTGATGCACTTCCAGGCATCGCCGTTCTTGAATTTGGTTCCATCGGTCCTGATCGCAATCACCTGATCGCCGCTGTAGATGCTCCGAGGGTCAGGAGCGGCGGGCGCCCCAGCAAAGGTGATCGGCAGTAAAACGTGATGCCCATCCCACATATAGCCGGGTCCCTCGGATATTCCATAGTCCGACGGATCGATGCAGCCGGTCTTGTTGGTGCACGAACCGGCTGCAGTGGAGGGCGCGGTTGGGGGAAGAGCAAGTTCTTCCACTACGATGCGCTCGGGCGGAGTCCCCTGTGCGACGGCAAAGGTGAGAGGAAACGTGACAGTAAGGAGCGCTCCGGCACACGCTTTGGCGACCAGAGACTTTGCGGGCTGATCGAGAAAAGCGTGACCGAGAAAGGCGTGACAGAGAAAAGCGTGACAGACGGGACAGGAACCCGATCATTTCGTACCCCGGCGATCGTTTGCGTTGGTATGTGTTACGTCGCGTCCGATCACCTGCTTACATTGAAGTGACGGGACGTTCACCAGTCTTCATTTCAACTGCGGCCCCACAAGCCAACAGAATTTTGAGGTGAACATCCCGTCTGTCAACGCCTTTCCAGAACATTCACGTTTCCAGCGAGCGTCGTCTTTGTTCCATGCTGATAATGTAACTGAAAAATGAGCTGCTCGAAAAACGGGATTATAGGTAACTTGCGCGCGCCGGCCCTGCCGGTAGGGGACTTTACCGAAAAGCCTAGACTTCTCAGGCATTGTCCAAGTTGCCCGTTACTCGACGGGGTGGACTCGAAGGCGGCAACGAAGGAGCGGGCTTTGCCCCGAACAGCTTCCCAACGAGGATCAGCAAGCACCTGCTCGGGATCAAGATTTTTCGGTGTTGCCTCGCAGTACTTATTCAACTCATTGCGTAACGCGATTGCGGCTTCGGCTTGCACTCGGGGAAGGACCGTACCGTACTCTTCGATAAAGAGTTCGAGCAACGAATCATCCCAAATTGTATTGATAAGTTCTTCAGGCCGCTCCCAAGCGAAAGCGTCTGGATTAAGCCATCTGCTGCGTTGATGCTCTGTGTCACCGATGGCTCTGGCAGCATCAACGAGATTGGAAGTCCAGAGTTCCCGGGTGGGCGCCATAAACAATCTTCTCACCCTGGGATCCACACCTCTATCGCCAGTTGGACCAGGAGTCGGTTTCGTCTGCTACTTTTCGACTTTTCGTCGCATTGTTTCATACTCGGACATCAGTCATCGCGGCTCAGAGCACTGCCGATACCGTTTGTGTGTCTCGGTTGAGACTATCTGATGAAAAAATTGACTCGATTTGCGTTCCTTTGCTTGCTTTTGGGTGGGCGTTCTGTTCTCCACCGTACGAGTTTGCTGCGCGGGCAGACGGTTACTTACACCGGCTCAGCCGGTCAACTTCGGCAATATCAATGTTTGCGCGGGAGCCGGTACCACGCCGGCGCCCTGCAGCAAAATCATCACGTTGAACTATAAGATTACCGAGGGCGGCCACATTCGGCACAGCCAGCGGTGCTCACCTTGGGTGCGTTCGGCGGCGATTTCCAGCCCTGGGAACAGCACCTGCACGGGCAATTTGACGGCGGGAGCGACGTGCGTTGTGCAGGTGAAATTCGAGCCCAGGTCTCCCCGGACTGCACCTCGGCGCAGTCAACATCGTCGACGGGAGCGGGAACGTGGTGACGACGACGTTTATCCACGGAGTGGGTATCGGGCCGCAAGTGACCTTCGACGGAGGACCTGCTCCGTCGCAGCTTGGTTGCCAACCAGAACGCCAATATTCCTTGGGGCGGAGTAGCGGTCGATGGATACGGCCGATTTGTTCTTTACCAACGGAGCAGCGCCCCCACGAAGCTGTGGCGCCCGCAGTGTACGAGTTATTCGACGACGGCACGCTGAAGACGGTGGGTACCGGATTTACCAGTCCGCAAGGAGTGGCCATCGATGGGGCGGGAACTCTTTACGTCACAGACACGGGCACGAATACGGTGGTCGAAGTGCCGCAGGGCTGCGCGGCCAGCAGTTGCCAGCGTACGCTGGATGGCGGTTTCTACCTGCCCTATGGCATCGCGGTTGACGGCGCGGGGCAATGTGTACGTGGCGGATTCCGGCAACAACCGGGTGGTGGAGCTGCCGCGCCGGCTGCACCAGCAGCGCTTGCGAAATTCCGCATTGGCAGGGGATGGAACTTCCCCTACGCCGTCGCCCTGGACAGCGCCGGAAATGTGTTCGTTGCGGATTTCGGCCACCATCAGGTGGAGCGAGTGGCAGCGGGCGGCGGGGCGCAGACAACGGTAGTGACCAATTTGCAATTCTCCTATGGCATCGCGGTGGATGCGGCGGGTGACCTTTTCGTCGCCGACTTTGGCAATCAGCAGATATTCGAGGTGCCGGCCGGAGGTGGCGCGCAAAGGACGATAGCCAGCGGCCTTGACCAGCCTCAGGGAATCACACTGGATGCTGCCGGGCAATGTGTACTTTTCCCATTTCGCCAGCCACCAGGTGATCAGCGAACTGAGGCGTGCCGGGGATCCCAACCATAACTTGGCCACCACGTTCGCCACAACGATTGTGGGCACCACCAGCAGCGATAGCCCGCGGACCTTTACCATCGGAAACGGTGGCAACAAGCCGCTGATCGCAACCTCGCCGATCTGCACGGAGCAAAATCCGGACTTCGCCCGGGAAACTGGGCCTGGGACCCCCGCCGATTGCGGCTCGAGCTTCGCCTTAGCGCCCGGCGGAACCTGTGACCTGAGCTTCAGCTTCATGCCTACCGAAACCGGTTCGCTCACCGGCACGGTGTTGATGAATGACAATGATCTCAATGCAGGCATCACCACTCAGATGCTATTCCTGGCAGGGACTGGGACGCCGAGCGGCGCATCTATTAATTTTGCCGGCGGATTTGTGAGCGCTGCCGGGGCGGTGGCGCTGAACGGAGGAGCGAGCCATCCAGGGTACCGCCCTGCAGCTTACTGACGGCGGAACGAATGAAAGCCGGAGCGTGTTTGACTTCACGCCCATTGGTTTGTCTTCGTTCCAGACAGAGTTCGATTTCCAGTTACTCGGAAAAGATACGCCGGCCCCCGATGCGGACGGGTTCGCGTTTGTTCTGCAGTCGAATGGTCCGAACGCCCTCGGATCGTCTGGCGGTGGACTTGGGTTTGGAAAGCCGGGCGATCGCGCAGCCCGGACCCTCGATCACCAACAGCATCGCGATCAAGTTCGACCTGCACAGTAACGACGGAGAAGGTACCAGTTCTACGGGACTCTACATAAACGGAGCGGCGCCGACTACGCCGTCGATCAACCTCTTGCCGGATAACATCGATCTGCACAGCGGGCATACCTTCCACGTCGCGCTGGTCTATGACGGATCCACTTTGACCCTCACCATCACCGACCAGAAACACGCATAGTGACTGTGAGCCAGCACGTTCACAGTGGATATTGCCAATATTCTCGGCGGCCCCACTGCGTTCGCGGGCTTTACCGGCAGCCACGGGTGCGAAGACTACGGTTCAGAACATCCTTAACTGGCAAATGACCTCGTACGCAGTGTTGCATCGCCCGGAGAACCGAACCTTCCTCACCGGGTTCATCAACCACATCCATGCTCACGCTCAATGGCCGAGGCTCACCCTTGCCAACGGAAACTTGCAATTGGTTACCGATATCGGAATTGAAAGCGAGCAGTGCCTATTTTCTCCACCGCGGTGCCGATTGGTAAGTTCAGCACCGATTTCGATTTTGTCATGGCCCCGCGTACGGCTTGATGGGCGAGGGATTTACTTTTGTCGTGCAGTCGGCAGGGCTGAACAAGCGGCGCTCGGTTCCTCAGGGGCCGGACTGGGGTACGCGGGCATCGAGCACAGCGTCGCGGTCAAGTTCGACGAATACAGCAACGCCGGGGAGGGCTCGAATTCCACCGGAGTCTACCTCGGAGGCGCTTGCCGACGGTGCCCGCGACCAACCTTCTGAGCAGCGGCATCAACCTGCACGCTGGGCATTAGTTCCACGCCCGGCTGAGCTACGACGGAACCAACCTTAAGGTGAGCATCACCGACCTGACGCAGTATGCGGTGTTTACCAGGACCTACCCGGTGAACATCCCCCTGGCGGTGGGAGGCGACACGGCTTACGCTGGATTTACCGCAGCCACCGGATCAGGCCTGGTTAACACGATTAAAATATTTAATTGGAGCATGAACTCTTATTGAGCAAGGACGGCACAGGGGGACACTCTGGACCCCTTCGCCCCTCCCCCTTCCCCCCTCAGCAAATTGCCGGACTCCCGCGTTTCCAAGTCGATCTCGGCAATCGGCGCGACATCGGCGCCAAGGATCAAGTCCCGGCGGAGCGGCCGGCCGAGAAACGCGGCAGCGACTTTGTCCGCGAAGGTGAAGCCTCCGCCGCCAGTCGATTTTGGCGTTGCTTTCTCTCTTGCCATCAGAAGCACGCCGACTCAACACTTTCCGCCCGTTGCTCATTTCCGCGCAGCATTCCTTACCAGAATGCGCCATTTGGCGGTACAATAGGTGACATAATGGTCAACGAGCTGACAGCAGTCCTGGATGAACTGGGCGGTGAGGCGGGGGTTGGGCGCGCGGTACGAACCTCGGAAGACCTGAGCGCGGCCATTCGGGAGGGATTTCCCCAAGAAGCGGTCAACGCCCTTACCTCTACGGGATTTTCACTTCAGGAGATCGCCAGCAGTCTCGATCTCTCGCTCCGCAGTCTGCAACGGCGGAAGAGCCAGGGCCGTCTGGCGCGGTACGAATCCGACCGGCTGTATCGGCTGGCACGGTTGGTGTCATTAGCGGCGAAGTTTCTCGGCGACCACAAGACTGGCGTTGACTGGCTGAAGAGGCCAAATCACGCCCTGGGAGGTGCAGCTCCACTCGCGATCATCGATACCGAAATTGGGGCTCGTCAGGTCGAGAATGTCCTGGGCCGGATTGGATACGGCGGTGTTAGTTGACGACGGTGTACCGCCTGTTGAGGGAACCTTTTGCGGCGACACCGTTTGATGGAGAGGGGAGCTACCGTTACGGCGGCCGCTGGTCCGCGCCAGGAACCCGTATCGTCTATACCGCCGAGCATCTCTCGCTCGCCATGATCGAGTACCTGGTACACCTCGATCCCAACCATCCGCCTAAAGATTTGATGCTCGCCAGGGCGGAGGTTCCGGACGACTTATCCAAGATCCAACTCGCGGCAGACGAATTACCGAGCGACTGGCAGGACTATCCGGCTCCGGAATTTCTTGCGGCCGTCGGTGACAAATTCGTCGTCGACGGCCAAACTGCCGTCTTGATCATCCCATCGGCCATCGCGCCTACAGAGAACAACTGGCTGCTGAACCCGCACCATAGGGACTTTCGCCGAATCGAACTGAAGGGTGCAGAGCCGTTCCACTACGACCCAAGACTGCTTCGTCGAAAGACAGGCGACTAGGCTCAGGTTTAAAGGGGGTGTAAAAGGGAGACAGTTCGCGGTCTTCGACAACTCTTTTTATAAGCGCTCAGAAAATCTGGATCTTCAGGATGGGCGTGTTGCGGAATTGCTCAAGTTTCAAAAGATGTTTATCGCCGCTAACGATGTAATCCACCTCACCCGCAGCGGCGCATTCCAGGATGCGGTTGTCGGATGGGTCATCCGTGATGATGGAAAGCGTCTCAGTCGGCTGCACCCGTTCGCTCATACTCCGCAATTTCCTCCTGTGCTTTCCGATTTCCGGCTCCGGCCAAGCGAATTTATCACCGCGCAGCACTGTGCCCATCTCCTCAGGATGCATCGGATATGACCAGTTGAATGATGCGGGCCTTTGCCAGGCGCAAAAGCTGTTCCGGCTTGCCGCCGAAGTTCAGGGCTGAAATGTAAAGATTCGTATCAGCGGTGACGCGCAGCACGCTTTACCCGCGCTCTGGATGCTCGCGGCGCTCGTCGGCAATGGCCGTTGCCACGTCGCCGGGTTTCAGGCCCCGCTCCTTGGCATGGCGTTTTCCGAAAGCCAGCACTTCCTCAAGCCCGCGCATGCTCAAACGCTGCTCTACAGCATCGCTCATCAGCTCGATCCAGACTGATACGCTCCTGCCGGGCCTCGTCTTCCTGTGCCCGGGTGAGAAGTGCCGGGGGACAAACGCATGTAGATTCTTTTCGTAGTGCATGACTGGGAGCCTCGTTCTGGCTTGCTTAGATGGACCCTCAGACAAAATACCTCGACCCCGTAAAGCGGGGTTTACGGGCTGGAACGTCGCCGCAGTCTCCATTCAGTGGTACTCCTTTATTCTTTGTACGCCTGCCCGATGCCTTTTTCGTCACCTGTTTTGTCACCAACAGTAGCAACAACCCGCGAGTAAGGAGCCAGGCGATCCCTTTCGCCAGCTGAACCGAAGCCGCCGCGCTTCAGGCTGTCCGCCTTCCCGTGCCGCGGAGCGCGCCCTGGCGTCCCCAATCCGGAGCCCAAACCCGAGCCGGCCCCGACATCAGCTAACAGCTGGTCGTTCCCCGACAAGGATTCCAGGCACTCTTGAACATCCACGACCCTCCCGTCGGGCGTGTGCCGGAATCTGAGGCTCCCTAGTGTAGTGCGTCAGTAATAAAGGCGATTATGTCAGCTGCCGTATCCGCTGCGATCGGGACTGACGTCCCTCAAGGATGTGTGCCGCCCCTACGGGGCTTGATCATTTTGCTATAGGTACCCAGGATTCCGTGCTGCGCACTCCATCCTGGGCTACTATCGGTCGTCCCTAACGGGACTCGGCGCGATGTAGCTTGAAAAGCATGGCTTACCGGCTAAGAGCCGACACAGGATCTTCCGATGAGATAAAGGCCCATCTGTGTGACGCACTACACTAGAAGACGTCCCTCGAACGGTGAACCCAATGAAAGCAGTTCTGCTCCACGGGTACGGAAGCGTCGATCAACTGGTCTACGAGGAAGTGCCCATCCCCGTGGCCGCCCCCGGCGAAGTGCTGGTCAAGCTCACTTCCACCAGCATCAATCCGATCGATTACAAAATACGCCGCGGCGACATGAAAGACATCATGCCCCTCCAACTCCCCACCATACTCGGCTATGACCTTGCCGGTCAGGTAGTCGCGTTGGGCGAAGGGGTCACAGGCCTGGAACTGGATACATTCGTGATGGGCGTGACCGACCACACCTATGCGGAGTATGTCCTCTGCAAAGCTCAGATCCTGGCGCTCATGCCGGAAGGCCTCGATCCCGCCGATGCCGGCGCTTTCCCCCTGGTGCTGCAGACCGGCGCGCAACTGATAGAAAAGGGAATCGGCCCAAAATCCGGACAGAGGCTACTGGTGACCGGCGCCTTGGGTGGCGTGGGGAGGACTGCCGTCCACGTAGCCAAACAGCACGGAGCCTACGTGATCGCCGGCGTACGCGCGAGCCAGCGCGCTGCGGCAGCAGAGCTGAACGCCGACCAGATCGTTGCTATCGATGACCCACGAGGAAATCGCGGCTCTGAAGGAATTAGACGCAGTCGCGGATACCATTGGCCGCGACGTGATCGATCGTCTCCTTCCTCGCATAAAGAAAAAGGGAATCCTTGCCACCGTGGTTGGCAAACCCAGCTCTGCCGATGGTTACGACATTCAGGTGCATGAGGTATGGTCAGAGCCCGACGCCAAACGGTTACAGCAACTTGCCGCCGAAGTTGCCAGCAGGCGCCTTCACCATCCCCATCAGCAAGCGGCTGAAGCTGTCGGAAATCCGGCAAGCCCAGGAGCTGGCTGAAAAAGGGGCCTCAGGAAAAGTAGTGCTGACGCCGTAACCGCCCGTGCTACTCGTCTGCCGGTGGGCTCCGGTAAGGGCAGTGTCTGCATCCCGAATTGCAGCAGCTTCCGCGCTTCAAGTGATAGTTTGCAGTAAACACAAGATAGGGACCATCGTAGTAGTAATCCTCGCCGAGCTGCAGCCCTGCTGGTCCAACAGGCGGCTTGTCGCGGTTCATCCTGCATGACCCATTTTCTCAGGCCGAGGAACTCCGCCTCGCTTTCAATCCCAACGTCTGGCATCATTCGCAAAGGCTTTTCGTCCGCCGGGTTGTTTCGTATCCGGGTTCGGATGCTCGCCTAAGAGACGGCGACGAGAGATTCCTGACGGCTTGCCTGATACCAGCCGCGAATCGCCTTCTGCGCAGGCACCTCAACCCACTTCCGCACACAAGTCGCGACCACGATCGCGCACAGAACCGCCACCCAGATCGCGTGGTCCGGATCCCAGCCCACGCCTTCCAGTTGTCTGATCACCCAATACCCTGCGATCTGATGCACCAGGTAAAGCGAGTACGAGATCTCTCCCAGAAAAGAGCAACGGTGCAATGTTGAGAAAGCGTATCTTTCTCTCGGCAACCAACCACACAACCACCGCAAACAGTCCGGTCAGCAGGATGAACTGCCACCGCTTCATGGCGCCGGGATTGCAGGCAGGCCCAAAAAGGGTCATCGAAAAAGCCACCATTACCGTCAGCCATGTGAGCCACGTAGCTGCGCCGCTGAGAGATCAGGTAAATCATCATGCCCAGGACGAAAAAATGGCAGAAATCCACACCCAGCAGAACCCCAAGGCGTTGGTGGTGATCGTTGAACGAGGAAATGCGCGCCACGAACGCCAACCCCAGCCACGCCAGGCATGCCCACTCAATGCGCTTGACCTTGAGCCAAAAAAAGATCATGGCAGCACCCGCGTAGAAAAGCACTTCATAGGTCAGCGTCCAATAGGAGGGATCAATCGAGACGTTGCCGAGCACCTTGTTCATCATCAAAATATTGAGCAGTGCATCGCCCACCGTCAGGTGATTCGGATTGAAATCCAGCCCCACGATGAGCAAACTCGTCAACCCGGCACATACCAGGTAGGGTGGCCACAACCGGGCAAAGCGCGAGACCGAAAAGTCGGCTGCCCGCGCAGACCGCTCCAGCGTCATGAAGATGACGAAGCCGCTGATAATGAAAAAGAGATAGATCCCGAAGTGACCGTTGGTGGCGATCAGATCGAGTCCCGGGATGTGCCTTCCCACCACCTGGGTGTAACCGAAGGTGTAGTGGTAAAGAACCACTGCCAGCGCAGCCATGCCACGAAGCGAGTCCAGTCCCTGGAGTCGCGTGTTGATTTTGCTCAGGTTATTTTGAGGCAAGGTTCTCCCGTGTCGTCACTGCATTGGAACGCAGACCGGGAAATCGGCGCAGGGGTGCAGGAATAACGCTAATCGATCTGGTTAGGCCAGCTACTTAAGGTTACGTTCCGGTGTCAAGGTGGAATGTATGGTTGTATGGTACCACTGGATACCCTTTAGCCTTCCATGCCGCCAGGCCGCCTTTAAGGAATTTGACCCGATTCAGGTCGATATTTGGCGCCAGGGCCTGCGCCTTAAGGGCAATGGCGCGACTGGTCTTGTCACTGGGGCAAGTGCAGTAAACCACCAGCTCCTTATCGTTGGGGATAAGAGCCGGATTCTTTTCCGCATCCGCGGGCGAGATCCTCTGTGCGCCTTCGATAATTTCGGAGTCTGCCAACAAATCCAGGGGCTGCCGGACGTCCAACACCAGGACATCGTGGTGCGCCGCCAGCAGATCGTGGAGCGCCTCCGGCGTAATGCTCAGCCGTTCTATTTCCCGGCGCGCCTTGATACGCCGCGTCCAGATCACGGCCAACCAGCCCCAGATAATAATCGCAATGATAGTCAGGATCAGGTTCATCTTCGGCCTCCTTGGATGGATAGCCGTTAGATTAGCAAGCCTGAGCAAATGATTCGAGACTGTTTCACATCGAGG
This sequence comes from uncultured Acidobacteriaceae bacterium, assembly GCA_963847155.1. Taxonomy (GTDB): domain Bacteria; phylum Acidobacteriota; class Terriglobia; order Terriglobales; family Acidobacteriaceae; genus PALSA-350. The sequence continues at coordinate 451,160 of CAWJZH010000006.1, read as the reverse complement.
CGGCTGACAGGCTGGGTTCCTTCCACCCGCACGGCGCCCGCCAGAAACGTGACCGTCTTTCCGGGAACCGCCGCCGGCCGCTCTCCAGGAACCACCACCCCCGCCAGGTTAAGCGGATCGGCCGCAGCCACGGTGATCGCTTCCTCCAGGGCATTGCAGGCGCGTTTCCCGCAGGGATGCTACCGCCTCCGGCACCGCGAACTGCTCCCCGCCAAAGCCGCTGAGGAATCGCCCTCCACGTACGCTTCCCCGGGCCTCCAGCCGGCGAAACATGCCCTGCAGCTCGCGCCACCGGGGTATGGTGGTCTCCCGCTCCAGCACGTCGCGGAACACCACTCCGTAGCGCCGTAGCAGCATCCAGCAGGCGGACTCAAGCTCGGCCTCACGCCGCTCTGCCTGCGCGCCTACGCTTTCGACCAATCCGGCCGACGGGTTCAGCAGGCACCACCGCCCTACCGTGTTTCGCTGCCGCTTCAGACCCCCCTGAAAGATGGCCTTACGCCGGGGGTCGATCAGCACCCGCAGGCTGTCGAAGCCGTCGGCCGTCACCAACCCGGCGGCCACCAGCTCCCACAGGGCACGGTTCACTTGTTCCGCCGGAACGCCCAACAGCCGCACCAGGTCGCCGGCAAAAACCGCCCCATATTGCGACAGATGGCCGCGCACCTGCCACGCCAATTCGCTCAGGCAGGCCTGCAAGGCCGGCTCCGGAATCGCGCGTTCCGCCAGGCAGCGGTCCATCCAAAGCGCGTCCTCCCGCAGAAAGAAAGTCACCGGAGCCATGCTGGTCGGCACCACCCGCTTGGGAGCTGAAAACTCACCGCCATGGGTGGCAAAAGCCGGGTGCGGCGAGATGCGTCCCCATCCCACGACGCCCTCCAGGCACAAAACATCCAGCCAGCGCGGATCGTAGCCCGCAACCCGCTGCGGCAGGAGCGTCCGCTCCCATTCGATCGCCGGCGCTTCAAAGCCCTCCAGCTGGCGCAGTGCTTCCAGTACCCCCGCCTCGCCGCTCAATTGAGTGCGCGGTGCGACCCGCTGCCAACGCATCAACCACTGCATATAAACCGCCGGCGTGACCGGCTCGATCTGTTTCCGCAGCCCGGCCAGCGTTCTCTTGTGGATGCGCTGCAGCAGCCTGCGCTCGCACCACTCCACATCCTCGTCGCTGGCCGCTTCTCCGCCTTCAAATACCCCGCGCAGGATGCTTCCCTGCATCTCCATCACCAGCATGGCCGCCCAGATCGCCGCCGGCTCGATGCCCAGCCGCGCGCCCAGCGCCCGCGAAGTCACCGGACCGAGCAGCGCCATCCATCCCTGCACCGTCTTACGAACCACATCGCCGTACACCAACTCTTTTGCTTCCGGCAGGGCAGGGAATTGGCCGCTCGATCGCCACCCCGGGCCATAACAGGCGGAGGTGCTCCACCCGCTCCGCCGCCACCAGGTATCGCCGTCCGCGCATGTTCGGCCATCGTAGCCCGGCCATGGAACTCGAGCCGCTCAAAGAACCCAGCCCAGTGCACCGCGCCCTCGATCGACAGAATCTCTTCCGGCACGACCACCAGCGAACAGAGCAAATCATGCAGCTCATGCTCATCGCGCACGTCGGGCCAGCACTCTTCGCGCAGCTCGGCAATCGCCGCTGGATCAAGCCGGCCTGCTTCGCCCAGCATCTTATCCGGAACCATGCCACGCATGCTCACCGCGCGCGCACGGCGCTCTTCCAGCGGCGCATCGTCCAGGAAGGCATACGGGTTCGCGTTCAGCAGCTCATGCGCAAAGGCAGAGGGCACCGCGCTGTCCACCGCGAGACAGCGAATCGCTCCCGTCCGGATCCCCGCCAGCAGCTGCAATCAGTCCCTCCAGATCCATCGCCTCCGTCAACACATCCTTCATCACTTCCTTGATCAGCGGATGATCGGGAATCTGGATATCGCCTTCAATGTTTTCCTGGCACGCGGCCACCTGGGGAAAAACGCTGGCCAGCAGGTCATCGGATCGCGTCCGCTGCACCTGCGGCGCAATGCGTTTGCCGTTATACATCCGTAACAGTTGCAAACTGCGTCCGGCATCCCACCGCCAGCGCGCCCGGAAAATCGGCGAGTCGAGCGACGCCTGCTCCAGCAGCTCGGTCACCGTTTGCTCGGTAAGAAACTGGAAGACGTCGCTGAGCGGAAAGCTGTGCTGTTCGGCCAGCGAAATATTCAGCCCGTTGTCGGTCGCCGCTGCCTGCAGCTCGAAATTGAAACCGCGGCAGAATCGTTTTCTCAACGCCAGTCCCCAGGCTTTGTTGATGCGTCCGCCAAAGGGCGCATGCAGAATCAACTGCATCCCGCCGCCCTCATCGAAGAAGCGCTCGGCGATGATGGTGTCCAGGGCAGGCACCGCGCCCAGCACCGCGCGGCCGGCCACCATGTACCCGATCATCTGCTCCGCTCCCGCGTCATCCACGGAGCACTCCTGCTTCAGCCACGCCACAGTCTCCGCTACCTGGGGATGCGATTGGCTGATGTATCCCGGCATCACATTGCCGGTGCGTGCGCTGATCTCCTGGCGCAAGCTGGAGACGAATCGCGACAGCTCAAACGTCCGTTGCGGAGCCTCACCTCGCCAGAAAGGCACATTCGGCGGCTGACCGTGCGCATCTTCGACCAACACCCGTCCGGCGCTCTCCACCCGCAGAACACGCCAGCTGGTGTTGCCCAGCAGAATCACGTCTCCAGCCGACGACTCGACCGCAAAGTCCTCATCCAGGGTGGCGATCTGTATCCCTTCCGGCTGCACAATCACCGCATAGAGCGCCGTATCGGGAATCGTGCCCCCATTCGAAACAGCGATGGTCCGTGCGCCCCGCCGCGACTGCATCCGGCCATTCACCCGGTCGCGCAGCAGGTACGACCCGTAACGTCCGCGGCTGGCCTCGATCCCATCCGCCAGCAGGCAAAGGATCTCGTCGTATTGTTTGCGTGTGAGACCTTTGTAAGGGTGTGCCCGGCGCAGCACCTCGTACAACGCATCTTCTTCCCAGGGTTCCGCTGCGCACGCAGCGACAATCTGTTGCATCAGCACATCGATCGGGCAGTCAGGAATCTCCAGCTGATCCAGCACCCCGGCGCGCATGGCCCGAATCAACGCCGCGGACTCCATCAGGTCGTCGCGCGTGGTCACGAAGAATCGCCCCTTGGGAATGGCCCCGCGCCAGTGGCCGGCGCGGCCCACTCGCTGCATGGCCGCGGCAATCGCGCGAGGAGAATTCACCTGGCACACCAGGTCGATGCTGCCGATATCGATACCCAACTCCAGCGAAGCCGTGGCCACCAGGAGCCGGATCTCACCGTTCTTCAGCTTTCGCTCCGCCTCAAAGCGAAGTTTTCGCGACAGGCTGCCGTGGTGCGCGGCCACGTTCTCCGCGCCCAGTCGCTCACCCAGGCAGAACGCCAGCCGTTCCACCATGGCCCGCGTGTTGACGAACACCAGCGTCGACCGGTGCTCCAGCGCCAGCTGCCGCCAGCCGTTCGTAGATGTCGTCCCAGATCGAGTTGGTACCGACCGATCCCAGTTCTTCGCCCGGCATCTCGATCGCCAGGTCGAGGACGCGGTGTTGACCCACCTGCACGATGGCCACTTCCGGTCCGCGCTGTCCCCCTAAGAAAGCTGGCGACCAGCTCGATCGGGTTCTGCGTCGCGGAAAGCCCGATACGCAGCGGCGGCTGCGACCTTCCCCGGATCATGGCGCCCGGGCTCAGCCGGTTTTCGCCGCACACCAGTGCGTCGAGTCGTTCCAGGGTGAGCGCAAGGTGTGAGCCGCGCTTGTCATCGGCGACCGCGTGGATCTCGTCCACGATCACCGTCTCAACCGAGCACAGATTTTGCCGGCTCTTCTCCGCTGTCAGCAGGATGTAGAGCGACTCCGGCGTGGTGACCAGAATATGCGGCGGCCGCTTGAGCATGGCCCGCCGTTCCGCCGGCAGGGTATCGCCCGTGCGCACCGCGGTGCGAATCGGAGGGCACAAGTAGCCGCGTGCCAGCGCCAGTTCCTGAATCTCCCGCAGCGGGATCTCCAGGTTCTTCTGCACATCATTGCTGAGCGCTTTCAGCGGAGAAACGTAAACCACCGCGGTCGTCGCCGGCAGCGAGCCATCGATAGCCTGTCGAATCAGCTTGTCGATACAGATCAGAAACGCGGCCAGTGTCTTGCCCGAACCCGTCGGGGCGGATATCAGCGTCGGCCGGTCGGCGAGAATCGGCGGCCAGCCCAGTTCCTGCGGAGAAGTAGGCGTACCAAATTTGGCAACGAACCACTCCCGCACCACAGGATGCGCCCAAGCCAACGAGCCGACACTTTCGGCTTCCGGAATGCAAAGTTGGAGGGCCATCCCCCCATTTTAAAGCTTAGAGAAGGTTGCCCCTGAGCTGTGCATCAGAGTCTTGGTAAGAAGCTCACTCTTTTAAGGGTACGGGCTTCAGCCCGTACATTTCTACCAAACCAGGACGGGCTTTAGAGCCTGTGTGAGAACCCGAATTTCGGAGTTTAGTCCCGAAGGGACGGCTGAAAATAGCCCAGGACGTTAGTCCTGGGTTCGCCATTCGAAACATGACTACGCAGTCCCGTAGGGACGGCTGAAGAATTGTACCAGGATCGCGATCCTGGGCTACTTTCAGCCGTCCCTTCGGGACTGGATCCGATGCTTTCGCAAGATTTCCAACCGCAGGACTCGCGTCCTGGGCTAAGTTCAGCCGTCCCTACGGGACTAGGTTCGGAACCGGAGTTCTCACACGCGCTCTTTAGCCCCTGAGCGTCACGCTTTTCGCTGACTCGTGCCAGGGAAGAATCCACCCGGCCGCGCGCCCTTCATCCTGCGCCCAACCCCCAGCGTAGCCGCTAAGGATGGTAGTTACTAATAAGGTGCGTGGCGGGCAAATCGCCCGCCCTCACACCGAACCCGTCCACTCACAGGAAGCCGTGCTTCTTATTCGTGTGCCAGTTCGAGTCTTCTTTCTTCAACGCCGGAGGAGTCGTCTTCCCCCAAAGCGCATGGTTCCAGGTCACCGCCTGAAGTCCATCATGGCTCGGTTGAAACACCATCGGCGCGTCGGCAGGTTTGTCACCCACGGCGTCGAACTTGATCGTGATCTGGCTTCCTGCATCGGACCAGTGGCCAAAGGTAGTGACCGCCCACCCTTGCCCATATCCTGGGTGACCGTAGCCGTACCGTCCGGGCCCAGGCTCACGCTGAACGCAGGGCCGGCAGGCCCGGACGCGTCCGTTGTATCGGGTGCTTCCGAACTGTAGATGCCGGCATAGTGCGAGAAAGGAGAGCCGAAAACCGGACCTGTGACCAGCGCCAAAACTGCGATGGCGCTGGCTAAACGCAGCGGAAAGTGTTTTGTAGTTCTCATAGCGTTCCCATCATTGCGCTAGCCTGAGTTGAAGGCAAGATGCAGTGAGAAAACGAAAGTTGTATCCAAAACAGCCGCCGCGTATGCAGGTCCTTAAAATGAAAGTATGAATTTTTCTGCCGCTGAGCGTGCCCGCCGCATTCGCCTCGTACTTTTCGACGTAGACGGAGTTCTCACCGACGGCAAGATCTGGTCCCTCCCTACCAGCATCGAAGTCCCCGCGGATAAGACGTTCGAGCCCAAGGGATTCCACGCCCACGACGGCATAGGCATTTCCCTGGCCCGCATCGGCGGCATCCATACTGGCGTGGTCACCAAGCGGACTTCTGAAACCGTCGCCCAACGCGCTCGCGCCCTGCGCATGGAATACGTCTACATGGGGCAGGACTACAAAATACGTGCCGTCAGCGAGATCATGCAGCGCGGCTCATTCACCCTCGAGCAAATCGCCTACGTGGGCGACGATGTGATCGACCTGCCCGTAATGCGCGTGTGCGGGCTGGCCATAGCCGTCGCCAACGCCCGTGACCAGGTGAAAGCCGCCGCCCACTACGTCACTCCCCATGCAGGTGGCGAAGGCGCCGGGCGCGACGCCATCGATTTCATCCTCCAGGCCCACGGCATCCTCGATCAGTGCATCGAGGAGTACATCGACGAGCACCACCCCGCCGTGGCCGCCGGAACGCAGTGACCGCGACCCCCGCTGGCGTATGCTATCTCTTTGGGTTGAAAGATGATGTCTTACCCTTTTCTATTTCCTTCAGGCGCAGGAGCGTGGGCAAACTGATGTTGATTCCCTCTGTTCGCAGGTCCTTTTCTTTCCTCCTTTTCATCCTTCTTTCGACCTCATCTGCGTGGCGCACGGCGACGGCCCAGACCTTGAAGAACATTGAAGGTGCGGTCAGTGTCTTTGGCCAAACTACCGGGACAACGAATGCGAATGGCGTTCGCGACCACCCGACCGAGTCGATGGGCGCACTCGCGACCGTCCGTCAATCGTTTCATCCCTGGTTGGGCTACGAGGTCAATTACTCCTATACCCGTTTCACCGAGAGGTTCTCCACCATCCCTTTCGGCGTGCAGAACAACGTGCACGAAGTTTCCGTTGCCTACTTGCTGCAAGGGCCGACCCTTCCGATTCTCGGCTTGCAGCCTTTTGGCACCGTCGGCGCGGGAGCTCTCATCTTCCTGCCGACCACCGTAGGCGGGCAAAAGTACACCCAGCAAACGCGTGTGCCCCTGTTATATGAGGTCGGTGTCAACTATCCCGGTGATTACCTCGCACCTGGGGCTGCGCTTCCAATACCGGGGTCTGGTTTACAAAGCGCCGGATTTCAACGCAGCATCGTTGACCACCAATGCCAGGCGGCAGACCTCTGAACTGAGCCTCGGCGCCTATCTACGCTTCTAGGAGAAGAACGATGAGCAACACGCGCACTCGAAGCCTGATTGTGATCTTGACCCTCGCGGTAAGCGTGCCGTCGTTGTTGGCAAAGTCAGACGCAAAGAAGTGGGTCGGCACCTGGGCATCGTCCCCTCTCCTGGATGCCAAGGCCAAAAACGCCGAGGAGCTTCTCACCGCGGGCACACAATCCGGAGCCACTCTGCGCGAAGTGGTCCACGTAAGCATGGGTGGAGAGACAGTGCGGGTGCGCTTCTCCAACCTATACGGAACCAGTCCGCTCGTCATCGGCGCCGTGGAAATCGCGCAGACCGCCAAGGGAGTGTTTACGAGTGGTATCCAGTCGGTAGTGTTATCTATGGCAATCGTTCCCGGCACCAACAAGGCCGTGACCTTCAACGGACAGCCATCGGTCTCCATTCCTCCAGGCGCTCTCGTGGTGAGTGATCCCACGTCCTTTAAACTCGCCGCTCTCTCCGACCTTACGGTCAGCTTCTTCCTGCCCAACCCAACAGGACCGGTGACCGAGCATCAACTGGGCAACTCGACCAGCTATCACGTAACCGGCAACAAAGTATCTAGCGCCAGTCTGGAGTCGCCCACCACCGCGACCAGCTGGTATTACCTCAACGGCGTCGACACCCTCGCCCCTGCCGATGCCGGAGCGGTCATCACCATAGGCGACTCCATCACCGATGGCGCCAAATCGACCATCGACACCAACCAGCGCTGGCCGGACGAGCTCGCGCGGCGTCTGCAGGCCGACCCAAAGTATCGCAACCTGTCGGTATTGAATGAAGGCATCAGCGGAAACAAAATTTTGCTCGATGGAGCGGGCCCCAGTGCTCTGGCGCGCTTCGATCGCGATGTGCTCGCCCAGAGCGGAGCGAAGTACCTTCTCATTCTCGAAGGCATCAACGACATCGGCCGTTTGCACGGCGCCCCCGATGCCGGCCTCACGGCCGCGGACCTGATCTCCGCCCTCAACCAGATGGTCGTGCGCGCACACTCCCATGGCATCGCAGTGATCGGTTGCACTCTTACTCCGTATCACGGCGCCGGCTACTACACCGACAACGGTGAAGCCATCCGCAAGGCCGTAAACGAATGGATCCGCACCGGGGGCGTTCTCGACGGCTTTGTCGACTTCGAAGCTGCGGTCAGAGATCCCAACCATCCGGACACATTCCTGCCCACTGTTGACCCCGGAGACCACCTGCATCCCAACGATGCCGGTTATAAAGCGATGGGAGATGCGATCGCATTGAAGCTATTCATGCTGAAGCCAAAGCAGCCGTAGTGATCTACTGGTGCAGCCGGTGCTTTTTGGAGACGTAATGTCCAATCAGCCATCCCGCTGCGCTACCCACCAGAACGTCAGTGGGGAAGTGTTCCTGGCCCAACACCCGGGTCAGGCTGACGCCCGTGCTCATTGAGTACAATCCGAGCTGCACCCACTTTGACGGATACTCTCGCGCCAAAAATCCCGTCAATGCCCACGCCAGCGTGCTGTGGGAAGAGGGAAACGATCCACCTGTACCTACCCCTGACGCAAAGAAATCGCCAGCCGCATTGTTGTAGAGGGGACGCTCTCGCCGAAAAAGGATCTTCGTCACTTGCTCGAAGATAACGCCATCCATCAACGCTTCGCCGCCCAGGATCCCAGTTTGTCGCGCCGCCGCATTGCCCTTGAGAAGTCCCACGCCATACAGCCCTACTGGAATCGCGATCTCGCTTCCCAGGAGAACATTTGAGGCGTTCACGTTGTTTTTGTTGAAGGTCCGGTCGCGAGTCACATTGCGCATGGCGTCCGTATCCGTTGAGAGGGTTACTCCCATCGCAGCTCCAAGCGGCAACAGCCAAACCAGGTCGTGAGTCCTGATTTTGGACGGACTGGTCCAAATCGGGATTTGGTCCTTCAGAATGGCCAACGGCACGCCCTTCTCAGTCACCGCAGCGGGCGAGCCTGGTGCATCCGGTAGAGTCTGGCCAGGCGCTTCCCGCACAGATGTGCAGCACAGCCCAATGGACGCACAAAGCATCCAGGCCACTAGCCCCTTCCTAGGTCGAGCGTACGTGACGGTTCGCACCGATGAATAAGTGCAGGCAATGATGGCTGAAAGTCTTAGCGGCATAAGATACAGGGCGTAGGATGCGCGATAACGTGAGAGGGCGGCTTCTGAGCCGTAGAAATCGAAGGCAAGGTCCAGGCCCTCGTCCATCGTGGCGGCCCGGAATAGATACACGGATTCGGGTTGAACCCGTATAAAACTTCCATTACTATTGGGTCATAAACGGTACTTTTGTAACCATTGGGTTCCCGTACGAATGCATCTTAAGCCAGTGGGAGAGAAATTCTATGAATGCCTATTGTGTAATCCTTTGCCGCCAGCCCTTTGTCAACCCTGCGTACCCGCGCACCAAGCGCTATTACGTCGGAGCGACGACGGCTGATCGCGCCATTCTTGCCGCCGCTGACGACAACCCGCATTTCCGCGTCATGGGCGTTGAGCATAGTGATGTATATCCACCCCTTCCGCAAAACGAGCCCTCACCCGCGACCTCCTCGGTCTGGCAGGCTGCTTGAACTCAAAGTCATATTGTGTTGGAAGCGGCAAGGTAGGTACGGGCTTTAGCCCGTACATTCACCCAGCAAAAAATCGGCCTTTAGGCCCGGGGTACGCTCTTCCTCCTCCGGGCACGAATTTCCTTTCGTGCAACCTCTGAAGGCCGTAAATAATTGGTCTGGATCGAATTCGGCTCTACCCTCTGGGGGCCGTTTCCTTCGTCCTGGATAATGCAGCCTTGACCCGTTCAGGAGTAAAAGGCAGTTCCCGCACCCGCGCGCCGGTTGCATCAAAGATTGCGTTTCCAATCGCAGCCGGAGTCACCGTAATCGCCGTCTCACCCGCGCCCGTCGCCGGTACCCCATCCGGCGTCACGAAGACACTCTCGATCGCCGGTATCTCGTAATCAAGGTGCAGACTTCGATAGCTCTCCCAATCGACCGACGTAATTCGCCGGTCGTCCCACGTGACCTCCTCCACCAGAGCACGGCTCATGCCTTGCAGGATCCCACCCTCGATCTGGTTTCTAAGGCCATCGGGATTCGAGATGGGCCCACAATCCAAAGCCACAATAAAGCGTTTTGGCTGAACTAATCCCGTGTCGAGGTCTACTGTGACGTCAGCAACCAGGGCGGCATAGCCGTTCTCACCCTCGTAGGCCACGCAGGCAATGCCGCGTCCGCTCACCACCCCTGCTCTTGACCGCAGCTCGTGTTGGCGGAACCCGCGCCATCCACTTCGAAGCGTCCGCAGCAGCCTTCAGAACACCGATGGTTCGCGAGTCGTGTAGATGTTTCAAACGGAAGGCCACCGGGTCAGCCTTCGCATGTGCGCACAGCTCATCCATAAAGCATTCGTTGGCAAACGTATTCTGAATCCGCAAAGGAGAGCGCAATGGTCCAGTGAAGAACGGAGACCGCACCGTATGCGTGAGCGCGCGTTCACTGCGGATCGTTCCCCCTCCGCCACAAGCGCCGCCAATACATCCCGCGAAGTACGAAGGCACAATATTGCTCTGGTTACGCAACTTGCCGGCGGGTGGTTTTGCTGGCCCTGGCTCCAATGGTTCCGGTGCGTAGCCGGCCAACATACCGCTGATCACGTTGCCCGGCTGATCGTAGCCCGGCCGATTGCCCAGCGAAGCTACCCAGCCTTCCCGATCCCAGGCGACGATGCGGCCGTCAAGCGCAATCCCGGCTCGATGTTCGACCACGCACGCCGAACCCAGGTTCTCCCACATCATCTCGTCCCGGCGCGAGAACTGTAGCCGCACGGGCTTTCCTACTGCTTGGGACAGCAGGGCGGCATCGAATGAAACCGCATCCGCGCCGTTCAGGCCATAGCATCCGGATCCTCGTTTGTAGATCACCCGCACCCGATCGACCGGCAAGCCCAGCAGCTCGGCCACAATGCTCCGCGTTGGATAAGCCGACTGGGTCGCTGACCATACCGTGGCGCCGTCTGCCTTAACATCAGCCACCGCGCAGGATGCGCCTACCGAGCCATGCATTTGATAAGGGTAGGTATACCGCGCCCGCACCACGCTGCCCGCCGCAGCAAGTTGCGCCTCAACGTCTCTGGAGTCCACGCTCAACACATCGTGCGCGGGCTGTCCTTGCAGGTGTTCGAAGAAAGTCTTCTGCGCCGGTAAGGAAGGGCCGGGATTCCATCGCACCACCAACTTGCGCGCGGCAACCACTGCCTGGTATTGCGTCTGCGCGACCACGCCGACGAAGTCTTTGCGAACCACCACTTTCATCAAGCCCGGAAGATCGCGCACCGACTGCTCGTCCACCTGCACCACCGTGGCTCCCATCTCCGGCGGTCGCACCACCCGGCCGTGCACCATGCCGTCCACATGAAAGTGATGAAGGAACTCGAACTGGCCGGTCATGAGAGCGGCTCGGTCCAGCGAGGGAACTGGCTTGCCCAGTACCGTCCATTGCGCTTGCGATCGCCGCTTTGCCGCGGGGTTCAACGGCAGATCAAAATGCTTGCTCCCGATCAGATCTTCATACCTGACCGTGCGCCCCGATCTGCCTCGGATGACGCCGTCTTCCACGCTCAGATGCTCTACCTCTTCGCCCAGTCTTTGGGCGGCAAGGCCGGCAAGAGCTTCCCGCGCCGTTGCTGCGGCGAGGGCAAGATTCTCCACGTTGAAGTTCGTCGGCGTCGACTGGCTGCCCGACGTGGTTCCCTGATCCGGAGTGATAGCCGTATCGCACTCCACCAGCTTCACCCGCCTGATCGAAACGCACAGTTCCTCGGCAATGAGTTGCGTCTGTGCAGTAAAAATCCCCTGGCCAAAATCGCACTTTCCCGTGTAGGCGGTGACCACGCCATCGGCGCCGATCGCTAACCAGGAGTCAAGTTTTTCCGGATCAATCGAGGAAGGGCGGTTGCGCGCCCTTCTCTGGCCGAGCGCCGTAGTCATGGGTGCGGCGCTGAAGCTCACCATCAGGGCGCCACAGCCCTTCAAAAAGTCACGACGGGACGGAGTCATGTCTTTTGGCCTCAGCATATTTCCGAATGGCCCGCAGCATGCGGGCATGCGCAAAGCAGCGGCAGAGAATTCCCTTAAGCGCCCCGCGGATCTCCTGATCGGTGGCCGCCGGGTGTACGTCGAGAAAAGCCTTTGCCGTCAGGATGACGCCGCTGAGGCAAAAGCCGCACTGCGCAGCTCCTTCTTCAATGAATGCCTGCTGAATCGGATGAGGCTTTTCTTGAGTGCCCAGCCCTTCCAGGGTAGTGACCTCCGCCTGGCCAACTGCGCTCACGGGCGTTATGCACGACCGGACCGCCTGCCCCCGCAGCATAACGGTGCACGCTCCGCACTGCGCCAGACCGCAACCAAACCGCGGTCCCCGCAATCCAAGCTCATCATTCAGCACGAACAGCAGCGGTGTCTGGGGATCGACCTCCACATCCTGCTCACCCCCGTTCACCTTGAGCCTGATCTTCATAACATGACCCCGGGACTTGATACTTAACTGTGGGAACATCGACCACCCTCGGTGCCCCGCATCTCGCTCGTCATCTAAAGACTGCGTGGTTGCACCTGAGCCGGCATGGGGGCTGTCTCATTTTCCACGGACGCCGAGATCAACCACCCCGCGGCAACGCACTCCAGCAGGATGCGGGTTCCCAATCCCGGGTTGGATACCCCAAAGACCCACACCATCGCACCAATCGCACCTCCTGCCACGCAGCCAAGCAAAAAACGGCTCAGCGGCCGGACGGGCACTCCGCACAAGGCAAAAATCCCAATCGTAAACAAGCCGCTGAGTAAAATCTCGGCGCCGCCCAGCTCTATCTCACGAATCGGTAGCTGCGCCCGGAAGCCAATGCGCGCCGCGTCTCGGTAACCGGGGTCTTTGTGCGCCAAGATCCGCTTCTGCCACCAGCTTGCCGTCCACGTACAGCCTTGAAATACGCCCATCGTAAACCGCCGCGACCAGGAGGTGTGACCTAACGAGAGAACAGGTCTGGAGTATAGAGCGGGCTCCGCTCCGTTCAGCCCCGAGCCGGGCGTCCGCAGGCGGAAGGTGAGCGTGTTTCCGATTTGCCCCAACGTAAAATTACGGCTCACCGGATTCAGAGAATAGGTGACAATGCGCGCCGGGCCACTCTGTTCGAGGTTGTTCGTCCGCATCCGAACCACCAGAGTGAGCTGATTCCGGCTCACCAGCTCTTTGTACAGCGTGAGCTCCTCCTGCCGGGAAAGTAGCGGACGGCCAAAACGCGTCAAGGCCGTGGATGGCATCGGACCAACGATGGCCCCCTCGGACGATCCTTTCATCGCCGTCTTTCGCACGCTCTCGGAGCTCGTGGTTTGGCCTGAGAGATCGCTGACTTGGGCTGGAGACATCGCAAACGGATAGATGGCAAGTTCTGAGATGGTTCCTGACCACGGACGATCCCCGGTTAATTCATTCCCGACTGCCAAGTGAAACGCCGGGCTCCAGTTGGAGAAGTCCGACGCCGGCCTGTGGTGCAGGAGCCCAAGGGTGCCGAGGATCGCGATCGGAATCGCAGCGACCGTGACCGGCCGGTAAAGCCGCAAGGACCGCGGATCATGGCCTGCCAGAAGAAGCAGTCTCGCCATCAGGTAGCCGATGACAGCGCCGCAAGTATTACTCGCGATGTCCAGGAAAGACGGAATCCGGTCCACGTAACCCAGCTGTAACACTTCCGCACACGTTGACAAACCAAGGCCGAAGACGAAGGCCCGGATCAAAGACGTACCGCCCAGCGCGATCCCCAGTGGCATATAGAGGATCAGATTGTTAACAAAGTCGGTGCCGTTGAAGATGTCCTGGATATATGAAAGCGAAGGATGTCTGAGTCCGGTCGGAATCATGGTGGCAGCGACAATCAGGGCGATTGCGGGAGCCAACAGTCGAAGGCGAAGTCGCGGTAGCGTCAATAGGCTCAATGGGCGTAACGAAGCTCGTTAACCCAGTGTAGCCTGAAGACACTCGGATCACAGTGCCTTGCGATACACCAGAAACCCCGACTCTTCCGCCACCTTGTCGTACAGTTTCATCGCGGTCACGTTCGTCTTGTGAGTGTTCCAATACACCCTGCTGCATCCTGCATCGACGGCGCGTCGATAAACTTCTTCAATCAGCGCGCGCCCCACGCCTCTTCCTCTGGAGGCTTCAACCGTGAACAGGTCCTGCAGATAGCAGACTGGCCCCAGCGATGTGGTGCTGCGATGAAAAATGAAATGGGTCAGACCAATCATCTGATCCCCTTGCTCCGCTACCAGGGCGTGCATCGGTTCGTATCCGTCGAAGAAGCGCGACCACGTCATGCTTGTGATGGCATCCGGCAAAGCGGTTTCCCCTTGGCGCCCGTAGAACGCGTTATATCCGTCCCATAGCGGTTTCCATCTCGCAAAATCCTTCTTCTGCACCGGCCTTACCTGCAATCCATCGTTCAAACCTGTGACCTCGTTCCCAATCTTGGTGGGCACTCAATATGAAACAGCCGCTGGAGCAAATGGGTCTCTTTTCATGGAGAAGGCGGTGCAGAGGAGAGCGCCAGCAGATTACTCCGCAACCGATCCGAATCGCCATCTTCCAGGAGCGCCTCAACTTCCAGGCTGGTGCGCTCCCAAACCGGCACCGCCTTGGCCAGCAGCATTGCACCCTTCCGCGTCAGGCTCGCCCGTCGGCCACGCTGGTCAGAGGGATCGACTGTCAACTTGATAAGTCCGCGCCGCTGCAGCGGTTTCAGGGCAGCGGTCAACGTTGTCCGGTCCATGCCGAGCAGAGATGCCACCGGCCCCATGCCCGGAGGCTCGGGACGATTCAGCGACATCATCAGTGAAAACTGGCCATTGGTCAGTTCGAGTGGCCGCAATGCCTCGTCGAACCGCCGGGCCAGCGCCCGTGCAGCCCGCTGCACGTGAAGACAGAGGCAACAGTCGCGAACCCGCAGCGTAGTCTCAAAAGGAACAACCGGTCTTGACATGGCTCTAAGGTTGATATCAACATACACTGTCAGGCCTTTCCTGCGGTATAGATGTCACCGTGCATCTGGCCGGAGAGCGGACGCGGGCCCAGTGCCATTCCAGGAAAGGCAAGCCATCTGCCCGTAAGGAAGCTCCCATGTCATTCCTTCATGATTTGAAAATCGCATTCCGCTCGTTGGCGCGAGCTCGTGCTCTATGGATCACCGTCGCCTTTACTTTGGCCCTCGGCATCGGCGCGAACGCAGCCATCTTCAGCGTGGTCCGCGCCGTGCTGCTGCGCCCTCTCGCCAATCGCGACGAGGACCGGCTCCTTTATCTGCGCCAGAGTGCGCCTGGTATCGGCGTCGACAACGCCAATTTCTCCGTTCCGGAAATTCAGGACATGGGCCATGGCCTGAAGACCATCAAGAACCTAGGCACATTTTCAGAGATCGACTTCACCGTCGTGGGTCTCGGCACGCCCCGCGAAATCCATGCCGGTGTCGTCGATGGCAACTACTTCGACGTCATGGGTCTTCACCCCGTGATCGGACGCTTGCTGTCGTCCGCCGACGATGGTCCCAATGCAGCTGGCGCAGCTGTCCTTACCTACGATTCTGGAGTACCTCGTTCCACTCCGACCCCACGCTTATTGGGAAGTCAGTGCGTCTCGGTACTACCGAAGGAGGGCGTACCGCGGTCATCGTTGGCGTTCTGGAACCGTCTGTGCCCTACCCAGTAGAAACCGAGCTGATCTGCCAACGTCGTCACCAGTCCCCATCATTTATCCGCCACCATGGTGACCGGCCGCGAACACCGCATGACGGAAGTGTTCGCCAGGCTCGCACCCGGCGCAGATCTCGATGCCGCGCGAGGCGAACTCCAAACCGTGCACGCCGCCATGGTGGCCGCGCATCCTGAGGTAGTACAAGCCCGGCGATCATTACCCGATCGACGTAACCAGGATGCACGACCAGATTAATTCCCGCGCCAACACCATCTTGTGGGTGCTCTTCGCCGCCTCTACTCTATTGTTCGTCATTGCCTGCTCTAATGTTGCCAACCTTGTGCTGGCCCGAACCGCGCGTCGCGAATCCGAACTGGCTGTGCGTTCCGCGTTGGGTGCGACGACTGCGGCGCTTCGCCGTTCGCTGTTGGCGGAAAGCATCGTACTCTCCGGGAGCGGAGCATTGGCCGGGCTGATTATCGCTGCGCCGATGGTGGCCGTGCTGGGCCGTTACGCCTCGCGTTTCTCCGCGCGCGCTGACGGTCTGACCCTCGATTTCACCCTGGTCTGGATTGGCATTGCGCTGGCTTTGATCGCCGCAGTTTTCCTGGCCTTTGTTCCCCGCCTGCCCTCTGCCGATTCGTCGCAAGGTCTCGGGCTCACCAGCAGCGGAGCGCGCGTCACTGGAGGAAGCAGCAGGCGCCTCAGTATTTTCGCCGTGACTCAAATCACCGCCTCATTCCTGCTGCTCGCCGGCGCCGCTGCCCTGATCAATACTCTGCTGGTGCTGGAACGGACCCAGCCGCCATTCGACACCGCCCGGGTCCTGGCTGTGAACTTACCCGTCATGTCCTACGGCCGAACTCCCGAGCAGGTGCGTCAGTTCTATCGCGATGTGCAACGCCGCGTCAGTACTCTACCCGGCAGTGGAACACGTGGCTTCCGGTTTCGGCGTTCCCTGGCGTGACGCCAGGGCGCTCACCATCAATTTCACCTTCGCCATGGACGGCGCCCCCCGTCAGAATGGTCAGGATGACTGGCGCGCACGCTTCCGTTCCATCTCTCCCGGATTTTTTGAGACCCTGGGAGTCCCCATTCTCCAGGGCCGCGATTTTAGAGATACCGACCGCGACGGCTCCGAGCGAGTCGTGATCATTAGCCAAAGCGTAGCCCAGAAACTCTTTCCCGGGCAGCAGGCGGTGAACCGCAATTTGCGCTGGACTGACGGCGTCATGAAGTTTATCGGCATCAGCCAGGAACCACGGCGCATCATCGCAGTCGTGCCTGACGTCGATGACGAAAACATCATCCCGTCGCCGGCCATGACGGTCTATCAGCCTTCTGACCAGGAGGGTTGGGGGGGCCGCCTCTTTGTGCGCACTGCAGGTGATCCCTATACGCTTGTTCCCGCGATCACCCGCACCATTCACGACATGGCGTCAGACCAGCCCGTGGAGCGAGCCAGTACTCTCGGAGACATCCGCGCGGAAGTGTTAACCCCCAACCGTCTGAATGTAATTGTGTTCGGAGGATTTGCCGGCGTGGCCCTCTTGATTTCGGTAGTGGGCGTGGCCGGTGTGCTCGCCTTTTCCGTGAGTGGCCGAGCCCGTGAGTTCGGTATTCGCATGGCTCTGGGTGCAGAGCCGCGCACCATCCTCACCAATGTTCTGCGCGAAGGCCTGGTGATCGCCGCGATTGGAGTTGCCACAGGCTTGGCGCTCGGTTTCGTCTTCGCTCGCGTCGTCGCCAGGTACGTACCCGATGCGCAACTGCCTGGCGCTTTGGCTCTCATCGGCTCCGCTGCAGTCATCCTGGCCGCGGCCGTGATCGCCTCGGCTGTCCCAGCGGCTCGAGCCGCCACAGTAAACCCGGTAGAGGTACTGCGCTCCGAGTAAGGGGCGCAGTGCTCCTCCATTCAGCAGCCACGGAAGGTCGAAGGCTCGAAACCCAATTTCATATATGGTGGTGATGACCACACACTAGGATCTTCATCCCATGTCCGGAACACGCTTCACGCGAACCATGCGTCTGCTGTTACTTCTCTTCCTCCTCGCGGCAACTATTCTCCCTCAGACCCTCACCGCCGCAGACGACCCCGAAGTAGGCTCCCTCAACAAGCAGGAGCGTCTCGACTGGTTCCGCGATCAGGGCTTCGGCCTCTTCATCCACTGGAGTGTGGACAGTCAACTCGGCGTGGTCATCAGCCACTCCCTGGTCGGAGCCTCCCCCGAATACACCGATCGCTTCTTCGGCGAACTTCCCAAAACCTTCGACCCCTATAACTTCCACCCATTGGATTGGGCCCGGCTAGCGCACCTGGCCGGTATCCGCTACGTCATGTTCACCACCAAGCATCATTCCGGCTTCGCCATGTTCGACACGAAGACCACCCCCTTCGGCATCATGAACACGCCCTTTCATCGCGACATCACCAAAGAAATCTTTGAAGCCTTTCGCTCCCAGGGCATTGCCGCGGGCGTTTACTATTCGCCCGATGACTTCTGGTGGCTCCATCAGAACGGAAAAACCATCGAGCGCGCCGTCCCCGGCGTCCAGCCGCGCAACAATCCCGGCCTGATGGAATACGACCAAACTCAGATCCGCGAACTGCTCACCCACTACGGAAAAATCGACGCGCTCTTCCTGGACGGAGAAGCCGTCGGTCTGCGCGATCTCGCCTGGAAGCTCGACCCTGACATCATCGTCACTCGCGGAGCCATCAAAACCCCCGAGCTTACTGTGCCAGGAATGCCGTTGCCCGGTGCATGGGAAACCAACATGACCATGGGCACCTCATGGCAATACCAGCCGCAGAACGAGCACTACAAATCGGGAGGAGAACTGATTCGCCTGCTGATCCAAACCCGCGCCAAAGGCGGCAACTTCCTCCTCAACGTAGGTCCCAAGCCAAACGGCGAACTACCCATCGAAGAAGAAGAGCGCCTGCGCGAAATAGCACTGTGGATGTTCGTGAACTCCGACGCCATCTATTCCGTCAGGCCCTGGGTCATCACCAACGAAGGCGACATCTGGTTCACGAAAAAGAAAGACAGTCAGACCCTCTACGCCATAGCCGAATCCGACAAACCATGGCCGCGCGCCACCTGGAAGGAATTCGTTCTGCATTCGGTCCACGCGACAGCAAAGACCGAAGTCAGCGTACTCGGCCAGAATGATCAGGTCGTTGAGTACCATCCCGAAATCAAGCCCACCTCCACCTGGCATCAGGAAAAGGACGGCCTTCACGTGCGTGTGATGCAGACCCAACGCCTGCAGGACAATTTCCACTGGCCCAACCCGGCGGTAATAAAAATCACCAACGCCGAGCCTGCCTTCACGCCGCCGCACGTGCAGACCACCGGTTCAGTCGCCGAACCCTCCGGCCAGCAGGAGACGCTCCAGGGCGAAGTGCTCGACATGGGTGACAGCGCCACCCTCCAGGTCAGTTTTGAGTATCGTCCAATCCTCGGTGAAGACGTCAATTCACGAACCACTCCCTGGACCGCTACTCCCACTCAAAGCATTCCAAGCCCGGGCCTTTCACCGCCCACATCGACGGGCTCTCCCCCAAAGGCACCTACGAGTTTCGCGCCGTCATTCACCATCCCCTGCTAGCGCTCTACGGCGCCGAGATCTCCATGAAGCGCTAACACATCCTCCTGGCCCAATGAGGATAGGATGTTGAAGAGTACGGCCAACGTGAATCGGCTTAAGCTGGTGGCCGCGGAGAAACTCTTTAGGGGTATGCCGGGAATCTATACATCAGGAGCCTCTGCCGCACTCATGTATGGGGTGTGGCAGCGGGCAGACCTAAGACTGCGACGAATAAAGCCGCGAAGGTTCGCCGCCTCGACCGCAAGGAACGCGCCTCCTGAGGAGCTAGTGCCTGTATTCTCTGCGCTTCCTCCAGGCACCGTGCGATTCCGGACAACGAGTTTCGATTCCGGACAGAAACCGCATGATGCTCGGTCCGAACGCGATCGTAATTGCTTGCGAATGACGTTCTTGCATTGCAAACCATTTGGCTGAAGAAGTGCTGGGTAGCTTGATACGCATCGTTGTGCGTTCGGGAGGTCTCCATGCAAAGGCTGATTCAAGATCTGCGCTATGCGTTGCGACAACTGCGGAAGGCTCCCAGCTTTACCATCACCGCCGTGCTGACATTGGCGCTTGGGATGGGGGCAACGACAGCGATCTTCAGCATGATTCAGGGTACTCTGCGTCTGCCCTTTCCGCAGGCAGACCGGTTGATTACAGTCAAGAACCGGTACCCGAGCGCCAGCTATGTCTCGGTGTCTTACCCCGACTTCGAGCAGTGGAAGAGTCAGAACCGAACGCTGGCACAGATGGTAGCCATCTTCCCCAGCCGCATGACTTACATGGGAAAGCAGGAGCCGATCAGCCTAAATGTTTCCTACGTCTCCGACGGATTTTTCTCAGTCTTCGGTCTGAAGCCTATTATTGGACGCGGTTTCCTGCCCGGAGAAGAACGAAAAAGGAGCTGCGCCGGTGGGCGTGTTGAGCGAGGGCTTCTGGAAAGAGGAGTTTGGAGCAAGCAAGGTTGCGCTTGGGCGGAGCGTGGTCCTCAATGGGCAGAGCGTCACAATTGTCGGCGTGATGCCGGATATGGTGCCAAGCTTCTTCCGGAAGGCGCAGGTGTGGGTGCCTCTAGAGGCCGCGCCGCCATTCGACCAGCATGGAACGAATTACCTCGAAGCAACAGGATTGTTGAAACCGGGCGTCTCGATGCAGCAGGCACAGAGCGATTTGGCGGTGATCCAATCACATATTGATAAGCAGTTCCCGGAAAATCACCACGGCGTGGAATTGCAGATCCTGGCAGAGACTCTCTTCGGCGATGTGCGTCCGGTGATGCTGATCCTGATGGCGGCCGTCGGTTTCATTCTGCTCATCGGATGCGCGAACCTCGCTAACATGACGCTGAGCCGAGCAACGGATCGAATGCGCGAGTTCCAGATTCGCCAGGCATTGGGCGCGAGCCCGCGGCGGCTCGTGCAGCAGAGCTTTTCCGAGAGCGGATTACTCGCTTTCACCGGTGGGCTGTTGGGACTGACGATTGCATTTGCTGTGACGAAGGTTCCTGTACAGGCGTGGCCTGCGTTTCTCGAGGCGCCGGCGAACGTGCATTTGAGCGCTGGCGTGCTCTTATTTACGGGCGGCCTGATCATTCTGACCAGCCTGCTTTTCGGGACTGTTCCAGCGGTGCAAATATTGCGGCAAGGTTCGAAGCGCTTCGTTCAGCCGGATTCCCGCACGATGAGCGAATCCCGCGAACATCGCGTTGTGCGGTCCACGCTGATGGTGGCTGAGATCGCCTTCGCGACTCTGTTGGTGGGCGGTGCGCTCGGCATGGCGCTCTATTTTTCTCAACTGCTGCATACAGATCCAGGTGTCCGCACGGATCATATATTGAGCATGGATGTTTCGCTTTCCCCCCTCCGCTACGCAAAGGATGACGATCAACGACGGTTCTTCCGCACACTACAGGAGAGGCTGAACGCGTTGCCGGGCGTCGACTCTGCAGGCGGGGTTTCGGCTCCTCCATTCAGCGGGAGCGCCGAATCGACCAACTACACGTATGACGGTGATCCCATAAAAGACCCTGCCCAGATGGCATTTGCGGACACTTACTTCGTGACGCCCGGTTATCTGAAAACGATGGAAATGAATCTCCTGCGCGGGAGGCTATTCCAGGAGGAAGACACGACAAGCGGCCCAAAGGTTGTGGTGATCAATCAATCGATGGCTGCAAAGCTCTGGCCGAACACGAACGCCATCGGCAAACGCATCAAGATCATGAGAGGGGAATGGCAAGAAGTGATTGGGGTCGTAAGCGATGTTCGGAGTGGGGGCGTGGCTCAGCCTGCAGGCATCCAGGTCTATCTGTCGACTGAGCAGTATCCGGTGAGCGGATTGACGATGGTGATGCACACCAAGGGCGCGCCGCTGGAGTTGGCAGCCGCGGCGAAACAGGCTGTGCATGCGATCGATCCGGGCGTGCTCATCTCCAACGTGACATCCGTGGAAGTGTTGGCCTCGCGATCCGTAGCTGGACAGAGCACGTCTACGATGCTGATGGGTGCATTGGGTTTGCTGGCGCTACTGCTGGCCAGTGTCGGCGTATATGGCGTGGTGGCCTATACGGTGAGCCGCCGGAATCGTGAGCTTGGTATACGGCTCGCATTGGGCGCGCAACGTTATCAGATATATTCCATGCTCCTGAAATCCACCGCTTCGCTGGTAGGGCTTGGCCTTCTGCTCGGGGGATTGATCTCCGTTCCGCTGAACGGATGGATGCGGGATCTGCTCGGCGGGACGGACGGTTTTCGGCCTATCGTCCTGGTGAGTACGGCGGCATTATTAGGGGGCGTCGCTTTGCTAGCCACGTTGATTCCATCGCGCCGTGCTGCCTCGATTGACCCCATGCATGCGTTGAGAACTGATTAATCGCGACGACCCCCTGATCGCTCAACAGGACCAAATGGCCCATTTTGTCGCGAATCGTTGCCATATTTTGTAGGGCTGACGTCCGCACCTGCCCTCCCGTGCCCTCAGCATGGAATTTTCGGCAGCCTGTAAAGGCTGTGCCTCAAGCGAATTCTCGCCCACAACTCTTCAGGCCCGTACCACAATCACTTAGGCATTGACCTAACTATTGTCTCCTTCGTATAGTAAGGCAGATGCCTAACCAACAGGCCGTTCAACTCGATCGCGTCTTCCACGGATTGGCTGACCCCACTCGCCGCGCTGTGCTGGGAAAACTCAGCAACGGGCCCGCCGCAGTAAGCGAGCTGGCCGAACCCTTCAACATGGCACTGCCGTCATTTCTCCAGCATCTCGATGTGCTCGAAAATTGTGGACTGGTCAAGTCTCGAAAGGCGGGACGTGTCCGAACCTACCGGCTTACGCCGCAACCACTGAGAGTCGCTGAAGGATGGCTCGAAAAACAACGTTCCCTCTGGAATCGCCGCCTCGATCAACTCGATACCTATCTCGCAGACTAAAGGAGTAGAAATCATGAGCGCTACAGCCATAAAGATAAACCCAAAGCTTGACCTCGTGCTTGAACGGGTCGTAGACGTTTCGAGAGAACGAGTTTGGGCGGCATGGACCAAGCCCGAACACCTTAAGAAATGGTTTACCCCTGCACCCTGGACGACCGTAGGCTGCGAGATCGACCTTCGCCCAGGAGGCGTTTTTCAAACAGTCATGCGCTCGCCGGAAGGCGAGGATTTTCCCCACGAAGGCTGTTATCTCGAAATCGTCCCCAACGAGAAACTCGTGTGGACCTCGGCGCTTGGCCCAGGCTTCCGGCCAAACATCAAAACCATTGGAACCGGCACATGTGAAGAGATGTATTTCACAGCAGTCATTTTGCTCGAAGCGCAGGGACCCCGGACAAAATACACAGCGATCGTCATACACGGTGACGAAGCGACAGCTAAAAGGCACGAGGAGATGGGCTTCTACCAGGGATGGGGAACCACCCTTGATCAACTCGAAGCCCTTGCCCGAGACTATATACTTTCCGGCCAACTAGCTTGCCGGCTCACCGAACCTCAGCATCGAACACACCCGTCTCAACCGTGCTCCCATGCTTCATCTGAATAAAAATCCGATACCGCCCAGCCGACGGAAAACCATAAGGAAAATCAACGCTGGGCGGAATCTGCTCTGCACCGGACTGCCCATGTCCATGCCGCTCATAGAGGCCATCTCCCCCGAACCGCCATTGGCCAGCATCATCGCCTGCATCGCCGCGGACCCCTCAGGATGTGTGTGTGCAAACACCGTCCCATCGGTCTTTACGAATGCGGCATGTCCCGCCATCCCCAGGTACGGATGCACATCTCCCGCCGGCTGGCCTGCGGCATCGACCAGGCGGAAACGAAACGCATACGCCGTATTCGCACGCAGATCCTGGGGCCGATCCCAAATCATGGTGTAGCCGTCGGGAAGCTTGTAGGCCGCTCCAAGCTCACCCTGAGCCAACGCAGGCGGCACGGCCGAGGCGTCTTCCGCCGCAAGGGGCGCGGGCGGCAAACCCGCTGGAACCACCAGATCAGCGGTAAGCGTCTCGGGGAAACCGCTAGCGTGAACGATATCCGCATAAAGCCGATATGTGCCCGGAGGCATCGAGGGCAGAGTCATCCGCAAAAGCCCAGGCGAAACCATCGCAGGATGCAGGTGGAACGCCGCATCCATCCCCGGCTCTCGAATCGCGTAGAGGTGCATCACGTGCCCATGATCAGGCAGCAGATCGTCATTGGTGCGCGCCCTCGATGCATGGCTTGCATCCGTGTCGTGGCGGCCAATCTTGAGATCGAGCGTGTTGCCGGAGAGTTCCGGCCTGCAGGCTCAACGGATGGTAAATGTCCGCTGCGTACGACGTAGCTTCAAGGTCCCACCATTTGTAACCGCCGTAGACCAGCACCGCACTGATGGCGAGCGTAGCCAGGCCCGCCACCCACGCACGGCGCCGCGCAGTTGGGCCGGGAGTCTAAACCAGGATTCAAGCGCGACTGTCCCACCGCGGCAGCAACAATGCCCGCGATGCCGGCAACCAGCAGAATCCCCAGCAGCGTGAGTCCGATGCCCAGCGGCCGCTCCATGGGCAGGATCGAAAGAGGCATGGCCGCAACCGGCACGCTTGCACTTGCCTTGCCTGCGGACCCGTCGATGTCGAAGTGCACCTGCCACGATCCGGAAGCCATCAGCCAGAGCGACCCGGTGAAGAAAGCCGGGTCCGCGGCCGAAGGCTCCATCGCGTCAGACGTGGGCGGGTGCTTCGAGGCTTCGCCCGTCAGAGGCGTAGGCGTGATCCGTAGAGAGCTAACCTTCGCCCCGGAAGCTTCGGACTTCAATGCTCGCCACGCCTGGAATAACATTGGGCGTGCGGATGGTCACGAAGAGTTTGTAGAGGCCCAGCACTCACCTCTTCGTAAACGTCCTTGCTGCCGATGTGGGCATAAGCGGGCAAGGCCAGCAACAAGGATACAAAAAACGCCAACCACCTCAGGCGTGGCACCCACTTCATCGCTGCACACCGCGCATCCAGCGGCCAAATAGCAGGCCGATCCAGGTAGAGATAGACGCGTAAACCGAGGCCCTCGCCAACCCCGCAAAGAGCGCAATCCCGTGATCGGGCTCGAACCATTGCCGCAGGCGATCCCAGCTCATCGGCCGCGAATTGTAATCAAAATAAATAGTGCCGAAAAAGCGGTTCTTGCTCGCGTCCGTCATCAGGAAGTTCGCAAACGGCCATTCGACCGCCGTAAGCACAACAATGAAAACCACACCCGACACCAACGCAATCTGCCACGGTTTCCAGTTCTTCACCCGCTGCCAAAGCAAATCAAGAGCCAGCGCCGGAACCACGATGAGAATCGGAAACTTCGCCGGGATCATGTGCGTGACCGGGGTTGTAAACCGGGCCCAGCTTTGGTTGCGCAGGGAACAGCGGAAGAATGAGGATTTCGGCAATGAGAAAGACGGTATACACCGCCGCCATGGAAGTGGCCGCCCAGCGCGACCGCGACGCCCAGGAGAGCGCGGCGAAGATCACCGGCAATCCGATCCCCATCGCAATGTAAGGAGCCGCTTGATGCAGCTTTCACGTCCCAGGTGTACTCCTGCACAAAGAACATCTGGCCCACAACCGCCAGGCCACCCACGTAAACCAGAAGCATTTGCAGCCGTTTGAAGGTAGCCTCATCATTTTCGGCGGCACGGTTCATGGCGGCGAGGATAAGGAACATCACCCCCGTCGAAATTCCGCGAAGACCCAGAATCAGCAAAGCGTGAGGCGGGCTGACGATCTTTACGTCCAGGCCGTAGGCGTTATGCCACCAGTTATCAAAAGGAGCCGAGGTGAGCACCGCGACACACCCCCAGCCGGCCAGAAAAATACCCAGCGGAGCGCGTAGCCCGAAAACGTTCACCGAAGCAGCCGAGAGCTCCGGATCCCGCAAAAATGTCGCCTTTACGATCAGCCAGCTGCAAATGATGCCCGCCAGCACACCGCAGGCGTAGATCGCCATGTGCGCGGGCGTCCAGAAAGTGTCGCGTCCGATAGACCGGTGCCACGAGACATCCCAGGCTCCCCCGATCGAAGAGGACGTGATAGCGAGGACGCCGAGCCAGATATACCAGGGAATCGAGGCACTATAAGCCCGAACCTCCGCGGTGGCAGCAGGGGCGGCGAACACGCCCGGTTGATTCGCAGCTGTGGACATGCTTCCTCCAGAGGGAAGTGCACCAGCCCATGATAAATGACACGCCGGGGCTAATCCTTTGACACCGCGTTTCCTTATTGGTAGTGTTTCCAGCGTGAAGCTGCTTTCTTTTGTGCTGTTCGTTAGCGTGAGCGCTTCTGCGCTCCACGTCGCCTTGGGCCAGTCAACCGAGGCTGCGGAGTGGCCCACCGGCAGCTTCAATCAACAGCGCGACGGCTGGCAAAGAAACGAAACCAAATTAACCCCCGCCAACGCGAAAGACATCCGCCTGCTCTGGAAGCTGAAGACAGACAACAAGTCGATGGGCATGCAATCGTTTCGCGAGCCGGTAATTGTCGCCGGCGTGCACACCCCCGCAGGCGTGAAAACGCTGGCCATCTTTGCCGGCAGCTCCGACGCTGTCTTCGCCGTCGATGTCGACAGCGGATCCCTGGTCTGGCAGAAAGACCTGAAATGGTCTTCTGACAAGCCCCAGGAGCCGGGGGAGGGCGCGGGCTTTATTTGCAACAATGCATTAACCGCAACCCCCGTGGTGACCCCCGCGACCGCGGCCCAGCGCTTCGTCTACGTTCTCTCCAATGATGGATATCTGCACACCATGGACCCGGCCACCGGCGACGAAAAAGACGCGCCCATCCAGATGCTGCCCGGCGTCTATGGCAAAGCGTACGGCCTCAACCTGGTCAACAACGTGGTCTACACCGTCAGCGGGCAGGCTTGCCACGGCGTTCCTAATGAGTTGTACGCCGTAGACCTCACCACCAAGAAGGCGTTCTCTTCCACTCCCGGGCAGGGAGGAATCTTCGGCACCGCCGGTCCCGCGATCGGCAGCGATGGCACCATCTACTTCGAAACCGGAGACGGAGTCTACGACGTAGCCGCCGGGAAGCTATCCACTACCGTGCAGGCCTATACGTCCGCCAACGATCAACTCACGCTCAAGGACTACTACACCCCCAGCAACCATGCCTGGCTGACCAAGCGCGACCTCGATATGAACACCACCCCGGTCGTCTTTCCCTACCAGGGCAGGGATCTCCTGGTGGGCTCCGGCAAAGAAGGCCGCTATTTTCTGATGGACAGCAAATCGCTGGGCGGAGCAAACCACGAGACCCCGCTCTATCGCACGCCGCTCCTTTCCAACAAAAACGTGAATTTTCAGACCGAAGGCAGCTGGGGTAGTTTTGCCAGCTGGGAAGGGCAAGGACGGTACCCGCTGGGTGCTCGCGCCGATCGGCGGCCCCGTTGCCGTGGACTTTCCACTCAGCTACGGCCCAACCCCCAACGGCGGCATTATCGCGCTCAAGGTCACGGACACCGGCGGAAAGACGGAGCTCGCACCCGCCTGGGTATCGCGCGACATGATGAGTGCCGAACCTCCCGTGGTCGCGAATGGAGTCGTCTACGTGCTTGCGGCCGGTGAATTCACTGCCCAAGCGAACGACGAAGATGGCGGCCTCTATAGCTTCGAAGAACGAGTCAAGCGTTCCATACCCGCCAAGCTGTACGCGCTCGATGCCGTAACCGGCAAGGAGCTGTACTCCAGCGGTGATCAGATCGCTTCCTTCCTGCACCAGGCTGGCATCGCCGTCGCCGGCGGACGCGTCATCTTTGGCACCTTCGACGGCACAATCTACTGCTTTGGTCTGGAGTGAAAGACCCTATGAGATTTCTCCTGCAGCCGGTAGCGCTCTGTCTCGCGGGCGCATTCATCATGTCGGGCGTAGCGCGTGCTCAAGGCCCGCCTCGCGGGTTCTGGCCTATCGCCGATCACGGCTGCCGCACATGACAACTGGCAGAAAGCCGAAACAGATATCAGCACCGAGACGGTAGCCAAAGACTTCAAATTTCTATGGAAGTTGAAGCTGGGCTCCGAATCGAAATCTTCGTCTTTCAGTGAGCCGCTTCTCTTTCCCGGCCTGATCACCGGCCGCGGGTTTAAAGATCTGGCGCTCCTGGCCGACGCAAGCACGTTGTATGGTGTCGATTCCGAATTGGGCGAACTGGTTTGGAAAAAAACATTCGCCACGCCTTCCACTTGCGGGAACATCCAGGTCGTGACCGAGCCGCCACAGGTAATTCGTTTCGGCGCCAGGCCCGCCGCCAAACCGGGCGCCCCCCCACCTCCGCCGCGACCTCCGGAGGAACCCCTGCCCCGCGACCAGCGGCGTGTAGGCGCGGCTGCCGGTGGCGGATACTTCGGCCTGCGCGGAGTCTACGCCGTGACCAGTGATGGTTACATTCATGAGCAGATCATGGCCACCGGCCTCGATTACGCCCCACCGGTCAAGTTTCTGGGCCCGCAGAAGGGAAGCTCCTTCGCCCTGAACATGAACGACAAGGTGGTGTACACAGCGACGGGGGAAGGCTGCCGCAATGTACCGAACGCGCTCTGGTCCATCGACCTGAACACTCCCGACTACCCGGTGAACAGCTACAAAACCGAGAAAATAAGCCTCGCCGGTTTATCCGGCCCGGCCATCGGGAGAGACGGCACAGCCTATGTTGTTACCGGGCGCCGGCCCAGCCGTGCCCCCGGTATATGCCAACAGTGTGGTGGCCCTCACCGCCAAGGAGTTGAAGCCGAAGGATTGGTATACGCCCCCGAGCGGTAAGGGATTGACCGCGGGCCCCGTTGTTTTTATTTACAAAGAGAAGGAGCTGATCGCCGCTCCTGGAGCAGACGGCGGTCTCGTCTTATTGGACAGCGCCTCCTTAGGAGGAGCCGACCACCATACTCCGCTGGCGCAAACCGGCAAGCTGAGCAAAGGCGCAAAACGTGGCGCGTGGGAAGGTCTCGCTACCTGGCAGGATAAGTCCGGCGCCTGGTGGGTCCTGGCCTCCATCGATGGCCCGGTGGAACCCGGCACGAAATTTGCCAACGACAATGGCCCCGCAACGCATGGCAGCATCGTAGCCTTCAAGATGGAAGAGCAGGACGGGCACACCACCCTGACACCAGAATGGGTCTCGCGCGATCTCATCAACCCGGCCCCTCCCGTGATCGCCAACGGTGTAGTGTTTGCCCTCGAAGGAGGCAACACTTCAGGCCACGCCACTCTGTACGCTCTGGATGCCGACAACGGCAAGCAACTGTATACCAGTGGAGACGCAATCCAAACCTATAGCCGCCTCGCCGGCATCTCTGTCGGCGACGGCCATGTGTTCTTCACCACCCACGACAACACGCTGTACTCCTTCGGCATACCGCTGGAGCATTAGTCCCCGATCAGGAAAGGCAAAACCAGTCAATGCGCAGTAGATCCCAGCTTAAAGAAATCATCGACGCAGGTAGCGGCATTCTAAGACTGGAGCCCTGCTGGGTTCCACGATCGTTCATGATTCCCGGGCGCAGGCTCAAGCTCCATCCGGACGATCTGTACGCTTTTGGCGGCCACCGCGGTGGCATCAACGAGCGCTGGTTTTCTTCCACCACAAAAGCATCCAACGGCCCGACACCCTGCCCGACGAGGGCCTCAGTTATGTCCGGCCCAAAACCGGGGAAAAGTTCCTGCTCAAAGAAGCGGTCGAGACTGCCGGAGACCTGTTGCTCGGCGCCGACGTAATGGAGCGTGAGAAGGGATGGAATCTGCTCTGCAAGTTTTTTGACAACATGGGCCCCATCCCCCACCACATGCACCAGAGCGACGCCTTCGCCAAGCTCGTCGGACAGAAGGGAAAGCCCGAGGCCTATTACTTTCCTCCGCAATACAACCAGATCCAGAACAATTTCCCCCACACCTACATGGGCCTCGAGCCGGGTACCACGAAAGCAGATATCCGCCGCTGCCTGGAAAAATGGAACCAGGGCGACAACGGAATTCTTTTCCATGCCCGCGCCTACCGTCTCGAACCCGGCGCAGGATGGCAGATCAACCCCGGCATCCTCCATGCTCCCGGGTCGTTAGTCACCTACGAGCCGCAGGTCAACAGCGACGTATTTGCCATGTTCCAGTCGGAAGTGGAAGGACGCATCGTCGGGCTGGGAATTGCTAACGAAGGACGTCCCCGCGGAACACAACAAGGATCTCGACTTCCTCATCAGCATGCTCGATTGGGAAGCCAACATCAATCCCCGTTTTGCCGAGAGCAACAAGACCTTTCCCAAACCCGTACGCTCGATCGATGAAATGAAAGCGGAAGGTTACATCGAAAAGTGGATCACCTACGGCACGCCCTATTACTCAGCCAAGGAACTGACCGTGCTGCCGGGCCGATCGGTCACCATCAAAGACGCCGCTGCCTATGGCGTGATCGTGACCCAGGGCTACGGCACCATGGGCAAGCAGCAGGTATCGACCCCGTCCATGATCCGCTTCGGAGAGATGACGGAAGACGAGGTATTCGTCACCGCACCTATTGCGAAAGAAGGGGTGCGCATCGAGAATCCGAGCGTATCCGATCCGCTCGTCATGCTCAAGCATTTCGGGCCTGGAAATCCGGAAGCACAACCACTGTTACGGAAATGAACCTGTGACCGAATCGAATCAGCATCAGCACCCGGCCATTCACAACGCCATGTGGCCCGGCCTCGTCGGCAAGGGCCCGGATTCGGAACCATTCATCGAGCTTGAAACCATGCTCGACCTGACAGCGAAGGCTGAGGTCGATGGGGTCCGCTTCGACGGCGTCGATTTGTTCTTATCGTTGCCCCACACCAGCATTGACTCCACCGGCGACGAACTAAAGCATCTTGCCGACAGCATCGCCCGGCGCCACCTGGTCGTGGGCTCGCTCGTCGCCCCGGTCTGGCCCCCAACCGGTGGAGGCTCCGCGATGGGTTCCGAGCAGGAGCGGGCAAGCTTTCTGACCCAGGTGAAAAAAGCCTGCGTCATCGGCAAAAAGCTGCGTGATATCGGCATTCGCCGTTACGGAGTCATCCGCATCGACTCCGCGGCCTCTGCGGCAGACTGGGCCAAAGATCCCGCCGCCAACACCAAGCTCATCGCCAAAACATTTTCCGAAGCCTGCCTCATCGCCGAAGACTACGGCGAGCGCCTGGCTGCTGAGGGAGAGATCTGTTGGGGAGGCATGCACAGCTGGAAGCGCATGGTCGGGTTGCTGGAGATGGTAAACCGCCCTAAGACTCTCGGCTTCCAGGCCGACATGGCGCACTCGCTCCTCTACACTCTGGGCTACAACGCCGCCGAAGACCGGCTGCTACCGGAAGACTTCGACTGGTCGAAGCGGGACGTTCTGATGGACGCGCTCCGCAAACTGACTCACGCTCTGCGGCCCTGGACCATCGACTTCCACGTAGCCCAGAACGACGGCACCGTAAGTGGCTCCGGTTCGCACGACAAGACGGGCCGTCACTGTATCGTCGGCGACCCCAAAGGAAAAATGGATATCGTCGCCGTCGCAGGTCTCTGGATGCGCAATGAAGACGGAACCCCAACCAGGGCCTACGAGCACATCTGCTGGGATGGCTGCATGTTCCCCAACTCCGTCATGCTTGCTCCCAAAACGTGGAACGACATACTAGGGACCCTGATCGCCGTCCGCAACGCCCACGGCTGGGATTAGGGGCTTTAGATTGAAGGGGACGGTCTTTAGGCCGTCCCCTTAGCAGTCAAGATGAACCGGTTTTTAGCCGCCGAGGGCTGCTGAAGCGAGCACATGACGTGCCCTCAGGGGCTAAAGCCCCTCTTGGTTTGGGTAGTTAAATGTACGGGCTGAAGCCCGCACCCTTCAAAAGAGTAAGTTCTCATGCAGACTCTTTAGCTTCTGCGTAACGTCTTTTCCCGGGCTCGTTCGTGAAGGAGAAAACCATGTCCCTCAACTACCTAAGACCGCCGATCATAGCCGCCATCTGTTTCCTGCTCATCTATACCTCCCATGCCTACCAGGCCCCGAAACATCAAGCCACCGGAGGCTTCACGCAGCCCGAACCCATCGACTTCAACGACCATGAAGGATGGACTCAAATCTTCGACGGCAAGACCTTGCATGAATTGGGACGGCTCGCCCGAAGTCTGGCACGTGGAAGACGGCAGCCTCGTAGCCCAATCAAGTCCGGAGCACCCATCCGGCACAACCAACATCATGTGGCGCGGAGGCCAGCCCGCCAACTTCGAACTGAAACTGGAGATGAAGCTCGACGGTGCCGGCGCCAACGGTGGCATTCAATATCGAAGCCTCAACGTCTCCCCGCCGGCTGGCCAAACCGTGAAATATCCCAAGTGGAACATGAAGGGCTATCAAGCCGATTTTGACTACGCCAACGTATACACCGGGCAGCTCTACGAGCAAGGCACTCGCCGCGGAATCGTCGCCTGGCGCGGCCAAATGGTTCAAACCGATCAGGCCAAAAAACCAAGGCTATTGGGAACCCTGGGAACCTCAGACGAACTCAAGTCTTATATCAAAGTAGGCGACTGGAATCAGTACGAAGTCATCGCCGATGGAAACACGCTCATCCACATCGTCAACGGTCACGTCATGGCAGTCTTGGTGGACACCGATTCAACCTTTAGCCAATCGAAAGGCCTGATCGGCTTCGAAATCGAAGGTGGCGGAGTAGTGAAGATCTCTCACCGCAACATCTGGCTGAAGAATCTGCCCTAGAACCGGCGATTTAAAGACCGCCTCATTTCAGCGACCACTCTGTAGGGAATCGTCGCAAATGTAGTGGTGTTGTGTACGCCGGGCGGATTGCCGAGTTTCCTTCTGTCTCGCAAACCGCACCCAATTGAACCGGGAGCCTCTACTTGATTGGTACATTCGGTCCGAGCGACACTTAAGTGTTACGAATGTCGGCGAGGAGGCATTTTCTGTGGCGAATGAAACCGGGAATATATCCGGCACCCGCTTTTGGGATCGGTGGTTTCGCGAGCGGCTGGCAACCATCGTCCTCCTGGTGTCTGTTTTGGCCGTGGCCATACTTGCCGGGATTGCCATACGGGGCGATAGATCCCAAGCAAAAGAAATTCTTACGATGATTCTGCCCATGATCGGAACGTGGGTGGGGACCGTGCTTGCCTTTTATTTCGGGAAGGAGCAGCTCGAGGCTGCGACGCGCAGTGTTACTTCCATTGCTCGCGAACTCACACCTGACGAGAAATTGCGCAGCATCCGGGTCACAGAGAAGATGATCCCCAGATCGGCAGCATATGCCGTCAACGAGGACCCTGGCAAAATCAAACTGGTCGAAGCTGTTACGAACCTCGATAGGGAAAAGAAGGGCAATCGGTTGCCCGTCCTCAAGGCGGACGACGAACCTTTGTGTGTGGTTCACCGCAGCACGATTGATCGGTTCATCGCCAAAGCCGCGGCGGCCGGTAAGGTAGCCGCGGAACTGCAGGTTCTCACGCTCAACGATCTGATGACCGACCCTGAATTCAAGGCTAAGCTGGAGACCAGTTTCGCCGTTGTCCCACAAACAGCCACACTTGCGGATGCGAAGCGCGCGATGGATTCCACGCCATGGTGTCAGGATACTTTCGTGACGCGTGGTGGCGCCAGGACCGAGCCGATTATCGGTTGGATCACCAACGTGATCATTGAGGCCAACTCCCAAGTCTAGTTTGTCAAGTTGGGTTTGCCGCGCCTGAGGACTCGGCCCGGCCGGCTGATTCCTGGCAATTTTTAAAGCACTGTGATCTTCGCAGGCCCCGGTAGTTATACCTTCTTGCAGGTGGAGACGATTGCTCAGAGACGACCGGCCAGGCGGACGCCCGTCCTGATCGCGGTTGTTGTCGTCTCCGGCGGATTCGGGGTTGCCCAGGTGGTTCCGCCTGCCAACGTGCCCACTGTGAACGTCGCTTCCTTGCCCAACGCGCCACTCTTCGGTGACCTGAACACAGCCCGTTCCGGAGCAAACGGCGCGCCGGAGTACTCCAACGCGGTCCCCCAGGTAAAGCAGACCATTGCAGACCAGTCAGACGATCAGGAAAACCCAGCGGTGTTCCGGGCCCACCTCTTCGCCAACCGCTTTTGGATCTCCGGGCAATCCAACTTCATATTCCAGGCGCACACGCCGTTCCATTCACCCTATTCCGGACCCAACAGTTTTCGTGGCTACGGCCAGGCGGTTGCTTCCCGTACCGTAACCCTTTACACCGGTGTCCGGCTGCTGCGGTTTACTGAACTGCTGGCCAATTTCGATGAGGCCGGCGGCCGGGGCTTGAGTGATACTTTTGGGGTCGCAGCCTTCGTCAACGCAGATGCCACCGATCCGACCGTAGGCCGGTCTGTCTATCTCTCTCGCTCCTTTGTCCATCATACGGTGGCCCTCAGCCCAGACCGCATCGAGGAGGACCCCAACCCGTTTTACCTGCAGCCTTCGATCCCCCGCCGGCGGCTCGAATTTACCTTCGGCAAGATGAGCCTGCTCGACTTTTTCGACGTGAATGGAGTGGGTAGCGACACGCACCTGCAATTCACCAATCTTGCGATCGGAAACAACGGTATCTATGAGGTTCCGGGAGACACTCACGGCTTTACCGTGGCCGCCATGGCAACGTACCAGGGACCAAAGGCAGGGTTCCGCTTTGCGGAGGCGCTGCTCCCGAAATTCTCCGCTGCCGGCGGACTCGATTACAACATTCGCCACGTTCGCTCCGACAACTTCCAATTCGACTATTCCACGTACACCATGCAAGGCTATGCCACCCGTCTGCGGTTGCTGGCTTTCGTCAACCACGCAAAGCTGGGAAACTACCGCGAGGCGAACGATGCCTACGTGAGTGGCCGCGATCCAAAGCCCGACATCACCGCTCACCGTCACCCGGATACCGGCAAGCCTGGTTTCGGGGTGAACTTCGAACAGGAACTGCCGGCGAATTTCCGCGTCTTCTTCCGCGCGGGGTGGAACGATGGAAGCTACCAATCGTTTGTCTTCAGCGAGATGAACAACACGGTTTCCTTTGGCGCTGATCTCACAGGGAGCGCCTGGCGCCGAAAGCTCGATCGCATTGGTTCTGCTTTCGTCAACAGCGGCCTGAGCCAGGACCATCGCGAGTACCTGGGCCTGGGAGGCCTGGGCTTTATGCTCGGCGACGGCGGCTTGAAGTATGGACGTGAGAGCGTAAGCGAAACCTACTACACGGCCCATGTGCATGGCGGCCTCTATCTCGCCGCCCTGCTCTCCTTTGTCAACAATCCTGGTTTCAACCGCGATCGCGGACCGGTGGTTGTTCCCGGGTTCCGGATTCATCTGGATTACTGAGTCCGCTCCTCCGGCGTGTGAGTAGCGAGGGGAAATGGCAGCGGATACACTAACCCACGGGCGGTATCGCTGCAGGATATTTTCCAGGAAGAGGGACTCATGGCTCATTGGACGCGAAGAGGCTTTATCGGATCGCTTTCGGCGGCAGCAGCCGCATCGGCGCTCTGGTGCGCAGCAGAAGGGTGTTCCGGCCGAGAAGCGGGCGGGGCAGGTATCGATCAAGATCACCGACCTGCGGTGCGCGATCATCGGCAAGAGCCCGACGGTGCGCATCGTCACCGATCAGGGCGTCTCCGGGTATGGGCAAGCCGAGTCCTACAAGCCTTATCTCAAGCCGATGGTGCTCTTCTATAAGGACTATCTCATCGGTGAAGACCCGACCGATGTCGCTCGCGTGCTGCTGAAGATTCGGCGGCTGGGTGCGTTCAAGCCGTGGGGTGCGGCGGTGAGCGCGATCGAGATAGCGCTGTGGGACATCGCAGGGCAGGTGGCCGGCGTGCCGGTATACAAGCTGCTCGGGGGCAAAATCCGGGACCGCGTGCGTATCTACAACGGAGCCGTCCGCTTTCCCATGACCGGCCATACGCCGCAGGATTATGCCGAGACCATGGCGAAGATGAAGGACGCCAAAGAGGGTTTTACGCTGATCAAGCAAGCCGTCGGCTTTCACGATCCGGCGATGATGCCCGCGGTGCCCAATGCGTGGTACGACGAACCACCGCGGAAAGGAGCGTCGCATGCCGATCGCGGCATGATGACGGAACGTGGCCTGGCCAATGTGGTCGCCTGCGTTGAAGCGATGAAGAAGGTGCTCGGCGATGAGATCGGACTGGCTCTTGATTGCGGACCAGGCTGGACGGTCAAGGACGCGATTACGTTTGCGCGCGCGATGGAACCACTCCACATCGCGTGGCTGGAGGATCTGATCACGGGCGATTACACGCCTTATCCCAACGCCGATCTTTTTCGCGAAGTGACGGTGAGCACGACGGTCCCGATTCATACCGGGGAAGAGATATACCTGAGAGAGAATTTCAAAGACCTGATCGAGAAGCAGGCGGTGAATATTGTGGGGCCAGACCCGGAGGATGTGGGTGGCATTGCGGAAATGAAGTGGATCGCGGAGTACGCGGACATTCACGGTATCCAGATTGCTCCGCACGGAGTTTTCGACGGGCTTTTCGGGTTGGCCGCGCATGTGCAGGTGGCGGCCGCGTTGCCGCAAAACTACATTGCCTTCGAGTATCCGTTAGGCCAGCCTGACTGGTGGTATGACATTGTCGAAGGGCTGCCGAACCCAATCGTTGAACGCGGGTTTATCAAAGTTTGGGACCGGCCGGGGATTGGTATCAGTTTCAATGTGCAGGCAGCGAAAGCGCACCTGGCGGATGAGGATCGTCACTTCTTCGACTAAGCCGGCTTACGCAATATGGGCCCCACCGGCTGGTAAGCCAGCGGGGCTTCTTTTATCTCAGTTGCAAGCCGATGCCGAGCAGGCGCATAAGCCTTTTAATTTCGGTTTTCTGCACGTCGATCACTTTTTTTAATCGTTGGTTTTCTAACGTGTAGGCGGTAAGTTCATCTACGTCAGGTTCTGCCTTAGCGCTGGGCTCCACACCGCTAAGACCTTTCTCCAGGCGATCGTAGTCGATCATCCTACGAGTACCTGCTCGTGCGAGGAACGGTCCGCGGGATGGCAGACGCCGAGGGTAATTAACTCACTTGCGGTTCTTCCGTAGTTGCCCGGCAAAGACCAGGCGAGGCCGCTCTCAATGAGAGACTGAAATAGTTCTATTGTCGTGGGGTCGTCTAACTCCCCTGATTCATATTTAACAACCTGGTCGAGTTGTTGCGAAACCTTTCTTAGTCCAACCCATATATCATGACGCATTGTTACTCCAACATGTAGTGTTCGGTGCAACCAGGATTGCCGGGCGCAATCAGCAGTTGCCAATGTTTTTAATTTACATGCGGTTACTGGCGAGCGCAAACGCTGAGCAATCGTTGTGCATTGTTTCTGTCTTACCTGGTGGATTTTCGATAATTAGTTCCAATTGTGCATGTAAAATTTTCCGTAACCGTTACGGTGTTTTTTGTGCGCAAGTGCGACCGGGAAGAAAGTTACCACTTGAGGCGGATAGGCCGTAAAAATTTCAAGGTTTTCGGCGAGTCAGTCTCCCTGAGGAAACACGAAGCCCTCCTCCCTGGACGGGTGCCCCATGTTCGCCGAGGCGTACATGGGCCGAACAAGACGGGGCGCAGCCCCATAACGCTAACTTAATTGGGATGTTTTTTCTTCAAGCTCCCACAAAATCGTCATCCTGAGCGGAGCGCCTCACAGATTGATCGCGTGACAGAGTGCTTGGGCGCGGAGTCGAAGGACCTCGGCGGTGCTTAATTCACGCATGCTGCTCGGAGCTTTTCAACCACCGGGCCCGCCACGAACAAGAGCTTGCTGGCATCTTGCTATGCGGGAAGCCAGGGAAAACCACTTAAAGGTTGGCGGCGCGCAAAAAAGAAGCTCAATAGCATTCGCATATCAATCCCGAGTCAAAGACTTTGCACAGACCTGGGGGACGGAAGATGATTACAGTGCATGAAAAGATGTACCCGTGACCATAATGTGCGTATCACAGAGGATCCTGTGGTTGGGCTTCAGTGGTCGAGAAGCTTCATGCAGCATGCGTAAATTAGGCACCGCCGAGGTCCTTCGACTCCGCGCCCAAGCACTCTGTCACGCGATCAATCTGTGAGGCGCTTCGCTCAGGATGACGATTTTGTGGGAGCTTTGAAGAAAAACATCCCCAAAAAACATCCCAGTAAGTTAGCGCTTATGGGGCGCAGCCCCTTCCAACGCTGCGGCTACGCGGGTAAGAACGCGGCGAAGGGCAAGAATCGTTGCGAGTTGAGTGAAAGCATTTGAAGAATCCGTTTTCGGACATGTACGCCCCACGGCACGCCGGGGCAGGTAAGCCGAACATGGAGCACCCGTCCAGAACCAGATTGAAACGGATGGAGTTGCTACTTCCGGGGTACTCTTCTCATATGGCCGGCTTTGTTCGAGATGCTCTTCTTCCGCTGTTTTTGCTCGGTGCCACACTGCCCCTTGCGGCGCAAGCGCCCGTGCCCTCGGGGACTGCGCCTGGTTTCCCAACCAACGAGCAGTTGCGACGATTCAAAACCATGAGCGACCCCCGGCTCGCACCGGACGGCAAGCGAATCGTGATACGCATCACGGAGGCAACGGCAGATGGCGCGAAGAGCCACCTGTGGCTAACCGGCACCGGTGGGGAGGAGCCACGGCAGATTACCTACTCCCCGGACGCGGATAAGCGTGGAGAGTACGATGCGAGTTGGATGCCGGATGGGCAAAGCATTCTTTTTCTGGCCAAACGCGACGAACATATCTCGCTTTACCGCTTGCCCATGAACGGCGGCGAAGCGAAGCCGCTTTCGTTCAAGGTGAAGCCGTTGGTCGACCAGGCGAAACTTCCGGACGCGTTACCCCCGAAAGACGAGGCGGCCCAGCCGGAAGATCCGCCATCGAGTGACACGCCGCAGCATGCGAAGAGCGACGCGAAGACGGATGAAGTGAACCTCGATGTAACCCGGTACAAGGTTTCTCCCGATGGCACTTCCATCGCGATCATTGCGGCGGATCCGCAGACCCCGGGCGAGAAGGCGCAGAAAGAAGCGAAGTCGGACGCCGAGTGGGTGAACCATAATCCCCACGGCTCGCGCTTGTATTTGCTGGATGTAGCGAGCGGTAAGCTGACGCTGTCGCCCGTGGACCCGGACGTCCGGGAGGCCTACTGGAGCAGCGACAGCGGCAAGCTGTTGGCGCTCTCCGAGGGCGCAAATGGTGTGGGCGACCTGGGACCGGCGATGAGTAGCTGGCTGGTCAGCAGGGCAGACTCGATCCATCCGGTAAAGCTGGTGGGGCTGCCGCCGACCATAGAGGCCGCGGCATTTGCGCCCGATGGCGGGTCGATCGTCTACCTGGCGCAGGCGAAACACGATGCGCCGCCGGGCTACGCCGACCTGTACGTTTATGACATGGCTGCGATGACCACACGCGATTTGAGCGATGGCTTCAAGGGCTCCATGCGCCGGGCACTACCGGTACCGTTGGCGGATGGCAGCGTGCTCCAGCTGGTGGAGGCTGGTTTCCATGGTAAAGTGGCGCGCTTTGCGGCTGGAGCCAGCGAGCCGGAATTGCTGACGCTGCCTCCATCAGATGTGTCCGCACTGGAGACGAATGCGCCGCGGAATGGTTGGCTCTTTCTGGGAAGTGGCGGCGGAGATCCGCGAAAGCTTTACTACGCCGCGGACCTGAAATCCCAAGCCACGGCGGTGAAGACTCCGCCGCTGACACCGGCGCACTTGTTGAGCGTTGCTCCCAAACGGCTGCAATGGAAGAGCGACGGGTTCACGATAGAAGGCCGCCTGTACCTGCCACCGGAAGCGGCGCAGCGGCGTGTGCCATTGATTGTGGAAGTGCACGGAGGTCCGCTGGGCGCTTACGCGGAAGCACATGATGGCTGGGTTGACTTTCTGCTGGGTCACGGCTGGGCTGTGTTGCGGAGCAATCCGCGCGGCAGCTCCGGCTATGGCGCTGCCTTTGCCGCCGCCAACAAGAACGATCTGGGCGGCGGCGATTACCGGGACATCATGGCCGGCGTGGATGCCGTGCTAAAGACCGAGCCCATCGACAGCAACCGCATGGCGTTGATGGGTTATAGCTACGGTGGGGAGATGGCTGCCTTTGTCGAGGGCAAGACCACGCGCTTTAAAGCCATCGTGAGTGGCGCGCCGGTGATCGACCAGCACAGTGAATACGGTACGGAGGACTCATCGTGGTATGACCGCTGGTACTTTGGCAAGCCGTGGGAGCATCCCGAGGATGCATGGCGGCAAAGCCCACTGGCCAGTGCCGGCAAAGCCAGCACTCCGTTCCTGCTGTTGCAGGGTGAGGGCGACACGACCGATCCTTTAGGGCAGTCCATGGAAATGTATCGAGCATTGCGACAGATGGGCGTGCCGGTGGATTTGGTGACTTACCCGCGGGATAATCATGGTCCTTTGGCTATGGCAATTTACGGGTCTCCCGTGCCCGAGCCGTGGCATGGGTTCGATGCCCGGCGCCGTATCGTTGCGTTTATTCAGAAGGCTTTCGATGCGGTTCCTAAGTAGGGATGAGGCGGGAAAGGCACGGAGTCGATGGGCTCTTACTAGGAGGATCCCAGGTCTCAAAAGCGAAACCCCACGGCATGCCGGGGCAGGCTGGGGCACCCTTCGCGCTTCCAGGGATGACCTTTTGTTACGTATAGAAAGAGCGTATCTCAGGAGACCACTGCGCGATGGGCTTCCTCAACCGCACGCGGCATCGGGCACCACTCAATTCCTGCACGCGATCGTCGCTGACGGGATCGGCTGCGGGGGATATCACGCAGGTGTCCTTCTATAAAGGTGTTTTTTGAATGCCGTCGTCAACGCGCTACTGGTGGTCGTGGGCGCCCAGTACTTCTCGATATGTTCGATCACCAGTTCCGTGCCGGCAGCGTGGGAAACAAAGGGTCTCGACGCCGGGTTATACATGGCGTCGGTAAGATCGCGCACCAGCACGCAACGCAGTCCCCACTTCGACAACTGCCGCACGCCAAAGGTGCGTTTGAGAATACACATGTTGGCGTGCACACCCATGAAGAGCACGGTGTCAATGTGATGTTGCTGAAGCACATTGTAAATCTCCTGCCCCTGGTCAGAGATCACATCTCCAGGCGCAATGGAAAGCGCTGCGGTTTCGCGGCTCCAGGCCTTATGCGGCTTATCGCCGGAAGTGTCGCAGCCTTCATCACTATCGTCGATGGGGAGAGGACCGTCAGAAAACATGAGTTCCGGAGGAGCAGGGGAGTGCGGGGCCTTTTCTGCCAGTAGCCTGCCGGGCGCGTCACGGTAGAATTCCATGGTCTCAGAGGGCGCGTGGATGATAAGTATGCCGGCGCCGCGGGCCAGTGATAGCAGGGGTTCCATCCGCTGGGCAATGAGCCCCACTCTGTGCGTGGCGCCTTTACACCAATGCTGATCCCACATATCCGTGATGATAATTGCGGTTTTCGCGGGTACGATGGCTGATTCAAATTGGGCTTCCACCCAGGGTCCGTTGCCATGGAATGGCTGGACCCGGGTGCGCAGCTGCAACTTTATCGGCTCGTTGATTGGCGCTACTGGCGCGGCCACCCAGGCGGACGCGGTGAATGCGAGCAGCGCTACGGTCGAAAGTACGACGACAGGTCTCTGCATGGGAGATCTCCATATCCTATATCGCCCGGCGCCATGATACCGTGGGAAGCAAAGATGACCAGCGTTATTGATAAGTGGATGGGAACCTGGGCTACGGCGTTGGTGGTTGCGGCATTTTGCAACGTGCCGGCTCGCCAGGGTTATGCTCAGCAGCCGGGGTCGGTCTCGATCGTGCAACCGGGTGCGCCGGGAACTCCCAGCAAAAGGCTGCCGGCTTCCACATCCGCGGTGGCGCCGCCGCGCTCGCAGGCGGACATAGAGTTCATGCAAGGGATGATTATGCATCACGCGCAGGCGGTCGAGATGACTGCGCTGATCCCATCACACACCAGGAATAAAGCAATTCGCAGCCTGGGGGAACGCATAAGGCTTTCCCAGGCGGACGAGATCAAGTTCATGAAGCGGTGGCTGATGGCGCGGAACGCAGCTGTGTCGATGGCCATGCCGGGTATGCGGGACATGGATAACAGTGGCAAGCCGATGCCGGCCATGCCGGGTATGCTGACTCCGCAGCAGATGCGTGAGTTAGAGCAGGCGGAAGGCGCGGGGTTTGACCGGAAGTTTTTGACCGGCATGATGCAGCATCACAACGGCGCATTGGTCATGGTGAAGCAATTGTTCGATACGCCGGGAGCGGGCCAGGATGCCGAGTTGTTCGACTTTGCAACGGATGTAGATAACACGCAGCGGGCCGAGATCAAAATCATGGAAGGTATGTTGAAGGAGAAAGAATGAAGCGCTCGCCGTCTCTTGTGTTCAGGTTGCTGATCGTGGCGTTTGCCGTGGCTTTCCTAAGTTCCGTTACCGTACGACTGCAAGCGCAGACGCCGCCGCCGGCCCCGGCTGCGAAGGCGGCTCCGGCTGCTGAAGAAGAAGATCCCTTTGCCGCGGAACCAGCGACCCCGCTACCCCCAGGGATGACTGGTTCGACCACCGACGATCCGCGCGCTGAGCCTGAAGCCAGGGGTTTACGACGCGGGCGAGGCGGCAATGGGCATTAAGCACCTCGTATTCCTGAAGAAGCCAACGGCCTTTCAGTTGTCATCCACGCAGGCAGACGATCCCGTGGTCCAGAAGACGCTCGACACGCTCGGCGTGAACAAGGCCAAGATCCCGAAACCCATGCAACCGGTGATCGCGCAGTTGGCGTTTGCGAACTCAGATTTTGCGTTTCAGGGGACACACCTGTTCCAGGGCAATTTCTATGGTCTGAACATCTACGATATCTCGAACCCGGCGAAGATATCGCTGTCTACGTCTCTGGTTTGTCCAGGAGGGCAGGGGGACCCCTCGGTCTATGGAAATCTGCTCTTTATGTCGGTCGAGATGCCGAATGGGCGGCTTGATTGCGGAACTCAGGGTTTCCCACCGCTGCCTCCGCCGGAACCCGGTCATGAAAAGGACAAGCGAGACCCTGTGGCCAGCCCGGACCGGTTTCGCGGGGTGAGGATTTTCGATATCTCGGACATTAAAAACCCGAAGCAGGTGGCGGCGGTGCAGACCTGCCGCGGTTCCCACACGCATACCCTGGTGGTTGACCCCAACGACAAAGAGAATGTTTATCTCTATGTTTCAGGAACCTCATTCGTGCGGAAAACAGAGGAGCTTGCGGGATGTTCCGGCGACGCTCCGGATAAAGATCCGAACACTTCCTTGTTCCGCATCGATGTAATCAAGGTGCCGCTGGCCGCGCCGGAGCAGGCGAAGATCGTGTCGAGCCCGCGGGTATTTATCGACCCACGCACGGGTGCA
Organism: uncultured Acidobacteriaceae bacterium; assembly: GCA_963847155.1. Taxonomy (GTDB): domain Bacteria; phylum Acidobacteriota; class Terriglobia; order Terriglobales; family Acidobacteriaceae; genus PALSA-350. The sequence goes on along the minus strand of CAWJZH010000006.1, from coordinate 408,123 downwards.
CTGAACGGACTCAACAATGGCGGAAGCCACGACAAGAAAGCGGAGAAGCCCGCGGATACCAACCAATGCCATGACATCACAGTGTATTCGGCTATCGGCCTGGCGGCGGGCGCCTGCTCAGGCAATGGGATCCTGCTCGACATCAAAGACCCGGTGCACCCCAAGCGCGTAGATGCGGTAAATGATCCGAACTATTCGTACTGGCACTCGGCTTCTTTCTCAAATGACGGAACCAAGGTGGTGTTTACCGACGAATGGGGCGGCGGGTTGCAGCCGCGGTGCCGTCCGACCGACCCAAATAAGTGGGGCGCGGACGCTATTTTTAATTTGAAGGACGACAAGCTTTCGTTGGCAAGCTACTACAAGATGCCCGCAGCCCAGACGGCATCGGAGAACTGCGTTGCGCACAATGGATCGCTGGTGCCGATTCCCGGGCGCGATATCGAAGTGCAGGCGTGGTATCAGGGCGGGATTTCTGTGGTGGACTTTACAGACGCGGCACATCCGTATGAGATTGCCTACTTTGATCGCGGGCCCATCGATGCCTCGACCCTCATTCTGGGTGGCGAATGGTCTGCTTATTGGTACAACGGCTACATCTACGGATCGGAGATCGCCCGGGGAATCGACGTGTTCAAACTGGTCCCGAGCAAATTTCTGACGCAGAACGAGATCGACGCGTCTGATCTGGTGCAGCTCAGTGAGTTCAATGTGCAGAACCAGCCGAAGATTGCATGGCCGTCTCACCTGGTAGTGGCCCGGGCTTATCTGGATCAGTTAGGGCGTTCGCAGGCGCTCCCCGCGGGACGGCTCGACGCTCTCAACAAGGCGGTCGCTCGTGCGCAGACATCGAAGCTGGGGAAGAAGGACGTTGCCAAACTTCAAGGCATGGCGGCTTCTGTAGAGGCAGATGCTGGGAGTGCCAAGAACAGTGCGGACGCCAAGCGGCTGCACGCATTGGCACAAATACTGCAGAGTCCAACGGCCTGACCAGAGCGCAGGGGCGGGAACGGGGGTCTTTGTGGCTGAGCAAGAGCCCCCATTTCTGTGGCTGTACGAACTGAGGGTTATGCGGTTGAGAACTTTGACCGTTACTATGCTTCTTCTTCAGCTCGCGGCATTCGGGGCAGGATGATTTCAACGCTCAGTCCGCCTCCGCCAACATTTGTGGCGCAAATTCTGCCTCCATGAAGGCGCACGATCCTGTCGGCGATCGCGAGGCCCAGTCCTGCACCGTTGGAGTCGTTGCCGCCCGACTGGAACAAGCGGTAGAAAGGCTTGAAGATGCGCTTGAGCTCGTCCTGCGGCACGCCAGGGCCATGGTCGCGCACAACAATGATTGCCTCATTGCCGTGGAGCTGCGGTGCTGCTTGAAGAAGCACTTCGACCGGTGTGCCAGCGCGCGGTGAACCTGAGGGCATTGCGAAGTACATTCTCGATAGCGCTACGCAGGAGACTCGGATCTCCGAGCACCGCCAGGTCTGCTGATTCTGCCACTTCGACGCGGGTTCCTCGTTCCTGTGCCTCGAAGTCCGCGTCGGCGGCAATGCTGGCAACAAGGTCCGGTAAGTCCACCCGCGCAGAATTCTGCAGAGTCGACGAGGCCTCAAGCTTGGCGACGGTCAGCAGTCGTCCGATGGTCTCATTGAGTCTTTGCAGATCGACCTGCATACGGTTCAATGCGGGAACTTCGCCGACACGGCGGCGCAACAGGTCTAGTGCGACATTTAGCCGCGCCAGCGGCGATCGCAGCTCGTGTGACACGTCGTACAAGAGCTGGCGCTGGCTCGAGATGAGAGTCTCAGTCGTGTTTGCCATGCTATTGAAATCCCGCACAAGATCTCCCATCTCGTCTCTTCGCGATTCCAGTGCAGCGTCGGCACGGGCGCTTAATTGCCCTGCGGAGATTTGTTGGGAGACGGAGCGAAGACGGAGGATGGGTCTCGTCAGGTAGCGGGCAAGAAAGTAACAAATCAGGCCAGACACGGTCAGGGCCAGGCCGACTCGCATCAACACGACTCGCAGGTCAACGCCAAAGGCAGCACCGGGGCCAGACAAGAGCTCTGACCCGTATATATAAGTGTGCCCATCCGCATCCTTCACCCGTGTCACGATCGCCGCTAATCCGCGATGCATGGAACTGGCCGAGTGCTCGCCATGGGCAACGCGATCAACATCCCCCTTGAACTCGGAACAGTCCCATCCAGCCACTACCAGGCCTTTGTCATCAAAAAGACAGGCGCGTACATGTGTATCCGTTGAGAGCTGACTAATAAACATCTCCGCCGCCGGTGCTCCACTTTGCTTCAATACACCGACGACCGCGGTTCCGTAGTACTTCGCGGCATCCTCAAGACTGCTGTGCCAGCGGGATGCGACACCATGTGGCTGCAGGGCAAAGGCCAGCACGAGCGAAAGGCAAGTGAGGACTACGGTTGCCCAGAACCAGACAAAGATTTTGACGAAGAGACCTGGCATGTCAGAGGCCCTCGGCCGCCTTGCGCGGTGCGAGCAGGTAGCCGCTGCCGCGAATTGTTTTGATGCGTTGAATACCGCGATGTTCGTCCAGCTTTCTCCGGAGATTGCTGATATGGACGTCGATGGTCCGGTCGAAGGCGCCTAACTTTCTTCCCAGGGCAAGGCCGGTGAGATATTCGCGGCTCAGGGCTTGACCCGGGTTGCGGACCAGAATCTCCAGAAGATCGAATTCGATGGTGGTCAATGGCAGAGACCTGTCGCCTACGTAGGCTTCTCGCAAAGAAGTGTCGATCAGAATATCGCCGGCGGTAAGCCTTTCGAGTCCGGTCTGGCGTTCATCTATCCGCCGCAGGATGGCTTTAATGCGGGCGACGAGTTCTCGAGGGTTGAAGGGTTTCGGGTAAATAGTCATCCGCCCCGACCTCAAGACCGATGATGCGATCAATGTCGTCTCCACGGGCTGTCAGCATCAACACGGGTACGGACGAGCGTGCGCGCAACTGTTTGAGCACATCGATTCCCCCCATGCGGGGCAGCATCACGTCGAGGATGACAAGAGAATAGCTGCCATGACTGGCGAGTTCCAGACCGTCGATTCCGTTGTGCACAGCGGATAGATCGAAGCCATCCTCGGCCAGGCGCTCGATGAGCAGGGCGCAGAGTTCTACGTCATCGTCGACAATCAACAGGCTGTTCATGGCAGCAAACGACTCTTTCGCTTCTGATGGTAATCGCCCGGCGGGTGGAGCGCTCGGTCTTTACCTATCTTTACAATCCTTCACCAATCTTTATTGCATCGAGGTTATGCCGATGATTTACTCGAGAGATGGTACACCCAATGAACAGCCGGGATGAATGCTGCACTGGAATATCGGGAAAAGGAACCGGAGATCGACCGCGATCAACAACTCGGGGCAGGGGACGTCAAACGCCGGGCCCCTCTATGGCTGAAGGCCGGTTTCTGGGCGTGTATTGTGATCGCCCTCGCGGCAGCAACGCGACGGTTTGTTGCCCTTGTGCATCCGTCGCAGAGCGGCCCATCGGCGATGGCTGGGCTGGATGCGGCGTTTGCCTCGCACGCTGCTTTGACGTTTGCGCATATTATTTCTGCAACCGCCTTTGTTCTGGTGGCTCCATTGGTTATTTTTCGTGCGCCGAAGAGTGGGTTTTGGGAGAGGTTGCTTTTTCCATTGGGCGTTATCGTTGGGATTACTGCCTATGCCATGAGCATCCCCGCTTTTGGCGGATGGGTGGAACGTTCGGCTGTGCTGCTTTTTAATAGTGTCTTCCTGTTCTCGATGGCTCGGGCGTATGGATACGCACGGGCCGGCGAGTCTTTCCAGAAAATGCGATGGCTCACTCGGGGGGTTGGAATTCTTCTGGGTATAGCGACGACTCGCCCGGTAATGGGCATATTTTTCGCGACCAGTCGGTGGACGCATCTGGAACCGAGGCAGTTTTTTGGGGTGGCATTCTGGATCGGATTTTCGATCAACGCCATCATTGTTGAAGTGTGGCTTCGTTCAGGGAGAAAGATGCCCAAGCACTGGGATCGGCCCGGCGATTTCGCCTAAGCAGGCCGCAGAAGAACTCCACACAAAGCACGGCTTCAAATAGCCTGTGCGCTCGACGGCTTCAGATGGGAGGTACGCCCTTCGAGACTCGTAGGGCAAAGTCGACTCGTTCTTTGCTCCGACCACCGTGGCCCAGGGAAGGCGGAGATCTGTGGTGTATTATGGCGACCATTGTCTCCAAGTGGTTCAGTCCCGAGTAGCCGCAGGTCGAAAGGAACGATGCATGACAATCAACGGCCAAGTGACGGCCATTCTGTCGATGATGGTATTGACCCTTACCTGCTTGGCCACCGCTGCTGATACCGGCAACAATCCCCTGAAAAATACCGGCTCTCTGGCCCGGCGCTCCAAGCAAGGCGGCGTGTACAACACGTCGAGCACAGGCAAGACACCGGGGTTCGTCGTGGACCCCGCATGGCCGCAGCCACTGCCCAATAACTGGCGCCTTGGCCAGATAGGCGGACTCTATGTCGACAAGCATGATCACGTCTGGGTCTATAACCGGCCGCGTACCATGACCAACGAGGAGGCCGGACTGGAGGGCCCAGTGCCCGGCGCCGTCGACACAAAGGGGCAGCCGGTCAATGGACTTGGCCAGGTCCGAATGTATGGGTCCATTGCTGATTGCTGTAAAGCCGCTCCTTCTGTTCTGGAATTTGATTCCGACGGCAAGCTTTTGCGCGCATGGGGTGGCCCGGCGGACCCCGGTTTTGTGGGCGGCAGGTGTAAGGCCGAAGCAGGGTGTATCTGGCCCAGTAGTGAGCACGGTGTTTATGTCGACCAGAACGACAACGTATGGCTTTCAGGAAATTCAGCGGCGGCCGACCATGGAGGTACGCCCTGGGCGACCAACCAGCAAGGCGGCGACGGCTTCGTGCTGAAGTTCGACATGGATGGCAACTTCAAGATGAGAATCGGGGGAACCCCCAAGGGGCCCGACAGCAATAACATGGACGGCGGGATCCACGGAACTCCGCTGCTTTACCAGGCGGCTGACATGGTGGTCGACTCCACCACCAACCGCCTCTACATCGCGGACGGCTACGGAAACCGCCGGGTGCTGATTGTCGATGCCGGCAGCGGTCAATATATCGGCCACTTCGGCGCGTATGGAAATAGTCCGGTCGACGATGCCGGCGCGCAGGCAGCCGGGACATGGATCGAGGACTCCGGCAAGGGCAATCAGAAGCCGGCGTTCTTCCGCAACCCGGTGCACTGCGTGAAGATTGCCAATGATGGCAAGATGTACGTCTGCGACCGGGGAAACGATCGGATCCAGGTGTTTGATATCCACGATCCGGCGCTGGGCAAACCGTGCAGTAATCCGGCCGGTGCCGCCGGCAAATGCGGTTTCGTCACCGAGCAATTTGTCAGCAAGCACACCAACATCATTGGCACCGCGGTTTCCATGAGCTTCTCCAAAGATCCGGCGCAGAGTTGCCTCTATGTCGGAGATAACGCCAACATGACCATCTACCTGCTGAACCGACGCAATCTGCAGGAACTGGGCCGGCTCGGGCGTAGCGGCCGGATGGCCGGGGAGTTTCACTGGATCCACCAGGTAAGCCTGGACAGCAAAGGCAATATCTATACCGGCGAGGTCGATACCGGAAAACGGATCCAGAAGTTTCTGCGCTACGGGGCTGATGGGTGCAGCGGAACGGGATCGTCTACCGTGGGCGGTCCCCTGGATGGCAAGTAGTACCCCCGCTCAACCTTATCGCTTGAAGAGACACATAAGGGCCGGCCAAGGCAGGCAGTTGAGAATCGACGTCTTCTCCAGGCCCGCACGGCGTGCCTGCTCGATGCCGTTACGGATCGTATCGAGTTCACGGGTGCTGTGCGCGTCGGTCGAGACGGCAATCTTTACTCCCGCGGCGTTTGCCAGCCGTGCATTTTCTGCCGAGAGATCGAGCCGTTCCGGGCTGGAGTTGATTTCGAAGTAACAGCCGTTCTGCCTTGCGTGCGCGATGATGGGCTCTATATCGATTTCGTAGCCGGGACGCTTGAGCAGCCGCCGCCCGGTTGCGTGGCCCAGGATGTTGAAATACCGGTTGTCCATCGCGCGCAGAATACGATCGGTCTGCTGCTTCTTCTCCAGGTTGAACTGCGAATGAATAGAACAAACGGTATAGTCGAGCTCGCGCAAGAGGTCGTCAGGATAATCGAGAGCGCCGTTGACCAGGATATCTACCTCCGCAGCTTTCAGGATGCGGATACCGCTCAAGCGGCCATTCAGGTCATCGATGAGGTGGATCTGACGCCGTAAGGCTTCAACGGATACACCCCGGGCAATCTTCAGGCTCTGCGAATGATCGGTGATGCCGATGTATTGGTAACCACGATCGCGTGCGGCGATGGCCATCTGCTCGATTGTGTCTGAGCCGTCGCTCGAGGTAGAGTGGGCGTGAAGCTCACCGCAAAGATCATTCACCGTTACGAGTACAGGGAGGTTGCCCTGGGCAGCGCGCTTCACCTCATCGTATCCTTCGCGGAGCTCAGGCTCGATGAACGATAGACCAAACTTGCTGTAGAGAGCTTCCTCGGTCGGGAAGGGCCCCTTCGCTTCCAGCGCGGGCAGGCTCCCCGTAACGGCAGCGAGCTTGCGTAAATGGGCCGGGCTCCCGGTGCACCGAGCGAGCGATAATCCCCAATTCTTCCTGGTGGCCGCATCCACGCGCAGGGAAACGCCTGCAGAAAGGGCAAACGTCGCCGTTGACTTCGTAACCTCCACCAGCGGTGTGCGGCCGCCGTAGCTCTCCATTTTGGCGACCAGGGCAGCGAAGTTGGGGGTCTCCACAATAAAGCCCATTTCTTCGATCACCTCGACGCGGCGCCGGTACTCGCCTACCGCCTCGACGCGGCGGGCAGCCGCTTTTCCGAGGAGAAATTCTTCCACGGCGAGCCGTAGCTCGTGAGCGCGGGAGAGCAGGATGGAGTGGGCCTCCGTAAGACCTTGCCTGACATGCTGCGCCATCCGGGGGCCGAGCATGCGCGCGATCGCGCCGTTCTCAAGCGATTCGCGCAGTGCATCCACCGATGAGATGCCAAGCTTTTTATAGATGCGCAAAACCTGTTTGGGATCGAGACGGGGATAGGCGCTGATGCCGATCAGTTCGGGGCTGATCTCAGATCGCAACTTCTCCAGCTTCTCGAGGTTGCCCGTCAAAACGATCTCGCGAATAGCATTACTGATCGCCTCTCCGATCCCGGCGTAAGCTGTCAAATCGCGTTTATTGCGAACCAGCTGATCGACGCTTTCTGACATGTTGCGGATGCCGGCCGCGGCCCGTTTATAGGCTTTGACTTTGTAGGGGTTTTCGTTCTGTATCGAGAGCAACTGGGCGAGGCTCGCCAAGCGGTCGGCAATCTCAGTATTGCTCATCACTGGTGCATCTGGTGGCATAGATTAGATTGCCTGGCGAGCACATAGAGGAGGCTCTGACCATTTCGTACTCAGGCTATAGTTTTGCTTTTTCGCCGCGTACCGTCAAACTCCATTCTCGCCGGGGGCGTTTGCACACGACAGGGGCCTCTCTTTGTATGCAGAAACAACGGCCCGGCATGATTTCCGGGCCGCAGGAAGTGGTCTCAATGGGAATGCGTCTATCTGGCGGCAATGGACCGCTGGCTTTCGACAATCGTATGCGCGTCCTGATAGCGAAGCGTCTTCTCCAGTTTCGAAACAGGAAAGTGCGCACTGAATGCTGATGCGGAGACCTTGTCCAGGAAATAGCGATCTCCATACCTGCGAAAGACCAGCTTGTCACCCTTCGGCAAATCTGGTTCAAATGTCGTCGTGACGGATACAGTAAAGCGCCGGTCCACGCTTTTCATCGTCACCAGCCCCCACGAGTCCCTGCTAATGGTGTAAGTGCCGGAGGGAAGTTGATCGTGACCCACTGTAAAGTTAAAAGGAACCCTGGCCAGCACCGATTCGTTCGACGAGAGTGCTCGGGCGGCGGTGGCAATATTAGCCAAGGTAAGAATCGCGGCGATCGCGAATAGAAACAGTTTCATAAGATCATCTCCTTTGAGTGAAGTGTCCTGCTTTTGACTTCCTTCTCTCTTTAAATCGGAAATGAGCGATGATTCCCGCCAAACATCACTGGGAAATTCTCAACCAGGTGGCGGGTGAACTAGAGACGAGCTGATGCGGCTTCCGCAAGCTGACGGGCATTGATCGTATCGGGGTGATCAATGCCCAGCGTGCCCTCCAGTTGTGTGGCAGCCGAGCGAAAGGCATCTCCAGCTTCCTGGGGTTTGCGCAAGGCCTGCAGAGCACGCCCCTGGGCCAGATACGCACGTCCCAGGTTGCTCGATGATGTTCCTGTCGCGGTTGTGGATCGTAGCATTTCGAGGGCTCTGGAGGCATCTGCGGCGGCCTGCTCCCGCTTGTCCAATGCGAGTTCGGCAGCGGAGCGTCTTATGAGCAGCGTGGGGAGATAGGCCGCGCATTGCCCGCCCCGCGCAATCGACGCTTGGTCGATGGCGACCGCCTCATCTGCCAGTTGTAAAGCCATCTCCAGGTGTCCCTCCGCTTTTGCAAGGAGCCCCTTGTCAGAAGCCAATGACGCAAACGCATAGTGCTTGGGTGGCAGCAGGTGACGCATTCTGGGTTCAAGATCAGCCAGTAATAAATGCGCGCGAACAAAATCTCCTCGATCGCGGTAAACTCGTGCGCGTTGCAAATCGGCCTGGCTGAGAAGAATCTGGTCATCCGCCCGCTGAGCTCTGGCGGATGCACGCTCCGCATAGTCAGATGCCTCGGAGAAGCGCCCCAGTTCACGCAAAGCGCCTGCGTAGTTGAAGAGCAAAACAGGCGACACCGCGTCTTCCGTCTGGTTTGCCCGGCTGATGTCGATCGCGTGGCGATAAGTCTTTTCAGCCTCCAGTTGCCGGCCGGCGTAGCTGAGTGTAAGCGCCCAGTCGTTGTAGAGTTTGACTGCCTTTTGCGTCCGGTCGTAACCCAGACTTGTCATGAGAGCGTTTGCCCGCTGGAACAGTGCAAGCGATTCAGAAAACAAGCCCGCATCCCCGTAAACGCCACCCAGGTTCATCAGGACGTTCAATTCCTGAAGGTCCGACGCAGCAGGCGATTCCTTGAGCGCCTTCTCGGCTGCCCTGGCCCGCGCAACCGCTTTTATCGAATCGCCGTTGCGATAAGCTACTTCGCTGCCTCGCAGCAAGCAGAAGGCGCGGTCGGGTCCGAATTCGGCCTCGCCGCTAAGCTCCCTCCAACCCTCTTCAAACAGCGCCTCCGCGCGCGCCAATTGCCCGATCGGCACCATGGCTCCCGATAACACGCAGGAAGCCTTGGCGCGAATCGATCCCTCTTTCAGCCCGCGCGAGAGCTGATAGGCCTGATCAAGAACACCAAGGGCCTTTTCGTTCTCGTCTTCTCCGGAGTATTGGTCGCCGATCGAGAGCAATAGTTCCACATGGTTGGCCGCGTTGTCGTAGTGTTCCCGTTCGACGATGTGCTCCTCCATTTCGAGAAGCTGGTTTGCCGTCAGCGGCTTGCCCATGGGCGCCACGTCGGTCAGGAGTAACTGGTTGAGATCGCTGATGCGCTCCGCGCGAGCAAACTGGCGAACTGCCAGGTCACGCTGCGTGCGCGCTGTCCGCACTTGCATCCATGTAGCCGCCACTCCGGCCGTGGTCGCCAGGATCGCGAGCGTCGCAAGCGCCACCGCAGTCCGGTTACGGCGTACGAACTTTATCGCTCGATAGCTCATAGTGTCCGGCCGCGCGCGGATCGGCTCGTTCCCGAGATACCGGCGAAGATCATCCGCCAACGCGGTAACCGAGGAGTAACGCTCCGCCGGATTCTTCTTCAACGCCTTAATGACAATCGTGTCGAGATCGCCGCGCAGTAAGCGGCGGAGCTTATCCAGAGTGGTAGAACGCCGCGCAGCACACTCCCGGGCAAGTCCTCCGATGGTCCGGGCGGGGCTTACGGCGTCCGACGGGCGGCCCGGTTCTGTATCCACGATAGACCTTACTAAGTCGGTCGGTGTGTAGGGTCCTGGTCCGGATGGATGCTGCCCCGTGAGCAGCAGGTAGAGCAATACGCCCAGAGCGTAGACATCCGTCGCCGTGGTAATCGCTTCTCCCTTTAGTTGCTCGGGAGCCGCAAACTGGGGCGTCATCGCCCGGTTTCCCTCGCCGGTCAGCTGCGTCAACGGACCACCCTGCTGCTCGTTCTCCAGCAGCTTGGCAATACCGAAATCGAGCAGCTTGACCTGACCGTCTTCGCGGACGAGAACGTTCGAAGGCTTCAAATCGCGATGAACAATCAAATTGGCATGCGCCTTGGCCACCGCCTCCGCGACGTCAAGAAACAATTCAAGACGCGCCGGGATGTCGAGCCGATGATCATCGCAGTAGCGGTCGATATGGTCACCTTCGATATGGTCGAGCACGAGATAAGGCTGCCCGGCCGGCGACACTCCAGCATCGATTAAGTCCGCGATATGCGGATGGACGAGGAGGCCCAGGATTTTCCCTTCGCGCCTGAAGCGGGCTTCGCCCTCCCTGCCGATGAGTGCGAGGTTGAGAAACTTCACCGCGACCCGGCGCTCGAATCGGCCGTCGTTTCGCTCCGCCAGCCAAACGCTGCTCATACCGCCGTGACCGATTTGCGACACCAGCCGGTAGTCACCGAGGGTTTGCCCCTCTAACGTGGCTGCGCTCGGAAATGAGACCGGCCGCGTCTCCAAGAAACCCTCCTCGACCAGAGCACGATGCTCCGCGAAGAGCGTTTCCAGGTGATCCACCAGGGTGGGGTTCTGCGCGCGCAGAGTGGATAGCCAAATGGAACGTTCCTCATCCTGCATTCCGAGGATTTCGTCCAGGTGGGGACTGAGCTCCTGCCACTGATCCGGCGTCAGTCTATGCATGGGATTCCTGCAGCTGGGATTCGGCGACCATGCTGTGACGGATGTAGATACGTGCCTTCTCCCACCTTCTTTGCACCGTTCTTTCCGAAAGCATTTGCATGGCGGCAATTTCGCTGAAAGAGAACCCGCAAAAGAATTTCAGGTCCACTAACTGGGCAAGATCCGGCTCAACTTTCGCCATTTGCTCGAGTACGTCGTTGATCGCCAAGAGCTCCGCGGCGTCAACGGCCTTTCCGATCAGGTCGGGTTGGAGCGAAGTGATTTTGAACTCCCCGCCATGTTTGAGCGCGCCTCGCTTTCTGGCATGATCGATGATCAGACCCCGCATTACCCGTGCGGCATATCCCATGAAGCGAGCGCGATCAGGGAACACTGGCCCGTCGCAAGCTGCCATATCCAGATAGGTCTCATGCAACAGAGTGGTGACACTCAGACTGGCAGGCTGCCAGTTACGCGCCAGTTGCCGTTTTGCCAGCAGGTGCAGTTCAGCATATAGGGTGCTGAAGAGAACGCCGGTTTCCTCAATCCCAGCGCATTCTGTTGCGCTGACGGGGTATGTTATCGACTCCACGGTAATCCTCCCATTGAAACAAATATCCTGAGCCGCTCAAGAGCATGGCTGGGATGACGGCAGAATGTGCTACCAGCGGGAAGCGACCGTTCCCTTTACCATCGGCTCGCTCAAACAGGACCGAACGGGGGGCCCTGCCACGCGGCATTGATCGGCTGTTGCCAGCTGCAACAACCAGTTCATCATACCGCTTAGCCGTAATGATTTTGTCATTTTGTTGTCATTATTGTCACTCTGTGGAGTCTAGTGCAGGTCGAAGCGATAACGTTACAAACCGCTTTGACGACTTGGCGTCTGGACAAAAATTATTAACTTTTCCACAGCCTCCTGTCGGGTTTCCCGCGCGGATTTCGATCTTTACCAGCAGAAACCTTTTTAGCTGACTGCAGAAAAGCTGTATTACATAGAAGGAGCAACACGATGTACGACATGGCAAAATTGAAAAATCTGAGCATCCTTGGTGAAGGCGCGACAAAGGCGATGTCTGCTTTCTGGGCATTCGATAAGGCGGCGCTCGCCGACGGTGTGGTCCCCAAGAAGTACAAGGAACTCATCGCGTTGGCGGTAGCGTTAACAACCCAATGTCCCTACTGCCTGGAACTGCACCGTGCTGCAGCGGCGAAAGCAGGCGCGACCCCGGCGGAAATGGCGGAGACAGCACTGGTAGCTGCCGCCCTCCGTGCCGGTGCAGCCATCACGCACGCCGTCCATCTGATCGATAACCATTGCTATGAATGAGTGGTTGCCGGCGGCGAGCCGCCGGTCGAGTGATAGAGAAAGGTCCCGCAGGGACGACTGAAACACTCGAGACTATCCTGGGTTCGGGGGGACCTGGGAATGTGTCTCCAGTTAACTTCAGTCGTCCCTACGGGACTTCTCATTGTCCGTATTTCTAAGCGTTGGCAGCGCGATAAGTCTGTGAGGCGCTTCGCTCAGAGCCTGTGACTTTTTAGATCTTTCGTGCCCTTGCATATCCAACCAGCTACGTCATCCTGAGCGAAGCGCATCAAAGATTTGCCGCGTGACACAAATCTTGGGCGCGTAGTCGAAGGACCTCGGCGCCGCTTCTCCTACCTATGCTGTTCAGGGCTTTTCAACCACCGAAGCTCGTACTTGCGAACCGCCATCGCCCTTCCTCTGGTCTCTCGGCATGTTCTCAGGCTTGGGTGGTCGGAAAGCTCTCAACAGCGTGGGCTAAATAAGCGCCGCCGAGGTCCTTCGACTACGCGCCCGAACTCGCTGTATCCGATAGCCTCATGATGCGCTTCGCTCAGGATGACGGTTTTGTCAGGGTGGAAGGCTGCTGGCCGTTTATTGCTCTCCCAACCCGCAGCCAACGGTTTCGATGCAGATGAACGAGAACAGCGGAAGGGCTTCGCCCATCTCGTTCAAACCCATGTAGTGCGCCGGATATACCGGCGCAAACACCCCGAATTTCCTGCAAGCTGCCCTGGATACGGCCGCGTGTGCGCCTTTCTTTAAGGAAAGGCGCGTGAAGTTTGTGGAACCCATTGGACCCCAACAGGAAATTCGGGGCCATGGGGCACCCGTCCAGGGGGCTGAGAGTGGTGCAGGAGCCTTGACTTCATAGGTGAGATTGACCCCGCCGCACGAAATCAAAAAGTCACGGGCTCTCAGGATGACGATTTTGCGGGAGTTTTGAAGAAAAACATCCCAAACTGATTTTGTTAGAGTTTTGAAAAGCAGCCCAATAAGTTAGCGCTTATGGGGCTGCGGCCCGCCTTTTTGGCCCGTGTACGCTTGGGGTGAACATTGAGGCACCTGTCCAGAAGCCAAGACCTTCTCGTCCCTGCATAATCAAACGAGCGAGACGCGATGAATCCCCTTAACCCCCTCCAACCGACGGCCGCGCAATCGGCAACCGTGACCGCGAAACCCCGAAACTCGGGCCGCGTGCGGTGGTGGATCGTCTGGACTCTGTTCTTCTCGACTGTCACCAACTACATCAGCCGCCAGACATTCTCCGTTTTGTCGCCAATGATTACGGCGCAATATCATCTGAGCCACACCGATCTGGCCAAGATACTCGGTGCCTTTCAGATCTCGTATGCCATCACATGGCTTCTGGGCGGCATTTTTCTGGATGCAGTGGGAACGCGGCTTGGCTTGGCCCTGGCTGTCGTCTTCTGGTCGGTAGTCAACATTCTTACCGGGTTTGCCAACTCCGTCGTTGCTTTTGCCTCCTTCCGTTTTCTTCTTGGCATCGGTGAAGGTTTTAATTGGCCGGCGGCCAGCAAGACCGTGGCTGAGTGGTTCCCCAGCGAGGAGCGCAGTCTCGCCGTCGCCATCTTCGACAGTGGCTCGAGCATAGGTGGGGCTTTGGCAGCCCTCATGATTCCCTGGATCGCGCTGGCGTTTGGCTGGCGCTGGTCATTTGTTTTTTCCGGCGTTCTCGGCTTTGTGTGGCTGGTGGTGTGGTTGCGCGTCTATCATCCCCTGGACCGTCACCCGCGGGTGACGCCGGCAGAGAAGGCGTTAATCCAAGCCGGCCAGGATACACCTCGCAGTTCGGCACAGCACGGCTTACGACGGTATCTTGCCCTCGCCAGGAACCGTAATGTCTGGGGTATTGTCCTGGGCCGCGCTCTGACTGACCCGATCTGGTGGTTCTATGTTTTTTGGCTGCCGCAATACTTGAGCGATGCGCGAGGTTTCAGCCTCAAGCGGATCGCACTCTTTGCCTGGATGCCCTTCGTCGCGGCCGATATTGGTAACTTCACAGGTGGCTGGATCTCCGGCTATTGCATCCGCCGAGGTGTGGCGGTCGTGCGCGCTCGCCTATGGGTGTGTATTGCCAGTTGCCTGCCGATCCTGGCCGGGATCCCGGCTGCCCGTGTTCATAGCGTGACCCTGGCGCTCGCCCTCATTTGCATTGCGCTTTGGGGGTACGCAAGTTGGTCCACGATGGGCCTGACGCTTCCCGGAGATCTGCTTCCGCACGACGTCGTGGCTACCGTCACAGGACTAAGCGGACTGGCCGCAGGCGCGGTGAGTATTGCCTTCACGTTTGCAGTGGGAATCCTGGTCGATCGATTTTCCTACACTCCTGCATTCCTGGCTGCAGGCCTTATGCCGCTCTTTGCCACCGCCTGCGTATGGCTTCTGATCCGGCCGCCAGTCGTTGAGCATTCCTAAACAGCTCGATGTTGCACTAGCGCCGGCGAGGACGTCTGCTGCTGCAACTTTTCTTTCAGGACGTCGAGGAATGCCTGCATGCCCGGCGAAATCCATTTGTCTTTATGCCAAACAATGTGAGTGGCGATACTCATCTTCGCGCCATGCCAGTTCATCAGCATGAACTGCTTCTTTTTGAGTTCGCAGGCGATGACGACTTCCGGCAGAAGCCCAATGCCCATCCCCGCCTGAACACACTGTTTGATCGCCTCCACGCTGGAGAATTCCGTAATGTGCTGCGGTCTTATATTGGCTGCTGCGAGTTGCATGTCGAGCTTTTTACGGTATCCGCAGCCCGCCTCTGTCAGCAGCAAAGTCTGATCCAGTAGATCTTTTGGGAACACCTTCTTGGCGTTTGCTAACGGGTGATCGAGCGTAGCGAATAGATAAATGTCCTCGCTGCGCATTCTGATCGAACTCAGGTGCTCCCCATCGACCAGGTCAGACATGGTGATGGCGAGGTCCAGTTTGCCGCACTCGAGTTCGTCAGCCAGCTTATTGTCGGAATCCGGACGAAAGACAAGCTCCACTTTTGGATATCGCTTCCGGAAAAGCTTTAACACTTCGGGCAAGCGATACGTGAGCACGCTCTCAGGCGCGCCAATGTTCAAGGGACCGGCAGGCTCGGTGCCAAACTTCACCGCCCGATAGCCCTGATCCATCGCGGCCAACGCCTTCTCTGCATAGGGACGGAAACGGCGCCCTGCCTCGGTGAGGACAACCTTCTTCGCTAACCGGTCAAAGAGCGGAACCCCCAGTTCCCCCTCGAGTGCCTTGATCTGAGAAGTCACATTGGATTGGACGGTAAACACGCGTTCCGCCGTGCGGGTGAAGTTCAACTCTTCCGCAAGAACACAAAACGTCTGCAGCTGCCGGACTTCCATGGTGCGATCTCCTTTTCAGATCGCATCGATGATAACAATCAATTGGACGGATGTATACCACAGGCGGAAACTCAGCCTATGAGCTTACTTCGGTTGCAACATCGACAGGCCGGCGGGGCGATCCTCGGCATGCTTTTAACCTTACTGCCGGCATCGGCTCACGTGCTCCCATCGCAGGCGCAGGAACCCGAAACAACCATCGTTTTCTACGCTCAACCGAAAGTGAGCGAAGATCTGTGGCCAGTTCTATTTCAAGTATTGCGCGCTGATTTGGCCGGCGGCGAAGGTGAGTTATCCAATCGGCTTGTCCTGGACAAGCAGGCAACCTTCCTTCGTGGAACCGATGACCTGCGAGGCGTCGTCTTCTCCAGGGTCATCTCAGTGAAATTACTGGGGCGCTGCGACGTGCTCCCGCAGACAGAGCATCCGTCCAGGGGCCCACTTGGATGGGTGCCGCTGGTTTCGGGAACAATCCAGCCGTTTATTTCGATCGATTGCACGCGTATCGCTGAAGTGCTGCGTCCGGCAGCGGCCGGCTTGGGCAAGCAGGACCGCCAGTACATGATGGATCAGGCGATTGCCCATGTGCTGATCCATGAGTGGAACCATATTGCGACGCAAAGCGCGCGCCACACTTCACACGGCATCAGCCAGGCATATCTCTCGATGAACGACTTGATTGAGGAGCCCAGAAGAAACCATCTGTCCGTGGCCCACCGCTAATGGCTCTCAATCACGGATCGTATGAAGAAAAGAGCGGCAATTCTCTTTTTCCACAATCGAGTCCCTCCCCCGAAAGAATCGATACAGACTTTGGAGAATTGCCGCTTGAGAAAGAGCATACCGTCTCCGGTGGGAATTGCTAGAGACCTTGTGTAACTCCTGGCTGATTTGAAGTAATGCCAGATGGTAATGGTTGGCGGGATGCAGAGCTCGACGCGACCGGATCGGGGCAAATAGTCCTCGGGATGAAGACGGCCGCAGGAGCCGCCGTGTGTGTGCGTTAGGACCTAACGAATTGCTAACGAGTCCCGCCAGGGACGGTTGAACTTACCCAGGACTGCGTCCTTGGCTAAGTTCAACAAGACGTTTCCAAATTAGATTTAATAGTGCATTGGTTCAGCAACCGCCCTTTCCTCGAGCAACCGCCCTTTCCTCGAGCAACCGATCTTTCCTCGAGCAACCGATCTTTCCTCGAGCAACCGAACTTTCCTCGAGCAACCGACCTCTGCAAGCAAAGGACGGTTCCTGGAGGGAAGGGCCCGGGCCGGGATGACAAAAAAGAAAGGATCGTTGCAAGGAGAGGGCGGTTTCTGAACCGAGGCATTTTAAAAATCTAATCTGGACACTCTCTGAAGGTCGGCCGTTTCCTGCGGGACTCGACGCCCGGCCGACCCCGAAGCGTTTCTGTAACAAAAATCGAAATCGAAAAAAGAAACCTAACCGGAAGACCGGTTTGCTGTCTAATGCGCTGAATGGAAGAGAGTGACGACTCCATACGCCGGGTCATCCTATCCGGCGAAAAGGACGCTTACAAGGTGCTGGTGGCGCGCTACAGCCAGGTTGTGTTTCGCGTGGCCTATCGCATTACCGGCAATGAACCGGATGCCGAAGAGGCAGTGCAGGAAACATTCCTGCGCGGGTACCAAAAGCTTGCGTTTTTTGAAGGGAGGTCCAGTATGGCTACCTGGTTTTATCGCATCGGTTCCAACTGCGCCCTCGACATTGTGAACCGGCGGCGACCGGAACCACAAAGCCGGGTAGGAGAAGAGAACGATCCGGAAAGAAATGAGTTGCAGTTAGCGGATAGGAATGCCGGACCCGATCGCCTGCTGCTAAGCCGCGAGATCGAAGCAGCACAACAAGCAGCAATGGGCGAACTTACGCCCACCGAGCGGACGGCCTTCGTTCTCCGGCACATGGAAGACCGTTCCACAGATGAGATTGCAGCCGCTTTGAACATCGCTCCGAACTCTGCGAAACAGGCGGTGTTCCGCGCGGTGCAGAAGTTGAGGCGCCAGCTGGCGCCCCTATGGATAAACACATGAAGCATTTGAATGAAGTAGAGCTCATCGAGCATTACTACGACGAGTCCTCCAGTCCGGCTGATTGCGAGCGTCACCTGAAAAGTTGCGCCGCGTGCGCCAAGCACTACGCCAGTTTGCGCAGAGACCTCGACGGCGTAAAACCGATCGTGCCCCCGGTGCGCGGCGAAGATTACGGAGAACACGTCTGGCAATCGATTCGCGGCTCGCTGCCGGTATATGAAAAGACCAGTTGGATCCGATTCTGGCGGCCGCTTAGTTGGGCAGCCGCCTGCGCTCTCCTGATTGCCGTGGCATTCGTTGCCGGACGCCAGTGGGAGCGGAAGCAAACATCGTCGGTTGCCGTGGCTGCAGATCCTCAGGCAAGACAGCGCGTGGTGGTTGTCGTTCTCGGAGACCACCTCGACCGCTCTGAGCGTTTGTTGGTCGAGCTGAATCATGCCGGCAGCAACGATGTCTCGGCTATACCGCTGCGAGGCGAGGCAAGAGAACTGCTGGCCAACAACCGGCTGGTACGACAAAGCGCCATACGGGCGGGCGACCTCAAGGTGGAGGCTTCCCTCGACCGCCTGGAGCGGCTGCTGGTCGAGCTGGCCAACCAGCCTGATGAGCCGAATGAGCGAGACCTCGACCGGCTCAGACAAGAGATGAATACCGACGGACTTCTGTTTGACATTCGCATCCTGCGCTCCCGGGTTGGCTCCTCGAGCCCTGGAACCGCAAGACGCTGCTACTGCACCGAAAGGGGTTTCCCTCTAAATGAATACGAAATCACTACTGTTCGCAACGCTTCTTGTTGCCCTGTCTTCCGGGCGGCCGGCCTTTTGCACGGAGGCTCCCCTGGCGGCCTTCAACGACAACCCGGCCGCCGATGCGAAGGAAGATGCCCTCTACTCCGATGGGACAAGGGCCATCAACGACGCCCGCTGGTCACAGGCAGAGTCGATCTTCACCAACATCGCCCAACAGCATGGTGCACGCGCCGAAGCAGCCCTCTATTGGAAGGCGTATGCCGAAAACAAGCAAGGCAATCCAACCCGCGCGCTCGAGACTTGTAGCCAACTCAAGCAGGCTTATCCCCACGGGCGCTGGAGCAACGAATGCGGCGCCCTGGAGATCGAGATCCGCGGAAAGAGCGACACTCCTATGGCACCCCAGGCCGAGCAAGACGAAGACCTGAAGCTGCTGGCCTTGAACTCGCTCATGCAACAGGATGAAGCGCACGCGTTGCCGGTCATTCAACAGATCCTTAACGGTGACAAATCCGAGAAGCTGAAGTCCCGGGCACTGTTCGTCCTCGCACAAGATCAATCTCCGCAAGCGCAGGCGCTGCTCGGCCAGGTTGCTCGCGGCCAACGCAACCCCGCGCTCCAGCGGAAGGCGATCGAGATGCTGGCGATTGGCCGCGGCAAACAGGCCGCCGACACACTTGCCGCCATCTATCGCGAGAGCACGAACGACGAGGTTAAGACGGCCGTACTCCGCACCTATCTCATCATTGGTACTCCCGATCCGCTCGTGGAAGCGGCGCGCCATGAAACGAAGCAGGAACTTGTCCGCACAGCCGTGCACACCCTGGGGGCCATGGGGGCGACGTCGCAGTTGCTTGCTCTCTATCACGACACCAACAGCTCTGAGACCAAGGCCGAGGTTATTAGTGGCCTGATCCCTGCCGGCCAAAAGGGCGCTGATGCACTGAGCTCCATTGCCAGCTCGGAACCGGATCCCGAACTACGGCGGAAAGCGATCCGCAACCTCGGCATTGCCGGCGGCATGTCGGCGGCGCCCTCGCTGGTCGCGACCTACAAGAAGAATGCCGACCCGGAGACCCGGAAGGCTGTTGCCCAGGCGCTCTTCCTGGCGGGAGATAGCCATGACCTGGTCGAACTTGCTCGGGCGGAGAAAGATCCTGCTGTTAAGCAATCAATCGTGCAACAACTCAGTCTCATGCACAGCAAAGAGGCCACCGACTACATGCTCGAAATTCTTAACAAGTAACCGAAAGGAGATTCGCTCCATGAAGACGAATGCGCTACTGGCTTTAACCCTCGCCGCCTCCGCGCTGATGACCTGCGCTCAGGAGCCTCGAGTCACACACACGCAGTATCACTCCGGACCGATGAGCCTGGGACTGTCCGCGACGGTGGACCGATTTCGCCACTCCAATGGCCCACTTTGGCTGGGATATGCGGTGCAGGCTCTTCCGCGAACACATGTATCTGCGTGTTCGTCTTGGACGGGATCATCAGAAATGGAAGCTGGATGCTGCAATGAACTTCGGCTGGAGGACACACCAGACAATCTGAATACGCCGGAAAATGCCGGTGCTCCTGCTCCGATGGTGTACGTGCTTCTTCGGCTCGATCAGGGTGAGGTCAGGAAGGTACGCATGGCGCGGGCGGGTTGTACTCTCGATGCCGGCGGGGTGCCTTTTGAGTGGCTGACGGAGGTGCAGGCGGATGAAAGTGTCGCATTTCTGGGAAAGCTTGCTGCAAGCGCCGCCGCTCTTCACGACACCGGCGATCATCGGGCCCGGCTGACTGAGGAGAGTCTGGCCGCGTTGAGCATGCATGCCGCACCTAAGGCGACCGATGTGCTTGCTTCACTCGCTGCTCCAGGGAACAGCAATTACTTGCGGGAGAAAGCAGCGTTCTGGCTGGGTGCACAGCGGGGCCACGAAGGGCTGTTGGCGTTGCGCCAGATCTTGCAAAGCGAGCAGGACAGTAAGGTCCGCCAAAAGCTGGTTTTTGATTTCTCAATTAATTCAGACCCCGGGGCGATCGATGAATTGATTCAACTGGCGAAGTCGGACGCCGACAGCGGAGTTCGCGGCCAGGCGCTTTTCTGGTTGGCGCAGAAGGCGGGAAAGAAGGCCGTGGGCGCGCTGAATACTGCGATCGAGAATGATCCTAATTTTGAGGTGAAGAAGAAAGCGGTATTTGCTCTTAGCCAGTTGCCGAGGGAGGAGAGTGTGCCGCAACTGGTTCACGTCGCGGATACGAATGCTAATTTTGCCATTCGCAAGGAAGCGATTTTCTGGTTGGGACAAACCAACGATCCGCGCGCGATCGCCTACATCGAGCAGGTGCTGAAGCGGTAAAGCCCAGCGTCTCCTATCTGGCATGGGGTGTTTGCTTGCTAATTAAATAAAAGCAGTCGAAGGGCTGCGCCCTTCGTTTTCGGCCCACGTACGCCCTACGGCACGCCGGAGCAGGCTCGGCGAACGTGGGGCACCCGTCCAATTCCCTAATCTGATGTCGGTCAGGCAGAGACCGCAGACCTCCCCATTACGCTACCTTCGGTGATCGCATCAGGCCACCGAGCCGGGCAAATCCCGGTCGCGCACGCCGATCAGGTACAGCAGACTGTCCAGTCCGAGGAAGGAAACGGCATGGCTGGCGGTTTGCCGCACCAGCGGCTTGGCCCGGAAAGCAATGCCCATGCCGGCGATGCCCAGCATAGGCAGATCGTTGGCGCCATCACCGACCGCGACCACCTGGTCAAGTGAGATATTTTCCAGGCGTGCAATTTCCCGCAGCAGTTCCGCTTTGCGCGCACCATCGACAATCGGGGTCCGCACTTCTCCGCTCACCACCCCGTCAACCATGTCGAGATCATTGGCAAACACGTAGTCGATCCCTAAACGCGTCTGCAGATGCTGAGCGAAGAAGTTGAACCCTCCCGAGAGGATGGCCGTTTTGTAACCCAGCATCTTGAGCGTTCCGATCAGCTGCTCCGCACCTTCCACAAGCGGGATGGTCTCCAACAGTTCCCGCACCCGGGTTTCTTTCAGCCCGCGCAGCAACGCCACCCGGCGACGGAAGCTCTCTTGAAATTCAATCTCTCCACGCATGGCGGCTTCGGTCACCTTCACGACTTCACCGCCCACGCCAGCCAGCTTTGCCAGCTCATCGATGACTTCGCCTTCAATCAAGGTGGAGTCCATGTCGAAGGCAAACAGCCGCCGGTTGCGACGGAAGATGCTCTCGCGCTGAAAGGCGATGTCGATTCTCAGATCATGGGCCGTGTCAAGAAAGGCCGCGCGCATGGACTGTTCAGAAGAGGAGTCCCCACTCAGAGTCAACTCAACGCAGGCGTTCGCATCGGCAGAGTGCACCGCCAGCGACAAGCGCCCGGAAAGCCGCTCGATCCGGTCTACGTTCAATCCATGTTGCGCAATAATGGCGGTCACCCGGGCGAGGTGGTTTGCGGATATCGCGCGGCCAAGGACGGTGACAATAAACTGGTCCTTGCCCTGCGAAGAGATCCATCCCTCCAGATCCGCCTTCGCGACGGGCGTGAAATTTACCTGCAGTCCCAGTTCTCTCGACCTGGCAGCGAGCGCGTCTTGAACCCCCCGAAAGCTCTCCCCTAGCGGAATCTCCACCAGCAAACCGAGAGACAGCGTTTCATGCACGACGGCTTGTCCGATATCCAAGACACAGGTGTCATAACTGGCAAGAATGGAAGTTAACTCTGCGGTAAGCCCTGGGCGGTCCCGGCCAGAAAAATGAATCAGGATGGTCTCGGTCATTGATAAGAAAATTCCCTCTCCTAGCCTAACAGGGGGAATTTCCAAACCGATCATCTCCAGCGCGCAAGCAGTCCACCGATCACTAACAGACCGACCAACCAGTAACCGGCATTGATGAGGAACAGCCTGAAGGGGCGGCCCTCGTAGATTCCCTGTGGGAGCTGTGTTGCGGCGAAAAATCCGAGCCAGCTTAGAAAGCCGACGAAGGCGCCTTCACCGTAGCTGGCCGCCCCAGACCAGAGAACGAAATGGAGCAGGGCGAACGCGACCAGCAAGTCTCCAATGAAAGAAGCGACCATGCCTCCGGCAAGACCCTTCTTGGGGCCGGTGGGCACGATGCCAAGGGCCGCCATCCAGGGTTTGGCGAAAAGGGCGGGAGAGTACCATGCAGCACCGAGGAACCATAGGATCAAGGCAGAAACAAGGATGGCCCAGTGGTTGACATGGTGCAGATGATGGATGGACAGGTCCATAACAATCTCCGGCCGAAAATTTGGGTATGTGGGGTTGCGAATGACTTTGACTGAAAGCAAATCAACTGTCAACCATCTTCCAATTCGTCACGCTCTACCTATTCACTCCAGGCACTTGATTCGCGCAACCCCGGTTTGCGGCGTGGGCGCGTTCACTTCGAGCGCTTGTAGCCAAACGCGAATGTCATTGCAGAGGAGATCTACGGAGATGCCCGCGAAGTCCGCAGGGTAAGGTTCCAGCCGGCCCAGCGCGGCGCGCAACAGCCTTGAACTTCCCAGGCGATTCTCACGTTGCAGGTGATGAAACGCCGCGGTGACTTGAATTAATCCCTGCAGGAAGGTCTTCTCGGGCTCTTGCGCCGGCAACCATACGCTTTCCCATGCCTCATGAGCCGCAAAGAATTCTGCTGCATCATAGAGCCGCAGGCCCTCAGCCAGGGCGCCTTGGGTCCAATCGAATTTCATCCGCCGCGCACCCCAGCCACAAGCTAACATCGTAAGGGCAAATGATTGCCGGTGGCCTCTATGAGTTTTATTTCCTGCGGTACGCAGATTGTTGAGCCGAAGCAGATCCAGATTGCCGCGGGCTGGTTCCTGATGGGCTGTGACACCGGCCAGGATGTCGAAGGACCCGTGCATCGCGTCTGGGTAGATCCCTTTGCCATCGCGGCAACCGAGGTCACGGTCGAGGAATACGCGCGATTTCTGGAGGCCACCAGGCGCACGCCGCCACCGTATGGGGGCGCTCCCGGCTTCTGTCATCCGCAACAACCTGTGGTGGCCGTTTCATGGTTCGATTCGGTTGCCTATTGCGACTGGCTTTCGGCCATGACGGGCTCGCACTATCGCCTGCCGACGGAAGCGGAATGGGAACGAGCGGCGCGCGGCGGCATCGACGGAATGGACTTCCCCTGGGGCAACGATCCGCCAATGTCCCGGAGGGGCTACGATGACCGCTGGAAGACCGGGCCGGAACCGGTGGCGCAATCAGAGCCGAATGCTTATGGATTATTCGAGATGTGCGAGAACGTACACGAGTGGTGTAGCGATTGGTTCGCAGCCGGCTACTATTCGATCTCACCGGATCGCGATCCCCGCGGTCCCGAAGCGGGTAACCGAAAGGCATCGCGCGGAGGCTCCTGGCGGCACCACATCAAGATCTCACGATGCTCGGCGCGTTCCAGCATTCCGCCGGAGTTTCAATACGCTGATTATGGCTTTCGCGTAGTTCGCGACGTCGCTCACTGAGCTCGGCGATATGGTGCCTCCGCCTGCGGTAGCTAAACCGCTGATTTCAACCGACTGACCACGAGAGAATAAAAAAACGTACCTCAGGGGCTGAAGCCCTCATCAAGCAAATTCTTTTACGGCACGGCTGATCAAGGCCAATTCGCAAGTCCGTCAGATACATAAACTCCAGGGCACGGCTGAAGCCGTGGCCTTCGTACAGAGCATTTTCCGCAAGCCTGCTAATGTTAGAAAATAGACTCACAGAATGGGAACGCCCTACTGGTATCGGCGAGTGTTCTTCCTCGCCCTCCCACTGATTTTTTCGAACCTCACCCAGCCGCTGCTCTCCACGGTGGACACGGTCCTTTCCGGCCATCTGCCCGGCCCCGCGGCACTGGGGGGTGTTGCCGTTGGAGGTATCTTTTTCAACTCCGTCTTTTGGACCTTCGGCTTCCTGCGCATGGCGACCACTGGCCTGGTCGCCCAATCGCAGGGAGCAGGCGACGAAGATCAACTCATGCATCACTTTGCCCGCGCGTTGCTCACCGCGTTGCTCATTGGGTCTTTGATCCTCGTGCTCCAGAAGCCGCTCATCTCCGCGGCTCTGGCACTGCTGGGCGCCGGCGGCGAAGTGCATCGCAACGCGCTGGTTTATTGCAGTATCCGCATCTGGTCGGCGCCTGCAGCCCTGGCCAATTACACCATCCTCGGTTACCTTTTAGGGCGGCAACATGCCCGAACCGCCTTGCTGCTGCAAGCCGCAATTAACGTCGCCAACGTTGCCGTGGCTCTGGCGCTGGTCATACGGTGGCACTGGGGCGTCGCCGGCATCGCGACCGCGACCATGGTCGCCGAGTGGATCGGATGCATTGTCGGCCTCGCCATCATGCTTGTTGGCGGTGCGCGCCCCAGCCACGTGCGCTGGAGCGAGCTGGTCGACGGCGCGAGCCTGCGGCGGCTGTTTGCTCTCAACCGCGACATCCTTCTACGCACCCTGAGTCTCGTGGCAGCTTATGCCTGGTTCACCCGGACCGGCGCTCGCTCGGGCAATGCCATCCTGGCTGCCAATGCAGTGCTTATCAACTTTCTCTGGATCGCCGGCTACGGGCTGGACGGGTTTGCCAACGCTACCGAAGCACTCGTGGGCGAGGCGATCGGCGCACAGCGGGTGGCAGACTTTCGCGCTGTGCTCAAGGCCAGCGCCGTGTCGGCATTCACCGTCGCGGCCGCGCTATCACTCATGTATCACGTTTTTGGCCGCAACATCATCGC
Organism: uncultured Acidobacteriaceae bacterium; assembly: GCA_963847155.1. Taxonomy (GTDB): domain Bacteria; phylum Acidobacteriota; class Terriglobia; order Terriglobales; family Acidobacteriaceae; genus PALSA-350. The sequence continues at coordinate 382,965 of CAWJZH010000006.1, read as the reverse complement.
CCTATTCACCAATCAGGAAGAGATTCGCGCCTTAGCCGCGCAGTTTCTTCCCTGGCTGGTCGTTTTGCCACTGGTAGCGGTGTGGAGCTTTTTGCTCGATGGGGTGTTCATCGGAGCGACACGCGCCCAGGAACTGCGCAACAGCATGCTGATCTCGCTCATCGGATTTCTCGCCCTGGCAGCCGTGCTCGCAGCTCGCTTCGGCAATCACGGCTTGTGGTGCGCCATGTTGGCCTTCATGGCTCTGCGGGCAATTACCCTGGCCCTCTATTTGCCCGCAGTCGAACGAAAATCCTTTTTCGTGGCCGAAAATCCGGTCGAGGCTTAGTTCGCATGCCAAATATGGACATCATTCCATCCTGGCTACGAGTTTCTCGACGGTAAGATAATGAAACAAGTCCATGTACAGGTCGCAATCTCAGCCTGGAGGTTATTTTGCATCGGGTCAAACTCGTCCTTTTTACGCTACTGGGCCTGGGCGCCGCAGCCCTGGTGGCAGAGCAGTCTCCCGCCCCGACCCAGGAACCCGGCGCTAATCAAGCCAGTCCGCAGACCCCGGCTCAACCGCAGGCTCCTGTGCGCGTAGCGCGGCCGCCTGCCTATCCAGTGAGACCGCCGGCCGACCAGGCTGTGGTTGCGCGCGGCCGCCAGATTTTTAGCGCCAATTGCAGTTTCTGTCACGGATCGGATGCGCGCGGGGGCGAAGGTGGCCCCAATTTGATCCGCAGTGAACTGGTTCTGGACGATAACAACGGCGAACTGATCGCTACCGTGGTTCAAAATGGCCGCCCAGAAAAGGGCATGCCGAAGTTTGATCTGGCGAAAGAAGACATCGCGAGCATCGCAACGTTCATTCACAGCATGCCCGTTGGCGGCCGCGCCGCCACGACGGGCACAGTTAATCCGTTGGTGGGGGATGCAAAGGCCGGCGAAGCTTACTTTAATGGAGCGGGGAAGTGCGCCACCTGCCACTCCGTAACCGGAGACCTCGCGGGCATCGGGGCAAAATACACCGACGTGAGGGCATTGCAAGGCGCGATGCTTTCCGGGGAACCCAGAGGTGAGCTAGCGGAAGTCTCCGCACAAAACGGTGACCGTCACCCTCCGTGACGGACAAACCATGGAGGGCATACTTTACCAGGTCGACGACTTCATCGTTTCTCTCGTGGATGCCAATGGAAATTATCACAGTTACGATCGTCAGGGTGACATACCGAAGGTCGTCATTAAAGATCCTTTGCAGCCGCACCTGGACATGTTGCGGACGCTCAAAGACGACGACATCCATAACCTGACTGCCTACCTGGTGACGTTGAAATGAAGACAACAAGAACTTTCCTTTTTGTGACTTTGATATTTTCCACGGCCGGCATCGCATCGGCACAGGGGCTCGATCCGGATTTGCTGACCAAACCAGCTACGGATTCCTGGCCCACGTACTCCGGAGATTATTCCGGCCAGCGTTTTAGCTCGCTGACCCAGATCAATCAGACCAACATAAAGAACCTGGGGCTTGCCTGGGTGAACCATTTAACTCCGGGACCAGCCCCCTCTGGTCCTCTTTCCAGGCCCGGCCCGGGAAACCCGCCGACGATCGTCGGCGGCGAGATTGATGAGCCGGTTCCGGTACGCGGCGCCGGACGCATTTCAGGGGCGGTCCTGCAGGTGAACGGGGTCCTTTATGTATCCGTGCCTGACAACGCCTGGGCGGTGGACGCCCGCAACGGAATGGTGCTCTGGCACTATTTCTGGAAGACCAAAGGCGGTACCCACATCGGGAACCGCGGCATGGGCATGTACCACGATTGGCTCTATTTCGAGACCCCGGACGACTACCTGGTCTCGCTCGATGCGAAAACCGGCAAGGAGCGTTGGCATAAGGTCATCTCCGACTTCAATGAGCAATACTTCTCGACCATTGCTCCGATTGTGATCGGAAATCATTTGATTGTCGGCACGGCGGATGATTTAGATGCCCCGGGCTTTCTGCAGTCTTTTGATCCGGAAACCGGAGACCTGCAATGGAAGTGGTACAGCGAGCCGGAAAAAATGGGAGAACCCGGTTCCGAGACGTGGCCAAACCTCGACTCCATGCGTCATGGCGGCGCCGGTACCTGGGTACCAGGAAGTTACGATCCGAAACTTCATCTCTATTACTTCGGAACCGCCAACCCCACGCCCGCGTTCTCCGGTGTCACCCGTGAGGGAGACAACCTGTACACCTCCTGCATAGTCGCCTTGAATGTCGATACGGGAAAACTCGCCTGGTATTACCAGCCATCCCCGCATGACACCCACGATTGGGACGCGGCCCAGACGCCGATCATCGTCGACGGTGAATTCAAGGGCAAGCCCCGCAAACTGTTGCTCGACGCCAGCCGCAATGGCTACTTCTTCGTCCTTGATCGTGTGACCGGGGAACACCTGCTCACCGTACCGTACACAGACTCACTGAATTGGGCGAAAGGCCTTGATAAGTTGGGCCGGCCTATCCGTGACCCAGAGAAGGACGCATCGCCTGGCGGTGCTCTCGTACTGCCAGACACCGACGGCATCGTTAACTGGCAGCCGCCTTCGTATGATCCGCAAACGGGTCTTTTCTACGTGGCCACAGACGAGGTCTATTCGGTCTACTACCGTACCGAACCGAACGTGCGGGCACTGCAGGGCCTGAATGGCATTCAAGAGCAGCGAGTGGGCAAGAAAGGAAAATACATCACAGCGATTGACTACAAAACAGGCAAGATCGCATGGCGGCATCTGCAGGTTTCTGCCGGCGAGGGCGAAGGCAACACCGGCCTCACGACGACCGCAGGAAAACTGCTGTTTGGCGGCGACGCCAATGGCAATCTGGTCGCTTACGATCCGGCGAATGGAAAGCCGTTGTGGCATACCCACCTTGGCCTGGTATCGAATGCGGTGGAGACCTATATGCTTGACGGACGGCAGTACATTCTGGCCGCGTCGGGTGATTCTCTCTACGCGTTCGCACTGAATTTCTGACGTTGGGCTCTCACACGCTCAAAAGCCCCTGAGGTACGCTTTTTGCGGTTTGCGACTTTCAGCAAACTGCTAAGGAAGCTCACGATCGTGGATTCGTTTTACCGTGGCCGGAGCAGCCAATGCTTCCAGGCTGTCTACATCGAATTCCTTGTAGAGATCGAGGCAAAAAAGTTCGGGCGCCTGTTCGAACTCGACGGGCAGATCGAACAAGTAGCTCAAACTGTGCATGCCCTGGCGGGTCACGATTTCAGTAAACAAATTCGGCTCCAGGGCAGCGGCAACAAGCGCGATTACCTGGGTCCGAATGCCTTCGGTTTCGATCCGCACTTTGGCAGCGCCTGAACGCTTCTCAGCCCAGCGAGCGACTCCAATGAGCTGAGCGGCCTCGAGGCCAATGGTGCGGTCGCCCACCGAATCCAGCATCTGAGCAAATTCAAAAGCATGGTCTTTCCATGGTTTGCCGCTAAAGATTACATCCAGGGCGAGAACCTGCTCGCCCCTTGCAAGACGGTCGGCGACAACACCTGTGCCGGCTTCTCTGCCATCATCGTTCAGCACGATGGTTACCGGTGCGGTCTCTGAGCTCTGCGCGATGGATCGGAGCCACGCTCCGCTCGCGCTTAAGCGATTGCTGGCCGCAAAGAGATACGACAAGGACTGCACATCTCTGCGCTTAGTCGTAGCTACCGGCCAGGCTTGTTCGATATCGATTTGCTTGTAGCGAACCACCTCTTTCAGCTTTGTACGCCTGGCGGTGGACCAGGCCGCTTTGGCCGATGCGTCCGAGGGAATAGGCTCCCGGACGATCTCTCTCGCCAGCTTTTGTGCAAGGCTAAGTATGGTCAGATTATCGTTCGGCAGACCCGCCCTTAGTTCGTCATAACTCTTGATTTCAGAGGCAACACCTTCCTCGTTGTCCAAGAAAGGAATATCAAATTGCTTGCCGAAGAAACGGTAATCCGCGAGCCGGTTGTCCAGTTGGTAATTATGGGTGCCCGGATCCCGGTTCTCATGCCATTCGAAGACGTCTTCCTTCCCGTACAGCTTAAAGAACGGCCGGACGTCGTCATAAACCCCCGGCTTCACCAGCCCTGCCCTGAAACAACAGTCGTCTTCGGCGTTGTAGGTGAGGAGGGTAGGACGCGGCGCCATCATCGCCACCAGGTACGAATAATCCAGGCCTTTAAGAAAATCAGGCGGCAACTGTTCAATGTCGCCGACCTCGCTATATCCGTTGGCTTCTATCTTTGATCGCAGAGACGAAAAACCAGCCACCGGATTGGCCGCTCTCACGCGCTCATCGAGCGAGCTTAATACGATGGTTTGCCAGCCTCCGCCCGACAGGCCAGTCACGCCAATTCGATTCCGGTCAACGTTGGGATTGTTGTAGAGGTAATCGAGGCCTCTGCGCATTTCCAAATAAAATATGCCCAGTACATTCGCGCCGGCCAGGTCCAGGTGGGCACCGAACGAGTGGTCGTTTCCTTTCGCGTTGAGCTCGCCGTGGAGGAACCAATCCAGGCTCAGCGCCGCGATCCCATGCCTGGCGTACTCGATGCAGCGCTTCTGCTTGAACTCGATGGCTTTTCCTACCGCGCCCACGTGGCCATGTACGTTCAGGATCGCCGGCATTTTTCCGCTCGGATGCTCAGGCTCATAGAGAAGCGCAGTGGAGTAAAAGCCAGGAACAATCTCGTAACGTAACTTGCGAATGCGATAGCCTCCGCCGGTTTCGATTACGCCTGTCTCTTCGAAGCTGGGTGCTGCGTCCACCCACTCCCGGGGCCAGCCATGAAACGCCACATCATCGACCAGGTGACGCCGGAGCCGCGCCGCTTCTGCAGTCCAGGCCTGCGGAGTGGAAGGAACTTTTGGGGGTGCGGCCACCTGGTTGAGCAGGTATTGTCGGACCTGAAACTCTGCCACCTCCGGCGGCAGAATCTGGTACTTGAGCACTGGAGTGATGTAGTCCTCTTCCATTGTGTTCAGGCCGGTCGTCTCGCTTTGTGCCCAAACAAAACCTGCCCACAATGCTGTGAGCAACAGTACCCCGCACTTCCTCATATGGCTCCTTACTGGATCGGTGAGCGAATAGTAGCCCCAGCATCGTACTGCCGCAAGCATATCGATCGGACCGATCGTTAGCGTCCATGGGGCCAATGGGAGAGCTGTGAAGTAGGGAATTCGGGGGCCCTCTAATGATAAAGAGGACGGTCGGTGTTTCCAGTAGGAATTTGGGGGATCCCTGGTCTCAAAAGCGAGACCTGGGGCACCCATCGATTTCACCCTCGATATTGCGGGGAGCACATTCTGGCAGCCCACCAGGGTGCTGAAGCGGCTATCGAGTTCCAAAGGATTCTTGACCACCGCGGAGTGGTGGGCAGCGATCCCATCGGCGCACTCGCCCAATTGCAATTGGGAAGAGCCCTCGTCCTGGCAGGAGACAAAGCCAAAGCAAAAGCGGCTTACGACGACTTCTTTAGCCCTTTGGAAGGAAGCCGACCCCGATGTACCAATTCTGAAACGAGCCCACTGCCGAATACCTGACGCTTGACTAGTCATGAGACAACGCTGTAAACCGCCCTAAGTGCGTTATTGTGATTGGATATGAAAATCGGTCTTCTGCCCTCTCTAGCAGCCCTGTACTCTCTTGTGTGCGCCGCTCGTTGCCCAGACCATGCCGCCGCTCAAACGCCAGCCCACGCCGGCCAAGGTGGTGGAGGAACATATGGCCGCTTTTTCCAGTTGCGATTGGCCCCGGCTGATGGCGCAATTTCCCGACAATGTTGAGTTCTTTGGCCCCAACGGGCAGGTAGTGCGTGGCAAAACAGCACTGGGCCAGATGTTTGCCCAAGTGGTGAAACCACCTTCGCAGGGCGGCACCTGCGGGCTAAAGATTGTCGCGGAACACACGTTTGTGGTCGGTGACACCATCAACGTCCAGTGGGTTGCGACTTCTCCCTTGCTGAAGGAGCCGTATCGCGGAGCGGATGCCTATGAAACGCACGATGGGCTTATGGCTGCACAGGTGACCACCTGGAACCCGGACGCGTTGAAGTGGAAAGTTCCTCCGGTGGCTTCTCACCGGTGACGTTAATTTTCTTTATGCTGTAAGGCTATGAACTGGTTACCATCTCTTCGCGCGATAGCAATCTTTGGCATCCTCATGGCTCTTTTTGCGGCACTCTACTGGGCCTGTGGCGGTCATGCCAAAAGCTCCTGCATCTTCGGGGACGATTAGGTTGACGACTCCGCCGGAGGCCCAAGCCAGGCGTGCGTAAACACTCGTTGGCACTGTGCCTTCTTCTGGCATCCGTATCGACGGATACGGTCTCTGCTCGCGCCGCCGAGCGAAGCGCAGTTCCGTCGGAAACCGTCACCCTGCCCAACCTGCGTCAACCGGTTGAGATTCTGATCGATCACTGGGGCATCCCGCACATCTATGCCAGCAACGAGGCGGATCTATTTTTTGCCCAGGGATTTAATGCTGGCCGGGATCGGCTCTTCCAGATAGACCTGTGGCGTCGCCGCGGTCTAGGCCAATTGTCCGAGGTTTTCGGCCCGGCATTTGTCGAGCAAGACAAAGCTACCCGCCTTTTTCTCTACCGTGGAGACATGAATAAGGAGTGGGCCGCCTATGGTCCCTCATCCCGGCAGATCGCGGAGAACTTCGTCGCCGGCATCGACGCCTACATCGACTGGTTGACGCGCCATCCCGAACGCACTCCGTGGGAATTCAAGCAGCTCGGCTACACGCCGGCGAAGTGGAGCGCCGAGGATGTTGTTCGCATCCGCAGCCATGGCTTAACGCGCAATCTCGACAGTGAAGTGGCCAGAGCCAGAGTCGCCTGTGCTGCCGGATTGCCATCGGATGAAATTCGCATCGGCCTGCAGCCCGCCTGGCACACGCAAGTGCCTCCGGGCATCGACCCGTGCCTGCCCAAAAATCTTCTGCAGGTCTTCACCCTCGCAACCCAGGAAGTCCATCTGACGCCCGAGGCACTCAAGGCCGGAGCAGACCCCGTTCCCGTTGTCGAGGCGGCTGAGATCGATCCGCCCACTGACACTTTAGAAGGCAGCAACAACTGGGTGATTGCGCCGGCAAAGTCGGCTACAGGACGCGCCATCATGGCCAACGATCCGCATCGCGCGTATTCGGAACCGAGCCTGCGCTATATCTCCCACCTCGATGCACCCACGCTGCATGTGATCGGTGCGAACGAACCTGCGCTTCCCGGCGTGTCGCTCGGTCACAACGACTCGATCGCTTTCGGGTACACCATCTTCCCCATCGACCAGGAGGACCTCTACATTTACCAACTAAATCCTGACAACGCGCAACAGTATCGGTACCAGGATATTTGGGAACCATTTCGCGTGGTGCGCGAAGAGATCAAGGTGAAAGGGCGGGCTCCCGTACCGGTTGAGCTCACTTTCACCAGGCATGGTCCAGTGATTTTTACCGACCAGCAGAACCACCACGCCTTTGCCCTGCGCAGTGCCTGGTTGGAGCCCGGTATGGCGCCGTATTACGGCTCGGTGCGCTACATGCGCGCAGAAAACTTCGATCAGTTCAAGCAGGCGACCGAGTCGTGGAGCGCTCCCAGTTCTAACCTGGTGTACGCCGACGTAAAAGGCAACATCGGATGGGTAGTTGGAGGGTTGGCGCCCATCCGCCCCAATTGGGATGGATTGTTGCCGGTGCCCGGTGACGGACGTTTTGAGTGGGCAGGGCGATGGAAAGCCGAGCAACTACCTCGTATTTACAACCCGGCCTCGGGTTACATCACCACTTCGAACGAGATGAATCTCCCAGCCGGCTATCCTTACCAGGAACGCAAACTCGGTTTTGAGTGGGCGAACGGATCGAGGCACCAGCGCATTGATGAGGTCATCTCCGGGGCGAACAAGTTCTCGATTGAGGACTCGATGCGGTTACAGAACGACGAGCTATCGATCCCGGCGAGGCGCCTCATTGCGCTGCTCAAACCTCTTTCGAGCGACGATCCGAAAACCACGGCCGCCCTCGGGATTCTTACCAACTGGAATGCACGCGTGGATGCTGACCAGCCCGCGTCTGCTCTACAGGAAGTCTGGTTCAGCCGCCATCTTGGCAAAGACTACGAACGCGCAGTGCTCAGCCAGAGAGCAGCCGATGCAGTGGGCGAGACGAGCACCAGTCCCGATGCGGCAGTGATGCTGGATGTCATTGGAGCGACCCGAAACCCACTTTGACGGGAACGCGGTGGAGAAGCGAAACGAGCTGTTGCTCACCAGTCTTCGCGCGGCCTTTGAAGAGTTGGAGCGATTGCAGGGTCCCGACGCGAAACAATGGAATTGGGGCAAGCTGCAGTACAACCTGAGTGAACATCCTTTTGCCGCCATTGTGGATGACGCCATGCGCGCCCGGATAAACGTTGGCCCCATTGAGAAGAACGGCAGTCCCTTCGTACCGAATGCCTCAAGCTATCGCAGCCGCGATTTTCGTCAAATGAGCGGCCCGTCGGTACGCGTCGTAGTCGACGTCGGCAACTGGGACAACTCAAGGGCCGTCAACCATCCCGGCCAATCCGGCGATCCAGATAGCCCGCACTATCGGGACCTGGCGCCCATGTGGCGTAACGGCCAGTACTTCCCTCTGCTCTACAGCCGGACAGCGGTTGAGAACGCCACGGAGAAAAAGATTAAGCTCGTGCCTGGCCCCGCTCGGTAGCTGAGGGGCCTGGCTAGTCCCGTAGGGAGTTGTCCAAATCAGCGGAGCAACTGGCCTTTTGAGGATGTAACTTATTGATTGCTTTGAACCGCGCTTGGCGGATCAATCTCGTTGAATGTAGATCGTCTGCTGCCCAAATTGGATTTAAACAATGCCTCGGCTCAGCAAATGCCGTTTCCTCCAGCAACTGCCCTTTCCCCGCCACGGTCCTCTCCTTTTTGTCATCCCGAGCGCAGCCGAGCGGATCTGCGGTGCGCCATTCGTGTGCCCCGCTCGTACCGGTCCACAACCCAGTTGTCATCCACCAAACACTCCTGGAAACATCCAACCTCCCCTTGTTATTCCGGGTTTCCAGGACTAGGCCGTAGAACCGCAGATCCGCTCGGCTTCGCCTCGGGATGACAAAAAGGAGAGGACCGTGGCGGGCAGTTCCTGAATCGATGCATTTCAAAAAGTCTAATTTGGACACGTCCGGCTGAACTTAGCCCAAGACGCCAATCCTGGGTAAATCATGCAACACGATCTAGTCCCTGCGGGACTAAGTTTAGAAAGCCGGTTCTCACGCACAACTAGAAGGTCAACCGTGCGCCCACTTGAATCAGCCGTGGACTAGCAGCAGACGTAATCTTGCCGTTGAGAGACGACGCTAAGTTAGCGGTTGGCGCGTTAAGACTTACCAGGTTGAACGCATTCGTAGCCTCTCCACGTAACTGCAAGGTGAACCGCTCAAAGCTGATGTTGCGGAAGATTCCTAAGTCCACATCCCGGTAACCTGGCGCTCGAAGATAGTCACGCGGTGCATTGCCGTCCGCGCCGTAGGGGCCAATTCCGAGGCCGGGCCCGTTGGACGTGAATGCCCCAGTGTTAAACCACTGCGCGGCAGCCACAGAGCGGCTTCTGTGTGGATCGAGGAACGCATTCTGCCCCGGAACCAGGTTCGGGCGGTTGTTATTGGCACTGTCGAAGTTCCTGTTGGAGCCGGTAACGATGTTAACCGGCGCGCCGCTGTAGAAGATCGCAATAGACGAAATTGTCCAATGATTCGCAGCCTGGCTTAGGAAGCGGCTCGACCCTTTGTAGTAATCGAGATTCCAAATACCGGAGACGCTGGCCATATGGCGCCGGTCATTGTCTGTCGGGCCTCTCTCTTCTTCGAGATGGGCGAAATCCTGCGCGGTCGCGAGTCCCACTGCCGACTCATTCGAACTCTGGAACGAATGGCTCAAAACATAGAAGCCGTTCAGCATCAGGCTGCGCGTCAGCGGACGGTGCGCGGAGAACTGGAGCGAATGATACGACGCAGTCTGGTTCGAAATAAGAAAGATATTCTGGCCCAAAACACCAGGATCGTAGGGGCGCCGGGCATTGATGCTGGTCTGCGATGTGCTGGCTCCCGGCGCATAAGGAGCATAGTTATCGTCGATCATGATGGGCAGATCGTGCGACAGCGTACCGACATAGGCGACGGTGGCGCTCACCTGGCTAGGCAGCTGACGCTGAACCGCAGTATTGATTTGGTAGACCAGCGGCCATTGCGTGCTCTGGGAAATTGTCTCGACGCTGGCAGCGGGCAGGAAGCGCGGATTCGACGGACTATACGTGTAAGGGAAAGGGTCTCCATTGGGGAAAGAAGCCGGGTTCCCGTAGACGTTGGTGAACGAGGTGATGGAATTGAACGTCTGCCGGATGGCGAACGGCTGCGCGTTTGCCGGCTGGTTCCATTCGTTGCCGCTTACGCTGCCGTAGAAGACGCCGGCGGCCGCGCGGATCGCTGTTTTGCCGTCACCAAAAGGATCCCACGCCAGGCCGACACGCGGCGAGATATGGTGCCAGCGCAGATTGACGATGCCACGGGGTACGCCCTTGTCTCCTGGATAGAGCAATCCCAACGGCGCACTCGGCACCACCGTCGATCGAACATTAGGTACGAACGTACCGGTCAGGTTCGAAGACTCGACTGGAGGAACGTCAATATCCCAACGCAGCCCGAGGTTCGCCGTCAACCTGGAAGTCACCCGATAAGCGTCCTGCACGAACAATGCGGTATGCCAGTCACTCAAAAGACCGTGGTAAGGAGTGTCCTGCTGCATGGTGTTGACCTGGCCGGTGACGAAATCGCCCAGCGCATTGCCCGTGGTCGTGGGTGCGGAGGTTTGGAAGTTGAAGATGCCGAAGTTATCCAGGTTGCCAACGATCATATTCTTGTCCAGCGCCAGCTCGGCGCCGAAATTGATCGAGTGTTTGCCTTTCGTCATGCTGACCAGGTCGCGCAGGGAATAGAAGTCCGTGGTAGTTACCGGTCCGGCGAGCGCTCCACCCACACTGAAATATCCCGATACGGTAAGCTGCGGTAGAGCCTTGGGCCCCTGGATATTGAAATTTGAACCCAGATCGCCAAGAGAAATCTGCGGCAGGTTGACGCGCCCTCCGGCTACCCTGGTGAAGTTGAACCAGGCCTGGTTGATAGTCGACGCGCCGAACGTGTGCACGTCGCTGAGATTCAAAACCTGCTGCTTCGAGAAGGACTGATTGATATCCCAGATTAGATTGGGAGTCGACGACCCGTTGGCGTTCTGCGTGGAGTTGAGATAGAAGTAAGTCGCCGACAAATGATCCTTGTCGCCGAGAACCTGGTCGTATTTCCCCAGGTACTCGTCCTGGTTCGTCGGGGCCGGTAAAGAACCCGGTCCAGGCATTGTTTGCGCTGTTGGGCAGGGGAATGTACTTGCTGATGATGTTTGCCGCGGTTGGATCCAACAAGGTCGACGGGACACATCCGACCGTGGGCGTCTGGCAGTTGGGAGAACTATTGGTTCCGGCTACCTTGGTCTTGGTACCGGGCAAGTTTGGGATCACTTTCGATCGCGTAAAGTCGCCCTGCCGCTCCAGGGCCGTCGGCACCACGCCGCCGCTCAGGAACTGACCGACGGTTTGCCGCAGCCCCGCATAGCTGAAGAAGAAGAAGGCCTTGTCGTGCATCACCGGGCCCCCAACCGTGCCGCCAAACTGGTTGCGATGGTAAGGCGGGTTTATGGTTGCGTTCCATGGAACGGCGTTCAGGCTGGTGTTGCGCACGAATTCAAACAGCGACCCATGAAACTGGTTAGTCCCGGAGCGCGTAACAGCGGTGACTACGGCGCTCGACATGCGGCCATACTGGGCTGAGAAGTTGCTGGTCTCTACGCGAAACTCCTCCAATGCATCCGGGTTTGGGAGTGGATTTCCATAGTTGCGGATGCCGGTCATGTTGCTTCCACCATCCAGAAAAAAGCTGACCATGGGAACACCACCGTCGATGCCGCCATTGACCACGACCTGCGTGGAGGGCACGCCGATCTGATAGTTGGGCGTACCGTTGGGATTGCTGTTGCTGGAGTTGGTTGCTCCGCTAGCGCTGTTGGATTGCACTCCCGGCGTGAGTGAAAGTTGCGCGTACGCGTTGCGGTTCACCAAAGGCAGCCCGATAATCTCGGCGGGTTGCACCGTTCTTCCCAGAGTCGCGGTCGTGGTTTCCACCAGCGGTGGAGCTGCAGACACCGTGACGGTCTCGCTGGATGTGCCGACGGACAGCGTTACATTCAGTGCTTGTGCCTGGTCGACAGCGAGCACAACATTTTGCTGTACAAACTTCTTGAAGCCGGGCATGTCTACTTGTAGGTCGTACTTACCTATCGGAAGGTATTCAATACGGTAAGCCCCGTCGCCAGCTGTTGTGCCCACTCGCGAGAACCCTGTATCAGCATTAGTTGCTTTTACGCTGGCTCCCGGGACCACCGCGCCTTGTTCGTCCTTGACCGTTCCCACGATGGAGCCGGTAATCTGCTGTGCTGTCGCATGCAGGGCCGAAGCCAAAGCCAACAGGACTATGGCCATGACCGTTATGAATTTGAACCGTAAGTTTGTTTTTTTATTTTTTGTTTTCACGATCGGCCTCCTTCAGCATCCGTCCCGTATTCTTTAAATCCGGGAATACGAGTGTCAAGCGGATAGTGGTACCATCGTTCCGCTATGCGGGAGGATTACAACGCGGTCAGCAGAAACAGCAACTTGGATGTCATATAACGACATCAGAGGACCAACGATTGTCGTCTAGCCCCGGAGAGCTTGGCCTTACTTACCAGCCCCGTTACCCGACACAGACCCACCCGATGGATTAGCGACAAAGCGAGGCGGCGTGGACTCGGTGCCGAACTGCCAAGCCGTAAGATACGCAAGCTGCAATATCTTCTGCATCTTGGCGAAATCGATCTTATCTACCGTGTCGGTCGTGTGGTGATAGTCGGGATGAAACCCGGTGAACCACCACAACGCCGGGATGTTATGCAACACAAAAGGAAACTGGTCGGAGCGAAAGAACACGTTCAGCGCCGACTCATGGTCGAACCGGTCATCGAGCACCAGGCCCACCAGCTTGTCCTGCTCCTTGACCGTCCGGTCATAATCGGGCGAGTACAGTGCGCCGATCAGGTTAAGCCGGTTCGTGGTATCGCTGGGTATCGTGATCAGTCCATCTGTTTGCGGGCTGGCGGTCTCGTCACGGCCGATCATATCGAAGTTGATTTGGGCTCGAGTAGTAGCGAGCGGGCGCAGCGGATGGGCAGCCATCCAATAAGCGCCCAGCAGGCCCCGCTCCTCGCTGGCGAAGACGACGAACAGAATAGAGCGCTTGGGCTTGATCGGATTGGCCGCAAACGCCCGCGCCAGCTCGACCACGCCGACGGTGCCTGAACCATTATCATCGGCGCCATGCCAAATCTGCGGGCATGGGTGCGGGTCTGGTGGCGTGCTGGCCGGCGGATGGGCGGGGTCAGCACACGCAGCCATGCCATCGTGATCGTGGTGCGCCGTGATCAGGATAGTTTCCGCTGCAAGCCTGGGATCGCTGCCGGGCAGCAAACCTGCCACATTGTTCGAAACGCCGATGCGCTCGGAGCGGTTACGAAAGTGGAGGCTTAGCGTGGTGTCTGGCAAAGCCCGTGATTGCGGCTTAAGGTCGCGATCGATCACTGTTTGTGCGGCGCTCGGCGTGATGCCCGCGGTCGCCAACAACTCCGCCGCTACCGCATCCAGCACGATGGCAGACGGTATGTGCACCTCGTCATCCTGGATGGCCTGAAGCGGCAAGGGTATAGCGCGCACCGCGCTGGAGCCGATACGCGTATGGCGCTCTGCATTGGTCAGGTGCTTGCGGTTCGGTTCAGCCACGATCACAACTGCCACCGCTCCGTGTGCCTGCGCGTTCAAGACCTTCACCCGGGTGGTGGCGTAGCGGGTGTTCCCGGTCCCATTGAAAATCGAGTGCGGATCGTCCTCTTGCGGCTCATGATCGAAGATCAGTGCGATTTTGCCTTGGGCATCGATGCCGGCGTAGTCATCGTAGCCAAGTTCGGGAGCGGTAATGCCGAAGCCCGCGAAGATCATACCCGCCGTAAGATCCACCGCATGCTTATAACTGCCAACTACGTCCGGATCATGCCAGACTGTCGTCTTGCCGGCGCGTGTCAGCGTTATCGAGGAAGCCTCACGATCAGGCTGGTACTCAACCAGCGTGATGGCCTGTAGGTAGCTGAGCTTGCCGTCCTCCTCTTTAACCGGTGGCCGCAGGCCGGCTTTGCTGAACTGCTCGGCAATCCAGCGAGTGGCGAGTTCATCTCCGGGCTGCAGGCTTAGGCGCCCGCCAAGCTCGTCTGAGCTGATGTAAGCGAGATCCCGGCGCAAATTGGACTGCTGAATCGCCCGGAAGCCGGGTAGCAACTTTGCGGGGACGCCGGTCTGCGCGACCGCAGTCGAGACAGACAGGGCGATTGCAGGTAGGGCCACGATCCAACGCATGGAGCTCCTCAAACTGAGTGAAGGGTTTGCACTGTTTGCTATGCACGTCTTGCATTTGCCTACGCGGTTGGCGCAGCAAGTGGTAGTGTAGCTTGCTGCATAAATTTCAAGCACTTCTGTTCGAGAGGGTCGCATGGGCATTCCAGGTTATGGGCAGTGGATAAAAGATACCAGCGCCAACGTCTTGACCCCCCGGAGTTCCCGGTTGAAGGTCGTGGATGACGCCATCCAGCAATATGAAAAAACCAAGAACGACAAAGATCTCTGGAGGATCAAGAACGCATTTGAAGATTGGAAGCGCGACCAGGGAAGCGGCTGGGAATCGAGTGTGCGCAACCGCGCCAAGGCGGTCACCAACCTGAACGTTGCGCTGGATAAGGCTGCTGATTATCGAACCTATCAAATCACGCATTTCACCATCCCGGAGTTGGTGGCCCTGTCGGTGGTTGCGAAGGAGCGCAAGAAAGCGATCATCAAGATTTTTGAAGACAAGGAGGTAAACTTCAAGGCCGCCAAACTGAAGGACCAGTTAAAGCTGGCGGCGCAAAAGGTGAAGGACAAAGCAGAAGAGGGCGCCGCCTACCTTACGAGCAAAGGCAAGACCAGTCCTCCCAAGACCTCGGGTCCCCCTGCGTCGGACGTCGTGCGCCGGAAAATGGAAGACATGGTGACAACCATGTTCAGTGTGGACGGCCTGGAGGCGCTGGGCAGCCTGGGAGGCTTCATCACGACCATCCTTGGACAATGCGCGGTCAGTATTCCGCCGGTGGTCGGCCACATCAAGGATGGCTATGACCTCTTCACCGGCTGGGCCAAGGTGGGATCGGACTTATATACGCAATACAACATTTCAGAACGCGGGTATGCCATCGACACCGGTGCCCCCACGGCGGCGTTCGATGCACTAAGGAGTTGCCTGGCGGATGAAACCAAGAACGAGGCCATCAGCGCCACGCGCGCAACTACATCCTTCGCACTCAAAACCGGATTGGCCTTTGTCGACGGGGGCGCCATTAGCGGTCCTGTGGTGGGTGCAGCCAATGCACTGGCCGATTTCTCCCACCAGATTTACTTGCTGGCAACAGAATACAAAGCGACGAAGGCGATCAATGCGGCGCTCACGTCTGGTCAAGTGGATATCCGCCTGTTCCGGACCTATCCGCTCATGGGATGCTACTTCCTCGTCAGCGCAACCCTCAGCGACTTGATCCCGATTGAATCCTTCGGCTCGCCCGGTTGGATGGACTACATCGAGAATCTACACAAGTACGGTTTCGAGCAGATTTACAAGTCCTCCATCGATCTGATCGAAAAGTCGCCCTGGGAGATCCAGGGTTTGCCCAAGAGGCCCAAGGGAACCAGTGCGGGCATTTTCACTGAAGTGAAGCGTATCTTCTCCACCGTCAGCCCGCTCGGCGATTTGAAGGACCTGAAGGATCTGTCTAGTTAGAAAGCTGCGTGCAAGGTCCCGGTGCATCGTTCGGTTCCGGACAATGATTATCAAATCCGGACAAGATGCCCTGCCCGCAGATTCGTGCGTTCAAACCATTTGCTTGCAAACAGGGTGCTTAGACCCGATCTCGTTAGGAAGATAACGTGCAAACTCTAGCGGATAATCTTGCGCAGGGAGACTTCCTATGGGCACTTTGTTCCAGGATCTTCGCTTTGCCCTTCGTCAACTCAGGAAGGCTCCGAGTTTTGCAGCCACTGCGGTGCTGACTCTAGCCCTCGGTATTGGCGCAAACACGGCCATCTTCAGCCTGGTGAATTCACTATTGCTTAAGCCTCTTCCCGTGCCCAATCCAGAACAGATCGCCACCCTGGTTCTCCACGAGAACAACGGTCCTTTGGGACAGGGCCTGTCCTGGAATGAATTCAAGCAGGTCCGCTCCCAAAGCGGACGCTCCTTCAGCGATGTCTTCGCCTGGACCCTCAACCTCGACGGCCTGGCGGTAAAGGGGCAGCAGCCGGAACGGATCATGACTGCCTACGTCAGCGGTAACTTCTTCGAGGGGCTTGGACTGAAGCCCGCGGCCGGGCGGCTGTTCCTGCGCAGTGAAGGAGAGATCTTCGGCCGCGACCCCGTGATTGTGCTTGGCTACGACTACTGGCAGCAAAGGTTCAATGGCGATCCGAGTATAGTCGGGCGCCCGGTCACGCTCGACGGACACCCGGTGACCATCATCGGTGTGGCGCCGAAAGGCTTCAGCGGCATGCAAACCTTTGTAACAATGGCAGCGTATCTACCTTTGTCGCAGGTGCCCATCCTCGCCGGCACACCAGTCGACGCCATCAACGACTGGCAGAACCGGATGTTCAATGTCCAGGCGCGCCTCCGTTCCGGCGCCAGCCCGAAGCAGGCAAGCGCCGCGCTGACCCTGGTTGCCCAGGAGATTACTCGCCTGCACCCGGAGATCGAAAAGAAGCTCAGCATTGAGGCCTTTCCCGAGCCGCAGCTACGCGTCAATACTGGCGATCCGAACACCCTACTCATCGTTGCAGGGCTTTTTCTTTCTCTCGCAATCATGGTGCTCCTGTTGGCCTGCGTCAATGTCGCCAATCTGGTGATGGTTCGCGCTACGACCCGTGAGCGCGAGATGGCCATCCGCGCCGCGCTGGGGGCCCAGCGCTCCCGGCTTGTCCGTCAGATGATTACCGAGAGCGTGATGCTGGCGGTGATTGGTGGCGGGGCGGGCGTGGTCCTGGGCATGGGCGCCAGCGGCGCCCTCAGCCGTCTGGATCTACATACCGATCTTCCAGTTAAGTTTGTGTTCGACTTCGATTGGCGCATCTTCTTCTATTCCCTCGCCATCGCTTTGCTTGCGGGCATGGTGGTGGGAGTCGTGCCCGCGTTGCGTATTGCCAGGTCAAATATGAACACCTTCTTACACGAGGGCAGCCGCGGTAATACCAGTGGGCGTCATTGGCTGCGCGATAGTCTGGTTGCTCTTCAGATTGCCGGTTCGCTTGTGCTCTTGGTCGTCGCTGCCCTGTTCGTGCGCAGTCTTAGCGCAATGCAGACCATGGATTTTGGATTCAAACCAGATCACGTGATGAATTTCGCCATCGATGCCCACGAGATCGGGATGAGTGATGGCGAAGCCCGCGATCTGGCTGCCAACATTACGGCTCGCCTTCATCAGCTCGCCGGGGTGGACTATGTCAGCCACGCCGGCTCGGTTCCAATGAGCGTCCTCAACAACGGCGACCGCATGATGATTGATGGAGCCCCGGTACCCGTCGATCCGAATGCTTTATACGCGGGGTACAACGTTGTTTCGCCTGAATTTTTCAAGGTAATGGGCATCGATCTTCCGCGTGGCCGCGCCTTTACAGAAGCCGATAATGAGCACAGCGAAGATGTCGCAGTGATCAGCGAGACCACGGCCAAAAAATTCTGGCCGGATCAAGATCCCATTGGCCGCACCTTCCGCATGGCCGGCGAGAAGGACCGCAAGCTTCAGATAGTCGGCATTGCTCATGATGCGTTATTTCAGATCTACGCCGGGGGCAAGTCGCAGCCTTACTTTTACCTTCCATATGCTCAGCACTTTAAAGGGAACACCATGATGGTCTTCCAGCTAAGGTCGAACAGGGATTTGCTTTCGCTTACACCTGCGGTCGTGAAGACCATTCACTCCCTGGCGCCGCAACTTCCGATCTTTGAAGTGCACAGCATGCGCGAGGCGCTCGAAACGACGAACGGACTCTTGCTGGTTCAAATTGGTGCTTCGCTGGCCGCGATCATGGGCGGCTTGGGATTAACCCTGGCAGTCATTGGCCTTTACGGCGTGGTCTCATACGCGGTGGGCCGCCGCATCCATGAGATCGGCCTGCGCATAGCGTTGGGAGCCAGCCGCGGCTCCGTGTTCCGTATGATCTACCGACAGTCAGTCGTCATTATCGCGGTTGGACTGGCGATTGGCGTGACCCTCGCTTTATTGGTTGCGCATGCCGTTCGCGGCCTCGTCACCGTAAGTGTGTGGGACCCGGCTACGTACATTGTCGTGGGGATTGTCCTGGCGACGGCAGCACTCGCATCGTGCTATTTCCCTGCCCGCTATGCGACGAACGTGGAGCCGATGGTAGCGCTACGCGAGGACTAAACCAAACCGAAGGTTCAAAGATGCCTCTTGATTGAGGATGCAGGAGCTGCGAAGCCTGGTTCGCCTAACGGCTTGAAGATTCGAAAGCAGCAAAACGGCGTTCCAGCTCCCATTGCTGGGCAGCACGATCGCTTGCCTTGAGCAGCGCCGCGCACGCAGCAGCAGGCTTACTCTGCGGCGTAATCGCCCCGCCGGACGCCACTATGGGTGGCAAACAATGGGGACCGCGCCATGTACCATGAAAGAAGGCACGGAACCAGAAATCCTCTTCACCGCGCTCCAGCACGGAAACCAGCGGCCTATTTCACAACCACCCGATGATCAATTCCCCTCAACAAATCGCAGCGAAGACTGAACAACAGAAACCGTTGAGGCGTCTTGTGTTTGTTTGTGACCGTCTGCGCCGTGATCGACTAAGGTAAAACGATGAGTGAAGCGAAAGGGAGTCGGCGGAAGAAACCCACACAAACCAAGGGCCAGAGCCGTCCGCAAACTCCACCTGAAGGGGAAAATCAGAAAGCCCGAGCCCTTCGCCGCAGCGCGATCAGCGCTTTCATCCTTTTCCATCTGTTTGTCATCACGATAGTGGCCGTGCCGTTGAAAGCATTCTCGGGCGTCAAAGAGCTGGTGATGCCTTACATGCGATGGAGCGGGCTGTATCAATCATGGGATATGTTTGGCCCCGATCCGGTGAAGGTCAATGCCTACGTCAAAGCGGTCGTCATTAGTCGCGATCGCCACATGCAGGTCTGGTCGTTCCCTAGAATGGAAGATCTTGGTCTCGGGGAACGGTTTCGCAAAGAGAGATACCGGAAATTTCTGGAGGTCCTGCCCCAACCGCAATATGCTCCGCTGTGGCCCGATGTGGCCAGCCATCTTGCGAGGTCGTTGAACAACGCAACCGATCCTCCCCACAAGATACTTCTGATTGAGTTCCAGTCCGATATCCATCCGGAAGGCGATGACTCACCTGATCCGGCCGCGCGGCCGAACGTCTTCTATGAGGACTACCTTCCACCCGGGGCGCTTCGATGACGCTGCGAAAGTTGCGTGAAGCCTGGGACCAATTTTTCTTTGCTCCGCAATCGCCCATCCCCATCGCCGTGTTCCGCATTCTCTACGGCGTTTGCGTTTCCGCCACCGTGATCCTGTTGCATGCCGACTGGCTGAATTGGTTTGGTGTTCATGGATGGGTAACCCTATCGACCATGAGACAGGTGGAACCAGGTATGCGCCTCAACCTGTTTACGGTCATGCCGCAGGATGATCGGTGGATCGCAGCATTCTTCTGGATCTTTCTGGGTTTTGCCTTACTCCTTACTGCAGGAGTGTGGACCCGGCTGAGCAGCGTAGCCGTGTTCCTCTGTCTCACTTCTATCGACCAGAGGAATCTATTCATCCTTCACGGCGGCGATACCTTTCTACGCCTCGCCGGGTTTTTCCTTATGTTTGCTCCCGCGGGAGCAGCGTTCTCCGTCGACCGCCTGATACGAGTGCGTAGAGGCCTGGAAGGACCGCAAATCCAGCCCCGCGCTCCCTGGGCACAACGGATGATTCAACTGGAGCTGGCGCTGCTGTACTTCGCTGCATTCTGGTGGAAGATGAAAGGGCACACCTGGCTCAATGGAACGGCGCTCTACTATGTGCTCCATCTGCACTCGATTGCGCGGTTTCCCGTCCCGCAGTGGATCCAGTCTCCTGCGATATTGAAAGTGGGCGGTTGGTTCACCCTCGCTCTGGAGTTTTCCCTTGGCACCCTTATCTGGTTCCGGCGATTTCGCTATCCGTTGCTCTTGCTGGGCCTGTTGTTCCACCTGGGGATCGAGTATGCGCTCAACCTCCCAATGTTCTCGTGGGACGTGATCATCGGTTACATACTTTTCGTCGATCCGTCGGATTTAGATCACTGGTGGCGCAGCGTTCGCCGGCAACTGGAGCCGGCCCGTCTGCGAAAGACCTACGATCTTCGAGCATAGCCTCACACCAGGGGTTTGCACTCCGTTGCGACCATTACAATTCCGCGGCGGAGTCTGTATCCAGGTACACAGTGATGTCCGGGTGGGTCCGGAGAAGAGTCGAAGGGCACGCAGTCGAGATGGGATCGTGGACTGTGCGTCGAACCACCTGCGCTTTACGCGGGCCCGGCACGGAAGCAATCAACTTCGGCACACGGAAGACGGTCGGGATAGTCAACGTGAGCGCCCGTTCCGGCGCTTCCTGCCAGGTTGGGAACCAGCCCTCCGCAGCCTGCTGCTGACGGCACATCAGGTCGAGGGTGACAATCTTCATCTCCAGGGGATCGTGGAAGTCGGCCTCGGCTGGCTCGTTAAATGCTATGTGCCCGTTTTCACCAATCCCGAGCAGGCAAAGTTGGGGCTCAGCAACGTGCAGCTCCTTGATGTACTGGCGGCACACGGCTTCAAGATCCGGGGCGGTGCCGTCCATCTCAAAAAATGCACCCATGTCTACACGTTGTGTCAGACGTTGGCGGAGAAAGTGACGAAACGCGGCTGGGTGATCCTCATTCAGCCCGACGTATTCATCCAGATGAAAGCCCCGCACCTTTTTCCAGGGCAAACCGGGCGTCGAGGTCAGGAATTCAAGCGTGTCGAACTGGGCGGCGCCCGTGGCAAAGATGACCCCAATCTGATCACCAAGCTGGTCTAACCGCCGAAGCTCCTCGGTTACCGCCAATGCAGCCGCTTCACCAGCCGCCCTTTTGCTGGGGTAAATTTTCAGCTTCATCTTACCCGCCGTAAGAGATGCGACCATATCCTTTGTTGTTTCCATATTTACCTTCCAAGCGTGCTCTTGTTCGATCTTGACCGCCAATTGTCCTTTTAACACGAACCAGGCTGAAGTTGCCACGCACCACGCCACAGCCCACAGTGAAGCTGCCAATCAACCAGTCGTTCAGCTGGAGGTGATATAGTCCTCGGTCTGGTCCCGCATCGACGCGAGGACCAGGCAAAAGGAAACCACAGGCATGGCGGAACGCTTTTCTCGACGGGGAGT
Organism: uncultured Acidobacteriaceae bacterium; assembly: GCA_963847155.1. Lineage (GTDB taxonomy): Bacteria > Acidobacteriota > Terriglobia > Terriglobales > Acidobacteriaceae > PALSA-350. The sequence goes on along the minus strand of CAWJZH010000006.1, from coordinate 361,296 downwards.
CCTGGCCGGAATGACGTTTGCCGCGGCAGACCTGCTTTTCAGCCGCGAGATCAGTGCCGCGGTGCAGGATGTTCCGGCAATCGGCAATAGCCACTTGTTGACGCTCACTGCAGTAAGCAAAAAGACCCTTCGCCTGCGGGTCATTCAGCAAGGCAAGCAGGGACCGGCAAATGAGACGGGCATTGTCCCAAGGCTGTGGCCAGAACCCTTGCGCGAGGATGCCGATGGTTTCGTGGCTTGGGGAGAATACAAAGTCCGCATCGAGGTGCGTCCTTGGCAGATAACCATCACCGATGGCGCGGCCAGGATACGGCAGCGCCTTCGTCTTGAGCCGTTAACCGGCGCGATTTACTTCGACCTTGGCGACGGCCCGATCTTTGGTCTTGGCGAAGGAGGTCATCCGCTGAATCGGCGAGGCACCGCGGATGCAATGCGGAACGGACAAATAAGTCCTGACCTCGCCACCTACGGGGCACGCGTCCCCATTCCCTGGGTGGTCGGAGTCGAGAGCTGGGGAATCTTCTTTGCTCATCCATCGGGCGCCTTCGATCTGCGGGGCTCGGAGGGGATTTTTTTGCCTTCCGAGGAGACACCAACTCGAGACATCTTCGTTATCCTGGCCGATACGCCGGCAGACTTGATGCGCGAGTGGGCTGATCTAACCGGCTATCCGCATATGCCGCCTCTCTGGTCGCTTGGGTATCAACAATCGCATCGCACGTTGGAGAGCCGCGAGTCCGTACTTGCCGAGGCCCGGCGCTTTCGCGAGGAGAAGTTACCTTGCGACGCGATGATCTTTCTCGGCACTGGTTTCTGTCCCTCTGGGTGGAACACGGGTCACGGTTCTTTTACCTTCAATCCCAGCATCTTCCCCGACCCCGCAGTCATGATTCGCCAATTGCACGATGAACACTTCAAGGTGGTGGTTCATGTGACAAGCCCTCCCGAGGACCTGCACGGAGAAGTGCGAGACACCGGGGCTGCGCTCGAAGACCCGAGCAGCGCGGCCGCGTATTGGCCGAAGCACCGGGAGGTGCAGCGTGCCGGCGTGGATGGATGGTGGCCGGATGAAGGAGATGAGCTGAGTGCCGCATCCCGCTTGGCCCGGAATCGGATGTACTGGGAGGGTTCGCAGATCTTTCAGCCGGACACTCGACCGTTCGCTCTGCATAGAAACGGATACGCAGGACTGCAACGTTATGGTTGGCTTTGGTCTGGTGACACCTTGTCCACCTGGGCCACGTTGGCGGCGCAAGTGAGCATCGGTATAAACGCCGGGCTCTGCGGCCTTCCCTACTGGGGTACAGACACCGGTGGATTCGTTCCTACGAAGGAATTCACAGCCGAGCTCTTCGTGCGTTGGTTCCAGTTCAGCGCCTTTTGTCCGTCGTTCCGTTGTCATGGCCGAACCTGGAAGCTGCGTCTGCCGTGGGGTTGGAATCTGGGCAGCTATGAGCCGGCGGAATTCGACAGTCAGTTTTCCGCCGTGACGTTACCCCAACCGCAAGACCTGCACAACGCAGCCGTCGAAGCCATCTGCAGAAAATATCTCAATTTGCGTTACCAGCTTCTCCCTTATCTCTATTCCGCAGTGGCTGAGACTCACGCCACTGGGCTGCCGCTGATGCGCTCGCTGTGGCTCTCCTATCCCTCGGACCCCAGGGCGGCCGTGGCCGACAACGAATATTTGTGGGGAAATAGCATCCTGGTGGCTCCCGTGCTGGAGGCGGGGGCCAGCCACCGCACCACCTATCTGCCCCACGGGCAATGGTGGGACTACTGGACCAACCATCCCGTCGAAGGCGGAAAGGATGATGTGCGCCAGGTGGATCTAGAAACACTCCCGTTGTACGTGAAAGCTGGAACCATTCTGCCGCTGGGTCCGGTGAAACAGTATGCCCAGGAGGCAAGCAATGAGCCGTTGACTCTCCGGATCTACCCAGGCGCCGACGGCGAAATGGCGCTCTACCAGGACGACGGCATCAGCTTTGGCTACCTCAAGGCGCAGTTCAGCCGCCTACTGTGTACATGGAACGACAGCCAACGCATGCTCACGCTGAAAGCCGACGCGAACGGGAAACTCCCCATGCGCCAGGCAATCGTCGTCGAAATAGCCGGCGTGCCCGGAAGCAAACCCCTCGCCCTGCGCGACGGCGCCGCCTCGATTCGCTTGTAATTAGAAAGCTCCGAAATCTGCGGAACGCGCGAGCTTCGCGTGCGTGAGAACTAGTCACTGAGGGATTTAGAGTCTGGGTGAGAATTCGAAGGAAATCGGACGGGTGCCCCAGCCCCGCCCCGGCTTGCCGTGGGTCTCGATTTTGAGACCTGGGATCCTCCTAGTGAAGTCCGGTTCGGGCCCCATAATGTAACCCAAGGGCAACCGCATGCATGAAACAAGCGCCCACCTAAAGCGATCCACCACACCGGTACTCCGCACGTACGTACACGCTGGGGCCGGTGCATATCGTACTCGACCTCGGCCATTGACGACCGGCTTAAAACCTCTCTTCCATGCGAACGACATGTGGCACGGCTGAAGCCGTGCGCTTCGTTCATCAACGGAATTGGAAAACTTGCGGCCATTCAGACAGCAGCCGGTGACTCCACAGCACCCTCCACCCTAGTGAAACGTCGGCAAGATACCCTGCCCAATCGCGACCGTGGTAGCTTCTGTGCGATCGCAGACCTCGAGTTTCTCCAGTATCCGGTTCACATGGTTACGAACCGTGAACTTGCTGATCCCGAGGGCCTGGCCGATGGTCTTATTGGTAAGCCCCCTGGAAAGCAGCTCCAGGATTTCCACTTCGCGGGCACTGAGGCCGTGGCGCTGCTTTCGGTCCTCCAGGCGGTCTTCGATCCGTTTGGGAAAGTGCGTCTTTCCCGCGTACGCCGCTTTGATGGCAGTGATGATCTCGTCTCTGGACGTGTCTTTGCCCAGGTAGGCCATCGCGCCCGCTTCGACAGCCCGATAGATCTCTTCATCAAATTCGAAGTTGGACAAAATCACGACCCTTGGCGGCGACACCATCTTGCGCAAAGCTCGTAGAGTGTCGATGCCGTCCATGTTGGGCATGCGCAGATCCAGCAACATGACGTCGGCCGCTTCGTTCGCGAGAAAGTCCAGTGCCTCACGGCCGCCGTGGAGGGATCCGACGATCTTGAGGCCGCTCTGCTTTCGCAGCATGCTGTTGAGTCCCGCACGCACCACGGGATGATCGTCTACCAACAACAATCGGATGGGCAAGTTTGTTACTGTCTCAGTCACTTTTATGCTCCTACCGCACTCTCCGGTCGTATTCTCGCCGGCTGATCCCGATGAAACGCTTGGCTCGGGGTACCCGCACCTGGACCGATGTTCCCTTGCCAGGCGAGCTGCGAATATCGAGCGCCGCCCCGATGCTTTCCGCCCGTTTTCCCATTCCGCGGATGCCGAAGCTCGCCGAATCCTGACCCGGAGGAAAGCCTCGGCCATCGTCTTCGATCACCAGCTGCCAGGCCGCCGGCTCATGGAGCAGCGAGATCACCATCTTCGAGGCGTCGGCATGGCGCACCGCGTTGGCGATAGCTTCCTGGCCAATGCGGTAGAGCGCGTCGGCGATGCGGGGCGGAATCGAAGTGGGGTCACCGCCACCCAAATTCTGCAGCTGCACCTCCATCAGCCCTCCGTTGGTAATTCTGGCGGCGCATTCATCCAGTGCCCGCAGCAGCCCGAGTTCCTTGACGGTCTCCGATCTTAATGCAGAAATGCTCCGTCTGGCTTCGTCATGACTGGTGCGCACCAGATCGGTGGCCAAATTGAGGTGTTCCCGCAGCTCGGTTTCGTTGCCCACCTCATCGTGAATCGCTTGCAATTGAAAGCCGATGCCAGCGAAGCTTTGCGCCAGGGTGTCATGCATCTCGTGGGCCAACCTCGCGCGCTCCTCGAAAACCGCTCGAAGCTTCATGCGCTCGATGCGCCCATGGATGGTCTGTGCGGCAAGCACCATCAGTAGCAGTGCGATAATGCCGGCCACAATGTGGCCAGTGCTCCACCAGGGAGGCCGCTGCACCACCTCTATATCGTCAATCGCAGGTAGGATCACTGCGAAGGGAGTCTGGTTTCGCGTATAGGCAGGTTCCACCACACAGATTCCGTGGAGCCGCAGCCTGCTCATCTCGGCAATGGTCCAGGGGAAAGATGTGCGCCCTTTTCCGCTCACGATGGCGCGAAAGTTCTGGCTGCCACTGGAAAGCGTCATGATGAGGCTTTGGTGTGGCCCTTCTTCTTTCTTCTGCAGCAACCCCTCGATCTCAATGAACATGGCGTCGTAGTTGCCTGAGGTTGCCTGGGAGGCGGTCACGGAGACGGGCGGGACAGGCGAATGGGACCACAGCACCCGCACATTCGCGTTTTTCAACACTGAACTGAAATCACCGGGCGCAAGATCACCCATGGCTTCTACTTCATCGCCGATCTCCAGCGGCACTCGCTCATCGCTGCGGGCAACCGCAAGCCCCCCTCCCGGGTCCTGGATGAATAGCATGGGAGAGGTCAAGGTGACGTTCCCGTGCACCGTCACCTGAGTCGGCTTGCCGGGAGGGAGCAGGCGAAGATTCGCAATAGGGATCGCATGGGGATCGAAGTGGTGGTACTTCGTCTCACGATCGATCGCTTCCATATCCCGGTCGAGAGAGTCAGACGTGGCTCCGCCAGTCGCGTCCCGTGCGAAGGCAGGCGAAGGTGGCTCCGGTCCAATCATTGCCACTTCATCGGCCCGAGTCGCGGGGCGCACCTCGACGTTACGCCATAGTGCCCCCGTGGCATATGATTTCAAGCCGAACCTTCCCCGTTGCAGGCAGTCACGGTTGCGTAGGGCTGCCGTCGTGGTCTCGCCGGCGAGCGACGTGGCTCTCACAACAAAGTCGCACTCGTAGGCCAGGAACTTCAAGTGATACCAGGTTTGCGCATTCACTCTTGGTTTCACTGGCACCGAACGGTATTCGCGCCAGCCAAAATCGGCTCGCCCCAGGATGACCGAATTATCCAGGTCGCGAATGCCGGCGAAGTATCCGTTGTAAGCATCCACCCCTTCTTCCTCGTTGGTGGCGCGGAGAATGAGCCCGGCGTCGCCGTATTGTCCCAGCAGTTGAACGTCCGCTTCGACAGAGTAGTTCTGCCAATGGGGTGATCCACTCATCAGCTTGGCGCCGCGCTCGTCTGAGTTGTTGCGCATGGCGCCGTCCACCGCTTCCCAGGTACCGCCATAGGCGGTCCAATCGTCTCGTCGATCCAGCGACGCGGTGTATGGCGTGGAAATGTCCCGGCGGGAAGCAGAAAGACGCCATGCGATAAAAGAAACTACGGCGGTGACCGCCAGCAGGGCGGAGACGAGCAGAAAGATGCGGCGCGATGTGGAGACCGGTTTCATTGGCCTGCCCACCAGTGAGCTGTCAACACGTCACGCATTTCAGGGGCATCGATGTTTTCCCGGGTCAAAAGCCTCGGTTGTACGATCAGAGTGTCTGGAATGCGACTTCCATGCAGTTGTCGGTCGATCTGTTGGATCGCCAATCTGCCGATTTCGTGGGTATCTTGCGCAACTACAGAATCGAGGCCACCATTCCGAATCGGAGGCAACAGGTCCTGATCAAAACCGATCAGGTGAGTAATGCCCGTCCGATTGAACTCGATCAATGCGTAATACGCTCCTCTGGTGGCTTCCGCAGAGAGCGCGACCAGGGCATCGAGCGGAGTGCCGGCCTGAAAAAGCTCCTCGGTTGTTTCTTGTTCCTGGGCGGCGCTCGCCTGCCCAGGCCGGCGCGCCACTACGTGGATGCCCGGAAACTCCGACGACAACGTGTCCTCAAAACTCCGGTCGCGCAGGCTCATGCTCCGCAGCTTAGGATCGAGGCCTAGAACCGCTACCGCTCCCTGGCCCGCTAAGATCAGGCCCAGCCTGCGTGCGGCCAATCGGCCGCCGGCCACTTCATCGTTCAAGACATACGATAAGTTGCTGTCCGGATCGATACCGAGTTCCGTTCCAACCACCACGATGGGGACGTGCGTAGCCAGCGCGTTTTTGATAGGCGTGCGCAGCGCCAGGGTCTCGTCGGGCGCGAGGACGATGCCGCGATAGCGCAGCGCCACTACCTTTTCCAGAAGTTCGATCTGTTTTTGAACATCATGAGGCCGGGTGGGAGCGTTCCAATAAACCGTCAAACCCTTCGCTCTTGCGGCCTCGGCAGCACCCGAATGCTCGGGCTCCCACAACGCAGTGCCGCAGGCGCGCGGGATCACGGCAATCGGCATCGGCGCCCGCTTGCAGGCTGAGAGCGCGATCAAGGCGGTCGCAGAAAACGTAATCCCAAGTCCGCGTTTCAACCTTTTGCTGCCAGTTTTGTTCATAGTCAACGGTGATACCGGTTCAGCGGGGAATCAGGCCGGAACCACGGGTCATCACCCCACCCCCCGAACGAATCCTTGTCCGAACGGATCATAGTACACCGGGTTGGTACATATGACCCATTGCGCATCGTCTTCGGGCGGGAATATGGTTCTCCTGCTCGTGCCAGGGAAGAAACTTGCTCCGGCGAGAAAGCGTTTTCTCTAACGCGATCGGTTTGTCACAGGCGAGAGACCCTCAACGAGCGTAAGGCCGAAGACATCTGGGGAGGTTGGTATGAAACGCAATGCTTTACGCGCAGCCCTCGGGCTGACCTTGGCTCTCGGAGCCTTTTCCAGCGCATTCGCGCAGTTTAGCGGCAGCATTTCCGGCACGGTCACGGATCCCGCCGGCGCCGTCATCCCCGGGGCCGCCGTCACGCTTACCAACACCGGAACTGGGGTAGGGAAGACGGCGACCTCAGACTCGTCCGGTTTCTATCAATTCGTCAGCCTGGCCCCTGGAAGCTACGCATTGAAAACGTCTGCAAAGGGCTTCGCAGACACCCAGCAGGGTTTCACGCTCGAGACCAACCAGACCCTGAACCTGCCGGTCAAAGTCACTGTCGGCACCTCGAGCGAAACCGTGCAGGTGACCACACAGGCGCCGCTACTCGACACCAGCGATACGCGCCTGCAGGAGACATTGTCTACGCAGACGCTCTCCTCCCTCCCGCTCGCCGGGCGCAACATGATTTCACTTGTCACGTCTGGCGCCGGGCGTAACCGGACTGGGAGTCACGAGCAACGGAAGCCCCGGATCGGGCCGCGATAATTACTCCACTGAGACCCAGGTCGATGCCAGCGCTAACGGCCAGGGCGCCGTCGGGAACATGTATGTTATCGACGGGCTCGACGTCACCAGTTCCATCCGGCCCGGGGTATTGAACATGACCCCGAACCCCGACTCCATCCAGGAAACGACCATTCAGAGCAACACCTACAACGTCGACTATGGCCGTGCCAGTTCCATCCAGATGACGATGACCACCAAGTCGGGTACCAACCAGTATCACGGCAATGCGAGCGATTATTTCACCTACCAGGGATTGCTGGCGCGGACCGAGTTCACTTCAAAATACTCCCCGTTTCACTCCAACAATATCTCTGCAACGATTGGCGGTCCTATCGTTCCCCGGCATGACATTGGATTTTTCTTCTTCGGGATCGAACCGCTCCGTGCGTCGGCCGGGGTTTCGACCAATGTGAGCTTCGAGGATCCGCAGTTCACGGCTTTCGCTCAAAGCACCTTTCCCAATACCCTTGGCACCATGCTGCTCACAAAATATCCGGTGAGCAAGATTTCCAGGCAGGCAGTCCAGGCTACTGCGGCGACCTTGTATGCCGGCACCTGCGGCACTGCGGCTACCGCATTTTTGCCTTGCAGTACTGCCATGGTGGACAACGCCAACTATACCGACGCTTCCTATCGCAACGGCCTGCAATACAACTTCCGGCTGGACAAGGCCTTCGATGCGGAACGGCTGTATGGGAGCTTCTATCGCACGACCTTGAGCACCAACACACCCAATCTACGCTCGGCTTTTGCCACCACGAACCAGTACTATCAGTACGCCATCCAGGTGAATGAAACCCACACTTTCAACCCCAGCACGCTGAATGAAGCAGCCTTTGCGGCAATGCGAGTGGAAGGCATACTGGGGACCTCAGGACTCTTCTCCGTTCCATTGGTGAAAGTGACGAGCATTAATGTCGATGGTAACGGGAATGCCTTGGGGTCCGGCTTCGCCCAAGGCGACTTCATCCAGCACAACTATCACTGGCGCGACGTGCTGACCCACACCATTAAATCGCACGACATCAGAGTGGGGTATGAAGGACTCTTCGGGGACGATGTCGAAGTTTTCAACGGACCTTATGATCAGCCGACGTTCCAGTTTAATGGCCTGCTTCAGCTGGCGAGCGACAATGTTTACACGGAAACCAGTCTCTCCTATGATCCGATATCCGGTCAAAGGACGCAGTACGACTGGAATGCCGCGGGTATCACCAACGGCGTCTTCGCCCAGGACACATGGAAGGTACGGCACAACGTGACTCTGAACTATGGGATTCGTTGGGACGACTATGGCAACCCTTACTCACGAAGCGCAAACACTGCATTTTCAAACTTCTTCTACGGTCCTGGGCAAACACTTCAGGAACAGACGGCCAATGGATTTGTGCTTCGACACAAACACGCTCTGAACCGCGCCATCACTGATGTGTTCAGTCCGCGCGCCGGCGTGGCTTGGGACATAACCGGAAATGGGAACTGGCTCGTGAAAGGTGGCGCGGGGATCTTTCATAACTGGCCAACCCTGGCCAATCTTCAGGAACAGTATCGTGGCAATCCGCCCGGCAATATTTTTCCCACTTTCTACAGTGGCCAGACGCCTGCGCCCATTTTCGCATTGGGCACCTCCAACACCAAGCCCTTTGGCTTTCCGGCGCCGGTCTTGCCCGGGCGTCCCCTCAATGCCCAGGGAGGAATCACCGGCCTTCAATTCACCATTGGTGGCATCGATCCTAATCTCGTATCGCCCGTCGCCTATATCTATTCCGCTTCGCTTGACCGGCAATTGCCGGCAAATCTGGTAGCTTCAGTTTCCTACTCGGGAGCAACCGGAAGGAACCTGCTCTCTGGCGGTGGTCAGGTTTATAACGTCAGCTATGGACAAAACATCAACGAGCTTCCGGGCGATCTGATTCTCCATAACAGCACTACGCCGACCCGGCTGAACACCAGCTTTGGACAGGTCCTTTACACGCAGAACGATCGCGTCTCCAACTACAATGCGTTTATCCTCGCAGTTCGGGGTCGATTTTCGCGGGCCTTCTTCAATGCTTCGTACACCCGGTCAGTCTCTAAAGACGATACCCAGGTTTTCCCCACCTACGTAAACCCCCATCAGTACTATGGGCCTTCAATATGGGATATCCCGAGCCGCTTTTCATTGGCGTGGAATTACCAGTTTCCCGATGTAGGGCACGGGGAGGGTCTGGTAGGCCGCGCCGCCAGTGGCTGGCAGCTGAGTGGCACCACTATTGTTCAATCCGGCAGCCCGTTTAACGTGTCTACAAATGCGGCCTTCGCGCCGTTGAAGGATGCGGCTGGAAACTTTAGCGGATATGCTGCTGGAAGCGGTGACTATAACGCCGACGGGGATAATTTCGACTTCCCAGACGTGGCCAGTTATAAGTACTCCACCAGCCGCAAGAGCTATCTTAACGGTCTGTTTCCGTCCGGCACCTTCAACGCTCCTGGGACCTTCGGCGCGGAGGGAAATGAGACCTATAACAGCTTCCGGGAGCCCGGCTTTGCTCAATGGGACGCCGCACTGCTCAAGAACACGGCCATCACCGAGCGGGTCAATTTCCAACTACGCTTCGAATTTTTCAACGTGTTCAACCGGGCTAACCTCAACACCGTGGACTTCAACATACCGGATGGAAACTTCGGCAAGGCGACTCGCCAATACACTCCGCGGTTTGTTCAGTTCGGCGGAAATCTGACGTTCTAATGTTGTGACTCTTTACAATGAACCATGCGGCCACTTGTGACTCCGTCGGTCATCAAAATATGGATTACGGCGATTGCTTTCGTTCTCATGCCGGCGGCTCTTTCCGCTCAGTTGGCGGGTGATGACGCAAACACGGTGGCGCACGAGTTACACCAAAACAACAATGAGCAGGCGGTTGTCATCGCTGACAGGATTTTGAACACTCGTCCATCGGATTGCCAGGTGCTGACCCTTCGCGGCATTGCTCTCAGCCGGGAGGGCCAGGTAAGCGATGCTCAAAACTCCTTTGAGAAGGCGCTCGAATCCTGCCCTGATTCTCTCCCGGCCCTGGAAGGGGCGGCCCAGATTGCCTACGCCAAACGCTCCGCGGCCGCAACCGGCCTGCTGCAGCGAATCCTCTTACAGCGCCCCGACGACCAGACAACGCACGCCATGCTAGGAAGCCTTAGCTTTCAGCATGGTGACTGCGCCGCCGCGATCGAGTACTTCGAACGGAGTCTTCCCCTGGTGCAGAGGAGCGTGGAGGCGCAGCGCGAATTCGGCTCCTGTCTCTTCTCTCAAGGCGATCATCGCAAGGCCGAAGGAACCTTTCGGCGGATTGCGGAGCAAGACCCCAGCGAAAAAAATCTATTGCAGCTCGCCGTGGTGCAATGGAAGTCGAAGGATTTCGACGATGCCCTCAACACGCTGCAGCCATTGATGGCGTCAGGCTCCGCGGATAGTAAAACCCTCTCGCTGGCTGCGCAAATCGCGGAGGAAAAGGGCGATACGCCTCACGCCGTCGAGTGGCTGCGCACTGCGATTTTGAAGGATCCGAGCGAAACGGCTAACTACCTTCTGTTTGCCGCAGTCTCGTTCAACCACACCTCGTACCAGGTTGGTATTGATGTTGTGGACTCCGGTATCAAGCAGTCGCCCGAGGCAGCGAAGTTGTACCTGGCCCGGGGTGTGCTTCAAGTCCAACTATCACATTACGACGCAGCGGTCGCCGATTTCGAGAAAGCGCATGCTCTCGATTCGAAGCTTTCGTTCGTCGAAGATGCCATGGGCATGATTCGCAGCCAGCAACATGATTGGGCGGGCTCGCTCGAGATCTTTGAGCGCGAGGCAAGCGAGCATCCCCAGGACCCGCTGCTGCAATATCTCTACGCGGAGGCCCTGGCTCATGAGAATGGCAATGACAGCGAACAGAACTCAGCCAAGGCAATTGTGGCAGTCAAAAAGGCGTTGGAATTGGAGCCCGATTATCAGCCAGCACGGGATCTGCTCTGCAACCTGCTGCTAAAGACAAATCGGTACGACGAGGTGATCGATCAGGCTGGAATCGCATTGAAGAATGATCCGAACGACCAAGCTGCGCTTTACCAGGAGATCCAGGCACAACGTCGATTGGGCAACAAAGAAGCCATCCAGCCGCTAGTGAGCCGGCTGGAGGAGTTGAAGCGCCGGGAGCAGGTATCGCAGACACAGTATCTACTCCAGGACGTAAACACGAACCGGAGCTCCCCGTAGCGAGAGGAACCATGGACATCTTAAGAAAACCAACTCGACGCCAATTCATATCCACGACTGCGGCGGCCACAGCGGCCATTGCTTTACCCGGGTTTGCTCGTCAGACCACTGGCACTACGACCACTGCCGCCCTCGATCAGCATTGGGCGGATGCCGGCATCATCGCTACGCGCAATTCACCCTATGCCAAGTTGAAGAGCGTGCCGGTGCAAGCGGTCACGATCGAGAGCGGATTCTGGTCAAAGCGGCGCACGACCAATGTGGCATCGAGCATCCCCAGCATGCGCCAGGAGCTTCTCGATCACGGCCGCATGGACAATTTTCTGCGATTGGCTGGTCAGTCGCAGGCGCCGCAACGCGGGCCGGTCTACTCCGACTCCGACATTTATAAGTGGGTCGAGTCTGTCGGGTTTGCCTTGCAATCCCAGCCCTTGCCCGAGCTTCGCAGCCAGACCGATGCGATGATTCGTGAAGTGGTGGCGGTGCAGGAACCCAGCGGCTATCTGAACACTTATTACGTCGGCGACCACAAGAGCGAACGAATGTTGTGGAAGACACAAACCACAGGCCACGAGCTCTACAACATCGGCCATCTCCTGCAAGGTGCGATCGCCTACTATCGCGCCACCGGCGATCCCACGCTGCTGCAAGCGGGAATGCGCTTCGTCGATGGGTTCCTGCTTTCGGGCTATGGACCAGGTGCAAACCAGGCGCCCATTGTTGCCGGCCATCCGGAAATCGAGATGTCTCTGATTGAGCTCTATCGAACCACGGGCAACAAACAATATCTTGACCTCGCCGGCTACATACTTCATGGCGATTCGCGGGAACCCCTTACTGAGCGCCAGATCGTGTATATGTTCTGCGGCATTCCGTTCACCTCGCGGACCAAGCTCGAAGGCCACGCGGTGCGCGCAATGTATGCCTGTTGTGGCGCGACAGACTATTACCTCGAGACAGGCGACCCGGCTTACTGGAAGACCTTGAACGTCTTGTGGGACGACCTCGCGGCCCACCAGCTTTACGTGACCGGAGGCGTGGGCGCCCGCAGCGACGGCGAAGCTTTTGGCAACGCTTACGAGTTGCCCAATGAGCGCGCGTACGGTGAGAGCTGCGCGGCCATTGGCAATATGATGTGGAACTGGCGCATGCTCTCTGCCAGCGGGGATGCCAAGTTTACTGATGTGATGGAGCGCGCGCTCTATAACGGCATCAATTCCGGCATGTCGCTCGATGGCAAAATGTATTGCTATCGCAACCCGCTGGCGTTCGATCCCGCAACCGGCGATAAGATCCGCAACCCGTGGTACGACACGACCTGTTGTCCTCCAAACCTGGAGCGAACCTTTGCGTCGCTCCCCGGGTATTTCTACAGCACTTCTGCCGAAGGCGTGTATGTCCATTTCTACGACAACTCCGAAATGAAATGGCATTTGGCCAGTGGCACCCCGCTCACCGTGCGCCAGAGCACGAATTATCCGTGGGAGGGTACCGTTGCAATCTCCGTGATGCCCGCGTCCCCCGAGGAGTTTACGTTGTTTGTCCGCATCCCCGCCTGGTCAAAACAGAACAGCGTCAAGGTGAATGGCAAAGAGGTCGCGGGCGTTACGGCAGGACAATATCTGCCGGTACGGCGCCGCTGGAGTTCCGGCGACAAGCTGGAACTCTCTTTCGATATGCGTCCTCAGGTTGTTCATGCCAACCCAGCCGTCGCCGATGATCGGGGACGGATCGCGTTACAACGCGGGCCGGTGGTTTACTGCATGGAGCAACTCGATCAGCTCGAGGCATCGAAGGATTCGAGCATCTTTCCCCGCTACACGGCCCATGTGACCGAAAGCACGACAGAGCGTTACGATCCGAGCTTGCTCGACGGCATCGTCGTCCTGGAGCACCCCGGCGCCCTGCTTCCCGCTGCTGCGCCGGCACTCTACCAGGCGGCGCTTCCAGACGCGGCCGCTGGAAAAGATACAAAACTGAAAATGATTCCGTACTACGCATGGTCCAATCGCGACCTATCGGCCATGCAGGTATGGATTCCGTATCAACACGTGTGACCCGAGTCCACCGAGACGTCTGTCCCCCGGGAGTCGGTGTCATAGCAAACGCCGGAGGAAATCGGACGGGTGCCCCACGTTCGCAACAGCGTACGTGGGCCGAAAACGATAGGCGCAGCCACCGACTGCTTTTGCTCGATCGATCAAAGAGACGTTCGTGCCTATGTCAAATATGCAGTCAAAAAGGGATGGTCCGACGATGAGGGACTTAAATCGCAGAAACTTTCTGAAGGGGAGCGCGGCGCTAGGCTTGTGTGCTCCGTCTCTACCATCCATGCTCGCGGGTGCAGCGCCTACTACCGCGGTCAAGCCGTTGCTGAGCCAGTTCGACTACGCCCAGGTCGCCTTGCTGGAAGGGCCGATGCTCGACCAGTTCAACCGCAATCACAAATTCTTCCTCGCGCTCGATGAAGACGGCTTGCTCAAGCCCTTTCGAGAGCGTGCCGGCATGCCCGCGCCGGGGCCCGGTAATGGGTGGCTGGTACAACGACAGCCCCGACTATGATCCGCCCAAGAACATGACGGGTTACATCGCGGGTCACAGTTTCGGCCAATATCTCTCCGGGCTTGCCCGCGCCTATGCGGTGACCGGCGACAAGCCGACCCAGGAAAAGGTACAAAGGCTGGTCAAGGGTTTCTCCGCAACAGTCACTGAGAAGTTCTACAAAGACTATCCACTCCCTGCATACACCTTTGACAAGACCAACATGGGCCTGCTCGATGCCTACGCCTTCGCCGCCGATCCCATGGCGTTACCTGTGCTCAGCCACGCGACCGACGCAGTGCTACCTCACCTGCCGGCCGGGCCGCAGACGCGCGCGGAGGCGTGTGCATTGCCGCATAAGAATGTTTCCTACTGCTGGGACGAAACCTACACTCTTCCGGAAAACCTCTACATCGCATATCTGCGCAGCGGGGATCCGCGCTATCGCAAACTGGCCGAGAGGTTCCTGCAAGACAAGGACTACTTCACTCCGCTCTCCGAAGGAGAGAACATCCTTCCCGGCCTTCATGCCTACAGCCATGTCAACGCGCTATGCTCGGCAATACAGGCATACTTGGTGGATGGAAGCGCGATGCATCTGCGCGCGGCGCAGAATGGATTCAACTTGGTCCGCACCACGCAGAGTTTCGCCACCGGCGGCTGGGGACCAGACGAAAGCTTCCGCAAGCCGGGCAGCGGAGAAATGGGCGAGAGCCTGGTCCGAACCCACTCCAGCTTTGAAACCCCGTGCGGTGCGTACGGTCATTTCAAAATTGCCCGCTATCTCATGCGCATCACGGGAGACAGCCGGTACGGCGACAGTATGGAGAGCGTCTTGTACAACACCATCCTTGGCGCCAAACCGATTCTCCCCGACGGCACCAGCTTTTACTATGCCGACTACAACAACTCGGCGACCAAGTTCTATCACCAGGATAAGTGGCCCTGCTGTTCGGGAACCTTTCCTCAGATCACCGCGGACTATGGCATAAGTGGGTACCTCAGCGCGCCGGATGGCGTCTACGTGAATCTCTATGTTCCGTCGCAGCTGACGTGGAAACAAAATGGCACCCGGTGCACGCTGGTGCAGAACACGCAATATCCCTACAAATCGGAAACCACTCTCAGCCTGCAGATGGAGAAGCCGGAGAGCTTTGCTATCTATCTGAGAGTACCTGCGTGGGCAGGACCCGGCACCCATTTAGCCGTGAATGGAAAGAGTACGTCTGCTGCTTTGAAGCCCGGCACATTCGTTCCCGGTGCGCCAGAGCTGGAAGAATGGCGATCGCATCGAATTCACGATCGATCGGCCCGTGCGGCTCTCTTCTGTTGATCCGCAACATCCCAACCTGGTCGCCGTACTGCAGGGCCCACTCGCGCTCTTCGCGGTGGGCGATGTTCCGTCCGCTCTGACCCGCACGCAACTCCTCGCCACGGAGCAACATGGAGGGAACGACTGGCAAGTCCCTGGTTCTGGGCAGGGCCTGAAAATGCTGCCTTACCCTGCGATTACTGACCAGACCTACAGGCTCTACCTGCCGGTCACGACGTAAGACGCCGCGGTAGAGGCCTGTCGAACGAAGGGTACGGCTTCAGCTGTGCCGTAAATGATCTGCGCGCTTAACGGCTTTAGTTAGAACGTGTGTGAGAACCATGATTTATCAATTTAGTCCCGGAGGGACGGCTGAAGATCAGAGTTGTCCAAATTAGCGAGCAACTGGCTTTTTGCGGATGTAACTTGCTGATTATTTTGAATCGCGCTTGGCGGAATAAATCTTGGTCGCATGTAGATCGTCTTTTGCCCAAATTGAATTTAACAATGCCTTGGCTCAACAACCGCCCTTTCCTCCAGCAACCGCCCCTTTCCTCCAGCAACCGCCCTTTCCTTGCCACGGTCCTCTCCTTTTTGTCATCCCGAGCGCAGCCGAGCGGATCTGCTGTGCGCCATTCGTGCGCCCCGCTCCTACCGGTCTACAACCTCCACTAGTCATGCACCGAACCCTCCTGGAAGCATCAACCTCTCCTTTGTTATTCCGGGTTTCCAGGAGTAGTCCGTAGAACCGCAGATCCGCTCGGCTGCGCTCGGGATGACAAAAAGGAGAGGATCGTGGCAAGGAAAGGGCGGTTCCTAAACCGTGGCATTTTAAAAATCTAATTTGGACATGTCTCGCTGAAAATAGCCCAGGACGCTAGTCGTGGGTAGATCACGAAACATGCTTGAGTTCCGAAGGGACGGCTGAAGGTTGTCCAGGATTACGGTCGCGGCCTATCTCCAGCCGTCCCTCCGGGAGTAACATTGGAGATGGACTTCTCAGACAGGCTCATTAGCCCCTGAGGTACGCTTTTCGAACCTACAGGGCGAAGGCATTCTGTAGCTAAACCCAAAGGGCCGCGGATCCCCCCACCCATTCCAGGTTGCGGTTGTGATCGACGCCCATCATGATGCCGCGGCCCATGCGAAGCAGCGGCAGTACGGGCGTGAGTGTCGCCGCCCTCCGGCCACACATACATGATGCGAATCTCGGCCTGCGTCATGCCGTGCGGCGTCGCGATCACCGGCTCGAACTGCATACGCTCCTGCAGCATGTAATGCTGGCGCTGCGTCTGCGGGGATGGCATCGACGTCCGCCTGGGTCGGGTTGAACTTGATCCCTAGCCCGGCGAAAGAATACAGCGGCTTCAAGACGATAGTTCTCGTTGTCGTGGGGAACGGTGCTGTTCTGGTCGAGCAGCCACGTCCTCGGCACGCACTCGTGTTTCAGGTAGGGGATGGAGAACTTGCTGATGCGGAAGTACCAGTTCGGATGTCCCGCCCACTCCACGTCGAGCGGCGTCGGTCAAATCGAACGGAAGCTCGATGTCCTTGCGCTCCAGCTCATCCATGATGCAGCGGTTGTAGATGCGGCGCACCGGAATTTCGCGGCCGTCCTTTTCGTAGAACAGACGTTCGCCGCGTTTTTTCAGCCTCAGAATGTCGACGATCGCGATGCCGAGCTCCCGCTGCGTGATGAGAAAGTCGCAGAGCGTCTTTTGCTTCTGCGGATCGATCTCCAGCAGGATCACGTTTTCAGGATCGTGGCCGCCCACGATCAGCTCCCGCATCAGTTGCTGATACGTATCGTGATCATAGCCGCCGAGATAGATGCCCAGATCCGCAGAAAGCCCGTACGATTCAATGTACTGCTGCGCCAGCACCGGCTGGTATCCGTAGAGCGAAGGAAAGGCCTGCAGCTCAACCAGCTTGGGCTCGAGCTCGCCCTTGGCGTTGCGCACCAGGCCGAAGTCGACCTGCAGGAACATGGGCCGCGGCGACTCGTTGGCAACGTTGTATTGCGGAGGGACGGTGACGTCGGAAGCGCGCAGGTATTCCGGATTGTCCACCAGCTGCAGAACCAGGTCGCGGCCGTACTCCGCCATTTGGTCGAGCAGCGCCTTGGGAAGGAAGCACGGCGTCTCGGAGACGCGGAAGCCGATGGGCGTGCCGGCGCTCGCGTCCAGATCCTTGAGAAACTGCTGGTAGTTCTCAGGGCGAGTAATTGCGGTTGAAGGCCTCGCGGAGGGCGGGAATCATGTTCAGTCCTCGATCAGGAAGCGGCCCTTTTCCATGATCTGCCGTCCGTCTACCCAGATATCGAACTTCCGTGCCCACCACGTCGATGTGGGTGCCGGAGATACCACTTCGCGCCGGTGTGCTCGCCGTAGGGATTGCCAAAGGCGATGTGGATGCCGGGAAACTTCTCGTCCTGCAGAATCTGCCCGATCACGTTGGTCAACTCGATGTTGGTGCCGATGGCAAACTCGCCCACGCGGTCGCTGTTTTCGTCGGTGTGAGTGTAGGACCAGAACTCCTGCTCCAGCGCCTTGTTTTCGCTGAAGACCTCGGTGATGCGATTCTTCTTCATGCGGATGGTCAGGGGCTGGCGCTGCGAGATCGCCGTATTTGTCGCAGAGATAGTCGCCGACCACGCCGTCGACTACGTACACACCGTTCACTTCGCCCGGAGAGGTAAAGATTTCGCCGCCGGGCAGATTGCCCCATTTGTCGCGGCTGATGATGCCGCTGGTCTTGATCCAGCGATATTCAGGATTGAGCGTGGTCGGTGAAGTCGCTGCCGGCGGCGGTTTTGCCGGTGATCTCCCTGGCGGGGCTGACGATCTCCATCACCTTGCTGCTCAGGGCGTCGACGCGGTTGAAGTCGGCGCGCATGCCTTCCAGCATGATCTGGCGATTGATGTTCACCATGTGCGCGTGGCGCATGCGCCGCCGGTTCACGATCGCGGTCATCTCCATGCGCGACTTCAGTTCGTTGGGCTGCACCCGCACGGCGAAGATGCTTACGTCGCTGGTCTCCATGTCCTCGGCGATTTCGTGCGGCAAGCCGGTCAGCGGACGTGGCGCGAGATCTTCGAGCACGAAGGCTTTGAAAGGGCAGCCAACCTTGACCAGTTCCTGCGCGATGCTGGCTGCAATCTCCCGGCAGGCGTTGTCGGTGATCAGCGTGACCTTCTCTGAAGGCTGAATGCGCAGGCAGGTGTTCACGGCGTTGTAGGCGCCGGGGGAGAACTCAGGATCGAATTCCATCCTGGTGATGTCGGTTAAGAACGGGTTGAGTCAAGCAGTCCTTTCGATTGGCAAAAGCGTTGAGTTACGGATCGCCTGCGAACCGAGATGTCGGTCCAGATCCTGCAGGGCGGCTGGCGTTTCCTGCATCACTCCTACGCGGGTCTCGGCCACGATGTAGTCGACGACCTTCTTCAGATCGCCTGTTTCCTCGTACACCTTGAGTTGCCGGTCAGCGCCGGTTCCCATTCTGAGCATTTCGTGGATGTAGGCGATATCCCGCTCGCAGCCAAGTTCTTTGGCCGCATCGGAAATAAGGTCGATGTACTCGAGCATCAGATCGCGCATCGGCACTTCTTCTTCCTGGCCAAAATCGATCAGCTTGCCATCGATGCCATACCGGGCAGCGCGGAATTTGTTCTCCATAATCAGGGCGCGGCTATAGATGCGATAGCTCTTGTTCTTCGGCGTGCAGGTCGTACAGCATGCCCACCGTGGCCTGGATCAACGCGGCGATGGCCATGGTTTCATCCAGGCGCATCGGGATGTCGCAGACACGCACTTCCAGGGTGTTGAAGAAGGGATGGGGGCGAATGTCCCACCAGACCTTCTTGCCGTTGTCGACGCAGTTGGTTTTGACCAGCAGGTTGATAAACGTCTCGTACTCCGCCCAGTTGGCATAAACGTCAGGGATGTTGGTGCGCGGGAAAGCGCTCGAAAACCTTGGACCGATACGATTTGAAGCCCGTCTTCGTGCCCTCCCAGAAGGGCGAGTTCGATCGACAGCGCCAGGATGTGCGGCAGGAAGTACCGCATCGAGTTCATGATGTGGATCGCGGTGTTGCGATCCTCGATGCCGACGTGGACGTGCAGGCCGAAGACCAGGTTCGCGCGCGCCACCAGCTGCATGTCTTCCACCACCTGCTTGTAGCGCTCGTCGGGTAGATCTCCTGCTCCGTCCAGTGGGCGAAAGGATGGGTGCTGGCGGCGGCCAGCAGCATGCCGCTTTCGCTGGCCAGAGTGATCATCTGCCGACGCAAATCGAGAATGTCTTCGCGGGCTTCCTCAATATCGCGGCAAACCCTGGTGCCCGACTTCGACGACCGCCTGGTGAAGTTCAGGCTTGGCTCGATCCATGCGTGGCGAGCTTGGCTTTGGGGAGAATCTCGGACTGGATGTGGGAACGCAGATCGCGTGTTTCCGGATCGATCGTCTGATACTCCTCTTCGATGCCGATACTGAAACTGGGACGGCTCATCCGTGTACCTCCTGGCTCGTTTGCCTAGGTGTTTGACCATTCGGTCGACGCGGCTGAGGGGCCGTCCAAGAAAGGCGCTCCAGCGATATTCAGAAACCTTGTCCGGTATGTTTCCTGGCCTTCTCCATGGCGAGCGCCGCTACCTCGTTCACGATCCAGTCGAAGTTCTCCTGGCCTACGGAGTTTATATCCGCATCGGGCGCTGGATTCATGAAGTCAATCGCGTAAGGGATGCCGTCTTCACATGCAAATTCCACTGTGTTCAGGTCGTAGCCCAGGGCGCGGCACAAGGTCAGGCAGTCGCGCTCGACGCGCTCCAGGAGCTTAGGGTCGACCGGCGCTGGGTTCTTCACGTAGCGCTCGTGGAAAGGCAGCGAAGGATCGTACTGCATGATGTGAACCTTCTGTTGGCCGACACAGTAGCAGCGGAAATATTCCTTGAAGTTGACCGCCGTCTGCAGCGTCATGCAGAGATCGCGGGTTTGATCGTAGGCGTGGAAGAACTCGCCGGGCGAAGTGACCTTGTACACGTCTTTCCAGCCTCCCCCGTCAAAGGGCTTGAGGAACGCGGGAAAGCCGACGTAGGCGAAAATGCTGTCCCAGGGCAAGGGATATTCCAGGTTGCGCATGGACCGCTCGGTGGTGCCGGGCGGATGGTGCTTGTGCGGCAGCAGTACGGTTTTGGGGATCGCGACGCCCAAGCTTGGTCCCCAGCGCGAAGTTGAAGAACTTGTCGTCAGCGCTCCACCAGAAGGGGTTGTTGATGATGATCGATCCCGAGAGCGCCGCGTTCTTGAGATAGCCACGAAGAAAGGAATGTCGTGCGAGATGCGATCGATGATCACGTGGTAGGGAGAGGGCTCCGCCATCCGTACTTCGCCAATGTGGACAACTCAGCCTGTATGTCCGGATCCTGGAAGGAGTTGATCTTGTCGACCAGCGCGGGGGGGAAGGTCGACTCCATCCCGAAAATGATTCCGATTTTCTTCACGGCGAGCTCCTTTTAAGGCGAAGCTGGGGACAGAGAGAGGGCCCTGAAAACCTATGCCGCGGGGAGTTAAACAGCCCAATTCTAAAGCATTTTCGTCGATCCCTGAGCCATTCTCCGACCTTAATATCCCAACCACAGTCGTTGGTCCGGGAGGTGGGCTTCGTTCCCGCCTTTACTCCAGGTACATCCTCGCCATAGGCCGCCACCAGGGCCAATCGTGAAAGCTGCGATCCCCCCACACGTACAGTTCGTGCCGAATCCCCTTATTACGCAAAACCGCCGCAAAACGCTCATTTTTTTCCCAGCAGAAGTCCCACTCGCCGGTCGCCAGCACGGTGCGGATATGGTTGTACTTCCACGGGTCGCGTACAGTTGGCGAGGTAGTCGGGAGGGTTATTGAAATAAAGGTCTTCGCTATACCAGCCGTCAACGAAGTCCTTCATATCAAAAGCTCCGCCCATGGTTACGATGCCGGTGACCAATTCCGGGTGGCGGAAGCCGAAGTTCGCGGCATGGTAGGCGCCGAAACTGCAACCTGTGGCGATCAGTCGCGGAGTTTGGTTCTTCTTGCCCATCAGCGGCAGCACATCGTTGACGATGTAGCGCTCATATTGCATGTGGCGCTGAACTCGCCAATAGGGGTCGGCATGCTTGTTGTACCAACTCTCCCGGTCGACGCTGTCGACGCAAAAGAGCTGCAACTGACCGCTATCAATGCGATCCGCCACGCTGGCGACCATACCGTTGTCTTCATACTCGAAGAATCGGCCCCCGGAAGTAGGAAAGACCAGCACCTTGGTCCCGTCGTGGCCGAAACACAGCAGTTCCATGTCACGGCTCAGATCGTTTGACCACCAGCGATGGTATTCGCGCTGCAATCGTTGCTCCTTTTGCTAATCTAGAAAACCACGGTGCGCGATGCACTGGCTGGTCATGGTTGCACCATTCTACAGAACGCCGGCGGAACCACTTATAGCTATCGACCAACCTCTACCTTCTGCTGCGAGCGGCCTGGCTGCGCGCCTGCGCAAGCACGAACAATTTGTCTCCAGGCTGGTGGAGGAGCACCACGACGTGATCGTCTACGTCCCGCCTATGTACAAGGCCCAGGTCGACCGCCGCTTTCCGGTGCTCTACATGCAGGATGGGCAGAACCTCTTCGATCCCGAGACCTCGTTCATCCCGGGGAACTACTGGCGCATGGGGGAAACCGCGGATGCGCTGATCGAGACCGGTGCGATTGAGCCGCTGATCATTGTTGGCATCTACAATGCGGGCGTCAAGAGGATTGATGAGTACACGCCGGTCGAAGACAAGCGTCTTGGCGGAGGACAGGCGGATGCGTATGGCCGCATGCTGGTAGAAGAGCTGAAACCCTTCATCGACCTGCAGTATCGAACGTTGCCCGGGGCCGGGAACTGCGGGATGGGCGGTTCCTCGCTCGGCGGCCTGGTCACCCTGTATCTGGGGTTGCGGTATCCGGCAGAATTCTCCAGGCTGGCGGTCATGTCTCCGTCGGTGTGGTGGCGAAATCGGACCATCCTCAAAACGGTCGCGGCGCTCCCTAAAAGACCTGAGCTGCGCATCTGGCTGGATATCGGCACAAAAGAATCGATCCGTGCAGTGCCGGATGCGCGGGCGCTGCGCGATGGGCTGCTCCAAAAAGGCTGGCAGCTAGGCCAGAACCTCGCTTACGTCGAGGCAGAAGGTGCGGAACACACAGAATCCGCCTGGGCCGAGCGCGTCGCTCCCATGTTGAAATTCTTGTTTCCAGTGCCAGGCAAAATAAATATCTAAGTCCTCTTGTACGAAATCAAAATGCATGGGATTTATATAGGTATGAATACTGTCCTTACGTCGTCCGCAGCACCCTGAGGGGGACTTAGTGCGCTTAGTGCGCTTAGTGCGCACATATTTACAACGAACGGCCAGTCCCACCGCGCGCATCAAACCGCGGGTGCACCATCCTCGTCCGTTTTTCGCTAGATGTGGGATACCACGGACTCAACTGCCCGCCCATGGGTTCATGCCCTGACGAAAGCGGGAGGAAATCGGACGGGTGCCCCATGTTCGCCCCAGCGTACATGGGCCGAAAAAGATAGGCGAAGCCCTACGATCGCTTTTTGCCATTCGACCCTGAAGATAACCACCCGCTATGAAACGCACTCCGCAGGCTGCGTGCGTAAATTTAAGACGCAAGCGCTTCATCCGGGCGACGGCGTTTGAAACGGTTGCTGATGCGATCAAAGTAGAGATAAATGATCGGAGTGGTGTAGAGAGTCAGCACCTGGCTGAAGAGCAGACCGCCGGCGATGGCAACACCGAGCGGCCGGCGTAGCTCAGAGCCTGTCCCCGTGCCGAAGGCCAGGGGCAGCGCACCAAAAAGCGCCGCCATCGTGGTCATGAGGATAGGACGGAAACGCAACATGCAGGCTTCGAAGATGGCGTCCCGCGTGTCCTTACCGTGTTCCCGTTCGGCAATCAGGGCGAAGTCGATCATCATGATGGCGTTCTTTTTCACGATGCCGATCAGCAGAAAGATGCCGATGATGGAGATGACGTCAAGTTCGCTGTGAAACAGGATGAGCGCGATAATGGCGCCCACACTGGCGGACGGCAACGTGGTGAGAATGGTGATCGGGTGCACCAGGCTCTCGTAGAGCATCCCCAGCACGATGTAGATGGCGAGCAGAGCCGTGAGGATGAGCAGCGGCTCCGTAGAAAGTGACTTCTGAAACGCTTGCGCGGTTCCTGCGAAGGTTCCGCGCACAGAGGCTGGAACACCGATGCGCCGTTGCATCTGGTCAATCAGCTTGGTTGCATCGCCCAGCGAAATTCCGGGCGCAAGATTAAAAGAGACCGTCACCGAAGGAAAGAACGAAGAGTGATTCACGCCCAGGGGTGAGGTGGAAGCGGTGGCGTGGCTAAACGCACTCAGCGGGACGATGCCGCCGTTGTTGGAGTGGACGTAGGTGGACTTGAGCGTGGTGGGGTGCACGAGAAACTGCGGGGCCGCCTGTAGAACCACGTAGTACTGGTTGAGCGAGGTGTAAATGGTAGAGACCTGCGCCTCGCCAAAACCGAAGTAGAGCGAATTATCGATGACCTGTGGCGTAATACCGAAGCGGGCTGCGGATTGGCGATCGTAGTCGAGCAACATCTGCAAACCACGGTTCTGCTGATCGGTGGTCACGTCCTTCAGCTGGGGAATCTTCATCATCTCCCTGTAGACGCGCGGACCCCAGGTGCTCAGATCTTCGACCGTGTCGGCAGAGAGTTGGTATTGGTACGCGGCGTTGCTCTGGCGGCCTCCAACCCCAAGATCCTGCGATGCCTGCAGGAAGGTCGAAGCGCCCGTAAGCTTTTGCAGTTTGGGACGCAGGCGATCGACCACCGCCGCAGCGCTGATGCCGCGCTCCTTGAGCGGCTTGAGAATAATGAAACTGAAGCCGTTGTTGATGGCCCCGCCGCCAGGGCCGCCACCACCTCCGGTGAAAGCGAGGACATTTTGCACCGCCGGATCTGCCTGCACCACCTTTTCCACCGCCAGTACGGAATCGCGCATGGATTGAAACGAGGCATCCTGTGCTCCCTGCAGGCCGCCCTGAATACTGCCGGTGTCCTGCAAAGGGAAAAATCCTTTGGGTACGCGGCCAATCAGGACGACGTTCAAGGCTAATGTCGCAAACAAAGTGACGAGTATCAAGACTGGGTGTTCGAGTGCCCAGGTCAGGCTGTGGCGGTAGCCGGAGAGGAGCAACTCGAAGCCGTGTTCAAAGCTGCGATAGATCCGATTATGCTTTTCCGCCCCGACCGGCTTGAGCAGGCGGGAGCACATCATGGGCGTGACCGTGAGCGAGACCAGCATAGAGACCGCAATCGAAGTTGTCAGTACAAAGGCGAACTCGTGGAAGATGCGGCCTACGACGCCCCCCATGAAGAGGATGGGAACGAAAACCGCGATGAGCGAAAGGCTCATGGAGAGGACAGTGAAGCCGACCTCCTGCGCGCCCTGCAGGGAGGCCTCCATGGGAGGCACACCCAGTTCAATGAGCCGGGTGATATTTTCCATCACCACGATGGCGTCGTCGACCACGAAGCCAGTGGAGATGGTGAGCGCCATGAGCGAAAGATTGTCCAGACTATAGCCCACCAGGTACATGACGCCGAATGTGCCGATGAGCGAGACGGCAACCGCTACACCGGGGATCAAAGTCCCGCGCGGGCTGCGCAAGAATGCGAAGACCACCGCGATCACCAGGATGACCGAGATGACCAGCGTTCGCTCAACATCGTTGACCGAGGCGCGAATCGTAGTGGTGAGGTCGGTGACCACGGCCAGGTTGTCACCGGCGGGAATGGAGGCGCGCACAGAAGGCAGCGTAGCCTTGATGCGATCGACGGTTGCGATGACATTCGCGCCGGGAAGGCGAAAGACCAACAGGATGATGGCGGGCTGCTGATTGACGAAACCGGCGGCGCGCAGGGTCTGTACCGAGTCGTACACGTTGGCGACATCCCGCATGCGGACGACGCCCCCGTGACCATTGTTGCCGACGACCAGGGGAGCATAATCCGCAGCCTTCGAGATCTGGTCGTTCGCGGTGATGTCGGCAGTGGTGAACTCGTCGGAGATCTGACCCTTGGGGCGGTTGGAGTTCTGCTGGCTGATCACGCGCGCGAGGTCCTGCAAGCCCAGACCGTAGCTGTTGAGCTGCTGCGGATTAGCATCAATCCGCACCGCGGGCAGGGAACTGCCGACCACCTGCACCTGGCCCACACCTTCCACCTGCGACAGCTTCTGTTGAATGACAGAGGAAGCCGTGTCGTACAGCTGAGCCTTGCTTCGTGTGGGAGAGGTGAGGTCGAGCACCATCACCGGGGCCAGGGCGGAGTTGATCTTTCTATATTGCGGATTGGCGGGAAGGTTTGCAGGCAGGTACGTGCGTGCGGCGTTGATGGCAGCTTCCACATCGCGGGCGGCGCCGTCGACATCGCGGCTGAGGTCGAACTGCAGGATCACCGAGCAAACCCCGAGCGTACTGGAGGAGGTCATCTGGCTGACCCCGGCAATATGGCCAAACTGGCGCTCGAGCGGAGTCGCTACCGAAGAGGCCATCACTTCCGGGCTCGCGCCGGGCAGTGCTGTCGCCACCGTGATCGTTGCGAAATCGATCTGGGGAAGAGAAGAAACCGGCAGATTGAAAAAAGCCAGCATGCCCGCGAGCGTGACCGCGATGGTGAGCAAAGTGGTGGCCACGGGCCGGCGAATGAAGGGAGCGGAAATGTTCATGCGCCCGCAGCCCCCGGATTTGGATCGACGACGGTAGCGTGGGGCTTGCCCGAGAAGCGGGTGGCAATCCGGTCAAAGAAGATATAGATGATGGGCGTGGTGTAGAGGGTGAGCACCTGGCTCACGAGCAGACCGCCGACCATCGCAATGCCCAATGGGCGGCGGAGCTCAGAGCCGATCCCGCTGCCGAAGGCGAGGGGGATGCCGGCGAACAGCGCCGCCAGCGTCGTCATCAGGATGGGCCGGAAGCGAAGCAGCGAGGCTTCATAGATCGCTTCGACGGAGTTTTTGCCATGGACCCGTTCGGCTTCGAGCGCGAAATCGACAATCATGATGCCATTCTTCTTCACGATGCCAATGAGCAGAATGATGCCGATGACGGCGATGATGTCGAGCGACTGGCCAAACAGGCGCAGCGCGAGCAGTGCGCCTACGCCGGCAGAGGGCAACGTGGAGAGAATGGTGAGCGGGTGGATGAAGCTCTCGTACAGCACGCCGAGCACGATGTAGACCGCGAGCAGTGCGGCGATGATGAGCAGGGCTTCATTGCCGCCGATAGCCGTGTACGCGGCGGCGGTTCCCTGGAACCCAATAATTACGCTGGCCGGCATGTGCAGGTCTGCCTGGGCCCGATTGACAGCGTCGACCGCCTGGCCAAGCGAGGAGCCTTCCGCAACATTAAAGGATACGGTTACTACGGGAAACTGGCCCTGGTGCGAGATGGTGAGCGGCGAAGGCTTCATCTCGAAATGAGTAAATGCCGAAAGCGGCACCGGAGTGGGCATGGTGCTGGTGGAAGCGGAGCCCCCGGCTGTTGCCTGTCCCGAGGTTTGGCTGCTCGATGCGGACGAGGACGGTAGAGCCGCCAGACTCGATGACAGCGCATTCGTCGGTGTGCCGGTGGACAAATTGGAGCCGGTGGGCGATGCGGTGCTCGACGTATTCGTAACGGTGTTGTTCTGCGTGGTTAACGACGAGGACGAGCTGCTGCCGGCGGCGGAGGAAAGTTGCGTTCCCTGGGTGGTGGAGGAGTTCGCCTTGGAAGAAGCGACGAGCGTAGTTACCGGGTTGGCGGCGGCCGTGCTTCTTCCGGAAGCTGGAGGCGGCGGCGCCCGCAGTGGTTGTGTTGGCAGCTCCCTGCACATACAGGTTATCGAGTTTCCTTGGATCCTTCTGGAACTCGGGGAGCGCTTCGAGGATCACATGGTACTGGTTCGACTGGGTGTAGAGAGTGCTTATCTGGCGTTGGCCGAAGGCGTCATACAGTGTGGAGTCGACGGTATCGGCGGTGATGTTCATGCGCGAAGCGGTGGCGCGATCGATGGCCAGCTGGGCGGTCACGCCGTTGGGCTGATCATCGGTGGCCACGTCGCGCAGCTCCGGAAGCCGGCGCATGGCCTGGACAAGTTTCCCAGTCCAAATGCCGAGTTCGGCCGGGTCGGGATCTTCCAGGGTGTATTGGTATTGGGTGCGGCTGGCGCGATCGTCGACCGTCAGGTCCTGCACCGGCTGCATGAAGAGCTGAATGCCCGGGACACTGCGGAGATTTCGATCCAGGCGCCGGATAACCTGGCTTGCGGTAAGCCCGCGAAGAGCAGCATCCTTGAGATTGATCTGGATGCGCCCGCTATTGAGCGTGGTATTCACGCCGTCCGCGCCGATGAAAGAGGACAGGCTTTGCACCGCCGGGTCTTTCAGGATTTCGTGGGCGAGTTGCTGCTGCTTCCGCGACATTGCGGCAAACGAAATAGATTCCGGAGCCTGGGAAATGCCCTGAATGATGCCCGTGTCCTGAGTCGGAAAGAAGCCTTTGGGGATCTCGATATAAAGAACAATGGTGAGCACGAGCATGGCTGCCGCGATCAGCAACATCGGTATTTCGAAGCGGAATACCCAGCGGAGGCTGCGGCCATAGGCCGCAATGACTCGTTTGAAGAGGCCTTCAGTGTAGTGGTAGAAGCGGGTCTGCTCTGCCTCCGGCGTATGGCGCAGGATGCGCGCGGCCATCATCGGCGTCAGCGTGAGCGACACAAAAGCGGAGATGAGGATGGTGACGCTCAGGGTAACGGCGAACTCGCGAAACAGGCGCCCGACAATATCGCCCATAAAGAGCAGCGGGATCAGCACTGCAATCAGCGAGACGGTGAGCGAGATGATGGTGAAGCCGATCTGCTGTGCGCCCTGGAGAGCGGCCTGCATCGGCGTGAAGCCTTCTTCGAGATAGCGGGAGATGTTCTCGATCATCACGATGGCGTCGTCGACCACAAAGCCGGTCGAGATGGTGAACGCCATCAGGGTGAGGTTGTTGAGGCTGTACCCCAGGGCCTCCATCACTACAAAAGTGCCGATCAGAGACAGCGGCACAGCGACGCTGGGGATGATGGTTGCGGAAAGGCTGCGCAGGAAGAGAAAAATCACCGTGACCACGAGGGCAATGGTGAGCATGAGTTCAAACTCGACGTCGCGGACCGAAGCGCGGATCGTATTCGTTCGATCGGTCAGCACCGTGAGTTTGATAGCGGCGGGCAGCGTGGCCTGGAGCTTGGGCAGCAGCTCTTCGATACTTTGGACCACCTGGATGGTGTTGGCCCCGGGCTGGCGCTGGATGTTGACAATCACGGCCGGGGTTTCGTTCATCCAGGCAGCCAGCTTGCTGTTTTCGATACCGTCACTGACCCTGGCTACGTCGGTGAGCATGACCGGAGCGCCGTTTTTATAGGCGACGACAAGATCCCGATAACCTTTGCTCGAAAGCAGCTGATCGTCGGCATTGATTTGAAAGTTTTGTGCCGGGCCGTCGAAGCTGCCCTTGGCGGAGTTCACGCTTTGCGCGGTGAGCGCATTGCGCAGATCTTCAAGATTGACGCCGTATGCAGCGAGAGCCGTGGGGTTGGCTTGCACGCGGACGGCAGGTTTCTGTCCTCCGCTGATGGTGACCAGGCCCACACCGCTGAGCTGCGAAATCTTGGGAGCGAGCCGGGTGTCCACCAGGTCCTCGACCCGCGAGAGCGGCATGGCATTGGAAGTGAGCGCAAGCGTAAGAACAGGTGCATCCGCAGGATTGGATTTGCTGTAGACGGGCGGCACAGGAAGGTCGGTGGGCAGGTAGCCTTGCGCGGCGTTGATGGCGGCCTGCACTTCCTGCTCGGCGACATCGATGTTGAGGTTCAGCGAAAACTGCAGCACGATAACGGAGCTGCCATCGGAACTGGTGGAAGTCATTTGCGAGAGTCCGGCTACCTGGCCAAACTGTCGCTCCAGCGGCGCGGTGACAGCAGACGACATCACTTGCGGGCTCGCGCCGGGATAGAAGGTCTGCACCTGGATGGTGGGGTAGTCGGCTTCCGGCAACGCAGATACCGGCAGGGTGGTGTACGCGGCAAGCCCAATGACGAGGATCGCGACCATCAGAAGTGCGGTGGCGACGGGCCGAACGACAAAAATGCGCGACGGATTCAACGGGTTTGCCCGGCGGCACTCTTTCCGGACAAAGAGCCCGCGGCTTCTTGCGGAGAATCTTCGATCTCTACCTTGGCGCCATCCTGCAGTTTGTCAAAGCCGGTGATGGAGACCGTGTCGCCCGGGTTGAGCCCCTGGATCGCAGACACATTGCCATCGGTGGTCTGCTCGACAATGTTCTGGGTCGATGCAGTATGGTTGCTGTTCACCTTGTAAACAAAGGCCTGCACGCCATTACGCTGGACAGCCGCACTGGGGATCAGCAGGGTGTTACGCAGCGTGCTTACCAGCAGGCGGGCGTTGACGAACTGGTTGGGATAGAGGGCGAGGTCGTGATTGTCAAACTCCGCGCGGAAGCGAATGGTGCCGGTGGTGGTGTCGACCTGGTTATCGATGGTGAGCAGATGGCCGGTGGCAATCTTGTTCATCTGCGAACGGTCGAAGGCGTCGACCGGCAGGGCCGTCCGGCGGAGAATTTGCGACCGCACCTGGGAAAGATTGTCTTCCGCTACGTTGAAGACCACGGTAATCGGCTGCAATTGTGTCACTACGGCGAGTGCATTTGAGTTGCCGGCGAAGATGGTGTTCCCGGGGTCGACGAGACGTAAGCCCATGCGGCCGGAAGCGGGTGCGCTGATGTGACAATAACTGAGCTGAACCTTCTGGTAGTCGACCTGGCCCTCATCGTTTTTAACCGTACCTTTGTATTGCTCGACTGCCTGTTCCTGGTCATCCAGGGTCTGATGGGCGATCGCGTCCCGCGCCACGGCTTTCTGGTAGCGCGCCAGATCGATCTCTGCCTGCTTGAGCAAGCCCTGGTCGTGCTGCAGGGTGCCTTCCGCCTGTTTAAGCTGGGCTTCATAGGGCCGCGGGTCGATTTCGATCAGCGACTGACCTTTGCGGACCATCTGGCCTTCGCGATAATTGACCGCGACGACTCGTCCGGTGACCTGGCTGTAAAGGCTTACGGTAGAGATCGGGGTGACGGTGCCGAGGGCGTCGACATGGATGCCCATGTCGCCCTGGCGAACCGTGGCCGCCTTGATGGTGACGACGGGGGGTTGATTGAGCGCGCTCTCGTCGGGTTTGGGCTTGGGTTTATGAGTAACCAGCAGCACGACGCCGAGGATAAGCAGGGCGATAAGAACGATGCCAAGCCAGGGACGACGTTTTCGCTTACCAACGGGCGAGGCACCCGTGAAAGGATCAGGATGCAAGCTCGTTGCGGGACTCTCCATGGGCGCCGGACTCCGGTGGACGACTTGATATGCTAGTGTAGCCTAACCACTACTTTAGCAGTCCACCGGTTTAAGGATTGAGCCGGCAAGGAAGGCAGCCGGAAAAACCGGTTTACTTTCGAGCTTGCATGAATTCACGCACCAAAACTGCTATCTCATCCGCTTTGGTATCAAGCGCGAAGTGTCCTGCCTCGAGCACGTGGACTTCGGCATCTGGTACGTCTTTGCGATAGCGTTCCGGCTCGCCGGGATCGAACGAGAGATCATGCTTGCCCCAGAGGACCAATAGCCTGGGCTGCGTCTTCTTCATCCATGCCTGCCAGGATGGGTACGCAACCACGTTGGTGCGGTAGTCATAGAAGAGGTCGCTTTGAATCTGCGCCTGTCCGGGCGAGTTCAAAAATGCATACTCGTCGGTCCACAGATCCGGGTCATAGAGCTCGGTGTTCGGGTCGTCTCCGATATGCCGCGTCCGGGTAGTTGCCAGCGACAGCAGGTTTTTGCGCAACGCCTCTTCATAGGCAGGCCGGTCCGCCCAGAATGCCCGCCGCGTAGCCCAGTTCGCTCCCAGGCCTTCGTTGTGCGCGACCGCATCCTGGACGATAAGAGCGTTCACCCGCTCCGGGTGTGCCAACGCCATGCGAAAACCAACCGGGCCGCCGTAGTCCTGCATATAGAGCGTGTAGTGCGACAAACCCACCGCTTGTGTGAAGCCATCCATCACGGACGCGATGTGGTCGAAGGTGTAGTCGAACTGCTTGGGGTCGGGCCAGTCGCTGTGTCCGTAACCCGGATAGTCGGGAGCGACCAAATGGTAGTTGTCTGCCAGCCTCGTCAACAGGGGCTGAAACATGCGCGAGGAGGACGGAAGGCCGTGCAATAGAAGCAGGGTGGGGGCGTCTTTCGGCCCCGCTTCCCGGTAGAAGATGGAGAGTCCATCGACGCTGACGGTGCGATAAAACACCTGCGATTCCATGGTTGTGGCCTTTCTTTGGGCATCCACGCCCAGGGTGATGGCAAGTACGAAGGCGAGTCCCGCCAGAGTCCTTTGGAGCGAAGTGGTGGTGCGCATAAATTGATCTCACTCCTCAGCGACTTCGAAGACAACATCGAGTTCTACCGGCGTCCCAAGGGGAGGGCTGGTGGTGCAGCGCTACAACTAACAGATTCTTATTACATCCAAGTGATTCGCAGAAGCTTGCAGGTTTATGGCGGGGACTGCATTGCAATTGCCCCGTTCGTGATGCAATTCGGTCCGCCCATGCGCGATAGACTCGAAGCGTCCTAGCAAATATCAACCCAGAGGTATGGATTTCATGAGATCTGACATTGTTCCCGGAGCGCGTTTTCCGGATTACGAACTCAGCGACCACACGGCCAAGCGCCGCAAACTTTCGGATCTGCAGGGCCCGCATCCGATGGTTCTGGTATTGAGCCGTGGAGGTTTTTGTCCCAAGGATCGCCGGCAGGGAGAACTGCTCGTCCAGCTGCACCGGGAGATGGAAGTGGGGTACTGCCGGCTGGTCACGATCAGCACCGACAACATCACGGTTACGAACGAGTACCGCACCGGTGTCGGCGCGCATTGGCCGTTTCTTTCGGATGCCGGACGAACCGTCCAGAAAGATCTGGACATTGCTGAATACACGGACCCCACCAACAATCCGATGATTCCGCATGTCATTGTTCTGGAGCCTGGGCTTGTCGTCTACCAGATATACAACGGCTATTGGTTCTTCGGTCGCCCGACGATGGACGATCTCCGCCACGACCTTCGTGCAGTCACGAAAAAGTGCCGGCCGGATTGGGATATCACCACGCCGGAATTGCGGGCAGCATGGAAGGAAGGTCGTAAAGAGCTTTTTTACCCTTACGGCAAAACTTATGCGCAGACTATAGGCGAGCAGGACTAGTGAGCAGGAGTCCGGCGCGGAGGAGCGTACCGACCATTTCCGGACAGGCATTTTCAATTTCGGACAGATTGAGTTTCCAAGAGGAATTGATTGCAACCATCCCAGGTCTCAAACGCGAGACCTGGGGCACCCCCTGGTTTACCGACACAGTCGTCGCGGCTCGAAAGGAACAGCAGGTCCGTCCACCCACGCCACGGCGAGCCGGGGCACGGCGGGACAGTCGTCTTCGCTTGACAAAGGGCAATGCGGTGTTTTCATGAGGGAGATTCCTTGATGGCCTATTTGGCCACAGGAGTGCAGTGTTAAGTGGTCCATTTGTCGTTCGGGGGATTTATGCAGGCTTTAGTACACGATTTGCGCTACGCGGTGCGCCAACTTCGCAAGACTCCCGGGCTGACTGTGCTCGCCGTTCTTTCGCTGATGCTGGGCATCGGAGCAAATACGGCGATCTTTACGATTATCGAGAGTGTGTTGCTGCGCCCGCTCCCTTATGCGCACGCGGATCGATTGCTTTTTATCGGGCCCACCGGCGACAAGGGAGAATTCGGGTCAACTTCATGGCTAAATTACCGGGATATCGCCGCCCAGGCGAAACTTCTGGAGTATGCAGCGGGCTACTCGGAAGATGTCAGCGTTGTTGAGGGTAGAGATGGCTCGCAAAGCGTGGTCGCGCCGCGGGTGACGACCAATTTGTTCTCCATGCTTGGCGTGCATCCATTGCTGGGCCGTACGTTCACTGAGGCCGAGGGCCAAACCAGCGGGCCGCCCGTCGCGCTGCTTTCGGAAGGGTTATGGCGGCAGACATTCGGTGCAGATCCGCACATTGTTGGGCAAGTGGTGAAAATCGGCGGCACACCGCGCACGGTTGTTGGCGTGATGCCGGCGTCGTTTCAGTTTCCGGAAAGCATGGGGCCGGACTTGCAAAAGGGCGTGTGGTTGCCGGTACAGCCCACGGGAGAGATGTTAAAGGATCGAGGCTACCACTTCTTCAGCGTGGTGGCCGATCTTCGGGCCGGAGTCAGCATCCGGCAGGCGCAGCAGGAACTGGATGCGATCGCAGCGCATCTCCCGCGAAAAGATAGTGATGACGCGCTTCGGTTTCGCGCCACCCCGTACCAGGAACTGCTGACCGGGCCTGTGCGTCCCGTTCTGTACGGGCTGTTCGGAGCGCTGTCGCTGGTGCTGCTGATCGCCTGCGCGAACGTTTCCAACCTGCTGATTGCGCGGTGCCTGGGCCGTCAACAAGAATTTGCGGTGCGGGCGGCGCTGGGAGGAGGCCGGTGGCGGCTGGCGCGGCAGATGTTATCCGAGGGAATGTTGCTGAGCCTGATTGGCTGCGGTGCCGGAGTGATGCTGGCTCGCGCCGCCATGATCGCCGTAAGTAAGCTGCCGGCGGGAACTATCCCCCGCGCCGACTCGATCGCCATTCACTGGACGGTGGTGCTGGTGCTGGCGGTGATAGCCATCGTGGTCACTGGGTTGTCTTCGCTGCTGCCGGCGCTGCTGGTGGCGCGTTCCAACCCGCAGGCTGCGTTGCAGTCGGCCTCCCGCGGCCTGGGATCGCATTCGGTGAGCGGCAGGCTTTCTGGAGGGCTGGTTGCCGGGGAAGTCGCTTTGTCCACGCTTCTTCTGGTCGGGACTGGACTACTGTTTCACACGCTTTGGAATCTCGAGCAATCGCGGCTGGGATTCGAGGCGGCTCACGTAACAACCTTCAGCGCGATGCCCGCGGACGCGGCCGGCTTTTCCGCGATGGCGGTCTCCGAGGTTGGCGGGAACGCACCGGTATCCGTTGCCCTGCTTACCTACCAGCCGGTGCTCGACCGCATCCGTCAAGTGCCCGGCATCGAGAGCGCTGCCTTGGTCACATCGCCGCCGCTGTCTGGAGTCGATATGAACACAAGTTTTGAGATTTTGGGGCAACCCAAGGACCCGGCTAATAAGCGGGAATCTCGTATCAGCGCCGTCAGCGGAGACTATGCCCGGACCATGGGCACGCCGGTGGTGCGCGGCCGCATGATCAGCGATGCAGATACCGGGACAACTCCATTTGTGGCGGTCATCAACCAGGCCCTGGCCAGGAAGTATTTTGCGGATAAAGATCCACTGCAAACGCAGATCAATCTGGGCGGCAAGGAGACGGGGATGATCACGCCGTACACCATAGTTGGCGTACTGGATGATCAGGTAGACAGCAACGTGGGCGGCGCGGTACGGCCGTTCAT
Source organism: uncultured Acidobacteriaceae bacterium (assembly GCA_963847155.1). Lineage (GTDB taxonomy): Bacteria > Acidobacteriota > Terriglobia > Terriglobales > Acidobacteriaceae > PALSA-350. The sequence continues at coordinate 326,360 of CAWJZH010000006.1, read as the reverse complement.
CATGCTGTCGCAGCACCAGGTCCCAACTACCTCGCTTTTCTACCAGGCGCTTCTGAAGACGGTGGTCAGCTTTGTGGTCAGAACTCACGGCGAGACGCCGGTCGCAGCGGAGATGCGCTCGCTCTTCCACCAGGCAGCTCCCGGTTTGGCACTGGAAGATTTCCAGACCATGCAGGAGGCGGTGCAGAAGAACACCTTCAGCCAGAAGCTGGGGTTGTATCTGGTTGGCTCATTCGCCGGGCTCGCGGTTGTGATGGTCGTTGCCGGATTGTACGGGGTGTTGTCGCAACTGGTGAGTTACCGCCGGCGCGAGATCGGCGTTCGCATGGCGCTCGGCGCAACGAGGCGTAGTGTCGCGCAACTGATCCTGCGGCAAGGCTCGATCGTGATTGGTGCGGGGCTTGGTGTGGGGCTTCTCCTGGCGGTGGTGACGGGACGCTGGGTGAAGAGTTTCCTGTACCAGGTGCAACCGCTCGATGGGTTGACCTATCTGGCGGTGGTCGTGGCACTCTCGACCATTGGATTGATCGCAGCGCTGCTCCCCGCGCGCAAAGCGGCTTCTATCGAGCCCATGCAGGCCTTGCGAGAGGATTGAGCTGATGTACACGCTCGAAGATCTGACTTCCTAAGTCGTTATCCGAAACCTGCTTCGCGCGTGTATGGCTTCCGCACTGATGTTATCTTTGTACGCTCGGGGTGCCCGCGGCACTCGAAGGAGCTTTATGAGCCTTTCTGATTCGATAGTCAAAGGGATGCGTGCGACCAACGAACTGTTCTGTTCGAAGGCGGTTCGGATGCGCGATATGGCTGCACTTGACCACGTCTACACGCCCAATGCCCATATCTTGCCTCCCGGGGGTGACCTGATTCAGGGTATTGCTGGTATCAAAAGCTTCTGGCTATCGGCGATCACTAGTCTTGACGTCAAGGACGCGTCCCTCTCGACGGTTTCGGCTGAAGCCGCCGGAGACACGGTGGTCGAGATTGGGCGTGCCGAGCTTACGTTGGGTGGCGGACAAAAGGTCCCGGTTAAATATGTTGTGCACTGGAAACGCGATGGGGATGCGTGGAAGTGGCATACGGATATATGGAATATGAATCAATAGGCGAGAATGTCTCTGTTCGTGGAGAGCGCGAAGTTGTCTCGCCGGTCGAGGTGTACGAGCATCAACCGACTGCTTGCAAACTAAGTCCCCGTTCGACAAGCTCAGGGCAGGCTCTGCCGGACTAAATCGTAAACTACTGGCCCTCTCACACACGCCTTTCAGACCCATCCGCGATGCGGCCATGCCAGTGAGCTCCATATACCATAGGTCTACGTCTCAACGGTCCATTCCCCATCCGAAGGAAGCAGCGTTTGATGAATTTGAACTCATTGTCCCGGCCGGTCTGCAAGATGATCCCCGCAGTCTTAGTTTTCATGTCCATAATGGCGCAGGCGCAAACCGGCCGCGTCTATACGTCCGATGACTACAGCCGGGCTGCCAATCTGCTGAACGCCGCCACCGTTTCGCTGGTGGATCATGCCGTCAAAGAGGCCACCTTCATCGGTGGCGATCGTTTCTGGTACCTCGACAGCGAAAATGGGTTGCCCACGCTGATGGTCGCCGATGCGGCGAGACGAACCAAGGCCGCTGCTTACGATCCGCTGCGCATGGCCACGGCTCTGCAGGCGGCCGGCCTGGAGGAGAAGGATGCGAAGCGCATTCAGCCCGACGAGTTCGATCTGCTCGAGGATGGCCGGAGCGCAAGGATAACCATCGATGGAACGAGATACAAATGCGCACTGGGGGCAGAGTATCGCTGCTCGCTCGCACTGGCCGGTCCCGCCGGAACGCCCAAGCCCAGCCTGAGCGATGCTTCCCTGGCTAACTTTTCTCCTGATGGGCGGCGTGCGGTTTTTATCCGCGATTGGAACCTTTGGATGCGCGACATCGCGACCGGCGCGGAAAAGCAGCTCACCAAGGATGGCGTGAAGGATTATGGATACTCGACGGACAACGCAGGGTGGGCCCACAGCGACCACGCGATCGTTGTGTGGTCACCGGATTCGAAGAAGATTGCAACCTTTCAGCAGGACCAGCGTAAGACCGGCGAGATGTACGCGCTCACCTCTCGGGTCGGGCATCCGCACCTCGAAACGTGGAAATACCCGATGGTCGGCGACAAGGATGTGACCATGATCGAGCGCGTCATCATCGATGTGAATACCGCGAAGGTCACGCGATTGAAGATGCCGCCCGATCAGCATCGCTCGACTCTGTGCGACCACCTGATTTGCGATGGCCCATGGGAAGACGTGCAGTGGGCAGAAGACGCGAAGACCCTGGCGTTTGTTTCCACCTCGCGCGACCACAAAGTTGAAAACATGCGCATCGCGGATGTGGCCACCGGCGCGGTTCGCGACGTGTTCAGCGAGACGGTTCCCACCTTTTTCGAAAGCGGCTATAAACACGTGAACTGGCGCTACCTGTCCAAGCGAAATGAAATTCTCTGGTTTTCGCAACGGCAGAATTGGGGAAATCTATATCTATACGACGCCGGCACAGGAAAGCTGAAGAATGCAGTGACTGAGGGCGACTGGAACGTCGACGAGGTCCTGCACGTGGACCAGACAAGCGGCGACATGATCCTGACCGGCACCGGGCGTGAACCTTCGGAAGATCCGTACTACCGGAGGATCTACAGCGCGAACCTGGATGGCAAGCATTTGAAGCTGCTCACCACGGAGGACGCCGATCACGAGGCGGCTGTTTCCTGCGACGGAAAATTCATTGTCGATATCTATTCCACGCCGCAGCAGCCGCAGGTGATGGTGTTGCGCGATCAGTCCGGGCAGGCGATCGAAGAGATGGCACACGGCGATATCACGCGCCTCAAAGCTGCGGGATGGATCGCACCGGAAACCTTTCACGTGAAAGGGCACGATGGCAAGACCGACGTCTATGGGCTGCTCTTCCGCCCCGCTCACCTTGACCCGTCGCGAAAGTATCCGATTATCGATTACATTTATCCGGGACCGCAGGGCGGCTCCTTTGGCACGCATTCGTTTCAAGCCTCTCGTGTGGATTGCAATTCGCTCGCGGAGCTTGGCTTCACCGTGGTCGAGATCGAAGGCATGGGAAATCCCAAGCGGTCGAAGGCTTTTCATGATGAGTACCTCAACGACATTGGGATGAATGCGATCCCGGATCAGATCAGCGGCATCAAGGAGCTTGCCCAGCGTTATGCGTGGATCGACCTTGACCGGGTCGGCATGTGGGGGCACTCAGGCGGTGGCAATGCTACGGTGGCAACCATGCTTCACTTTCCCGACTTCGTCAAGGTGGGGATCGCGGAGAGCGGTAACCATGAAAACCGGAATTATGAAGATGATTGGGATGAGAAGTGGGTGGGCCTGCTGAAGAAGAACGCGGACGGAACCACCAACTACGATTCGCAGGCGAACGCCAGCTTTGCCGGGAACCTGAAGGGCAAGCTCTTGCTCTCCCACGGGATGTTGGACGACAACGTGCCGATGTCGATCACCATGCTTCTGATCGACGCGCTGGTAAAGGCTAACAAGGACTTCGACCTGCTGGTGTTTCCCCAGGCGCACCATGGATACGGTCCTGACGCCGGCGCCTACATGATGCGGCGGCGTTGGGACTACTTCGTCACGGAGTTGATGAAGGCCACGCCTCCTCATGAATTCCCCATGCCGGCGCTGCTTCCGCCCAAATGACTATTGCTTCAAGTGGTCGTACGTGGCAGTGAGCCTTTCGCGAAGATAGTCGGCGCCGCTGGTGGGCTGATACCTGGACGCGGCCCCGGGCGCCACGCAACTTTGTAGTACTTCGACGCGAGCATCAGGGTTCGGGATCGAGAAAGAATGCCACCGAATAGCGATCCTGAACGAGGGATCGCGACCCGGTGAGGGGTGGAGATGTAGACGTCGTTGGTCCACCGCATCAGGCAGTCGCCAATGTTGCAAACGAATGCGCCTGGGATGTGGGGCGCATCGAGCCAGGCGCCGCTTCGTGCGCGTACCTGGAGTCCGGCAACACCATCGGTGGCAAGGATGGTGAGGTTTCCGTAGTCGGTGTGCATGCCGGCCCCGCTATCAGGAGCGCGGTCCTTGCCGTTCGGCCGCGCCGGATAGTGCAGCATGCGCAGCGTGGCCAGGGGCGCGTCGAGCTTGTCTTCGAAAAAGTTCTCCGCGATGCCCAGATCGAGCGCAAAGCCGTTGTGGATGCGGCGGCCCAAAGCCCAGCATGCGTCGTAGTAGGCCAGCACGGTTTCTCGCCAATGGGGAAGCGCAGGCCAGAGATTCACACCCCGGAACGGTTTGCCCGCTAACACGTCGGGATGGTCGGCGGGAAGCTCCAGGCCGATATTGAATGCTTCCTTGTAGTCGGACTGAGTGGCCCGATCGTCGAGGCGTTCCCCCTCGAGCGCGACATAGCCGCGGTTGTGGGATGAGCGCTTGATGGAGTATTCCTGCTTGGCGGCGACGGACAAGGCGAAGAATTCCCGGGACGCGGCAAACATGGCATCGCGCGTTGCCGGGGCAATGCCGTGATTGACCACGTAGAAGAAGCCGATCTCGCGGCAGGCATGGCCTAGTTTTTCTGCGACTGCATCGCGCGTGGAAAGCTCGATCGAAGCCAGCCCCGAAACATCGATTACCGGAAGCTCGGTCATACTGTGTTTGCTCCAATAGCAGGGTCAGATTGTAACATCGGTAAAAGACCCATCCTGGATCCGGCTGCTTCCAGGTAGGATCGAGCTCAACTGATTGTCTGGTTGGAGGAGTCGATACGTGGTGGATATGCAAGAGTTTGTAAAAGCATTGCCGAAGGCCGAGTTGCACCTGCACCTGGAAGGGGCGGTGGCCGCAACCACGGCCGTCGAGTTGGCGAGAAAGCACGGCTTCGCGACGCATGACCTGGAAGATGCATCCAAGCTCTTCGATTTTGCCGACCTGGGCGAGTTTCTCAAAGCTTACGACCTCATCTGCAGCTCCATTGTCGACACTGACGACTTCCACCGCGTGACCTACGAAATGCTTGCGCGCTGTGCCGGGAATGGAGCGCGCTACGTGGAATTTTTCTTCAGCCCGCAGGCTCATCATGGCGTCGCGTACGGCACCATGCTCGATGGGATCGTCGCGGCCATGCGCGACGCGGCGCGGGACCATCGGGTTCAGTCACGGCTGATCCCGGCTTTGAACCGCGAGTTGGGGCCGGACGTTAGTCTTCAATTCCTCGATCTCGTGCTCTCGGACCGGCGCGAGGAAGTGATCGGGCTGGGGCTCGATTACAACGAGGTTGGCCATCCACCGGCCCTATACGCCGAAGTCTATCGGCGCGCCAGGAATGCGGGTCTGCGTGTGACTGCGCACGCCGGCGAGAATGGGCCGTCGGACCATGTCGGGGATTCGTTGAAGCTGCTCGGTTGCGATCGTATCGATCACGGCTATCATGTGGTTGACGATCCAGCGCTCGTGGCCGCGTGCCGGGAGCACGGCGTCTTCTTCACCGTCTGCCCTACTACGACCACCTTCACCACAAAGTTCCGCGATCTCGCTTCGCCCGATCATGCGATTCACCGCATGGTGGACGCAGGGCTCAATATCGTGATCAATACCGACGACCCTGCCCTATTCCGCACGGACCTTAACAACGAATATTTGTTGGTTGCGCAGCATATGGGTTGCACTCCACAACAACTAGGCGAAGTGGCACTCAACGGTCTACGCGCATCCTGGCTCGATGACACCACCAAGCGGACTTGGATAGCCGAATGGAGCGCTGACATCGAGCAACTCTATTTGGATAAATGAGCGAAACCTACTGTTCGTGAACGCTGCGAGGCGCCAGGATCTCGGTCAGGTAATCGCGGGTTCCGGGGATCCGTTCCAGGTGGGGATACCGTAACCCTCCCGCGTATTGAATTTCGCGGGTCTCTACGGTGTCGAAGTTGCGAACCACCAACGAGATCTTGCCCCCTCGAGGGTGGGCGATGGATGCGGAGAGCGCTTCGGGCGAGTACGCCGTTCCATCGACGGCCACCACTTTCATGCTGGGTCCTAATCCGGCATCGTAGCCCGGAGTGCCCGGATAAACTTCGGCAATCGTCCCATCCTTCTGCAGGTCGATCCCAATCGACGCGGTTGAAAAATACGAGGGAGCATCGGGGAGATCGGCATAGAAAGGTTTGTTATTCGGGGTTGTGTTATAGACTACGCGCCAACCCGCGGCCTCAAGCCCCTCCATCGGAGGTGCACTGTTTACCTGGTAGATATACTTCTCGATGAAGCTGTGCCAGTCGTACGGACAAATCGCAGAAAGCGATGCTTCTACGTCGGCCCGGGTATAAGGAACGACGATCAGACCCGTGTCACGCTGGCCCAGGAAGCTGCGCAGGAAGTCGTCCAGTGTGAGGCGATCATGCGTCTGTTCGCGTATCAATGTGTCGGCGCGCAACCACATCAGCGCGCCCTCATCGTAGTAGTCCTGGCCGCGGCGCAACGCGTACCATCCCCCGCGGACGGAGCGTAAAACCCAATCCTGCGCGGCCGTATCGACGAGCGGGGTGCTCGTGCGCCCGGTCTCGTGGGCGTAGTTGGAAGCGATGCGCCCCAGGTAGTCGCGCATGTAGGCAGAGTCGTTGAAGCCGGCGCGTGTGGCCAGCAACATGCCTATGTATTCATTCAATCCCTCATACACCCACAACAACGTCGTCCGTTCAGGACCTTGATAGTCGGGCTTCGAATACAACTCTCCCGGCCGACGGTACTTGCCGTCCCAGGAGTGGGATTGCTCATGCGCGAGGAGAGGAAAGCCAAAGCGCTCCAAGTCCTCCTTTTTTGAGAGGCCGGCGTCACCGATTGCATCCCAGGGAGAATCCTCGTGCTCCAGTCCGTCGTACCGAAGCGCGTCACTCTGCGAGACAAGCAGGTGCATCGTTTGCCAGTGGCGGAAGCCGAACATCGCTTGATCCTGATCGATCAGCTTGCCGAAGAGAGCGAAGGCGTGGGCGTCGTCCGCCGTATCGATGGCAGATTGGCTATCCCCGGTAAAGTCGAGTTCCGCCGGCCACTTTGAAGCCAGGGGCACGGCTCGGAAAAACTCGCCGGCGAGCACCGGGGAATCGATCAGGCGTTCGAGCGAGGTGGGCGCGAAGGTTACACGGTTCCCAGCTTGGTTGGTGACGGGCATGGAGCTGCCTTGCTTCCAGTTGGGCGGCAGAAGAATGGATGGTTCGATGAGCAACTCCCGCTTATCGATACCTCGGGGGTAGAGAACCGAGGTGTTCCAGGCAAGCAGCATTTGATGATCGGAGATGGTATTTTCGAGCAAAATATCAAAGTCGACGGTGATCTTGCTGGTGTTGGGCGGTATGTCGATTTTGACGGTATTGATGTCGTCCGGGTCACGTGTCCAGGGCAGGGTGACTTCTCCTGAATGGACCCGGATCGCGGCCAGGTTTTGAATAGGCCCAGTTGGTCCGTGCTCGCCTGGAATCCAGCGTGGATACGCGAGCGCGAGGGGCCCTGGTTGCACGCGAATTTCCTCATGCACGAAGGCAATTCGCCGGAAGGCTTGCGTCTCATCGACCAGCAGCGTCATGGTGGGAACGGGGCTGCTTTGCGCGATCACCTCACCCTTGGTGATGGCGAGCAGAAGCAGTAGCCCTACGGCAGGAATTTTCCAGCGAATTGGCATAAACCTCCAGATACAAGCAGCAGGGGTGAAGTGGGTAGCGATACTCAACTCGAGGCCGGTGGCAAATTTAACCAAAACGCTGTGGAACACGGGCTGTGAGCAGAAAGTGGGGAGATCATAGGCAGTCGGCAGCCGAAAAAGCAAGTCAATTCAATGGGATAGGAGTTCTTCCCGGAATTGCGACGGGGCTTGACCCCGGCTCAGGTGCAGCCATTCGGACCGAGGAGCCGCCTGGAACACCCTTCCGCCTCGCCGAGCTCCCGGCTGGCTATGGGTATTTATTCATAATTGGATATTGCCGACGCCTGTTCCTAGGGGGAGAATAGGAGACGGATTGCATCGCCGCAGTCTGAAGTACTGCATGCCAAGGAGGCGAGTCATGGGTGAGATTCCCAGTAGGCCGCTCTTCGATGTTGAAACTCTGGTTCGCAGTCGCCATACTTGTGTCCGACTACGGCTCCGCTGTCCGCCGGGCAACCACCTGCAACGCAGACCTCAAACAGCCCTTCCCAGAACACGACGGCTACTGTCCGCAAGACCCTCCCCCTTGAACAGCTGCCGGCCGAGAGGAAGGCCGATATTTTGATGGCCCGCGGAGAGTATGCTGCAGCGATTACTGCATACCAGCAAAGCGATCTGAAATCCGCCATTGTCTGGAACAATATCGGCATGGCATACCACCATCTGTTTGCCCTGGAAGAAGCTCGGAAGGCGTACCAGCAGGCACTCACTCTCAATCCTCGCTTTGCTCCCGCGGCCAATAATCTCGCCGCGGTCTACTACGGCCAACACGAGTTTAGAGTCGCCGAACACTGGTACAAAAAAGCGTTGAAACATACTTCGGAGAGTGCGGTTATCTACTGCAATCTGGGTACGGCCTATTTTGCTGAGAACAAGATGAAGAAGGGAATAAAGATGTATCAAAAGGCCTTCTCCATCGACCAGGAGGTGTTTGCGCCCAATCGGGCTGCGATGGTGGAAGGTGGCGGTTCGCGGGAACAACGCGTGGCCATCAACTACTACATCGCGCAGACGTTTGCCAGCGCCGGGAAGCAGGAACAGGCGCTCCTCTATCTGCGCAAGGCCATGGATGAAGGCTTCAGGGATCGCAAACGGCTGATTGAAGATAAGGATTTCGCAGTGCTGCGGACGACGCCGGAGTTTCAAAAACTGCTAGATCAGGAAAACCTGAACTAAGCGCGCAAGGCGCCGTTCATCTGCTCAAAATTGAGGTTGGAGCTTTTCACGGCTTAGTTCAGAGCAGTAGGATGGATGAGCCTGTCATACCCACCATTGCAGGAAAGCTATCTTCCTGGAACCCCAGGTGGGGAAAAACGGCAATCGGAAAAGTAGGGGGAATCGATTGGCCGCGACCATGAGCCCGGGCGCTGTGGCTGCTCCTGCACCGCCATCGAAGCTCGATTACAGCCTTACCGGGCTTAATTCCACACTAGCCATAGAACGCGGGCTCGCAGAAGCTGAGTGGTACCAGTGCCCGGTACCGCGCGATACCATGCGCAGCCTGCTGCAGAGGCGCGATGGTCCCGCCATCCGCGACACGATCCTGTGGTTCACGCTGATTTTCGTCAGCGGCTTTTTGACCTACAAGTTGTGGGGTACCTGGTGGGCCGTCCTCCCTTACATCGTCTACAGCGTGCTCTACGCCTCGACCTCTGATTCCCGCTGGCACGAAACGGGCCACGGGACCGCGTTCAAGACGGATTGGATGAACAACGCCTTGTACGAGATTGCCTCGTTCATGGTCATGCGTGAGTCCACCGTTTGGCGCTGGAGCCATACGCGCCATCACAGCGACACGATTATCGTCGGCCGCGACCCGGAGATTGCTGTTCCGCGTCCACCGGATTTGAAGGGCATCGTCATGTCGTTCTTCAACCTCCGTGTGTATGCGAAATATTTCCGCCTCATCGTGTTGCATTCGTTTGGGCGCATGAGCGCGGAGGAGAAGACCTACATTCCGGAAACAGAGTTCCCCAAGGTCTATCGCAAGGCGCGCATTTATGTCGCTCTCTACGCGGTGGTGATCGGGCTCTCGATCAAAACCGGCAGCGTCCTTCCGCTCTTGCTCGTGGGCTTTACGAATTTATTCGGCACCTGGCTGCTGGTCACTTACGGGTACACGCAGCATGCTGGTTTGGCCGAGAATGTGCTCGACCATCGTCTGAACTGCCGCACGGTGTACATGTGCTGGATCCACCGGTACCTGTACTGGAACATGAACTACCACGTGGAGCACCACATGTTTCCACTGGTGCCCTACCACGCACTGCCGAAGTTACATAACGCGGTCAAGGACGATTGCGGTGTTCCGTATCCGAGCCTTTTCTCAGCCTGGCGTGAAATCGTTCCGACCATTCTCAGGCAGGTTCGGGATCCCGGGTATCACGTCAAGCGACAGCTCCCTGCGTCACGGCTTCGCGCGAATGAGGCTGCCCGGCCGTCGCATGCCAGTCCTGATGCGGCGGGCTGGATTGAAGCCTGCGCGGCGGCCGATCTCGGCAGGGCAGATGTAGTCCGCTTCGACCACGGCAAGAAGACCTACGCACTCTATCGCACTCAGGAGGGCGCTGCTCTACGCGACGGACGGATTGTGCACCCACGGCAATGTTCATCTGTCCAAGGGCCTGGTGAAGGGGAACATCATCGAGTGCTCCAAACATAACGGCCGCTTCCACCTGATCGATGGCTCGCCGGCGCGCGTGCCTATTTGCCGTGGCCTGGCCACTTATCCGATTGAGGAACGTAACGGTCGAATCTTTATCAATGTGAGCCGGCCGGGCGGTGCGGGCGCTCGTCCGCTCAAAACGTATCAATTACGGGTAGTGAGCAACGCCAACGTCGCTACGTTCATCAAGGAGTTGGTTCTCGAGCCTGTGGATGCCGGCGAGAAGATCGCTTTCACGCCCGGAGACTACCTGCAACTGGATATTCCGGCGTACGATGCGATCCGTTTTCGGGACTTTGATATTCCGGAGCCATTCGCTGAGGTCTGGGAGCGGCAGCATGTCTTTGACCTGGTGGCGCACAATCCCGAGGCTGGCAAGCGAAACAATTATTCTCTGGCCAGCAATCAACAGACGGATCGTCTGCTGCGCTTCAATGTGCGTATTGCCACGCCGCCGCCAGGCCAGGATTGTGCTCCCGGGGTTGGTTCCAGCTACGTGTTCAGCCTGAAGCCTGGAGATATCGTTACGGCCGTCGGACCGTTCGGGGATTTCCATATCAAACCCACGCAGCGGGAGATGATCTATATCGGCGGGGGCGCGGGCATGGCTCCGCTGCGCGCTCATCTCTCTCATCTTCTGGAAACGGAGCAGACTGCGCGCAAGGTCAGCTTCTGGTACGGCGCACGATCGAAGCAGGAGATTTATTACCAGGAGTACTTCGGAGAGCTGGCGGAGCAACATCGCAATTTTGCTTTCAACCTTGCGCTCTCCGCGCCGCTGGTTGAGGACAGGTGGGCGGGCCATCAAGGGTTCATCCATGAGGTCGTGTTGGAGAAACATCTTCGCGATCATGCAAATGCGCGGGGCGCGGAATATTATCTCTGCGGTCCGCCACTGATGATCAAGGCTTGCCTCAAAATGCTGAGCGAGCTCGGCGTGCCGGAGAACCATATCTCCTACGACGAGTTTTGATCGCGGGTCCCGGCCAGGGCCAGGACCGCGCCGCTTAACAATAGAGTGTCTGCCAGGTAGTTCAGGCCATTCCCGATGTCCGCGGGGTTGGCAATCACGATGGGAAGATAGAGAAAAAGCACAAGCAGAAAGATGATCAGTCCCAGCCAGGTTGCCGCGCGTCGAACCTGCTTATTGAGGAGCAGGCTGATGGCGATCACTACATAAATTGCGCCGATCAAATAACCCCAGAACGCGTGCGCCGGCACCCACAGGGGCGTGGACTTGATGAGCGGGACGCCGGGCGCGAGTTCCGGATGCAGGCATTGCTGCACACCCATAAACGCGATCGGAATGGCGATGAAAAATCTTGCCAGCGTGGCGAAGGCATGCCTCACCTGCGGTTTCCACCCTTCACTCCTGGGTTGCGGCAAGAGCGAATGCGCCGCCGGCGAAGGCTGGTTCCCTCAAAGCCACTACCCAGAGAAGCCGGGTGTGGGGGTTGCCGACGACGTTGGGAAGATGAATGAGAAGCACGAACAAGAGAATCATGACCCCGGCAAGTGCGGAGGCAAGCCACGCGTATGTTCCGGCGGCTATGCTCAAGGCTGCGGCAATGAGGCAAGTGCCCACGAAGAGCGCCCAGAACATGTGCCCGGGAAGCCACGCAGGGACCATCCCCGCCAGGATCGTGGCTGCCGTGAAGTGTTCAGTGCCAAACACTGCCAAAGGAACGGCAAAAAAGACCGGACCAAGTACGACGATCTTATCCAGACCTCGCTTTTGGAGAAACTCGTTCCTGACGGCGATCAGGCCGATAGCCAGAACCAGGGCGCCGATGAGGTAGGGTAACCAGATGCCCCAGGAAAATCCGGGAATCCATTCTGCGATATTGGCGGGGTAGATAAATCCGGACACAGCAGTCAGAGGTAGTGCTCAGCATGCCCAATAACCTTCAATGAGAAGGCTTTGAGTGGCAATAGCCACTTACCAGACTTTTGTGGTGGCCACTCATAGCCACTATTGGGGCGGGATTCGCAACTCGCGTGCCCAACTTGAAGGGAACCTCAGTTGACCGGAGCATGCTGCGCACATACACTCAAGCTAAAAATAGAGGGTGAAGCCCGTCCATGGCTAAAAAACGAAATGTTGCTGCAATGCTCCCGCTCCTGGCCTTATTTGGGCTGGCCAACCTGACCGTTTCTCGCGCCATGGCGCAAACGCAGACGTGGTACCTCGATCCAAACCACTCCTCGGCGCAATTTTCTGTTCGCCACCTGGGGATCTCGACCGTCAGGGGAACCTTTAACAAAGTGGGCGGCGTGTTCGTGGACTCACCGGATCCCAGCAAAGCTTCTGTAAACGTGACCATTGATGCGAATTCCATCGATACCCGGGTAGAAATGCGGGATAAAGACCTGCGCAGCGACCACTTCTTCGATGTCGCCAAGTATCCGACGATCACCTTCGCGTCCAAACGCGTGGAGCCGGCCGGCGCCGGCAAGTTGAAGGTGACCGGCGACTTGACCATGCATGGAGTTACCAAGGAAGTTGTCCTGGATGTCGACGGCCCTACTCCTCCCGTGAAGGATCCGAGAGGGAACCAGCATCGCGGTGTTTCGGCGACCGCCACAGTCAACCGATCGGACTATGGAATGACTTTCGACATTCCCATGGTAGGAGACCAGGTTGGGATCCAACTGGATGTGGAACTGGTCGATAAGGCGCCGGGTGCGCCAATGCCGGGACCGCCCGCGAAGTAGCTCAGCACGCTTAGTCGTCCAGCTGGTCAATCGTCCAGCTGGTCTGGCTTGAGGTACTTGATGAGCACGACTTCATTGCCCTTTTCGCCGTAGATCAGCTCATCGATGATGTTTTGCGTTACCAGGATCCCGAAGCCGCCCGGCCGGAGCCCCTGCTCTTCGCGGATGGCTTCGTGCCGGATCGGTTCCGAGGGCGGATTCATCACCGCCGCATGAGCTCAACTCCTCGAACGAAAACCCTTCTCCGGGATCCTTCACACGGCATAAGACCATGTGCTTGGCTCGTATGTAAGAAATCGCAACGTGCTGCGTGGCTTTAAAGTGGGCCCCGTGCTCGATGGCGTTCATGAGCATCTCGCGAAACGCAAGCCCCACGGCGTCTCGCTCTTTCATGGGGAGATCTGCGATTTCGTGGATGAACTGTATCAGCCGATCGGCGGTCTTGCGGTCACAGCGGGCGACCAGATTGATAAATTGTGGCGTGGCGGAAAGAATCTCTATGCCTTCATCCCAAACGGGCCCGGTGGTCGCGAGCTTCAGCATCTGCTCAAAGGTATCCATGGCATAGGGCTCGGAGAAATAGCTGAAAGCGCGTTCGCGCATGGCGGCAATCACGTCCGCCGGAGTGCTCTTGGAAGTGATGATGATGAGCCGAACATGGGGGCGCACGGTGCGGATCTGGCGCAGTAGCTCCACATCCTGTTTGCCGGAAGTTTCTTCGCCGGTCAGAACGAGATCGTAGGCTTGGGCCCTGAGCATTTCAAGCGCGGTCCGATTGTTGTCGCGCGCGCGCAATGTTCCAGGCCGGCAAAACTTTCCGCACAGCCGCAACGATGAGGAATCAGAACCAACCAGGAGAGCTGTTTTTTGGGTGCCTGACCCTTGTGTCGTACGGCCGTCGATAAGTCACCGCCTTGCGCTCCATCATAAAACCAAGCCTGTCCTGGGCGCTCACGCGATTCCGCGGCTCTGGGGGAGAATGGCTCCATCCGGCTGCTTGCCTGGGAAAGGTTTACGTGTGATGTCCCGATGGACCTAGTTCATCTTCATGCCGGGCATGACGGAGTGATCCATATTGTCGTGTCCCTGGTCATCATCGTCGACCGCCCAGATTTTCTTCGCGTCTGCTTCATTGGGATAGACGTGCACCATCCAGCCAAATATATGCGGATGAAACACCCCGCCCGCTGCCTCGCAAGCTTCTTTGGTGGTGATGGATCCCATCAAGCCAAACTTTGCGTCGGGGCCGAAGTAGGCCGCCTTCCCGCCGGCCGGCGCTTTACAGAAATTAACGTGCTGGTGCCAATGCGCGATGCTGAGCGGGATCCGGTCATTTAGCTCGTCCTCGGTTGCGTCGACGCGATCGGTATACATCACGCCTACCAACGCGTAGCCACCATCCGGGGACTTCTTATAAAGCAGCGAGGTGGGCCTGCTTGGATCGAACTGCGATCGGGCTTCCAGGCCGTACTCGTATTTTGTGAAGTGATACTGGGGTTGCGGAACGTTGGGAAGAAAGATCTCGTAACCGTCCGCCAAGGCCTTGTGGTAGTCCTGGTAGGGCGCCATGGCTGTTTTTGCCGCGGCCACGATGGCGTCGGCTTTTTGCTGGTCGCCCGGCTTCGCTGGTCTCAAAACGGTCATGTACATGTGGCCTGCCATGTGCGCCATGCCTTGTTGACCGCTGTCGAAGGCGAGGCGGTCAGGCCGGCAAGCCCACCGCAAGGGAGCCGAGGGCCACGACCCACCCTCTAAAACGAGTCACGAGTGACATTACGATTACCTCGCACTATCACTTCTTAAGACGGATTTTGCAGGGCCTTAGTTGCGGTTTCTTTTTAGGGTCTCGCCTCGGCCGCTTTGAATCAGGGCACCATGGCCTTCGTGCAGAGACATCAGCCCCCAGCCCCCTAGGCAAGCTGTCCGCCATTGACAAAGAGTAAAACCCCGGAAACATGGGCAGTACGGGGTTACTTTGGGGGCAGGGTAACTCCCGAAAGACGACTGCAGGCTTCGATCAGTGCGTCCTGTAACAGGGTGTCGCGGGCGGCCGGGTTTGGTTTGCGCGGGCGCTTATGGAAAAAATACTGCCCGGTAACGGTCGCGTCCTCGTCATTGGCGGCCGCTAGCCAGACCTGCGTTCGGTGCCCTTGGTCTAAATCGTCCGGAGCTCCCCGCCCACCCATCTTGGTGGGCACCCAGCCGGGCTCAAGAGCGTTGGATAAGACTCCTGGCCAGCGTCGCGCGATGGCGAAGGCCAACAGCACATCGTGCAGTTTGCTGTCGGAATACGCCTGCTGCCCTCGCCATGGGCGTTGTTCCCAAACAAGATCTTTGAGGGTCGCATCGCCGCCCTGGTGAAGTCCGGAGCTAAGGTAGACCAGGCGCTTGGGCTGGTGAATGAGCGCCGTCAGAATGTAGGGTGCGAGCGTGTTGACGGCGAACACATGAGGCAGGCCATCTTCTGTGGCAATACGGCGCGGCTCCTGGTAGCCAACGGCGGCGTTGTGGATCACCGCGTCAAACTCGCCCAGGCGATTGACCTGCTCCGCCACATTGCGGGTTTGCGCAATGCTGGCCAGATCGCCGATGACTACGCTTTCCGCTCCGGGTACCGCGGACAGGGCTTGCTTGCCGCGATGTTCGTTGCGAGCGTGCAGCACCACGTTGTGACCTTGTTCGATAAGCAGTTGAGCGGCCATTTGGCCCAGACCGTCGGAAGAACCTGTGATAAAAACCCGCGCCATCGTCACTCCATTTCGCTGCGTGAGAGATGCAAACCACAGGGGAAAAGATACCAGCCGATGTTTACGCACGCTATGAGGGGCAGGCATAATCGACCTGCCACGTGCCAGGTTCGAGTGAAACAACATCATGGAGAACATGAAAAAGACAAGTCTCTTCAAACGCTATTTGCAGGCAAAAGAGATCCTGATGATCCCGGTTGCTCATGATCCGCTGTGCGCCACCATCATCGAACGAGCAGGATTCAAGGTGTTGGGCTGCGGCGGTTACGCCAACTCAGCTGCCCTGCTCGGGGCTCCGGACATTGAGCTGCTGACGCTCACCGAGATGGTGGACGCAGTGTGGCGCATGGCGGATGCGGTGGATCTGCCGGTCTTTGCGGATGGCGACAATGGCCATGGAAACACGACCAACGTACAGCGGACCGTGAAGCAGTTCGAGAAGGCGGGCGCCGCGACGATCATGCTGGAGGACCAGGTTTCGCCCAAGCGCTGCGGGCACATGTCGAGCAAGCACGTAGTCCCGGCCGATGAGTTCGTCGCTAAGATCCGCGCCGCTGTGGATGCGCGCACGGATCAGGATCTGACCATCCTGGCTCGCACCGACGCCATTGCGGTGAAAGGCCTGTCCGAGGCGGTCGAGCGCGCCCACCTGTGTGTGGAGGCCGGCGCGGACTGGGTGTTTCTGGAGGCGCCGGAGAATGTTGAGCAGATGAGACAGATCCCCGGCCTGGTCTCCGTGCCGACGCTCGCCAATATGATTCCGGGCGGCCGAACACCCATTCTCCCCGCCACCGAATTGCAGACGATGGGCTATGCCGCGGTGATCTTTCCTAATGTGTTCACGTATGCCTACGCTAAACTGGCGACCGATATCGCGGCGGAATTGTTGCGCACGGGCACCACGGCGCCTTTCCACGACCAGATGATCGAGTTCGAAGAGTTCAACGCACTGGTTGGGTTGCCGAAGATCCGCGAAACGGAGCAGAAATACTACGCTCAGTTCGAGGACGCACACTTGCGAGGCGCGTAGATCTTACCAATTCGCGAGCGTACGAGGGGATTGAGATTACCTCGGGTTCAGACAGGAAGACTTCACAGGCGACCTGATGCGAGACGGTTCCTAAACCGAGACATTGCCAAAATCTAATTTGGATAGGTCTGAAGTTCGCCCTCCCTTCGGGACCGACTCTGTAAGTCATAAGAAGAGCAGTGCTTTTTCTTGTGCGGAGCATGCTGCGGGTAGACTTGCATGGAGCAGCGCTTAGGAGATTCGGTCATGACCACCGAACGAGATCAGTCTTTCAAGCGCGCCATGATTGAGTTTTGCGTGGGCTATGCCCTGATCCTGGCGGCGATCTGGACCTTGAACCCCTGGCAACGGTGGTTTTATTGGATCGCTGTCGCTTGGATTGTGGTGACCACGTGGATGGGGCGGCCTACATGGAAGGCTTTGGGCCTCGGACTACCCGGGCTGGTCCGATCCCTGTGGGTGGTGGGCGTGGCAGCCATCCTTGCGGGTCTGGCCGTCTACGCCGCGTCCCGGTTGCACTCGCTGCATCGGCTCCATGGACCCACTCCGCTGATCTCCCATGTCTGGGGATATCTGATATGGGCGGTTATGCAACAGTTTTTGCTGCAGATCTACTTCCTGCTTCGTTTGATGCGATTACTGCCGGGCAAGGCCGCTGCCGTCGCGGCTGCTGCAGGCTTATTCTCTCTCGCCCACCTGCCTAACCCGGTGTTGGCCCCAGTTACGCTGGTGTGGGGAATCGCCGCATGCATTCTGTTCCTGCGCTACCGGAATATCTACACCCTGGGCCTCGCCCATGGCATCCTCGGAATTTGTGTCGCAGTAATCGTGCCAGATTCCATCCAACATCATATGCGGGTGGGCATAGGCTACTACCGGTATCATCCTCATCGCAACCAGATCCCCCAGATCGTATCCACTGATGCGTGGGTGATGGCGGACGCACCGACCCGTCGCTCCTGACGCCACGCCAGGCCATAGAAGATGCCGGCGAGCGCTGCCAAAAGCACATAGCGCCAGTTGAAGAGGGTGGCGCGCTTGTTGAAGTGGGAGAGACCAAACAAGCTGGCGGTGATCAGCAAAGCCCGCGCCGCCCCAACCCGCCGCTCAAGAAGATTCTGCATCCAGCCACGAAAGAAAAGCTCTTCGGGCACGGCCACAAAGAAGAACGAGAAGATCCACGCGAGAAGAGCGCGCCAGACCGAAGGCATTAGAGCATGGAAATGGAGGAAGCCGAGGAATAATCCGATGGTCACGGCGATCGGTGTATATGCGGCCAGCGCAAACAATCCGACGCCGAAATCATGGAGGCGTAAACGAAGGTCGAAGCCAACCTGCCGGAGCTGCCGGATAGCGAGAAAACCATATATCCCTGCATCCAGCAACAGCATTTTATTGAAGACGGCAAGACCCGGGCCCCATGCTGGCTCGAACCAGCGTAAGTCCACCGCCAGGCCGAGCGAGACCAGGACGAGAAAGTCGCGCCACTCTCCGCGCTGCGCCGGGTCAGCCAGGCTCGCTTCGTAAAGCAGCAGGCTGATGCCTACCGGCAGCAACGTGTAAAGCGCAAGCCAGGGCCAGCGAAAAAGGCCGGTCGACCAGGAGACCAGCGCGTAGGGAAGGCCAAGCAGGGCGGGCGCCAGAATGCGTAACCGGATGGGTAGCCGGCGGGCCAGCTCCAGACTACTGGGGCAGAATGCCGCGGAGAAGTATGGGACAACCGTCAGCAACGCGGCGAGGAGGATGAGCGGCTGGGATAAATAGTGCAGCATTCATCGGCCAAACTGGCGCAGGTGATGATCGGCGTGCAGATATCCCCACCGCATCCAATCTCCCGCGGTCATTTCCCGGAAAATCGGGTGCGGCACACAGGGCATGGGCAAGGCATCGCAAAATCTGTCCAGGGTGGAGAGCAAGGAGCGAACATCCTGCCGGAAATCGATGGGAAGCGAGCCGCCTTTGTCCTGTGCAATTTCCGGCCGTGTGGGAACCCCCTTCATCCATGGCAGTGGCATCTCCAGCGCCAGCCACTTGAGCAGGGTGCGTTGCAAATAGCCGGTTGCGGGGCTGGCGTACTTCTCCCCTAATCCAACTTTGTAGGAGTCATCCAGATGGCAGACCATCTGGTGGGCCGACATCCGGCCCCAACGCGCCGCGTCGTCCAGCGAAAGGGCCGATATGCGGTGCGATATAGCTTGCCGGTCAGCGGGATTACACAGGCTTTTCACGTTACTTCGCAGGGTGACAAGCGGATTGCATCTTGCCCGCCATGGAATCAGAGTAAAAAGTTACGGAGCCGCCCGCTTCCCACCAGATATACTGCCCGGCGGCATAGCGTGCGCCCGAGCCGGACATGACATTGGCAAAGATCAACGAGTTTCCATGGACGGGAACCACCGCCAGGCTGTTTCCGGCGCCGTTGATGTATTCGACTGGAAATTCAGTCGCGGGCAGGCCGATAGCGGCAGCCTTGGCATCGCATTGGTATTGCACCGTCTTGCGCGAGACGGGTTGTGAACCGGTCAGGTGAATGGTCACGTCCGTTGCGCCTGCCAGGGCCGTGCTGCAGCTGAGTGCAGCCAGCGTTATCCATTTTGCCTGCATCGCATCCCCCTTATGAGCCGACCGCCACCACGAAGTATTGCGCTTTTTCCGGCCCGGGATTGTGTACCCCGTGCAATTCATTGGAGTGAATGAATGCGGCGGATCCTGGTCCGATGACGGTCGTCTTCCCCTCAATGGTCACCGCAACGGAGCCCTTCATCAGCAGGAAGAGTTCCTCGTGCACGTGGCGGTGAGGCGGGTGCGGCTCGCTTCCCGCAGCGAGAATGGTTTCGTGCACTTCAAGGTGCTCTCCGGTGTGGGTCACTCCGTCAAGGATCGCCCGGGATTCGTTCTGTCCGTTCTGCTTCACCGGCAATTCGCTATAAGGCTTGGCAAACGAGGGGATCGGCAGCCCGTCGGCTGCGAACGCTGACGAGGCTGCGAGCATGGGAATTGCCTGCAGAAGAGAACGGCGGGTCGCATTCATAGGATCTCCCTGTCATCCCGGGTCGATGGGCCCAGTTTCCTGGCGTTGACAGGGTCTTTTATAGGCCTTCTGCATGCGTCAAATCAAGACACGGTTCGTATTCACTGGTAAGATCGTCGGGAATAAATTGACGGGGTGTCCATGCCATTTACGCCTAATCGCCGTAGTTTCATCATTGCAAGTGGAATGACTGCCCTTGCCTCGACCAGAGTCCTTGGTGCCAACGATACCCTTCGCGTCGGTGTGATCGGAGCCGGCGGCAGGATGAGGACCATCCTCGATTCTGCCGATAAATCGGGTATTCCGTTTCAGATCGTGGCGGTGAGTGACGTCTATGGGCCGCGGCGCGATGAAGTGAAGGAACGATCCAACGGCGTCGCCACCACCCACCTCGACTATCACGAGGTGCTGGCGAAAGATATCGATGCGGTGTTGATCGCGTCCCCGGACCATTGGCACGTGCGCATGGCTTGTGACGCGCTGGCTGCAGGCAAAGACGTCTACCTGGAGAAACCCGTAACCCACACCATCGAAGAAGGGTCCACGCTAGCGAGAGCCGTGCGCTCGGGTAAGCAGGTTTTGCAGTGCGGCATGCAGCAGCGCAGCTGGACGCATTTTCGCAATGCGGTCGATCTGATTCAGGCCGGCAGCCTGGGCCGCGTGACCCAGGTGAGAACCTTCTGGTGGCAGAACTATAACGTGGCGGCCTGGAAGCCCAAGCCGATCAATGCTCAGGAACTGGACTGGAAGATGTGGTTAGGCGGGGCTCCGGATCAGCCCTTCAGCGAAGAGAAGTATTACCGCTGGCGCTGGTTCTGGAACTTTGGCGGCGGTGGTATGACGGATTTATTCACCCACTGGATCGATGTGGCGCATTGGGCCATGAAGAGCGATACGCCGAAGGTGGCCCAGATGCTGGGGGACAAATACGTATTTGAGGAGTGGGACTGCCCCGACACGCTGCAGGCGGCGTTCCGCTATCCGGGCTGGGATGTCGTGTATGAAGGAATGATGAGCTCCTCCATCGACGACGGGGGCCTCGAATTTCGTGGCGACCAGGCAACGATCAAGCTCGATCGCAGCGGTTTCGGCGTTTATCGCGAGGGCCTGCAGGCGGGGCAAAATCCGATTCTCAGGGAAGACAGCTTCCGCGACGGAACCATCGATCACGTGCAGAATTTCTTCGAGTGCGTCAAGTCGCGCAAAGAACCGAACGCGCCGGTGGAAACCGGCATTGCGGCCGCACGCGCCGGCCACATTGCCAATCTCGCCTACAAACACACGGGGCAGATTACCTGGCCGCCCAAGAGTTCGGCTTAGTTTAGACCTGCCCAAATTGGCGGAACAAGCGGCTGTTTGACGATGTAACTTGTTGATTGCTTTGAGGAGAGTGCGGCGGAACAAAATCGGGTTGCTTCTGTTTTGGCCGGCGTCTAACAAGGACTAATGAGGGCTTTGGAAACTGCGTGAGAAGCGAAAGGGAACCGCGGATCTCTCCAATCCGCTACCCCGGATTTCCTGTTGGTGTTGGTGATTGTTGTAGTGCTGTTGTTTCGGCGACAACGAAAGCTGAAGAGCGAGAAGCCAGATCACCTCAGTTTGCCTCCCGGCGCGAGCGAGTAATACTTCCCCGCGGCAACATGCTCAAAGCGGTCGGTCTTTCGCGCGGCAGCGGGCCATCGAACCTGAATCCAATCGGCATACGCTGCCTCGCCTAAACCAAGAAGGTCGCGTGGATCCGAAGAGGAGAGGTAACTGCCGCCTCCTCGATGAAAGACACTGTGCTCAACCCCGCCCGCCGACCAGGTGATCTCTGCACCTACTTGCACGCCCGCCAGATTCAGCCCTATCCAGTGGTGCGAGTTTTTGAGGAGGTTGTGCAGAATGACAGGCGCACCGCCGTTGTTGGCGATGACCACATCCGGACGACCATCATTGTCCAGGTCGCCGACGGCAAGCCCGCGAGCCGGATAGCACGCAGCAAAGGCAGGTCCTGCCTGTGTAGTCACATCCTCGTAGCCGTGACCGGTGTTATGGAACAGGAGTAGCGGCTCGCGATAGTGCAGCGAACTGGAGATGGTTTCGATCAGATCGTCGGGATGGCCATTGGCCATGATGATGTCTGGCCAGCCGTCGAGGTCGTAGTCAAAAAATCGAATTCCCCAGCCGGTATCCATGATGGTGGCCATGGCGATGCCGGTCGGCCCTGCTACATCGTCGAAGGTATTATCCTTCTGATTGCGATACAGGGAAAACTTCTCGCGGCTGATGTTGGCCACAAAGAGGTCCTGAAATCCGTCGTGGTTGTAGTCGATTGCGTCGACCCCCATCCCGGAGCGTGCCGCGCCTTCAGGACTGTAAGCCACTCCGGCGGCCACTCCGATCTCTTCGAATTTCCCCCCGCCCTTGTTGAGAAAAAGAAAGTTGGGAACAGAGTCGTTAGCCACAAACAGATCGAGGAGTCCGTCATTGTTGATATCGGTGGCCACCACGCCGAACGATTTGCCGGGATAGTTGCCTATGGTTGAAGAGACACTTACGTCGGTGAAGGTGCCGTTCCCATTGTTGCGGAAGAGCCGGCTTGGCCACGGATCATAGCTTTTCGGATAGCAGTAGTGAGCGATTCCATTGGTACTGCAATCGCGCTCCAGTGCCTTGTTGTATTTGGCAAAGTGGCCTACGTAGAGATCCAGCGTTCCGTTGTTGTCGTAGTCGAAGAACACTGCGCTGGTAAACAGGCCCGGCTCAGCGAGGCCGGCTTTTTTGGTTACGTCGGTGAAGGTGCCGTTGTGGTTGTTGTGGTAAAGGATCAAGCGGCCGTAAGTGGTTACCAGAAGATCGGTCCAACCGTCACCGTCATAGTCCGCAGCGGCCACACCAATGCCGAAGTCTCTTCCTGCTACGCCAGCCTTTTCGGTCACGTCGGTAAATGTGCCATCGTGATTGTTGTGATACAAGGCGTTGCGAAGAGGAGTGGCGGGTGCAAAAAAATCGGCGGGCCCACTGTTGACCAAGTACAGATCCATCCAGCCATCGTTGTCAAAGTCGAAGATGGCTACGCCTGGCCCCATGGATTCCGGAAGGTAGCGGCGAGTCGACATTGCATTGTCGTGCTTCCAGGTGATACCGGTTTGCTGCGGAGACCAGACTTCGAAATATGGTTGCGGAACCGGCGGGACTTGCTCGAAGCAGGCCGTTGCGAAGCAGGCCGGATTGATAAGCACGCTCGCAAGAAGCACAAGGCCCATAAACCGGGGGGACAACATGATGACGCCCATTCTATATTCGGTCGAACCCAGGACCGGCGTCAGCGCGCATCAGGCAGCAGACCCTGTTCCACCAACACGGGTGGCCGCCGGTGCCTGGTAGCTTGCTCGTAGGCGTACGCCCAACCAAGCAGGTCACCGTCTCTCCACGGGCGGGTTGAGATCTCCAAACCGAACGGCAGACCATCCGGGTAAAAGCCGCCGGGCACCACGACAGCGGGAACGCCGATCATGTTTACCCACGCGGTGTCACTGTGTGGGCCGCCGCTGATTTGGCCGTCCTGAGGCATAGTTTCGTCGGGTGGCGGCATTTGGGTGGCGGGATACACAAAGCCATCCAGATGCAGGCGGTCGAGAGTTGCGTTATAAACTTCGAGGGTCTCGCGGCGTGGAACGCGAAAGTTGGCGTCTGCCTGCGGATCCGTTTCCAGAGTCACTTGCTTTAACCACGGTCGACTATTATGGTCGTCCGCGCTGTCGATAATTTCATGCGGCAACGGCGATCCGACGACTCTTTCATAATCTTCGATGGAGCGGTACTGAGACGGACCATATTCGGCGAGGAAGTTTTCTGTTCCCTCGCGAATGTAGGGAACAGTGCAAATCCGCGAGGCGGTTTCCGCAAAACTGGCGGGAAGAATGGAATCATCGAAGACCACCGTCGCACCGGCCGCGCGTAGCCCTTCGATCGCTTTGATGAAGGCTTCCCGGGTCTCCGGCCGCAGGGGGATGCGTGCCGCGGCCCTATCTGCCGCGGCCTTGTCTGCAGGCTCCCCCGCGGGTATACCCTGAAAGAGAGTGCCCGCTCCTTGAAGAATGAAGGCGGGCACGCCG
Organism: uncultured Acidobacteriaceae bacterium; assembly: GCA_963847155.1. Taxonomy (GTDB): domain Bacteria; phylum Acidobacteriota; class Terriglobia; order Terriglobales; family Acidobacteriaceae; genus PALSA-350. The sequence continues at coordinate 302,342 of CAWJZH010000006.1, read as the reverse complement.
AAGCGTTTCCCTTTTAGGGCATCTGCTTTCAGGTAGGTGGTGTAGGGGGCGGGCTGGGCAAGCGCAGCAGACCCGCGGGTACGGGGATCGAGCGGATCTTCGCCCGCCATCACGCCCAGCGCGATGGCCGCATCCGTCACATCACGAGCGATGGGACCGGTGTTGTCCAGCAGCCAATCCAGCGGAGCGATGCCGGCGATACTCACCAGACCGCGCGTGGGAAACACTCCAACCACCGAGCTGGTGGCGGCCGGCATACGAATGGAATTGCCCGTGTCTGTTCCGTTGCCCAGTACAGCAAAGTTTGCGGTGACGGCCGTGACGGTGCCACCGGAGGAACCGCCGGGGCTGAAGCGCACATCGTAAGCATTTCCAGTGCGGCCGAAGGCCGTGCTGCGATTGGTATCGCTGGCGGCGAAGTCGGGCATGTTGGTTTGCCCAATAATGATGGCGCCTGCAGCTTTCAATTTGGCCACGATGGTCGCGTCTTTGGGCGCGATCAGCTCGTGTCCGGGGATCATGTACCCTTTCCATCCATCGGTGGTGACGAGGCCCTTAATCGAAGTGTTTGCCTTGGTCACGATAGGGACGCCCCAGAGCGAGCCATGCGGGGTGCCTTCCGCATCTTCGCGTGCCGCTGCGGCAAGTGCTCCGGCTGCATCGACATTCTGCACGGCGCGATAGATCCCGTTGTACTTCGCCATACGCGCCATGTACCACTGCACCACCTGGGTGACGGTGTACTTGTGGTCGCGATACATCTGCTCGAGCTGTGGTACGGTGACCTCGAGCAGGTCGCGATTCATGGCATCTTGCGTGGCAGCTGACGTTGGTGCGGGAAACAGGTCGAGCACCAGGAGCAAAAACCAGGAAAGTGCTCTTATCTTCATAAAGTTCTCGGCACAAAGAGTGGGACCGGAGCGCAGTGGACAAATCTTCGGCTTCTGCATCCTTCTTGCAGAGTCGAAGGGCACTTACACTATACGTTCGCGATCTGCGCGGTGAGGTTCACCCTGGCCTTGGCTGGCTCCTCAGCCGCAGCCAGCCGGCGAATCGACAACACCGTGATGTCATCTTGCTGTCCGAACATGCAGGCCGCCTCCACAATCTGCTCTGCGGACCTTCTCTCTTGAGCTAAGTTCTGCACCCGTTCAAAGCCGTACAACTCGCCGGAGGCACTTCGTGCCTCAACGATTCCGTCCGTGTAGAGTGTGAGGGTTTCACCCTCTTGCAAGCGGAACAGGAGCTCCTCGTAGGTGGCCTCGGCAGACAAGCCCAGTGGCAGCGCTCCGCTCAACGGCAACTCCTCGCCATCGCGGAATGGCGACAGGTGACCGGCATTGGCAATGGTGGCCTCGCCATTTGGCTTTACCCGGAGTACAACGCAGGTGGCGAACCCATCCCGTACTCGCCCGCACAATCGGCGATTCATTCCACGTAGAATCTCCGCCGGTTCCTGGGTGTAATCGGCCAGGGTCCGCAGAGTCCCCACGATCAACGAAACGGTCATGGCTGCCTTTAGGCCCTTGCCACTCACGTCGCCGATCACCATCAAGGTGCTTGCATCGGGGAGCGAAATTACCTGGAAGAAGTCTCCGCCCAACTCTGCCGCCGGCTTGTACACGCTATCGATGGCGAAACCCGGAACCGCCGGTACAGCCTCAGGCACGAGCACCTGCTGCACCTCGCGCGCCGACCTTACCTCCATCTCCATGCGCGCCTGGCGCCGCCGCTCGAGATATTGCTCTCGAGCCACAGTGAAGACCAGGGTTACGAATAAAAGAGCTCCCAGTATCGGACGCATGTCGAAGCGATAGTCTCCAAGCGAAAATCCGACGTTCTGCATCCAGGTCAGCAGGCCGCCCCACTGAGTAATCTGGAGCCCCTGGCCGGCTATCCCGCGCACGAACTCCCAGAGGCCCTGAAACGAGATGATAGAAGCCAGTGGCCATAGGTCTATCTGCCTGCGTCGCCGCAGGCCACCGATCAGGATGGCGACGATGTAAAGCGGGGCAATGGTATAGACCGCGGTGGTGACGGCGTCCGTCCATACCAGGGCCTTGCCCCCAGATTGCCAGTAGTAAAGAGTAATGATGTCCACTGTCTGCGCGGCCAGGTAGAGGCCCGCCAACCAGAGCGTCCACCGTCTCCACGAGCGTTCCCGGTCGAGGCCGAAGAGCGCAAGCAGCAATGCCCAAAGAGACAGGTCGGACACGCAGGAGGAAATTTGGATGAACACCTGGTTTGCGAAAAAACCGACGCCGGTGTTGAGGATGCTGTGGATTCCCCTCGCCCCGATCGCGATCAAATAAAGGGCTAGCCAGAAATAAAGCCATCTTCTCCGCTCCCGCATGAAGGCCAGCAATGAGATCAATCCGGTCACCAGCATGAAAGAAGAGGAGATCAACACTGGCAGCCGCCGGCGTTCCTGCCTCATATCGGTTGCTCTCGTCAGCAGTGAAAGGTAGGCTGAATCTCCGATCCGCGGAGCCGCCTCCATACCCCCTAGGGTTGTGGTGTCGACAGACGCAAGGATCGACTTCCACACCCGCACGGCCAGCAGACCCGAGTTGGTGGGCAACGGGAAGGTTGTAGCGCGTGGAGCAGCGTCCCAGTGGGCGTCCGGTGGCAAGCTTCCACTACCGCCGATTTTCTTTCCGTTCCAGTAGAGCTCGTAGGCATCGTCGACCGGAGGCATCAGGATGGTTAGCTGTCCGCTGATACCGTCCACCTCGATGGGCTTGCGGTACCAGGCAAAGCCCACGTACGACGGATGGGTTTGCGCGCCCCAGGTTTTGTCTCCACGCAGCTGCTCCCAGCTTGAGTCGTCATGGTCTGGCTGGGCCCATGCCAGGTCATCGCCGGTGTGGAATCTCCAGTTTCCGCCGACTTCGACGAACCCCTTGCCGGGATCCTGGGTCTTGAAGGTGATCGAATCCTGACCCCGCACCGGCAAAGCCAGGCAGAGCAACGTGAGCAGCAGCGGGAGTCTGAGAAAAGGCCGAATGTCACGCATCGTGCACAGCATGAAGAGGACCTCGTGAGCAAACCAATCGGGCCGGATAGTGGTGCCTCTGAGGATACGGCGTTTCCCCGCAGAATGACAGGTTAGTGTTGGCTGCGGTTGCTTTCGCCGACCCTGGCTTCGGACGGGCTAAGAATCATAAGTCATTCTCTTGTGAGCACTGATAGACTGTGCACCATATTTAGCCCGCGTGATCTGCGGTGTAAGCCAGGGACCATGACGATCGCCGAAGGAACACAGTTTGGTCCATACCGCCTGATCGAGAAAATCGGTTCAGGCGGCATGGGCGAAGTGTATCGTGCGCTGGATACACGCCTGGAGCGCGAGGTCGCAGCTGAAGCTGGTTTCCGACAGCTATCTGATCACCGGGGCGGGCAGCGGTTCGCCGTCCCCGGTAACACCGGTTCATGGGACGCCCAACTCCCACGTCTCGCACGAGCGGTTTCTCCGCGAGGCTCGCTCTTCTGCCACCCTGAATCATCCCAACGTGTGCTCCATTCATGACACCGGCGAACACGACGGCCGGCCCTACCTGGTAATGGAGTTGTTGCGCGGTGAAACCCTCAAGCACTACCTGGCGAAGGCGGGCGGAAACGGTTTGACCCCCGACGAGGTGATTTCGTTTAGCCAGGAAGCGGCTTCGGCGCTGGCTGCCGCACACGCCAAGGGGATCATCCATCGGGACATCAAGCCCGCTAACTTGTTTGTCGTCGACGCCGGCCGGGGCAAGCGCCTGATCAAGATTCTTGACTTCGGGCTGGCAAAGAAGCAGCCCGGGGCGGCGGTGGCGGAGTCGCGCACCTACGATCTCCCTGGCAGTGCCGGCTCGGATGAGACTGCTGTCGGGCCAGGGACCGCAACCATGGAGCTGACCAGTCCAGGCTCCGCGGTGGGGACAGTGGCCTACATGTCTCCGGAACAGGCGAAGGGCGAGCATCTCGATGCCCGCACCGACCTGTTCAGCCTGGGAACCGTGATTTACGAAATGGCCACCGGCAAAACGCCCTTCGCGGGCGGCTCAACGGCCGAAGTGTTTGCTGCGTTGTTGCGAGAGAATCCGCCCCCGGTCAGCACCGCCAACCCGGCCATGCCGAAAAAGCTGGATCCCATCGTGACCAGGCTGCTGGCCAAGGACCCCGCGCAACGGTACGCCACGGCTGAGCAGCTGCAGGAAGCGCTCGACAGATTGGACCCGCAATCGAGAGGAGCTGTGGTGGCCGACGCGAGTCGCCGGAAGTGGCCCTGGGCTATGGCGGCCGTCATCCTGCTTGCGTTGCTCGGGGGAGGTCTGGCTTGGTGGAAATTCCACCCTGCAGCAACACCGCCGGCCGCGGAGAATGCCGCTGGAACTGTGCCCAAGGCCGCCAAGGACTCCATCATCCTGGCCGACTTCATCAACCACACCGGCGATCCCGTGTTTGACACTACGCTCAACCAGGCGCTGCAGATCGAGCTGGAGCAGTCGCCGGTGATCAACATCGTGAGCCCGCAACACCTGGCGCAGAGCGTGAAATATCTGGGCAGGCAGGAGGGCACCGCGGTTACGCCGGAGATCGCGCGGGAGATTGGGGTGCGCGAGGGAATCAAGGCTATCCTCACCGGCACCATCGCCAACCTGGGCAAGCAATATGTGGTCACGCTGACGGCGCAAAACACCGCCACCGGGGACGAAATTGTGAGCGAGCAGGCGCAGGCTCCGGACAAGGAGCACGTGCTGGATGCGTTGGGCAAAGCGGCCGCAGCCATTCGCAGCAAGCTGGGCGAAGATCTGGAAAGCATCAAGAAGCTCGACACGCCCTTCGGCCAGGCGACTACCGCGTCTCTGGAGGCATTTCGCGCCTATGCGCTCGGGGATAAGGCGCACGTGAGCGCGCGGGATATTCCTGAGGCGGAGGGTCACTATCTGCGCGCGATCGAGCTTGATCCCAACTTTGCCATGGCCTATGCGCGGCTCGGCGTGGTGTACATCAACACCAGCCAGGTGGCCAAGGCCGACAAGTACTTCGCCAAGGCTTACGCGCTTTCGAAGAATGTGAGCGAGCGGGAGCGACTCTACATTACCGGCCACTACTACCAGAACGTAACCGGCGACATGCCCAGGGTGGTGGAAGCGCTGCAGGAGTCTATCCAGACCTACCCCACTCAAATTGACAACTACATCAACATCACGGCGGCGTATACCGCTTTGGGCGACTTTGCCAAGGCTCTGCCTTTCGCAGAGAAGGCGGTAGAGATGCAGCCGGAAGATTCGATTGCGGCGGAAAATCTGTTGGGCGCCTACCTCGGCTTGAATCGGATGAATGAGGCCCGCGCCGAATTGGAACGCGCCGACAAGCTGGGCCTCAACACCACCACTCTCGACCACACTGTGCGGCTGCAGACTTATTTTCTTCTGAACCAGCCGAATGAGATGCAGCGGATGATGACTCTGTCAGCCGGCCAGCCGGACGAGTTTTTGGCGACCGAGGCTCTGGCTGGGACTCAGCTCTTCTCCGGCGAGTACCGTCAAGCGGCGGCAACCACCCAACGAGCCTTCGATCAGGCTGGTGTCGCCAAGGCTCCGGATGTGCAGGCGAATGCTCTGCTGACCAACGCGGCCAGCCGTGGATTTGCCGGCTTATGCGAGGGCAATGAAGAGGCGGTGCAAAGGGCTTTGGCTTTGGACAAGAGCAGGCAGACGCAGTCTTTTGCCTTGCTCACGGCGGGCATTTGCGGTAACGCCAAACTGGTAGGGTCCATGGCCCCGGACTTAGCGAAGAAGTTTCCGAACGACACGCTGATCCAGCGGGTATTTATCCCACTGGCCAAGGCTTTTGTGGCGCTTTCCGCCGGCCAGCCGCGAGAGGCGATTGATGATGCAGAGCCGGCTAAGTCGTTTGCCCTGGTTTATCCGGGAACCTATGTACAGGGTCTGGCCTATCTGCAGCTGCATGACGCCACGCAGGCTGCAAACGCATTTCGCATTACGACCCAGTCTCCTGGCGGCAACCTGCAAACGACAGCGCCTTTCTATGCACAGGCGCAGCTGGGTTTGGCGCGGGCCTATGCCATGGGTGGCGACAAGGCAGACGCGAAGAAAGCTTATGAGGCCTTCTTTACCACCTGGAAGAACGCAGATCCGGATCTGGCCATGCTGCAGGCGGCCAAAAAGGAATACGCTGCGCTGTAAAGGAGCTTGCGCGACGTTCTGCTCGGACCGGAAGTGACTTTAGCCGCGTAGCCCAGTTGAACAAATTCCAAACGAAGGGCACGGCTTCTACAGGCTGCCGAACAATTCTGTTTGTATCAGGGCACGACTTCAGTCACTTGATAACTGTGGGACAACGAATCCCAAGTCATTGACATGGCAGCGCTGATAGACTGCTGGCACCGATGACGATAGCGGAAGGAACACAGTTCGGCCCATACCGCTTGCTGGAGAAGATTGGCGCCGGCGGCATGGGCGAGGTTTACCGCGTTCTGGACACGCGCCTCGAACGCGAAGTCGCGTTGAAGCTGGTTTCCGATAGCTACCTGGTTGCGGATGCGGGCAGTGGATCCCCATCCCCTCTCCAGGCCCACGACACCCCCGCGACACCCCAATCCGGCAGCCACGTGTCGCATGAACGCTTTTTGCGGGAGGCGCGTTCGGCAGCCACACTGAACCATCCGAATGTATGCGCAATCTACGACACCGGGGAGCAGGATGGCCGCCCTTACCTGGTGATGGAGCTGCTACGCGGTGAGACGCTGAAGCGCTACCTCGCCAAGGCCGGGGGGAAGGGGCTGCCGGCCGAAGAAGTGGTGGCGTTTGCCCAGCAGGCAGCGGCTGCGCTTACTGCGGCCCACGCCAAAGGCATTATTCATCGAGATATCAAGCCGGCAAATCTCTTCGTGGTGGATGCCCTGCGCGGTAAGCACCAGATTAAGATTCTCGATTTTGGGTTGGCGAAGAAGCAGGGCGGTATAGCCAACGCCGACTCGCGCACATACGGGGTACCGGGGAGCGGCAGCTCGGATGAGACGGCAGTCGGACCAGTCGAAGGAACACTCGAGCTGACCACTCCTGGCTCAGCCATCGGAACGGTTTCGTACATGTCTCCGGAACAGGCGCGCGGTGGGCACCTGGACGCGAGGACCGACCTGTTCAGCCTGGGCTCGGTTATTTATGAGATGGCGACGGGGAAGACGCCCTTCGGCGGCAGCTCGACGGCCGATGTATTCGTGGCCCTGTTGCGCGAGGACCCGCCGCCCGTAAGCACGGTGAATCCGGCCATGCCAAAGGGGCTCGACGCCATCGTTGCCAAGTTATTGGCCAAGGATGTGGCCCGGCGGTACTCGAGCGCTGAGGAACTGCAGGAAGATCTGGAAGGCCTGAGTGCGAGCCCGACGGCTCCGGCGAAAAGAGTAGCTGCCGGACCACCAAAATGGCCGTGGCTCGCGGCCGTGGGAGCGCTCCTGCTCCTCGTGCTGGGATTGGCTTGGTGGAAGTACCGTCCTGAAGCTGCACCTGGGCCGGGTGGCACAGCAGCTGGCAGCGAACCCAGCGCCGCGGGGACCAAGGCCGCGAAGGACTCGATCATCCTGGCAGACTTTGTCAACCACACGGGGGACCCGGTTTTCGACACCACCCTGAACCAGGCGCTGCAGATCGATCTGGAACAGTCGCCGGTGATCAATATCGTAAGCCAGCAGCACCTGCTGCAGAGCGTTAAGTATCTGGGCAAGCCGGAGGGTACGCCGGTGACACCGGCGATTGCGCGAGAGATCGGCGAGCGGGAAGGGATCAAGGCTATTATCACCGGGACCATCGCTAACCTGGGTAAGCAATATGTGATCACGTTGACGGCACAAAACACGGCAACGGGCGATGAGATCGTGAGCGAGCAGGCCCAGGCCCCGGATAAGGAACATGTTCTGGATGCACTCGGCAAAGCCGCTGCGGCCTTGCGCGGCAAGCTGGGTGAGAACCTGGAAAGCATCAAGAAACTAGACACGCCATTTGGGCAGGCGACGACGTCGTCGTTGGAAGCCTTTCGCGCCTATGCGCTGGGTGACAAGGCGCACGCCAAAGCGCATGACATCCCTGAGGCAGAGGGGCACTACCTGCGGGCTACTGAACTGGATCCCAAGTTTGCCATGGCGTATGCGCGGCTCGGCGTGGTGAACATCAATTCGGGCCAGGTGACCAAGGCCACTAATTATTTTGCTAAGGCCTATGAGCTGTCGAAGAATGTCAGCGAGCGGGAGCGGTTGTATATCGCCGGCCATTATTACGAGGTAGTCGAGGGCAATATACCCAAGGTCATCGAGACGCTGCAGGAGGCCATCCAGGCTTACCCTGGGCAGATCGACAACTACATCAACATTAACGTTGCCTATCAGACACTGGGCCAATTCGAGCAGGGCCTTTCCTATGCTCAGAAAGCGGTGGAGATCGATCCCCAGGATTCGATCGCCAGCGAGAACCTCTTGTCCGACTACATTGCCCTGGGCCGGACGGCTGATATGAAGAAGGAGTTAGAGCGGACGGAAGCGCTGGACCTGAACAGCAGCACGGATGACATGGTGATCTACATGGTTGCCCATTTCCTCTTGGGTCAACCGCAGGAAGTGCAAAGGCTGATGACGAAAATAGCGGGACGGCCGGACGAATTTCTGGCTAGGGCAACGCTGGCCACGATTCAGCAGTATTCTGGCCAGTTCCGCCTGGCGGCGACTACCCTGCAGCGGGCGGCCGAGCAGGCGGCCCGCTCCAAGGCCCCCGATGCAGAAGCCGGCTTCCTGCTGGAGGAAGCCCAGGCGCGCGGACTGGCTGGGCTCTGCAACTCCAGCGACGAGGTGCGACAGGCGCTGTCACTCGACAGGAGCAGGCAGACGCAGGCCTCCGCGGCGTTGTCCGCTGCGCTCTGCGGCGATGGAAAGGTGGCCATGCAGTCGGCATCCGAGTTGAGTAAGAAATATCCTCAGGACACGCTTATCCAGGATGTGTTCGCTCCCCTGTCCAAAGCGTTTGTGGCCCTATCCGCCGGCCGTGCGCAGGAGGCAATCGATGCCGCTGAACCAGGCAAGCCCTATGATGCAGTTTATCCAGCATCGTATCTGCAGGGCTTGGCATACCTTCAACTGCACGATGCCGCTCATGCGCTGGGCGCATTCCAATCCGCGGTCCGGGCCAACTCCGGGACCTTGCAGCAGGCGTTTGCTCCTTTTCGCGCGCAGGTCTTTATGGGGTTGGCGCGGGCCTATGCCATGGGAGGCGATAAGCCAAACGCGAAGAAATCCTACGAAGCGGCGTTCGCGATCTGGAAAGACGCAGACGCGGACTTGCCAATGTTGGTGGCGGCGAAAAAAGAATACGCTGCGCTCTAGATCAAAATGGAGAAGTCTTGTTGCGTCGAACCGTTTTTATTCCTTTCATCGTTCTTACAGTGCTGTTAGCCGGCTGCAAATCGACCTATTACAAGACCATGCGTACCCTGGGCAAGGAGAAGCGCGACATCCTGGTGTCGCGTATCAAAGATGCCAAAAAGGATCAGGATCAAACCAAGAAGCAATTACAAACGACGATGGAGTCTTTCCAGGCGTTGACCGGTTTTCAAGGCGGGTCCCTGGAGAAGTCTTACAAGCGCCTTAACTCCGACTACGAGAGCGCTGCATCGCAGGCAGGTAAGCTGCACGACAAAATCCAGTCCATCGACCAGGTGAGCAACGATTTATTCAAAGAGTGGCAAGGCGAAATCAATGCCATGGACAATGTCAAGTTGAAGTCGCAGGACCTCGTCATGCTGCGCAATGCGAAAACACGGCAGGCTACATATATGCGCGCCATGCACAGTACGGAAGACCAGATCGCGCCTGTCTTGAAGGCGTTCCAAGACCAGGTGCTGTTTTTGAAGCACAATCTCAATTCGCGCGCGATTGGCTCGTTGAAAACCACTTCTGCAGTCCTGCAGAGCGATGTGGCCGGCCTCATGAAGAGTATCGACGCTTCCAGCCAGGAGGCGGACAAACTCATCACGTCCCTCGCTGCTTCGGACAACACGAAATAACTTCACCATTCCAAATTGAGAGGAAAGTATGACTACATCGGCTCCGGTAACGCCGGAACGCATCATGCAATTCGCCTGGGGGTATGTTCCACCGCTGGTTTTGGAAGCGGCCATTCGCCATCGTGTTTTTGATGTTCTGGATAGTGGCCCTAAAACGATCGGCCAGGTGCAGAAGGAGACCGGCGCCTCAGAGCGCGGGCTAACCGCGGTGATGAACGCCCTCGTGGGCATGGACTTCCTGGCAAAAGACAAGCAGGGACTGTTTTCACTCACGCCCGAAAGTTCCACCTTCCTGGTCAGCACGAAGCCCAGCTTTCACGGCGGATTCCTTCGTCACTGCAGCGAGCAGTTGATTCCCAAATGGCTTCACCTGAACAAGATCGTCGAAACTGGACGGCCTGAATCGGCCGTCAACCTGGAGCAGGCAGGGAGTGATTTCTTTCAGCGCTTCGTCGTGGACATCTTTCCTATGAGTTATCCCGCAGCGCAGACGCTGAGCCGGCATTTGAGTTCCAGTGGGTTAACCGGCCCGTTCCGTGTCCTCGATCTGGCGGCGGGCTCAGGAGTTTGGAGTATCGCGCTGGCGCAAGGCTCGGAACAGGCGACCGTCACCGTTGTGGATTGGCCGGAAGTCATTCCTGTTACCCGCAAGACGGCAGGCAAATTCGGCCTGGCCGAGCGCTATTCCTTTGTTGCTGGTGATCTGTTGCAGGCCGACTTTGGCAGCGGGCACACCGTGGCGACGCTCGGTCATATCCTGCATAGCGAAGGCAGAGACCGCAGCCGGGAGTTGCTCAAGAAGACATTTCGGGCGCTTGCACCAGGTGGAACCATCGCTGTTGCCGAATTCCTGGTGAATGCAGATAGAACAGGTCCACTGAATGGGCTCTTCTTTGCCGTGAACATGCTGGTGAATACCGACAGCGGAGACACCTATTCGTTTGAAGAAATCGGCAACTGGTTGAAAGACGCCGGCTTCACGAATGTGAGGACGCTAGAGGCACCGGGTCCGTCGCCACTGATTCTCGCTACCAAGCCATGAGAAGTTGCAGCTAACGACGTCAATGACGAAGGGCACGGCTGCTGAAGCCGTGCCCTTCGTTCACTAACGCAAGCTCAAAGTTTGTTGCCGCCGCTCTGAATAGCGTTAACTAGTTCGCCGCAACTCCGTAGCCAGGCGTGTCAACCTTCTTGAATCCTGCCGGCACTTCGAAGTTCGACGAGGAGACGGGCGCCTGGGAAAAGTTCGACCTCTGCACCGTGGTCTCCATCAACGTTGCGCTTGTGGTCTGCGTCCCGTCGGAATTTGTGGTTGTGGTTGTTGTGTCAGACGCCGGCTGGGGCTTCTTTTTGTGGAAGCCCCCGAGTGCAGAACCGCCCAATGCGGACCCCAACATTCCCGCCATCGAGCCATTTGAACTCGGAGAGTTTGCGGCGGGAGCAGGCTCCGAATTCTGCGCACTTGCAGGCCCCGTTCCGCTCCCTCCCATTCTCGTAACTTCCATCACCCGCGTGCCCTGAAGCTTTGCCATTTCTTTAGCCATTTCTGTCATGGCATCTGCCGATCCGGGCTTGCCGGCGAACAACTGAGACATCCCGGGATTTTGACCCATGTTACGGGTCATCTGCGCTTTAAAGGCCGACAGATCTACGCCCTCCATCAGCTTTTGACCGAACCGTTTGTCGAAGTCCTGGATTTCCTTTACCTCCGGCGGATCAGGGGTGATCCACGCGTCGGTAGTGACTACGTAAGTGACTGCGTTTGGGCCTTGAGTAGCGGCCGCATTGGGATCAGTGGCGTGCATCTGCAGCGTGACCAACTGCTCCTGTGCTGTAAGGCCGTTAATCTGCCTGGTCGCGCCTGTATTCTTCACGGACACGTCAAAGCTGGTTTTCACATCGCTTTTGGGTTGTTGTGGCTGCTGCGCCTGATCCTGTTTCGCTTTGTCCTGCGCTTGCTCCATCTGCTTGGGCATCTGCTGGAACGCTTGCCGCATTTGCGCGAAGGTTACGACGGTGTAGGTTTTGTGCAAATTATCGATGTGGGTGACGGTTTCCTTGTCAAGATCGGTGATCTCGGTAAAATCCTTGCTCACCACGGCTTTCTGGTTGCCATGGACCATCGTCGTCGTCGTCGTGGGCGCCAACATGTCGCGCAAGGACTTACTGAGGAAGCCCATCGACTTGAGCGGGGCCACCATACTCCCGCCCGTGATCTGAGTGGTTTCCTGGTAGCTTGCGTCCGCGAACGTAAACCGGCTGGCCAAAAGGATGATTCCGAGTGCTGCTGCCTTGCCTAAATTCATTTACCGCCTCCGTAATCGTTCCATTCCAATGTGGTCCGTTCCTATGTGTGTCGCGCGGCGATCCATCGTTACAAAAGGGGGCGGGTGGCGGATCAGCAAGGCGGCCAGGACCGGGTATCGTCGGCAGAATTATAGGCTCGCGAGGCTTCGCAAACCAAAGACTTCTTATCGCTTAGAAATTGCATCCAGTTTGCCAACAAACACCGAAGTAACCAAAGCGAAGGGTCCCATGCGACAAATCAAGGGTAGTTGCTGATTTCAATCAGGTTGAGGTCGGGGTCGCGAAGGTAAACGGAAAGCATTTCGCCCCGGGCACCGTCGCGTGTTACCGGCCCCAATTCGATGGCGCAGTTTCTGGCGTTCAGGTGCGAGATCACCTGCTCCAGGGGTGCCTTGGTGATGAAACACAGGTCTGCCGACCCAGGAGTAGGACGCAGCGCCTTTGGCTCAAACTCCTTTCCCACCTGGTGGAGATTGACCTTCTGCTCTCCAAACCGGAGCGCCTTTCGATTCCCGAACGTAATCAGTTCCATGCCCAGGGCGGACGTGTAAAATGCGACGGTGGCATCGATGCTGGCTACCGTAAGAACAAGATGGTCGAGATGATCGATAACAAATTCCATACCTCAATTTAGTAGCCCGCCGGTGGTCCGTGACGACATCTTCTCTTCCTGACGCGCCGCCCTTTCCTTTGTCATCCCGTCGACTTGCGCAAGCGAGTCGGGAGAGGAATGACAAAGCTTGTGCCCTTGCAAAATCGAACGGTGAAACCGATGGGTGCCCCAGGTCTCGCTTTTGAGACCTGGGATCCCTCAAACCAATTCCCACTGGAAACACCCACCCTCCTCTTTGTCATCAGGAGCAACTGACATGCCTACGACAAGTTGAGGGAGAATACACGGCAAAAATCGGTGTAGAGGCAAGGCCCGGAGGGCCGATCGCCAAACGTCAGCCCAGCCCGGAAGGGCTGGGAAATCGATCCCGAAGCGGATCCGAGCGCCGTAGGCGCGGCACTAAACCGATCGCCCGCTACCGCTGTGTCATTAGTAGCGCAGCCAAGGGATCTGCAGTTCCGCTGACCCTTCATGGAAATGTTTTTTTGCAGCCCGAAGCTCGGACACTTAATCCCGAGCCCCGGGCCCCCAGGGCCTAGTACAGGATCTTCAGCCCGAATTGAATGATGCGTGGTTCAAACGTGCTGGTAACGCTGCCGCCGCTGCTTGGCGCGCCACCCAGGGTACCGCCAAGCCCACTGGCGGGCAGATAAAGGTTGGTGTGGTTGAAGGCGTTGTACATTTCGGTGCGGAACTGCACCTTGAGGCCTTCGAGAGGCGTATCGAAATTCTTGTTCAACGCGAAATCAGTCGTGTAGTACGCGGGCGTTCTACCCGGGTTGCGGCTATTGTTGCCGAAGGGGCTCAGCAGAGTACCGCTGGCGCTCCTGGTAGCCGGCAACGCTAGCGCCGAGTAGTTGACGTACTGGATATAGCCGCTGGACAGCTTTACTCTCTCGGTGAGGGGAACCCCGTTGACGCGGTTCGGACGATACTCGTTCGCTCCGCGATACGTAGCCGCGATTTGCGGCGAGAGCGCATTGGCGGAGTTCGGCGTGTAGGTAAGGTTGAAAGGCGTGCCGGCCTGCATGGTGTTGATCCCGCTGAGTTGCCACCCACCCACGAGGGTGTTCACCAACCCATTGCTTTGACCGAGAAACTGCTTTCCGCGTCCAAAGGGCAGATCGTAGACCAGGCTCGTGATATTGGCGATGGGCAGATTGTAGTCAGACTGCGCGTAGTCCGCAGCGATGTTGTTCCCGTCTTGCGGAGAAGGAGTGTTGCCCTCGAGCGATGCGCTGGCGTTATCCAGCGAATGCGACCAGGTGAACGAGTTCAACAACGTAAGACCAGCAACTGAGCGCTGCTCATAGCGAACCTGCAGCGCCTGATACTGCGACCAGAACTCATTCACCGCGGCAGTAATGTCGCTGGGCCACCGCGTGTACGGCCGGGTAAACCCATTTGCGGGATTGATCTGGTTGGCGTTCAGGAAACCCTGCAGTTTCACGCCATGGTTACCGACAAACGCGATATCCAGCAAGCTGTTCTTTGCCAGCTGATTCTGCACGCTCACAAAGAAATCCTGTACGTAACTATCCCTGGTGTTTTTGGGGATGTAGGTGATGTTGTCGGTCTTGGGGTTGAAAGTGGTGGCTAACCCCTGGGGGTATCCCTGGTCCACAGTGCGATACCCGGCGCTACCGGGTTTTGGTTGCGTTACGGAGACGAACAGAGCATTAGGCGCATTGATCGCGAGAATGTCTCCCGAGCCGGCGCGCGTGTAATGCACGTAGCTGATACCGTAACCGCCACGGACCACAATGCGCGGAGTGGCCGCATAAGCAAAGCCCAGCCGCGGACCGAAGTCAGCAAAGTCCGGATTCACCAGAGTCTTGCCATACACTCCGCCGGCCGAAACGGGAGTGACACTGCTGGTCTGCGCATAACCTGGCGTGATGGTCAAAACAGTTTGCGAAACCGGGTCAAAGTTCGAAAGCAGGTTGTGCTGCTCAGAATACGGCGAACCGTACTCCCAGCGCAGACCCAGGTTCAACGTCAGCTTGGGCAGGATCTTCCAGTCGTCCTGCGCATAGGTGCTCTGCATCGTTTGCCGTAGATGGGCAACGAACAGGTTGGCCAGGGAGTAGTTGTTGGTGGTACCGAACAGAAAGTCAGCCCAATAATTGTCCGCTACTGCTGCGTTGACGCTGGTGCAGTTCGGGTTCGTCGGAACCTTCACCCCGCCGACGGTCGTGCTGGGGCACAGGCTGTAACCGCCAGAGTAGCTGAACGAACCATAAAGCGGGTTGTTGTCGTTCACCGCCATCCAGATGTGCTCGTACTCGTAGCCGAATTTGAGCGAGTGCTTTCCTTTCACCCAGGTGAAGTTCACCTTCGGATCCAGTAACGATGGATTCTGCCATTGCGGATTAGTGCTCTGGCGCCCGAACGAGCTGAAATTGGAGACGCTGGTAGAGGGCAGGCCGCCCGCTACCGTGGGATTGGTGGGAAGACCCGGGATGGTAATCGCGTTATCACCGATGGAGAGCGAATACTTGCCGGCCTTGGTCCTGGAGAGACCCACGCGCGCATCGATGACTTTATTGGCGCCCCACAAGTGCGTGTAGCCAAGTGCCACCTGCTGATCGAGGATGCGGATGGTGCCGTTCGTCTGGCCATCGAGCGGAAGCAGGATGGCGGGATGATTCACCCCGGTCTCCTTACGGTCGCTCACGCGCACAAACCAGGAACTGGTGTTGTTCTGCTGGTAGTCGAGCCGAATGTCGCCTTTATCCGAATTGTCAGTGAAGGGAACCAGCTTGGAGTAGTCATTTGTGGCCAAACCGGTAGAAGCCAACCCGCTGACCGGTAGACCCGGAATTTGCTTGAAGAAACCGATGATCTGCTGGGATATGGGGTTAATGGCGCTGGCCGGGATGGGACTGCCCGCGGGATAGACAACTCCCGTAATAGGGTTCTGCACTGGAACGACCAGCACGCCGTTGAGTTCGTTCTGCGTAGGCAGAGTCAAGACAGTCAGCGGCTTGAGCGTCTGTCGAAAGCCTTCGTAGTCCACAAAGTAGAACAGCTTGTTCTTAAGGATCGGCCCGCCGAAGTTCACGCCGAACTGGTTGCGATTGAACGTGGGCTTTTGGAAGGGAACAATGTTGCCGGTGTTGCCGACCACCGTCGGTTTGAAATAGCCGGCGGCGTTGAGATCGGTATTGCGGAGGAACTCCCATAGCGCGCCATGGAAACGATTCGTTCCGCTGGCGGACGCGACGTTAATGGTAGCCCCGGACGAGCGGCCATACTCCGCGTTCTCGTTATTGGTCACCACATTCCACTGCGAGACCGAGTCCGGAGGGATGGCGATGATCTGGTTATCAAAGCCCTGGTTGCTCTCGCCGTAGGCATTGTTGTCCATGCCGTCGAGCAGAAAGTTGTTGAACATACTGCGTTGCCCATTGATGTTATAGGCGCCCTGGCGCACCAGGCTGTTGATCGAACTGGTCGTAGCGGCCGTTGGAGCCTGCCGGGAACCCGTGACCAGGCCCAGTAAGTCAGAGTAGTTCCGGGTGACCAGGGGCAGGGCTGCCGTTTGATATTGGGTGATCGTCTGGCCCCGCTGGCTGGAGTCGGTTTCGAGCTGCAGCGCCACGTCGCTTACTTCGACGGAACTCTGGGTCTCGCCCACTTTCAATTCCAGGTCAATGCGTTGGCGGCTGCCGATAGAGACGGCGATGTTCTGCGCCACGGCTTCAGCGTAGTTGGTCGCTTTCGCGGAAATGGTATAGACGCCGACATGGAGGGAGGGAATTTCGTAATCGCCGCTGCCATTGCTGGTGGCGGAACTTTCGATATTCGTAGCAGTGTTGGTGGCGGTGATGGAGGCGCCCGCCACGGCTGCGCCGCTTTGGTCGCGGATGGTTCCGACCAGGCTTCCAACGTCGAACTGGGCCTGCGCAACGCTGCCCATGAAAGATAGCGACACGGCCAAAGAAAGAGTGCGAATTGCTCGTCTGACTAGATTGCTCATTCCCTGACGATATGAACGCCGGGGGAAAGGAAGTTTAAAGCAATGCAAACGCCAGATGAATATGAACGGTGGATGAAGAGCTACGATGCGACAAATTTGCAGAAGAATTCGATGGACGGCAGCTCAAGTGAAGCTCCCGGTCCGCGCCCGCCATAGCGCGCCATCAATGGGATCGACCCCCTCCTTTGGCGCCTGCACGGCGGGAAACTCGCGCTGCACCGCTGCCATCAGGGCGTCCCGAACCGGGGGAACGTTTTCCAGTATGCTGCCGGTGTAGGCGATCGGCGGGGTCCATCCGGGTTCGGTCGAGGCGCGCCGCACTCTCCGGATGACCAGGCGAACCAGGTAAGCAAGATCCTCCCCTTGCTTCCGCAATAAC
This sequence comes from uncultured Acidobacteriaceae bacterium, assembly GCA_963847155.1. Classification (GTDB taxonomy): domain Bacteria; phylum Acidobacteriota; class Terriglobia; order Terriglobales; family Acidobacteriaceae; genus PALSA-350. The sequence goes on along the minus strand of CAWJZH010000006.1, from coordinate 285,005 downwards.
GCAGAGGCTATCTCGTCGCCCTGGTCGGCACAACTCAACACCACCCCGGTCAAGGTGGAAAAATCGGGAGCGGGCAGCGCGTTGGCATATTCCACCAGGTGATGGAGAGAGGATAGTTGCCAGAAATCCAGCACCGCCGGCAACAGCAGTGTTTCGCGTTCCTCATCCTTCGCCAAAAAAATGGCGCGCAGGCTTTCGAGGCCGATCAGGTGCCCGGATCCCTGGTCCGCCAGCGCGGGTCCCCATCCCCCAGCGGAAATAAGCTCTCCTGCGATCGTGCGTCCCACTACGTTGGAACCCGTGCCGGCCATCACCAACACCCCGGCACGGCCGGGAAAAGCTGCTTCCAGCGCGATCTCAACGTCTCCCAGAATCAGCAACCCACCACCGACCCGGGTGCCGATGGACTCTCGCAGCCAATCCTTCACCAGCGGAACTGTTTCCCCTGCAGTGCCCACACACGTGCGGGTCACCTGTTTCATGGAGATCCCGGTGCGCGCAGAGAGCTCGGCCAAGGCCGCCTCCAGGTTCTGGCAGGCAGTCACCGCGTCTACCCGCATGCGTTTAATCGTGCCCGTGCGCACTCTGGCCAGCTCGCGCGTTTCATCGGCGAGCACATAGTCTGTTTTCGTTCCACCGGCATCCAGAGCTAAAAAGAAACTCATCTCGTCATGCACTCCGGACCCGGCACGCTACGTAGCGGCAAAGTGGGCCTCAATCTCCTCGAGAGTCTTACCCTTCGTTTCCGGAAGAAAGAAGGCTGCGGTCAACAGGTAAATGAGGGTGAACCCACAGAACAGGAAAAACATCATGGAATAGCCATACTTGCCGACCACCGGCAGGAAGATCGCCGCCAGGGTAGTGGAAACCATCTGGTTGATGACCAGCGCAATGCTCATGCCATTCGATCGGATGCGCGTGGGCATCAACTCTGACAGCGCAAGCCACACGCAAACCCCCGGTCCCAACGCATAGAACGCGACGAAACCGTACAGTCCGATCGCCACCAGCCAGCCGTGCACCGCATCCGGCAAAGGACCGACATAGGCGTGCTCAATTTTGAGAGGAGCCGCGCGCGCCGCGTCGAGGTTCGCAAAAGGGTCGCGGAAGAACGCCTCGACCTTGGTCGATGGCAGGCTGCTCTGCCGGTCGATGGTGACCGGGGCCTCGCCCTCCGCCGAACGCATTGTTCTGCTGGCTCCATCGAACCCTCCGTAGGAATAAATCACCGTCAGCGCAAGACGGTCAGGCGCGCTGCCCGCGAAAGCATTGGGAGGAAGCAGGCGCCTGGCGATGTCCTGATCGAAGTGCAGCGTAACGCCTTGATCCGGCCCCACCTGGGATTGGATTGCGTCCCGAACGTCAAACCTGTTCTTTTCCGTGCGCAGAAAAAGAACACCCACAAACGCCAGGCAAACGATAATGCCGGAGGTTCCCAGGGTCAGCAGGAATTTGCGCCCTTTGCGATCGACCAGGGTCATGCCGACGATCGTCATCAGGAAATTACAGGCCGTGAACAGTACATATCCCCAATGGGCGTGCAGGTCCGAAAGTCCGCTTTGCAGCAGGATGTCGGTGTTGTATCCAATGATGGAGTTGATGCCCGTCGCGGTGTTGCAGAACAGGATGACGCAGGCAAGCAGGAAAGGGAGAACGTACTTTCGCTGCAACAGTGCATCCTTGACTGCCCCGCGCGCCGTCGACGCACGTTGGCTGGCGAGGGACGTCTGCTCCATCTCCTCCAGTTCCACCGCGGCCTGCTCACTGCTGCGCGATCGCAGCAGCGCGTTCAGGGCCTGCTCCTTGCGCCCGCGGCGGAAAAGCCATCGCGGCGACTCAGCGACGAACAGGCTGCCGGCCAGAAACAGGATGCCCGGCGGTATCGACATCCAGAAAATTCGCCGCCACGCCTGATCTTTCACCCCCAGCAGAGCAGCAGGTGTGGTGGAAGTGACCAGTGCGGCCACCCGGTAACTGTAGTAGATGCCAATGAGCGCCGCCAGAAAAATGCCCAGGGTCAGCAGCCACTGGAAAGCGCCTGTGCCCTTGCCCCGGTCCTGGGCCGAGAGGCACTCCGCCAGGTAGAGGGGAACCACCATGCCCACCAGCCCTCCGCTGACGCCCTGCAGAAGCCGACCAAAAAACAGCGGTGCGAACCCATGCGAAAGGGCGATGACCGGAATGCTGATGACAAAAATCGCTCCGCTGATCACCATCAGAGGCTTGCGTCCCAGCCAGTCGGCAAGCAGCCCGGCAAACAGGGTAGAGAAGACGCTCCCCAGCAACACCGCGGCAACGATGATCGAGAGCTGGCTGGCGTTTAAGCCGGAGGTGGCTTCAAGGTAAGGCAGCGCGCCGCCGATGATGCCGACATCCACCCCATAGAGCAACCCGCCCAGTCCCGCAACCAAAAGAAGCAGGCGGTTATATGTGGCGTTAGGATTCACAGCGGCAACGGTTGGCATCGTGGCGACCACGCAAGAAGGATTGAACTCCAAACCATCAGAATAACCTGCGGGCGAAAACCTACCTATCCCGAAAGCACAGCAGCTGTCTCTCGTAGTCACGGTCCGGGCACATGCAGCGGCAGCACGCATGGCTCCAAGGTCCTAGTCACGGTCTAAGGCCCTGGACGGGTGCCCCATGTTCGCGCGAGCGTACATGGGCCGAAAACGGAGTTTTTCAAATGCTTTCGCTCCACGTCCGAAGATCCTTGTCCTTAGCGCGGTCCCACCCACTCACAAGTAGCGCCCGAAAGGGCTGCGCCCGTCCAGCGGGCCGGCGAACTGCTAATCAGGGATGCTCGAAAGGCTAGCGGAGCCGGCGCTTGGTTTCCATGAGGGCCTGCTTGGCAGCCATATCGCTGGCAATGCCAAAAACCATAAATTCGAGCGGTCCGCTGCCGGAGTTGGCAAAGGACTGGTGCTCACCCAACCGCACTGGAACTGCGTCCCCGCTGTGGATCTGGGCCGTCTCGGACCCAATGGTCACGGTGCCCTCGCCCGCCATCACGTAATAGATCTCGCTCATATCCGGCTTGGAAACAGGACCCACGGTAGTCCCCGGGGGCAGGAGCAGGTGATCCACATAAGACCAGGTGCTCGAGAAGACCGTCGGATCCAGGGCCCGCCGATATTGCACCGTACCGGTACCCCCATCCATGTGCTCGACCGGCTTCAGCAGTGATCGATCCAGGTGCATAGTCATAAACGCGGGAATGGGATCAAGCGGGACGCCCACCCGTCCATCCTCGAGATTGAAAGCGTCGTAAACGCCCTTCATGGTTCCGACGTTGAAATTGATCCACTCTACCGGCTTATCGGTAGCGTTATAGATAGCGTGCGAGTGGCCCAGGCGCGTTGGCGCACCCGCCGGCCCCTTTAGCGTGGAGGTGCGCCCATCAATCGTGAACTGGGCTTCGCCGTCGAGGATGACGAACATTTCCTCGCATTGGTTATGGAAGTGGGCGCCGATACCGCTCTTAGGCTCGATCACCCCGCGGTGCATGAAAAACAGATTGGTTTCGAGCGACGTCGCATCGAATAGCGGCCGGTAGTCCAGCGAGCCCGGGCCATCGTGCACCGCTTTCATGTTGCGATACTTCGAGGGATCAGCATGCGCAATGCGCTGTTCAAGCGGCGTTACCGGTACTAGCGGAGCCTGCTGGGCCAGCAACAGACCAGGCGTAATCATCCACAAAAGAGCAATTTTTCTCATGCACGTGCTCCCGCCTCGACCAGCGGTGGCCGCAATCCCAGCTTGGCCAGCAGGATGTAGACCAGGAACCCGCAAGCGAACGCATACAGCTCCGAAGGATTGTCTGCTTTGACCAAGGCTGCCGGAAGTCCCGGAATATGTTCCGGCATGCCGACCAGGAAGCCGATCACCCAGGCAATATATCCGGCCCAGTTGATACCGAGGCGCGGGCCGGACCACCGTTTGCCTGCCAGCAGATAATCCGCCACCATGGCGCCACAGATAGGGCCGAAGGAGGCAGCGATAATGCTAAAGAAACCGATCAGGTTGTCGGCCACGCCGCTAATGGCCAGGATGGCGCTGATCGTGACCCCAACCATGGTCGATACCGGCCGGGAAATCTTGGGCAACATGGTGCTGAAGCTGTTCGCCGCGATGAAAGCGGAGAAGCAGGTGGGCACCAGGCACGCAGCAGCGAAGAGAAAGAACATCACCGGCGCCAAGGCCCCTACGCTGGCAATCGCGGCAGTGTAATCGTAGTTCACCGGTCCGGCATTCCGGCCAAGGTAGCCGGCTACAGAAAGCACCGAGACCCCGCCGGCAATGATTGCGCCGGCAACGATGCCGGTGAGACCACCGAGAACAACGTCTTTCCGGTTGCGGTTATTCATGCCGAAATCGGTGCCGGCTGCGCCCGCGGTGGCGAAGAAGCCGATGGTGACCAGGAGCGCATTCAGAAAGCCGGTCAACGGTTCGTGGTGCGGCGGCTGGTACTGGGGAATCCCCGTGCGGTTAGCCCACAGCACGATCAGGATCATCAGGAACGGAATCCAATTCAGATACTTGGCCACTTGGGCGACATAGTGGATGCCTTTGATCGCCACCCATCCCAGGCAGTAAAGCCACACCAGGGCGATGACGCTATAGAGAATCCTCGAGGTCTGGCCCAGCCCCTTCATGATGAAGCCGGTGGCAATGGCGGCGTCGACGGCCACCCAGCCAACCTGCAACAGCCCCATCAGGATTCCGGGGATCAAAAATCCGCCGGTAGTTCCAAAGGTCGAGGTGCCGACCACGTAGAGCGTGCGTCCGGTCTGCATGCCCAGCATCGCCGGCACGTAGTAGTAGAGCCCAAAACAAAGCAGCCCGGCGACCACCAAACCCCACAGCACAACCGTGGGGCTGGCATAGCCAATCGTCGGCCCAGCCAGCTTGAGGTAATAGCCGACAAACAGGAAAATGCCGAAGTAGCTGGGGAAGGTGCTCTTGTACCAGGGAACCCTGGCTGTGGGAGGAACGGGAACCGACGCGCTTACATATTCAGGAACGTTTCGTTCCATAGGGCTCCTTAAACCGACGTGTAGTCGTTCACCGAGATAATCCGCAAAATAAGCTTTGCATCTGGGGCCACACTTCCTGATGCAGTTCCAGCGCCACCCACTTCTTCTGCAAGTCATGGGACTCGAAGGCAATGCTGAGACGCCAATCGCCGCCGGCCTGGTTCGGCCGCAGCAGTTCTACGCCGCGAAAGCCTTCCTGTCGGGAAATAGCAGGCCGAAAGGTTTCCGCGTAGGTCTTCTCCAGGCCTGCCTGTGCCCCCGGCTTCAGCTTCATATCAACAAACAGGACAAACATCGTCACCTCACCATTTCAGTTTGAACACATCGATCGCTGTGCCACCCAGAACTTTCTCATATACCTCGGGGGCGAGCTCGAGCGCCTTGTATTTCGCATACTCCACCGGCACATTGCTGGGCAGATCGGCGCCCAGCATCACTCGGTCCGCACCGATGGTGTCGATCATCCAACGGATATCCTCGCCAATGCACCACGAGGTTTCGAGATAGAGATTACCGCATACCGAAGCCGCGACCTGGGCCTCGGCCGTGAATACCGCAAAACCGGCGTGGGCGAGAATGATTTTCAGGTCGGGATATTTGCGGGCTGCCGGAATACACAGTGCGGGCAGCGCGAAGGGCACTCCAGGACCGGTATGGACCATCGCCGGAACACCCAGCGAGTGGGCTGTGGCAAACACCCGGTCCCCATCTTCCGACAATGGATTGACCCCATGCCCGATGGTATGCAGCTTGATCCCGACAAACTTCAGGTCCTTGATGCAGCGCTCCATCTCGCGTTCATAAGCATCGCGAGGCCCGTGAGGGGTGGTGCTGGCGATGCCGAAGAACCGGCCCGGGTGCTTGGCGCACAACTCCGCGATGCGGTCGTGCGTTTTCGAAGCCGTGGTTGCGCCTGGATACGGCTGGACGATGGTTGCATCCACTCCGCATTCCTCCATGCGGCGAAGCATATCTTCTTCTGTGCTGAGCAGGCCAAACACACAGCATTCGCCCAAGTGGGCATGGGTATCAATCTTCCTGGTCATGAATCCTCTCCGTATTGAGTTCAGTGGCCGTGCGGAAATTCGCCAAGCTCGGTATCGAGCGCGTTCTTCTGGGTTGAAATCCCGACGACCATCAGCTCGAGGTCTGCTGATCCGTTGTTGGTGAAAGAGTGCGCTTCGTTCAAGCGAATCGGCACCCCGTCGCCTTTATGAATAGGCGCTGACTCCGCATTCACTTGCACTTCGCCATCCCCGTTGAGCACGTAAAAAATCTCTTCTACGCCCTTATGGTAGTGCTTGCCGATCGACGCGCCGGGCGGAATGAGGATGTGATCCACGTACGCCCAGTTGGTCAGGAACACATCCGCGTCGAGCGCCCGCCGATACTGCACCGTGCCCTGGCCGCCAAGATAGTTCGGCATGGGTTTCAGTGTCGTTTTATCCAGGTTCATGGTCATGAACGTGGGAATGGCGTCCTTGGGGGCGCCGACCCGGGCATCGTTCAGATTGAAGGCATCGTAGTGGCCCTTGATCTGGGCCACGTTGATGTTCATGAACTCGACCGGCTTATCCGAGGGGTTGTAGATGGCGTGCGAGTGGCCCATCCGACAAGGCGCTCCTACGGTTCCCTTGAGGACAGAGGTGCGTCCGTCGATGGTGAACTCCGCCTGACCGTCGAACACGATGAACATCTCTTCGGTGGTGTTGTGGAAGTGATGGCCGACGCCCCCGCCGGGCATAATTTCGCACCGGTGCATGAAGTTCAGGTTGACGTCCATGGCAGAGGGAGGGACGAGCAGTTCGCAAGCCATATCACCGGCGCTGTTGTGGGAACGGCTACGGGTGTACTTGCTGGGGTCGGTGTGACCGATCCTGGCCGCCAGAGGTGTTTGCGCCCACAGAGAAGACAGAGGAAGAAGCGCAAAGGCACCAAGAATCCGTAGCAGATACACGCGTCGCATCATATCGTTTCCTCGCATGCTTGTCAGTCGGGGCGCAGAGCGACGCCCTCCGTTTAAGCCGCCCAAGAATATATTTCGAGGAGGGGAGGGTCAAGGCAAAACAGGACCACTGAGGGAAAAAGTAAACTGCGTTCCGATATTTTGATATTTGATTCGGAAGTTCATCGCCGGAGCTTCAGGGCGGCTAGGGATCTGCAGGTTCCCTCCACCTCAAACAAATGCGCTCAAGCCTTCTTGAGGTCCAAAGCCAACTGCTCCGCAGTAGCCCGCACGGCAGCAATAATCTCTTCTTCGTGAGTCTTGTCCCGAAGTCTCGTCTTCGGCATCGATGAGCTGATGGCTGCGGAAACCTGTCCGTTCGGCCCAAAAATCGGCGCGCAGAAGCAAATCCCGTCGTATGCGCACTCTTCTCGGTCGATGGCGTATTGCTGCAGCCGGATACACTCATACTCCTGGTTCAGATCCTTGCGATCCGTGATGGTGTGCTTCGTGAATCGGTAAGTCCCAAAGCTCCGCAACAATCGTTCCCGGTGCTCCTGCGCCTGGAAAGCAGTGATCGCTTTGCCTAACGAACTGGCATTGGGCGGCAGAATATGGCCCACTACATTGCTCATTCGGATCACGTGCGGACTTTCTACCACTGCAATCACTTCCACCCGGTTCTCAAACAAGGCCGCCAAAGTAGACGTCTCGGCGAGTTCACGGCTGAGCGCCTCCAGGTAAGGCACTCCGACGCGATGCAGCTTGCCCAACCACTGCGTCGGCGTGACCGCGTGAATTCCCGGGGCCAGCATGTACTGGCCCCGCCCATCCACCACCACGCATCCCAGCGTTTCCAGCGTACGCAGAATACGAAACGCCGATGTCTTCGAAAGTTGAATCCGCTGGGCGATCTCGTTCATGGATAACGGCTTTAACTCGCCCTGGAGGAACTCCAGGACCTCCAGCGCCTTGCCCACAGCACGGGAGAAATATTGATCTCCAACACGCGACTCGGTAGCGGTCTCGGCTTTCACCAGGTTGGAGGACCCAGCCTTGGCCGGGCGAGCGGATTTGGTCTTCAGCATAGAAGCGTCGACCTCATGATATCGGAACCTGCGAAACCGCAGTTGGCAGATGATAGCGGAACTTAAACCGAATTGTCGAAAAATGATCCAAATTCTGAATTTATGTTCAAAAAACGTTTGCGCATCGTTTATGCGCGGTGATATAGGTTTCTCCGCACGATTTCAGGAGGCGAGAGCCGTGGTCAAAAAACAGAAAAACACACAACGTTGATTTTGTGGGCAAAGACACTTTGCGCTTTGGCAGCGATTTCCGTTGGTGTGCTCGCAAGGCTACGCGCAGGTCGCCAGCGCAGAATTGAGCGGAAACGTCCTTGGACTGCCTCTGGCGCGGCGATCCCAGTGCGCCACACGTGCAGGCCATCAATGTCGAGACCTCCATCGTGCACACCACCACCAGCGGGAAGGGCGGAGACTATGTGCTTACCTCGCTGCCCCCGGGTAACTACATCCTCACCGTCGAGGCGTCCGGCTTCCGCAAGCTCGAACAGACCGGCATCAATCTCCAGGTCAACCAGCAGGCCCGCATCGACCCCGCGCTCAAGGTAGGCCAGGCGGCCGAAACGGTCAGTGTCACCGGCCATCCGCCACTGCTCGAATCCGAGTCCTCTTCTGTAGGAACGGTGATCAACCAGCAGCTGGTAAACGAACTGCCGTTGAATGGCCGCAACTTCGTTCAGTTGGCGACGCTCAGTCCCGGAGTGAATGGTGTAGGCCAATCTGCCAGCGGAACCATCATGGGCGGAGCACGGCCGGACGACCGCCGCGCCGGCAACGAAATCTTTTCCAACGGTAACCGTGAGGGCGACAATAACTTTCTATTCGACGGCGTGGACAATAACGAGCGGCTCACGCTATCTGTGACCCTGCGTCCCGGCGTGGATGCGGTACGGGAGTTCAAGATCCAGACCAACCTTTACAGCGCCGATGTGGGCCGCAATTCCGGCGCGGTGATCGACATCATCAGCAAGTCGGGAACCAACCAGCTGCATGGCAGCCTGTTTGAGTTTCTCCGCAACTCGGACGTCGATGCACGCACTTACTTCAATGTGAAGGGGACCAGCTTTCCCGCCTTTCGCTTAAATCAATTTGGCGGTTCCTTGGGCGGGCCCGTGGTCATCCCCAAGGTGTACCACGGCAAAGATAAAACCTTCTTTTTCGTGGACTATGAGGGCTTCCGCAACAGTGTGCAAATCTTCGAGAGGGGCAACATCCCTACTCTGCGCATGCGGCACCGGCGACTTTGGCGAGTTGCTGCCGAATACCCTCATTTACGATCCGCTGACAACCGTGGCAAACCCTGCAAAACCTGGTAATTTTCTACGCACTCCGTTTCCCAACAACGTTATTCCCTCGGACCGCTTCGATCCCATTGCCTTTAAGATGATCAACGCTTATCCCACGCCGACCAGCACGGCCCGGACTCAACAACTATTCGCAGGCGCGGATCCAAATTCAGAATTACGACCAGGGCGATGTCCGCATCGACGAACAGATCACGGCCAAGGACTCTATCTTCGCCCGCTGGTCAATTCAGAATACGTCTACTATTTCGCCCAGCACTTACGCCCAGACCACCATTCCGGGGATTTCAACGCCCGTGAGTCTGAGCGATGAAGCATCGTTTGCCGGAACATCGTTCCAGCCCACGCAGCATGTGGCAACCAGCTATGTCCGCGTCTTGACTCCGTCGCTGGTGAATGATTTTCGCGTCGGGTTCAACCGCTATCGCTTGGACTATGTGCCCATAAACTTCGCTCCGAACGCGGGGCTCGGCAACCAGCTCGGGGTCCCGAATTCGAATGTCACGCCTCGCGAGCAAAACCTGCCGATTTTCTCACCGGCCAGCTATCTCGGCGTAGGCCAGACACGCTCCCTACCACTGTACCGCCGGGAAAACACCTTTCAGGAACTCGATAACCTGACCTGGACCAAAGGTTCACACACCTTCAAAGTAGGCGCGGACTTCCGCCGGCGCCAATTGACGATCTATCAAACCAACCTGGGCAATGGCCGCTTTAACTTCTCCGCCGCGTTTACAGATTCGCGCAACCCGGCAGGCAAAGGTGGAGATGCCGCGGCGAGCTTCCTCCTCGGCTTCCCGACCCTCGACGGACACGACTACAACTATCAGTTCCCGGGAATACGCATGAACGAAGCCGGCATCTACTTCGCGGATGACTGGCGAGCTACTAAGAACCTGACCATCAACTACGGGATGCGTTGGGATTACTTCAGCCCACCGGATGAAGCTTTCAACCGGTGGTCCAATTTCAGTCCCGCGACCGGCAAATATCTTGTCGCAGGTGTCGGCGGTGTCGGCGTAAACGCAGGAGTTCTGAAGTATTGGCCCAACTTTGGCCCACGCCTCGGTCTTGCTTACCAGATCCTTCCGCACACCGTGTTCCGCGGCGGCGTCGGGCTCTTCTACAACGCCTCGGGTAGCGAAGCCGGCAACATGCGCTTGGCGCGCAATCTTCCTTTCGGCTTGACCTACCAGATTACGCCCGGCGACATTACAGTTGGTCCGAGAGTAAGCCAGGGCTTTCCTGCGCTGCAGCCCATCATCATTCCTCCCACACCGAGTGGCGTTGGCTACGGGGTAGCTCCGAACTTCCGGCCCTCGTATGCTGAGCAGTTCAACGGAGGCATAGAACAAGAGATCGTTCCCTTGCAGATGGTCTTGAAGTTTGTCGGCGTCGGCAATCTAGGGCGCCACCTGCAAGACGCCTGGAACGCCAACCAGCCGATCCCCGGGTCCACCTCCACCCTTTCACGTCGTCCGCTGTTCGCGATCGATCCTGCGCAGAGTGACGTCAACTACTACATATCGGATGGTTTTGCGGAATACTTCGCCTTTCAGTTAACCGCTGATAAGCGTTTGAGCCAGGGAATAAGCGCCCTGCTCGGTTACACCTACTCTCACGCCATCGACGATGTGCCCTTGGAATTCGGCGGCGGGGCGGCGGGGCCTAACCCACAGGATCCCCGGTTCCCGCACGAGGTCAGCAACTCCATCATCGACCAGCGGCATCGTTTGACGCTTAGCTACCTTTGGGCATTACCCTTCGGCAAGGGTCAAAAATATTTGAACGACAACCGCGTGATGGATTGGGTTCTGGGCGGCTGGCAGACCAACGGCATTTTGTTCACGCAAAGCGGTCTCTGGTTCTCACCGGTTTTGCAGACCTCGACCACGAACACCGGTACTTCGAGCCGGCCAAATATCACAGGTCCGGTTACGTATCCAAAGACCCTCTCCCACTGGTTCAGCGCCTCAGCATTCAGCACTCCGGCGCCTTACACGTATGGGAACGCGGGTCGTAACAGTCTGGTTGGTCCGGGTCGGACAAACTTTGATACTTCTCTCTTCAAGACCTTCCCCATCCATGAGCAGATGGTTCTGCAGTTCCGGGTCGAAGCATTCAACGTGTTCAACCATCCGCAGTTTGGATATCCGATCGCAACCGTCGGTAATTCGCAGGTGGGCCAGATTACCTCCATTGTCGGCAACGCACGCAATTTGCAGGGATCCCTGCGGCTGCAGTTCTGAGCTCAAAATGTATGGCGCGAGAGCAAGCAAAGGGATCATCATGACTTTTCTGGGACAGAAACGAAAATTAGTTGCCTCGCTTGCTCTGGCGGCCACGCTGTTGGGAGTTCAACCTGCTGCCTGGGCGGCTAAACGCGATCTTCGCGTGTACTTCATCGACGTGGAGGGCGGCCAGTCCACCCTATTTGTCACTCCTACTGGACAGTCCCTGCTCATCGACACCGGGTGGCCCGGTAATGATGGCCGAGACGCGGAACGCATTCTCGCGGCAGCCAAGAGCGCGGGCATCAGCAAAATCGATTATGTTTTGCTAACCCACTATCACGACGACCATAGCGGTGGCATACCGCAGTTGGTCGACAGGATTCCTGTGGGCACTTTCATCGATCACGGGGCCAACATCGATACCAAGCCCGGGGGGCCTACGGAAAAGATCTATTCTGCCTACCAGCAGGTGTTGGCCACCGGCAAGTCGAAGCACATGGTGGCGCATCCTGGCGACGTGCTGCCCATCACAGGGATGAAGGCTACGGTCATCAGCAGCGATGGCAACGTGATCGACCATGCCGTGCCCGGCGGCGGGGAGAAGAATCAATATTGCGATACGCCCGAAAGCAAGCCTAACGACCGCAGCGAAAATTCTCATTCGCTGGGAATACTGATCAATTTCGGCAAACTCAAAATTCTTGATCTCGGCGACCTGACGTGGGACAGGGAAATGATGTTCATGTGCCCGATCAATCGGATTGGGAGCATCGACATCCTGGTGGTCTCGCATCACGGCCTCAATGCAAGTTCCAGTCACGCGCTGATCGATGGCATTCATCCCCGGGTGGCGATCATGAACAACGCAGCCACCAAGGGAGGATCGCCACAGGTGATCGATGAAGTGCTGAAGGCTCCCGGACTGGAGACACTCTGGCAGCTTCATTTTGCGGAGAAAGCCGGCCCGGAGCACAACACGGCCGCGGAATACATTGCCAATCCACAAGGCTCGGATCCGGGAAATTATTTTCTCCTTACCGCCAGTCCCAAGGGCAGCTTCACGCTCTACAACTCGGGGACCAAACAGACCAAGGATTACGCGGCCAGGTAGGTTTCCTGATGCCTTGTTACATTGGGTCAGGAGAGAACTCCCAGGAGCATGAGCCTTGATTGCAGTGGATTGGGGTACCAGCAACTTCCGTGCGTTTAGGGTCAGTGCAGAGGGGTCCGTCTTTGCCAGGGCCTCTTCGCCGCAGGGCATTCTGCGCGTAGGCGAAGGGAATTTCGAAGAAGCTTTAAGGGCCGAGGTCGGCGTCTGGCTGGCGGCCGGCGAGAAGCACATCCTGCTCTGCGGCATGATCGGCAGCCGCCAGGGTTGGGTCGAAGCAGAATATCTTCCTTGTCCCGTCGGCATCGACGAACTCGCGGACGCGGTCGTTCCCGTGCCATTTGAAGGGGCGAAAGTGCGCTTGGTCCCGGGGGTTATCGGGCCGGATGCGGCGGGCGTGCCGGAACTGATGCGCGGCGAAGAAACAGCAGCCATGGGCATGCTGGATGCGTGCGCAGGGGCGGGCCTGGTCTGCTTTCCTGGAACGCATTCCAAGTGGATTCAACTGAGCGATCGCAAGATTGTGAGTTTCACCACCTGCATGACGGGCGAGCTCTACGGTGCCCTGCGTAAATGCACCATCCTGGAACGCACCATGACCAGTAATCGCCGCCGTGGACAAATCGGCATTCGACAATGGCATCGCCCGCTCTGCCGATTCCGGCGGGCTTCTGCATCATCTTTTTGGCGTGCGCACGCTGCCGTTGATGGGTCAACTCAAAGAAGAAAAGTCCGCGTCATATCTCTCAGGTTTACTGATAGGGCACGAGGTGCGCGCGACCATGCCGAAAGGCAGTCATGTGCACCTGGTAGGCGCGGCGCATCTTTGCGGCCTGTATGCCCAGGTAATCGAGGCTTGCGGAGGCGTGGCCACCATGGAGGACGAGGATGCGGCAGCACTGGGTTTGGCTGCCATCGGCAGGAGGCTGCATTGGACGTAAGAGCATGGCTCGCACGCTGCCCCCTGGTCGCGATCCTGCGCGGCGTTCAGCCCGCGGAAGTAGAATCGATTTGCGCGGCATTGGAACGGGCGGGGGTGAGCATCGTTGAGGTGCCTTTCAACTCCCCAAGCCCGCTTGAGAGTATCGTCCATTTTGTCGCGAACCTTCGGCGACAGAATGCTGATAGGGGCCGGCACGTTAACCACGGTAGCCCAGGTTGACCAGGTCGCAGCGGCCGGCGGGCAGTTGATCGTCACGCCTCATGCGAACACTGCGATTGTGCGTGCCGCCAAGCAGGCTGGTCTCTTTGCTTTCCCGGGATTTTTTAATCCCACCGAAGCTTTCGCATTATTGGACGCCGGTGCGGATGCGATCAAGCTTTTTCCCGCGGAAGTCCTCGGTCCACCCATGCTCAAGGCCCTCCGTGCGGTGCTGCCCAAGTCATCCATGGTGATTCCCGTAGGTGGCGTGGACGTAAATCAAGTGGCTCCCTGGCTGGCAGCGGGAGCGCATGGTCTAGGCGTCGGCTCGTCGATCTACAAACCCAGGGACGACGCGTCCACAGTGGAAGCAAAAGCAACAGCCCTGGTGGCAGCGGTGCGCGCCTACGCAAATTCTGAAGGAGATATCACGTCATGAAAAGAAGAGCATTCCTACGTTCTCTAGCCGCCACTGCGATGGCGAGCGGCATGCGCACTCTACCATCCTATGCGGCGCCTCTCCCCAAGATGAAGATCACCCGCGTGCGCGCCTATCTGCCGCCGCATCCTAACCCGCTCTTCAACCAGAGCGACGTAGTCGTCACCATCGAAACCGATGCCGGCATCACCGGCATTGGCGAAGGAGGCGTGAAGGACACCCTCTCGCAATCTGCCGGACGACTCATCGGCCGAGACCCGCAATACATCGAGCGGCTCTGGCAAGACATGAACCGGGCCTTCTTCTATCCAGCCGGCCGCGAGCGAACCGACGCTATCGGCGCCCTCGACCTGGCCCTTTGGGACATCAAGGGCAAGGTTCAGGGACTACCTGTTCACCAGCTATTGGGCGGCATGGTGCGCGACCACGTCGAGTGCTATAACACCGCCGGCATCATCCCCGGGGTCACGAAAGAGACCAGCCTGAAGGATCGTGCCCGCCTCACCATCGAAGCCGGCTATCGCGCCTTCCGCTTCGGCGCCTCAGAAGCGCCGGCGAACGGCACCTACAACACCCGCGAGCGCATCAACATCATGCGCGAACAATGCGCCCAGGTGCGGGAAGGTGTCGGCAAAAATGGCGACTGGTGTATCGACTTCCATCAGCGTTTCGACCTGCCCGATGCCATCCGCGGTTGCAACTCGATCGAAGACCTCGCTCCCTTCTTTGTGGAAGACCCCGTGCGCACGGAAGCATTTCAGCAGGACCTCCCCATCCTGCGCAGCAAAGTCAATGTTCCGCTGGCCGCAGGCGAGGAGTGGGGAAACCGTTGGGACTTCAACAAGCTGGTCGAAGATCACTCCATCGATTTCGTGCGCGCCACGCTGCCCAACGTCGGCGGCATCACGGAGATGATGAAGATCGCCGCCATCTGTGAAACCCACTTTGTCGGTATCGTTCCCCACTTCACCGGACCTATCGCCACCGCGGCGTTGGTCAACAGCCTCGGAACTTTTTCCGGGCCGGTCCTCATGGAATACAACTACCAGGGCCGCACCCTGGACTACCTGCCCAAGTGCCTGGATTTCAAGGACGGCAAGCTGTACCCCAACGATCGTCCTGGCATCGGCGTGGAGCTGGACTATAAGCTACTGACACAGATCGCCGAAATTACCGAACCCGTCACTGCGCGCGCACAAACCTACTTCCGGCCGGATGGTTCGATCACGAACTGGTAGGAGCATGGCGGGCAGAGAACGGTGCAGTGCCGGCGCGCACTCGATCCAAACGTGTTTGAGATTAATTGGGCGTACCTCTCGTTTCCTGATCAACTCCTCCCATGACAGATACCTCCGAGGGCAGCAACTCAAGATGGCTGGTGGTAGCGCTCCTCACCCTGGGCGTCATCATTGCCTACACCGACCGAATAAATTTGTCCGCTGCGCTCCCGGCCATTCGAGAAAGTTTTCCTCTCACTGCAGCGGCATCGGGACTCTTGCTGTCCGCCTTTTTCTGGGCCTATACCTTGTTGCAAACACCCGGTGGCTGGGTGGTGGACCGCTTCGGTCTCAAGTGGACCTATGCGGCGGCCATGTTGCTGTGGAGCGCCGCTTCCGCAGCGACCGGGCTGGTTAGCTCACTGCACGGCCTGATCGCCTTACGCATGGTGCTGGGTATTGGCGAGGCTGTCGCCATTCCCGCCAGCATGCGTTATATCCGGGAAAACTTTGCGGAACGTGAACGCGGTCTACCCATGGGCATCCTGATGTCCGGAACGAAGTATGGACCGGCCATCGGAGCGCCCATTGCCACCTATCTTGTCCTGGGCTTCGGATGGCGATGGATGTTCGTGCTCAATGGAGCGATCAGCGTTTTCTGGCTTGTACCATGGCTGTTCCTGGTGAGGGACGAATCAAAGCACCGCGACAGTAGCAAACGAACGCGAACCCGCCACTAGGGTCTCCTGGGCCGCTATTTTTGGTACACCCGTCATCTGGGGAACCTGCCTCGCGACCTTTTGCTACATGTACTTTGTCTACTTCTGCATGACCTGGATGCCGACCTATTTCAAGGAGCGGTTTGGTCTGTCATTGGCTGCGTCGAGTTGGTATACGTTTATGTCCTTTGCAGGAACAGGCACGATCGCAATCCTTGCAGGCTGGGCCGCCGACCGGTTCATCGCTCGCGGACGCAATGCCGTGACCGTACGGAAGGCATTCACCATAGCCGGCTTCGTGCTGGCGTTCAGCGCAGCCTTTGGAGCCTTTTCTCACTCGACAGCAGTCACACTCTTTCTGGCCGTGTTTTCGCTCAGCGGGCTGGGCCTGGCCACGGCAAACTATTGGGCGTTGACGCAGACGCTCACCCCTCGCTCGGTCTCGGCCCGCGTGGCCGGCATCCAGAACACGGCTGCGAACCTAGCCGGGATCGCAGCGCCTTGGATCACAGGCCTGTTGATACAAAAGACCGGAAACTTCAACGCGCCATTGGTTGCTGTCGGTTTCTGGCTGCTGGTGGGCATCGGTTGTTATCTCTTCCTGGTCAGGGAGAGATACGCCGTGCGCTAGCGAGATCCCTAACGGATCTGCGGTTCTACGGACTACTCCTGGAAACCCGGAATAGCAAAGGGAGGGTTGATGTTTCCAGGAGGGTTCGGTTGATGACTAGTGAAGGTTTTGGACCGATAGGAGCGGGGCACACGGATGGCGCACCGCAGATCCGCTCGGCTGCGCTCCCCCGGATTTCCTGTTGAGATTGGTGGCGTTGGCGAATTTCATGCGCCTTTCCTTACGAGAAAGGCGCACACGCAACCGTGTCCAGCGTAGCGTGGCAGGAAATCCGGGTCGGGATGACAAACAAGGAGAGGACTGTTGCGAGGAAAGAGTGATTGCTGAATGAAAGATTGGTTGCTGGATGGGACGACTGGAAGTTACCCGGACATCGTGAGATGCGTCGCGATTACAGAATTCCCGATCTGCCGCCCGAAATTCAGGATCATGTCCCGGCAGCTTTTCAGTCGTCCCTACCGGACTTTTCGACGGCGCATGCAAACCCAGGACGCGTCCTTGGGCTAAGTTCAGCAACTGCCCTTTCCTCCAGCAACCGTTTCCTCCAGCAACCGCCCTTTCCTCCAGCAACCGCCCTTTCCTCCAGCAACCGCCCTTTCTTTACAACAGTCCTCTCCTTGTTTGTCATCCCGAGCGCAGCCGAGCGGATCTGCGGTGCGCCATCCGTGTGCCCCGCTCCTACCGGTCCACAACCTCCACTAGTCATCCACCGAACCCTCCTGGGCTAAGTTCAGCCGTCCCTGCGGGACTAGGTATCGAGAGTCTTTCTCTCAGAGAAGCGAAAGGCTTTGCTCAAGCAAATGCTTCGTGTCGACGATGGGGTCGATGCCGGACTCAGACTCCATCGAAAAATAGCCGCGATACCCAGATGCTTTAGCAATGCCGAACAACTCAGCCAGGGACGCAGTCTTGCGCTGGCCGTGAACGATCTCAGCATCTTTGACGTGGGCAATATTCCAGGCGTGAACAAACATGTCTTTTACGGCTTGCGCGTTGAAGCGTTCATCGCCGGCCATCAGCCCGTTGCCAAAGTCGGGAAGCGCTCGCAGATAGGGAGTATCGGCCAATTTGATGGCCGCGAGGCTTCGCGCAGCGGAAGCGCTCACCGGGTTATCGTTCTCGAGATTCACCACCACGTTGCGTGAGGCGGCGTAGTCAAGGGTCGGTTTCAATGCCCGCACAGCCCGGGGCAAGTCAGAAGGATCAGAGCACTTCGGGATCCAGACACGAATGCTGGGCGACCCAAGCAGTACGGCAACGTCAATCCAAGCTCGGTAGCGCGCGTTGCCCGCACTGCGAATGGCCGAATCGTCGCTGCATAGTTCGACTTTCTCATCGACCGGAATGTTCACGGTATATACCCGGGCAGCGTCGAAGGCCGCACGCAGTTTGCGAACCTCGCTGGGTTCCGTAGAAGGGAAGTGGGAGTCCAGCGGCTCAATCCCGTTTACCTTGAACTCCGTCCGCACGAAGCGCGCGAAGGAGGCTAGATCCATCCCTTGTTTTTTCGGATCGTAGTCGTGATTTCCAGGCGCGATGATGAATTCGCGGAAAGGATAGGTAGCGACCGCAAGACGTGCACGCGGATCAACAGGAAAAGTAGCGTGCGGCATGCCGGCGAAAGCGGCGCTTGCGGAGCACACAAGTGCTCCCTTGAGAACGCTGCGGCGTGTGAGTGATTTCATAGGTGAACCGCCAGTGTAAGTTATTGCGAACTCAGGAAACCCGACTCCGACGCCGTGACCTCGGTGACAAAACGAAAATCTCCGGGCGTGATGCCGCGCCACAGGGCGAGCCTATAGGCTGCTACCTGTATGGGAACGATTTCAAACAGCGGCGCCAACTCAGGCGAAATCTCGGGCCACGGAATCAGTGAGGGCGCGCGACCGCGGCCGGGTCCGATCCAACGGACCTTGGCGCCGGCGGAGAAAAGATCGTCGGCCAGCGATCGGTCAAGCGCTTGTGTTGCCTGGGGCGCACCGAAAACCACGGCGCGAAAATCGCTGGAGAGAATTTCTGCCGGGCCGTGGCGAAACTGCCCAGACGACATGCCGACTGCCGCTGCCTTCGCCGTTTCGTGGAAAAGGAGCGCACCTTCATAGACAGAGCCGAGCGCCGGTCCGCGCCCAAGCAGGTAGACCGGGGAGCCCATGAGCCATTCCTGCCAGTCGTCGCTCGCGCGCAGGCACTCGTCGATAAATGTGGAAAGAACCGGCAGCGCAGCGCTACACGCGTCGCTGAGTCTCGCACTCTCTCCGGACAACACCTCCTCCGCCAGCAATAGCAAAGTAAGCACGGTGCCGGTGTAGGTCTGCACCGCGATCATCTTGTCGGAGTGGGAGCCGATAGCCAGAGTGACATCCGCAATCTTTTCCAGGGTGGAGCCCGGAACGTTGGTGACCGCAATCACGGTCATGCCGGCCTCGCGCATTTTCTCCGCCAGCCGTACCGGCTCCACCGAACCGCCGGATCGCGAGATCACGACACCCACGTCCGCCACCCGTAGAGAAGCGCTACCGTAGTGCAACAACTCCGCGCTTTCCATCGCCTGCACCGGATGACCTCCCTGCGCCATCCGGTTTACCGCCGCCAATGTTGCAAACAGTGACCCGCCCATGCCGGTGAAGATCACCCGCCCTGGCGCCTTACGAATGAGTTCGGCACACGCACGCAGGGTTGCGTGATTGCTTCGCTGCAGGGCAAGCAACGCGCGATGAGACGCGGGCTGAGCGGAAATATTCTCCAGCATCGGTATCCGGTTCATGCTTTCTTCCTGTTCAACCACTCGTCAACCGGGCGTTCCGCCGTGGGCTTGAAAGGCAGGGTCACCTTATGCCCCAGGCCTGCGGAAGCGTAGCCGGCATAGATGGCCTCCAGCACAATCTTGCCGTCTTCCCCCGTGAACAACGGGGCTTCCAATCCGCGGATGGCGCGCGCGAAGTGACGCATCTCCTGCGGGAAACCATAATTCCAGAGCTCCTGAAACACGGGGTAGCTCCAACCTTTAGTGGTAGGCGCCTTTTCGACCGCGTAGCCGTAGCCATATTCGCTGTAAGTCGGTAGCGCATTGCCCATTTGCAGATTAGCCATGGTCAGTCCGCCCTCGCCGTAGACCTCGATGCGATCATCCATGCCTCCCCGCCGAGCCCAACTATTCTCGATGACGGCGATGGCGTTACCTTCGAACTCGATGATGGTGACTGCTTCGTCGTCGAGTTTTGTCTTATCGCCATGGACATAAGTGCCCAGGTGCGAGTAGGCGCTCAGAATCTTCGGCCGGCCGAGAAACCAGTAAGAGAAGCCGATGCCATGGCTGCCCAGGTCGAGCAAGGCGCCTCCGCCGGCCCGCTTCACATCCCAAAACCACTCCGCATGGGGACCAAAGTGCTTCTCGCTTTGCTTGATGAGGTGGACTTTGCCGAAGGCGCCGGAGTCGGCCATTTCCTTCGCCTTGACGTACTTCGGCGTGAACAGGAGCGACTCGGCATAAAGCAGTAGCACTCCGTTGGCGCGGCAGGCCGCAATCATCCTGTCGGCTTCGTCGAGCGTGACACAGAGCGGCTTCTCACAGATGACGTGCTTGCCTGCCTGCGCCATGGTGACTGTCATCTCGCAATGCAGGGCATTGGGAGCCGTGATGGTGACCGCCTCCACCTGCTGATCCCTGGCAAGCTCCCGGTAATCGTTGTAGACCTTGGGGACTTTGTAGCGATCGGCGAAAGCCTGCGCGTGCGCTGCGGTCGGCGAAGCAACCGCCACCACGGACATGTCTTCCTCGACCATGCCGATCGCCGCTGCGTGACAATCTGCCTGGAATTGCGAGCCGATGATGCCCACTCGTACTGGTCCATTTTTCATGACGGCCTCATTTCCCGATGACCAGACTAAAGCAACACGGCCGCGGACAGCATCAGAACACACACGTGGCGGATCATCCCAGCCGAACTCCCTGTCGATCCACTTTGTCCCGATGGCGGCAACTTTCCGAGCATACACTGGCTTTCATTCAGCCGAAGCGAAGAGGCCGCTTCGTTGCCTGTTGACCGGCTGATCTGGCAGAATTGCAGAATACGCCACCTATGCGGGCTCCACGGTGGTGTTGCATCGTAGACGGGTGCGTTCAGCCACTACTTGGCGTCGCACGGGAACTGTGATTACGAAGTTTTTACCGGCGTCCGCGGGGCCGAGGAAAGAAGCGGTTTGATCAGGAGAGCGCATGACGACGCCAGAGGCTGTCTTCCATTGTGAGGTTCAAAAATCGGTGGAAGACGGCACGGTCCCGATTATGACCATCGTTTGTCACGGCAGGGTAACGAGCGAGACCTCGGGCCAACTCAAGGAAGTTGTCAAGCCGCTCATACCTTTGGGCGGCCGGATCGCGCTCGACCTGACCGCCGTAGATTACATGGATAGCTCCGGCCTGGGAGCTTTGGTAGGGCTCAAGGTGTCAGCGCTGAGAGAAGGATATTGCACGCTAACGTTGATCAACTTGTCCCCTCGGGTTAAGGAACTCCTTCGCCTCAGCAACCTGACGCAGCTGTTCTCCTCCTGAGCCCTGCCCTTCGGGTGACGGAAGCGGAGTAACTAAGCAATATAACCCCTAAGCTAATAATTGACCGCGCTTTTACACCCCAAATCAAGGGTTACTCCCTCCGAATAACTGACCCTATCTGCGCTCCAGGTCCCTCGAAAGTAACGTTCCCGTGATCCCCCCGCTTGGGTATTTTCAAACTGTCACTACGGCGAGCGACGCGCTTTCCGAGCCCTAATCTTCCAGCAAGTCCGGTTAAGTGCGGAGCGCAGTATGTGGACAGGCAATTTATTAACTAAATGGCGAAGCGGCGCAGCTGCGTTGTGCCTGGCGATGGCCAGTGCTGCCATCACCGGTTGCGGCTTTAGCATCAATGAAGCGGCAGTTATCAAGCTGTCCGCTATCCAGGCCACCGGCAACAACCTCCGCGTTACCCAGACCATGCAGTTCAAAACTGAGGCGCCGGTCATCTGGTCGGTCAACGGTATCCCCGGCGGCAACGCTGAGTTCGGGCACCATTTCCAGCACCGGGCTTTACACTGCCCCGGCTATCGTTCCGCTACCGAATAATCAGGTAACGATCGGAAGCTCCGCCGAGATCTATCCTTCCAAGGGCAGTTATGGAGTCTCTGTCCTGAACCCAATTCCCATCGTCACGACGATCACTCCAGGATCGTTTTCCGAGGGGATGGCGCAGATCGCGGTCAACGGATCCGCCTTTGTCTACGGTGCGAAAATCTTGTGGAACGGAGTCGCCGTTCCCACCACCTATATATCCGGCACCCAGCTGGTGGCTGTCATCACGGAAAACACACCGGGCACTTATCCCGTGACCGTCGTCAATCCTGATCCTGGATCGGCATCTTCCAAGAGCGTCAACGCATTGGTTCAGCCGGGGCAGGTCATGGTCCGATTAGAGCCATCGGAAACCAGCGTCCGGATAAACAACACCATCACTATTACATCTACGGTAACAGGCTCGCAAAACGCAGCGCTTACCTGGACGGTAAACGGAATCGCCGGCGGCAACGCACAGATCGGCACCATCAACGCCAAAGGCGTCTACACGGCGCCCGCAGTGGTACCCAACCCCAACCTGGTGGTGGTGCAAGCGACGAGCGTCGATAATCCCAACGTTGTCACCATCGTGAATGTACAGGTTCTGAACCCCGTCCCCATTTTGCTGAATGCCACACCCTCTACGGTTAATATCGGTGCGAGCCCGGTCGTCCTGACGGGCGGAAGTTTCATCAATGGCGCCACGGTGCTCGAGAATGGTGTGCCGATACCGACGCAGTTCAATTCGGGTACCCAACTGACGGCTACCGTAAATCCTACGGTAGCGGGTCCTTTCGATCTGCAGGTTCTCAATCCCGATCCCGGAGCCGCTGTCTCCGCCGACGTAGTGGAGCAAGTGCCCGGCACGCCGCTGACACCGCTCGTTTCTTCCCAGGATGCTTCGCGCTTCCTGATGCAGGCGACGTTTGGCGGTTCCGAGGCCGACATCCATCACCTCTCGACCATCGGTTACAACGCATGGTTCGCCGAGCAGTTTGCCATACCGAATACCCTTCATGAGCCGTACACCGAACGCCAGATCATTCTGAACACCCAACCCGCCTGCGCTCCAACGGACTCCACCTGTAACCAAATGCTGTTCCAACAGACCGGCGGCGATGCCTATTTCGAGCAGCCATTCTGGAGCAGCGCGCTTACCGGCAAAGACGCATTGCGCAAGCGGGTGCAGTTTGCGTTGAGTGAGCTATTCGTGATCTCCAGCCAGGATGCGATCGTGGGCCAGATGCCGCGCGGCGTAGCCAACTACTACGACATGCTGGGCAATGACGCCTTCACCAACTACCGCCAGTTGCTGCAGGACGTCACGCTCAGCCCCATGATGGGCATTTATCTGTCGATCCTGGCCAATGACAAGGGCGACGCTAACCGCGATCCGGATGAGAACTACGCGCGCGAGGTGATGCAGCTGTTGACGATTGGCCTCAACCAGCTCAACCCCGATGGAACGCCGCAGTTGGATGGCAGCGGAAAACCGATACCCACCTATGGTCTCAACGATGTGGTCGGGATGGCAAAGATCTTTACCGGGTTCAGCTGGAACATGAACGGCAACACGAGCGAACAGGCGTGGTCCGGATACGGCGCGAGTTATGCGGGGCCGGGGTATGGCCAGGACCTGCTGCCCCTGGTTCCATATCCCGCGCACCACTCTACGGATGAAAAGGATTTTCTCGGCGTGACGGTGGCGGCGGGCGGATCCGACCCGAACGGCGATCTGAAGACTGCCCTGGATACTCTGTTCAATCATCCCAATACGCCGGTGTTCGTTTCCAAACAACTAATTCAACATTTGGTCACCAGCAATCCCAGCCCCGCGTATCTGGAGAGAGTCGCCGCAGTATTCAAAGACAACGGGCAGGGAGTACGGGGCGACATGCAAGCCGTGATCACCGCCATTCTGATGGATGACGAGGCGCGCAATACGAATGCGCCCACCTTCACCAGCCCCACCTATGGCAAGGTGCAGGAGCCGCTGGTTCGCTTTGCCCACATGGCGCGTGCCTTTACTGCGGAATCGCGAAGCGGAGCGTTCGACGCCGGCAGCACCGAGGATCCCGCCTACGGCTTTGCCGAGATGGCCTCGCGCGCGCCCAGCATCTTCAACTGGTTCGTTCCTGGATATTCACCCGCCGGTACCAGCATCGAGCAGGCGGGGCTCACCGCGCCCGAGATGGAGATCACCGATGTGACCACTGTGATCGGCTATCTGAACAGCATGCAAGCGGCATTGTCTGGCGGTTACGGCAACAATGGCGATCTTTACATGACGCTGGCTACGGAGACGGCACTGGCTAACAATCCCGACGCACTGCTCGACCGTGTGAATCTGCTGCTGCTGGCAGGCAACATGTCGTCCACCCTGCGCAGCCAGATTCTGGCGGCGGTGAATGCCATCTCAGTACCCGCCGGCGGCGATGCGGATGCCATCAACCATGCGCTTTTGGCGCGCGCACAGACTGCGATTTTCCTAACTGTCGCTTCGTCTGAGTACACTGCCCAGCACTAGGAGCCTACGATTATGCGGAAGATCGACCATTCCCGGCGTCAGTTCATGAAGACCGCCTCCTACGCGGCGGCGGCCGGCGTGACCGCAAGCCCGCTGCTGCACAGCATGCGCGCGCTGGCGGCAATGAGTTCGCATAGTGCAGCCGCAGCCACGGATTATCGCGCCATCGTCTGCGTTTACCTGTCGGGCGGCAATGATGGTCACGGCACTTTAATCGCGACCGACCCTGACTCTTATGCAGCCTTTACCCAGGCGCGCAGCAGCGCCGAGGGGCTCGCCTATCCCATGAGCCAGCTGCTGCCGATTGCCCCCGTGACTCCGCAATCTGGCCGCAGCTTTGCTCTCAATCCTTATCTCACTGGGATACAGAACCTCTTCAATGCTGGACGCTGTGCGCTGGTCGCCAATACTGGAACCCTGATCGAGCCGATCACCAAACAGCAGTGGAAGTCAGGGAACGCGCCTCTCCCCAGGTCGCTCTTCTCGCATTTCGACCAGACCAACGCGTGGGAGGCGATTGCCGCTGACGGCGCCAACCGAGGATGGGGAGGCCGCATGGCCGACCTGTTCGAAAGCATGAACAGCAATGCTTCCTTTACCTGCATCAGCACCAGCGGCACCAGTCTCTTTCTTTCCGGGCAAACGGCATTTCAGC
Organism: uncultured Acidobacteriaceae bacterium; assembly: GCA_963847155.1. Lineage (GTDB taxonomy): Bacteria > Acidobacteriota > Terriglobia > Terriglobales > Acidobacteriaceae > PALSA-350. The sequence goes on along the minus strand of CAWJZH010000006.1, from coordinate 259,875 downwards.
TTCGGGTGAGCGCTGCCGGAGCTTTGCAGGCGAATGGGCTCGCCAACCCGCTGTTTGGCTCGGCGCAGGGGACGGCCGCGTTGCAGTCGATTGTTAGCGCCGACAGTGACAACCTCTTTGCCAAGGAGTACGCGGTCATTGTTCGGCGCTCGCTCGAGGCCCAGGCAGCCCTGGCGGCTGCCATGGCGCCGGCTGGACCGACGGGCGTGCCCGATCCCACCCAGTACCTCGATCCCGCGACCAATAAGTTGACGAATAACCCGCTCGCCCAGTCGTTGCAAACGGTTGCCCGCGTCATTGCCGGCCGCACGGCGCTGGGGGTGAGCCGCCAGGTCTTCTTTGTGCAGTTGGGCGGTTTCGATACCCACGATACCCAGGCCAAACGCCACTCGACCTTGCTCAGCCAGTTGGGCGCTGCGTTCGAGTACTTCGATCAGCTGATGATCACTGCCGGATTGAGCAGTAACGTGACGCTGTTTACCGCTTCTGATTTCGGCCGGACGCTCACCGCTAACAGCGATGGCACCGATCACGGCTGGGGCAGCCACCACATCGTCGCCGGCGGAGGCGTCGCCGGACAGAATATCTATGGCGAGTATCCGGTCGTCGGTTCAAACCAGGCCAATGACGTGGGGGCGGGGCGGTTGATCCCGACCACGGCTGTCGAGCAGTACGGGGGAACACTGGGAAGATGGATGGGGCTATCGGACACCCAGGTCCGCGAAGTGTTTCCTAATTTCGCCAACTTCGGCAGTGATCCGTATCTCGGATTGATGGGCTAGTTGCGGCCCACCCGCTCGAGGGCCTAACTAGCCGCCGAATTTGCAAAAGCGTACCCCAGGGGCTAAAGCCCTCATCGGCCCAAGTAAATACGGCACGGCTGAAGCCGTGCCCTTCGTCCAAAGTTTTTCTGAAGCCTGTAAAGCTCAACATCCCAGCCTCTGTGGCACGGCTGAAGCTGTTCCCCTCGGTTACTTTCTCACCTGAGCCGTTCGCGAGCGGACCTAGTTCGGTTTGGCTACCGGATAGACGTTCCTGAGCACGCGCCGGTCGGCTTCCTTGCGCACCTCTGCCGCGCTGGCAGCGTCGCTTGGCGGAGCCACTATCTCGAAGTTGCCATGCTCGTCCTTGCCCCGCACCAGTTGAACTATCTGTCGCTCGGCGCCTTGCTGCACGACTTCGGGCGCGATGTAGCGGACAGCGATCCCAATCCGGGCGTAGTTGGACTTGTTGGCCTTGGAGCCGTGGGCGATGCCGATGTGGTGCAGAGACATTTCGCCGGGCGCAAGGCTCAATGCCACCGCCTTCGATTCGTCCACTTCGAGCGCAATTTCCTGGCCACGCGATAAAGCATTGTCGAGCGCGTAGGTCTCGCGTTGGGGGAGCTGCGTCTTCTGGGTTCCCGGCATCACTTGCATGCATCCGCTTTCCAGGGTGCTGGGGGAGAGGGCGATCCACGCGGTGGTGACTTTGGGCGGCTGTAAGCCCCAGTAGGCGCCATCCTGGTGCCAGGAAATGAATGCGGCATCACCGGGAAACTTGACGAACCAATCGGAGCCCCACACCAGCAGGTTGGGACCGATGGCGCCTTCGACCGCATCCAGAACCCGGGGATGAGAAACGATCTGATAAACCCACGGTAGCGACAAATGGGTGAGCGCGTAGACGGTACGCCGTTCGCGGGGAATCAGCTTGCTCAGGCGATCCTGGTTTTGCGCGGTGTAGTCGTCGAATTGCCGGCGGAATTCCGCTGTCTCCGGTTCTTCGAAAACTTGAAGGGGAAAGAGATAGCCATTCTCTTCGTAAGACTGCCGTTGTTGTTCGCTGAGACTCATGGTTCTCCTCACAACAGGAAAGGGCGGACCAGCCGAGCCAGCTCATCCGGTTCTGCCAAAAACGCGTCGTGACCGTGGGAGGAAATCAGCTCGCGGTACTCGCAGCGGACGCCGGCATTGACCATATCCGCAGCCAGGGCCTCTACCTCGGGGGCTGGAAACAGCCAGTCTGACGAGATACCCACCAGCATCACCTCTGCCTCAATGCGGCGGAAGGCGGCTTCCGCCGAGGAGTATCCGCGCGTGGGGTCGAAGGTATCCATGGTCCGGGTAATGGCCAGGTAGGAGTTGGCGTCAAAGCGATTGACGAACTGCTCGCCCTGGTAGTCCAGGTATCCGGCCACATCGAAGCGCTCGCCGCTGAGGCCTCGGGCGTGCTCATGCATCGATGCCCACGGGTCTTCACCGCTGCGATCCGGCTTGCGGGCAAAGCGGTGCTCGAATAACTCGGGGGACTTGTAGGTACATACGGCCAGGGCGCGGGCCAGAGCCAATCCCTTCCGCGGTTGTTGTTGCGGCGGGTAGTGGCCGCCCTGCCACGCGGGATCAAGCTGGATCATCTGTCGCTGCAGATGGTTCAGGCCCAGGCCCATCGCTCCCAGGGGCGCGGCGCCAATGGAGACCACGCGCTCGACAAGTTCAGGGAAGCGCACGGCCAATTCCAATGCCTGCATACCGCCTATCGAAGCGCCCATGACCAGCTTGAGCCGATGGATGTTGAGCTTTTTGAGCAGGCGCGCCTGCAGCGTGACGATGTCGCCGACGGTGACCAGGGGAAAGTTCGGCCCGTAGGGACGGCCAATGGCGGGATCCACCGAAGCGGGGCCGGTCGAGCCGTAGCAGGAACCGACAATATTGATACCGAGGACGCAGTTGCCGCCGGTCTGCAGCAGTCCTCCGGCAGTGAAGAGGCGTGGCCACCAATCGGCCACCCGGGCCGAGCCGGAGAGCGCATGCGCCACGAGGATCACGTTATCCCCCGCGGCGTTGGGCTCGCCATACATCGCGTAGCGGAGGGTGGGCGAAGCGAGAACCCCACCGGCTTCGAGGGAGAACGGCTCGCCAAGCGAGAAGTCCCCCTCGAAACCGGGTGCGGCCAGCGTCGCGCTGGGGCTGGTGCTCATCGAGTGCTGAGTGCCTCTGTGGGTTTGGTTGAGTGGCCGTTGGCCACCTCGATGGCGTCGTTCAGGTCGGCGAGAATGTCGCGAACATCTTCGATGCCGACCGACAGGCGTACCAACTCGGGGGTGACGCCGGTGTCGCGCTGCTCCTCGACCGTGAGCTGGGAATGGGTGGTGGAAGCAGGGTGGATGACCAGCGATTTCGCGTCGCCAATGTTTGCCAGCAACGAGAACAGCTTGAGCGAATTGATCAGTTTCTTGCCTGCCTCGAAGCCGCCCTTGATGCCGAAGGTGACCAGCGAGCTCTGCCCTTCGGGCATGTATTTCTTTGCCCGCGCGTAGTACTTGCTGGAGGGGAGCCCGGGGTAGTTGACCCAGTCGACCCCCGGGTGATCGGCCAGATGCTTGGCCACGGCCAGCGCGTTCTGGGAATGGCGCTCCATGCGCAGGTGAAGCGTCTCCAATCCCTGCAAGAAGAGGAAGGAATTCAGGGGAGCCATGGACCCGCCCAGATCCCGCAGTCCCTGCACCCGGGCTTTGAGGATGAAGGCCAACGGGCCAAAGGCTTCCACGTAGGACAGGCCGTGGTAGGACGGGTCCGGCTCGACGAAATCGCGGAAGCGTCCAGAGGCTTTCCAGTCGAACTTGCCGGCATCGACAATAACGCCTCCGATCGAGGTGCCATGGCCACCGATGTATTTGGTGGCGGACTCGACCACGATGTCGGCTCCAAACTCAATGGGGCGGCAGAGGATGGGACTGGCCGACGTATTGTCGATCATCAGGGGCACGCCTTGCTGGTGGGCGATGCCGGCCAGCTTTTCAACGTCGGCAATGTCGAGCTTGGGATTGCCCAGGGTTTCGGTGTACACAGCCCTGGTTTTTGAGTTGATGGCTGCCCGCAGGCCCTCAAAGTCATCGGCATCGACGAAGCGCACGGTGATCCCGAGGCGGGGCAGGGTGTAGTGGAACAGGTTATAGGTGCCGCCATAGAGTGAGGTGGTGGAGACGATCTCGTCTCCGACGCCGGCCAGGGTAAGGATGGCCAGGGTTTCCGCGGCTTGGCCAGAGGAGGTCGCCAGCGCCGCGGCTCCGCCTTCGAGCGCGGCTACCCGCTTCTCGAACACATCGGTAGTCGGGTTCATGATGCGGGTATAGATGTTGCCGAATTCTTGCAGACCGAACAACCTGGCGGCGTGGTCGGCATCCTTAAATACATAAGAGGTGGTCTGGTAGATGGGAACGGCGCGGGATCCGGTGGCGGGGTCAGGCTCCTGACCGGCGTGCACGGAGAGTGTGGCGAGGTGCTGCTTCTTGCTTTCTGACATCTGCTTCTCCTCTAAAGTCTTGCTGCAAGCGAAAGGCCCGCAGTCTGGGTTGACCGCAGGCCTGTCTGGAAACTTGGGTTGATCGCTCTCAGATCTTTGGCCAATCTCCCGGCGTGCCTGCTCGAGTGGGCATACAGCAACAGCGCGAACATCCGGCGCGGCTGAAGGGGTAAAAGGCCATGGTTCTCAGTATTAGTCTTTCGGAGAGCGGCTGGCAAGTCGAGGGGCGGACCCGCGATTCTGAAGCCGGCGCTGTTTGAGCCGATCAACAGCAAGGATGGCGTCACGGATACTCACGCGAAAGTGTGATCTGACGTCTCAATTTTTGGGGAGTAGTATGAGTTCCGCGTCCATCTGACCCTGTCGTCAGGAAAGGAGGCAGAATATGAATGACCTTCAACGTCGCAGGTCATCCGGCCTCGCTCTGTTTCTTGTTTTACCCCTTGTGGTGTGCGTGCACACCACATTTGCCGCAACTCTCAACCCGTCGTCTGCTGCCACCGATGTGGCCACCCCATCTCCGACCGCCGCGCTCACTCCCGAGATTGAAGGCGATCTGCTCATGGTTCATCGAAGCTACGCTGCCGCGATCGATGCCTACTCGCGCGAAACGCAGCGGACAGCTGTGATCTGGAACAAGATAGGTGTCGCTTACCACCACATGTTTGCGCTCGATCAGGCACGGAAGTATTACCAGCAAGCGCTGGTAATGAACCCGAGCTATGCCGACGCGCTCAACAACCTGGCCGCCGTGTATCACGGCCAGCACGATTACAAGCAGGCTGAACGCACGTACAAGCGAGCGCTGAAGTATTCGCCCTCAGCAGCGATTACGTACTGCAACCTGGGCACCTCGTACTTTGCGGAAGAAAAGTACAAGGCCGGGATGGAGGCGTATCACAAGGCGCTCGCGCTAAACCCCAACATTTTTGATCCGGGTCAGACCCAGATTGTGCAGGAGACCAGTTCGCGGCGGCAGCTCGTCGCCGTCAACTACTACCTGGCCAAGACTTACGCCACCGCAGGCAAGATGCAGGAATCCCTGACCTACCTGCGCAAGGCACTGGAGGCCGGGTTCAAAGACCGAAAGCTGCTGATGAAGGATAAGGAATTCGCCACGCTGCGATCGACCCCGGAGTTTCACCAGTTGATGTTGCAACAGACTGGGGGGGAATAACCAGCTTGTCTGCTCCGGCCGCCGCGGATAAGCGCCACCCGCGGCTTTTTCCGAGGCAGGACCGCGGGGTGGAAGTGTGCGCCTTAAGCGCCCTATGCGCCTTAAGGGTGGTTTTGTGCCTTAAAAGCCGGTCAAGCTGCGTGGTTTTGTTGGCTGAGCCGGGGCGATGGCAGGAAATAGACGCGGCAGAGCCCCACAGCCACATCGAATCCCTCCCCCGAAAGAATCGATGAGACCGGTGGCGGCACGTCACCGCGTCCCTATTAGGATACTGTTTAAGCGGTGGCCGGCTGGCTCCTGCGGCCGGCGTAAACAGGGGGCAGTAGCTAGAGAGTTACCCCCGGCGAGGCTGAAAGGTAGGCATGACTCCGCCAGTTCTAAACCCGCGACAGACGGATCCGCAAACCACGGATATGGCCGCTGCGCTTGCGGGGTACCGCACGGAATCTGATCGAAGCTTGCTCGATCTGGTGGATGAGTCTCCGATTTTGCTGATCTTTCTGCGGCATTTTGGGTGCTCATTTTGCAGGCAGACGCTGGACGATGTTTCCCGCATCCGGGAGCAGATCGAGGGGCGCGGTGTCCGGCCGGTCTTCGTCCACCTGGGGACGCCGGAGCGGGCAAAACCGTACTTCGACTATTACCATCTCTCGGACGTGGAGCGGGTCAGCGATCCCGAGGCGTCTCTCTATGCCAGCCCGGTGTTTCAGGTATCGCGGAAGAGTGCTTTTACCCAGTTTCTGGTTCTTTCAGTGTGGAAGGGGTGGCTGCTGGGGGCGATCGCCAAGCATGGCATCGGCATGATTCGGGAAGATGCGGACCAGATGCCGGCGGTGTTTTATCTCCGCGAGCGGGGCATTGCCCGGGAATATAGATATAAGACGATTGCAGATCGACCGGATTATCTGAGGTTGATTGGCTAAAGTTCCCCATCCCTCTTTCCATGCAGACATGGTGATCTGTTACGTCTTTCGTTACTAGACAAAAATGAGTCAATACCAAAGAAACGGGTATGGTTACCCTAGTTTTTTGATTCTGCATGGTTTACGCGGACGGCTGCCATTACCAAAGAATCGGCCGCAGTGGCTTTTGATTTGATGGAAAAGAGACTCTGGGCTAACCTAGGGACAACTGGCCACTCATGCCGGCAAAGAGCGAAGTTATAGAGCATTACCACAATAAGTAGTATCTATTTTTTTTGACTTACTAATTTGGACGCGCGCTTCGCGTCGATAGCTGCTAGCAAGAACCGTCCCAGCCTGTTGAGGCATCAACCACTATCAGCTTGTGCGGACCACCGGCGACAACAACTGTGGCGCTAGCTCTGCGTTTCGGCGGAATTCGATGTGCCCAGTAGTGTCTCCGATCTGAATGAAAGACAGTTCGCCACGAGCCGAAAGATATGAAACATAGAGTGCTGTTAATAGACCTGGGGCCCCAGTTCGGTGGCATTGAGACTTATCTCGTCGGCCTGGCAGATCTGCTGGCAAGCGAGATAGAGTTGTATATGCTGTGCGTGCATCCTGAACTGGGCGCTCGCTTAGCGGCCAGCGAAGTCAGGGTGTTTCGCCTACCTTTTTTCTTTGGCCAGCTCAAGCTGCTCCGGTTTATGGCAACGCTAATTATTGCGCCACTGTTACTGATACGTTACCGGATTGATACCGTGCAGCTCAACGGGTTTCTCGATAGTGTCCTGATTTTTCCCGCGCGGCTCCTTGGGTGCACGACGGTGTACACGCGCCACGGGACATTTGAAGTCGAGCTCTATAGCTGGTTACGGCAGCCGTTAAAATTCATGGCGCGCAAGGCTGCTCGCTGGAGTGTGCGGTTCACGACGCACGTGGTGTGCGTTTCGCAATCGGTGGCAGAGAGCGTCCGTCCAGTATTGCCGGTGACACGCTACTCGGTGATCGCCAATTGGATTTCGGGACAGATTCCGTTCCGCCCTCCGCTCAACGATTTGTCGACGCGCGCGCGTGTGCTCTGCGTGTCCCGGCTGGAACACTACAAGGGGATTCATCTGCTGGTCGAAGCTGCGCGGCAGCTGCCCCATGTGGAGGTGACGATCGTCGGCGATGGAAGCGACCGGGCGTGGTTGGAAAGGCTCGCGTCCGATGTGCCTAACGTACACTTCGCGGGCTTTCAACGCGATCTACAGGGATTCTACGAACGCGCGGACATCTTTGTGATGCCGTCCATGGGCCCCGAAGGCCTGCCGATGGTCAGCCTCGAGGCGATGGGGCGTGGGCTTCCCTGTATCTTTAGTAACGTACCGGTTCATTGCGAGATCACAGATAATGGCAAGGGAGCCTACCTTTTTCATTCCGGGGACGCGGAGAGCCTTTTGACGGGGTTACGCGAGATGATTGCATTGCGGGAGGCGCGCCACGCGTATGCTTCCGAAGCGCATCGTATCGTTGCTTCGCGATACAGCGAGGGGAATGTCCGGGAGGCTTATCTTCGTGTGCTTGCGGGCTGATTTTGCAAGAAGTCGCTGTGGATCCGCAACAGGAAATAAGAGAACAGGCACGGTTACCACTCCAAGCAACCATCACTGAGTATTGAAAAAATAGATACCCATTACAAAAGTGTATCAAGCATGGTTATTTTTGGGTTGATCGAAGATGCGCTCTGAGCTACGCTAACTCGTAAGTAACGTATATGGTGCGTGGCGAACTGGAAACTCAGCTTCAGAGAGGCCGGTTTGCGTCTCCGCAAAAAGTTCATCGCCGGAAGAAATTCCGGCATCGTTCTAGTCCGCGTTGGGGAGCATGGGCATCGGTTAGGCTTCAAGGTCGTAACGAAAATGGTTAGCCAGCCTTCCTAACGAAACGCGCGACACTTTGGCCTGAAATCAGTTTGTTTGGCACGCGATGACTTGCCCTCGAGGGAGCCACGGGATGTACTCTACTACCTACGATTCAGCATTCGAAACGAGCCGGCGCGAGATGGGTATTCAGGTCGTCATGGCCGACGACTATCCGGTGTTGTTGGCGGGAATGCGGCAATCCCTCGCGTCATGTGACGACATTGTGGTGATGACCGAGTGTACGCGGATGTGTGACCTGCTGGCGCAGGTGGCCTTAAAGAAGCCCGAAATCGTCCTGCTGGGGTGCGAGATGGATCCTGAGAATCTGGCGCAGCAGTTACATGGCATTGCCGATCGGCATCCGGACGCCAAGGTGATCGTTTTTACCGGGAACGAGAGCCTTAATTTTCACGAGGCGGCGCTGCGGAACGGGGCGAAGGGCGTGCTCTTGAAGCAGTGCGCGCCGGAATCGATCGCCAAGACGGTACGAAAGGTTTCCCGAGGCGACCTGTGTTTTGACCGCGCATTGACCCATCGCGTGCTAAGCAGCTTCGGGCAGCGTAAGCCGGCGGAAACTACGCCGGAGCTAGCGAAGATCTCATCGCTTACGGGCCGGGAATACCAGATCATCGGCCGAATATGCCAAGGCCTGCGCAACAAGGAAATCGCGAGCAAGCTCTACATCAGCGATGCTACGGTTGCCCACCACCTCACGTCCATCTACCGCAAGTTGGGTCTTGCGGATCGGACAGAACTCCTGTTGTACGCGCAGCAACATGGTATCTCGACGCTGAAAGCGTCGTAGCTTGAGACAGTGAACCCGCATCGCATCATGGCCTCGCGTTACAAGCAGAGAGACGTGCACGAGGCTTATCGTCGCGTGCCGGCAGGAGTGACACCCTCATGAATACAGTGTTGGTTTTTGCTGAGAGAATGCTTCCGTCGACCCAGACATTTATACCTCTACAAGTGAATGAGCTGCGGCGATATAACGCCCAATATGTGGGACTGATTCCCGCGGATAAGAACTTCGCTTTGCCACACGAGCCGATCTTGCTCGCCAAAAAGCGGACCGGATCAGCACGTTGCCGGCGAGAGCTCTATCGCTGGCTGGGTGTCGCACCGCATTTCCACGCGAGTACGCGGCGGATTGGATCGCGGTTGATCCATGCTCATTTTGCCGAGGGCGCTTCCCCGGCTCTCTTTATGAGCGATCGATTGGATCTTCCGTTGATCCTGCACCTTCGCGGTGGGGCAGAGCTGATGCCGGACGCCGAGCTCCGCCGCCATCTGTTCGAGTTGCCATTTCTTGCATATCGCCGCCGGCTATGGCAGCGCGCTTCTCTTTTCCTCTGCGTCTCGAATTACATCCGCGAAAAGGCGATTCGCGCGGGTTTCCCGGAAGAGAAAGTACGAGTGCAATACACGGGTATGAACTGTGACGCGTTCACGCCAAGTCTGCCTGTCTCTGAAAAGGATTCGAACCTCGTGATCTACGTGGGTCGACTGGTTCGCTACAAGGGTTGTGATTATCTGCTGCGCGCCATGCAATTGGTCCAGAAGCAACGGCCCGAAGCTCGCCTGGTGGTGATCGGGGACGGTAACTTCCGCGCCACCCTGGAGCAAATGAATCAAGAGCTAGGTGTCGGGGCAACATTTCTAGGTGAGCAACCGCAGCAAACGATCCGTACCTGGCTGGAGCGCGCCCGTGTGTTTTGCGGCCCAAGTGTCACCCTGGACGACGGCATGAGCGAGGCCTTCGGCAATGTATTTTCGGAGTCGCAGTCGATGGGTGTCCCAGTGGTCAGTTTTCGCCACGGCGGGATTTCCGAGACGATGCGGGATGGAGTCACCGGTCTGCTCGCGCCCGAGCGTGATGTCGAGCAGCTTGCCGCCCATCTGATGCGTTATCTTGCGGACGAAGGATTCTGGGCACAATCGAGGGAAGAAGGGATGCGCTGGGTGCGACAGCAGTTTGATGTGAGGACACAAACTGCGAAGCTGGAAGGGATCTATGATGGCGTCATCCGGCAGTTTCGGCCTGGAAGCCGCATTCAAGGCGCTCCGACGGAGGGACATGCGTAGAGTCCTGGTTTTCAAAGAGACCCTTCTGCCGCCCTCTGAAACTTTTATCCTAGCGCAAATGAGAGCTCTCAGAGCTTATTTGCCTACCCTCGCAGGGCTGGAGCGCGTGCACCCAAGCCTTCCCCTGCCCCACGAACCGCTTCTTTTGTCAGACCAGGGATTCCTCCTCTCGGATGCCCGCGCGAAGCTGTATCGCCGAATCGGCACCGCCCCCGCTTTCCACCGGAAGGTGAAGCAGTCAGGCCCGAAGCTCGTCCACGCTCACTTCGCCAGTGGCGGTCGCACTGCGCTTCCCCTGGCGCGGACCATGCGAGTGCCTCTTGTGGTCACTTTTCACGGTGCCGATGTTACGGTTCGCGGATCGAAGAAGCGAACGTTCCAGCGTCTGGGCGAGCAGGCCTCGCTATTCCTGTGTGTCTCAAATTTTATTCGTGAGCGGGCACTCGAAGCGGGTTTTCCCTCCCATAAGTTACTCGTCCACTCTATCGGTATCGATCGCGGACTCTTCTCTCCTTCGACCTCGGCTGAGAAGCCCGAGGGAGTTCTCTTCGTGGGGAGGCTGGTAGAGAAGAAAGGATGCGAGTACGTGTTACGTGCCATGCGCATCGTACAGCAGACTCATACAGAGTGCGAGCTGACCATCATCGGGGATGGACCATTACGTTCCACTTTGGAGGCACTGGCAAGAGATCTGAAAGTTCGCTGCCAGTTTCGGGGCACCCAGCCGGAGACGGTGGTTCGCGATGCCCTGAGGTGGGCAAAAATCTTTTGCGTGCCCAGCGTCACAGCCACCAACGGCGACAGCGAGGGTTTGGGCATGGTGTTTGCAGAGGCACAGGCTATAGGCGTTCCTGTCGTCAGTACGGTCCACGGGGGCATCCCTGAGGTGGTGATGAACGGCGTGACCGGGCTCCTCACGGCGGAGCGCGATTACGAATCTCTGGCTGGGGCCCTATCGCTCCTTCTAGGTGACGAGGATTTGTGGAACCGCCTTCGCCAGGCGGCCCTACAGCGAATTGAGTTGCATTTCGACTTGATGAAGCAAACAGCGTTGCTCGAGAAAATCTACGACGGAGTCCTCGAAGCCGAGCGATGCTGAACGAACGCGAGGCCGGATGAACGGGCGCCAGAGGCACTGACTATCGATTGAGGAGACTAACTTCACGGTGATAGGAGCATTCGTAGCTCGTGCGCGGAAGAGCGTCCTGGTGCGGAATGCTGCGTGGTTGTTTGCCGGCCAGGGGTTTTCGTTTGTGATTCAGGGCGCGTATTTCATCGTGCTCGCCCGGCTACTCGGGACCACACAGTATGGACTGCTTGCGGGCGCGGTTGCCCTTGTCGCTGTGGTGAGCCAGTACAGCACACTGGGGTCAGGGCTGCTCTTTCTGCGTTATGTCAGCCCTGATCACAGCCGTTTTCGTATCTATTGGGGCAATATTTTGATGTCGGTCTTGCTGCTTGGCACGCTGATAGTTGTCGTTCTCAGACTATCTGGCCGGTGGTTGGTGGGCGCCGCGAGTGTCCCGTTAATTTTCCCCATCGCGATCGGCGACTGCCTGTTTCAGCAGTTAACCATTTGCGGCGGGCAAGTTTTCCAGACCTTCGAGAAGATGAAGTTCAGCGCCGCGGTCACTTTGCTCAGTAACGTCTCACGCTGCATCGTCGCCGTGGGAATGTTGCTGTTTCTAGGCAAAGCAACCGCCTCGCAATGGGCAATGGCATCCCTCACCGTCTCATTTATCTCCGCCTGCATTGCCTTTGCGATCGTGACCCGGTTCTTCGGATGGCCATCGTTCTCACCATCACTTTTGCTCAAGCGTTCGGGAGAAGGCTTCGTCTTCGCTATCTCCGGATCCACCACCGCGGTTTACAACGATGTCGATAAGGTTGTGCTCTCGCACTACGGCATGGATCGAGCGAACGGGATCTATTCCATGGCCTACCGGGTGGTAAACATCGGGACCATGCCGGTCATGTCGATCGTCGGCGCGGCTTTTCCGCGATTCTTCCGCGAGGGTGTCAAAGGCATCGCAGCAACGGTTCCGATGGCCCGGCAGCTGCTCAAGCGCACCGCCTTGTTGGGTATCGGGATCTCGTTGGCGATGTTCCTGAGCGCTCCCATCATCCCGCACCTGGTGGGCAAGTCTTATGCAGAGTCTGTCAGCGCGCTGCGATGGCTCTGTCTGATACCTTTTTTTCGCTGCTTTCACTTGAGCGCAGGCGATGCGATCGCGGGAGCAGGACACCAGAAGTTTCGCCTCGTGTCGCAATCGATTGCGGCGATCGGAAACCTGCTGCTAAACCTGTACCTCGTGCCACGGTATTCATGGCAGGGGGCCGCGTGGGCGTCCCTTGCCACCGATGGGGCCCTCGGGGTGATGAACTGGCTGGCATTGGCTCTTCTCAGTAGGCGTCCTGTTCCTGTGTTGCAGACGATGCCATAGAGGAACATGGATCATGGAACAGGGAGGGCCGAGACGATATCACGGTCTCTCGAAGGAGCAGAACCTGTTTCGCCACTGCTTGTGGCGTGTTTAGGGTAGCGTGCCGTTCCACGTACAGTATTTTCGTCCGCGCAGATCAACCTGCCAGTATGGCTTGGCGGCAATATAGGGTACGACAACGTCTCCGTTGTCGCAGGTAATGGAGGCCGGTATGGGAATGTATGCGGGGTTAATTTGGATAACAACATCCCTGGACCGGGGATAACTGCTTAGCTCCACAGTATCTGAATCCTGGCCTACGGATTGCTGAAGGGAGACCATGCCGTCCGTGCGGACAGTGCCAAAATCTACAACGGTCCCGGTGTTGTTCATACGCTTATCGGTGGCTGGTAGCGAAACCGGAATGGCGGTAAAGGCGATACGTGATCCGCTATTTGAAACTGTTATGCTCCCGACGGTGTATCGCAGGTTGCCATCGTCGTTTCCATAGAGAACAGCGCGATGCTGCCCACTCACGAGACCAACACGTATTTGATAGGTTCCATCCGGCATGGTGGATGGCAAATAGAAAGTCAAGACTTTATCGGCGATCTTGTCTCCAGTGTTCCAGCTTGTGGTTGGGGTTGCTGGGTCGCCACCGGTCACCCCTGAGAGGCCATTGGAACCTGGGGGAAGTTGGCTGCTGACGAAGTGAATAAACTCCTGATATTGGGTCTCGGGCTGTGGCTTGTTGACATCCCACCGCAACTGGATCTGAATGATCCCCGGGGCGAGCTGTTTGAAAGCAGCGATGGCAGGAGTGGCCAAAGTATTTTCGGAAAGGATATCGGCTTGATTTCGTGCGTTCGCGTAGATGGACTGCGGGGTTTGAGAGTAGTCTGCGATTTGACCATTGATCAAAGCCGTGTACGCCACGTAGCCTGGCCCTCTGGCTGCCCAGCCGTATTGCGGTATCTGTAGAGACTTCCAAGTTACGGTAGGTGGACGGCTATTGGCGATGAGGCTGTCGCCATTCGGATAGCCGACTTGTACGAGAGAGAAATCTCCTGCCTTCGCGGCGGTGGTCGTGTTGCTCCAGACTCCGTTTACCATGTAGGCAATGGAATTCGGAGTCTGTAGCGCATAACGAGTAGCCAAGGGGGAGACAAGATTCTGCTCCAGCAACTCACGGGGAACTGAAGGCCAAAGCGCATCGGTCAAATATGGATTGTGTCCGTAAATCACCTCCTGCATACGGTAGGCGTCCAGTGCAATTGTGGAGGAAATGGTGGCGCCGCCCGGCATCCACCGGTCGTAGTAACCCATGCCGTAGTTGACTTGCAGGGGATGAATTCTTGTCAAATCGAAGTCTACAAACAGGGGAGCCTGCGGCCCATTGGTGATCGGCGTACTTTCGGCTCCAAATTGTGCTTCGACGCCATCCAGCAGACCGCTCCAGAACCAGTGATCGTTGCCTTCTCCAAGAACCGGTCCACTCTCCACTTTGCGCTCGTAGGCCCACAAGGCTACTGAGCCGTCGCGATAAGGAGCGAACATGGCTGAGCCGAATGTAGACGGATCTCGATCGGTGCGCCACCAGGGAGTGGCGGCGGAATTTACGTCTATGAACGTCGCGTTGGTACCGTAGTCTAGATGGATGATTGGGGACTGTGTTTCAGCGTTAGGAATGAACTGACCGGGTTTGGCGGCGAAGGATTGAATGCCTGTGTTGGGGTTTAGCCATGCCAACACCTGCGTTCCATCTGCATTCTTCATGATCTGGCGAACATTGAACGCCGGGTAATCGGGGTAATAATCGGCGTAGTTCTCGTGTAGAGCGAATAGACAAGAATTCGAACGAGCGGCAGAGCCTACGGAGCGCAGTGCTACTTCCCCACCGAGAGATGCATTCGCCGGTTGTTGGCTGGGGAAGCCGTCGTCATAGCCAAAGTGTTGCCAGGTTTCAACGATAGTGGTGCAGTGTTTAACCTCGTAGTCTCCTAGATTCGCGATTTGTGATGCAATCGTGTCAAACGTGCCGCTCTTAATGTCCATCACCACTCTTCCGGCGAGCTGGGACATGTAGGGAGATGCAGGATGCTCAGGATATGGCAGGACGTTCATGATGTCTTTAGAGACGGAGACCTTCCATATATCGGCGAGCCTATTGGACAAACCATTTTCGTTGGCTGCGTAGAAAGTTTCCTGACCCCCGGTTGTCGAAATGCTTGTTGCATGTGAAGCAAAGGGATCGAAGTAGGAGTTCTCGAAGAGGTCAAGTGAACTCATGTAGTTGACAGCTTGAGAATAGTAGGGAACCGAGATATCTCTCGAAGGGGTCGAAGCAGGCAATTGCCCGAGATAGATATCCTGGATGGTGGGCTGATCGGCCGATAGACGGATGCCTGCGAAGTTGCCATCCACGAGCGGGGCCATGATTAGATGCGTTATCCCATTGGGGCCAGCAAACGAGAGCGTAGCGGTGTTTGCTTGATAGACAACGGATTGTAGGGATTCGGAGGGCCCTATCCAGTCGATATGCGAGCTCAGGGTAAGTTGACCTTGGGGTGACGCTCCTGCTATCGAGTCAGTGATAAGCACCGATCCGAGCGAATAGTGCGAGCCTGGAAGAGGTGCGAGCCATTGGTAGTTGACTGTTTCAGTTGCGGAACGAATCTGAATGGTGAACCCGGTGGAGGTTGCGGTGACGGTATGGGCTAGCTGAGGAGAGGCGGAAGAGAAGGTTGGGAACGATAGGGTAAGTAGAAGAAGTGCGAGGTAGGAAAATACTCGAAACAGTTTCCTGTTTGGGGTAAGATGCATGATGAACGCTCACTCTGCATATCGCCATGAAGCGTCTGCGACGATAGTGACCTAAGTTGTGGGGCTTGTGGGGAGAAAGCATTGAGTGGCCGGCGAAGACGTGCAGGCTTCCACCGTATCAATGCATGAGAAGCGATCGCGGGAGCGAGTCGCGAGAATTCCCCGTTTTGAGAGGGGACTACGGCTATACAGCTGGGTGGGGGTGAGTGATTTGCGCAGGCCTATACGCCGGCAAATTCCTTCCAGAATGCACGCACTTGCTTGCCGACCGTCTCAGGCCGGAATGTCTCGGCACGCTCCAGTCCCTTACGGGCCATCTCTTCACGCAACCTGGAATTTGCGAGTACGTTCTCGAGAGCCAGTGCCATCTCTTCCCGGTTTGTCGGGTCGAAATAAAAGGCTGCGTCTCCACCCACTTCCGGCAGCGAGGTTGCGCGAGCCGCGATGACCGGCGTACCGGTGGCCATGCCCTCAAGCACGGGAATCCCGAAGCCCTCGGCGAGCGATGGAAACAGAACAGCTGCGGCACCACGGTAGAGATCTCTGAGTTCAGGCTCGGTGACAAACGGCAAAAAGTCGACCAGGGATTCGATTCCGAGCTCAGCAGCCTTCTTGCGATAGGGATCCGCTTCTTTGGAGAGACCAACGATCTTGAACGGCCTTGCCTGGGCCCCTGCACGACGCGCGTAAGCCGCATACGACTCGATCGCGGCGGAGGCATTCTTATGGGGGGCAGAGGCGGTGACCATCAAAAGGTAGCCTTCACGGTCGCGCAACGGCGCTGGGCGAAACCACTCTGCATCGATAGAGCAAGGGATAACCCGAACCTCGGCGCGAGGGAAGGCCGCGAGAATTTCAGATCTTGCATGCTGAGAGACGGTGAGGACAACACGAGACCGGGCAACCGACGGCGGGATCTGACAACGGCGATAAAAGTCGACAAATCTGCCGTGCAGGTCAGGCTTGCGAAAGCCCTTCATCAGGATAGTGTCATGCAGCACCAGAATAAGCCCAACCCGTGGCGGCAGCAGGAGTGGAGCTGTGTTGTACGGAGCAAGAAACAGGTCAATCTTGTGACGGGTGAGGGAGAGTGGCAAAGAGACTTGTTGCCAGAGCCGGTAGTTCGCCACCCCCTCTTGCACCAGCGGATATTTCGATCGATTGGGAGCATTGGACGCGAACCCGACGAAGCTCTCAATGAACGGCCCGAGAAGATTGCGAAGCTGTAATCCCTTACCGGTGCCTCCATTAGGCATCAGGAACGCCTGAGCATCGTAGCCTACTCTAACCATGCTGCCGATATTTCCTGTCTTTCCTAAGTATCCCGCTTGCTGAGGCGTGGTAGCAAGAGACATCTGTTCTCCCGCATCTTCGGCAACAAGCGGCGATGCGCGGTGCAGGCAGGACGCGCCGCCCTGGGTTATCAGCTGCGATCCTGTCATCGTGCACGCCGATCAAACGGCGCGAAGATATAGAAATCGGCGAAGGAGGTGTTTTGGGGATCGGCGGGGTCCCAGGGATATGCGTTCTTGATGGTCGACTCCACATGCCACTGTGGCTCGTACTGCGCGACCCACTCTGTGAATTGCCGGTGGCGAACGTGTTTGTATGGCCAGTCGAGCTCCATGTTGCTCGAATAGACGATTACGAAACGCCTGGCCGAAGAAAACAGCTGCCGCATGTAGGCTTCGAACGTTGCATCCTCAACCAAATGATAAACAACATCGAGCGACAGAGAGAGGTCGGCCATGGTGTTTGGGGGCACGGCACCCGATTCGAAGAACCGTTTCGAGGCGTCGTTTTGAAAGGTGGCACGGCACATCTCCACAGCCTTCTTTGAGACATCAACCCCGATGTAGTTCGGGTACCGGGCCAACCTCAACTGAGCACCATCTCCGCTTCCGTATTCAATCACGGACGATATCTGCCGCTCACTTACAAAGCCGTTGAGAACCTGAGCCTTGAACTCCGCAAGCCTACAGTAGCTGCCTGCGCCGGAGTTGCCGCCGGTGCGATAGCGGTGTTCCCAGTACCTAGCCGAATCCGTGAATGAGTCCCCACGAAAAAAGGCCAAAGAGGGCCCGAGGATCGGCGTGCTTTTGACCAGATGTTTTATTGAATCCAACATATAACCGATTACTCCTCAGTGAAATCAGACAGTAAGGGCGACGCTATCCCAGTGAGACATCGATCGACCCAACCGGTGGCGCCCGTTTCTCCGCCGGTGCGTGGACCAGGGTGGAGAAGAGACGCTCATCCGTGTGGCGGTGGAAGAGTGCCCGTCGAATTGAATCGGTATTGCGCTCGAACGCGAGATAGAAAAGCCACGAGACCGACACCAGCAGCGCATTTAAGGCGAGGAACAGTGCCAGATGCGGCAGTGATTTGTCCCAAGGATGCCAAGGCGTATCGATGCAAGCACAGAGAAACACCGCCAGGGGGAGATGCACCAGGTACAACGTGTAGGACATGCGGGAAAAGAAGCCGGCTATGCTGGCGTAGAGACCCGGCTGAGCCGGCTCGGTGCGATGGAGAACTATGTAGAGCGCGAGAGAAAAGAGAAGTGCAATGATCCATTCCGCCAGATAGCGGGGTATGTGGACGCGCCGAACGAGCACCATGCCAAGGGGAAGAACAAGGGGAAGGCTGGCTGTCGCCAGGGGAAGAGTCTTTGGGGGAAGTTTCGCGGGAAGGATAGAAATAAGAGCACCGAGCAGCCAAACAAAAAAGAGTAAGAGGATGCTCTTGCCTACCAGCAGGGCGATTGCGAACAGCGTAACCGTGTAGAAGGCGCGGCGGATGCGTGGCTGGCCTCGGTGTGCGGCCAGTATGCACATGGGGAAGGCCAGGTAATACCAGAATTCATTGGCAAGGCTCCACAGCGCGTTATTGGACCCTGCCGTATCAGCCACCACGGTTTGCAGAAAGAACGCGTTTGCCAGCACGACCTGAGGGGCCAGCCTGTCTGCCAGATTGCAGGGGACCAGGTGCTGAGCGGGTGGGCAAGCGTAGATGGAGTGGACACCAGGGAATAAACGGAGGCCAAGGTGATCAACAGCCACACCGAACAAGAGGGCAGGAAGCAGTACGATCCACAGGCGTGTAGAGCGACGTATCAGATATTTCTTCCACGACCACTCACCGCGCTTCAGATCCCTGATGGCGCTGCCGCCGACGAGATAGCCGCTGAGAACGAAGAAAATGATAACCGCCTCATTCCCCATGGTGACGGGCTCGCTTAGCTGCCGAAAGGGGTGCGATGCCGCAGAGAAGTCGCCCGCAGAGCCTGGTGATCCGGTCAATGAAGAAAAGAAGAGATCGCGAGTATGTCCCAAGAGGACGACGAGAGCAGCTGCACCACGAATTGCATTGAGATGAACGGAACTCATGGTGCAATGGGCGGCTCGGGGGATGGATTGCATGGAGAGTCCTAAATCTGCGACATTCAGTCGCTCACGGTCTGGGTTGGGCTGGAGCAAGAGTGTGTGAGATTGGAGCAATGCACGGCGGGCCCTATACGGACAAAACGCGTCGCGACCCACTCATGTTCCGCAGTTCATATCCCACTTGCAATCAGCTGGACATTGAAGCGGCAGTGGCTTGCTGCCATTGTGGATGGGTCCGAAGGGTTTCCCGAGCAAGATGAAGGCGCAATATTTCATTGTTCATACCGATACAGGACACGACGATAAGCACCCAGTCGAGGGTGTCTGAAGTCATGAACCACCCAGCATCGATGTTAGTGAGTGCCGCGAGGAAGAGGATGGTGAGGAACCATCCAACGCGAGGCGAATAATGGGGCGAACGCAGGAGCCGTATTCCCTGAGCGACCGCCCTGGCGATCATTGCGAAAACGAGGCCGACGCCGATAAACCCTGTCTGGAGGGCGAGTTCGAGAATTCCATTTTCGGAGTAGCCGATGTTGGGCCAGGCCAGTGCCAATCCGACACGCTGGGATTCGAGGCTGCCTGGAAACCAGAAGCCTCCAAAGCCGTAGCCCAACAGGGGGTGCTTCATGATGGATCGCCAGACCTCGGCATAGATTCCGGTTCTACCGCTCATAGAAGCGTTTTTTCCCATGCTTGACGCCAACAAGGGCCAGTAGTGAAATCCGAAGGCGACGGTACCCACCACGAGAACGGCCGTCATGAACAATACGAACGTTAGCTCGCGAATCCGGACCCGGCGTATCAGGTGTAGCCAGGCAGCGAAGAGGCACATGCCGACAGTATCAAACCATGCACCGCGGGATTGGCTCTTGTAGATCAAAAAGACGAGCAGAAGACTGTAAAGTACGCGCCGCCCACGACTATATGTGGAAGTAAAAAACACCGGGGAAAGCAGGAAGGCCATGCTGAGGCCGAGTGAATTTTTGTGATTGCAGATGCCCTGCCAGGCACCACCTTCATAGCCCTGGAAAACGCCGTAGGCGGGAAGCGTGAGAGCAAACAGAATGCTCAGCAGGGCAGAGGCGACGCCCATAAAGATCAATACCTGCATCAAGCGCTCGGTTGTAAATCGAGTACCCAGATAGCAAGCGAAGAATGTGCAAAGACCGACCTGCACGCACATTTGCAAGGTAATGGTAGGCGACGCCGACCAGAGTGACGAGCACACGGCGAGGACAAACATGGCGGGAATGAGCGGGTTCCGTTTAAGCAGGGCGAGCACCGGCCGATATCCGGCCAGCACCACGAGAAACAAATAGAGAGCGTTGAAGTAGAGATAGTAATGGGAGGCCCGCGGACCTGCTGCGGCAGCGCCGTTTTGATAGGCTTCAGCGGTGCGGGCGGGTCCGGCAAAATAAACCGTCTGTCTCGCTATCAGCGTAAGCAGCGGCCAGAACAGCAGCCAAGTGAGGACCTCCTGCGATACAGGGGTGTGAGCCCGACCCCGTGGTTCGCGGCGGGAATACGCAGTGGCCGCCGCAGGAGCAGTGTGGTGTGGCAGCACAAAATCAGCTTGGGGATAGAGTTGTGTCATCTGTCTCCTGGGGGGCAGCGGTGGTTTGCTGTGTGTGCGGTTTCAGTCGCCGATAGCGCGAGATGCTGTCTCCGGGCAAAGGCCGTATTGGGGCTGTCCGGAAAGCGAACCCACATCAGCCACCAAACGCGTGTAGATCTGCGCGTACGTGTCTCGTACCGCATCCATAGAGCATCGCTGCATCATGAATCTTCTAAAAGCGACGCCGTCCGCGATGGCGGCTTCGGGATTGGTGAACCATTTAGCCAGGTGATCTGCCAAGGCATCGACCTCGCCGACTTTGACTTTGTTGGGCAGCATCACGTCAGGTGGGACCGCGTCACGAGATCCGTCAACGTCGGTGAGAAGAGTGGCTGTGTTGGTGGCGGAAGCTTCGACCACGACGTTGGGGAAGCCTTCTGTGAGACTTGCCAGGGTGTTGAACAAGGAAGAGGAGAATTCTTTGCTCAGGTCTGACGCGAATCCTCGCAGATGGACCTGATCCTGAAGACCCAGGGTCCTTATGGTGGCTTCCAGTTGTGGGCGTAAATAGCCTTCTCCGAAAATATTCAGCTGAGGACGTACACCGAGCGACTGGAGCTTCTTCCATGCGAGAACAAGGTTGAGCTGACCCTTTACAGCTTCCAGCCGTCCGACGCTGATGGCGGTGTTCCAGGCTAGGGAAAGATCCTTAGGTGCGGGCGCCTGTTGGGGGAAGGGGAAGGGATTCCATGTCAGGAGTGGACTTTTCGTTCTGGTATTGCGTTTAAGGTAGTTTACGACTGAAGGACTTACACCACTTATGTCCTTCGGCGCAAAGGCCCAGAACCAGAGCGAAAGGGGGAACGTGTTGTGAGCCGTGAATAGAAACGGTGTTCCATGATAGCGGGAGGTGAGGTTCACTAAGGCCGCCAGTCTCCGATGGTGGACGTGGATTAGGTCGCATTGATTCTGCTTTAGCCACCGAATAAACTTCATCACTTCACCCGGCAGGCCTGGCGGTCTACCCATCAGATCGAAGTGGGCATACTTGCCGTCGGGAATCCAGGAGAGGTCTTCCTCCGCGGCTGTTCCCCCTTCCGTAGGCGCCCCACACCCGGCGAAAATGAAGTCGACGTCGCTTCCTCGAAAAGCCTCGGTGATACGACGGATGATCACCGCCGAGCCGCTGCTTCTGTAGTAGTGGTTATGTAGAACGCAGATTTTCATTGGATTTCAAGGATCCCTGGTGGATTTGGACGAAGACTACCGCAGCCTGAATAACCTGCGTGGCATCGTTATCTGCGACCGGCACCATTACAAATGGGAGCGGTGGCCTTATTCGAGGGCCGGTTTAGCTTGTGGATGGTCTAGGCAGGCGCTCCAACACTTGTACGACAGACTGGTACGAAGGTTTGGCACGATAATTCGCGTCGAAGAGGTTCGGGCGAGGCGCCAGGCCATCGGGCCGCTTGGGAAGGTCGGAGCTATCGGTCAACTGCTGAAACGATATCAGGGTCGCAGATGGACCTACCAAGTCAAGAAACTCAGAGTACTTCTGAGCCACTACGCGATCGACCATGGGCTCCGGAACGCCGACATCGTCCACGTCGAGCTCAGTAATAAAGATCTGCAGTCCGAGGTCCTTGATTTGTTTGAGAAAGGTAGTCATGCCTTGCTTATCG
Organism: uncultured Acidobacteriaceae bacterium; assembly: GCA_963847155.1. GTDB lineage: Bacteria > Acidobacteriota > Terriglobia > Terriglobales > Acidobacteriaceae > PALSA-350. Next base: position 237,648 of record CAWJZH010000006.1, on the reverse strand, counting down.
ATCGGAGTGTTTCCGCGGAGGTGCCCCTGGATGCCAATAGCATTGAGCGGAACGTTCGCCCTTTTCAAACGTGTGGCCAGGTTCAGAAGAGCAGCCCGCCGGTCTATCTCCGCGGGTGTGTTGTGCTCGATGTAGCACTCGTTGAGTACCAGGCGCGCATGTGGATCGGCGGCTGCCGCAGTATGAAACGCGATGTCGATGTATTCGGGCCCGATCAGGTCGAGCCATGGCTTGCGACGCAGTCCATCGGCGCGGTTGTCCTGATGGATCGCTTCATTTACCACGTCCCATGAGTACACATGGCCGGCGTAGTGCTTCATTGTAGTCGTAATGTGGCTGGTCATGACCTGCTTTGCATTCGTAGCCGTCACATACGACTGGAACCACTTGGGGAGCCCATTCCACCAAACAAGACAGTGACCACGGAACTTCAATCCATTTTTTTGGGCCCAACCCAGGGTCCAATCGCCGGGAGAGAAGTTGTATGTGTCTGGAGTTGGACGGAGCCGATCTGAGAATTTGAGATCGTTGCCATCGGCGATCATCGAGAATTCCCTGGCTGTCACTTCTGCCTGATTGGGTTGCAACGCGAGATATCCACCCCCAAACACGCCAATCAGCCTTCCACTGCGTTGCGCTAAAGACTTCAGGGAAGGTGCAGTAGCCGCCTGGCCGTCTAATCGAAGAGCACCCATAAGCGGGGCGGCGCAAGCATACAATCCCACGGATCTCAGCAGCGATCTTCTGGTTATCATTGCTTCCACCGACTCCGTTTACAGCGAGAAAGATTCAGTATAGTCGCGGTCCGCAAAGCGGACGCCGTAGACCAAACAGCCAGGTGCAGGCGGGCATCGAGATACCGGACAAGTGAGATCTGCCCTAATTACTGCATGAAGACCACGCGCGGTTCTCCCGTCGAGGCGGCATTGGAGCGGAGCTGACCCGCTTGCAGTGTCGTATGGCTGGTGAGTTTTCTTTGAAGATCGCGGCTTGGCAGCTCAACCAGATATCTAACCGCCACAGCGTAGGCTAAGGCCAAGGCGAACACTACGACCGCCGCCGCCGGTCCGGCCAGTTGTAACTTTGATTGTACAACGGAGAACAGAAACTCATGGGATAGATACATGGAATACGAGAGCCATCCGATCCAGCGGAGAGGTGTCGACTGGAGCACGCGCACCGGCCATGCGTTGGACCTGGCGATACAGTAATAGAAGATGGGGAGCAAGGCGATGCTCTGTAGCGAGTAGCGAAGAGTTTCGCGGAAGACGGGGTTCCGCAAGATCAGCGACGCAGCCATGAGCGACAGTCCAGCGCATGCAAGCTTTCCGGCATGCCGGTTCAGCCGTGGCGTACCGTCACCAAAGACGGGATTCCAGACAATCGCGAGGATACAACCCCAGAGGATCGAATCGAAGCGCGCGTCCGTGGAACTGTAAGTCCAATGCGGCAGCGTCTGGAGCGGAGTATGCAGTACGAGAACAAGGACGTAGCGCCATACCAGCGCGCACATGCAAACCGACACGAGTATCGTTCCTTGCTGATAACGGGTCAGGCGGCTGCGCAGGAGCCTGGAATACACGAAAGGGAAAAGAAGATAGAAGTGCTCCTCGATCATAAGTGACCAAAGCACACCCATGCCGCGGGGAAGGCGTGCCACGTGATTATTGAGGAGATCGGCATAATTATAAAAATATGCCAGGGCCGATACGATGCCCAGCCACGTTGGTCTTCGTGCCGCCGGCATGCTTAACGCCAATACACAGGCCAAGCCCAAGGTCAGATACATCGGAGGCAAAATCCGCAAGCTGCGCCGGATGTAGAAGTTCTTCATGGAGACGTTTGCGCTGGAAGCAAACTCTTTGCGCAGCAGGGTTGTAATCAAGTATCCGCTGAGGAAGAAGAAGATGGAAACACCCAGGCCACCGGGTACGATTGCCTCGAGGCCGGCATGGGCGAGGAACACAAGGAGAAAGGCACATGCTCTTAAGCCATCGAGTGATGGCAGATAAAAGGTCTTCACTGGCTCCCCCTCCTGGAGTACCAAGACCCGCGGACTCGTTTGGTCACGCCGGCTCCTGGGTAAGAAAAACTGATAACGCTATGGGCGTAAGCTATCGATGGATCTCGTCTGGGAAGTTGATGGTGACGGATACCGATCAGTGATTAGGGTGGCTGACCATGCCACCGGGTTTTCCGGGGTCGAAGCTAACCTTCACGTCCGTGGTGACATCGATGGGCTCTCCGTCGCGCAGGAACGGCTTGTATCGCCAGAGCCGAACGGCATTCATCGCTTCCGCCTGCAGTGAGGGCGGCCCCGAAGAAACCCGCATGGGCGAGACGCTGCCAGATTTCCAGATGACAACGCGAACGGTGACCGTGGACGCCGCCGCAGATCCACTTGAGTTCCGAGGGTAAAGCGGAGTCACCACAGTGATACACCGCGCCGCCATCAGGTCCGAGGAAATCTCGGGTTTTCCCAGAGGCGCCCCAGCCCCACTCTCCTGGAAATATAGGTTGCCAGTGGAGCCGAAGGAGAAGGGCCGCATCGCGCCCGCCGAACCGGGCAGGAGAGAAAGCAGTGCGCTGGTGAGGAGTGCTTTGCGGGCTAGAGAGCTTTTGCCGAAACTCCCGCGCATCAGTGCACCACGTACACCGCGGCCCCGGCGGTAGCGGCGGCGATCTGTGCGCTGCTCATGGCAACGTTCTTCATCCAACTGAAGGGAACGTAGACGATGTCGTTGGTCTGGAGCATGAGAGGCGGCTCCTTCCCTTTTTCCATTTTATCGAGACGAACGGGCAACTCGACCTGGCCATGGTCCGTGGTCCGAATCAGGCGAACGTGCCCTTGCACCGAGGTCTTGTTGGCCGACCCAGCCATGGCAATCAGCTGGAGTACGCTTAGTTGCTCGTCGTTGGTGACGATAGCGTAGCCTCCCGGCCGATTCACGTCGCCCATGACGTAAACCATTGGCGCCCTGGAGATCAGGACGGTGTCGCCAGGGTAGACCAACACCACGCTCGACAAGGCCTGATCAGCGTTATTAGAGACGTAATATTTGAGTTGTTCTCCCGAACCGTGTCTTTTCACGGTTACATTGCGATCGGCGGAATCGGTAAGTCCGCCCGCAAGGGACAGAATTCTCAAGATCGTTTGTGGGGTGGTGATCGAGTAAGTACCTGGTGTGTGTACCTGGCCAAGTACCGAGACATCCTGGGTGGCCAACTCCATCATCCTGACGGTCACCTGCGGCTGCAGCATCACTCTTTTTTCGATCAGCGCGTGTTGAACAGCGGCTGCGGCCGCGGCAGGAGTCTCGCCAGCGACATGGACGCTTCCGACGTAGGCGAGGGGTACGTAGCCATCGTCAGTAACACGCACCTGCTGCTCCATTTCGGGGGTTTCCATCACATCCACCTGGATGAGATCGCCCGGGCCGATCAACAGGCTTTCCTGCTGCGCAAAGCATGGGCCCGCGAAGGCGCTAAGAAGACAAAACGTCGCAATTCTCGTGTATCTAAACATGCAGGTTGCTCCCGCGATTCGAAAACTGCTGGTAGCCGTAGTATCGATACTGCGCACCGCTGGAAGCCTTGACTCCGTTGAGCACCATACCCATTCGGCGGACGCCTTGGGAGCGCAGAATCTGACAACTCCGTTCGAGCGATCTGCGGTCGGTGACGTTGTGGCGGGCCACGACCAGGGTGAAGTCCGCCTCACGGCTCAGCAGGGCAGAGTCAGTGACCGGCAGGATGGGTGCGCCGTCGATGATGATGTAGTCGTAGTTCCTTCGCCAGAGGCGGATGAACTCCGCCATACGATCTGAGGCGAGTAATTCGGCAGGATAGGCCGGCAAGGGACCAGCCGGCATGACAGAGAGGTTTGGGATGCGCGGGAAGGGAGTTTCCGGGAGGAGCATCTCGTCGGTGGCGTCATCTTCCGAAAGCAGAGAACTTAGACCATGAGTGGTTTGCAGATTCAGACTCGTGGTGGAGCACCGGCGTGCGCAGATCGCCGTCGACCAGCAACACCCTCTTACCCCGTTGCGCACAGACGATGGAAAGATTGGCGCTGAGCATGCTCTTGCCTTCTGCTGGGACCGAACTGGTCACCAGAATAACGCGGCCGCCCGGACCATCACTGTTGCCTGGCATAAGAGAAGTGCAAAGCACGCGCAGCGCTTCTGTATACGCGGCCCGTGGTTCAGCAGCAGCGATGGTTGCGTTGGACACGATGAGCGCCGGCGACGGTGAGTCGAGAGGAGAGGCGAAGGCGGAAGCAAGCCTTGGCGTCGTAGCGGAAGCCATACGCTTCCGTTCTGCCTTTGCATCGTGGAACGGGAGCAAGCCGACCGTAGCTTCGCCAAAGAGAAGCTCCATTTCGCCGAGCTCCTGGATGCGAGTGTCGGTAGCGTCGCGGAAGAAGGCCCCGCAAATCCCGAAGAGAAGTCCTCCGGCTATGGAGCCAGCGGCGTACATGAGGACATTCGGTTTAGCGGGCCTGGCGGGCATACGGGCCGGATCCACCAGGGTGATGTTGCTGGAACGCATGCCCGCAACCAGATCGGCTTCTTTCATGCGGCTAACCAGGTTTTCATACAGGGTCCGGCTCTGGGTTGCTTCCTGCCGGGCAACCTGGTACTGAACGGCTTTGTCGTTCTGGCTTTCGGCTTGGTTCTTTTCGTCGAGATAGACGGCGCGATCTTTGTCCTCGATCTGCTGCGCTACCTGGTAATCGTTACGGACGCGCGCAGCGATACGATCCGCCTCAGCACGGATGGATTTCCGCGTGCTATCGAGGCTGGACTGCAACTCCGCCAGCTTCGGATATCCGGGTCCGAACTTAGCTGAGAGCTCATTCAATCTGGCTTGCGTTTGGGCTTCCTGGTTGCGCAGGCTCTGCAACAGAGTGAGTGAGCCGGTCACGCCGCTGGACGCATTGTTGAGCATGCCATTTCCGGCGAGCCCTGAGATAAGCTCAGGATCTCCGTCCTTTACCACCTGGTAGAGGGCGCCTTTCATGATGCGTGTCGACTCCGCCTGCTCCAACTGGGTGGTTGCCTGTTGCAGCTGGTCGAGCGCGGGAGTGAAGACCTGTTCGTGTCCCTGGGCGTCGGTTTGACCAAACGAGAACACGCCGGAATCGCGCTGCAGACTCGACGACTTTGGCCTGCAGTTCGTCGCTCTGCTTGCGCAGGTCGGTCAGTTGGTCTCCCAGCCAGGCGCTCGCCTCGCGGGTGGCGTTGTGGCGAGTTTGAAAGTTGTATTCGATCAGATCATGCACCAGTTGATTCGCGACTGCAGCCGCGGTATGGGGATCCGTGCTGAGATAATCGACGTCGATGAGACGGGTGCCGGAGATCGGCTTTACCTTGAGCCGCGATTCAAAGATCTTGATCACATGCGCGCGGCGAGCCGGCGCCTCGTCCAGGGGTACGTCCTTCCGGTCCGGGATGCCGGCGGGTGCGAGCAGCCCCATGACCCACCCAAGGGGGTTGAAGCGGGAGTACGAAAGTCGGGGCTCTTCTCCAGGTTCAACTCTTGGATTACCTGCAGCGCGAGAGAATCCGACTGCAGGATCTGGGCCTGGGTCTGCAGGGTAATGTTCGAGTCGACGGCGTCGGACTGAGATTCAGGGCCCATCATGGTTTCATGCTCAAGGTGCATCGGCCGTTTCCTTTTGCACCTGGATCTCGGCGGAGCCTTTGTAAAGACGGGTGGAGGTTGCAAATAGAGTGCAACGACTCCAACGGTGAGGAGGAAGACGACAAGCAATGATTTTCCGGCGGCGGGACAATGATTCCCCAAAGATCCTGGATGGTCATTTCTTTGCGTGGAAGCGCCGGTATCGGCGTACCGGCAATGACTGTGGGACTTATGGCAAATTCATCTTTCATGGTCATCAGTTCACCTCGGAACGACGTTCCTACGCGGGAACGTTTGACGGTTAGAGCGATTGATAAGACGATTCATATGGTGGGAGTGGTAAGACCCTTTACCTCGTGACCAGTAAGGGTGGACCGGATTTCCAGGGGTGAGCTGCCCTGCGACAAGGTCAGCTCACTGAGCTCCGCGGCAAAGCGCTCCTCGTTGACAAAGTGCACAAAGGTGTCAAGCAAGACGCGGCGAATGCGCTGGCGCATGACGATGTTCGCGAACTCCAGGTTTCCGATGAGGTATCGGCGCCACATCCTGCGCGGCTCGCGGCATAGACGATAGAGCCACTCGCAGCCAATGTTCTGGGCCCAGAGCGGAGCGCGAGGAACGACTCCACCTACAATCTCGAATGAGCCACCCACCCCGATGCAAACCGGCACCGAGAGCTCCAGACCGTACTGGTACATCCAATACTCCTGCTTGGGCGCGCCGAAGGCAACAAACAATATGTCGGGTTTGGCTGCGATGATTGAGTCCGCCGTGGCCTGGAGCGCGTCGGAGTCTTGCTCGAAGCCGAGTGGAGGACAGTAGGTGGTGCACTTCAAAGCCGGATAGTCGCCCTTCAGGGCGCTGGCCGCAAGCTCCGCTGAACCTGGCCGGCCGCCCAGGAGAAAGACATGCAGATCAGCTTCCGCTGCGCGGCCACACAAGGATTTGAAGATGTCAACGCCGGCGACGCGCTGCTGGAGCGAGCGCCCGTACAGACGGGCCGCAATCAGCAGAGAGATGCCGTCAGGGATGACCAGGTCGGCCTGCGCATAAACATCCTGGAGGCGGCGATCCTTCTCCAGCAGAACGACGTGTTGCGCATTGGGAGTAAGCACATACGCCGGCGAGCGCCGGTTCTTTGCGTGGTCGATGATCCAGGCACAAACCTGCTCCGAGGAACAATTGTCGATCAACGCGTGGCCCACACCGATGCGAGTGACATTGGGCCCGCGGAGCGAGGTGTGCGAGGAAGCAGAAGCCGGAAGCCACTGTGTGCTGGTATTCATGTGTCTGCTCTCAAGAATCCGAGTGCGGTTACCAAAAGCGAGGCCTTGTTGTTAATCGGCGTTAATGCGCGCAATGCGGGGCGCGACGTGGAGGAGAAAAGTGTCAGAGTCTGTTACGACTCCACAAGGAAAGGATCAATCGACGATTGGCTCCAGCGTAGATGCATCCACCTCCAAGGCTACGTGCTGATGGATGAGCTCGACGGTGAGGATGAAGCGCCATCCGCTACTCTTGCGAATGAGCCAGCCTTGCAGGCCCTGCATCGGACCACTCTTGATGCGAACCCGCTGGCCCGCGATGAGATCCGCATAGGGCTCGGCCTTTTGCTGCAAAATGTTTGTGCGCAGAAATTCGACTTCTCGATCGGGCAGGGATAAAGGCTCACGACTGTTACCGACCAGCCGCTTCACGCCAGGAGTGCGGAGTACGCTGGCCCGGTCCGCTTGATCGATACGTACGAAGAGGTAGGTTGGAAACAAAGGCAGTTCCAACTTGACCTTCTGGCGGTTTCTCCAGGTGCGGGAGGACTCGTAGGTAGGTAAGAAGGTTTCGATGCCTGCGAAGTCAAGGTGCCGGAACGCCGCTTTCTCGTGCTGCGGCGTGGTGACTACGGCGAACCACTTGCGAGGGTCCTGCCGATAGGAGGGGGACTGCGTGGGGGATAGGTTTGTCATCGTGGGCCCAATGAAGCACTGTGTGTAAGAGTGATGCCATTTCTAGCGCAGACCAGGTGCTCTCTCGCATGGATTGTTTACGTCAACGCCCAGGCAGGGCTTCGCCTATCTGACTTAGCAGCCGCCGTCAGCACACTCAATCCTCAGCCAGCACGTCAAGCCATCTTGGCGTTGCCAAAATGACTGAATGCTTAGGCTTCGACCAGCTCAAGCTTATCGGTCAAAGACAAGGCCTGAATATCCGAAAGATATGCCAATCTAAATGGCAAGACTTTCGAGTAAAAATTCGAAGGTTTTGGTATTGACGATGGCTGGCTAATGACGTAGAGTTGGCGGCCGTTTCACCCAATCGACGAACATGGGCAACGGTGATTGTAGGTTTGGTGCGGCGGAAAGCCGCGGAAGGAGAAGAGTTTAGCGGCGACTATCCCTGTTGGCTTTCATCGAATCCCTCCCCCGAAAGAATTGATGAAAGCGTTCTTGGATAGTTGCCGCTTGAAGAGAGAATACTTGCTCTATAGAAATTGGCCATCATTCTTGAGTAATAAACCACCGATTTGTGGTAACAGCAGATAGTAATGGCCATCACCCTGACACCACCATGGTTTCTGATTCACCGGCGATCCCGACCTTTCTTGGCGCGACCTTCCTTGTCTTTGTTCAAAGGACCAAGGATGGTAGGTCTGGTACCTGAAAGCGCGGAATCGCGAAAGGATCGCTCGTCGCGTTGACTACACGCGGCTCCGTGCCGCAGGCCATGGTGAAACCAGATTCATGAACGATCCGCCTGGTGATCAGCGAGTTGTCTCCATAAGGATAGGAGAATATCGCTATGGTATTGTTCGACAACGTTGCGCAAGCTTCGAGGCTGCTCACGATTTCAAATCGCTGCGCTTCCTCAGGGAGACCGCTTAGGGCCGCGTGAGTGGCCGAGTGGGGCGCGATATGGAACAAACCTGCCACTTCCAAGGTCTTCACTTCTCGCGTGGTTAGCGGCCGATAATTGTCTCGCAAAATTGGCCGCTCTGAGCAAGCTTGCCACATCGAATCGAGCGCGGCGCGTTGTGCCGTGTGAGTGAGAGCACGCATCTCCATCCAGATATCCATGTAGTTTTGAAGTCGCACGTGTTGCGACGGCGAAGTCCAGTGCCAGGCTTTAAGTATTTCAGCGGGGACAAGGGGTGCGGCGAAGTCGATCTCGAATTGTTTCGCCCCCACGGTTATAAGACCGGTGACCGGTACACACATCTCCACCAGGAACGTCGCCAGTTCATCCCACCAGAATTCCCGCTCGCTACCGATTGCACCTGTGGTGAGGAAAAACGTCGCCGGATGCTTGTTGGCATGCAATATCGGCGCCGCCACGCAGCGCATTACACGCATAGCCGTCGTCGAATGTGATTGCGGTTGCTCGCTTGGGTAGCTGGCGGGCAGCAAGCAACGTTCCGAATTCTGTAAGTGACATGACGTCCCGCTCGCGCCTGAGTTTGGCGAGCTGTTCTTCGAAGTGAGCGGGCGACACGGCGAGGCCCCAGGGGTCATAGTCCGTTTCCGCGATGCGATGGTACATAAGAACCATTGGCTTTCGGATGGAAAGCTCGCACGGCCGCCGCGATTGCCCGCTGGGCGCGAATCAGTAAAAAGCACTCCTCGTCAGGCGTTGTTAGCGCCAGATAGTTCCGGCCGGCCGACCAGCATCCAAGCGTGTCGGCGGTTTGCCATTGGCGCGCGCACGCTCGCTGTGAAGACCGACGTATCCGCGCGCGATCGGAGTGCCTCCGGCCGCATCGTAGCTCCAGCCCCAAATCTCGTTGGCCGCAGTATACGCCTGCATGAAGCTGTAGTTGGTCGCTGCAGAAGACCACCCCAGCACCGCAAAGATCGTGCACTTGGCCTCTCGTGGTGGTATGGCAGCCGCCAATCTGTGAGGTCACCGTCGTGAGCCCGTAGCGAGCCCAGCCTGAACGCGGACTTTAACGAAGCTGTAAATTCGGCTATCTCGCTCCGGTTCAGGCGCATTCGTCAAATGTCTTTGATAGCCAGAACGCCCATGCGTGGAAACACGTCGAGACGGTCTTTAAGATGATTTAGCGGTTGCTCGAAGAAGTGCCAGGATACCGCCGCGGCCGCGATCGACATCGAGCTCATCAATATAAAACAATCGGGTCCGGGCGCCAAAGTTCGAAGGCCAAGCCGGGCCAGCACCGCCATCGTGACTCCATAGAGAAATAGATGGAATAAATAAATTCCGTAGCTGATTCTGCCCACATACCGCACGATTCTGGAATTTAGAATAGCTCCTGCGGGTCCAGAGATTCCTGAACTCGCGGCGGCGATTAAAGCGGCGCATGTTACTACCAGAAGTTCTGTTCGAAGCACATAAGCCCATACGAGAGAGTGGTTGATGGGCAATACTTCAAGTCCTAAGATGGCAACGAACGTCACCCAGCCGGCTTTCGTCAACCAACGCGGGAACCCGAGTCCCGCTTCCTGCAAAGCCAAGAGGGCGCCAAGGCCCAGCTTATCCAACGAAGCAAAGAGTAATACCGCGGCGCCTAATTCATTGATTCCAAACCAAGCAGCAGCAAGCTGATAAATAATGGCCGCGATTATTGTGCTCCACACGACGGGTTTGATGAGTTTAAAGGGCAAGAAGAGGATGAGAAATGGCCAGACGAAATAAAACTGCTCTTCGACACTGAGCGTCCAAAGATGAGCTGTATACCAAGGGGACCAGCTATTTTTTAAAGTAAACCAAACATTTGAAAGATAGAAAAAATGCCATAGAAATGTTGGTCTAATGCCCGGTAACCTGATCAGCCAGGCTAATCCCAGTGTGACATAGTAAATCGGCATGATTCGCAAGGTCCGGCGAAGGTAAAAATTCTTCAAAGCTGACTGCTTAGACCGGCTTCTAAGTAGAAGACCAGTGATCAAATAGCCACTCAGGACGAAAAACAAGAACACACCGGCGCTCCCTAGCCAGTTGTCCTCGTTCCAAAAGTGAGTATAAAGCACAGGTAGAATTGCGAACGCACGCAAACCGTCCAGCTGATTCTTTCGTGGCGTCTCGCGCTGCATATTGGCGGCTCTCAGATAAGTCACTTTACGACGTCTTCCCAGACGTGTAATTCAGGGACCTTGCACAGGTCACAGGGCCGGGCCGTCTGGCACCGATTCTGGAGCGGAGGCGCGAGGTAGCAGTTCGGATCGACATCACAGCTTGATAGCGCGCAGAGCCACGATGACTGGATACGCTGGATCATATGTGTCTAGTTTTGACTGCTCGATCTCCTCGAGTGCGAGACCTTGAAGAAATGTTGTGGCGCTGAACACGTTCCCGTATGCTTCGACTGTCATTGCATTGTTGCCGAACCAGGGCTCAAAAAGCCTGGTCACTGAAACCGGCGAAAGGCTCCAGCACCAATTTTCGCCCCACTCGCCGCGCTCGATTGCACTGATCCCCGGCACAGTAAGGAGGAGAACGCCACCGCGCCGAAGCGCAGAATGAAGCTGGCCGGCGGCTTGCGGCAAATCGAAGATCAGGTGTAATGTCTGGGTCATTACGATGCAATCGAACGCATCCTCTGGCAGTACGCCGGGCTGAGTCAGGTCCCCCACGAGAGTAGCCTTTGAGTTTCCGGCTTTCAAATGCAGAATGTCCTGCCTGGTGATTCGAGAGCCGCCAAACCGAGAGCTGTATGCGTCATCCGCGATCTCCAACACGCGACCTCTTATGTCAGTCGCACGGGCCTGAAGGAAGTTTTCGATGTAGTAGCGATCAATCGGAGTTCCCCGATCCCACCCAAAGTCGAGGCTGACCGGCCTGGTTGTCCCAAGCTGGCCGAATCGAACGGAGCCCAGGGGAGGAGGCCAAGTTCCTCGGATGCGCGCGTACAGTCTGTGGAGCCGTCCATTTCGAAGCCGGCTCTTCGCTTGCTTTAATGCCATTCGCGCAAATCCAGTCCGATGCAAAGCCGTGTCCCCCTGCTCCCCACCCCAAGCTCTTGTTGACAGCCTTGTACCAGGACTTCCAGGCTCGCCGACCTGCGCGCCATGCTTGTTCTCGAGCGCCTGTTTGCTCCCGATGACGATCGTGCACAGCGAGTGTGGCACGAAGCATGAGTGCAGTGTTCCTTGACATGTTTCGGCCGTGCCATCGATACTCGGCCACGATCTCTGGATGAGAGACAACAGGATACTTTCGCGCGAGACGCAGGTAAACATCATAGTCTTCGCAGAGACGTAACCCCTCGTCGAACCCTCCCTCGGCAAGCAGGATATCTCGACGGTACAGCACGGTGGCATTCATGCCGATTCTGTTGCCCGCAAGCAAGTCCGCATACGGGTCATTCGAGGCAGGGCGATATTTATCGTCGCCGAGTTGGCTGCCATCTGCCGAGATACGAATATGGCCACCGTAGACCATCGCGGCATCTGGAGATCGCGCGAAGCAATCGAGACCAGCCGTGATCGCATTCGATCGAAACCTGTCATCAGCGTCGAGAAACGTGATGAATTTGGCTGAAGCCGCCTTCAAACCCGCGTTGCGTGCGCTGGCAAGACCCCCGTTTGGTTTGCAAATAAGCGTGGCTTCGGGAAAGAGTGCGACGATTGGCGCCGGGCTCACTTCAGATCCGTCGTCAACGACGAGGATCTGGTCTGGAACTTTCTGCTGACGAGCAACGCTCGCCAAAGCTTCATGAAGGAAGTCAGGGTCGTTGTACGTCGTGATCACCACCGCCACGGTTTGATCAGACGGTGTTCCCCCGGTACTCATTCCGTCATAGCCCTTCCAGAGTCGCTGAGTGATTCAGCGCAGTATAGTTGATAATAGCCCAGTCAGCGTTTTTCGAAGCATCCACGTGGAGGCTATTGCAGCGATGAGAATGCCGAATCCCGCGGGATCGAATCCCAATCTTGCTGCGCTGATGCGTCGATATCTTTGGACAGCGGGCGTGGTTGCGCTGCTGGCGACCATCATCGGACTGCTTGAAGGAATGGGCGTGAGCCTGTTGATTCCGCTGCTTTCCGTGGTCAACGGCGCATCGCCGGGCAGCACTCCGGTGGAGTCGTCGCAATCATCCAACACTTCGCCGACCGATATAGCCCTGAGAAGAGGGTACTTTGTATTACTGGCGTCATCCTGGCTTTCGTCTTACTAAAGGCAGGATTCCAGATTGCGGCAAATGTTTTTGCGTCATGGGTTGACGGTCGCATAGGTCAGGACGTTCGCTGTGGCATGTCCAAGCGACTGCAAAATCTTGGCTATCCGTTCTTTCTTCTTGAGAAGCCGGCAAGGCTGGTAAACATCGTTACGACTGACTCCTGGAAGACGTCTGACGCAGTCCGCGTTCTGCTCCATCGCATCGCTGCTGGTGCTGCGGCCGTGGTATTTGGTGTCGTGCTCTTTCTGGTCAACTGGCGGTTGTCGCTCGTGGTCGCAGTTGGCGGTTTGGGTGCACGACTTGTTCAGAAGAGATTTACGGCTGCATTGCGGGTGCTCAGCCGGCAGACGGTAGCGGCCAATGAATTGCTGGTAGATCGCATGTTGTTTGCCATTTTCGGAGCGCGCCTGATTCGCCTCTTCGACGAACAGGCCAAGGAACATCAGCGCTTCGAGACCGCTTCTGATAATGTTCGCCGGGCGATACTTCGAGGCGAGCGAACGTCAGGCATCCAGGGCCCTGTCCTTGAAGGGCTGCACGGAATATTATTTCTCATCGTCTTGATCATTGCTGTATCGAGCCATGTCCCTCTTCCTGTGCTCGTTGCCTTTCTGGTGCTGATGAACCGGCTGCAGCCTCACCTTAGAGTGTTGGAACAATCCGGGGCAATGTTTGCATCGGCGGGCGGTCATTTCGATGAGGTTGAGTGGCTGCTCGATTCGACAGGAAAGCCCGCGCCACCCAGCGGCGATCTCGCGTTTACCGGGTTGCGCGAAGGGATTGAGTTTGACAAGACTACTTTCGATTATGGGTCGCGTGACGATCCTGCGCTAAAGCACGCCAGCTTTGTGCTACGGCGTGGCCGTTCGACTGCTCTGATCGGCCACTCAGGGGCGGGCAAATCGACAGTTATCAACCTGCTTTGCCGACTTCTTGAGCCCACATCTGGAACGATCAAGGTGGATGGGCAGCCGCTCTCGCAAATCAGAGTCTCCGATTGGTTGAGCCGTATCGCGATTGCGGGGCAGGACGTTGATCTGATCGATGGCACGATTGCGGAAAATATCATGTATGGCAGAGGCTCAATCGACCCGGCGACTATGGAACTTTCGGTTCGCTCCGCACGGGCCGATTTCATCTTTGACCTGCCGCAAGGGCTCGACACAGTTGTCGGTCCACGAGGAATCAGCCTGTCTGGAGGCCAGAGACAACGGATAAGTATCGCTCGAGCGCTCGCTCGGAACCCGGAGATCCTGATTCTCGATGAAGCGACCAACTCGGTGGATCAAGTAACCGAGAACGAACTGAGTAACATATTCCAGACGTTATCGAAGAGTATTACCATTATCGTGATTAGTCACCGACCGAATACCCTGGCTTTCTGCGATGATGCTGTTGTTTTGGAACGAGGAAATGTGGTGGAAGCGGGTCCGATTTCATCCACGGTTGCCTTTCGCGCCATGCAAGTTGGTGCGGCCAGCCAAGATCGAATGAGACCAGCGCAGTTCGGGTGCCAACTACCTTGTAGATTTGGTCGCGAGACCTCGGTCATTAACATCATTGAGCGTTGCGGGCCCAACAAATCGTTGCCCTGGCCTCTCCCACACGGCACCCACTCCTGGATGGAGATGCCAGAATTTGTATGAGGACGGAGTGCGCGCAAAATTGAATTGGTTTCGCAGCCGACGGTCGCGCTCGGTCCCACAGAGGTTCGCGAACCATGAGGCACGGAGAGGATGGTGAATGCATGCAGGCAGCTCGTAAGCATCATCGTTCCGGCCTACAACGCGGAACCCTTCATAGCACGAACCTTACGGTCCGCTCTGCGGCAAACTTATGTGACGCTCGAAATCATCGTCATCGATGATGGATCGACTGATTCGACCGGAGCGGTGGCACGTGCCTTTGCGCAAAGTGACGAGCGGGTCCGGGTCATCTCTGTCCCCAATGGTGGCGTGGCAAAAGCGCGGAACATCGGTATTAGCGAGGCGGCAGGCGAACTTGTCGCGTTTCTCGACGCCGATGACCTCTGGCACCCGACAAAGATTGAACGTCAAGTGGCAGCGCTGGATGAGATGGAAGATGCCGCTGCGGTCTACACTCTCTCGCGAGATATAGACGTCGATGACCGGGTGTTTGCACGTGGCAGGCGGGCCGTGTTCAACGGATATGCCTTCGCGCGCCACCTCTATGTAAGACCGATTGGGAATGGCAGTACGTTGCTGGTTCGGCGCGAGCGTGCATTGGCTGTGGGGGGCTTCGAACCGTCGTGGGCTGCGCGGGGGATTGGAGGATGCGAGGATCTCGACTTCGAATTGAAGTTGGCGGCAAGATATCCCATGGCCGCAGTTCCTCTTTACCTTGTGGGGTATCGTCATTCTCCGGGAAACATGTCGAGCGATAAATTAAGGATGGTTCGCGCGATGGTCGGAACTATTACGTCCCATATTGTGCTTTGTCCTCAGCTTCCAGATTGGGCAGGAAAAGCGGCGTTGGTGGAGATTTCAGCCTACGCCGTGACCAATTACGTCAAGGGACGTCACTGGAGGCTTGCGGCGTTGGAGGTGCTGCATCTATGTCGGTTGACGTGATCCGGACGTTGGGACTTGCAGAGTTGTGGCATCTCGGGATGACCATCGCCAGATGGGCTGCCAACTGGGTGATGTCTCGTTTGGGCCCGTTTCCGTTGGGCTTCGCTAAAATCCGGGCTCCGGAACGACCGCTATTTTTCGACATGGACCCCGCATTCGGAGTTGACGTTTCTCCTGGCGCCCGGAGGGGCCAGCGAACGAGCAATTATCCAGCGGCTTTGCGATCTGGATGCCGTTCTTGCGAAGACAATTGGGTCATCAGACGAAAGAACGCATTCACGCTATACCGCCCCGTCACGTCCGGGATCCCAGGCGCCGGCGAAGGCGAGCAACGATGGGATCTGAAAAACGCCATATACGGTATATATGCGGATGGCGATAGCGCCATAGTATCCGACGGAGCGCTGTTCGCACCCTGCTATCCACCCCCGGTTGCCGGCCGAGGTAGTTCGCCAGCCACTGAAGAAAGAAGCGGCGCACCTCTTCTTCCTGGCCACTCCGCGATACTTTGGCAACGCACGAATCCGCGTGCTAGCGGTAGTCGAGCCAGTTATCCCCGGAGAAATAGACCGGGGCAACCAGATAGAATTTCGCGAGGAAGGCCTGGTCCTCAAACAGTTGCCGTGGGCCGCTGAACTGCTCCTCAAAGCCGCCGACCGATATCATGAGATCGCGTCGCATCAACAGATCCGAGGGGCATGGCGACGTCCCTGTCCCGAGTGGATAGACCCTCAGCATGGCCTCCGGGGGAGGAATTGAGCGATCCTGGATGTGGCCAGATGGTACGACGCGGTCCTCGCCTCCTGCCCACGACTCCCAGTACGAACGGTGCCGCACACCATCCCGAGTCCCGGGTGTAGCTCCATAATCCGAAGCTGCTCGGCTAGTTTGTTCGGTCTCCAGACATCGTCCGAGTCTATGAGGGCTACAAATTCGCCGACGGCGTTTCGCAGGCCTAGATTGCGCGCAGCGGACATGCCGCGGTTGGCGTGCCCTTCGTGCTCCAGATAGCGCACGGGGTGGGATATCGGTCCGCATAGTTCCGAGCGATGGCGCTGCTGGTGTCCGTCGATCCATCATCGACTAGCAGTAGTTCGAAATCCGTAAAGGTCTGGGCGAGGACGCTATCGATCGCTTCTTTGATGTAGCGCTCCGAGTTGAAAAAAATCATGACAACCGATATCCGCGGCGGCATGGCATGCTCCTTTGCGGTTCCTCCCCACTAGATCACTCAAGTCAGAATTCGAAATGCTCGGGCGAGAGGAGTCAGAAGTTGTCTTACATGGATGATAATTGAGTGGACCAGCCTCAGCCGGGAAACACAATCTCTCTGGGCTCAACGACTTCAATCATCAAGTTCTCCACCGTGCCGGGAGCTCGATTCTATCGTGAATCCAGCAGAACTGTGCAATCACGGCGCTGGCAGCCCGTCTATGAAGAACTTGTGACATTGGGA
Organism: uncultured Acidobacteriaceae bacterium; assembly: GCA_963847155.1. Classification (GTDB taxonomy): domain Bacteria; phylum Acidobacteriota; class Terriglobia; order Terriglobales; family Acidobacteriaceae; genus PALSA-350. The sequence continues at coordinate 220,826 of CAWJZH010000006.1, read as the reverse complement.
GCCATCACTCAGTGGTGTTCCATGAAATCAATTGTTGGGCAAACGAGGGCAATAGAATAGGGGAGCGTGGATATTTCCAATCCACTACGGAGGGGCCAGTGATAGCGGCTGAAATCCTGCATGTCGATATCGCCGGACCGTTAGAAACTCTACAAGTCGCAGAGGTTGAATGCCTGATCGTTTTCTGGTGGCTGGATTATCCTGTCGGCCAGTTGCGTCAGTCTGGAAATCCAGGCCGGTCGATCGCCCTTAAGCCTCTCGTGGAAAGCTCCGTGGATACAGAAGTCTTGCGACTCGCCCAGCAAACGGCCGAACGAGAACGGTCGCAAACCGTTCCGGATGATCTGGTGGTTTCCGTTGTCATCTGCACCCGCGACCGCCCAGGGGAACTAGCGCGCTGCCTGGCATCTCTTCCGAAACAAACTCGAGTACCCGATCAGGTCGTCGTGGTAGACAACGCGCCCAGCGACGGCCGGACGCAGGAAGTAGCCGTCAAGGCCGAAGCGATCTATGTGAGAGAGGACAGGCCCGGACTTGGTTTTGCCCGGAATGCCGGAGTACGGGCAGCTTCAGGTCATATTATCGTCTACACAGATGACGATGTTCGGCTGCACTCCCGTTGGCTGGAACGCATGGTGAACGCCTTTGATGACGAGCGAGTGATGGCAGTTACAGGGTTGGTTCTGCCTGCGGAACTAGAGACAGAGGCTCAGATGTTCTTCGAGGAACTTGGTCTTTTGGTCGTGGATACCAGCCGATTGTGTTCGATCGTGACTTCTTCAAGCTGGACCAAACTGTCGGGTGTCCGGTATGGAAGATTGGAGCGGGAGCCAGCATGGCGTTCCGCCGCGCCATCTTTGATCGTGTCGGATTGTTCGACGAACGGCTCGGTGCAGGACAGGCCGGATGCTCTGAGGATTCCGAATTTTGGCATCGGGTACTCACGCATGGATGGCAATGCCGTTACGAGCCTGGAACCGTTATCTTCCATCATCACCGTCGTGAGGTGGCAGGCCTTCGAAAACAGGTCTTCTTTTACATGCGCGGCCACGTGGTCGCACTGCTCGTGCAATTTCAGCGGAGCAAGAACATTGGAAATTTGTGCCGCGCATTCATCATGATGCCATGGTCTTACCTCAGACGCCTGGTCACACGCGAATTTGGAACGGAGAGGAAAGAAAAAAATCGCCTTCTCATGCAGGAGATCGGTGGCTATTGCTCTGGTTTGAAATTCTACTTCCTTCCGCCCCGCATGAAAAAGCGCTTCCGAGAATGACAGCAGTTTCCGATTTTGATCTCACGTACTGGTCAATGCATGAAGGACTCAAGCGGCGTATTCTCACACGCATTGCATATTTTCTGGGCCCGTGCGACATATCCGGACGGCCGGTAGCTAGATAGTTACCTCCTCGTCCGGCGGCGACCGCACTTCTCTGCGCTGAGAGGTGGTGCATGTTAAGGGCGTTCCCATCGACGAGATCTGCCGCTAGGCAGCCCCCCTTGCACCTGCATGTATTCAGTTAGTGACTGTATTCCCGAGGTCCCGGTGATAAAAAAGAACACGGTGATGAGGCGTGGAATCGTTCGTTTTTTGGGTCACGATTATCAGGAGCTGTTCCACGCGATTGGATTCTGGACGATTTTGTTCCACTTGAAACATTCGCCGGAAGCTATCATTGCCAGCGTAAGTTGCGCTGTAGCTTAGCGCCCGCCGGCTCGGAGCGTTAGCGATCCCAGCACTGACTAGAAATGTGCATAGCGCACGCAGATCCGGTTGAGCGAGTTGCGTGATCGGACACCCCTTACCAAAGGTGTACCAAAGTGGGATTTTTTATTTGATCCCTATCATGTCCTACGCTAAGCTGATTTTGGTCAGTATTGTTGCTGTTGCTCAATGGCAAGCTGGCTCGTCCGGAAAGCGCAGTCGCAGGCGATTACAAATGGCGACCTGTGCGGCTGGGTCCGTGCCTCACCTAACGGTTCCCGCCAAAGAGGTTACAGTCTCGCAACATCAACGAACTATGCTATATGGGCCATCAGTTCGCCTTGCAGGTGATAGTAGAGTGTTAACCTCACATCTAAGTGAGAGTGCGAAGCTTGTCTAAACGGGCTAGTGGGATCGCTCGATAAGGATCCCGATTATTACACCGCAATGAATCAGCGACAGACTGATAGCATTTTTGTTAGGGCCCCTTCCTTTCCACGGAAGCGCGCTCCGGAGCCGGTGCCGAAGCGTTTTTGACATGGAGGTATGCTGTGCTCGTTATCCCCCCTGTTTCGGATCGAGGCGAGACCAAGCCTCGGGTCGAAGGGAGTGCCATCCACTCTAACGTGTCTAAAAAGAAGTGGTTTGCGGTCTACACCGCTGCTCGCCACGAAAAGTTCGTCCAGGCCCAGCTGATCGCAAAGCAAATCCAATCCTTTCTGCCTCTCTACACCACGGTACGACGGTGGAAAAATGGGGTTCGACGGGAGATTCAGAATCCGCTCTTTCCGGGCTATGTCTTCGTCTGCGTCGACGCGAACGAGCGGCTTCCTGTAGTTCGGACCACAGGCGTCGTCTATATCGTGGGCAACTGCACGGCACCGTTGCCTGTCGATGATCAGGAGATGCACGCACTCCGCATCGGCGCCCAACGCGCATCGCTTTCTCCGCACCCCCTTCCATCCCCGGGCGACACGGTTTGTATCAAACGAGGGCCGTTCCAGGGCGTGAAAGGACATGTACAACAAGATCGCGGCAATTTGACATTTGTAGTCACGATTCAGTTAATCCAAAGATCGTTTGCTATCGGCGTGCAAGCCTGCGACCTGGAATTAGCTGGCTAAGTTGCGGAAGCCGGTGGCTGTTTAACCTAGGTCTTGTGTGAAGGTTGACGTCAGACAGTCGGCGGTTCGGGAAACCAGCTGTTTCGGTATTCAGCCGGGAGATTATTACGCCAAGCGATGCGCGCCGGGGCCGAGAATTGCGCCGACCCCGCATTGGAGTGCTCAGTTCGTCGAACCCGCTAATCTTCCAAGCGTTTGGCCGGGTCAGGCACTGCAACCTTCGTCAAGTCCCGCACCCGGCCCCCGGGGAGCGCGCTTCCGTGAGCGAGGAGGGCAATCTCTGGTTTCGCTTCGCGAAAGGAGCGTCGTAGGCTGGCCCATGCAAGCTAAATTGTGTTGTCTGTGGGGTGAGTGATCTGCCAGCCGCATGTTCTGAGAACCAGAAGCCGGTAGCTCTTTTCGATGATAGAAGGGAGATTTCATGGGCCTAACCCCGCGGCGAACCGTAAGAATCCTGGGAACCCACGGTGTTCCTGCAGCCTACGGAGGCTTCGAAACTGCTGCGGAAAACATAGCTCGCTACCTGGTGGGGAATGGATGGAATGTCATTGTCTACTGTCAAACTTCGGGAACTGGCGAGATCATCGAAGATGAATGGCAGGGCATTCAGAGAGTCATCATTCCAGTGAATTTACCTGGCTGGCGGGGCACATCGAAATTCGACTGGCTCTCCATCGCACACGCGTGTAAGTTTCGGGATATATGTTTAACGTTTGGTTACAACACTGGAATCTATAACCTCCGTCAGCGTTTACGCGGAATTCCCAACATCATTAATATGGATGGTATTGAATGGTCTCGTAAGCGATGGGGCCTTGCGAAGCAACTGATCCTGTATGTAAACGAGCGATTCGCAGCTCTTTTCGGCAATCATCTGATAGCCGACCATCCTGAAATTGAGGTGCACCTCAGAACTCGCGCATCGTCAGCGAAGATTTCGACGATCACCTACGGAGCTGACCCGATCACAGATATACAGTGCGGGCCGCTGAGGGCGCTGGGTCTTGAACCTGGCCGGTATATGACATTGATCGCGAGGCCATTGCCTGAGAACTCGATTGCCGAGATCGTTGAAGGATTCTCCGCTGTGGAGCGTGGCCACAAGCTCGTCGTTCTAGGAAAGATGGATCCAGAAAAAGACGAATACCATCGAAAGGTCATAGCACTCGCAAGCGATGAGGTTACCTTCACGGGGCCCATCTACAATTCAGATGTGGTTAAGGCGCTGCGCTTTCACGGCAAGGCCTACTTGCACGGACACACGGTTGGGGGGACGAACCCGTCCCTCGTCGAGGCGATGGCGGCAGCGAATCCGATTATCGCGCACGACAACAAATACAACCGCTGGGTAGCGGGCGAGGGGGCGGTTTACTTTACGGGCAGCGAGCAACTTGCTGACCGGATTTCCCAGCTTCTTTCGGATGATTCACTCTGCAGGAGCCTAAAGGAGAACGCACTCAACCGCTTCCGAGATGAATTTACGTGGAAACGGGTCGCAGGTCAGTATGAGGCTCTACTGCTGAAATATGCTACATAGATCTGGAATAAATGCACTGCTGGCCAACAAATATTTACCGATTGAGGGTTAAGGTCCTATGGTTCGTTTAGCGCTGGTGGGTTTGGGGAAGATGGGCCTATCGCATCTCTCAATAGTGCGGGCTCATCCCGAAGTTAATCTCGTTGGAGTCTGCGATCCATCTAAGTTCATGTTGGAGTTGCTCGGCAAAAACGCGGGCCTGGAGACTTTCACCGATCTGGAAACGATGATCGAAAGGGCCAGGCCGGAAGCGATCATCGTAGCGACGCCGTCTCGTTTTCACGGAGAGATAGTGCGCGTGGCTTTAGAGCGAGGTATCCATGTTTTCTGTGAAAAGCCATTTTGTCTCGACTGGAAAGAGTCGAACGATCTATCGGAACTCGCGGAGCGGAAAGCACTCGTGAATCAAGTTGGCTATCACTATCGCTTCGTGGCAGCTTTTCAAGAGGTGAAGCGGCTCCTGGACGCAAATGCCATCGGAACCGTGACCCACGTTCTCGCCGAAGCTTATGGTCCGGTGGTCTTACGCACAGCGGGCTCGTCCTGGAGAACGCAGAAGGCGGAGGGCGGAGGTTGTCTCTATGACTATGCGGCTCATCCCATCAACCTGCTCAATTGGTACTTTGGGATGCCGGCGAGGGTGGGCGGCACCGTCATAAAGAAAATCTTCTCCAGGGATACAGATGACGAAGTGTACGGAACAGTTTTCTTTGAAGATGGACCAAGCGCGCAAATCTCGGTCAATTGGAGCGATGAATCTTACCGCAAGATGAGCGTCAAGCTGTCTATAACGGGAACGGCGGGACGCATCATCGCTGACCGCCAGGAATGCAAGGTCTATTTGCGTGACGGCACGCAGTCAGCTACGGGGTATTCAAAGGGGTGGAATGTCCGCTATACGACTGACCTTACTGAGGCTGTGTGGTTTTACGTGCGTGGCGAGGAATACTCATTACAGATCGACTACTTCGTAAAGGCTGTTGCCTCCGGGTCTACGGAGAATGTGAATTCGTTCGCTGCGGCGGCGCAGACTGATCAACTGATGTCAATGATGCGAGACGATGCCCAGGCCGTCATATCGGCGTCGTTAGCATCTCCAGCCATCCAGCAGAGAAAAAGACTGTTGTTTGGCCGGTTAGAGGAAGGGGGGCCTGTTAGAAATGATGCCAAATTTGCTTTTTGGAGATAATCAATTTTTCGGCATAAATCACATGTCCGAGGAAAAAGCGCGCGCTCAGGCCCTGCAGTTTCAGGACATCAAGGAAGTGTTCAAAACGCTTGATGCGGCTTATGACGAGGGCATCAAAACGTTCATGTGTACTACCCATGATCGAGTCGAAGAGATTTGTAATCACGTTCGCGCCAATTCGGACAGATATCACGATTACGCGTTCTATCCGTGTATGCCATATGCTCACAAATACGCGAACGCAGCCACAGAGGAAGGCGTTATTGGAGCAATAAAGAAATTTGCTCCGGAAAGCGGAGCCTGGAGCGCGGCAGTTCGAAGTGGCGTATCTCTTGTGGGCAAGGATATTAGTGGGATAACCCGGCTCTTGATCGACTCGGAGATGCAAATGTTCAAAGGCCTCCGAACTCCTGTTGTTTTCCTGCAAAATGTCGTGGTCGATCTCCTGCTAGGCTTGGGGATGACGGCGCCCTTCGCCGTGTTCAGCGATCATGTTCGGACAAAATATAACGCCGAGCCCGGTTTCATCACGATGAATCTTCCTTTGCTCCTAGGCGTATTAGATGATCTGAAGATTGACAATCCGATTGTTTGCTCAAATATAAATAAACTTGGTTTCCGTATGTGCGGGGGCCTTGGAGCGTATGAGGAGGCTTTGCGGGAGCGGAGATTCCGAGCAATTGCGATGTCGGTTTTTGCTTCAGGCGCTATCCCTCCAGGTGAAGCAATATCCTGGGTGTGTGCTCAGCCAAACGTCGAAGCAATCGTATTCGGCGCTTCCAGCCGCTCTAACATTCGATCGACCAAGGGCCTCGTAGATCAATTCTGGAAGGGCGGGAATACCGTACTTGCTTAAACGTAGCAGTGCGTCCTTTATGAAGACCGAGGATACGAGGGCGGAAATAACGTACTTGCCTCAAGGTTCAAGTGCGTCGTTTGTCGAAGCCGAAGACAGGTATCTCGATAAGCTACCGGAGCGCGAGATCAGCATCAGCTATGTGCTGGACATCCTCCGCAGGCGAAGAAAGATCGTGATATGGGTGATGGCATTGTCGTTCTGTGCGGGCCTGGTTCTTGCCTTCAGGCCCAGGACCTATCAAGCTTCCGGGACGCTGCAAATTCGGCCTGGTAGTGCCAATGCGTACAAGTCACAGGTAAACGACTCCCAAGCTAATTCGGACGCTGATGATCGGATCGAGTCCGAGGTGCTGATTCTGCAGAGCAAATCCCTCCTGCTCGCTGTCGCCGACGAGTTACACCTGTACGCAGACCCATCCATTGCCGGCAAATCAGGGAAGGGAAATGCGTCTGCCTCAGATCCTGCGGTCCAGGCCAGGGTTGTAGCGGCACTGAGTAAAATGGTGAAGATCAAGCGTAGCCCGAAGACTCAGATCATCTCGGTAGAGGCTACGGCTCGCTCACCAATCCTGGCATCGAGTATTGTCAGCACTCTGATGAACCAATATATCCACCGGATATATGAGACCCGTCTCAGCTCCACGAAGCATGCTTCCGATGTTCCTGACTGCCCAGCTCGATGATCTTAAAAAGCAAGTGCTTCAGGATCAGCAGAAGCTCGTAGACCTGCAGAAGAAGCTTGGTGTCTCGGGCTTTGACGATTCGCACAACCTGGAGACCGCTCAGCTGGAAGATCTAGCGAAGGCTAACCAGCAGGCAAATATCGAGCGGATCGTATCCGAGGCGCGCTACCGGATCTTGCGAGAGGAGGATCCCAGCCTGGTGGAGGGAGGGCCTGCGATGTTGGCGCCAAACAATCAACCGGGCTCCTCGCTTCTTCAGACGTTGCGCAGTTCTCAAGCCCAGATCGGATCACGATATGCGAGTGTGAGTGAGCAGTTCGGCCCCAACTATCCAGAAGCCAAGCAGCTTAAGGCGCAGTTGGCAGAGGCTACGCGTGAAGTAACCAAGGAAGAGTCCAGAATCGTAGAGCAGGCAAAGATGTCGTTCGACGCTGCGCGGCGAAATCAAACAATGACCTCGAAGGCCCTCGCCCACCAGAAAGACGGTGTCTTTCAAGAAGCGCAACGACATGGTGGAGTACCAGGTGCTGCTGCACGATTTTCAAGCAAGCCGCGCGCTCTATGAGGGCCTGGTGCAACGATTGAGGGAAGCCGGAGTGCTTTCGGGAATAGAGTCCGGGGATGTCGATCTTGTGGATTTGCCAACCCTTCCCATTACGCCGACTGGATTTGGCCCCCTTCCGCTCATGTTGATCACGCTTGCCTTGGGGGCAATCTTAGCGTTTATTACGGCCATGTTTCTGGAGAGCTTCGACAGTTCGTTTCATAGTGTCGGGGCGTTGGAGCGCTACATGCGCCTTCCCGCGCTCGCGGTGATCCCCGAGTTCCCAAGCACTACGCGGCCGAGCGCCTTCTCGGGGGTTTTCAAGAGATCGTTAGCCGCCAGAACAGCGAGCGCTACCTCGATCTTTACCGAGTCCATTCGCATGTTGCACACCCGTCTCCTCATGGACGAAGCAACTGCATCCTCTAAGATTGTCCTATTCACCAGCGCAACCCGGGGTGAGGGAGTTTCAACAGTATCCGCGAATCTAGCCTGTGTTCTTGCAGAGAGTGGTCGATGTGTGCTACTTGGTCGACGCCAATTTAAGGCACCCTAGTCAACACTTGCAATTTGGATTGCCGAACGACCGTGGGTTCAGCGACCTTGTGACGGGCGGTGGCACCTTAGACGAGTTGGTTCAGACTGTACCCGATCGACCGAATCTGCTCCTTCTTTTAGCCGGCCCTCTGCTGGGAAACCCAGGGCAACTGCTTGCTGCAGCGGACCTGCAAGGACTTTTTGCACTGCATGCGTTCGCCTACGACTTTATTGTGGTCGACGCACCACCCGCACTTGGACTTGCAGACGTTGGACTGCTCACGTCTTTCGCTAGCGCAGTAGTGGTTGTGGTTCGAGAAGGGGTCGCGACACAACCGATGTTGGGAGAAGTCAAAAGGTCTCTGATGGGTCTCGGTGCTTCGCTACGTGGCGTGGCATTTCTGTCGGATGGTTATCGGACAACGTATATCTTAGATCAAGAGGACGAACACCGTGCTTAAAGGTGCAGTTCAGTTCAGGCATGGCACGAATGAGCAAGCCGGGAGGCAGGCTCAATACCTCGGCGTTGTTCATTGGTTTGAGGTCTCGGATGCAAACGAAGGTTGCGATTCTTCTACTCCTCTTTGCCCCGGTCGTTTATGCCCAATCTTCGGGGGAGCCAGCGAAGGTTGAATCCGTCAGTACGACGAGTGCTGCAGCCCCGGACACCGTTAGGGAACTGCTTGCGGTTCGCCCGCCGCAGTTGATGATTGCAAATGGGGATTCGATTCGGGTCGAAGTGTTCGAGATCGAAAAATATAACTATACGCCCCGCGTAGATGGTGAGGGTCAGATTGCCATTCCGCTCGTAGATTCGGTGAAGGTTGCTGGTTTGACTGCTACCGAAGCAGAAAAGCTCATCGCAGATCGTCTCGAAGAGCGTGGCATGGTGAAAAACCCACATGTTCATGTCACCCTGGTGGATCAGCCATCCCAGACGATTACGATCAGCGGCGAGGTCTTTAAGCCCGGCGTATTTCCGGCTTACGGGGCCAAGACTCTGATCGGTGGAATTTCCCTGGCCGGCGGCTTGAAGGATACTGCCAGTCGCAATATAACCCTGTTGCGTCCTGCGACAGGGCAAACCTACGTAATCAACCTGGGGGATGATCCAAAGACTGCGCTAGCGGCCAACATACCACTCTTTAAGGGCGATACTGTGATCGTGGGAGTGGCCGGCGTTGTTTATGTCGTCGGAGCGGTCAAGAACAGCGGGGTATACCGTCTAAAGAGTTCCAGTTCAACCACCCTTCGACAGGCTATCGCGATGGCAGGAGGAACCGGATACGAGGCCAAGCTAAACAAGACCGTTATTATCCGTAACGACGACGGGCGTCAGACAGAGATACCCTTCCCAATCAATAAGAATGTTGTCGAAACCCCTTACTGACATCACCCTGGAGTCTAACGATATTGTTTACGTTCCCACCGCCACTGCGCAAGGCTGCAGTGAAGGGGGGCGGGCTGGGGATAGCTGCCATATTAGCCTCCGCCGCGCTCTACCGACCTTAGACCATGCTAGCCGCAGCCGCGCTCATATGACTATTTCGATTATTACCGCGCTCTTTCTGTTGGTGAGTTCGTACAGTCTTGAATTCGTCGGTTGGATTGTCGCGCTCATCGCATCCATCGTCCTACTCTGGACCCGGTCCACCGTTCTTTCCTTGCCGACGAGCCTGGTGCGGATCTTAGTGGCTCCGACCCTGATACTCTGCTTAGGACTGCATGGGATATACAGCAATTCGCTGTATGACGTAGGAAAGGACGTGTGGTATTTTAGCGGCCCGGTTGTATATATTGCTTTCGGTTATTTGGTGTTCGAAAGGCTGGGAAGTTGGCAGCGGCTAGTCCAGCCTCTTGTCGTCATAGGCGCATATTCGTGTCTTGTCACCATCGTTGGGGTTGTTTCAAACCGGGAACAATTACTCGCAACTACCACAGTCGAGAGACTATCGGCACATCGCAGGCCTGGGAACATTTGTTCTTACTTTACCGGCAGTCCTGCTCGTTCTCATGAGACATGCCGGGTTGCCCACGATAGGGGTAACGCGCCTGACAATGGTAAGGGCAACTGCCTATATCCTGTCGGCGATAGCGGTTCTATCCTTATTTTCCAGAACCCACATTGTATGCCTGGCCGCAGGCCTCGTCTGCACTGTCAATCCAAGGTTTACTCCAAGAAGAGTCAGGAATTACACGGCGTTTCTCCTTGGCGCAGCGGTCTTATTGGCACTCGCGTCCAGCATGTTCCATAGTGATAAGGCGGGCGTACTTCTAGAATCATTTGTCGAAAAGACAGCAAACACATCGTCAGAGGTCAATGTTCACAGCTACGAGTCATATTGAAGATATCAATCTGAATTGGCGTGGTTTTGAAGCCTCCAGGGCGGCGAAGACCTATGCCGAATTTGGCAATACGGAGAAGTTGGTCGGGGGAGGCTTTGGCACGATGGTCGACCTCGGTTTTGCCATGAAGTTAGGTTGGCTGGCATGACGCGGAATCTTTTGAGTTCGTCCCGATACTGCATAACGGTTATATGGAGCTATTGGTAAAGACGGGGTTGTTGGGCCTGGTCCTGTTTATTCTGTTCTGCATCCAGATCGCTTTCATGGCGCTTCGAGAGTTCCGACAGCCCGGAAAGTGCGCAAAACTACATGGCCTCCTTCTGCTGTGGACTGTTTTTGTTTTTGTACTGACTCAGGAAGCCATTAACGGCATCCTTAACAAGGGAGAACTAGCTCCAAACCTATTCCTGCTCGGAGCAACCTGTGCAAGTGTTTCATTGTGCGATCGCTATCGGTTACTCCGCAACGAACCCAGGACGTCGCGATAGACAGCAAACGTGGCCTGCGCAGTATGAGTCCAGGTGTAGTTGTTCAGAACTTTCTCTTGCAGTAAATTGGAGCGTGGCGCGCTGTGGGCTCGCAGTAGTGCTTCGCGGATCGAAGGCACCGAATCCGGAGAGCAATAGTATGCGAGGTCTCCAAAATAATCACGCGTATCGCCTTTGTCTGTAATAACAATATTGGCGCCCATCGCGGCGGCTTCCAGGGAGGACATTCCTGTAGTCTCCATCCAACTCACCAGAGCATGCACTTTGCATGCAGCATAGTATTGTCTGAGGCTAGATTGGTCAACATGGTCTACGATGGTCACAGTGTCGTCCATTTCGCGTTTAATTTGTTCGAAATACGCTATTTGGTTGGGCCCTGGCTTTCCGACCAGCACCAGCCTTAGACCGGTACCTTTGAGGGCGCGCACAAGCTGCAACTGACATTTCCTCCGTTCTATTCTTCCGACGCTCAAAATGCAGTCGTTGAATTCCGGAGCCGCGAGCAGAGAAATTCGGGTCGAACAATGTTGGGTCTACGGCATTCGGCACCACCACGGACCGAGCTTCGACGGTCTCCGGAAAGTCGTGGCGGATGCGGGCCATCTCAGATTCGGAATTCGGCAATAAGACAGAAGCTCATTTGAATCAGGTCGCGTTGGGCCCCTCGGAACCCCTTGGCGAGAATAGCCGCGGTTCCGCGATTTAACTCACCGTTTGTCAAACTCCGTGCCAACATTTTTAGATACTCTGCCTTGGACCGGGAGATCGAACGAAATATCAATCTTTGTAGTGGTCCTCGAGCAGCGCGATCCGCTTCCGTGTAGTCGACGTAGACGGGAGACAGGATTACGGGAATACCACGCCTGGTTGCCCGCCGCGCCTGATGATAAGTCTCCTGAGGGCGAGTGAGATTAAAGAGGTGCACGATATCGTAGCCATCCAGCGAGTGGATTGAGATCGATAGAGATGGTGACTTCGCAGCCCAGCAAGCGGAGCGATTCAGCGGTTTTGAGAAGCATAATGGTGTCTCCGCCTGGAGTCGAGAAGAGGGTAGTTCTGGATGAAAACAAAACTCGCAAAGGGTGCTCGCGAGTGCTGTCCTTCTCGGAGCCACGGAGGTCAGGCAGATGTTTTGGCATATGTGACATCGGGATCGGTAGGCACTAAGTGTGTATCTGTTAGATGCTACCATTGGTAGGCGTCCGCATCTAGGACCCCATTTGCCCTCCTCGCCGGTTGCTTTATACACAAAACTGGTAGAGGAACCCGTGACGCTCCGGCTGAAGCGAGCGGTGGAAGCTCGAAGCTTAATCAGAGCGCAAATTGCACCGGTATGATAAAAGCCAGTAGCCCTGACCTGTGACGCTAGAACACTATCGGCGCGAGCCTCCGGTTCATTGTGCTGATGGATCGCGCAACATAATAAATTGCCGAACACCGTAACTGTTTACAAGGGGTTAGATTGGCGAATGAACAGCGATGGAGAACGGGAAAAAATGCCTTGGCCAACGTGTGCCGAGGAGGCGCAACCGCTGTTGTAGCGTTAGCGCTGCCGCACTTTCTAACGCGTACCCTCGGAGGTGAACGATTTTCAGCCTGGTCGTTGATGCTGCAAATGAGCGCGATCGCAGCCTACTTCGACTTTGGTCTACAGACCATACTTGGGCGCTTTGTGGCGCAAGCCGCAGAACGCGGAGAGGATGAAACTCTAAGCAAGCTAGCTAGCACGTCGATGATGCTCCTCGCGGTAGCCAGCCTAATCCCTCTGGCCGCGTGTGTGTTATTTCTTCCTTTCCTGCCGGTGGTGTTTCATTCTTCTTCCATAGTGATCCTTCACGAGATTCAGAAGGGGGTTGCGATTCTCGTGATTGGGACGGCACTCTGCCTTCCTCTATCCGCATGCACTGGCCTACTTGTTGGCTTACACAAGAATGAAATTCCCGCATTGGCGATTGGGGCTAGCCGACTACTCGGCGCTCTCACTGTCATTGTCTGCGCCCGTTACAACGGCTCTCTCATGATCCTCGCGTTGTGCTTCACCAGCTGGAATCTCATCGGAGGCCTGGCGCAACTTTTGTGGGTGAAGCGCCTGCTTCCTTCGCTGAGATTGACTGCTCGGTTCTATGACGGGAACCTTGCGAAGATGCTTGTGCGCCACTCTGTAGTTTTAACGGTGCTATCGTGCTGCATGATACTCATAAGCAATGTAGACTTGACGATTGTTGGGCACTTCAATTTTATTGCGGTTGGTCCCTACTCCGTCGCGACCACGTTGACAACATTCTTATATGGCCTAAATGCCACCGTCTGCGCGGCGTTCTATGCTCCTATCGCTGTGATGGAACAACGGGGGGATCAGGCCGGCATCCGAACAAGCCTGGAAAGGCTGACATTCTTCACCAGCCTTATCAATATGGCGGTCATCGTGGCCAACTACCTGCTAGGCAAGGCATTGCTGACCTTGTGGGTGGGACCAGCCTACATGCCGAAGACATTCCCGATCCTACAAGTGCTGCTCGCCGCAAATGCGATTAGGCTTGTCGCCTGTCCTTTTGCCTCCGGCGTCATAGCGACCGGCAGGCACAAGGCGCTCATAAGTGGAGGGATAATCGAGGCTGCGGTAAACCTGCCTCTCAGTATTCTCGGTGCAGTCATTATGGGACCAATCGGTGTCGCGTATGGAACCCTTGTGGGGGCCGTAGTCGGCGTGGTATGGATTCTGATTGTCACTTCACGCGTGATCGTCACCGACCTGATGACGCCGGGGTCGATACTCTCCAACGGGCTGTTTAAACCCCTCTTGGCATTCATCCCAATCGTATTGTTTTGTCTTTGGCAAGGCCTGTCTCGGTCGTTCTCCATACCGCTATGCTACTTATCATCCGCAGCTACGCTCCTGACGCTTTGGGCGACTGTTGCATTTCAACGAGAGAGAAGTTCCACGTTCCTTACCGCGATAAGGTCTTGGAGGGCAAGTGCGTAATTTGCGGCAGCTTGTGTCACTTCAGGTAGGCCGAGGCCTTGCGGCAGTGATGGTTGTGGGCCATCATACGATGTCCTACATCGGACGGGAGCCTCGTTATTGGCAACGACCTTCAATAGCGAAGAGATTCGACGGTCTTCAGCTAGGTGTCGAGTATTTCTTTGTACTTAGCGGCGTTGTGATGCTTATGGCTCATTGGGGGGATATAGATAAACCGCAAAGTCTCGGGTCGTATCTCTGGAAGAGGTTTCGGCGAATATATCCGATTTACTGGATCGTCTTAACGCCAGTGGTGCTAGAGTACCTTCTGCGACCTGGACTTGGCCAGGCATACCAGCGTAACGGCTGGGTTATTCTTTCCGGTTACCTACTCTTCCATGTCCGGTCAACGAACGTCAATCTGCCAGTGGCGTGGACGCTATTTCACGAAATTTTATTCTATGCGCTGTTTGCTTTGCTTCTGGTTAAGAAGAGGATAGGCATTTCGGTTTTAGCTGTGTGGTTCATCTTCTCCATAGTAGCTTGTACCGTGAGATTACCCTGGTTTCTGGGAGAGTATTTGATCTCGCCGCTCCACCTGTTGTTCGGGCTTGGCCTGATGATCGGCTATCTGCTTCGTCAGCAGGTCAGCGCGGGACCGGGGTCCTTCCGTTTTTTCGAGGCAGGCTCTGGCGTGCTTCTTTTCGGTGCCGTCATATTTTTCTTGACGGTGTTCTGGGCGGGCCGAAGGGATGGGGTTGATAACTGGTTGCCGCTACTAGCTGGCTGTGGATCCGCAGCTATCATTTTAGGGGCAGGGCGGATAGAACAAACCACAGGGTGTCAATTCCCCAGATGGTTGAGGACCCTCGGTGACGCATCCTACGCGATCTATCTAGTACATTATCCATTCCTGATGTTTATTACTCCAGGGGTCTACGTGCTCTCGGTGAAAACATCGGCACCGCTCGTGGTGCCAATTGTGACGATGATAGTTTCAGCGGTAATCGCTGGATGCGCTGTGCACGTTTATATTGAGAAGCCACTGCTTGTTTGGTTGGGTAAAGCCGCCGCGGGCAATTCAAGCGCGAAATATGGAATATTGGCCAAAATCGAATAATCCTGTGACATGTACCCTGATCCGCGGACGTCTGGAAACCGCTGTGCGAGTTCATCACACTCGCTACCAGGTGATCCAGATGGCGCAGCCCGGCGATTACGGCTATGAACTCTGGCGCTGGTCTCCTATAATGGCCCGGACACCTTGGCTGACGGAGGAAAAGAAATGCTCAATGCACTCAAGGTAAGTGCGTGGTCCGCTGCCCACGCATTGGGGTACGACATTCATAAATCCCAGGATCTTCGCACGGTTGCCCTGGCCTCATCGCTCGGCATCGACTTGCTAATAGACGTCGGCGCTAACACAGGACAGTACGCGCTATCGCGGCGGGCAGGCGGATATAAAGGAGAAATTATATCGTTTGAGCCGTTAAGCGCTGCGCACGCTAAGCTGCTTGTGCTTGCCAAAGACGACCCAAATTGGACGATCGCCGATAGGATGGCAGTCGGCGACCGGTCAGGGCAGATAGAACTCAACGTTGCGGGGAATAGCACGTCCAGCTCTGTGCTGCCCATGCTGAATAGGCACCTGGACGCGGCACCGCATTCCCGATATATCGGAAAGGAGACCGTTCCCTTGCACCGCCTCGACGATGTACTCGAGTCGAAAGTAGCTGGACGGAAGATCTTCCTCAAGATGGATGTTCAGGGCTTCGAGAGCTCGGTGCTGAAAGGGGCCGAACAGATCGTCGCCAGAACTCTAGCCTTGCAGCTTGAAATGTCCCTGCTGCCCATGTACCAGGGAGAAATTCTAATGCCGGAGATGTATCAATTCCTTCGCGGGAAGGGCTTCGAGGTATGGGACCTGCAGCCAGGTTTCAGAGATCCAGCGACTGGCAGGTTGTTACAGGTGGACGCCGTCTTCACCAAGCAGTCTGAACTGCTTTGAGAGAGGCACAAGCACGCACGGGTATGGCCGTGATCGTATTGCCTTCAACAGGGAGCCAACACAGGGGATAGCGATGATAGCAGGGAAAGCAACTAACAAAGAAAAGCCACTCGTCCGAGCCGCACGGAACATGCGATACGCCGCGTATAGGTCTATAGCGCCGCTGGACTATAGTTTCCGCGTCGTCAATCAGATTGGCCAGTACCCTCCATTGCACCTTCGGCGGCATGTTGGAGGAATGAGTGCAGGGTTCAACGGGCCGAGCTATGAATTGGTTGCATATTTGCGACTCTTGGCCCAGTTGCGCGATGGGGACCGCCTGTGGGACCTGGCGTGCGGTTGTGGATTGCTCGAGCTCGCGCTCAATGACTTAGGGTGGCAAGGTCAACTCGTCGGTTCTGACATACACAAGCCCAGCATCGATTGGGCGCAAAAGCACCTGGGGACACGCTTTAGCGGCCACAAGTTCGTCCACATGGACATATACAGCCCCGCCTATTACCCAAAAGGTAAATTGAACGCGCAAGAATGGTTAGACAGTTTCGTCGAGAAAGAGTTCGACGTTGCGGTCGCAAAAAGCTTGTTTACCCACCTCTTGCCGGAGGAAGTGGATATCTATTTGCGAGGTATAGCGGATCGCCTGAGAATCGGCGGGAAAGCATTGCTGACCTTTTTCATTCTCAACGAGGAACAGCAACGCCTCGCCGCTTTGGGTAAGAACCGGATGCTATTTCACCCCTATAGCGAAGACAAGCGCTGTGCTGTTTATCGGCCGCTGGCGCCGACCGCGGCCGTCGCCTACGAACAGAATTACTTGGAGAACAGATTCCGAGAAGCTGGTTTTAAAGTGGAAGGTTGGTCTCGCCACCATGGTGCCTGGACAGGCAGGCCCGACGCGTTGTCATTTCAGGATATCATCGTGGTTGAAAAGGCTTCGAGCTCCTGATGGCTCGGTGTACCGATACGGAACCGGAACATTAATCTAACATGCAATACCCAGCGTCATCGCGCTCCGCGCGTTATGCGCAAGTAGGCCCCGGCTTTCGATTGATCAAGACCTCTCCGCGGAGCGAGTGACCTTGCGTGCTTCCTGATGAATGGTTAATTGCGAGAGCAGATCTCCAGGATTTCGCTTGCAACCAGCTTGTCCGGATGGCTCAAGAGCTGGGAGGAGCCACACGGATAAGCCGCGAGTGCTACCACCTGAACGAAGGCTAATCGAAGGCATGTGAGCGTGCCCAATCTTCGCTACAACCGTGGTTTGCGATCGCCATTTCGCGAGGGTACTCGTACGTACGATTCTGGAGCTCGATGAAAAAACAGATCACGATCCTGTCCAAGAAAGCCCCGGCCGTTGCGGCATTGGCTGCTATCGCTCTTTCCCTAAGCTTGGGTACGGTGATTCGGGGCAGCGTGCCCGCTGCATGGCGGGTACTTAGGATGCCAGCCACGGATCCCACCTTTGCGGACACAATAACAGTCACCCGCTCAATCGACTGTCTGCTGAGTGGGCAGGATCCCTACTTCGTTCGCAGTTTCGATCCTTGGCAACGAGTGTACAACTACCCGCCAATCTGGCTCGATTTAAGGTATCTCGGCGTCACGGGGCGCTCGACGAACCTGCTGGGCGTACTCATGGCGCTGCTTTTGGCATCCAGTTTACTTCTCTTGTTTTCGGCCACGAGGGTGAGCAGTGCACTGGTCGTGTTCTTTGCAATCTTCTCCGGTCCGGTCTTATTTGCGATGGAGCGAGGAAATATCGATCAGGTACTTTTTGCGCTGCTTGTGTTCGGTTTCTTTATGATCGAGCGCACGCGTGACTCGGCGCGGACATTTTTCGAGTGTTCATTGATCGTCGTTCTCACTATCTTGAAGATATATCCAATAGCGGCGGTTGTCGTTCTGTTGAAGAATCGTCAGCGCCTTCTGCTAGCAGCTTTGACAGTCGTGGTCACGGTAGCAGCGTTGCTGGCGAGTTGCGGACAGGATCTTCCTAAGGTGTTTGCAAATACTCCCAGGATTGCTTGGGCAAGTTTTGGAGGCTATACCTTCTTCGTTGCAATTAGCCATGCGATGCATGGGTTACCCATCGCATTGAAGATCAACCCAAAGAATGCACTGCTTGGGAGCTTGGTGTTAGCCTTCTTGTCCGTTGTCGCAGGACTCAAATACCGGACACATCTCGACAGATTACTCCCTTCGCTTGATTTCTACCGGGCGAGGGGATGTATCGCTGTTTCCTGTCTGGCGATCTATACCTTTGTTTTTGTAGCCGGTGCCAGCTTTAATTACCGACTAATTTTTCTACTCGGCGTGCTGGGGTATCTTGTTGAAGATATAGAACACACCAGAACTTCGCGTTCCCTGCCGCCCGCTGTAGCGATTGTGCTTTTCTGTTCGATTCCTTTTCGACTAATATTACTCCGCGAAGTGCTGGATGGCCTCATCTTCTGTGCAGCCTGCGCTTGGCTGTCCACTCAGCTATTCGATCGTATCCGGGCTAGGAGCGATCTTCCTGCCCTTCGCGCCAGCCTCTCTCCTGCGGACTGATCGAGCGGGCGCAGCGCAAGTATCCTGATTGCACTTTGAAGTGGGAGACACGAGCGCCCTTCAGCTAGAAGCCGAATTCGATGTTATTGTCTGCTCCGATCTGTTCAATGATCTGTGGCATGTTCAAAGCGTCTTAGAAAAGATGAGTATTCATTGCCATCTGCGCACGCGCCTCATCATTAACAGCTACAGCCGCCTAAGGGAGGATCCTCGGCATCTGGGAGAGGCACTGGGGCAGGTACTTTGGCGTTGAATTGCAAAGGCTGCCTGCGCTATCATTCTGGGAGAGTTATTGCCGGTCTAGATCGTCGATGAGGGGAATTGTGACGCCAGGTCGTGTGAGTATTATCACTGCGGTTTATAACGCCGCACCTACCTTGGAAGAGTGCCTCCTAAGCGTGCGTAGCCAGTCGTACCGTGACGTTGAACATATAGTGATCGACGGCGGATCGACAGACGGATCGGTTGAAATTCTTCAACGCCACTCATCCCTACTGGCGTATTGGGTAAGCGAGCCGGATAGCGGCGTGTTTGATGCCTGGAACAAAGGCTTATCCGTGGCAACCGGTGAATGGATCGCATTTCTTGGTGCCGAGGATGTATTGCTTCCAGATGCGGTGTCGAAATATCTTACTGTTTGTGGGGGAACAGACGCGCTGTACGTTTCTTCTCTTGTTCGTTATATCCGTCCTGGCCTGCCAGACAAAATTCTAGGAAGACCCTGGAGTTGGCCGGCATTCCAACGCAAAATGACCACAGCACATGTCGGCAGCCTTCACAGATTCGACTTATTCCGCAAGTATGGTAACTATGACACCAGCTATAGAATCGTTGGAGACTACGAGTTGCTACTACGCCCAGGTAAAGATCTGAATGGTCTCTATCTTGGTGAGATCACTGCAAAGATGCTGGCGGGCGGAAACAGCGATCGTTTTCCGGCTCTAACAGAAGCTCGGCGTGCGAAGATCCGCACTGGTGGACGGAATCAGGCCTGCGCTTTTTGGGAGCTTTGGGTAGAGAGTTTAAAGCTTGCCGCTCGGCGCGTCGGAATCGCTTAGGCCAGGTTTGTGTTGTAGGGAACACAGAGGATACCCATGATAGCAAAGAAAGCAACTAACAAAGAAAAGCTACTTGTCCAGACCGCACGGAATATGCGGTTTGCCGCGTATAGGTCTATAGCGCCGCTGGACTATAGTTTCCGCGTCGTCAATCAGATTGGCCAGTACCCTCCATTGCACCTTCGGCGGCATGTTGGAGGAATGAGTGCGGGGTTCAACGGGCCGAGCTATGAATTGGTTGCATATTTGCGACTCTTGGCCCAGTTGCGCGATGGGGACCGCCTGTGGGACCTGGCGTGCGGTTGTGGATTGCTCGAGCTCGCGCTCAATGACTTAGGGTGGCAAGGTCAACTCGTCGGTTCAGACATACACAAGCCCAGTATCGATTGGGCGCAGAAGAACCTGGGGACACGCTTTAGCGGGCACAAGTTCGTCCACATGGACATATACAGCCCCGCCTATTATCCAAAGGGCGAGTTGAACGCGCAAGAGTGGTTAGACAGTTTCGTCGAGAAAGAGTTCGACGTTGCGGTCGCAAAAAGCTTGTTTACTCACCTCTTGCCAGAGGAAGTGGATATATATTTGCGAGGCATAGCGGATCGCCTGAGAATCGGCGGGAAAGCATTGCTGACCTTTTTCATTCTCAACGAGGAACAGCGACGCCTCGGCGCTTTGGGTAAGAACCGGATGTTATTTCACCCCTATAGCGAAGACAAGCGCTGTGCTGTTTATCGGCCGCTGGCGCCGACCGCGGCCGTCGCCTACGAACAGGATTACTTGGAGAACAGATTCCGAGAAGCTGGTTTTAAAGTGGAAGGCTGGTCTCGCCACCATGGTGCCTGGACAGGCAGGCCCGACGCGTTGTCATTCCAGGATATCATCGTGGTTGAAAAGACTTCGAGCTCCTGATGGCTCATTAACTGTGGCTTCTCAAATCATGTGGCTCACTTCTGGCAGCGCCACCCTTGTACGTCGCCGGGTTTTCAGAGACCCCCAAAACGCCGCAACCCGGCCGATCGAAGCCGCGCCTCCGATGGGCGTTAGTGGTCAACGAAGATAGCTGAGCTGCGCGCCCAGCCAGACCGAGACCTACTATTACCCGAGGATTTCAGAGAGCAGTGCGGGCGCACCCGGCAGCAGAGCGACGGCTCTTCAAGTCGTGTTCATCGCTCCTTTGGTTCCGGCGGTACGACATAGTGACATCGCCTGGGAGCCGCAGTGCGAGTTCATCCCGAATCACTACACAGTAATCCAGGCGGCGCAGTCCGCTGATTATCGGTATGAGCTCTGGCGTCGATCTTGGGACGTGCAGAGGTGAATTCCCAGCACTCATCTCGCAGCACAGTGAATCGACCGAAACCATAACCTTCTGTTAGGGATTACATTGGCGAAAGAACGGCGGTGGAGAACGGGAAAAAACGCCTTGGCCAACGTGTGCCGAGGAGGCGCAACCGCTGTTGTAGCGTTAGCGCTGCCGCACTTTCTAACGCGTACCCTTGGAGGTGAACGATTTGCGGCCTGGTCGTTGATGCTGCAAATGAGCGCGATCGCAGCCTACTTCGACTTTGGTCTACAGACCATACTTGGGCGCTTTGTGGCGCAAGCCGCAGAACGCGGAGAGGATGAAACTCTAAGCAAGCTAGCTAGTACGTCGATGATGCTCCTCGCGGTAGCCAGCCTATTCCCACTTGCCGCGTGTGTGTTATTTCTTCCTTTCTTGCCGCTGGTGTTTCATTCTTCTTCCATTGTGATCCTTCATGAGATTCAGAAAGGGGTGGCGATTCTCGTGATTGGGACGGCACTCTCCCTTCCTCTTTCCGCATGCACTGGACTACTTGTGGGGTTACACAAGAATGAAATTCCCGCATTGGCGATTGGGGCTAGCCGACTACTAGGAGCTCTCACTGTCATTGTCTGCGCCCGTTACAACGGCTCTCTCATGATCCTCGCGTTGTGCTTCACGAGCTGGAATCTCATCGGAGGCCTGGCGCAACTTTTGTGGGTCAAGCGCCTACTTCCTTCGCTGAGATTAACTGCTCAGTTATGCGAGGGAAACCTTGCGAAGATACTTGTGCACCACACTTTAGTTTTAGCGGTGCTATATTTCTGCATGATACTCATAAGCAATGTAGACTTGACGATTGTTGGGCACTTCAATTTTATTGCGGTTGGTCCATACTCCGTCGCGACCACGTTGACAACATTCTTATATGGCCTAAATGCCACCGTCTGCGCGGCGTTCTATGCTCCTATCGCTGTGATGGAACAACGGGGGGATCAGGCCGGCATCCGAACGAGCCTGGAAAGGCTGACATTATTCACCAGCCTTATCAATATGGCGGTCATCGTGGCTAACTACCTGCTAGGCAAGGCATTGCTGACCTTGTGGGTGGGACCAGCCTACATGCCGAAGACATTCCCGATCCTACAAGTGCTGCTCGCCGCAAATGCGATTAGACTCGTCGCCAGTCCTTTTGCCTCCGGCGTCATAGCGACCGGCAGGCACAAGGCGCTCATAAGTGGTACGGTAATCGAGGCTGCGGTAAACCTGCCTCTCAGCATTCTCGGTGCAGTCATTATGGGACCAATCGGTGTCGCGTATGGAACCCTTGTTGGGGCCGTAGTCGGCGTGGTATGGATTCTGATTGTCACTTCACGCGTGATCGTCACCGACCTGATGACGCCGGGGTCGATACTCTCCAACGGGCTGTTTAAACCCCTCTTGGCATTCATCCCAATCGTATTGTTTTGTCTTTGGCAAGGCCTGTCTCGGCCGTTCTCCATGCCGCTATGCTACTTATCATCCGCAGCTACGCTCCTGACGCTCTGGGCGACTGTTGCGTTTGAACGAGAGAGAAGTCCCACGTTCCTTCCACGATGAGTTGTGAGTTGCGTTCGCCTACAACGCAAAACTGGCGAAAGCGGTCTCGACGCGCCGAACAGCAAGCTTTAAACGCTCTACCCAAAGCTCCCAAAAGGCCCAGACCCGATTCCTTCCACCTGTGCGAATCTTGGCGCGCTGAATCTCCGTTAAAGCCGCAAAGCAATCACTATTGCCACCTGCCAGCATCGCTGCAGTAACCTCACCCACAAAGATACTATTCAAATCTTTACCAGGGCGTAGTAGCAGCTCGTAATCCCCGGCAATTTTATAACCGGTGTCGTAATTACCATATTTTTCGAATAGATCGAATCTGTGCAGGCTGCCGACATGGGCCGTGGTCATCTTGCGTTGGAATGCCGGCCAACTCCAAGGTCGTCCTATAATTTTGTCTGGTAGGCCAGGACGAATCAAGCGAACTAGAGAAGAAACGTACTGTGCGTCTGTTCCCCCACAAACAGTCAGATAGTTAGACACTGCATCCAGGAGTAAAACATCGTCGGCACCAAGAAATGCAATCCATTCACCAGTCGCCGCGGATAAGCCTTTATTCCAGGCATCGAATACACCGCTATCCGGCTCGCTTACCCAATAGGCGAGCAGGGATGAGTGACGTTGAAGAATTTCGATGGATCCATCTGTCGAACCCCCGTCGATCACTATATGTTCAACGTCACGGTATGACTGGTTCCGCACACTTAGGAGGCACCCTTCCAAGGTAGGTGCGGCGTTATAAACAGCAGTGATAATACTTACACGACCTGGTATCACAGTTCTCCTCATCGAGGATATAGACGTGCCAATCACTTCTCAGAATGATAGCGCAGGCAACGCCAACAATACAAAGCCAATGTAGCCGTTGTCCTTCTAGAAATTTACATGGCAACCCGCATTTTGACACTGCCTTGCCACCGTTCTGTCTCACGCTGGCGCTCCAGTGAACGCATGATCCTTTGAATATTTCTTCCGGATCTCGCGACACCTGGTATAGAAGCGATCGCAACTACGCGGGAGCCGATCTGGACCAACGGGTGTCCCCTCGCGAGCCGGAGGGGGAGAGATAGTCCGAATTGACTCGTCGAAGAGTTTGGCCTCGACGAAGGCATCTCTGCGATTCATGGTAGCTCCGGGATATCGAATTGGTTGCCTTCACGGAGCATTAGGAGGTAATTTTCCGCCGGCTGCAGATATGGGCCGGCCGAACCTGCCTCCTCATTTGTCAATGAACCGTTGCGCGCTGCAGCTAAAAGGTTTCGGAGAAAATCTTCAAATAGTTGCCGGGAAGCAAGTTATCATCTGTGCAACCGGCCTATCGAAGCCGCCCTTCGATAGGCTCCTGCGTTAGTCTTAAATCAAGACGCGCAGCAAAGCGGTGACACAGGCGCGAGGTTCAAAATTATGCGTGTTTTGGTCACAGGCGGCAGCGGCTATTTGGGTTCGCACACAGCCCGAGAGCTGGCGCGACAAGGACACGAAGTCATCATCTATGACAATCTAAGCACCGGGCACATCGCACTGTCTGAGGGCTTCGAGCTGGTCGTCGGAGACATAGCGGACATAGGGAAGCTCAAACGCTGCCTCGATGGGGTGGACGTCGTCATGCACTTTGCCGCCTCCTCGTACGTCGGAGAGTCGGTCGCGAACCCAAAGAAGTATTTTGCCAACAATGTCGAGGCGGGTCTAAGGCTGGTGGACTGCCTGCTTGAGCGTTCGGTAAAGAAGATCGTCTTTTCCTCGAGCTGCGCGGTATACGGGACCCCCTCCCATTTACCGATCGTTGAAGAGAGCGTCAAAGAGCCCATCAATCCATATGGAGCCACGAAACTATTTTTTGAGCGTGTGCTTGCCGCGTACGCCCACTCTCACGATTTGCGCTATGTAGCACTCCGCTACTTTAATGCGGCGGGCGCCGAGTTGGATGGAACCATCGGTGAGTGTCATGATCCGGAGACACACATCGTTCCGCTGGCAGTCCGTGCCGCGTTACGAACGGCGCCGCCGCTGAAGATCTTCGGAGGAACCTTGCCCACTCCGGACGGCACCTGCGTGCGCGACTACATCCACGTATCGGATCTTGCGCGAGCTCATGCGCATGCCGCCGATTACCTGATGAATGGCGGTGAGCCCGTGGTTCTCAATTTAGGTACAGGAAAAGGAACGTCGCTCAAGCAGCTGCTGACGGAAATTGAAGCAATTACTGGACGCATGGTTCCGCATGCGATAGTGGAACCCCGTTTCGGAGACCCGCCTGTTCTGTACGCGGATCCAAGCAAAGCTCGCAAACTATTTCAGTGGGAGGCACGGCACGATCTTGGAGAAATTATCCGGACGGCTTGGGCTTGGGAGAAGAAGCGCTCTTCCGTAATCGACCGTGGTCGCCTGGAATCTGTAGCCGTCGCCAAGTAGCAAATTCGGCCAAGGCAAAATACTAACGGCGACTATCCTTGTTCCCTTTCATCGAGTCCCTCCCCCGAAAGAATCGATGAAAGCGTTCTTGGATAATCGCCGCTTGAAAAGAGAATACTTCTTCTACAGAAATTAGC
The DNA here is from genome assembly GCA_963847155.1 of uncultured Acidobacteriaceae bacterium. Lineage (GTDB taxonomy): Bacteria > Acidobacteriota > Terriglobia > Terriglobales > Acidobacteriaceae > PALSA-350. The sequence continues at coordinate 195,813 of CAWJZH010000006.1, read as the reverse complement.
CACAAGTCTTGAGTAATAAACCACCGGGTTGTGGTAACAGCAGGTGGTAATAGCACACGCCCCGCCATCACCCTTGGTTTCCGATGCAGACGCGATCCCACCGCAGTGCTATTACCATGGCAGCAGGGGAGCCTGCTCCATGCACGTGGTCGATCTGATTCGTAAGAAGCGCGACGGCGAAGTGCTGAGCGATGCCGAAATCTCCTACCTGGTCGCTGGGGCAGCGACAAATTCCATCCCCGAGTACCAGCTGGCGGCCTGGCTCATGGCCGTGGTCTGGCGCGGCCTTAGCCCCGAAGAACTGCATAGCCTCACCACCCACATGCGCGACTCCGGCCGGGTGCTCCGCTTCACCAGCGTTCCCGGCGTCAAGGTGGATAAGCATTCCACCGGCGGAGTCGGCGACAAGACCTCTTTCCTGGTGGCGCCCATCGTGGCTGCGGCCGGCCTCCCCGTGCCCATGATTTCGGGCCGCGCCCTGGGACACACCGGCGGAACCCTCGACAAACTGGAAAGCATCCCCGGCTACCGGACGCATCTGCAGGAAGAGGAGATGCTCGCTGTCCTGAAGACCTGCGGCTTGACCATCGTCAGCCAGACGGAATGGCTGGTGCCGGCCGACCGCACACTGTATTCCCTGCGCGACCGCACAGGCACCGTCGAGAGCCCGTTTCTGATCTGCGCCTCCATCATGAGCAAAAAGCTCGCCGCTGGACTGGACGCGCTGGTGCTGGACGTAAAGACAGGCTCCGGGGCGTTCCTCAAGGAGAAGTCCGAGGCCATCCACCTGGCTGAATTGATGGTCGCCACGGGAAACCGGGCGGGCACCAGGACCGCCGCGCTCATCACCAACATGAGCCAACCGCTAGGCCGTATGTCGGGCAACGCGGTAGAGATTGTGGAATCCGTGGAAATGCTGCGCAACCAGCGCCACCCGCTGACCGAGGACCTGCGCCGGCTTTCGCTCGAACTCGCCGGGTGGATGCTGTACCTGGGGGGCAAAGCGCCTTCCTCGGAAGAGGGAATCCAGCTAGCGGAGGACCTATTGATCAGCGGCGTTCCGCTCAAGAAGTTCAGCTGCATGATTGCCGCACAGGGGGGCGACCTGGGGTGGTTCGAGAGTCCGCAATGGCTGCATCAGCCTGCCCATCAGCACGCGGTGAAATCTCCATCCGCGGGCTTTCTGGCCAGCGTCGATTGCGACCAGGTGGGGTGGGCGGTGCAGCGTTCGGGCGCCGGCAGAACCGTGCCCGGGGAAGCTGTGTCTCCGCACGCCGGGGTTGAGACTCACAAGAAGGTGGGCGACCCGGTCGCCGCCGGCGACACCATCTTTACGGTTTATTTAGAGGATGAGGCGCGTCTGCCGCCGGTGATTGCGTTGCTGAGCCGATGCTTCGCGCTGAGCCCGGAGAGGCCTGAGGCGGAGCCGCTGGTCTACCAGGTGATTACGTAAGGGATAGAGCTCGTGAGGGTGATTGAGAATTCGAGAATCGTCAGAAAATCGGACCTCAGGGGCTAAAAGCCGGACCTAATTACCATCACTTACGGACGGCCCAAAGGCCGTCCCGTTCAAAGGATTTAGTTTTCCGCAGACTCTAAAGCCCAAAATATTCTCGAGCGGATGGGCACGACTAAAAGTCGTGCCCCTGGAGTTTGTACATTTTCAGAGCCGGGGCCGGCGCGTGGTAAATCCCGACGGTCATTTTTAGCCGACCGCAGTTTGAGCTGTGCCAGCCCTGGACTTCAAGTCCAGGGAAGCGGGTTTTCAAACCCGCGAGAATGCGTTATCTCCCAATGACCGGGCTTTAGCCCTGGTGAGAATGCCGCAAGCTGCTATCAACGCGAACATTTTTCGTATCCTCGACAACAGCCGGGCGCGTCGCGCTTCTCCAATCCGATCGCATTGTGAAAGGGCGGTTTCTCCTATCGCGCGAAACGGGAACACCACCACATCTACATTTGGGAGAATCCCGTCAGAGCGGGCTTGGGCGACAGAACGGAGCTGTTTGCGTGATCATCGGCTTCCATCGGGATAGAAGTGGACCCCCCGCCACCAGGGCTAAAGCCCTGAATTGATGTAGCGGAGCGTTTACGCGGGTTTTAAAAACCCGCTCCCCCGGACTGGAAGTCCGGGGCTGGCACAACTTATTAGGGCCAATTCGCAGTCCGACAGATGTACAAACTTCAGGGGCACGACTAAAACTCGTGCCCTGATACAAAATCCAAGTTCACACACGCTCTAGTGGCCGTATTGAAGCCCGTTGTTATCCAGGCCCGACCTGGGTGCCGGGTGATAAGGTTCCACCGCGAGAATGTTGCCCAGGATGCCGCGCTCCCGGGGGGTGAACTGGGCCTGAAACTGACTGGAGTTCATCAGCGCCTGACGCTGTTCGGGCGGGTACTGGCGCAAATCGCGAAAGGCCTTCCTAACCATCCGTTGCCGGTCTTCGGGGAGGGCATGAAAGTCCTGGAATGAGCCGCGTACCTGTTGGCGCATTTGCGGGGTCAGGCGCTCCAGAGCCTCGATGTGCTCGACAGTACGCTGGCGCTGGTTGGGCGGCATGCGGTTGAGCTGCTGCAGCCGGTTCATCAGTTTTTGCTGGGTCTCGGGAGGCAGGCGGTTGAAGCCCGGTTCGCTCTGCAGGGCCCTTTCCTGCTGCTGGGGGGGCAGGTTTCCATGCCGCGCCAGCCAGGCGCCAAGGTGGGGCTGGTTATTTTCAAATCGGGGACGCGGAGCCTGCTGGCCGGGCCGAGCGAAACAAGTGGTGGCGGCCAGCGGAAGTATCAGCAGCAGGGCGGCAAGAACACTCCGAGCGAGCTTCACCCGCTGGGGTTTGCACTCGAGCTCGTAGCGGATTGCCATGTTGGTGCCCTCCGAAGCGGTTACGTCGACCGTCGTATTCGGGCGCCTCGTTTCCGGTTCTGTGCCCTTCGGCACGTGATTCGATTGTTCTCTTGCGTGCTCGCGTCCTGACGGTTAGTTGGAAGCGGGGCTCGCGTTATCCTCGTCCCCATCCAGGGAATTCAACTGCTGAAAGAGCTGCGCGTTTCCATCATAAGACTGCAGATCACGCACCGTGGCTGAGGTTTGAGCCGCCGGCACTGCCTGGTGGTCAAGCAGGGCAAAGGTCCCGCCGCCCACCGCCAGCACCATCGCTAACGCACCCGCTGCCACCGGCCGCAACTGCAGATTGGTGTTGTACAGCCACCATGCCTTGGCCCGCTCCAGCAAGCTGGCTGGGGCCTTCGCCTGTTCCGTCCGCAGTTTGGCATACAACTTCGCGTCAAAGAAGGCGCTGGGCTCCGGCGCCTGCCACTCGTCCAGCAGCTTCCAGGTAGCTTCCATCTCAGCCAGCTCGGCGGTGCATCCGGCACACTTTGCGAGGTGCTTCCGAATGTCTTCAGGCAGAGGCCGGGACTCATAAACTACTTCGGCCAAATTGTTCTTTATCTCAGTGCAAGTCATGTCTTCCTCAATCCTTTTAGGCAAAATCTTTCAGGTTTTCGCGCAGAGTCTGGTAGGCCCGGAATAGCAAGGACTTGGTTGCGGATTCGCTTAGCTTCAGAATCTGACCAATTTCCTTGTAATCCATTTCCTGATACTTGTGCATCAGCACGGCGCTACGCTGCCGTTCGGGCAGCGCCATTACGTGCTTACGAATCGCCTGCATTCTCTCGTCGCGTACCAGATCCTGTTCCACGCTGGGGGTACTGTCGGCAACGTCAGGAGTGGTGCCCGTTTCCGCGTCTGGCTGGTCGAGATAAACATTCTGGGCGGTGCGCTCATATTTCGTATCGCGGGCGTGGTTCACTCCCAGGTTGGTCGCAATCCGATACAGCCAGGTGCTGAACTTTGCCTCGGCACGGTAGGTCTGGCGCGAACGATACACCCGGAGAAACACTTCCTGCGCCAACTCTTCCGCCACGGCCTGGTTGCGAGACATCCGGAACATGAAGTGAACAATCTGTTTCCGGTACTTCTCGATCAGGATGCTAAAGCCCGAATCGTCACCTTCCCGTACGCGTACCATAATCTCCGCGTCAGAAAGCTGCGCCCAGTCGACCCCGGACGTATGGATCTGTGCACCCTGTTGGGCGCCCTGGAACCCGTTCTGCGAAATGGCTACGGTACCCATACCGTTTGTAACCCCATCCTCCTGATTTGGTTGCGCGGATTCAGGAGAGTTTTGCGCGTCCTTCTCAGGCTCTGGGGAAGGCTGCTGCTTGGGGGGAGGCGGGACCATAAGATGAATGGATTGTAAACGTTGCCCTACCCGATGGTCTCGCCCAGTTTAGTGGTATGAAAGGGGATTTGAGGGACGCCGGATTTGACGGGGAAACTGTGGATACGGCCTTCCTCGAAGAAGACGTACCTCGGGGTGGCTTTTCATTTCTAAGCGGTTTTGCATGCAGAGGGTTATGTGATGTACGGCATGTAACGATGGCCGCCGGGGTGCACTATCCCTATGCCGGTCCTCGCACGGACGGCGGGACGGGGATGGAGTCTACCGCAGGCGCCCTCACCTTAGTTGCCCATTGAGCGCGAAGAGATCCGGGGGATACGTCCAAGCTTCACTCAAGGGAAAAAGCGGATAGGACTGTGGAACGTTTGCGTTACCATTGTTTCTTATAAAATTTCGGCCGATTCCCGCTGCGAATTCGACCTTAACCGCGCCGAAACGGATGCGTTTTTTGCCTTGCGGATCAAAATGCCCGCGCTGAATTCAGCTCGGGTCCAGCGGAGGTAGCCAAGAGCGGCTTGAAGAGTTCTGATCCTCTGATACAGAAGATCGGGAAGTACGCCGTGGTCGACGTGATCGGCTCGGGCGGGATGGGCATCGTCTATCGCGCCCATGATGCTGCGCTGAATCGAACGGTCGCCATCAAGATGCTCAAGCGGGCGGATGCAGGTCCCGGCAAGGTGCACCAGTTGGAGCAGTTTTTCAACCGCGAGCTACGCGCGACCGCAAGTCTGCAGCATCGGAACATCGTTACTGTTTACGAGAGCGGAGAGCAGGACGGAAACCCCTACCTGGTGATGGAGTGCCTGGATGGCGAGCCGGTGTCGCGCGTCATTAACGAGCGGCGCCCCATGCCGATCGTCGACAAGCTGGAACTGTTTGTGCAGGTGTGCGATGGGCTGCAGCATGCTCACGATCGCAAGCCGCAGGTTATTCATCGCGACATCAAGCCGGCGAACGTCATCCTGCTGCGAGACGGCACAGCGAAGATCGTCGACTTCGGCATTGCCAGGGTCGTAGGAATTGAAACCTCCACGCTGCAGGCGGGGCAGCTTCTGGGCAGCCTATCCTACCTGTCGCCAGAGCAGATCAATTCCGTCCCCATTGATGCGCGCACGGATATTTTTTCCGCGGGCGTGATGCTCTATGAGCTGCTGACCTATGCGCTGCCCTTCAAGGGGAATGAGCCGGCGGCTGTGTTCGTCAAGATACTGCGCGAAGATCCTCCACCTCTATCCACCTATCTGGGCGAAGTTCCTCCCGAGCTGCAGGCATGCGTCAGCAAAGCGCTGGCCAAAAAGACTCACGACCGCTATCAAACGGCCGAAGAGCTTGGTTTTGACCTGCTGCAGATCCAAAAGAAGATCAAGCAGGGGATGGCTGCTGATTTCATGCAGCGAGCAGAAGCCTCGATGCAGCGCGGCGACCTGGAACGAGTGAAGCTCCACCTGCAGGAGATTCTTCGCCTCGACCGGCACCATGACCAGGCGAACCGCATGCTGGCGGAAGTGCGCAAGGCAATCCAGGAGCAACAACGCTCTGCGCAGATCGTGCAAATGCGTTCCCAGGCCCAGGTAGCGCTTGCCGGCCAGCAGTATGAAGAGGCGCTGGCCTGCGCCGATCAAGCCCTGCAACTGGATCCGGCTGACCAGGATTCGGTGGTGCTGCGGGAAGAAATACAGAAGGCTATCTCGCTGGGCAAGGCGGTCCGCGACTCGCTCCGCCGCGCCGAATCGGCTCTCTACGCCGGAGACTTCGACGAGGCAAGAGAGGCCGTGGAGGCGGCCCTTCGTCTGGATACCGATAGCGCCGAAGCACGCGCCCTGGCGGAGATCATCGACAAGGAATTGTCGGAGCGCTCGCGCAGGCTGCAGGTGCAAGGGCTGGTCGATAGTGCGAGGCAGGGAATTGCGCAACGCCTGTTTGGGGACGCGATTGAGTCATTGCGCAAGGCCGAGCGGTTGGATCCCGGCGACTCGAATGTGCGCGAGTTGCTGCAATGGGCCAGCCGGGGGCAGGATCAGGAGCAGCGCCGAAAGGACCTACTGGATCTGACGGACCAGATCCATGGTGCACTGCGGGCGGAAGATTTTTCCTCCGCCTACACCATCTGTGAAGTAGGCCTGGGGAGTTTTCCCAACGAGCCGACCCTGCAGCGATTGAAGTCGATCGCAGAGAAGCAGAGAGATATTGCTGAGCGGCGAAGGTTTGTGCAGGACCAGAGCCTGGCGGCCAAAGAGTTGCTGGATCACAGCGAGTTCGCCTCAGCCATCAAGCTGCTCGAAGTCGCGTTGCAAAAGCTACCCGCCGAGCCAAACCTGGAAGCCTTGTTGGCGTTGGCGAAGACGGAGTCGGAGCGACAGTCTGAAGATCGGGAATCGCAGGCCGCGCAGGAGGCTTCTGAGCGCGCCCTGCTGCAGAACCAGGCGGCGCAACGTCAGGCGGCCGAACTGCGTAAAGCGCTCGATGAGCGGGTGGATGTCGACCACCTGGAAAGTCTTGCCTTGCAATTGAGGCAGATGCTGTCAGCGGTCGAGTTCGAGGAGGCGACCCGACGGTCATTCGCTCCACTATTCGAGCAAGCACGCGCGCGACAGCTTGCTAAGGAAGAAGTATTGGTAGAACTGCGGGACCTTCGCAAGAGCGTCGAGGACTCATTCGACCCCGGCTTCAGGGTGCACGCGAAGACTCGCGCTGCAGGAAGTGAAGGCCGAGTTTCCCCACGAAAGAAATGTGCACGCTGAGTGCGAAGAAGTGGTGCGGGCCCTGGATGCGCGAGGAGAGGAACACGAAAGAATCATCGCCGAGCTGAGCAGGATAGCGGAGTCGGTAAAACACGTTCCGCTCAGTGAGTCGAATGATCTGTTAAAGAGTGCAGCGCGCCTGGCGGCGAACTTTTCGATGGAGCCGCAGGTAGGGGCCCTGACTCAACAGATTGAGTATGAACTGAATCGCCGCCTGGCTCAGCGGCAAGCCCTGATTGAGGAAATGGCGCAACTGGAGAATGCCTCTTCCCGCGCCCGGTCGATCAGCGGGCTCTCCCAGTTGATCAGTAATGCGCACTCGGTAGCATCGGCGGCCGCGGGGGAACCAGACGTCATGGCCGCCCTCGATCGAGTGAAAGCGGCGGTTGAAGCTCGCCGTCAAACTGTTTCCCGCCTGCTGGCTGAGATCAACCAGGTTGCGGACCGTACTTTGATGGCTCAAGGCATTGAGCATGCGGAGCAGTTGCTGGCCGAGGCGCAACAGCGCGCATCAGCTCACCCCGAACTCGATGACCTGCAGGAAACCATTGGCCGCGTGTCCGCGCAGGTTCATGGGCGCCGTATCGAACATGACCTGGTTTGCGAGGAATTAAGTTCGTTGAGCGCATCCGTCAGCCAGGCGCTTACGCCAGCCGACCTGGACGTTATCAGGAACCGCGCACTACAGATCAGAGATAAGCATGCCGCGGATCAAGCCATCGTGGCTCTTTGCGAGCAGGTAGACACCGACGTTCGAGGCGCGCGGGCAAAGCTGCTGCAGATCGAGCTGCGGCGATTGTCGCAGGATCAACTTGAGCCCGCAACCTTGCAGCTGGGAGCGACCGACTCAGCCTCCCTGGTAAAGAAGCTGCAGGAGTTGGTGAAGACTTTCCCGGAAAGTGTGGAACTCCGCGGGATGCTGGTCAGGGCAGAAGACAGCCTGGAGCGAGCGCAACGGGCGCGCAACGAAGCGGCGGCCCGGGCTTTGGCCATCGACCTTGCAGTCAAGGCATATACCAGGCTGCTGGCAACACGGCCGGCCGCAAAGGCGGCACGCGCGATCGAAGAAGCAGCGGCAAAGTATCCGGAAAGCGCACAGTTACAGTCCCTGTTGCTGCAATGCAGAGAGCAGATCGAGGCAGAAGAGGAGACCAAGCGGCAGGCAAGCGCGCAGGGAGCGGCCATGCAGGCTGCGATTGACAAAGGGTCCGATCTTCTCCTCAACCGTCGCTACGTTGAGGCCACCGCGGTGCTTGAGGTCGCGTGCCAGCAGTGGCCGGGGGAAAAGCAGCTGGAGAAACTGCTCTTTACGGCACAGAAATCGGCCCAGAAGGAAAATGACCGGCATGCAGCCGAGCAAGAGAAGATTAGGCAGCGTCAACTGCAGGCCGCGCCACGCCCGGCGGGGGCGCCTCGCAAACGGCTCCTGGTTTACGCAGTCGCAGCATGCTTCCTGTTGGTGATCGCGGGTTTCGTGACCAGGTTTGCAACCCGGCCGCACATTTCCGTTCTAACCGTTGCGAGCACTCCGCCTGGCGCTGAGATAGAGGTAGACGGCCGCAAGTGTGTTACTCCCAACTGCAGCTTTAAGCTTTCACCGGGCGCCACCTATAGCGTCAAAGCCGGCCTGAAGGGGTACGTCTCCAGTAATCAATCGGTGGCTCTTGCCAACGACCAGACAATTTCGTTTGAGCTGGCTCCGGAAACGCTTGCTCGACCGGCGGTTGTTCCAGCTGCTCCGCCTGCGCCCGTGCAAGCGCCGGTGATGGCCAAGCTGGTTCTCAAGGGAGTGCATTCCGGTGAGCAGTTATTTGTCGATGATGTCCGGCTGGCTGCCACTGGACCGCCTGGTACGTGGGAGCTGACGCCGGGTTCCCATCGTCTTCGGCTCATCGCCGGAAATCAAGAGCTGGCCGCAGACCCGCGTTCCTTCAAGGCAAATGCGACCGTTGTACTCAACCGTGCTGACTTCAAGCAGCCTGCGCCGGCGACGTCAGAGGAGCAGATGGCCTGGAACCGCATCAACAGCACGGTGGACGCCGCCGCCGTAGAGGAATTCCTGCGCCACTATCCGAACTCCTCCGTCCGGTCGCAGGCGGAGTCCAAGCTCGAGGGACTCAATTGGGCGAAGGCCAGCAGCAGCGGCAGTCTTCGCGGCTATCAGGAATACGCGGGCCGGTATGCTTCTCCGCCAGGTCCGCATCTGGCATCTGCGCAGGCGGAGATTTCGCGCCTGGAATGGGAAGCTGTCCAGAACATCACCGATCCTCTTCAAGTGAAGAGGTTTCTGGACCAGAATCCGAGCGGCCAATATCACGACCGCGGGGTAGCTCTTCTCGACGACCTGGCCTGGCGGGAGGCAACGCGCAAGGGAGATGCCGCCAATCTCAAGGGCTACCTGGGCAGTTATCCCTCCGGCAGGCACCGCGAGGAAGCGACGGCGCAGTTGGCCCGGCTGACTCCCCCGCCGGTAGCGGCGCCGGTGCAGCAGGCGTCCCAGATGCCCGCGCCGATTCCTCCTGCTCCTCCGGCGACACCGAAGCTTACTGATAATGCTGAGGATGTAAATGCGATTCGCGGGGTTCTGGACGGCTACAAATCCGCCTATGACACGAAGGATGTGGCCAAGCTCCAGGAACTCTGGCCGGATATGAGTCCAAAACAGGTGAACGGGCTGCGTGACGCGTTCCGCGCTGCGGGCAAAGTCACATTGACGTACTCCATCACCAAGGGGCCAGAAGTAGCAGGGAACGTTGCCGTGGTCAGTTTTCAACAGCAAATCGTCACCAATGGAACAGCGAAAGCCCAAGTGACGATGACCTTGAAAAAGGACGGAAGCAATTCCTGGCGCATTACTTCGATTCGTTAGCCCGCTCAGAACACGTAAGAAACGCCGATCAACGGTGAGGGCTTGAAGTGCAGCCCGGCATCGTTCAAACGAAACAGCACATTTCCCGTGATTAGCAGCCTTGCCATCGGCCTCACCTTGGCGCCCAGCGATATATTTGCCTGGTTAACCGTGGAGGTGAAGGTAGTGACGTTGGCGTGGGTGTTGCCGACGAAATCGGTAAAGGTAGAGTTCTGGATACGGGACGCATTCAGCAACGAGGTTCCGATGTAGTCGGCGGAGACACCCACCCACCGGCGTATCGAAGCGTCCGCGCCCGCCGAATAAGAAAACACGCTCGGCAACTGGGCCTTGGTGACCGGTTGCGAAGTGACGGTGCCGGCCAGGACCGAATTGCCATTCCCTTCGAACCCGGCGCTGGCGTGCGGTGAAACTCTGGCGGAATAGGAGTAAATAACGAAGGGCCGTAAGCCCCAGGTACCTGAGCCTTGAAAATTGTTTGCGTCGCCGGTGGGCAGGCGAAGGTCTAAGCCAACCGCCACTGCGGATTTCTCCTTTGCATCGCGCCAGGCAACATACTTGCCGCGGAGCCGCAAATCGCCGATGCCCAAGGATGAACCGCTGTTGGTGAGGATTGCATTGGACGGGCTGATGTAAGTTTCGCGCGGGTTGTCGGTAATGGGTGCAAACGTGTGGTTCGGCGGGGGTGGCTCGAAATTATAGATAGTGGCATTCGAGGTCATGCTCACTCGCGCATCGACGATGGGAAGCGCAATCGATACGTCCAGCTTGTCGGAGAGACCATATGTGCCGACCAGGGTGACCTGGTGAACCTTGATATCGATCCGGTTCTGCGTGGCGACGATGTCGTTGGTATAGATGGGTTCGCCGTTGAGGCAAGGGGTAGTCGGAAACATTGCGCAAATCGTTGGTTCTTCCTCGTGCTGGAAAACAGCCCCAAACGATTTGAGATTGACGGTATCGGCCTTATCGAAGTCGAAATATTCATAGCTGGCGCCCACAAAAATCTTCCGCTTGCCGAGGGTTTCGGCGCGATCTGCCAGCACCGGCCCAAAGCTGGTTGCTTCCTGCATGACACCGTTGGCAAAGATGAAGCCAGAGACGGGCGAAGCGAGGGGGACCTGGCTGAGTTGCACGCCAATTTCTGCATTGATGGGACCGAAGCTGTTGATACTCGAAGCCTGGAAGTGAACTTCGTGGAACCTTGTAGAGGTCAACGGTCCACCATTATCGGTGCCGACCAGGCCACCAGCGCCGTACACCTGGGGGACAATGCAAACCAGGTCAGACGATCGCTTGGCGGCAGTGCCCTGGATTTCCTGGGTGGGACAGGGGCTCTGGGCCAGGGCCGCTGTGGACAGAGACACGAGCAAGACACTACCAAACACCGTTAAACGCGACATCCTCAATTTTCTCCAAGTGGATTGAGCCCTGTTCACAACCGTGGGTAACAACGGCTGTCGATCATGATGGTGAAGCGCGAGCGGATCCCGTAACAACAAAAACTCACAGCGGCTAGATACTCGCGGACTGTCGTCAAAGCGCTTTGACTGAACCGCGGTTAACAATCCTGATGGATCGTGTTTCTGGGTGACAGAAACCGCTTTCGACCGGACAAGATGGTCGTCTTAAGTGGCCCGGGGCCCCGGGGGAGGCGTTCGGTCAAACCATAGCACACCCAGACTCGCTGAACACCTTAAGACAAGCTGGGGGATCCTACCGCGGCTTGGGTGCGCGCGGAAGGTTCGTGTAAACTACGGCTTGCCCCGAGGGGCGCTTAACTCAGCGGTAGAGTGCCACCTTCACACGGTGGAAGTCGCAGGTTCGAATCCTGCAGCGCCCACCAATAATCAACAACTTAGAGCTTAGTCTTGAAAACCTGATCCGCAGAATGCAAACATGAGGAAAGTCGTCTTGCGCGGGTCTGGCCCAAGGACTTCCCCACCTTTGGCGCTTTCCTTCAGTTGCCTTCCTTTGGAGTGACGCGGTACACACTGCCTTCCTTCGCATCCTCGAGCATCCACAGCGCGCCATCGGGACCCACTTCCACGTCGCGGATGCGGTGACCGACATCGTCTTGATCAAAGTGACAGCGGCGCCATCACGCCGGTGGGGTGAAGAACTAAGTTGCCGCCTTGACCTGCAGCTTCGGCGAACGCGGTGGGAACACAAGCAGAGTCACGGCAAGCGCGACCACGATCCCCAGTCCAACCTCCAGGAATCGTGCGATTGCGGCCTGGGCGGGTCCGCCATCGATTTTGACTAAAACGATGATAGAAAGGGCGACGGCCGCGAGGCGTCCGGCCTTGTCGAATGCCAACGCGCTGCATACGAAGATGCAAAGAGCCACCGACAGCCCATAGATCAGGTAGTGGCCATGCCAGGCGTAACAGGTGACCCAACCCAGGAAGGCACCGATGGCGGTGCCGAGGATACGGTCCCAACACGAGGCGAAGGTAAGAGTGGTGTCATATGCCATCACCACGATGGCCGAGACCGCCGCCCAATAGCTGTGCTCCAGCCCAAGAAGATTTCCCAGCCACACACACAGCACAGCGGCCAAGCCAGTCTTAAAGGCACCGATGGCCTGTTTCCCGAAGTTCCTTCCTTTCAGCCAGGTTGAAAACCGGCTTTCTCCTGGCACTGAGCTTGTGGGCATAACCATGATCCTTTCAGGGATAGGATACCGGTCACCGGCCCGGGAAACCAACGTCAATGGAGACACTTTTAGCTTCCACCAACATCCAAGAATTGTCATCGATGTCCGACGAAGTTCTCTGTACGAATTTCCAGGCCGTGAAGATGACGAATCAGAAGCTTTGGGAGGAGAATTGTTGCGAGAGATGCAGGCTCCGGGAAAATACGCGGCCACGACAGATATCAGGACCAATATGAGGAGGAGCGATGAAGGCGACTAAGGAACTCCATGATCTCGGGCAGAGCTTGTGGCTCGACAACATTACGCGTGACTTGCTGGACAAGGGCACACTCAAGCGCTATATCGAGGAGCTTTCAGTCACCGGTCTGACCTCCAATCCAACCATCTTTGAGCATGCCATCTCAAAGAGCAATTCCTATGACGCGGAGATTGGCCGCCTTCTATCCAAAGGTCTCTCAGGTGAGGCGTTGTTCTTTGAACTGGCCCTGCAGGATCTGACTCGAGCCGCCGACCTTTTTGCCCCCGTGCACGAGCGTACCGCCGGCAATGATGGTTTTGTTTCTCTGGAGTTGTCGCCTCTTCTCGCCAATGACACCAAGGGATCGGTGGCTGCGGCGGCTTCATTGCATAAGAAAGCGAATCGTCCGAACCTCTTCATCAAGATTCCGGGTACGAAGGAAGGCAATCCTGCGATTGAGGAGTCGATCGCAGCTGGTGTCGCCATCAACGTCACACTTCTTTTTTCTCGCGAGCATTATCTGGCGTCGGCGGAGGCGTACATGCGTGGGATCGAGCGGCGTGTTGCCGCGGGACTCAGCCCCGACGTTCGATCCGTAGCCTCGGTTTTCCTGAGCCGTTGGGATGGCGCAACCATGGACAAAGTCCCCGACCGGCTGCGTGACAAGCTGGGCATTGCCATCGGGCAGCAGGTATACAAGGCGTATCGCGATATCCTGGCCTCGGACCGCTGGCAGCGTTTGGCCAACTTTGGCGCCCGGCCCCAGAGACTCCTTTTCGCGAGTACCGGCACGAAAGACCCTAAGGCATCTGACGTGCTTTATGTCGCCGCTCTGGCAGCGCCAAACACGATCGACACAATTCCTGAGAAGACTCTTCTGGCTTTTGACGATCATGGAAAGGTGGCCGGGACTCTTCCGCGAGACGGAGGAGACTGCGAGATGGTTCTGGAGGACTTTCGAAAGGCCGGAATTGATCTCGACCAACTGGGAACCGATCTGCAATCGAACGGTGCGAAATCCTTCGATGAATCATGGCAGAACCTACTCGGTGCGATCCAGTCCAAGGGCAAACAGTTGCAAACCGTGTGATCTGCCGTCCGCGAGGGGTGGGCGGGGGTTCAGTCAGAATTGGGTTGAGAAATCCCAGGTCTCAAACGCGAGACCCCACGGCACGCCGGCAGGCTGGGGCAGCTATCGCGGTTTTCCTCGGGTTTTGTGCGTCCGTCGACCTTCGGGTTTCCCCTTCGTCCAACCACGCACCGGCAGGTTTCGCGCTCCCGGTGGAGTCACGTTCAACGGGTTGGTAGTCTGAACGCAGAGAGCTTTCTGCGATAGACAGGCGCTGCAGCCGCTGCGTCGTAGGATCAATGCAAGAGCAAAGGGACCATGGCTCGGGAACGCGTGCTCCTTTCACGAGCCGGCCTCAGGAAAGAAAAGCTGATGGAGCAAGCAACGGGATCACTTCTACAACTCCTTTCGCGTGCGGAACGGGCACAGAACGAGCCGGGCCTCTTTTCAAGCGAAGCCGTACTCGACGTTCTCAAGTTGATTCTTGCTGGATCTCCGTTGTCTGAAGTGCTCGCGGTCATTGCTCAATTGGTCGAATCGCAAGGCGAAGGCACCTTGTGCACCATCTGGCTTCCGGATGGAGACGAAAGGCAGATTCATTGTGTAGCTGCTCCCAGCCTGCCCGGATTTAGCGCTCATGTAGGACCGATGTTCGTAAGTCCCAAAGGAGCATCCTGCGGCACTGCTGTTTATCGGCGGGAGCCGGTGTATGTGACCGACATCTTGAGCGACTCGCTCTGGGATGATTATCGTGACCAGATGTCACCTTATGGCATCCGTGCCGTGTGGTCGCGGCCCTTGTTCTCGGGCGAAGGCAAGGTGCTGGGCACATTCGCAATTCTTTATCGCGAAGTCCGCGGCCCGGCTGCAGCGGATCTGCAGTTGATCGAGAGCGCCAGCCACATTGCAGGAATCGCCATTGAGCGCCACTATGAATGAGCAAAAGCTCCGGCATGAACGCGATCGGCTGAGCTTGCTTCTCAAAATCACCAACAGCATGACATCCAAGCTGGATCTTGGCCATCTGTTGGAAACACTCTCCACGAATTTGCTGAGCGTCACGCGGTGTGATTTTTGTGCGTTGCTCTTGCCTCACGGGGATGGCAGTCAATTGCGCATGACGGTTTTATACAACCCGGAGGGTCGAGGCGCCATTCGCGATGGCACGACCGTTCCGATCAAAGGAACGGCTTGCGGTAAAGCATTCCTGTCGGGCAAGAATCAGCGTATCGATCGGCTCGAAGACCTGAGGGACGACCCTGAAACCTTCGGCAATAGCGAAGGGCGTCCCTTTTTTGATCGAGTGCTGGCCGAAGGGTTGACGTCCGGGTGCGAGCTGCCGCTGATCGGTCGAAAGGGTGTGATCGGTGTTTTGGTAGCGTTCAGCCGCTCGGAGAGGGCTTTCAGCGAGGAGGAGTTTGCCTTCCTGGAACAGGTGGCTTTACAGGTAGCCATTGCGGTTGAGAACGCTTTGGACTTTGGCAAGGCAACGGAAGACCGGGTTGGAGAAACCAAACGGAGACTCTATCTCGAGGAAGAAATTCGTGCCGAGTTCGGAGCCATCGTGGGCGACAGCCCGGCTCTGAACACAGCCTTGCACCTGGTTTCGGTCGTGGCGCCTACCGATTCGAGCGTGCTGATCCTGGGCGAGACGGGAACGGGTAAGGAACTGATCGCGCGCGCCATCCACAACCTCAGTGGCAGGCGGGAACGGGCTTTCGTTAAATTGAATTGCGCGGCGATCCCGCTCGGGCTGCTGGAGAGCGAGTTATTTGGGCACGAAAGAGGAGCATTCACGGGAGCCATTGCGCAGAAGACGGGACGGTTCGAACTTGCGCACAAAGGCACCCTCTTTCTTGATGAAGTCGGAGACATTCCTCTGGAACTTCAGGCAAAACTACTAAGAGTGCTGCAGGAACAGGAATTCGAGAGACTCGGTAGCAACCGAACGCACAAGGTAGACGTTCGCCTGATCGCGGCCACTCATCGTGATTTAGCCGCGATGGTAAAGCAAGCGACATTTCGTGAAGATCTGTACTATCGGCTGAAAGTATTTCCGATCAACGTTCCGCCGTTACGGCAACGCACAGAAGATATTCCTGAACTGGTCCGCCATTTCACAGCAACTTTACGCGCGACGAATGAATAAGAAGATCGACGAGATTCCTTCAGAGACCATGGATGCGCTGGTGCGATATGGCTGGCCTGGGAATGTTCGGGAATTGCAGAATTTTATCGAACGGGCCGTGATTCTTTCTCCTCACACGGTATTGCGAGCGCCGACTTCCGAATTGGAACCCTTTAGTGCTCACCAGGGGATCAACAATGCCCATCACCGGGCTTGAGGAAGTGGAACGAGACCATATTGTCCGCGCGCTGGAAGCGAGCAATTGGATAGTGGGCGGCCGCAATGGCGCTGCAGAGCGCCTGGGGATGAAGCGGACATCGTTGCTTTACAAGATGCGGAAGCTTCGCATAAGCCGGCCCGTCTCCGCCTGATAAAGGACTAGATTTGAGAGCCGGGTCGGTAAAGAGCGTGAGTGAGAACCGCATTCCGAAGGCCCGTTCACTCATGCCCGCCTCGTTGCGACAGGACCGCGGCCCGTCAGTGACGGATGCCGGTCACGAATCCGTCACCGACCGAGGAACGCCCGCCGGGCTCGCAACCGAGTTTAACAGCTCGGCGAGCAGAAGCTCTTAGGGTCATCGATTTCTTAGTCCGGCTAGACTCTTCTCTGCGATTGGCACGTCGCTTGCACTCGTGTTTCGATATGCAGAAAAATGGCAATGAAACACCTTCTTCAGCCCACGACTAACTCCGCTCCGCTCGGGAAGACTACGATCTGGTCATCCTGGGCGGGGGGACAGGATCGACCATTGCCGCCTGGACATTTGCGGGCCAGGGACAGCGGGTTGCGGTGATTGACCGCAAGTACATCGGCGGATCGTGCCCGAACATCGCGTGTCTGCCCAGTAAGAACGTTCTTCACAGTGCGAGAATAGCGTCGTATTTTCGCCGAGGCGAAGAGTTCGGCTTGCCCGCGGAGTGCCACCGCGTGGACATGGCGGCAGTGCGTGCACGAAAACGCACGATGGTATCGGGCGTGAACGAGATGTACCTGGAGAACTACAAGCAGACGGGCGCGGAATTGATTTTCGGCCCGGGGCGCTTCATTGGCCCGAAGACTTTGGAAGTCGCTCTCCCTGGAGGCAAGTCTCGACACCTCCGCGGAACCAATGTCATCGTCAGCACTGGTACGCGGGCTGCTTTGGATGCAGTGCCTGGCCTGGCCGATGCGTGCAGCCACTCACGCATATCGAGGCGCTTGAATTGGATCAGCTGCCGGGACATCTCATTGTGATCGGCGGCGGTTACATCGGCCTGGAATTTTCGCAGGCGATGCGCCGGTTCGGCAGCAAGGTTACCGTCATCCATCGCAGTGACCGTTTGCTGGGCAGGGAAGACGATGACGTGACGGAAGCTCTTGCGGGCTTATTCAAAGACGAGGGCATCGACTCGGTCCTGAACGCGCGTGTGCTGCGGGTTTCCGGGAAATCAGGCGATTCCGTGACGGTTACTTTTGAACAAAACGGACGGGAAAAGATTCTCGCGGGCACCCATTTGCTGGTCGCGACGGGACGACGGCCAAACACAGAAAACATCGGCCTGGAATTGGCCGGCATTGAGCTGACCGATCGCGGCTATCTCAAGGTCAACGAACGCCTGGAAACAACTGCGCCCGGCGTTTGGGCAATCGGCGAAGTAGCGGGAAGCCCTCAGTTCACCCACGTGAGCGTTGACGACTTCCGCGTAGTTCGTGACAACCTTGCCGGCGGCAACCACGTGACTACCGGCAGGCTTATCCCGTATACGCTCTTTACCGATCCGGAACTCGCACGCATAGGCCTGAATGAGAAAGAAGCCAAGGCGCGGGGAATCCCATACCGCTTGTTCAAGATCCCGATGACACAAGTGCTTCGAGCCCGCACCATCTCCGAAACACGGGGATTTCTGAAGGCGCTGGTAGAAGTAGACGGCGATCGCATTCTTGGTTTTACCGCCTTCGCTGTCGATGGCGGAGAGATCATGGCTTCGGTGCAGATGGCCATGATGGCCGGATCGCCTTATCCCGCAGTCCGCGACGCCATTTGGGCCCACCCGACTCTGGTCGAAGGTCTAACTTCGTTGTTCTCGTCTGCGCCTTCGCTATCGGCAAGAGGCGATGCTCAATCCGTTCATCGTCTTCAATCGCGAAACGTTGAGTGAACGGGTGATCTGATTCCGTGGCAGGAACACGCTTTCTCAAACTGCAGATGCAAACAAATCAAACACAGAGTGACAAGGAGTTTTATGAGTCCCGTTCTTTCCCAATCCGCTATACCTGTGACCTCCATTCATAAAGTGAAAGCAGATGGAGTCGAAGTGTTCTATCGTGCGTCGGGTGACCCAAAAGCGCCGGTGGTGCTTTTGTTGCATGGGTTTCCGGCATCGTCTTTCATGTTCCGCGAACTGATTCCGCGCTTGGCAGACCAGTTCCGTGTGATCGCGCCGGACTTGCCTGGTTTTGGATTCACTGAAGTGCCTGAAGAACGAAAATATACGTACTCGTTCGACGCATTGGCGCACACACTGGAGGCCTTCACGGATGCGCTCGGCCTCAACCGCTATGCGATCTATGTGTTCGACTACGGAGCTCCCACGGGTTTGCGCCTGGCGATGGCTCACCCGGAACGAGTCACGGCGATCGTGTCGCAGAATGGCAACGCCTATGAGGAGGGGCTAAGCGATGCCTGGGCGCCGATTCGAGCATATTGGGCGCAGCCGACGGCAGAAAACCGCGAAGTGATTCGAAAAAACATCCTGAACCTGGAAGGGACGCGCTGGCAATACACGCACGGCGTGGCGCATCCGGAAAGCGTCGCGCCTGAGTCGTACACGTTGGATGCGGCTCTGCTGGAACGCAAGGGGAACACGGACATTCAGCTCGATTTGTTTCTGGATTACGCGTCCAATGTGAAGCTCTATCCCAGATTTCAGGAGTATTTTCGCAAGTCAAAGCCACCTCTATTGGCGATCTGGGGTAAGCACGATCCCTTTTTCATTCCTGCAGGAGCGGAGGCATACCGGAAGGACCTGCCGAACGCGAAGATCCAGTTTCTGGATACGGGGCATTTTGCTACGGAGACGCACGTGGTGGAGATCGCCGCCGCCATGAGAGAGTTTCTCGAAACGGCTGGAGCCGGGCGCCGGGCGGATAAGGTGACTCCGCGATGAATGCTTCTTCGGGAAACAGCACGGTAGTGATGGTGCACGGAGCGTGGGCTGATGGGTCTTGTTGGAGTAACGTCATTCTGCCGTTGCGGCGCCAGGGACTCAGGGTCACGACGGCGCCCATTCCTCTCACATCTCTCACCGAGGATGCAGCCGCGCTTCGACGCGTGATCGAGCGGACCACTGGCCCCGTCATCCTGGTAGGACACGCGTATGCGGGCGCGGTGATCGCTGCGGCCCATGATGATCGAGTGAAGTCGCTGGTATACATTGCAGCGTTAGCGCCGGACGAGGGCGAAACGGTTGCCGATGTGTTTTATCGGACCGCACCCGCATCCCAAAGCTCCCAGGCTTACACCGGATGCGTATGGACTGATTTGGATGCCGGAAGAGGGCTTTGGATGTGCCGTCGCTCACAAGGCATCGCCGGACCAGATCGCTATCATGGCCGCGGTGCAACGGCCCATCGCGGTGCAATGTATTCAGGAAAAGGCGCCGGCGCCTGCATGGAAAATGACCCCGTCGTGGTATTTGGTCGCTGAAGAAGACCGCATGATCAACCCGGAAACCCAGCGGTTCATGGCTGGCCGAATGGGGGCCGACATTCGCTCACACAACGTCGACCACACTCCTATGTACACCTCGCCGGAGACAGTGGTGGACGTAATCCTGGAAGCTGCCCAATGAATGGCCGCGATCAAAGCACAATCCCAGTGATGAGGAACCCGTGAAAATCAGTTCGGCTGCAATTGTTACTGGCGCAAGCCAGGGGATTGGCCGTGCGACGGCGTTGCGGTTGGCAGGTGACTTCTCCGCTGTCGTCCTTGCGGCGAGAAACCCGGATGACTTGCAGATCCTGCGGTTGAAGTAAAGGCCGCGGGCGCGGAGCCGCAGAAATACGCTTGCGGCAGCCCCAGGCGGTTGAAACCCTCGTCCTGGGGACCCTCGATCGTTTTGGCAGAGTCGACGCCCTGCTCAACATTGCCGGAGCGGTGCCACATCTCACGCAAACTCTACGCCTCTGCGCTTTTCTTACCATCGGGGGCTGTCAGGTGTGCTTCCAGCTTGCTTGTCAGGCAACTGCGGCACAGGCAACCGCTTGTTCCCGGGTCGGGGACCGGGAGTACGTGGGCAAGGCTGGAGCACCAGCAGTCATGCCCCGGAGTGCAGGTCATGGGGGAGTTGCATTGGGAGCAGAATGCGTTCATGGTTGGTGCTTTTTAGTTTAGTCCCTGGTGTCAGAAATATCCGGGCTCAACTTTATCGCTTCGGCGCTTTCACTGCGGGAAAAAGCAGCAGGACTCTTTGCTTTGCAAACCGTGAACGGGGCCGGCTTCTCACTACTTCTCAAAATCGCTTCCACGTGAGCCACGATTTCATCGGCGGCTTTGACCGGCCTTCCGGCAAACATTTCGTTGTAGGCAATTCGCAGATAGTCGAGTGCGCTCACCAGGTTGTCCTTGGTCTCCAGGATGCGAACAGTCCAGTTCTGGGCGGCTGATCCGGAGGCCGGAGTAGGCGCAGGAAACGATAAGAGTTTGGCCGCATTGTTTGGGTGGACCATGGATACTCCTCGATACCGGGTCACAGGTACGTGGTGGTCATCGGCAGTGGTGCATCCAGGGGAGCATGGTCGAGCGTGGTATCCACGGAAGCAAGACCCATCCGCGCTCAACAGTTGTCGCAGGTTTGTACATCAGTCTCAAGAAGACTCTGAGCGCTCCGGCTGCGTTTGCGCCGGCGCAAGTCAAAATTTACCCCTAAAGAATGTTTCTTTTTGACCGATAACATTGCTGTCCCATTGGGTTTTCGCTGCATTGGGCACGTTCGGGAACCTTCCGATTCAGCTGGAGCAAACAAGTGGCCGCCATCATTTAGGCAATTCCGCTTTGCTGGAGTTGGCAACCTCATCGTGGCGCAGTCCACAAACTGAAGTAGCGGCCGAATGACCAGCAACCATCCACATCGCGACACTCCACCATTTGCCGAAATGGATGTGCTGTGGATTACGGCTGGTCTTGGCTGCGATGGCGATACGATCTCGATGACGGCTGCAACCCAGCCCAGCCTCGAGGATATTCTGCTGGGTGGCATACCCTGGATTCCCAAAGTAAATTTCCATAATCCGTGTCTCGCTTATGAAAACGGCGAAGCCTTCCTGAAGCCGTTTCACCGGGCGGCCGCAGGCGATCTGGCGCCGTTCATCCTGGTGATCGAAGGATCGATTCCTAACGAAAAAAATAAAGCCGAGGGATACTGGGCGTCGTTTGGGACGGACCAGAAAACCGGCCAGCCTATCCTTACCTGCGATTGGATTGATCGCCTGGCGCCCAAGGCCTGGGCTGTCGTTGCCGCCGGCACGTGCGCCACCTATGGCGGCATTCATGCGATGGAGGGAAATCCGACCGGATGCATGGGCCTTCCCGACTATTTGGGCTGGCATGGAAATCGAAGGCGGGCATCCCTATCGTGTGCGTTCCTGGATGTCCGGTGCAACCGGATAATTTCATGGAGACCTTGCTTTACCTGCTGCACATGGCTACAGGCAAAGCGCCCATGATCCCACTTGACGAATGCCTTCGACCCACCTGGCTGTTTGGTCAAACGGTCCATGAAGGGTGTGACCGTGGCGGCTACTATGAGCAAGCTGATTTCGCCACGCAGTATGGGGACGTTCAATGCATTGTGAAGTTGGGGTGCTGGGGACCGGTTGTTCAGTGCAACGTGGGCAAACGTGGTTGGATGGCGGGCATAGGCGGGTGCCCGAATGTCGGTGGCATTTGTATCGGCTGCACCATGCCCGGCTTTCCCGATAAATTTATGCCCTTCATGAACCAACCGCCCGGCTCATTGCTTTCTGCGAGCGCGGTAGCCACCTATGGAAGAGCGATTCACGCACTGCGCAAGTTTACCCAGGGCTCGCTCAATAAAGAGCCGAGTTGGCGGCATAAATGAGTGGCGAAACAAACACGAAGTAGTATCCCGGCGAGTTTTAGCTGGGAACCTACTGTGCGTGAAACTCCACGAGGGCTTGGCTTGCAGCAGGAACTGAATCCCCTCTCGCAATCGGATCCGTCGACTCTCGACGCTGGCGAGTATCGAGGCCACACTCAAGGCGCTGGCCGCGGTGTCGTGTCAGAGCGATCGCTCCATTCCGGCCTCCTCCGTTGGACAATCTCACTTCGCTGATCCGCTTAGCGAGGAATTCAAGTATCGCTCACTCGTCGACCGCCTGCCCGCCGTTGTTTTCATGGCTTCTCTCGATGGCGGCATCGGTGACGCCTACGTGAGCCCTCAGGTCGAGGCGACGCTCGGATACTCGCAAGATGAATGGCTGGCAGACCCGATACGCTGGTACCAGCACATCCATCCAGACGACAAGGAGAGATGGAGCGTCGAAGCAGCCGAAATGTTTGTTTTGGGGACGCCGTTGAAGTCTGTTTACCGCGTGATTGCACGTGACGGCAGGGTGGTGTGGTTTCAATGCGAAGCCGGCATGTTCCGGAGGGAAGACGGCCAGCCTTATGCGATTCATGGAGTAGGTTTTGACATCACGAGCTTGAAGGAAAGCGAACGGGCCTTATCGCAGAAAAATAAGCAGCTCGAGTTACTGAAAGACATCGCCACAACAGCCAACCAGGCGTCCACCATTGCAGAGGCAATGCAATTCGCAGTAGACCGGGTGTGTGAGTTCACGGGCTGGCCACTCGGGCACGCCTGTATAGCTTCCAGCGGCCAGAAGCACCTGGTCTCTTCTCCTATTTGGAGTGGGCTGCAAGGGGGCCGGTTTGATGCCTTCCGCGCCGCTTCTGAAGGCAAGCGGATTCTCGATCGAAGCGGACCTCCTCGGCAAAGTGATTGCAGATGCCCGGCCGATTTGGGTCAAGGACGTGGCAAACGATCCGGATTTCACTCGCCGGTCAGTAGCGGAACAAGCTGGGATCAGGTCCGCATTCGCGTTTCCTGTGCTGGGCGGAGGAAAGTGATCGCGCTTCTGGAGTTTTTTGCGGTCGACTTTTCCGATCAGGATGATGCGCTTTTTGAAATGATGGCGCTGGTCGGAAATCAGCTCGCCCAGGTTGCGGACCGGACCCAGAGGCTGGCAACGGAAGGCAAGTTCCGAAAGCTGCTGGAAGCGGCGCCAGACGCGATGTTGGTGGTGGATAGAGAGGGGAAGATTGTTTTAGTGAATGCCCAGATGAAGAGCCTGTTTGGGTACGGGCGAGAAGAGCTGTTAGGGCAGAGGATGGAGATGCTGGTGCCGGAACGCTTCCAGGCCGAACATCCAGGGCACCGCGGAGACTTTTTTGATGATCCACGGGTGCGCCCCATGGGCGCTGGTGCGGAACTCTACGGGCTGCACAAGAACGGTAGCGAGTTTCCCATTGAGATAAGTCTTAGCCCACTGGAGACCGAGGAGGGAACCCTGGTGGTATCCGCGGTGCGCGACATCACAGAACGCAAGCGGTTTGACCGGCAGCTTGAAGTCGCGGCGAAGGAAGCTGAAGCTGCCAGCCGGGCTAAGAGTATGTTTCTATCGACGTATCCCATGAGATACGTACGCCGATGAACGCCATTCTTGGCTGTGCGCAGTTGATGGCGCGGGATCCTGAATTGGGAACCAACGCGAAAGCCAATCTCAAGACCATTTGCCAAAGCGGCGAACACCTGATCGCCCTCATCACCGACATCCTCGACATGTCCAAGATCGAGGCCGGCCGCACCGAACTGAACCTCACAACTTTCAATGTCACCCAGTTAGTGGAAGGCCTGACTTCGATGTTTCGTTTCGCGGCACAGGCCAAATCGCTTCAATTCGATGTCTTAGTCGATGGGGAATATGTACCTTATGTTGTGGCAGATGTAGGGTAAGATACGCCAGGTACTGATCAATCTTCTGGGCAATGCAATCAAATTTACCGCCCGGGGCCAAGTACAGCTGCATATCACTCTGCAACGCAAGGGTGGCGATCAGCTTTGGTTATCAGCCCAGGTTCAGGACACCGGTCCAGGCATTGCGGACGAGGAACAAGGGAAGCTGTTTCAGCCGTTCAATCAGATGAAGCGCGGTATGAGAATGCCCAGGAGGGAACAGGTTTAGGCCTGGCGATCGGCCGTAGTTATGCGCGCTTGATGGGAGGGGATATTACGGTTACCAGCAGTCTGGGCCAGGGCTCAATATTCCGCTTCGAAATCCCGTAGAACCGGTCGAGGTCCCGAGCCGGGTATCGGAGCGACAAGTGATCGCCGCGCCGACCAGCTGCATAGGATCCTCGATCGCGGAACGGCGTCAGCGGCCGCCGCACCTTCCGGCGTCAGAACAGCTTGGGGACTGCCCCTGGAGTTGATCAACCAATTGCAAGATGCAGTGCAGGAAGGCGAGAAGGACCGTTTGGATGAGTTGATTCAAAGCGTCCAGGCGTATGACAAAGACGCGGCAGCGGGGCTCAAGAATCACGCGGAAAATTATGAGTACGATGATCTGACTCTTTTGTTCACGGAAACGCAGCGAAAATAGAATGATGAAGCACAACCAATGACAACGACTGAAGCTGCAAACATCATCGTGGTGGATGATCAACCCGCCAATCTGAAGCTATTGGAAGAAATGCTGAAGGTGAGGGGTTACAAGATACGATCGTTTCCCAGGGGCCGGTTGGCACTGGCGGCAGCGGCTCAGAATCCTCCGGATCTGTTTCTGCTGGATATCAACATGCCGGAAATGAATGGTTACGAGGTGTGCGAGCGATTGAAATCCAATCCGGAACTTTCGAAGCGCACCGGTTATTTTTCTCAGCGCGCTGAACGCAAATGAAGACAAGATCAAGGCTTTTCAGACTGGCGGTGCGGATTACATAACCAAGCCGTTCCAGTTAGAAGAGGTGCAGGCCCGTATCCAGACGCATCTCAGGCTCCATGAACTCCAGCAAACATTGAGGCAGCAGAACGATCAGTTGGAAGAGCTGGTGAACCAGAGAACGAAGCAACTCCAGGTTGCCGTCCGGCGAATCAAGTCGATGTACGATCAAACCCTGCGCGCGCTAGGCGGCGCGCTCGATTTGCGAGATAACGAAACCGCTGGACATTCCCAGCGCGTGACTCGTTACTCTTTGGAGATAGGCCAGGCCATGGTTTGCAACGAGGAAGAACTTGGGGAACTTGCTCTTGGCGCATCTCTGCACGATATCGGCAAAATTGGTATCCCGGATGCGATTCTGCTCAAGCCAGGGAAACTGAACCCGGAGGAGACCGAGATCATGCGCCGGCACGTGAACATCAGCTACGACCTTGTGAGCCAGCATTTGTTTCTGTCGCACGCCGCGCAGATTGTGCTGACGTCATCACGAATTCTACGATGGCAGCGGTTATCCTCAGGGCTTGATTGGGAATGAGATCCCGCTGGGAGCGAGGATCTTTGCGGTTGCGGATACCCTGGATGCCATGACATCGGATCGGCCCTATCGTGCCGCGCTCCCCTATCCGAGCCGCGCGCGAAGAAATCAGCCGTTGTGCCGGATCTCAGTTTGACCCCGATGTGGTTCAGGCGTTTCTCGCCATTCCCGAGGAAGTGTGGAGCCGCATTCGCGCCGAGTCAGATTTGGAAACGTATTCACATCGAATCAAATCCTGCTTCACCACGCCTAGGATAGAGATGCCTTAGATCGATTGGAGCCAGGATTTACAAAGAGCCCAGCCTGCCTGAGGGTCACGGGGACGGCTGCCCTGGACTTAGCAGGACTGTAGCCCCGCGAAACGTTAACCTATTCGTGGGAGGTCTGAAGACAACACCTCCAACTGGTTAACCCTGCGGGACTCGTGTCGACCCTGCCCGGAGGCTGTAGTAACCATCAAACGTAACAGTATCTGACGTAACCATTGTGCCCCGTTTCGGGGAGATGCCCCAGGAGCCTATTCCGGTAGGATAGAACCGCACTCGTTACAAAAGTTACGGGTCTCCGGAGGCAGCTCTGCACAAGCATAGACTCGTTGCTGATCCTTGCCTGGAGGCTTCCGATCTCCGTCCAGGGCAATTTTCGGGGCGAGGCTTCGTCAACCGATCGTCATCGCCACCCTGCTGGCGGTATGCGCGTTTTCCTCCCTCTGCCGGGGGCAGCGCGCTTCCATGCAGAGTTTTCAAATTCCCAGTCACGGAGGGCTACTGAACGCCTTCGTCTATGTTGCCTCGGGCCCGGGCCCGCATCCCGTGGTGGTGCTGCTGCATGGGTTTCCTGGGAACGAGCGCAATCTGGACCTGGCCCAGGATATTCGCAGCGTCGGATGGGATGTTCTCTATTTCGACTACCGGGGCTCCTGGGGTTCTCCCGGAGACTTCTCGTTTTCTCATGGGATTGAGGACACGGCAGCAGCGATCAACTATGTGCGCTCCCCCGAAATGGCGGGAATCCTGCGCCTTGATCCATCGCGCATCGTGCTTCTCGGGCACAGCATGGGTGGCTTCATGGCAGTACAAGCTGCGGCTGCGGATGTTGGCATTATGGGGGTTGCGCTTATTTCCGCTGCCGATTTTGGAGGACGCATCCCCCAACCCTTGTCCAGAGACGGGGAAGAGGCAGAGGTCAGGGCGTTGAGCGCCGCTTATGACCGAGATGGAATGGAGCCTTTGGCAGGCTGCACGGGCGAGGGGCTGGCGCGGGAATTGCTGGCCAACGCAATGCAATGGAGCTTCGCGGGTAAGGTAGAAGCACTCAAGATGCGGCCGTTGCTCATCGTCTCCTCAGAGGATGCATACGCCCGGGGAAACGAAGCATTTGCAAGCGCATTGCGGCGTGCGGGAAACAACCGTGTGTCTACCCTGCACCTGCCCACCGATCACGCGTATTCCGATCAGCGCGGCCCCCTCGCAGGGGCCGTTCTTCGCTGGCTTGCGACGCTTGCCCCGCAGGCAACAACCTACTGATCTTTCCCGGACTACCGGGTGTGCGAATGATGGTGGTGGCGGTGATGATGGCGATGGTGTGGCTGCGCGAACGCTGAACCCGTGATAAGCAGAACCATGGTGAACAGCAGAATCTTTTTCATGGGCATCATGATAGCAACATTCGGTCGAGCTCGAGGCACTGCTTCGCTCACTCTTTTGGGTCACACCCGTTTCACGATGAACCAATCCCGTTACGAGAGACCTTCCATCCCATCGATTGCGGCGCCGCGCTTTTGCCGGGTGCGAAAAAAGAACACCAGCGCGATCAGCAGGTAAACAAAGTAGAGGTAGGGCAGCCAGGAATACGGCGCCGCTGGAACGGGATAAAGAGTTCCTGCCAGAGCCATCACCATCGAGATGCCGGCCAGAATCGCCGTTACCAATAGCGCCAGAGACAGCGCACCCTGTCTCCTTAATTGCAACGGCAAGGCGATGCAGGTGAGCCCATAGATGGTCAGGAAACCGTAGACCGCAAAGGAGCCCATCCAACCGTAGATGTCGGCTCCCGAATAGCCCAGCAAGGTGAGCACCACAGGCGGAAGCAAGACCACGACGGCGGTGAGCACCACGCCAACGTGCGGAGTTTCGTTGCGATGGTGCGTCTTGCAGAACCGGATCGGGACCAGCCCGTTATGAGCCATGAGCAGCAGAATGCGCGCGCCCGCCGTGATGCAGGCCAGACCACAGGCAAACATGCTGACCATGGCGCCGGCGTCTATGAGGATGCCCAGCACCGGCACCGAGGCCTGGTTGGCGAGCACGTGCAAGGGCGCATCGGCCTTATCCAGCGCAAGGCCTGTGCCGCGAAAACCAAGGACTTCGGTGTAAGCAGCCAGGATAAAAAAAGCGCCCGCGCCCAGCGCACACTGCAAAACTGCGCGGGGTATGGTGCGCAGTGGTTCTTTGGCCTCGTGACCGAGCGCGGTGGCACTCTCAAAACCAACGAAGCTGAAAATCGCCAGTACCAGTCCCAGGCGGATACCTGAGATGGAACTGCCTTTCAGTTGCAATTGAGGCCAATCGAGGTGGAGTCCGTTCTTCCCTAAAACCAGCAGCATCACCATCACGATGCACGCCACCGACGCGCCCTCGAGCCAGAGCATCGCTCGCGCGGAGAGCTTTACGTCGCGGTACGCCATGGTCGCGGCTCCGATCACAGCCACCATGACCAGCAGGACAGGGGGCACTACGTGGCCTGTCGAAGCCTTCAGCAGCACGTCGGCGTACAAGGCGAAGCCTGCGGCGATCGACGAGCCCGTGGCGACATAGCCGAGAAGCAGGGCCCAGGCCGCGATGCTGGCAAACACCGGCGGAAGCGAATCTGTGGCATAGCTATACAGGGAGCCGGGGGAGGCGGAACGGCGCGCGAGCGCGCCAATGAGCAGCGCGATCAACGTAACCTGCACGGTGGCCAAGGCATACGCGATCCAGGTTCCATTGCCGGCCAGGGCAAACACCAGGGGGATGGTGAGCACCGGCGAGGTGGTGGGCGCGATGGCGGCGACCGACTGGGCCAGCGTTTCCCAGGGCGTCAGGATGTTATGGCGCAGGCCATACTGCGTCTGGCTCGCGGGAAAGTCCGATGCAAGTACAGCTGTGGTCTCGGGCGGCAGTGGTGCGTCTCCAGAAAACTGGTTCAAGCTGACTGATATTTGCGAGCGACGATGAATCCGGGAAGGGCCTGAAGAGCGATGTCCTTAGTTTGCGGGGAAGTCCGAGGGGAAGTCAAAGGATTTTATCGACCGTGTAGAGTGAGCAAGGAGAGGGCACAGTGGTAGCAACTCAGCTAGCCGAGCAGGCGCTTGGCCTCTACGATCTTCCCCGGTACGCGAGCGTCCACCTGGTCAGCATTTCCGAGAATGAAATTTACCGAGTGGAAGCACCCTCCGGGAGACGATGGGCATTGCGGGTCCAGCGGCCGGGATATCAGTCGAAGAACTCGCTTGCCTCTGAGATGGCGTGGCTGGCCGCTTTGCGCCGGGATGGCGTGCTTGCCACGCAGATTCCCGTAGCGGGGCTTGATGGCGAATGGGTCCAGGTGGCGCGATGATCCGGACGGTGGGGAAGCGCGCAACGTCGTTCTTTTTGCGTGGGAAAATGGCAGTCATCCCCGGATGGATATGGATCTTCGCCAGTGTTTCAGGAGCCTGGGAGCGATTACGGCGCAGATGCACGTCCACAGCAGAACCTGGCAGCGGCCGGAAGGCTTTGTCCGCTTCACGTGGGACTTTGAGACTGCTTTAGGCGAGACTCCGCGTTGGGGCCGGTGGCGCGATGCGCTGGGGATGAACGCGGGCCGGCTCGATTTATTTGGCCGCACGGCGGAGTTGATTGGAGAGAGGCTGAGCCTCTATGGCAGCGGGCCGGATCGGTTTGGCCTGGCTCATTGTGACTTGCGCCTGGACAATCTGCTGATCGACCAAGGCGAAATTAAGGTGATTGATTTCGACGACTGCGGGTTCAGCTGGTACATGTACGACGCGGCTGCGGCGGTGTCGTTTTACGAGCAGTTGCCCCAGGTGCCCGGCCTGATTGAGTGATGGCTCGAAGGGTATCGCACGGTCTCTGCAGTGAGCCGGGAGGAAGAAGAAGAGATTCCGACGTTCGTGATGCTACGGCGGTTGCTGCTGGTCGCATGGGTCGGTTCCCACGTGGAAACAGCCCTTGCCAGATCGTTAGGGGCTTCCTACACGGAGCAGACGGTTGCGCTTTGCTCGGCTTACCTCAGGCGATTTGGGTAGCCTAGTCGAAACGAACCATGATCTTGGAATAGTCGTTGGGATGATCGCTCCAGGCTTTGATCATGGCTGGAGCCTCTTCCAGCGGCACAATGGCGCTCACGGTTTCGTCTACCGGAAAGCGGTGCTCTTCGAGCATGCGAATCACTTCACGAAAGTTTTCAGGCAGGGCATTGCGTGAGCCCAGGATGTCGAGCTCTTTCTGGACGAAGAGCTTGGTTTCGTAGGCTACCGGCTCCTTGGCGTAGCCGATGTAAACCACGCGCCCGGTGAAGGCCACTTCCTCTACGGCGCTGCGAAAAGTTTGCGGCAGGCCGATGGCTTCAATCACCACGTCGGGCCCTCGGCCCCCGGTGAGCTCGAGCAGGCGTTCGTGCAAACTTTCCCTGCTGGTGTTGATGCTGTGGGTCGCGCCGGCCCGCAGGGCGAGGGATAGTTTCGCGTCATCGAGATCGATGGCAATGGTCTTTGCTCCGCGAAAGCCGGAGGCGGCGATCGCTCCGAGCCCGACTCCGCCACAACCGAAGATGGCGACTGCATCCTGTGCTGTGACCCGTCCGCGGTCTACTGCGTGGAAGCCGACGGTTAACGGTTCCACCAGGCAGAGTTCCTTGATGGTCAGGCGGGCGGGGTAGAGTTTTGCGGCTGGTATAGCGATGTATTCCGTCATGGCCCCGTTGCGTTGTACGCCCAGCGTTTCGTTGAACTGGCAGGCGTTTGGCCTGTTCCTCAGGCAGGCGGGGCAGCGGCCGCAACCGAAATAAGGAGAAAGGGTTACATCCATGCCGGCGGGAAGTTCCGGGTGTGCCTTGCTCGGTTCGGCGATGGTGGCCGCTACTTCGTGACCAGGGATGCGGGGAAAGCTGATCAGCGGATTTTTGCCGCGGTAGGAACTCAGGTCGGTTCCACATAGGCCGATCATGCGCACTTTTAGCAAGACGTCGTCGTTCGTGGCTATTGCATCTGCTACTGTTTCGATTGCTACGTTGCCGGGTTCTTTCATTACGAAGGCTTTCATCGTTGGTACCTTTCTCGTTTGTGGCGAAATTGAGGCAAAAGCGATTGTTCGGCTGCGCCATCGTTCTCGGCCCACGTACGCTCAGGCGAACGTGGGGCACCCGTCCGA
The DNA here is from genome assembly GCA_963847155.1 of uncultured Acidobacteriaceae bacterium. Classification (GTDB taxonomy): domain Bacteria; phylum Acidobacteriota; class Terriglobia; order Terriglobales; family Acidobacteriaceae; genus PALSA-350. Next base: position 164,918 of record CAWJZH010000006.1, on the reverse strand, counting down.
TTTCCTACGATTTTCCGGCGGCCTTAGAGCAATGGGGTACCGTCGTGAGAACCGGGAGGGAAACCGCAGATCCCACCACTAGAAATCATGAGCCCGCGGCCCACCCAAGGTGACGAAAAACGTTTCGGTCCAGCAACCACTCTCTATTCAACCGTTACCCTTTCCTTGTCATCCCGAGCGCAACCGAGGGATCTGCAGTTCCACAGACCTTTCGTGGAAACGCAGATCCCGCCCGGCCACAAAATTGTCATCTCGACCGGAGCGCAGCGGAGTGGAGAGACCCGCGGTTTCCCCTGAGGATCTCGCACACCCTCGGGAGACGGCTACGCCTGATTCTCCGGGCGTCCGGAAGGCCATACGTAATTGAACACCGGCGCCAAGATGCCTTCGACCTGGGCCAGGAGTTCTTTGTCGGTCGAGCTCTCGCAGCAGTTCCAGGCTGGTCTCCACTTCGCGGGTAGAAGACATCCCGATGAGCGTGCTGGAGACAAAGGGATGGTCGAGGCAGAAGCGCAGAGCCAGCTTTGATATATCCGCTCCATGCGCGCGGCAAAACTCGGCAGCTTTTTTGCCGGCATCGCGTACTTGCTGGGGAGCAGGGTGCCAATCCGGCGGACCATGCTCGGTGAGAAGCCCCATGCACAACCCTGACGCATTGATAAGCCCGATCCCGCGCTCACGGGCGAAGTCGGTCAACACCCCGTCCATATCTGTATTGATCAGGTTGTAGTGGCAATAGGTAAGAATGCTGTCCACCGGAGTCGCTTCGGCCATGCGCCGCAGGAGCTTCGGCGGATATCCCGTGATACCGATGTAACGGGCCTTGCCTTGCTTTTGCAATTGCCGCAGGGCCGGCAGGGTCTCATCAAGAATCTGTTGCACATCGCCGAACTCGACATCATGCACCTGAAACAGATCGATGTAGTCGGTCTGCAACCGTCGCAGTGACTCATCGATGCTGGCAGTCACGCGCTTGGCGGAAAAGTCGAACTGGTCGAATCCGTAGCGTCCGCATTTGGTGGCCAGCACGACGCGCTCGCGCCTGCCCGCCAGGGCTTCCCCCAGCCGTGTTTCTGAAACAGTAATCCCGTAGTAGGGAGACGAGTCGAAGAAGTTGATGCCGCTGTCTACGGCCAGGTGAACAGCCCGCAATCCCGTCCGCGGGGTCGATGTTGCCGAATACGCCTCCCAGGGTCGCGCCGCCGAAGCCAACTAACGAGAGGTTAAGGTCCGTCTGACCGAGCTTCCGGTATTCCATCGTTATTGGTTGACCCCGCTGGCCAGAAAACCACCATCGACAACGAGGATCTCGCCTGATACATACGACGCCGCATCCGAAGCCAGGTATACCGCCGCACCTACCAGTTCTTCCGTCCTGCCAAAACGGCCGATGGGAGTGCGCAACTTGAATTCCTTTCCGCGCTCCGTGCTATCCAGCAGATTTGCGTTCAGATCGGTGCGGAACACCCCGGGGGCGATGGCGTTGACCAGCACTCCCTGCCGCGACCACTCCACGGCCAGGACCTTGGTCAGCGCCCCGACCGCGGCCTTGCTGGCGCTGTAGGCGGCAACCTCAAACAGCCCCACGTAGGTGGAGAGCGAAGCAATATTGATGATGCGTCCGTAACCGCGGCTGAGCATCGGTTTGCCGAAAACCTGGCAACCCCGCAGTGTGCCGTTCAGATTGGTGTCGATGATCTGGTCCCAATCCGCTTCTGGAAAGTCGATGGTGGGTGCGCGCTTGGTGATGCCGGCGCAGTTGATCAGAATGTCCACTTTGCCGAATGCCGCCAGGACTGCGTCGCGCAACACTTCTAGCGTGGCGCGATCATGAACATCCGAGGTTTGGCGCAGTGTCTTACGCCCTTTGGCTTCGATCTGGGCGGCGGTTTGCTCCACCTGTTCCGGCCTTCTGGAAGAGGCGATCACATCCGCGCCCGCGTCTGCCAAACCAAGAGCTCAGAGCGTGGCCTATGCCGGTGGTGCCGCCGACAACCACGGCGGTCTTTCCCTGCAAATCGAAAATGGAAGAACTCATGCGGGAGCTGTTTTCTTTCAGGATCGACCGGCGGCCGTTGGTTTGACCGTCGATTCATTAAGCGCTACATTGAGTCTATATCTACGGCAGAGTGCCGGCGAAAAGAAATGGCTGCCGAAAAAATCCTCCGGATCGATCCCCAAGACAATGTCCTTGTTGCACTGACCGACCTTCCAGCCGGGGAAGCCATCACGTTCGCCGGAGAGAAGTATATTCCGGTCGCCGACATACCCGCCAAGCAAAAGTTTGCCATGCGTGATCTCGCCATCGGCGATGAAATCATTATGTATGGCGGGATTGTGGGACTGGTCCGCCAGCCGATCCCTCGCGGTGGCCTGCTCAGCACGCGCAACGTGCAGCACGATGCGTCCGGCTTTGGCCCCAAGGTGGGGGACTATTCGTGGACGGCGCCCGATGTATCCGCTTGGGCTTCGCGTACCTTTGACGGTTACCATCGCGCGGACGGCCAGGTGGGCACGCGCAATTACTGGCTGGTGATCCCCCTGGTGTTTTGCGAGAACCGCAATGTCGAAGCGCTGCGCGATGCTTTTGAGGAAGAACTTGGCTACGGGCGGCCAAAACTTTACCGCCAGCAAGTGCGGCAACTGATTGAACAGCACCATCAGGGTTCGCGCGCCACTGAGCGCAAGGATCTCTCGGCGACGGAACGGGTGTTTCCCAATGTCGACGGGGTCAGGTTTTTGGTGCATGAGGGCGGCTGCGGCGGCACCCGGCAGGATGCGAAGGCGCTCTGCGGGCTGCTTGCCGGCTATATTCATCATCCCAATGTTGCCGGCGCCACAGTGTTGAGTCTCGGTTGCCAGAACGCGCAGCCTTCTATTCTCATGGATGCACTGCGCCAAAGGGACCCGGCCCTGCGAAAACCGGTGCTGATGTATGAGCAGCAGCAGTCCGGCCTTGAATCGGACATGCTTTCCGAGGCCATCCGCGCCACCTTCGAAGGCCTGGTGGAGGCCAACCGTCTTACGCGGAAGCCCGCTCCGCTCAGCAAGCTTACTGTCGGTTTGAAGTGTGGCGGCTCTGACGGATTTTCCGGCATTTCGGCGAACCCCGCGTTGGGGCACGCCTCGGATATGCTGGCCGCTCTGGGCGGAAAGTCGATTCTGGCGGAGTTTCCCGAGCTGTGCGGCATGGAGCAGAATCTCATCGATCGCTGCGTGGACGCGAGCCAAGGCGATCGTTTCATCCAACTCATGCGTGACTACGCTGCCCGGGCAAAGGCGGTCCATTCCGGTTTTGAGATGAATCCCTCTCCCGGGAATATCAAGGACGGATTGATCACGGACGCGATGAAGTCTGCTGGGGCAGCCAGGAAAGGCGGTACTTCGCCTGTCTGTGCGGTGCTTGATTATCCCGAATATGACGAGACCCCCGGCCTTGCACTGCTTTGTACTCCGGGGAATGATGTTGAGTGCGTGACGGCGCAAGTAGGTGCAGGCTGCAATGTTGTGGTCTTTACTACCGGCCTGGGTACCCCGACTGGTAATCCGATCACGCCGGTGGTTAAGGTGGCTACTAATACCCGTCTTGCGGAACGCATGTCTGACATCATTGATCTAGATACCGGCGCGGTCATTCGCGGAGAAACGACCATCGAGCGTGTGGGTGAGGCAATGCTCGACTTGATTGTGGACGTGGCGAGCGGCAAGGTGAGAACGAAAGCGGAGAAGCTGGATCAGAACGACTTCATTCCCTGGAAACGCGGCGTCTCGCTTTAGCCGCAGTTACTAAAGTAAGGTTCTCGTGCTTAAGACAGGTATTCTCAATCCCGCTGTCAACTCTCTTCTCTGCCGGATCCGGCATACGAATACCCTGGTCATTTCCGACCGGGGATTTCCTTTTTGGCCGAATATCGAGACGGTGGACATTTCTTTAGTCGACGACATCCCGAAAGTGTTGGACGTGTTGCGGGCAATGACGAAGAACTTCGTCATTGCCCAGGCGTTCATGGCTGAAGAGTTTCTTGCGGAGAATAAGCCAAAGACCAAGGACGCCTTCACAGCGGCGCTTCAAGGCACGCCGATTCTCTACGAGCCTCATGTAGTTTTCAAGAGAAGAGTGCCGCAAGCGATCGGCCTCATCCGCACCGGGGACACGACGCAGTACGCGAACATAATCCTGGAATCAGGTTGATGGAAAGAGCGACGCCTGGTCCCTTGGCCTCTCCTATGGGGATCCCAGGTCTCAAAATCGAGACCTGGGGCACCCGTCACTCTGCCCCTTGGCCTCTCTTCCCAAAGGGACTTTAGCCTCAGTCGTGGCTGCTAACTGTCGCGGATCGCAAAGAGATAGAAGGAAAAACGCGATGGGTGCCCCAGGTCTCGATTTTGAGACCTGGGATCCTCCTAGGCCAAGGCCTACTGAGTGAGCGCGACCGGGCGTTGCTCTTTCGGTTCTCGATGGTCAGGCGGGCTTTTTCGCCAGAGCCCTGCGTAGCACCAATTCCAATGCCTGCTTGTGCTGTTCGTACTCTGAGTCGGTAAGCCGCCCTTGCAGTCGGTCCGTCTCGAGGGTGAAGAGTTCATCCTTCAGCGCCGCCAACAAGCCCCCACCCGAATTATTAGGCGAACCCGCGACAACCGGTGCAGCGGGACCAACCTCCAGGGCAGAAGGATCGCCGGGACGGCGCAGCAAAAATCCCGCTCCCACGGCGAACACCAAAGTGATGGCCCCTAAGATCCACCATTTGTATTTGTCCAGGGGATCGGGCGTATCGATGGGCACGCCGAGGCCGCCCCCGGGACGAGTGTCGTTCGCCGCCGCACTGCCGCCCTGACCCGCCGGTCCCGGGCCTGCGTTCTCAGCGGTCTGGCTTTCCGCTTGGGTGTCGCGGGGCATCGCGCCGGAACCGGAAACGGTGAACGCAAAGGGATGCGACGGGGCGCCGTTGCGCGCCAGATAGGTGAGCGCGCCCGGGGTCTCGTTCAGCTGTTCGAACGAAACGCCGCCGCCTGCCTTGAAGCTCATGCTCTTGGGCATCATCACGACAAAGCTGTCGGTCGGGTTGGCGAACTGCTGGTCAAACGCAAGGCTGCCGGAATACGGCAGGTGATAGCTGAGCTGAAATTGCGTCACCCCGGGGCGCAAAGGAAAGAGAAATGCGTAGTGCCCCTTCTCCCCCAAAGGCACGGGCGACGACTGCACCGGCATTCCCCCCGGAGCCATCGCGGCTGAACCTTCAATCACCGCATTAGGCGGTAAAAAGAAATCGTAAGAACGTTTGCTGAACTGAGTGCGCGGCGGGTTGGAATCGTTCTTGATAAAGAAGCTCTGGGTCACGCGAAGGCCCTGCTGGTCGGTTTCGACCCGCATTACATTGGCCACCGTGCTCACGCCGGCCACCGTAGCCGCGACGTCATAGACTTGGGCATTCACGTTCGGCGTATTCGGCGGAGCCGGTTGAAAATATGCTGCGCCCTGGTGATCGATGCGTATCAGATGCATCCCCGGATCGGGGGCATCGATCGAGAAGTGGCCCTGGGCATCCGTCGTCGTATGCGTGATCTCACGCATGCTCTGCTCCAGCGCGATCAGCGTGACCGTGTCGCCGGCAGCAGGAGTTTTCGTCGTACCGTTGGTGACGGTACCCGTAATGGTGGCCGCGGATGCTGCAACAGCAAACAGGGCGCAGAGCGCAATCACAATCGCAAGTCTTCTGCGGGTATTCGGTCTCATTCTCTTCTTTCTATGGGCGCGGCTTATAGCATTTTCCTAATGGTCTAGACCGGAGAGTGCACCTGACGCGGCCATTCCGTCAAAGAATGGCCGCATATAACCGATCTCGCCAGACCATAGTATTAAGAAAAATACTTTAGGACACCGTGACATGCAGTTCCAGCTGGTCAATCTCCGCTAACACCGCGGCGGTTTCGTTTTCGAGAGCGGCCCGCTGGGCGGTGTAGTCTTCCGCCGTATACTTGCCCGCACTGTATTCGAAATTCAAGTCGCGGAGATTTTCGTACAGCACGTCTTTCTGTTCACGCAGAAAGTCGAGGCGTGTTTTCGGCATCTGCCGTGCGGTATGCCGCTGGGGATAAAAGACGAAGGTGAAGATGGCGAGCAGAAGAACGCCACAGGCAATGGTGCTCATATTTGTGTCTCGCGGCGAATACGGTCACGGGTAGCGGCAAAGCCGGGCGTATTGGGCTCTGGCGGAGTGGCCACGGTGCGAATTTTCCAGTTGCGGACAATGACGAAAACACCAGCGATGCCGAGAAACAGCACCAACGGCGGCATCACCCACGCGAAATGGTTAAAACGGGTGAACATGGGCGAGGCGAGAATCACCGGCCCATATTGCTCCTGGAACTGGTGGAAGATGGCGTCGTCGCTATCGCCGCGGGCAATGCTCGCCGACAGCTGCGAGAGCATCACCGGTGACGACGGGCAGCCCACGTGGTTACATTCGCCCAGGAGCTGATTGCAGCCGCATCCGCACATCAGCTCGTGGCTGTCTTTTTTGAATCGAGCTTCGGAGTCGGTGGCTCCTGCTGTCACCGCGATCAGTACGCACACCAAAGCGAGCTGCGAGAAACGAACGAGCATACTGCGTTTGATCAATCGTGGCCTCTGCCGGCGACGGCAACTTCCTGTTCATCCAGCAACCGCGGCGCTGGCGGCTTCGCGGCCTCGGCAACACCGCTGCGCGTTCGGCTCGAAGCCAGGGCGGCGCTCATATTGGGAGCGAGCGCGACCAGGGTGCCAATGGCTACGATGATGACGCCAATCCAGATCCAGGCCATGAGGGGGTTCAGGAAGACTTTAATAATCGGCAAGCCGCTCTCGGGGTTCTTGCCGGCGTAAATGACGTACAAATCCCACGCGAGCGTAGAGTGATTCGCGACCCGGGTCTCGGGCTGTTGCGAGGAGGCGTAGAAACGCTTCTCCGGCGCAAGCTGGGTAATCTTCTTGTTGCCTCGATAGACATCGAGCAGGGCGAACTCAGTGTCGTAATTCGGGTTCGAATCCTGGGTGAAGCTCTCCTCTACGATCTTGTAAGGCCCAATGGTCATGCTTTGGCCATTGTTCATTTCCTGCTCGTGGTTTTGATTGAAAGCACCGCCGGCAATACCGATAAAGATCACCACCACGCCGAAGTGCACCAGGTAACCGCCATAGCGACGTGTGTTGCGGCGGGTGAGCTGGACCATGGAGGCAAACAGATTTTGCCCGGTGTGCTTGTGAATGACCGAAGCACCGCGCAGAAATTCAGAAGAGATGGCGGTAACGACACCGGCGCCGAGAGAAAAGGCGACGAGTGAATAAAACGTGGCCTGATCGTTCCAGGGGCGAAGTCCAACGGCCATCAAGACGATGGCGGTGACCACGATCGTCGCCGTGGGCAGGATGAAGTTGCGCCGAATGCTCTTGAAGGACGCGCTCCGCCAGGCCAACAGCGGGCCGATCCCGGTCAGGAAAAGAAGAAAGAGCCCAATGGGCAGCGCGACGCGATTAAAGAAGGGCGCGCCCACCGTGACTCTTGTTGCCCTGCACGTACTCCGAGATGATTGGAAACAACGTGCCCCACAGGATGGTGAAGCAGGCTGCCAGCAGGACCAGGTTATTGAAGAGGAAGCTCGACTCGCGGGAAACCAGCGATTCCAGTTTGTGCTCTGACTTGAGATGATCCCGCTGCTTGAGGAAAGTGAATAGGCAGATGGAGAGCACGACCACCAGAAAGGCGGTAAACCAGCTGCCGATGGAAGACTGCGCGAAGGCGTGGACCGAGCTCACCAGGCCGGAACGGGTCAGGTCGGTTCCCAGGATGCACAGCATGAAGGTGCTAAAGATGAGCCACACGTTCCAGTTCTTCATCATGCCGCGCTTTTCCTGCATCATGACCGAGTGCAGAAAGGCGGTACCGGTAAGCCAAGGCATGAGCGAGGCGTTTTCCACCGGGTCCCATCCCCAGTACCCGCCCCAGCCAAGCACGGAGTAAGCCCAGTGCGCGCCCAGGAAGATGCCGCAGGTGAGAAAGAGCCAGGTGACCATGGTCCAGCGGCGCGTGATGTGAATCCACTTCTCGCCGGGATAGCGCATCATCAGTGCGCCGAGGGCGAAGGCAAACGGCACGCTGAATCCTACGTAACCCAGGTAAAGCATCGGAGGATGGATCACCATCTCCGGATACTGCAACAGGGGATTGAGGCCGAAGCCATCCGCCGGTTGTTGGCCCTGCACCAGTGCAAACGGAGGCGCGGCGAAGTTGAGCAGGAGCAGGAAGAAAATCTGGATACCAGCCAGGATGGTGGAGGCGTAAGCGGTGAGGGTAACGTCGACCTTATGCCGCATGCGGAGCACAAATCCGTAGGCGGTGAGCAACCACGCCCAGAGGAGAAGCGAGCCTTCCTGGCCGGACCATAGCGCGGCGAACTTGTAGGGGCCGGGCAGGGCGCGGTTGGAATGATGCAGGATGTAGGAAACAGAAAAGTCGTTGGTAAAGGCGGTGTAGACCAGGGCGAATGCCGCGCAGGTGACAGCAATGAAGCTGCCGATGCCGGCTCTCCGTGCGGTTTCCGCCAGCCTGTCGGCGGAGATCTGGCCCCGGTAGCCGGTGGCTAGCTGGCGCAACGCGATTGCGCCGGCCATCAAGGTGTAGGCGCTCAGGACTAGGGCGAGGAGAAGAGAAAAGCTTCCAAATTCCGGCATGAGAGGGTCACAAACCCTTCCCGATTGTCGCAGAGGCAGACGGCTAACGGCAATGCCGGGGTCTACTGCGTCAAGAAACGTGGTGGTGAAGACGGAACAGAAAGCAGCAGCTCCCAATGGGTCCCGCAGGGAACTCCAGACAGCCTCGTGGGAAACTTATGCTTCTGCTAATTGTTACGCGGAGCGGCGCATGCAGTCGCCAAGCAGATCCTGAACCAGCCGTATGAGGCTGTCGGGGTCGAACGGCTTAAGGCGGAAAACCACATTCAGGCCTTGATAGGCGGCATCGGCATCGGGTAGGCCGCTGAGCACGATCACTGGCAGGGTCAACCCCCGCCGCCGTAACTCGGCCACAAACTCCGGCCCACTCATGACCGGCATTAAATGGTCGGTGATCACTAAGCCGATGGCAGGGGAGATTTCCGGGTCACTCAGCAGCTGCAGTGCCTCTTGACCTTGCTGGGCAATGCAGACTTCCCGGCCAGCCCCCTCCAGAATTGCCCGGCGGGTGGCCGACTGGATATGGTTATCATCCACCAGCAATATGCGCGCACTCATCCCAAAAGGCCCAGCTATCCTCTCGATATATCTAATGGATACCTTGATGAAGGTACCGTGAAAACGGTTGCTTTCGCTACCTTGCTTTTTTACTGAGGTTTACTTACGAGGTACCGCTAAACCGGCCCAAAGTGAAAGTGCAATTCCTGCACGCTGGCAATGGGGTTACCGTCCTTGGTGGCCGGGCGGAAAGTCCAGGTCTTCAGGGTGCCAATCACACTGGACTCGATCCCGTAACCAAGCGAATGAAGGACGGCCAGATCGGCGACCTTTCCGGTCGGATCGATGGTGACGTCGACGACCACGTCACCCTGGACTCCATGGGGCAGCGACGAGAGGTCGGGCGCCGGGCTGGGGGAGTAGGTAGTAAGGGCTATCTGTATCGAGCCTGAGCCAAAGGAGTCGGAGCCGCTACTGGAATCCGGCGCTGCGGAGGCGGGGGAGGAAACATTGGGGGAGGGTGCAGCCTCGGTCACCGTAAGGTGAGGCAATGGCGGCAGATGGACGGTATCCGGCGATGTCTTCGCCACTGTGGGTACTGGGGTGATGGGTGGCCCGGAAACGGCCTTCGGCTTCACCTTATGTTGCGGCTGAGTCGCCGGAACAGGCGCGCGGCCGGGCATATACGTGAGTTCGACCCGGGTGCCCAGATCCGTGCCGGGCAAACTGAAAACCTGTACCGGGTGCATGCGCAGGCTCAACACCACCAACCCCGCCGCGACCGCATGCGCAGCGACCGACAGCAAGGTTGCGTTCACCGATCTGCGCCGGGTTGGAAGCGGAGCGAACATACCTACCCTGCCGCCTATTTTAACTTGCCTGGTCTTTTCCCTGCTCTAGTCGTGGAGTGGGCAGCGTATCGGGCATAGCAACAATGCTGACCCCACCCGCCGCATCGCGTTCCAGCACCGGGGCGTATACCCCTAACAGCTTTCGCGTCCACCAGTCGCCCGTGGTGCGCTTTTGCTCCATGGAAGTAAACCAATATTGCCAAAGCACGGCGCGTACCTGCCGGGGAGGCGAACCGGCGAAGGGGTTGGCGGCAAACAGCGCCAGGACATCAGGGTCGTTGGTGAGCAGGCGCTCTTCGGTTCGCGGAACCAGGGGGTTTTGCTGCCAGGAGCCGAGCGAAGCGAACCATAGATTCCACTCAAAGCGGGGCTGATAGGGGGCGTAGATGCCGGGAGCCTGGTTGAGCGCCTGGGGCTTGAAGCGGAAGGGATAGGGGACCCACTCCTGGCCGTCGCGGGAGCCCTGAAACTCAATCTCGTAACGGCCCCTGGTCATCACCGCGAACAGGCCATATTGGTTGGCGATGCGGAACGGCTCGAGCATGGTCACCGGCTGCATGGGCAACGGCAAGCGGCCGAACACCATGGAGATGAGTTCTACGGTGGTTACATAGGCGACCAGGCTGAGCAGGACGGCGCTGACCGCGACCCCGAAATTCCCGAGCGTCCGGCGTGGTGGCGGAGTCCTCTCTTCCTCCGGTTTGATTTTGACCCAGCGGCTGGAAGAAGCGGTCGTCCAGCAACAGAAATCCGAGCGCCAGAACCAGGTAGTTCAGAAAGGTGTAGTTGGCGGTGAAGATCACGCCAATTTCCCACGGGGTGACGATGAAGAAGCAAATGATGCGCCAGCGGCGGGGAAGCAGAATCATCCAGACGATTACCAATTCCATCACCAGGGTGGCGAACGCCGTCGCCCAATGGAACCAGTGCGGCAAATGCTGGATGTACCAGCCGATCCAGGTGGGCAGGGGACCGTTCTGGTAGTACTCGTCCATCGCGGTCAGATGGCGCCATTCTGTGTCGCCGCTGAGCAGCTTCACCAGGCCCGATTCGAAGTAGATGCGGAACCATTCCCATTGCAGCAGGAACAAGCTGGCGCGCGAAGGCGGATGATCATAGCCCAAGCCCCGGCCTCAGGCCTGGCGGGGCAAAGAACAGGGCGAGAAATCCTGCTTCGAGCAGCATGCCGTCCGATTGGTAACCGGAAAAATCCTGGGCTGCGCTGACGAAAGAAAGGAAGCAGACAAAGCAGATCAGGAGCATGGCTCGAGGCCAGAAATTGACCATGAGCAGCAGGGAAGCGGCCAGGCCCAGCCAGCACATCGCCATCAGCACGTGTGAGCCGGCGGCAAGCCACAGCACCGTGGGTGCGAACCAAACCCGAAGCACTGGCCCAAACGATTGTGCAACCGCCGCCAGGTAGCGGCTCGCTGGCAGGATGCCGAGAGGCCCGATCAATCCGCGAATCTGAAACAGGAGAGAGACGAATGCCGAGCAGTAAATCAGCCCCAGCGCGCGCAGCACAATCCAGCGTGGGTATCAGCCGGTCCGCCGCGCCCTCATCCGAGCTGAACAGGGACACGACTTTCGCCATGTCCCAATATAAATAGGAAGGCGCACCTCATATGGGTGCGCCTGCCGTTCAGGTGCACTTTCCAGCACCTTTCCCCAATGGGGAGAACGTCGATGAAGTAAGACTAACTGGTTTAGCTGCCCTCGTGCACTACAACCTTTTTGTGCTGGACTCTAGGCTTCGGTGCCGGAGGTGCAGACGGAGCCCTCGGGGTGGTGGCCGCCACTATCGCAGGGGCGCTGGTCTGGGCTGGCGGGGTTGCCGGGAGCGGGCGGGTGGCGATGTCTTGTATCGGCGTTGCGACATCAGCACTGTTTGGGCTCTGTGCCACTGCTGCAGCCGGGGCCGGTGCCGGGGTGCTTGCGCAACGGTTGCCTCTGGAACAGGGGTCACGGGAACCACTGCCGCAGGAACGGGAGTCACGGCAACGGTTGTCTCTTCAACAGGGGTCACGGCAACTGCCGCCGGTGGAGCAGGAGCCGCGGCAACCACTGCCGCTGGCATGGTAGCTGGGGCCTCCACGGGCGCTGCCGCCGGAGCGCTTGCCGGGGTCGGCGCCGCGGCAACTGCCGGCGCACTGCTCGGCTGCTGCGCGGGCGCCGGCGTAGAAGCCAGGTTCTGCGGAACTCCGGCTTTCTTACGCCGCAGTTTGGTTTTGAGTGTTGCCGGCGGCTGTGGCGCTACTGTGGTGGTGCTTGCCACCAGCCATACCTGTGCCGCCATCAAAACCTGGTCGTTGGTCTCGAGCGGCATGCTGCCACCGTTGAAGGAAATAACCTGGTCAGGGGTAAATCCATCGGGGTACGCCTTGCCGCTGCGATCGGCGTCAATTGCCGTGGTGAGGTAGAGTTCCGCACCATCATCCAGCTTGAAGGGCTGCACGGCAGTCGATTTGCCCGCCGTACGGTTTCCAAAAGAACGGCTCGCGGGGCGGCCGTGAAAAGCGATGGTGATCGCTTCGGCTGAACTTGCAGTGCTATTGTCCACCAGAACGGCGACCGGGGCTACCGACGGGGTCTGGAGCACGGGCTCCTCTTGCAGCGTCAATGAAACTGTTTCCAGGCCAGCGGGATTGCGCGTGCCGGTCTTGCCATCCTGATAGAACCAACTGACGTTACCGTCATTAGCCACGAATGAGCCCACGCTGCCATCGCCCAGGATCGGTCCGATGCCGGCCAACATCGGCCACATGTTGCCGCCGGTGTTGCCGCGCAGGTCAACGATCCAGCCTTTGGGGCTTTGCGCGCTCAGATCTGTGAGAATGCGGCGCACATCGGCCGCGTACAGTAGCAGGCCGTCGCTATCCTTGGCAGAACAACGGGGAAGTACTACGTAGCCAAAATTCCTGCCCTGCACAGTTACGATATGCCCTTCCGGCAGACGGCGGCTGGTAAAGGGCGTGGGAATGGAGGTTTGCTCCCGCGAAGCGGCCGGCCCATTGGTCAACGCATCGCGTTCCGCCTGTTGCAGCAGGGCGATCTGGTCAGGATAAAGGCCGGGGGGCAGGCGAAGATGAGCACCCGGAGTCACCCAGCTGCACCAGCGCCCAATAGATCGCCGGGTAGGTGTCGATGGGATTGAAGGCGCCGCCAGCGCGTTTGAAGGCTTCCGTCCGCACCGCAGTCCAATCAACGCCCTGTCCATGCAGAGCGTGTTGCCGCATGATGTCGAGAGCATTGTCCAGGAAGGCCGCGGCGTCCGGTGTGATCTTTGTCGGACTGACCTGCGGTTGGGGAGCAGGCTTCTTGCCAGCCAGGCTGACGGCTGGGCTGAGGAGGAGCATTGAGCATGCGATAAGACGAATTTGTTGCTTCATGGCAGAGCAAGGCTAGCATCTGCGAAAGCTCAATATGATCGCACAAAGGTTGCAGATTGAGACAGTTTGCGTACTTACGAAAGTTGTAGAAAGACACAACAATGGCTACGTATCTGTTTTGAACAAGTTACCGGCTGGTGGGCAACGCGAAATCCACGCCGGCCGCACGATTGGCTTCCACCGTCGCCTCTACGTTGAGCAGCGAGAGCGGTATCTCCTGGCGCGAATCGCCGTCCAGGGCATAGAGCGTGTTGGAGGTAAGCGCATAGTTATGGATTTCAACCGGCGGTCGGCCATCTTTGAAAATCAAAGTAGTGGCCGGCTGAGGATTCACGGGTGCGTAGACGGCCTCTCCCAGGTACGGGGGCCGAAAGCCTGGCGGAGCGTTGTCAGCCACTTGGGGTGCCGGAGGTTCGGGCGCGTAATCTGCCGGCGGCTGGGCAACATAATTGGATGGCTGCGGGTTACCGCCTGCATCATCCTGGCCAGCGTAGGGAAGTCCCCCGTATGCCACCGGGAAACCATAGCCAAACGAATTCAACCAGGTATATCCCGCGTAAATGTAAGGAGCATGGTTACGATAATCAACGCCACGCCGGCCATCATCAGGCCTGTGGGACGGGCCAGTACCGGTGGAACCCCGGTGTTGCCCCTCGAAAACAGGCGACGATGGGTAGCGCACCCCCGGGCGTAAAGCCATCGGTCCTGTCGGCAGACCGGAATTGCCTGAGGGAGTTGGGAACGATAGGCCGAGGCCCACATGACCTTGTCCGCTCAGCTGTGGGGGCGCAGTCGATGCGCCCAGACCCACATGACCCTGCCCGCTCAGGTGCGACGATGCGGTCGACCCGCTCAGGCCGACATGCTGGGCCAGCAAAACGTGAGATGCCAGAAGACCGAACGCGACTTGAACGAAAGCAGTGAGTCTGCACCGCATAGCTTTATTTTACCTGCTAGTTTAGATGCATTTGACCGTACGACGCCGCAATTTGACAGCTCAACGTCACGGGCGAAACGAAGTCCGTCCTGGGCTGAGGCTCAGCGTCCCTACGGGACTCACCCACCAATCACCGCGCACGGCTGAAAGCCGTGCGCCTCCGTCAAGAGTTTTGTTCGCGTCTACTCCAGAACCGGGAACGGAGCAATCGCAGTCGCCGGCGCACGGGGCGTCCAGACCGGCATGGCCAGGTCGGGCATGGGTTCGGAGGTGAAAAATTTCCGCGTGTATCGCGATAACCAGCGGGCGCCGGAATTCGCTTTCTTCCGCCGCGCGCTGTCCGTGCTGATCCCGGTGCCCGCATACATCTTCCGGTAAAGCTTGGAGAGGAACACAAAGGCAATCCGGGAACGCAAGGTTGGCGTGCATTTCGAACGTTTCCACACCGAAGCAAAGCTGTAGAAACGATCCCAAACACCCTGGGTCCGGTTGCTAATCTCCTGCGAGCTCATCAGCGGATGGGGCATGAACATCTTCGGCCGGATCGCGGCCGGAATCAGCCAGAATCGGGTCACCGGAATGCCCTCGACGTAGACCGGAGTCTTCTCCTGCTCTTTTTCCCAGCGCAGAAAATCCACCGTTCCCGGAAAAGGCGTCAGCATCACGAACTGGGCAAAGGCAAGCCCGGCACGGGAAGCGAGATCGGCCGTGGCTTTGAACGTGTCCGGCTTATCCGAAGGCAGCCCGAAGATGAAGGAGCCCAACATGTGCAACCCATGCGCACGGAAGGTCTGGAGCTGCTTGACCAGGCCTTCGCCCGATAAGTTGAACTCCTTGAATACTGACTTGAGGCCCTCCGGAGTCACGGCCTCGACCCCGACTAATGCGCCCTTGATGTTGGCCTTCCGCATTGCATCGAGATAATCCGGATCTTCCGCGGATTCCATCGTGATCTGGGTGAAAAAGACCATGTTTTTCGGGAGCTTCGCCAGCTCCGCCATGAGTGCGAATTTGTCGCCGCGGATCTGTTCCAGTTCGGCCAGCTTGGCGTAATTTTTCTGTTCGCGGGCCAGCCGCAGATCGGTCAACGTCACGGGATAGAAGTTATCGTCGGCCAGGGCGATATAGCGGAAGCCCTTGCGCCGCAATTGGACAATCTCTTCAATGACGCTCTCAAAGCTCCGCTGTCTCGGACGTTGGCCATCAGTGCGCCAGACGGAGCAAAAAGAGCAATGCTTGGGGCAGCCGCGAACCGTCTGCACCGAGGCCCACATGTATTTGTCGGGCGGCAGCAAGTCCCAGCGGGCGGGAACAAACTGACTCGCATCGATCTTGCCGCCCTCGTAAATCTTGTCCGGCGCGCCCTGCATGCAAGCCTGCAACACCTTGGACCAGATCACATCGCCATCGCCCTTGACCACCGCGTGAGCATGGCCACGCTCCAGGGCTTCCTCGGGATACAACGTAGCGTGAATGCCGCCATACACCACCCAGGCGCCGCGCTCCCGCGCCAGGCGGCCGACCTCGTAACCACGCAAGGCATTCCCGGTATGAATGCCGATGCCGACAAAGTCTCCACTCTGGATGGTCGAGGGCACCAGCGCTTCGAGCGTTTCATCGACGATCACCGGATCGCCATACAAGAGCGGCGTAGCCGCAGCGAGGACATACAGCCAGCGCGGCGTGATCACCGCGGTACCAAACGAATGATCGCTAGGATTGATGAGGAAAACAGCCATACGGACACTTCCTTTCGAGAAACCAAGCACTCCCGAGTTCACTCGCCATCGGTACGAAGTAGCGCATTAAGAGCAATTTACGATGACAATGGGTCGCTAGAGCTTCCGGAAGGAGCAGAAGAGATCACGTTTGGCAACGTGCTAAGACTATTCCCTAATAACGCTTTTGCGTATAAAAAATTGGCGCAATATGGCGTTGTTGGTTCCTAACTGATACGTATATCGGCCTCGGTCTTCCCAAAGTGGATGTGACAATCGGCCGTCACAGGCAACACCTCGTTGTCCTTTACTTCCATGGAGGGGCCATTTTGGCTTTGCACCCTCCAGCGGCCCGAGGAGAGATTTCTCAATCCCAAAGGCTTGCCGATCACCTCGGCCAGCGGCGCACTGAAGTTATACGCGTCCCCTTCCAGGTGATGAGGAAAGAGTTGCGCGCCGTGACTCAGCATGACCAGGTGCGAGCCATACGCGGGGCTCATGCGCATCCGGGGAGGGTTGCTGAGCAGCGATTGGCAACCCCAGCACGGATCGAGCGCTTTTCTTTGCCGCAACTGCTCCAGGTCGAAGAAGTTTTCCGCGCCACAATGCGGGCAGTGAAAAATGGCATCCCGCAGCGCGCACATCTCTTTGCGCCACTCATTCTCCATCACCCGGGCGTCCGGGTCGCGCAAACCAGCGGTAAAGGCGCGGACGAAAAGCTTGCGCAGCGAGTCGGGATAGATGGGCCAGAAGCTCAGCGGATTGTCATGCACCCCGCGTTGCGGGCGGTTGGAATCGTTCTCAGGGTCGAAGATGAACACCGGATCGACCGCGCAGAGCCGATGCGATTGATCGGGGTCGGTCGCATCGTAGGGCAACGTCAACTCACGCTTGCCCTTCAAGGGATGCCCAATCACGAAAATAAAGAAGAGCAAAACGGCAAGAGAAAAGCGGTCGCTGGCAGCGTTCGGTTCCACCAGGTCGGTGGCCACTTCGGGAGCCATGAAGCCAGGCGTCCCCTTGATGCTGCCCGGCTTCAGGTTCACATCGACATTGTCGGTATCGGCAATGCGAATGTCTCCTGTCTCAGGGTTGAAGAATACGTTGCCGAAGTTGATGTCGCGATAGCACAGGCCGGCAGCATGGAGCTTAAGAAAGCTGTGTGCGAGGCGGAAGCCCACAATGGTGAGCGCCCGGAACGAGGGCTCCGCCTGGCGGCGCATCAAGTCGACCATGCTCACGAAGTCCGGCGTCTTGATGGGCATCAGATACCCTCCATAAGCACTGGTGCGCGGGTAGGAGACCAGGTCGAAGGGCCACAAGAACTGCTCAGTGGGGGTTCCGCTGTTGATGGCTACCTTCAGGCGCTCCCAGAGTCTCTGGTCTGCCGCCAGGTACTCCGGTCGATACCACTTGAGGGCATAGTGTGCGTCGCCGATGCGGGCACGGTACACCTCAGCCTGGGCGCCTTCCCCCAGCGTATCTTCGATCACGGCGGCGGATTGCATATTGCGAGCGATGAGCACCTGCCCGCGCTTCAACATCCCGTCCATGGTTATGGGCGCCTCACGACTGAGGAACCAATCCTGCAGCCGCCGCGGCGGGCCCCAGTGTTCCCTTGATCCTGGGCGTAAAGAGAATCGTCAAAGGCTTCTGGCCAAGCTTGATTTCTCCGTTGACGTTAGCCTTTTGTCCGTCACTGGCGCTCCACTTATCCTTGGAACCGTTGATTAGCACCATGGCATCCTTGTCGGGATCCCATGCCACCTGGGCATAATCTTCGGGATATTCACCCGCCTTTGCTTCCGGGTGAATGAACTTGGCAGGGATGTTCGATCCCTTCCTAAGCGGGATCTCCTTGCCATGCAACCGCAAGGTCCATTCCTCGTTCAGCAGTTTGTCGGGCGCTGCGGCTTCGGGCTTCTTGCTCGCGCTCGCCGGATCCGTTACGGGGGGCAAGGGCGGCCGCGTTGGGGAAGGAGGGAAAATTCTGCTGTGAAAGACCGCCGCCACGATCGCGAGAACAGCGGCCACCAGGATGAGCACGGTATTCCGTAGGCGCCGGTTGTCCCTGCGTGTTTGTTCCACGCTAACCGCTAGTTCCTGCAACTTGTGCTGCTGGCTGCTGTGACGAGCTTTGAGTTGTTCAATCAATGCAGACTTGGAGGCGGGGGTCATCAGGGGCCGGGGCACTTTGGTGGCTCCTGCAGCGCTTAAATCCTCCTGCAGGATGGCCAGGGTGATGTCGTCGCCGCTCCCTTGTTGCGTCGCCTCGGTCAGGATGGCAGGCAATTCTTCGGCCAGGGAGGAAATGCCTTGCTCGCGAATAATCTCCAGGTAGTCCTGCCCAATCTTCAAAAAATCCTCGTCGGAGCGGAAGGAGTTGGCATAGCCATCGGTCGAGAGCAGGACCAGTGAGGGCAGCGTCCCGTTGGTCACCCAGCCCGAACGAAAGTCTTTCCAGGCTTCTTGTTGGCACAAAGAGGTCGTTTGGTTGCCAATCAGCCGATCGTCCGGGGGCAGAGGACGCGTGGTCGTTCCCTGCGCAGTGACGCTCAGAATCTCGCCGTCGCCGAGTTGCAGATAGAGCAAGACTCTGTCGGTTGCTGCGGCGGCGAGAAGAGTCGCTCCATAGGCCAGCTCTGGAGAGATCATGACCGCCGCCCGGCCTTCTGCTCCTTCCTGCCTTTCCAGAGCGGTTAGCTCAGTTTCGGTAAAAGGATTGCTTTGGAGGTCAGACTGGACCGCGGCCAGCCACCCACTCACAATCTTTCGTTCCAGCTCATGCACTTGTTCGGGGACAAAGGGAACCTGGCCATTGGGGGCCACAGAGTCGCGAAGGAATACTTGCAGGCTGGCGGCCACGGTGCTCACCGCGAGCGAGGAGCCAATCTGACTGCGGAAGTGCCGCGGGCTTCCATGACCGTCGGACACAACTGCCACCGCCACGGTTCCTTGCCCAGCTGGGGTGACGATGCACTGCACGGCGTCCTGGTTAGGGAGTCCGGAGCGCTGATGGGAGCTGCCTCGTACGCACGCGTGGGCTACTTTCCAGCTCATCGTTTCACCTCAGCCACGTCAACGTATTCCTGTTCGCGGCCGACAAAATTCTCACCACGCATCGTCGTCGATGGGCAGCGCTGCCACTGCGGGGACCGCCGCCGGGTCCTTGCCCGGGGGCGTTGCGGTTACCGAAGTGGACACATAGCGGAAGTACCGTACCAACTGCTCCGCGTTGTCCACCCGCAGCACCGGCTTTTCCGGATTGTCGACGAACTTGCGCAGCGTCTCCTGGTCGGCGTCCTGCCCGATGGCAATGGCCTGCCGTACTGCGCGCCGGCCCCAGGGGATATTGAGCAGGGCCTGCAGTGCGCCCTTCCAGTCATCCGTAGGCTTGCCGTCGGAGATCAGTACGATCTGCGGCGGCAGCATGCGTGCTTCCGGCGGCATCTTGTTCATTTCTTCCGCCAGCAGGGCAAATGCCTGTCCCAGGTCGGTCTCTCCTTCCGCATGGAGATCGACCCACTTGAAGTCCGAGAGCAACGTAGGTTCGGCGATATGCCAGGTGGCTCCGCTGGAGAAGCGAATCACCCGCACGTAGAACTGAACCTCGGGATTTCCTTCCGCTGCCTTGCGCATGGCGGGAACAACCTCGCGAATAGCATTGTTCAGCGCCTCGATCTTGCCGCTGATGGCCATGGATCCCGAACAATCAAGCAGCCAGATTACATGGAGTGGTCTGCCAGCATATTCTCCACCGGGTCGCACCGCCATAATGTTTATTATTCTCCCGTTAGTCTCGCAGGAAATGAAGCCTTTGGCTTTCCGTCTACACAAAAGAGACCGCGAAAGGCATGGCTTTAGTAACCGACACCCATACAAAAATAGAAAACGCCGCGGAACGAAGGGCACGGCTTTAGCCCCATACCCTTCAAAAAGCGAGTTGTCACGCCTTGCACAAAACTCCTGCTAACGGCTAGGACCCCATCGGAATGCCCTTGGTAAGACGAAACTCGAGCACCGTTTCAGCACTCACCTTTACTGGTGATGGATGTGCAGTCAGCGCGCCCGTGGCTCCGCCGGCACCTGCTCCCGCTGCCGCGCCTGCGCCGGCATGATGGAACAGGTGGCCCGCGAGAGCGCCGATCGCAGCGCCTGCGGCGCCGCCGATGCCTGTTCTCTCCGCGGTCTTCACGCCCTGTGACGGACCGTCAACGCCCTTGGACGAGCCCGAGATGCGCAGCAGTTTGCCATGCGCTGTCAGCCCAACCAAAGCAAACTCCACGTGCGACTTACCCGAAATCTTGCCGCTTTTGTCGATCTTGACCACTTTGAGTTGTGCGCTCGATCCCCGTTGCACGACCACATTGCCTTCGCTGATCAGCGGAGTAACGACCGTAGCCGAAAGCAGCTGCCCGACGGTGGAGTGATCGGAGTTAAAGTCGCCATCCAGGCGCACCGCCACCGACCCGCCAGAAGTTACAGAGGATAACTTTGCCTGCTGAGTGGGGCCGGTGTTGGAATGATTCACGCGCGGCTGGTCGTTCTGCCCGGCGTTAGGTTTGGTTTGTCCGTCCGGTGCAGGCGGCGGATTGTTCTGTCCCGTTTGTGGGTTCTGCGCGTTCGGTCCGGGGGGCGTCGGATTCCGCGGGTTTTGCCCATGCTGCACGTCAGGAACGCTGCCGCCCGCTGGAGGCGTGGGCGCAGGGTGGTGTAGCAGGGCGAAAGCCACGGCAGCGACGGCCAGCAAACCTACTCCACCCGCAACCGCCTTGTTCTGATTGCTCATGGCGGCCTTCACCGCGACAGGTGGAACCACGATGGCCGGGGCCGGTGAGGAGCCAGCAGGACGATCCGCTGCTGCTCGTTCTGCAGCCGACGCTCCCGTTGCAAGGCCGTTGACGTTGGCGGCGGGTACATCCTGTACCCGGTCAGAGCTTCTTCCCAGACCTACGCCGAGCGCGTAGGACCAGGTGTCGACAGCATAGTTAGCAATCTCGGGCGCCAGTCCGCGATGGTCCTCGAGCCGTTGCACCAGCCTCGCCCGCATGGCCTCGGGCGTCATCGCCGTTTGCCACGAAGACTTCAGTTCCAGGGGGACCCTTTCCTCGAGCGCGCCGACAATGGCGGAGATCTCACGGCGGTGCCCGCCACAATAGTCCTTCAACAGGCCTTCACACCGGTCACGGTCCTGCAGAAGACTGTCTCCGTTTTTTTCCAGCAGCTCTTTCAGCTTTTCGCGAGGAACTTCGGTTGCCATGTTGCCATCCTTCTATGTTTTGTTTAGCCAACCTCGCCATCGGTCGAGCCGAAATCAATTTTGGCGCCGGGAGCCAGCTTGATCGTCTGCCCGGGCGCGATCTGGCGCCGGGTGCCGTTGGAGACTGCTTCCCAGGCCGAACTGGAAAGGTTGGTGAGTCCAAGGATTGATGGATCGCTGGGGTTCCGGGTTACTTCAGCAACCGGGCCTCCTGGTGATTGTGCCAGCAAGCCCGGCACCTGGTGTTCGAGCAGGCGTAACCCGGGCACGATGATCAGGAACTTGTTGCCTACGCGCAGCCGGTTGGCAATGCGCCCCGCCGGCCCAACTGAGGGAGATATAGGGGGAGCTGGGTTTGTATCCACTACCGGCCCAGGCCGAACGACAGGAGGAGCGCCGACTACGGGGGGCGCGTAAGCGACTGGGGGCTGCGCCCTCTGTACTGGGCTCGGCATCGGGCCAGCATACGCCGGCACCGTCCTTGCTCGCGCCAAAAATCAGGCTCGGTTGCAGCAGGCTGCGATTGGGCGAAATCTCTCGAGCCTTGAGCACCGCGGCAGCCAGTACTGCGTACGATAACAGCGCGATCGCAGCCTGCAGCGGAACGGTATCCATGCTCGCCACCGTGTCCCATAACGCGTGGGGAAGGGAGGCCGACGCCAGCCCGATAAGCAGTATCTTCCATCGCTGTTCCGGCTTGATCACCGAAAGACCGATGAAATAACCGAAGTAACCGGCATAGGCCATGTGCCCAAAAGACAAATCGATCGACCGGATAATCAGCCACTTGATTCCCGGCGCCGTGTTCAACAGGTTGCTGCCCTGGTCGATGAGACTTCTTAGCTGCTCGCCGTTCATGTTGTTCATGACCGCGTCAGCATTCTGGATGGGGACTCCGCGAAACGCCAGTACGGTGGTGGTCCATGTATTCACCAGGTCGCGGGGCGTGTACTGGATAAGGGTTTCCATGATGGCAAAGCCGCCCCCGGAAGCCGCGCCGATCAGAATGCCGTCCAGGGGTTCCTCGACCCCGATCTTGGCCCGTACTTCAGGGGTCATATAGCGGCCGGCCGCCACCAGGCCCAGGATGGGCAACGCCTTAACGATCTCTTCGAAAAAGCCGGTTCCCAGGAAGTGTTGAATGAACAGCTGAATGAAGGGCGCACTGGCATCGGGCTCTCCGCCCGCTAGATGCAAGTGGAAGAACTCGTACATCCAGAGGAAGTCGTGATCCACCTGCATGAGCCACAGATAGTAGGCACTGAAGCCGGCGGCGCCCAGCATCACATACCAGGACTTTTCCTTCCCAATCATGCGGTAGATGAACCAGATGCTGACCATGGTCAGGAAGACGGCGAGCATGATCAGGAAATTGGAGGTGTAAATCCAATGCCGGGGATCGATGTAATGCTTTCCATCCGCGGCCACGATGGGGTACACGATGGTGGTGGTGTAGCCAAATGTCGCCATCCCGAAGAAGACGGCGATGCAGAAGAGCACGGGTCCGAGCTGGGCGGTTTTTCCCAGCTCGGACCATTTGGTGATGACCGGGATCAGCTGGGAGCGGGTGGCTTCGGTGCCTTGCACCATCACTCCACCGGGTCGCTTAGCCATACATCCTTCTCCTCGCCGCAGTTAATTGTGAGACTGGGTCCCTGGGGAAGATTGGCGCGTGGTTGTCTGCATCGGTTACCAGCGACAGAAAGTAAAAAGGGGGAAAGGGGCGAAACCGGGGGTCTTGATTGGCCTTTCACTCTACCATTGCGAAAGAGTGCTGTCGACGGAAAATGGGCGGTGCCGGAAGCCGCTGGCTGTATCTCGTCGCCGAGGCGTAGGTACTCATGTTTTCCGGTTAAACGGGCCTGATCGATATCCCCGTGGTTTTAAGCAGGACTGCCTACGGCGCAGGGGGCTGCCGTCTTGTAGGACTTTTCGGCGGCGACTGCGATCTCTACCGCACGCAAACCATCTTCCCCGGTGACCAGAGGCGAGCGGTCACTCAAAATGGTGTCGACAAAGTCGATGACCTCGGCCAGGTAGGCTTCTCGGAAGCGGGTAAGGAAATGATCCTGTAATTCAAAGGAGCCGTGACTCGGTTTGAGGAAGGTGGCGGAATTCTGCCGCATGCCCCCGATCAGGATCGATCCTTTAGAGCCAACGATTTCCGTGCGGATATCGTAGCCGTACAGGCACTGCACATAGGACTCGATATTCCCGATCGCACCCCGCTGGAAGCGAAGGTTCACCGTGCTGGCCACTACATCTCCGAATTCCGCGATCTCCGGCCGGATTGCGACGGTACCGTAGGTGTGCACCTCGACAACCTCATCGTGGGTGAGCCAACGCGCCGCATCGAAGTCGTGAATGGTGCTGTTATAAAACAGCATGCCGTTAATGCCGGCCTGATAAGCCCTAAGCGGGGGCATGTCTTTGTCGCGTCCAAGCGACTTGAAGATTACGGGCTCGCCGATTTCTCCGGCCTCGATGCGCTTGCCGGCGGCCACGTGGGCGGGGTCATAGTGGCGCATAAACCCAACCTGCAGACGGACGCCCGCTTTGGCCACCGCCTTCAGGGCATTCTGAGCGCTCTCGATGCTGACGCCGAGGGGTTTTTCGCAAAGGATGTCCTTGCCGGCCCGGGCCGCTGCTTCGACTGCACCGGCATGAAAGTTATCCGGGGTCGCGATGAGGACGGCCTGGATGTCTTTGCGTTCAAGCATCGCGTCCAGGCTGGCGTATGAATGCTCAATCTCGAGCTCCTCGGCCACCATGCCGGCGCGCGCGCCATCCACATCGGCAACCGCTACCAGCTGCGCGTGCGGGACCAGGTGACGCAGATTCGTAGCATGTTGCTTTCCCATTTCGCCAACGCCCAGTACTCCTACACCCAACTTGCGCATGTGGTAGTGCCCCCGCAAAAGTGCTCTTAAACGCGTCTCTGCATCATAGGCAAAATAACCGCTTAGCGATAGGGGTTTTTCTTGCGGGTCCTTCGTAAACTGTCATGCACGGCACTGCCGCATTGAGAAGGCGCTAGCAGCCCCTTCAACCGCCCTTTCATCCAGCAACTGCCCTCTCATTACAACAATCCTCTCCTTTTGGTCATCCCGAGCAGCCGACTCGCTTGCGGCCAGTTGAGGGAGAAATGACACTGCAAACATCGTCTATAGATGCAAGGCCCGGAGGGCCGACCACCAAACGTCAGCCCAGCCCGGAAGGGCTGGGAAATCGATCCCGAAGAGGATCTGAGCGCCGTAGGCGCGGCACTAAGCCGATCTCCGCACTCCCAATGACAAAAAGGAGAGCATTGTTGCAATGAGAGGGCGGTTCCTAAACCGAGGCATTTTAAAATCTAATTTGGACAGCCCTGGCTCAACTTAGGACGTTATTCCTGGGTTGGATTTGAATGGACGACCAGTCCCGGAGGGACGGCTGAAGATAGGTCGCGACGTAATCCTGGACAGCCTTCAGCCGTCCCCGCACTACGTGAATCCTGGTTCTCAAACACGCCCTTAAGCCCCGGAGGGGTTTGAAGAACCTACCTGGAGAAATTCTGCACGTAGCTGTCCTCCGGCAGACCCGCGCGCCGAGCTCTGTCCAGCATCTTCGTCGCCTGATCGCGATCCATGGGGCCACCTAACGTGACCAGATAATCGCCGCTTCTCGGGGTAAAAACTTCAGCGCCGAGGTTCGAGTGCTTTTCGTTGATCTGCGACGCCATTTCCTCAGCCTTGGTTTGCCCTTTGTAGGTGTAGGCAACGACTCGCCAGACCGATCGGCCTTCCGGACCAGAAGCCGCCGGTCCCGGGGCAGACGGAGATGGTCTCACCGTTGGGGGTTTCGTCGCAGATGACTTGGCAGCAGATGGCTTAGCCGCCATTGGTTTTGGAGCGGGCGCTTTCTCCACCACCGCAGGCGCGGGAGCCGCGGGTGCCGCGGGTTGCGTTGTGGCTTGTGGAGCGGTTGGGGGAGCGGTTTCGGAGTGGGGCCGCATAAACAGCCATCCCAGAATCGCCAAAATCACAACAGCAATCGCACCGTACAAGACAAACGGACGCCGCATGAGCGGCTCTTCTTCTTCATCGACTTGCAGCGCTCTGGCCCCCGGGATTGGCGGCGCCTTGACAGGTGGCCGGGCGACAGGGGGCTCAGGTCTCGCCACCGGCGGGGGCGCAACCGGTGCTGCTGCAACCCGGGGAGGAGCCGGCGCGACCGGAGCCGCAACCCGAGGCGGAGGAGCCGGGGCGCCTATGGGAGCTGGGGCGGGTGTGGGAACCGGAGGCGGTGGCGGTGGTGGCGGCACGCTGGCGACCGGCAGCACCGGCTTCAACGCGTTGTTGACCTGGGCCAAGTTCCAACGCCGGGCGAATGAGTTGCGAATGATCTCCGCAAACGGCGCCGGAATCCGATTGATCTGCGCATCCGTGGCCGTGAGCCCCTTCCGCTGGGTGAAGGCGTGGAAGAGGGTGGTTCCAATCCCGGCTACGTCGTCCCCCTGGCCCGCCGCCGAAAGGTGCAGGCAATCGCTGCGCAACTTTACTGTCTCCTGCGTGGCCAGGACGCTGGCAGCTTCCACGCGGCCATGCGACATACCCTTTTGATGGATCGC
Source organism: uncultured Acidobacteriaceae bacterium (assembly GCA_963847155.1). Classification (GTDB taxonomy): domain Bacteria; phylum Acidobacteriota; class Terriglobia; order Terriglobales; family Acidobacteriaceae; genus PALSA-350. The sequence continues at coordinate 138,949 of CAWJZH010000006.1, read as the reverse complement.
CGTGAGCCCGCCCACCAGGGCTTCCGCCACTTCGCGGCCTTCCTCCGCAGTCAGCGCCTGACCCTGCAGCACATCGGAAAGGCTTTGTTCGATGGGCTCCATGAGCGCATAGACCACCAGGGTGTTATCCACCCTCACCTGCCCAACTTTGGTAATGCTGACCAGGTTGGGATGGTTGAGGTGTTGCGCAGCTTCCAGGCGGGCGACGATCTCATCCGCGTCCGTAAGCGCCTCGGTGAGGCTGATGGTTGCTGGGACGGGCCGGGGATCTGACGTCTCGGTCTCAAACCATGCAGTACGGCCTTCGGATCGCACCAGGCGCCGCAGGGGATAAACCCCATCGATTACTTGTCCTTCCAACTCGTTCCAGAACTGCATAGCGTCCTTATGTCCCAAAAAGTGAGGATATATGAGGGTAACGTGAAGATAGGCTCCGCCCGGTCAGAGCGGGCTCTCGACCCCAAAAATACTGAGAAGTTTGTACTACGCACACTTTAAAGGCAGCCCGGGGAAAAGCCGAGCTGCCTCCGCATGTCTTACAGAATTAAAAGGGCGACCGCGACTTCATGAAAACAGCTTACGCGATTCTTTCGATATTGGTTTTTGCATTGTTGCCGGTGCGGGCAAGCATGGCCATGCCCTCACGGGCCATCTCCCGAGCCATCCTGCGTAATTCGTCAGGGCGCTCGTTGTGGATGGCAGTGAGCTGCTCCAGGGCGGCGGCCGCGCGCAGTTTGGCGATGCCCTGAAAAGCCTGCTCGCCTGAATTTCCGCAGGTATGAACAATGCTTTCCGAGGTTATTTTAAAAACATCTTCGCCCTGAATGACGAAGGCAACAAAATACTTCTCTGGGGACGGGACGGGGGTGTGGGATGCCATGAGCACTTCCTTTTGGTTGATACCGTGAATTCCAGTGCAGGACGGTCCGATTCGGCCACAATACACTACAGTTTGCATACTAGATGCACGCCGAGGGATGCAAGTCTATTGGCGCATGCGGAACCGTAGAAGGTAACCACGAAGATTTATTTCCTCCGCAATATCGCGGCGTACAGCGGCGCACCCCAGGTGCCGATCGCCAGCAGGCTGCCGAACAGGATCACGGCGTCAATACTCTCCCGCCCCTCCGGCGACCAGTAAACATTGGCCAGGTTTAACCACAAAGCAAACTCATCGAGCGTCAGCGCAGCCCCCACACCATACAGGATGGACATGAGACGGCTGGCGAAGATCGAAGCCCGCGTGTCGCCGGAGCCAACCTCATTGAGGTAGCCGTACCCTACTCCAAGCAGGATCAGAATGCCCCAAACCAGGTGGTGAATGTGGCGCCCACCCATGGTGACGTATTGGAAGGGGCCGATATGGTGCTGGATAGATGCAACCAGCAGGCGCACCGCTAGAAAGGTGATAAAGAAACTAATCGACGCCAGGAAATTCCGGCGATGGGGACGGTCGGGGATGTTTTGCCGGATGATGTGACCGAGCTTGGTGAGATGCAGCAGTAACAGCATGAGCGCCGTTACCACCGCAATAAATACCAGCAGGATCACTTCCCCTGACCAGTGCATACGTCACTTTAACTCAGGAAAAGAGGAATTCTTTCGTCCGCAGGTCCTTGATGCAGTCGCGCAGCTTGGCCGCTTTTTCAAACTCGAATTTCTTGGCTGCTTCGCGCATATCCGATTCCAGCTTGCCGATATACGCGTCCAATTCCTGCTGGGTATTGAATTCCGGCAGGCTTTCGTCCTGGCTGGTAAGGTCCGCGTATTCCGCCTTGAGGATATGTACCAGAGACATGTCGAGTGAGCGGATGATGGAGGTGGGCGTAATGCCGTGCTCCTCGTTATGCGCCTGCTGCACCGTGCGCCGGCGATCCGTTTCATCGAGTGCGCGGCGGATCGAGTCCGTCATCACGTCGGCATACAGAATCGCCCGGCCGCTCAGGTGGCGGGCGGCGCGGCCGATGGTCTGGATCAGCGAGCCGGAGGAGCGCAAAAAGCCTTCCTTATCGGCATCGAGAATCGCGACCAGCGAAACCTCCGGCAAATCCAGCCCTTCGCGCAACAGGTTGATGCCGATCAGCACGTCGTATTCTCCGCGCCGCAAATCGCGCAGCAGCCGCACCCGCTCCAGGGTCTCGATCTCCGAGTGCATGTAGCGGCACTTCACCCCGACTTCCGAGTAGTAGCCCGACAAGTCTTCGGCCATCCTCTTGGTGAGCACGGTCACCAGAACCCGCTCGTTGCGCTCTACGCGCAGCCGGATCTCCGCCAGCAAATCGTCGATCTGACCGCGGATCGGCCGAATCTCCACTTCCGGATCGACCAGTCCCGTCGGCCGAATAATCTGTTCCACCACCACGCCGGCAGACTTGGTCAGTTCATAAGGCCCGGGAGTCGCCGAGACATAAATGGTCTGGTGGGTGCGGGTTTCGAACTCCTCGAATTTCAGAGGCCGGTTGTCCATGGCCGAAGGCAGGCGGAAGCCGTAGTCCACGAGATTTTGCTTACGCGAGCGATCGCCATGCCACATGCCATGCAACTGAGGAACGGTCACGTGAGACTCGTCAATAAACACCAGGTAATCGCGAGGAAAATAATCCAGCAACGTGGGTGGCGGCTCGCCCGGCAACCTGCCGGAGAAGTGCCGGGAATAGTTCTCGATGCCATGGCAGTAACCCATGGACTTGATCATCTCCAGGTCAAAGCGAGTGCGCTGATGAATGCGTTGCGACTCGACCAGCCGCCCCTCCGACTCCAACTGCTTTTCCCAAACCCCAAGCTCCTCGAGGATGGAATCAATCGCCGTCTTCTTGCGCTCCGGCTGCACCACGTAATGGGATTTCGGATAGATCGGCAGGCGAGCATATTTCTGCCGAACGGTGCCGAACAACGGATCGATCTGCGACAGCGCCTCTATCTCATTGCCAAAAAGCTCGATGCGATAGGCCATCTCGTCGTAGGTGGGGTAGACCTCGATCACGTCCCCACGTACCCGAAAAGTCCCGCGGCGGAAGTCGCTGTCGTTGCGCTCGTAGAGAATCTCCACCAGGCGGCGGGTAATGTCTTCGCGCCGGATCTTCTGTCCCTTTTCCAGCAGCAGCAACATGCCGTAGTACGCCTCAGGTGAACCCAGGCCGTAGATGCAGCTGACTGAGGAAACGATGATGGCGTCGCGCCGCTCGAACAATGAACGAGTAGCGGAGAGGCGCAGCTTGTCCAGCTCCTCGTTGATCGTCGCTTCCTTCTCGATGTACAGGTCACCGGAAGGAATGTAGGCCTCGGGCTGGTAGTAGTCGTAGTAGGAGACGAAATACTCGACCGCATTCCCCGGGAAAAACTGTTTGAACTCGTGGAATAGCTGGGCGGCGAGCGTCTTGTTGTGCGCCAGGATCAACGCCGGGCGATTGGACTGCTCGATGATCTTGGCCATGGTGAACGTCTTGCCCGAGCCGGTGACCCCAAGCAGGGTCTGGTGCTGCTCGCCGGCCGCCAGGCCGGCGAAGAGGTCTTGAATGGCGCGGCCCTGGTCGCCGCGCGGACGGTAGTCGCTTACTAACTGGAAATCCATGAGTACCTGTGATGAGTGGGCCGGGCGCCGACCCGCCGTGCGCGGGTGCTGGGAAGCGTTGGGGCTGTCTCAATTATAGACGTTGGTGCAAATCTAGAGCCGGGGCAGCGGAGGGTAGGCCACAGGCCCGCGCACCATCCGCCGAGTGAGCACAATCAGGGCGCCGATGATGGCGAAGATGACCAGAATCAGAGGCAGAAAGATGATGGGTGGCAACACGGTATGGGGATAGCCGGCGGTGGTGGAGTCCTGGTGCAGACGCCCGCCAAAGATGAACACGTGGCCGCCGATCGCGGCGCTGCTGGTGAGGGTGAGGTTCCCGCCGAAGATCAGGACATTGCCGCCAATTGAGCCGTTGAGAAAAACGTGGCCGGCGAAGACCCGCACGCTGCCCGTGACGTGCCCATTCACCTCGGCGGAGCACAGAAAGCAGCTGGCGGTCTGAACCGTCTCGGCCGCGGCAACCAGAATATTCCGGCCAAAGTGGCGTACATTCGCGGGCGACTGCGCAACACCAGCGAGAGATGGCGCCAGGATCAGAGTGCAAACCATCAAGCACCGTGAAAGCATGGCGGCGTTTCCTCAGAGATATAGGTTATTCGATCATCAAAACCGGGTCAGGGAGAAGTGACAAGACAGTTTCTGGTGGGATCAAGGGAGATGGGCACATCGCGAAAGAAGATGCGGTCTGCTTCGGCATCCTTGCTGTAAACGATCACATGTGCGCCCGAGATCACGATGGAACCAGTCTAGCGCCGTCATTCTGCTCCGTCGATATGCGGTAAGGTAAAACACGATGTTCAGCTTTCTCCCCCTTCGCCGTTTGCTTATCGGTCTCATGATCGCTTGCTTTCTCCCCTGCGCCCATAGCTTTGCCGCCGCGCCCATCCTGGGGTACAAGGTCGTGGCGCACTACCCGCACTCGACTGAGAACTACACCGAGGGATTTTTTTATCTCGATGGACTTTTTTATGAGGGCACCGGCATTGCTGGACATTCAGCTCTGTTCGCCATCCAACCTGAAACAGGAAACCCGGTGCAAAAACGCGCCTTGGCGCCACAGTATTTCGGCGAGGGGATTGTCGATTGGGGACCGAACGTCTACCAGTGGACGTGGAAGTCGCAAATCTGCTTTGTGTATGACCGCTTCAGTCTGCGGCCGGTAAAGCAGTTGACGTACAGCGGGGAAGGCTGGGGGATGACCCGCACGTCTAAAGAAATCATCACCAGCGATGGCAGCGCAACCCTTCGCTTCCGCGATCCCGAAACGTTCAAGGAAACTCACCACATCGTGGTGAAAGACGGCGCCAAGGTCATCGACGAGCTTAACGAGCTGGAGTTTATCAAGGGCGAGATCTACGCCAACGTGTGGCACTCGGACATGATCGCGCGCATCAACCCCCGCGACGGGCACGTGGTCTCCTGGATCGACCTGGGCGGCCTGCTGCCGCCCGAGCAAAAGGTCAATGAAGAATCAGTGCTCAACGGCATAGCATACGATGCCAAGCGGGATCGCCTCTTCGTCACCGGTAAGCAGTGGCCCACGGTCTTCGAAATCAAAGTTGTCCCTCGCAGATAAACTTGATCAGCAATTTCTCCCTAGCCACGAGATATGGGGCACCCAGGAGTCATTTGCACAGGCAAGCTGCTAAAGACAGTTTTCGATCGACCGCTGCCACTCCGGAGCACTCTCGCCATCTTTCCTTCCCAGAGCTTCCACCTCATCGTTCGCTGCCGCGTCCAGGGCAGTGCGTGCGTAAGCAACCTCTACGCGTGTGCTGGAGGAGTCGACAGAATTGAGGCAAACGTCAACAACGGACACCAGTCTCTCCGGGATGAACGACACATACTGCATGCGCCCTGCCACCGGATCGTAGATCGTATTCACCCACACACTCTTGTGCAGACCTCGCTGGATCGTAAACACCGCACCCTGCACATCCTTTCCAGGTTGAGGATGCAAAAACACAGGATTCCAATCTGGCCCCGCCCAGCATCGCTCTCCATCCGCGCCGAACAGAATGGCAGCGCGGTTCAACGGCGCCTTGACTACAAACTCAAACCTATTCCTCACATGCACAACTCCTCCCCTCACTTGCGCTCCTTCAATCGGTGGCTGTCGGAGGCATGCAGCGTCAGACCATAGATATTCCTGAACTGCTCAATTTCTTTGAGCGTCTGTGCAGAAAATGCAGACTTACCCTCAAACGCATGCAGCACGATTCCTTCCAGCAGATCGCCCAGAGTCATGTCCTTCAATTCGGCGACTGCCTTCAACACCTTGACCAGCCGCTTTTCCATCCGGACGCCGGTCTGAATCCTTTCGACCTCAACTTTTGTTTCTGGCATGTGTACCAATGTACCACGGTACATATGGAAGCCGAAATCACCTGTGACATCATCTGAAGGGAAGAGGAGATCGAAGCGGATGAGTTACGTACCCAATGCAAAGCGGTATGACAGAGCGCAGTTTCGGCGGTGTGGGCGATCGGGGATTGTGTTACCGCCCGTATCACTCGGGTTGTGGCAGAACTTTGGCGGCGCCGATGTCTTCGAGACGGGCCGGGCGGTCGTTCGGCGGGCCTTCGATCGTGGTGTGACGCACTTTGACCTGGCGAACAACTATGGGCCACCGTATGGGTCCGCGGAAGAAAACTTTGGCGAGATCCTGCGGAAGGACTTTCGCGAGCACCGCAATGAGTTGTTGATCTCCACCAAGGCGGGATGGGATATGTGGCCCGGACCCTACGGTGTGGGCGGCTCGCGCAAATATCTACTCGCCTCGCTGGACGAGAGTTTGGGCCGCATGGGCCTTGAATATGTCGACATTTTCTATTCCCACCGGCCGACCATGGACGTGCCGCTGGAAGAAACTATGGGTGCCTTGGTGCAGGCCGTCCGTCAAGGCAAGGCTTTGTATGTGGGTATTTCCTCGTACAGTCCGGAGCGGACCCGCGAGGCGGCAAGAATTTTGCAGAGTGAAGGCGTACCGCTGCTGATCCATCAGCCTTCGTACTCGATGCTGAACCGCTGGGTAGAAAAGGAGCTGCTGAGTACGCTGGATGAGCTGGGGGTAGGCTGCATTGGCTTCTCGCCATTAGCCCAGGGATTGTTAACCAGCAAATATCTCAAGGGAGTTCCTGCGAATTCACGCGCTAAAGCCGAAGGTTCTTCTTTGCTGAAGGGCTTTTTGAGCGAAGAAAATCTCAAGCGCGTGCGGGCGCTCAACGAAATAGCAGAGCGCCGCGGACAGACACTGGCGCAGATGGCGATTGCCTGGGTATTGCGAGACAAGCGAGTAACCTCGGCATTGATTGGAGCCCGCGACGTGAAGCAGCTCGACGACTCGCTGGATGCAGTGAAGAATCTCAACTTCACGGATGCAGAATTGCAGGAGATTGATCGCCACGCGCAGGAAGGCGAGATCGATCTCTGGAAAGAAGCGAGGGAAGGAGCAGCTTAGCGGGGCTGCTTAGTGCTCAACTCGTCCATTCGCTGAATGGCGTACAGATGGACGAAATGCTGCAAACGAAGGGCACGGCTTTAGCCGTGCCATACCATTTCGGGTTGATGAGGGCTTTAGCCCCTGAGGTACGCTCTTCAACCTACGCCTGGAGAATGTCCGGGCTGCGAGAGTGTCTGCTTCGGAATCGAAAGGCACGGCGATCCTTTGCGAGTCGGGAGAGAAATGACAAAGCTTGTGCCCTCCGCAAAATCGAAGGGTGAAACCGATGGGTGCCCCAGGTCTCGCTTTTGAGACCTGGGATCCCTCAAACCAATTCCCACTGGAAACACCTACCCTCCTCTTTGTCATTTAGGAGCGCGGCCGACCCGTCCCGGAGCGCCGTGGAGGGATCCGCAGTTCTGCGGACCTACCCTGGAAATGTTTTCGACAGAGCGCTGTTGAACGCCAAGTCCATCAACCCGCGTTAGGACGCAAAACAAACCGGAATCGCATATCCCCACCGAACCACTGCACGTAATTCGTCCCCCACGTGTTGTTGTGCAGACAGAAATGCAGTCCCTGCGTGAGATCAGGTTGCTCTCTCGTGAAATAAATCGATGACTTGACCCCCAGCGCCACCACGGGCGCGTCCAGAGACTCAATCGTGAAGTTAGGACAACGCATCTCGCTGATGATGGCGTGCATGTGCCGGTTACCACCGGGCACAACATCAAAAGGCGAAACCCACTCGTCGGTCTTTCCCAGCAGCCACTTTCCATCGCTGGGCACGGTCGGGTGGAAGCTCAGCCACGCCGCTTCGGGAAGTCGATTGGCAACCTTCCCAAACCAATAAAAATTCATTTCCACCACTGGCGCATCATGGGGCAATTTCAATTCAAAAAACATCGTGCGTGGCCAAGCGACCGTGCCCAGTTTCTCGGTCTCCGGATCCTCCACTCGCAACTCCGCCAGCACTCGGTAACCGTGACTGTCCGAACCCGACCACAGATGAACCAGGGTCGGCGTCCACTCCCTGCTCTGCGCCCCGAAGCGATCAATCCCAGGCTTGCCGAAATCCTTAAACGCCCAATCCTCCGTCGAATGGATATAGCTCGCAATAAATCGATCGAAATCCTGCTTTGGAGTACGTCTGGTATGAATAAACTCCCAGCGGATTCTTCGCTGTCGCCCAGTCTCGTTCTTTCGCCTTTTCACGAAGTCCGCTGATGGCCCCGGTGCGCGGATCGATGCTGACCATAAAATGCTTCGTCTCGATAACCGAATCCGCCGCATGAGGTTTCAAGCCGGCGACCAGCGGCGGTGTGGCACGTAGCCCCTGCAAACGCTCCAGCGCCTGCGAACGCAACGGTTGCGGCAGACTGGCTACGCCATCATCAATATCCTCACGCTTCTCCGCCCAGCTGGTGGTCATGGTCCGGTATCCCGGCAGACTCAGTACCTGTGCCACGTCGCTGGGCTTATAGTGGTCATAGTCGAGCCACTTCTTGGTATCCACGCCCCACGTGTGTTCCACCGCAAGCGTAAACCGGCGAAGCAAAGCCAGGTCCACCGCATCGCCCGGCTGCAGCTTTCCCTGGTCCACCAATTCCCGCCGGAAGCGGGCAACCTCGCGGTAGCGGGCTCAACTTCATCGGATCGCTGGGCACCCCATGGATCCACGTATCCCCGATCTCCTGGGTCACCACCGGTAACTGCGCGCGAAAGGGGGCAAGGGCCACCGCAATATCCGTCAGCGACGATGCCCTGATCGTCGCATTGGGAAAGGTCCCCCGAAGTCTCTTGTAAATCTCGGCAATTTCTTCCGGAGTGTGTGGCCCGCCGTTGTCGTCTTTTACTTCGATCGAGACCGCCAGGCCCGATCCCGGCAACGCGAACGTTCCCCCGTAATCCGGGTGATACATCACGGTCAACTCGCCGCCTCCAGTATCCTTCCACACAAACAACCGCGGCACTTCCGCCGGGGTGCTCGCAGAATTAATCCCGATGTGCAGAAACGTAACCCCATTTTGCTGCAGCGGAGCAATGATTCCGCGCGTGTGGCCGGGAACATCGGTCATCTTTGCTCCGCTGGTGGTCCGTCCGTATCGCTGATCGAGCGATTTGGAAAACCCAATCGCCCCCGCAATCATCGTCCGGTCCAGCAGTTCAGTCTCCCAAGTGAATGGCAGTGCATGCCAGGCCAAATATCCTGCGGCGATAGCCTTCTCCGTCCGCTTGCGTTGTTCCGCGCTCGCCTGTTCCAGATACTCGTACAACATCCACGATCCGGTGGTCCACGTATAGCGGTCGCCGCCGGTCTGGCTCATCTGTTCGCCAATATCGATCGCCTTGGGAAAGTAATGATCGAAATACAGGCGCATGATCGCGGCTTGGGTATCGACAAACCCAACATCCAGGTGGCACTTGAACATCACCAAGACCCGCGTGACCGACGCTGCCTCCGCCTGCAAGGCGAGCGCGGACAGTCGGCCGCCGGCCGCGGAATATAACGTCCCGGCAGACATCAGGCCAGATAGGAAATGACGGCGCTTCATCGTTGCGCCCAAAGTATCGCAATCACTTGTGCCTCGATCCAGTGACTGCCGTCGCCATCCCCAGGCCCAAATACACTGTTCCAGAGACGTAGCGCTCATTCCGAATAAAGGTCCGGTTGCGTCGCAGCCATCCCGAGGCCGACCCTGCGGCTAACGCCCACACGCTGTCGGTCGTGAATCCCAGCAACGTAAACAGCATCCCCAGCGTAAAGAACTGCAAGCTCACGTGTCCGCGTGCCGGGTTGACGAACTGCGGTAGGAAGGCGAAGAAGAAAATGGCCACCTTTGGATTGAGAGCCTCGACCAGAACGCCTTGCGCATAGACCCGCCGCAGCGGCAGCGGAGCGACGTGCTTCGCTTGGACATCCATCTGGAGCGTTCACGCAATTTCTTGACGCCTAAATAAATCAGGTAAGCAGCGCCTGCATACTTCACCAGGGAATAGGCGACTGCCGAAGAAAGCAGCAACGCCGAGAGCCCCAGCGTGGCGCCCAGCACGTGTACCAGCGTGCCGGTAGCGATGCCGGAACACGAAGCCAATCCTGCTTTACGTCCTTGATCGATGCTGCGCGTCAGGACGTACAGCACCGCGGGTCCCGGAATGATCAGCAAGATCACTGCCGCTGAGACGAAAAGAAGCAGTCGTTCGGGGAAGGCAAAAAGCTCATGTGGTCTCCATGCAGAGATTTAACGATGGCTCAAAAAGGAGCGACGGTATCGATGATTCTATCCCGCTGCCATCATCTACTCACTACCGTTTCCGCGAAACACTTGGCGGCCCTGTTCCTTGCGGCATATAATCCCCTGCCGTGGGCGATCAGGGGGTTCAGCGGATCCTCTGGCGTGGAGGCAAAAATGGCAGCTCCCGACATTGTCTGGAAGGGGGGCAGGTTCGGCCGGACGTCCCGGCGGGATCCTTGGTGGCTTTCCCCCTCAGCCGTTCTTCTGGGCTTAAGCGCATTTCTTGTTTACTCCACCTGGGCAGCATTGCAGGGCACCCACTACACCTTTGGCCCTTATATCTCACCCTTCTATTCTCCTGAACTGTTCGGCTCTTCGCCCCACGCCCTCTTCGGCCCCAAACCCTCCTGGTATCCCAGCTTTTTGCCCTTTTCTCCAGCCCTTCTCATCCTTTGGATCCCTGGCCTCTTCCGGCTTACCTGTTACTACTACCGCGGTGCGTATTACAAGTCGTTCTGGGCCGATCCTCCCGCGTGTGCCGTCAGTGAGCCGCGCAAAACCTATCTCGGCGAACGAAGCTTTCCCCTGGTCATGCAGAATTTTCATCGCTACTTCCTCCGCCTTTCCTACCTGGTGTGGGCCTTTCTGGTTTATGACGCGGTCGTGTCCTTCCGTTTCCCCAACGGCTTTGGTATCGGCGTCGGCACCATCGTCCTGGTCGTCAACGTGATCCTTCTCGCCGGCTATATCTTCGGCTGCCACGCCTTCCGCCACTTGATCGGAGGCACGTTCGATCGCATCTCAGAACACCCCGTGCGCCACAAGCTCTACGATTGCGTGAGTTGTCTGAACGCAAAACACCAGAAGTGGGCCTGGGCAAGCCTGTTCTGGGTGGGGTTTTCCGATATCTACGTCCGCCTCTGCTCCATGGGGATCTGGCATGACTGGAGAATCCTGTAGATGCCGGAATTCCAACTTTTCTCCTATGACGTTCTGGTCATCGGTGCAGGTGGGGCTGGTCTGCGCGCCGCCATCGAAGCCGCGGCCAACGGCGCCAAGGTGGGCGTGGTCTGCAAATCGCTGCTGGGCAAAGCCCATACCGTGATGGCCGAGGGCGGCATTGCCGCCGCACTGGCCAACGTAGACGATCGCGACAACTGGCGGGTCCATTTTGCCGATACCATGCGCGGCGGCCAATACCTAAACAACTGGCGCATGGCGGAGTTGCACGCCAAAGAGGCGCCCGAGTGCGTGCGCGAACTGGAAGCATGGGGCGCATTGTTCGACCGCACTAAGGACGGTCGGATTCTGCAGCGAAATTTTGGCGGTCACAAATATCCCCGGCTGGCGCACGTCGGCGACCGCACCGGCCTGGAGATGATTCGCACCCTGCAGGACCACGGCATTCACTGCGGCATGGATGTCCACATGGAGTGCACCGTGCTCAGCCTCCTGTTGGACTCGGGCCGCATTGTAGGAGCCTGCGGATACGATCGCGAAAAGGGCCATTTCCGTGTGTGGCAGGCAAACGCCGTAGTGGTGGCCACCGGCGGCATCGGGCGCGCCTTCAAGGTCACCAGCAACAGCTGGGAATACACCGGCGACGGCCTTGCGCTCGCCTATCGGGTGGGCGCCGAGCTGCAGGAAATGGAATTCGTTCAATTCCACCCCACGGGCATGGTCTGGCCGATCAGTGTGCGCGGCATCCTGGTGACCGAAGGCGTGCGTGGAGAAGGCGGAGTGCTTCGCAACAGCGAAGGCCGTCGATTCATGTTCGACGAAATTCCCGACCTCTACAAAGAGCAAACGGCTGACAACGAAGAGGAAGGATGGCGCTACACGCAAGGCGACAGGAATGCCCGCCGGCCGCCTGAACTGCTCACCCGCGACCACGTCGCGCGCTGCATCAATCGCGAAGTGAAAGCAGGGCGCGGCACTCCCCACGGCGGCGTGTTTCTCGACATAGCCTGGATCAAGGAGCACCTTCCTAAAGCCGAAGAGCATATCAAACGCAAGCTGCCCAGCATGTATCACCAGTTCAAACAGCTGGCCGATCTGGATATCACCAAAGAAGCCATGGAGGTCGGGCCCACCACGCATTACATGATGGGCGGCATCCGCGTGGACGGCGATTCGCAGATGTCGAATGTGCCCGGGTTGTTTGCCGCTGGAGAAGCAGCAGCAGGTCTGCATGGCGCCAACCGGCTGGGCGGCAATTCACTTTCCGATCTGGTGGTATTCGGAAGGCGCGCCGGCCGCTACGCGGCGGAATTTGCCAAGGCCAATAAGGCCAAGCCGACCACCATGGACAACGAACAGCTCCAGTCCATCGCCAAAACCGCCCTCAAGCCTTTCGATAGCGGCGCTTCCGGCGAGAATCCCTATCAGATTCAGTATGGCCTGCAGGAAGCCATGCAGGAACTGGTCGGCATCGTGCGCACCGAGACAGAAATGCAACAGGCATTGATAAAGATTGAATCCCTGCAAGCCCGGGCGGAGCACGTGGGCATCACGGGCCACCGGCAATACAACAACGGGTGGCACACCGCCATCGATCTCGGCAGTCTGCTCCTGGTATCCGAGGCCGTCACTCGCGCCGCGCTGATGCGCAAAGAGAGCCGGGGCGCACAATTTCGCGAAGATTTTCCCAACAAAGATCCGGAGTGGGGCAAGCACAACATCGTCGTCAAGCGCGGCCCGGATGGCGAGATGCTGGTGGAGAAGCGTGCTCTCTCCGCCATGCCCGATGAGTTGCAAGCCGTGATTCAGGAGATGAAATAGGGAATGACCTAAGGGGGAACGAATGGCCAAGCAGGCGATGTTTCGCATCTGGCGCGGAGACGCGGCGGCCGGCCGCTTTGAAGACTACTTGACGCCGGTGGAGGAAGGCATGGTGGTCCTGGACGCTGTGCACCGCATCCAGGCTCAGCAGGCGCCCGACATGGCGCTGCGATGGAACTGCAAAGCGGGCAAGTGCGGCTCATGCTCAGCGGAAATCAACGGCATGCCCAAGCTCATGTGTATGACCCGGCTGAGCAATCTCGACCTCAACATGCCAATCATTCTCGAGCCGATGCATACCTTTCCTGTCATTCGCGACCTGGTCACTGACGTCTCCTGGAACTTCCGTGCCAAGCTGACTGTAAAGCCGTTCCGGCCGCGTTCTCCCGACTTTCCGGATGGTACCTGGCGCATGCAACAGGCCGACGTCGAGCGCGTGCAGGAGTTTCGCAAGTGCATCGAGTGTTTCCTGTGTCAGGATGTGTGTCACGTCCTGCGCGAGCACCATAAAGAAGCCGAGTTCATCGGTCCACGCTTACTGGTCTACGCTGCGGCGCTCGAAATGCATCCGCTCGATACCGAAGACCGTGTCGACGATCTGAGGAAAAAGCACAGTATCGGTTACTGCAACATCACCACCTGCTGCCGCAAGGTATGTCCGGAATCGATCACCATCACCGAAAATGCGATTATTCCGCTCAAGGAGCGGGTGGTGGACCGGTTCTTCGATCCTTTGAAGCAGCTCTTTAATATCCTGTGACGACCGAAAGGGGGCCCCATGTTCGCACTCAAACCAATTTCTCGTGATAGCCTCGACGGCGCTTTGGCCAAGGCCGAACGCTACCGCCTGCTGAACGAGCCCAGTGAAGCCGAGAGCATCTGCCGCGACATTCTCGACGTGGCTCCGGCGAACCGCGAGGCGCGCATCAGTCTAATACTGGCGTTAACCGACGAATTCCCGCGCGACGATCGGGCCTTTGCGAGCGCGATGGCGGAGACGGCCACTCTCGAGTCCGCCTACGATCGCGCTTACTATAGCGGCATCGCCTGGGAGCGGCGGGCCAAAGCATTCCACGATGCCGGTAGGCCGGGCTCCAGCGGGCGCGTTTACGACTGGATCGTCAAAGCACTAGGGCTCTTCGAGGAAGCAGAGCGCCAGCGGCCGGCCGGTAACGACGACCCCATCTTGCGCTGGAACGCCTGCGTTCGCTTCCTCGAGCGCCACAAATCGCTAAAGCCGGCAACCGAGGACGTAACCGAGCCTATTTTGTCGGAGTAGCGGTTTCTTAATATAGCTAAATCCCGGGTGCCCCACATCTCGCTCGTTTTCCGCGAGATGTGGGATGCCACAGCCCTTCCCCTAGACTCTTAACCCTGACTCCGCGCTCAGGGAATCACCTTCACCTGCGCCTGCCAGAACGCGGCCTTCTTCCCAGTCGGGTCCAGCACGGATATCTGGCAGTCATACTCCCCCGGAGGAACCTGGCCAAGCGGAATACTAAAACTGAACGGCATCGTCTGCAGCCGGTTGTTCAACCCCGCTGTCATCTCCATCGGTGCCGTCTCAAACGTTTTCGTCTGCTCCCGGTAAAAACTCACGAAAGCCACCAAAGGCTGAGGGGCGGTAACCCCCTGTTCATAGGCCTGCAAATACACATACATGTTCTGGTTCTGGCGAAACACCCGCGTCACGCTGGGGATCAGCTTCTGTCCATTCTGCACCAGCGGGTTCACATCCTCCTCTTTCACCCTGTCCTTATTTTTTTCCGCATTGAACAAGGCATCTTTAAGGTCGACCCGCTGGCTGCTCAGCACAACCGAGCTGATCGGCACATGCGCCACCTCCTTGTTCAAATTCGGAATGACGAAGGTGGTCTGATAAGTACCGATCCTGCCCGTCTCGTCATCGCGCGCCAGGAACTTGATCATGTACTTGCCGGGCAAGCAGAGTGAACCCGGTGTCGTATTCGATGGGCCGCCGCGCCAACTCCGCAGCGGTCGCGTCGGTGAGCTTGATGTTGACGTTGTCGCGCACATTGGAAACGGTCGTGCCGCCGACCAGGTCTTTAATCTCACCGACGAAGTCAATCAGCGTATGCTCGGCGCCGCCGCGCTTGGCCAGCGCGAGCTCGCGGCCGGGAATCTTGACAATGATAGGCACAAAATATTCAGCGCGGTTGAGCTGGAAGTGATCAATCTCCATGGCGATGGAGAGGTCGGTGATGGGATCCTCGAGCATGAGCGCGTCTTCCAGCTGGCGTTCTTTGTCGACGGTGGTAAAGTGGCTGAATTCCTTATCAGCGTAGTAGCCCTGCCGGTAATCGAGTTTGGCGGTGGCATCCTGGTTGAGCGAAATCTTCACCCGGCGGAAGTGCCCGTTCCTGGCCGTATTGCTGGTGTAGTAGCCAACCACGTAGTAGTCGGAGACAGATTCCTGCGCCTGCACAATGCCGCGCGTCAGGTCGTTGTTGTCGAACAGTGCTTTCCCGCCCGTGTCGCCGGCGAGGGCATAGAGCGTGTCTTGCGACTGCTGGAAGTTGCTGGTATTGGCCTGTGCCGCCCCGCCCGAGTACATGCCGGAATTGCCGGGCGATCCCTGGGTTGCATCTCCAAGCGGAGCCTGGGCTACCAGGCCGCGGGCGTCGACTGGCCAGAAAGAAACACCCGCGCGGATCGCGGCGTCGACCGTGGCATGGAGCTGCGCCTGGTTATCGATGCCATTGAGCCGCAGCCCGCTGGCAAAGTAGATGAGCGACTTTTTCTCGTTCAACTGGCCGAGCATTTTGGCGGCGGTCTGCAGCGCGGAGAGCTGGCGATCGGTGTTGAAGACGTTGAACTCGCTGTCGTCCTGGCCAAACGCGGCGCCGGTATCGGCGCTGCTTGCGTCGTCGACTGCCGTGGCAGAACCCTGGCCTTCGCCGACGATCATGGTTTCGAGAATGCTGAGCAGCTTGTTGCGATCGGCAGTGAAGTCCTGAAGAATGTCGACCGACCCGCCCTGGTAGCGGAGAATGGCGACCAGGTCGACGGTCGTCATTTGCGTGCGCAGAAACTTCTGTGCGGCGCTGAGGGCGCGGAGCTGGTCGGCTGGGCGCATGGCCGTCATATCAAAGTAGAGCGCGAGCAGGCGCCGATTTTTATAACGGCTGTTTTCCGGCTCCTCGGGCGCAAGCTGCGTCCGGGTGAGCTGCTTGTAGAGTTTGATCTGTTCCGTTCCCGGCGCGGCGGGCGCCACCGGCTCCTGCTCGGCCCCAAGATCCTGGTGCTCGCAGAAGCGGATCGTCTGCGGTGTGCCGTCCTCCGTGAGCGTAAAGTCTTTAGCGCCGAGTCCGGAGATAAATTTTCCCTGCTTGTCTTTCACCACCACGGTTTCCACCACTAACTGCGACTTGGCAGTGAGGGTATAGGTCCCCGAAGCGTTGGGAGAGGTGTTCTGCCCAATCTGCTGCGCGGCGGCCTGAGCAGCGATGAGGGTTAAGAAAACAAGCAGAAGTTTCATCTCGTCATTACCTGCGGTCCACCCAAGGTGATGAAAAGCGCCTTCTGTCCAGCAATCACTCTTAGTGGAAGAGTCGCCCTACCCTGTGTCATCCCGAGCAGCCGACTCGCTAAGGCGAGTCGGGAGAGAAATGACAAAGCTTGTGCCCTTGCAAAATCGAAGGGTGAAATCGAAGGGTGCCCCAGGTCTCGCTTTTGAGACCTGGGATCCCTCAAACCAATTCCCACTGGAAACACCGACCTCCTCTTTGTCATTAGGAGCGAAGCCGAGGGATCTGCAGTTCCGCAGACCTCTCCTGGAAACGCGGAATCCCGGCCCGTCAAAAAAATGTCATCTCGACCGGAGCGCAGCGAAGTGAAGAGATCTGCGGTTTCCGCTTCCCGAGCCCCATGCTCGCCGGAGAAAATTTCCTCCACGAAGGGCACGGCTTCAGCCGTGCCGCACCGCGCCACGCGACACGAGGGCTTTAGCCCCTGAGGTACGTCTTTGTGATCATTCATTGCAACCTACAAATCTTGAGAGCGCACGTCTGTACAGCCGCTGAGCGCCGTCTTCCGCAGCGCTTCTTTCCCGACATCTCGGCTCACCGTATGGGAACATGTCATTCCATATCAAAACCTCAGCCGCAGCGAAGTCTCCAGGCTGCGCATCGGATTAGGCTCGAGCGGCAAACCGAACTGCGTGCTATTCACCGTCGTATTCCACCCAGTGAACACAGGGTGATTCAGCATATTAGTCGCAGCCACCTTCAGGTCGAGATAATACCGTCCGCTGGGCCGGAAAGTACGCGCGACTGAAGTGTCGAGCGTGAACTGGCTGGGACCAGTGATGGAATACCTCCCCGCAGTGCCCCACTCCCCCGCTAGAGGCGCGCTATAGGCGCCAGGGTTAAGATGCTGACCTGAATGGAACATCGTAATCGGTGCGCCTGTGGTGTTAGGTCGAATGGTGCCGGTATAACCAGTACCCGGGACAGCCGCCAGGTAAACCGGCGTCTCCGGCAAACCACTGCCGACGATACCCGTAGTAACGAACGTCCACTCCTTGAGCAACCTGCCGGGCCAACCACCCATCAGCGTTCCACCTCGGAGGCCTTCCCCGGTGGTGTATTGCGCCTGCAGGTTGAGCAAGTGACGCTGATCGAAACTGGAAAGCGAGCGCTCGGCATGCAGGTTGAGCCAGTTTTGTGCGATGGACGGCGAGCTCGAGGCGCTTTGCGTGGTCGTCGCAGTCGTTCCCGATGAGCTCTGCCCCGAGCTCCCACCCGATCCCCCACCCGATCCTTGTCCGGAACCTTGCCCGCCTGAGGGTGCAGCACTCTGGTTGCCCGCGAGCACATGACCTTGTCCACCTAGGAACGCATCATCGTCGATCGACTTCGAAAACGTATAAAGCAGCGATGCGGTAAGTCCGCCGCGCAATCTGCGCCGCAACTGCACCTGCCCCGCTTGCCGCGTAGAATCCCCGCCCGAACCCTGGTAAACAAAACCTGCCGGACAGCTGGGACAAGGATTCACCGCGCCAATCGGGTAGGTGTTGGGCAGGAACTGCTGCACCCCGCGCGTACCCTTAACGCCGAGGTAAGTCGCGGTGAGTTGCAATGCGCCTGGCAAGTCCCGTTGGATCGACAACTGCCAGGTCTGTGCATACCCAACTCTGAACTTGGGATCGACGGCGAACGTGTTAGCCGTGATCGAGGAGCAAGACTCAAAGCCCTTCGCCAGCGTAAGTGGGCACGCAACACTGTTCTCCACGCTTAGGCTCTTCGAGAGTGGCGCCTGTTGGGCGAGCTGCAGAACAGATGTCAGGTACACCGAGGTGTCGTCATAGATGCCATAGCCGCCCCGCACCACGATGGTCGAAGCAGGGATGGGCCGCCAGGAGATACCTATCCGCGGCTCGAAACCGCGCTTGTCCGGGCGGATGAGCGAAGTGGGATAATGGGTGCCGGTAAGTGAGCCGATGGGATCGCTACCCAGTACAGGGGCCACCGCGCCGTATCCCGGAGCAACATCCAGGTTCACCAGGCGCCCATGAATCTCGGTGAGCGGCGCACCGTAATCCCAGCGCAAGCCAACATTGATGGTGAGGTTGGATTGAATGCGCCAGTCGTCCGTCATATACAGATCGTAGACCGTCTGGCGGAGATACTTATCCGCGTTGCCGAAGGCGATGGAGCTGGTATCCGGCACGCCAATGAGGAAGTCGGCCAGGTCAGAGCCGCCCACCGTGGCGCCATTGGACAACCCCTGCGTAGCAGCACCGGTAAATGCGAACGTACCCCGCGGATCCAGCTGGAAAAAGTCGTTGTATTGTTGTTTGCGCAGATCGCCGCCAACGGTAAAGTTATGCCGGCCCCGGTAAAGACCAACCGATCCGGAAAAGCCATCAGTACGGTTACGATTGAACGAGCTCTGCTGGTCGATGAGCGGGGTTATGCCGCTGGAAAAGGTGAGCGCCGGCGGGCCCCAGTTAGCCGGGTCCTGGTTGTTGCCGGTTATGCCGGCCTCGCCGGAAATATTCTGCCGTTTTTCAAAATAGGGCGAGATGGTGGTTCTCAGCCGGCTGAAGCGATAGCCGCCGAAAAAGAAGAGGCGTTGGTTAAAGCGGTGCGACCAATTGATGTTGGTGTTGATGCCCAGAGTGCCCGTCTTATCGACGAAGCCGAACAGGTCGCCCTCGCTTGCTCTCGTACTCTGGAAGTTGAAGCTCCCATACAGCTCATCTCTGCGCCCGATTGTCTTGTCCAGGCGCGAAAATAGCGAATCCTGGTGGCTGCTGTTCAGAACCGGTATCTGGTAGTTGTAAAGCGAAGTACCGGCAAGGTTAGGCAATGGGTACAGCTGCAGCAACGCTTGCGCCTGCGCGTTGACAGGCACGGCATTACCGGGAAATGGCAGCTTGGTTGCAGGATCGTAGACCACCACCGGTTGGCCGAGCGGGTTGACCAGGCCGGAAAGGTCACCCGTTCGCTCCGCGTCGGTAGGGACAAGGCCGGACTCTGTCGCGGCCGTGCGGTTGCGCGTCCACGCATAGGCCACGAAGAAGGTGGGACCACGCGGCATGAGATGAGGGATCTTCAAGGGGCCACCGAGGGTGAAGATGCCGGTGATGCGGTTGTAAGCAGCCTTGGGCGTGTCGAGCCCGCTGAGCGAGTAGGGCCGGGCATCCAGTGCGGAGTTATCGTAGACCGCGGCCAGTCCGCCGGTGTAGAGACTCTTGTTGTTAAACCTACGGTTGCCGAAGGCCTGGTCGAGCGAGAACCTGGATGTCGCCGCGTTGTTGACGCTGCCGTTCACCAGAAACCCGTCAGACGACTGCTGGTTTGCATCCTCCGCTGGTTTAGGCAACTCAGGGGCGTTCTCATTCGCGGCGGACGAGGCAGGCGTCTTCGGTCTAGCGCTGAGCGTGGGCAGCGGAGCGGGAGGAAGTTTCGTGAGCTTTGTGATCTGGTCGAGTGGCAGCAGCGTCAGTTCCCACTTACCGGGCGCTGTCGTGGGCGAAATAGTAACATCCGCGGTGACGGTCGAGAAACACAACATCTCGATCTCGACCTTCCCCGGGCCATCGGCCAGATCAGGAAAGGTGTAGAGGCCTCCCTGGTCCGTGACGGCCGTCACCTTTTTGGTTCCTTGCGTAACCGTCACGGTAGCGCCAGGAAGAGGTAAGCCACCAAAAGTGACCAGGCCGCGATACTCTGAAGCGGCGGCCATGCAGGGAAATGCAGTCACTGCAAACATGCAGCCCAGGTAGAAGACTCTCCGCATTTGCCGCCAGACCATTTGCGGTTTCCCTAATGATCGTCCGGCGTCAGTTTTCCGAAGGCTTCTCGACGTGATCGATGACGATCACATCATCCGGGAACTTCGCGGGTGCCATTTTCAAGCCGATTTGCTCCTGCATTGCGGTGTACAGGTTGGGTGGTGCTTTCGGGTCATCGGGCGGCGGCGGCACGACTGCCCCGGTGCCTCGGAATTGCCCGAACTGGGATTCATCCGGGGTCCATTTCAGCTGGAAATCGTATCTGCCCTTGAGCTCGGTTTCATCGACCACCGGTTTGTCCATCACCCCGGATTGCATCCACGTGGCGAAATCCGTCATCGTCTGGTTCCTCACGGTCAGGTCGCCCAGCGACCTGAAGAAGAAGGCAGGTGGATCGTTCTCGGCAGAGGTGCTTTTTTCCATCTTGGGTCCGCCGCTCGCTACCCTGATGACGTAAACCGAAAGCTCCCTCTTATCGTGGTGAAACTTCAGTTGGAAGCGATCTGTCAGCAGCTTTTTAACCATGGCCTGCATTTGCTTTTGGTTTGGGCGCCCTGGCGCGTCGGGCTTGGCCTCAATGTCATAAAGGTCAGTGCCGAACCAGGGAGGTGCATCGATCAATTGTTTGGCATGCAGCCCATAAGCAAAGGCAACCAGGTCGTTCAGGTTGGTATTGCGCGTCGTAAAACGGTCTCCCCGGAACCCGAAGCCCTTGCCGGGTTGATTGGGCGCGCTTGGCTTGATGGTGGCTACTTCAAAGCTTGGGTTGGCATTCAGGTCCATAGGCGGAACGGGGGGTGGCGGTGGAGGAATCGTCCATTCCGTCTCCGGCGTGGCGCGCGAGAGGGTAAGAGGGAGCGGGGCGCCCTGCGTCCAGGTTCCGGTAATTGTCTTGCCATCTCCACTTAGCTTGCCTTCGTACGTACCGCCGATCGCCTTGACCGAAAAATTGACCGTGGTCCCATCCAGGGTAACTTTATCGACAGGTATGCCGCTGCCTCCCTGGTCGATGCTGTAGGTAACCGCCTTGTACCCGCCGTCATCCGCCTTGGAGATTTTGAAGACGACGCGCAAATCCTGACCCGCATGCAACGTGCCCTGCCACGTATCAGCGATACTTTGGGCCTTATTATCTGTCGGAGACTGAGCCCGGCTTTCCGCCGCGGCTATCAGGACGAATAACGCAACGGCGGCAAAGGTCAACCATCCGGCCAACCTCAGCAAGAGCTTTGGAGTGAAATGCAGTTTACGCACAACACGGTCAGTCATGTTCCGGGATTCCTCTCTTGAGATCGGCCCCTGGCAACTCCGGACATTCAGTTAACGCATGTAAAGCGAAAGCTGCATATAAGACGTTACGAATCGTCAAATTTGCTCAGCGCGAGAATTATATTAGTAAGTACGCTGGTCTGTCGTTAAAGTTCCGCCCAAGACATATGTGTGCTCCAAGGCTAATTCGCAGAGGGCGCCTCCACATGATCAATAACCAGGACCTCCACAGCGGTCTTATGCGATTCGAGTTTCAACCCGAGCTGCTCCTGGATCACGGTGAAGATCGAAGGCGCTGAAGAATCGCTTGCATTCCCGCCGTCGGACATTGGTCCCGGGCGGTCCTCTGGCGGCCACTCCATGGCCAGATCGTACTTTCCTGTGAGCCCGGTCTTATCCAGAACATTATGCCCCAGTCGCTGCGACAATATGCGCGTCAACTCGACCATACCCAACGCCTGGCAGGTTAGCCGTCCGTCTTGCAACCACATCAGGCCCGGACCGCCGTGCCCGTCAGGTCCTTTAATTCCGTTGGGGTAAGTGTCCCCGGGCTTTGCCTCATGAAACTTAGGGCCGCCCTTCGCGACGACCAACTCGTAGACTGGCAGGTCCCTTGTTTCCCGGTGAACCTTCAATTGAAATCGCTCCGCCAGGACGGGCTGAAGCATACGCATGCGCTGGTGCGGGTCCAGGTCGTGCAGCTTAGCGACGTCGGAGCTATCGACCTTTGCCTCAACATCATATCGTTCCGAGCTAAGCCCGCTAGGAAGACCGATTACCTGGTTCTCTTCGACCCCATAAGCCTGTTGGATCAGCATCTTCAAAGGTGTATTGGTGACATTGAGTCCCATCCGGGGTCAAGCGGAACATGATCATCTGGGTTCCGGATTTGTCTGGCTTGATCGATGCCACTTCGAACGCCGGCAGTTTGACTGCGGCTTCATCCGCCTGCATCT
Source organism: uncultured Acidobacteriaceae bacterium (assembly GCA_963847155.1). Lineage (GTDB taxonomy): Bacteria > Acidobacteriota > Terriglobia > Terriglobales > Acidobacteriaceae > PALSA-350. The sequence goes on along the minus strand of CAWJZH010000006.1, from coordinate 116,430 downwards.
GCCCCTTGGCTTCTGTCGCGTAAAGACAGGCCAAAGAGAATCGCCACGGCGAGGCCGGCCGCTTCGCACACTGCGGGCAACATGTTCTTAACCAAGGCCAGCATGAACGCAACACGTTCGGTCACGATACAGGCAATCCTTTCTCAATATAGGCCCTGTAACCCCAGACAGCGTGCATGAAGCGCAAAGATGAATATAAGACGTTCGTTTTCAAAGAACGTGCGCAGAATGCGCAAATTATTTTTCTCAACCATGTCGCGGGCCGAACCGCCGCTCTTAATCGAGCTTGAAGTTGACCTCGATGTTTACTGTCACCGCAACCGGTTTTCCGAAGCGCATCGCTGGTTTGAATTTGATATCCCTTCACCGCCTCGACCGCCTTCTGATCCAGGCCCATCTCCAAATGACGCACTACCTGCACCCGCATAGGGTTTCCCTGCGCATCGACAATCAAGGAAATCACGCAAACACCCTGGTACTTTGCCTGCCGTGCCTTCTCGGAGTATTGGGGGGCGGGGGCGAAGACCAGCTTAGGCGCAGAAACGTCCCCTCCCACGTGATACAGATGTTGCGCGACTGCGAAGTTGGAGGATTCGCTCGCGCTCCTGGCCGGTGCCTGCGCTGATTGCGCAGCGGCCGCCGGGGTTTTTAACAATCCTGCAATCATTGGCGCGGCCAGCGCTCCCGTACCCAACACCACCAGAAGCAACTTCTTTAGAAAGCCGAGCTTATCAACACAACGTTGCGTCATGATGCGGACAATCCGCAGCTGAAGATTAGCGCCCGTAACCCCGGAGACACAGGCCAGTGGCGCTGCTACGCAGAATTTGCAGGTCTTCAGAATACTTTCTGCATATATCTCCGGCGGATTGCCGAGCAGCAACACTGCCTCATCGCAAGCCCGCTCGCGCTCCTCAACCAACCGCGCTCCCAGCCACCAGACCAGCGGATGAAACCAGAAGATGGCTTCCACCACCATGTGCAATGCGGCGGCCAGGTTGTCGCGCCGGCGGACATGCTGCACTTCATGGGCGAGGATAGCTTCCAGGTGCTCATCCCGCAGGTGTTCGGAGATCCCCGCCGGCCAAAGCAACAGCGGCCGAACGATGCCGAAGATGCCCGGCTCAAGCGAACTTTGCGATGACCGCAACGAAATCGGCCGCCGAATTCCTGCAGACTTTTCTACTCGGCGAAGCAATTCCGCTTCACGCCCGTGGGAAACCTGCACCGCGCCCTGCATCGCCGCCGCGATGCGCCGCCAGCGCACGCACCAACGGCCGATCACAGTGGCAAATCCCGCCAACCATAAGATCGCTACCATCGCCGGCAACCATCGCAGGAGGGAATCCGAAGCCTGGTGGAAGGGCTGGCTCATCGTTTGCAGCACAAAATAAAAAACAGGTTGCGTCCCGGCGGGGCTATTCAGCTTTGCCAGGCGGCTGCCGATGTCCACCAGAAATGCGAAGGGGACCAAGAACTTGAGCGACGCTGCCAGCCAAATGTGATGCCGGATCCGTGCCTGATTCTTACGCAAAGCCAAGGTGGAGACCGCCGCCAATAGCGCCAAGAACGTCGATTGCCAAAGATGATTGGCCATCGCCGTACCGATTGCGGAGAGATTTTCCAGGATCATGATTTATCCTTTCTTTCCAGCTTGCGGAGAGCTTTCTCTGCTTCTTTCACGTCGTCCATCGTGAGTTTTCCTGACTCGATCAAGTGAGCCATCACTGGTTGTGAACGCCCCCCGAACAGGGCCAGCAAATCGTCGATAAGCCTTCGCTGAGCAGCATCGCGGGAGACCGCGGCAGCGAAGATATGGAAGTTTCCGACCTTCCTCACCCGGCGAACGATGCCCTTTGCTTCAAGCCGGTAAACGGTCGTCTGGACTGTCGTATACGCCGGCCTGCGCTTCGCCGCGAAGGTCTCCTGCATTTCGCGGATGGAAAGTTCTCCCTGCGTCCACAGAGCCTCCATGATCTGAAATTCAAGCTTGGACAATCTGGGTTCTGCCAATGCGGTCTCCTACGGTCGTAATAATTACTACTACACGTGTATGTTGTAGTCAAGCGTCAGGTGAGAATTCCGTGTGAAGGGGACGGACTTCGGGATCTGCTTAAGAACTACCTTGGTGGAAATCGAGTCCCGCAGGGGCGGTTGAACTTCAGAGCTGTCCAAACTAAGTTTGAAAAATACCTCGGCTCAGCAACCGCCCTTTCCTCCAGCAACCGCCCTTTCCTTGCCACGGTCCTCTCCTTTTTGTCATCCCGAGCGCAGCCGAGCGGATCTGCGGTGCGCCATTCGTGTGCCCCGCTCGTACCGGTCCACAACCTAGTCATCCACGCACGCTTTAGTCCCACGATCCTGTAACCGAGGTAAACATACGAATAACTTCCTGCTCCTCTTCGAGCAGATAGAAGGCCACAAAGACCATTGCCCGGCTCCAGGCGGATTCCAGGCATGTCGGCTGAACTAACGTTTCTATTTCCAAGAACCGCCTTAAGATCTGCTTCCGTTGGATCGCCGGTTGGTTCACGCCTCAATTGTCCGTCGGCTTCTCTTCTATGTGATCGATCACCAGCACCGGCGCCGGACGCCTCTCTTTCTCCAGCTTCAACCCGAGTTCCTTGCTCACAGCATCGAACAACGACACAGCGCCATTGGGGTCCGATGCCGCGGCGGTGCTCGATGCTGCAGCCGCCGCCGGCGGCGGCCCGTACCCGCGCCGGCCTTGGTCAAATCAGCGGAACTAAAGCTCAGGGTGAAATCCCAGGATCCTTTGAGTCCGGTGCTGTCCTGAACCGGACCATAGATATACCCGGGCGCGACTCGTTGCAGCTCCTCTCCGATTTGCGCCGTGGTCATGTTTTGGCATGATTGCAACCGGTTGAGCACCGGATTCGCAATCCTCGGATCTTTTCCATCCGGGCCCGGTCCCTCCTTGCATCGCGTGCGGCTCGAGGGATCCGCCTTGGTAAGTTTCGGCTTCACTGCGATCAAGGTATACGCGGAGACAGGACGATCCTCCATGTGCGCCTGCAACTTGAAACGTTCCTTCAAGAGCGCTTGCAACATTTGACGAAGGTCTTCGATATCGATGCGTGGGGCGCGCCCATCGCCGGCGGCCACCGCCGGAGCGTCGTTGACGACCTTGGCCAAAATATCGAAGTGATCCGTCTCCAGCCACTTGGGCGCACCCACCAGCATCTCCTCGTCGTTAGGATTGAGATCCCAGGCAAAGGTGATCAGAAATTTAAGCGGCGCGCCCGTCACATCAACCTGGCCTCCGTTAATCTTGCCGCGAAACGGGCGCATCTGGTTTGCTGGGCTTGATCACGGCAACGTCAAACTGTGCCGGCGGCGGCGAAGGAAGACTCTTTTCCAGCCCGGGCGGATTGGCGGTTGGCTTCTGATTCACGCTGTCGACAATCAGCACCGGCCTGGGCGCTGTTTGGCGCTCCAGCATGAGCCCGAGTTGCTTGTCCACCGCCTCGAAGATAGAGATGCCGTCAACTCCGGCTTTCTGCAGCATTGGCTGGGGCGTCCACTTGATATCGAAATCCCAGGAGCCTTTTAAACCAGTCGCGTCCACTACGGAGTCCGTTCGTCCAGTCCAATTGTGCAGGTTTTCAGTGAATGCCTCCATCGTGATGTGGTGACAGGAAAATTCGACCAGCCGTACGGTTCCGGGCGCAGGATTCTGCGGCGGTTCCTGGTACTGACAATCGCCTTCCGCAGAATCTTCCGATTGCTTCATCTTCGGCGGCCCCTTGCCGGGGCTGAGCACCAACGCCGGCATAGGCGCACTTCCGGTATGGGTCACGAGTTTGAACCGGTCCGCCAGCAACGAGCGAAGCATGAGCTTCAATGTCTCCTTCGAGGTTGTGGGCGGGGCCTTCGCGATTACTTCGAACCGGTCGGTTTCCAACCAGATCGGTCCTCCCTGCACATTACTGGCGTCTAGGCCATAGGCAGTCGCGATCAGGTCCACCATGGTCGCTTGCCGCACGACATACCGGTCCCCGCGAAGGTAGCCGCCATCCATGAAAGGGACCGCCCGATGCGGGCTCGTGTGGACGTCCGCGACTTCAAATGTGGGTGCCGCGTCGGTGGACTGCGCGAAGACTGCAGTGCACATAAGAGAGGAGAGGACTATTCCCGCCAAGGCTCGCATCGTCATTCGGACCTCTGCCGAAGTTAGGGACGAAATCGATTATGCAGGGTTCAGATGAAACTCCACGTAACACACCTTCCCTGCGGTTGAGGAGTACTCCTAACCTAATCCCGGGAATCGGCAGCACGCAACTCTATCTTGCGGGAGAGCTCAAGATCGAGGCGAGCGCCAAAGGCCACTCGGCCGGGGAATCCACCAGGCAATCCGGCGGAACCGCGGCGAGCGTGTGGGGCGAGAGGCCAAAGGAGCAGCCCATACTCCAGACTCCCGCATTGCGGGCAGTCATGATATCCACGTCGGAATCCCCAATCATCAGCGTCTCTTCCCCAGTCACCCCCGCCTCCCGCATCAATGCGAGCAATCCTTCGGGGTCGGGCTTTTTGGTGGCGAAGCTGTTGCCGCCATAAATGCGGAAAAAATAGGGGCTCAGCCCAAGCGCTTCGCAAATGGCCAGCGAGGGGCCAATCGGCTTGTTAGTGAGCACAGCCATGGATCGCGGTGCGCCGGCAGGCTCGAATCGCAGGCTGTCGAGCGATGCGAAAACTCCCGGGTAAACATAGGTGTGGTCAAGTTTGTGTTCGCGGTAGTAATCAAGAAAATAGGCGACGGCAGAGTCAAGATAGGCCGCCTCCACCGGCTCTCCCAGCGCGCGGCTCACTAACCGCGCCACGCCATCGCCGATGTAAGTGGAGATAACCGCCTGGGGCAGCGGCGCGCGGCCGAAATGATGCAGCATCGCGTTGACCGAAGCGCAGAGGTCGGCCCCCGAATCAATCAGGGTGCCATCGAGGTCAAACACCAGCAGGCGCAACGAGGCCGCGGGAATGGGACGAAAAATCCTGAACATCTATCTAAGATAGTCGATGAACTCCTTGCGTCCTATTCCGGCACGCGCCAGCCGTTCATCGTCAACACGACCTTTGTCTGGCCCTGTGCGTCCGGGGTCGTCGCTTTAGCGAAATCAGGGAAGGCCTTGCGTATGGTGTCGGAGTCCGCCCAGCCGGGAATATCCCTCAACTTGTAGTGATAGCTCACCTGGCTGGTTGGCAGACCGTCGACAGGGGCAGGCGGGGTAAAGCTGTCGATGCTGGTGATCACGCGGTGCCCGTAGCAGAAGCGAGCCGGTACTCGCTTGCCGAAGGTGGTGAGCTCATATCGCTTGACATGGATGTCCCGGTCTTCGAGCGCCTTCATCAAGCCTGCCGCAGTCAGCGCATCCAGGCCTTTCTTGTTCTTGTCCACATCGGCTCCCGATGTGCTCGCCTCATAGGGAAAGCGCAGCGCGCTGGGAAACAGGCAATCGTCGTGGTTACTGAAGTATGTATTCAGCGCGCCGGTAAAATTCTTTTCGTTGGGCTTCTTGAAGTCATTGCATCCTGTCAGTATCAGCCCCAGTGCAAGCGCAGCCCCAGTACGGTCAATCCATTTTTGACGTGCCATGTCGTGTCCTCGCGAATGTAAAGAGTACTTCTTTTCCCGCCCCTGCGGAAGGGTGACGCAAGCTGGTTCGATGCACAAGTGATACGGTTTAGTTCGATATGGATAAAGAAAAGCGGGTTGTCCTGGTCACTGGCGCTTCTTCAGGCATCGGGTTGGCTTGCGCCACGCATCTGGCGGGGCGCGGCTACCGCGTCTATGGCACTTCGCGGCGGCCAGGCACCGGCCAGGCAGGCATCGCCATGCTGGTAGCAGATGTTACCGACGATCATTCGGTGCAGCAGGCGGTTGCGGCAGTGCTCGAGCGCGAGGGGCGGCTGGATATTGTGGTGAACAATGCCGGGATGGGGATTGCCGGACCGGTCGAAAACACTTCAATCGAGCAGGCAAAATGGCAACTTGAAGTCAATTTCTTCGGTGCTTTCCGGGTCTGCCGCGCCGTGTTGCCGGCCCTGCGGAGCCAGCGTAGCGGCTACATCGTGAATATCGGGTCGATTGGCGGCCTGATTGCAATTCCCTACCAGGCGATGTACAGCGCCTCAAAATTTGCCCTGGAAGGGCTGAGCGAATCTCTGCGCATGGAGGTAAGGCCGTTCGGGGTCAAGGTGGTGATCATTGAGCCCGGCGATCACAAGACGGCGATTACCGAAAATCGCACGCAAATGGCCGGCGGCACGGATGCCTACAGCCAGTCCTTCCAGGCCGCCTTAGCGCGAACGGCGCACGACGAGCAGAGTGGTCCCGGACCGGAGCAAATTGCCCGCTTGTTGTATCGGATAGTGAATACCCGCAATCCACGACTGCGCTACACCATCGGACCAGCCACCCAGCGTGCTGCGGTGTGGCTAAAGCGGTTCCTGCCCTACAGCGTAACCGAGTACAGCATGCGTAGTTACTTTGGGCTGGGTAGTTAGCCTCTGAGAAACCTCTCCAGGAAAGGTCCGCGGAACTGCAGATCCCCCGGCTTCGATGGGATGACAAACAGGAGAGGGGTGGCCAAAACGAGAGGACAGTCGCCAAGGGACAGGGCGGTGGTTGGGGAGGCAAACCTTCAGCGGCTGTCCTTTCCTTTAACGACGGCCATCGACTTGCAGCAGTCCTCTCCTGTTTGTCATCCCGCCTGCCCCGGCGTGCCGTGGGAGCAGCTGACTTGCTTGCGGCAAGTTGAGGAAAAAAATGACACTGCAAAGATCGGTTGTAGATGCAAGGCCCGGAGGGCCGACCGCCAAACGTCAGCCCAGCCCGGAAGGGCTGGGAAATCGATCCCGAAGAGGATCTGAGCGCCGTAGGCGCGGCACTAAACCGATCGTCCGCACTCCCTGTGTCATTAGGAGGGAAGCCGAGCGACTGTCTGTAGTTCTACGGACCTTTCCTGGAGAGGTTTTCTTCTTCGTACCCTCTTGCATTCGTCGGGTTTACATAATGTGAATATCACCCGACCCTGTTTCCGCCTTAATCGTCGGGCCGCCGCCATTGACCGTTCCGCTCACGTGGTGTTTATCAATCGAACCATGAGTGGTTATAGTGAGCGGGGGATCCGACTTCACCGACCCCGAACCCGTCTCCGCATCCAGCGTGAAATGAGCGTTGTTGCCCAACCGCAGCGAGATCTCGCCCGAACCCGTCTCCAGCTTCCATGGCGCAGTGGGCTGTCCGCTGATCTGCAGTGAGCCCGAGCCCGTCTCCGCTTTCACCGCCCCTTGTACGTTTTCCAGCTTGATGTCGCCGGAACCGGTCCCGGCAACTACATCGCCCGCTGATCCGAGCTGAGCATGAATCTCGCCCGAGCCCGTCTGCAGCGTGGCGGAGCCCATCAAATTGTTCGCATCGATGGACCCCGAGCCAGTTTCAAGCCTGGAGCCGGATCCCAGCTTGTCCACGTGGATAGAGCCGGAGCCAGTGTGCCCCTTCACCGTTCCATTGATATTAGATATCTGAAGGTCCCCAGACCCACTCTCTGCAACCAGCATGGTGTTCGCCGGAGTCGTGATCTCGTAGTCAATAGAGACATGGTGAGTCCAGTCGTTCCCATGATCGTCGCCCACGCGAATGATGTTGCCGGCCTGATCAATCGGCGGATTGGCGGCCACCTTCGCCACCGCGTCGTCAGACGATCCACCCCATCCCAACCAGCTGTTGTTGCTGCTCTTCACGCGGCCCATGATATGCACCTGGTTATCCGATCCCGGAGACACCTTGAATATAGCCGGACCCGGTGGAAACGCGCAGCGTTACCGGACCATTCACCGACAGCGTGCGGTCGAAAGACTTCTCCGCGGCAAATGCAGCCGGGAGACACATGGTCATGGCAACCAGGATGGCGGCTGCCGCTCTGCGGGTTAATTTCGATTGAGACTGCATCGTCGCCCTCCTTGGGGCTCTTACGGTTGTAGATAAACTGTCTGGCCTTCGCTGAGGCCAGAAAGAATTTCAGTGCGGCTGCCGTTCGCGATTCCCGCCTTCACGGCCACTCTCCGCAGGCCATTCTTACCGTGGCTATCGGGCACGTCGACAAACGCATTCTTCTGGCTGTCGTAGACCAATGCCTGCTCTGGAACCGAAAGCGCATTCTTATGCTCCTGGTTCAGAATCTCCGCATTCGCCGTCATATTAGCCTTGATCTCATGATTGGGATTATCGATCGACACCCTCACTTCAAATGTCGTCACATTGTCTTTTTCGACGCCCAGTGGCGCGATGCGCGTCACCCTTCCGGCGAATGTCTTGTTCTTGAATGATTCAATGCGGATCCGCGCCGGCTGGCCCAGGTAGACCGAGGCGATGTCCGCCTCGTCGACCTTACCGTTCACATACACCTGCCGCGTGTCACCAATCGTCATCACCAGGGTAGCGGTAGACCCCAGCACCAGGATGGAGCTGACAGCGTCGCCCACCTCCACATCGCGGGAGAGCACCTCGCCATCAATCGGAGCGGTCAGCGTGGTGTAGCTGAGCTGCTCTTCCAGTGATTTCAGGCTGGCCTGGTTCTGTGCCACCTGGGCCTCCGCCTGGCGCAGCTTGGCGCGGTCGACATCAATCTGCGCCACGGCAACATTCTTTTTGTTGAGCGCCGAAAGGTAGTCGCGGTTGGCGTTGTCCATGCCTTGCTGGGACACAATGCCTTCCTTGATCATCTCCTTGTTGCGTTGCAGGGTGGCATAGTACATCGGCAGGTCGGGTGCGGAGGCATCGACCTTGTCGTGCTCAATGCTGGCCGATGCGCTTTTCACGTTAGCTTCCGCGGCCTGCAGGGTCGCGCGTTGGGCATCGACCTCGGCCGTGATCTCCTGCCGGTCAAGTTGGGCCAGCAGCTGGCCTTTATGCACATGCTGGTTGATATCCACGTACAAATTCTGCACAATCCCGCTGGCCTTGGACTTTAGTTCGATTTTGGTGATGGGCTGGACTTTCCCCGTGGCCACCACGCTCTGATCGATCTCCCCCCGGGTGACTTTGTCCAGACGGCTGGGCTCAAAGTGGGGGCCCCCGCGGTGCATGCCCAGAAACACCAGGACCGCAGCCGCGACGACGGCAAGAACACCACCCCAGACCCAGATGCGTTTGCTTTTTCGCTGTGCCGCCACAAGACCCCCACACCGGATGCTAGATGTCATTTGATACGTAAACAGGCCGAGGAAGGTTCCACCCCCCGGCGCAGGCCACCCCGGTATCATGACGTAATAGCCGTTCTCGCGCGAAATGATTGAACTGATGCTCTTTCGGATAGTTTCCGTCGCCTTGCTCATCCTGGCGAACGGCTTCTTTGTGGCGGCCGAATTCGCCCTGGTGAGCGTGCGTGAGACCCGCATCGAGCGGTTGATTGCCCTGGGGCGCCCCGGAGCAAAGGCAGTCCGCCGCCTGCAGGAAAACATGGAAGATTTCCTGCCTGCCGTCCAGCTGGGCGTAACCCTGTGCAGCCTGGCCCTGGGCTGGATCGGCGAGCCGGCGGTGGCCGCCCTGTTCGAGGGCTGGTTCAAGGGCATGGCGCATGCCAGGCTCTACGCGCACGTACTGGCTGTGCCGGCTGCGTTCGCTCTCATTACCTACTTGCACGTGCTGCTGGGTGAACTGGTGCCGAAATCCCTCGCGCTGCGCAAAGCCGAGGTATTGGCAGTCACCGTGGCCGGGCCCATGGATGTGTTTATCCGGCTCACCCGGCCGGCAGTGCGCCTGATGAAGTGGTCGGCCCGGGTCGTCCTACGCCTGTTTGGCATGGAAATGATGCAGGGAGGTGAGGTCCATTCGCCGGAAGAGCTGAAGCTGATCGCGACCGCGTCGCGCAGGATGGGCATGCTTCCCGCTTTTCAGGAGTCGCTGATCCACCGCGCGGTAGAGCTGAACAGCGTGCCCACCAGAGAGGTCATGACCCCGCGGCAGCGCATCTTCTCCCTACCCCAGGACATGCTCATCGAAGACGCGAACGCGCGCGTAGTGGAGGAGCAGCATTCCCGGGTGCCCGTCTACGACCCGGCGCACGGCCCTGAGCACATCGTGGGCGTCGTATATTCCAAAGACCTCTCGCGGTTGATGCACTTCCGCATGACGGCGCAAACCCGCTTTGCCCGTGCGCCCTTTACCGAATTGCGGCTCGGTCAGGTGATGCATGACGTGCTGGTAGTCCCCGAGACCAAGCCGGTCCTGGACCTTCTCGCCGAATTTCAGCAGCGCAGGCGGCATATCGCCATCGTGGTCGACGAATACGGTTCGACCGTGGGCCTGGTTACGGTAGAAGATGCCATTGAGCAGATCATCGGCGAGGTGGAGGACGAGTTCGACATCGGTCCCCGGGCTGCCGTGCACACCACCTCCGGCGCTGTGGTGCTGGATGGCGGAGTGAACCTGCGCGACCTGGAGACGCAGATGAACTGGCACTTGCCGCGCAGCGCCGGAGTGGAGACCCTCGCAGGCTTCCTGCTCACGCGCCTGGGAAAAATTCCCACCGGCGAAGAGACCGTAGACTTTGAGGGAAGAAGGTTTACGGTAGTGGAAATGAAAGATCACCGCATCAGCCAGGTACGCGTGGAGCGGCTGGACAGCCCTACGCCGCTAGAGGAACAGGACAACAAGAATGCCGGAGCAGTCGCACCCATTCATTCCGGCAAGAGCGAGGGTTAGGGTTGACTTGGTAGCGTTGCTGAAGCGGCTGCTCTATATCCTGCCGGTCATCTGGCTGGTCGTGTCGATGGTATTTTTGCTCATCCACCTGGTGCCGGGCGATCCGGTGCAGCAGATGCTGGGCGAGGGCGCCACCGCTGCCGACCTCTCGGCGCTGCGCCATCAATATGGACTCGACGCGCCCCTGGGCCAGCAGTACGTGCACTACTGGCGTGGAGTGTTCCATGGCGATCTCGGCCAGTCGCTCCGCCTGAACGATTCCGTCGCTCACCTGGTGCTCACCCGCTACCCTTACACTCTGGAACTGACTGTGGCCGCGTTGGTCCTGGCCTTGCTGCTGGCCATTCCTGCAGGGGTGCTGGCCGCTTTGCGCCGGGCTCGTTGGCAGGATAGCGCCGTCGGCGTGGTGAGCCTGATGGGGCTCTCCTTTCCCAGCTTTGCACTGGGCCCGATCCTGATCCTGCTGTTCTCGATCAAGTTGGGATGGCTGCCGGTCTCAGGTGCAGGCTCGCCGGCTCACCTGATCCTCCCCGCGATCACCATGGGGGGCAGTCTGGCCGCGATCCTCACCCGCATGGTGCGGACCGCGATGTTGGAGGAGTTGAACCAGGACTACATTCGCACCGCGCGCGCCAAAGGCCTCCCCGAGCACGTGGTCGTTTACCGGCACGCGCTGCGCAACGCCATCATCCCGGTGATGACCCTGGTGGGGTTGCAATTTGGCGCCTTGCTGGCCGGCGCCATCGTCACCGAGACTATCTTTTCCTGGCCCGGGATTGGCCGGCTCACCGTCTCAGCCATTTCCAATCGCGATTACGCATTGGTGCAGGGCTGTATCCTGGCCGTCGGGTTGACCTATGTACTGGTCAACCTGCTGACCGATGTGTTGTATACCGTAGCCAATCCCAGAATCCGAAGCTAGCCCGTTTATGGGCGGCTCGACTTCAGTGAAGGGTGCGGGCTTCAGCCCGTACATTAGCTACCAAACCAAGACGGGCTTTAGCCCCTGAGGCATCTTTTGTGCTGGCCTAAGCACCTTCTCACGACACGGGCGCCTTCTGCGCGAAGATCCCTTCAAAGGACCGGCGGTATCCGAAGAAAATGATGAACCAAAGAAGAGCCGCGAATAGTCCCGGCGGTAATCCGGCGGGCTGCAGGCTTATGTGGAAGAGAATAATGTTTACCAGCACCGGACCCAGGAGAACCAAGGCCAGCGGGACAAATTGCCCGGAAAGCAAAAGCACTCCACCCACAAGCTGCACCAGGAAGACGAACTTCATATAGAACGTAGCGCCAAGCAGGGTGACATATTGTCCCGCCGGCCCGGGAGGCGTCGGTGCATGCAGAAAATTGATAAATCCATTCAGTCCGAAGAACACAAACGTCAGCCCCAGTAGAATACGTGCAACCAGAACCGCAATTTTCATGGTTTCTCCTTGGTTTAGACAGCGATGCTTCTAACCTGCTCCAGATGAGGCTGCAGGAACAGGCCGCGATCGACCTTTCCCGACATGAGCTGCGCCGTGCCGCTCGCAGTTACAAAGGTCACGTCGGTGACGCCGATAAATCTCAGAATGGTATTGAGGTAGGGATCGATGAAATTCAATGCAGCCATTGGCGTGCCTGCCCCGTAGATTCCGCCGGTTGCTGCGAGTATCGTGGCCTTTTTGCTCGTAAGCAGACCCTTCGGCCCCTCGGGGACCCCCGTATGCAAAGGTTCGTCCGCTGCGGACAACCTGGTCAATCCACAGTTTAACAACCGAGGGAATGCTGAAATTATGCATGGCCACACCAATCACGTATTCGTCTGCCCGCTCCAGTTCGGCGATGCACTCCTCGGAATAGGAAAGAATGGCTTTCTGCTCTGGCTGAAGTGCATCCGCGGGCGTATGGGCTGCGTAGATCCAGGCTTGGTCGAGGGGCTTCGGTGGATTAGCGGCCAAATCCCGGACGATCACCTGGCCAGAGGGGTGGGCAATTTCCCAGTTGCTGACGAATTCGCGGGTTAATTCTCGGCTCACGGAACTCGAAAGGGGGCTTGAATCAATCTGTAGCAATGTCGCCATAATGGATCTCCAAAACAACATACGTTGGATAAACATCGCATGTTGTTAAGACTATAGACGACAGTCGTTGTTTAAGCGATTCTTTTTCTCCCTTGATACGCTCTAATAGACCGGCCATGCCAATTTCTGACTGTGAAGTTCGCGATCCGCGAATCCGGCGCACCCGGAAGCTCCTCCAGGGGGCACTGGGTAAGCTTATGCAGACAAAGAGCTTTGATGAAATATCGGTGCAAGACATCACGGAAGCTGCAACCGTGAACCGGGCCACCTTTTACGATCACTACACTGACAAGTTTGCCCTGATAGAGGCGATGATCGCAGGAGGCTTTCACGAGCTTCTGTACGAGCGTCAGTTGCGTTACGAGACCGGCTGCCCCGCTGCCCTGGGGGCGATTATTCAAGCTACCTGCGATTTCTATACTCAAGCTCACTCCGCGGGAGCTTGTGACCGCCAAACAGCGTTTCAGCCTTTGATGGACGCCGCCATTGTGAAGGCGATCCAGCGACTTGCTCATGGAGGGGCTGCAACGGGCGCAGCACCCGGCCCCGTCGTCGCCGGAGCTGATGGCGGCTGCCGCGAGTGCAGCCATCTGCGGCGGGGTTAAGCAGTGGCTCTCCATGCCTGAGCGCCCGCCCGCAAAAGATCTGGTTGCCCAGTTGCAGGAGCTGATCCTGCCCATGCTGGAAGCAGGCTCTAAAGCAGAGTCACCAGTCGCGGCTGCAGCCCATCCGCACCAATAGCCACCAAGCCGATCGAGACCGGCAAGGAGAAACGGCGCGGTCCCGCGCTGCCCGGGTTCATGTAGAGAACGCCTTGCCGCCACTCGAGGAGCGGCTTGTGCGAGTGCCCGCTGATCACCGCCGAAAACCCTGCTGCCGCGGGATCCAGATCCAGCGCATGCCGGTCGTGCAGCATATAGAACGTATGCCCATGAAGGGTGACCACTTCGGTAGCAGGCAAGTGGGAGCAGGGACCGCCCACATCGATATTGCCGCGGATGGCGGTTACCGGGGCCACGTTGCGCAGCGAATCCAGAATGGAAGGATCGCCCACATCGCCCGCATGCAGAATGTGCTCTACCCCGCGCAGAGCTTCGATCGCCGCGGGGCGGAGCAAGCCATGGGTATCGGAAATAACGCCGATCATAAGCCGATCAACAACTTGGTGCGTGGGTCAAGGTAATCGCGCAAAGCATCGCCGATGAAGTTGAATGACAGCACGCACAGCATGACGGCGATGGCCGGAAAGACAACCATGTGCGGTGAGTCGAACAAGTGAGAGCGGGCGTCGTTGAGCATGCCGCCCCAACTGGCTGCAGGCGGAGGAAGGCCCAGTCCCAGGAAGCTGAGCGTAGCCTCGGCCAGCACGGCTCCTGCCATCCCGATCGCAGCCTGAACGATGATGGGCTGCAGAATGTTGGGCAGGATGTGGCGGGTAAAGATGCGCAGGTCCGAAGCGCCCAGGGCGCGGGCAGCTTCCACAAACTCCCGCTCCTTCACGGCGAGCACCTGGGCCCGCACCAGGCGAGCGTAGCCCACCCATCCGCCGATGGCCAATGCCAGCACCAGGTTAAGCAGTCCGGGCCCGAGAAACGCTACAAACGCAATCGCCAGCAGAATGCCGGGAAAAGAAAGAAAAGCATTCATCACGAAGATATTGAGCAACGTATCCACGCGGCCTCCGTAAAAGCCTGCCAGGCCGCCCAGCACCAAGCCGAGCGAAAGCGAGAGCCCCACGACGCTCACGGCAACCATGAGCGAAAGCCGCGCACCGGAAAGAATACGCGAGAAAATATCGCGGCCCAGTTCGTCGGTGCCGAACCAATGGCTATGCGAAGGCGGAGCCAGGCGCTCATAAAGATCGATGCCAGCGGGATCGTAAGGGGTGATGGCCGGCGCCAGCACTGCGATGGTAACGAAGAGCACCAGGAGCAGGATGCCTATGACTCCGAGGGGCTGGTGGCGAAGAGTGCGCGCAAAGGCCATCGATGGGCAATGATCGCATATTGTTAGAGGAGACGATGAGGGATAACGCGATGCGTACACAACTCTGGATGATGGCGCTGGCCGCCGCCCTGTTCGCGATGCCGGCATGGGCGCAACAGGAAGTTGAGCAGCAGGTGATGGACCTGGCGAACGCCGATCGGGCCCAGCAAGGTCTGGCGCCTCTCAAGTGGGATCCGGCACTAGCCCAGGCAGCCGCCGACCATGCGCAACTGATGGCGCAACAGCCGGCGCTGTCTCATCAATATCCCGGCGAAGCCGACCTGGTCACCCGCTGTGGCGCAGCGGGTGCGCACTTTCGCTCGATCGCGGAAAACGTAGCCTTGGCGTCGAGCCCGCAGGCGCTCGAAAAGGAGTGGATGAATTCGGCCCCTCACCGCGCAAACATCCTCAATCCGTCGATGAATACGATTGGTATCGGCCTGGTCAAAAAGGGAGGGAACTACTACGCGGTGGAAGATTTCGCTGACGGCGTGGCCCAGCTGGGACCGGAGCAGATCGAGCAAAAGATCGCGCAACTGCTGCAGCAACGGGGGCTGCAATCCGCAGCCTCGACCCAGGACGCCCGCCAGACCTGCGAAATGCAGCACGGCTCCGCCGGCGGTTCCGCCCCCGGCTTCATCATGCGCTGGGAGGGAACAGACCTGACTCGCTTACCGGAGGTGCTGGAGCAGAAAATCGCCACCCATCAATATCACAAAGCCGCCGTAGGCGCCTGCGATTCCGGCAACCCCACCCAGGGATTTACGACCTACAAAGTAGCCGTAATGCTCTATTGACTTGGGATACCACAGACCTTCATCGATAACCTTACAAGGACCTGGCAAACCCAGAGGGAATCGGACGGGTGCCCCACGTTCGCCCAGCGTACGTGGGACGAAAACGATGGGCGCAGCCCAACGAACGCCCTCTCTGAAAGTCGCAACCGTAGCCCATCTGCCACCTTTCACCAACGTCAACATCAATCGAGCTAGACCTACGCGCGGTGAAGGAAACCGTTTTACCCTCGCCGTATGAGCGTCTTCCTGCCCCAGATAACCAAGGCCGCGCCCACCGCGGCCGATGCGCAAGCTCGTCGTTGGATCTACGTCCCGTACGACCGCCTTACCGACCGCACAGGACCCTTGTCCCTTACTGACCCCAAACAATGCGGCATAGTGATGGTCGAGTCCCTGGAGAAGGGAATGCGGCGCCCCTACCATAAGAAGAAGCTGACGCTCCTGCTCTCGAACGAACGCCACTTCGCCCTGGAGCAAGCCGCCAGGGGAGTGAAAGTCATTTACATTTTCACCGAAAAGAGCTTTGGCGACGGGCTGCTCCAGGCGCAGAAAAAATACGCGCTCAAGCAGATCACCCTGATGCGCCCGGCGGAAAGAGAACTTCGCCTTGACCTCAAGCAAGCGAAACAACAAGGTTTGAAGTTTGAGGAAGAAGAGGATTCCACGTGGCTGACAAAAGAAAGCGAGTTCGACGAAGTATTCGGTATCAAGCAAAACATCCGGCCGCCAAGCTTCTTAATGGACCGCTTCTACCGCGCCATGCGCAAACGGACCGGCCTCCTGATGGAAGGCGGCAAACCGATAGGCGGCAAATTCTCCTACGACCAGGAAAACCGGAAGCCATACCGCGGCCAGGTACCGGTCCCTGAGCGGCCGCGCTTTGCCCCGGACGAGCTGACAACGGAAGTCATGAACCTGGTTGCGAAACAGTTTCCAGCACACTTTGGTTCGCTCGACGGCTTCGACCTGCCGGTCACTGCGCACGATTGCCGTCAAACCTGGAAGTTCGCTCTTGAGCATCTCCTGCCCCATTTCGGACCGTGGGAAGATGCCATGGTCACCAACCAACCTGACCTGTTCCACAGCAAAATCTCCGCCCTGATGAATCTGAGCCGGATACTACCCCGGGAGGCCGTGGAGGACGTTGCCGCGGCGCACGCGAAGGGCAAGATTCCGCTCGCGAGCGCCGAAGGCTTCATCCGTCAGATTCTGGGTTGGCGTGAATTCATGCGTCATGTGCACCGCGTTACCAACGGTTATCGTGATCTGCAAGTTCCTTATGAAAAAGAGGCGAAAGGGATGTACGCCGGCGCGACCCCCACCGCTCTCAACGCAACTCTGCCGCTGCCCGCGGCTTACTGGGGCGTACCTAGCGGACTGAACTGCCTCGACACCGTAGTGCGGCAGGTAGTCGATCAAGGCTGGTCTCACCACATCACGCGGCTCATGGTCCTGAGTAATCTGGCGACGCTCTGTGGCTTTTCTCCGCGTGAATTGACGGACTGGTTCTGGATCGCCTATGTAGACGCGTACGACTGGGTAGTGGAGTCGAACGTATTAGGCATGTCCACCTACGGGGATGGGGGCGTGACCGCGACCAAGCCGTACGTGAGCGGCGCCGCCTACATTAACCGCATGAGCGATTACTGCAAGGGCTGCAAATTCGATCCAACGCGATCGACAGGAGAAGGCTCCTGTCCTTTTACTGCTCTGTACTGGTCGTTTTTGGAACGCAACCACGACCGGCTCAGTAACAACCAGCGGTTGTTGATGCCCTATGCGACACTGCACAAGAAGACAGCCGGGGAACGCAAGGCGTTGCGTGCGCGGGCGGCGCAAGCGATCGAGGAATTGGCCAGCGTGCCGCGGCCGGAGTACGAAACCACAGCGACGGGGAACAGATGAGCGACGTCATCATTGTGGGTGCGGGGCTAGCCGGCCTAAGCTGTGGTTTATCGCTCGAAGCATCAGGTGTGCAGGTAACCCTGCTGGAAGCCAGTGACCGGCCGGGTGGCCGCGTGAGCACGGACCTGGTGGAAGGCTTTCGCCTCGACCGCGGCTTTCAGGTGTTGCTGACGGCGTATCCCGAAGCCACGCGCCTGCTGGACTACGACGCGCTCAGATTGAAAAATTTCGAACCGGGCGCGTTGGTCTGGCACAGCGGGAAATTTCATCGCTTCGCGGATCCAGTCCGCAAACCGGTCGCCGCTGCCCAGTTCCTGTTCGACAGCATTGTGCCCATGGCCGACAAACTCAACGTAGCCAGGCTGCGCGCCCGTGCCCAGGCAGGCACCTTCGAGCAGATGTTTGCCCGGCCGGAAAAGACCACTCGTGACTACCTGCAGGCATTTCCCTTTAGCCCCAATATGATTGAACGTTTTTTCGAGCCCTTTTTCGGTGGCGTCTTTCTGGAGCGCGAACTGGTCACCTCCAGCCGCTTCTTCGAATTTCTTTTTCGCATGTTCTCCGTAGGCGACACGGCCGTCCCTGCGGAAGGCATGCAACAGATACCGTTCCAATTGGCGGCGAAGCTACCGGCTGGCGCAATGATGACTAAGGCACGCGTGAGCAAAGTAACCCGAAACGCGGAATCCTTTGCCATAACCATCGAAGGCAGAGAGAACCTGGAGGCGCGAGCCGTGGTGCTTGCGGTAGCCGGCAACGAGGGCAACGCATTATTAGCGGGAGTGGGTGGCTGGAGTGTACCCGAGGTGCGCGCCTGGAACCAGGTCACGGCCTTCTGTTACGCCGCAGAAAAGCCGCCAGTGGATGAGCCCATCATTTTATTAAATGGGGAAGGGCGGGGGGCTGGCCCGGTAAACAACCTTGCGGAGATGAGTGCAGTTTCGCCCGGGTATGCACCCCCGGGCGCGCACCTGGTGGTGGCTAGCGTAGTGGGAGAAGCACCGCAGGAGAACGCGGCGCTGCTGCGATTGGACGGTGGGGTACGCACCCATTTGAAAAAGTGGTTTGGCCCGGCCGTAGACTCATGGAAATTGCTCAAAGCCTACCCGCTCTCCCGAGCCTTGCCGCAGCAGAGGCATGCGGAGTGGGAGCAGGCCCCGGTGCGACTGGGGGCCTCGGGGGGTGTCTACATGTGTGGCGACTACCGCGAGACAGCCTCCATCCAGGGGGCTCTAGCCTCCGGGAGGAGGGTCGCGGAGGCGGTCCTCCAAGACCTCGCCGGCAAGCGAAATGGGTAGGCTTTTGACGTAGGGGATCAGGTTTGCGGTAAAATCAGAGACAGTTCAGAACGGTTCCCGCCAAGACACTCCTCAGTAGCTCAATGGCAGAGCATTCGGCTGTTAACCGAAGGGTTGTAGGTTCGAGTCCTACCTGAGGAGCCAAAAAGCAGCCCCTAAATTATTCAGAACAAAAGCCTCCTTCAGTTTCCATGGTCGTTGATGCGTGCTGGCTAAAAGTGCCATTTGGGGCTGTTTAGGGCCATTATTTGCCATGGGGTCGCTACATTTTCCGCTACAGACAGAACGGCCTAGATCGCATCGATTTGCAGTACCCCCAATTGCGACCAGTTTAATTATTTTGACATTTTGTCAAACTAGGCCCGCAGACACGGTTGTCCTTCGCAGGTCGTCTCGTAGACGGTTACGCAAAGGAGAAACACAATGACACCCGAAACCAAAGGCAAGTCAAAGATCTCGGCGCGGGAAGTCCTCGCGGCGCGCAAGCTGAAGGTAGCCAACCCAAAGATGTCCATGCAGGCGATCAAAGACAAGCTGCATCTGAAGATTCACGTCATCATGGTCGGTCGAGCGATCCGCGGGATTACCCACGGTCACCTGGATATGTGTGGGTTGCCGGTGCGTCCATTCGAACATCGTGAGGTCAAGGCCGCGGTGAAGCCCAGGGCTGCCAAGTCTGCCTGCAAACCAAAGGTCGCAAGGATCAGGAAGCCTAAGACTGCGAAGACAGAGACGGTAGCAGCAGCAATGTAGGAACCACATCGGTCGAACGAGAGTCAACCAGCCGGAGCCCCAAAGCTCCGGTTTTTTCTTTGCGATTTTGTTTCCCCTTTACAGCCCGCCGACGTGCCGCTCGCCCTTTCACACACATGCAGCGCAACAAACGACTACAGGGCAAATGTGCCGCAACACGGGGCCCGTACACGGTGCCCTGCTCCCCTTCATACACCCTCCGCAGCGATGCCCAGGTGGGCGGGAATTGGTGGTTGGAACCTTCTGGCAAGGGTGGGATGGTCGGTCTGTAAGCCACTACAGGGAGCCGAAATGAAGATTAAAGACACACTCACAGTTGCGGAAACGGACGAGCTAATCCTGGCCGCCTGTACAAGAGAGAAGACGGAGCCATCGAGGACTGCGAAGTCTCCCCAACCCAGGTAGGCTATTTCTTCGAGTCGGGCGCCATAGGCACCGTCTCGCGTATCACCTGCGCCGTATCAATCACGCGTGACGGAGGCCGGGCGTGAACAAAACAATCACACTCGCTCTATTCGCCCTCATCCTTTCCTCGCTCCTGGGTCGCAGTGTTTGGCGGGTCGTCAAATACGAAGTCGCCATCGTCGAGCAACGGTTGCTGCTCCGAAGCTGCCAATGATCGCTCTGGACTGGACCGTTGAGCGCTTGACTTTCCACGCGGACATACTGAATGGCGGCGGTGCAAATCTGTGTTTGCTGTGCGCCGGCTTTTCGAAGTGACGCAGACACGATCAGGTAATAACATCTCTGCGTATATTCATTTCCAGAATTTCGCAGACGGGCATTCCTGCGCCTTTTTCGGTGGCGAATTGTATTAAGGGCGCACCTCTTCCGGTGGCGAATCCTAGTAAGCGCGCATCCGATGCGAAGCTCCTTATATGCAGGCCTCCTGATTCTTGGGGTCGTGGTCTCTATCTCGCGGCGATACCTCTGGACCGAAATATCAGTTTCTCTTGCGCTCATTGGTCACACAATTTTGTTAAGCATGCGCCATCATCCTTCGATAGGGCGTTTGATGCATGTCCTCATGAACGCCGTGCCAGATATTGCCTTCGCACTCCTAGCGCTTGCGGGGCTTTCGTACCTTGTACCCGAGACAACCAGAAAACTCGAATCGAAAAGAAGCATACGCTACTCCCTCATCGCTTTTTTCATTCTGTTTGGGGCGTTTGCCATCATTGTCAATGCTGTTAACCGTGAAGAACAGGATCACAAGCAAGAAGTTCAGGGACAAAAGGTTGATCTCGTTCGCGATTCACTGGGTAAAATTTTGCAGTCTCTCAGCTCTAAGCCGGCGCTCAGCGAAGCGCAAAGGAGGGAGCACATAACCGAAGCACTTAGGGACGAATACATTCTGTCGCACGATCCTATCGATCCAGATATCCTTGCGGGGACCAAGGCACCTCCAGAGGCGTGGATCAATCAGCGCTTGGCTCAACTAGGGGAGAAATGGGCAGTCCGGAATACCTCTAAAGCCAACGAGCCCAGGATCATTCAAGAACTGATGCCAGAACCCAAGAAAGCAGAGCTGACATTTAGTCTGTGGCAAGGGTCTATGGAATATCGAGAGGCACCAATCCTGTCGGAGGTAGTCAATCCGGACAAAAATGGGTATTTTCCTGTGGACTTCACCTTTACCAACCCGTCGGAAACTCCTGCAGAGCTTGTTGACTATTGGCTCTACGTTTGTGTCTCATGTTCCTTCGCGACGGAACCGGTCGGTTTCGATAAGCCCACTGGAAGCTCAGAGAACGCGCGGCACAAGTCGATACCTCTCGTGAACCCTGGGACTTCCGTAGAAATAACCACGATCTTAGTTCGGGTTCCAAAGGAGGCGAGAACATTCGTTATCGGCTTTCGATACTCGTGCAAAACGTGCGGCAATATGAAGGCTCAGCAGCAAGCGACGATTTCAAAGCCTCGGGAATTCACCCCTCCGCGATGGGGAAACCCCGTCGGAGGCGCACACCAGTGACATTTCTGCAGCTCCACCAGAAGCGCCTTGCCCTCGGCCCGGTCACCTTCGAACAGGGCTGGGGCTGCCCTCTAAGCCCTCTCAAGGAGTCCAGCTGGGACCGTGGGAATCGTCAACCGCATCCCGGGTCGGGTCACAAGGCAAGCCACGTCTTAAAGAGCACGACT
This sequence comes from uncultured Acidobacteriaceae bacterium, assembly GCA_963847155.1. GTDB lineage: Bacteria > Acidobacteriota > Terriglobia > Terriglobales > Acidobacteriaceae > PALSA-350. The sequence continues at coordinate 94,760 of CAWJZH010000006.1, read as the reverse complement.
TTGCAAGTTACCGAAAACCCGACTTTCCAGGCAGTGCAGACTTGTGCGTGCCCGGGATTTTCGATCCTGGAACCACGAGTGCAAGTCCGCGCGGTCCTGGCAAATAGTAATAGCATGTCTCGGAGGGAAATTATGGCTGACGAACCGAAGCTAGCCACGGCGGACGAACTGCGGCCGATGCCCCAAAGAGACGATGCAAGAACGGAATACCTTCTGAAGCTGACATCAGACCGTGTGAACGGGCTCGAAAGCGCGTTGGAGAAAAACTGGATAGCCCATCTGGTCTTGGCCGCCACCGGGCTCGCCCTCGTTTTTCATATTGGAAGCTTTAGAGACTTGCTTTCAAATTATTTTATTCATGGAGGATACGATCAGAAGGTGATTGCCGCCGTTGATCTGGCGTTGCTTTTGTATTACTTCATGAAGCTTGGGCACCTGCTTACGTTATACGTGGAAGGCTACGAGCTGCAGAAACAGCTGTTGGAGGGTTATTTAGGTGAAGACTTCAAGACGGCAAACGCAGTTTTCCGAAAGAGCACCAATTTCTATGTTGAGGCATTTTTTTCACTGGGGTGGACTTCGGACTCCCATGCACCCAGAGCACAGTCACCGCCGGTACGGCCAGTTCGCATCCGTCATTTCTTTTGGCCCTATATGCTTGTCACCACCATAATCGTCTCTGTTGCACAGGCTGCAGCCCTTTTTCTGGTTTCGCAGGCGTACGGATGGGCGTCCGTAATTCTGTTCTTTGGCTGCGCAGTAATCGTGACGCTGTATTTTCTCTTTTGGTCCTCGAACAAGAAGTCTCAACCACAAGCGACCATTCCGGTGGTGTTATCTGCGGCGATGGTAGTCGGATGGCTAGTCACTTTCCATCTCACGAGTCGATAACACCCCGTTTCCGCATATCTGAACGACGTCTCCATCTCAGAAAGCGAGCGCACCCGCCTGTAGCATCAACCGCGTCCGACTTGCCGGAACATACGCATGAATGAAAAACGGGAATTTCGGCAACTTGTCCGGCCTTGGCCCCTCTGCGGCCGTGGAATTTACCGAACCCGACTTTTCGGGCGTTACGTAAGTCGGTGCGCTCCGAGTATTTCCACACTGAAATTGGCATCCCGTGATCGAAACAGAACCCAATAAGATTAGAACGATCTTAGTCTGCTTCTATTCGCCCCAAATCTGACGTGGAACCTCAATGGGTCGCTGTCTGCCCAAGAACAATGCGGGCGAATTGGTCAATGCTCGTGAGTTTGATCCCAAACTCCTGCTGGATCGACGTCATGTTCATTGCATCCCCGGATGAATAAGCTAACATCAGGGCGGCGAAGCTCTTCTGCATCGAATCCGTTGCTCCCTCAAACTGCGCGCGTAGCGCCTCCTCGGGGATATGCTCGAGCTTGAACGGCTTGCCACCAATCTCTTCGAAGCGGGCAACGACTTCGAGTGGGTTCAGCGCGGCGGGGCCGCCAAATTCGATAGTCCTGCGCTCTGCTGCCGGATGCCGCAGAGCAAGAACGCACATTTCGGCGACGTCCAGGAACGAGACCCAACTCACGGGGCTGGTCCCGGGTCCATAGATGCGAGCAGAAGCATTCAAGTAATCGAACCCGAGCGCCGGGCTCAGCCATACTTCCATGAACCAACTAGCCTGGATCGTAGTAAAGTTCAGGTCCGTGATCGCATGCTCGACATGCGCTTTTGCGTCTGCCAGCGGGAAGGAGATACCGGCCGGACGGCGAAAGGAGACAAAAATGAACCGGCTGATACCAGCAGATTTTGCCGCTTCCACGAGGTGCAGCTGCCCGGTGTCATCGACCGACTCAATCGAGTCTCCTGCCTGCCGTGAGAGGGTCGAGGACGCAGTCGAGATGACCGCATCCACACCGCGACAGGCGCCATCTAGCGAGTCGGGATCTTTGAGGTCGCCGACGCATACTTCCACACCGCGTCCCCTGAGAAGTGCCACCCTTTCTGTCGAACTTGTCGTGCGAACCAGCGCTCTAACCTTTTCGCCTCGTCTCGATAGTGTTTGGCAAATCTCGCTCCCTACCATGCCGGTGGCACCGACAACGAGAATCATGTCAGTTCTCCCAACAACACAGCCTACGCCAGTTTCCTCACTCCAGTGTGGAAATATGCGTGGTCGGCTCGTCAGAGATGAATCCAAAAGTTGGTCGTCTCTCTTTCTTCACAGAAGTTCCCTGGAAACGGGATTTCCGGTAACTTCATCTGTTTGCCAGCCGATCACGCCGGGAACTTACCGAAAACGCGACTTTGCAGGCAATACCAAAACTTGGGATAACCTTCTGTCATGTTTGAGCAAGAAGAGCTACCGGAAGCTCATCTATTTCGGTGGTTTCTCATACCGGGGTGCATCGGCCTCGCTGTCGCTGCCGCGATCACGGTGTTGATGTTTTGCTGCAGCCTGCCACCCCCCTGTGGCTTTATTCCTCTGGCCAGCATCGGTCCTTGGTTTAGTCGACTCCACAACCGCCTGGTCCAAAGCGATAACGGGCATTTTTACCTTTGGTGGCAATTTTGTCCTCTATGGCCTGATCGGTGTGGGTGTTGGCTACGGCGTCTACAAAATTCGGTGTCTCATCGGACTACCTTGATGGCCGACGTCCGGCAACTTGACGGTGAGGGTGCCTGTGATCGGGGAATTTACCGATAACCCGACTTTGCAGGCAACCAGCGGACCCGTTGCCGGTTCAATTGCTGCGGGAGCATGCCGTTCCTTCGACTCTCGATCTATCAGGGGAGCTGATTGAGCTTCTTCAATATCTGGTGGGCAAAAGCGGAATAAACTTGAGGGTTCAGAATCCGTGAGGCATCCCCTTCTGTCTCTCGCATGGCGACGCCACTCCCACGAGCGAGTACCTTCCGTGTGTCGCTGTTCCATAGGCTGAAGAGCAAACTGTCTTGGTCGCCCATACCGGCGAAGGACCCCTCCCGGTCGGTTCTGCGGTGGTACCAGAGCTGAAGGGACCAGGAACAGTTGAGGCGGTGGACCTCCGGCAGTATGTCCCGTTGCTCGGATGCAGCGAGAACGGTGATTTCGAGCGCGGTGCCGTTCTGCAGTCGTTGGCCGACAAGTTGGTGATACATCGCAATAGCGATAGGTCCGGCTGAGGATTCGTCCTGGCTTACGGCGACGGACTTGGTTTGCACGATGCAGAGCGAAAGGTTCCGCGATTGGGCGAAGACGGAGGTTGCAGCGATGGCGAGAGAGAGCGCAACGGGGACCCGGAATTTCACGATGCGTCCAGCATATCCAATTATCGAGGTGCTTCCCAAGCTGTTGATGCCGGATTCTAACAGGCCATTATTGATTGCCGGATTCTGGGCTGGTTGGTCGGCAACCCGGAGACTATCTCGCAGCCAGACAATCTGAAGTCCGATCGTAGTTCCGTGAAAACGGGGTTTCCGGTAACTTCATCTGTTTGCCAGCCGATCACTCCGGGAACTTACTGAAAACGAGACTTAACGGGAGCGACGATAAAATTGCCTTCATGCATGCCCACCTAACCCCTCTTGCGCTTCTCTTCTTCGCGCTGCCCCTGTCCGGACAGTCTGGCTCAGCAGCGGCGGTCCCAGTCCTTCAAGGAGCTGCGCTGCCAATGTATCCTCCTATCGCGAAGGCTGCGCACGTGACCGGCAAATTGATTCTGCGGGCGACTGTCAAAGATGGACTGGTTGTGAAAACGGATGTGCTGTCCAAAGCCGACGTCGCAGCTGGGCAGCGGTACTTGGAGTCGCCTACCGTCGAGAACCTGAAGACGTGGCGCTTCGCGGCTGATGTGAACGGCATCTTCACAGTGACCTACACTTACGCCATCTCCGGCACGGCGACCGAAGGGCCGACGAATGCCAAGGTCACTATCCTTCCCTCTCTGGACGTTGAAATCACGGCTCGTCCTGTGAAGCCGACAGTGAACTATTAAAGGCTCTTTGCTTGTTCCGGGGAAACGGGATTATCGGTAAGTTGGCTAACCCCGACTGATCGCCTGGGGGAGTTTACCGATACCCGCCCTTTGAGTCCCTGCGCCGGTATATTCGACTCATCCGCGAAGAAGAGGAAATTAAACAAGCACCCAGGAGACTTGGCAGGATCTGGACCGAACCCATATCAGGGGAATAGCCCAAAACGTCAGGGAATCTCGGCTCTGAAGATGGTTGCCTGTAGGAGAGAGATGGACGGAAGAAGTAGCCGAAATTTACGAATCATACTTTCAATTGCAGGACCTACGTAGCTTCGAGGAGAGGCTATCGCTCCCTTTCGTGCTGGGCAGCGTGGCTCTTGATCCCGCTAACGCCTCGAAGCTTGCTGCCGAATTGAATCGTCGCGGCTTGGACGCCGGCTTGGACGGCCCCTTGTTGCATGAACGGGTCGAAAAACGGGTAAGCAACCTCCAAAAGCTTAGAGCAGTTGATGCTCCCGCTCCGAAAACGACGGCAAAGGCAAGGAACAGGCAAACCGGGCGCGCACAGAACCCATTCCACGATTTCGTTACCAATGAGATTCGGAACTTGGGCGACAAGATAAAGATCGTTCCTTCCAGCATCGAAAAGTCACGCTGTGCCTTGAAAGCACTACTCACAACCCGCGAGTGGGTGCTGAATGACGAATTGCTGGATGCGGTCGTCCTTATGCGGAGTGAGATCGGCGGCGACCTTATTCAAGACGTGATTGCTGACTGGACGCGGGACCGGAACACACATAAGCAGAAGGACGTTCCAGGCAGTATTTTCTGGTATCCACCTGACGGCAAGTTTGTAGAATGGGGCGTCTCCCGATATAGGTTCGCTGAGCATTTCGATGTCGGAGGGTTTGAAGACGCATTCAGTGACTTCGAGAGAGGATTGTCGGGTGCCCCATCCGAGGATGTCGGTTCGTACGGAATTCGCTCTCTTTGTTTCGATTTGTTGATGATTAGTCGAAGTTCGAAGCTGACGTTAAGGCTGAGTGACGAAATCGAAATCGCATTGAAGCGCGTGTACGAAAGCGCTAGTGGCGACACATGGGGCGAAGCTCAAGTCCGTCCTGGAAGGGCATACAAGGTGGTGCCGAGTGTCACAACAACTGCATTTTGCTGTCTGGCAATGTTGAGAGTTTCAACATCCGATTCCCAGAAGAAACTGGCTGTGTCCGCTGCCAAATGGCTACTTCAGCAGCAAACGATTGAAGGTGCCTGGTGTACAGACTTCGAGGTGAAAAGCCAGCTCCAATCACTTGCACATCTGAGAGATGAGATCATCCATAAGGCGGCTGATGTCACGGAGGCCAGTGTGCGACCGCTAATAGAAGTAGCCTGGCAGTTTGCATCGAAATACTCACGCGAGGTACTCAAAGTCGATCTGTTGTATTGAGGAGGTTCCGCGCTCCCACGTTGAAACCAGATCTATACACCCGCGAGATCCCTGGCCTGCTGGGCCAAGGCCTTCAGTTCGAGTAGCAGGGCTTTGTGTTCGTCGTCGCTCTGTTCCTCCAGTTGATCCGGATCATCGACACCCTCGTCATTGCCATCGTCGCCATCATCGTTAACGTCGCCAAGCAAGCTGAGCACATGCTCGTAAATCGCACGGAGATGCGCCACCATCTGCGCATCGGGAGACTGGCCATAGATAGACTGCATGAAACGCTCGACCTGGGCCAGAGATTTGACTGAAGTGAGCACCGCAAGCGGATTCGCCGGCATCGGACATAGTGACAGTTCGTAAAGCTTGATTTCCCGGAGTATCCGGTTGCCGTTCTCATCCCACGACGTCTTTGCCGGGTCTGGATTCCAGAAGCCGATCGACAATCCCCGCACGCTGCCCATCTGCATGTGCCCGTGCATCCTCTGAGCGTTCGGGTCGACCATGAGCATTTGGCCGTCGACGATCAACCCTTCCTTGGAGTCTCGAATCTTCGCGTCACCCAGGGGCGTTTCCTGATCGTGGACCCAGAGCAATGGAAAGCCCTTGCCCTGGGAATTGATTGCTTGATTGAAGGCGCCAGCCATCACGATACGGTTCCCGCCAAGACACTCCTCAGTAGCTCAATGGCAGAGCATTCGGCTGTTAACCGAAGGGTTGTAGGTTCGAGTCCTACCTGAGGAGCCAATCATTTTCCTGGACGTATGACCTGATATCTGCCCTGGCTCGACTCTTGGATACGCCGCCGCTGATAGGACCGCCGGCCAGCATCTTGCCTTCCTGCTGCATTTGCTGACACTGTTTCAGAGTCGGATAGATGAGATCTTGGGCAAACTTCAACCCCTCTTCGTTGTTTGCAACTCTCGCCTGCGGCGATGATGTTCATCTGGACCAAATGTTGCATAATGTGTCCTTTCTTCGGTTGCGCGTCACAGGCATCGACGCAGTTGGTTCGATCAGGACGGGAAGCAGCGGCCAAAGGCGAGTAAAAGCTTCGGCGAGCCCCGTAATTTGATCTTTCGTGTCACGAGCGCCCGCACAATCGAGATTTCCTTGCGCAGAAAACGAAGCCAAACCTGACTGTCAGCGGTGATCACCAAATCCGGCTTATCAACCTGTCCATCAAGAACGCGCAGAGTCTCATCTCGGATGATCACGGTGGCATCACATTGTTCGGATCCTGTGAACCTGAAATGGTAAACAGCGTTCAGCCCTTTCGATTTGCCGCGTTGGAATACGAGATTCATTCCAAACAGAAAATTCATGATCGAGACCTGCCCAGCCAGTCCGTTCTTAACCCGCTTCGTCTTCTTGTGGGGATAGCGACGGGCAACGAACTCTTCTGCATCGGAATTGGCGACTACGTAAACCGTCTCTGGCTTCTGCTGGAGGGGTTTGACGACATCGTTGAGGAACGTCTTCCTGTCTGTGAGGAACGGCCCAATCACATCCTCACCAGCAGGACAAACAGCCATGCAGTACGCAGCCTTATAGTTCGCGCCGTAGGAAAGACTCTGCCACATCGATTGGGTCTCGGCACTCGATACCTTTCTGCGATAGTCCAATGCGTTTTTGCTTTCCGCGATATTCTCGACCCAATCGCCAAATCCTCCCATGAACTCGCGATAATTGTGCGTGTAGCAAGCTGAGAAATCGAACTGCCCATCTGAATGAATTGCCCCCGTGGGACATGCGGCGACGCAGAGTTTACATTCAAGACAGGGATTGTAGGCGATCGCACTGGAATAGCTCGTCACCTTGGCGGAAAGGAGAACGGTGCCGAGAAGAATGAAATTGCCAAACTTTGGATGTATCACATTACGATGAATTCCCATCTGACCAAGACCGGCGGCTACCGCAATGGGCTTATGAGATATCGTCCATGGCTTTCCTCCAAAGCGATCTGCTTCCATTGGAAAGCCCGCTGCACCCGCAATCATCGCCCTGATCTTCAGCGCCTCGAGTTTCGAGACTATCGTTTGAGCAACAACATTCGTTTCGTCAGTCTGGATGTGAAATTCCAGGTTCGCGATCGAACGAGCTGGAGTCCTGATATTCTCCCGATTCATTCGACAGACGAAGCCGATCAGTGTTTGTCCGCCCGGCATCAGCCAGTCAAGATCCGCTCTCTGGGATGCGACGGCTGGATCGTCAATCCCCACAAACCCGACGTCATCCGCTCCAGCTTCCAGACACAGGTTTTTAAGCACTTCAAAATCGATCGAAGCGGCAGCCCTTGTTTCTTCCGCAGGATGAATCGCATAGAACTGCTGGACAGTCGGGTGTTGAAGAATATCCATGTTGCTCCTCCGGCAAGCCCTATTTCGCAGGGTCAAAGAATCGGACATTCGCCTGAAAAAACTCTTCGAGCGTTTGTGGATTCCGGCCGGTTACCTCATGAATGACGTTTGTCGGCCGCGATTGGTGCTCACGCGTTCTGAAGTACTGCCAAAGACGGGAGAGATGATCGACGGCGTGGGCATTGATTCGCTCCTTCACTGCATCGGCCCACTGCTCATCCGTGATTGGCACATACTTAAGCGGCCGTCCGAGCACTTTGCTGAGCGTTTCGACGATCTGGTGTACAGTGAGAGCCTCGCTCACCAGCGGATACACTTTTTCGGACGGCAGGCTAGCGCTTGCTAAGAGGATGGCGGCAACTCGGGCAACGTCTTGAGCACCGGCGAGCGGAAAACGAGCGTCTCCATCACCCCACGGCAGAAATACCGTATCTTTCTCCGCTACGGTGCGACCGGCCAGTGCGCGCACGTTCTCATAATATGGAGGGGCTTGGATATGAACCGCTCCCACCTGTGCCCAATCGAAAATCCGATCGGTCAGACGGTGCTGCAGGTTTCGACGGGTGGGAGCGGTGACAAGGTCACCAAAGAAAGCGTCTGCCGGCGTGTCCTGGAATTGCGAATTGTTGACGACCAGTTCCAGTCCCTGACTGCGTGCCATTGACGCAAAGATAGTCGCTGCTTCCATCAGGCCATCGGCGACGGGATACGTAAAGTAGGCGCGGCGCACGTCTTTCATGGCCTCCTGGACCGAGCCGGGATTGAGAAGATCCCCAACGAAGACCTCGGCGCCTTCTTCCCGAAGTTCATCCGCCCGGGCATCGACCTTCCGGACGAATGCTCGAACTGGTATCCCTTGCTTTAGCAGAAGCGTTGCGATGACTCGGCCGGTCGCGCCCTGCTGACCACCGGCAGCGCCCGTAACCAATACTGGAGCTGGCATATAGAATCCTCCGTCCACACTGCATGGGATTATGACTATCATCCAACGGATTCTTTTTTATCTTTCGATTGCTTTGTGGGATGATTCCCGGCATCCTGAGAGAGACCATGCGCTACCCGCCCGAGCACAAAGCCGAAGTCCGACAGAAGATACTGAACGATGCTTCTCGGCGAGTACGGGCTGAGGGTCTGACCGGCGCTGCTGTGGCAGAGGTCATGCGCGATACAGGCCTAACGCATGGCGGGTTTTACAAACACTTCGAGAGCAAAGATGAGCTGCTCCTTGAATCGCTAAGAGAGGCCTTTCGGGAGATCGCTGACAAGTTGGCCGCGGTAGCTGAAAAATCGAACTCTGAGGCGCCGTGGAAGGCAATCGTGAGGGCTTATTTGAGCCTGGAGTATTGCGATCACATCGAACGGGGCTGCCCGCTTCCGGCTCTTGCCCCTGATATGGCGCGCGTCGATAGAGAGATGAAGGGCCAGATCTTTGCCGAGCTTGTAAAATACAAAGATCGAATGGTTCCTTTTATGCCGGGGCGCCGAACTCAGGAAAGGGAACGGAGCTTCTTTGTAATCTTTTCAACGATGGTTGGCGCAGTCGAGATCGCCCGTATGCTGCCCGATCGTGCTGCACAGGAAAAAGTCCTTTCAAGTACACGCGACTTTTTGCTGTCAAGCTTCTGAGGTCGTTACAGCTCAATGTCCGGCCGGGTTCTTGTTTCTTGTCGTAAACGGTTTCGATTTTCAGCGATTTCAGACAAGGCTTGCGTTTTCATATATCTCCTCCCTTCGGCTGTTCTTCTCATCAGTTGAACCAGCACTTCAGAAAGTTCCTGTTCCCGAGAGTTCCCAAAACGGTGATGTGAGGCCGCACTCCACAAAAATCGACTGTGCCTGCTCCATCGTCCATTTGCGCCATGAGCGTTCCGCGTGAAGACCGTACCACCTGGTCGCGAGATCGGCGACTTGTCTCAAGGGCACCGCTTCGCCATGGGGTAGACCGTGACGCTGACACCAGATTTCACTTTCGCTTGCGTTTCGAAAAGGCAGCATAAGAGCGCAATGTTGGTGAGGATTGTCCCATGCCCTTCGGGGCGGTATAGCGAAATGAACGACGATCTCGTCGTGAGACCGTACACGGCCATTCTCGATATCGATGATGATGGGCGTCTCCTCGCCTGCTAAACGGGAGTGGATGCGGACGTGATCGCGAACCAGCGCAGCAATGCCCATACCACACCAAAGACAAGGCGCCCACCAACTCTTGTCTCCGGACGCGACCCAGTTCAAAGTGGGTGTGGAGGAAAACGGATGGACGATCCATGGTTCAGGCACATGCGGATGGAGTACAGCTCCGTGTATTTCTGCCAGCCGAAGAAGCCGTTCCGTGATTACTTCAAGCGGCAACTTCAATTGGCCAGAAAGCATTTCGCGGTCAGGACAATGACCTGTCATGAGAAAGTGCTGAACAATTGTGGCGTGTAAGTCGGCGACTTCTTGCATGCTGGTTTGCTGTGCATCATTCGGCATAGCGGATTTTCATCTCCGTTCTGCTGGCCGGCACCTGGCGGTCAGCTTCCTTTTGCTCTGCGTCTCCCGGAAAGGGTCATTGTTGAGTTCCTGTACTCATCAACATCCTAAGGGGCATGAGGGGCCCAACAGGAATATATTGCTGATCCATCAGTTGTTCCTTCGCAAGCGGTAGGGTTTCCATAATGGCTCGTGCTTCGTCCTCAGTCTTCGCATGAACGAAGAATAGAACACCCTTGCCATCCCCGCGCGAATACCACTGTCGGATCCTCCCGTCGAGATAGAGCTTCACCGTTGCCTGAATCTCCGCCGGGAGGACGGCCATGATCTGTTGAACGGTTACCCCCGGCTTGGGAGTTTCAATCACCAACACCTCTGTGGTGGGTGGTATAGCTGCGCTAGGTAGAGCTTGAATCGTCATCAGTTCACCTCGATTGATTCGGCTTGGACTATTCGATCGTTACCGGTGAAGTGCCACCGTCTATACGCGATCGCGCTGAACTACAAGATCGCACATATGGGATTATGTTCATCACCCCATGGATGCAGTTTTATTTTGGCCGAGCAGTCGCCGCAGCTTACCCTGAGTCCAATGTACGGTAGATTGTCGCTGATCTTGGCACGCCGAGCGGGATCGCATCTGTCGTTTAGGTCTGCATGGATACGGTCGTTACCGCGCTTCTTTGATTCGCTTGATGTGTGATGCGATTTGCCGGCCTCACAACCAGCTTGCGGTAGTCGAGCTGAAAGCCCGGCGGCTGCTGTCGCACATTCAGCCGTTTGCGAATCATTACGAACTGCGCGTCACGTAACCGTCGCTACAATCGTTGGCTAAGCCCGGTTCAGATTTTTGTCGATATCCGCGATGTTCCAATTCACCCACACCTGCAACGGGACCGGCGGCCCAAAATCCGCGATTCCTGCCGTCATCGCGGAGGTCAGGGAAGCGCCATATCCGTTCGAGGCGAGTGACTTGAGCGAATCCGCCGTGATCTGCTTCTGCATCTCGGCCACATTCATGCCCGACCCTTTGGCTCGCTCCACCTTGCCGGTCAGTTCTTCAATATAGCTCCCCAGGTTCCGCATCACACCGTGCCCTGACTCCAGCGCTCCATGGCCGCCAAGCACGTGATCAAAGCCGATTCGCTCGACTGCGTCGAGGGTACGCGGCCAGTCCTTCGGATAAGCGTCCTCGAAGTTGGGAAACCAGCCCATGCAGGCGTCCCCGGTCGCAATCGAGCTTCGCTGCGGGCAGAGGACATAGATGTCTCCCGCCGAATGTGCCCGGCCATGGAACTCGAGGTGCAAATCGAACGCAGAATCCGGCAGCAGGTACGAGTTGTCGAACGTGATCGTTGGCAGCTCAGGCGTGTAATCCTTCAGCTCCGCTGCATATGCCTCTAACTGCCGAATCTGGTCCGCGCAAAATGCCTTTTCTTTCGCGGTGGGTGCCTTCTCCGTCTGTTTATGCAGCGCCTCGATCTTTTGGCGCGCAGCATCCAGCGAGACCTTTGCGCGCGTCGCTCCTAGGTCGGAGATGAGCTCTTTGGTGGTTGTGCTGGAGATAAAATCCACGGGCCGGCCCGATGCGCGATAGCCTCGGTTTCCCTGCGTGTGATCTCCGTGAAAGTGCGTATTGATCACGTATCGCACCGGTTTGTCTGTGACCTCGCGTTTGAGCTGGTCAATCAGAGCCGCCGCCGCCGAGGGCCTCCCATGGGCATCGACCACCACCACGTCCTTCGATCGGACAAACACAACTGCGTTGCAATTGATCATGGCCCGCGACTGCGGACGCGCCTGGGCCAGGAAGACGCCCTCCTCGGCCTTGTGAAGATCAAACAGACGTGCGTCAGAACCGTGCGCTGCGGCGCGCGCCCATGCGCCCCGGTGCCAGCCCAACTCAACCATCGAAGCGCCCGCAAGCGTTGTGCCCATCAACGAGCGCAGAAAATCGCGCCGCGAGCTCAGGCGGTCCTTCCTGACATGACTGTGCGCGTGGTTCCCTGAATGATGTGCGTGCGCATCCGGGTACGCCTGAGATGGACTGCCGGGATGAGCGGTGTGAGGACCAAATCCCATGGGGTGACCTCCGCGAATAAAGCTATCTGTAAGCGCCGTGCAAGAATTCTGAATGTTACTGGCCGTGATACTTAGTGGTCAACGCGTTCTTTTGGGTGCAAAGCAAATGACGGTTTGCGTCCGAAATGCGCGTGCAGTACGAGCGGCTTTCCGGTTATCTCCGCCGACTCGCTGACCGACACCGAATCTGGAATTTCGAGCGCACTACCGGCAGTGGGGTAATTTCGGCACTCTCGCCTACACTTCGCTTACCGTGCGCTGCTGATATCAGTCGGACGGTCTCAACGATGTATAGTCGGATCGCTTTTCCATTCCTCGAAAGGAGTCCGATTCGATCAGTACACCGGGCTCCGGGCACCGATTGTCATCTCTTCGCAAATCCAACGCAAAAACTTCAAGCCCACGGGAAGCTTTTGCCTCGGCACTGCAATACAAGTCAGAAACCATTCACTGCTGTTGTCGCGAAGGGAGAATATATGGGTCGGTTGATAGCGTTCACTTGTGCACCGGCTTTGCCGCTATGTTGGGTTGCTTGCGTTCTCAGCAATACCATGGCCATAGCTCAAGTTGAGAAGACAACCACGTTCCAGGCAGGCTGTTCTGCAGACAGCGCACCTTGTACCAAAGGGATGTTCATTGGATTGCAGGGCAACTTTGAAGTTGTAAAAAACCAGCCATACAAAGCGCAGGCTAACACTGAAACCAGGCGGACCCTTGCGGATGGCTCACACATTATCCAGAGCACGACGGCGATGATCGCGCGCGACAGTGAAGGAAGGACCGTCAACGCGCAAAAGGTCAGCGACAGTCTAACCATCACGACCATCTTCGACCCGATAGCGAAAACGCACATTGACTACACCTCAGACACAAACATCGCTCATGTCCTGCCGTTGCCAAACCCAACAGCGTCGCCATCCCAAATGCCCGTTGCCATGGGCGCCGGCGTTTCTGGGTTCGCCGCGGGTTCACCGGGCGGTGCAGTCGGCTTTTTTGTGCAGGGTCGCACAGCTCCATCTCAGCTAGCGGGCAAACACACCACGACAGAACCGCTTGGTACGAAGACCATCGAAGGGATTCAGGTTGCCGGAACCCGCACCACCACCACCATACCGGCAGGCGCTATTGGAAACGAGGAAGATCTAACCACTACCCGTGAAGAATGGTACTCCCCGGACTTAAAACTAGTCGTTCAGAGCACACAGAACGATCCGCGCTTTGGCCAGACAACGTATACCCTCAACGATCTTCGGCAGGGTCCGCCCGATCAAGCCCTGTTTCAGGTGCCAGCGGATTACAAGATCGAAGAAATTCCCGTGCCCAAACCAGCGAGCTAACGTCCGGTAAACCCCTTGTCCATCGAACGAATGCTTTCCTCAATAAACTTTAAGCGGCCAGGAAGTTTTTGCGTCGAAGATGCAATACAAGGCAGGGGACATTCATTGCTGTGGTCTCGAGCTGCAAACAGGAAAAAGACCTCGAAGGACAACGCTGATCCCGAGGCGCAACTCGTCGAGCGCCTGAAGCAACGAGATGAGTCCGCCTTTTTGCAGCTTTATGACCGCCACCGGCGTTCCGTGTATTGGTTCCTGGTGCATATGACAGGGTCAGTTGCCGTCGCGGAAGATCTGACCCAGGGAGTATTTGTGGCCATTCTTGAAAAGATAGGTTCCGGAATGATCGGGCAATTTGATCCCGGAAAGGGGGCCTTCGAAGGGTATCTTCTCGGAATCGCACGAAATCTTGCCCGGGAAGAACGTCGTAAAACCCATCGCTTTGCTTCTTTGGAGAGTGTTTTTGAAACCCCTGAATGGGAACGGTTTCTGGATAAGTTTTGCCGCGAGAATCAAATCCAGAATGCCGAAACCCTGCTCGCAGCGCAGTCTGACTTGAAGCTTCTCTACAGCGCGATTCTCGATCTGCCGCACCCGTATCGCGAGACAATCGTACTATGCGGCCTGCAGGAAAAGAGTTATCAGCAAGCCGCCGCCATTCTGCAGTGCTCGGAAGGAACCGTTGCCTCGCGCTTGCACCGCGCGAAGGCATTGCTGGCGGCGAAAGATGCAAGGACCAACCGCGAATGAAGTGAAAACGTCTGCGGGATAAGAGGGACCCGGATGGTGGAACAGCGATCAACCAGCACGGAGACTACCGATGCATCCCGCATGGAATATCTGCTGGGAGCCTTGAGGGCTTGTCGCAGCAAGATCCCCCTTCCGCCCTCAGAGAACGTCTCAGGCTTCTGTCGTATCAGCAATTGCGGGCTGGTGTTGAGCCCAGACGACCGCTTGGAGCACGAGCGGGTTTTCGATCGTGGCTCAGGCCAGCCTTTGTCCTCGCCCTGCTCGCCGTCATCGGGTTTCTTGCAGTAGGTGTCGCCCATCTCTACCGTTCAGAACCATTGCGGGCAGGAATGGAACTAGGAGTTGCCCCGCCCAAGGAGCTTTCCAGCATCGGTAGCGCCGCGGTGCCAGTAGCTCGGGGAGCAGAAGTTAAATCGACAAGGCCACGTCATTCGCCGCACAGCCTGCCACAAAACGCTATTGCGCAGCGAATGGTTGTCCGCCTCCCTTATTCGAATAGCGCGATTGATACCGGAACAGATGCCACCATTCGCGTGTCGATGTCTCAAACGGATCTGGTGTCGCTGGGTTTTCCCATGAACGCAACCCTCCACGATCGCCGGGTCCTTGCCGAGCTCACGTTAGGGGATGACGGTCTGCCGCGCTCCATCAGCGTTCCTCTGCCCCTGCAACTGGTTAAGGAGAAGAAATGAACCGCTTGCTTCGTCCCATGACATTTCACTGCGTGTTGGTGGTTCTCCCTTGTCTGATTCTCTGTGCCGCCGGTAACAGCAAAGCACAGTTGCAGGTTACGACGAGCCCGGGGGATTGCCCTGAACATTCACCCTGCACCTCAATCGCTCACCCCCAGGAAGCGAACGCAGCTCAACTCGATATTCAGGGCACGCCCCTCATCGGGCCTGGACAGGTCACCATCGTTTCGACCGCGGGTATGGTCGGCCTACAAGATAGAGCTGCAGTGGTTAAAGACCAACCCTACCAGGCGCAGGCTGTCACAGAGATGAAGCAGACTCTCGGCGATGGTTCGCATATCGTCCAAACCACCACGGCAACCGTCGCGCGTGACAGCGATGGCAGAACCGTGCGCGTCCAGAAACTGGGCACCATGGGCCCATGGAAAGACTCTTCACCCGGAAACAGCCCGACGCTGACCACCATCTTCGATCCCGTTGCCCAGGAGCATATCGACTATACCTCTGATAGCAAAGTCGCTCATGTATTCCTCATGTCTTCAGGCTCGCCCGGAGTGGTAGTAGGCGCAGAAGGAGGATTCGGTGTGTCCGTCACACGCTCCTTGGGGGTTGCGGAAAAAGGATTGATTGTTTCCAGCACCAGCCCGGTCGCTGGCGGAGTGCCAGGCTTTGCGTTGCCGGATCGGCCATTCTCCACTCAACTGGGCAAAGGCATGGAACCGAAAACGGAGTCTCTCGGTACCAAGATGATTGAGAGCGTTCAAGTCACTGGAACACGCAGTACCAGTACGATTCCCGCAGGCACGATAGGGAACGATCAAGACCTCAGTATCATCCGCGAAACCTGGTACTCGCCGGACCTGAAGCTCGTGGTTCAGAGCACGCAGAGTGATCCGCGCTTCGGTATAACCACCTATACCCTCAAAAATATTCAGCAGGGTTCGCCCGACGCAACATTGTTCCAGGTGCCCGCAAACTACACCATCGACAAGATTACTCCCAAGGTTCTAAAGGCGACCGCCGCAGTAGCCGGCCCATTTATCTGCTTCAGCCCGAAAATCGAAGTATGTGTTGCCGCCCAATAACGATATGCACGGTAAGTATGTTTAACGTGTTGGAAGCACGAATTGGGTACTTACCGCCTCTCCGTAGCACTGGCCAAGGTCCTCCGAAAAGTCGAAATACGCCAGATTCATGTTGCCGCCAGCGAGGATATGCACCGTAAGCACATTCCGGCCGGCAGGTAGATCCAACGTCACAGCATTCCGCAGGGTATTCCAGTGGTGCCACTGGCGCCACGCAATCGGGTCCGCGTCGTTGTACGTGGTCGGAATCGTCACCGGTCCGGTTGCATCGTGCCCATTTATATCGAGCGAGATGCTGCCGCCACGATTCGACGTGTACAGAAGATCCGCTGTGTACTTGCCGCCCTTGGCGACTTCGATGGTGATGTGGAACCACTCGCCCGGCTCCGTCCAACCCACGTAAAGTTGATCCTTCGGTGGCGTTATCGCTTCATAGTGGTTGTTGTCGATGGCGTCCTTGCCCGGGGCTGTCGGGAACTTCGTATACGAAATATCGACGCCATCGTGCATGCGGAATTCATTCAGATAGCTTCCGTCGGCGGGATTCAGCTGGCCGCTGCCGTGGTTGGCGGCGTCGCTGTCATGGTATGCAACGCTCTCGCCCCCCACATCGTATGCTGCGCATTCCACGCGACCGGGGATTTGCTGCGGAGCCGTCTTGTAGTGGCTATCCTGAAACGGCATGCCCTTGTACTGCTCTAAGAACATGCTCCGGTCACTCTGAGCTAGCGCCCTTCCAGGCTGCAACAAGAAGACGATGCTGCTCGCCAGCAAGATGCCGCCCCCGGTTCCGATCCCTGTCTTCATCCATCACACCTTTCCTAACCCGGGCGATGTCATGTTTCCGCAGGGTTTTCGGCCGTTGAGCCGGGCATCCTGAAGGGCACAGCATATTTTACTTTTGGGGCTGTCCTTTTCGCCGAAGCTCGTCAAAGAAGTTGAAGATAAAGTTGACCTTCGTCATGGGCGGGGTCTCGCTCGCGGGTGCC
Source organism: uncultured Acidobacteriaceae bacterium (assembly GCA_963847155.1). Taxonomy (GTDB): domain Bacteria; phylum Acidobacteriota; class Terriglobia; order Terriglobales; family Acidobacteriaceae; genus PALSA-350. Next base: position 77,632 of record CAWJZH010000006.1, on the reverse strand, counting down.
CTTAGCACGACGACCCGCTTGCCGTCTGGGCTAACGTCAAAATTCACCGCGCCCAAGCGGTCAGAAAACTGCCCGGGCGACCAAAGCTCCGGCTTGTTAGCACGAAAAGAGTCGCCAGAAGCGTTATAGGTAACAACCATGATTTGGTTGTCCTGGGTGCGGTAGAGAAGTTCCTTGCCACCAGGGGACCACTTGGGAAAGGATCCGCCTCCCGTCGAGATTTGCCACTTGCCACCAGGTCCCGGGTACGGCCGCACGTAGATTTCCAAGTCGCCGGATTCGTTGGACTGGTAAGCCAGCCAGCGGCCATCCGGCGAAAACGAGGCCTCATCTTCCATGGCACTGCTGCCCGGCAGCGGTTTGGGCTCTCCTGGTTTCCAGCCCAGCTGTTCGTTTCCATCGATGGGGAGGGTGAAGATACTCGAGTTGCCTAATGAAGACCGCGTCACGTCTACATTCTCATCCCCGGCGAGTTCGTCAAATGCCAGCAGCTTTCCGTCCGGATGCCAGGAGCCGAGGAACTTGCGAGTCTTGGTTTGCGTTAATCGCAGTGTATTGCCGGTGCCGTCAGCACGTGTCCAGTAGAGGTCAGTCGTACCGCCTTTCTCGATCAATCTGTAAGTAATCCTCTGGCCGTCGGGGGTCCATATAGGAGACAGATTGTCACCCGCAAAGGTCAAGCGAGTCAGAGTGTCGTGCGCCAACTCGTATACCCAAATGTCAATTCTTTTCCCATCGTTGATTGCCAACGCGAGCCGCTTGCCATCCGGCGATAGCGCCGGAGCATAGTAGTCGCCTGGTGTTTCACGCAGAGGCGTGAATTTGCCCTGGCGGTCCATCCAGTCGATCGAGGCGAGTTGGCGCCGGCTGTGTCCCGCGACATACGCCATATTTCCGCTCTCAGAAAGAGAGAACTGAGCACTGCCGTCACCGGGATTAGCAGCAATGTTATCGAGTATCGGCACTGGCGTGCCGGTTATTTCGAGACGTCCCAGGTTAAAAGGCGCGACGAATAGTGACCCTTCGTGCATATAGAGCAGGTGTCCGCTGCGCACGTAGCGAGCGTAATACCCACCGTGTAAGACAGTTTTCCGTTGCCCTGACGAGACGGTGTAAGCAATGACATCTGCATTTTCGAAGTTGGCCCCATGGCCGCCGGATGTAAACAGCACAGCTTTGCCCCCAGGTAGCCATTGCGGCCAGATCTCACCGACTTCGGCCGTCCGTTGATCAAGAACCGTCACCGCCCGGGGCGCACCTCCCGCAGCGGACACTTCTGACACCCCGCTGCGAGCACCCGGCACGAAAACGATGGTGCCGTCTTCGCTCCAGCTTCCACCTCGTGCGTAGGCGACATCGCAGAGCGTCACTGCGGTGCCGCCTTCAATCGAAATCTTCTTCAATTTACGGTCGGCGAAAAAACCGAGCCATCGCCCATCCGGCGAGAAAAATGGAGTCTCAGCGTCCTCGGTGCCGGAGAGGGCGGTTGCTTGCAACTCATCGAGCGGGCGCACATAGATGCGCCGAGTCTGCTCGGGACCCGACGCGACGAAAGCCAGCCTCGTATCATCGGGTGAGAGAACCACCGCAGGTCCGTGCCCTATATCGATCTTGGCGTCGGCGCCGATGTCTGCGCTGAGACGCATCGGCTGTGGCTGCTTCGGCGTACGCATAACGAAACCGATCGCCAAGCCAATACCTGACAGCGCGAGAATACCCGCTACCACCCAACCCAACCAGTGGCGAAATCTGCTCTGGGCAGCAACAGGAACCGTTCCTCCGCTCTCCCACGCAGTCTCTGAAATCCACTTCAGCTCCAACCCAACGTCGCGCGCCGTCTGCCAGCGCTCTTCTGGATCCTTGGCCAGACAGCGTCCGATGGCATGATCGAGCGCAGGTGGGGCCATCGGCTTGATAGAGCTGATCGGAGGGGGCTCCCTTTCGAGGATCGCCGAAGCCACGCTGAGCGGGCTCTTGCCCTCGAAAGCGCGCTGGGCGGTGAACATTTCGTACAGCACCGCACCAAGCGAAAAAAGGTCTGAGCGTGCATCGGCCTCCTGCCCTAACACCTGTTCCGGCGCCATGTACTGGAAGGTGCCCACCACCGTTCCTCGTGCGGTCAAGGGCTGGCTTGCGTCAGGGGTGTTGAAGCTGGCGGTAAGACCGGAGGTCGGCGCGGCTGTGGGAATTGCCTTGGCCAAACCGAAATCCATTAGCTTGGTCCCGCTCTTTGTCAGCATGATGTTGCCCGGTTTCAAATCCCGGTGGACCACTCCGCTGCGGTGAGCCTTCTCCAAACCTTCGCAGATTTCGATGCCGGCCTTGAAAAACTGCTCATACTGACAGCGGACCTTTGCGCAGTCGTTCCGCCAGTGTTTCCCCTTCCAGGTACTCCATAACAAGATAACTGGTTCCGTTCTGCACGCCCACGTCGTAAAGATGACAGATATTGGGGTGGCTTAGACAGGAGATGGCACGCGCTTCGCGGTCGAAACGCTCTTTGGCCTCGGCATCATTGGCAAGATGCGCAGGCAGGATCTTGATCGCCACCGTACGTTCGAGCCGCGTATCGCGTGCTCGATACACCTCGCCCATCCCACCCGCGCCGAGTGGTGCGACGATCTCGTAAGGCCCGAGTTTGGCGCCAGAGGTTAGAGCCATCTGTGGGCGCAATTATAGTACCGAGACGGCACTTAGCCGCGGTCACTCTGAGCCAGCGCTCCTCCAGGCAGCGACCAACTCCAGCCTTGGGATGTCCCTGAGAGCTTTGGCTCTGCATTTCTTCGTTACCGCCTCCCGGCCCTGGATGAGAGTGCTCTCTGGCCGCCGGCAATCGACTCTAGTACTCTCGAAATCGTCTCTACATGTTGGATGAGGAGAGTCCCGATGGAAAGCGAACCTCAAGCCACCCGCTCGTGGACGACCCGCCGTGACGAGAAGAAGAGGCGCCTGCAGTCGGTCTCTTCCTGGATGAACGGACCGGTGCTGGCGCAGGAGAAGATTGGTAGCAGCCTTGGAGCTCCTGATCGCACCCGGGGATCGAATTGTGCTGGAGGGCGACAACCAGAAACAGGCGGACTTTCTTTCACGCTCATTGGTCAAAGCCGATCCCGGTAAACTGCACCATCTGCACCTGGTCATCTCCAGTATCAGCAGGCCCGAACATCTGACTCTGTTCGAGCTTGGCATCGCCAAGAAAGTAGATTTCGCGTTTGCCGGGCCGCAGAGCCTTCGCGTGGCGCAGTTGCTCGAGGACGGTGTCCTGGAGATCGGAGCCATTCATACTTATGTCGAGCTGTATGCCCGCCTGCTGGTTGACCTGGCGCCGAACGTGGTGTTGGTCTGTGCCGAGCAGGCGGATCGTGAAGGCAACTTATATACCGGGCCGAATACAGAAGACACACCCGTGATCGTCGAGGCTGCCGCATTCCACGACGGAATCGTGATCGTGCAGGTGAACCGAATCGTGGATCAACTACCGCGCGTGGATATTCCCGGTTCCTGGGTGGACGTTGTGGTGGAAGCGGATCGCCCCTTTGCGGTGGAACCGCTCTTCACCCGTGATCCCAGGCACATCACCGATCTGCAGATTCTTACCGGGATGATGGTCATTCGCGGCATTTACGAGCGCCATCAGGTCCACTCGCTCAATCATGGAATCGGATTCGATACCGCAGCCATCGAGCTCTTGCTCCCGACCTATGGTGAGTCGCTTGGACTGCGGGGGAAGATCTGTGAACACTGGGTTCTGAACCCGCATCCGACCCTGATTCCTGCGATCGAGAGCGGATGGGTAAAGAGCGTCCATTGTTTTGGCAGTGAGGTCGGCATGGACGGCTATATTCGCGCTCGGCCCGATGTTTTCTTTACCGGCCATGATGGCAGCCTGCGCTCCAATCGCGTTCTTTGCCAGCTTGCCGGTCAATATGCGGTGGATGCGTTTATCGGATCCACCCTGCAAATGGATGGCGACGCCAACTCGTCCACCGTGACTTCGGGGCGGCTTGCCGGCTTTGGCGGGGCGCCAAACATGGGACATGACCCTCACGGCCGCCGCCACGCAAGCCATGCATGGCTCGACTTGAAAGCAGATTCGAGTCCCACCACCCGGGGAAGAAAACTGGTAGTGCAAACTGTGGAGACATTCCAGAAAGGCGGCGTGCCTGCGTTTGTCGAGACTCTCGATGCCGTCGAAGTCGGCAGGAAAGCGGGCATGCCCATTGCGCCGGTCATGATTTACGGCGACGATGTGAGTCATGTGGTGACCGAAGAAGGGATCGCCTACCTCTACAAAACGCAGGGAATCGAACAACGCCGCATGGCCCTTGCCGCGGTCGCCGGGGTTTCCCCGATAGGTCTGCGAGCCAAACCTGGAGAAACCGCAGACCTTCGGCGCAAAGGCATCGTTGCTTATCCGGAAGACCTGGGAGTGCAGCGTACGAAAGCCGGCCGCTCTTTGCTGGCCGCTCGCAGTATGGAAGATCTGGTTGCGTGGTCCGGTGGCCTCTACCAGGCCCCTGCCCGGTTCAGGAGCTGGTAAATGCAGGCACAAACGGATAGCGTGGCCCACGGCCCGCAAAGATCAATGCGGCTCGCCTCCCTCGCCCGTGAGGCATTGATCGCGGAAGCAGAACTTACACCGAAGCCAGGGCTCGTTGATCGGCGGGGCCCCGGGGCGCACCACGATCTTTCGCTCGCACTCATGAGGCAATCCGCGGTCGCGATCGAACCATATTTCGCCGCCATGGCAGCGTACTCGCAAGACCACGACCTCGACTGCAATTTGCGATCGCAGCTGGCGACGATCGGCCGCAATGCGGAACGCGCCATGTACCAGGCCACGCAGGGAAGCAATGCCCACAAAGGCGCCATCTGGATTCTTGGTCTCCTGGTCTCGGCTGCCATCCGCATTCCTGGCGAGAACGCTCGCGAGATCGTCGCCGTGGCGGGTGCCATTGCACGGCTTCCTGATAGCGCGCAACCGAAACTACTTACCCACGGCGATATGGTTCGCAATCGGTACGGCGCTGGGGGCGCACGCGTGGAGGCATCGACCAACTTTCCCCATGTCATCAGGTGCGGACTTCCCATGCTGCGCGATCGGCGTGCCAGGAAATATCCGGAAGAAATCTGCCGTCTCGACGCATTGCTCAGTCTGATGGCCGAGCTTGATGACACCTGCGTGCTCTATCGAGGTGGTGTGGAAGCTTTGGGCGTTGTCAAAGCAGGTGCGCAGGCCGCGCTGGACGCAGGCGGATACGCCACCGCAAACGGCCGGCAGCGCCTGCGAGCACTCGATCGGGAGCTGATCGCGAGACACGTTTCGCCGGGCGGAAGTGCCGACTTGTTGGCCGCAACCATTTTTCTGGACGCGTTGGAATTCCTTGGAAGCGTCGCCCTTCCCCTTATCATTCCGAGAACCTGTGACTTTTTAGATCTTTCCGTGTTTTTGCACACCCAACCAGATGTTTTCAACCCCCCACAAAGCCGTCATCCTGAGCGAAGCGCCTCGCAGATCTATCGCGTACCGTTAGGTTTATGGCGCGGAGTCGAAGGACCCCGGTGATGATTATTGGCAGATGCTATTCGGAGTTTTCCGGCCACAGGCTATGAGGAAAATCAAAAATGTAACAAGCTCCGAGCGCAGCCGACCTGTTCCGGCGTGCCGTGGAGGGATCTGCGGTTCCGCGGATCTCTTCTGGAAATGTTTTTTTTGAGCCCGCAGAAAGGAGAGAAATGGAGTTGCTTGAGTTTGACTATCCGTTAGCAACCAGGCGCGTCACCCGCAAAGCACACGTTGGCGTCGTGGGGTCCGGAGACATGGAGGTTCTGATGGAACCCGCCGAAAAAGACGGAGCCCATGTCTCGATCCGAACCAGCGTGAACGGATTTGGTGGGACCTGGAAGGCTGTGCTGGACCGCTTCTTCGCCAGATACGACGGCGCGGTCCGCATCTATATCAATGACGCCGGAGCCACGCCCGGCAGTGTGATGCTGCGCCTCGAACAGGCAGCGGAGCTGATCGAAGCATGAGCCATTCCATCGCTTCGCCGGCATTTGTCAATCGCCATAGCTTCATCGAACTCGACGCCCGGGCGAGAGCGCAGAGTCTCATGGACCCTGGTTCATGGCGAGAACTGGTTGGACCGTTTGATCGCATCGAATCTCCGTGGCTACCGCTGCAAGGGATCGCTCCGCAATCCGACGATGGCTGCGTGGTGCTGAAAGGCGCCATTGCCGGCGCGCCCAGCGTAGTGATTGCGTTGGAGGGAGGCTTCCAGGCCGGTAGCATGGGCGAAGTATCAGGCGCCAAAATGTCGACGGCTCTCGATCTGGCAACCGAGGACTCTCAGAACGGCAGGAAGACCGCCGCGGTACTGCTGCTGGAAACAGGTGGAGTCCGTCTGCAGGAGGCGAATCTAGGCCTGGCCGCGATCGCCGAAGTGATGGCATCCATGCTTGCTCTTCGTGAGCATGCGCCCATCATTACTGTCATCGCGGGAACCGTCGGCTGCTTCGGTGGATTGGCATTGGCAGCAGGGCTCTCCAGCTACATTGTCATGACGCGGGAAGCACGGCTGGGCATGAACGGTCCTGAGGTGATTGAGCAGGAGTCGGGAATCGAGGAGTTTGATGCTTCCGATCGCGCACTCATCTGGGCGATCCATGGCGGAGAACAGCGCGTCGCGATGGGCGTTGCCGATGAGCTGGTTCTCGACGATGCGCCGAAAATAGCCGCAGCCGTCAAGAGATACGTCAAGGCTGGATTGCCGCAAGTCCATCGCAGTCAGCAGGTCGAGCTTTATCGTCGGCGCATTGCGGCGCTCGATGCTTCCGCTCAAATGGATCCTCTGACATTGAGACAAAGCTGGACACCAGAACGGGGAGGCTCGCGATGAGTAGTCAAGTCGGCCTTCGAGGTAAGGCTTGGTTTCAGGCCTTGACCGGCCGCGATGCACCTCTGGCAGGGGATCCCGGCTCGGTGCTCACTGCGGATGCCACGCTGGGGAACGAGACCGCGCGCTTCCTTTGCGTGGTGCCGAACCCGGCAGCTCGCTTTCCCTGTGCGCGGCAGGGAGAAGTCGGTCTGGAGGAATCCTACACGCTCGCCATGCGCGTGCGCGAAGTGATGGAGCAGGACGCCAAGGGGAACAAGCGCCCGCTGATCGCGATCGTAGATCTAAAGAGCCAGGCCTACGGCCGCCGCGAGGAGACGGCCGCGATCTTCCTCGCGACTGCCACTGCCGCTGATGCGTATGCTTCCGCGCGCATGAAGGGACATCCGGTGATCGCGCTGGTCGTGGGCCACGCAATCTCCGGCGGCTTCCTCACCCACGGTTACCAGGCGAACCGCATTCTCGCTTTCGACGACAGCGACGTAGTGATCCATGCCATGCACAAGGAGGCTGCGGCGCGGATTACCCTTCGATCGGTTGCCGACCTGGATCGTCTCGGGCATCAGGTCGCTCCCATGTCCTACGACATTCACGACTATGCCACGGCTCGGCCTGCTCCATGAGTTGCTGCACGTCGAGGACCCCGATCACCCATCGCCGGTCTACCGTGGCGCAGGTGCAAAAATCCCTGATCGACGCGGTGGCTGATGCGCGGGCAGGATCGAAGGACCTGAGCAATCGGCTGACTTCCCGAGGTGCGCGCGAAATGCGCAAAGCCGGGCTCGCCGCTCGTGAACTTATGCAACAGCAGTGGCGCCATGATTAAAGTCCTCGCGGACGCTCTCGTCCCCATTTTCGCGGGCCTGCTCCTCGGATATATCGCCGGGCTGCGCCGCGTCATGGACAATCAGAATGTTCATAACCTCATCGTCTTTGTGATGAGCTTCGCCGTCCCTTGTTCTCTCTTCCTGGCCATCGCGCGCACGCCCCGTGCAGCATTGCGCGAACAAGCCGGGACCGTGCTCGTGCTGACCATTGCCTATGTCGGTTCTGTATGGGTTGAGCTTCTTCTGGGCTCGTTCCGGCGAAAAGCTGCGCACCTCTGATAGTGGGGTGCTAGCGCTGACCATCAGTTTTCCCAACATTGCGGCAATAGGCTTGCCATTGCTCGCAGATGTCTTTGGAGTGAAATCCCTGGTCACTGTCGCAACCTCGATTGCCCTCGGCTCCGTCACGATCTCCGTGGTCACGCTGGCATTTCTTGAGGCGGATAGGGACGGCTCCGGCGAGGTGTTCTCCATTCGGCAAGTCGGTCCTGGGCTGGTTCGTGCGGTGAAGAAGCCGATTGTGTGGGCGCCGTTGCTGGGGTTTGTCTTCTCTTGCGCCGCCTTGCATTTGCCTTCTTACCTGGATCGATTTCTCACCGTGCTGGCCTCGGCGGCGGCCGGATCTGCGCTGGTGCTGACTGGCCTGGTTGTTTCCGCGCAGAAGTTCGTATTCGGGGCAAAGACGCTGATACCGGTCTTGCTGAAGAATGCCTTGCAGCCGGCACTCGCTCTCGGCCTCGCCATCCTGCTTCACTTGTCGATTGAGCAGACACGTTACGTCACTCTCATTTGTGCCATTCCCTGCGGGTTCTTCGGACTCGTCTTCGGAAAGGCCTTCGGATCAAGTCCGCAACTCGCGAGCTCGGGCCTGATCGCGTCCTACATCGCCAGTGTGGCCACACTGCCGGTGTGGATCGTGATTGTGAACCACCTCGGTTGAAAGAAAGCATGCATAGCAACCCGCAGGTTCACGATCTGTTGCAAATCGATCACTCATCCCTCAGCTCGGGATGCACGGCCGAACCATCCTGGGTAAGACAGACGCATGCTGGATTGCCCCTGGGTGGTGGTTCGCCGTGCTCAAGCAGCGTCCGATTTCATCGCCGTTGGGGTGCGAGGTGAAAACAGAAGCGAACGATGGGCTGCTTCCTGCGAGAAGACCATGGTGAGAGAGATTCGTGCGGCCCGAGGACCTACTCCGCACCTCAATCGATGTACGCCGAACGCCGGCACTAAGAGCTCTACAAGAAATGACCAAGCGATGGACGGACCTGGCGCTGCCATGGGGACCAGGCGGAAGCGTCGCCTTCGAACTGGCGAGTGGACGCAAGGTCACGACCGAGGCAAGCGATCTGGATCTGGTCATACGAGCGCAGCAAAGAATTACAGTCGAGGAAGCAAGATTTCTGCTGGACCGCACTCAAGGGCTCGAAGCAAAGGTCGACGTTCGCGTGGAAACGCCGGTGTGCGGCTTTGCCCTGGAGGAATACGTGTTCGCCTCCTCTGCAAAGATTCTGTTGCGTTACCGGGAGGGTGGTTGGCTGGGAGAAGATCCATGGCAGGAGGAAGCATGAGCATCGCGTTCCTCTTTCCCGGGCAAGGCTCACAGTCTATCGGCATGCTTCATCAGCTGCTCGACCACCCTGAGGTCGAACGCACACTCGATGAAGTAAGCGTCGGTGCTGGGTTCCGACGTTCGAGGCTTGGACTCCGGAGAGGCGCTCGCCTCCTCTGTTTCGGTGCAGCTTGCGCTGCTCGCCTCTGGTGTCGCGACAGCAAGAGCTCTCATCGAAAAGGGTGCACAGCCCTTCCGTGGTCTGCGGCCTGTCCGTTGGAGCATTTGCCGCTGCCGTGGTTGCGGATGTGTTGTCGTTGGAAGACGCCGTCGCATTGGTGAAACTGCGAGCAGACAGAATGGTAGAGCTCTATCCAACTGGCTACGGTCTCTCTGCGATCATCGGACTCGGCGAATCGCAGGTCTTGAGCATCGTTCAGGCAGTCACAACAGAGCAGGAGCCGGTATTTCTCGCCAACATCAATGCGCCACTCCAGACCGTCATTGCCGGCTCAGATGCCGGAATGGAGCTTGCGCTTGAGCAGGCTCGCCGCCACGGCGCGAGGAAGGCTGAGCGGCTGGGCGTTTCCGTTCCGTCGCACTGTCCCTTGCTGCAACCGGTGGCGGATTTGCTGCAACACCGTTTCTCGTCGCTTCGATTGAGAAAGCCACGCTTGACCTACATTGGCAACGTGAACGCGCGAGCTATGCGCACCCCGGAGCTCATCGCGAGTGATCTCGCGAACAATATCGCACATGGTGTCCGTTGGCACGATGCGACCACCGTTGCCAGAGAACTCGGCTGCAATCTCTTTCTGGAAATGCCGCCTGGCCATGTTCTTAGCGATCTTGCCAAAGAGAACCTGCCAGGAGTGAACGCTCTTGCCGTGGAAAGAGAAGTCCTTCCCCGCCTGTTGCGCTTAGCCCAGCAGGAAATCACCGCCGGCGGTTGAATTGCCCGCGTCGCACCCTTTGCGCAGTTTGCCTAATGTCGTCGTGACTCCACAGATCGGATATGTCTACCGAAGAAAAACATGAGCTTTCTACGGCGATGCCCTTGAGGATCCTCGCCGGCAGCTCGCACCCTCGAATTCGCAGCGAAATTCAGCTTCTGGATAACTATCGGAAGCCGCCCGCCGGGCTGGGTTTTCTCTTGCCCGGCGGAGAGCTGGTTACCAGAGCAACTTCAACGCAAACTGAAGATCCCTGTTATCGAAGGAGGTTTGGGTAATGGATCCTACATTGCCATTAGAGATATTTGTATTTGGATTACCGAAGTTGGGGTGATTGATGATGTTGAACGCCTCGGCGCGGAACTGCGCGGTGAGCCTTTCAGAGATGGCAAAATTCTTGAGCGCAGAGAAATCGAACTCAGCGGTCGCGGGTCCGCGGAGCCTATTCCTCGTCACTGTTCCCTGCACGCCGGCTTGCGGAACGACATAGGCTGTCTTGTCGAACCATTTGGCCGGGCTGCGTTGCGAAAGTTTGCCACTGGTGCGGCCGGGTGCCAGATTCGTCCGTTGCGGAACATAGGTGCCGCAAGTGCAGGAGCCGGACCCGCCCGTGACCGAGAAGGGAAATCCAGTACGAAGCTGAACAATGGGCTGTACCTGCCAGCCGCCGGCAACGACATTCGCGATGCCGCCCCGATTGAGGAAACGCCTGCCATTGCCAAACGGAAGCTCGTAGCCTGCACTGCCCACAGCTCGGCTGCTGGTGTCGAAATTGGAGTAGGAGCGATCGAACGAAAAGTGGGTGGAATAGGATGTGTCGTTTGCGTCGGCCTCACCGGAGTTGTTATCCAGGTTTTTCGACCATTGATAATTGATGAGATAAAACAGACCATTGCGGCTGCGCTGTTCGAGCTTGGCCGAGAGGCCGTTGAAGTCGGCTCCGCCTGCATTCTTACTGGTCAACATACCGTGCAGGAAATTCTGATAAGGCCGCGGTCCGGGAGCGCCACCTACCACAGCGAAGGTGTCTTCATTCTGATCGAATCGCTTCCAGAGCTTGTGGGTCACGCTGCCGGTGTAGCCCAACTCGAACACTGTTCCGTGGCCGAGATCCTGCTGCACGCTTACTGTCCATTCCTGGGTGTACGGAACACGATTACCGGGGTAGAGACTGAAGGGAGCTGGAATGGAGGGCAGCTGGTTCAATCCAGGCATCAGTGTCTGACTTACGAAAGACGCATTGTTGATGGTCGCGTTGAAGTAGAACGGTGGAATATTACGTTGGAACTGCAGCTCGTTGATGTTGGTGTTGTCGAAGTAGACGCCATACCCGATGCGAGCCACCGTTCCCGGGCTTGCCTGATAGGCCAAGCCCAGGCGAGGACCAAAACCTCTCTTGTCGGGTTGCACCATGCCCGCGGGAAAGAAGTTTGGCGTGGTGTTCACGTGGGGAAGAAGAACCGGGGGTATGTTGCTGGGAACTGTGTGAAAGGCAATCAGGCCAGTACCGGGATCGAACATGCCGGCCAGTCCATTCTTCTCCACGAAGGGTGAGGCGTACTCCCAGCGGAGACCGTAGTTCAGGGTAACGCCATGGCCGAGCTGCCAAATGTCGTTCATGAAAATGCCGTAGGTGTTATCGGTGTAATGTCCCAGGGAGCTTCCCGAACCGGCTTGGCAGATAGAACAGACACCAGCCTTATAGGCTGCCAGGGATGCGAAGGTAAATGAGCCGCGAGCCGGAGTATCGGTGAGCTGCCGAATCTGGCGCCACTGGAACTGGGCGCCGACCCGAAGCGTGTGCTTCCCGATCACGTCGCTTATGGTATCTCCGATGCTATAGATATTTTCCGTATCACCTTGCGAGTTACCAGCTTCACCCAAACCGGTGTATCCGGTGATGGTGACGGTCGGCCGGCCATATTCGCTGGGTGTTACTCCGCCGCTGATGTTTTGCAGACCCGCTTCCTGGACCCAGTTTCTCCCGGGATCAGGATTGACCTGGTTGGTGAACCCATAGGCGCGGTTGTATCCAAGCCGGATTTCGTTGACGATGGTGGGCGTAAGCAGATAGGTATCACCTATGCTGACATTGTGGCCCAACTGGGGATAGTTCGTACCATTTTGCACCGTGGGCACAATCTCCGCGGCAGTGTAGTAAACGTAGCGCTCGAATAGGGAGTGCTTGGAGGACAGAGTTTGATCGGAGCGAACAACCCCCTGGTCGTAGTTGTTCGGCTCAATGGCAGTCACCGAGTAATTGTTGGTGCCGCAGCTCGTGCAGTTAGGCACGGGGAACGACGGCTGAAGCACCTGGGTGAACAAATAGTTCGGCGTTCCTAACTGCGCAGGGGTGGGAAAGTTACCCAGCTGAGGAATGGATTGGGCACTCCGAAGACCCTCGTAACCAGCAAAGATAAAGACCTTGTCTTTTATGATCGGCGCGCCTAGCGTTCCGCCAAACTGATTGCGATGAAACACTGGTTTATGCGGGTAGACGGTGTAGGTTGAGAAGTAATTACGCGCGTCGAAGATAGAACTGCGTGTGTATTCAAACAGGCTTCCGTGGATCTGGTTGGTGCCCGATTTCGTCACCATGGATACGGCGGCCTGACCTTGCCCATATTCGGTGGAAAAGCTGCTGCGTAGAAGATTGAATTCCTGCAGCGTGTCGACCGAGGGCTGCATAGAGAGCACATTGAACCGCAAGGAGCGGATATACACTCCGTCCAGAACGTAATTGGTCGAACTGGCGCGTCCACCGTCGACGGTGATGTAAAGACTTCGTGTGCCGAACTGTCCTGGGGTTCCTGTATTTGCAAATTGCGCCGGAGACACACCAGCAGCGAGGGTTGCCAATTGGAGAACGCTTCTACCATTGAGCGGCAGATCGGAAATCTGCTTCTGATCGATCACTTGGCCAACGGCCGCATCACTGGTTTGCAACTGTGGTGCAAGTGAGGTTACTTGAACCGTCTCGTTCGCTTCTCCAACGCTCAAGACGACAGATTCATTAGCGTCCTTACCCACCAGCAGGTCAAAGGAGGGAATTGTAGTCGTCTTGAACCCCGCCTTTTCTACCCGCAGCGAATAGGTCGCCGGCGGCAGGTTAGGGATAGAGAAATCGCCGTCGTTGTTGGTGGTCGCAGTACGCTCAGCCGCTGTGCCCTGGTTAACGACGTGAACCGCAGCTCCTCCGACAACTGCGCCGGTTGCGTCGGTCACCCGCCCCACAATGTTCGAGATGGATGATTGTTGAGCTGAAACCAGGACCGACGCGACCCCGATAATGAAAAGGGCCAACAGGCGGGAAAGTGCTTTGGCGGTTACGGTCCATCCGAGTCGACTCGGGGTTGTTGTTCGGGGCATCCACGTCTTTGAGGTGTTCGATCCTTCTCCAGGAATCGGCTGATGTTGCAGCATCTGAATCCTCCTAGCGCCGCTGGCCTGCGCGCATCCGAATGAGAGGTTCCCTATGGGTTTGCAGCGAAGTCGACATTGTCTCGACGATTCGGGCAAAAGATAGCTCAACCCAAAGTGAGACGTCTCATCCGGTCGCAATGCTACCTACTTGGTGAAACGACTGTCAAGGCCGTCTTCCCGTGCCGTGCCAGGACGATAAGGCAGTCGCGGGAGTCCCTTAGGCTGACCGGCCCAGGATCAATTCCAGCATCGGGTCCTGACACTTAACTCATAATTCCGCGCATGTATTTACTACTCTTTCATTTAGGATCTGGATTATGGCGGCGAACCAGAAGCAGTTAGCCAAATTGGCCGGAGTTTCCGCTGGAACCGTATCCAACGTCATCAGCGGTTCCACTCGAGTCAGCGAAAACTCGCGACAAAAAGTTCTGGAAGCCATCCGCATTCTTAACTACCAGCCGAACCTGATCGCGCGTAGTTTGAAGACGAATCGGACCCACACGCTGGGGATTGTGGTCCCGGATATTACCATCGCCTTCTTTCCCAAAATCATTCGCGGGGCCGAATGTGCTGCTCGGGAACATGGCTATTTCCTCATCGTTCTCGATTCCGAGGGAAGCCCGCAGCGGGAGGCCGAGATGATGGCCCTGCTGCGGGCACAGCGCGTGGAGGGCATTCTGTTGGTTACGGCGTGTGGTAAGGAGTTGTCGTCCGAACGGTTTGCCATGTTGACGTCGCATTCGCCCGTGGTCTGTCTTGACCGCCTGCCGATGAACTTGGAAGTGGATTCCGTTTGCGTCGATGATTGCGGTGCAGCGGAGATGGCGATTGCTCACCTGATCGGGATGGGCCATAGGCGGATTGCGGCCATCACCGGCCCACTCACCCTGCAGAATGAACAGGAGCGGCTGAATGGATATCGCCAGGCAATGCAGAAGGCCGGAATTCCTATCCAGCGCTCGTTGATCTGGAACAGCAGCTTTGACCAACAGCATGTCGCCGGGATGTGCCAGAACGGTTTGCTTCAACTCGCAGAAAGACCGACTGCATTATTTGCAACCAACGGTGTTACCGGACTGGCAGCGCTGCGAAGTTTGTATGCTGTTGGGTTGAGTACGCCGAAAGACTTCTCGTTCGTGACTTTCGACGAGCTGAACGCAGAAGAGTTTTTTCGCCCTGGCGTTACGTCCGTCGTGCAGCCCACTTTCGATATGGGATATCAAGCGGTTGAAGTACTGCTGCGGAGGATCGGAAAAGGAGATGGCAAGAAGCCGCGTGAAAAGGTTCGCTTGCCCGCGACGCTCGCGGTTCGAGAATCCTCCAGTACGCCCTGCCCGGTGGAGGCCCGAAGCGCTCCAGCGAGGGCCAGAAAAGGTTCCCGGGATTAGCCCTTAGGACCGGCCTGACTACGGATCGCGTTGGAGACCTCTTCTGCTCCGTTCAGCATACGCAACTCCAGCCAGAATTCGCGCCGTTCCCCCGGCGACAGCATCTGCAATGTACCGCGATCACGCTCCGCCTTACGGCCGAGGGTCCAGCAGTTCGCGGGTTCCAGCCCAAGGACGAAATGGTTTGTCCCGGTCATCTTCCATTGCACAAACCGGGGAAGAGTTTTGCTGTCGTAGCTCAATGCCATGCCGAGTTCCGGCCGGTCGCCGTCACTGACCAGAATCACGGTCACTTTGCCGGCAGGGTCAGGCGCCATCTGATGGAAATAAACCCGCTCTGCTATTCCCTTTTGCGGCGCCTCAAAACGATTCCATGTCTCCTGACTTCGCGCGGCCCAATCGTCAGCGGGCTCGATGGCGCGCGAAGGCGCATGAATCACACTGCGCTCGGTAAGCAGCGGAAAGCCAAAGTTGAAGTGGTAAAGAATCATCAAGGGAGAGTCACGAGCACCTTGGTTCTCCACTACATCGTGCACGGAAAAGGATTCGCTTCTGAGGGATGTAGAGATCGTGCGTTCCAACACAAGGTTGGGGCCATGCACCGACGCCTCGCGTAACTTGCCGGAGACCGTCAGCAGACAGTCGTCGCCCTGCCAACGCTCCGACCAACTGACTGCTTCCGCGGGAGTATTCGATATAGATCCATGCACGCCCAGGCTCTCTCCGTTATCCTGCGAAGCGGCGCCCGCGGTGGTCAGCCCACACGTGGCCAGGAGTCCTCCTGAAAAAGACCTGAGCCATTCAGCGCCGCGGGTCGAGTAATAAGCCGGATGAACCATCCCATTGGGAGAGTGCCAGCAGAGAGAAATTCCCTGAAACGTGGCCTCAAAGATATCCATCCCCCGGTCGGGCACGATCCAGAATTCAAAGCCCCTGGCGGTACGGACGCGCAGGGTAGAAACCCCTTTGGCCTTGCCGTCTGCGTGTGTGAAATGGGAGATGCCGCCCACCTGGGAGAGCCGTCCGATACGGTCCAGCAAAAATTCACGTGAGCGGAGTTCGTCGTGCAAAGCCATGGCGTTCTTTCTTAGGGTAGCTCCTTGAGCCACACGTTGCGGTGAGAGATCTTTACATTGCCGGGTCCTTCAATCTCAAAGGCGATCTGGCCCTTGGCTTGGTAATACTTCGGATCGGTATCGACCAGCGTCGCCATGACATGGCCATTCACAATGTGAATGAGCATATGGCCGTCGGCAATGATCTCAACTTGATTCCATTCTCCCGGCTTGATGAAGGCTTTGAGATCGTCGGGATTGCCCAGCGAGGCGATCAGGCGAGGCTTCTTGCCAGGTTCGGTGGCGACCATTTGGCCACGCCAGGCGATGATGCCACGGTCACTGTCCTGTTCATAGAGCTGACCCGTGTACCGATTGTTGTAGTCGAAGTCGGCCTGGTAGCCCTTCAAGTTCCACTTAGCATGCTTCTGTAACAGTTGCTCATTCTGTTGCATTCGCTGTTTTTGCTCGTCGGTCATTCGGGCGAGGAACTCCGCAGGAATTTCCCGATGCCTAGGTGGCACGTTCAGGCTGCGATACTGGATGCCGCCATTGGCTCCGGAACCTTCGAGCTTCATCTCCACTTTCAGCATGAAGTTTCCCGGCTCACCGCCGCGCCAGATGATGTTGGTGGTCCCCGAGGGATGCTCCGGGGAGGATTCGCCGACGATGGCACCATCTGCGACCCGCCAAACATCGGGCGGCCCGTCCCAGCCGTTCAAGCTCTTGCCGTCGAAGACCTGGGTCCACCCGTCGTGGTCGTCGAAGTCGATGGGCTCAGGCTGAACAAACCGGCTGGGCGGTGCGGGCTTCTGCTGGGCACAGAGAGTGGGCGCCGCGAAGACGGCGACCAGGGCCACAGATAGCGTTGCCGATGCTAGGCCGGATCCAGCCTTCAGGCGCCACGGAATCGAAGATCTATCTGGCATACGCGCTCCTAGACAAGCGGTACGGTTTCCCATTTCCTGCTGGCGGCTGACTTCAAGACTGTATCGGTTACATAATCGGCCGCGAGGCCATCCCGAAAATCGGGCGAAAATCTGCTGCCCTCACCGGTTGCTTTTAAAAAGTCAGCGACCTGGTGAATGAAGGTGTGCTCGTAGCCGATCTGCAGACCGGGCACCCACCAATTCTTCATGTAGGGATGATCGCCGTCGGTAATATGAATGTTCTTCCATCCGCGCAAACGTCCTTCGTCGCGATGATCGAAGAACTCCAAACGATGGAGATCATGAAGATCCCACCTGGCAGAAGCGCGTTCTCCATTGATCTCGAGCGTGAAGAGGGCTTTGTGTCCGCGCGCATAGCGGGTGGCTTCGAACAGGGCCATCGATCCATTCTTGAATCGGCCGAGGAAGGCGCTGGCATCGTCGATGGTAATGGGCTGCACTTTGCCGGTGAGACTGTGCTTGCGTTCTTTGATGAATGTTTCCGTCATCGCCGCTACTTCGGTGATGGGACCATTCAGCCAAAGCGCCATGTCGATGTTATGCGCGAGCAGGTCTCCGGTCACGCCGCTGCCGGATACAGATGCATCCAAACGCCATAACCCCTCGCCGCCCTGGGGAAGGTCCTGGGAGATGGTCCAATCCTGCAAAAACTGCGAGCGGTAGTGAAAGATACGCCCGAAGATTCCCTGGTCCAGCAGTTCCTTCAGCAGCACGAGGGCCGGAACACGGCGGTAGTTGTACCAGACCAGGTTGGGCACCTTGGCGGACTCTACGGCGTCAACCATGGTCTTGCCTTCCGCAGCGGTGCGGCCCAGCGGCTTCTCGCAAAGGACCATCTTCCCCGCTTTTGCCGCGGCAACTGCGATTTCCGCGTGAGTGTCATTGGGGCTCGCGATGTCGACGAGATCGATGTCGCTGCGCTGCACCAGGGCTCGCCAATCGGTTTCAATCGACTGGTAACCCCAGTTCTCGGCGAAGCCTTTCACGCGATCGGCGTTACGCGCGCAGACTGCTTTCAAAACCGGGCGATAGGGCACATCGAAAAAGCGAGGCGCCTGGAGAAATGCGTTTGAATGGGTGCGCCCCATAAAGCCATATCCAACCAGTCCGACGTTAAGTTCTTTCTTGGCCATGCCTATTCCTCAACTTCTTACGAGTGATTGCGCATCGGGATTTCCCGGGTCAAAGTGCTTCAGCATCACCAAAGAATCAGATGTGGTGAGGTTCTCGATAATCACTCCTTCTTCAGCAGTCCCGGCAGTCACCAAGAATTGAACCGGTCGCGGCTTGGCCTTATTCGAGTTTGCAAATTCCGGGTTCACATTGGCATCCCAATCTAACATGCTCACCAGGTAGTCGAGGTCAGGGCTATCCTTTGCTCCGCGGCGAATAGTCCATTAAGGAGATTCACTGGACGGAGCGGCGCAGTCGCCATCATCCACGGGGATGCGCAGCCGAAAAATAACCGAGCAGGCTAAGCGTTGCTTGTGCAACTCCTCATCCCAGTAGCCTGCGCAACTCCATAAATCTGGCCCTTAGGAACGTGCACTGCGCACAAAAATGAGACGTCTCATTTCGCGATCGATACTATCGACGTGAGAAGACCACTGTCAAGACCACGCGACGATTTGATTTAGGGGCGGGTGAGTCTGGGAAGCTCAAATAAGGCACTTTGGGGAGTTTCTGTTGAGGCTCTCATGCCACGCGAGGGTCCGGCGAAGACCTTCGATGAAGGTCACGTTGACGTGATATCCGAAATCCTCTTGCGCCCGGTGAATATTTGCCACTGAATGTCTAATATCACCGCGCCGCTCCGGGCGGTAGACGATTGCGTCTGAGCGTCCCATCAGCGCACAAAGCTTTTGGTGTGTTTCGAGCAAGGAATGCCCGTGTCCGCAGGCCACGTTATAGACTCTTCCGCTGACCACGTTGGCGGGCGCGGTTGACGCCTGTAAATTGGCCTGCACAACGTTCTCGATATACGTGAAATCACGGCTTTGTTGGCCGTCGCCATAGATGGTCACTGCTTGCCCGGCAAGCATGGCTGTAATGAACTGGGCCAGCACGCCGGAGTATGGCGAGTCTGCAGACTGAAATGGACCAAACACGTTGAAGTACCGCAGACAGACAGTCTCCATGCCATAGACGGAGGCAAAGCACTGCATATAGTGCTCGCCGGTAAGCTTCTGTACGGCATACGGGGAGATAGGCGCCGTGGGCATCGCCTCGTGTTTGGGCAATGTTTCGGAGTCGCCGTAGGCCGAAGAGGAGGCCGCATACACGACCCGTCGTACTCCCTCCTGTCGAGCCGCTAACAACAGGCTCAGGGTTCCTTCCACGTTCGACTGGTGGCTGAGCAAGGGGTCCACAACCGAATTGGTTACCGAGGCCAGGGCACCTTGATGAAAGACTACATCAACGCCACGGCATAACTCTGCCACCAGCCTGGTTTCGCGCAGGTCTCCTTGGACAAACTGCATGGCGTGCAGAACATCGTCCAGGTTGTTGATCTGCCCGGTTGACAGGTTATCCAGGCCGATCACTTCGCTGCCGCGATGTACAAGTTCACGGGCCAGCCAGGAGCCGATAAACCCGGCAGCTCCGGTAATCAATACTTTTTTCCCCTGCATAGGTCTCCACCAAGGAATGAGTTTGTTTGGTGATGGATAGGGAGCTGCGGAGTGACGCAGCGATTTACGCCAAGATCTCCGAGAGAGTATTTTGCATATTGGCTTTCATATCATATCTTTCTGTAAGGAAAGCCTGAGCGTTGCGAACGAGCGACTTCGCCAGACTTGGATCGTCGATGAGTTTGTGCACACAGGCCGCAAACTCCTGGGGCGTGTCCGCGACTAAAAGATGGATCGAGTGTTCGAACCCGGTTCCTTCCATTCCCATAGAGGTACTGACAACCGGCATACCGGCCCTTAAAGCTTGTACGAGTTTGACTTTTACTCCCGCACCGCAGATGACAGGGTTCACGAATACTGCGGCGTTCTCGTAAAGACGATCAAGGACAATAGGATCCTCTTCGAGGAAGACATTGTTGTGTTGCTGAACGAGATGCTTCAACTTCGAAATCGGTTGACCTGCCGTACGGCCAGCCACCTGAAAAGCATAGCCTTCGACTTGGCTCAAGAGCGGATGAACCTTTTCGATGAACCAGGCAATGGCATCTGAATTATGTGAAATCGTAAGTGTTCCGACAAAGAGGGCAGTCCGGCCGCGAGCAACAAATGGCAGCAGCGTCTTTGGATTTACCTGCGTAGGAACAAAGTACGACTTTGAGGTGTCCTGTGGATTGTTTCTGACATGCTCCTGTCGTTCGCTATCCGAGATGAACCAAAGAAGGTCACAATTCCCCATCACTTTAGGCGGGAAAAACCGAAATTTGAGAGACTCGGAGTAATAGTAAAGCTTCGCGAACCAACTTTTGGCGCCCTCGGCAAGATCGCGAAAGTATCCAACCTGCTCATTATGAATGCGCAGGATCAGCTTGGCTCGCCGAGCGGCAGGGACTTTCAGAAAGGCGGCGACGTACTCGGATTCAAGAACAATGGCGTCGTACTGTTGATCGAGTTGAACATTCTGCAGATCAATCCGGCTGCGAACCTGAAAAGGGAGGAAAGATAGGGCGGAGCTCAGAGTCCGCCGGCGGAGTACGATCCAGAGATTGCCTACGTGCTCGCGCACAGTCCCCATTAGGCATTCGTTTGGTATTTCGTTGACCGTGGCCAATAGATCGACGCAGTATCCCATCTCTTCCAAGACAAGCATGCGTGCCCAAATATCAACTGCGGAGCCGTGGCCTGGAGGATACGGGAAATCCATGGCGACAACAAGAATGCTCTTCATCGATCGGTACTCCCGTGGGGCCAATACTGAGCCGGTATATATGGTTCTAAACCCCGAATGCAGAACTCAACCTGGGCCAACAGCAGATGAACCCGGATTCGAATCTTCCGCCGAAGTGTCAAGGCCTTCTTTCCGGTGGCCGTTGTCCCATGACGTCTGTTCAACACCAGAGCTTCTGGGATGTAGAGTGTCTTGTGCCCGGACAACGAATTCCTTACTCCAATCCAGATGTCGTGAAGCACGTCATATTTGCGAGGCAGGGGCAGAATGTCCCCAATCAGCTCGGCGCGGAAGGCCATAGTGCAACCGCCAAACCTATTCCTGATCAAATTTGCCCATAAGCCTGGCCGAAATTTCCCGCGAGGCTTGAAAAACGACTCAGCAATGAGAGAACCATCAGAATCGATCAACGACACGTCCGTCGCAATGAGGGTCGCGTCCGGATGAAAACGAAATGCCTCGAGCATCACCGCAACTTTATTAGGAGACCAAAGATCGTCCTGGTCGCTGAGAAAGATTATTTCGCCTGACGCGGTCCGAATTGCCTCTTCAAATGTGCGCGATACACCACGGTTCATCGTATGCTCGATGAGCTGAATCCTGCTGTCTCCCAAGGAAAGCACCTTCTGTTTTGTTCCATCTGTAGAGGCATCATCCACAACAATCACTTCGTCTGTGGCCCCCAGCTGGGTAAGAATGGACTGCAATTGAGCTTTGATATATCGTTCACCGTTGTAGCCAGCCAGGCAAACCGATATCCTGGGCCGGGTTTTTCTCCGTTCTCCACAGGTTTCCCCCGCCGCCGAATTCAGTATGTGCGGCTGCATCTCACTGTGCCACTCGTGAAGACGCTCTCTGCGCGACCGGAAAATCCGGTGCAGGAATGCCTTGCGGGTCAATCGTCGAATCGCAGGATCGGCCCCGTTTCGCTGTTGGCGCCAGATGCGGCCGACTAGCCGTGCCGTTAAGGAAACGCGCCCGATTCGCCCTCTGAATAAGTCGCAGTAGGCCGACTCCGCCTGCAGAAAATTCGCGAAACGCTCCACCCCCATGATCCGCGACCCCGAAAGCAGTGACAAATCGTGCTCGACTTCCAGATCCTCCGCGATATAAACCTTCCTCCCGCACTGGTGCAGCTTCCTGTAGAGATAGGCATCCTGGTAGTCAAGCCAGAAAGCTGGATGGCATCCGCCAATCTGCTGAAGCGCCTTCACACGAAAAAGTGATGCCGAACTGAACGCGTGGATCTCCCCCATTACGAATCCCGCAATATGACGGTGCAAATAGCTGACCCCCCATGGGCGAATACGGACGGGCGATAGCGGTCGTCCGCCGCTGAGAAGATGGGGAACAATCGCCCCAGTTTCGCTCACGTACTGCAGCCGTAGAGCAATGGCGTGCAAGCGCAGCAAGAATTCCGGCGGGAGTTGCGAATCCTGATCCAGGGTCAGCATCCAGGCGAAGCCCTCGTGCGCCGCCAAGCTGAGTGCGTAGTTGTATGCGCCCGCAACGCCTTCGTTTCGCGCCGCTGGCACATACAGGACATCCTGCGGAAGATCTCCAGGGAGGGGCATGTCCGGCGCGTTGTCATAGAGCATTATGCGTACGGCTCCCCGTTTCGCACCGAGGCGAGAGATAGCTGTTCTCAGCGTCCGGTAAGCCGGTGAGCTCTCGGGGCGCATCTTATACAGAACGACCACTGCCAAGATGCTGCTCTCCGTATTCATAACCTGAATCGATCGGGCAGGCTTAGATTAACTAAAGGGCCGATGACGCTGTTCGCTAAGTCACGCTGCTCGTCCCAAACCCATCCCCATTTGTTAAAGTAGCGGACGGCCGATTGAATGCCGTAAAGCAACAGGCGAAGGCTTTTATAAGATCCCCTATCGTGTCTATGGGTGATCTTCGCGTAAGGATAGTAGACCGTCTCATATCGCTCATGAATTCGTCTCGTCAAGTCGACATCCTCGAAGTACATGAAGAAGCGTTCGTCGAAGAGTCCACATTCCTGCAGGCACCTATTACGCAGCAACATAAAACAACCGGACAAATAGGGAACTGACAGCACCATATTCGTATTGAAGTCAGACAGCTCAAACAGAGACATACGCGTGTGACACCACCGTTTTAGGAGTCGCGGAAAGGTCCGCCTGGACAGCATGTCCAGCGGATCAGGCAACCGTTTGCAAAGATTCTGCGCAGAACCATCAGGATATAGCACTCTGGGCATCACCAGACCTACGGACTCATTCAACGCAAGAAAGTCGATCAGCTCCACCAGGACGTTCGGTTCGAATCGAACGTCCGGGTTCAAGACCAGATGATATTCGGACGCCGCGGCTTGTCTGAGGGCGATATTGTGTCCAGCGCCGAAGCCACAATTGCCTGACGTAAATAAATATTCGCTCCCCAGATCACGACACATGGGGCCCAGCTCCTGGTTTGGCGAGTTGTCGACGACCAGCATCTTGACACGTAATGGCGTATTAAGGAAGCTGCGAATTGCCTGTTCCAGTTCGGTAGGGTTGCTCTTATAGGCCACAATTGACCCTACAACGTCGTACTTATATATCCGCATATCCATACTCTGAATCTAACCTTACGTTCCTTTGAATTGAGATAGCCCCGCTTTTCAGCAGGGGCAGGGAATAACTCCCTGCTTAGTGAGGGTGAAAGATAAGTCGGGCCGTTGTAAGGCTAGCTAGTGCCTCTCCGGCGCGCTTATCCCCGGCAATGCCGTACTGTAGAACTCGCAATGTCTACTGGTGGTTCTGAGCGTATGGAGGGGAAAGCAGACGGCTAGGCGTCATGGGGTTGTCTATAAGCGAGCCCGTCAGCTTTTGCGTCCCGCAGGTAATTGCGCCAAGAGGAAAATATGGAAAGGAAGCGCCTGTTCCACAGCGACAACCTCCATTCCCACGGCAGTCAGCAGCTCTCGGCTGTTGTGTTCGTCAAATACGTGGTGGTGAAGGCAGCGGTTCTCGAAGTTGCGAAGGGAACGTCGACGGAGATCGTCAAGAGTGCCCGCGGCTGCGTCCATCTTCAAATCGTGGCTGCTCAGGATTTCTTCAAGGTGCGAAAGGTCGTCTTCCTGCGTATCTCTCTCGAAATCCCCGATCATATGGGCGATCGGAGTCAGTCTCCTGCGATGATCGAAGGTCTTCAGATAGTGAGGCAAAACCAAAATCAAACTTCCGCCCGGTCGAAGTACTCGCTGCCACTCTTTCAGCGCTTTGACAGGGTTGGCGAAGTGTTCAAGATTGTGCGACGAGAGTACGAAATCGTAACTTGCACTCTCGATATCCGCCAAGTTGGAGCCATCACAAAAGAAGGTCCTCCCTGGGCGCTTAAAGCGGCTAAATCGGAAAGAGTCGGAATGAGAAGACCATGCAGTTGTTCGAGAGAAGTCGCAGTTATCAAGGGAGCGTACCCGGTTGTAGATGAACAGCGGCCGATACCAACCCCGGAACACTTCTGAAGGGCCGCCGATTTCGAGCCCTCCTTTTCCTTCGACCAGCGAAACGGCGACCCGGTAGCAAGACAAGCGGCCCTGAGTCGCTATCCGTATCCGATCGATGAAGCCATGAAGACCACACATTCAGAGCGCCTGCATTTGGGCCATGGGAGTTCCGGCGCCAGGCTACGTGTCTCCTGCGTCGTTGCGATGCCTGCAGACAGAGCAAGGCATAGACGAAGTAGAAGTATCTGGGCTGAATAACCAACGACACAGCCATGAGTGCTCCTCCAAGCGTGCAGAAGTAGATGACGTCGCTACGGAGCGTCAACAGGCGCCTCTTGGCTAAGATCAGGAGCACAATGACATCAGCAAGGTTGTTGAACCAGAGGATGTAGGATCGGTCTAACCCCAGCGCGAGCTCACCAAAAAGGTTTTCTGCGATCTTGGGGAGAACGGCGAGTGCATACAGGTAGTGCATCTCCAGGATATCGAGCTGTGCTACCAACCCTGCATACCGTGCTTCTTCAAAGCGTCCGCTTAACGCTGTCGATCCGACAACGGGTAGCAGGCAACTGAGCCCCAGGATCAATAGTGTGGTTGTTGCCACACGCTTTCGCCGCCAGGGATTGAGCCGGCTGTCAGCCAGCACAAAAATGACCATCAGTGCGCAAACCTCGCATCGGTTCAGAAACGCCAGTCCAAGCGATGCAACCAGCACACCGTGTCGGTGCGTACGATAGGCATACAAGCACAGAGACACCCCCAGCAAGTCCACCATCTCTTTGTTTACCGAGAGGAGGCTGATGGTCGTTGTGGGATTGAGCAACAAGAGTGCCATAAACGCACCCGTAGAAAAGGACAACCAGCGCTTGAACAGAAGAACGGAGGCCAGCAGCATGGTGTAATTAACCATCACGATGGCGAATGTGCTTCTGACCGCCATTGTTAACAACACCGGGAACCATACAGTGTTAGGGAAGGCGGCCATGGCGTTGAGCGCGAAGGGATCGTTGCGTCCCTCTCGCAGGGCATCGGCTATATAAATGTAGGTGACCGAATCCGCCGCGATATGTTCGTCCGACCGGCCATCGAGTGATGGATTGATGCGCTGCACGAAGAGAATGAGAGAAAACACGACATAGCAACCCAGAAGCCCGGCCAGTGCGGCTGTTGTGACCGTCATGCGTTTAAACAATAAAGAGAGCGGTGTGAAGGTCACCGAGGTCTTCCTTCTTCGGAGAATGGCACCCATAGCTGCCGTTCGAAGCAAAAAGTCTTAACCGGTCTAGCGGGGACGCCGACAGCTACGGTGAAAGGAGCAACCCGGCCGGTCACAACACTGTTCGCGCCAATGACGCTTCCTTCCCCTATCTCTGACCCTGCGGTAACCACGACGCCGTCGCCAATCCACACCCTGGAGCCGATCAGGATTGGACGGCTCACCAGGGGGCGCAGGTGCGGCGGATCTGTTGGCGCGGAGGCTACTTCGTCTCTATAGGATCCGTGATTGTGGTCAATGATGGTAGCCTTGCTCCCAACCATGACGTCGGAGCCGATGACAATACGGTTGAGGGCCGCAATGTGGCACCAAAAGGCGACACTGAAGTTCGCGCCAATGATTATTTTGGGTGCGAGGCTGGTCTCGCCACCTGCGTTTAGCGCCTGAAGCCACAATCCATTGCCTGCCTGGAAGTTTTCACCGAGTTGAACCTGAGACAGACCTCTGAGGAAAGCACCGGACCCGATCGACACGTGGCGAATACCGAACGTTCTTGCCAGGAGATAGTTTCTCGCTCCACCGGTCAGGCGCCGCCAACAGGCATCCATGCAGACGTAGAGCCCGTTGCGGCCAATGTATCCTCGCGGCCCTAGGTCAGATCTACGCAGGAACTTTCTCCCACAAGCGAATGTTGATTCCATTCAGCCGAAGAATGACCCCCATGGTCACCGTGACGAAAGCCTCCGTCAAGAGAACCGAAGCGCCGGCTCCTTGTGCAGCAAATTTGGAGATCAGAGGGATGGCGATCATCACGTTCAGTATTCCCGCTGCAATCAGAATTCGGCTAAATTGTTTATCAAGTCCGAACGTCAACATGGTGAGGACTCCGAGCACGCTGGTGACAGCGACGAGAAAGGGCAACAGGGCGATCCACCGCATCACCGGAATCGCGCCACCAGCACCATCGCCAAAGCAGAGCAATGCGATGGGCCGGGCAAGTACGAAGATCGCGATGACTGGCAGAAGAGCGAGGCCAGACATCCACTTCAGGCTACGAGCGAGGAATACCAGCGCTGCTTCCGACGATCGCGGCGCCAACGAGCTTACGTGGGGGAACACCGCTTGGGTTATCGGACCAACGAGACCGTTGGTTGCACGCACCAATCGATCGGCTGCGCTGAAATAACCGGCTTGAACATTGCCGGCCAACATGCCAACAAGAAATACGTTTGTATTTGTGTAGAGGCTGAGCGATGCGGTGGAGACAAAGAGGTGCCACCCTTCCGCAGTGCGTGTTCGCAGGTCCTGCCAGCATGGCCAACGGAAAACAAGATCCGCGGAGTGTAAGCAAACCGCAAATCCGATGGCGCCAGCGAGTAACATGCCGAAAGACTGAATCGCCACAGCCAAAGCTCCGTCGCTTGAGTGGTGCACGAAGACGAATAACAGCACCGCGGAAAGGGTCTTAGTGGCGCCCGTGATAATGGAGATATGCCGCATTCTCTCGATACCCTGGAAGTACCAGACGGGAAAGAGGACATTGCCAACGACGCCAACAAATGCGTAGATAAAGATTGTCCAGTCATGCCTCATGCGTGACACCGTGAGTAGTACGCATCCAAGCATGGCGAAACCCACTGCACTGAGGCAGATCTTGATCAAAAACACACAACAAAATATCCGCGAAATTTGTTCCGGCTCATCCTTGCTTTGGGCGATAGATCTAGTTGCAGAAAAGTTGAAGCCATAGTCGGTGAGGATGTTGAAGTATTGCGCGAAAGACTGCGCAACGGCCACCAGGCCATAACTTTCGATACCGAGGACGCGGACAAGGTAGGGAAGAACTGCTATCGGGATGATGTAATTAAGTCCTTGCAGAAGATACAGGGACACAATGTTGTCAAACAGCTGTCGCCGGTCGGTGGTAAGGCGCTTCGGCCTACGGGGTTGTCGCTGATGCAAGTGGATCATTTCTCCGCGGCCGAACACGCTAGCTTTTGCGGTCGGGCCGGGGCGGTTCCGCTCAGAGACACGCGTGGTCAAACTGGTTAGGGTTTCCCCGTGACTGCGTGGCGAAGACCGCTAAGCTGAGTGGCGGTATGCGGATCCGATTGCGCAGACGTGTTCCACCACGCTAGCAGCACCAGAAGCCCTGCAGCGAACAGGCCGGCTGTCGTGAGAAGAAGTACGATCAAACCGCGTTTGGGTGAAGACTTTCGGTCTGGGGCAATCGCCGGTTCCACCACTTGAATAATGGCCGCGTCTTTCGCTTCATCCAACCTGGCTGCATCGTACTGCTTGATCAGCAGATCGAACATCGTTTGCCGGTATTTGACTTCGTGCTCGGCGCGCAGATACTCCATGCCGGCGCCCGGAACATCGCCCAGCCCCAAATCGGCAAAACCGGAAGCGTGGTTGGGTTGCTCAAGCTGGCCAGCTTCTCCCCGAAGAGAGGATAGTTCGCGTTCTGCCATTTCCAGATCCGGATTGTGCTCCGTCGCATATGAGCGCAGCGCCTGCACCTCCACTTCCTTGGCCGCCACCTGGGCGCGGAGAAGCGCAAGGCCTTCGATCATCGCTTTGGCCTGCGCATCGAGCTGAACCAGGCCCTTGCTTTGCTGAACCTTCTGGAAAGACGCTTCCGAGTCCACCAGCGACTCTCTGGCCTGTTTCAATTGCTCCTCATAGAACAGCCGGCGCTGCGAGGCTTCGGTGACCGCAAGGGTCTTGGTAAGGACGCGCAGTTGTTCTGTATAAGCATTGGCCACGGCGGCAGCCCGCTGTCTATCTCTATCCGTAACCGATACGGTTAGAAACCCGTTCTTCTCCGAAGCGACAACGGTATCGTCAGCTAGTTTCTGACGTGCGGCGGTCATGTCTTTGGCCCGATACAAGGTTTCCAATCCGAACTCTTGGATGATGGCATCCGCGATGGGTCGCGAGTTGAGCAGACCGATGTAGATATCGTTTGGATTTTTCAGGCCCAGGCTGCCGCTGGCCAGCGCCGTGAGAGGGCTTGCTCCATTCCCGGTCAGTTGACTCATCAGCATGGAAGCGGTGGACGGGGTTTGCTGCGGCGGCATGATCTTGGTAACCGCCGTATACCGGACGGGCAACACGAGGCTGAGAACCACGCCGATAAGCATGCCAACGACCACTCCTTTGGCGAGCAGGTGCTTGCGGCGTGCCAGCTGGGTGAGAACCTCAATCAGGCTGAACGTAAAGGGGGGAGCACGGTCCTCGGAGAGGGGCGCATAGTCCAGGGTCGCCCCGGCTTCGTCTATAAAAGAATTCTGTGGACTCATGGGATGCGTGGTCAATGAATCACGCTGAGCGCGGCGGCGGTCAGCGCAGTTTGCGACATGAACTGGGTTACTTGCAAGAAGTCGTTAATCTTTGACGAGACCTTGAGCTTCTCCGGGACAACAATGGCGTCTCCGGGGAGCAGTCTCAACTTTTCGAAGTTGACGTGCCTGTGATCGTTGCGAGATTGGCGGCTGAAGACAGTTCCATCTGCGTGGATCACAAAGATGCGCTTTTGATCCGCCTCCCGGGTGGCGCCCCCGGCATCATTCAGATAAGCGACCAACCGCTTTCCCGCTTGGTGTCGGAAGGCGTTCGCGTTGTAAACCGATCCTTCGACCTGGACGGTGTTTAGCCGAGGCGGGACATAGAAACTGTCTCCATCTTCCAGGGAAAAATCCGGGATGTCCTCCGCGGTGACTGCATCTGGCTTCATCTCCAGAACAACCCGTCCCGTTGGCTTGATCGCACCAAGCCGCGCCAGAGCGGCTTGCTGCAAACCAAGTTGTGTCTGTTGATCGGCCGCGCTCTGGCCGGTGGTTGGAGTGGCGTTCGCATAGCGGGCGACGAGTTCTCTTTGCATCTGCTCGGTGGCTTGCCGGAGTTGCTCCTCTTGCGCATGGCGGGTGGAGGCGCGGTTCAAGAGGGAAGCATAGAGGTAGGAGTGGGGGGTGAGCCCCCCAGCCGCTTTCACGACCTCTCTCAGTGTCTCGCCCGGGTTCACACGGTAAACCCCTGGCGCATTGACCTCTCCTCCCACGCGGACAAAAGATGCGTGCTTTTCGATCGGTAAATCAAGATCTGCCCGGGAAAAAATGGTAACCACGTCGCCGGCTCTCAGCAGCTGATTATCGTTGGATGCCCGGTTGTCGATTGCGTTCACCAGGCGAAATGGAATCAGACGGGTACTCAGGTCGTGATCGTCGAGCCGTTCGATGACCGCATATTCCCAATTTATCTCTGCATTGTTCTGGCCCACGTTGGTGATCATTGTCGTAGGCGCATTCTTGAATCCGCCACCCGAGCTGGATAAGTCATTGCGCTGTTGATCTCCTGTCTCACCGATGGCCCCGGATATATCTGTCCACTGTTGATCCCCTACCTGTTCATTGGCCTGATCTTCGTACTGGTCCGTACGCTGGTTCCCAAACCGGCCAATGCGCCGGTTGCCGTACTGGTCCGTGCGTTGGTTCACAGATTGCTCATGGGGCTGATTGCTGGACTGGTCCGTGCGCCGGCTTCCGGATTCGTCGCTCCGCAGATATTCAGACTGGCCGGCAGGCTGGGTTCGGAACGGATGCCCCGTGCTGCTGGGGAGAGATCGATTCTGGCGGTTCCAGAAGTCGCGAGTGATAAGAAAATCGCGGGAGGGAATCAGATCCGAGACGCGCATCCCATCTTTCCAGACGTATCGGCCAGGCTGGGCAACATTCCCGCGCAGGGTTACCGCGTTTTCAAACTTGGGCGAGAGGGGAAAGATCCGCAGCAGGTCTCCATCCTGAAGCAGCCTTGCGAAACCCGGCCCGTCCAGGGGAAACTCTTCCACGCGGCGGCTTTTATGGTTCTCAATCCGCTCCAGCGAAACGCGTTCGGCCCCGGCCAGGCTGGTCAGCCCGCCTGCATCTTCGAGAGCCGCAGCAACCGTCGTCTCGCCTTTCACTTCATAGATTCCGGGTTGGTTTACATTGCCGCTGATGGCTATTTGCGGGCCGATGGGAGGAATATAGATAACATCCCCCGGGAGCAATGGAATATCGTGCGACTTATCGCCCTTTTGAAGCAGGTCGTACATATCAAACTCGGCCAGCAGCCGATCCCCGCGCCGTAGCTGGATATGTCGCATGGTGCCTGTCGCCGAGGGCCCCCCGGAGGCAAAGAGAGCATTCACCAAGGTGCTCAAAGAACCGACCGTGTAAGCGCCGGGCTGGCGGGCACTGCCTAGAACGAAGATCTGGATCGATCGCAGTTGGCCCAGCGCTACATTCAGTTCGAAATCCTTGAATAGGGCGCTGATGGCTGCATGCAGATATCCCTCCAGTTGCTCATAGCGCAACCCGGCTACGTTTAGCGTTCCTACGCGTGGCAGATAAACCTGACCGTTCCTGTCCACCGTGACCCGGGAATCGAGGTCGATTTTTCCCCACGCCCGTATCAGCAGCTCGTCGCCCGGACCGACCACGTAGGCAGCCGGGACCGGAACGCGCTCCACCGGGGCGAAGGTCGTGGGAACCTCCTCGAACAATCGTCGCCCATATATGGGGAGCCGCTGTCCAGTGCCATCCTCAGCGAATCGCTCAAAATCGGATTTCGCGGTTATCGGCCCAACAAGCCTGTACGGCGTCGGGAGTGGCGAAAAGGGATTGCCGCCGCCATCACCGCCGTCGATTCTCTGGCCCGGCTGCTGCGGTGGTCGCATGGGAGCAGAATCGCCGCCGGTTGCGGATGTCGTCGAGGAAGCCGGAACAGATTGCGTCGATTCAGTCGGGGTGGTGAGGATGGATTGGCCCTCGCAGAACGTGCACGACAGGAGCACAAAAAGAAACAGTTTTTGCGTCATAAAGAGGAAGAGATGGTAGGAGCAAGTCAGATATCGAGTTAGTGTACTGCTCACCCGCAGGCGGTGCTTTAAGAAGGCGGACACGCATCGCCGCACGGGTTAGTAGATATGTTTCTGCCTACGGTTCAGCTGATAAAGTCAAGGTCGGCGGCATCCACCTCAACGGTAAAGCTACTCATGATGAGAGAAAGAGTAAGTACCACCCGCCACCTGCTCTTATTGCGCAAAACGATGCCCATCTTGCCGGCGAGAGCCCCCTTGTTGATGCGGACTCTGGCCCCGACAACCAGGTACGGATGAGGTTCACAGTGGGGTAATTTGAGGCTTTCCCGTAAGGACTCGATTTCAACGTCGGGCAAAGGGGCGGGAACACTGCTCGCGCCAACCAGAGACAGAGCGCCTGGAACCTGGATTGCGGGCGTTCGTTCCTGACGCGAGATATGTACGAAGATATAGTTTGGAAACAAAGGCAGCTCAACCGTCACTTTTCGATAGTGGCTCCATTGACGCTGGATACGTGACAAAGGGAGAAGGTGCTCAATATTTCGCTCTCTATAGTATTGGGCCACGCGCTTCTCATGATGAGATCGAGTGAAGACTGCGAACCAGCGGCGCTGCCCATCAGGGGAACTGCGAACTAAGTCGAACTCCGGGTCCGGTACAAAGCTGACTGACTGCGCACCCATTCTCACTCCGCGTCGTTGTGCTGGTTATTGGGGCCAGGGCAGAGCTCCGCCATGCCACTGTACCTTATTGCTTCTAATAGCTTGATGATGTGCCAGGTTTGCCGGGTTCGAAGACTGCAAGACTCCACTCCGGCCCGCTCAAGAGTAATTGAAACAGCATCGACCGATGCCCAAGCAAATAAGTACTATCGTGGAACTTATCTAAAACTGCTCACCCAAAGCTATGATCTGAGCAAAGGGTAGGTCAAGAGAATATGCAGCGAGGCCACTTCGACTGCCATCGTGTCTCCCGAAACGGGAAGGTCGTTCCGTTGCGGAGCCGCAGAACCATGACGAAGCGCGTACTCAAGACGACTTAACGTGCTCCTCATTCCGAAGGTAAATCGGCGGCTTACACTATGTTCGTTAAGTTACAATAGTAACGTCACCGGAAATTGTTCCCAGCATCGCTGTAATTTACCCGCCAAGTTTCCTGCACGATCCAGAGCGCTCCAATAGTAGCCGCGGGCAGGTTTTGTGCCCAACCGATGAACAAAAATAACACGGCTAGGCTGGCGGGCTGTCGTAGAGCGGAACAAGTGGGGGGTCAATATTTATCCTTCGGCTCCGGAGCGTAGCTCTCACCGAATTTGTTTTGATGATGAGTCATGATGTCTCCGCTGGCCTGTAGCTCGAAATTGCCGAGTTGCGTGTTCGATGGAGAGATTTCGACTATCCGGCTCAAAGCGTTGAGCCGGTCCGCGGGCACGTTCTCAGCCCAGATGTTGACTCGATAGCTTCCCGGTGGCACAGCGTGAATCGCAAGACTACCGTCTGGTGTAGAAACCCCGAAGTAGGGTGTGCTTAGCGAAATGACTACCGCCCCCATCTCGGGGTGAATATTGCAGAAGATGTAGGAAACGCCATCGCGATCAAAACGGACCGCTCGGTTCGTATGAGCCTCGTATAGGCCGAGGTCAAAGCGCTTTCCATTAAAGAGAGAAAAAACATTGTGGTAGAAGGGGTCAAGGTTGGGAAAGTCTACACTGCTGCCGGTCGGTACGACGAGAACATGCGGGGTGAACTGCTTATCTTTTTGCTCAAGCGTGTAGCGTTGTGGCGTGCGAGGCGCAGAGATGTTTTCGGTCTCGCGGATGGGCGTAAGCCAGACGACGACATCGCCCGATGAGCGGTGCTCGGGATGGTTAGAGCCTCGAGCCTTGGTCAGCTTGACATGAGCCGTGAGGTCCACGGTCTCTGCTCTCACGGTGAGAGTGAGGGCAACAGAGCACAGCAGCATCGCGAGACGGCAAATGGGGAGGGCTGGCTTCATGTTCTGCTGGTATCCACTTTCGCTTGTCACCCCGCTCGTTGGCTGATGCAGGTCAGAATTCGTATCCTGCCGTTATGGTGAAAATGTTGGCGGTGTTTGCGGAGCCGATGTAGGGCCAGGTCTTGATCCGCCGATATTCAGGAGAAAGGATGAGATAGGTTTTGGGACGGTAGATCAAGTTAGCTACGATTGAACTGTTACGCGTGCTGGAAATCAGGGCTTTGGTCGCGGGAGAAAAATTGAACGCATCAAAGTTGCTGGCGAAGGCATCATCAAGCCCGAAGGCAGCGTTGAACTGGAAGGTCGAGCTGGGGATAAACTTCAGCTGGCTCCATCCTCCTGCGGTTTCCACACCAGTGGTTCGGATAAGGCCGGTGACGTAATCAGGTCCGGTCAGGAGGTCCTTGTAGGTTCCTCCACCCAGTCCTCCGAGCGATCGGCCACGATAGGCTTCGCCGGTAAGCGCAAACCATCGGAAAATCGGAATTTGCCAATCTCCGGTCACCGCCCAGGAGTGGATCTGCGTGGCGCTTGAGTAAAACTGGTGGGCAGAATATCCGCTCACGCCCAGCGCAAACGGCCGGGGTACGCCTTTGCGGGTTCCGTCGGCACTGTAAGAAATCCTGCCTTCGTAGCCCGGATGGCGTGATGCCTCAACCGGACTGTCGAGCTGATTGGCAGTATAGCCAGAGGCCGGCGGATCGATAAGACCACCCTCGAGGCAAATCCTGCGTTGCTCGCTGAACGGAATACGCTGCTCGACTTGAACCTGGGGTGACCAGGTCCAAAGATTGCCAGAGCCCGCCAAACCAGGTTGGGCGACGGTGGCATAGGAGGTGGGCGACAGCGGGGAGATGAGGGGCACGGTGTAGCCGGCCTGCGCCGTGGTCTTGTACCAATCGAGACTAACCCAGCTTTGCCGCATACGCACCACGCCGGCGGAAGAACTGTAGCCGTAGCTGTTGCTGGAGACACCGCCAAAGAAATCGATGCTCACATTCGCGGAACTGCGGGCTCCCGCGATGCGCGGCCCGGTAGCATCAAGAGTCAGCAGAGTCTGCTTCAGGGTTGCACCCGTGCTGCCATGGGATGCCCCAGGAAAACGGGCCAGTGCGATCGTCGGCAGCTCGGTATTGTCCACGACGCCCGCATTGGAAAACGCGTTGAACAGAATCAGCCCACTGAGCCGCAGCGGATATTTCGAAAACGTCTCCACCTTGCTTTGATCATGTTGTTTGATCTCGGCCTGCATGGCGTCCTGCTGCTCGCGCATGGCCTCCAGCTCTTGCGGGTGATCGGTGTTCGCATTCTGCGCGTATCGGGGGGCCGGACACTGGCAGAAGTGCCGGCACTTTGTGCGCGAAGAGCATCCAGCTGTGCATGCAGGGCCTGGATTTCAGCACGCGACTTCTCCAGCATCTTCTCTGTTTGGCTGAGGGCGTCGTTCAGTTCATTCAGCTTGGTTTCGATGGCGACCACCCGTTGTTGTTCCGCGGCGGTTGCGTCGTCAGCCGCCTGGGCGAAGGATACGGGGGTAAAAGATGCCAGCAACAGTAATGGAAGGGCCAAGATGACAACTTCACGACGACATCTCGGACCCGTGGACAGCTGACCTGACAATCGTCTCATAGCGGCTCCTGCCACGCCTGGTTTCGGGATACCGGCGGTATTTCGCTCCTACTCCTGGAACGTGTTGACCTTGACGGACTCGGCCTTGGTGTGGCCAAACGCCTCCAGCGCCTGCTTATAGAGCAATATGGTGAATACGGTTTCTCCAGGCGCGGATTTCTCCAGCCGTACCTCACCACCATGCTCTTGCGCGACGTGTTGTGCAAGCGTAAGCCCAAGCCCTACCCCATTCTCCTTGCCGGCACTCACAAAAGGCTGGAAAAGAGTTTCTCGAATAGATTCGGCTACACCCGGTCCGCTATCGCGAATTCTGATTTCAATTTTGTCGTTGTCTTCTGAAAGTCTCACGACCACTTTGTGCACGCCTGGGCCCTTTTTAGCCGATTGGCACGCGTTGAGGAGCAGGTTGTAAATAGCGCGGGCAAGCTTCTTACTATCTACCCAGGCATAGATGGGCTCGGGGAATTTCCGTCGAGAGTTGAACCTCGCGGCATTCGGGATGCAGGCGCACCGATTGGGCAGTGCGCTCGACCAATGCATCGATCTGCTCCCGGCGCAGATGGAGCATCTGACCGGTCTGGCTGAAAAGGAGCAGCGATTCGATGAGGTCGGTCATGCTCTGCACGGCTTCCTGCACTTCAAGATGCAATTCTGCTCGTTCCTCCGCGCCGGTATTGGCAGGCTCATGAATTCGGCGTTGGCGTAAATGGCGGAGAGGTGGTGGCGAAGATCGTGCGATACCGAGCTGGCCATTCTGCCGATAGTGGCCAGGCGATCAGACTCGAGCAGCTCGCGATGCGTGCGCTTGAGCTCACCGCGCATTCTGTCAAAGGCAAGGGCGAGTTCGCGGACTTCCGCAGCGCCATCCACTCTTAATTCATAATCGAAATCGCCCTGGCCCAGTGCGCGGGTGCCGGCGACCAGCGTTTCCAGTGGACGCGTCACGGTGCGGGAAATGGCAACGGCCAGCACCAGCCCCAGAAGCAACGGTGGCCACGCCCAGGGCCAGAACCCATCGATTGACGCGGCCCAGATATTCGCTCGCCCGGTCATACGACTTGAGCACCACGATTTGAATCCTCTCCTGGCCGGCAGCGGGGAGAGTGGCGGCCGCCGCAATGTAGGCTTCTCCACCTAACTGCATCTTGCGCGGGGCGGCGCCCACATCCGTAAGAATCGGACTGTGCAGTCGAAGATCATTCAGCCGGGTAGCGGGCAGCGTGGTGGCAGCCACTTTACCGTTGACCAGAAAGATGACGTCCGCAGCGGCGGCCTCACTGACCTCACTGGCCACCTGCCGGTCAATGGCGTAGCCGATGATCACATAGCCAAGGTAAGATCCGTTTTCCGGCGGCCCAAAGTAGAGCGGCTGAATGGAAAGCTCGTAGAGGCTTTGCCCGAAGGCGATCATGCAGGCCTCTTCGGCAGAGGTCATACATGCCTGCAGCCCGCTGGTGACCGACGCATCACTGAGCCTCGGTCCACGGTTGGAATAGGTGAGGAGCGTTCCGTTAGGAGTGGTGAGGGCGAAGAAGTCACTCCCGCTGGTGGCCCAGAACTCCTGGCTGGCATCCTGGATCGTATGCGCGTCCTGGGTGGACATCAGGGCCTTCAGGCTGGGCAGATCGGCCAGCAGCGCCGCTTCCCGGTCCAGCATGCGATTGCGTTGATTTGCCAGGTTGCGAAATGTGCTGAGCGAATGGTCCAGGTCGGCCTGGAGACTCTTGCTGATTTCCTGTTGAACGGTGACGCGGATGATGAAGAGACAAGTGACGGTAAGCCCCAGCGAGACCGCCAGGAGCGAAAACATCAAAGTCGTCCGCATCCGCCACTGTTTCATGAATCAACTATCTCTTTCACGACACAAATTGCCTTATCCTTGCGGGACGAATTTGTATCCGATTCCATGAACGGTGCGGAAATGAACCGGGTTCGCGGGGTCAGCTTCGAGTTTCTGACGGAGCTTGAGAATCTGGTTGTCGACGGTGCGGGTGGTGAGGTGGAAACTCATGCCCCAGACATCGCTCAGCAGTTCCTCACGCGCAATGGCGCGGCCTGGATTGTCGAGGAAGTAGCGGAGAAGCTTAAACTCATGCGCCGTCAAGGGAATGAGCGTTCCCGACCGGTAGATCTCCATTTTGAGGAAGTCGACAGAGACGTCTCCGAAACCAGCGGGCAGCTCCTTGACTTTTTTTTGCGTGCGCCGGATCGCAGCCTGAACGCGGGCAAGGAGCTCGCGGGGGCTAAAGGGCTTGGTCATGTAATCATCGGCGCCGGTCTCGAGCAGCAGAACCTTGTCCGCCACCTCAGAGACGGCGCTCAGAACAATGACCGGGATGTCGGAGCACCAGGCCTTTATTTCTTTGCAAACTATACGCCCGGAAAGTCCGGGCAACATCAGGTCCAGCACCACGGTTGCGGGACGCAGGCTTTTGCACGCGGCCAGGCCGGAGGGACCTTCGCCTTCGATATGAACGTCGTACCCTTCCGCGCTGAATTGTCGTCGCAGCGCGCGCTGAATTCTTGGATCGTCTTCAATAACTAGAATCAAGCTCATACTCGCTCCGTGGTTCAAGACCTGTTCTGGGCCAATCATCCCGCAAAAGTCGCTCCTTACAGTGTCCCTCAGGAAGGCGCAAAATGAACACTGAAAAGGCGAAATGACAAAGAAGTGACACACCCCTTCACCGCTGCTCTGGCCGCCTCACAACCGGATCGCCGTCAGGTCTTCCAGGTAGCCGGAAGGGTCCGGAGCAGAGGCGGCTTGCGAGCCTGACAACCTGGCAAACAGGAGCGTAGCCGCTACTGCCAACCCGGCGATGCCCAGCAGGGCCGCGGAATAACCAAAGCGCACGATCGCCGCTCCCATGGAAGCGGAGGCCATTGCCTGGCACGCGTTACTCACAAAAAAGGTAGAGGCCGAGGCGCTGCTTCGTTCGCCCGGAGGAATCCGGTCCATCAGCAGGCTGTAAATGCCGGGTTCGTTCATGAACTGTAACGCCATGTAAACGGGGTAAATCCAGACTGCGGGTGCGCCTCCATGGGGTCCTGGGTGGATCAAGGCCAGCGATGCCAGGGCAGCAGCTGTTGCTAATTGGGTCAGAATGACTCCTTTGACCAGGCCTGTGCGCCTGAACAGGAGGGGAGCGCAAAGAACGGCGAGAAACTGAACCAGCTGTGCGAGCGAGAAAACGAAGCCCATCTTTTGCAGGGACAAGCCCAGGTGGTGGACGAAATATACATTCGCGAAAGGCGGGAAGGATCCGGTGACCAGGGCCCAGACCGCCATAGCCGGGAGAAATCGGCGCAGAAAGGGATTCGAAAGGCGTGGGAGCTGCACCCGCGGAGCCGCTCCAGGCAAGTTCAGCCTGAGTAGGGGAACGATCGCAAGAGCCGCTGCGCCACAGGCAAACTCGAGCGTGAGCCGGCTGGCCTCGCCCGCAGTGAACGGGTGCGAAAGGTGGCGGAGCCAGCCTGGCAGTTGCCCGGCAACCAGCGCGCCGAGGGCGGCAACACCGATGCCAGAGGAGAACATGAGGCTAAACGCGAATGGGCGCTCCCGCTCTCCAGTAAGGCTGGCGATGGCAGGAGAGAGGCACACCGCCCAGGAACAAAGGGTCATGCCAGTGAGGAGCGCGAGGGCGAACTGTGCGGGCTGGGAAGAAAACAAATGCGAAGCACGGACAAAACCACGGTGCACAGCAGACCGCTTATGAGCGTGAGACGCAGGCCGAAGCGTTGGGCGCAGATGCCAACGGGGAGGGTCCCCACTATGCTGCCCAAGGCCATAGTTCCGCCGATCAGGCCGAGTGATCGTTCGGTAAAGTGAAAGCCGAGCAAATAGAGGTTGAAGAGAAAAAAGAATATGGAGAAGCCCAAGTTGAAGAACAGCGCCGCGGTGAAGAAAAGCCAGAACTGCCCGCGGGGCGCCCGGGCTGCCAACCGGCGGAAATACTGCAGGGACGGCCGCGTCATCTGTGCGTGCCTGAATCGCGGGCCAGCTGATCGAGACAATCGATCGCCTGGTCCAGATCCTGGTAACGAAGTTCATACACATCGGCTGTGGCGAAGCTCCTGGCCGCTTCCGACTGCATCTTCTGGATCTTGTCCGGGAGCTGTAGATACTGTCGGAAGTACTGCTGGGCGGCTTCCCTGGGAAGCGGTCGCAGTTCGGCGTAAGCCGACGGCATCCGGGTAAGAAGAATAATGTGATGAACCAGCGCTTCGTCCGCAGTAACGATTCCAGGCAGCTCGGCCGTGGGAACTTCGATAGACGGTTTGCCTTCGGCGCGAGGGGTGATGCCTCGGCCTCGCAGCTCGGGAAATAGATCTTTGGCAGAAGGTCGAAAACGTACCTGGTGCGAGTTGCCAACCACGCGGAGATCACTGGCATGGTGGCGGAGGTAGGAGGCGTCGTCTGAGGTAAAGACCCATCCGCGGCGCGCACAGGCGTAAGCCAGTGTCGATTTGCCCGTGCCGGATGGACCGCAAAGCAACATGCCGCGCCCGTCCCGGCTTACGCAGGCCGCGTGAATGGGAGTTGCATAGGTAGTTGAGATGAGGACAAGTGCGACCGCCTCAAGGAAGTGGTAGCGGGCATAGCTGCGATTCTGTAGTGCGTCCTCGGTGAGCCAGGCGAAGGCGAAACCTGCGTTGAGATCGCAAATCGCATGGTTCTGGGCATCTGCAACCATGGAGATCAAATGCTGTTGGCCGCGCGCCACCGGCGCGGGCGGACAGGTTCCAGAAATGCCGGCGTGTAACCCCGATACGGAGTTGCAACATCGGGCCGGCATGCGCGTGGCCGGCAATGGCGCCAACTCTCGCTGGCAGCGTCCAAAACTGCCTGGCGGTTGGTGACGATCTCGAAGGCGAAGCCGAGCGGATAGAAGACCTCTCGCAACGGCAGTTCCACGTTGCACAAAAGGGGATCTTCGATCGAAGACGTTTCTTTCTCCAAAGCCTGGGGCACCGTGACTTCTCCTTCATTGTCAGCTACAGATGGCGCCAGCAGCTCCCGGAGTAGCGCGGGATAGCTGCGGAACGCGCGCGGCGAGGGAAAATTGATCAATTTGTCCATGGCTGAAATCGAAGCACCTCGATCTTTTCGATTGCCCAGGCAATCAAGACTTTATTTTGCTGGCCCGACTCTTCAAGTTTGCGCAACAGTGGCAGCGCTTCATGGTCACCCTGCCAGCCGAGGATGCGAATGATCCGTGCCTGTGAAGGCGGATCGCTTAACGGCAGTGCCTGGCGTAACTGGGGAAGGACAGAAGGTCCTGCCTTCACCAGCGCCCATTCGGCGCGATCGGCGACCTCGATATTGGTGGATCGAAGGGCTTCGATCGCAGGCGCGGGATTCGCGGCGAGGCGGTCCCAGAGTTGATAGCCGGCAACCATCGCGGTTACCTGAGAATAATCCGCGACCTGTCGAAAGGCCTGGCTTGCGAGCAAGTCCAAAGCATTCTCAGGCGGCAGTGAAGCAAGCGCCTGGATCAGTTTCATCTGTTCACGGTAGGCTTCTTCGATTGGCCTGATTTGTTCCGGGGTGAGCTTCTTGGCTCCGCTCCGGAGCTGGTCGTCATGTTCCTGGGCAGCCTGCTCTTCACTTCGACGGAGTAGATCCATCACGGCAGTCGCGGCGATCTTAGGTTGATGCCGAGCCAGGGCCAACGCGGCGGCCGCCCGCACCGGGGGTGCGCCACTAGTCAGGAAAGGAAGGATGGAGCCTGCGGGTACTTCACCCGGGCAGCGGCTGAGGGCCAGTAGAGTCTCTTTCAGAACATCAGGATCTTCGTCATGCAACAACGACAGAAGGAAGCCGGTAGCGGGTGCGCCGGTCATGCCGATGGCCCACGCCGCATTCCGGCGCGCTGTTTTCTCCGGTGCGGAGCCGGCGTCGATGTAGACCTGTGTGGGGGTGGCCGGGCGGGCGATGACCAGGGCCACTGCCGCGGCGCGCGAAATTCGATCATCGGGATCGCGTAGCAGGCGAACGAAGACTTCCTGGGTGGGAAAGCCAGTAAAGTGGGAGAGCTCTCGAATGGCTGCCAGGCGCGCCGGCACTGGACCGGCCGATGCGGTGCGTGCAAGTTCTGCCAGCCTGGCTTCTACCGGACGGCCCACGGCTTCGGCGCCCAGGCGCGGATAATCCACATTCAGCGCATCGACACCCGCGGCCACCGCTGCGCGCATGGCTTCGAGGTTCATCTCATAGGCGTTGGCTGAGAAGTTGGCAACCACAAATTTTCCCTGTAGTTGCAGGGCCTTCACTTCCGTGGCGTTGCAACCAGGATTGATGTACGCGACGGCATCACGGTTTGCGTTCGGGTAGAGGGCTCTCACGTCTTCCCATTCGCCGCCAAAGACTACGCGCTCCAGCATTCCTTCCCGTTCGAGTGTTTCCAGCAAAAGCGGGGCGATGCCTTTGGTTTTGATATCCAGGTAAAGACCGATCCCTTGCTCGCGAGCAAGCTGAACCGCCTCTTCCAATCGGGGGATGCGCATTCCTGTAAAGCGCTCACCCATCCAGGCGCCTGTATCGAGTATCTGGAGCTCATCGTAGGAGGTGAGCTCGACCGTCCCCATGCCGCCGGTGAGTCGCTCGAGAAAGTCGTCGTGGTTGAGGACAAGTTGCCCATCCGCTGTTTTTCTAATGTCGATCTCGACTATGTTGCATCCCAGGCGCGCGGCCAGGGCGAGGGACTCCAGGGTGTTCTCCGGCATGTCGCGGTTTGCGGTCCGGTGGCAGATGAGTTGCACCTTGCCGTGCTGCAGGATTCCCGCATGCGCCGGGATTACAAGCGCCAGAAACAGGAACAACAGCGTTTGGATCGTAGTCGCCGAAATGTTGAGGGCCAAGGGTTGCCGGCCTCCGATTGCAATGTTCACGGCGCTACCTATGGAGGGATTTCGTTCCGATATATCCGAGTCTAGGTAAAGTGTGAAGGCCGGTTGTCACCGAATTGTCGCCGTTTGGTCAGGATTTCCCCATAGGGTGACTCCCGAAATCACATTCCTAATCACTGTTTATGGTTCTGGACGGGTGATCAGGGAATGAAGCGTCGCCTGCAAATGACGGTAAAGCCAAGCGCGCGGCCACAATCGCTGCTGTAAAGGAGCGTTTTGGAGTCGGGCAGCCAGGCAGGCGCAGTTTGATCGCAAGCTACGCTAGTGAGACGGCGGGTCGCGCCGGTACTCAAGTCGCGCATGGAGAGGTTCCAGTAGCCTGACCGAAAAATGCTGAACGCAAGCCAGCGGCCATCGGGGGAAATTGCCGGATAGCGCGCCTCGCCGACAGAGAGAAGCTGCAATTGGTCGACACCGCGTACTTCGTAAAGCCGGGAACTGGCGCTGCCTTTTGTCGCGGAAACAACGAGCGATTTGCCGGGGGAAATAGCGACTTCTTCCACGTTCCAGGGAGAAGTTGCCGTCGTGAGTTGCTGGTCCGGTTGTCCTGGACGAGTGAGACTCGCGCACGA
The DNA here is from genome assembly GCA_963847155.1 of uncultured Acidobacteriaceae bacterium. GTDB lineage: Bacteria > Acidobacteriota > Terriglobia > Terriglobales > Acidobacteriaceae > PALSA-350. The sequence continues at coordinate 35,086 of CAWJZH010000006.1, read as the reverse complement.
AGAGTTGTTTCCGCCCGTTCATCTGGCGCAGAAAGGCGAGCATAGCTCCGTTCGCGAGCGAGGCCGGAGATTCGGCGTCGAGGATGGATGGCTCGGGTCCGGATGAAGACGCGAGGACGGAGCGGAGTCCCACCGTTTCCGTCCACAGCCGATCGCCGCCGGCGGTGAGTGATAGCTCATCCTGTGCGCCGCCGACCGCATTCGTAACCATGGAATCACCCTCGATCGTGCTCCTGCGGTATCCCTCCGGCAATAACGCGATGGCGTTCACTTGGCTTCCTAGCGGAACCGGTTGCGCCGCTAGAAGCATTTGTTGCCCGATGGGAAGCCGGTAGGAATAGTCGTCAAACAAGCCGCCCTGATGCTTCAGGCCACTAGCAATATTGATGGCGAGCACGGCCGCGCCCCCAGCAAGCCACCACTTTGACGGTTGCAACCGGGCGCCGCTTTTGATCAAGTAGATGGCTACGGCCGTTAACAGGATCAACGCGTACAAACGCTTTACGTGGAGAATAGCTTGCCAGCCATCCGCGGGCCCAGTGTTCCATCCCGGATACCCCACTGCGAGATAAAGCGCAATGACGATGACGAGCAGAGCAATACGCCGCTCCTGCATGAGGCATCCGCAAAGAATGGCCACAGGCAAAACGAGAACCGTGAAGTGATAGGAGGCGGGCAATGGCGTGAGCGTGAGGGTAGCCAGCAGGAGCGCTGACCATTCGAGCGAAATGCGAACGGGTGACGATTTATCCGGGTCGATCCAAAGTAATGCCGGCAACAGCAAAGCTAATTGAAACGCGGGGTGCAGAACGGCGAAAAGCCATGGCGCATGCAACGCGGGATGAGCATTCAACTGCGGCTCGAAGATGAAGAGGCGGTGAAGCAGGGTGGAGAGGGAAGAGCTGGCAAGGTTATAAGGATCGAGCACCTCACCCCGCAGCGTCCAGGGCAGGACCTGAAGTAAATACGTCCGGTGAAGACTCCAGCCAAAGACCGAGATGGAGACCAGCAGGCAAAGAATGCCTGTGAACAGACCCGCCAGGAGTGCTTCCCAGTTCTTCTTCCGGACAAAGTGCAGCGCCAGGATTACGGGGAAAATCTTGACTGCTACGCCCAGGGCAATCAGAGATCCAGCCATGCGGTTCCGTCGCCGTTGTATGGCCCAACACGCAGCGGTCAGAATGCCAAGTAGAACGATGTAGTACTGGCCATAGAGAAGGTTCCGGTGCAAGGGGAAGGAGAGTCCGAGGAGACACCCTACTTGCAACAGGGATAGGCCGCTGACGCCGCTCATCAACCAGGCAACGGGAAAAAGAAGAGCGAGATTGAAGAGCAGCCATGCGTGTTTCGCAACCAACGGAGGCAAACCGGTTAAAGGCCACATGGCCAGAGTGGAAAAGGGTGTAATGGGCACCAGCCCAATCACTCGCTGATCGATATTGCGGTGGTCCTTTTCTCGCTGCAGCCAGACCCACTCGTAGGCGCGCGAAGGATCCACGCCCTCGCGTGTGAGTCTCGCTGCCAGATAGTAATTGGGGAAGTCAGTATTGAGTGAGCGCCAGGCGCGCGGCAGGGTGTGCCCGAACAGGTAGCAGCCCAGGAGTACGAGGACAATACCTGCGATCACGCGCCTCTGCACTATGCTTTCCCGCGCGGCGAATGCGGGAACTCTTCCCGGGGAAGACTTAGCTTGCCCAGATGCAGCAGGACACCTACACGCAGAGCCTGGCGTCCGTCAAGGTAGTGCAACCAGGAGCGATTAGGGTCCTGGAGAAGACAATCCAGTAACAACTGCTTCTCACCCAGGCCGCTGGGACGAGTGTCTGATGGCAGACTTACGCTCTGACTTTTCATGATCCACTTCCTTCCAAAGTACGGGCCAGGCCACGATGACCGATGGTTTCCACTGTGGCGCCTCTATGGCACAACTCCCGGTAGAGCTCGAAGTACTGTTTTGCAATGCGATCGCTGGAATAGCGATCGATGGTCGGTGTGCGAAATCTCAGTGTGGAGAGAGCTTCCCGCGTAGCGCGGACGAATGCGTCCTCTGCGGATGGTTCCAGGGGAACATAGTGGCAGTAGGATCCACCTACTTCACGAAACGCCGGAATATCGGAGCAGACCACCCGGCAATGGTGAAACATGGCCTCGACGATAGGTAGGCCAAAGCCTTCGATCAGAGAAGGCGCCAGCAGCAGTTCGCAATTCTTGTAGCACCATTCCAACTCGCCGTCAGAAATTCCGCGAAGGAAGACGACCTGGCGCTCCAGGTTCAGTTCCCTGATGGTTCGATGAATGTTTTCCGTCTCCGGACCTTCGATCCCAATCACCACCAGCAGGGAGGCCGGATTGATCTCCTTTTCCAGCAGCAGGCGCCGGAAGACCCGCAGAGCAAGCACTATGTTCTTGTTCCTGCGGTGCTGGGCAACACAGAGGAGAAACGGCTGACCAAACCATGCTGGGATAGGACTGGTGGCGGCGACCGCCGGCCCGGGATCGACGCAATTGTAGATGGTGACGGCGCGGCGAGCTGCAAGCCGGGGAGCATAAAAGGAAAGACGGCGGAACGTGGTCTCGGAAACGCACGTGATCTTATCAGCCGCACGCAGGCACTGTTGCAATATCACGCGGTTGAACAGAACCTTAGGGAATCCAAAGTTCGACGGAATATCGTATGGGTAGAGGTCGTGAAGGGTAACGACCGCGGGGCAGCCGAGCGCTCGCCGATTGACCGGAGCAGGATACGCGAAGTGCACGATATCAGCCTTGAGCCGGCGCACGATGGCGGGCAGATGGTTGTAGTACCAGAGATTGCGGCTAATCGCGTCGTTGGCAACCGATATCTCGTGAAGATGGAGCCGGGCGTCATTATGCGGCAGGGCTGAATCCAGGGCATCCCACTGACATTCGGCTGCAACCACATGGATAGCCGTTACATCGCTGCGCGAGAGCAGGCATCGGGCGAGATTAGCAGCATGGCGAGTGACTCCTGAGAGATGCCCGGAGGAGCCGGCAACTGCGATGACGATCTTCATGAAGGGCCGTCCTTTATCGGCGTACTCAACTCGAACGATTCGAGTTGATGCGGGTTAAGGTGCATCATTAAAGAGCTGAATAGAAAGGCAAACCCAAACGGCAACGTAAGTTCGAATCGATCGGTATCGCCAAGGCCCCGTATAACGATGAAAAGAAGAACTCCGTAAAAAAAGGCTTTGTACGAGGACAATCGAAGGCGGCGGATCTGCAGAAAGAAACTTCCGTAAACCATGAAGAAGAGAAGTATTCCCACGGCTCCATAGGCATAGAAGAGTTGCAGCAGTTCATTGTGAGCGTGCCAGGGTTCGAAGGGGCCGAAGTTCGGTACGACATTGCGGAAGGAGTGAAAGCCGTGCCCGATCCAGGGCTGCTCGAGTGATCTCTCGAACACATAGTCCCAGATGCCGACGCGCCCGGTGAGTGTCTCCGCCTGGTTGCCGGTGGTGGTGTAGACCTCAAAATAGGCTTGAATGAGCCTCCAGAAAGCAGCGACGACCACGCCCGCACCAAACAGGATCGTGAGCAGTTTGCGGCGGGTGATCGCAGAATCGCGGAAGAGCAAAAGTGCTTCGCCGGCGGTAAAGGCAACAATCGTGGTTTTGCTCAGAGTGCGCAGTAAGGTAATGGCGAGAAAAATGGCGACCGACGTTCCAGGACCGGTTGGATCGGCCCAGAAACTGGGCCAGAAATACGCCGAAAGCGCAGATAAATGCGATCGCGTTGGGACTGAAGAAGTCGTCATTCCCCGGGCGGAGATCCTGCATCGTCGGAGAAGCCCAAATGATGACCGCGATGAAGCCCGCTCCCCATACATACCCCTTCATGAGTGAGTACGACATAAGGTCCACGGGTCCGGTACGAAGCAGCAACACCACCATCGCAAGGTCAGCGGCCATGCAGCACCAGTAAGCAAAAGCGACGGGTACCGAGATCGTCGCGCTCCAAAGCAGGCTGCAAAGAGCGAACAGGAGGAAGGCGATGACCGGGCGGAAGCACGGCACACTCACCGTCGATCGCAAGGTGTTGGGCGCCGGTCCCAGTGAATGGAATAGAACGACTGCGAACAGCAGAAGATTCAAACCGACGCTGAACCCGGCGCCCGCACGAGGGTTTGACTGAAAGAACAAGTACTCTGTGCTGTAGCGGGACGCAAAGTAGAAGCCCACGGTCGCAGCCATGAGGCTCCAGGACTCGCTCCGCGTTTGGACATGTGGTGATGGCCAGGCTGCTCATACGTCCTCACAGACTGGGCGAATGTCCGCCGCGGATAAAGATGGCGCCCGTGCGCCCCCCAGCGCACGGGCTAGCGGGACGTACATCAGTAAGGCGATGAGCCCGTAGGATAGACGGGCCATCGCGATTCCATGAACGCCCTGCAAGGGAAGAAGGCAGGCCATGAGCAGCAGCATGGCGATGCCTCCCGTGATATTCAGCGCAGTGACCATATGGACACGGCCCAGCGCGAGCAACGCGTAGTAGCCGGTGACGCTCAGTCCCAGAAACGCGAAGCTCCAGGTGATCGGAGCCAGTATTCCGGCTGCACTTTGAGCGACCGAGGAGCCAACCCAGGCATTGAGCACTGCACGGCCGAAGAGCAGTAGCATGCCGGCTCCGATGGCGACGACCAAAAGGTTGACGGAGAAGGCCACCAGGACGGCTTTCCTGATGGCTGCCGGACGAGAGACAGCATTGCGAGCCGCAAGATAAGGAAAAAGAAAATGCAGACCGGAGGCCGCGAAGCCATAGACCGGCTGGGCCATCTGCACACACAAGGCGTAAGCAGTGACCGTCGTAGCGCCCAGGGAGACGCCCAGAAGCAACCGGTCCGCCTGGGTAAAGACGACGCTCGCGACGGCAAGCAACCAACTAAACGCTCCGAATTGGAATAGAGCAGTCGTGGCGTGACGATCGAACGACGGAAAGAGCGAGGCCGCTCCCAGGAATCGCTGCAGGCGAATCAGCTGAGCCAAGGTGCCAAGCACCAGGAAGCAAGCTGTCGCCTCCATGATGCCGGCGACGCCAAATCCGTAGATGCTCAATACCACGGCCGCTGCCACGGTAATTACCCGGGTAAAGAGGCTGATACGGATGGCCGCCCCATATCGCTCGAAGGCTCTCTGCGTGCTGACGCAGACAGTTTCGATGGCCCGCACCAGCATGAGAACGCTGGCAATCCGCAGTCCCAGGAGGCAGGCTGCTGCTAATCCCTCGGCGGAGCCTACCAGGTGGCCGACTGCCAGCGGCACCAGCATCCACGAAATGAGCGCAAGCACTCCGCCGAGCAGGAGATTGATGCCGAGCATGCTCCGCACCGCCCGCAACAACAGATCCGCATCGCCCTGACTTCTGGCGCTGGCGATGTATTGGATGTTGGCGTCTCCAAAGCCCGATGCGATGATACCGCCGGTATTCAGCGCTGCCGTGGTTACTATCCAAATGCCGTACTGTTCTACCCCCAGATGCTTCAGCAGTGTCGGAGCGGAGAGGATCATGGCGATGGGATATGCTGCGTAATCCAGCACCCCGTAGGCGGCGTTCGAGAGATGAGCTCTCATTCGCCACCAACCCTTCGTTGAAGCGATGCTCCAGCTGTCTCCGTACGCTATCTGCAATATCCTGCGCCAGTACCTTGCGCGGATCGCCCGTCGCTACGTGCTCCCACATGGAGCGAAGAATGATGTAGAAGCACGTCGCTCCTGCGGCTATCGTGGTCAGAAGAAGAATGACGAGCAGACGCGGAGGAAAGGACTTTCTCTCTGCGACCAGCGGCTGGTCGATCACCGCGACCACCGGAGTGTCTTTGGCCTCTTCGATCCGCGCCATCTCATATTGCTGAGACAACAGTTCGAAAACGGTTTCCTGAATGCGCACGCGACGGTAGAGGTCAGCGTAGGGAACCGCGAGCCGTGGTAGCTGCCGGAGGGATGGGTATAACTCTGAGCTTGCTTCGCCGCTCTGACTGGATCCATCCGAAGAAGCGCTGCCGCTCATCTTCGCAAGCTCGCTCTTCAAGACGCCGATTCGCGCCCGGGCAGCACGCACGCGCACATTGCCGTCGCCGTAAATCTGTTGCAACGAATCGAGCTCCGACTGACCCACGATCAGTTCGCCCTGCAACCTGGCGGCCGCGTCTACCATGGCGTGGGTCTGCTCCTTGATGTCGAGCGTGACGTTGGTGCTGGAAAACTGGCTGAGCGCCTTCTCCGCATTCTGTAGTTCGGCTTGTACGCTCACCAGGCGCTTCTCAATGAACTCGCGTTCCCGCCGCGCCGAAGAAGTGTTGGCGTGGGTCACCATGCTATTCAGCTCATCGAGATAGGCCTGCGTGATCGCCTGCGCGCGTCGACGGTCAGTATCGCTGAACGTAATGGTGATGACGCCACTCTTCTTGTCATCCACCACGGTTGTATGGTGGCCCAGATATTTCACGGTGTCGATGCGATAGCGCTTCTTGTAAACGTGTTGCAGGTTGAAGCGGTCAATGATGTGGTCACTGATGGTGCGGCTATGCAGAAGATCGATAAACAGGGCACTCGAAGTTCTTCCGCCCAACAGTCCGGCGAGATTGCCAAATCCAGCCAATCCGCCCAATGAATGGCCGGCGAGCGCCGCGAGCATCGCAGCGCCCGAAGAGGGCTGTTCCGGAGGCATGAGCCGCGCGACAGACTCGTAGCGCTTCGGAGTAAGGAAGGCGATGGCAGCGCTCAGGATAAGAGCCACTGCGATTACCTTGGCCAACAGGCGTCGATGATCCCAAAGCAGGTTGGCATTCCGGACCCAATTCGCCATGGGTTGCGCTTTGGTGGAGATGATCTCGGCTGTGGCCATTAGAATTCTCCTGCTTTCGGGTGGAAGGAGAGCTGGATGGTCGTGGTCAGATCGTTATTTGGCGCCGCGGACAAGAAGCGGAAACCTCCACCGTTCCTGTTGTACGGCCGTCGCCTAGCTGCCAGTGTGGGCTCAGGGCAACATCTGCGCTGATTTCCACGTCGCGGACAGAGCCACCGCGAAGAAAGACATAGCTGGCAGTTTGATGCGCGAGCACGGACCTGCACTGAACTCCGAGGCGAGAGCCACCAGTGACTCCATAGCTGATATCCGTTCGACTCGCGTCCGATCCAACTGCCCAGGAGTTGCCGATCATTCGTGTAGCCGCTGAGGTAATGGACATTGAAGTAATAGAACCCCGGGAAATTAGTTCGACGGGGCGTCAGATACCCCTCCGCGCGAAAGTCCATGTGCGGGAGATGCGGCAGGCGAGCAACATAAAATCCTGGCGACCACGCGCTATGTGTGGGGTAGGCAAGGGGAAAGAGCTCGTCGTCGGTGAACGTGTCCACATAAAGCTTCAGCAGATTGTGGAGCTTTGGAACTGTGTATTGGACGTCAACGGCAGACCGGCGATCGCCCGGATCGTTGGAGCCGGGGTGGAGTTGCCGGTAGAAAATAAGCTTCGAAAAAAGCTGTTTGTCGTGAAGGGAGCTCCGGCGCCGGCGAAGATTGCAGTGCGCGAGATGCTGAATTCAAGATTGGGGCTGGGCTTGAAGGAAACCTTCTGACCGTTAATAAACGGCTGGTCGTTGAGCGCAACCCCTGGCTGCCCCAGAGTCTGGCTTCCGACATGGACGAACTGCTGACCTGAAAGACGACCCAGAAAAAACTGACCACGCATCGGGCCCAGCAACCTGCCAATCCCCGGCAATTCAATGGGGGACACGCGATCGTAACGGAGCATGGTGATGGGCGCCGCATTGTTGCTGAAGAGAAGCGGGCCTCCCTGGCTCGGACCCCACCACAAGGCTTGCTTACCAAAAGAGAGTTGGTTGTTGTGAAATGTGTACGAAGCGTAAGCTTCGAGCACGCGTCCGCGAGTGAAGCCGGAGGACGGTCCCGCCGCAGCCGCAGGGGTAAAGTCGGCTGCCGCGATGGCGGCATCTGCTGAAGACGGGACTACCAGCCCCGGCGCGGTTCGTTGCAACTCCACCCGCGCGTAAGACGCGAAGGAGCCCAAAGCCAGCGCGACCGGAGACGCCGGTGTAGAGGTTCGCTCCCTGCCCGTAGGGGCGCCCATAGTCGTTGGTGAGGGTTTGGGCAAAGTGGTAGCCGTCGGTAAGCGGAGTGCCGGCGATCGCTGAGCTGCGCCAGTAGTCGAGTCCATCGCGGCCTGGCGATTGCACTCTCCGTCCCGCTGGCGAAGCTCCACACGCGAAGTCGCGCGCCAGGTCCCTTGATGATTTGGTTCATTTGCTCGTCGACCGCTTCCGGAGTCGGGCAGTTCTGAGATCGAGCTTGCTGCTCTTGGGCCTCGGCGATCAGCCGCGCACTTTCCATCCGCGTCCAGGGACGCAGCCCGCGAACGCAGTCTGAACGTAGCCGGCCATCGCCAGCCTCTCGATCGCGGGATAGATCCAGCTTTCAATCGGAACATAGGTAGACGCCATGTTGGAGGTTTCGCAGTCTCGCGTCTCCATCTCCCTGGCTGAGTAAAGTGCGCCTGGGCGTAGCTATGCGTGAACATGAGTGACACCAACACGAGCGTCGCCGACCTTCGCATAGTGAACCTATATGTGGGCCACTGCGGCCGTTATCGCAATGGAAGAAGATAGCTGGGCAATGGTCAGCAGATTTCTCCAGAAGAGAGATCCGACGATCTTCTGCGGAACGACAATAACGTCGCCGGGCTCCATGCGAGTAGCGAGAACGTTGGCCCCGTACCATTCGCCAGATCGTCTTCCAATGACCGAACCGTTGGCGCGGACGACAAAGATCTCTTTGCGATTCGCCACATCGTTGGTTCCCCCGGCACGGCGGAGATACCAACTCGCTTCTTTACCGGGAACGAAGGTGAGGGCGGATGCGTTATAGACCTGGCCGCTGACCAGCACGAATCCAGGACGTTTGGGAACGGTCAGCACGTCACCGGTATGCATCTCGATATCGGCAGGCGTGTTCGCCCAACTGTCGATATCCGCGCTAATGTGAATCACGAGACGTCCGCTGGCTGGCTGGCTCTTCAACCGTTGAAGTACCTCAGCTTGCTGCGCCGACGCTGCCTGCAGCAGTGCTGCCGAATCCTGGCCGCTCAAATTAGCTCCAAGGCGTGCTGATGCCGGACGAGGTCTCGATCTGGTGGATCAGTTCAACCCTGGTTTTCTCCTCTAACTCCTTTACTTGGGTGCGTATCAAGATGGCCCCGGCCGGCATAGGCGGTGTCACGCAGTCCACCGGCGCGGCGGAGCACCGAGCTAAGACGCTCACCCTCCTGCAGGCCATAGCTGCCGGGGTATGTCACCTCGCCATCGAGAATGACAGACGCGCCGATATCGTTCCATCCAGACAGCTGATGAATGGTGAGAATGTCGCCCGGCTTGAGGTGGACCGTGTCGAACTCTTCCGAGCGGATATGAATCGACGCGCGTTGACTGATGACTTTTTCGCCATCCTCAACGGTGTAGCTCGCCAGGTCAGCGCTGCTGAGCAGGGCATCGCGCTTGAAGCCACCCGCCATGTTCACCAGCTTCATTGGCGTCATATCGTGGGTAAGCGCATACGTGCCAGGGCGTAGGACTTCGCCACGAATGCTTACCTGGGGCGCATCCACTTCATAGCGGCCGAGGATGCGGATGGTGTCAAACGGCTGCAGGGGAAGGATCATATTGCCGATCAGGGCGTCGGCCACATCGAACTGAATGGTTTCCGGATGAAAGTCGGGGGCAACCAGGCGCACGAGGTCGCCTTTTGCAGCGGGCTCCGGCAGCAAATCCTGATAGGAGCGAAGAACATCGCTCAGCTGCATGCCGTCCCGGAACGGAAACTTGCCCGGCCGCACGACATGGCCCTTCAACATAGATAGCACGCTCGCTATAGGGAAGAATCGGCGCGACATGAATACGATCGCCATCCTTCACAGCGAAGGTGGCAATCTGGGCCTGAATAGATTGGGCCGTGTCGGATGGCTTGGACTCCAGGGTTACCGTCTCGCGTTGCTTGTTGGGGTCGATGCGTTCAATCGTGATGTGGTCCAGTGCCGCCGCGACGGTGGCTCCGCCGGCGTCGTCCAGCACGTCTTTCAGTGTCGAGCTAGCTTTAAGTTCATAAATCGCAGGCCGCTTGACCATGCCGAAGATGGCAACCTGCGGGCCAGCGGGCGGGATCAACAGCGTATCGCCGGCTTGCAGACGCTCGTCATCCATGCGCACGCCGTTCAGCAAAAAGCTGTACAGGTCGACTTCTCGTATCAGTTGCTGTCCGCGATAATGGCGCACGATGCGCAGCGACCCGACGCTGGTCGGTCCGCCGGCCTGATAAATGGCGTTGAGCGGAGTGGAGAGGGAACTGACGTCGTAAGCTCCAGGACGCTGCACGTCGCCGACGACATACACCCGCACCGTGCGCAGGCGGGCAATGGTCACATCGACCTGGGCGTTGTGGTATTGCTGCTTGAGCGCGCTTTCGATGCTGGACCGGGCCTGCTGCAGGGTGAGTCCCGCTACAACAAGAGACCCCGCTTCCGGGAGCGCGATCTTACCCTCACGATCGATGACGCGGGCGATGTTTTGTGAGATTCCTCCCCAGAGATTGATGGTGAGGCCGTCACCCGTGCCGAGTACATAGTCGGGACCGATAGGAAGGTCGACCGGCAGGTTGCGGTTTCCCAGTCCGCCGTGTGTCGGATCATCGCGGTTGACGAAAACCTCGGAGCCGAAGCGCTTGAGTTTAGTGCTGTCCGGCGGGACCTGGGTGTAGAGATCGCGCAAAGAGCGCAGATTGTAGGGCGCGGGTAGATGAAGGGTTTCGGGCTCGTCGGTGGTGCTCCGTGGCTTGGTGTCGGGTGGCGTGACCGAGCGCCGAGTCGAGGCTCAGTCCTCTTGTGCGCATGGCCGAATCGCCGTCTTCACCTGCAGATGGCAGGCCGGCAGACACCGATCCGCCCTGAGTGCGGTCGCCTCCAGACAGGGCCAGAGCCGTCGAGAGACGTACTCGACGGGAGCGACGATGGAAGCGACGAGACGATGACGAGGATGATGCGAAGGGCGACTGTCCACTGTCATCCTCGGAGCCGGCGCTCGAGAGCAAGCGATCCATCTCGGCCGCTGAAACATAGCCACGGGCGCGCAGCCAAACCGTTATGCTGGCGCGCAATTGGGCGTTGGTCTGGATCTGGTTGAGCAGCATCTCATCCGAGATCGAGTCGGCCTGTGTCTGGATCCCCTGCTGTTGAAGCTGATCGGCTACCAGGGATTTGAGCTCCACCACGAGCTCAGGTTTCTGCTGCAAGATCGAAATAATCTGCGAAGCTGTCAGCGAATTGCGCTGATTGAACTGCGAAGCAGAAGAGTTGTTTCTTTCAGAGTCCGAAGAAGTGGTATCCGTGGTGGCGGATAAAGGGGAAGTCCCCGGCGACGCTACCTGCTGGGCGAAAGAGGATCCGCACAAAGCGAGCACAACCACAACTCTCAAGGAGAAGTTGGGCGAATCGGGTTTTTGGTCTTGTCTTCATAGTCATGGTTCAATCAACAATCAAATCTGGTCCTATAGCTCGGCAAAGCAGCGAGCCTGCGTTTCCAGCGAGCAGCCTCAACCAGGTAGTGCAATCCTTCGACAACGTGGAAACGCAAACGAAACAAGAGGAATCGTAGCTGGAATAGCTCGCTCCGCATGCGCTTCCACACGGTGTCATCCGTGCTTACGCTTACGATCCGTGGAGCAAGGCGCAAGGGCATCAGTTTGCTGCGTTTTGTCTGTTTCCACGATTCATCGTTGCCTCTCAACTCGTCCTGCAGCAGCAGGTACAACTTAGTACCGGGAAAGTCCGCCAGGATCGCCTCTCTTCCGTAGTGATCGGCCCACAGCTTGACGGCAGCAGGAAGACGGGCGGAGGTCCACTCCTCAAGCTGAGCCGGAGCTCTTCCGCCAAAGATTCGGAATGAGAGCAGCGTTGCCAGGCCGATGGCGATGGATGTTTGGGCGTCGTTCCCTGCATGCTGTCGTACTTCTTGCCAGAAGGCTTGATCCTGAGAACGAACGGCAACGTGATGCTGGTACTCCAGCAACCATGACAAGCGCGTACACGCAGTGCAAAGGTGCTTGAAAATGTGCAGTGCCTGGGAGATAAATTGGTCGGCGGGTGTAAGCGCAGGGAAGGTAAAGCCGCCCCAGGAATGACGAGTCCGTCGTTCGAGCCGCGAGTCACGGAAAAGCAAATGTGCTGGTGGTCCCGACGACGCGAAGTGCAGTTCGACGCAGCGCTGCGGTCTCGCTTTGTAATGATCTGTGATCCGTGTCAACTCATCCGATCCGGCTTTGAACTCCCACACATCCGGGTTGGCGGCTATCAGTTCGTAGCCGGTCCTGCTGAGGATGTTTCGGGCGAGATCCAATTGAGTTCCATCGATCAGAAAGTCAAAGTCCTGCTGACAACGCAGTTCCGGTCGCGGGCAAGACTCCGGTGAAAGAGAGAAGCCTTTAAGATTTGTGAAAACCAGGCCGGCCCTCTGAAACGATTGGTTCAGGGAGGCAAACTCAACCAGCATGGCCGAGCTTCTTTGCCGGTTGTCCGCGAGGTTGCAGCGGAGCCGTTCCAGGGTTGCGGCAGGCAAATGATTTTCGATGTGCAACGATTCAACCCGGTCGAGAAAATACAGAGCCATCCCGCTTGCATCGAGCCAGTGATAGGAGCGCTGCCAGTCGCGAGCTGTCAACCGCGAGAGACGATGAGCGGATATCTCCACCGAATCGTGGAACGTGGCAACGACCGCCTCGACCACCTGCTTATTTGCGCGTCCGCTCCATTTCATAGGTCTCTCCGGCTCATCCATCTGCTTAGTGGCTGTACACGTCGGGTTCGCCAAGGCTGCCCGCCGGTGGCAAATGACGAAGAAAGTGGACGATCGACCAGATCTCCTCGTCGCTCAGCGTGCCCTTCGAAGCAGGCATGCCGGAAGGTGCCAGGCCGTTGTCGATCACCCACTTCAATTGCCCATCGCTGTAGTCCTGCACTTGCCGCGAAGCCAACGACGGGATGGGCGGAGACATGCGGTTTGCAAACGGGATGCCGGTGAGCTGGCCGTCGAGTCCGTGGCAAACGACGCAATAGTGGCCAAAAGCCTCCTTGCCCGCCGCCAGAGTCTCTTTCGTCGGTGGCAAAGGGTTCTTTTGCGACCGATTGCCTACGGTAAAGTCGTGCTCCGCGGCAACAACGACTTTCCGCTCCAGCGGGCTGGGCTCGCTCACTCTGCAGCCGCAGAGCAAGAGAGACAGGCCAAGCAGGCCAACGTAATACGCCCGGGGCATTCTTACTCCGTAACATGCACGGTCAACTTCATTGACCCGTGCCCCGCACCGCAAAAGCTCGCGCATTGGGCGACAAATGTTCCGGCCTCGTTCGGGGTGAACTGCACCTGGCTGCTCTGGCCTTTTTTGGCGATGACGACCTGGTTAAATGAATCCAGCTTCAACCCGTGCTGCACGTCTTTGCTGGTTAGCACCAGGATGACGGGTTCTCCTTTCTTGAGCGTGATCTCGCTCGGGGTGAAATCGAAACGCTTGGCCGCGACTTCGACGCGGCGAGGCTGTTCCTGTGCATGCGACATCAATCGGGCGCCTGCAATGGTGGCGACGAGCGCAACCATCAAAATGGGGAAGGTCAACTTCAGTTTCATCAGCTTTTCTCGTCTCTGTGTCATGGGGTCAGGGAGCCAGAAATTTCAGAAGATCGCGTTCGTCCTGCGGGCTTAGCAAAGCACGTTCCCGCATGTGACGTAGTACCGTTCCAGTGATTCGGGGTGAAATTTGCTCGGGTGGATTGTGGCAACGGCCGCAGTTGGCCTGAAACACACGCTCTCCCGGATTGGTTGCAGCCGGCCTTGCATGTTGAGTGGAGGGTGCTTGCCCAGCACTCTGCCCAGATGTAGCCGCTTGCGCCCAGGCCAGTAAGCTGCCAAGCAAAAAGATTGCCAGAGGCAGTACCGCGTATTTTGAGCAGGAGCGCATGTTCTTCATTGGTGACCTCGCCACATGGGAAAGAGGAACCGATAGGTCAGTGATATGTCCCAGATATTGCCGTTGCCGGTTGCGGAGAGCTTCCGCGAATAGCTGGTATTCAGCCGCACTTCGTGGGGCAGGTGGTAGTCGAGGCCAAAGTCAGCCTGCTTCGTATCTGCAGCGGGAAGACCGTCGCCCGGACCCGGGCTGTTACGGAAAGTCTGCTGCATGCGAAATACCGGCTCGAGACGGCCAAAAACGCTGTCAGGACCTCTCCATTGCGAGAGACGGTAGGTACTCTCTATCCAGTACCCCTGCGCGTGTGCTCCATGGGCATATTCCGAACGCACTTCTAAAGGAAACCGCCACGGTTGCCACCAGAAGTGCGCTCCACTGGAATTGTTGTGCGTGCCCTGTAGGAATCGCGCGTAGGAAGTTCCTACTTCAACCCGCTTGTTGGGAAAGTAAGCATCAAAGCGATAGCCAGCCGCTCGCCCGGCCTGGAATTGGGGCGCATTGCTTGAGGCGGAAAAATATCCAATGTAGTCCACATGAAGAGCCGGCTTTGCAATCAGGACTCCTCTCGCCATGACGCCGTTGCTCGACCCGGTCGTACGGGTACCAATGGGGAAAATGAGAGGAGCATCCTGTATCTTCTGAATCCAGATGGCCGTGAGACGTTCGTTGTAGGTTCCAAATGGAGTGAGGAAACGTCCCCCGGTGAGCGTCAACTTGTTCGCGGCGAAATAATCCAACTGGAGATACTGGGTCGATCCAATAAAGGTGCCCTGGTAGGGGCCGCTATTGCCATTCTCCCGCCCGTAGAATCCGCGCAAATCGAATCGCGATTCCGCCAGAAAATGCTTGCCCAGCGGAGCAACGACCACCGGGGCAAACACCGGTTGAAAGAAATTAATTCCAGTGTTCTTGCTGTCAAAGAAGCCCACGGCGCCAGAAACGATCGGGACATTCTGTGCTGACAGCAAATGCCCGGGAAGCAACAGCAGGAAGCCGGCCAATCGCAACGCGATGGCTGCGCGCGGGAACCGCGTTTGCTTCAGTTGGGTTGACTTGATTGGTCGCATAGGGGAATTCGTCTCGCATCCCCAACCTAACAACGCCCGCCAGGAGGCGTGTCAGGGCTCTGTCATCACAATGTCAATGGTTTGTAATCGAGCGAGAGTCTGCTCCTGGCCTGCCCGTCCACACCACTGCCCCTTCTGTAGCCATCGATACGTCCAAGGTGCTACGTACGAGACCAGAAAACAGGCCGATCTTCTGCCTAGCGACAATCCAGGAGAAATCGAGATGCGGGTATCAGCCGGGGCGACAAAAAACTTCGAAGAGTGGATGCAGACGTATGAAGTACTGCTGAGTGAACGAGTCTACAAAAGCCGGGATTCATCGCAAAGTGCCGGCGCGGCAAGGCGATCGGAACCTACTCTTTATGTCGTCGATGGTTGTTCCGTGGATGCGGAGCAACTGTACCGGGAAGATAAGTTGGGATGCGCACGCGGCGTGGTTTGGGCGCTGATCTTCGAGGCGGGTCTGGTTGTCGCCGCCTTGATTTATTGGAAGCTGCGCCTCTTCGCCCGGTAGCGTTTACATAAGACGCTTACCTCTGCTCGAAAACCCGGCATAACCATTACCTGCAAACATGGCTCCCGACAACTCTCAATTGTGATTGAGGCCGTCATGGAGTGTACTGTCCAGTACCCCTGAGAGAAGACCGAGACATAGATGACGAGCAACCTCCATCACGTGCGGCACCTGCACTTTGGCTCCTACCCCGCGGTTGGTTCGAAATGAAGGTTGATCGCGCCATGCTTTCCGCCCCGGGGAAACCACAGTCGATCGATCCCGCGGCGTTGCCTTCGTCTGCCAACCCAGTCACTTCGATGGAACGGAGGTCACCCGCTCGAAGAGGCTCCCGGGGCAATCGATACAGGATGTCGCCGGCGGTCATCGTAAATATTGTCCAGGTTTGCGATTTGCTCCTATTGCTGTTCAGTGGATTACCGGCCAAGACGATGCTGCCGCTGCTGGGATTGCGCTTCGCCGGCTCGCTCTTCTTCGCGACGGTAGCGGCGAGCTTCGTTTCTGCCGCCTTGTTGTCCCGTGCGGATACTTACCTGCTCAGCTCGCTCTGTTCGCTGGGTAAGCAGCTAAAGCTTCTGCCTATGCCGCTGTTGGCTGGTGCGGGGAGCATGATCGCTTGCCTCTTTTTCTTGCGAAATGACGGGCCCGTTTTTCGCGCCTGGCCATTTCTGTGGTTGTTCTCGAGTGCCATTCTGCTCATTGCATCGCGGTGCTATTTATCTCACCTGCTAAACCGGTGGAGCCGTGCCGGCCGCCTAGCTCGCAGGGTCGCGGTCATTGGGGCGGGCGAGTTTAGCCGGGTGTTCATTGAACGTCTGCGGGCCGAGCCGAGCCTCTATACGGTGGTGGGTCTGTATGACGATCGCCTGTCGCGCATCCCAGCGGTCCAGGACGGCGTAAAAGTTCGGGGCAGCGTGCGGGACCTTCTCGAGCGTAGCCGCGATGAACAGATCGACCAAATTGTTATTGCCCTTCCGCTCAACGCGGTCTCTCGCATATCGATGATTCTCGAACAGGTCGGAAGCGCGGTGGCTGACCTCTGCTTGACGACCGATTTTGTCGGCTTCCGCTATCGGAGTAGCCAGATTTCCTCGGTCGGCTCGAACCCTGTGGTGTTGATCGAGGAGCGGCCGCTGAAAGACTGGCGGGCTGCCAAAAAGGCGGCCTTCGATATCGTCGTCGGCTCCGTCGTGCTTCTTATCCTCTCGCCCCTGCTCGCGCTCATTGCCTTGGCGATCCGTCTCGACAGTCCAGGACCGGTATTATTCCGGCAGCCCCGCCTCGGTTTTAATAATCGACTTTTTACCTGCTACAAGTTTCGCACCATGCACCATGGAATGACGGACTTGCTGGGTGACCAGCAGGCGACGCGAGGGGATCCGCGAGTCACGCGACTTGGTAAATGGCTGCGCGCCCTGAGCGTCGACGAGTTGCCGCAGTTGCTCAACGTCCTCAAGGGCAACATGTCTCTCGTTGGACCACGACCCCATCCGCCCAACACCAAGGCGGAGGACAAGCTGTTTAGCGATGTTGTCGCCAAGTATGCTTTCCGTCACCGGGTGAAGCCAGGAATCACCGGATGGGCGCAAGTCAACGGATGGCGAGGCGAAACCAAGACCGTCGAGCAGATTGAAAACAGGGTCGCTTGCGACCTGGCGTACATCGAGAATTGGTCTGTCTGGTTTGATCTCCGAATTATGGTGCTGACGATCACTCGCGAAATCCTGAGCCGGCACGCCTTCTAAAACCCACTGGGGAAAATACACCCAGTGCGTGCGGGTTGCGCTTTATTTGTCAGCGATAATCTGAATCTTGTGAATTTCCAACTTATTGGAGAATAGCTCGTCGGCTTTCGCCATGAGCGCCTTGGCAATGTTGCCATTTAAGTGAGCGTCCCGGCCTGCTTCATCGTTGAAGGTGTCGAAGACTGCATAAGAGCCCTCGCCCTCCTTGATGCCATACCAGGTTACAGTTCCGGGCTCCGCTCTCGCCATCTCCGCACCCAGCTTCAGGAACGCTTCTACCTCTGCTGCTTTGCCGGGCTTGGCCTTCAATGCAACGTACAATGCAAACTTCGCCATGGTGTTGATTCCTCCTGCCTGTCTTCCCTGTCTTCGAGGATAGCCGGTTCCTGCAGCCAAACGATCCTGGACGCGATACATCGTTGTTCATGACATGAGCATTTCTTGTATTTCCGACCCTAATCGGCGATTTTGCCATAGAATAGTTATGTTGTTGTCCGCGTACGACCCCTGGAAGACTTGAGGGGTTTTTCCACATCCTCCTTTGCGCGGGCCACCGATTTACACGCGCACGATTCGAACGACGACAGGTTCGGAGCGCCTTGGAGATCAGTCCATCCCCCTAGCCGGAAGCACGGTCGTATCGTGCCTGATCACGTGTGCCGGGTTCTCGGTTTGACTCACGACCTGGCAGCTAGAAAATTGCAGCGCTCCTGGTGAGCGACAGCCCGCGTTGGCCGATTTGAGCGTTAGGTTCACGCAGCAGGATTGAGGTCGACCGATTGGCTCTAACTCGATGGTTTGCGGCGATATGCTTATCCCTGACCGTATTTTTGACAGACCCTGTGGCAAGGGCACAGCCCGTAGAGGCCGCGCTTAATTTACCGGATGTTCCTCAAGCGAGCCCGCAGCAAGCATCTCCCAGTAGCCCGACAGCCACGCCCGCTCCCCACTCCGACTCCCAGACTTCCGCCGCACCAAGTGCCGGGTCGTCGGAGGAAGACGAGCGGAAGAAGGCGCAGGAGCAATTAGATAGGCAGTTGCATCAGCGGGTGTTCGGGGTGATGGCGACCTTCAATACAACCAACAACAGGGACGCGCTGCCGTTAAGCACCAGGCAGAAGTACGAGCTCTTTTTCAAGAGCGCCAGCGACCCGTGGCCTTTCGTGCTTACCGCCGTTGGTGCGGGTATCGATCAGGCCCAAAACAGCTTTCCCGAGTACGGCCAGGGGGTGGAAGGGTACGCCAAGAGATGGGGTGCGGGTTACACCGACTACTTTACCGGCAATCTGCTGGGCAATGCAGTCTTGGCAGGCATCCTAAAGGAAGATCCGCGCTATTTTCAGAAGGGCACTGGCAGTTTCGCCACCCGTGCTCTGTGGGCGGCCGGCGGAACGGTGTGGTGCAAGCGCGATAACGGTACCTGGGGACCGAACTATGCCAATGTCATGGGTAATCTGATGGGCGCGGCCGTTTCCAATCTGTATTATCCCGACTCTGAACGTACGGTCGGTGGGACACTGGAACGCGGTTTCACTGTCACCGCCCAGGCGATTATCGGCAGCGAAGTGATCGAATTCTGGCCTGACATGGTGCGACACCATAAGCGCAAGCAAGCGGAAAAACTGGCGCGGCAGGGGACACAAAGCCCTGCTCCTCCGGTGGCTGCGCCGCAGCCCTAAAGGGAGTGTAGGAACCGAATTCCAAGCTGAGAAGCAAGTCTATTTGGAGCTGTACTCTGGCTTTGTATCAGGGCACGACTTGCAGGCTGCTGAAAACTCGGTTTTGTATCAGGGCCCGACCTTTAGTCGGGCCGTAAAAGATAGAGACTACGACGGGCTTTTAGCCCCTGAGGTACGTAATTGGGCTTCAGCCCGTACCAGGGCCTACCCTGCCAGAAATACTTGTCGGAGAGAAATTTGGGGCCAGGAAAGCCAGGGGCTAAAGAGCGTGTGTGTGAACCAGGATCTGGGAATTTAGTCCCGTAGGGACGGCTGAAAATAGCCCAGGACGCTAGTCCTGGGTAGGCTATGAAACATGACCAAGTCCCGTGGGGACGGCTGAAGATTGTCCAGGATCGCGTAGCGGCCTATTTTTAGCCATCCAACGGGACTAAGTTTGGAACTCCCGCGCTCCGTAGATTTGAATGTATCGCCCTCAAGTCCCTTCTATCGGGGCGTTACCTTGACGACGTTAGCCCGGCAGGACCGCACACCCTGGCAAGTTTCGGGGCGCAGGTCCTTGGTCAGGCAGATCTCGACCGCCGTCAGCCGGTTATTGCCGCAGCTCAGCGCGAAACTGCCGGGTGGGTAGCCGGGATTTGCGGCCGCAAATCGGGCCAACAGGGCGTCCGGTGTTACCCCATCCGGGTCGCTCCCCTGGCCGATGTTTGTAGGCAGCTTCACGGCTGCAAACGCCTTGTGAATCTCTGCGAAATAATCATTCGCCGCCAGCCCGGAGCAGGTGCCGTGTGTCTGCCACTCATGCTCGACCAGGCTTACGGTGGGGATAATGTCCGTGTCGGCCTGAGGATTTGCCGGTCCGGGCGCATCACTGCAATGCTCCGGATAGTCGCCGTTCTGCATCCTGCGGCCAAAGCCCGTGCACCACGAAGCCCAGGTGACGCCCGCATTCCGGGCTGTCGGCGTGAGTGGCGCAGAACTCCGGTGACCAGGAAAGATTTAACAGGTAGAAATCAAATTGACCGGGCTGCGCCTGCTCCTGCGGACGTCCGCGGCGCGACCGTCGCCTGCCGGATCCCTCATCGTCCCTGGCATGACTCGCGCTGTTCTGGGGCTGATACTCGGCGCTGCTTGCGCGCGGGGCGGGTTCGCTGCGCGGACCCGCCGGTTGGCTGGGGCTTTGGCAACCAACGGTTGCCAGCAGCAGCAACAATCCAATGGTTAGCGTGGGCCGCGTTATCTGATTCATCGGTCTTGCCTCGGTGGGGCCGCTCAAGGACTTCATACTTGAAGCCGATAAAAGGATAGCAAGTACGTTACCGAATCTCAGGCTTATCGGCAGCGTTCCACCGGAACCCGGTGGTCCAGGATCACTGTCGAGCGGAGCAATGAACTGCACTTGGTCAGGGGGCAAGTCACTTTGAGGCACAACGCACTTTCCCGAAAAGGGAACATCAAGCGCGTCCAGCCAGGGTCAGCTTATAGGAAGCTGAGCCACGACCTCAACGCGACCCAGGCTCCCACCGAGAGGCCGTCCCGATCGATGTTCTGCAACCGTGTTTGCGCTCGACTTGCCAGAAGAAATTTCTACGGAGGTTTGTGAGCCATGGGCAACAAGAAGATTCTCATTGTGGATGACGACCCGGATGTGCTCCAGAGTATGCATGTGCGCCTCAAGGCCAACCATTACGACACGTTCTTTGCCGGAGATGCGATCTCCTGCATGGCCGAGGCAAGGAAGAACGAGCCTGACTTGATCCTGCTCGACCTGGGCCTGCCGGCCGGCGATGGCTTTCTGGTTATGGAGCGATTTAAAGCCGTACCCTCTCTCGCCTCGATCCCAGTCATCGTGATCTCTGGCCGAGACCATCGGGCAAACCACAAGCGGGCCATTGAGGCCGGCGCCAGGGCCTTCCTGCAAAAGCCAGTGAACAACGCCGACTTGTTGGCGGCCATCCGGCAAAACCTGGCCGAACCCCAGCAGCAGGAGCGACCGGTCGTGTACGACCTGGGAAAGGCATAGCCCGCTCTCTTTCCGCCCTTCCCTGGCCCTCCCCCTTCCTCTTCCGAGCATCGGCTCAGGGGCAAAATCCAGTTCCTCATCGAACTGTGAGGTAACGGCCTCGCGGCCACATACCTCCGCGCCTTCTTCATTATTTACAACTGCGCATTCCGTCGTGTAGCATCGGCACTTTCAATGGCCGATCCGCAGTTGCTCGTTACTTTCTCTCTATGCGCATCCCGATGGGTTGGCAAAAATGGTTGCTGATAGTTCTGGCCGGTGCCTCAGTATGGGCACTGCTGGAAGTCGCACTACCCAGCAAAGCAACCAGGGCATCAGGCTCGTCAAGCCTATGTGACCACGGGAGTTTTCACCCCCGCGCATCCCACCGCGACTGCAGCGATAAAAGACTTTCTGGACATCCATCCGGAACATCCGGTGCAGCCCATCGCCTACACGCATACCGTGCACCTGGCTAAAGGTTTGCCCTGTACGTTCTGCCATGTCGGTGTGGATCAAGGCCCCGAGGCGCGTATACCCGGGGTGAACGTCTGCATGAGCTGCCACTCAGTCGATTGCCACCGATCGTCCCGAAATCAAGAAGATTGCCGCATACAAGGCGCGCGGTGAGGAGATTCCCTGGGTGCGTGTTTACAACTACAGCGAATCGGCGCACGTGCGATTCAATCATGCGCCGCACATCCGCGCCGGGGTTGATTGCGCCATGTGCCATAGCGATCTGACGAAGCAGACCACAGCGGAACGCAAAGTGAATCTGAACATGGGATTTTGTATTAATTGCCACACGCAAAAGAAGGTCTCGATCGATTGCGAGACCTGCCACTACTAGGGCATAGGGTGCCGGCGAACTCTTATGGAACGGCGTGACTTTATCAAGATCTCGGCTCTCTCGGGCGTCATGGCGACGCTCGAAGGCTGTCGCAGCGCGGAGAAACAGCTCATCCGTTTTATTCCGGAAGAAGAGCTGGTTCCCGGCATTGCGACCTGGAAGCCGAGCGTCTGCACGCTATGCTCCGCAGGGTGCGGCCTGCAGGTGCGCGTGATGCAAGGCGAAGCCGAAGTCGTGCGCCGCGGCCAACAGGGCCTGATCAAGATGGGTCTGGCGAAAAAGCTCGAGGGCAATCCGCAGCATCCTGTGAATCGAGGAAAGCTCTGTGCCCGCGGCCAGGCGGGACTGCAGGTCCTCTACCATCCCGACCGGATTACCCATCCCATCAAGCGCACGGGTGCGCGCGGCTCCGGCGAATTTCAGGAAATAAGCTGGGATGATGCACTCAAAGAATTGACGGCGCACCTGACGGCGCTGCAAACGTCCAATTCCGCCGGCGCGCTGGCGTTTCTGGCACGCCCGCAGCATGGTCAGCGGCGTGAATTAGTAGAGCGTTTCCTCAAGGCTTATGGTGCGCCGCCCGCGGTCTGGTACCAGCCTTTCGACGAGGCTGTACTGCGACAGGCGAATTTGCTGAGCTTTGGCCACGCCGCTCTACCCACGTTCGATCTTGGCCGGGCTGACTATGTCATCTCCTTTGGCGCTGATTTTCTGGGGACCTGGAACTCCGCCGTGTCGCAGTCCATCGGGTACGGCGAGATGCGCCAGGGCCGCCCTGGACGCCGGGCGAAATTCGTCCAGGTGGAATCGCGCATGTCGCAGACCGGCGCCAACACAGACGAATGGATTCCATGCCGGCCGGGAATGGAAGGCGCGTTCGCATTAGGGATAGCGCACGTCATCCTGAGCGAAAAGCTCGTGCCCCAGGGCGCAGGATCAAGTGCTGGATCTCTGCTCGCGGGATGGTCGGCAGGCTTGCCTGACTTCACTCCGGAGGCGGTAGAGAAGCAGACTGGAGTGAGCGCTGCCGTCATCAAGCGTCTCGCGCATGAGCTCACGCAAAGCGGATCAGCTGCTGCCATGATTGGCGGCCCGCCGCTCGCCCATACCAATGGCCTGTTTAACGCTGCTGGCCGTCAATGCCCTGCAATCGTTGGTGGATACCGGCCATGGTCAGGGGCAGATACTTGGCTTTACTCCGGCGTTGCAGCCTGCAACCCTTGCGCAGGCGAGCCTTGCCGGCCTGAGTGCATTCGCGCAGTTGGCGCTTTCGGGGCAGCCGCACGCGCCGCAGATGCTGTTGCTTTATGAGGCCAATCCCATTTTCTCGGCTCCCCCAGGCCTGCGCATCCGTGAGGCTCTGGCAAAGATTCCAACCATCGTCAGCTTCGGCAACTTTATCGATGAGACGAGTGCGCAGGCTGATCTGATCTTGCCTGACCACGCTCCGCTCGAGAGCTGGCTCGACAGCGTGCCCGAGTCGGGGTCCCTGCAAACAGTGGTCAATCTGTCCCCGCCCGCTGTCCTGCCGTTGCACGACACGCGTTCCATGCCCGATGTGCTGCTTGGCGTGGCTCACCAGCTTGGCGGCGACGTCGCCAAGGCTCTGCCCGCGGCTACGTACGACGCCATGGTGCGCGCAGCGTACGTGCCCCTCAGAACCCGCGCCGGCTCTGTCGATGCCAAGACCGACGACGATTTCTGGGACGCTGCGCAGACCCAGGGCGGCTGGTGGAGCACGCCTGCTGCAGCCCACAATCCTGAAGGTGTCGCGGCGAAGCACGCGCCGGTGTCCCCCACAACGCCGGAATTTGCCGGTGCAGCCGGCGATTTTCCGTTTTACTTCCTGCCCTATGTCTCGCAGTCGTTTGGCGATGGTTCGCTCGCGCATCTGCCCTGGCTGCAGGAGCTGCCCGACGTGATGACTTCGGCGATGTGGTCGAGTTGGGTCGAGATTCATCCCAAAACCGGCGAGCGCCTGGGCATCAAGCAAGGCGACCTGGTAGAAATCGCGTCGCCGCAGGGAAGTGTGCGTGCTCCGGCAATTCTTTCCCCCGGAATCGCACCGGACATGGTGGCCATGCCGGTCGGTCAGGGACACGAAAATTTCGGCCGCTTCGCCAGCGGCCGTGGTGCGAACCCGCTCTCGATTTTGGCTCCGCTCGCGGAACACGAAACCGGGTCGCTCGCCTGGGCCGCGACGCGGGTAAAGCTGGTGCGTGCAGGCGGCCCCGAGCAGGCGAAACTTGTGTTGTTCGCAGGTGGAATGAGCGGCTTCCCGCACGAGGAGCAACCGCGTTGACAAGATTGAAGGCAGGTAGAACCTATGGCGCATAAATGGGGACTGGTCGTGGATCTCGATCGCTGCACCGGCTGCGAAGCGTGTGTCGTCGCGTGCCATGCGGAAAATAACATCCCTACCGCGGGCGAGGACCAGGCTGCAAGAGGCAGAGCGAAGCATTGGATTCGCGTCGAGCGCTATTGGGAGGGCGATTTCCCGAACCCGAAAATCCGCTTCCAACCGGTTCTCTGTCAGCAATGCGACGAAGCTCCCTGCGAACCAGTCTGCCCGACTTACGCCAGCTATCACACGCCCGAAGGGCTGAATTCGCAGGTCTACAACCGTTGCATCGGCACCCGCTTTTGCGCCAATGCCTGCCCCTACAACGTGCGCTTCTTCAACTACTACAACCCGCAGTGGGACATGCCGCTGCAGCTGCAACTGAATCCTGACGTCTCTGTGCGCAGCGTCGGCATTATGGAGAAATGTACCTTCTGCGTGCAGCGCATCAAGGCCGCCGAGATTCAGGCAGAGGCGGAAAAGCGCGAGCTGAAGGACGGCGAATTCACCACCGCCTGCGCGCAGTCGTGCGCATCGAAGGCGCTGGTGTTCGGCGATCTCAACGATCCCAACAGTGAAGTCGCACGGCTTTCCGAATCCAATCGCGGCACCAAACTGCTGGGCGAACTAGGCACCAAGCCGAACGTGACCTATCTGGAACGAGGCACCTGGGAAGATGCAACGCACGGCTGAACAAATCGAGCAGGATCTGCTGCGGCCGCTCTTCCACAGCAGCGGGAAGTACTGGGTCGCCGTGGCGCTCGCGACCAGTCTGCTGCTCGCCGGCGTCGCCGCGTTCGGCTACCAGCTCTATCAGGGGATCGGCGTGTGGGGCCTGAACTCCCCGGTCTTCTGGGCCTTCGACATCACCAACTTCGTCTTCTGGATCGGCATCAGCCACGCGGGCACGTTGATCTCCGCGATTCTGCGTCTCACCAATGCCACCTGGCGGCGCCCGGTCACTCGCTGTGCCGAGGCCATCACCGTCTTCTCCGTTCTGATCGGCGCCATCATTCCGCTTTGCCACATCGGTCGCCCATGGCTGGGCTTTTGGATGATCCCTTATCCCAACGAACGCCATATCTGGCCTAACTTCCGCTCGCCGCTCGCTTGGGATTTCTTCGCCATCTCCACTTATCTCACCGGCAGCACCACCTTCCTGTATCTGCCCACGATCCCGGATTTCGCCGCCGTGCGCGATGCCGCCACAGGCTTCCGCAAGAAGGTCTATCGCGTCCTGGCGCTGGGCTGGCAGGGCACGCCGCGGCAATGGATGCGCCTGGAAACAGCGATGCACATCATGGCCGTGGTGATCGTGCCGGTAGCGGTTTCCGTGCACACCATCGTCTCCTGGGATTTCGCCATGACCCCGGTGCCCATGTGGCACTCCAGCATCTTCGGCCCCTACTTCGTTGCCGGTGCGATCTTCAGCGGCATCGCCGCCCTGATCCTGGCCATGGCGCTGCTGCGCAAGTTCCTGCACTTAGAGGAATATCTGCGGCCCATCCATTTCGAAAACCTGGGCAAGCTGCTGCTGACCATGAGCCTGCTCTGGTTCTACTTCACGTTTGCCGAGCGACTCACCGCATGGTACGGCAACTCCCCGCCGGAGATGGCCGTCTTCTGGGAGAGCATTCGCAAACAATTCGCGCCGCTGTTCTGGACCATGGTGGTCTGCAACTTCATCATCCCCGTGCCCATCCTGGCCATCAAGCGATCTGCGTACGATCACCGGAACCGCGATCGCGTCCGCCACCGTGGTTGTCGGCATGTGGCTGGAGCGCTTCCTGATCGTCGTGCCCGCGCTGGAGCACAAGTTCCTGCCTTACTCCTGGGGAACCTACCGGCCCACCTGGGTGGAAGACACGCTGATGGCCTCGAGCTTTGGCATGATGGCGCTGCTCTACCTGCTGTTTTCGAAGTTCGTGCCCATGATCTCCATCTGGGAGATGAAGGTCGGCCTGCAGACTCACCGGAGCGTCCCCGTGGTTGCCCCGGCGGAAGGTCACGTGGCGCTGGAAGGGCCGCAATGAACGCTCTCTATGGTCTGTACCCCGATGCAGATGGCGCCCAGCGCGCGGTGGATGCGTTGCGCGCCGCCAGCTCTGAACTCAAGTTCAACGCGCAGCAAATCGTGATTGTTTCCGGAGAGCCCCATGAGGGCTATGACTTTACCGACTCGCAAGCCACTTCGGCTCCCTATCGCTGGGCGGTGCTCGGCGCGGCTGTGGGAGGCACGACCGGATATTTGCTCACCACGATTTCGCAGAAGTCCTATCCCATCCATACCGGCGGCATGTCTCTCACGCCGGCATGGACCAACGGCATCATCATTTACGAGATGATCATGCTCGGCGCCATTCTCACCACGCTCGTGGTGCTTCTCATCGGGGCGAGGCTGCCGAATTTCAAGGCTGTGATTACGGACCCCGAGGTTGGCAAGGGAAAGATATTGGTGGGGGTGGTCGATCCGCCGGAAAGCTCCCAACCGGAACTGGAAAGGCGCCTCCGGCTGGCAGGCGCCTCGCAAGTCAAGCAATCCGCTGGGACGCTCTAGCTACGCTCCGGCCTTGATGCTGGCCACGTGGATCGTCTTGGTCGTCGCGTTCAGGGTCCCGGTCACGGTGACTTTCGCGCCGGCAAAGGTCGCGGCCTTCTTGGCGTCGTCGAGCTGGTAGGCGGTTTTAGTAGCGGGATCGTAGAGCGTGTACCGGCCGCCCATGTTTACGCAGCGGTTGGTGCAATCTTTCTCGCTCTCGCCCTGCTTCGCCATGACCTGGTGCCCGCCCAGTGCGGCGCACTGGCTGTCAATGATCTCGCCCTTGTAGGTCTGCGGCGCCTGGGCAAAGATGCTCAGCGACAGGAACAGAGTGCCCGCGCAGATTGCTAGTTTCTTCATGGGATAGTTCTCCTTGTGGCCAATATTTCGCGTTCCCTAAACAGCACGACTACCGGACGTCCGGGATACTTTCATAATGTTTCCGCCATTGTCAATCTTCGACTAACTTGGATAGCACAGGAGATCAAGGGTGAACCAACACGCAGACCAGCACAGCCACTCGGGGCATGATCACGCGCATTCCCATACGCACAACCACGCCGGCCATGGTCACCTCGCGCCGCGATTTCCTTCGGGTCATGATGGGGAGCGCGCTGGCTGGCGCGTCGATTCTGGAACTTGCCTATTATCGTGCCGCGTGGGCTCGTGCGGCGGCTCCCAGTTCCGATGCCAACCTGTTTGAGATTCAGAAGGTCGCCAACGGCATTTACTTTGCTCAGGCACGCCCGCAGGCGATGATCAACAGCAATGCGGCGATCTTCGTCCGCTCGAAGGATGTAGTGGTGGTCGACACCCATTCCAAGCCCTCGGCCGCGGCTGGTCTGATTGCGCAAATGAAGCGGGAAGTGACCACCAAGCCGGTCCGCTACGTGATCAACACCCACTTTCACTGGGACCATACCCAGGGCAGCCATGCCTATCGCGTGGCTAACGAAAAGGTTGATTTCATTGCCAGCGCAGCTACCAGGGATCTGATGGCGAAGCTGTCGGTTGCCAGGATGAAGGCTTCGGTGGGAGAGGTGCCGAAGCAGATTGACACGCTCCGCGATCGGGCTGCGCGCGCAACATCGGCAGGAGAAAAAGCTTTCTGCGCCGACCAGATCCGGCAACTGCAGGCCTATCAGGCAGAGCTCGAAAACTACACGCCAGAATTGCCCACGATTACCTTCGACAAATCGTACCTGCTTAAGGATCCGGCGTACGATCTGCACATCGATTTTCGCGGCCATGCCCACACCGCGGGAGATGTGGTTGTCTATTGCCCGCAAGAGCGTGCGATCGCAACCGGCGACGTGATTCACGGCTTTCTGCCCTTCATCGCGGACGGCTTTCCTCGCATCTGGCCGGGCACCATCGACGCGATTGGCCAGGCCGATTTCAGCAAAATCATGCCCGGCCATGCCGCCCTGCAAACCGACCGGATAGCCATGACCAACCTGCGAAACTACATAGAGGAGCTGACGGGCAAGGTGGAGCAAGGCAGGAAGGCTGGCCAGACCGTGGCCGAGATGCAAAAGCGCATCACGGTCGCTTCGTTGAAGTCACTGCACTCGAATGGCTATGAAGCATACCTGGCGCGCATGAGTGAGCAGAGCCATTCACGTTTCGCCCAGGTGCCTCCGCTGCAGAACGGGGTGAATGCGAATATTGCCGAAATCTATACCAACCTGGACAAAACCTAGCTAAATCAGTATCGAAGGAAAGACACGCCTTCAGCCGTACAGTAACTGGCCTAACGAGCCTTACATCTTAGCCACTGAGGATATGGTCTTGCCACTCTGTTGCACTTTTCCGCAGCCTTAAGCCCCTGCAGTCCCGGAGGGACGGTACAACCAATAGCCCGGCACGGGAGTGCCGGGTAGGCTGAGGTTTATGTACGAGTCCCGGAGGGACGACACAATGCGCAGCCGGGTGGGCGATTGGCCTAACCCTTCGGCCGTCCCTGCGGGACTAGGTTCGTAAATCCTGGTTCTCACAGACGATCGAAAGCCCAACACTTTTTAGCGTCTCTACCGCACAACTCCCGGTGAATTTGGATCTGCCTAATCGCGTCCGCGAATCTTGGTAAGCAGCCTCAGCATTTCTAGGTACAGCCACACCAGCGTGACCATGAGGCCAAAAGCGCCGTACCACTCCATATACTTCGGGGCGCCCATACGCGCGCCATTCTCGATAAAGTCAAAATCGAGGACCAGGTTCAGCGCAGCAATACCCACCACAATCAGGCTGAAACCAATGCCAATCGGGCCGGAACCATTGATCGAAGTAAAGTGAACTCCGAAGAAACCAAGCACAAACTGCAGTAGATAAAACACCATGATGCCGCCGGTCGCGGCGACAATCCCCAGCCTGAAATTCTGTGTCACCGGGATCAGCCCGGAGCGATACGCCAACAACAAAACCAGCATTGTGCCAAACGTCAAACTGACCGCCTGGATCGCAATCCCGGGAAAGCGAAGTTCAAAAACCGCCGAGATCCCGCCCAGCGCCAACCCTTCCAGCAGCGCGTAAGCCGGCGCTGTCACCGGAGACCATTCCTTCTTGAAAACCGTAACCAACGCGCATACAAATCCGCCGATCGTCCCTATCAACAAATAAGGGGCAACATCGGCAGCCGAATGCGACTGCATGAAAAGGCGCCAGGTCCACGCTGCCGAGGCAATCGCGAGAAGCAGAAGCAGGCCAGTCTTATTGACCGTACCCTGGAGGGTCATTCTTTCGTCGCCTATTGCTAAACCCTCAAAACGCTTTTCGCTCAGTACGGGATTCGACGTTCTCATCAGCTGCGCCATGCCATTCTCCTCGTTCCACTACAACACCATTTTACGCCTGTAGACAGGGAGAACCCGGTTGCGCCCGCGGGCGCGGTTGCCTAAACTAGTCTTATTCGATGGAATGAGGTGGCTAGGGCTCCGGTGATCCAACCGGTCCGAGCGCCACAAAGGACCTGGGCGGTCCGCACCCAAGGGCAAAAATCCCAGAGGGAAAAGTCGACAACGACTTCGTGTCTTCGGGGAGCGGATCTTGCCACTTTCAGCCTTTCTTCTCGTCACTTTCGCTGCGCTGGCTCACGCCACATGGAATTTCCTGGCCAAGCGGGCAGCTCATAGCAAACACCTTATCTGGTTTTCCTCGGTGACCGAGGCGATCCTGTTTGCACCCTTTGCGGTCTGGATATTAAAGGACGCCTGGCCGAACCTCGGTTTGCGGGCGGCCCTGTTTCTGCTGGCGACGGGTATCCTGCATGTCCTATACACGGAGAGCCTTCTCCGCGGTTACAGGGCCGGGGAACTCACCGTCGTCTATCCCCTGGCACGCGGTTCCGGACCTCTGCTGTCGTTCTGCGGAGCCGTTTTCTTTCTCCACGAGCGTCCATCGCTATTGGCGGGAGCGGGGGCTATCCTGGTCACGTTCGGCATCTTGCTCTCGGCTGGTGGCCTTGCCGCCCGGCGGCATAAAGGTAGTTATGCCGGTGTGTTCTGGGGCATTGCTACCGGTTGTACGATCGCGTGCTACACCCTGGTGGATGGCTATTCGGTGAAGGCGCTTCTCATTTCGCCGATCCTTGTGGAGTATGCCGGCAATCTATTTCGCGCAGTGATTCTGTCGCGAGGGGCTTACCTTCGTCGTGCTTCGCTTCGCCGGGAATACAGCGAGTACTGGGAAGAGGCATCCGCGATTGCGTTACTTACGCCGCTCGGATACATCATGGTCCTGTTCGCCATGAAGCTCGCTCCGGTCAGCCATGTGGCTCCCATGCGCGAGATGTCGATGCTGATTGGCATGTATTTCGGAGCCAGGTTCCTCAACGAGGGGCAATGGCGCCGCCGGCTGATTGGGGCGGCTTGCATTGCCGGCGGCGTGGCGGCGTTGGCGTTCGGCTAACCCGGCGAATTTATTGGCAATTCACACAGACTGGATAGGCTGAGTTCAAGTCAATCTGGCGCCATTATTCCGTGCTGGGAGCCTTCCTACGGCCTGCCTGGTTGAAGTCTTTCGCGGGCCTTCTCTGCGGTAAACGGCATGGTAAATTTGGCGCGCACTCGGGGGTGGGGGACAATGGTATTTGTACAACCGTCTCCGCGGCAGCTATCGGGTCTCGGTGAGAGCAGTGTCGTTGCGATTGACCCGCACTGTCCGGCGGAGGGATCGATGATTGTGAAAACGTCGGATATCGCTATCGCCGCGCTGAAATGCACGCCGGCCGAGCTCGAGATCGCCTGGCAGAATTCGACATATAGCGTTTACAGTTCGATATGGCTTCGTGACAACGACCCCGCAAACCGCGATCCCCTCACTGGCCGGCGCCTGGTGAGCTTGCTTGATCTTCCCGCTTTCCCACAACTGCAGGCCGCGGAGCCGCAGCCGGCCGGCCACATCACTCTGCGCTGGGACGACGGCAAAACCAGCGTTTTCCCACTCAGTTGGTTCCGGGCGTTTGACCGCAGCCAGCATATGAGCCCGCGACCCACACGCCTGCCATGGATGGGGCATCCTGCAGAGTCCTTTGCCTGGTGCGATTACTCGGAATGGATGGCGAACCCGGCCAGTCGCGAAGACTGGCTCTACTACGTGGGCCGCGACGGATTGGCTTTCCTCCGCGATGTACCGGCCGATGAGGATGCAGGCAAAGCCGCCCTTTCGCGCATCGCCGCTTGCCTCAGCGTCGGGGGCGAGACCGATGAAAGCCGCTTCTTCGATATCCGCGGCGTTGCCGAAACGATCAATAACGGTTACAAAATCCGCGCGCCCCTGGTTTACACGGACCACCCTTATCGTGATCCCGTGCCTGGTCTCCAGTTGCTGCATTGTCTCTCAGCAGCCGGCCACGGAGGAGAAAGCGTCTTTGTGGATGGAATGGCGGTAGCCGAGCGCTTGCGCGCCCGTGATCCCGAGGCTTTCGCCACGTTGTCGCAGCTTCCCATTCTTTTTTCGAGGAGCTAGGGCTCGCGACCGAGCGCACCATGCTGGAAGTCGACACCCAGGGGGAGTTCCGCGCCATCTATTACGACGATCGCTCGATCGCTCCGCTTCGGCTCAAAGGGCCGCGCCTCATAAAGTACTACGCAGCGTACCGTCAGCTGGCGGAGTTGCTGCAGGACCCCGCGCGAGCGGTAGGCTGCCGGCTGCAGCCGGGCGATCTTGTGCTCTTCGACAACACCCGCATCCTTCATGGCCACGCGGCCTTTTCCGCCGGAGCCCGCCACTTGCAGGGCTATCACCTGGATGCCGACGGGCTCTTTAGCGAGCTCGCGCTGCTTTCCCGTCAAGAGCGCAACTGAGATTCTTGGTTCCCAATCATAAAATGTGCCAGGCTACCCGTCAGTCACTGGTTAAGCACTAGCCCGGCAAGAGTCTGAATCCGACGGCACGGCGTTGTTCTCCGAACCAATGACTTGCTTATGGATTCTTAGGAGCTCCGCCTCTTCCCGTGTTCGCTGATAGCAGCGTGTCGGACCAGCTCGCAATGACCTGGGCCACGCGGTCCTCATGCCCGTCATACATATGATCGGCACCCTGGATCAGAGAAGTATCCACGCGGCCTGGGCGAGTAGGTAACCGTTTGATTGATGCTTTGATCTGTTTCAAGTCCTCTTCGTTTCCAACGTCTCCATCTGTTCCTAAAAGGACGAGCAGTGGACACTGAATACGGCTGACACCAGCATCGGTGCTCAGAGCTCCAAAAAAATCTTTGAATCCGGGGGGTCTGTTGACTAGATCCAGGAATGTGCCAGCGCTCAGAAAGGGGCCTTGCACCAGTTCTTCCGGTTTTCCATCAGCAATGTCCTGCTTTGCCTTCGAGACCCATTCAGGGGGTGGAACCCTGGTGTCGGGACGGACGTCCCCTGAAGCCAGTACCAGTCCTGCGACGCGGGGGTCTTGTGTCTCCGCTTGATATTCACGTGCGGCGTTCGCGCCGGCGCTATGACCTACGAGAACGACGTGCTTGAACCCAAGACTCTCTGCGAAGTCGATCCATGCTGCTATGTCTCGTACTTGTTCGCTGGGGATTCCCCAATAAGTGCCGCCGCGGATTCGCTTTCCTCCTGGCCATGCCTCGTCATTCCCAAGATCGTGCATCCGGGTATTACCAGTAACAACGGTGAAGCCGTGATTTGCCAGGGCTCGGCTGATCGCAAGGTAGGTTGGAGAATAGAAATTAATAGTCGCTCCATGTATCCAAATTACTGCGATTGGTTTGGCGTCGTTCTTCGGCGGAGTGAAGAGCGCTCCCGCATCGGCGACATCATCTTTGGTCTGAACTTGGACGATTCGCTCTGCAATCTCTCCTGCCTTTTGATCACCAGTTTGGGCTGCCAAGCTGCGCTCAATCGGCAAAGATGCACAGAGCATGGCAAAGACGGTGGCAAGAACCGCCATTTGAAGCCGGGCTTTCACATGACCTGGTATCATTCCTCTCCGGTCCCTGCACTCCTTCTGTTTACGGAGGCGGGGGGAGTAAAGTTCCGCTCATTTGTCGAACCTCTCCTGGTAGCCACGTGTTCCGTTGGCCAGTAGCTTCTATCTCAATTGGCGATTCCAGGCCAAGCACTCATTGAGCCGGTTTCCCAACTAGTTTCTGGATTGTCGCCAAGCCAAACATTACACCCGTTGTGGGGTAACTTCCGGGTGGCCGGTGACTCGGGCGTAAGACGGAAGCATCGAGCTTGTACGAAACTCAATGAGTGCATCGGCGGTTAAGCGCCAACCGAGAACTTGAGCAAACGAGATGGCCGATGCGCTCATCCGCCGATCTAGTGAACTTAGGTAGAGTTTCATAAGCGGCGTTCTCGTCACCGGGACACATTGCCGGCGAGAAGCCGAATCATCGGAGATCCCCCGACGCGGGGCTTTGCTTGAACCGGCGCCCACGCAGGTATAGTATTCAGCCAGCGTGAAGGACGCATCCGGTTCGCGGACAGGGTAGAAGCCCACCTTTGCTCGACCAACCTAGCGCAACTTCTTTCAGCCCGCTAAAGCGAACATCGGGCATTCGAAAGGAGTTCGCATGTCAGATTCCCGTCCCCCCGCGCTCACACTTCCTGCAAACCCCAATCTCCGTCACCTGAGAGATCAAGCCAAGGATCTGCTCAGAAGCGGCTCCGCGCCTTCGCTCGCATCGGCGCTATTTCAAACGGCACGCCTGTACGGCTTTCAGAGTTGGCCAAAGCTGAAGGCCCACGTTCTCTCACAAACACTCGCGGGCGCACTGAAGGCAGCGATTGATGGCGACGATCTGCCCGACGTTCGTAAGTTGCTGTCAAAACACCCGGAACTGAAAATCGCGCCAATCGGCTACGGAGGCGATGGGCCGTTGACCTGGGCTGCCGAATGCCGCGGATATGGACAACCGACGAAGGAACGGCTGGAACTCGTGGAGTGGCTGATCAGCAGTGGATGCGACGTTCATGAGGGAGGAGACGGGCCACTGATGAGGGCGAGCCTGAGTGGTTCGCGAACTTCTATGATGGCGCTTCTCGTGAGCCACGGGGCGGATGTGAATGCAGCCTGGCACGATTTCTTCCCCATTCTGTACGCTCCGTGCGAGGTCATCGATCCGACATCCCTGAGCTGGCTTCTACAGCATGGCGCAGACCCCGATTGCGGCACAGCATCACGATGGCAGCGTATGGGCAAGGCACATCCGGGAACTGCCCTGGACAGCCTCCTGGGGACCTATGTCCGAAGCTCAGATGCTCTGAACGAATCGATCAAACTTTTGCAAGATGCCGGAGGCACGTCCAGGTACGACGAGCCGGGTGTCCTCGCCGCCATTCGTGGCGATGTCCAGACGGTGAGCGATCTGATTCACGAGGATCGGTCAATCTTGCAGAAAAGGTACCCGTCCCTTGATATCGGGACTAGCGGCGGGAGAATGCTGACCTTGAAAGGCGCCACGTTGCTACACGTCGCAGCGGAATTCGGGCACGCCGATGTGGCCCGGTTATTGATGGATGCCGGTGCCGGCGTCAATGAAACTGCTCTGATAGACGCGGACGGGATCGGAGGACAAACACCGATATTCCACGCTGCTACGCAGGGTGGCGACCGCGGCCTTGCAGTTGTGCGGCTGCTGTTAGAAAGAGGAGCGGACTTTAGCGTGCGCTGCCGCATACCCGGTCACTACGAACGCCTTGACGAAGTGTTTGAGGGGAGTGCGCTCGAATATGCCGAGCGCTTCCCGGAGTCAGGCAATCAAGCTGTCGCGCTGTTGAGAAATCATCCCAACTCGAAAGATTCGTACTGACGAACGCCCTTCGAATCAGCCAAGAAGTCTCGGTGGTTGTCGA
>CAWJZH010000005.1:0-16742 GCA_963847155.1 uncultured Acidobacteriaceae bacterium | reverse complement strand
GCTCTCTTTATCGACCATGCGGCGGCCAGCAATGTCATCGCAGTGGCAGGTCAAGTGGGCGAGCTGGTGCCGCTCTACTGCACCGCGCATGGCAAAGCCTTGTTGGCGGATGCGGACGAACGCGAACTGCGTGCCCTGTTTGGTTCCGGCCAACTGCGCCGGTACACCAAAAACAGCATGACCTCGATTCAGGAGCTGAGCAAAGATTGCGCCTTGATCAAGAAGCGGGGCTTTGCCACGGACGAGGCGGAATACGCGGAAGATCTGCGCTGTGTGGCGGCTCCCATTCGGGTGGATAACGACGTGATCGTGGGATCGATCGGCGTCTCCGCACCTCTGGC
This sequence comes from uncultured Acidobacteriaceae bacterium, assembly GCA_963847155.1. Taxonomy (GTDB): domain Bacteria; phylum Acidobacteriota; class Terriglobia; order Terriglobales; family Acidobacteriaceae; genus PALSA-350. Next base: position 16,401 of record CAWJZH010000005.1, on the reverse strand, counting down.
TCGTTTTTCCAAGGAGCGCTTTCGCGTTTCTGCGCAGCAGGTGTGTAAGGTGGCGCAGGCGATTGGTCTTCTGCTCAGCAACGCAGACCAGAATGGCGATGCGGAGACAGAGAAGCCGGTAGCCGAATTCGCATGACAGAGAATCCGGTCCTGGAATTCGTTCTTGATAAGTCGGCGATTCAGTACATTGGCAGCGATCTTCAGCGTCCGGAATGTATCCTGGCAGAGCGGGATGGCACCCTGTGGTCGGCGGACGCGCGCGGCGGCGTGGTCAGAATCACGCCCGACGGGAAGCAACGGATCATTACCCAGCAGAGGTCTGGTCATTTTCAGGGTGTCGCCAGCGAGGCGACCCGCTACCTGGAGGGCACGCTGCCCAATGGGTTGGCCTTCGCCCGCAATGGCGACATTCTGATTTCGAACTTTGGCACCGATTGCCTGGAGCTCGATGACCCGGGATGGCGCGACCAAAGTTCTTGCCGACAGCATCGACGGCGAACCGATCGGGAAAGTGAATTTTGTTTTGCGTGACTCCCAGGATCGCATCTGGATCACTGTCTCCACGCGCATCAAGAACTGGATGCACGCCCTGCGCACCGATCTGCCGGATGGTTATATTGCCCGGTACATCGACGGCAAATTTCGCATGGTCGCCGATGGCTTTCATTTCACCAACGAAATCCGCATGGATGCGCGGGAAGAGTTTATGTACGTGGTGGAGACCACGGGCGGGTGCGTGAGCCGCTTGCGGGTGGGCAAGGATGGGAGCCTGAGCAACCGCGAGGTCTTCGGGCCATCCAGCCTGGGAAAAGGCGCATGGCCCGACGGCATCGCTTTCGATAGCCTGGGAAATTTGTGGGGCACGATGGTGTATTCCGACAAGCTATTTGTGCTGAGTCCCCGAGGTGATTTTCGCCTGCTGCTCGATGAGGGTGATCCGAAGAAGGTCGAGGCTCTGGAGAAAGCGTTCTTTGCGAACACGGTGAATGAGCAGGTGCTGTTCACCACCGGCCAGGGTATTGCTCCATGGATGGCAAGTGTCACCTTTGGCGGGCCCGATTTGCAGACGATCTATATTGGCTCGCTGAAGGGCAAGAAAATTCCTTATTTCCGGGCGCCTGCGCCGGGACTGCCGATGGTCCACTGGAACGACGCGCGCTAGTTATCCGACGAGGCGTTGATCGATGAGCCAGTCGAGTGACTCACGCACGGCTTCCAGCGAGCTATAACGCGGTTCGTATCCCAGCAGAGTACGCGCTTTAGCAATGCTGCAGTTTGGCGAGTGAGTGATGTGATCCCAGGTCACCGCAGCATCTCTCTCAGTAACTCCCTTGCGCCATTCTTCCCAGGATAGAAACTGCAGCTGGGCCGGATGCCCGAACCAGGCACTCACGCGCTCGGCGTATCCTTGCAGGGTTGTTGCCGCGGGCGACACCACGTGGAAGGCCTCGCCCAATGCGGCGCTCCGGTGCTCCATCGCTTTGACAAAGCATTGCGCCACATCGTCCGCGTGGACGTGGTGTACGGTTTCCATCCCGAAGTTCGGGAGCGGGATTTGCTTCCCCTGCATCAGCCGAGAAAAGACGGCGGGGTTGAAGTTGCCGGTGGGGTTGATCGGGGTCCAGCCTGGCCCTACGAGATGGCCGGGATGCAGGATGGTCACCGGGAGTTCGCTTGACTGGCTGAGAAGCCATGCCTCAATCGCTGCCTTTCTCTGGCCATAGTCGCCAAATGCGGTTCGCGGCGCCGCTTCCGTCGTGGGTACCTCGACGCTCGGTCCGTGCACCCAGATTGTGCCGCAGTGAAGAAGGTGGGCGACCCGTCCGCGCAAGGCTTCCACAAGGTGCTGCGCGCTCTCAAGCCGATAGCAGGTGAGATCTATGATCACTTCTGCATTCAGCTTTGCAATGCGTTCACCAAAGGTCCCGGCGGTCTCCTCGGTTGTGCGGTCGATCTCCACCCGCTCGATGGCGCGCCATGCTACGTGTTCCTGGTAGGGTGTCTTCAATCCGCGGCTGATGCAAATGACCGTGTGACCCGCGTCGAACAGTCGCGGTGTCAGATAGCTGCCGATGTGGCCGGTTCCCCCGATGATTGCTACGCGCATGCTCGCCTCTCGATCAGATCAAACCACGCAGGGTTCCGCCGATGTCCAGAGTCGCGCCGGTAATGTACTTGGCCAGGGGCGAAGCGAGAAAGGCGATCGCCTGGGCAACGTCCTCAGGTTGCCCGATGCCGAGAGGCATGTGGCGGTCTTCGAGAAATCGCTTCAGGGCGGCGTCTTTGTCCACGCCATAGCTTTCCACCAGTTGATCGACGATTCCTCCGGGACGGGTCCACATTTGGGTCCAGATGGGCCCCGGCAAGACCGTGTTCACTCGAACACGGGGGGCGTACTGCAACGCCAGGGCCTTGGAGAAATAAAGTAGTCCCGCTTTACAGGTCCCATAGTCCATCAGGGTAGGCTCGGGCTGCTTGGCCAAATCCGAGCCGGTGTTGACCACGGAAGCGCCGCCCAACTCGGCCATCTTGGGAAGGAGCGCGCGACAGGTTCGGATGCAGCCCATCAGGTTTACTTCAAAGCTTTGCGCCCAGCGCTCATCGGAAAGTTCTTCAAAGGATCCAGAGTTGCCCACGCCGAGATTGTTGACCAGAATGTCGGGCGCTCTGCCAAAGGCGCCGAGTACATACGAAGTTGCGTGCTCGACGCCAGCCGCGGTGGCGAGATCCGCAGCCACCACACCAGCCCACCGCCTGGCCTTTTGTTCGAGAGTGGCCCCATCGCGATCGGCCACAATGACGCTTGCACCTTCCTGGGTGAGCAGATCAGCTGTAGCTTCCCCGATACCGTGGGCGCCGGCGCTCACGAACGCGTATTTTCCTTTGATCTGATAATCCATCGGCTGCTCGATTCGTGAGGGTGTTGATAAGGCCTGCAGTGTAACAGCAGCCTGTCATCAAAACCTACACGTGAGGCGTGTGAAGGCGCGGATGGATTCAGCAGATGGTTAGAGGGGATACACTTGTGAGGAAAATTTCCGTTTGGACGAACCGCATGCTAGATACCTCTCAAGATGTTTTTATTGTGATCGTTGGCTTGACGTGCTCGTTGTCCTTTATGGCCGCGGTGAACTATTACTGGCCGGCAGAGAAAAGACGGGCGCACAACGATCTGATTGGCTGGCAGCTCTCCGTTCTGGGTACGACCTATGCGGTGATCGTTGGATTCATGCTCTACACAGTTTGGATCAACTTCGGAGCGGCGGATCTGAATGCAGACGCGGAAGCGAACGCGCTGGTGAATATTTATCGTCTTTCCGCGGGTCTCCCTTCGGATCAAGGGGCAAACCTCAAGAGTTTGGCGCGGGGATACGGCGATGCGGTTGTGGACCACGAGTGGGGGGAGATGGCAGCAAATATCGTGCCCACGGAAAGCCGCGAGATCGCTCGGCAAATGTGGCAGGTTCTGACGGGTACGAAAGGAGCGTCTCCCACAGAGATCACGGCGGAAGATCATGCTCTCTACGAGCTCAGCGCCCTGTCGGGATATCGCCGCATTCGGATCGTTCAGAGCGCATCCCGGCTTCCTGTTGTGCTGTGGTTTGTTCTACTGATTGGTGGGGCGGTTACGGTAGCGTCTACATGCATGTTTGGTGCGTCGAATGGCGCTTTGCACGTGATCCAGGTGACCGCCTTTGCGTTGCTCATCTCGCTTGTTCTGGTGGCCATTGCTGACATTAACCGGCCGTACCAGGGGTCGGTGCACGTCGGCGACTTTGCTTTCCGACGGGCGCAGATGGAGATGAAGGAGAAGTAGAGGGGTTCGGGCTCGGGTGGAAGTGTGCGCCTTAAGCGCCTTATGCGCCATAAGGGTCCCGAGTTTTTCCGATTCTCCCTCCGTTCTCTCAGCGGTGCTAGAGTCGCGCGGTGCGGAGGCGGAGGGCGTTGGTGATTACTGAGACGGAGCTAAAGCTCATGGCTGCGGCAGCAATCATTGGGTTTAGGAGCAATCCGAACAGCGGGTAGAGTACCCCGGCGGCCAGCGGTACGCCCAACGAGTTGTAGACGAAGGCGAAGAAAAGATTTTGGCGGATGTTGCCCATGGTTCGCTGGCTCAGATGACGCGCCTTGAGAATGCCGCGGAGATCGCCTTTCACCAGGACGATGCTGCCAGACTCCATGGCTACGTCGGTTCCGGTGCCCATGGCAATGCCAACGTCTGCTTGTGCCAGAGCCGGGGCGTCGTTGACCCCGTCACCCGCCATCGCCACAACCGCTCCCTGCGCCTGGTACTTTTTCACAGCCTCGGCTTTTTGTGCGGGCAGGACTTCAGCCTCGAACTCTATCCCTAGTTTCTGCGCTAGGGCCGCGGCTGTGGTGCGGTTGTCGCCGGTCACCATCACCACCTTGATGCCTTCGCGCTTGAGCTCCGCGATGGCTTGCGGGGTTGATTCCCTGATGGGGTCAGCCACCCCGACCAATCCAGCCAAATGGCCATCCCAGGCGACGAACATCACGGTCTGCCCCTGCTGGCGTAAGGCTTCGGCCTGCTGGTCAATTGATGATGAGGCCGATGATGATGAGGCTCCGAGGTCGCGCATCAGCGTGGCGTTACCGGCGGCAACGTGGATGCCTTCTATGGTTCCGGAGACGCCTTTCCCGGTGAGCGATTGGAAGTCCGCCACCGGCAACAGGTTGAGCTGTTTTTCTTTGGCTGCAGCCAGAATGGCCGCAGCCAATGGATGCTCACTCTCTCGTTCCAGGCTGGCAAGAGTTTGCAGAAGCCTGGCCTGGTCGATGCCTTCGGCGGCGAGGATGGTGCTGAGTTTCGCCTTACCCTCGGTGAGGGTTCCCGTCTTGTCCACGATCAGCGTATTTACCTTCTCCATCGTCTCCAAGGCTTCCGCATTGCGGACCAGGATCCCCTCGCTCGCTCCGCGGCCGGTGCCCACCATGATGGACATGGGGGTCGCCAGGCCGAGAGCGCAAGGGCAAGCGATGATGAGCACCGCCACGGCATTTACCAAGGCATGCGCGTAACGGGGCTCGGGGCCGAAGATGGCCCAGACGGCGAAGGTGATCACAGCCGCAGCCAAGACCGCGGGGACGAAGTACGCAGCTACCCGGTCGGCCAGCCGCTGAATGGGAGCACGTGTTCTTTGCGCCTCGCTCACCATTTTTACGATTTGGGCCAGGAGTGTTTCTGACCCCACGCGCTCGGCTTTCATGACGAGGCTGCCGGTTCCGTTGATGGTTCCGCCGACCACTTTGTCTCCGGCTGTTTTTTCTACCGGGATGGGCTCGCCGGTGACCATCGATTCATCGATCGAGCTGCGTCCGTCTGTAACCAAGCCATCGACGGGTACTTTCTCGCCCGGGCGAATGCGCAACAGATCGCCTATGACAACCTCGCGGAGGGGAACATCGGCATCGCTTCCGTCCGCGGAAATGCGGCGGGCGGTCTTAGGAGCCAGGCCGAGGAGCGCCCGGATGGCGCCACTGGTTCGGCTGCGTGCCCTCAACTCCAACACCTGGCCCAGCAGGACCAGAACCGTGATGACTGCGGCTGCCTCGAAATAAAGGCCGAGGTTTCCCGAGGCATCGCGGAAGGTTGCAGGAAAGAGGCCGGGGGCGAGCACAGCAACCACACTGTAGAGGTAGGCTGCGCCGCTGCCGATCGCGATGAGCGTGAACATGTTAAGGCTGCGATGAACGATCGAAGCCCAACCGCGCTCGAAGAAGGGCCATCCGCCCCACAGGACTACGGGTGTCGCCAGGATTAGTTCGATCCAGCCCAAAAGCGGTCCAAGAAGGTGTTGGAGCGGATGCCCGGGCAGAACGTCGGAGACCATGACGGCGAGCAGCGGGAGTGTCAGGGCCGCGCCTATCCATAGGCGACGGGTCATGCTGATTAATTCCGGGTTGGCCGCAGTGGTAGTGACGGATCGCGGCTCAAGCGCCATGCCACAAATAGGACAAGTGCCCGGGCTGTCGCGCACAATTTGCGGATGCATAGGGCAGGTGTATTCGACCTGTTCCGGGGGAGGGGTTGGTTCGGTTGGGTCCAGGGCCATGCCGCATTTCGGGCAAGCCCCCGGTTTTGGGGAGAGCACTTCGGGATGCATGGGGCAGGTGTATTGCGACACCAGGTTTTTGGGTGCAGTGGCAATTGATATCAGAGGAGCGACGCCATCGTACCTGCCCGGGTCGGCTTGGAACTTTGTCTTGCAACCCTGGGCACAGAAGTACCAGGTACGGCCTGCGTGGTTCAAGGATGCTGCGGCCTTTTCCGGGAGCACTTTCATGCCGCATACCGGATCGGTTTCGGCCACTACTGCATCTGCCACGCTCGTCACCTTTAACTCCTCCAGTAAGTTAGAGTCCAGATAGAGCTCTGACGATTCGGAGGTCGATTGGGGACTCCTGCTAGGCCATCTTTAAGGCTCGGCGGCCTATATCGCGGCGGTAGTACATACCGTCGAATTGGATTCGGCCTAGAGCTTCATACACCTCTTGAGAGGGATTGCTCGAGGGTTGCGGCATCCGCAGTCACGCCCAGCACCCTTCCGCCCTCGGTGACATAATGCCCATCCACCAGGCCTGTGCCGGAGTGAAAGATTTCTACTCCGGGTATGCTGGCCGCTTCTTCCAGACCGCTGATTCGGTGACCGGTCAGGTAGCTACCCGGATAGCCGGAAGAAGCCGCGATCACGCAGGCAGAAGCGCCGGGTTTCCAGCGCAGCTCGGTCTCGCTGAGACGGCCTTCCACACAGGCCTCGAGCGCCTCCAGCAGGTCGCTGTCCAGCCGGGCCAGGATGGCCTGGGTTTCCGGGTCGCCGAAGCGTGCATTGAATTCCAACACCATGGGGCCCCGGGCCGTCATCATTAACCCGACGTAGAGCACTCCCGCGAAGGGAGCGTCCTCGGCGGCCATGCCATCTACCGCGGGTTGTGCGATGTGATGCAGGATCCAGTCGCGCATCTGGTCGTCTACCATGCCGTCGGTCGAGTAGACTCCCATGCCTCCGGTGTTGGGGCCCGTGTCTCCCTCTCCTATGCGCTTGTGGTCTTGCGCCGGCACCAAAGGCAGTACATGCTTTCCGTCGGTCAGTGTGAGGAAGGAGACCTCTTCGCCGGTGAGGAACTCCTCGATCACGATGGAGGGCTGGACGCCGCCCAGCAGTTTTCCGCCTATGAGACCGGAGATGGCCTCGGTGGCTTCGCGACGCGACTCGCACATGATTACGCCCTTGCCTGCGGCCAGACCGTCCGCCTTGATCACCAGCGGGAAATGGAAGAGATCGATCGACTCCATAGCTTGCTGCTCGCTGGTGGCGACGGCGTAGGCCGCGGTCGGGATCTGGTGGCGCTGCATGAAACGCTTGGCAAAGGCTTTGCTGCTTTCCAGCTGGGCGGCCTTCCGCGTGGGGCCGAAGACCGGGATACTGCGGCGCTGGAGCTCGTCCACCAGCCCCAGCGATAAAGGAATCTCGGGGCCAACCACGACCAGATCGGGACTTTCCGCCACCGTGATCCGTAGCAGGTCATCCACATCGCGTTGGCTGGCTGGAATGCAGCGCGCCAATTGGGCAATACCGGCATTGCCGGGCGCGCAAATGACTTCGGAAACACGGTTAGAACGGCTGATGGACCATACCAACGCGTGTTCCCGCCCGCCCGCACCAATCACCAGCACTTTCATTCGTTTACCGCAGCCCCCTGGGCAAGACTACCGCAGCCGCAGCGGACTGCGAAGGGGATGTTAACTATAGTTAACAAAAAACGGAAATGCAGGCTATACTGAATACGCAGCCGCTGAACTTTACAGTGATCGAGGATTCGCGTTATGTCTCCGGCTTCTCCACCTTCGCTTCCCGTCTCCTCGTCCGAGCCCGCGGCGCTACTTTCCAATTTGAAGACCCGCCAGGTTTTGTCGTGGTTCGGACCGGCGTTTGTCGCCAGCATCGCGTATATCGACCCAGGTAATTTTGGAACAAATTTAATTGCCGGGACGGGGTTCGGGTACAAGCTGCTTTGGGTGCTGCTGTGGTCGAACCTGATGGCCATCCTGATCCAATACCTCTCTGCCAAACTGGGCATCGCTACCGGAGCCACGCTGCCGCAGAATTGCCGGGAGCATTTCTCGCGCCCTACGGCAATTGGCCTGTGGGTGGCTGCCGAATTGTCGGCGTTGGCCACTGATCTGGCCGAGTTTCTGGGCGCGGCGCTTGGTTTTTATCTGTTGTTCGGCGGCTACTTTCTCCATTTGGGCATGGCCAAAACCACGGTGATGTTTCTGGCGGCAATTGTTTCCGCGGTTTGCGTCTTTGCCATCCTGGCGCTGGAGCTGCGGGGTTTCCGTACTCTGGAAATTGGCATCATGATGTTTGTTCTGGTGATCGGGCTGTGTTATCTGGCGGAGATCTTCCTGGTGCATCCCGACTGGCGGCAGATCGCCTACCATACGGCGGTTCCGTGGCTGGATCGCCGGAGCATCTACGTGGCGGTCAGCATGCTGGGGGCAACGGTGATGCCGCACGTGGTGTATCTACATTCCGGCCTGGTGCAACCGCGATTGAAGGCGCAGGAGAGGCATCTGGCACCGTCCGACGACCGGTACCTGTCCCGGTTGCGGCACCTCCGGCTGGAGGCGCTGGATGTGTTTGCGGCCATGAACGGGGCTTGGCTGGTGAACTCCGCCATGGTGATTGTTGCCGCGGCAGCGTTTGCCGGCACCGGACGTAGCGACATGTCAATCGAGGAGGCTCACCGTACGCTGGGGCCGCTGCTGGGGCCGGCTTCGGCTACCATTTTCGCGATCGCGTTGTTGTGTTCCGGGCTCTCCTCGTCTACCGTGGGCACGCTTGCCGGGCAGATGATTCTCGAGGGGTTCCTGAAGGTACGGTTCAGCATTTTTCTTCGGCGGCTGTTGACGTTGCTTCCGGCTCTGATCGTTATTGGGCTGGGGCTGGATCCGTTGCGAATTTTGGTCCTGTCGCAGGTGGTGCTCAGCTTCACGCTGCCGTTTGCCCTGGTGCCGCTGCTCATTCTTTGCGGCCGCCATAAATTAATGGGTGGGTTCACCAATGGCCCAGTTATCAACTTTCTGGGATGGCTGACGGTGGGATTGATCCTGACGCTCAACGTGGTTCTGCTGGGATTGAGCGTCTAGCGCGGTGAGGAGTGGTTTTCCTTCGGAGAAACAGGCTGAATCGATGTGGGTGCCCTGGGGTTACATTCTGGGGCCCGAACCGGAATTTACTAGGAGGATCCCAGGTCTCAAAATCGAGACCCCACGGCAAGCCGGGGCGGGGCTGGGCACCCGTCCGATTTCCTCCGAAGGTTCGGGCTGCAAGGCCAAGTGCCTGGGAAGTGGCTTTTTCCGAACATCTTGCGAAACGCGTCCAGCGCACAAAAAGGGTTTAAACTAATTAGCGGACATGAACGCCCGAAGCAGACTTCGCGACTTCCTGCACAAGCGTTTCCGTCACGGCAAGCCTGACCGTGGACGGAGCCTTTCCTCTTAACTTATCGTCCAGCAGATCCTGTTAACCAGTTTTTGATCAGGCACGCGCGCCTGCGCAATCTTGCGCGATATGGGAGAGGACTATGAATAGCTTCGGCAGCCAATCGACCCTGAAGGTCGGCAACAAGAGTTACGAAATTTTCCGTCTTAATGCGCTTGAGGCCAAGGGCCTTTCGCTTCGCCGTCTTCCTTACAGCCTGCGAGTCCTGCTGGAAAATTTGCTGCGGCAGGAAGATGGCAAGAGCGTAACCGCGGACGACATTGAATTTTTAGCTAAGTGGCAGGCTAAGGCTGAACCGTCGCGCGAGATCGCTTTCATGCCGGCGCGGGTTTTAATGCAGGATTTCACCGGAGTACCGGCGATTGTCGATCTTGCGGCCATGCGCGACGCCATGAAGCAGTTGGGCGGGGATCCGGAGAAGATTAACCCTCTGCAGCCGGCGGAGTTGGTGATCGACCACTCGGTGCAGGTGGACGAGTTCGGTACTTCGAATGCGTATTCGATCAATGCAGCGCTTGAGTTCCAGCGCAACCGGGAACGCTATGCGTTTCTCAAGTGGGGACAGACTGCGTTTCGCAACTTTTCTACCGTGCCTCCGGGTATGGGGATCTGCCACCAGGTGAATTTGGAGTACCTGGCCCGGGTGGTCTTTACTACTTCCGCCTCGGGTGGTGTGGTTCGAGCGTATCCCGACACCCTGGTGGGCACGGATTCCCATACCACCATGATTAACGGATTGGGCGTGCTTGGTTGGGGCGTTGGCGGCATCGAGGCCGAGGCTGCGATGTTGGGGCAACCGGTTTCGATGTTGGTGCCGCAGGTGGTTGGTTTCAAACTGACGGGCAAACTGCGCGAGGGGGCCACAGCTACCGACCTGGTGCTGACGGTGACCGAGATGCTGCGCAAGCTTGGAGTGGTAGGCAAGTTTGTGGAGTTTTACGGATCGGGAGTGAGCGAGCTGAGCCTTGCGGATCGAGCCACGATTGGCAACATGGCGCCGGAGTATGGCGCTACTTGCGGTATCTTCCCGGTGGACGCGGAGACGCTCCGCTATCTGCAATTGACAGGGCGGAACGCGGAGCAGATCAAGCTGGTCGAGGCGTATAGCAAGGAACAAGGATGGTTCCATACTGCTGATTCGCCCGAGGCGGAGTACACGCAGACGACCCAGCTGGATCTTTCGACGGTCGAGCCGAGCGTGGCAGGTCCCCGGCGACCGCAGGATCGAGTGCCGCTTTCGCAGACTGGTACCAGCTTTAAACAGCAATTGCCCAGTTTGTTGGGACCGAGTGCGGCAGACCGCAAGGAACGTCAGACCATCCGCTGGGAAGGTGAGGGCGGACACACCTGGCCGAACGGCAGCGAAAAGTCGACACCGGAGAAGGGCCCTGCGACTACGGTCAAGGAGCGCTTCGGGGTGGATGTCGATCCGTACCTGGACCATGGGTCGATTGTGATCGCCGCGATTACGAGTTGCACCAACACGTCGAATCCGTCGGTCATGATTGCCGCCGGGCTGCTAGCCAAGAAGGCGTCGGAAAAGGGACTACGGGTTCCTCCGTGGGTTAAGACTTCGCTAGCTCCAGGGTCGCGTGTGGTGACGGATTATTACCAGAAGGCAGGGTTGCTGGAATCGCTCGGCAAACTGCGCTTTCAGGTTGTGGGCTACGGATGCACTACCTGCATTGGCAACTCCGGGCCTTTGCCGACGGATGTTTCCAAATCGATTGATGACCATGGTCTGGTTGCGGTGTCGGTGTTGAGCGGCAATCGCAACTTTGAGGGCCGTATCAATTCGGAAGTGCGGGCGAATTACCTCATGTCACCGCCGCTGGTGGTGGCGTACGCACTGGTGGGCAACATTCATCATGATTTTGCAGCCGAGCCGATGGGCAAGGATCAACAGGGCGAGCCGGTCTACCTGAAGGATATCTGGCCCACCCAGGACGAGGTGAACAGGACCATCGCGGCAGCGATCGATTCTGAGATCTTCAGCAAGGAATATGCAACGGTTACGGATGGTGATCAGAATTGGCAGAATCTCAAGTTCCCTACTGGCGATACTTATCAGTGGGAGCGAGATTCGACGTATATCCGTAAGGCGCCGTATTTTGATGGGATGCCGGCTAAGCCCGCTCCGGTAGGGGACATCAAAGGCGCTCGCGTGCTGGCGGTCCTGGGAGACAGCGTGACCACTGACCACATTTCTCCTGCCGGGTCTATCAAATTGAATGGGCCTGCAGGAAAGTACCTGGTGGAGCATGGGGTGAAGCCGACGGATTTCAATTCGTATGGATCGCGTCGCGGCAATCATGAGGTGATGGTTCGCGGTACGTTTGCCAATGTGCGGCTGCGGAATAAGCTGGCTCCGGGAACGGAAGGCGGGGTGACTCGTTTGCTGCCCGAGGGCGAGCAGATGAGTATTTTCGATGCCTCGGTCAAGTATGCGGAACGGGGCATTCCGTTGGTGATTCTTGCGGGGAAGGAATATGGATCGGGGTCTTCTCGTGATTGGGCGGCTAAGGGACCACGTCTGCTGGGGGTGCGGGCGGTGATTGCGCAAAGTTATGAGCGCATTCACCGGTCGAACCTGGTTGGGATGGGGATTTTGCCGTTGCAGTTTGAGAATGGGGAGAGTGCTGAATCGCTTGGGCTCACGGGCGAAGAGGTGTTTGATCTGGAGGGGATTCGGCAGATGCTGGAGCAGAAGTTTGCCCAGGGGCGCTCGCTGAAGGTGAAGACGACGGATGGTGCGGGGGTGAAGAAGGATTTCCAGGCGACGGTGAGGATTGATACTCCGCAGGAGATTTTGTATTACGAGAATGGTGGGATTTTGCAGTTTGTGTTGCGGCAGTTGGCGGGTAGTTAGGCCGGGAGGCCTCCGACAGAGTTACCGAATCGAGTACAGTGGTATCCCACATCTCGCGAAAAACGAGCGAGATGTGGGGCACCCTTCGGTTGTTGCACGTTGAGTGAAAGCATTGGAAGAATCCGTTTTCGGCCCATGTACGCTGGGGCGAACATGGGGCACCCGTCTAGAACCACGGGCTTGAGCGAGCAATCTGAACCCCAGAATTCGACCTACGCTGTGCTAGCGCGGTAGGACTAGGACGCCCCAGGGTCCTTTGCCGGCTTTGATTTTCTTGGTCACTGTATTTGTTGCGAGGTCGACGACGGATACGTCGTTCGACGGTCCGTTGGCGGAATAGAGGGTCTTGGCGTCGAGGGAAAGGGCTATGCCCCAGGGACGGGCTCCTACTTCGACCGAGTCGAGCACCTTGTTAGTAGCGGTGTCGACGGTGAAGACCTGGTGGCCTCGGCCGGTGCTTACGTAGAGCTTCGTCGCGTCCGGGGAGAGTATTACATTCATGGGCTTGATGAGGCCCGGCTTGCCTAGCGGAATGGCCTGGATCATCTTGTACTTCTTTGCATCCACCAGCACTACCGTTCCGTCGTTTTCTGCGTTGACGTAGGCTCGGGAGCCGTCCGGGAAAAAGGCTATGTTGCGCGGACGGTGGCCGACCTTGAAGGTCTTGATAATTTTGCCCGCTGCTGGATCGAGTACAGCGATGGTTCCAGTCTCCTCAGAGGTGACCCAGACGTACTTTCCGTCTGGTGTTACTTTGACTCCTTCAGGCTGTGCGCCCACCGGGATCGATTTGGCTACAGTGCCGGAAGCGATGTCGATGATGCTGACCGCTGCCTGGTCTTCGTTCGATGTGTAAAGCTGCTTTCCATCCTGGCTGATGTCGAAGTTTTCTGGATCGGAACCGCCGGAGATGGTACGCACAACTTTCCTCTGCGCAACGTCGAAGACGCCGATTCCATCGGCGGTCTTGTCGGGCGGCGGAAGGGTACTCTCATCCACATCGGGCCCCGCGATGGGCGAGCCACTGAGCGCGACATAAATTGTTTTGTGATCGGGGCTCGCATGGATCCCTCGAGGACGTTTACCGAGAGGAACTGTGGCCAGCACGTTATAGTTGCCGGAATCGATGATGGTGAGATCGCCGCCGACTTCATTGGTCACGTAAATTCGTGGAGCCGAGGTTTCCGCAGGCGCAGCTTGTGCGGGCTGTTGCTCGGGAGCTTTGGGGGAGCTGTTGCATCCGGCGGAGATGATTGTTAGACCAAGGGCAAAAAGAACATATCGGAGCTTGCGCATGTTTACTTTTCCTTGAAGGTGAAGTTGGCATCAGCTTTGCCGCGAGGAGCAACGGTGAGTTGGCGCTCTTGCGTGCCCAGTGTCTCCGTCCACACTGCGATCGTATAGGTGCCCGGGGGCAGATTTTTGATTTCGAATCTTCCGTCGTCATTGGAAACGGCGAAATAAGGATGATCGAGAACTCCGATGAAGGCGTGCATCCAACTATGGATGTTACATTTCACCGGGATCATGATTTCCGGCTTGATGAACTTGCGCGCCATGGGAGGATCGTCGGCTCCCTGGCTATGGTTCCATTCCCGGTTGACTTGCGCCATGGGGTGAATATTGTGGGTCACGGGATCGGAGTTGACGATTTTCAATGTCTGCCCGGTCTGAATGCCGAGTACTCTGGGACGAAACCAGCAGCCGTTCTGATCGATGGTGACCGGGTCCGCCGGAATCTTAAAGGTCTTTCCTTCCAGGCCGGTTTTGATATAGATAAATGCGTTCGCCAAGTCACCTTTTCTGTTTACAACCAGCGATTCGTTGTATGCCTTTCCCTTATGCGCCTCGACACACGCAGGCTCTTCACTCATGTCAATCACTTTGGGCGCCGGTCGTTTCCCTTTGTAAAGTATCTGCCCGGTCACCGTGCCGGCCGTTTCCGGGTCCACCTTGGAGTACACGGGCGCGGGTATGGTCTGAGCGGCCTTTGGCGGTTCCGTCTTGTCTTTTTCTGAGCAACCGGCAAGAAGGGCGGCGGCGCAGCAGAGAGTAACAAAATAATTCGGTCTCATGTCTGGATCTCTAGACTATTCCTTCCCGGGCGGTCCTGCGTTCTTGGGCATCTGGCCGGTAAGGGACTCGAGAAATGCGACCAAGTCAGCTCGGTCCTGCGCAGAAAGGTGGAGTGACTTGATGTCCTTGTCCAGGTAGGGATTTGAATTGCCGCCACCGGCGTAGAAATCGACCACATCATGGAGCGTCTTCAGGCTTCCATCATGCATGTAAGGAGCACTGAGGGCGACGCTGCGCAGGGTGGGGGTTTTGAACTCTCCCTTATCGACTTGTATTTTCGTTTGGCCGAATCGCCCGAGGTCGCTGAAGTCGCCCTCTCCGTTCACCCCTGCACCGGTATTGTGAAACTTTCCATCGGTGAAGAGGGCGTAGTGATCGTTGATGGTATGGCAGACGGCGCAGTTGCCCCGGTTAGGGTCTTTGAATATGGCCAGGCCGCGGATCGCAGCGGGGGTAAGCGCCTGCTTGTTGCCGCCATACTGGTATTGATCAAAGGGCGAGTTGCCGCTCAGCAAGGTGCGTTCGAAGCTGGCCAGGGACTTCTCGATGAGCCCCAGGGTTATGGTTCCGGGCCCAAATGCCTGGGCAAACTCCGCCTTATACGTTGGGTCACGGCGAATCTTCCCTACGAACACGTCATGAGCCTGATTCATCTCGACCGGGTCGGCAATGGGAAAGGCGGACTGCGTCTCCAAGCTCCCGGCACGGCCGTCCCAGAATTGCAGTGGGGAGTAGGCCGCATTCAAGAGGGTGGGAGCGTTTCGTTTGCCCATCAATCCGCCGATGCCTCGCGCAATCGCCAGCCCATCGGTGAAGCCAATATCCGGATTGTGGCAGGACGAACAGGATACGGTGTTGTTTTTGGATAGCCTCGGGTCGTAGAAAAGCTTGCGTCCTAAAGCGATGGTTTCGACGGTAGGAGGGTTGTCCGGGGGTATGGGAACCGGCGGCAAGCCGAGAGGGGCTTTGATCGCGACCACCTCACCGATTGGCTTGTCGTGACCAGGAGTTCTACATCCAACGCTAAGGATCAGGAACCCGGCGATGAGCACGAAATGTCGACGGTGTACTCTCACGCTCCACATCATTATAGCTTTGGCGCTCGTAGTCCTTAGCCCTACTTCAGGGCCCTACTTCACGATGACCTAGGGACGCGTCGTGGTGCGGCCGGCCGCCATGCAGATGGACGGCGGTGGGAGAGCCCGGCTGCTCCCGGCCGGAGCCATGGAGGGTGTAGTCGATGGGGAGGAAATGCTTCGGCGGCAGATGTGGTCAGCGGAACGGATTGCTGGCCCCGTTCCCGTTACGAATGTTGGTGAAGTTACGGTTCTGCGCTAACAGACTTGGGGACAGCCCGTCGACGGCCGGAGCGCCGGGCAAGGCGGTGAAGGGAGTCTCGCCTGCCAAGTTGAGCGCGTTGGGGTAAGTGCCAAAGTAGTGATCGAAGGAGACATTCTCCTGACAGATAACCACGATGTGCTGGATGTTCCCTGTCCGAGATGGAGTTGATACCGGAGACTGAAGAACAGAACTACTGTTGCCAAAACCTATCTTGGTTAGAGCGCAGCACAAAACAAAGTACAGCAGTTCGGTGAATCATAACTGCTCTTCCCCCTGGCATTCTCTTGCGCCGCGGATGTTCTATACGCGCATAGGTGGTGTTGAACGCGCCGCCATTCTGGAGATCGGCAAATTACTTATACAAGTGGATGTTTGGGTCACGACAGGGATTCCAACGGGTCATGCCGAATGTTAAGCCGAATTAATAAGACTTCGACGGAACCTAATCACCATGTTGGTGGGCAAAGAGCAGGGTTTGCGTCAGCCGAGACGGCTGTCGCTAAATGGACGGCCTATAGGCCGTCCATTCAAGGGATTTACGAGCTCTGAGTGCCGCCAATACGGTTTCTCTGGCCCGGCGGCACTGAT
>CAWJZH010000004.1:0-40546 GCA_963847155.1 uncultured Acidobacteriaceae bacterium | reverse complement strand
ACAAGCCGAGTTATGAGGACCGGTGCATCACCGTTTCAACCGCGTCGCTGGCCTCCTGGACTCCGTGCTGAGACGACACGATTGCGCCTAAAGCTGCGGCGCGGCTTGCAAAGTGCGGCTCGCGAAACAATCTGTCCAGCTTTGCAAAGGCAGTCTCTGCCGAATACTCAGTCAAGAAGCTACGGCGAAGCCACATGCCAGCCTCTCTACTCTCAGAGCGTTATCCGGCTGATCCCAGCCGAAGGGAACAAACAACATCGGGCGCCCAGCCCTCAATGCCTGGCCGGTAGTACCAGAGCCTCCTTGGTGAACGATGACGGATGCGCTTGGAAATATTTCTGAATAAGGGACATAGGGGACGGAAAGAATTTGGTCCGAACACGGAACTAGATCATTCGCCCCGATCAACACAGCCCGCTTGCCGAGCCGAGGGTCGCATCTCGACTGGCCTGGTAGAAGTTGCCGGGGTGGGACACCGCCGTCGATCCGAGGGTAAAAACGATAGGGGCCTCGCCTGCGGCGAGGAAGCTGGAGCTCTGGAAATTCTGCGTTCGGTTTGTTTCCATCGTAGAAGGGAAAGCCGGTCTGGACTGTCTGTGGAGGCCAGTCCGGCTGGCGTTCTGCGAACGCTGGCGGAAAGAGCGCAAGCACGAGCGTTTGGAGAACTTGTCCCGTGTGAGCGGAGGCAGGCCGGATCGAGTCCTTCTTTCACCCGCAGCCGTCTCACTGGCTCCCACCAGCTTTCGATGAACGGTTTGCTACTTTCAGGATGGCCCTGTTCAAACGCCAACCGGCTCCGCGAAGTCGGATGAGTTGTGGCATATTGACGAGCAAGGAAGGGTCATAGGCTGAGAGAAAGGAACATGGCGACAAGATAAGCGAACCCCATTTCAGGCCAAGCTTCTCGGCAACCAGCGGGGCCGCAAAGACGAGTTCGCCTGCAAGCATGAAATCGCACTCGCTGGCTGCGGTGACGAGGTCGAGGTAGGTTTCATCAAGATGAGGCAGGATCAGCTTTCGAAAGAGAATCTCCGGTCCGCTTTTCAGATCTTCGCACTGACTTATCAGCTCGGAGTCGGTGGGATCCCAATTGGGTCGGAGACTGCTGAAGCCGACGCCAAGCTCCAGAACTCGCGATCGGTATGCCTCGTCGAAGCGATGACAACCGAGAGCCCGCGCCTCTTCAATTCCATGGCGAGACCCAGGCAGGGATGAAGGTCACCAAGAGAGCCAATCGTTGCGAAAAGAATGCGCATATCGTGCTTTACCGCATGAGCCTACACCTCACTGCAGATTGGTAACGGTAAACGTCGTAGCGTTGACTGATTGCCAGTTGGGAACTTTCCACATGGACGAATAGTCGGCATCTCGTCAACTTGGCGAGTAGCATTCCGCACTCTGTTCCCATCCGCCTGGCACTTCTCCGAGCAGCCGGTTTATCGGGGAAGTGGGGGCGTATCGCTCTGCATCACCTTATTCAGACGCCTCGAAGAAGTTGCCAGATCACATATAGACTGATTCGGCGGTTCAAGAATGCTTTAAAAGCAGTGAAATGGCGGGAATGGAGACGATCAAGATAGCAAGCTGGACCGAGAAAGTGACAATGAGTTGAGAGGCGAGCAATCTCCATGTCACCCTCCCGAATCTGCGCCGTTCGGGCTCTTGGTCAAGCACCCGCTGAAGCCGTTGCCCGCCACGGAACAGCTCTACTAGCGCCCAAATGCCAACTGCTATGAGCATAACTTCGGCGATCCGTGTTTGCCTTTCCAGCCGATAGCGGATACTGAGGTCTAAAACAACACCAACAATGCCCCCGACTATTCCTGGGAAAAAAAGCGCAACACCATCCCCGGGGGCAGCTGGCAATGGACAGCTCCCAAGTTTTCGTTCGGGTGATCGATGTTGCGCGTGCCAGAAATTAGCAGGATGAACGGTTTTTGCGCAAGCAGCTGGGCCGTGTGCAGTCATGCGATGAGCTCAAATTGTCAAAGATCTGCCCATCTTCAGAGGGCGCGCTGGGCGCAACCCTGTTCATTGCACAGTCACCTGCTCCCTCTGTGGCTCCTGTGGTGAGCGAAGGGATGCAGAGCACTCAAGTTTTGGGTGGGGGACTGGTTTGCGGGGGCACGGAAATAGGGGTTCCGTGCTGAGCCGGACAGGGCCGTCGCTGTGAGGCGGCGCTGGAAGATGGAAGTGATTGGGCATGATGACAAAGTCATGCAGGAGCAAGCGCCCCTTTTGGCGATTCTCCGCCAGAACATCCACCAGCAGCCGCGCCATGCGATCGGATTGGAGAAGCGCGCGGCGTCCGGCTGTTGTCGAAGATACGAAAAATGTTCGCGTTGATTGGGCAGCTTGCGGCATTCTCACCAGGGCTTCTATGAGACGGTTGTTGGAGATTAATGCATTCTCGCGAGTTTGACCCTGGACTGAACTCCAGGGCTTCTCCCCGGACTGAAAGTCCGGGGCGGCACAGCTCAAACTGCAGTCGGCTACAAACTATGATCCTCAGGGTCTACCACGCGCCTCCCCTGGCTCTGAAAATGTACAAACTCCAGACCCGGCACTCCCGTGCCGGGCTACAGACTGTCCCGTCCCCATTCGACGAGCTCAGGGCAGGCTCTTCGGGACTGATGAAATCCAGACGTTGTGCTTGGTCGAGACCCTTAAGTCACACGCTTTTCCGCGGCGCCATCCTCCCTGACGATCGTCGAAGGCATATATACATAGACCAGCAATACACTTTCGCAATCGGGGGAAAATCGCGTGAATTCGGTAGTGTCCGTGAATGTCGGTCTTCCGCGGGACGTCGAGTGGCAAGGCAAACTCGTGCACACCGCCGTTTGGAAGAATCCCGTCCCTGGGCGGGTGATGGCGCGGCGTTTGAATCTGGACGGCGATGGCCAAGGAGACGTCGCAGGGCACGGCGGGGAGCACCGAGCCTTAATGGTCTATCAGCTCGACTCTTACCGTTACTGGCAGGACCAACTGCAGCGCAACGACTTCGAGTACGGTCAATTCGGGGAAAACCTGACCGTGGAGGGTCTTCCGGACAACGAGGTCTGCATCGGCGACCGTTATCAAATAGGTAGCGCGTTGTTTGAAGTAACACAGCCTCGGGTCACTTGTTATCGAGTCGGCATCCGCATGGCCAACCCGCAGATGCCAAGCCTCCTCGTCTCTCACAAGCGGCCTGGCTTCTATTTCCGCGTTCTGCAAGAAGGGGAAATCGGCGCCGGCGATGAAATCGTGAAGGTTGCAGAAGGCCCCGAGCACGTCACAGTAGCGGAAGTCGATGGGCTCCTCTACTTGCCTGGCCACCCCCGCGAACACCTGCAACGCGCCTTACGGATTCCAGCCCTCAGCGCCGGCTGGAAGGAATCCCTGCAAGCGCTGGTAACAGAAGAGGGAACAACCAGGCAGGGTAATGCAGGACTTGTTTCCACCTCTCCCCCGCCTGCTTGGCGGGGCTTCCGGCCGCTCCGTGTGGCGGCAATTCAGGGAGAGTCCGCCGACGTGCGTTCGTTCATCCTGGAGTCCGAGGACGGGGGCCCTTTGCCGTCGCCGCTAGCAGGGCAGTTCCTGGTTTTCAAACTCCAACTGGATCCGAACGCCGCCCCTATCCTGCGCAGTTATTCGATGTCCGGCCCGCCGGGCGCCGGAACCTACCGCATCAGCGTAAAGCGCGCCGACGGCCCAGGGAGCCGCTTCTTCCACGACCACATTCACGTAGGGGACATGCTTCAAGTGAGCGCGGCCAGAGGCAACTTCACCTTGGCTGAGGGCACAAATCCGATAGTGCTCCTCAGCGCCGGCATCGGGGCCACACCGGTGCTCTCTATGCTGTACTCGCTCATTTCCAGCAGAGGACGTCAGGTTTGGTGGTGTTATGGAGCTCGCAATGGCAGCGAACACCCGTTCCTGGTGGAAGCTCGCAAACTTCTCGCGGATCTGCCCAACGCCCGCTCCTTTGTTGCTTACAGCCAGCCGAGCCAGGGAGATCAGCAGGGCAAGGACTATGACGCCCGCGGCCACTTGACTCTTTCATTGTTGCAAACGCTCCATTTGCCGCAAGCGGCAGACTTCTACCTTTGTGGGCCCCCGGCCTTTCTGACTGAGCTGACGGCTTCATTGCAGGCCTGGGGTGTGCCGTACTCGCGGATCCACTCTGAAACCTTCGGCACCGAATCTGCGGTGACTCCGGGCATCGCAGCGGCCACGCCGAAAACGCCGCACCCTCCCGCTTGCGGCGCCGGATCTGGTCCGAAAATATCCTTTGCCCGGAGCGGCCTCTCGGCCCCGTGGAATCCACGGTTCCAAAGCCTGCTCGAATTCGCGGAAGCCTGCGATGTTCCGGTCAGGTGGTCGTGCCGCACAGGCGTTTGCCATATGTGCGAGTCTGGGCTGATCGACGGCGAAGTCCGCTACGCCCCTGAGCCGCTGGACCGGCCCGCGGATGGGAATGTTTTGCTCTGTTGTTCGACTCCAGTGTCTGCGATCGAACTTGATCTCTAAAGACCCAGGTCGCTCAAACCCGCGTGGTCGTCGGGGCGGCGTCCGCTAGGCCAGCGAAACTTGCGCTCCGCCTCCTTGATCGGCAGGTCATTGATGCTGGCGTGCCGCGCATACATCAGACCCTCGGCGTCGAATTCCCAATTCTCGTTGCCGTACGCACGAAACCAATTGCCTGAGTCATCGTGATATTCATAGGCAAACCGAACCGCGATGCGATTGCCGGTGAATGCCCACAGCTCCTTGATCAGCCGGTAGTCGAGTTCTCTGTGCCACTTCCGTGTGAGGAAAGCAACGATCTGTCCCCGTCCGGTAATAAACTCCGCGCGGTTTCGCCAGCGTGAATCGACCGTGTAGGCCAAAGCGACCTTTTCCGGATCGCGCGTGTTCCAACCATCTTCTGCCAGGCGCGCTTTCTGGACGGCTGTCTCCTGGGTAAATGGGGGTAGGGGAGGACGGGGGCTCATGAATTATGCTCCTTGGTGGTTACGTGGGCGGCGGCCAGTTCCTTGCGCAGCGATTCGTTCTCCTGCTCTAGCGTCTGTAACCGCTTCTCCACGTCTTTCATCCCGTCGCGTAGCTCTTCCACCGAATAACGCGGTGTGATGTGCTGCGGGCAATTCCAGTCGTAAGCCTCGACGTGGACAACGTAAACTCGCTCAATCGGTGTTTTCTCTTCCCGCATGCGAACCTTGTCCAGCCAGTCTTTTGCTTTTTCGCCATCAAAGATCTCTACTCGTCCGAGTATTTTCAACCGGGCCTGCCGCGGATAGTCGACCATGATGATGGCGACCCGATCGTCCGTAAGCAAATTTCCGGTGCTGATGTACTGTTTGTTTCCGCGGAGATCGCCGAACGCCAGCGTGCGGTCGTCGATCACTTTCAGAAACCCCTTGAAGCCGCCGCGGTGCTGTACATAGGGCCAGCCGGTCGCTCCGGTGGTGGCCATGTAGAAGCTATCGCGCTGGGCCAGGAACTCGGTCTCGAAGTCGGTCAGGCGATCTTGCGCTGCCCCGGAATTCTCCATGCGTTCATACTGCCGCCGGCTGCCATAACGCTCTTGCAGCTTCTTGACCAGCGGGGTAAAGACCAGCGAACCAAAGCTCATAAAAGCCTTCCTGCCTTCGTTGCTATGGGAGCGGAGCGATCGGCTTATCCCAGTCTACGTCGCCTTCGGACGTACTACGACTACCGACCAGCATGGTTGCACCCCGCAGCAGCGCTCCTGGACGGCGCGATTCGAGCCATTGCATATAACCGAATCCCGCGATCAGCGACACCGCAAGAAAGTAGGGCGCGATGTTGTATGGCCACTCAGGCTCGGGGTACATGGTCACGAACAGCACGGGCAGCAGCGCCAATGTCCCGATCCAGGGGAAAACCACGTGCCGCCAGATGTTGAAATGGGCCGGGTGCTCGCGGCGGATGTAGGCCGTGAGCGCCAGGTTCGCCACACAATAGATGATGATCACCGCCAAGGTGGCGATGGTCTCCAACAGTCCGAAGATATAGTCCGGTCGCAACAGAAGCCCTACCAGCAGCACCGCCGCGATGCCGGCGATCTGCACCATGGCGATGGCGAACGTGGGTGTCTGGTGCGTGGGATGGACGCGCCCGAACGAAGACGGAAGCGTACCCGCTCGGCCCATGGTGTACATCACCCGGGAAGCTGAGTTGGTCGTCGCCAGGCCGACACTGACCGCGCTGTTGATCAGCGCCAGAACCACGAACCACCATCCCACTCCCCACAGCTTATGGCCAAGCGCATAGTAGGGGTTTGGATGCGCGGCGAAGGCCGCCATATCTCCAGTGCCCCAACCGACGGCGCTGGCATACGACGTAAAGACGTAGAAGAAGCCCGTCACTACCAGCGAGAGAAGCACAGCCTGGCCCACGAACTTGCCCGCACGCCGGGATTCCTGCGCCAGCGGCGCCGACCCTTCAAACCCGCTGAGCGAGAGGATGGAGAAGACCATGCCCGCCAGGACCCCGCCAAGATGATGCGGCGCTGCCGACGGATTGAGCGGGGCGATGTAACTGGAACCGGGTCCTGGATGGATCAGGAAAGTGGTCGCGAGCGCCAGCATAATCAGCAACTCGAGTCCGCCCAAGAACAAAGTAATGCGTACAGATAGCTGGACGCCGTAGTGCGTGAACGTCCAGATCACGGCAAAGGTCAGCAACGCGATCAGCCACCACGGAATATGGACGCCGAACCCTGCCCGCAGCGTATCCGAGAGCAGGTAGCCGAGAAAGCCAGAGGACCCGGCGCCGCCGAGCAGTTCATACACCAGGTAACTCCACGTGGCCATAAAGCCGATGCGAGGGCCCAGCCCGCGTGTCGCGAAGGAATAGTAGCCGCCGCTGGAGGGCATATAGCGGGAAAACTGAGCCACCGTGTTTCCAATAAAAAAGCAAACTATGGTAGCCAGCAAAAACGAGAGCGGCATATCCGGTCCTGCCTTAAGGGCAATGATCGGATAGGTGAACACCATGTTGGTGGCGGGAGCAATGTGGGTAACACTCTGGAAAATCAGCTCAGGAAGTCCGAGCGAATTGCGCCGTAGCTGAGGATCGATCGACTCGGCCGTCACCCGGCAGAAGGTACCATAGATCCTCGGCCCCACCACGAAAATTCTGTAGGCTCGAACCGAAGCAGAGTGAGAATACGGTACGTTTAGTGAGAACCGATTACAAATGAGTCCCGCAGGGCACGGTTGAAACCCAGTGGGCACTGGGGCCAGAGCGGGTGCGAATCTTTTGGAAGACCCCTGCAACGAAATCCCGCCGGGAGAGGCATTGCAGTCATCCAGGGCGGTTTCTCTTATCGCGCGAAACGGGAAATTCATTTTGTTTTTCAAACATGGCGAGCAAGTTTCGTGAATCACCGCATTGGCGACGCTAGAGGATTACAAACACCACCACACGTACATTTGGGAGAATCCAGTCAGAGCAGGCTTGACCGAGAGACCGGAGCTGTTTGCCTGGTCATCGACGTCTGGGGATGGAATGCCCCGCCACCGGGGCTAAAGCCCTGAATTCATAACCCGAACGTTCTCGCGGGTTTGACCCTGGACTGAAATCCAGGGCTTTTCCCCGGACTAAAGTCCGGGGCTGGCACAGCTCAAATTGCAGACGGCTACAATTATGATCCTCGCGGTCTGCGACGCGCCGCTCCTGGCTCTGAAAATGTACGAACTCTAGGGCCCGACTTAAAGTCGGGCCGAACCCAGGACGCCAGTCCTGGGTTCGGCTACCCAGCAATGCGTGCTGAGCTGTTATCGGGCAGAACTGCCAAAAATAGCGGATCAAGTTGCTTTTTTATGGTTTAACGAGTTGAGTGCTTTGAGGCGAGCTTGGCCGAACGACATCCAAGTTCTTGTTGATCGGCTGCCGTCTCAATGGCACGAGTTCTCGAGGGGTGCTGATGAACGACTTTAAGCCAATTGCCCACCCGGGCTGCGCATTGTGTCGTCCCTGCGGGACTCATACATAAACCTCGGCCTACCCGGCACTCCCGTGCCGGCCTCTAGGTTATACCGTCCCTGCGGGACTGCAGGGGCTGCGGAAAAGTGGAACAGAGCGGGAAGACCATATCCTCAGTGGCTAAAGATGTAAAGCTGGAGGGCGGGCTGTGCGGGACTTTACGCTACAAACAGCTCTCGCAACTCGGGGGCCGGAGAGGAACCTTGGAAGAGACTGCCGAGGTTCTCTTAAAGATCTATAGCGAGAAGTCAAATTTGAAGCACGCATTCCCGCCTGTTGCGAGATTGCAAGTATTTGGCTACAGTGCTGTCTGTCCATGGAAGCCTCATGCCGCTCAAAGGAGTTCGTTCACCAGATGCGCAAACCTCATCGCTTGTTGAGCAAAGTAACTCTCATTTTTGGCTGCCTAATCCTGCAGCAATCGCCACTCGCGCACGCTCAGTCCGAGCTGAGTGGCTATTGGGTGCTCCACATCCCCAACGGAGACGGCACTGTTCGCGATACCTATTTCGAACTAAAGGAAGATGGCGAGTCGATCACCGGCACGCTCCTCGGACGCGGGCCCAATCCCATTCCGATCAGTGGCACCTTCAAGGATGGCAAGCTGCAATTTGCCACCGTTCCTCCGCCCGCCACCGCTACGCCCTCGCGTCCATTCCGGCAGATGTCGTATGAAGGTACGTACCAGGACGGAAGGCTCTCTTTGCAGACACAAAACTTCCGTCACGAAACTCTCCAGGGAGTCGCCGAGAAAACATCGCGCGAAGCTACCCTGCCGCCCGCCAGGCTGCCCTTACCTGCGCTGCACGACTTGCCGGATAACGGCCTGGTGAGAACCCCGCCCATGGGTTGGAACAGCTGGAACAAATTCGCTGGAAAAGTCGATGATGCTTCAGTCCGCTCCATGGCCGATGCCATGGTATCCACCGGCATGAGCAAGCTGGGATACATCTATATCAATATTGATGACACCTGGGAGGACAAGCGGGACGCCGAAGGAAATATCATCCCCAACCGCAAGTTTCCCGACATGAAGGCCCTTGCCGACTACGTGCATTCCAAGGGACTGAAGATTGGTATCTATTCCTCACCCGGGCCAAAAACCTGCGCCTTATACGAAGGCAGCTTCGGCCATGAAGTACAGGATGCTAAAACCTATGCTGCCTGGGGCATTGACTACCTGAAGTACGACCTGTGCAGTGCCAGAAATATCTACAACTCCACCCAGGACGACCTTCAGGGCCTCTATCAGAAGATGGGGGAAGCTCTACAGGAGACGCACCGCCCCATCGTCTACAGCCTCTGCCAGTACGGAGAAGCCGACGTGTGGAAGTGGGGTACCAGGACAGGTGGCAATCTGTGGCGCACCACGGGCGACATTCGCGACGAGTGGGAATCCATGGACCGCATCGGCTTCAGCCAACTGGAGATTGCGTCCTATACGCGGCCCGGACACTGGAACGATCCGGACATGCTGGAGATAGGCAATGGCGGCATGAATGCAGACGAATACCGCACCCACATGAGCCTCTGGTCGCTGCTGGCTGCGCCGCTGATAGCGGGCAACGATCTGCGCAACATGACGGATGAAACCAAATCCATTCTGATGAACGCGGATGTGATCGCGATCGACCAGGACACCGCGGCCAAGCCGGTGCAGTTGCTGACCCAGGAGGAGAAGGTGGAGATTCTCGACCGGCCATTGCACGACGGCTCCGTGGCCGTTGGCCTATTCAATCGCGGCGACACGCCCGCAAGCGGAAGCTTTGCCTGGGACAGCTTGAAGCTGCCCGTGAAAAAGTTCAAGGTCATGGACTTGTGGAAACATGAGCCCGTAACACCCTCCAGCGGAAGCTTCACCGCGACCATTCCGGCCCACGGTGTAGTGCTGCTCAAAGTCTCCGCCGCAGACACGAAGTGAAGTTGCACTGTGTTGTTTAACCAGGGGAGGGGCGTGGCGAGGATCGGGTTCATTCTCAGTGCGCTGTTCCTGGCAGCTGCTGCCATACTCGCGTCGACCGGGCCGGCGCAGATCCCTCCGCATAATGAGTACGTCGACTCGCGCGCCTGCGCAGCGTGCCACAGTCAGATCTACGAAAGCTATCACCGTACCAGCATGGGCCGCTCCTTGTTCCAGCCCGCCCCCGCGAACACGGTAGAAGACTATACCCACCAGCACACCTTCGACCACGTCTTGTCAGGTACGCACTATTCGATGACGATCCGTGACGGAGCGTATTATCAGCGACGGTGGCAAACCGGCTTCGATGGAAGCGAGACCAACGTCGAGGAAATGAAGATCGACTACGTGGTCGGTGCAGGCGATCACGCGCGATCCTACCTCCATCGCACGGCTCTTGGAACTTTGATCGAGCTTCCCCTGGGTTGGTATTCCGAACGCGGTGGATACTGGGCCATGAGCCCGGGCTTCGATTCCCATCATCCCCAGACGCGGCGGCTGGTTTCCTACGAGTGCATGTTCTGCCATAACGGCTATCCACAAAGTCCGACCGCAAACCAGGCGCGAAGTCCTGACCCGGTCTTCTCGGGCCAACTACCGGAAGGCGTTGATTGCCAGCGATGTCACGGGCCTGGCGCGCGGCATATCCACACTGCGCAAACTCCTGGCGCGAAGCCGGCAGAGATCAGCGCGAGCATCGTAAATCCGGCCCGCCTGAGCCCCAAGCTGCAAATGGACACGTGTATGGAATGCCATCTGGAGCCGACCAGTGGGCGCCTGCCCGCGCTGATTCGCCGGTTCAATCGAGGGCCGTTTTCCTACGTTCCTGGCCAGCCGCTGGAGGATTTCATCCTTTACTTCGATCACGCCGCCGGGCCGCGGCTACGATGACAAATTTGAAATCGCGGGTGCGGCTTACCGGTTGCGCAAGTCCCGTTGTTTTCTGGAGAGCAAAGGCGCGCTGACCTGCCTCACCTGCCACGATCCGCATCAGAGCCTGCCCACCGGCAAAGCGGCGGTGAGCTATTTTTCCGCCCGTTGCCGTAGCTGCCACGAACAGGCGCTGAGTGCTTTGGTCGCTTCGGGTAAGCATACGGATTCATCGGATTGCATGTCGTGCCATATGCCCCCGCGGAGAACTGAGGATGTAGTGCACGCCGTCGTGACTGACCACTTCATCCAGCGGCTTCCTCCCGATCGTGACCTGCTGGCTGAGTTACCCGAACGTCATCTTAGCGACGCTGACGAGTATCACGGTGAAGTGATCCCTTACTATCCATCGCCCCTGCCGCCCACAGGCGAGAACCTGCTCTACCAGGCGGTCGCGCAGGTAGCTTTGCAGAACAACCTGCAGCAGGGTGTGGCAGAGCTGAGCCGCGACATGAGCCAGCGGCCGCCACCCGAGATGGAGTTTTACACCACGCTCGGCGATGCCTGGCGCAATAGCGGAAAACCCAAACAGGCTGCAGCGGCGTTCCAACAGGCAGTTCTGCGGAGCCCAACCTCTGTTACCGCCTTGGAGGCCCTGGCAGGAGCACTCAGGGCATCGGGAGATGTGACGGGGAGCGAGGAGACGCTGAAACGCGCGCTGCAGGTCGCGCCCCAGGACGCGAATGTCTGGTACCAATACGGCATGCTCGATTCCGGGCTTGGCCGCACCGGGAGCGCCATCGAGAAAGTCACAAAGGCAGTGTCACTCAATCCGGATTTGACCGGAGGTTATACCAGTCTCGCAGGATTGCTCCTGGCAACGGGACAACCCGACCTCGCCGCAGCCGCTGCGCAACGCGGGCTTAACCTCGACCCCTACGATGCGACTGCCTACAACCTGAGCGGCCGGATGCTGGCATCCAAAGGCCAAAATTCCGAAGCACTCTTCGATTTCGAGAAGGCAACACAGCTCCGCGGCGGTTACGGACCCTATCAGTACGATTACGCGTTGATGCTGGTCCGCCTCGATCGTTTTGACGAAGCACAAGCAGCGGTGGAGGCAAGCCTAAAGGCCGACCCGAACTTCGCCACGGCTCACGAACTGCTGGGTAGCCTGCTGGCGCGAAAGTCGCAAATGGCTGACGCGACCCGCGAGTATCGGAGGGCTGTGGAACTCCAGCCGGATTTCAGCCGCGCTCAATTAGACCTGGGCCTGGCGTTAGTCGCGGAAGGAGATTTAAACGGCGCCTCGGACCACCTGCGTAAGGCAGCCGCCGCCCACGATCCGGCCATCGCCCAGCGGGCAGCCCAGGCGCTCCAGCGGATCGAGCAACGGTAAATACTTTCTTAGCGAATCCTCTCCCCACCAACGCGCCGGAACTTTAGGCTTTCACACAAGATTCATCAAGTTCATTAGGGAACTGCGGCCGAAAAACCGCTTGACAGCGCTTGTTTCGCAAGTATATCTACTTACCCCGAAGCCAAAGCTCTAAGTTACAGAAGCCACTACCTTTTGGGATAGTTCAGTGAGGAACTAACACATAGGCGAGGTGACGCGGTGAGAACGAGAAAGACAAACATAAATCGCACATCAGCATTGCAACAAAAATATGGGGTCTGGTTAACGTCATTCATCTGGGCATGTGCTTTCTTCATCTGCCTGCTTATGTTCATGTCTCATCAAGCGCAGGCGCAGACACTCTACGGTTCCGTCGTCGGTACGGTTACAGATAACACCGGCGCAGCCGTTCCGGAAGCGAATGTGGTGATCACCAATACGCAGACGAACGATTCACGCACGGTTGCGTCGGATAACGGCGGTGTTTATACGATCTCCACCGTACCGGCGGGCAATTACCAGGCGAATATCACCAAGCAGGGTTTCCAGACTTTCAAGACCACTGGCATCGACGTGTTGGCCAACAACGTAGTGCGCGTCGACGCCCAACTTCAGGTCGGGGCCGTCTCTCAAACCGTTGAAGTGCAAAGCGCGGTCGCCGCCCAGCTGCAAACCGATACTGCGGACGTGCATTCCGAGATTTCGTCGCATGCGCTCGAAACCGGTCCCGCAGGCCACGAGGAGTTATCAAGGGATCCTCAATCAGGTTCCTGGCATGGTGCCCCCTGGCGGGCAGCTTTCCGGAGGCACGAATAACCCTTCAAAGTCGATGAGTTTCGCGGCTAACGGAACTGCTGTCCAGGGTCCGAATGTGCGTATTGAAGGTGTCAGTGCCACAAATCCTTGGGTGCAGCAGTACACCAGCTTCGTGCCGTCCGTCGAGTCGATTCAAAGCATTAACGTGGTCACCAACAGCCCGGACGCCGAACAGGGACTCTCCGGCGGACCTTCAGTGACGGTTTTGCTTCGTAGCGGATCGAACGGAATACACGGAGCGTTCTACGAGTACAACATTAACAACGCAACCGAATCGCGAACCTTTTTCCAGCTTCCCACCCAGAAAGCGCCCCACCTGGTTGATAACGACACCGGTGGTTGGGTGAGCGGTCCCATCATCCGGGACAAACTGTTCTACTTTGCCGGCTACGAAGGAGACTACATTCGCCAGGGGTATGCCGGAACTATTTCTGTGCCTACGCCTCAGATGCTCGCCGGTGATTTGTCAGGATCTACCGCGCCCATCTATGATCCAGCCACTGGCAATCCGGACGGTACGGGCAAGACGCCATTTCCAGGAAACAAAATACCCGAAAATCGAATCAGCTCGGTCGCCAAGATCATGATTCCCTATGTTCCCGCGCCGAATACAAACCTTACCGGAATTACGACCAATTTCGCCGTCGTCCAGGCGACCATTTATAACCTGCACAAGATCGACACCAAAATTGACTACCAGATCACCCCGAAGCTGCGGGTGTCGGGACGCTATGGGTACCAGCCTTATTTCAATCAGCAAAACCCATTTTTCGGCCAGTTTCTTGGTGGCTCGAGCGGTGGTTGGGCTCCGTTCAGCGCCGAACGGCGCAGGAAACTATCTGCAGAATGGCGCAACGCTCGCTATCTCCGGATCAGTGACTTACTTATTTAGTCCGACGCTGATCATCGACGGTACGTTCGGAGTGACGCAACCGCACCAGCTGCTCTTCCCGACGAACACGAATGTCAAGGTCGGCCTTGATGTACTAGGGATTCCCGGTACCAACATAGGAGCCCTGCCCTGGTCAGGCGGTATGCCGGATTTTGACATCGGCGGCTACCCATCCTCTACCAGTACGACGTTCGGTTATTCCTATCCGCCCCTCGAATACAAGGATCCGGTGTTCGAGTACGTGGCCAACGTAACCAAGATCAAGGGCTCGCACAACATTCGCATAGGGGAAGACACTGTTCGCCTGCACATGAATCACAAGGAAGTGCGCAACACCGTCTTCCAATTTACGGGCGGTGTTACCAGTACCCCAGGGGGCGCCTCGCCCGGTCCTTACAATGGCGTAGCCGATTTTCTGTTGGGCTTGCCGCAGACCACCAACGTCTGGTTCCAACCCCAGCAGCCGTACATTACCCTGCGGGAATATGACTTTTCCATTTATGCGCGCGATCAGTGGCAAGCGAGTCATAAGCTCACCATCAACTACGGGCTTCGTTGGGAGTTATTCCCGGTGCCGACGACCGCCACACGTGGTATCCAGTACGACAATCTATTGAGCGACATCAACAATCCTACGATGGAGCTATGTGGTGTCGGCGGCAATCCGGGCGACTGCGGTATCAAGGTTTCCCACAAGCTGTTTGCCCCCAGCCTCGGTATCGCCTATCGCGTGGATGACAACACGGTGGTGCGCGCGGGCTTTGCTTTGTCTCCTACCCAGGTGGAGATGGGCAACTCCGGAACGCAGGCCTTTCCGGCAACGGTGCAGGGCGTGTACAACGGAGCAAACTCCTATTTGCCCGCCAGCACCACGCTAGCGGCGGGCTTTCCTACCATTCCCACCCCGGTGCCGGATAGCCATGGGAATGTTGCCATTCCGTTTGGAGCTGGCAACGTCAACACCCTGCCGAAAAATTTTGTTCGCGGCTATATTCAGTCCTGGAACTTGAATATCCAGCGGAGTTTCGGTGGGTTCGTCGCCCAGGTTGGTTATGTCGGGACCCACGTGGTCAACCAGAATGGAACCGTCAATTTCAACTACGCCACTCTTGGCGGCGGCACAAAGAGCCTGCCGCTCTATCGGTACGGAATCACTGGCGCGTATTACTGCCTTTAAGCCGGCCAACTGGGACGAATACAACTCGCTGCAAGCCACTCTTGCCAGGAGACTCACCAATGGGCTCTCGATGCAGATAGCCTATACCTACTCCAAGGACATGCAGGGAGGCGCAACCGCAGCCCTGCCATCGGGTGGCGCCGGCATCCAGATCCCGCAATACTACTACCGCAACACATCGTTGACTCCGGTAGATCGGACGCACAACTTCATCGTCAGCTCCTTGTATCAACTGCCCTTCGGCAGAAACAAACAGTTCGTTACCAGCGGGATAGGCGCCGCGGTTCTTGGTGGATGGAGCCTCAACGGAGTCTTCTACCATCTCTCCGGATTGCCGTTCTACGTCAGCTCTTCCAACTCTTCGTGCAATTGCCCCAACGCGATCAGCACGCAGCTAGCCAACAAGGTGAAGCCAACCGTCGCGAAGGGCAGAGTTCCCCATCAGGCTGCCGATGGTAGCTCATGGTTTGATCCGACGGCTTTCGCTCCAGTGTCGACGGCGAGTTTTGGGACCAGCAGCTTCAATTCATTGCGGGGGCCCGGGGCGACGGAATTTGATGCCAGTGTCTTCCGTGATTTTCAAATATGGGAAAGGCTGAGTGTGCAATTCCGCGCCGAAGGCTTTAACGTCACCAACACACCTCACTTCGCTAATCCCGGGACGGGCGGAAACACGAATGCGTCCCTAGCTTCCCGTGTCAATGGAAACATCACCGCATTGAATGGATACAGTCAGATCCTAGCCACCAACCCACTCGGGCGTATCGTCGATGCAAGATACTTCCGCTTCGGGGTGCGATTTACGTTCTGAGCCAGGATAAAACACGGTCTCCGAGGCTTAGCCAAAAGGACTAACCTGGCTTTCTCACAGCCCGGTATGCGACAAAGCCCGTCACTCGTTACGCATTGAGATCTCACTACCGGCAGCGATTCGCTTGTTCGTTTGCCCAGTGGTCTGTGAGAAATGCGGGCTAGGAGTAGAGCATGAACCGTCGAAGTTTTTTAAAGGCGAGTGTGCCGATGGCCACCAGCCCACTGTGGCTTCCACATGTTGGCTTAGCGGAGCAACTGTCCTTGCCGCCGGCCGGTGCTGACGGGTGGATCTCGCTACTCAACGGCCGCGACCTCAGTGGTTGGTACACCATGCTGCAAAAGTCAGGGAAGGACGTTGCGCAGGGCAGAAAAATAGTGGTGATGGAGCAGGAAATGCTTCACATCCTGGGAAACGAGGTGACCTCTGAACCAGCGGAGCCCGGCTATATCGCAACCAACCAGGAGTTTGAAAACGTGCACATCCGGGTCGAATACAAATGGGGCGTGAAACGGTTTGCCCCTCGCTCCGAGACCAAGCGTGATAACGGTATCCTGTACGGTTTGGTCGGTGAGGACAAAGTCTGGCCGCGCATGGTCGAATGCCAGATTGAAGAAGGGGATGTTGGGGATTACTTTCTGGTAGACGGCATACGGGGGATTCAGGCCAGGCATGATAACGGTTTGTTCGGGCAGGGGCTCACTCCGAATGGATGGAGCGCCCCACCGGCAACCAGGCCGGGAGAAGCGCCTCCCGAGCCTACGACCGGTCGAAAGATCAAAGACGGCAACTTCGAAAACCTCGACGAGTGGAACGTTGTGGAAGTGATCTGGCAGGGCGACCGATCGGCGCACATCGTGAATGGAAGAACTGTGAACGTAGTCTCCATGCTGCAGCAGCCCGACCCGCAAAACTCAGGAAAGTTCATCCCCTTAACCCGCGGAAAAATCGCCATCGAAATAGAATTCGCGGAGATATGGTTTCGCAGGATCGAAGTCAAAAGTCTGGCTTGAGAGACCACAGATCATCTCCACCGGAGCGTAGCGTAGTGGAGTGCAGAATGCGGTTTCTCGGTAGGAGCGGGGCACACGAATGGCACACCGCAGATCCGCTCGGCTGCGCTCGGGATGACAAAAAGGAGAGGCTCGTTACAAGGAGTGGGCGGTTTCTAAACCGATATGGTCTTGCCGCTGCAATTTCCGCAGCCTCTTGAGCCCCTGCAGTCCCGCAGGGACGGTACAACCTATAGCCCGGCACGGGAGTGCCGGGTAGGCTGAGGTTTATGTACGAGTCCCGCAGGGACGACACAAGGCGCAGCTCGGGTGGGCGACCTTTCGGCAAGTGCTGCTCTTACCGAGAAGTAAAAGGATCCGCCTTGGTCCCACGCCACTCTTGCGAAAGCTTCTGCAGCAGTTCAGTCGGCGGTGGTCCATCATGAACAACGATGCGGTAGCGCAGTATGAGCGGCGTATCGGGCTGAATCGTCACCGTTCCAAAAGTAGTAATGCAGGGATTCAGCATCCACAAGGTGTTATGCCACCGCGTTGGCGGGTTAAGCGGATGATCGAGCACGGCGAAGCCCACCGTCTTTCCGTCGCTCTTTAATTGAATGGTGTAGTCGTACCAGGCCTCGGATGGCCAGTCTCCGTCGGGATAAGAATAATGCGGGCTGGGAAGATCGACCTTGCCCGATGCATTCGAGAAATAAGAGTCACCATACTTCTGGCCTTGCACCACAAACCCGCCGAAGGCGGTCTGGTTGAGCACATACGGCACCAGGGGCGCAAACCGATAGGCCAGATCCAGCACGTAAACACCGTCGCGCTCAGAGACGCCGACCTCATCGGTCTCCTCCAGCAGTTTCTTATTTTCGATCAGCCAATCGTTATGGATCTCCAGCTGCGCGTGCTCGCCATCGGCACTTAGCAGTTTTATGTCGCGATTCTGGATGACCCGGTTTTCACGAGGAGCATAGAGCCCCCAGGCCCAGAAATCGCCTCGCTGCACGCTGAAAGCTCGTGTGGCATGATTCGGCGGAGCCTTGGAAAAGTCGACCGGCGTGCGAAACTCCGAGTCCAGAAAACCAAAGAAAATGCCACGGTGGTGCGGATGATCGTTGGGTGCGACATTCGTGACCGTTTCCCCCGATGGAGTATTCACCGGGTGGAAGTACGCAGCGCTCGGCGACGTAAGCCCGATATTCTCCGGCTTCCTGGTTACATATTCAAACACCACCTTGCCATCCGGGGCTTTCAATTGCATGCCGTTTTCTGTGGCGGTCAGGGTATATGCGGATGCGGCGTAGGCGCGAAGGCAAAGTGAGTTGGCTAAAGCCGCAGCCGCTGTAAACGTAATCAATACTGACGCGATCCTGCTTTTAGATTTCAAAGGACTCCCTCCGCCTTGCACTATTGTGGCAGCCCGAAAATGTAAAGGCTGTTGCCCGCGCACACGCCCACATATTGATGACCATCGAGGGAGAAGGTCATGGGGCCGCTCGCAACGGTGCCGCCCAAACCCACCTTCCAAAGAAATTCTCCATTGCGGGCGTCCAGGGCGAAGAAGTTGCCTTCTCGTCCTCCGGCGAAAAGAACATCCGAAGCTGTTGTGAGCACACCGCTCTCGGTGTAATCGTTCATCTTGAACTCCCACTTCTTTTGCCCGGTCTGCGGTTCGACCGCGATGATGGCCCCGTAGCCTTCCTCATCCTTGCGGAAAGCCGCGGCGTTTCCATACCCGCCAGTCGCGAGGCCGCCGCCGCCGTGCCGGGGCCGCTGCTGCGGCGCAGCGCCCGCCGGGTGCCCGACGCCGGTATATCGTTCGCCTTCCACCCACGTGGCAGCAGCCTTGGCCGAGATTTGCGAGCTGTTCTGCCACGACGGAATGTAGAAGAGCCCGGTACGCGGGCTAAAAGAAGGGGAATACCAATTGGTTCCGCCCTGAACACCCGGTTGGATGAAGGTGCCTTCAAAACTGGATTTGAAGTTAGGATCTTTGATGGGCCGCCCTTCCGGCGTGAAACCGATATTCCAATTCTGCTTTACGAAGGCCTTGCCCAATAGGAATTTGCCCGTCGCGCGGTCAAGCACGTAGAAAAATCCGTTCCGGTTAGCCCACAGCATGACCTTGCGTGGCTTACCTTCCCAGTTGATGTCGGCCAGCACTGGGACCTCCACCGAGTCCCAATCGAATTCGTCAGCCGGCGTGAACTGGTAGTGCCACTTCATTTTGCCCGTATCTGCATCCAGGGCCAGAACAGAATCAGCGTACAGGTTGTCTCCCGGGGCGCGAGGGTCCCCATTCCATCCTGGATTTGGGTTACCCGTACCCCAAAAGGTCAGATTCGTTTCCGGGTCATAGGAGCCCGTGACCCAGATGGAGCCGCCGCCCCGTTTCCAGGAGTCGCCAGGCCAGGTGTCATTCCCTGGCTCGCCCGGGCCGGGGATCGCAGTGAAGCGCCACAGCTCGTCGCCGGTCTTGATGTCGTAAGCGGCGACCCAGCAGTTGGCCCCCTCTTCATTGGTTGCGGGACCCAGGATCACCTTATCTTTCACAATCAACGGAGCCACATTGAGTTGATAGCCCTTTTGCCAGATCGCGATGACCTTATCCCAGATCGGCTTTCCGCTCTTGATGTCTACGGCAATCAGGTGTCCGTCGAGCGTCGCCCAAAAAAGCCTGTCACCCGAGATAGCCAGGCCCTTATTCATGGGAAGAACAAAGACGCCTCTGGAATCTACCGTGTGATCGAGCGTCCAGTAGGCCCGCCCTGTAAGCGCATCGACAGCGAAGATCTGGTTGGTGTCGCCTGTGTACATCACGCCATTCACTACCAGGGGCGTGTTCTCGATTTTGTTCCTGGTGTCAAACACGTGCACCCACTTCAATTGCAGGTCTTTAACATTGTCCCGATTGATCTGGCTGAGTTCGCTGTATCGCTTGCTCGCGTAACCGCCCGAGTAAGTAAGCCAGTTCTGAGGTTCCTTGTCGGCGTGGAGGATGCGGTCATAGGTGACCTGGGACTGTGCAGCGGAGCCGGCGACCAACAGCAACAGGAACGTTCCGATTTTCACAGCAAAAGGTTTCCCTTCAAGGTATTTGGCAGATGGGCTGGCATCGCAGGAACTGTCTCATGGGTTGCCGATGCCTTTTAAAGAACTGAGATATTGCACCAGGCCGTTCATGTCTTCCGCGCTCATCTTGTCGCCGTAGGCGGGCATGGGGTTGGCGGTGACGATGGTGAACTCACGCAGATTCGATTTCAAAAAAGATCGCAACTCGCTCGATGAATCGATGATCTGCACGCTGAAACCGTCCTGGTTAAGAATCCTCCCCGTGATGGTCTGTCCGTCTTTAGTCACCAGCCGGATCGAGCGGTGCTGAGGAGCGACATCTTTGTTCGGGGAGACCAGTGCAGTGCGAATTTGCTCGGCAGAGTAGCTTGCGCCGGCAGCGCTCAAATCAGGCCCAACATAAGAGCCGGTACCAGCGACCCGATGGCATGAAAGGCAGCCGTTGGTCTTGATCAGCCCCATGGCCTTGCTCACTTGCTCTTCGCTGAGGGGCGTTTCTTTTGCAACCGCCGGCGCAGCAGCCGGCATAGCGCTGGCGGGAGGGGCGCCTTGCCCGAAGTGAGTGGATAGATAGCTCACCACGTTGTCCAGGTCCTGCTGGCTGCCCTGGGCTCCCCGCGAGACCATGTCATTGACCACGCCTGTCCATTGCGCCTGCGTCATCCGTTGTGACGTGGCGATACTAACGCTGTGACAATTACCGCATATGCGCTGGAACTCGGCTTTTCCTTGTCCTTCAGGCAGCGATTGAGCCTGGCCGGATACGGCAAAGCTCAAAACAAGAATCGATCCAAGGATGAAGATGCATTTAGGTCTATATGTCATATCCATTAACGAATCGCCCGCGGTTAGAGTTGCATCTCGTCCTAAGTCAGGTGCTAGTTCCTATATGAACTTGTTAACCGCAGAGCCCTTTGCGCGTGGTTTATGCGCGCGCTCAGTAGATACTACCGCTAAGTAGCAGATGTCAAGCGCTTTCTGCAGGATGGAGTTCCCTTATGAACTGTCGAAATCAGGCAGGCAAATGATGAAGATAGAGGTAGCTCTGGCGCAGTTGGTCGATCGAGTCGGTGGGCCACGCACTCGCCGGAACTCCCTGAAGGGTAGTTATGCCGTAAGCTGCAACTTCAGCGAAGTAGTTCTCGATCGGCGTTTGTTTTGCTGCTTTGAATATCTTCTTCCAGTCGAGAGTGCCCTGGCCCACCGGTACGCTGGTCTTGCCCGGGAGGTAGTCCTTCGCGTGCATGGAGAAGTAACGATGGTGATATTTGTGCAGGTAGGCGAGTGCGTCCCCGCCTGCGAAGGTGAGGTTGCCGACGTCGATTTGAAATTTCACCAGTGCGGGGTCCGTTCGCTCCATCAGGACGTCATAGGGAATGACGCCGTCGATGGCTAGAAATTCCTGATTGTGATTGTGGTAACCCAGCTGGAATCCAGCCTGTTTCACCTTTCCGCCGAGCTCATTCAATTGCTCCGCCTGCCACTTCCAGTCATCGACAGTCTTCATTCGCCCGGAATCCGGAGCACAGATAATGTTTTTCAAGCCTAACTCGTGCGAGAAGGCCATCTTTTCGTCGAAGCTCCCATGAAGTTCTGCGAAGTAGTATTGGCAGTTCTCGCAAATCATTCCTATGGAATTGAGCTTGTCGCGAATCTTCTTCGCGGGGAAGTCCGCGAGAGGGGAATGCTCGTATCCGTATCCCTTGAAGGACACAAGATCCACGGATTGAAACCCCATGTTGCGCAATTCGAGCCATCCCTGGTCCCAATCCTTGGTAAGCAGGAACCTGGCATCATAACCCTGAAAGCCAATGGGCATCCCCAGCGGGTTTGCGCTTGCCGGAAATGTCATCTGCGACGCAAGTGTGACGGCAGCGGCAGTCGCTCCAGCGCGGTGTAGGAACTCCCTTCTGGTTACAGATTGCGATGGAGTATGGTTTCTCATCTTTATTTGTTACTTTTGGACGAACCAGGTTGACCCCAGAAAATGTAGAGACCGCGCTTGGTCGCAGCGACGATATCCACGATCCCATCTCCGTTCAAATCTGTGGCCAGGAGGTTGTCGCCCGCGCCGGAACTGTTGTGGATGAGCTCCGGGACTAGCCTGGCCCCTCCCGGAGCGCTCGCATCGCGAACTGTTTTGTACCAGTAGAGGTAGGGTGGACCGTACACGTCCGGATCCAGGTAGTCATCTTTGTGTGAAAACTGACGCTTGCCGACGATGAAATCCGGAATGCCATCGCCATCGACATCGGCAACGGCCGATCCATGCAACTCCGAGAACACCACGTTGCCTGCGTTCTGGGTGTTGTAATCATCCATCACCATGTGGCGGACAAAGGAGATATCGCCGTTGCCGGCGCGTTTCTGCTCGAACCAGGCGAGGCCGAAGCCGTGCGCTTCGAGAGCAGTTACCACATCGTTCAGGCCGTCTCCATTCACGTCGTAGATGCCGATCGTGGATCCACCTGGGCCGATTCGTCCCCACCGGCCAAAGGGCTCCGGATGGTACTTCCACAATTGTTCACCGCCGGTGGAAGGCGGTTGTTCCCACCAGCCCAGCGCAGCCACAATATCCATACGGCCATCGCCGTTGATGTCTCCGACGCCGATACCGTGAGCCGGCCAAGGCCCCTTTTCGGAAATGGTATGAACCACCCAAGGCGCCGTCGGGTTTGCCGGATCGGGTTTGGCATAGCGCATGTACCCATCAGCGATATAGATCAACTCCGGCTTTCCGTCGCCATCCACGTCGGTCAGCAGCGAATTTTCGCTTTGCATCGAAGGAAGTATCTTGTACTGCTTCCAGCGTCTGGACTCGTTTCCAGGATTTACATAGAGGACAGCGCCGACCCCTAAATCGGTAGCGACAACATCCGGCCCATCCGTCCCCTGGTAAGTCATAAGCATGCTGCACCCAGGTTGAATACTCTGTGGACGGGTTGAAGGTTCGCGCCGGATAGATCTCCCTGAATTTGGTGAAGTCCGGACCGTAATAAAGGTAGGCGCCGGAAATCAGGTCGAGTTTGCCATCGTGATTGAAGTCTGCATCCGTGGCAGTCCAGTTGTAGTAGAAAGGGCTTACGCGCTGCATACGAAAACGGCTGCCCACTTCCTCTAATGGCTGCACTTTTATGGCCAGGTCTTTGTAGGAAACATCTTTGAATCTCACTTCGGATCCCTTGCCCACAAAGAGCGCGATAGGCCCGTATGAGTCAAGATCGTCATCCTCGGTGGCCGCGCTCACTCCACGGCCTGTGTCATTCAAGTAACCGCGAATGATGTCAGCATCGAGCATAACCTCCAATTCATTCCACTCGCCCTCGCGCACGTGAGCATGGGGCATGGTAACCGGTAAGGTCACACCGGGAGGCGCTGGTTCGGAGCCGTAGGGCCGCGTCGAGATGGGAAGGGCCGTGGGGTCAGGCATCGGAGGAGCATAGCGAAACTGCCCGCCGGCATCCCTCAACTTTTGCCGAGCCACGATGTTGCCTGTGGTATCAAGGGTCAAACTCTCCGCTTCTACGGTCCCGCTCTTCACGGAATAGTAGGTACCGTTCATCCCGCCTACGGTCTTCGTCATCCGCAGAAGCACTCCGGTATCACAGGCGCCCTTGCAGCGGAACGCAGCATAAAATCCGGCGTCCTGGTACGAGCGGTCGAGCACCAGCCAGCCACTGCCGGCCGAGCCGTTACCCACCACTTCGCCGTTATCGATGCTCCAATCCGCCTTGCCTAGCTTGTGCCAGCCATCCAGAGTAGGGCTCTTGAATGTCTCGTCGGGAACAAAAGCCGGACCTCTCAGTTGCTCACCGCCAGACTGCGCTGAAGCCGCGAGCCCCAGGGACCAAAATGCTGCTATGAAGGGCAGTGCAAGTTTGCTGGGCGGGCGGATCACCATTTCAACGACCTCATTCTTCCCGCTGGCAGCAGGACTGTTGACTCGTAGAAAGGGAAATCCAGCGAGGCAACGCATTCATGAGCGTTTTCGGCAGTTCCGTTATGAACTACTCAATCTCCAGTCGTGAAGAACGACGTTGGATGCTCGGGTTACATAGATATACATCGGATCTGGTGGTGTCAAGACACGTGATGACCAGCAGGTTCCGTATGGAACTCGAGCTGAGAAGTTCAGCAAAGTCTTAGGTCAACAGGCGGAGAGCGTTCTCCCGGTACACTTTGCGCAAGACTTCGTCGGGCAGATAAATTCCCTGGATCTGCCAGCGGCCTTGCCGCGATGCGTGCGACGGATAGTCAAAGTACTCATCTGCTGTTTCGAGAAACCGGAAGTAGAGCCGGTACATGGATTCTTCCGGCACCAGGTCGGAGCCAAACAGGATGCGATCCGGGAACCTGAGGAACAGAGCACGTGACGAATAGGGCTGCCGACCAAGCTCTGAGGCCCTTGCGCTGATGTCGAGAAGGACATTGGAATGGTTCTCCAGCAGCTGCGTGGCCCGAGCCAGGTTTTCCCCGCACTCCGCTACATGCGCGGCTACGAAAGTCGTGTTGGGATGACGCGCAATCACCCGGTCGCGCTGATCCAACAGCTCCTTCTTCGAGAATTGAGTTCCGTGAAAGCTCCAGTCAGGATGGGCCGCCAGCTCCTCGTAGCGCTCATTGCGCCCATCGACGGGCAGGAAGAATGCATCGGGATCCGCGATATGAAACATGACCGGGATCCCCAGCTCCGACGCTTTATCGAAGATGGGCGCGAGGCGTTCATCGTCGACTCGCAGCAGGCTTCCTGTGCGATCGCGCACGCTCAGCCCAAGATTTTTCCAGAACTTGATGCCCTTGGCTCCATGCTCCACAAGCCGTTCCAGCCGATCGAAAGTTGTTTGGACAAAGTCATCCTTTTCCACGCCAGACCAGTCCATCCAGCCAATCGTGGCGAAGCGTTCCGCGTCGGCGTTACGGAATTTGTCAATGATCCTGATGGCCTCATCGCCCGTCTTCATGGTGATGTTGACGATGCGCTCGATGCCGCAGGCATCCATGATGCGCAGGACGTCGACCGGGTCGAGCGCATCCAGGTGATTGTGGTAGTCAATCACCGGGAAGCGTGCGCGCTCCACGTGATGCTCGGCTGTCACCAGGGTGGATTGCGGCTGAAACTCGCTCAGAGGAAGCGTGACTTCAGCTTTCGCCGTGACCATGGCCATGAAGTTGTCGTTGATTTGCCCGCCGGATGTGGTCACTTGGTTACCTTCCCAGGAAAACAATGTAGCTGCAAAAAGCTCCGCACAAGATCCCTGTCGCGAAATGCTTCCGTGCCGCCTACGCCAAGGGTTGAGAGCGCTCCGGTCACATTTCCTGCGTACG
Organism: uncultured Acidobacteriaceae bacterium; assembly: GCA_963847155.1. Classification (GTDB taxonomy): domain Bacteria; phylum Acidobacteriota; class Terriglobia; order Terriglobales; family Acidobacteriaceae; genus PALSA-350. Next base: position 15,225 of record CAWJZH010000004.1, on the reverse strand, counting down.
CACACTCCCTGGGATGCCAACCGTTGAGCCAGCCGAACAAGAATCCGGCGTTGAAGCTATCTCCGGCGCCGATTGTGTCCACAGGCTTCACCGCTACGCCGCCCACGGTAAATGTATCTCCCGCTACACGAACGACCGATCCACGCGATCCGCACTTAACCGCGATACAGGGAACGCGCACCGCGAGTTCTGCGAGGGCCTCGTCCAATGTGCTTTTCCCTGTCATGCGGCATGCTTCCCCTTCGTTCGGCAGCAGCAGGTCGACGAACTCAAGCAGTTCGGGCAGTACTCCGCCCCACTGCCCGCTGGGGTCATCGTTGGTGTCGAGCGAAATCGTCAGGCCGGCCTCTTTCAATTCCATAAAAAGCGCCGGCACGTCCGGCTCCAAAGCGCGCAGCAGGAATAAGGATGACAGGTGGAAGTGCTTTGCAGACTTGAGATAGTCGATATCCAGATCGGCCAGGCGGAGATGCGCCATGGTTCCCGGATACGTAAGGATGTGCCGCGGGAGTCCCGTGAGGCAGAACCAGCGTCACACCCGTGGCGGTGCCGTCCTTGCTCACTCGCACGCGGCTTAGGTCGGTGCCGCTTTCGCCCAGCCGCTCCACGGCAATCTTGCCCAGCGGGTCTTCCCCGACCAGGGTGACGAAGCCCACGTGCGTACCCAGCACGGCGAGATTGTGCGCCAGAATGGCCGAGGAGCTCCCCAAGGTGACCTGAAAGTCTGTTCCGAGGAGCTCTCTTTCTACCGGCATCACTTCCGGCAAGCCATACAAAATCAGGTCAAGATTGATTTCGCCTGCGATGGAAATGTCCAAAGTCTTTGTAGTTGGGCTGAAGGTGTGCATGGTCTCTCAAGAGCTTAACGGGTTTTGCGGCTCGAGCGGCCTTCTTCTATCTTGCCCAACGGAAGCTGGGTATCCGACATCTCGCGAAAAACGAGCGAGATGTCGGGCACCCGGGTTCGGCTGCGTACGGAGGCAAACTCTAGTAATGCAGCTTCGCGGCAAACTGAATCAATCGTGGGGACTGTGCGGCGGTCACAAAGCCAAAGCTCGGTGTCCCGAAAACAGTGGCATTGTTCGAGTTCTGCGGGCCTGGGGCGGCGAACAGAAAATTGGGATGATTTAAGGCATTGAAGGCCTCGGCACGAAGTTCCAGCTGCAGCCTTTCCCGAATAGGAATGATCTTCTCCACTGCAAAGTCGAAGTTCTTGTTCCCCGGACCCTGCAGGCTGTTCAGGCTCACATCGCCGTACGATCCCAACTGAGGGTCCTGAAACGCGCAGGTGTTAAAGAACGTTCCCGGAACGCAAGGCTTCCCGGTGGCCTTCTTCCCGGGAACAAAATCCGGTCTTTGCTGTCCATCGGAGTTGGCAAAATTGGCATTGCCATCCGTCACCGTATACCAGGTTCCGGACGATAGGGTCAGCAACCCGGAAACCGCCCAGTGTCCGATCACGTGATCTACGACCGCACCGCTGGCTCCGCCAAAACGCTGCCCCTGGCCGAAGGGAAGCTGATAGATAAAGCTGCTGACAAAGCGATTGCGCACATCAAAGTCCAGCGGCCCATATTCGATCTTCGGGTTGTAGGAATAGCGGAACGCGTCGTTGTTCTGAGACCCGAGGTTAGCGCTGCTGGAGTCTCCCAGCGCCTTGCTATAGGTGTAATTCGTGATCAGCGACAAGCCATGGGTCAGCCGATGTTGCAGCGACAGCTGGAGCGCGTTGTAGTTTGCACTCCCCCCTGACTTCAGATAGGAGATCGGTGCATCGACATAAGAATACGGCCGTCGCGGAGCATAAGCGGCGGATGGGTCGGCCGTCGGGGCTGCCTGATTCAGATTGAGAAAGATGTATTCCTTGTTGGCTTTCGATCCTACATAAGACGCCTCCAACATGGTGTTTTGATCCAGTTGGTATTGGAACGTCAAGTGCCACTGCATCACGTAGGGAGTTCGCAAATTCCTATCCAAAGAGAACAGCGACGGAGTGTTGGGCTCACTCAGCGCGTCGGCAGGGAACCCGTGGGACAGGACACTCAGATTGGACAGCCCGCAATTTTGCGCTGCGGCATTGTAGGAGGGCAGGTTGCACGGCACGCTGTAGACCTGGCTGTCGAAGTAGGGCGGATTGAAACCCGGGCTCGGGTTGCTATAAGGTCCAGCTTCATCGCCGTTGAAGAACACGCCGAATGCGCTCTGCATGGTCAGCTTGGGAGACACCTGGTAGGCAAAGCCAACGCGCGGCGAGAAGTTGGTGTAATCCGCGGGAATGAGCGCATTGGAGGCCGTGTGATTGACCGGCAGGTACGACAGGGAGTCAGGCAGCGTGACATGACTGCTGCATCGGAATGTCCAGTTTCCCGGTGATCGGGTTGAAGCTGGCCTGGCGGTTGAATCGCTCGTAAACCGGCGAGAAATATTCATAGCGCAGGCCAAGGTTCAGGTTCAGCTTGGGTGTGATGCGCCAGTCGTTTTGTGCGAACAGAGAATAAGTATGGCGAAAGTAGTCGATGTTATTCAGGTTGTTGATATTCCCGGTATCGGGCTGGCCGGTGAGCAGAGTCGCCAGGCCACTGCCGCCAGTACCAGGGTTGCCGGCATTATCGGTGAACTGGGTGCCAAACCCCATCGAGCCGCGAGGATTGGCCGGTTCATAGATCGTGTTCTCTTCCGGACGTATCTCCCCGCCGAACTTCCAGGTCTTGTTTCCGGTAATCAGAGTAAATGTATCTGACAAAGTATAGGTATTCTGCAACTCAATCGCGGGCAGATAGGTAGGGCTTCCCAGGGTGGAGGCATCGCTGAAGGTCAATTGCGGAAGGCCGCCGTTGTTGTCGCCCTGCGTGTAGGGAACTCCGGGAAAGCCAACTTCAGCCGATACATCGGTGTTGTAGTTTTGTTGAAAGCGGCTGGTGTTGACCCGGTTATAGCCCAGCCGGAATTCGTTCACTTTGGAGGTGGAGAAAACGTGGGCCTCGCTCACCGCGGCGCTGTAACCGTTCACCTGCTGAATGCCATCGAAGAAGCCCCCACCGTCGGCCAGTCCGGGAAAGGGGGAGGGAATGGCCGAGGGGCTTCGGCTTGCGCTAAACCGGTAAAACGCGGAGTCCTTGGCCGAGAAAATCTGATCTACCCGGACATCGCCTTGGTCGACGGTTTGCGAGAGCACCGGGTTGGAGAGGTAGTTGTAACCGAGACCGTTTGCATTAGGGGCAGGAAACAAATTGATCAGCGTTTTTCCCAGAGCATCTATGCGAGAAGCGGGAATGACGTTGCTGGGAGAGCCACCGGCATAGCCGAACGGAACCCCGCAAAATCCAGAATTATTGGCCGTCGACGTCTGCGTCAGCGTGGTATCGAACAGCTCTCCCTGGTAAGTCGGCTGGCCATTGCAGTCCAGCGTGCCGGTGGGGGAGGTGAGGTCCAATTGGCTCGAGAAGTCTCCGTTCTTCTGTGCCTGGGTAGGAACCAGGGCTGTCGTCGGCTGCGCCTGGCTGATGCGCAGGCCCTCGTAGTCGACAAAGAAGAACAGCTTATCGCGGATAATCCTCCCCCCAAGTGTGGCGCCAAACTGATTCTGGTGGTAGGGCTGCCTCGCGGTGTTGAAATAGTTATTCGCGTCTAACTTCTGGTTGCGGAGAAACTCATACAACACGCCGTGCAATTGATTAGACCCGCTGCGGGTAGTTGCGTTGACGATGGCGCCGGTGGCCCGGCCAAACTCGGCGTCATAGTTGCCGGTTTCGATTTTGAATTCCTGCAGTGCGTCGGGCGGATGGCATCACCACGTAGTTGGCTTCGTTCAACAAGTCGGGCAGGTTGGAGTTGTTGTCGATCCCATCTAACAGAAAATTGTTATCCAGCGATCGTGAACCGCTGGCGCTGAAGCCGAAACCGCCCGCGTCTCTGGCCCCCGGCTCGCTCACCGTTACGCCGACTGTCAATTGCGCCAATTGGACAGGGTTGCGGCCGTTCAACGGAATGCCGACCATGGTCTGGCTGTCGACCACCTGCCCCAGTTCGGAGCTGTCCGTCTGGATCAACGGCGAAGTGCCGTGCACCTCAACATTCTCGGTCACCTCTCCGGGCTCCAATGTCGCATCGACGCGCAGCCGTTGTTGCACATCGAGCGTGAGTGGGCCCTCGATCGAAGACTTGAAGCCCTTTGCGGTTATCTGGATGCGATAGCTGCCGATACGCACCGGGCTTATGGCCCACTCTCCGCTGGAGTTGCTTTCCGCGCGGTAAGTCAGGCTGGTATCGACATTGATGGCGGTTACCGCGGCTTGCGCCACCACAGCTCCGCGCGCATCGACCACGCGACCCTCGAGGGAGGCGGCATCCTTCTGGGCTAGCAGCGAAACCGGGAGGAACAACGAGACAATTCCGAAGCAACGAAAAAGCGTCCTCTTGGTCATAAAGCTCTCCTGAGCCCTCGGTGGAGGGAAGCTGAATTAGTGGCGCTGGGGCCCGTTTCTTTGTTTCTCTTACGAATGTCGCCGTGTGCTTGCGAAAACAGGCCGTTTGGTTAGGACGTAAGTATTGATCGCATTTGATTGCGAAGTCAAGACCTTTTCATTTATAAGTGAGAGTAAGCAAACGAAAACAATGGCAGACCCTGTGGTTTCCCGCCGGGCTTTGCAGTGTCTCGTGAAAACGTCGCGTTATCAGGCAGTTCCGGGGCCTGCACCACTGGTCTCTGACCTTTGCCTTGGGTCTTCGATCCCTGTCAATCGATTCGATTGGGCGTTTGCGTAGGCTTACGATATACTTCCGCAGCAACCTGGTTGGGGCGGTTCGGGATTAAAGCGGACGGCAACCTTGGAGAGGAACGGGAGCCTTTAGGAATGTCAGAATCGCTTCATATGACCGCGGGAGTTGATCGCCAGGACGAGCCCCTCTATACGTTGCCGGAAATCCTTCAGCAGCCTGTTCTCTGGCCCACGACAGTGGCTCGGGTTCGAGCTGCTTCTGAACAGCTGGGTCTCACCCGCCGGCTATCCAGGATGCGTGTCTTGCTGACGGGGGCCGGCAGTTCGGCCTATGCGGCCTTAAGCGTAGCGCCAGTCTGGCCCGGCGCTATGGCCGTTCCCACCACTGACCTGCTCGTCGATGCAGAGCGCTATCTTGCGGACGTGGGTGCAGTTATTTCTTTGGCCCGATCCGGCGATAGTCCGGAAAGCGCCGCAGTTGTGGATCGCGTGCGCGCCCTGCATCCGGAGATTCTTCAACTCGCCATCACCTGCAACCACGACAGTCTATTGGCGCAATCCGGACTGGATGGTCTCATCGTCCTCGATCCCCGCACCAACGACCGCAGCCTGGTGATGACGGGTTCCTTTTCGAATCTCGTGCTCGGCGGTCTCTCCCTGGCGCAACCCGAGATCGTGGCCCAGCAAACTGATTCGGTGAGCGAGAGCGCCGCGCTCGCTGCTGCCCGCCATCGAAAAGGGATGTCAGCGCATCGCTGCCGGCGTCCGTGACCGTATCGTTGTCCTGTGTTCCTCGCCGCTGTTGGGGTGGGGCAGGGAGGCGGGCCTCAAAATACTGGAAATGACCGCGGGCCGCTTTCCGGTGGTCACCGAAACCTATCTCGGTCTCCGCCACGGTCCCATGTCTTTCCTGCGGCCGGATACGTTGGTGCTGTGTTTGCTTTCCAGCGAACCCACGCGCCGGCTTTATGAGGTCGACCTCATTCAAGAGCTACGGTCCAAGAAGCTTGGTTACATTGTGGGGATCGCCGCCGCCGGGCGACCACATCAGCGGGTTTCATGACGTGCTCCCCGCCGTCCTTCCTGAAGCCCCGGACGATCTGCGCACGCCCTTCGAAATTCTGATCCCACAGCTGCTCGGATATCACTTAAGCCTTGGCGTGGGGCTGAACCCCGACAATCCGAGCCCTGAGGGCGTAATCAGCCGCGTGGTACAGGGCGTCAAGATCCACTCCGCACCCTCGCATGGGGCCGGCGTCCGGACGCAGTAAGGGATAGCATCTGTTCCCGGATTGCCGGTTCTCGTCCGCTGGTGCTGAATAACAGGTGAAACAGGCAAGGTACGTGACGATGAGGCATGAGAATCCGCCGTCCCTTACGGGACTTGGTCTTCCCGGCCCACTGTACCCAGCACTGGTTCGGCGCCGGAACTTCGTTCTCATCCTGCGCAACTTGTATGCGCCGAACCGTGCGGGGCTATTATCAGGTCGGCCCCATTCGACAAGCTCAGGGCAGGCTCTACGGGACTTAGCGCTACACACAGCTGTCGCAACTCCGGGCTTGGAGGAATGCAACTCGTACCGAACCTATCCTGCCTTGATTCAGCCGTCCCGTTAGGCCCCGGCGTGCCGTGGGGCAATGCGTACGGCCTAAAGGCCGTACCCTTCAAAAGGTGAGTCTCACGCACTTTCCACACGCTCTTACGCCAGGATCAGGTTGCAGCCGAACCCGCGCACCTTCTCCTGTATCTCCGTACGCAAACCTGTGTCGCTGACAATGGTGTCGATCTCAGAGAAGGACGCAATCCGCACCATGCTGCGCTTGGAAAACTTGCTCGCGTCGGCGACCAGAATGATTTCCCGCGCGATGCGCAACATGGCCCGGTTCACCATCGTTTCGTCCAGGTTCGCGCCGCTTACCCCAAAGTCGGGATCGCATCCCGCACCGCTGAGAAACACCTTGTCCGCTGAGAACTGCTCAAACATCTCCTCCGCCGAACGCCCAACGATCGAGGCGGAATCTCCGCGAAGGGTGCCCCCGACAATGAAGGTCTGCACATCCCGCGCATCCAGCAGCTCCGCGGCGATGTTCACCCCGTTGGTAATGACCTGCAGGCCTTGCTTGTTCTTGATCTGGCGCGCGATCTCCAGCGTGGTTGTGCCCGAATCGAGGATGATGGTTTCCCCGTCATGGATGAGCGTCGCGGCAGTGGCCCCGATGCGCCGCTTCTCCTCTGCGTGCGATTTCAGCCGCTCGTAGACAGGCGATTCCCGCAGAATCTTTTCCGGAAGCACGGCTCCGCCGTGGGAACGCATCACCAACCCGCGCTGGTGCAGCTCGTTCAGGTCGTTGCGGATCGTAACCGCCGAACTGCTGAAGCGGCTGGCCAATTCGTTGACCCGGGCGCGGCCTTCGCTGCGCACGATCTGCAGGATCTGGGTCCGCCGCTCCTCAGCCATCATCCCGTCCAATGGGCGGGATGAGGCGGAGTCCTCCACACTTAGACTAGTCTCCTCCGGCGAGTTCGATGTGGGCCGGCCCTTCCGCATGCCCAATGGCATATTCCTTTCGCTATCTTGCGGTTCGGCAACAGTCTATCCCGTTGTGGAGCCTTTCCAACCAAAACCCATTCGAAGGGGAAAGGCGGCATAAGCGAAAGAATTAGTTGACAATTCGCAATTAAACGATACGATCATAGCTCATATCGACAGCGCCGTTGGTTGTGCCTCGCAAAATTCTTTCTGTCCGGCGCCCGCCACCGCAAAAAGTCATGCAGCCGCCTGCCTGCATCGGCGTTAAGGTGCTTAAGTGAACGCGATCAGGCATAAACGCGGAGCTTACCATGCATGAGGTACTGCAGGCCGAGGAGACAACACCCGCAGGCGTAAAAACCACCACCACAACTGTCCGCCCATCCGTGCCCACGGTTCGCAATCTGGCGGTCGATGCCTACCGCGGCCTGGTGATGTTGCTGATGATGGGCGAGGTGCTGCAGTTCGCCAAAGTTTAGGCGTACTACAACCACAGTACCTTCTGGAAAATTCTTGCCTTCAACCAGACCCACACCCAGTGGTTCGGTTGTTCGCTGCACGACATGATCCAGCCCTCCTTCTCTTTCCTGGTCGGCGTGGCCCTCCCGTATTCGATCCGCAGCCGGCAACGGAAGGGAACTCCTTTTCCCAGGATGCTGTTCCACACCATCTGGAGATCGCTGATCCTGATTGCGCTGGGCATCTTTCTTCGCTCCCTCTACAGCAGCCAGACCTACTTCACTTTTGAAGACACGCTCACGCAGATCGGATTGGGATACACCTTCCTCTTCCTGCTGGCCTTTCGCCCCGTGCGCGATCAATGGATTGCGTTCAGCGCCATCCTCTTTGGGTACTGGCTGGCCTGGGCGCTCTATCCCGCTCCCGGACCGGGCTTCAACTATGCCGCGGTGGGAGTTCCCAGCGATTGGCATCATCTTTACACCGGCTTCCGCGCGCACTGGAATAAGAACAGCAATCTTGGCCAGGCCTTTGATGTGTGGTTCCTCAACCTGTTTCCGCGTGAGCACAGATTTGTTGCCAATGAGGGCGGGTATCTCACGCTGAGTTTCATCCCCACGCTGGGCACCATGATCCTTGGCTTGTTCGCCGGACAATGGTTTCTGGCTTCCGCGCCGAAACAGCCCATCCGGCGATTCGTCATTACGGGGGTCATTCTCTTCGCATTGGGACTGCTTTTTCACTTCACCGGTATCTGCCCGATTGTGAAGCGCATCTGGACTCCGAGCTGGACGTTGTTCAGCGGCGGCATCTGCTTTTTCTTCCTGGCCGCGTTCAGCTGGATCATCGATGTGAAGCAGTGGCGCGGCTGGGCCTTTCCGCTGGTGGTGGTGGGAACCAACTCCATTGCCGCCTATATGATTGCTCACCTGTGGGAGAATTTCCTGGCTCGCAATCTGATCACGAACCTGGGCGAAAAAACATTCTTCCTACTTGGTCCAGGACTGCAGCCGCTACTTCTTGGGGCTACCATTTTGTTGCTCTACTGGATGTTTCTTTTCTGGATGTACCGCCGCAAGATCTTCCTGCGCATATGAGAGAGGACCAACCTGTGAAAGACGATTTAATCGAGCCCAGCCGGCGCCAGTTCCTGCAGCTTGGCGCTATGGCCACCGCCGCGTTCCAACTCGAACATAGCGCGCTCGCCCAACGCCAGATGCGCTCGCGTCCAAAGCCAAGACGATGATCAACGTTCCTTTTGCCGCGACCAAGGAACCGCGCATCGGGTTCATCGGCGTTGGCGGAAGGGGCACCGGCCTGCTCGGTTGGTTCCTGGCCCAGAACGCGCAGGTGGTTGCGGTTTGCGATGTGGTACCGGAGAAGGCGGAACACGCCAGCGAGTTGGTGGTGAAGGCCGGCCAGAAGGCGCCTGAGCTCTACACCAAAGGTCCCCATGACTACGAATCGCTGACCAAAAGAAGCGATCTCGATCTGGTGGTTATCGCCACGCCGTGGAACTGGCATACGCCGATGGCGCTCTCCTCCATGGAGAATGGCAAGCACGCCGCCGTTGAAGTTCCGCTGGCGTACACCGTGGAAGATTTGTGGAAGCTGGTCGACACATCAGAAGCCACGCGCCGGCACTGCATCATGCTGGAGGAGTGTTGCTACGGTTACACCGAGACCCTGGTACTGAACATGGTGCGCCAAGGGGTGTTGGGCCAGGTGCTCTATGGAGAGGCCGCATACCTGCACGATCTGCGCGAGGAGATGTTCTCGAACAAAGGCGAAGGCTTGTGGCGCCGAGCTTTCCATACGCTCAGCGATGGCAACCTCTATCCGACGCATGGATTGGGGCCAGTGGCAAATTACATGAGCATCAACCGCGGCGATCGCTTCGATTACATGGTTTCCATGGGCACTCCGGCTCGCGGCCTGGCTGCTTACCGCGAAGCGCACACGCCGCAGGGCGATCCCAAGTGGAAAGAGAAATACATCACGGGGGATCTGAATATATCCCTGATCAAGACCGCCTCTGGGCTGACGATCACGCTCAAGCATGACACCTCGAATCCCCAACCCTATAGCCGGATCAACATGGTCGGCGGCACGAAGGGCGTCTTTGCCGACTATCCGCCACGAATCTACATCGACGGGCAATCGGGTGGCGAAGAGTGGGGAACCATCGACCAGTACAAGAAGGATTATGAAAGCCCTCTCTGGGCCAAGGAAGGCGCCATGGCCAGCTCATCCGGAGGTCACGGGGGGATGGACTACATCATGATCTACCGCCTGTTGCAGTGCATGCGCGAAGGACTGGCGCCCGATATGGACGTGTACGACGGAGCAGCTTGGTCAGTGCCTACTCCCTTGAGCAAGACTTCTCTGGCGCAAGGCAGTGCTCCGGTCAAATTTCCTGACTTCACGCGAGGCTTGTGGAGCCAGCGGAAGGGCTGCTCGATCTGAAGATTGGCGGACTCTGCGAAGGCAGACCGAGCGAAAGACCTGTGCCGGCCTTCCTGACTAAAGAGATCCACCGCCGTGGCCCCGATGACCTTCCGGAGGAAACGGACTTCTTCCACGCAACCCAACAGCGGAACCGTGATTTCAGGCAGCGCGGCGATGCCCTCAGCCCGTACGCGAAGCGGCACACGCAGGACCGCTCTCACCTGCATGACAATGTCTCGCTACTGCAGCACGCGCCATGATGCCGTCCTAGTCCAAACGCACTTTGATCCCAAAATGACCACGTCCGAAAACCGCTAGTGCGACCTTGCGACCATGGGAAAATAGATACATGGAATTACCCGTCCGGGAAGTATGCTATCGCGCGTTGCAGAGCCGGGACGCACGGTTTGACGGGCTCATGTTCGTCGGCGTTTCCTCGACGGGAATTTATTGTCGCCCGATTTGTCCCGCCCGCACCGCCAAGTTTGAGAATTGCAATTTTTTTGGCTCTGCAGCGGCTGCGCAGGACGCAGGCTTTCGCCCCTGCCTCCGTTGCCGGCCAGAAATAGCTCCCGACCTGGCCTCATGGCGAGGCACTTCCAATACAGTTTCTCGCGCCTTGGCGCTCATCGCCGAAGGTGCTCTCGATGGTCCTGAGAATAGTGTTGAAAAGCTTGCAGCACGTCTGGGCTTAGGCGAGCGCCAGTTACGCCGGCTCTTCTTCCAACATCTTGGCGCCTCCCCCGTCTCGGTCGCACAAACACGGCGAGTGCTGTTCGCGAAACAACTGATCCACGACACCCAGATGCCGATGACGGACGTCGCAGCCGCCGCCGGCTTCAGTAGCGTGAGGCGATTCAACGAGACTTTTCTCCATCTCTTTCACCGCCCCCCGCGGGCACTCCGCAGAAAAAGCACTCCGAGGAACTCCAGGGAAGAGGAGAAAGACATCGTCCTCCGCCTTCGTTATCGCGCTCCTTACGATTGGGAAAACATGCTTGCCTTCCTGCGTGCGCGCGCAATTCCTGGTGTCGAAGTGGTGGAGGCCGGCCGCTACTTGCGAACGGTGGAGGTAGACGGCGAAGTTGGAAGTATTGCGGTCGCTCACCTGCCGAAAAAACAAAGTCTTGAGATCAGCATCCGATTTCCGGACGTGAAGTCGCTTCCCGCGATTGTCGCCCGGGTACGCCGCCTGTTTGATCTCGGAGCCGACATTGAGACCATCGATCAACATCTATCGGCAGACCCGGCACTCGCCAGATTGGTCACACTCCGGCCCGGCCTGCGGGCTCCTGGCGGATGGGACGGATTTGAGATCGCGGTGCGTGCTGTCCTCGGTCAACAAATCACTGTCGCGGCGGCCCGCCGGTTGGCGGGGGAGCTGGTCAAACTGCACGGGCGTTCTGTGCCCCTGGTGTCGCGGATTCACCCCGCGCTGTCGCATGTATTTCCTGCCGCCAAGCGATTGGCTGCAGCTCCGTCTATCGGGTTGGGTATGCCGGCGTCGCGGTTGGCCACACTGAAGGCGGTCGCCGAAGCGGCGGTGGCAGACGCCCATCTCTTTCGACCATTCGGCGGTGTCGATGAGACTGTCGCCCGTCTTAAAGCCATCCGTGGCATTGGCGAATGGACCGCGCAATACATCGCTCTTCGCGCCGTTCGCGAAATGGACGCATTTCCCGCGACCGATATAGGACTGTTGCGCGGCGCGGCTTCGATCGATGGAGCCGCGGTGACTCCTGCCAATCTTTTGGGTCGTGCCGAGTCCTGGCGACCGTGGCGCGCTTATGCAGCCCAGCACCTCTGGGCTGCCGACGGCAACATACTCACCAACAACTCTGTCATGGCAGGTTGAATAAGGAGTCGGATTTTATGAGCTTGGCCTACAAGATGATTCATTCGCCAGTGGGAAAGTTGAAGTTAGTCGCCAGCGACAGGGGACTGGTAGCTGTACTGTGGCAGAATGAGAAGCCCAGTCGTGTCCCGTTGAACGAACTCGTGGAAGACCCGATGCACCCGATTCTGCTGGATACAGAGCGCGAGCTGGGCGAGTACTTTGCCGGGAAGCGAAAGACCTTCTCCATACCTCTTGATATGCGGGGTACCTCCTTCCAGAAGCATGTATGGCACGCTTTGCTGGCAATACCGTTCGGCGAAACAAGAAGCTACGGACAACTGGCGAAACAGTTGGGGAATCCCCAGGCGATGCGGGCTGTCGGCGCCGCGAATGGAAGAAACCCCATATCCATCATTGTGCCTTGCCATCGTGTGATCGGTGCATCGGGAAAGCTCACGGGTTTCGCCGGCGGACTTGAAACCAAGGCGCACTTGTTGAGCCTGGAGGAAAGCGGCGCAAGGCTGTTTGTCTGAGGGTGGTCGTCCCTCGGAAGGTATTCTGCTGAATGGAAACGCAGATCTCTTCAAGACGCTTCGCTCTGGTCGAAAAACTCTGCGCCCGAGCGCTGCACAACGCGATAAATCTCTGAGGTGCTTCGCTCCCACGGCATGCCGGGGCAGGCAGGATGACGATTTTGTGCGTCGTTTGGACAAAAACACCCCTAATAGGTTAGCGCTTGCGGGAGTGTGTCCTGGACTAAGTCTGAAAATGAAGATCTTGAGTAGTGTTCCTGCCGCAAAACAGGTCAGTGCCCGCAGTGTCATCCGGCTTATGTCTTCGCCTGCGATGGGGCCGCTACGAAAGCGATCGATCGGTGATGCCAAATGCAATGCAACCAACGATAATCGCACTATGCTGGTTCTCTCAAAATGATCCTGCCGAAGTTGCGCACGAATCTGGATTTCATGGTCTCGCCGGTAAGGGACCGGCCCGGGCTCTTGATTCGCGATTTCTTTCGCTACTCGGAGGCTACGTTAATCGTTCCCCCGCCCTTGATACCAGGTCTGTTGTTGTTCGATGGGACGCGAACAGACGATGACTTGCAGGCCGAGCTTATCCGCACGCTGGGAAGCCCTGAAATCGGCGACACGGTTGGACACTTGATAGAAGCACTCAGCCGGGCGGGCTTTCTTGAAGATGAGACCTATGCCAATCTGAAGCTGGACCGTCAGTTGGCTTTTACGAAAAGTCCGGTGCGCCAGGCAGCTCATGCGGGATCCGCATATCCGGAAGAAACTGGTCCGCTGCGGGACCGGATGCAGCAGTATCTCGGGGGAGCGGCTTCGACCCGGCAGGGGATCGTGGGGATTGCTGCGCCGCATGTCAGCCCGGAAGGCGGGTGGCAGGCCTACCGCGCAGCCTACAAGGAACTCACCCCTGATCTCCGCGACCGCACCTTCATTGTGCTGGGCACCTCTCATCATGGACAACCTGGCAGATTTGGCTTGACGCGAAAGCCTTTCGAAACTCCATGGGGAAAAACAAGAATCGACGAGGCCCTGGTAGCTGAATTGGAAGCTCAACCAGCAGCGCTGCCGGAGGACTATTGCCATGCGGTCGAGCATTCGATCGAATTCCAGGTGATATTTCTGCAGGCTATTTATGGGGCGGATGTGCGCATACTTCCGCTTCTATGCGGGTCCTTCGGAAGCTGCATGCATCGTGGTGGATTTCCGGAAGATGATGATCATGTCAAACGATTTCTAGGGTCGCTTGGGGAGATTGCCGAGCGTGAAAAAGAACGTCTGTTTTGGGTGCTGGGTGTCGATATGGCTCACATGGGTTTGCGCTTCGGCGATAAGTTCGCTGCCCGTGCCGACCGCGATGAGATGAACGCAGTCAAAGAGCGGGACAATCTCCGGATCGATCGCATCAATGCATCGGATGCGCGAGGTTTCTGGGATCTGGTCAAGGAGAACCAGGACGAACTGAAGTGGTGCGGATCTTCCCCGATTTATACCTTCATGAAAGCGGTCCCGCAGGCGCGCGGAACACTGCACCGCTATGAGCAATGGAATATCGATGAAAACAGCGTAGTCAGCTTTGCCGGCATCTCTTTTGCCCCTGGAACGAGTCCTGCTTCAGTGAACCCAATAGGCGTAGGCTCGTGCACGCTTTGATGATGCCGATGCAACTATACGGCCATGGAGAGCGGCCCCCCATGCCGAAAAGGTAGACAGAAGTGGATGGTGGACAGAGTTTGGAAAGGCTGACGGCCGCTAAATGAAGAGAATCGGTAATATCCCGAGGGTGCCTACGGATGACGTCTACTACGTGAGCGCCGCTGATGTAGCGGACAAACTCATCGACCGCATGCGCCGTGGGCTGGATCCTCTTCTCTGGTCCTCATGGGATCTTCTCCCCGCGGGGCCAATGTCGAGGACTCATCCGCACAATGAGTTTGATTAACGCGTAATTGATTGGTCGCTCCTCTTGCACGGCCCGCTGTACCTCGCTACTATGTTCCCGATTGAGACCTGTCCGAATGCCTTTTCGGCGGCTATTTTCAGCCGTCCCTGCCGACGGGTCTTCCTTTCACGCAATCTCAACGGCGGCAGGACTAGCGTCCTGGGCATTCAGCCGTCCCTCCGGGACTGAGCCTGGAAATGGGGTTCTCACACCTCGAACCGCAATTCTTTTTCCAACTGATTTTTTTTTTACAAAAGATAACCAGACCCGTCACTTCCCACGCTGACACTTGGCTCAAGATAAGGAAATAGGTGGGATGCTGCTCTACAACACGCGTAACTGGAAGGTTCAACACTTTGTCCCGATGAGTTTGTGAGGATGAAATGTGATGCAAATCGAACCCATCGAAATCCCTCTGATTCTACCCACGCGCGCCGCACAAACAACCAAGGGTACTCCCATGCAGTGCGGGACTATCCGCGAACGACGAGACCAAGTCCACCGAGGATCGGGTGCGGCTGATGCTGAGCTGGCGCGCGGTCCTGGGAGAAATCGGATCCAGCGAGCGGGGGGCCGGTCAATGGTAACGCCGCCGAAAAACAATCTGACGAGCAGTTTGTGGCCATCTTTGGACGCGAACCAGTCTGCGTCACGGAGGCAAAAACAAGTCGAACGGCGATCGGCAAGCCGCCAGTGCCCCGATTGCGGTGTCATTACCGTGCGCTCCAGAGACAGACGTGATATGTGTCTCATCTGTGGCTAG
>CAWJZH010000003.1:0-84585 GCA_963847155.1 uncultured Acidobacteriaceae bacterium | reverse complement strand
CACTCAGTTGCGCCAGCAACTCCAGACCTTCTGCGCCGGAGGTAGTGTCGCGGGTGTAATTCAGGTCGATGAGGAGCGCATCGAAGGTTTCGCTGGCAACGCGGTCTCTCACTTCGCGGGGAGATTGTGCGCGCGTGACCCGGTAGCCTTGCGGCTGCAGTAGCAGCTCGATAGCATCGAGAATGTGGGGCTGATCGTCTGCGGCTAGAATCCTGGGCGCGTCCATGGCTGTGCGGACGGCCGGCTCTTTCGCGGCTTGCGGGTAGGTTGCCATCATTGCCTCAACCGGCGCCTGATAGGTCACCGTATAAGTATAGTGCCGGTACAAAAAGTGCAGGCTCGTTCGCGCAGCCGCTTCCGGGGCCCGCGCCCAAACCCAATTCAGCCTGGAAACGCGAAGGGTGCCCCAGCCTGTCCCGGCGTGCCGTGGGGTCTCGCATTTGAGACCTGGGATCCTCCTAGGAAAGGCCCATCCTCAAATTTCCTAAGGCCTGCTCTGAGCGACGACGCCATTTTTTGCGTCGTCTATTGAGACGCCCGTGCGATCCAACGTCGTCCCAGTAGCGCGGTCAATGTCCGCCTTCGCCTTTTCATAAGCAGTCTGCGCGGTAAAAAACGCAGATTCCGCGACAGCGAGGCCTTGTTCTGCAACCAGCGTGTCATACCTGGACATCGCTCCTATGTCTTGCTCCTTTTTAGCGATATCAAAGGTATTCTGCGCAAGATCGCGTGCCTTTTGCGCGGCCGCCACGCGGGCTTGCGCCTGAACGAGAGCGAACTGCGAGTCGCGAATGTCGAAGCGCAGGCTCTTCTGCTGCTGCTCCTGGGCAATCTGGCTCTGGCGGTACGCGAGCACGGCGCGGAACTGGTCGGCTTTGACGATACGGTTGCGGAGGTTGATGGTGAGATTGACGCCAACCTCGTACTGGGGCGCCGAGTAGTTGAAGGTGTTTACGAACATGCTGGAGAAGTCGGTTGGCAGGCTGGTTGCGCATTGAGTCGCGCCGAGACTGCAATTCGGGTTTTTGGGGCCGGCGGCGCCCGTGCCTCCGTAGTAGCCGTACAAATTGAGTACAGGCAGCAGTTCGCTGTTGATGTCTTTGACGCTCTGGCGCAGGACCTCGGCTTGATTACGAAAAATCGCGACTTCAGGCCGGTTCTTCATGGCCTCGTCGATCAGCTGGGTGATGGTTTGCGATTCGTTGGGATCGGGACCGCCCTGGAGGTCGAGCGGGATGACGGGGATTTCGTCGATGGAAGGGTCGTCGCTTCGGGTGAGATCGTCTTTAATGAGGAGCTCGGTGTGCCTCAGCGTCGCCTTGGCGATGGTAAGTTCACCCTCGCTGGTGGCAACCGCAGACTGGTCCTTCGTGACCTGCAGCGCAGGAATATTCTGCAGCTCCAACTGTTTCTGGTCGTCGGCCAGGGTCTGATTGGCGTAGTCCAATGACCGTGTCTTCACCTGCACATCCTGATAAGCGTTGACCAGATCCCAATAGAGCTTCTCAATGTCGGTGACGGTGGCAATGACCTGCTGCTGAAAGGCGAGATCGGTGGTCTGCAGGTTTCTTTTGGCAATATGGATGAAGCGCTCGTTGCTGGCAAGGCCGAATCCGTACAGCAGCGGCTGTTGAAGGTAGAGCGTGAAATTGGAACTCAGTTCGGGATTGACTGCGAAATAAGGGCTGTTGTTGGCGGCGCGGAAACCGATGTAGTTCACCTCCAGGTAGGTGCCGAGGGGAAAGTACTGTTGGTACTTCGTTTGGACCTCGATGTTGTTTACCTTATAGAGCTCGACTCCGACCTGGGAAAGGTTCGGCTCCGGGGTGACGGTGTGTTGCACAAAGCCGGAGAAGATGAGGAGGGGGTCGAACGGGGGAACGGCCGCGCCGGCGCCGAGCGTGGAGGTGACGAGGCCACCGTTGCCTGCGGTCGCACTCGAGGCTGCGGAGCCGCCACCGCCCCCCGAGGCACCAAAGCCGCTCGCCGTGGTCGAGACGACGCTGGTGTTTACGCCGTTGGCGGTACCTCCCGCCTTGGTGCGCTGAAGATCGGCTCGCGCGATGGGGAAGTTGTAGCGGAAGGAGGCGAGCGTGAGATTATTTTCGAGCGCCAAAGCGATCGCGTCCCGCAGGGAGATGCGGAGCTTGCCGTCTTGAATGAGGTCGTAGAGGCGCCGCGAGTTTTGCAGGTTGAGTTCCGGCACAGTGCTGGGCAAATACGGCGCAAGGGGGTTGCGCGAATGCGGCAGTTCAATGTGGAAAGGTCCTTGGTAGGCAACCGGCTGCTGCGGCTGCGCCGCCGCTTGGGCCTGCTGTGCGATAGTCGGTGGCGGAGGTTGCTGCGGAGCGGCAGGCGCGGAAGGCAAGGGCCCCGCGGGGTTTGATTGGGCAAAGGTAGTCAAGACCAGAAGGCCCGCCGCACACAACACAGAGAACGTTTTCCGCACCGTACCGCCCGCAGCGGAGCGATGCCTCATGCCTTCACCTCGGCGCCGAGGCCAGGGTTGGCCGTATCCCGAACCATCCAACCATCGCGAACCTCGAGGATGCGACTGCCGTAGCCGGCATTGACCTCGGAGTGAGTGACCTGGACGATGGTGGTTCCCTCGCTGTTGAGGTTTTGGAAGAGTTCCATGATTTCCTTTGCCTGGGTAGAGTGAAGATTTCCGGTGGGCTCATCCGCCAGCAGCAGGGCCGGGCGATGAATGACCGCGCGGGCTATACCTACGAGTTGCTGCTGACCACCAGACAGCTGGTTGGGATACAGGTCTTTTTTGCCCACGATGTTGAAGCGGTCAAGAGTGTCCGCCACCATCGCCTGGCGCTCGGAGCGCGAGATATTTTTGTAGGAGAGCGGCAGATCAATGTTTTCCGCAACAGTAAGGTCGTCCAGCAGGTGGTAGCTCTGGAAAACCATGCCGACGTTGCGCCTTGCCAGGTCTGATCTCTGCTTCCGGTTCATGGAATGTACCGCCTCACCGTTGAACCAGTACGCTCCGGCCCATTGATCGTCGAGCAGCGCCAGTACATTCAACAAAGATGACTTCCCTGCCCCGGAAGGTCCCATGACGGTGATAAATTCGCCCGCATCGATCTTGAGATGAATACGCCTCAGGACCCACGTTTGGCCGGCGCCGGTCTTATAACTTCTTTCAACATTTTCGAGCGAGATCATCGCAGCCTCGTTGACGTGTCAGTGATAGGCGTGAATTTTAGACAAAAAGGCAGCTAGCCATCAGCATCGAAGCTGACGGACCGCACTACCCTTTGTCATCCACCCGCCGCGGCATGCCGTGGGAGCGGAGGATGTGCGTCTTCTTCCTTATTGAAACTCTAGAATCTGATCCAGCGCCTCGCCTTCGGCGACAATCTTTCCATCGAACAGGTGAATGTTCCGGTCCGCATGGCGGGCAAAGCGCGGATCGTGAGTCACCATGCAAATCGTCGCTCCCTCACGATGCAGGTTCTTGAGCAGTTCCATGACCGCTTCCCCGTTCTTCGAGTCCAGGTTTCCCGTAGGTTCGTCAGCCAGCAGGATGGAGGGTGAACCAGCCAGCGCGCGTGCCACCGCGACGCGTTGCTGCTGACCGCCGGAAAGCTGCGAAGGATAGTGGCGCATGCGGTGAGCCATACCGACACGTTCGAGTGATTCCTGCACCCGGCTCTTGCGGTCGCTCGAGGCCATTCCTGACCGATAAGTCAGCGGCAGTTCCACATTCTCTGCAACCGTAAGATCGCCGATCAGGTTGAAGCTCTGAAAAATAAATCCGATTTCCTGGTTGCGAATACGCGAGCGCTCGGCGAATTTAAGGTTCTCTACCGGGCGGCCGTTCAGTTCGTACTTGCCCGCCGTCGGCGTATCCAGCAAGCCGATAATCGACAGCAGGGTCGACTTTCCGCAACCGGAAGGCCCGGACATGGCCACATATTCCCCTCGGGCAATCGAGAGGTGAACGCCGGAGAGGGCGTGGGTCTCGATCTCCTCGGTATAGAAAACCTTGGTCATCGCTTCAATCTGTATCAGTGGCTGCATGCTTTCGCTCCTCAGTTGCTCGTAATTGGATTTATGCTCTTGCTTCCATTAGTCCAGCCGAATTCGGTCCGTTGTGTCATACCGTGACATGTCGCTCAAAATCACCGTGTCGCCTTCATGGAGCCCTTGCATAACCTGGATTGCATTCACCGATGCTCGGCCTACCTTCACCGGCACGCGTACCGCGCCTTTGCCCTGCTGGTCCAACCGGAAGAGAGTAATGGTGCTTTCCTCATTGCCGAACGCCGGCCGGCCCACATAAAGAACATCTTTCAATCTTTCCAGGTCGATCGTGCCATCCACGCTCAAGTCCTTCCGCGCCCCATCGGGTATATTGCCAACCAACTTTACGTCGACAGTGACGGTTCCATTCACCACCGCAGGATCGATCCTCGATACTACGCCGTCGGCCAGGCCGTTGTGGGTGTCGACGGATGCCGGTTGCCCCATCTGGACGTCGCGCGCCTGCGTCTCCGGGATCTTCAGCTGCGCTTTCAGCTGATTGGGCTGTACAACCTCCGCCAGCATCGTGCCCATGGTGACATGCTGTCCGACCGCCAAGGGCATACTTGTCAGCACCCCGGATATCCCGGCACGCACTTTGAGCGCATCCAGCTGTTGTCGCTTCAACTCGTAGATCGCCTGAGCCTGTTCCACCTTCGCCTGCTGTACCGCAAGCTGTGACTGGATGGCCTTCTCGTTGATATCTACGGTTTGCTCTTCCAGTTTGTTCCGGGTACTTAATTCATCCGCCTTGCCCTGCGAACCGTTGTAGGCAAGGCCGGAGATCACTCCCAGGCTGTAGAGCGTTTTATCGATCTTCGCCTGCCGCTGCGCCTGGCTGTAATCTGCGTTGACCGTGGCCGCGGCGGATTTTTGTGCCATGAGGTCGCTCTGCACCTTCACTTGTACGTTGCTCAAATCTGCGCGCGCCGATTTGAGCGAAAGCTCCGCGTCCAATGCCTGCTGGGTGGCCTGCGGATCGGCCAACTCCAACAGGACGGTATCGGGCTTGACGGTCGAGCCCGGCAAAGTAAGGATGCGGACGACAGTCGCTTCCGTTTGGGCCGGTATCTGGCGAATCGCATCTTCGCGCGGAACCAGGGTCCCTAGTCCGCGCACCTGCCGGATCATCGGTCCACGCTTCACCGTGTCCGTCCACACGGTGGAACGATCTACGGAGGGAGCGGCAGGCTTTAACCGCATCACGAGAAAAGTTACGGCAGCAAGTACGACGACGCCAATGGCGATCGATAATTACCTGCCGCTTCCGCTTCTTGGCTTTCAGGTCTGGGCGAGAGATATCCATCGTCATTTGCTATTGCATGCCGGTGACCAAAGCGAGTCACGCGCGCTTCTCCACGAATCTAGGCACTTTGCCATCATGCATACCTACGCAAGCAGCACTCAGTTTGTTCAATTTTGGCCTGCACTGTCCACTTTCGGACATTTGAAATCGAGGGCTGCCTCAACGGCCCTCGCCGAGTGGAGCCTCAACCATTTAGTCTTTGGCACGACAGTTACTCACCTCGAAGCAGGGCCCCTTCTCCTCTCCTGGAGGCGTTAATGCTCACCGTGCTGCAGGACGTTCGCTTCGCCTTTCGCCAGTTTGCCAGCTCATCCCGGCTTCGCGTTGACAGCGGTCCTGTCCCTCGCACTTGGCATTGGCGCAACTGTTTCGGTCTTCAGCATTGTCTATGCCGTGCTTGTGAACCCCTGGCCCTATGCCGGAGCCGAGCGAATTTGCACGCTTTCGCTCCTGGACAAAGCAGGCAACCAAGATAACTGGAGCGGCCTGACGGGTCCGCAGATACGGCAGCTACGGCAAACACATTCGCTGGAAGACGTGATGGGCGTGAATGAATGGAGCCTGACGGTCACCGGCGGCGATGTTCCGGAGAACGTTCAGGGAATATACCTGACCCCCAGCGGCTTTCAATTTCTTGGTTTGCCGGCCATGTTAGGCCGTTACTTTCTTCCCTCCGATGCACCTGATGGACAAGAGCCACAGCAGGTTGTGGTTTTGAGCCACAAGTTTTGGCAGCGGCACTTCAATGGGGATCCGTCTGTGGTGGGTAAGCCCATCCAAATGGTTCACAAGACTTACACCATCCTCGGAGTCCTGCCGCCGCGCTTTACCTGGTTGGATGGCGACGTATACCTGCCGCTCAATCTACCGTCTGAACCGACCAAGACGTACGGTGTGTTTCTCAAGCTCAAGCCCGGCGTAACGCAGGCGGCAGCAGCCGCTGAATTGTTTCCCCTCTTCCAGCAGTTCGCCAAAGAAACGCCGAATCACTTTCCTAAACAATATGTCCTTGCGGTGCGCAACCTCAATTACTACTACATGCACGAACTGGGCGGGACGCTTGCCCTATTGTTCGGAGCGGTAGGACTGCTGTTGGCGATCGGATGCGGCAATGTTTCCATTCTCCTGCTGGCCCGTGGCACCGCGCGGCAACACGAATTTGCGGTACGCACTGCTGTCGGGGCCAGCGGCTTTCGACTCGTCCGCCAGCTCCTGACCGAATCTCTGATACTGGCGATTTCCGGCGCGGGACTCGGAGTGCTGTTTGCCTATTTGAGCTTAGGATGGATCGTTGCCGGATTGCCAGAATACTCTTTTCCCCATGAGGCGGACTTCCATGTCAATGTGCCAGTCCTGCTCTTCAGCGTCACCCTTGCAATCCTCACCGGTGTTTTCTTTGGCCTCTTTCCCGCGTTGCAGATGGCCCGGCCCGAGATCAGCCAGGTAATGCAGTCGAATACGCGCAAAGTTGCTGGAACGGTGCGCGGAAAGCATTTTCACGCAGTGCTCATCGCCGGTCAAATCGCCCTGACGCTGCTGTTGATGACCGCGGCCGGCGCGGCCATACAGGGCTTTCTCCACATGATGCGCATTCCGCTGGGCTACGATCCACATCACGTGATGTCAGTGGGCATTCCTATTCACGACAACACCTATACGACCATTACCCAGCGGGTCAATTACTATGAGCAGCTTCGGAGCGCCATAAGCGCGCTGCCCGACGTAGTCGCGACCGGGATTTCGACCAACGCCACCCCTCCCAACAATGGCTGGGGCCAGCCCTTTGAATTGCTGGGGAAGCCTTCCCCCGAGGAGCAACAGGCCAGGCTCAATTTTGTCGACCCAGGGTACTTCACCACCTTGCATATGCCTCTACGGCAAGGGCGAGTCTGGGACCATACGGAGGTGGTGCACGGCGCACCATTGGTACTCGTCAATGAGTCTTTTGCCAAGCGCTACTATCCCAACGGCGAGGTCCTGGGCCGTTCCTTAAAAATTCCTGCGTTGAAGGATGAGCCGCCCTACAATGTGGCCTCTCCGGGGAGTGACGGCCCGCTGCAAATCGTTGGCGTGGTGACCGATGCGCTGGACGACGGCCTCGACAAGCCGGTAAAGCCCGCAATCTTTCTGCCCTATTCGCTTTACATGTGGATGCACACGCAGATACTCGTCGAAAGCCGTGGCGAGCCGCAAGCTATTCTGCACAGTGTTCGCAAGCAGATCGTTTCCGTCGACGCCGATCAGCAGGCAGAGGACCGCGTCGATGATCTGGAAACGTGGATCAAGCGCGAGCCAGAGATGGCCAGGGGACGGCTGGTTTCGATTCTCTTTGGAGCGTTTTCTGTGCTGGCGCTGTTATTGGCGGCGGTGGGCCTGTACAGTGTCGTTTCCTACTCAGTTGTTCAGCGGACCAATGAATTCGGCATCCGGATGGCATTAGGCGCCCAGAAGAAAGATGTTTTATGGAATGTGCTGGCTTCGGCTGGGGTGAGCGTTGGTTCTGGATTATTGTTAGGTTTGGCAATCAGCCTTGGCATGAACCGGCTGATCTCCCGCTGGGTGGAGAATAGTGCTCATGATCCATGGCTAATTCTCGCAGTATCTTGTGTACTTCTCGCGGTTGCTGGACTGGCCTGCCTGCTTCCCTCATGGAAAGCGTCGTCGGTGGACCCCATGACGGCTTTGCGGTGCGAGTAGCTATAAATAAAACCAAAAAGGAATCACTGAATGAATCATCGATGGGCCCTCGTTGCGGCCGGAATGATATTGAGTGCTGGCTTTCTGAACCCCTCCTCCTGGGCAAACACCGATCAAGCCCGAAAACAAACCAAACCAGCCGAGGCCCGCGGCTACGACTACGCCCATGTAGAGGCGCAACCTTCGACTGAATCGCTCGACCTCAGCGTGTATGCGCGCATCCGCGAAGAGGGTTTCAATCATTCGCACATCATGGAATATGCGAGTGCCTTGTTTGACGACATTGGCCCGCGGCTGACTGGTTCGCCCAATTTAGCCAAGGCGAATGCCTGGACGCGTGATCAGCTTACCGCCATGGGCTGCCGCAACGCGCATCTGGAAAGCTGGGGCGATTTTGGTATGGGTTGGCGCCAGATCAGCACCTCGGTCGACATGGTCACGCCGGATACCGCGGTTTTCATCGCCCAAGCCACCCCATGGTCGCCCCCGACCCAGGGATCGGTGACCGCGGAAGTGATCCCCGTGCCGCAGCTAAAGGAAGAGAAAGACTTCGATGCATGGAAAGGAAAGCTGGCGGGGAAAATCATCCTCTATGGCAAAGCTCCTGAAATTCACCCTGATCCGGTCCCGCTGCTACAGCACTACGACGAGAATAAGCTGGCACAGATTTATCAGTACCCGCTCGACGGCAATATGGAGGAACAACATGTCTTTTCCGGCGGGCCGAAGTTCTGGGAAGACACTTTCAAAAAGATCAACTTCAAAGAGCAGGTAGCGAAATTCTTTGCCGAGCAACACGCGGTCGCTCTGCTGGTCACCGGCTGGGGCGGGGATGGCGGAATGTTTCGCGATGACAACGCCGAGCAAATGGGGGATGACATTTACCTGCCTGACCATAAGCAGCCGATTCCGTCCGCCGTACTCTCGAGCGAAAATTTCGGCCGGGTCAGCCGATTGCTGGAGCACTCCGTGCCGGTCACCGTCTCCCTTGCAATCAACACTGAATTCACCGGAGATCACGAACAAGGCTATAACACCATCGCAGAAATCCCCGGCGTGGATCCCAACCTCAAAGACCAGGTGGTGATGGTAGGAGGACATTTGGATAGCTGGATCGCCGGCACCGGCGCTACCGATGACGGCGCGGGCGCGATTATCGCCTTGGAGGCTATGCGCATCCTGGCAACCTTACATGCACAACCGCGACGGACGATCCGCATAGGATTGTGGTCGGGGGAAGAGCAAGGCGAGTTCGGCTCACTCGGCTATGTGAGCCAGCACTTCGGGACCATCGGTCTATCGACCAAGCCGGAAGAGCTCGCGCTGCCCAGCTTCGTGCGGGAGCGGGTAGGCCCGCTCACGGTTAAACCTGAGCAGGCGCTCCTCTCCGGCTATTTCAATCTGGACAATGGTGGAGGGAAGCTGCTGGGTATCTATGCCGAAAACAACGCCGCCATGGTTCCGATTTTCGAACAATGGATGGCGCCGCTGAAAGACTTGGGGGTCACGACAATCAGCATGCGCAACACCGCTTCGACGGATCACGAATCTTTCAACGAGGTTGGCATCCCAGGCTTCCAATTCATTCAGGACCCGCGTGACTACGAAACGCGCAGCCTGCATAGCAATCAGGATGTCTATGAGCGGCTATCCCCTTCTGACCTGAAGCAGGCGGCGGTGGTCGAAGCCATATTCGTCTATAACACCGCCATGCGGGATCAAATGCTGCCCCGAAAGCCGCTTCCGGTTCCAGAACTGTATGACAAGCAGCGCCAACCCCTCAAAGACGTTTTCCCCGGAGCTAAGCCGGAAGAGCCAAAAAAACCTTAGTCGCGTGTGTGAGCACTCTGCTTTAGTCCCGAAGGGGCGTCTGAAAGTCCCGTCCAAATCAGTTTTAAAGAATGCCTCGGTTCATCAGCTACTCTTTAAGAGCCGCTGCCCTTTCCTTTTTTTCATCCCTAGAGCCTGTGACTTTTTGATTTCGTGCGGCGGAGTCAATCCTATGAAGTCAAGGCTCCTGCACCACTCTCAGCCCCCTGAACGGGTGCCCCATGTTTGCGCCGGTATATCCGGCGCACTACATGGGTTGAACGAGATGGGCGAAGCCCTTCCGCTGTTCTCGTTCATCTGCATCGAAACCGTTGGCTGCGGGTTGGGAGCAATAACCGGCAGCCTTCCACCCCTGACAAAACCGTCATCCTGCCTGCCCCGGCGTGCCGTGGGAGCGAAGCGCGTCATGGGGCTATCGGATACAGCGAGTTCGGGCGCGTAGTCGAAGAGCCTGTCCCGAGCGACGCCGAAGGAACCTCGGCGGCGCTTATTTAGCCCACGCTGTTGAGAGCTTTCCGACCACCCAAGCCTGAGAACATGCCGAGAGACCAGAGGAAGGGCGATGGTGGATCCGCAGGTACGGGCTTCGGTGGTTGAAAAGCCCTGAACGGCATAGGTAGGAGAAGCGGCGCCGAGGTTCCTTCGGCGTCGCTCAGGACAGGCTCTTCGACTACGCGCCCAAGATTTGTGTCACGCGGCAAATCTTTGAAGCGCTTCGCTCAGGATGACGGCTTTGTTAGGGGGCTTGAAATACAGCTGGTTGGAGTGCCGAAAACACAAAACGATCGGAAAAGTCACAGGCTCCGAGCGAAGCCGACCTGTCCCGGCGTGCCGTGGAGGGATCTGCAGTTCCGCGGACCTCTCCTGGGAGCGCGGAATACAATGCTCAAACAGAATTGCCACGTTCAGCAATGAACCTCGGCAGGCGAAAATGACAAGTCTTGTTACAAAAGCCACGGTATTGTGGGAGAGCACGCCCGCACTCAACCCCCTGGTCATAGGACTAGAGCAGACGAGGTGACAATTCTGTTTGAGGATTGCATTCGCGCTCCCAGGAGAGGTCCGCGGAACTGCAGATCCCTCGGCTTCGCTCGGGATGACAAAAGGAAAGGGCAGCGGCTCTTAAAGAGTAGTTGTTGAACCGAGGCATTCTTAAAGCTGATTTGGACTGGACAGTACCAAGATCACTCGATCCTGAGCGCCTGCATAGGTTCAATCTTCGACGCCCGAATGGCCGGTATGACACAGGCGATTACCGCGGTCAGCAGAAGACACGCCACCATGACTGAAAGAACAAGGGGATCGAGTGGGCTGGTTCCATACAAAATCGCGCGAATGAATGAAGCTGCCGTAGCGCCACCCGCCAAACCGAGGACCAACCCAAAAAATACCGGGCGCAAACCGTCGAACAACACCAAACGCAATACCTCGGCCCTTTGCGCACCCAGTGCCATGCGAATGCCGATCTCGGTTTGGCGCTGCGCGACCAGGTACGAGAGCACTCCGTAAAGGCCGATCGCAGCAAGCAATAGTGACAGAGTCGCAAAAGCCAACACCAGCGTGGCGCTAAAGCTCTGCGTCGCAGTGGACTTACCCAGAATTTGCTGCATGGTCAAAATGTCATAGACCGGCAGCGCGGGATCCAGCGAGGCAAACTGTTGCTGAATAGGAATAGAAAGCGAGAGCGGGTCCCCGGCGGTACGCACGACGAGGGTCGCTTCGCTGGTCTCAGATGGAATGCCGGATAAAATCGGGAAGTACATCATGGCCTTGACCGGTCGAGCGACGTCATACACGGTATCGCCGGCGACACCCAGAACCTCATACGTTCGGTTGAGAAACCCGACCGTGACGTGCTTGCCGATTGGGCTTTCGCCATCAAAAAACTGATCCGCAAATTTCTTGCTGATAACCATGTAGTGATCGCGATCCAGCCGCTCCTGCTCTGTGAAGAATCGGCCGGCGATCAAAGGTATCTGCATCGCGGAGAAATAGCCGGGATCAGCAGTGCGACTGATGGCGTCGTTCTGGATTTGAGCGTTGCTCGAAGGGCGCTCGGGAATGTTAAAGACGAAATCGCCGTCGTAGCCTGCCCCCGGTGCCGTAGAGACTAGTCCGGCTGCGCTGACTCCCGGCAACCGGCGCACGCGTTCCAGGAGAGATTCATGGAAGGCAATGACTTTCTCCCGGGTATCGTATTGTTTCTCCGGTAAGCCGTACTTCAGCGTGAGCACATGATCGGTGGCACAACCCAAGTTGGCTGTACGCAAATGTAGGAAGCTTTTGAACAACAAGCCGGCGGCGATCAGTAGAATCACGGTGAGCGCAATCTCCACCGTGAGCAGCGTTTTGCGCAACATGGCGCGTGACAGGCTGCCGCCGATCGACCGGGATGATTCCTGCAGCCCGGCGAACATCCCTGCGCCGGTCGAAGAAATCGCCGGTAAGAGACCGGCGAGCATGGCTGTAAGGAACACCAGGCCGATGGCAAAGGCCAGCACGGTTCCATCCAGATGAATAGCATCGGCACGAGGCAGGGCGCTCCAGTGGTCCGCAAGCCAACGCGTCGCCACGAAAGAGAGTAGAAGACCGAGGGTCCCGCCCACCGCGCAGATGAGGAGGCTCTCCGCCATCTGTTCGCCGATAAGCATAAGCCGGCTGCCGCCCAACGCTCCGCGCACGGCAAGTTCTTTGCGCCGCGCCGCGCTTCGCGCCACCAGCAGATTGGAAACATTGAGGCAGGCGATCATCAGCATGCAACCGACAGCACACAGCAGGACGACCAGTGGTGTCTTCACCTCCTGCGTCACATCATCCAGGATCGGGCGCAGACGCACTTCTTCGGCAACCGGTTCCGTAGCATGAGCAAGATGGAGTCGATATTGCAGCGCGCCTACCTCGTTCACCGCAGCCGCCCCGCTGGTTCCAGGCCGGAGCCGAGCGACCACATGGCTCTGATGCATATCGTGCCGGGCAAACGACTTCGCGTCAAAGGTCGAAGCATACGGCACCCATAGCTGTGTCCGCGCGTCAGGATAAGTAAGCCAGCGGGGCAAGACACCGATGACTTCGTATGGAGCGCTGTCCAGTCGTATTTGCTTGCCGATGATCGAAGGATCTCCAGCAAAGCGCCGTTGGAAAAGACTCCAGGAAAGGATTGCCACCCGGTTCGCCCCAACCTGGTCTTCCTCCGGCCGAAACGTGCGCCCGACAGCCATTGGCGTCCCCAGCAGCGGGAAGAGGTTCCAGGATCCGGCGGCAGCCTGAACCACCTCCGGCAACTCCTGGTGTTCGCCCGTGAGATCAAACCCATACTCGTGCCAAGCAGCCATGTCCTCAAACCCGTGTGTCTGCTTGCGCCAATCGATGAAATCAGCGGACGAGACCGAGTTGAATCCGTCCCCGCCAGCATCGCGAAAGTGCTCATAAACCATCACCAGGTTGTCGGGGTCGCGGAAAGGAAGAGGCTTGAGTAACACCGAGCGGACAATGGTGAAAAGCGAAGTAGTGGCGCCAATGCCCAACGCCATGACTAGAATCGCCGTCAGAGAAAATCCCGGGGAACGGGTGAGAGTACGCGCACCGTAGTGCAGGTCGCGCAGAATTTTTTCCAACCAGTTCCAGCTCCAACTGGATCGCGCTTCATCACGAAGTTGAGAAGGATTCCCGAAAGTACGCAGAGCAGCGTACCGTGCCTCTTCCGAAGTCATGCCACGAGCAATGTTTTCTTTGACCTGCTGGTCAATATGAAACGCGAGTTCGTCGTTCAGCCGCGCAGATTGAGCCTTGCGGCGAAACAACATCAACACGGCCATGCGGAATTGTTCCATCCAGCGCATCGATGTCTCCTTTTGGTTACGCACCTTCAACTACCAGGTTGATCGCGGTCGAGAGCCTGCTCCAGCTTTCCTTTTCCCGTTCCAGCTGAGCACGGCCGGCGGTGGTAAGCGAATAAAACTTGGCTTGGCGGCCGCTCTCACTTTCGGCCCACTTGGCACGTATCCACCCTTGCTGCTCTAGCCGGTGGAGCGCGGGATAAAGTGATCCCTGCTGTACCTGCAGGACCTCATTCGAAATCTGCTGAATACGCTTTGCAATTGCCCAGCCATGTTGCGGCTCGAGCGAAATCGTTTTGAGGATGAGCAGGTCGAGAGTGCCTTGTACCAGATCGCTTGGTTTTCCCATACTATGACTATCTACACACTTCTTTTGTAGATAGTCAACACAACGGATTCCGTTGGCCGTCCACCCCGATGTCCGTTTCTGAACGCAGCTCGGCGAATACGGACAGTCCGCCGAACACCTGCCCATTGCGGCAAACTAACGAAGGCGCTTCCCCTCGCCAATTCTAATCGGACAAATTGATATCTCGGTACAACAACCAGGACGAGGAGCTATTGCAGCTTCGCGTACTCCGCCTTCGCCTGTTGCAGGATAGGCACATCCGGCTCAGCGTCCTTCCATAGGGTGAGGAAGTCTTTGTAAGCCGCCAGCGACCGCCGCCGCGCTACATCTGCATCCGCGCCCCTGGAGCCCGTGCGCCTCAAGCGCATTCGCCCGGGCAATGCCAAGGTGCGCGAGCGCTCCTGTCCAGCAGTTCCAGACAATTCCGCTGTGATCCAGGATCTTCTGAAACTCCGCCGCAGCCGCCGTTCCCTGCCCCGCGGCCAGATAAGCCTGCTCCCCGGATATAGGTGTGGTACAGGCAGGAGAGGTTGGGAGCATAGGCAATCTGCCCGTACTCGATCGCGGGCAGCGCCGCGCGCAGCTCGTCGATCGCGGCGCTCGGGTTCTTTCGTTCCAGCGCCAGCTGTGCACGCATAGCGGGCAGCCACAGCGATTGGATTTGCGTGTCCGCAGGGAGACTGCCGATTCAACTCTTCCCCGATGGCGCTCGCCCGAGCCGCGTCCCCGCTCATGGCCAGCGCAATGCCAGCCAGGGAGCGAACAGCCTGACTCTCCGGGGTCGAATTTCAGCCCCGCCTCCGCATCCTGCCGTCCTTGTGCACGACTGCCATAGCCAGCCTCCCGGATGGCTGCCAATTCCGTGTCGATACCCGCATATTCCTTGCTGTCGGCTCGGAGCGACGCGTCCGCGCCACGGGTCGTCAGCTCCCGTGCCTGTTGCAGCCGTCCACGGTAGGCAGCCGTATCGGAGGCAACTGCTGAAACTAAAGCTGGCTGCTTCCGGCCGATTGGCGAGCCATTGCAGCTGCGCGTTCATGCCCGCCTCGTCCGCTTTTAAAAAGTCCAACCCGTACAGAGCTAGACGCAGGACGAAGTCATCCAGCTTGTGCGCGTGAGCCTGGGCAATCGTATCCCGCGCCTCATCCAGCCGCTGCTGCGCCATCAGATAGTTAGCCAGATTCCCGAAATATATATTCAGGTCCGGCCTCTGGTTTATCGCAAATCGTATCAGCTCGGCCGCCTGCTCGTATTGCCCCACGCTGCGCGTAGAAGGTCCCCAATGTATTGCGAACACCTCCCGTCGCGAGGATAGTTCGTAGCCAGCTGTGTGTAAGCTTCCGATTGCCTTGGGCAGATCGCCCAGCACGTTCGCGTAGTAACCGGCTGCGATCTGCAGCCGCTCCCGCTCGCTGGCGTGGTCCCGCAGCTCATATGCCTTGGCGGCATACATCGCACCACGCGATGGCCCATACAGGTTGATATAGGCGTTTCCCAGGCTCCGGTAGGCCAAGGCGAACGAGGGATCCAGCTGGATGGCCTGTTCCAGGTGAGCCACCCCTGCGGTCATCCCCGACGGCGACTGGCTCGATTCGCCGATCTCTTTCTCACCCAGGCTAAACGCCTTCAGAGCATCCAACGAGGATGTGGTCGCCTCCGCGAGCGACGCATCAAACTTTTGCACCGAGGCCAACGACTCACCCAGCCGCTCGCGCAGTTTCGGCCGTGGCATCGCCTAAGGCGTTCAGCACCTTCTCTTTCGCCGGGGCGCTCACCTGTTCCTCGGCGAGCGTGTCGCCGTTCTGGCAATTCGCCGCCTTCAGCCCCACCACGTACTCGGTGCCCAGCGCGCTGATCGTTCCCGCCACATAGGCTTTCGCGCCCGCCCGCAGACACAAGTCGCGCGTCACCTCGGGGGTCAGCTTGGTGGTGACCGGCAGCGTCATCAGCTTCAGGGTCCTCGTTCACCCTGCTGTCCGGCAGCACATCCAGGAATGGCGACTGGTTCAGCGCTACCGTCAGCGCGGTGCGCAGCGTATCGTCAAAGACCGGATCGCCCGTGCTCATTCTTGAAGTCGGCCAGCACGATGGTGTCTCGATCGGTCAACCGCCTGCCCTGGCGCCCGTGTAGATAAAATGCAGCCCCACGCGGCTGCGAGCAACACGACCAGCAATTGGCAGCGCCACCTGCCATCGCTGCCACCAGGGCCTCGCCTCCTGCACGTGCGGGTTGGGCCCCACTCGGTGGCGTCACATGCGTCGATCCCCGATGGCGTGGCCGCCGCGCCACCACCGCCGTAGGCGCCGTTGCCCTCCACCGGCAGCGCCGCGACATTGCTGACTTCGCTCCGGCCGGATTCCAGGTCCCGCTTCAACCGCTGCAGATCGCGCCGCATCTCGGCGGCGCTCTGGTAGCGCAGCTCGCGGTTTTTCTCAAGAGCCTTCGCGATGATGTCATCCAGGCGGGCGGGTATATTTCGATTCAGCCGCAGCACTGGGACCGGGGCGCGGTTCAGGATGGCGTCGAAGATCAGAGCCGACGTCTCGCCCTGGAACGGCAACACCCCCGTCGCCATCTCGTACAGCACCGCTCCGAAGGGAAACAAATCCGTCCGGGCATCCAGTTCCTTGCCAGCTCGCTTGCTCCGGCGACATATAGGCGACAGTGCCCAGGACCAAGCCGGGACTGGTCAGGTGCTCATCCGGCACCTCCGGTCGCCTGGGTCTCCGCCAAGCCCAGGCTGGTACGGCCCCCGCAACCGGCATCTTCGCCAGCCCAAAATCCAGAACCTTTGCGTGCCCGCGCCGGGTCACGAAGATATTTGCCGGCTTGATATCGCGATGGATGATACCGCTCGTATGCGCCGCATCCAGTGCATCGGCGATCTCCGATTCCCAGCGTTAGCAGTTCCTCCATCGGCAATGGCTGGCCGTTGATCTTCTGCTTCAGCGTCACCCCGTCCAGGAACTCCATGGCGATGAACGTGTGCCCGTCGTGCTCGCCAATGTCATAGATAGTGCAGATATTGGGATGGTTCAGGGCAGAAGCGGCCTGGGCCTCCCGCAGGAAGCGCGCCCGTGCCTGCTCATCCTGTGAGATCGCATCCGGCAGCAGCTTCAAGGCCACAAAGCGATGGAGACGCGTGTCCTCCGCCTTGTAAACCACACCCATGCCACCGCCGCCAATCCGCTCGACGATGCGATAGTGAGAGATGGCCTGGTCCAGCAAGCAGCGGCGCTCCGGGCTGAAATAGGATATACGAGGGATTTCGGACAGCAATCATCATACGTCACCGCTTGCGCAGCTGATTCCAGAAAATGTCCGTTTCTGAACGCACTCTGACAATTCCGGACACGAAATCCTAGCCACTTTCCCTGCGGGGATCATCGATTTATCGCAGAGGGACTGGAATCGCGCGTGCTCTCAATCTAAGCGGGAAAGGAACTCCATGGCACGTCTTACGAGTGATCTTCGCTTTGCCTTGCGCCAAATCATGCGCTCGCCTGGCTTTGCCATCACGGCGGTCATCACCCTTGCCCTGGCCATTGGCGCGAACACTGCCATCTTCACCCTGCTCAACCAGGCGTTGCTGCGCGCGCTCCCGGTGAAAGATCCAAACCAGCTTGTGGTCCTGAGTTATGCGGGCAGTAGAGAAGGGCACAAGGAATCCCAGGGCGGAGACAGCCCCGGGCCACGACCATTATTTTTCTTATCCCATGTACCGGGATTTACGGGATAACAACAAAGTCTTCAGCGGACTTGCCGCCGCCGCACCGGCGAATGCCGGGGTCTCCTGGAACAACCGCGCCGAACAGGTGCCGGTGGAAATGGTCAGCGGCAATTACTTTCAGACGCTGGGCGTGCAGCCGGCAGCCGGCCGGCTCTTATTGCCCGATGACGAAACCACCGACAAGGCCAACCCTGTCGTTGTGCTCTCCTTCGATTACTGGACGAGCCGTCTCGCGCAAGCGGCCGTGATCGGCAAGACGCTGCTCATCAATGGCTATCCGTTCACCATTGTGGGGGTTGCAGCGCCAGGATTTCACACCATGGTTTGGGGCCGGCATCCGGATCTCTACGTCCCCATCACCATGCAGACAGTGATTGAGCCAGAGTGGACCTATCTCAACGATCACGGTTCCTATTGGCTCACCCTTGTGGGCCGTTTGCATCCTGGCGAGACGCCGCAGCAGGCGCTGGCCGGCTGTAAACCCCCTCTGGGTCTCGTTGCGCACCAACGAATTCCCATTGGTGCACGATCAATCGGCCAAGTCACGCAATGCCTATATCTCCCAGACACGTTTGAATTTGGACTCAGGTGCAAAAGGGTTCTCTCCTTATCGCGACAGTCTTCGTACGCCATTGGTCATCATGATGGGTATGGTGGTGCTGGTCATGGCTATGGCCATCGTCAATGTTGCTAGCCTGCTCCTGGTAAGAGCGGCAAGCAGGGTGCGGGAGTTCTCCATGCGCTTTGCATTGGGTGCGACCAACGGGCAGATCTTTCGCCAGCTGTTGGCAGAAGGTCTTCTGCTCGGCATATCGAGTGCGGTCCTTGGTCTCTTCATCGCGCCTCGGGCCTTGCGAGCACTCATCACCTGGATGGCCGGACGCAATCAGAACTCAGCCTTTTCCGCCACGCTCGATTGGCGGGTCCTGCTCTACACCGCGGCCGCTGCTCTCGTTGCCAGTCTATTCTTCAGCCTCGCTCCTGCCGTCCAATTCTGGAACCCGCGTCTCGCCGAATCCCTCAAGCAGCAGACCGGGACCGGTTCCGGAGGCGCACTGCAGTTCCGTCGCACCTGCGTGGCGCTGCAGATCGGCTTTAGCCTTTTGCTGATTGTCGGAGCAGGTCTCTTCGTACGCACTATCCATAAACTGCGCAATGTCGATCCGGGCTTTGCTACGGATCACCTGCTCACCTTCGGCCTTGCGCCGGAGTACGCCGGCTACCCGGCCAACCAGTTCGCACCCGTAGAACAGCGTGTCATTGAGGCGCTTGCCGCATTGCCTGGTGTCCGCAGTGTTGGAGCCACCAACGATGCCGATCTCGCCGGCGACAACATCGACGGAGATGTCACCGTACCAGGATCTCAGGCGCCGCCTGATGAAGGTTATGAGGTCGAGCTTCCGTCGGTGAGCGATCACTACCTGCAAACGCTCGGTATTCCCCTCGTTGCCGGGCGTTATTTCTCCCCGGCCGACAGCGCCACGGCGACCAAAGTGGCGATCGTCAACGAAACCTTCGCCCGGCACTATTTCGGCAATGCGCAAAGTGCCCTGGGCCACCATGTGATCCGCCCACGGCGACCGGAAACTGATTCCATGATTGTCGGCGTTGTGCGTGACGCGAAGCATGCATCGTTGCGCGACCCTTCGATGGCCACGGCCTATCGCCCCTTTCTTCAGGCGGAGAGGCCGGCAGCTCTTATTTTCTACGTCCGTACCTGGCAACAGGATACGGCTGCAACGAGCATCCGCTCCGCCGTCGCCGATGTGAACAGCAAGCTCGTCGTGCAAGATCTCACCGCCTTGAGCACGCAGATCGACGACAACCTGTCCAATGAACGTACCATCGCCTTACTTGCCTCGGTGTTCGGCATCCTGGCCACGTTGCTTGCGGGAATCGGGTTGTATGGAATCCTCGCTTACTCGACCGCCCAACGCACTCGCGAAATCGGGATACGCATGGCCCTGGGAGCCCAGCGGTGGACGGTAGTGCGGTTGATTCTGCGGGAAATTCTTATTCTCGCCGGCATCGCCATTGCGGTTACGATTCCCATTTCTATCGCGGCCACGAGAACATTACGCAGCCAACTCTTCCATGTATCTTCGACCGACGCGGCAGTTTATGCCATTGCCATCGCGATTGTTGTTTTCGTGGCCGCCCTCGCGGGATTGATTCCGGCAAGGAGAGCGGCCTCGGTTGATCCCATGCATGCGTTGCGAACGGAGTAGGACCAAGCCGGCGCCCGTTCAGGAGAGAGAACTGCAGATCCGTCGGCTTCGCTCCTAATGAACAAACGAAGAGTGTAGTACCGCACCTCCGGCGCTCGATCGCCTGCCTGTGGACCCAGCCCTTCCGGGCTGGGCTGACGTTTGGCGGT
The DNA here is from genome assembly GCA_963847155.1 of uncultured Acidobacteriaceae bacterium. Classification (GTDB taxonomy): domain Bacteria; phylum Acidobacteriota; class Terriglobia; order Terriglobales; family Acidobacteriaceae; genus PALSA-350. The sequence goes on along the minus strand of CAWJZH010000003.1, from coordinate 64,421 downwards.
CGGCCCGCCGGGCCTTGCATCTATTACGATCTTTGCACTGTCATTTTTCCCTCAACTTGCCGCAAGCGAGTCAGCTGCTCGCGAAGCCGAGGGATCTGCAGTCTTCCATCCCTGATCAGTGTCGGTAACAAGCCGATGGGTGCCCCAGGTCTCGCTTTTGAGACCTGGGATCCGTGCAACCGATCCCGGATGGAAACCCAATGCCCATTTGTCCGGTAAGTCACAATCATTCCCGGGAACCTAACGCCCCTCCCGCTCGTAGATACCTCGCATGGAAACGCTGCGGCAAGACATCTCCTACGCGCTTCGGCAGATGCGGCTATCCCCCGTCTTTACCCTGACAGCCATGCTCACGCTGGCCTTGGGCATCGGCGCCACCACTGCCATTTTCTCCCTCATCTACTCGGTCATGCTCAAGTCGCTGCCGGTGGTGGATCCGTCGACCCTCCACCGCATCGGCGCGGGCACAGACTGCTGCGTGCAGGGCGGACCGCAAGACGACTGGGGCATGTACTCCTATCCCCTCTTCCAGCGTCTGCAGGCAGTGGCCCCGGAGTTCGATCAGATGGCCGCCTTCCAGGCTGCTGGAGTCCAGTTCAGCGTGCGCCGCGGACAACGCGACACCATGGCCAAACCACTCCGCGGCGAATTCGTTACCGGCAATTACTTTTCCACCTTCGGCATTCGCGCCTTCGCCGGCCGCACCATCGCTCCCAGTGACGATCAAGCCTCCGCGCCGCCGGTGGCCATGCTGAGCTATCGTGCTTGGCAGCAACAATACGACTCCGACCCTTCGGTCGTGGGATCAACCTTCATCGTTGAGGGGCATCCGTTCACCATCGCCGGTATTGCTCCTCCTGGTTTTTTCGGCGAAACACTGCGCAGCAATCCTCCCGAGCTTTGGCTGCCGCTGCAACAGGAACCCCTCGTCAACGGAGAGAACTCGCTCCTAAAGCAATCGATCTCGGCGTGGCTTCGGGTTATCGGAAGAGCCAAGCCGGGCGCCAGCCTCGACGGGGTAGCCCCACGGCTCACCGGGGTCATGCGGCAGTGGATGCTTCATGACAGCGGATGGCCGGCGGAGTTTATGCCGCTCATCCAGAAGTCCATCCCCAAACAGCAAATCAGAATCGTACCCGGTGGCGCCGGCGTCGGCGCCATGAAAGCTGATTACGGAGACAGCCTGCGCATTCTGCTCACCGTTTGCTGCCTGGTGCTGTTGATTGCCTGCGCCAACATTGCCAACCTGCTGCTGGCCCGCGGTGCGGCACGGCGCGCGCAGACCTCCGTTCGGTTGGCATTGGGGGCATCGCGTAAGCGGCTCATCCGGCAATCGTTTACTGAAAGCGTCGTGCTCTCGATCATCGGCGGAGTGGCCGGCGTTGCGGTCGCTTACCTCGGCGTGAAGCTTATCGTTGCCCTGGCCTTTCATAGCGCGCACTTCGTGCCCATCAACGCGTCGCCCTCCTTACCGGTGTTGGCATTTGCCTTTGGCTTGTCCCTGATCACGGGAATACTCTTCGGTACAGCACCCGCCTGGTTCACCTCGCACGGCAACCCGGTCGAGGCACTGCGTGGGGCCAATCGCAGCACCCGCGACAGCGCCACCCTGCCGCAGAAAATCCTGGTCATCGTGCAGGCCACGCTGTCCATCGTATTGCTCGCCGGAGCAGGCCTGCTTACCCGCAGCCTGCGCAATCTCGAGCATCAAAGCTTCGGCTTCGAAACCGACCATCGCCTCAGCATCATAATGAATGGCCCGCCGGCCAGTTATAGCGAGCCTCAACTCGATGCTCTCTACCATGAGTTGCAGGGCCGCCTCGCTGCCATTCCTGGAGTAGCCAGCGCCGCTCTCGCCCTCTACACCCCCTACATCGATAACTGGGGCGAACTGATCATCCCTGAGGGCCACGGCGTTCCCCAGTTGGATGACACTAGCGGATCCTCGTGGGATCGCGTCAGCACCGGCTATCTCGAAACCATGGGCCAGCCGATCGTGCGCGGCCGCAGCATCACCGAGCAGGACACGGCCACCACCCGCACCATCGCCGTGGTCAGCGAAGCCTTCGCCAAGCGCTTCTTCCCCAACCAGGATCCCATCGGGAAGCACTTCGGCCTGGATCTCCCGAAGTACAACACCACCTTCGAAATCGTAGGCGTTGTACGGGACGCCAAGTACAGAGACCCCGGCGGGGTTCCGAAGCCCATGTTCTACGCCCCGCTGGCTCAGCACGTCGTGTATGACCAACCGGTGTTGGCGTTGATCGACCACCGCACCCACTACATTGGCGGCGCCGTCCTCCAATTGCGCGGAAGCGCCATGGGCATGGAAGCGCTCATCCGCAAGGTGTTCAGTGAAGTCGATCCCAATCTAACCCTCATCAATGTGCAACCCATGCAGGAGCAGGTTGACGGCACGTTCGATCAGAGGCGCGCAGTGGCGCAGATGACGGGACTCTTTGGTCTTCTTGCGTTGATCCTCGCGGCCGTGGGTCTCTACGGCGTCACCGCATACACTGTGGAGCGGCGTACCAGCGAGATTGGAGTGCGCATGGCGCTGGGCGCCAATCGCAGCAACGTAGTTCGTTTGGTCCTGCGTGGAGCTTTTCGGCAAGTGGTGATCGGCCTGGCCATCGGAATTCCGATTTCGATCGCGTGCGGGCATCTGATAGCCGCGCAGCTCTACCAGGTCAAGAGTTGGGATCCGCTGGTACTTGCCGTGTCCATCGCAGCACTGGGATTCTGCGCGCTCGTCGCCAGCGTGATTCCTGCGCAGCGGGCGGCTTCGATCAACCCAGTGGAAGCGTTACGCACTGAGTGACAGAGTTGCTTCTCTTTCAACCGCTCACCGAGTTCATTGCGGTGACGAGAATTCAGTTTAAGCGTTTGAACATCCTATTCCGCGCTTCCAGGAGAGTCCGCGAAAATTCACTAAGGACGGGGAGATGCGCTTTCCGGCAAGGCCTTTTCCGGACGCGCTGAAGTCCCCCCGCGCGCAGCATTCGGAACTGCGGCCGCACCCGCAGACGACTGCGTGTTGTAGGCCTTAATAAGCTCGTCGGTGATATCCAGATTGCCCGCGGCGTACCAAACGACCGGGGCAGCATCGGAACCGCGTTCGATGACCGCGGAATATCCATGCTGCTGGGAATACGTCTGCAAAAAGGCGTAAACCTTTTGCGCCACTTTCTGAAAAACTTGCTGCGACTCGTTCTGTGAATCGTTCCTGAAGTCTTCCGCCTGGCGCTGTAGCTCCTTCTGTTTTGTCTCCAGAGACCGCTCGCGTGTTTCTCTCTCCGTGTCGCTGAGCTTGTCACCCGAGCCCGTGAGCTGTTTGCGCAAAGCCTCTACCTCATTGTTCAGCGATTGGAGTTGTGCCTGACGGGGTGCGAGTTTCGCTTGCAGCGCACCCAGTTCCCTCTGCGCTTCAGCAGTTTCGAGTACTGCGGAGTTAAAGCTAAGGGTCACGATGTGTTCCCCGGCCGGTGGGTTCGACGCAACCTGGGCATGAGAGACAGGCGCTAACCATGAGACCGATAGCAAGACTTGCACCGCGATCGATGGTTTCATTGCGACCTCTCCTGCCCGGCCGGAACAAAGTTGTGGATGAGTTCGAATCCATTCGATTTGAAGTTCGCCTGCCACGTGGCCCGGTACGTATCCAGATCGAGGCTTTGCGAAACCAGGTTCGACCGCAAGCGAATGGGAGCAAATGCTCCGTGTTCAGAGGGTGCGTTATGCCTGAAGACGTCAAAAGCTGTATCCAGACTAAGTCCCTGAGCTCGAGAGGAAAAAGTCAATGACGGCACGGCCTCAGTCAGATTTATTGTTGACGGCAAGGGATAAGCACGGGCGGAGTTTCTTGTATAAAGCGTGAAAGTGAACGGGTGACCTGACCACGCCGCTGGTTCAAATGTCCTCAATGCGGGTTTGGCTACAGAAGAGACTGATGACGACCTGCGATCTCTCCGGCTCCGTCGCACCTTGGCGGCCGCCGGAAGGCTCGTGATGCGATCCGTCTTATGGAGGGGCGGCGCTACTTGCGCGGACCCGGTTTCACCTTTATCGACAACCGAACTCCTGCTCGTATGTTGTAACGTGGCCGTGACCAGCAACAAGACCACGAGAACTACGGTCACCATCCCGAGCGCGCCAAAGCCCACCCCCTCGGATCGGGGGCTCAATGGAATCCCTGATTGTCTCGCTGCCTCTGCAAAGCGCTCCTGCAGACCTTTTCGCAACTGCTTGCCAGGAGTCTTGAGCCGCTGCGCAAGCAGCAAGGGGATAGTCAGCCTGCGCACCTCAATTAAATGATTTTGACAGGAAAGGCAATCCCTGAGGTGCTCACGCAACGCGGCGTGCTCCGCCTTTGTAAGATCTCCGGTCACCGCAAGAGCGCACAGGCTTTCGAACTCGGCGTGGCAGGTACTCATCTCAGCCCCCGAACCGTGCCCGGCTCTCCACCGCCAAGAGCCTTCCTCAGCTTTTCAAGTCCGCGATATAGATTGTGGCGAACGACGCGGCTCGTTTCTCCGGTGCGGAGAGAAACCTCGTCTGCGGTCAGACCTTCGTAATAGATAAGCTCAATCGTTCGTCGCTGCCGCGGTTGGAGATGACTCAGTGCCTGCTCGACCAGCACGCTTGCCTCAGCCGGCGAATATCCGATGGGACGCTCTGAACAAGACGCAGGCAGAAGTTCGTCGAATGGCCCAGTGTCAAAGAATCTACGCGAGACCAAACGTCGACGACAGTTCAGGATCCGCTGGTAACCAAACATCAGGAGCCAGGTTTTGAATTCTCCCTTTTTCGGATCGAATTGGTGGATCGACCGGAAGACATCGAGAAAAATCTGTTGCACTGCATCTTCGGCTTCCGCTCTGTTGCCCAAGATGCGCCTTGCAATGGCGAAGACCAGTGGACTATGCCTTTCGAAGAGCACGGTCAAAGCATCGGCTCTGCCACTTTGCAAGTGCTCTACAAGCGCTTCGTCGGATAGCAGCTTTTGTCGTAGTTGACTCAGCAGAGGCGGTCTGGCCCCGGGCACGTCGGCCACGCAAACCGCTCCGAAATCTCCAGTCCTGGCAGGTAGCAACCCGAAGACAAGCCGCGTCATCCGCGAGCTCATCGCGCGCCTCCCCCGGACCCTCGCTGGCGCGAGATCCCAAGCTCAATCATACGATCCGATAATCCCTCCTACAAACGTATGCACACGGAACGCTTCGCATTCCCCATGCGGGCGATAATTTTGTTTGCCAGGAAGGTTACCGGCCAGCTATCGCTCAGGCGGCGCGGGCGGAGCGAAGTACCACTTCTATTTCGTCGCGGAGATTTCGACTGACCCGGGAAGAATTCAGCCAAAATGGCGCCCGGCATTCTACCTCTAACAACTCCGCGCCCGGATCATAGTTCCACTGAATAACAACTCCGTCTTTTACCGCTTCCCCTTTTGGGCTGGCGACCCGGATGCCAAACCTGGAAGCTTTACGACGCAACCGCGCAAAAATTGCGCGGGTGATTCCATGAAACGTCTGCTTTGGATTACCCGACATCAAAAGATCCTTTGTTAAAAGCCTGAGTCGCTGGATGGGCCGTAAGATCCATCCCCTAAATACCACTAACTACTGGACGAACCCGATTCGAGAATTGTTCGCTTCTTTTGTGAATTCTCGACGTTGACTACGTTAAACAAATCTCAGCATTTGCTAGCATTTCGATGGCCAAACGGTTGCCCGAAAAGGCGCCCCGAACTCAATCGCATCGTCTATTACTTCGACGAACGGAGCAAGCTCATGAGTAACTTCGCGGGCAATTAAACATGCGGCGCATATCTCGTGTAAATCCCGGATTCACACTAGCTGCGCTGATGCTGTGCGTCGGCAGAGGGAATAGGACGGGTGCCCCTCGTTCGCCAAACCTGCCCCGGCATGCCCTGGGGCGTGGGCCGAAAACGATGTGCGATCTGGATTCCGCCACTGGGGCGCCAAAAACGTCCGCCTGTGCGGCTTTCGTTAAGCAAAGCCGCTTGGAGTTCGCCAACGCCATCAAGACCTATAGGAATCCGTGGGAAGCCCCAACGATCGTTTTTACTGAGAGTTCAAACCGATCGTCGCGTGCTGAATTTGAGAGCCACGAAATGCGGATGCAATCACGCTGCGCGGTACCCCGGGCGGCGGCGAGCGAACCACTGAATGATCAGCAGCAAAACCAGCTGAAAAGCAATGGCCCCGCAGACATCAATTCCAACGTCGATGGGTGAACTCGTCCGGCTGGGCAGAAAGCTCTGATGGTATTCATCCAGACTGGCCACGACCAGGGTGGAAAGGACTGCCAGAACCGAAGCGCGCCGCCAAAGCGTCCAATGTTTGACCGCCATTCGGTGAAGCGTCTGCCGCCAACTGTAGAAAAAAGCGAGACTCACCAATCCGTAACCGACGAAGTGGCCGGTCTTACGGATGACATGATGTATCTGCTCCCAGTGTGCCGGGCTCGGCGTACCAAAGAGATGCACCCACAGAGGATAGAGCCATCTGCTGGTGTTCGACGCCGACATCGTGGCGGTGGACTCAAGGGCGATCATCAGAACACTCAACACGGCCGGGAGCCAGTCCAATACCCTGTGCAAGACTGGATGCAGCCTGAAATGGTCCATGTGAGTGATTATAAAGGGAAGCAGCGGACCGAATAAGACAGCGACAGGCGCGGAAGCTACTTGAATACGGACTGTTACAGAACGCGACATCAGCAGCGCTTCGCGCAGAAGCCCTACGCAGGCATGAAAAGCACTTCGCAAGCGGCACGTAGCCAAACGGCTATGGCCTTCGCGCCGGGATCAGGATGACCGAGCACTCGGTCCCCAAGGTAGCTTGAGCGCCCGAGCCTGGCCTTCAATTGGGCGGTGTGGTCGGCCCCGCGCTCTGCTGCCTCAACCGCTGCAATAACTGCTTCACGCATTGTGTTCGCAGCCTTGGCCTGCTGCAGTGTTTTGACGAATGGGTCGAGAGCGTCCAGCATGGTACGGTCGCCCGGCTGGGCCCCACCCAATTCGCTGATCGCCTGGCAGCCCTGGGCCAGTGCTTCGGTCCATGATGCCGGCTCACTTGGGCCCAGGCTCTCGAGAACACTGCCGCTGCGAAGAAAAAGCACTCCGTAGAGCGGACCCGACGATCCCCCTAGTTCTCGCCGAAGTGTGTGGCCGAGTGCTTTGAGCGTGGCAGCAATATTGTCCAGCGGATACGAGCTTAGTGCCTCCTGCATTGCCCTGGCCGCACGCGCCATGCTGGCGCCCAGGTCGCCATCACCGGTAACCCGGTCCATCTCCGTCAGCTCACCTTCCGCAGCGATCAAGGCCTTGCAAGCGGCATCGATGGCCTTTCCTATTTGCTTCCCCGCCTCGGTAAGCGCCCCGCTGCCCGCCGGCATCGTGATGATGGAACTCGCCTTCGTCTCATTCCCCACTTCCGGCTTGCCGGGGCGGTGTTTCGTTGCATTGGGCCATGCAGGAGCAGTGGTCGCCGCATCGAGCCAGCGCAGCCGCTCGTCATTCAGGCCAAGAACGGATATTGAGATTCCCGCCATATCGAGTGAGGAAAGAAATGTTCCCGCGAATATTCTCTCCACCGTGAAGCCCTTGCTTTCGAGAAAGGGGACTGCGTGGCGCGCGACAATGGCCAGCTCCATGGTGGTCGTGGCTCCCAGATTGTTCACCATGACTGCGACCGGCTTCGAGAATTTTCCGTGTTGCAGAATCGCGCTCAGCAGTGTCTCTGTGAGTTGGTCCGCGGGCTGCATCGGCATCCGGTTTACGCCCGGTTCCCCATGGATGCCGAGGCCGAGTTCCATCTCCTGCTCACCCAGCTCAAAGCTTGGCTTTCCGACCGCGGGCGAGGTTCCGGCCGAGAACGAGACTCCCATCGTTCCCAGGGACGCAACGGCCGCTTTACCGATGGACACCAGCTCCGCCAGGCTCTTGCCCTCCGCGGCCGCGGCCCCCAGCAGCTTGTGAATGAATACCGTACCCGCAAGACCGCGAGCGCCGGTGGCCTGCGCGGTGCCTCGCAAGGCCACATCGTCATCCACCATAACCATCTCGACCGGAATGCCTTCCGCGCGCGCCATCTCCGCCGCCAATCCAAAGTTCAGGCGGTCGCCGGTGTAGTTTTTGACCACCAGTAATGCCCCGGGCTTTCCGGCAACCGCTTTGATGGCAGCAAAAACGGTGTCGCTGCTGGGTGAGGTGAAGACTTCTCCAGCAACGGCAGCACTTAGCATCCCCTCCCCGATGTACCCTGCATGCGCCGGCTCGTGCCCGCTGCCTCCGCCGGAAATCAGGGCAACCTGCGACGCACGCGCTCGCCCTGCATCCGCGCGGATAAGCGCCTTATGTCCGGGTACGCGGGCGCAGCCTGGTTGCAACACTGCCAGGCCCAGCACCATTTCTTCGACCACGTCTTCCGGGCGATTGATAAGCTTCTTCATGATGCAGCCAATGTACCGCGCCGGACGGTAAGCCTGGAGAACGGGACCGGCCATATATGGTAAGATTCGGCCAATTGGAGGAAGTTCATGGCTCATTACTCCAGACGTGATTTCCTGAAGACCGGCCTTGCCGCGGGCGCTCTCGCCACCACCGGAACCCTTTCGCTGAAAGCTGAGCCGCAAACTGCTACCGATTGGGTAACCCTGGGAAAAACCAACGTCAAAGTCACGCGCCTCGCGTTTGGCACGGGAAGCTTTTCCGGCCAGGTACAGCGCGACCTGGGCCAGGAGCAGTTCACCCGGCTGGTGCGCCATGCCCATGAGCGCGGTGTCCGCTTCTTCGAAACTGCCGAGTCGTATCGTGGCATGCACGAGATGCTGGGCATTGCTTTGCAGGGTGTTCCCCGCGACAGCTATCGATTGATGACCAAGGTCACGACCCATGACGGCGTCAACCCGCAAGATAAGATCGACCAGTTGCGCCGGGCGGCAAAGACCGACTATTTCGACATCGTGCTGCTGCACTGGCAGCACACTCCGACTTGGCCGACCGACAGTCTCCGGTGGCAGGATGGAATTTCTGAAGCCCAGACGAAGCAGGCTGTCTTGTCCCATGGCGCTTCGGTGCATGGACTACCGGCGTTGCGTCAGGTCCCGGACATGAAATGGCTCGACGTCGCCATGATCCGCATGAATCACAAGGGCGTGCGCATGGATGCTGAGGATTACGAAACCGAAGGGCTGGGGAATGTAAGCGAAGTTGTTACGCATGTGAAGAAGATCCGCAAAGACGGAACGGGTGTCATCAGCATGAAGCTGGTAGGCGAGGGTGCATTCACCAACCGTGAAGACCGCAAGGCAGCGATGAAGTTCGCTTTCAGGAATGCGGGCGTCACTGCGGTCACCGTCGGTTACAAAAATACCGGCGAAATCGATGAAGCCATCGAGAACCTCAATCTGGCGCTCGCTTAACAGCTCCAGAACATGATTGAAATCAATTCCGATCGGTTGTGGAGCCGCATTGAAGCTCTCAGCCGCATCACCGATCCGGCGAAGCCCTGGACCCGCCGTGCGTTTGAACCTCTATTTTCCGAAGGCCGCGCATGGCTGCAGCGAGAGTTTAAATCCGCGGGTCTCTCCGTAACTATCGATGCAGGCGGAAATCTGCTGGGCCGGCTCCCTGGTACCACACCCAGCCTGGGAGCCCTGGTCGCAGGCTCACATTCAGACACCGTGCCGGCGGGCGGCCGCTTCGACGGCGCGCTCGGATTGCTCGCGGCCTTGGAGGCCGCTCAGTCCATCCGGGAGCAGAAGATTCCGCTGTTACATTCCCTCGAAGTAGTCGACTTTCTGGCCGAAGAGCCCAGCGAGTTTGGTCTGTCGTGCATCGGCAGTCGCAGTTGGGCCGGAGTATTAACCGAATCAGATCTGGCGCGCTGCCTGCCTTCCAATCTAAGTCTTGCCTCCGCGATCAATAGCGTAGGCGGCAGCGCGGAACAACTGACTCAGCCGATTCGCAGCCATGACTCTGTGGCGGCCTATGTGGAACTGCACATCGAACAAGGGCTGGTCATCGCGGAAAGAAACGCCGAGATTGGCATCGTAACTGCCATCGTCGGCATCCGGCGGCATGAGGTCACGGTGGAAGGACGCGCCGATCATGCCGGAACCACCCCCATGTCACTTCGCCGCGACGCCCTGGTTGGTGCTGCGGAGTTTATCCGCGCAGTCGACGAGCTGGCGCGATCGAGAACCGCTGACAGTCCTTACCTGGTGGCAACGGTGGGAAAAATTTCCGTCCAACCCAATGCGATCAACGCAGTGCCTGGTTCGGTTTCCATGATCCTCGAAGCACGCAGCACCGATGAGGCTACCCTGCTTCACTTTGAGCAGGAACTGTGGAAGCGCGCCGAAGGCGAGTTGAAACAGAGACACTTGCGGCTGACGATCACTCCCCTGAGCCAGACACTGCCTACTGGCTGTTCTCCCCTGGTGCAGGACACGATCGAGAAAGCGTCCTCGACTGCCGGGATTCGCAGTACCCGCCTGCCAAGCGGCGCCGGGCACGATGGCGTGTTCGTCGCCCGCATTGCGCCGATGGGTATGATCTTTGTGCCCTGCAAAGATGGTCGAAGCCATACTCCGGAAGAGTGGGCAGAACCTGCCGATTGCGCGAAGGGCGCGCGCGTTCTCGCCGAGACCCTGCTTTTGCTGGACAAAAACCTGCCTTGAGTGTGTAGGAACTTCAATGGGAACCGGTCTCTTCAATGGGAACCGCAGGTCTCTCCACTGCGCTCCGGTCCGGCAACTACCCTCTATGAAACCGTTGCCCAGCCTTTCCTTTGTCATCCCGACCGGAGCGAAGCGGAGCGGAGGGACCTGCGGTTCCGCGAACCTTTCGTGGAAATGTTTTCAAGAGAGCGCATCCGGATTTCCTGCCACGGAAAACGATTTTCCTTGGGGTTCCCCACACATATACCTTGAACCCGATATTCAGAGACCTTTTTCCACCATCAGTAGAACGCGCTCGGACATGGCGCGAATCTCCTTATCAGACGCACCATTCAGTGGCCCCTCGATGATCAAAATCGCCAGCCCATGGACGGCAGACCAGGCGAGATACTCCGCGCCCGGCCTTCGTTCTCGCGGGAGGACGCCGGCCTTCACCAACAGATCGAGTGCGGAACCAAGCAGCTGAAACGGATTCAGGCCGCTCTTCCCTGTCTTTGCCGCGTCCACATCATCCTCCACCGGATCCGAGGTCGAGAACGCGGTGCGGAAGAGGCCTCTCTCGGTCAGGGCAAATTTTAGGTACCCCGTACCGACCGCGCGAAGGGTCGCTCGAGCCGATTCCGCCGGTGAGGCTTTACGCCGTCGTACCCTGACGATTTCTCCCTCAATCGCAAGCGCAAGCGAGGAAAGCGCCGCTGCCCTGACTGCTTGTAACAGGTCGCGGTGGCTGGAAAAATGCCGGTAGGCAGCGTTCGGCGCGACCCCTGCGCGCCGGGTCGCTTCCCGCAAAACCACCGCCTGCGGACCGCCATCGCGCGCCAATTCGATGCCTGCCTCCAGGAGGGCTCTGCGTAAATCTCCGTGACGAAAGGTTGTTCGCAGCGGTGGCCGGTTTTTTTTTGCTGCGTTCATGGTGCGTTGTGGACAGTGTACATTTATTCGAGTATTTTTCTTGTGGACACCGTACACATCTCAAAGTTCGATCATCCAATTTCGAAAAGGAGACTCTATGGGCGCGCTTGAAAGTTTTTCTCGCATTACACCGTTTCTCTGGTTTGACAACCAGGCAGAAGATGCGGTGAACTTCTATCTCTCGGTATTCAAGAACTCCCGGCGACTCGATACGGTGAAGAACAACGGCAACCGCCCGGCGCCGGCAAGTGTTCTGACCATTGCCTTTGAATTGGACGGCCAGAAATTCACAGCACTCAACGGTGGTCCGATGTTCAAATTTACCGAAGCAGTCTCATTCGTTGTTCGCTGCGATTCTCAAGAGGAAGTCGATTACTACTGGGCAAAATTGTCCGCCGGCGGCAGCGAGAGCCGGTGCGGCTGGCTCAAGGACCAATTCGGCCTATCCTGGCAGATCGTGCCCGCGCGCCTGGGGGATCTGATCAGGAAGCCGAACGCTATGCAGGCTATGTTGAAAATGAAGAAACTGGATATTGCCGAACTAGAACGGGCCGCAGAGAGTTAAGAATTATCCCAAAGGAGGGAGCAAACCATGAGCACCACCGCACAGCAGGAAGTGAAAACGCCGGCAATCGTCACCACCGGCGACTTTGTATGGCATGAGTTGCGCACCACCGACGCCAAGGGCGCCGCAGCCTTCTACACCCACGTGATCGGCTGGAAAACCAAAGACTCGGGTGACCCCGCGGGTGTTCCCTACAAGCTTTTCTCCGTCGGCGGCCTGGACACTGCCGGACTCTTGGAGCTAGATCAGCGGATGCTTGACGGCGGCATGAGACCCGCGTGGGTCGGCTTCATCGGGGTCAAGGACGTGGATGCCGATGCCAAACGCGTGGAACAGGCCGGCGGTAAGCTACATTGCCCGCCGCAGAACATCCCGGGTGTCGGGCGGTGGGCCTCGGTGGAGGATCCGCAGGGCGCCGCTTTCCTCCTCTTCAAGGGCTCTCTGGACTATGCGCCGCCACGGCCGCCGATGGGTACGCCCGGCACCGTAGGCTGGAACGAGCTCTCGGCCAACGATGAAAAAACCGCGTGGCCCTTTTACTCCAGTATCTTTGGTTGGAACCAGGACAGCACGATGGACATGGGACCCATGGGGACATACAGGATATTTAATAACGGCGGTGCTCCCATCGGCGCCGTCATGACGCGCGATCCCAACAATTCTCCCGTACCCTTCTGGCTCCACTACTTCAACGTGGAAGATATCGATGCCGCAAACGGCCGCATCACCGAGAAGAATGGCCAGGTGCTCATGGGACCGCACCAGGTACCCGGTGACCAGTGGATCATACTTGGCCAGGATCCCCAGGGGGCCATGTTCGCATTGGTAGGCCCCAGAAAGCAGTAGCCTACACCGTGGCTGTGCAGGTCCATGCAACCTGCGCAGCCGCTTTCGTCCTAAGCGCTGGGGATGTTGTCACTGGTCGTGGTCGTGGCCGTGGCCATGTTCATGCCCGTACGCATGCCCGTGGCCGTGTTCGTGGTCCTCGTGGTCCCAATGCCCCTCGTCGTACCGCCAGCCATCCTGGTACCGGTCGTAGTGGGGATGACTCCAGTAAGCGCCGGGATACGGCGGTTGGTCGTAATGGCCGGCAACCCACCGATAATGATGTCCTTGAGGCAGCCAGAAACCGCCTACCCAGACCATCGTGGGCGCAGGCGGTGGTGGCGGCGGCGGTTCATAAGGAATTGGCGGTGGTGCCATCCCGATGTAGACGGAAATCTGACCTGTGGCCGGCAAGACGAGCGCGACGGTGAGCAAAAGCCCGTAAGCGGATCTAATTTTCATTGGTCATCTCCGTTTCTGTGAACCGCGCTCAGGTCTGCGGGAGAGTGGAGGCGCATAGGTCGGCATTCACACGTGCAACTACACTACGTAAATCGCGATCGAGATCCTATGCCGCTCAAGTGGGATACTCCTGGGATCATGGGTGATGGCAGGTTGGCACGCAAATGCGCGGGGCTGCGCAGGTTTAGCGCATAGCCTTCAGAGCAGACCGCTTCCGTGCAGTATTCTTGCCGATGCTCTTGCGCAGGCGTTCGTCGGCCTCTGACTGCCGGGCCTGTAACAGAAGTGCGCGCGCGTCGATCAAGTGATCGCGCATGTGCCGCTCGGCCTCTGCCCCATCACGCCGCTGGATCGCTTCGAAGATTGCCTGGTGAAAGGCGAGAGTGTGATCCCGATCCACAAGCTGCGAGGTCAACATCATCATGTTCATCATGGAGCGGTGGATCACCTGGAAGAGGCGCCCGCATAGCCGGTTGCCGGAGCTTTGCAGAATGGTGCGGTGAAAGAGCAGATCGGCTTCGATGATCCTGAACTGGTCGGTCCCGGCGGCCTCGATCTCCCCGATGGTTTGCCGTAACACCAGGATTTGCTCTCGAGAGGCCAGTTCGGCCGCTTTCGCAGCTAGCGTCGGTTCGACCATTAAGCGGGTTTCGACCAGTTCCTGAGAGGATGTTTCGTCCAACAGGAAAAGGAACTCCATCGGTTCTGCGAGAACCGACGAAGCATCCCCGTTCAAGTAGGTGCCGTCACCGACTCGCTGCGAGACCACGCCCATCATTTTGAGAATCTTCATCACCGGACGCAGAGATGTCCGGCTGACCCCGAAGTGCAGCGACAGTTCGCGCTCGGAAGGTAGCTTGTAGCCGGGCGTAAGTGTGCCTTCGCTGATGAGCTGCTTGAAGCGCAGAATCAACCAGTCAGTGAGATCGCCCTTATCTGTACCGGATGAAGAATTGGCGTCCATGGGTCGAACCACCGAGTCCCTTCTTGGTTAGAAGTTGTATTTGAGTGCGAACTGAATGTCGCGCGACGGAACCGACGTCGCGGTGACCGCACAACAGGATGTTGAGGTGATTGTGGAACCTGGCGCATTAAAACTGGTTGTGTTGGGCAGGTTAAAGAACTCCGCGCGAAAGGACAGAACGGACTCTCCCGGCAGGGAGAAGTTCTTGAACACCGACGCATCATACTGACGGTACAGATCCGAGTTCAATGTGTAGGCACGCACTTGCCCGTAGCTGTACTGAGGTGCGGCGACATACCTCGTCGGATCGAACCACTTGCTCAGCGATTTATGAAATGTTGCCGATCCTCCTGCGGGGTTAGGATTCGGGCGCTGGTTCGCGACACCCGTGTTCGCTACGTCCGAACCCACGATTGGGGTGAAGGGCAGTCCGCTTCGAAGCACGATGATGGTCTGCAACTGCCAGCCTCCCAACGCCGCATCCACCACTGGATGGCTGCTGCTCAGGTACTTCCTTCCACGGCCGAACGGTAACTCATAAGTGCCGCTCATGGCCAGGTTCTGCGGTGTGTTGTACGGAGAGTAGGTCCTCTCATAACCGGAATTTCCGCCGAGCGCCGGAGCCTGGTTAGACTGCAGGAACTTTGACCAGGTATAAGCAACCAGCCCCGTCAGTCCATTTCCCGCGCGATGCTCGATCTTCGACTGCAAGGACTGGTAGGTGTCTCCGAGGTCCTGCGACTGGAATGTAATCGTTCCCCAGGGCTGGTGAGGGCGCCGCGCCTGGACCGCACCCGCAGCGGGCAACGGGTCGTTGAAGTCGTCGGTGCTCTGCAGATGAAGCCCATGATTCCCCACATAGTAGACTTCGAAAACAGTCTTCGGTGAAAGCTGCTGCTGGACCCCGAAGCTGTAGTGCTCGTTACGGCCTACCAGAATGTGTACGAGCGTTGGCAAGAGAACAGGATTCGAGGTAGACGACCCGAGTTGCGATCCGAGGAAAAAATTGGCCAGACTGCGATTGGGAACAACTCCCGCCGTTTGATTGATTGACTCCGACAGCAGATACGGCAGCATGTTGTGGTTCACCCGGCCGCTGGTCCCTTCAGGCTCGTAAAACATACCGAATCCGCCACGAAATACCGTTGAGTTGCCAAGAGGACGCCATGCAAACCCGATCCGGGGTGCGAACTGTTTCCTGTCTGTATAGGACACGGAATAGGGCAACTTTGCCTGACTGGTGGTTTGAATGTACTTCCCGAAGTACTGGTATGCAATCGGTGCGACCAGTTGGCTGGAGAGGTCCACCTGGTCTGTGTTGCTCTCGATGATGATCGGTTTCGCTTGTGTTGGATCGAATGTCCCCAGCTGTCCCTTATACCCGTTCATCCATGGTGAATACTCATACCGTAAACCGAGGCTCACGGTAAGCCTTTCGCTTACCCGGATGTCATCCTGCACGAAGTATTGGTGGTACCAACGCTGTCCGCCGAAATTCTCGGCCGGATAGGCACGTGCCACGGACGCCGGATACCCCAGCAGGAAGTCGGCGAAGCCATCGCCGCCCAATGGATGAGCCGCCGTGTTTGCCGGGTTCTGCGTCTCCGCACCGGTGAAATTGAAGGACCCGGCGTAGTTGCCGCTATCGTAACCTAACCATTGGTAGTACCTCACCAGGACGCCAAACTTCAACGAGTGGCGGCCCTTCAAAATCGTGAAATTGTCTGTAGGTTCAAATGCGGCGCGGTCTTGTGATTTTGGGCGCTGATCAAACTGTGACCCCTGCAGCGAGTTATAGCCGCTAAAAGCAAAGTCAGGAAACGATCCTCCCGTGTTAGGGCGTAAGAGTTGAGAAAACCCTGTTATGCCATTGGTGGTGTTGAAGTCTTGCCCTTCGAGGAATGCGCTCAACCTTACGTGGCTGGGGAGGTAGTGAAAGCGGAAATCCTGCACTTTGTTGGCCCCGATATTAGTGATCAGGCCGACTGCGACGTCCTGACCATTCGAGGTCAAAGAAGCGGTTTTCAGCGAGGGAGCGAAATTGGGGTCCGTCTCGCGATTGTTGACATAGGTCCAGCGGCCAAAAAGGCGGTTTGATGGATTGATCTGATGATCGATGCGTATAGTGAATTGGTCCCAATCAATCGCCTGCGTCGGAACCGCCTCAAAATTGTTGGCGCCGGTGTTCGCCGCCGGATAGTAAGCGAGCACGGCCAGCGCCTGGGGTGAAAGCCGCGCAGGGCAGATCACGTTAAGTACCCCATTGCAGCTGAACTGATTGCGCGATGTCACCTTTCCCACGGTTGTGGTTGTCAGGGGATCATAGACCGGGTGCAGGCCGGCCGCGCTGAAATCACCATTTCGTTGCGCATTGGTGGGCACGGTGCCGCTTTCGACCAGCCCTTGCCGCAGGCGCTGGGCTTCATAGTCGACCAGGAAGAATGTTTTATCCCGGCCGTTGTACAAATGCGGAATCAGGAATGGGCCTCCGACGTCTCCTCCGAACTGGTTGCGCTTGAGTATCGCACGCGTCAATGAGAAATAGTTGCGTGCATCCAGCTTGTCGTTGCGGATGAATTCAAACATCCCGCCGTGGAACTTGTTAGTGCCCGACTTGGTGGTTGCATTGAAAAATGCCCCGCCTCGGTTGAACTCGGCGGAATAAGGGCTTTGCTGCACACTGAACTCCTGCAGCGCATCGATCGATGTCTGGATAAACGTTCCACCCTGATGCTGTTCACTGACGTCTACGCCATCGAGCAGGAATGAGACTGCACTGCCGCGAATTCCGCTGATGGTATTGCCGTTCACGATCTCCGGGCGAATGGCCAGGGAATTTCCCGTTGCCGGCAGCAGAGCGGCCCCTGGAGTCAACTCCGCAAGACGGTAGAAACCGCGTCCGTTCAGTGGCAGATCGGTGAGTTGCTGATTGGAGATCACCTGCCCCACAGTTGCTGAATCCGTGTTGAGGAGCGGTTGCGCCGTGTTCACCTCTACGGTAACGTTGGTCGCCCCCACCCGCAATTGCAGGTCCTCGCGAACCACCTGCCCCACCTGCACCTCGATATTTGAACTCGTCGTGGTTTCAAAGCCTTTCGCAGTGACGCTGAGGGAGTAGACTCCCGCTTGCACCGGCGTAATGACGAAATTCCCAACGCCGTCGGTAAGAGCCGTCTGAACAATATTCGTGCCTGTATTGGTCACGCTTACGGAAGCTCCGGGCACGCCCGCATCCAGCGAGTCGACAATGCGGCCGACGAAGCGGCCTTGCTCTACCTGCGCGTTTGTATGTACAGCGAATAGAAGCGCGGCGATTACCAATGTCCGCAGGCTCAGTGCTTGAGCTTTACATTTGGTTGTCATGGCTGCCCTCCGAATCTAACTCTTGCCGTGTTTAGTATTTGCTTTTTGAAACGGGGCGAATGGTAGTACCTTTAAGCAGTGGGCGTCAACCAAAATGTTTCTACCTTTAGCAGAACCTTGAATTCTAGCCTGGATCCGAGTTGACAGGAGTCTTCAGGTGGTACTACCATCCGTGTGGCAAAATACGACCCAAATGACCATGATTGAGGCAGGACCTTGACGCGTCGATACCCTTTCTTGCTTAGTCTTCTGCTTGTTACGTCAGTCTGCGCGGCGCAAACTGCCGTTCGGGTCGAGGTTGACCTGGCGAAACCCACAGGTAAGTTCCCGCCCATCTATAGCTGGTTTGGCTACGACGAATCGGGCTATACCACCACGCAAAATGGCCAGGCCCTGCTGGCCCAATTGCACGATTTGAGCCCGGTTCCGGTTTATGTTCGCGCGCATTTCCTGCTCGCTACAGGCGACGGAAAGCCCGATCTCAAATGGAGTTCGTCGAACGTCTACACCGAAGATGCAAACGGGAACCCAATCTATAGTTGGACTATTCTCGACCAGATATTCGATGCATATGCGGCGGCGCATGTGCGCCCCATGGTCGAACTGGGCTTTATGCCCAAGGCACTCTCGACACATCCTGATCCTTATCACATCGGTTGGCCGCTCAAGCCAGGAGAGGAGGAAGGCTGGTCGTTTCCTCCGAAAGACTACAAGCGCTGGCAGGAGCTGAATCGCCAGGTAGCCGCGCACATGGTTGGGCGCTATGGCAAGGAGACGGTTTCCACTTGGTACTGGGAGGTTTGGAACGAGCCGGACGGCAAGTATTACTGGAAAGGAACCGAGGACGAATACAACAAGCTGTACGACTATGCAGTGGCGGGCGTACGCCAGGCGATCCCCAACGCGCGCGTAGGTGGACCCGCGACCACGGGCCCCGGCCCGCGAGGAAATGCCTCCGAGTATCTGCGAGCGTTTCTCGCTCACTGCACCTCGAACAAAAGCCTGGCAACCGGCGGCCCCATACCGCTGGATTTCATTTCCTTCCACGTAAAGGGGCGTCCCAATGTAGTCGACGGTCACGTGCAAATGGGGCTCGACCACGAGCTCAACAACGCGGCGGATGGCTTTGCCATTGTGCGCCAGTTCCCAAAGTTCCAGGGGCTCCCTATCATCCTGAGTGAAGCGGATCCGGAGGGCTGTGCAGCTTGCTCCGCGCGTCTCTATCCGCCGAATGCATATCGCAACGGGCCGCTTTATCCGAGCTACACGGCGGCGGCCATGAAGGGTCTGCTGGAGCTGGCTGATCGCGAGCAGGTGAACTTACTGGGAATGCTGACCTGGGCCTTTGAATTTGAAGGTAAACCCTACTTCGACGGGTATCGCACACTCGCGACCAATGGGGTCGACAAACCAGTGCTGAACTTTTTCCGCATGGCTGGATTGATGAGAGGTAACCGCGTTGCGGCGGAAAGCAACGGGGCCGCCCCGCTCGACAGCATCCTCGCCCACAGCGTTCGGCAGGCGCCGGATATTGACGCGTCTGGCAACCAGCTCGAATGGCGAAGCCGCTGTGTTGCTATGGAATTATCACGATGATGATGTGGCCGCCCCGGGTGCAACTGTTACGGTGTCGATGAAGTCGATTCCTCTCTCGGTTCATCGCTTGTTGCTGCAGCAGTACCGCATCGACGATCATCACAGCAATGCCTACACGGTGTGGAAGGAAATGGGATCGCCGCAAAATCCGACCCCGGAACAATACGCTCAACTGCAAGCTGCCGGACAGTTGCAGCTGTTCGATTCTCCCAGGTGGATTACGCCGGAAAACGGAGAGCTCACACTGGATGTGCAACTGCCACGGATGGGATTATCGTTGTTGCGCGTGACCTGGCCAGCCAATTGAACGAAAGCTGAGGGAAGAACGTGCGATTAGATTCCAAGCCATGGTTCTTCATTGCCCTGGTGACGGTGGCCATCGGCATCAGCTATTTTGACCGGCAGGCGTTACCTGTTGCTATCTCCGCCATCCAGCGGAATATTCCTATCTCTGACGCGCAGTTTGCTCTGCTGCAGGCTGCATTTCTGGCCACCTATGCCTTGCTCTATGCTGGCGGGGGAAAATTTCTAGACACCATCGGCACCAAAGTGGGGTTCGCCGTCAGCATGGCCTGGTGGTCTGTGGCCTGCGCCCTGCATGGTTTTGCGCGTGGGCTGCCTCTGCTGGTGCTGGCCCGCCTGCTGCTCGGCATGGGCGAGGGCGCAGCCTTTCCTGCGGCCACGCGAGTGGTGGCGGAGTGGCTACCTGCGAATCAACGCGCCACGGCAATGGGCATCATCAACGCCGGAACGGCCCTCGGTTCCGTGCTCGCGCCGCCGCTGATTGGGCTCATTCTATTGCTCGGGAGTTGGCGCTATATTTTCTTCTTCGCCGCCGCGCTGGGGCTCACCTGGGCAGCAGGGTGGTTGGCAGTTTACCGGCAACCGGCAGAGGTTGCGTCGCTGGATCCGGTTATCGAAGCAGTGCGAATTCCCTGGCTGCAACTGCTATCCTCCACTCGGGTTCTCGGCATGGTGGGCGCCAAATTTTTGAGTGACTCCGCCTGGTTCTTCTGCCTCTTCTGGCTGCCCAAGTATCTCTATGACGCGCGTGGGTTTGATATCAAGCATGTCAGCTACTTCGCCTGGATTCCTTACGCGGCCTCCGGTCTCGGCAGCTTTGCCGGAGGCTGGTTTTCGAGCTATCTGCTACGCTCTGGCCGCTCTCTCAACTTCTCGCGCAAGCTGCCTTTGGGTTTGAGCGCCGCGCTCATGCCGGCGGTCATTCTCGTGCCTCACGTTTCCGTGAGCTTTGCCTTATTGCTTTTCAGTATTGCTTTTTTCGGGCAGCAGTCGTGGTCTGGACTCATCATGACCTTGCCTACCGATGTTTTCCCGCTGAGTTCAGTTGGCTCGGTCGCGGGTCTGATCGGCTTCGGGGGCGCCATGGGAGGCGCGATTTTCAACCTCGCCGCCGGCCAGCTGCTTACTCACGGAGCGGGCTATGGCACTCTGTTTGCCGTGGTAGGCAGTCTTCACGCGCTGGCATTTGCCATCCTCCTTTGTACCTCGGGCGTTCTGCGACCGCCGGCAACTAACCTATTCCACCAAAGGGAAAAACTTGTTTCATCATGAAGATCCGCGAAGTCTTCCACCAGTCTTTTAAAAGAGCAACACGGCCAGCCGGTAAGTGGTGAAGCCGGGCTGGCCGTTGCCTGTATCGCAGGCTCCAACCGACGCAGTGCGGAAGCGACCGGTATGGATCTGCTGCTCGAGAACGTCGGGAAGGCGGCTAAGATCCGATCCTTGCCAGCGCATGATGAACTTCGGCCGAACGGCTCCGGCCGATCCGTGCTCCATAGCACAGGTTTGCCGTGCGGCGGTAACATCACCTCCGGGGTGGACACCACGCTCGCTCAGCAGCTGGCCAATGGTGCGTTCAATCTGCGAAGAGCCGATTGCAGCGACACCGGCAGAGAAGTCTTCCACTGCCCACAGGTTGCCACCCTGGCGAACCAGCCCGATGCCGATTTCGTTCAGCCGCGCATCCAGAATGTTTCTGCGATGCGGCGGCGAGTGCATCCACTCCATCTCGACGGCGTCGGGATTCGGTGCAACCGCCAAGTTCTCTGCAACCACGCGAAAGTGCGCACCCTCTTGACCGACGCGAGTAACCAGATCAGCTTCTCCCGCATACTGGTGCGACAGACCGCCGCCTTGGCGGATCATCCATTCGGCGTGCCTTTGAGCAGCTCGCGCCAAGGCGGGATCCCATTTCAGCGGACCAAGCCCCTGCCGCGCGCGGTCTTCATTGGTCGCCCGCATCAACTCCGTCGCCTCGGTTGATTGGGCGTAGCCAACCACGCCGAGGGCCCATACAACCCCAAGCAAGCAAGCACCGATTCGTTTTCTCATGGACCGGTTTCCTCGAGTTCATTTGAACCCGGAACTTCGATCCATTCCTCTCACCCGAAAGATGTATCTCAACACAGGATCAAACCCCTCGCGCATGCAGTTAGATCGTCTACGCAACGTCTCAGCGCAGTTCCGATTACAGGTAAATTCATCGACGCGCTAGACCTGCTCATGTAGGGGCCGCGGCCAGCGGGCTTCGATGACGGTCGAGATTCCACCACGAGGACGGAAGTCTCCCTTGACGACAGCCCATACCGGATCGCAGGCCTTCACGATATCCTCCAATACCCGGTTGATTACGTTCTCCTGAAAAATGCCGAGGTTGCGATAGGCGAACAGATATTCCTTCAATGACTTCAGCTCGAGGCATCGCCGGCGAGGCATGTAACGGATCGTCAGATGGCCGAAGTCGGGCAACCCGGTTTTCGGACAGACCGATGTGAATTCAGGATCGTCTACCAGGATCTCGTAGCCTGGAAATTGATTCTCCCATGTTTCAATGCTGGGGAATTTATGGTCGAGACCGGCTGAAGCGTGCTCATCCGTATAACGAGAAGTGGTGCTCATTGCGATATTGTAGTCACTTCTTGATTTCGACAATCACTGCTTCAAATGGCTGGGCGCTCAGGTTTTTTTCTGTCAGCGATACCGGGGTTCCCCAGACAACGTCTCCCGCTTTGTGTTCCACCGTCTCCGTCTTGCCGGTCGAATCCTTGATTTGAAAGTTCTGATCGGTGAGAAAGACGATCACGTGATCCGTAGCCCAGGTGTGTAACGGAACGCTGGCGTGCGGTTGGATCCTGGCTCTCACAACCCGCACCTGAGGGTTTTCAAGCTCCAGCTTGCACTGGGCGGGATCTACTTTGAGCGGATCGTGATCGCTGGTGATCGGCTTACCTGTGCCTGGGGTCTTCATCTCGAGCTCAATGATGTTGAAGTCGTGATCGAGGACCGTTCCCGCGTGCATCCCGGTCGGTGGACTCCAGAGCACCTCACCTGCCTTGAAGGTAGACACGGCCGCGGGCCTTCCGTCCTGATACTCGAACCGTTGTTTTCCCGGCTGGAGGTAGATCATCACGCGGTTCATCTCGTGCTTGTGGAATTTTCCCTGTGCCTGTGCTTTCTCGAGGGCCCGGGCGACCTTCACCTCATCGTTGTCGTAGAGCACCGCAGAAGGTTGCGTGGCGATCGAGGCCAAGGCTGCGCCCATCAACAGCAGTGCAGGAAAGAGGATTATTTTCATGTGGCGGAGGATAGCTCATGATTTGCCCAAGCGCAAATGGCCTCATCGACCAGGAAGGTCGGTTAGGTCCGTTGAGTGCGGTACCAAAGGCGATGCGGAGGGCGCGTCAAATAGCGCCACGCCTTCGACGCCCCGGACGGAAGGAGTACCAGCGAGTAGAGTCAAAGCACGGCTCAACGATTCCGTTTTAGTGATCTCAGCGAGGAAAGATGGGCACTCCCGGCGAGTATCCGACGCTTAAGTACACGGTCACGAAACTTCGTAAGAATAGCCAGGAGTATGGGTACCACATACAACTTGCCGGCAATTTCAAGCTTCCCGATGTGCCTTCCCTACTTGGATCCCACATTCCCAGCCGCGCGGAACTGGAGGTCTTTCTTAAATCAAGGCGGCTGGTAGACCACACTGCCGAAACGATTTTGCAAGATCTCGATGCTCTGCCGCCAGGCAGGGAATTTTACGTTTTAGTCTATGATGCGTAGCCGCGGCATCAGTCTGGTTTGATTTGCGGAGTTTGGGCGGACCGTATTTTTCTTGCGCGCCTGAGTTCCTGTTCGCGCTTCTGTTGCTGAAGCTGGCTCAAGCTGATGCCAAGTTTTTCGGCTTGAACGCGAAGCTCGGCCCAGTCGGTCGGAACTTTTTCGGGCTCTTCGGTTGTGTCGTCTGTCATCGCAAATCCCACCCGGCTCCCAAGTTTGATTTTACCTTGCATTCAGTTCGCAAGCGGGTCCGGTCGGATCTGGAAGTGAACGACTTTCGGGTTGGTCCCTTTTCCCGTTTCACTATGGAAAGGGGTGCGAGTCCCCCAGGTGGTCCACACTCCTTTGCCTTGCCATCCCGCCTTGGGATCGTCGAAGCGCCCATCCATTCCTTTGGCGTAGAAGCCCAGAGGATAGGGCACGCGCAGTATGGTGAACTTGCCGTTGACCAAGGCGACTAACGAATCCGATGAATTGCCGGTGATGATGGGGATGTTTTTGCCCAGGCCCAAGGTATCGAACTGATCGACCCAGACGTAGTAATGAGAGTCCGCGCTGCCGGAACTGGTGACGTTCTTGAACTTTGGCCCGGGCGTTTGATAGAGCGTCCATCCTTCGGGACAATGCCGGCCGGTGGCGGCCGGCCCGTTGAGCGGTCCTTTGCACTTGCTGCGGTCAAAGCTTGCCAGGTGCCCGCTGGCCAAGGCCACCCAAACGACGCCGTTGCGGTCGATGTCCATGCCCCGCGGAGAGAAGCCTGAGACGGGCGCCCTGGCATCTTTCCACGGGACTTCGTAGTATTCCGCCAAAGCGGTTTCCGGAGGATTCGATCCTGGGTTCAGGCGGACGATCCCACCTGGAAAACCCAGGACTGAGCCCCAGATCATGCCGTCCGTGCCAATCCCGAGCCCGTAAAAGGCAGCATTGAGGCGGGTGTCATGGTCAGGATCGGCAGTTGCGTTGAGAGCGGACGAGGTTCCCAGACTCTCACCGCTGGGCGCAGTGGCGACCTTCTGCTCGCCTTCCACGTAGGGATCGCGCTTGCCGTTACCGTTGGTGTCGAGAACCAATGCAGTCCAGCCTTGTGACTTCTCTTCGTCGTGTGTCTGGTCAAACATTTTTGTGTTCAACCAGCCCACGACTCCTCCCCCGCCGCCGCTCGTGGTCCAGAGAGTGTTGTCGGCATCCTCGGCAAAGAGCAAGTGATGAGTGCCAAAGCAGGTGTCGATCGTGGTGAGCTGCCGGGTCGCGGGATCGTACATTTCCAATTGGCGTCCGGAGGTTTTGACCGGTGTGAGCTGTGCTGAAATCAGACTGGAACCTGCTTTGCAAAATGCGGGATTGTCACTGCGACGGATACGAGCAGTGAACCATAGGCGGCCGCGTTCGTCGAACATCGGGTTGTGAACGGTGGTGTGGCTGTCCCAGATGGCCTCCTCGCCCCAGACGGGTGAGGCATTCAGAGGCTTGGGCTGGCCGGGCGTATCCGGATCGCGATACTGAACCTTGAGCCTGCCGATGGTGTTGTGGACCGGATCGAGCACCGGCAAATAATCGCGGCTCTCTTCAGGCGAGCCATAGATGAGTCCTTTGGCGTTTACCTTGGGATCGCGCTTATCGGTGGAGATTGCGTCGTGGAGGTAGGCTGTGGGATCAGCCCAGTCCCATTGCGTAATCACCACGTTGCGCTCAATTCCCTGCGGACGCGGCGGGGGCTCGGGCGGTAGTTCTCCATCTTTGATGCGCGTGGTCCAATCGCCAAACAGCTCGGTTGCCCGGGTGGGGCCGAGTTGAGCCAGACCGCCCATCATCGCCGGGCCGGCCTGGCCTGATTGGACGCGCCGCATCCAGGCTTGTGCAGGAGCGAGATTGCTGAACATAGCAGGGATGGTGCGGGTGTATTGGTTACCGAGTTGGTGGCAGGACTCACAACTGTCTGTCTTGATTAGATGGATCCACTGCGCCTGGCTTTTGATGTTGGGGGAAATGCCGGTTTCGGCGGGCGCCGCGAATTCCTTTTCCGCGGGCACTTCGAGTAAGGCGTACCAGTAATTGGCCGGGTAATAGTGAGCGGCCGCCTTGCTATCGGGGGCGATGGCCGGCTGCAGATTCACTTGCCTTGCCTGGAATCGGCTTCCACTTTGGGCGAATCGAGCAGTCCGTAACCGCGAGCCCAGAGTGTGTACTTCGCTTTGGGTAGAGCGGGAATGAGGTAGCGGCCGTGGTCGTCGGTCACCACTTCCTTTATGTAGTGGGTGGGCAGGTCAGTAGTTTCCGCGATTACCCACACGCCTGCTTCGGGTCCTGCGGAGCTGGTGACGGTTCCACTTATGTAGTCTTTTTTGACCGGCGCTGCTCCGGTGGTGCCTAGGGAGAAAAGGAGCCAGGTAAAGGTGGCGATGGCAGCTACTCCGAGGGGAAAGATCCTGTTCAATCTCATCTGACCTCGCTATGCCTGGGATGGTGGTAAAGCACCTGCGTTCGCCATCGGGAGCTGCGCGCGCATGCAGCCGTGGGTGGCTTTCCCGATTGGGCGCCCATCATACGCCTGGGTGAATTCGCGTGCAATGCCAGTGGTCTGCGGTCATTAGGATTCTGGGTTTGGTCCGGAGTTAGGCTAACTCCTTTGTTTTATCAAGAACCCTCACCTGGCAAGGCGGCAGACATACCATCGGTCGAGCGCCTTCTAAGGCTTTAGTACGTCGCGCTGGTCGACCCATCCGCCGCGAAAGAAGCGGTGGCGCACCATCTGCTGGCCAAGGAGAAAAATGAGGCCGATCAGGACGACCAGGAGGAGGAACTTTACGATTCCCAACCATGGCGATTGTCCTGCCTCGGGGCCGGTTGGGTTTGAAATAGGCGCCATTTGACTGGGTCTCCTCGCACCCCAAATTGGGGATAAAGATACCACTTCCAGCGACACCTACTCCAGCCGCCGCCCACAACCGCTATTCGGTATCCGCGCGGGCAGTCTGGAAAAACGTGCGCATTATGAGCACTAAATGGACCCGCGGGAGCAGTGTGCGGTCACCAGTAAGGGGCTGTGGCCTGCGCTCGGGATTTGCAGACCGTATCCATACAGACGGGTATTCTATGGAACATGAATATGAAGCGCAGAACGTTCCTGGGATACTCGGCTGCTTTGGCTGCGACCGCCTGCACGTCTCCTTTATCTATATCGGCGCAGGCGGGATCCAGTCCTGGATCGCCTGGGTTAGATGCCTTGAACCCCAGCGGAATTCGGGTGGCGGGGATTCGCATGGTTCCTGTCGCCGGAGGCAAGTACAAAGTGTGGACAAAACGAATGGGCTCGGGTCCGGTCAAAGTGCTGCTGCTGCACGGCGGACCCGGGTTTCCGCACGACTACCTGGAAGCCATGGAGTCCTTCCTGCCCCAGGCCGGGATTGAGATGTACTACTATGACCAGCTTGGTGTGGGCAACTCCGATGTACCGGACGACCCGGCACTCTGGACTCTCCCCCGCTATCTCACGGAAGTGGAGGAGGTGCGCCGAGGACTGGGCCTGGATCATTTTGTGTTGTACGGGCATTCGTGGGGCGGCATCCTGGCGATGGAGTATGCGCTGCACTATCAGCAGCATCTGCGCGGTCTGGTGATCTCCAACATGACGGCAGGCACGCAAGCCTACCTGAAACGAACGGCTGCGTTGAAGACGCAACTGCTCTCTCCCGAGGCTCTGGCGAAATTTAACGCGCTGGAGGCGGCGAAGAAGTACGACGACCCTGCTTATACGCGCATTGTGATGGAGGATTTGTATCCTAAGATGATCTGCCGCTTGGAGCCCTGGCCCGAGCCTGTGACCCGCGCGTTTCGGCTCGTGAATGACAAAATCTACAACCAGATGCAGGGTAAGAGCGAGTTCGAGGTGACAGGTAATCTCAAGGACTGGGAACGTTGGGACCGGCTGCACGAGATCAAGGTGAAAGCGCTCACCATGGGTTCGACGTATGACGAGATGGACCCGGCGGATATGCGGAAAATGGCGACGCTGATGGGGGACGCGACGTGTGTGATTTGTCCCAATGGAAGTCATCTCGACTTATGGGACGATCAGGCGTTTTATTTCCAGCACCTTCTCGGGTTTCTGCGGAGTGTTTAGCGTTAGGGACGGCAGGAGTGATCCCGGCACCTCCCCGATCAGATTAGATCACAGAGCAAAATCCACCGTTGACGGAGCGGTCGCGAACCCGCGATACTCTCGTCACCATGGCAACGCTGCAAATCAGCGCGCGCACCGCCACGCAGGAACAGGTTTACGAGGAGTCGCTGGAGCTGGGTGTGGGAGCCAGGTCAACTGTCGACTTGCGATATCTTCTCCGGTTCGGGCTCGTCCGGCTGCGCTTTTCCCTTCACTTCCCCTCCGGCCATCTTGTGCTCGCCGAAGCCGATGTGCGCCGGGTGGAGGAACTACGGATTGCGCACACCACCGCGCGACGCGTAGAGGTCGAAATCGGGCACGAGACAGAGGCGAATACCGCGCGAGTCGCCTACGCGCACCCAGGGAACACACGGGATTGCGCTCTGCACTGCCCGGCAACCGGCAAACGAAGTAACGGACCGTGCATTGACTGTTCCGATGAGGAGTATACGATTTACCTGTGCTGCTGAACTATGCCTGACGAGACTCGTGCCCTTCTTTTTTCCGTAAGCGATCAGAACGGACGTCGGCTGGAAGGCGCGTCGCTCCGATTCTATGTGAAGGACAAGCTGAGAACTGAAGGACGGTTGCAAAAAGACAGTCCTTTTAAATTCGAAATTAGCAGCAAGGTCGAGTTCGTGGATGTCGAGGTCTGGTATGCCGA
Organism: uncultured Acidobacteriaceae bacterium; assembly: GCA_963847155.1. Classification (GTDB taxonomy): domain Bacteria; phylum Acidobacteriota; class Terriglobia; order Terriglobales; family Acidobacteriaceae; genus PALSA-350. Next base: position 36,127 of record CAWJZH010000003.1, on the reverse strand, counting down.
GGCCCACGCATGGACCAAGGTCTCGATGGGAGACGGTTACGTGGAATTCCCATTGCATATCGACAACCCTCCAGCTTCGGATCCTACACCGGCGGCAATACCGGCGGGAAACAACGCTTCAAGCCCGGGACCGCAAACACCAGCATGGAAAACGGCCGCAGTGTGGGCAGCTGCGATCACCGCTTTGGCTGCCGTGATAGTTGGTTATTGGCAGTACGGGCCGAAATCACCCTCAGGCTCAGTGAAAGCGCCTCCTGCAGCGTCAACGAAATTCCGCGTGCAGGTGCTGGATTACTCGAATCTTGCACCGGTCGGTAATGCCAGCGTGAGCCTTGCGGATGGAGCCTCCCACATGGACGGCCTCACTGACGGAGGCGGCCTCAGCCCGGTTTTCAGCCTGCCGACATCAAACCAGGTGAACTTGACGCTTTCCGTGCGCGCCGGCAACTACGCACCGCGATTGTTCAACCTCGATCGTCCTACCGAAGATGAGACCTACACCGCAGAACTGCAGACAATAAGAGCAGGCCAATCGGGCAAGGGCGGCGATCAGTCGTTTGCGATACCCATGGCAGGAACCTGGACTGCACAGGGCATCGGCGACCCGAACAACGAAAGGATTACGAATGGAACGTTTTCTTTCGTAATACAAGGGAAGGGTCGGGCACTGGTGACGGGACACCTACACCTGGACAACATGGACGTGACCCTTAGCGGAACCTGCGAATGGCAAGGCCGCGAAGTGCACATGGCGTATCACGCGACGACGGCACAAGGCGGATCTTGGCCTGGCAACGCCGACCTGACGGCTGTATCCGCGAAAAAGCTCACCGGGCGATTTGTAAGCAAGCGCGGAGATGACGTACCCCTTGTCCTGACCAAGGACTGACCAGCAGACGAGCGGAGAAGACACTGGGCATGTACGCTGACGTCGCCGTGCCGCGACTGTCCTCAATTGGATTCAGGATAGCGACGCGCCAACAGGGGTTCTCGCGTTTAGCCCGGCAAAGCTAATCGAATTCTGGTGAACAGTTATCCTGCAGTGCTTTGAAACCCACCTGTCCCCGAAACCTTCGCGGCGGGCTTCGCATGCGCCCGGCTTTACAAAACTTTATATGGCTTAACCAATCTTTATCGCTTGCGCTGCCACAAAGTGCTGGAATCGAGGAGTGAGGGAAAGAGGCGGCAAAATGCAGATGAAGACAGAACTGGCTTTTTTGACGAAGCTGACCGCGGGCGGACTTGTGACTGTCGCGGTGGCGCTTTGGATGCAGTGGCTCTCCGGTGACCCGGCGTATCCCAGGTTTCCTCCGGGACCGGTGTTGTTTATCGGCGTCGCCGCCATCGTGGTATTTGGGGCGCGCTGGTGGTGGACTCCCCTGATTGGCGCACTCATCGCACTGTTGACCACATCCGGATGGTTTGTCCGGCTACCTGCGGAGATGTTGCGCCTTAGCCATCCCGGTCAGGTCGGCAAGTTTGCCGCCGGCATCTTTATCGGGACGCTGCTCCAGATCAGCGCGCTGCTGGTGACGGATATCGCCGGACTGGCTGCCACGGTCCGCAATTTTCGCCGATTGGAAAGTGCCCCGGATAGCGCCAGGATGGTGTGCCGGTTCTTTGGCGGGATATTCGTGTTGATGGGCGTCCTGGTTATGGTAGGCGGCGCGCACGTGGACAAATATCACAACCTGCTGCACCTGGTGTGGGGTGCGTTTGCTTTGGGCGTTAGCTTCCTGAGTGAAACCGCGGCGAAGCGTTTCTGCCTCGCATCCGGCGCCTTTTATCTTTCGTTGGCGGTTCTCGGTCTGACGATTGGGGACCCGGTGCTGGGCAGGGCGTGGCATTTGGGCCCCATGCTTCTGCACACCGGGGACCACATCTTCCATATGGTGCTTGGCTCCGTTTTCCTGGCGATGGGATTGGTTTCGGGACGTACTTGGGGGCATGGTAAAACGCCGGCGGTAGGGTTCGGTCATGGCATTGTCGGACAGAAGGCGCAGCGCTACTAGCGAGCCCAGCGAGAGTAGAGTGACGCGATACTGTTCAACTCGGCTAGCCTTCGCGCCTCAACACACATAATTATCTCCGGGCGTTTTGGTATGGCGCTGGGGCGTGGGCAGAGAAGATCGGGAGTAGATCTTCGACTGTTTTGCAGGTGTAGTCGGGGCGAGCCGATTCGAGTTCCTCGGGCGTGCCGTAACCGTAGGTGACGGCAATCGAAGTTACGCCGTTCGCGCGCGCAGCTTCGATATCGAAGTTGCGGTCGCCGACCATGTACGACGTGGCTGTATCGACGGACTGCTCTTCGAGTAGACGACGGAGCAAGGAGGTCTTGGTGTGATGTAGCGATCCGGCGGTGTCCGCGTATACCGCAACAAAATACGCGTCCAGGGCGAATCTTTCGAGGATCCGCACGGCGAAATCTTCACGCTTGGAGGTGCAGACGAAGAGTTGCCAGCCCGAGGCCTGGAGGCTCTGCAACACTGCATGGACGCCGGGGTAGACGGAGTTCTCCTCCCAGCCGGTGGCGTCGTAACACAAGCGGTAGTCGTGCAGGAGAGCGGCACGGCGAGGCTCGTCGAAGTCCGGCATGAGGCGGCGCATGGACTGGTCGGCAGGAGGGCCGATGAACCAGTCGAGAGGGCCGGTCCAGGGGATGTGATGGGCATCGAGGGCGCTGGTAAGGCATCCGAGAATGCCTGGTTTCGAGTCAGTGAGCGTGCCGTCAAGATCGAATATTGCAGACCTGCGCATCATCATGTAATCAGTATCAATCCATTCCGCGTTGGATACCGATTGGGAACGGATCTTCGCCCTCTCTCATGATCCAGTGATAGCTTTTCATTTCTGTCGCAGACCGCCATTCCGCCGGCGTACGTGAGTCGAGCCAGTCGAGAGGCTCACTTTCCGGGCCTTGCAAACAGCGCTGAAAAGCGTTGCGCAGCGCATCACGCTGCTCTTTTCCTACCGCATCGGGCTCGGGAGAAACCAGCAGGACTGTGCCCGAGTTTGCCACGGCCTGCAGCCATTGACGGCTCATCGCCCACGGAATATCGCGCGTTAACGGTACGCAGTCTGCATCGACGGAAAAGAAGGTCCGGTGCTGCGGCAGACGAAAGGCCAGCGTGTTCACGCCGGTGCGGCGTGTCCGCTCCCACTGTCTGCCGCTCACATCGTCACCCGTACGGGATGCGTCGAATAGCCCTACCGACAGGTGACCCACCGTATTGCACCCGAGAATGATCCGGTCTTCTCCGCAGCTCGAACGAATGCGCCTGTAGAGCAAAGTCACGACCTCAGCGTTGGTGAGGCTTCGGTCGTTTAAGAACCAGTTCCCTCGAGCCGGAGAAGCTCCCATCTGACTGCCCCATTGGCCAAGAAGCTCGAAGGTGGTGAAGTCATGTTTGATCAGGTCAAAGCCCCAGCCACACGCTTGGGCCGCAACAGCGGCGATCGCCTCCAGCGACTCCGGGATGGTTGGATCGTAGGCCAACGGCGGTGGCTCGCTTCCGTCACCCTTCCACCGCGCATTGGGGAGCAGGAGGTTGCCGGGCGTGGTTGCGGCTGCCCGAAGTGGGCGGATCCAGATCCCAGGGACGGCTCCCCTTCCCCGGATGTCTGCTGCGAGCTTCGACATGTCGGGAAAGCGGGAGGGATCCTGGTACCCGTCGTCGATCACGGTGAAGGGCTTTGGTCCGCCTACGGGCGCAACCGACGTCACCAGGTCTGCGTCCCGCAAAATGCCGTCGGGCGTGTTCTTGCCATACGCGTAATACCAATCGTTGCTTCCGTAAATTGCTCCGACCGGGGTCTTACCTCGTGTGATGGGAACCCTGGTTCCCTCGGTCATTCGGCGGCAGAGAACTTTCGCAGTTGCGAATGCACTTTCTCCCGCATTTCCGGTGTACTCGACGATGGTAGCCATCTCAAGTTTCCGGCTTCCGAGCCGCACCCCATTGCTTCCGTTTCGCACATCCAGCCAGAGCGAGATGCCGGACGGGTCAATCTGCCAGAAGGCAAACGAAGCAGTCCCAGTCTTCACTCCCACACCCGCAGTACGCTCCTGCAGATGAAGCAGCGCGTACCAGGGCAGAGCACGTTCGGCCTGTAATGGCATCCATTGCAGATCACCATAACTCCGCTCCCACGCATCACCGAGGACGCGGACGGCGGCGGGAAAACGGCATTGCCAACGAAGGTGGACCCGCTGTATGGGAATAGCCGGAGACTCCAGGAAAATAATCGACTGACGCTGCTCTGGAACAAAGTGAGTGAGGGCGCCCATTGCGCTTCCACTCCCTGTCCAGGTAGTGCCCGAGCGGGACAGCTCGGCCCTGCTGCCATCGAGGTCACCGGCGTGGACCACAACGATGTCGGGCTGCGAGAGAACCGGCAGCCGGAGGACAGCCTCTGCAGTCCCAGACGTCACACCGTTCTGGGCTGCAACGCGCGATGGGTGGGAAAGCAGCAATGCAGCTGAAGTCCCCCCGGCAGCCTTCAACAGCTCTCTGCGCGATAAACCTTGCCCTGTCTTCGACACGATCTTCTTGTCTCCTTTCCCGACACGTCCGCTACCGCGATCAAGACCACCGGTCCCACTCAGCCATGCTGGTTGAACCGGCTTCCCCATGGTACTCACAACTCCTACGCTATCTTGCAAGTTCCCAAACAAAACCGTCATCCTGCCTGCCCCGGCGTGCCGTGGGAGCGAAGCGCTTCGCAGATCTATCGCACACAGAGGGCTTTAAGGCGCGTAGTCGAAGAGCCTGTCCTGAGCGAAGCCGAAGGAACCCCCGGCGTTGCTTGTTGGCAGATGCTCTTGGGAGCTTTCTGGCCGTAAACCACAACGGACGATAAAAAACAGACTACAACCGTAGCAAAGCGGAGTAGAGGGAACTGCTCTTTTCCCCCTTACTCCGATTCTTCATCAGTAACGTTTTCTCTGCGACAGTCGCCGCAAAGGGCTGAGAAAAAATTGGGCTTCAGTCCCTACGGCTCTACCGATTCAGCTGTTACAGTCCACTAGTCGAACTCTGGTGATCAGCTATCCTGTCACCGCTTTGAAAGAGAGCAGATTTCGAAAGAGGGAGAAGGGTCTCAATGGTCAACGCAGCGGAATTACGGCGCGTAGCGGTATTCTCGGACTTGCCGGACAACCAGATCGACTGGTTTCTGGGCCACGCAGAGGAAATTCTTCTCCAGGCCGGAGAAAACTTTGTGAACCAGGGGGACCCAGCTACTTGGCTATTCGTGTTGCTGGAAGGTGTATTTCAGTGGCGCGGTGAATTTGGCGGCGACACCGTTGTGCTCCCTGCAAAAGCCGGGGAAGTAAACGGTGTGTATCCCTTTTCCAGAATGAAGAAGTTCACGGTTGCTGGACGGGCCCTTACCGAAGGGCGCCTTCTAAGATTTCCCTCTTCTCTATTCCCTGAACTGGTGCAGAAGATGCCGGAATTGACCACCAGCCTGGTTGCCATGATGTCCGACAGGATTCGGGAAGGCACGCGAATCGAACAACAGCGTGATCGGTTGGTCTCGCTGGGTAAGCTGGCGGCGGGCCTAGCCCACGAGCTCAACAATCCAGCCGCAGCGGCGACACGTGCGGCCAGCCAGCTGGAGGGAATGCTGACGAAAATCAGGGATGCGAGCTTCGAGCTGGGACGGCTAGGTCCTCGAAGCTCAGAGCAGTCACAGATCGAGAGGGTTGAGTTAGCCTTAACAGAAACCAGCGCATCTCCGCCGGACCCCCTTTCGCTTTCAGACCTGGAGGATCGGCTTAACACAGTGTTGTGCACTCACGGTCAGGACGACGCGTGGCAACTGCCGGCTGCTCTGGCCAGATGCAATCTGCAGCCGGAGGCTCTCGAATCCCTGCTGTCGAACCTCGATTCCGCTACCGTGCAGGCTGCGGTCGCACGAATCGCAGCCTGCGCGGAATCGGCAATTCTCTTGAACGTCATCAGGAACAGTACATCGCGCATCTCTGAGCTCGTGCAGACGATCAAGGAGTACACCTATCTGGACCAGGCAGCGGTACAGGACGTCGATATCGTACGAAGTCTGGAAACCACACTTACGATGCTGAGTCACGAATTGAGAAACGGAGTGAGTGTGCGGCGCGAGTACCAGCCAGTGCCTCTTCTGGTTGATTCGTATGGTGGTGAACTCAACCAGGTGTGGACCAACCTTATCCAGAACGCCATCGATGCTATGGCAGGCAAGGGTGAGCTACGGGTACGAACCTTCCGCGAGGACCACTTCGTTGTCGTAGAGATTGGCGATAGTGGTCCTGGAATCCCACCAGAAGTCAGATCGCACATTTTTGAGCCATTCTTCACGACGAAGGGAGTTGGCGAGGGAACAGGCCTCGGACTGGACACCGTACAGCGGATCGTGAGAAAGCACAGAGGCGATGTTCACGTGAGTTCAACGCCGGGTGACACCCGGTTTCAAGTGTGGCTCCCGGTCGCGGAATCGGTTACGTGATTCAATTCAGAACCACGGGCACGCAAGGACACCACGGGAATAGCGAGACGTGGTCCAAGTGTAGATGAAGAGAATGAGAATAAATCCACATGGGCCGGGAACGCGGTCGAGGGTGGGTTGCCACAGGATTGCCTTTTGCGGCATATACTGAGATCTGGACGTGAGCTGCAGGTATCGATCCGAACGCCACTCCACCCTTCCAACCTAAAGCCAGCTGAACAACTCAGAAACAGCTCCTTCGACCCTAAGCGTGTGGCGAAGGGCGTGGACGGCCAGTGACCGATAAAACATTTTTAATTCGATTTAAGTTGGCGACCTACCTAAGCCCCCGGCCTGTGCTTGCGACAAGAGCTGAAATTCGAGGTGAGCACCTTGCGCTCTTGAACTCAGAGGGCAAACTAGCTGCCCTGTTCTTGCTGGAAGTCGTAGAGAGTTGGTCTGAGGTGAAGTGGAATGCGTAATGGCGTATGGTCTAACGGGCGAATCAAAAGCGCACAAACATCCTGTCGAATTGATGACCGATGAGAAATTCAACATGTATGTAGGTCTGCTGCTCCAGGCCCTTGAAACGGGTTGCTTTCGTTCGACCGTCAAGTCACGTTGATGCGCAGCCTTTTTAATGTTGGAACGTGAAGGCGATAGCACCGTACGTCGGACATCCCTCATTCGTTGCGCAGCGCCACCATCGGTTCCACGCCCGCGGCGCGCCATGCGGGCAATGCCGATGCGACCAAGGCCGCAAGCGCTAACGCCAACGTGGCCGAGGCCAGCATCACCGGATCCCAGGGTCTTACGCTGAACAGCTGCTGCGTCATCAGCTTCCCGGCCCCGATCGCGGCCGGAATGCCGATCGCCAGTCCGATGGCTACCTGGGAAAAGGCGCCCCTTAGCACCATGCGCAACACGTTTCCCCGATCGGCGCCCAGCGCCATACGAACACCGATCTCCCCTGTGCGCTGCTCCACCATATAGGCCATCACGCCGTATAGGCCAACCGCCGAAAGCACCAGTCCCAGCACGCCGAAAAGCGTGGTCAGGGTCGCGATCATGTCCTCCTGCTGAAAGTCTCCACGGACAACCTTGTTGTACGAGTCAACCCCATACAGCACCAGATCGGGATCGACACTCGCCAATGCTTTGCGTACCTTTTCTTCCATCCCGGGAGGATTGCCGGGAGCCCAAATCACGATGTTGTACAGGTAGTGCGACCAGATCTCCCCAGCCTCATAGGCAGGATCGTCGTAGTGGGTGGTCTGCGCCTCCGATATCCAGTACATCGGCCGGATCGGGTCCTTGTAGTCGTAGGTCATGTAGCGCATGTCCTTTACCACGCCGACAATTTCATACTTGGACGCATATTGGATCTTGTCCGGCCCGAAATGCTTGCCCAGTGGGTTCTCGTTTTTGAAGAATCGCCGGGCGAAGGCTTCATTGATCACGGCTATGGGGCGCGTGGTGGCCGTGTCATCGTCCTTGATAGGACGGCCCATGGCCATCTTCGCGCCGATGGTTTCGAAAAAGCCCGGCATCACGCGCGCCCAACCTGCGCTGGTGTCTTCCTTGGCCGGGGGTTCGGGTCTGCCCGCGACGCGCACGCCGTCGTTCCAGCTATCGCCCGACATCGGCGCATAGAGCACAGGCGCAACCATGCGCACGCCTGGAATCTGCCGCAGGCGATCGTCGATCTCCCGGAACAGCGGCTCCATTTGTTCCGGCTTGTAGCTGCTGAGCGTCGGGTTGATCGACACGAGATACCGGCCCTCGGTGGCAAATCCGAAATTCTGGTGTTCGAGATTGCGCAGGCTCTTGCCCAGCAAAGCCGCGGCCGACAAGAGAACTATCGACATCGCGGCTTGCCCGATCACTAGCGACTTCTGTGCCCAGGAACCACGCCCACTGACCGCGCGGTTCGCTCCGCGCAAGGCCTCGACCGGATCGGCGTGGGAGGTCGTCCACGCCGGAGCCACCCCGAACAGAATGCCGGTGAGCACCGAGATCCCGAGCGCGAACAACAGCACAGGCCATGAGGGCGACGCGTTCACCGGCACATAGTTGTTCGGGTTACCCACCTCGAAGGCCAGGTAGAGGATCAGCCTGGTTCCCGCATAGGCCACCGCAATCCCCAGCACACCCCCCGTCACCGCCAACAGCACCGACTCGACCAGGGCCTTGCGCACCAGGCGATGGCGCGATGCGCCCAGGGCCATTCGTATCGACGTCTGTGCGCGATCTTTCAGGCCCCGCGCCAGCATCAGGTTGGCCAGGTTGCCACAGGCCACCAGCAGCACGCAGGCCGCGGCCACCAAGAGCAGCTTCAACCCGTCTTGATACTGGTCGCGCATCGCGGCGACGCCGGCATCGCCCGGCGTCAGGTGCAGCGTATCTTGTTGCCAGAGCTGCTTCTCTCCCGGCTGCATGTCGGGCACGTGGCTGGCCAGCCAGTCGTGGAATTCCACTCTGAGCTTGGCTTCGAGCTGGGTGGGACTGACCCCCGGCCGCACCCGGCCCAGCAGGTCGAGAAAGTTCCCATCTGGCCGTTTGAGACGCGCAATCGGTCCATCGATGATGAGTTCTGAGGTCAAAGGCAGCCAGAAGTCAGGCGTGCTGCCGCCGCCGAGCCTCGCACCATAGAAGCCTGGAGGCCCGACGCCAATCACCGTGAAGGGATGCCCGTTGATTTGATAGCCGGCGCCCACCACGGTGGGATCCCCGCCGTACTTTTCTTTCCAGATGCGGTAGCTCATCACCGCCACCAGCGGCGCGCCCTGCTGATCATCGGCATCGGACATCATGCGCCCGATCCAGGGATTGATGCCGAGGGTGCGGAAGAAATTGCCGGAGACGTACTCCCCGTTGCGGGTATCTGCCGGAGCCTGCGATCCAACTCTACGCACGCCCAGCGGCGCATTGCCTGCCTGCAGAGCCGCCAGGTCGGTGAACTCCGGCGTATGGGCGCGGAAATGCTTGTACATCTCCCAGGAGAATAGGGCGAAATTACCGTCCTCCCCCTGTACATAGCCGCCCCAGTTGCAGCAGCGAATCTTGTCCCCGATCCGCCACAACTCCTCGGGCTTGACCACCGGCAGAGACTTCAGCATCACCTGATGAACCAGGGTGAAGATGGCGGTGGTCGCTCCGATGCCCAGGGCGAGGGTGATGACCGCCGTCAGGGCAAAGCCCGGGGCCTTGCGTAATTGGCGCAGCGCGTCGCGCAGATCTGCCAGCATGCGTTCCTCCGAGGGAAGGATGGTGTTGTCTCTCCGAAGAGGGGTACGTAAAGTCTATGGCGGCGGTTCCGTTAGATCTAACCGGACCGCACTCCACACCATTCTCAGATCCGGCTAGACGAGTTGATTTCCTCTTGACACGGCAAGAGCGGTGGATGTATTTTCCTTATTAGCTAATTAGCCATTTGGTGAATTACGTGGCGTACGAACTCAGTGCAACATTTGCCGCTCTCTCCGATCCCACGCGGCGCGCCATCCTGGCACGCCTCTCGCAAGGGGAACTATCGGTCAAGGAACTCTCCGAGCCGTTTTCCATTGCCCCGCCTTCGATGACAAAACACCTGAAGGTTCTGGAACGCGCGGGCCTGATCAGTCGCAGCCGCGATGCGCAGAAGAGGCCCTGCCGCCTGGAGAGTGCTCCTTTGCGGGAAGTCGATAAATGGCTTGATCAATATCGTCGCTCCTGGGAACACAGCATGAACCGGCTCGACGAGTACCTGGGACAGCTTAGAAGCAAAAGGAGGACGGAAGAATGCTCGTAGGAAAAAGCGTTGAGGTCGCCGTCAGTCTTCCATCAGAGCGGGAGATTGCGTTCACATGCCGCTTCCAGCGGCGCGCACGGCTGTTGTTCGAGGCGTGGACGAAGCCCGAGCATCTGAAGCAATGGTGGGGGTGTGAAGGGTCCAGCATTACTGATTGTGCAATCGACTTGCGTGCGGGTGGATCTTGGAGCCTCGTCATGCGGATGGCGGATGGATCTGAACATCCCTTTCATGGCACATATCGCGAGATCGTGCGGCCGAACCGGCTGGTGTACACGGAATGTTATGAGATGCCCCAATTCGGCAGCCCCGAGTGGCTGACAACCGTTACTTTCGAGGAGGCTCAAGGAGAGACGCTGGTGACGCATACCATTCAGCACAAGTCACGCGAAGTTCGTGACGCCCACCTCCGCGCAGGGATGGAACAGGGCATGGTACAGACGCTGACGCGATTGAATGAACACACGACCGCGATGGAGCAGGTGGAGTAACCGAACCATCGTCACAACACCACGAACGGCAACGAAATCACATGGAGCTGATATGAAATTGTTGACACATCTGAATTTTCCCGGCAACTGTGCGCAGGCATTCCACTACTACGAGCGAAATCTCGGGGGGAAGATAGTCGCCCTGATGAAGCAGAGCCAGACGCCGGGAGCAAGCGTAAAACCGGGACAAGAAGATGCGGTTGTGCACGCGCGCATGGAGATTGGCGAAACGGTCCTCATCGGGAACGATGTGCCTCAGAATCTTTCCCAACCCATGCGCAGTGCATATCTCTACCTGAGCGTAGATTCCGCGGAAGAAGCTGAGCGGGTTTACGGTTTGCTGATGGAGGGTGGCGAAGCTTATATGCCTCTGCAGGAAACCTTTTTCGCATCCCGCTTCAGTCAACTACGCGATCAGTTCGGCACACTTTGGACTTTGATCAACGAACGACCGCTGTCCTAGAGGGCCTAAAGGTCGAATAGTTTTGTTGGGCTTTTGTACGGGCTGTAGAGGGTTGTGAGAACTTCAATTCCAAACTCAGTCCCGGAGGGACGGCTGAACTTCAGAGCTGTCCAAATTAGCTGAACAACTGTCAAATTGGATTCAAACAATGCCTCGGCTCCGCAACCACTCTTTCATCCAGCAACCACTCTTTCATCCAGCAACCACCCTTTCCTGGCCACGGTCCTCTCCTTTTTGTCATCCCGAGCGCAGCCGAGCGGATCTGCGGTGCGCCATTCGTGTGCCCCGCTCCTACCGGTCCACAACCTAGTGTCCAGCGCAGCGTGGCAGGAAATCCGGGTCGGGATGACAAAAAGGAGAGAGCACCCTGGCAAGGAAAAGGGGCGGCTCCTCAACGGGACACGGCTGAACTTCAAACGTCCCTACCTGGTATTTGGCTCTTGAGGGATGGCAGCTCCGTCGGAGCGGGGGTCGCCTGCCGCAAACTTTACCTGGCGGCTGCTGTCAAGGACAACGGCCGCGCCCTGCCCCACAGAGAATGAGAAAGGCTCAAGCAGCTTGATCTGGTGGCCGCGCTGGGAAAGACCGGCGCGCACGTCTGCAGGCATCGTCTCCTCCATTTCAACGTCGCAGCCGTCGAAGGTATCTTTTGTGAAACGGGGCTGTTCGAGCGCAGCCTGGACGTTCATGCCGTAATCGACCACGTTGGCGACAAATTGCGCGTGTGCCTGAGCCTGGTTCCACCCACCCATGATGCCGAAGCCGATGTGGATGTCCCCCTTCTCCATGAAGGCCGGGATGATGGTGTGGAGAGGGCGCTTGTGCCCGGCAAGCGAATTGGGCAGGCCGGGAGTGAGCTGAAAACCGGCGCCACGATTATGGAAGGAAAAGCCAAGCCCCGGGGCAACCATCCCGGTGCCGTAACCGGAGTAATTGCTCTGAATGAGCGAGACGATGTTCCCGTCCTTGTCGATGGTGGAGAGATAGATGGTGGAGTTGCCGTGCTTGTTCAGCTCCGCCGTGATCTCGGAAGGAACGACCTGGCAGGCAGCCTTGTTCATATCGATGAGCTTCGCACGCTGCCCCGCTAGGTCCTTGGAGAGGAGTTGTTTGACCGGAACCGAAGTGAAGCGCGGATCACCGACGTACTTATACATGTCAGCGTAAGCGAGCTTCTTGGCCTCGATCATCACCTGCAATGCGTCCACGGAATTATGGCCGTATTGCGCCATGGGAAAGTTCTCCATGATGTTGAGCATGGAAAGGGCGGCGATGCCCTGGCCATTGGGCGGAAGCTCGTAGACGGTCCAGCCACGGTAAGTGGTCGAGACGGGCTCGACCCACTCCGGCTGGAAATCGCGGAAGTCTTCGAGGGTATGGGTGCCACCGTGGGCGTTGAGGAACTTGACCATGGTGCCGGTCATGGCGCCGTTGTAGTAGGCGTCGCGGCCATGCGCGGCGATCTGCCGGAGAGAGCTCGCCAATGCAGGATTTTTAAAGAGATCACCCGCTTTCGGAGCAGCGGGCCAGATGTCGTAGGTTTCTTTATAGCCGGGCTGGTCGAGAAGCTTTTTGGCGATCCAATAGCGGGCATTGCGTTCTGCAAGCGGAAATCCATTCTGCGCGTAGTAAATGGCCGGGGCGAGCACTTGACTGAAGGGCAAAGAGCCGAAGCGCGTACGCATGGCATCCCATCCGGCGACGGCGCCTGGCACGTCGATGGTCTCGACGCCGATGGGGTTGATTTCGGTGACGCCTTTGGTTTTGAGGTAATCGATGGTAAGTGCCTTCGGAGTCCAGCCGCTCGAATTGAGGCCATAGACTTTCCCCGTTTTGGCATCGTAGTAAACCATGAAGAGATCGCCACCGATACCGTTCACGTAGGGCTGGACGACGCCCATGACGGCATTGGCCGCGATGGCGGCGTCGATGGCATTGCCGCCCTGTTCGAGAATGTGGGCACCGGCTTGAGATGCCAGAAATTGAGGGGTAGAGACAATGCCAAACTTCGAGACCACCATGGAGCGGCCTTGTCCGGGAACGGAGGAAAACTGCTGCGCCGGCACGATCACTGAATGAAGAAACAAGACGGCTAGACCCGCGAAACGCCTCATGTCACCTCTCGATGGGAATCGAATGCAGACGACAGTGAGCGCCGTGGGATTCTCCCGTCGTTTGCTACCTAGGTTATGGGTCATTATTCCACAGCGCCGTCCCATCAAATTGTCGTTGCGTAAAATGAGAATGGAACCTGGCATCGAACCGAATACCAGGTTTTGGAGCTCTGTTGCAGAATCTATCCGAGACAGCCGCTCCCCTGCTTTCGTTTGAGCACGTGGGTAAGGACTACACCAACGCAGGCGAACGAGTGCGAGCCCTCGACGATGTTTCGCTCGAGATTGGATCGGGCCGATTTGTTGCCGTGATGGGCCGCAGCGGATGCGGCAAGTCAACGCTTCTTCACTTGGCGGGCGCTCTTGATTTTCCGACCACTGGGCATGTGCGGCTGGATGGCGCTTGCGACCGATCAGTTGACCGAAGCCGGGCTCACCCAGTTGCGCCGTGAGAAGATCGGTTTCGTTTTCCAGTCGTTTCAACTGATCAATACGCTGAGCGTGGTGGAGAACGTTGAGGTTCCCCTGCTGCTGGCAGGCGAAAGGAACGCTCGTCCCATAGCCTTGGAGCGCATTTCCGACGTTGGATTGGCAGGGCTGGCGCATCGCATGGTGCACCAGCTTTCCGGCGGACAAATGCAGCGCGTGGCCATCGCGCGCGCACTGGTGCACAGCCCACGCCTTATTCTCGCTGACGAGCCAACGGGCAATCTTGACACCGCAACCGGCAACGCGATTCTCGAGCTCTTGCAGCGCGTGTGCGCAGAACAGCAAGTGACGATCCTGATGGCAACGCACAGCGAAGAGGCCTCGGCCATGGCCGACACCATTGTGCGCATGCGCGACGGACGGATCATCGAAGAGCGGGTCTGACATGGGTCGCATGGCTCTTCTCTATCGGCTGATCCTACGGCCTCTGCTTCGCCAGCCAGGACGTGCTCTGGTGATTCTGTTTGCCGTGGCGCTGGGCGATGCCGCCGTGGTCGCCATCGATCTGGCAGGCGATGCTGCGGCAGGGTCCTTCCATTCATCGATGGAAACGCTGGCCGGGAAGGACGACTTTGAAGTCACCGCGGCCGGCGGGGTTCCCGAGGCGATCGTCGCGCGGATTGCCAGATTGCCCGACGCACTGCGCGTGAGCCCGCGCATTGAGGATCACGCAACCGTTGTTGCCACCGGCCAGACCGTGCCCGAAACCTTACCCTTGATCGGAGTCGATTTGGTTGCGGAGGCAAACAACGCCGGCACGATCGTTCGGATGCACCGTGGGAGATGCGACCTCAAGCGAAGGTTTTGAGCACATCAATGATCCGGACGCGGTATGGGTGACCCGCGGACTGGGAAAAACAGTGGGAGATAGTGTGCAACTGCTGATCAACGACCAAGCCCGCGCGTACGTGGTGCGCGGCTTGATTCCAGACTCGGCGAAGATGGGTACCGATGCCATTCTGATGGACATCGGAGCGGCGCAATTGGCGACCGGGAAATCTGGGCGTGTTGACCGCATCCTCATCAAGACTCCGGACTCGAACAATTTCGAAATGTGGCAGAGGAAACTGCGGCAGGCGCTGCCTGCGGGCGTGCTGCTGAATGCCCAGGGTACGGAAACTGTTGCCAATCGGCGCATGCTGGCGGCTTTCCGCTGGAATCTTCGCATGCTCAGCGGCATCGCGCTGCTGGTGGGAGCCTTTCTGATTTACAACGCAGTCTCCGTTTCCGTGGTGCGCAGGCGCTCGGATATCGGCATCATGCGGGCCCTGGGCGCGAGCCGCGGTGCAGTCATGGGTGCATTTCTCCTGGAGGCTGGGCTGTTCGGCACCGTAGGTTCTGTGGCTGCATTACCCCTGGGCCGACTGCTCGCCGCGGGAGCGGTGGGCATGCTTTCGACCACAGTGAATGCGCTCTATGTTTCGAGCCGCCCCGGCGCCATGACCCTATCCGCGGGAACCGTCATTGTTGCCTTTGTAGCCGGCATTGGGGTGGCTCTGGCTTCTGCGTTGGCCCCCGCACGGGAAGCCAGCATGGTGCCGCCCACGGAAGCAATGGCGCGCGGGCGGCGCGAATTCGAAGTGCGTGTCGAACGCGATCGCGATGCGTGGATCGCGCTGATGCTGGCGGTGTTGGGCACGCTCGCAGCGCTGGCCCCACCCATTGGTGGAAAGCCTTTGCTGGGGTACCTGTCGGCCCTGCTGTTTGTCGCTTCTGCCGCCATGCTCACGCCGTTGGTGGTGCACCACGCCACCTTAGCTGGGTCGGGGACTGGGTCGATGGGACTTCGCCGCGCACTCGGAGTGGAGGCCTTGCTTGCGTCGCGGAGCCTCGGCGGATCCTTGCGCAGAACTTCGGTGCTGGTGGGGGCGCTGGCCACGGCCATCGCGATGATGACATCCGTGGGCATCATGGTGGGCAGTTTCCGGCAGACGGTTTTGACGTGGTTGGACACCGAGTTGCCTGCGGATCTTTACCTGGCTCCTGCCGGAGCCATGGGTGGCGATTTGCATCCCACCATTGCGCCGGAAGTGGCGGACCGGATCGCGGCTACACCAGGTGTGGAGAGCGTGGGCCGCCTGCGCGCCTACGAAATTCAGTACCAGGGGCTCCCCGCCTCGCTGGCCGGGGCAAGCCGGGATCGAACTGCGCTTCGCCAGAACCTGCCCTTCCTTTCGAGAAGACCAAGCAGGGATGTACTTCGCGAGTTGGCCGCGGGCAACAACGCGGTCGTGAGCGAGCCTTTTGCCAACAAGCATCATGTCAAGACCGGCGACACCATCACACTGCCGCTGGGCGAACAACGAGTTCCCTTCCGGGTGATCGATATCTTTTACGACTACGGTCACGAAGCAGGCTACATTGTCTTGGATTGGGGCACGCTGCTGCGTTATCTCCCCGACAGCGCGCCCACCAACCTTGCTGTCTACCTTGCGCCGGGAGCAGACCTCGATCGCACGCGCGCCGGGATTCAAAAGGCTATTGCGAATAAGAGCCTGATGATGCTTTCGAATGGCGAGATACGGCGTCAGGCTATACGGGTCTTCGACCAGACATTTGCGATTACGTATGCGGTGGAGGCAATCTCGATCCTGGTGGCGATTGGCGGGATTTCGGGGGCGCTGATCTCCATCGTGATGGACCGGAGGCGTGAGTTCGGGGTGCTCCGGTATCTCGGAGGCACGAGCGCGCAAATTCGCAAGCTGATCCTGGTTGAGGCCGGCCTGATTGGCATCCTGGCCAATGTGTTGGGCCTGGCGCTCGGGTACGTGCTGTCGCTGGTGCTGGTGTACGTGATCAACAAACAGTCATTCGGATGGACGATTCAGTTTCACTGGCCGGTTGCGGTGCTGCTAGTTTCATTGAGCGTGGTGTATGTTGCCACGGTGCTGGCAGGATTGTTTCCGGCGCGGCTCGCGGTCCGGCTGGATCCCATGGAGGTGGTGCATGAGGAATAAGTGGTTGGCCTTGCTGCTCCTCACCGCCACGTGCGCCATGGCGCAGGATTACAAAATCGCGCAGCCTGGTTACACGTTCGCGTTTCCGCGAGACTACTTCAACCATGAGGACTTTCAGACCGAGTGGTGGTACTACACGGGGAATGTGAAGTCGGCGGACGGCCACCGGTTTGGCTTTGAGCTGACGTTTTTCCGGCAAGGCGTTTCGCGCGCCGATAACAACCATCCCTGGTTTGTGAACGACCTGTGGATGGCACACATGGCGCTAAGCGATATCACCGGGCAACGTTTTTACACTGAGGAACGGCTCAATCGAGCCGGTCCCGGCATTGCCGGCGCGGATGCTGAGACCGCGCTGGTGTGGAACGGCAATTGGCAAGCGCACATTGGCGAACATGAACAGGAGCTGCGCGGGGTTGCCGACAAGTTTGGGTTTGCATTGAATCTCAGGCCCATCAAGCAGCCCGTGTTCAGGGAGAGAATGGGGTCAGCCAGAAGGCCGAGGGCGCCGGGCATGCTTCGCACTACTTTTCGCTGACCCGCATTTTGACGACAGGATCCATTGACCTCGATGGGAAAACCTACCAGGTGGAGGGAACATCCTGGATGGACCACGAGTTCTTTACCGGGTCGATGGCAGCCAATGAAGCGGGGTGGGACTGGCTGAGCGTGCAACTTGGAGACGGGACCGAACTCATGCTATACCGGCTGCGACACAAGGATGGCCGCATCGATCCGTACTCTTCCGGCAGCTATGTGGATGCGAGCGGGAAGTCTCAATTTCTATCCGCCAGGGATTTTGAAATGACGCCGGCGGCCTACGCGGGTAACCCTGCAACCAACAACTGGACCAGCCCGGCGACCAAGGCGACGTATCCGGTGCGGTGGCACGTTTCCATTCCGCGCCTGAAGATGGAGCTGGAGGTAACCACGCCGCTCAGGAGTCAGGAACTGGCCAGCAGGTTCGGAACCAGTTATTGGGAGGGAGCCATCGACGCTGCCGGCGCCCGCGATCAATCACAGTTACGTGGAGCCGGGTACCTCGAGATGACTGGTTACGCGGAAACGGGCCGGCCCGTCATCCCCAGGTGACTCAAGAATGGCAATATCCGAAATTAGAAGAATACCGGTCGAACCTTAACGCTCTCGCCCTCGCGCTATTTACCCAACACTTGAACCTCCATCGCACCGAGCGCTACTCCGACCGAGTTGAGCGGCCCTCTTCCTGTCCCCCCGTCGACTTCCTGAACCGTAACCGAACCTGCCGCCTTTGCCTGAACCGCGCCGGGGGCGCTGGGCGCAGCTTTGTTGCTATACAGGATCCTATAAACGTCGCCGGGCCGGCTCAAATTGCTGTCCACAATAACGTCGATTGCCCGGGAATCCTTGGTGCTCGTGTTGGCAACAACGATGACCTCCTCATCGTTCAAAATGCGTGAGAAAGCGAGCACGCCGTCGGGGAATGTCGACACGCCAAAGTCGGTGTGATTGCCGGAGATCGGCCGGAAATAGAAGCGTCCGTAGCGTAGCGCCGGCCGCGCATTGCGGACCGCGGCAATACGGCTGATCTGCTGATAATAGAAGCTCGTTCTGTCAAACCCCGGTCCGCCCCACAGGGCTTCGCGTACAGCTTCGTCGTTGCCCACTCCGCTTAGTGCCTGTTCGGTTCCGTAGTAGAGGCACGGAATTCCGGGCAGGCAGTAAAGGCACGCAATTCCCAGCGTTACCTGATCGTCGAATTTATGTTCGTCGCCCGGCTGAACAAAACGGATGCGCTCCTTGACATCGTGATTGTCGAGAAATGTGACAAAGTAACGGGTGGCGTCTCCGTGCGAACTCAGAATGTTGGCTTCAATCTTTTTTCGAAATGCATACATTGCCACAAGATTGGATGGTGGCGAGGACGCCTTAACAACCGGTTTAAGGTTGAAGAAAAGAGGATAATCGAGGGCTGCGTCCACGCCTACGAGCTGGCTCTGGTCGCTGGTAGTGCGGCCGATGAACTGGGCGATCTGCTGCTCCGCATCGCCCACAAAGACCTCGCCAAAAGTGAAGAAGTTCTTCTTCCCTACGCTGAGCGCAAATTCACGCATCGAGTTGCCGAAGAGGCGGGGAAGATCATTCAGCAAGTAGCGAAGGGTGTCGATGCGAAAGCCGTCGATGTCGAACCGCGCAATAACGTACTGATAAGCACGTATTAGAAAGCGCTGCACATCGTCCAGGTCCGTGCGGAACTGTTTGAGTGAAGCGAAATCGCCGATGGTTCCCGCTCCAGTTCCCTGCCGCCGGAAGAAATCGTTCTTGTGTAATTCAAGAGGCCAGACCAGTGCGTCCAGAGGCGGGCTAGGAACGGTAGCGATATCCGGGAAACGCGCCGCACCGGTTGCATCACGCCAAAGAACCGGCCGCGCGAAGCTCCGGAAATCCGCTTGAGCGCCGCCCGAACTTGTGCATGAGGTCTCGCCCGCATCGCAGACATACGCGAAGCCGTCACCAGTGTGGTTGAGGACAATGTCGAGGATGACATACAGTCCAGCACTATGGGCCGCATCAACCAACTGACGAAGTTCGTCGTCAGCGTTTGCTGGAACATCCGCAAAGCGAGGGTCCGCGTGCAGAAAGTTGTGGATTCCGTAGCCATGATAAGTTTGCTGAAAAAGGAAATTCTTGAGCACGGGACTCAGCCAGATGGCTCCGGCTCCCAGACCTTTGATATAGGAGAGCTGGGCCTGTACGCCAGAAAACTTGCCGCCCTGAAATCTCGAGAAGGTGGAATCGTTAAAGGGTGCGTGGTTGGGCGGCGCGGATGGATTGTTAAACCGGTCAACCATGAGAAAGTAAATCACCTCATCGCGCCAGTCGGCTGGCGAAGGAAAGGGAGAGGGATCCGTAGGACCAGGGTGTTTGGCTGTTTCGAGTATGGTTTGAAATTCTGCGGAAAACAGAGAGTTGGTCATACATACTCCTTTGCTGGTGAGAAGACACAGCCGAATGGCTGACCGTCAATACTGAGGTTCGCTCGGACGCGACATTGTAGGAATCGGTCCCGCCGCGCCTACAAGATTAACTCACGTCCAGGCCTACGTTTTCCTATCAAAGACAGGACCCTAACAAAGTCAGTTACATCTTTTTCTTCATGTCGCCCAAGTCCTCGGAAAGCCTGCTGAAACGATGAATTAGCTGATGATTGCTAACAGTCATGATGATTTTTCATTGAGTTTCTGGTTAAGTTTTTTTTAGATTGAATCGGGTATTTGGTATTTGGGCGCCAAACGGGCTGAGTTATTTGGCCAGGAATTATTCCCGGCGTTCAAGTTCCCTGCCGGCACTTCAGCGGCTGAGGCATGCCATTTTCTCGCTCAGGGGATGTGGGACAGTCAGGACGTGTGGTCAGGACAGAGACAGCCGCTTTACAATCAATCCGAACCGCCAGGAGACTCCTCTTGTTCACTGTCGTCGGGATGCGTAAGTTGCACAGCTGGACTCATTCCAGCCTCACTCTTGTACTCGATCACCTCGCGACGATCCCGGAAGGTGACTATGCGAGAGAACTTTCGGGCTTCGGGTTTCCAACGCTCCGGGCACAGATCATTCATATCTTCAACTGCGAAGGATTTTGGATCCACACGCTTCAGGGAGCCCGGTTCGTGGATGAGGGCGCCGCCGACTGGCCGTCGGTCCCGGATGCCAGAGTTCTACAGCGTCGCGTCAGTGCGAACACGCTTGCTTATTTTTCAGGCTTGACTGACGAGCAGCTCAATGCAGATACAGAGTTGCATTTCTCCGATGGGGACAAGGCCGGCCGCACGCCGGCTCTCGTTCTTCATCACGTCTTTACCCATGCCTTCCATCACAAAGGCCAGATCGTCTCCATGTGCCGTATCCTGGGCCAACCCGCACCTGACACCGATCTGAACCGGTTTGAATGATGCGGAGACACCTCAGGCTTGCCTGTCATTGGGCAGAGTGCGCGCCCGCCTGAGCTCTTTGCAGCAGCAGCCTCTGTCTGCGCTTCCGTCTCACCATGATGGCTCTCAGCCAGAGCGCGGCTATGCCGAGAAACGGGAGCATAAAGAATAAAAGGCTCCATCGCCCCAGAGTAGGCGTCACGGGCACATCGGCGGCGGTCTCGCCCGCCACCTGCGCGCTGGCCAGAACGATGCGTATTCGCCAGGTTTCTTCTTTGTCGAACGGAACCTCGGCCTTAAACTCAACACGATTGCGAAGCTGCTCGCGCCAGGCGTCGTAGCGCGCCTCCGGCAGCCTGCCGCTCACCGGCTGAACGATGACCTGTACTTTCATGTCGGTGGGGACAGAAGCGCCCTTCGGCGGATCGATCATGATAAAAAAACTTCCCGTACCCACATCCGGGTTGCTCCAGACCGAAACGGTGAGGTTTCCGATTTTGCGATTTTCGATAATGGGATAGGGAGGCCCGATGTGCGCCCACGCGGGCGCGCTGGTGCAGATTGCGATGAACGCCAGAACCAGCCAGGGAAGCCCTCGGAATGGCACATCGTCATCTTGCTCATCGCTCTATCCCGCCATGATGGTAGCGCGCATATCCATAGGTTGCAGCATGAGCCAGACGGAAGCCAGCAACAGCAACAGGCAGACTGTTGCCCAGGGCAGAAAGGCACGAACGGGATGCTGCTTCGAGTCCTCTTCCGCCAGCTGCCAGGCGACGAGAAGCGACCCCGCCATGCCCAGCAAAAGAAATCCGAACTCCAAGGGCTCTACCACGTATTTGGGAATGCCCACCAGGGTCCAGCGAGGCACTCCGGCCCAGGACCAGCCTAGCCCGGCAAGCGCGCTCTGGGTGACAGGAACGATGGTGTAAAGCCCGGTAAAGAAGTGGAACCCGTAATGGGCGAGCCACATGCCGAAGCCGAGCGGGACCAGCGCATACGTGTAGCGGACGATGAGCGGCAGCCAGGCGCGTTGTACGCCGGCCCAGGTGCGACTTATTGCTGCGGCCAGACCTAACAGGAGCGCCGGCTCAATGATGAGGACGATGGCAAAGAGCAGGCCCAGCTCCGTTACTTGACTCTGAACGTGCATCAAGCGGCCCAGCCAGGTCTCTACCACGTAGACGGGACTTACCATGCCGAAGGCATTCATCAGAGCGCCGAAGGCGAAGACGGTCGAGAGCGCAGCAATATCGTTGCGGCGGGAAAAGTAACCGACACCCGAGCGATGGGGATCGGTCATCAGCTCACTGGCGGGAAGCCGGCTGAGAAGGCCAATGTTGTCTTGCGGACAGGCATGGACGCAGTCGAGACAAAACGTACAGTCCATATTGCCGGCCTTGGATGGCAGAAAGAGGGCGAGTTCACAACCGCGCTGCAGAATCACAAGATTGGAAGCCGGGTCGCGCCGTCCGCGAATACAGTCCTTGGTTTGACAGGAGCTACAGACGTTTTGGTCGCGCACTTTGACTTCAAGAGGCGAGACCGTAGCCGCGACAAAATTGAATTGGCCGATGGGGCAGACGAACTTGCAGAACGTGGCGTGCTTGAAAAGGCCGTCAATGAGGAGAATGGCCACGAAGTAGCCCACGATGATCCAGGCTGTCAGCCAGGGCGACGACCACAAACCGAAGAGCTCGTAAGAGAAGAGAACAAGCACGAAGAGCACGGTAGGGATCCATTTGTTGCGGAGCCTGCGCGGCCAGGTCAGGCGCGGATGGATCCAGCGGCGCATGATGTTGCGCACCAGCATGAAGGGACACGCCATGCAGAAAAAGTTGCCTCCCAGCAGCAGCACCAGCGTCAGCGCGCCGCGAAAGTGGACCCACGCCAGCACGGTGGCCAGATTCTTAGGCGCGAGAGCTGGGCCCGAATAATCCGTGCAGAATCATGATGACGCTGACCAATAGCAGGGGGATCTGCAACAGCGTGCGCGCATGGCGCCAGCTAAGGAATCGGCCCAGGATGGGCAGCCGCAACAGGTCGAAGTGCGCAGTCTCGAGTAAATCGTCTTCAAGGTCAGAAGAGGCGGGGGCAGCGTCGGACATACGGCTCAGTTGGATTGTATGCCTCTGACGTTGATCGGACGCTCCACAGTTTGGCCGCCGGGAAGTTTGATCCGCAGCAACACGACCCAATCGCCCGGCATATTGAAGCGGATGTCGGCCCGGTAATTGCCGGGCGATATTTCTTCTGCCTTGCCGAACAGGGGCGCCATACCGGGATGCGCCATGTCTGCCTCTACCTCGACGGCAGCGCTGGAGACGGGCTTTCCGGTCGCATCCGCGACCTGGAAGCTGATCGTGGTGGGGCCCACGCGAACCGGCTGCGGGGAGATCTGATGACGGATAGAGATCTCCGGTCCTGACGATGATCGACGGCACGCCAGGACCACCGGCAGAACCGCGCAGAGCAACAGCGAGAGGACCTTATACCGTAGAAGGGTTGGTGCCAAAGGAAGCCTGCAGCTCATCATCCTTTTTGTGCCAGGAGCAGGTGCAGAGTGCGCGCTCCTTTTCTCCCTCCGGGGGAAGCATGTGATAGTACACGGCGATGACCATAGGAATGAACACGATCGAGTTATAGAAGAGATGAAGTTCGACGCGTGGAAAGAAGAACTGCAGAACGCTGAATGGTACCGGCTTGCCCATCAGGTTGTGATGGAACGTGGCCTGCGAAATCAGCAGCAGGTGCTCAATATGGTGCCAGAACTGGATCCAGAATGCGATCATCCACCAGGTATAACTGCGGCCGGTAAATCCTTTGTGCAGCAGCCACAAGCCAGCCAGCATGACCACGGCGTAAGCATAATGCAGGACCTCGGACTTGATGAGCCACGGATACCATAGACCCAGAACGCCATTCGCCTTTGGACGCGGCCAGCCCATGACGAAAATCTGGTAAGCCTGGGCAAAGTGCTCGGCCCAATGGGTGAGGACGATCAACATAAAGAACTGCAGGGCGCGTTCATGCCACGGACCATTGAGCTTGTCATACAGGCTCTGTCGCGGAGCGGATGCTCCCCCTATGGCGGAAAGGCTGTGACTGGAAGCAGCCATCAATTCACCTCAATCGTTCAAACTCTAGGCGCAAGTAGAATGAGCACCAGCCTATTGCAGCGCGGCTCAGGATGTAACCAACCTTTGGGCGTAAATTGTACTCATTCTTTTGGTTGATAGAGATGAGCCCTGGTCAATTTCAGTCCGTTTCGTCCCTTAAGCTGGGACGGTTAATACGACCTTCCCCTGCGCATGTCCTTCTGCGAGATAACGGAGAGCATTTGCTGCGTCGCTCAAGGGGTAACGTCTGTCGATGACCGGGACAAGATTGCCGCCCTCAAGAAGATTCTTCAGGAAAACCAAATCTTTCTGATCGATTTTCGCGATGAAGAAGGTCATCTTTTTGCGCCCAAGCGTTGAAAGGAGCCGCCCCAGTAGCAGCGCTTCAAGAATTGGTACCAGACCTCCGACTGCGACATAGATCCCGTTCTGGCTCAGCATACGCCGGTACGCGAAAATCGAATGATGACCGTTCACGGCCAATATCAGATCGTACCGTTGCCCAAGCCGCGCGAAATCTTCCTTGCTGTAATCAATGACATGGTCTGCGCCTAACGATCGCGCTATGTCCATATTCCTCGTACTGCATACGGCAGTGACTTGAGCCCCGAGCTCTTTGGCAATCTGCACCGCAAATGTGCCGACACCACCAGATGCGCCCTCGATGAGAACCTTGTGGCCCGGCTGAATCCGTCCCCAGTCGCGAAGACCCTGGAGCGCCGTAATACCCGCGACGGGTAGCGCGGCCGCGTCCTCAAATGACAGGTTAGCTGGCTTCGACACCAGCTTCTCTTCAGGCGCACAAACATACTCGGCAAATCCATTTCCCGCGAATCCTGTTACCCCGAAGACCTCATCGCCCGGCTGAAACTGTTTTACGTTTCTGCCAACCGCCTCGACGCGGCCTGCGATATCACAACCGATGATCGTGTGTTTCGGCTTAGCGCGCAGTCCCGGAATGCGGTTCCACGGCGCGCCTTGCAGTACGAACAGGTCCAGGGGATTGACCGATGCCGCGCAAAGCTTGATCAAGACCTCGTTGTCAGCTGGGCCGGGTGTGGGCGCCTCCGCGAACTGCAACTCATCCGGCGATCCGTATTGCGTACGCAAAATTGCTTTCATAGAGTATTCATCGAATGCTTCGCCGTCGGCGGCATTTAGTGTGCCAGACGAACCTTCCAGTCTAGCCCGCATTTCTCACAGACCACTGAGTAAAGGAATAAACGAATCGCTGCCGGTAGTGAGATCTCAATGCGTAACGAGTGACGGGTGCCCCATATCCCCGATTTCCTGTGAAGTGTGGTGGGTTCCGCGAACTTCATGCGCCTTTCCTTAAAGAAAGGCGCACGCGCGGTCCTGTCCAGGGCAGCGTGCAGGAAATTCGGGGTATCTGCCCGGTTTTGGCAGATGTCGGATTCAACGGCTGTGCACCGATCACTTTCTACCGGCAACAGATCGTGAAGTCTGGCAATCTACACCCTGCACAGTCAGGGGTTGAGGTTTGTTGAATCCCACATCTGCCAAAACCGGGCAGATATGGGGCACCCGGGCTTTGTCGCAGACCGGGCTCTGAGAAAGCCAGGCTAGGCGTGCTGGCCCGCTTGCAACTGGGCAGCATACGCTGCCTCGGGTGACACGGCCAAGGCCAAGAAGGCCTACTCTGGAAAGACGCTGACAAGGACCTCCCTATCCGCAAACAAGGCCAGACCGGCCGCGCCAGGCTGCGCTGATCAGAGCCGAATGACAGCTTCCGCCGAACCATTTCGAGCTGTGCAGCGCTATCTTCGTTTCACCGTCCAACCAATTAGTATTCCGCTGGCAATTCCGATCGCAATGCCGCTAACGATACCAATCGCAAATGTCGCGACCATGGTTTCGACAGGATGCCGCGTCAGACGCTTGATGGTGTCATCCATAAGTTCTTCCGCAGCGTCGCCGCCAAGTTTTGCGGCGCGCCGCGTCGCTCCCAGGCTCTCCTCAAGTGCATCCACAACGACGGATGCCGCCCGGGAAGCCTGGCGCGCTGCTTCGGTAATTTGATCGCCCGTCCATTCCACCACTGATGGCGCCATTGTGTCTTACCTCCTCTTGTCTCTGAAAATCGATCTGCTTGCTTACTCAATTGGCAGCCTTCTGGCATAGCCGACCCAGTTTGAGCCTGGAAGGCATCCTTTTCAGCTCTGCCATCAGCCTCAGGGCCGGTCAGCGAGATTAACTGCTCCCTCCCTTAGATTGTTCTCTTCCCGGTAGTTCCGCAACTGGTTTCGAACAGCGGGCCCATCGCCCTGCCACGACAGTGTTGGGGAGTGCCCTCTATGAAAATTTCGTTTCATACTGTCGCGCGCAAGCGAGACGAGAGTACTATAGTTCCGTTTTCCGACTGAGAAAGTAAGTTCCGGCCAACAAGCTCTGCAGAGCGCCGGCGGCACGGTCTGCTCATGACACATTTCGACCTTATCACCGTTGGCGGCGGTCTCGCAGCATCGACGCTCGCCCGATCGATGGCGGAGCACGGTGCGAGCGTTCTTGTCCTCGAGCAAGAAACGAGATTCAAGGATCGCGTCCGCGGCGAGTACATCCCTCCCTGGGGTGTTGCCGAGGCCGTACAACTCGGGATCTTCGACATACTCCGCGGTTCGTGCGCACACGAGCTGCCAGGTGTGGATCTTGGATTTGGACCACGAGACCTGGTCGCCACCACTTCTCATCAGCTCGCTGCGCTCTCGTTTTCTCATTCAGAAATGCAAGAAGTTTTACTCGATGCAACAGCGAGCGCCGGAGCGGACGTCCGCCGAGGTGTAACAGTCCAGGGAATCGAGCCGGGGAAGGCGCCCGCGGTAAAGATCAAAGGGACGGGAGTATCTGAGCGAGTTTCTGCCCGTCTGATAGTGGCTGCAGATGGCCGCGGATCGTCGGCGAGGAAATGGGCCGATTTCGCCGTCAAGCGGAACGACCAGCCGTTTTTGTTCGCGGGAGTATTCTTGCAGGACGTTGCGACCACGGAGGAGACGGCTTCCTTTATCTTCAACCCGGACCTGGGCTTCGTTGTGGGTATGGTGCCTCAAGCCAAAGGCCGGTTCCGTGCCTATCTGGGATACCCTTCGACCATGCCATACCGTTTACAAGGAAAGGAGAAATTGGGACTGTTCACAGCTGAGTCAGCGAAAGCGGTGCCCGCATGTCGCGAATGCTATGAGCAAGGCAAATGCCTCGGGCCGCTGGCCTCCTTTGAGGGGGGCGACTCCTGGGTGGAGCATCCTTATAAAAACGGTGTGGCCTTGATCGGGGATGCAGCAGCGACCAGCGATCCGAGTTTCGGTCAGGGAATGTCGCTTGCTCTGCGCGATGCGCGAGTGCTGCGCGACGCTCTGCTGAATGATTCTGATTGGGATACCGCCGGCCACTTGTACGCGGAGCAGCATGACTCCTACTTTCACACATGCCATTCGGTGACTGTCTGGTTCCGGCAACTGTTTCAGGAGCAGTCGCCGGAGGCTGCGCTGCTGCGGCAGCGAGCATTGCCACTCATCGCAGAGGATCCTACGCGAGTGCCGGATCATCTGTTCGGCGGCCCCGATTTGCCGGCCGACGAGAGCGTACGACTCCGCTTTTTCGGGGAATCTTGATTTTGACGCGCCCGCGACGACTTGCTCATTCAGTAGTCGATCAGAGATTCAAGCTGCACCAAGCAGTCGTTGACTTGTGAGCGGCTGCCGTGCCGTGAACGGATCGCGCGGCATACGGCAGCCATTTGTTCAAGGTCGTTAGTTACGTTCCCAGAACGGCGGCGGCTCGATGCCGAGCGCCCGCAGATACACGTACCCCTGGCCGCGATGATGTATTTCGTTATCGATGGCGTACTGAATCGTCGCCAGCCCGGGTGCCTCCCACATGCCAAACGCCTTGTCCACCTCGCGGAAGCGGTGCGGTGGAATCTTGGGGAACTTCTTGTTCAACTCAGTGGTCTGCTCATCCCAAAGGCGGAGAAGTTCGCTTTTGGTGGTCGCCTTGTCCACCTTGAACTCTTCCCACTTCCCGGTTGACACGCCATCCACGATCGGCACAGCCATGCGAATGAACTCCCAAGCCATCTCGGCAAAAGGCCGCATGCCGCCCACCGAGAACTGAAAGAGCTGGTCTTCCGGGAAAGCCTCGATCGTCCTGCGCGTCAGCCGCCTGTGTCCTTGCCAGTTGCTCAATAGAGCGTCCGCTGTCAGCACGTTCATTGGTATCGTCTCAGCTGCCATTTCCATCCTCCGTGTGGCCCT
The DNA here is from genome assembly GCA_963847155.1 of uncultured Acidobacteriaceae bacterium. GTDB lineage: Bacteria > Acidobacteriota > Terriglobia > Terriglobales > Acidobacteriaceae > PALSA-350. The sequence goes on along the minus strand of CAWJZH010000003.1, from coordinate 8,060 downwards.
TCTGGACCTCGTTCTTGAGACTAGTGCGGATTCCCGACAGATCCTGTCGTAAATTAGAAGAAGGATCGCATTTATATGTACGACCCCATCATGCGCGTGCTCATGGTGCTTGAAATTCTGCAGGCACGTGACCATGTGACCGGAGCGGAACTGGCCGAGCGCCTGGAAGTAGATCTGCGCACGGTGCAGCGCTACATCGTTCGCCTCAAGGATCTGAGCATTCCGATTGACTCCTCCCGGGGCGTCGGCGGGGCATATCGTCTGCGCGCCGGTTTTCGGCTGCCACCGCTGCTGCTGACCAATGAAGAGGCGTTCGCGCTCTCCCTCGGTCTGCGGGCGCTGCGGCAGATCGGCTTATCGGCGTTTGCACCCGCTACGGAGGGGGCGCTGGCCAAGCTGGGACGCGTTTTACCCGAAGCTTTGCGCGAGAGCATCCGGACCGTGGAGGATGTGGTAGCGATCGAGCCCGGTCCGTGGGTAGTTTCGACCTCGGTGGAGCACCTGATCCGCACCGCCTCTGCAATTCGCGCTGGCAAACGGATCCGCTTTGGGTATCGCTCCCATGACGGTACCGCCTCACGCCGCCAGATTGAACCCTATGCGGTGATGCACACCGACGGGCGCTGGTACCTGATCGGCCATTGCCTGTCGCGACGAGCGCTGCGCACCTTCCGCCTCGATCGCGTGACGGACCTGGAACTTTGCCGTGCCACGTTCCGCCGTCCCGCCAACTTCGATCCGCGCTCCTATCTCCGGGACCGCATGCCGTTCATCCAGTCGGACTACCAGATCGATGTCTGGATCGACATGACCATCGAGGAGGCGGAACAGACATTTGCGCCCTGGAGAGTGGCCACTGAGGCGCAGGAAGGCGGTACGCGTCTGCGCTGCGGGCGCGATCGGCTGGAAATGTTTGCGGCCATGCTGCTCAGCATGGGGCGGCGCATCGTAGTCTACCGCCCCGTGGAGTTGCGTGATACGTTTCGCCAACTAGGGCGGTTGGCCATGCAGAGCGCCGACGAATCCTCCCCCTCCGCTCGCCCTTGAGCGACTATTCCCTCACGAGACCCTAAACACTGAAACACCTTCGAACGGTACGACCATCTCGATCGAGTTTCCGTGGATTTCTTTTGGTTGATTGTCGTAAAGATCAACTGCCTGTTTGTATCGTGCGGGGACCTTGATGCTAACGCTCTGGTCAGTGATCTCCTCATTGAAGACAATCAACAGGCTGCCCACGGGCGTCTCGACCAACCGCGGACGAACCTTATCCGAAGTCACAGCCGGGGAAACAACCTGAGTCACCATGGCACGCACCAGGTCGATGCCTGCACGATCTCCATCCTCAATGGCTGCGCCGAGATTAGTTCCAACGTAGAACACCTGTCCTTTTCCAACCTTCCTGGTTGCAGCGACCGGAGTGGAGTCATAGGTCGCGATCACTTTTGCCGAGGTGATCGTAATCGGTGTAAGGAAGGTATGCGCTTTGATCGTGGCAGTTACCGGCTCCGAAAACGTGAGGTGCCCATCAAGATAGACGCGCTCCGAAGTGGGAAGATTCCCTGCTCTTAATTTGGTCTGGCCTGCCTCGAGCATGTAAAGACTTTCCTGTTCACGGTAGCCAAAGACATCTGCAAGCCCGAACGGCGGCACCACTGGATTGAAGACCATATGGTCGTCGTAGGTTCCGAATCCGGTTTCGATCAGGAGCGTGCCGCCCGCCTCTACAAATTCGTGCAGCCGGTCACAGGTGTCCTTTTTTCCGATCAAATGCCATGGAGCAATGATCACCTTATATCTATGGCTCTCCAGTTTTTGCGGTTCGATGAAATCCACCAGGAGATCGCAGTTCCAAAGTGCCTTGTAGTATCCGGTGAATGACTTCACCGAAGCATCTTCGTTCCCAGCCATGGCAAAGGTCAGAAGAGCGTTATCGATATCGACGAGCACCGCCACTTCTGCCTGTGGCTTGTATTCTTTAATGATGTCCCACTGGGATTGAATGAGCCTGTGGTCTTCAGCCGCTTCCAACACTCGTTCGCTGGGAGAGCCGTCACGCTCAACCAGGCCGAAGCCGGTGGATTCGGTTCCGGTGGCTTCGGTCAAATAGCACCAGTAGACAATACCCTTGCCACCCATGGCGACGAGCATCCAATTCCACAGACGAATGTCTCGAGGCCGCATCTGCCTGCTGCGGCGAATTCCGTTGCTGCCATGTCCTCCCTGCAATTCCGTAATCCAGAAGGGCTTGCCGGCGGCAGCGGCGCGAGTGAGCTCTATTTGCGCGGCGCTGAAGTATATAGACACTTCCGCCCAGCGGGGAAAATCCGAGAGGCCCCAAGTCTCCATGAGTTCTGCCAGGCGCCAGGGGTTGATGGCCGGTAGCGCGACCGGCATGATCGCTGCCTGGGTAAATACGTGGCTTTCCAAAATGCTGCGCGTATCTACGGAGCGAAGGGTCTTCACCCGGAAACGCATCTCTTCCGTGCTGCGCTCGATCATGAAGCGGCGCCAGTCCACCCAGTCGATGTACGAGCCCATACCGCGCGGCGGATCGATCACACCCCAACTGGGATAGCGGCGGACCCACGCCTCGCTCAACTTTTCGAGAGTGCCGTAACGCCGCTTCAGCCAATCCTGAAATGCTGCAACGGTCTTGTCGCAGTAGCAATACAGCTTTTGATCTGTGCTCGTATTGAACTGGTGTCCGCCTGAAGGCTCGAGATGAGGCTCGTTCCAGACGTCGTAAGCGTACATCGAGGTGTGTTTGGAGACGACCTTTGCGAATTCTCGCAGAAACGTCTCGGCCGCTTCGCGGACCGGAGCCCAGTCCATACACAGGCTAGGCCATCCGCCACTCATATTGATCGAAGCTGTCTGCAACCGCTGTGGTTCTCCCAAAGCATCGACAAAGCGCGACTCAGGGTGGGCCGCTTCCAGCCAGTAGGGAGCTTCTTCAATCACCGCGCCCATCAGCACCTTCAAACCAAGTTGGTCGCAGTCGTTCAGCACCTCTTCCACTTCAGTAAAGTCGAACCGACCCGGTTCGGGATTCAGATAGACCCAGGAACAATAGATTCGGATGATATTGAACTTGTAGTCCCTGGCAATCGCCTTCAGCATGTCATGGCGCAGGGCGCGGGGAGGATTGGGCGGGCGAAAGAATTCCGTTCCATAGACGAATTCCTGAGGCTCCGCTGAAGGGCGCTCACTTCCCTCTTTGGATTGAGCGAATGCTGATTCCGGGCCCGCAAAGATACGCAATCCGCCCCAAGCGGCTGTGATGAGACCTGTGCCGGTTTGAATAAATGTCCTGCGCGATACATCTTTCGACATGGAAATTCCTCTGGTTTTTGCGTTCGAAGAACATCTGAACGAGATTACGGATGCAACACTGCTTTCATCCTGCGTTCGCCCAGTTCGTTCAAGGTGTCCAGGTTGTTCGAGCTGAATTGAGAACTCAACTGAGAAAAGAGGGTGTTGGCTTGATCGCGCTTCCCAAGGGCCATGTAGGTGCGCGCGAGAAGATAGGTCACATTTCTGGAATCCCGTTCAGGGTTGGGCGCAAGTTCGCGGGCCACGCGAAGGTCGACGAGTGCATCCTGGGGGTGTCCTGCTTCGAGAAGCATCTTCCCGCGCAGAGTTCTGGCCGAGACTGATTTCGGATTGAGTTCGATGGCCCGGCTCAACTCTGCCAGTGCCGCCGTGGAGCTTGAGGAATCCGTACGAATGATGCATTCCGCCAACAGATAGTGGAGATCGGAATCGACGATGCCGGATCGGATCGCCGTCCTAAGCTCTTTGGCGCCCTCAACAAATTTCCCCTGCTTATAATCGGACAGGCCCATGAAGAATCTCGGATCAGGAGAATGCGGAGAGACAGCTACCGCCGCGGAAAAATCGTCATAAGCATCTTCGAGCCTGCTTTGTGACATCCTGATCGAGCCGCGCATGACCAGCGCCTCTGCGCTCTGCGGGAGCGCGGCAACCGCGTTGTCCGCTACCTGAGCCGCTTTTGCTGTTTCCCCCGCATCAACGAAAAGAGTAATCAGGTTGAAATAAGCAAACGCATCGGTAGGGTTATGCTGCAGATTCTCCGCCATGATGGCGTACGCTTCCTGGTATCGGCCCAACTTGGAATAAGAGACGCCAAGCAGGTCAGCGCATTTGGCATCGAAGTCGCCCTGGGAACGCAGCTTGTTGAGGCCATCGATAGCAGGTTGATAGTTGCCGAGTTCGAAGTAGCTCAACGCGATTGCGTAGCCATGAGTCAGTGGATCTGGTACATCCGGGCGCACAGAGTCAAAGATCTTGAGTGCTTGTGAAAAGTCATGAGTCCTTCCATAGAGCCAACCTACGTTGAACTTCTCGAGTGGCGAGAGGTGAGGGCAAGTCCGGAGAATGCTGAGGGTCTCTTTCGCGCCTTGATACTCCTTCTTTGCCAGAAGCTTGCCTACCTTGACGAAGCCGGCTTGAGCGTCGCATGATTTCTGCTGCGCCGCGAAGCCGGCGTGGGGGCGGATGAGCCACAGTACGCTGGCAATCAGCAGAAGTTTCCCATTAAACCCGAGCGACCCAGATCGAACCATCACTTGTACCCTTGGTGTTAAAACAGCGCCTTCAGCCCGAACTGAATTTCTCGCGCTGAAGCACTTGAGGAGGTGATGCTTCCAAACGAGGAAGACTGAACGTTATTGTTTGGCAATGCGAGCTGGGTACGGTTGAACAGATTGAAAAACTCGGCCTTGAACTGAAGGGTAAAGCGCTCTATGGTGAAATCCTTTCGTGCATTAAAGTCGAAGTTAAGATACCCCGGGCCGATGAGATCATTACGCCGCTCATTGCCAAACGTATAGGGTGCCGGTGTCGCAAAGCCCTGCGTATTGAGCCAATGTGCTCTGGTCTTAGGGGCAGAGCCTCCAGCGTTCGCGACCCTTTCAGCCCGCTGCGGACCTCCGCCCGTATTGGCCACATCGCCTCCAGCCATCGCGCTGAAAGGCAGTCCGGAGTCGGCGGTGACAATGCCACCGATATTCCAGCCTCCAACGAACGTCTGAGCGATCGCGTTGGGGCTCGACATATACGCCTTTCCTCTTCCAAACGGAAGCGCATACGAGGATGCGAAGGAGAACATGTGCTTTCTGCTGTAGTCAGACGGGCCGTAATCCTGACCGAGGTTATAGAAGTTGGTAAGCGTATCGGCCTGGGGGTCAGATGCCAGATCCATCGACTTAGCCCAGGTGTACGATGTGAGGAAATACAGCCCCGCGTTGAGTTCCTGCTTCAACTTGACCTGAAGTGCGTTGTAGTTCGCAGTTCCCTGGTTGTAGTCCCATGGAATGGGACCGCCATATTGGGGAAACGGCTGTCGAGCTGAGATGGGTCCCGGGCCGGGCACGGTGGCGGTGTTGGCCAGGGGCTGCAGGAATTGATGCCTGCTTTCCGAGCCGACGTAGTGAACGCCGAGAGCAAGTGTCCGCGTCAGTTGTTGTTCGATACCGAAGCTGTACTCCATGGAGTATGGAATCTTCGGATCAGGGCTGCCTCCGAAGCTTGCGAGGGGCTTGTTGGGATCAAGGAAAAACGAAGCCGGCGGCAAAGTATTGATGAATACAGACGGATAGCCGTTATCCTGGTTGCTGATTGTCGTATATATGCCGCTCGGCCAGGAGAGACGTATATCCGATTGTTCCTCGATGAGAGTGTTGTTGTGATCGTCAATAATCACGAATGCGCCCTGCACTACGGTCTTGGCGAGGGGCTGATAGACGAAACCGAAGCGGGGCTGCCACCCGTTGGTCTGGGCGTTGTAGTAACTGCTGGGGCCGACTGCTTTGGGAAAGAGCGGCGGAACTGGTCCCGTGACATGGAAGATGCCGGTAAGGACATCCAGACCAGAGTTGATCTTGGCGAAAGACGGCGGAGAAATGTAGTCATAGCGGAGACCGAAGGAGAGAACAAGGTTCTTCAGAATGCGCCACTGATCCTGAGCGTAAACACCATACCAGTTGATGTGCTGGTTCTCCGACGTATCGCCTACCCAGGGTGTATAGCTGTCGGGCGTACCGACCAGAAGACTGGCGGGGCCATAGCCCGTGCCGCTCTGCGAAGCATCGACAGAGGTACCGTTGGATGTAAAGTTCATCGTGTACTGCCATCCATCATCAAAGCTGTGGATGTGGTAGTACATGCCGCCAACGCCAATGGTATGGCTGCCCACGACCTTCGAAAGGTCCGCGTGATAGTCGCTGTTCTGTTGTGGCCCGACAGGAGCTGCAAATTGGCCCACGCCGGTATACCCATTGGAGACCCCGACGCCGGGCCCGAGAGGCAGGTTGTTCTTCACTGGAGCTGTCTCCGTGAAATTGAGTGCTTTCAGGAAGTCCTCGCCGGCAGGCTGATCGAATAGGCTAAATGAAGTCTGCGTGTATCCGTAGCGCGCATTCAGGATCGTATTGGGGCTGAAGATGTGGGTATATCCGCCGGCAAACGCGCGAGAGTAGTTGGATAGATGGCCCTGGTATCCGGGGAATCCCTCCGGACTGGTTCTGTTATTGTCGGAGCGGTTGTACCGAAAGAACACGGTATTGTTCTGATTGAACTCGTGGTCGATACGAATGCCAACTTGATCGGCCTTGGTGGAAGTGTTGCCATTGAAGGCAAAGTTCGGAAGGACACTGGGCGCGACATTCAGATTCGGTTGCGGATAATACTTGTTCAGGATGGCTACCGAGGCCGGATTGAGTTGATCTTGCGGGATCACGTTGCCCGGATATGGGTTACGGATAATCTTTCCGGGGTTCGCGGGGTCGGGTATGGTGGAGTACGGATTGTAGATCTCATTGGCATATTCGGAACGCCCCAGGCTGTCTGTCCCGATCGGTGTGGTGCCCAGCACCGCGGAAAAATCTCCGCCACGCATTGCGTTCGTGAGCGTGGCCGCAAGGTAAGACTGCGTCTGCTCTGATCGAAAGCCCTCCCAGTATCCGAAGAAAAAGGTGTGGTTCTTAATCACCGGACCCCCCACATATACGCCGTACTGATTCTGCTTGTACGGAGTCTTGGAGGTGGCTGGATAGGTCTTGGCGTCGAGTACGTTGTTGCGGAGAAACTCGTAGGCTCCTCCATGAAAATCATTTGTGCCAGACCGGGTAACGAGATTGATATTCGCGCCGGAGCTGATGGCGAATTGAGCATCGGTGATGTGGGATTGGACGTTGAACTCCTGAATGGCATCAGGCGGTGGACTGACGGCAAAGGTGTTGGTAAAGAGCGCGTTGTTTAATACGCCATCCATGGTGTAGTTATTCTGCTGCGGTCTCTGTCCATCGACCGAAGGGCTGACAGAACCCGCTCCCAGCTTTACCGTAAATGCACCCTGCTGACCGCCCTGTATCAGGGGAACGGCTCCCGGAGTCAGCAGCGTGAGCTGATTGAATTGGCGCCCATTCAGCGGCAATTCCACGATGGCCGTGTGGCCGACGACCTCTGCCTGCGTGGCCGAAGTGGTGTTGATCGATGTCACATCCGCATTCACCTCTACCGTCTGCGAGGTGGAGGAAACTGACATTTTGAAATTCAGGGCTAAACTCTGGTTCACTTCGAGAGGAACGTTCCCCTGTGTTGCCCTCGCGAACCCTTCTTTGCTTACCGAGACATCGTAGATGCCAGGCTGCAATTCAGGGACGGTGTAATGGCCGTTACTGTCGGTTATGGCTTTCCGTTGCACGCCCGTGGCCTGGTTTGTCAGCTCGACCTGAGACTCAGGCAGAACTGCGCCCGATTGATCGGTAATGATGCCAGTGATTAAACCGGCGGTGGTCTGCGCATGGGCGGACCCCAGGATTAACAGCGCGACGATGCCAGCCTGAAGCGCAAGGAAAGCAAAATCTCTTCAACATGGACTGACCCCTCTCAATTGAATTCCAGTTCTGCGCGCGCCCCATTTTGTCCGTCATGACTGTTCTTGCGGCATACAGGACATGACCGGGCCCCCTGGCTGTTAACCAGTGGCTTCCGTGACGCGAGGACAGCCATTCTGCGCAAAATGCGGTCTCGCC
>CAWJZH010000002.1:0-185280 GCA_963847155.1 uncultured Acidobacteriaceae bacterium | reverse complement strand
TGTGGGCTGCTGCTCAAATCTCAACGGGCCACTCCTCCTTGATTGGCGTTATTTCCTGCTTGCCGTCTCACCGCGAGATTGCAACTGTACCTGTGCTCCAATGTTTTGGGAGCTAATTTTCTCACAGTATCCCCGGTTTGCTCCCAAATCAGGTTGCGACGGTAGAGCCTCGTGGAGTAAGATTGTCTTACCATGCAGACCAGGGTTTCCACCAAAGGGCAAATCGTGCTTCCCGGTCCGATTCGCCGCCGGCTAGGTATTCGTGCCGGTGACCCCCTCGATGCCGAAATCGAGGCGGGAAGCATCATCCTGACGCCGCTCAAAAAGCGACCCCATAAGGGCAGGATCATCGCCGATCCCCTCACCGGCCTTCCCGTGCTGAGCGCAGGTGCAGATGCTCCAGTTCTCAGCAGCAAAGAAGTCGAAGAGATTCTCGCCAACTTTCCATGAAGTATCTTCTCGACGTGAACGCCCTGGTTGCGCTCGGATTCATCCACCACGAGTTTCATGATCGTGTAGCCGCGTGGATAAAAACACAACAGTTCCCGGAGCTGGCGACCTGCTCGATCACAGAGTTGGGGTTCGTGCGCGTCCTCTCCCAGGCTCCCGCGTACGGCTTCACGATCGTGCAGGCACAAACCGCCCTGATTCGATTGAAGAACGCCAAGGTCCTCACGTTCAATTTCATTACGGACGGTCATGATATCTCACATCTCCCTGCGTGGGTAAAGAGCCCCCGGCAGACCACGGATGGTCACCTGGTGGAGCTTGCAAGGGTGAGTGGGGCAATCCTGGCGACCCTGGATGAAAAGGTTCCAGGATCGTATCGAATCCCGTAGAGAGGGAGCTATTTTGAACCGAGCCGAAGCAAGCCGATGGAAGGTCATTCTTGCGTTCGGCCTGGTCTACGTGTTCTGGGGATCCACCTATCTCGGGATTGACATTGCGGTGCAGTCGATTCCTCCAGCGCTGATGTGCGCGGTACGGTTTGCGATTGCGGGCGTGATCATGCTGGCGGTGTGTGGTTTGACGGGGCGAAAGGTTTTTTATTCGCCGCGGCAGATTGCGCTCGCCAGCATGGTGGGGGTTTTGTTGCTGATGGGCGGAAATCTTACCCTTTCGTACGCGGAGCTTTCGGTCTCCACCGGCCTGGCGGCACTCATCATTGCGGTCACGCCGCTGTGGTTTCTGGTTCTCGATTCGATACTGCTGGGTCACCACCGCATCTCTGCGGCGAGGCAAAGCGGGGCTGGCGCTGGGCGTGGTAGGACTGTTGGTCCTGTTCTACCCCGAGCTTACGTCCGAGACCGCCATGGGCCGGAAAGAACTCTGGGCATCCGTTAGTTTGCTGGGAGGATCGTTCAGCTGGGCTCTTGGTTCCGTGCTGTCGAAACGGTGGCAGACGGGGATGGATCCCTTCAGCGCCACGGGCTGGCAGATCACCGCAGCGGCAGTCACGAATTTTATCTTCGCTGTATTCGCGGGAGATTTTTCCCGCGTGGTTTGGACCGGGCGGGGCATCGGCGCGGTCGCTTACCTGATCGTTTGCGGCTCGTGGATCGGGTACACGGCTTACATCTGGTTGCTGGAGCATGTGCCCACTTCGAAGGTTTCCACCTACGCTTACGTGAATCCCGTGGTGGCCGTGTTCCTGGGATGGCTGGTGCTGCATGAGAGAGTGAACGGCTTTATTCTTGCCGGGACCGCCGTGGTGGTGCTCTCGGTAATTCTGGTGACCAGCGCGAAAGTGGCTGCGCCGCTCCCGGCGCTCGAGGCAGCAGGCGATTAGTTTGCTGGCAAGGGCGCTGGATAAATGCGCGCCGCATTGTCATGCAAATAGCCGTGGGCAAATTGCAGCGCCCGCTCTTCCGTCACTTCGCCGTTGAGGATCATGCGCGCGAGGGCTGCGGCGAGCGCCTTCCGCGCTGACTCAATCGCCAGCCAATCGCTTTCTTCCGCCCCGATGGCTTCGCTGAAGGGAAAAGCATCGGAGCCGAAGACCACCTTGTCCGGGTAGAGCAATAACCAATGGCGCAGCACCTCGGCCAGATCCGCAGGATACAGATAGAGCCCCATCAACGAGGAGTCAAGATAGACATTCTCTCGCGCGGTAAGCCAGATGGCCTGGTCCTGAAATGGATACCCGCCATGCAGCAGAACGAAATTCACATTGCTGTAGCGAGGGTCGCGCAGCACGTTTTCAAGATTCAAGACGTTGCCGCCGGTTACGCTGAAAAAATCACCGGTACCCACGGCAGTATGTATTTGCACGGCCAGGTGCAGGCGCCCCGCTTCCCGCAACAAGTAGCGGAACATAAAGTCCTCGAATACTTGCGCGGTCTGCAGCGGAGGGCTTTTCCTCCGGCATTGTAACGGTTGTAAATAGCGGCTGCCGCAGGTTCTGGGCGGATCGTCAAAGTGCAGAGTGCGGAAGTACGCAATCTCGAACTTGATCGAGACTCCGCCGTGGGCGCGATTCTGCTCCAGGATCTTGCTCACGAATGCCAGGTATTCGGGGAAGGTCTCCGGGCAATGCACTCAGCCCGGCCTGCGCCGAGCTCGCGCTTTAGCAGCTTTTCCTGCAGGGGAACGTAGACACCCAGGTCTATGTTGCGCGCGGATAGGTCGCTTTTGTCCAACGGGAACAGAAACGAGTCGACAAAGAATACCCAGTGGAAACGTTTGGGATCGAGGTAATCGCCCATGGCGACGCGGTTGGCCATCATCGTCTGCACGTTGAGCTGGTCGAGGATTCGATCGAAGTATTGGTAGCCGGGATAGGTTTTGCGCAGCTCCGCTTTTTTGGCGACCAGCCACTTGAGATGATCCGGGTTGTTGTCGGTGTAGGGATAGTCGAACAGGGCTTTGGAAGCGTCGATGAGTTCGGGGTTGTCGCTTTGCAAACGTAGCGGAGCGTGCGACGGGGAGGAAGCCATCGCGTCCACGTCGCGTGTCCTCGGCAAAGCCAGGATGGCCGTGATCATCGAAGATGGCGATCTGGCGTATCTGCTGCAGCACACGGTCGTAGGTTTGCTGGTAGCCAGGCGCCATGTTGGGGCTGGCTTGTCCACGCATCGTGGTGGCGCCCGCGAACAGAAGCGTAATCGCGAGAACAACGGCCAACATCTAAAGCCCCTTGAACCAGCCGCCGTCTACCAGCAGTGTTTGACCGGTGATAAACGATGCGCGCTCCGAGGCGAGCCACACGATCGCGTCGGCCACTTCTTCCGGCTGCCCGACGCGCTTGAGAGGCGCTTCGACTCCTAAGCGCGCTTCGAATTCCGCGGGCGTGATGCCTAGCTCCTGCGAGCGCTTGGCGATCAACTGCTTCAGTCGTTCGGTTGCGGTGTAGCCGGGCCCGACGTTGTTGACGGTGATGCCGTCTTTGCCGAACTCGTTGGCCAGGCTTTTGACCAGACCGAGAACACCGGCGCGCACGGCGTTCGAGTAGATCAGATCCGAGACCGGTTGACGAACGGTCATGGAGGTGATGGTCACCAGCCTGCCCCATTGGTTTTTCTGCATCCCGGGCAAAACTGCGCGGGCAAAGTGGATCACGCTCATGAAGTTCATTTCGACCGCGCGATGCCACTCCTCCGTGGTGGTGGCAAGAAACATCCTCGGCGGTGGTCCCCCGGCGTTGATCACGCAAACGTCGACGCTGCCGAATTCGGCTGCCACGTGCTTCACAAACGCCGCGACCGCGGCCTCATCGGTCACATCGAAGGCTTCGCGCGAGCACCCGGGCCTGGTAGCGATCGCGAATCTGGGCCGCGGCCGCATTGAGTTTCGTTTGGTCGCGCGAGCACATGGCCACGTTTGCGCCTTCGGCGGCGAACTTCTCTGCCGCCGCTCGCGCGATGCCATCGCTCGACGCAGCGACGATCACGTTGCGGTTCTTCAGTCCAAGATCCAATGGCGCCCCTTTCCTCTACTTCTTTGCTTCCTGCCGCAGGTAGGCATCTTCTTTATTGAGCCAGTCCTGCCGGGGCGGAGTGAAGATGTCCAGGTCGACCGTATCTTCCAGCGCGATGGCCTCATGCGGCATATTGGGCGGAATGCACAGCACTTCGCCGGCAGAGACCGTCAGTTCCTTGTTGTCGATGAAGAAGTGCAAAGCACCTTCCAGGATATAGGTGACCTGCTCATTGTGGTGGCTGTGCAAGGCACCCTGGCGCCCTTCTTCAGCAGGACGCGCGCGACCATCAGGTTGGTGCCGACCATCATCTGGCGGCCTATGTGTCGAGCTCATTGCTTCTACCTCGATGTCGTTCCACTTGATGTGCTTTGCTTCCGCCATGTGTTCCCCCGAGAACGCCTGGTAGGCTTTGCAAAAGTTACCACAATTGGCGCGCCACACGTTGTCCGCAGGACCTAAGAGGCGGCGGGGGAAAGCGTGGGCGTGTGGTGGTTCAAGCAAAAAACCGGGCCCTTCTCTCTGGACTTCCGCAAGCCCCAAAAGCCGCCGTATTGCATTTGCCCAACTGGCTATGAGCGCGGCCTTGCAGAGGCACTCTTCACGTCGGCGGTGCCGAGCCAGGTCACGGCCCCGAAGGCTCCCAGCCAGGAGCCAATCCCGGCAAAGACGACATAGATGGGATTGCCGGTGTAGCTGATCACGGCGAAGGCGGAAAGCAGATACCATACGCTGCTCCAGCTTGCTGCGACGGTTCGGCGGCGCGCGGCGACCGCCGCGGTGAAGAGTACGTAGACCGCGTCTGTGGCGGCGGTGGACGCTACCACCCCCATCGCGATGAGCGGACTTGGCGCATGGATCATGGAACCTTCCCCTCTGACCGAAGCTTCAAAACCTGGTGGATGACGAATAACAAAATGATGCGCAACCGGCAACAGAACATAAAACCACACCAATGTAGCGCGGGAGTGATCGGGCTCGACCGTGCACTCCGTGTCCAGCTGCGCTGTGTCGTTGCCCCGGCGAACGGCCAGCGTCAAACGCCACTTGCCGGCACTTGGAGAAATACACGGTGGCGGCCTGCATCAGCCGATTGCTCGCCTGCCCTTTCGCCAGGCGAACGGTCTGCGGGGCTGCGCCGGCAGCTGGGGGCGCCAGGGTCAGATCAATCACCGGATCGAGCAGAATTTGCCCGTTAGTTCGATCCTGCACCATCACGCTCAGATCTGCCGCACCCGTGCGCAGTGGCTGGGGCGCAGCGAACAGGGTGATGGTAAAGGCGCCGGCATCCTGATGCAGCAGCATGGCGCCGCCGTCGGCACGTGCCGCCGTAGCTCCTATGATCAACATCAAGCACGCTGCCAGAACATACAGCGCCTTCATGGATTCATCATGACGCCGCGCATCTGCATAGGTTGGAGCATGATCCAGACGCCGGTCGCATAGGCTACGGCAACCATCGTTGCCCAGGGCAACAACAGCAGGACGGCCCGGCCGGCGCTCTTCGCCCGAGTGCCGCGCTAGTCTCCAGCCCAGGTACAGGGTCATGAGCAGTCCGGCATCGAGAAGCAGGAGTTGCACCGAGAGCAAAGTATTGGCGGCCAGCAGCGGCTGCCCCATTCCCCATTGAGCCGGCGCGAAAATATGCATGCCCAAGTCTGCGGCAGCCTGATGGAGCGCGGGTCCCAGCGTGGCCCAGCCAGTGAAGAGATGAAAGAGCAGATGGGCAGCCCACATCGCTACTCCCAACGGCAGCAGCGCCTGGGAGAAGCGGCAGAAGAGTTCCTTCCTGGTCGAACGGGTTGCGGCGGCCGCGACGGTCAGCGCTGCTGCTAACAGGACTGCGAGCACCAGGTATCTCCCCAGGGTGCCGGGCGCCACCATCCACCAGGCATTGACGAAAGCCGCGATCACCAAGCACCAGAACGAGCGCGGCGATGTCGAGGCGTGCGGAAAATTTTCCGATCGACGACCGCACCGGGTCGCGCAGCATATCGCGCACGGGAGCGATCGCGAAGAGGCCGATGTTGTCGTGGGGGCAAGCCTTGACGCAATCCATGCAAAGGGTGCAGTCCATATTGCCGGCCTTTTGCGGCATGTAGAGCTGCAGTTCGCAGCCGCGCTGCTGCTGATTTCCAGCAATGCAGTCATGGGTGGTGCAGCGCTCGCAGGTGGCTTGGCTCTTCGCTTCGAGGGTGAAGGGCGAAAGCAGCGAACCGGCAAAATTGAATTGCCCCAGCGGACAAACGTATTTGCAAAAATTTGCCCCGCGAAAGAAGGTGTCGACGAGGAAGGCCGCGGCGAAGTACGCGATCAAAAGCCAGGCGGTGCGCTGGGGATGATCCCAGATAGCAAAGGCCTCGTACGACCAGAAGAACAGGATCAGCAGCGCGATCGCCATCCATTTGGTGCGCAGCCAGCGCGGCCATTTGAAGCGGGCCAGGCCGAGCCGATGGCCCAGTTCCCGCGGCAGCATGAAGGGGCACGAGAGGCAGAAGATATTTCCCAGCACCAGCAAGGCGATGACGCCGAAGGCCCGGACGTAGGTCCAGGGCAAGACGCCGGCCAGGTTCATCGCGCCCATGGGTTGGCCGAGGAAGCCGTCCGCGATCACCAGCATCGCGGCTGCGAAGGCGATGCTCTGCAACGCCATCCGGCCGTAGCGCCAGCGCAAAAGAGCGGCCGATCAGGGGCAGGCTCAATAAGTCGAAGCGCCGGCCTGGATGCGGGACGGCAATGTTGCCCTGCCGCAACGTGCCGGCGGCGGGACGACGGGATTGCGGCGAGAGCAGGTGGACCGCAATCGACGCCAACGGCACAAGGTAAAAGATGGAACCGATCACCCACATCAGCGCACCGGCCGCCGCCTGGTCGCGCAGGGCGGATAGGCCGAAGACTCTGGGTCCGGCAGCATAGCTGGGATAGATGACCCTGTCGGCAAACGACAGAACTGCGGCCAGCCCGGTATTCACCAGGTCCGCGCCTACGAGATAGGGCAACATCGCCCATCGGGACCCACGGCTCACGGTGGGCCAGGGCTGGATTATGGGAAGCCAGAAGAGCAAAGAGGTGCCGAGAAAGCAAGCGTGCTCCACTGCGTGCCATCCCGGGGAGCGCAAGGCTAACTCGTAGGCTTGGGGAACATGCCACGCCGATGTAGGCGATGTTCATGGCCAGCCAGGCGAATGCCGGATGGGTGATCAGGCGGATGATCCGGTGCAGGGATTGGGCGCGAAAGAAAGGGCCGAGGCCATCGCGCAACACAGAGCGCGGCAAAGATCGTAATAGGGGGACAGCCGGTGCGCCCAGAAGCAGTAACGGCGGTACGACCGACATCAGTATCAGGTGCTGTGTCATATGGGCGACCAGCAGCAGGCCGTCCAGGGTGTCGAGCGGTGAAGCGATCGCCAGCCAGAGGACGAATAAGCCGCCGAGAAAGCACCATGCGCGCCATGGCGGGAAGATAAGCGGACGCGTACGGCGGATTTTGCTCCAGCCGCGGAGATAGAGCAACGCTGTGACCAGCAGGCCAGTGGTAGCCCAGAAGGGAAAGGACCAGGAGCTCCATGCGGCCTGTGAGATACCGTCCGACATAACTCTTACTATAGGAGGGATCCTCACCCGCAATAAGAACCATCGGGTGATATGGATAGAGCCTGAGGAAAGCGGCCAGGACGTTCTACTGCCCGGGGTCGAGTTCGCCGGTGCTGATGTATTGCTGCGATGCATCGCGCGCGGGAAGTTGGCCCTGGGGATGCAGAGTTTCGAGAAAGCTGACTAGCGCGGTTACTTCTGCTGGTGAAAGATTCTTTCCATAGGCAGGCATGTTTCCGCCACCCTGCAGCACCTGGCGCACGAGTTGATCATAGGTCAACCTGTGGCCACTCCGTCCAGCGCTGGACCGCGCTCGCCACCCACGCCTCCGAGCATATGGCAATTGCGGCACTGCTTCTCCTGGAAGACGATCTGGCCTTGCCTGCCTAAGGGCGTGGCGTTGTGCACATAGCGTTCGGGGACGGTGTCGCCGCTCCACGCCTGCATCTGCGGGCTCCAGGGGGTGTAGGTTCCCAGGTGTTGGCACACCGCAAAGCCTACCGCCAGGACACGTGATCGAGAGCACGGCGATCGGCCTGCCGGTGCCAGCTCTTCTCTCCCTCACCGGCAAAAAACGGAAGCGCCAGCAGGAAGGCAATTCCCACGACCGGAGCAATCAAAATGAACGGCGTCTCCAGGTTCTCGGGGAGAAACGAGAGAATGGTGTAAATCCACAAGAAGAAGAAGTCGGGCTTGGGTACGGTTTGAATGATGGTGGGATCAGGAAAACCTGTCGGCCCGAAGGGACCCGAGGATCATCGCGCATGCCGCCACCGCAAAAAGAATCGCTGCGGAAAAGATCATGTCTTTCCACGACCGCCCCAGGCACAAAGGGGATACCGTCCTTTTTGGTCAGCTCGTGATACTCCTGGATGTAAGTGCTGCGCCGGACGATGCGCCCTGGCATAGGCCACTCGTTGATACCCAGAGCCGATCACCATCCAGACATGCAGACGCGGCAAACCCCAGCATCATTCCGGGAATGACAAAGACATGCAGGGCGAAGAAGCGAGTCAGGGTAGGACCGGCAATGATCGGGCCACCCAGTAACAGATCGACCAGCGGGCCGCCGATGAACGGCACGCGGGCGACGATGGAAGCCCCAATTCCCAGACCCCAGTAAGCGTCCTGATCGAAGCGCATCACCTGGCCGGTGAAGGCCATGCCCAGCGTCATCAGCAGCAGAAAGACACCCAGGATCCAGGTCAGCTCGCGGGGAAACTTATAGGCGCCAAACAGGAACACCTGCACCATGTGGATCAACACCACGGCGACCATGAAGTTCGATCCCCAGCCGTGCATGGCGCGCAGAAACCAACCCAGCGGGAGCTCATGGTTCAACACCTGCAGACTGTTCCAGGCTTCGCCTGCCGAGGGAACGTAGACGATCGCGAGCAGGATCCCGGTGACAATTTGTAGCATGCAACAGTACGAAACTGGCGCTGCCAAAGACATACCACCAACTGGCCGTGTTCCGGGAACGGGGTGGGTCACCGCTTCCGTGATCGGCCCCCCCAGCTTCAGGCGAAAATCGAGCCACTCGTAGGTACGTTTCAACCAGTGCATTCGGAACTCTCTTTCCGCACCGACGCGCTGGTTGCCAGCGTGGGCATTTGGCCGCCGTCGATCATCAACTTGCCCGTTTTGCACTTTCCAGGGATATTCGAAAAGGCCTCGCGGCGGAGGTCCCGCAGCACGCGAGCCATCGCCGTAATACACGCCACCGTGGCAGGGGCACATAAACAATTCCGACTGCGGAAACCAGCGGACCGGGCAACCCAGGTGGGCGCAGTTGATGGCGAAAATCTGGAACTTCTGCTGCTTCGTCCGGCGAACCCAGCACGCCGCTTTCGCTGGTCGCGCCATCCCAGGGCATGCTTTGGGGATTCACAAAGCTGGCCAGCCGCGTCTCTCCCACGGGAAATTGCTCAAGGTCGCCCAAATCGATCCAGGAATCGTAACCGCCATTCTTACGAACCGGTCCTAGCAGGTAACCGACGATTGGGGTGGCGATCAGCAGAGCAACCGCGCCGTTGAGGAGTACGCCAATCCCTACCAACACCCACCGTCTAGTTACTTCTTTGTCGTCGCTCATCGCGCAGCCTCCTCCGGCCACTTTTTGTGCTGCGCCAGGGTGCTGGCTGAAGAGCCATCCCACCACGTCGGTCACCTGCTGGTCGCTCATCGGGTGGCCGGGCATAGCGTTGCGCCAATCCGGCTGACCGATATCAGGGCGGCCGGCAATCACGACCGTACGCAGCACCTGGTCACTGATCAACGACAAGAACGCGGGGTCGGTAATCGATCCAGCCTTGCTTTTCGCTTGTTGTCCGGCAACACCGTGGCAACTGGCGCAATACGTTGCGTAGACCTGGGCCCCGCGAGCATTGTCAGGTGTCAGCGCGGCTTTGTATGGCGGCGGGTTCGCTCCTTCGAGAGTCCCTGGTTTTGCCCAGGCTCCGCGCATGCCGTGCACTAACGCGTCTATCTGTTGATCGGTCAAGCTTCCTCCAGCGCTGATGGCAAAGGCAGGCATAAGCGTGCCGGGTTCACCATTGGCGACGACCTGGTGAAGCGCCTGCTCATCGACCAGCGCCTGGTATTCCGGATTGGCGAGCGGATAAGATGGGCCATTCATTCCCTGAGCCCCGTGACAGCCGGAGCAGTTCTCGCGGTAAAGCGTAGCGAAATCTGTTACCGCATCGGGACGCGGCACCTCCGGCCCGGGCTTGGGACGCCCGGGAAGCTGCTCGCAGCCCAGTACAGCGAAACAGGAAACCAGCATCAGGCTGGTGCGCATCAGGCTGGTACGCATCAGGCTGGTACGAACGAGGCGCGCGGTCACTTCGGTCCTTCCTCCCGATGGTGTTCTTCCATCACCCCTGGAGCTTCCAATCCCATGCGAACGGCGAAAGGCATGAATTGCTCGGTTCGGATGTCGATCTGCTTAGAGACCACCCAACCAGCTACCAAGCCGAACGTTACCTGGGAGACCACAAACCACCGCCAATCGATGCGATCTGCGAGAAAGGGATTGATCAGGGGGAGCGACGAATGCAGAACGCCGGTCCACAAAACCGGGGCAATGATGCCACCCAGAATAATGGGATGGCGAGGCAGCATGGGCAACATAGCCCCATACAGAAGACCGATGAGCAACGAGCCTGCGGAATGAATAATGATGGCGGTGATCAGAGCGCTCAGGCGAAAGTGGGTGATCTCCGCGAGGGTGGGGTTCGACCATCCGGCCACTCCCGCGCCTCCCAATAGATTTACGGCATACCAGAGGCTGTGGAATGCGATCAGGCTGTACAGAGTTGCCGGCACAATCATCGCCACGCCGCCCGCAATGCCGCCCTTCACCCCGGCCATCACTGAGGGAGTGTGCACGGGCAGGCGCGCACGATGGCTTTCGTCGATCTCGATATGAGCGACCTTTTTGCGCTGGGTGGCGTACTTGAACTTTTGCACTCGGACCGGTACTGCAACGTGGTGCGCGTGTGGCCACACCTGGCGAAACCATCCCACGCAACCGGCGACAATCAGCACTCCCCCGAGGATGCTTATCCCCATGTTCGTCACCATGCCGGCAAAAGCAAACGTCAGGCCGAGGGCCAGCGCTATCGGAAACGCCGTTGGGGCCGGCAATTGCACCACTTCATCGGATACGCCGTTGTGTCCCTGTTGGTCTTCCATTGCGTTTATCTCTTTCTGTCAGCGGCCGAGGATGTAGACCACAGTAAAAACCACCACCCAGACCGCATCGACAAAGTGCCAATAGAGCGAGAGCACCTCGATCTGTCGCGAGTGCTCTCTCTGGATCTTTCCGAAAAGCGAAAAGATCAACACGATCAAGAGCATGGTCAGACCGATGATGACGTGGCTCGCATGCAAGCCGACCAGCGAGTAGTAGGTGGTGCCAAACAGGTTGGTGCTGATGGTCAGCCCGTCGCGATAGATCAGCTTCTTCCATTCGAACGCAGTGCCGCCGAGAAAGATCGCACCTAATAGAATGGTGACCGCCCACCACAGGCTGAAAGCTGCCATCGCATTCTTTTTCAAAGCACGTTCCGCGATCCAGATAGTGAAGCTGCTGGACAGCAGGCAGACTGTATTGAAGATGGGAAGTTCCAGGACCTGCCGCGGCTGCGGACCGGAGACACTCTTGCCTATGTAATAGATATAGGCCACGACAAAGATCGTGAAGATCGCGGTCTCAGCGACGATCAGCGCCAACATCCCAACCGTGCCGTGATAGGGCTGTGCGAAATGTTCGTTGGCTGTTCCGTGAGCCAGGGGAATCGCGGTCGCGCTCATGTCTATAGATCCTCGACAGTCGAGATCATCGGTACCACCTATTCATAGCGGGAATCCGGATCTTCTGGATGCTTCAGGTCCCACAACGGTCTGCGGCTGCTGACCACAGGTTCGCTGGCGAAGTTGTAGGAAGGTGGAGGTGATGTGGTCGCCCACTCGAGCGTCCAGGCATCCCAGGGATCCGGTCCGGCGTCCGGACCTTTGAAGTACGAATAGACCAGGTTGAAAACAAACACCACCGTAGCGATTCCCTGAATCATGGCTCCAATGGAAACGATCATGTTCCAGGAGTCCCAGCCACGGCCGGGTTCATAGGTATAGAGGCTCCTCGGCATACCCAACAAGCCTGGAATATGCATGAAGTCGAACGTCATGTGGAAGCCAATCACCCACAGCCAGAAACTCCACTTGCCCAGCCGCTCGTCGAGCATCTTGCCCGTCATTTTGGGATACCAGTAATAGAACCCGCCAAGAAAGCAGAAGACGATGGCTCCCACCAGAACATAGTGAAAATGGGCGATGACGAAATAGGAGTTGTGCAGTTGCCAGTTCCAGGGAGCAATGGAAAGCATGATTCCGGTCAGACCGGCGAACAGGAACTGAGCAACAAAAGCAGTGCAAAACAGCATAGGCGTGGCGAAGCGTATCTTGCCTCCCCACATGGTCGCGATCCAGTTGAAGATTTTAATTCCCGTTGGAACCCCGACCAGCCCGGTCGAGAGCACGAAGAATGCGTTTTGCGCCGAGGTCATTCCGATCGTGAACATGTGATGCGCCCACACACTGAGGCTGATCAAACCAATACTGGCAGACGCGGCCACCATAGCCGGATAGCCAAAGATCGCTTTACGAGAGAAGACGGGAATCACTTCGTTGGCGATGGCGAACGCGGGTAACACCAGCACATAGACTTCGGGGTGCCCGAAGATCCAGAAGAAATGCATCCACAAAGCCGGCTGCCCCCCCGCCTGCGAATCAAAGAAGTGTCCTCCGAGATACCGGTCGATCAGCAGCATGACCTGCGCTGCGGTCAAGGGGCTGATGGTCACCAGGATCATCCCCGCCACCACCAGGTTTAACCAAACCAGCAGCGGCATACGAAAGAGCGTCATACCCTTGCAGCGCATGCATAAGGTGGTGGCAATAATGTTGACGGCAGCGCCAATGGTGCCGAATCCAGAGACAATCAAGGCCAGCGCCCAATAGTCGGCCGTGTGTCCACGCGAAAATGGGCGCTCAGTGAGTGGCGCGTATCCCCACCACATGAAATCGGGGGCGCTTCCCGCACCTTGCAAGCCCACCCCACCGATGAAGCTGTAGTACAGGAACAGCCCGCCGAGTGCGGTCATCCAAAAGCTGAAAGCATTCAACCTGGGGAACGCCATGTCTCTGGCGCCGACCATCAAGGGGACCAGGTAATTGGCGAACCCAATGATCAAGGGCATTCCCATCAGAAAAACCATGGTGGTGCCATGCATGGTGAAGAGGCGGTTGTAAACCTCGGGAGAGAGAAAATCGTTGTGGGGCACCGCAAGCTGGATCCGCATTAACAAAGCCTCGACGCCCCCTACCGCCAAAAAGATCAGGGCGTAGACCATGTACATGATCCCGAGTTTTTTATGGTCGACCGTGACCACCCAATCGTGCGCCTGCTCGAGCCACGTTCCGTAGGCCTGACCCGGCGGGGTCAGGTCGATGGCGCTCCCGATCGGTAAAGTTGAATCAGCCATAGCGAAAAACTCCTGTTGTTCTGGCCCGCGTCGCAGCTACTTCCGCAGTTACTTCCGCACTTATTTCAACGTGTCGAGATAAGCGACGATCTTGTCGATTTGGTCATCGCTTAACTGCATCGCCGGCATCAGGCTTCCCGGCTTGACGTAGTCCGGATCTTGAATCCAGAGCTTGAGATTCGCCGGAGTATTGTCGGCCGCTCCGGAAGCGAGCGTGTCCCGGCTCTTAAAGTGGGTTAGGTCCGGCCCGAATTTTCCGTTCGGCGGAGGTCCCGCGAATGACATGGCAACTGACGCAAGCCTGGGACTCGAAGATCTGCCTGCCATCGGCCGTCGCGGGATCCTGAACTGCGGGTTGCTGCTGATTCTTCACCCAGGCGGCAAAATCGTCTGGAGTCTGCACGTAAACGCGCAGCAGCATTTTTGCATGTTGCACACCGCAGAACTGGGCACATTGTCCCAAAAACATCCCAGTCTTTAGCGGATTGAACCACATGTGGTTAGGGTGGTTCGGAATGTTATCGATTTTGCCGAACAGCGCGGGAACCCAGAAGCTATGATCCACATCGGCCGAAAGCAATGCCAATGAAGTAACCGTGGGAGATTGTTCGTTGCTCAGCGGTACGTGCAATTCATTGGCAGCGGTAAAGCCCATTTTCGCATAGCGAAATTCCCACCAAAACTGATGGCCTACGACATCGACATCGAGGGCTGTGGGCGGCATCTTTTGATCCTGGATAGCGAAAAGAATGCGTGCCGTGGTGAGAAAAAGAACCAACACGATCAGGATCGGGATGACCGTCCAGGCCAATTCAATCTGGGTGCTGCCGTAGATCTGTGGCGGCTCACTGTCATCGTTGGGATCGCGCTGCCGGTAGCGGACCACCACATAAGTCAGGAGCGAAGCAACGACGATAAAAATTGCGGCCGTGATTTGAATCACGAAAAGCGACAAATGGTGAATCATCAGCGCCGGGCCGGAGTGGGGATCAAACGTGCTCGGCGTCTGGTGGACGATGCTTTCAGTCGGAACTGCCCAAGCCACGGCGCCGCCCAGCAGGAAAAGCAAAGCGTATGCGGCTGGCCCGGGCCCCTTGCGCTGCAGCCATCGTCGGAACATTGTTGCGGATCCTCCTCCGCCGAAAAGAAAACTCATTGTAGCGCTCTATCCCCACTGACCGTATGAATAGTTCCCTACCGTGGATTGCCCCGGTTCAAGCGCTTCGATGCTCCGAATTCGACAGTTGGTCGCTTGGTACACTTGCGGAAATGAAACGCCTGATCATCAACGCGGACGACTTTGGTCTCGCGCCGGGCGTCAACCGTGCCATCGTCGAACTTCAGCAGGCGGGCGCCCTCAGTTCTGCGACGCTGATGGCGAATGGTCCCTTTTTCTCTCCCGCAGTGTATATGGCCTTTGCCCAACCGGCCCTCGCCGTTGGATGTCACGTAGTGCTGGTGGACGGTTCGCCGTGCCTGCGCGCCGCCGAGGTGCCCACGCTGGTCGACCCGCTGGATCCGTCCTGTTTCCGCACCACCGTGGGTCGCTTCTTCGCCGATATGCTGCGCGGCCGCATCCGCGAGGAGGAAATTGAAGCCGAGGCGGTGGCCCAGATACGGCGCATTCAATCGAGCGGCATCACGGTAAGCCACATCGACTCGCACAAACACGTCCACGCTTTTCCCCGGGTGCTGGCGCCGTTGTTGCGGGCTGCACGCCAGTGTGGCGTGGGTTGCATTCGCAATCCGTTTGAACCCTGGTGGAGTCTCAAAGCCACCCGGCCCGCCGGCACCTTGCGCCGCATGCAGGTGCATGTCATGCGAACCCAGGGGCGAGCCTTTACCAGGCTGACCAAAGAGCACGGTATGATCACCACCGACGGTTCGATGGGGCTGCTCGCTACCGGGGTTCTCGATGACTCGGTGTTGCGTGCCTTGCTCGAGCCATGCCTGCGGGCACATGGGAACTCGTTTGTCATCCGGGGTACAGTGATCGCGCTCTAGACGAGGCGCGGACCCGTTTGCGGGCGTCGCGAGAGGTAGAACGCAGTGCTTTGCTCGCGGTCATTCCCGAAGCAATTCGGAATGATTCGGGGTTAGAGCTGATAGATTTCCATCAGCTGGGAGATTAAGGAGATTTTAGTTGCAAGCGAAGGAACCGCGAACCCTTCATGGAAAGGTTTTTCGACATGAGCGTAGCGAAAGTGAAGGAATGTGCGGTTTCTCTGTCCACTCAAGGGGCGTAAATGAAAATCGGCATCACATGTTATCCGACCTACGGCGGCAGCGGAGTGGTTGCGACCGAGTTAGGTATTGAGCTGGCGGCACGCGGTCACCAGGTGCACTTCATCACCTACTCGCAACCATTTCGGCTCACCGGGCGGGAAGAAGGTATTTTCTACCACGAGGTGCCGGTCTCCAATTATCCCCTCTTTGAATATCCGCCCTACGATCTGGCGCTGGCTACGCGCATGTCAGAGGTGGCCGAATACTACGAGCTCGATCTGCTGCACGTTCACTACGCCATTCCGCATTCGGTGTGTGCCCTGCTGGCCCGCCAGATGTTGGCCAAGCGCAAACATCTTCCCTTTGTCACCACGTTGCATGGGACTGACATCACCCTGGTAGGGCTCGACCGCTCCTACCTGCCCATCACGCGCTTCGCCATCGAGGAGAGCGACGGGGTCACCTCCATATCGAATTACCTGCGGGAAAAAACGGTGCACGACTTTGGCATTCTGCGGCCCATCGAAGTCATTCCCAACTTCGTGAACTGCGACGAATACAAACCGCTGGGCGACCGGCGGGCGGACGCCCGGGCGCGTTATGCCGATCCCGATGAAAAAATCCTGCTCCACCTTTCGAACTTCCGCCCCGTCAAGCGCATTCTCGATGTGATTGAGGTTTTCTCCCGGGTCGCGCAAGAGATGCCCGCCCAGTTGCTCTTGGTGGGCGATGGACCGGATCGTTCCTCGGCAGAATGGCTGGTGAATAACAAAGGGCTCCAGAACCGGGTCCAGTTCCTGGGCAAACAGGAGCGCGTGCACGAACTGTTGCCGGTTGCCGACCTGATGATCATGCCCAGCGAACTGGAGTCGTTCGGGCTGGCCGCGCTGGAGGCCATGGCCTGCAAGGTCCCCACCATCGCCACCCGCGTCGGCGGAGTATCGGAATTAATCGAAGACGGCGTCACCGGCCGGCTCTTCGCTGTCGGCGATGTGGCTGCCATGGCCGCCGGCGCCATCGAGTTGTTAAGCGACGACGCCCGCCTCACGGCTATGGGGGAAGCCGGCCGGCGAGCCGCACAGGACCGCTACTGTGCGTCGCGCATCATTCCAGTTTACGAGCAGTATTACGAAACGGTACTGGCGCGCGCCGAAGTCTGATCCGCCAGCACCAGGACGTTGGGCGCCATGGGGATTTCCAGGGTGACGCGAGTTCCGCGCCCCGGACGGCTGAACACTTCGAAGCGGGCGTTGTTCCCGTAGAGCACTTCCAGCCGCTCACGCACATTGCGCATGCCGATGCCGGATCCCCGGCTCACGAAGCCCACTTCCCGTACCCGGCCTTCGGGCATGCCGACGCCGTCATCTTCCACCTCGACGATCAGCTTGGTCTCCAGGATGCGGCTGCGCAGAGTGATGGTCCCGCCCTGCAGGCGCGGCTCCAGCCCATGCTTGATGCTGTTCTCGATCAGCGGCTGCAGCAGCACGCAGGGCACCAGGAGTTCCAGGGTTTCGGGATCGATCTCTTTCACCACGCGTAGCTTCTCTGCCCCAAAACGCACGACCTCGATGCCCAGGTAGTCATCCGTAAAGCTCAGTTCTTCGCGGAAAGGCACATACGCATCGTGATCCTTGAGCAAAGCGCGCAGGATGTTGCCCAATTGCACAATCATCTCCCGCGCCATCTCCGGCCGGAAGCGGACCAGCGACGCGATCGAGTTGAGAGTGTTGAACAGGAAGTGCGGATTGATCTGCCGTTGCAGTGCGTCGAAGCGCGCTTCCAGCACCAGCCGCTGTTGCTCCTTCAGCTTGATCTCGATGCGGCTCGCATTCCAGATTTTCAGGGGGATCGCCACCACCACCGCGGGGCACACGCAGATGGCTACCTTTACGGCAAAACCGTGAGCATCCATGGTGAAGAGACGGCCGGGATAAAGCTCTGCCAGCCACATACGCACCATCTGCATGCCGATAATCAGCATGAGCAGCAGGACCTGGCGATCGATGCGCGGTTGCAGCAGGTTGCGCCGCACCCAGCGGTAGATGCTCAGGTCGACGAACGGGGAAAACGACCATACCTCTTCCGGCTCGACGGCTCGGCCGTACAGCCCGGAAACGATGGCGACCGCGAGAAAGAACGGCAAAGTCAGGTACTCGCCATGCAACATGGCGGGCAGGGACAGCACTGCGCCGCCCAGGAGCGCAGACCATGGCCCGAGGAGGACGCCCAGGATGATCACGGTTTCGAAAGCCGATATCCGCCGCGTAGAAGTTGGTCACGATGAAGCGAATCCATACGCCCAGCGTTAGCGGGATACAAAGAAAAGCCAGCAGTCCAACGGTCTGGCTGGTAGTGCGGCGCTCGGCGAACAAGAGACGCTGGAAGGTCAAGGCCCGGGCTGTCACCGCCGACACCGCGGCGGCCACGCCCAGCTTGATCAGCAGTGTTATGAGGACGAGCTTAGGCTCATACACGCTCTTACTTTACGCCAGTTCGCCGGCTGGACATGGGGCAGGTTAGAGGCTCTAATTGAGATATGCCATTGGAAGGTGTAAAGAAGGTAGCGGATGCGGATTTTCCCACCCGCTGGGGTCATTTCCGTATCCTCGGTTTCGAAGGAACGCGGATTGACCCGGAGCCCTGCAAGCCGGGAACGGCTCCCGTGCCGGCAAAGATCGAGGGCGCGATTGCGCTGGTGTTGGGCGATATCCATAGCCGGCCCGCCCGTGGTGCGCATTCATTCGCAGTGCCTTACGGGGGATGTTTTCGGCTCCCTACGCTGCGACTGCCGGCTGCAGTTAGAGCTGGCCATGCGGGCGATCGCACAAGCCGGGACGGGTATCCTGCTTTACGAGCAGCAGGAGGGCCGCGGCATTGGCCTGATGGCCAAGTTGCGCGCCTACGAACTGCAGGACGAGGGGCTGGATACGGTCGAGGCCAATCTTAGGTTGGGGTTCAAACCGGATTGCCGCGAGTTTGAGTTACCGGCTGAGATCTTGAAGTTACTGCACGTGAGCTCGGTACGCTTGATCACCAATAATCCGGATAAGGTGGAGGCGCTGGAAGCGGTGGGGATTCGCGTTGTCGAGCGGATTTCTGCTGAGGTGGAACCACTGGAAAGCTTCGAGCGCTATGTGCAGGTCAAGCAGGAAAAAATGGGTCATATTATCGACCGCGCCCTCCCCGAGCTGGGTTAGGGTCGCTGCGCCAGGATCACCTTGGCGGTGGTGATGGCTTGTCCGACGTGGCGCTGGGTGTGTTCCGCGGCGTGAACCAGTAGGCCGGCGAGGGTGGAGGGTAAGTGCTTGCGCCCGATGACTATCGGGGTGTCGAGCGGTTGGCGGATGATGTCGTCTAAACGGCGGCGCGTGATTTCCAGGCTGGCTTCCAGTTCGCTGAAAATGACTTTGATGGTTCCGCTGTTTTCCATTTCGCTTGCCAGCATGGCGAGTTGCTGTTCGGTCAGCGGTTTCCGTTCCGCGTAGCAGCAAAAGCGATCCAGGCTGCGGGCGATGTGCCTTAGCTGGAATGCTATGGAGGGTAGTCCAAATGGCCCTTCGTGTATTTCGCGGTCATTGAGGCCGCTGCACCATTTGGTTGTGTCTTCCTGCGCCATCTGGAGCGAGTGAAGGAGTGCCCGCTGCAGCACCGGGTATTCAGTCAGCGTTCCTTGGAGCCACGGTTCTGTCATCTGGATGTTCGCCTCTGACTTTTTGTTTCGCGTTTAATCTGTCCCTGCCAATGAAACCTTGGTTGGGACAGAAACGGGATTCTCACGCACCCTCTAGAGGCCGTGCGCCTGCCGGAATTCCTTGACGACCTGCGCGGGGTCGCGATGCTGTCCATCGACCTCCTCGTTCATGGCCTGCATTTCTTCGGCGGTGATCTTGCCGGCCAGATCGGCGAAAGCTCCGCGCAGCTTTGGCCAGCGGTCTAACGCTTCCTGCCGCACCAGCGGGACCGCCTGGTAGGGCGGAAAGTAATGCTTGTCGTCCTGCAGGACCGCCAGGTGAAACGCTTTGATGGGGCCGTCGGTTGAGTTGCCGGCAATGATGTCTACCTGGCGGCCGTTCAACGCCCGGTAGAGCAATCCTAAATCCATCAGACGGGGTGAACCGTCGAACTTCAGGCCGTAGGCTTGCTGCAGGCCCGGCAGGCCGTCGGGACGCTGCTCAAATTCGTAACCCACTCCCAGTTTCCACTGCGGACTGTACTGCACAGCCTGGCTCAGGGTCGTGAGGTGAAGTTGCTGCGCATCCTGGCCGCGAATCACCATGGCGAAGGTGTTCTCAAATCCCAGCGGCTCGGTGACCGCCACCTGGTAGCGCTGTTGGTATAGCCGCCGAACTGTATCCAACACCTGCTGCGAGTTCTTGTTCACCGGCTGCTTGAGAATCGCGGTCAATGCAGTGCCGGTGTACTCCACGTAAGAATCGATGCGGCCGGCGATCAACGCCTGGTTGCAGATGTAGCTGCCGGCGAGATAGAACCGGCGTTCCACCTTCATGCCGGTCCTGGCCTCAATGTGCTGCGCCAGCAACTCGCCCAGGACTACCTGCTCGGTAAAATTTTTGGCTCCGATCACCGGATAATCCGGACGCGGCGGAGCGCAGGCAGCCATCGACACCAGCAGAAGACTTACGCAAATGCGGAGGATCACGTGCGTCCCGGAGCCGGCACCTTCAGCCGCTTCTCCACCCAGCCCAGTCCAGTGTCGGCCGCGATCGCCAGCAAGGCAGCGGGGATGGCTCCTGCCAGCACCAGCCGATTGTCGACCGAAGCCACACCGCGGAAAATGAACTCGCCCAGGCCGCCGGCCCCAACCGCCGCTGCGATGGTGGCAATGCCCACAGCCAGCACCGTCGCGGTGCGCAACCCGGCCAGAATAAAACCGGCCGCCAGGGGAAGCTCTACCTTACGCAGCCTTTGGCCACTGGTCATACCCAGCGCTTTGGCTACCTCCAGCACCGTGGGATCCACCCCCTCAATCCCGGCGTAGGTATTGCGCACGATGGGCAGCAGCGCATACGCGGTCAGCGCGGCAATGGCGATGCGTGCGGCACGGTCGCCAATCCACGGCAGCGGCAGCAGGAAGCCAAAGAGCGCCAGGCTGGGGATAGTCTGGATGATATTCACCACCCCGAGCACCGGCTTGGCCCATCGCGGATGGCGGGTCAGCCATATGCCCGTCGGGACGCCGATGGCCGCAGCCAACAACATGGCGGATCCGGTCAGCCACAGATGTTCCAGGGTGAGCTCTGCGATCTCTGAGCCGTGCTGGGCTAAGAAGCCGGTCATCTCTTCTCCTGCAGGGTGCCCCGATGCACGGCGCGCACATAACTCTGCACCGCCGGAATTTGTGAAGCGGCAAATTCGTCAGCAGGGAGATTGGCGACCACCTTGCCGCCTTCGAGCAGCACGATGTGCGAGGCCAGGTAGAGCGCTTCATCCAAATCGTGGGTGACTAACAGCACTGTTTTATTGAGCCGCCGGAGTAGTTCGCGCAGCATGTCCTGCATTTCCGCCCGGGTCAGCGGGTCCAGCGCTCCGAAGGGTTCGTCCATCAGCAACAGTTTAGGTTCGGCGGCCAGTGCACGCGCGAGGCCGACGCGCTGGCGTTGCCCTCCGGACAACTGGTAGGGCAAGCGGTGGGCGAAGGTTGCGTAGTCAAGGCCCACCTGGGTAAAGAGTTGGCGGGCACGCTCTGCGATTTCCTGCCTGGGCCGGCCTTCGATTTCAAGCACCGCTCCGATGTTGCGTTCCGCGTCAAAGTGCGGGAAGAGACCGGTTTCCTGGATCACATACCCGATCGAGCGGCGCAGGATGATCGGGTCCCAATCGGTGGTGGGCTTGGCTTCTACCAGCACCCGTCCGGCTGTGGGTTCGACGAGCCGATTCACCGTGCGCAGCAGGGTTGTCTTTCCTGAACCGCTGCGGCCCAGGAGGGCAGTCGTGGAACCGGTGGGGATCTGAAGGTGTACTTGGTCGAGGATGACTCGGCCTTCAGGCGTAGTCAGCCCGACTTGATCGAAGGCAATGGCCGACTGGTCTATTCCGGTCAATCGGCCTCTCCTTCTGGATCGAGTAACTCAGGGGACTAAAGAGCGTGCGTGAAAACCGGATTTACGAGTTTAGTCCCGCAGGGACGGCTGAAAATAGCCCAGGACGTAGTCCTGGGTAGAGATTCGAGAGACGAAAAGTCCCGCAGGGACGACTGGAAACTACCAGGAAATCTCGAAGTAGTCCGTGATTGAGAATTCCCCACCGGCTGACCGAATTCCGGACCACTTCTCGATACCTTTTTCAGCAGTCCCTACGGGACTCGGTTCTCGTCATCGTAGTTCTCACGCAGGGGCTGAAAGCCCGGAGTAGTTCCAATCGGTTGCGGTGCCGAATTTGTTTAGCAGCCTGCGAGCCGTACCGTACGTTCATCTGCGTCCCCTTCGAAACAGCGGACGTTCAGGCGCTGGGCGGCGGCTCCACGACCACCCCGTCCATTTTGAGCGGCGGAGCCCCTTTGACCCGCACCATGGTGATCTTGCTGAAACCTTCTTTGAAGCTGGGTGGACGCAGGCGCTCCGCCATCTTGCGCATGATGTCATCGCTCACCGTGCGTTCGCGGCGGCTGTTCCGCTCCATGCATACTTCTAGCGGAACGTCGAAGAAAACCGCCTGGGCCTCATAGCCGAAGCTCTTGGCCATCTTGATCCATTGCCGCCGTTCGTGGGCGGAGAGGTTGGTTGCATCGACGTAGTTCCAGGGCATCTTCGCGATCAATCGCGCTCGCAGCAGCGAACGAAGTGTGGAAAAGACAAGTCCCTGGTAGCGCTGTTCGGTGATGTCGTCAAACAGGATGCTGCGCAGCATGTCGCTGGATAGCGGGGTGACCCCCCGGCGCTTGAACCAGGTGGTCTTTCCCGACCCCGGCAAGCCAATGGCCAGCACCACGTAGCCTTTGAGATCTTTTTGGCTGGCAGACGGCGCCTCGGGCGGAGGCACAGACGGCGATTCCGGCTGGGTTTCTACGACCAGCTTTCCCGCCTCCGGGGTTACGTCCGATGGGACTTCCGGCTTCATTGTGTCCTGAGGAGGCACAGCTTCCGCGTCTTTCATTGCGACAGGGCTGGCGACGGGAGGGCTGACCACAGAAGGCTCGGGCGCCCCGGCCGGCTTCGTATCCTGGTCCACCGCTCCATCGTTCTCTGCCTTCCGGCGTTTATCTTCCGGGTACATGGGCTGCAAAGGAGTCGGCTGGTTGGCTGGAATCTCCTGTCCGATTTTTCCTGTTGATTCCGAGTCATTGGCTCCGCGCTTACCACGTTTTCTCATTCGGGCGCGCATCCATAGGCGCATGATGAGGATGTAACACAAGTTCCGCCATCGCAGCAAATGTCCCGCCCCATTTCCGGCAACCGCTCTTTGGTACACTCAAGTTTCGCGCTCACGCCCAAATGGCTCGCTGAATTTTGTCTATACTCACGCACTCAAAACGTTACCCACCTTCAAGGAGATCCCAAAGTATATGGCTGTAAAGGTTGGCATCAATGGCTTTGGCCGTATAGGCCGCAACGTGTTCCGGGCCGCGCTCGGCAATCCTGAAATTGAATTTGTCGCGGTCAATGACTTGACCAGTCCAGCCACCCTGGCGCACCTGCTCAAGTATGACTCCATTCTGGGAAACCTGCACCACACCATCACGGCGGGCGACGATTTCATTTCTGTCGACGGCAAGAAGCTCAAAGTCTACGCAGAGCGTGACCCCGCCAAGCTGGACTGGTCTTCCGTCGGCGCCCAGGTGGTGATCGAGTCCACCGGTCACTTCACCGATGCCACCAAGGCGAAGGCCCACCTGCAGGGCACGGTCAAGAAGGTCATCATCTCCGCGCCCGCCACCAACGAGGATCTCACCATTGTGCTGGGCGTCAACGAGAAGAAGTACGACCCCAAGGCCCATCATGTCATCTCGAATGCATCCTGCACCACCAATTGCCTGGCGCCGCTGGCCAAGGTGATCAACGACACCTTCGGCATTGTTTCCGGCATCATGACCACCATCCATAGCTATACCAACGATCAGGTCATTCTGGATTTCCCGCACAAGGATCTGCGCCGCGGACGCGCGGCTGCGCTTTCCATGATCCCCACCTCCACCGGCGCGGCCAAGGCTCTGCATCTGGTGGTGCCTGAGCTCAAGGGCAAGCTGGACGGCTTCGCGATCCGTGTTCCCACTCCGAACGTGTCGGTTGTGGATTTGACCTTCACTTCGGAAAAGCCGGTGACCAAGGAATCGGTCAACGAGGCTTTGAAGGCCGCATCCGAGGGGCCGATGAAGGGCATCATGGGTTACGAAACCAATGAGCTGGTCTCGAGCGATTTCAAGGGCAATCCCCTTTCCTCCATTATCGACAGCCCGCTCACCAAGACCGTAGGCACTAATATGGCCAAGGTCATCAGCTGGTACGACAACGAGTGGGGCTACTCCAACCGGGTGCGGGACCTGGTGTTGTTCCTCGAAAAAGCAGGGCTTTAAAAAGGGTCCCGGGGTATTGCTGAGGAACTGCCATGGCAAAACTATCCATCCGCAACCTGGAGTTGAACAACAAGTACGTTTTCGTGCGCGTTGACTTCAATGTGCCGCTTTCGGATAGCGGTCTGCAGATTCTCGACGATACGCGGATTAGAGAAACCTTGCCCACGCTCGAGTACGCGCTGCGCCATCACGCCAAAGTGATTGTGGCTTCGCACCTCGGGCGTCCCAAGGGCAAACCCAATCCCAAATACAGCCTGCGGCCGGTCGTGGACCGTCTGCGCACTCTTCTCGATCACGCATTGGGCGAATCGGTCAACGTTGCCTTTTCGCCTGACTGCGTCGGCGACGTGGCCACGGAGTTGGCTCGCCAGTTGGAATCCAGGCAGGTTCTGCTGCTCGAAAATCTGCGCTTCCATGCCGGCGAAGAAGCCAACGATCCGCACTTCGCACGTCAACTCGCGAGCCTCTGCAACGTCTATGTAAATGACGCCTTTGGAAGTGCTCATCGGGCGCATGCTTCGACCGAAGGCATCACGCATTTCGTTTCCCAGTCCGCGGCCGGGCTGTTACTCGAAAGGGAGTTGAATTACCTGGGCAAGGCCCTGGAGGCGCCGGAGAAGCCGTTTGTGGCTATCCTCGGCGGCGCCAAAGTCTCGGACAAGATCGAGGTCATTCACAACTTGTTGAGCAAGGTCGATGCGTTGCTCATTGGGGGCGGCATGGCCTACACCTTCCTGAAAGCCAAGGGACAGGACGTAGGTAAGTCGCTGGTAGAAGCCGACAAGCTGGATGTAGCGCGGGAAGCGCTCAAGGAAGCGGAAAAGAAAGGTGTGCGTTTTCTCTTGCCCATCGATCACGTGCTGGCGGATAAGTTTGCAGCCGATGCTGCTACCCAAATATTTGAAGGCGACGGTCCCTTCCCTGCCGGCTGGATGGCGCTGGACATAGGCCCGGCTACGGTGGAGCTATTTACCACCGAGATTGCGAAAGCTCGCACCATCGTCTGGAACGGACCCATGGGGGTGTTTGAAATGCCCGCCTTTGCCCAGGGGACCACAGGAGTTGCCGAGGCACTGGCAGAGAATGCCGGCGCCATCACCATTGTGGGCGGGGGCGATTCCGTTTCAGCCATCAAACAGGCCGGGGTGGCGGACAAGATCAAGCACATCTCCACCGGCGGCGGTGCCTCGCTCGAGTTTCTTGAAGGCAAACGGCTTCCCGGGGTCGAGGCACTCTCCGCAGCTCCCCACTCATAGGTCATGGCTGTCGTCAACCTCGAACTGCCGATACTGATCCTCATTGCAGGAATGGTGTTGGCGTTGGGTTCGTGGCTGTTGGCGACGTTCACGCATTTTCTTCGCGGCTACCGCTACCGGGTCAGCCTGGGGCTGATTGCTTTTCCGTTGGGCGGCTTGATGGGATTTATTTCGACCCTCAACGCCGCCAGCATGCTGGGCGACTGGCTGGCAGGCAAGCCCATGTCGTTCGTGCTGACGCTTGCCTTCCTCGGCTACCTGGTATTCGGCTTTCTCGGATGCTGGACAGTGGTTCGCCTGGCCGGCCGGGTAGATCGAAAACAAACCCTTTCTGTGCTCTACAATTTGGTCAAGGAACACAAGGAACGCGATCAACATTGAGAACCCCAACGCATGCGTAAGCTCCTGATTGCCGCCAACTGGAAGATGTACAAGACGCCCACCGAGGCGCAGAGCTTCCTTCACACCTTTCTCCCTTTAGTGAAAGGTCAGACCCACAACGAGATTGTGATTTGCCCGCCCGCGATTGATCTCGCGCCGGTAGTTGAAGCCGTAAAAGGTTCGCACGTGGCTGTTGGCGCGCAGAACATGCACTATGAGGATGCCGGTGCGTTTACGGGCGAGATCTGCGCTCCCATGCTGCTTGCCGTGGGGGTCACGCATGTGATTCTGGGCCACTCGGAGCGTCGCCAATATTTTTGCGAGACGGACGATGGGGTCAATAAAAAGCTGGTGGCTGCACTCCGGCACAATCTCATTCCGATTGTTTGTATCGGCGAGCATGAGACCGAACGCGACGATGGCAAGACGCGCGAGGTATTGTGCCGCCAGATCAGCCGTGCCATCCAGCAGATCGATCCGTCGAAATTGGCTCCCATGGTTGTGGCGTATGAGCCCATCTGGGCGATTGGTACCGGTAAGACTGCATCGCCGGCAACTGCCGCGGAAGCTCACTTCATCGTCCGTAGCGAGATCGCGCGCTTGGTGGGTAGGGAGATTGCTGAGGCCACGCGGATTTTGTACGGTGGCAGCGTGAAGCCGGACAATGCGGAGGCGCTGCTTAGCCAGCCGGAGATCGATGGCGCCCTGGTGGGTGGCGCGAGCCTTGATCCCAATTCATTCGCATCCATCGTCAAAGCTGGTGTGCCGGGTTGAGTCAGGGGCTAAAGAGGGTGTGTATGAACGATCATCTTGAGATCGAGTCCCGTAGAGCCTGCCCTGCCTGCCCCGGCTTGCCGTGGGAGCTTGTCGATGGATTAAATCCTCACAAAAACGTCTTCGCCTTCAATACTTACCGGATAAACTGCAACTCTTTCCTGAGAGCTATCGGTCGCTCCGGTCGCGGGATCAAAACTCCAGGCATGCCACGGGCATATCAACTTGCCGTCTTCGATCATCCCCTCGGCCAGCGGGCCGCCACGGTGGGGACATTCGTTGTCCAGGGCCCGGATCACCCCGTCGAAGTTGGCGACACATAAAGTTCTCGGGCCAGCACTGAATTCCCTGGCCTCTCCCGGGCGCGGAAGCTCGCCCTTAGCGCAGATTCTCACCAATGCACTCATGGGTATTAATATTTGCAGCCGTTAGCCTGCCACGTGCGATAGGTTTTCCAGGAGGCTACCCGGGCACTCTCTTCGTCTGGAAAATCACCCGCCGCCTGCTCGACTCCTTCAGGAAAAATATAAAAGGTCCACTTGCCGAGGGCCTTATTGAATACGGGCACGGTGGGACTTTGCTGAGTTTTGTCGCTCATACAGCCGAGCATACGCTATCCTCGGATTGGAATGTCCAGCTTTACACCCCCGACCCAACCCCAGGTACCCCCCACGACGGATTTGTGGTGCCCCCGCTGCGCCAAGGCGGTGCGTGATCCGCTGGTTTGCGGCGATTGCTCCGCGGTTCTCTGCCGCGTCTGCGGAACCCCGCTCGAATCTGCTGACGAACTCGCCTTCGGCTAGGCCATGGCGAAAATCAAGAGGCACACACCTCCACCCGGGTGGAAAAATCCCCTGGCTCCCCAGCAACCGCTGACCAGCGCTCGCTGGCTGCTTGGCGGCGTGGCGGCAACCGTGGGTCTGGCGGCCGTCTGCGTATACATCACCTTCTGCCTTCTCTTCTGGCAAGGCCAGTGGCAATTGGTGTTCAAACCATCACGCACCGTCACGGCCACGCCGGCCACCGCCGGCATCAAGTTTGACGAGATCTCGTTTGATGCAACCGAGACCGGGATTCTCCAACTCAACGGCTGGTGGATTCCAGCCGAACCCAATGCGCCCTACGCAACCGGCACGATGCTCGTGTTACATGACGGATCAGGCTCGCTTTCGGACTCGCTGCCTCAGTTGCAGGCTTTACACACCTTGGGCATCAATGTTTTCGCTTTTGACTACCGCGGCTTTGGAAAGAGTCTGGACGTCCATCCCTCGGAAGCAACGACGTATGAGGATGCCGGCGCGGCCTGGCGCTACCTAACAGACACGCGTCATCTATCGCCATCCCGCATCGTCCTCGACGGAGTAGGACTGGGTGCGGCCATCGCTGCGGAGACGGCTCATCGCCATCCGCAAGCACCAGCGCTGATTCTCGAGCATCCCTTGCCTCCCGTCCTTGACTCGTTGCACTTCGATGCACGCACACAAATATTGCCAATTCGTTTGCTCTTCCACGATCGCTTCGACCCCACCCAGATACTCGCCCGGCTGAGGACGCCCAAGCTCTTGGTGTATTCCGTGCAACAGGCGGCCGCGCGCTACTACGCTGTGGCCGCGGAGCCCAAGCAGCAAGCGATCGTTGCCAACGATCAGGATTATCTGAACAGCCTGCGGAATTTTCTGGGGAAATATCTACCCGGCGCTTAAACGGTTCCCTGCTAAGCTTGCCTACGATACTGACACCAACAGGAGTTTCCGATTGTTCAGCTGGCTTGATCGCTTTCAGGGTTTAGGCGCTTTCGTGATGCGTGTGGTTTTGGGCGTCATCATGGTGGCGCATGGATACACCAAGGTCATTCCCAAAGATGCGCTGTATAACTTCAGCCACATGGTCGCCCGTATGCACCTGCCGCTCTCGCTGGGCTATGTCTCGGCCTTCACCGAGTTCTTTGGCGGGATGCTACTGATCGTCGGCTTATTGACGCGGGTGGTCGCGTTCATGACAGCCATTGATATGGCTGTCGCCATCATTAAGGTGCATCTCCACGGCGGCCTGCTGGGGCCCAATTCGTTCGCTCTGCCGTTGGCTTTGTTCTCCATCAGCCTGATGCTGGTTTTCACCGGATGCGGATGGCTGGGGCTGGATGATTTTGCGGGGAGAAACAGAGGCGTCCGCACCAAGATGGCCGGCCGCTAAACAACTCTACTCACTAGCCGAGGAAAGGTGGTTCCATTCCTCGGCTATAGTCCTATCGGGGGCGGCGATTTGTAACCGCCGGCAAAGCAACTTTCAACTACACCCGCCCGATCCGACACCTTCGCTGTGTCAGATAAGGGAATCCACGTCCCCAGAAACCTTCGGCATCGTCGCAAGCCCCCCGACTCCGATTCGGCCTACAAGGTTCAAAAATCCGAGAATCGCGGCTCCCATCTGACACAGCGAACGTGCCGGATTTGGCGGATCTTTCACTTTAATGTGGGCCCGGTCAACTCGATAGCATATTGAGAAATTGGGTCGTCTTCAATTCCGACCCCGGGAAAACCAGCTCCATGTTACGTGCTCCAAGAGTCTTGTATGCTGCTTCTCCCAGCACCTGGCGAAAATCCGTAGTGATTGCCAGATCGCGGTTCTGATACAACTGCTCGGTCGCCATGCCGGGCCATTTGCCGTAGACTTTGCCACCCTTAACGGCGCCGCCGAGCACGAACATGACATTAGCATGCCCGTGATCGGTTCCACCGGTACCGTTCTGTTGCGCCGTTCGCCCGAACTCAGACATGGTCACGAGGACTACATTCTCCGCCCCATTACCCATATCGGTCCAAAAAGCGGAGATGCCCTGGCTGAAGTCGCGCAAACAATTCGCCAGCTGTCCATTCACGCTGCCCTGATTCTGGTGCGTATCCCAGCCGCCGATGTCGGTAAACGCTGCTTCCACCCCCAGGTTCGCCTTCAGCAACTGAGCTATCTGCTTCATATTGTCGCCGAAAGCTCCGTTGGGATAATTGGCGCCCGGTTCCGGCTTATAGTGTGCCGGGTCCGCCGCCTTCAACATTTTAACCGCCTCGAAGGTTTCCTGTCCGGTCCCGTGGAGCACGGCGTCGACAGAACCAGCGTACATGGCTTCGAAGGCGGAGCTGATAGGTGCCGCGTTTGGATTCCTCGCCGCTACCGCAAAATCCTGCACCCGGTTGACCGCAACCGTGGAGATTTTTCCTTGCAGCGTGCGAGGCACTTGCGATCCCAGGGCGACTGCGCGAAAGGCAGTGTGGGTGGCCGGTCGGCGAAGATCCTCCGCCTGCAAAGCACGATTCAGCCAGCCATCAGGCGTGGCCTTGACGCCCGGAGTGCCGCTTTCCATGAAGTCCTGAGCGTCGAAGTGGGAGCGGGTGGTATCGGGAGAGCCGGCAGCCTGCACCATTGCCAGGTGCCCCTGATCAAAGAGCGGTTTAAAGGATTGCATGGCTGGGTGCAGACCGAAAAATCCATCCAGGTCGATGAGCTGGTTCTGCGGGATCGCGATGGTGGGACGGAATTTGTAGTAGTTCGTCTCGCCATGGGGCACCACGATGTTCAGCCCATCGGCGGCCCCGCGCTGGAAAATCACTACCAGCCTTTTTCCCGAAGCCTGGGCGCTTGTGGCTTGAGCCAGCACTGACTGCCTGAGAAACGCCGGTACCACTGAGGTGCCCACCAGGGCCATTGCCCCGCCCTTCATGAACGCCCGACGCGTCGCCATGCTTGACTCCTAACGCCCGCGGTCGCGGGCACATCCGTTCGAACGCGAGGATGGCGGGAAAGTTGTGGTTGAAATGAGCGATGTTCTTCCTGGCGGCAGGGGTTTCGCCAGAAATCCACACGTAGACGCGGATTTAAGAGCCGTGCAATCAGCAGCTTTTATACGATTATGAAAGTGTCGCTGGAATAAATCGAGCCGGCTTTCCCGATCTGGTTAGGTCTTCGCTCTCAGTACTTGCGAAGGTCGGCGATGGCGCGGTACAGGTCTTCGGGCTGGGGCAGGATGGCGTCTTCGAGAATGGGCTGATACGCCACGAATGTATCCATTGCGGCAACACGCTTGACCGGAGCATCCAGATAGTCAAAAAGCTCGTCTGCAATTCGGGCTGCGATTTCGGCTCCGTATCCCCAGCTCAACATATCTTCGTGGGCGATGATGACCCGGCCCGTCTTCTCGACCGAGGTCGCAATCGCCTCCCAGTCGTAAGGATTAAGAGTACGCAGATCGATGAGCTCGACCTCCACGCCCAGTTCACTGCTCGCCTGTTGCGCGGCACGCAGGGCGCGCGGCACTACGGCGCCATAGGTAATGAGCGTAATGTCTTTGCCGCTGCGTAAAACGTTGGCCTTGCCAAAGGGGATAGCGAATTCCGGCCCGGGATACGCGGCCCGGCCGAAAGTCTCCCGATAAAGGCGCTTATGCTCAAAAAAGAGGACCGGATCATCGCAGCGGATCGCCGTGCGCAACAGACCGTTGGCGTCAAGCGCGTTGGAGGGAAAGATCACGCGAACCCCGGGAGTGTGGGTGAAGATGCTCTCGCCGCACTGAGAATGGTAGACCGACCCGCCGGTCAGATACCCGCCAATCGCCACCCTCACCACTACCGGCGCCGAATAGGTGCCGTTGGAGCGCCAGCGCAGCAGGCTGAGCTCATTGCGCAACTGGTGCATCGCAGGCCAGATGTAGTCGAAGAACTGTATCTCGACCACAGGTTTGAGCCCGCGGGTGGCCATGCCGATGGCGCGGCCGACTATATCCGCCTCCGCCAGCCGCGCGTTGTAAACTCGATCGGGGCCGAACTCCCGCTGCAGCCCTGCAGTGAGCTTAAAGACACCGCCCTTGCCTTTTACCAGGCCGTCGCGCAGCTCCTGATCGTGGCTGGTATCGGCTACGTCCTGGCCGAAGATCACCATGCGGGGATCACGCTGCATCTCGTCCTTAAGGCAGCCGTTGATCAGGTCGGCCATGGTCCTCTCCTGCGCCTCCGGTGTCTGCACCGCCGGCCGGGCCAGCGCTTCGCTGGTCGGGTCAAGGTCTTCGGAATACACGTGCCGCTGATGGAACTGACCTCCGGCAGCGGCGCGCGGAGCACCCGGTCGGCAGCGCTCCTCACCTCTTCATCCACCTCCTGTTCCAGGCGATTGATGGCCGTTGGGTCGAGAATGCCGTCACGCAGGAGACGCATCTGCAGCTTGGGCAGAGGGTCGAGAGCCGCTTCCCGCTTGCGCTCAGCGTCTGAGCGGTAGAGCCCCTCGTCGTCGGAAAACGAATGGGAGTACTGCCGGATCACATGCCCATGCACAAACGCCGGACCCGCGCCGGAGCGGCAATGCTTCACCGCCTGGGTAAACGCAGCGTAGCTCTCCACGGGATCCGTGCCGTCCACCTCGGCGAAATAGAAGTTGGGGAAATTCGCCACCAGTCGCGAGATGTTTCCTCCCGGTGTATTCACATCAACCGGCACCGAGATGGCGTAACCATTGTCTTCGACCACAAACAATACCGGTAAACGCAGGGTGGAGGCGGAGCTCATTGCCTCCCAAAACTCCCCTTCACTGGTGGCGCCTTCGCCCAGCGAGACGTAGACCACCTCATCCCCATGAAAATGGGTCGCCTTGAACGCGCTGTAATCCCCTTCGCGCTGCCCGGCGGCAGCAGGATGACTAGCCAGATACCTGCCCGCCTCCGCACAACCCACGGCCTGGAGACATTGCGTGGTGACCGAAGAAGACGAGCTTACGATGTTCAGCCGGGGATTGCTCCAATGGGATGGCATCTGGCGTCCGCCGCTGGAGGGGTCCGCTGCCGCCCCCACGGATTGCAGCAGCTGCTCCTCAACAGTGTGGCCCAAGGTCAGACTGAGGGCACGGTCCCGATAGTAGGGATAGAACCAATCGTAGCCGGGCTTCAGAGCCATTCCGGCGGCTACCAGCAGGGCTTCGTGGCCTGCTCCCGAAACCTGGAAAAATATCTTTTGCTGCCTTTTAAGAAGAATTTCACGATCGTCGGTACGGCGCGACAGGTACATGAGCCGATACATGCGGATCAGCTGCTCCGGCTCCAAACCAGCGTAAGCCGCGGCAGTGGCTTGCTCAGTAACGGCCGTCTTCGCCATGCGCACCTCTCATCCAGTACAACCCCAGATTGTAATGGTTTGTTCCGGGTCTTGCTTGTGACGGTTCATGTTCCGTAACCAATTGCATCCTATGGTGGCCGTGGCAACGTTTGATGCCGGTATGATGACGGAGCGGCGTTGACCTTCTTTTTCCCAGCGTGCTTTAATCAACCGTTTTGAGGTGGTTGCGCTCGCCGTTGCCGGAGCGGCAGCGGCGGCCCCTCGGTTCCCCGGTAGCAGGTAATTTCTGGAGGCGTTTGAATGGTTTTCTTCTCACTATCGGCCACTGTCTTCTGGCAGGGCTCGACCGCTGCCATCGACACCAGTGGCAGTACGTTTCTCTGGATTGCTATGATCGCCGGTC
Source organism: uncultured Acidobacteriaceae bacterium (assembly GCA_963847155.1). Classification (GTDB taxonomy): domain Bacteria; phylum Acidobacteriota; class Terriglobia; order Terriglobales; family Acidobacteriaceae; genus PALSA-350. Next base: position 152,061 of record CAWJZH010000002.1, on the reverse strand, counting down.
TGCTTGGGCTGGTTTTTGCCTTGTTTCTGGCCCGCTCGGTGCTGGCCTACGATACCGGGACACCGGAAATGCGGCTTATTTCGAACGCCATCCGCGAGGGTGCGGAAGCGTTCATGTCGCGCCAGTACACCACCATCGGCGCCCTCGCTGTCGTGCTGGCCGTAGCCTTATTTGTGGGCTACAAGTTTTCCGACTTTACCGCGCCGTTGGCGGGAAAAGTCGTCATCAGCTTCCTGATCGGCGCCATTTGCTCCGGTTTTGCCGGCTTCACCGGGATGTTCGTCTCGTATCCGCACCAATATCCGTGCCGCCAGCGCTGCCCGTTCCAGCCTGGGCCAAGCCCTAAAGATCGCTTTACGTGGAGGAGCGGTCACCGGCATGGTGGTGATCAGCCTATCCTTGCTCGGTGTAGGCGCCCTTTTCTTTCTCTTTGGAGGATTACAGGATCCGCAGCACGTTCCTTATCAACTGGTGGGCTTTGGCTTCGGCGCGTCGCTGGTTGCCCTGTTTGCCCAGCTCGGCGGCGGTATCTACACCAAGGCAGCGGATGTGGGAGCCGACTTGGTGGGCAAGGTGGAAGCCGGGATTCCGGAGGACGATCCCCGCAATCCTGCCGTGATTGCTGACCTGGTGGGCGACAACGTGGGCGATTGCGCCGGCCGCGGTGCTGACATTTTCGAGTCGACCGCAGCCGAAAACGTTGGCGCCATGATCCTGGGGACGGCTCTCTATCCGGTCTTCGGCATTAAGGGGATCCTGTTTCCTCTGATCGTTCACGCCATCAACCTGGTGGCCAGCTTCATTGGGGTGCTGGTGGTCCACAGCCGCGAAGATCAGGATCCGATGGATGCGCTGAACCGCGGCTACTACGTCACCACCCTGCTGGCTCTGGCCGGATTTGCCGGGGCGGTGTACTACATGCTGCAAGGCCGCTGGTGGCTGCTGAGCTGCGGCGTGGTCGGCATCGTGACCTCGTTTCTTTTTGTCCGCATCACCGAGTACTACACCGAGACCCGCTACCGGCCGGTGCAATCGATCGCCAACGCCTCGCTCACCGGTCCGGCAACCAACATCATCAGCGGTCTTGCTGTTGGTATGGAGACGCCCGCCATGCCGGTGGTGGTGATCAGCGCCGCATTGCTGCTCAGTTACTACTTCGGCGTGCGTGGGTTGGCCGATACCTCGATCTCCGACTACGCCAAGGGCATTTACGGTACCGCCATTGCGACCATGGGGATGTTGTCTTCGGCTGCTTATATCCTCGCCATGGACACGTTTGGCCCGATTACCGACAATGCGGGCGGCATCATTGAAATGTCGGATCAGCCGGATTCGGTGCGCGAAAAGACCGACAAACTGGATGCGGCCGGCAACACCACCAAGGCGCTGACCAAGGGCTATGCCATCGGCTCCGCGGCCCTGGCGGCGTTTCTGCTCTTTTCCGCATACCTGGAGACGGTCCACGGCATCGTGGCGCAACGCTTCGCCGATGCCCACCAGGTGCTCGACCCCAACTGGAGTTTTACCAACATCAACCTGGCCAGCGTGCCGGTTTTTGTCGGGGCGTTGCTGGGCGCGATGTTGATTTTTCTCTTCTCCTCTTTCGCTATCAAGGCTGTGGGCCGCACCGCGCAATACATCATTGAAGATGTGCGGGCGCAGTTCCGCGAGAACCCCGGCATCATGGCGGGAACGTCGAAGCCGGACTATGGCCGTTGCGTGCGCATCGTTACCGGCGCTGCGCTGAAGCAAATGGTTCTGCCCGGCGCGCTTGCTGTGCTGACTCCGTTAGCAGTGGGATTGGTCTTCAGGAATTTGAGCGGCAGCTTCCACATCCACATTCCCGGGAGAGTACACGCCTGTTCTGCATGGCCGCTCCATCGACCTTGCCGGTGCGGAGGCGGTCGCTGCCCTGCTTATGGTGGGGACGATCGTCGGCATCCTGATGGCCATGCTGATGAACAACAGCGGAGGCGCGTGGGACAACGCCAAGAAATACATCGAGACCGGCGCACACGGCGGTAAGCGATCAGAGGCGCACAAGGCGGCGGTAGTCGGCGACACGGTGGGCGATCCGTTCAAAGATACGGCCGGCCCTTCCCTGCACGTGCTGATCAAGCTGCTGGCCACGGTCACGCTGGTGCTGGCGCCGCTGTTCCTGTAGGACAATGGGAAGACGGAGCTCTTGAACCGATATGGGTTCAAGAGCCTTTCTTGCGGTGCGAAGAACATCCAGGAATCGCGTTGCTCCCTTAGTGTCCAGTCGAGACCAAGAGAGGTTGTCGTAAGCAACGGTCCTGGAGAAGGTCACTCCTTGTCATGACGCAGCTAGGATCTCTGCTCCCAGCATTCCGTTGTGACCCCTTGGTTAGCAACACCGTCTCCTTTTGTCATCCCGATGCGAAGCGAAGGGGAGGGATCTGCGGTTCTACGGACCTTTCCTGGAAATGTTTTCGACCGGACTGCGGCGCAGTGGGCAGCACTGCGAACGTCGCCACGCTATCATCAAATTTATGGGTTTTCGCTTCATCAGACGTTGGCTGTCTGCAATCGCAATTTTTGTACTCCTGCTCCCCCATCCCCAAGCATGGGCGTGGGGAAACGAAGGTCACCGAATCGTCGCAGACATTGCGTGGGACCACCTGAACCAGGTCACGATGCAACAACTGCGACAATTTCTGGGTGATAACGATTTGGCGTCCATCTCCACCTGGCCGGACGACATCCGCAGCGCGCGGCCGGAAACCGGACCATGGCATTACGTCGATATTTCTCCGGATTCAGCCGGGTACAAACCAGAAGACTGCCCGGAAGACAATTGCGTGGTGGCGCAGATCACCAAGTTTGCCCGGATCCTGGGTGACCCGGAGCAGCCCTTCGCGGCCCGCAGTGAGGCGCTCAAGTTTCTGGTTCATTTTGTCGGCGACCTTAGCCAGCCGTTCCACGCGATGGCAGACGCGCGCGGAGGCAACGACATTCCCGTTACCGTGTTTGGCTCGACCCAGTGTGGCGACTACGCGTGTAATCTACATAGCGTATGGGATACCGAACTGATCCGCCATACCGGCTTGCGCGAACACCGCTATGCCCGCGACCTGGAGCGGATGATTGCCACCGAACATTTGCAGGCGGGATCGACTGACCCGGTGGCGTGGGCCAACGACTCATTCCAACTAGCCAAGGACGCGCGGGTGCAACCACAGGCTGAGATCGACGAGGCCTACTACCTGCGCGAGCGGCCGGTGGTTGACCGGCAACTCGCCCTCGCCGGCTTACGCCTGGCGCAGGTCTTGAATGAGGAGCTGGGGGGCTCTGCGAAGTCGTGAATCTAGAGAAAAAAGCCGAACATATCCAGCACTTCGTCGCTGACTTCCACGTCGGTTAAGTTGGCTTCTTCAATCAGCCTTAATTTTTGACGAAACCGGTCCAGCATCCCGGAGTTGATATCTGTCTTCTGGTCCAGGGTCCACATCAATTGAGCGGCAGTGGTGCGATGTTCACAACGAGCGGCCAGGCCGTGTGCCGTTTCAATCGTCAGCACAAGGGGCAGGGTGTGGAACTCCTGATACAAATGCATCGGGATACGGGCTTTGATGTTGACTCGCATCGTAAGCAAAGAATGCCATGCCCGCAGGAAGCTGGGCCATACTACCTTGGTAGGTAGTAACCCTCTGAGGGTTGCAGAATAGAGGCTTTGTGGCCTGAAATGGCTTGCGTTCCGCCTCCAGGGCGAAACCGCGGCGAAGCAACGCGCGAGTTTTTCACCAGTCATGGGCTCCAATGAGTCTTGAGATCATTCTTCAGCCGAATTACCGGACTCCCATGGCGCCGCCCGCCGGCCTATATCCCTCAGGAATCTGAAAAAGAGACGGATCCGGATCGGCACGTGTCGCTTGTGTAAGCGTCATGGTCACATTTCCCTCGCGTGGGTCACTGTGCTTGACCATTACATTCATGTGGAGATCGTCCGAATACCAATACTCGTCTGTAAGCACGACTTCGCTTCCTATGCTGCCGGCGGGAATCGTCTGCGTCTCGCGAACGCCGTGCGCAGTTATGCCATTGATGGATTCGGTGCCGAGATCCTCTTGCTTCGTGAACTGATTGAGGGGAGCGCTATTACCTGCCGGTGACGCGATCAGATCTGCAGGCTCGGCGGCGGGAGGATGATTCACTGTGCCCGTCACGTAGGTGTGCTCGTGGGGATAGAGATAGGTGTAGTTCCTGGATTGCGGGTCATAGAAATGAATGCGTATAGTGGGCGCCATACCGGCAAAATCAGCCGGCACAAGCGTACGGAAGACGTTGTAGATTCTGCCTCGGCTGTCCCGGGCAGTGTCCCGGATAGTCTTGAGACTCTCAACCTTTCCGTCAGGCGCGACGATCGTACGGTCGATCTTGATGACGCCGGTGAACGGCGCATCGGGTACTGGAGTAATGAAGATGCCCCCCGGGCTCTGGGCCAATCCACTGGGGACTAGGGCAACCATTAGAAAGACGGAACAGAAGAGAACAGGCAGGGCAACTCGCGAACGCATCGGCAACCTCCATCAGCGGCGTGCGCCCATAGATTAATCCTGGCGACTTAAGCGAAGCAAACCAGGCTTTCTGCAGCCACGTCCACGCCGGCATGGTGATGCAGCGTTCATTCCAATTCGTGGAACCATCCGGCGCTTCTTAACGTAGTATCGCACTGACAGACTCAGTCGCAATCCTGTGTAACCGCTGGCACGTCTGCCCGGAGCTCTACGCATGGCAAGTTTCGATGACCAACTGAAGCAGGTTTTACGCAGGCTGAGCCGGGCGCCGCTGTTTACAGCGATTACGCTGATTACGCTCGCCGTAGGGGTGGGCGCCAACACCGTGATTTTCAGCGTAGTGGAGGCAGTGCTTTTGAAGGCGCTGCCCTACCCGCATGCCGAGCAGTTGATCGGCGTGTGGCATACGGCGCCGGGGATCGGCATCAAGGAACTCAATATGTCGCCGTCCATCTACTTTATCGATCGTGAGCAGAACACCACGCTTCAGGATATCGCCGCGTACTCTGGCGATTCACTCGACGTGACCGGCGTGGGAAAACCAGAACACGTGCAAGGGCTGGACGTGACGGATGGCGCCCTGCCCATCCTCGGAGTGGCACCCGTACTGGGACGGCTCTTCTCCCGCAACGACGATAAGGCTGGTGCGCCGCAAACTGTAGTGCTCTCCTATGGATATTGGCAACGCAAGTTCGCCGGCGCATCTTCGGTCATTGGGCGCTCCATGACCGTGGACGGGAAGCCCAGAGAAATCATCGGCGTGCTGCCCAGGGAATTTCACTTTCTCGATGAACAGCATGCGGAGCTGTTTTTGCCTTTCCAATGGGATCGCAACAAAACCAAGCTGGGCAATTTCAGCGAAAATGCGCTCGCCCGATTGAAGCCCGGAGTCACGATGACCCAGGCCAGCACAGATATGGCGCGGCTTCTTCCTGTGGTTATAAGAACTTTCCCGGCCCCCGAAGGATTCAGCAGCACCATGTTTGAAAAGGCACGGATCGCACCCAATCTCCGGCCATTAAAACAAGACGTTGTCGGCAGTGTGGGCAACGTGTTGTGGGTTCTGATGGGCTCGATCGTTCTGGTTCTGCTGGTTGCTTGCGCCAACGTAGCGAATTTGCTACTGGTCCGCGTCGAAGGACGTCGTCAGGAGCTGGCAATTCGCTCCGCCCTGGGTGCGGGCTGGGGACGAATCGCAGCCGACCTTTTTTTTGAGAGCATCGTTCTCGGCGTCAGCGGCAGCCTGATCGGCCTCGCCCTGGCCTATGGCGCCTTGCGCCTGTTGGTGTCGCTGGCGCCGACCGGGCTACCCCGAGTTCATGAGATTGGCATCGATCTCCCGGTGCTGTTCTTTACTCTTGGGCTGAGCTTGTTTACCAGCCTGCTGATCGGTTTGATTCCGATCCTCAAGTATGCGGGCGCAACGGTCAATAGCGGTCTGCGCGAGGGCGGTCGAGGGCTGAGCCAAAGCCGGGAACGGCATCGCGCTCGCAAGGCGCTGGTTATCGTGCAGGTAGCGCTTGCCGTGGTCCTGTTGATCTGCTCGGGGCTGATGATCCGGACGTTTCGCGCGTTGATGCACGTGTCTCCGGGTTTTGTCGGCCCTGATGGCGTGCAAACATTCCGCTTTTACATCCCGGAGACGCAGATACCGGACGCTCAACCGGAGCGGGTGGTACGGATGGATGAAGAGATTTTGAACAAGCTGGCAGCGATTCCTGGAGTTTCTTCAGTCAGCTTCTCCACCGAGGTGCCGATGGACGGGCGGGACTCGAACGATGTGCTGTTTGCGCAGGACCATGTGTATGGCGAAGGCGAGCTGCCCCCGATACGCCGGTTCAAGTTCGTCTCACCCGGTTTTTTTGCAACTTTGGGCACACACCTCCTCGCCGGGCGCGATATCACGTGGACCGACACCTACCAGAAACGACCCGTTGCCGTCATTTCAGAGAATTTCGCCCGCCAGTACTGGCAAGACCCCATGAGTGCGTTGGGCAAAAGAATTCGCGTGGCCACCATCGACGACTGGCGCGAGATCGTCGGGGTGGTTCAGGACGTCTACGACGACGGCGTGGATAAACCGGCGCCCAGCTCGGTGTATTGGCCCGTCATGCTCGACCGTTTCGAAGGTGAAAAACAGACCCTGCATCGCAATATCGCTTTCACCCTCCGTAGTCCGCGAGCCGGGTCTCGCAGCTTCATGAACGAGGTTCAGGAGCGAGTCTGGTCCGTCGATCCCGACGTGCCCGTGGCGGAGATTTCAACGCTCGGGGAGCTGCACACGAAATCCATGGCCCGGACTTCCTTCACGCTGGTGATGCTCTGCGTCGCGGGAAGCATGGCTCTTCTACTCGGGATAGTGGGCATCTACGGAGTGATCTCGTATGCGGTTTCGCAACGCACGCGCGAGATCGGCATTCGCATGGCACTCGGTGCTCAGCGCGAGGCGCTGACGGCAATGTTTGTGCGCCAGGGATTGCAGCTCACCCTCATCGGGGCGGCGTGCGGACTGGTGACTGCTTTCGTCAGCATGCGGCTGATGTCGTCGCTTCTATTCAATGTGAGTCCCGTCGATCCGATCACCTACGTCAGCATCACCATCGGCGTGGTCGCGGTTGCGTATCTTGCGTGTTATCTGCCCTCGCGTCGCGCAGCCACGGTTGAACCTATGGACGCATTGAGAACCGAATAGCCATAGGGACGGCTAAACTTCAGAGCTGCCCCTCCGGGACATTTCTCTGATGCTGGTTCATTCCCCTCATCCTTCAAAGATCATCAATACAGCAGGGCCGCTATCGGTCATGACTTCGGTATCGCCGCGAAAGCCGGCTTTTTCGTAGGCACGGCGGGCGCGGTGATTTTGGATATCCGGATCAATGGCCACGACAGGCGCTCCTTCATCCCTCAATTGCCCGGCAAGAATCCGCAGGAAGACTGAGCCATGCCCCTTACCCAGCATGTCCGGCACACCAATGAATGCGTCGATGGCTCGCGATCCTGGCGGAAGGCTCTCAAAGTGAGCCTGCGGCCAGGTATGCACGGCGTAATGTTGTGCATATGCAAACGGCTTTCCATCAAAAGAAACAATCCGCATGACCATGGCGGGCTCATCGAGGTCCTCTCGCAACAGTGCCGCCTGCTCTTCAGGCTGCCCCCACCAGCGAATGACTTCCGGGGTCCGTAGCCACACTTTGAGCATAGCCAGGTGCTGTTTCACGACTGGGCGAAAGGCATAACGACCGGCGGCTGATCTGCTTGGTCGAACCAGACCCGGCTCGGGCGCCAAATCAGGCCTTTTCCCTCTTTGGAAGGGCATAATCCATCCTGCCCTATTCTTTCTCAATCTGGATGGACTATATTGTCCACACGCTGAGCCGAGAGCCCGAAAACGCGGGTTTCTGCACCCAACCGGGACACATAAAAGGGTCAGGAGGCAGTCATGAGAATCTCCGACACCATTGGACTGGTGCTGAAGAATAAAGACAGGAATAGGGTTCTCTCGATAGAACCCGACCAGACGGTTTATGAAGCACTGGAAAAGATGGCCGAGTACGACGTCGGCGCCTTATTGGTACTTTCGAACCGCCAGCTCGTCGGAATCCTGTCGGAACGTGACTACGCACGCAAAGGAATTCTCATTGGCCAGTCTGCCCGGGAAACCCGGGTCCACCAGATCATGACCAGCCCGGTTTTTTTCGTCAGTCCTCAACACACGGTGGACGAATGCATGACGATTATGACTCAACACCGTTTTCGCCATCTTCCGGTGTTGTTGGATGAAGCAGTGGTAGGCCTGGTCTCGATTGGCGACCTGGTGAAATGGGTCATCTCGGGTCAGGCGCAAACCATCCAGGCGCTGGAGGGTTATATCACCGGGGCGTATCCAGGGTAGCAACCCCTGTCGAAATGCCTCCGATTTCCTTCGCGGGTTCACGCACCCTCCAGAGACCCTGTAGGAGGCTGCTGAAAGACCAAATTATCTGAAGGGGACGGCCTTCAGGCCGTCCGTAAGTGATTGTAATTACGTCCGGCTTTAGCCGCTGAGGGTACGGTCTTCGCTCTCTATTAGACGTCTTTCAGCATCCTGCTAGGACATTTGCCCTAGAGATCGAGTAGAAAATCTGGTGACAAGTTATTCGTTTTTATTTAAATTTTTAGTAATCCATGCAGTTACGTCTCCCGCGCGTGGATCAGACACTGTATCTACAGGTCATTCACAACTTCTTCCATCGGGCCCCGCTCTATAGCCGGCAAGTAAATAGCTCGAGAAGAACATAAAGACATCTTTTGAGGAGGACGTGCCGTGAAGATAAGGGATCTCTGTATTTGTTTGATAGTTGGAGTATTTGCCGCAGGAGCCCGGGCGCAAATTGCCAACAATACCTCACTGGTGGGAACTGTGCTCGATTCCAGCGGCGCTACCTTGGCCGGTGTCAAGGTGGACGCGGTTGAAGAGGGCACGAAGTTCAGCTACAGCGCGACAACGAATGCCAACGGCTACTATGCCATCACCTTTATCAAGGCAGGCACCTACGACATCACCGTTCGCCAAACCGGCTTTAAGACCGCGACAAAAACAGGCGTCCCCCTCCCCAATGACCAGGCGGTGCGAACCGATTTCTCGCTGGCTGTCGGTGCGACGACCGACACAGTGAGCGTTTCGGCTTCCACACCGCCGCTTGCCACCGACGACGCGACGCTCGGCGAAACCTTTAGCACCAAAATGGTCGAGAGCCTGCCGATCAATGGACATAACGCTCTGGAAATTGCCGCTCTCTCTTCAAACGTGGTCATTGGGTCGAAGACGTCGTACACCGGCGTACCTCCCGGAGAAGATTTTCAGGGCGCTGGTCAGCGGGAAATTCAAAACAGCCTTACCCTTGACGGCGTTTCGATCATGAACAACCTGATCACCGTGGCGGCGGCGCGTCCTGGCAGCGATGTGATCTCTGAAGTACAAATGCAAAGCGGTAACTACCCGGCGCAGTATGGCGCGTATCTGGGCATCCATATCAATCTGGTCAGCAAAAGCGGCACCAATGATTTGCACGGCTCCCTGTACGACTATGTGGAGAACACCATTTTCAACGCCAAGCCGTTTCTTGCCACCCCCACGAGCAAGAAGGCTCCCCTCCACTACAACCAATACGGTTTCGCGCTGGGCGGCCCGGTCTATATTCCCAAGCTCTATAATGGGCGCGACAAGACTTTCTTCTTTGGCTCCTGGGAAAAACTGGAACAGCTCGGCGCAAACACCAACGTCGGATCTGTACTGACCCCTGCGATGGAACAGGGCGACTTTTCTGCGCTCGGCGGATACAACGTCACCAGCAAAACCTGCGTACCCAACAACGGCGTTGCCATCTGCCTCAAAGATCCAACCACCGGAGCCTACTATCCCGGCAACCAGATTCCGGCCAGCGAATTGGGTGGTCCCAATGGCCTGGTTGCACAAAAGCTTGAGGCCTATTCCATCGCGCCCAACGTGGGCGGCACCCAGAACGGTACGCTTAACAATTACAATGCCTCCTTTCCGACCAATGTTTCGATCACCCAGTCTCTGGATCGTATCGACGAAAACATCGGCGAGCATATCCGTCTGTTCGGGAGGCTGCACTGGCAGAACCTGAGCATCGTGGGCGGAACCCTGCTGCCCAGCGGCAGCTCTTTTGGCCCCACCAACAGCCGCAACTATGCCTTCGGATATACCCACGTCATCAGCGCCGCTTTAGTGAACGACTTCCACTTCGGAGTCAACAAGCTTACCTCGAACAATCTGAACTACTGGACGCAGAACAACCTGAAGAATGCGGGAACCAGCCTGGGCATTCCCGGGTTCGATTTCGACACGAAGTACGGCAATCCCGGAATCCCGGTGATCACATTTGGTACCTCCGGCGCCGGAATTACCGGCAATTACCAGACGCTGGGCAATGCCGGCAGCAATTGGTATCAGGACGACCGGACCTATGACTTCTATGATGAACTCAGCTACACGCACGGCAAGCACACCATCATGGGTGGGGTGGAATTCCGCAAGCTGACGCTCGGCCGTGAAGCCTCCAATAATCCGCTGGGCCTGTTCAATTTCGCCGCGGGCACAGCTGGCTCGAACTCCACCGGGTACGCAACCGCGGACTTTGTTCTCGGACTGGCAGCCAACGATCAAACGCCGATCGCTACCATCAAAGGTTCCGTTGGGCAGTGGCGCGACGGATTCTTTGCTCTGGATAACTGGCAAGCAACGCAGAGGCTCACCATTAATTACGGCCTGCGCTACGATCTGCCCACGGTGCCCTATAGTCTGAACGGCTTTGCCCGCATCCTGAATGCTGACGAGACAGCTCTGATCCCTCCATCGACCGCAACCTCAGGCGCAACCTTTGTCCCCACGCCGGGCTTCAAATTTCAGAATCCCCAGCACGATAATTGGGGACCTCGGCTCGGCCTTGCCTTTCGTGCTACGGAGAAGCTGGTGCTCCGCGGCGGATTCGGTGCTTATTACAACGCCAACCAGTTGAATAGCTACACGCTGGCAACCGGCAACTATCCCATTGCCGCTACTGTGAACTACACTACGTCGCCCACCAACTTGCTTACGTTTACCAACCCCACTCCAGGCGCAGGGAAAGCGGCTCCCGTGGCAGGTATTCCGGGAACCTATGTAAGCACCTTCACCGACAACCCCAATAACAAGACTGCGCGCAACTATCAATGGAACTTCGATGCAGGCTATGGCCTCTGGAACGGGGCCGGCGTGGACGTGGAATATCTGGGGTCGCGTTCGCTTCACCTGGACCGGAGCTTCTATGACAATCAGCCTCTGACTCCGGGACCGCCGGGAACGCTCAACAAACGGCGTCCGAACCAACTCTTCGGCGACATTCGCAAAATTCAGAATGACGCCTACTCCAACTACAACGCGCTGACAGTTGTGCTGCGCCAACGCACGTACCACCGTGTGGCCGGTCAGGTTAGCTACACCTGGTCGCATGACCTGGATCTCTCGGCCGACTCCAACGGGGGTGGAACTCTTTCGCAGCAGTTCAATCCTTCCGCGGACTATGGCAACGCTAACTGGGATATTCGTAACCGCGTGGTTGGCGTGATCACCTATACTCTTCCGACGTTCGATGGTTCCAATCTGCTGGTTCGTGAAACCCTGGGTGGGTGGGCGGTCAACGGAATCGTGAATGTGCAATCCGGGCAGCCCTTCAATGTGACCCTAAACTACAATAGCGCCGGGCTGAGCCAAGGCACCCAGCGGCCGAACTTTGTCCACGCGCCGCACGCTAACTGCAGCTTGAAAAACTATATCCATAACAACGTGAGTCCGTGCATCGATCCCACCGCGTATGCGCTCCCGGCGAACATCAGCGCCAGCCAGTATGCTTTTGGCAACACGTCAAGGAATACGCTGCATGGTCCGGGATTCTCCTACGAGAACATTTCCGTCTTCAAGAACTTTCCCATCTATGAACGGCTGCAATTCCAATTCCGGGCGGAGGCATTCAACGCCTTCAACCACCCGAGCTCCGGTAATCCGAACGCTGCAATCGGGCATGATTCAAGCGCCGTCGCCCAACCAACTTACAGCGCGTTCGGCACAGTGACGAGCGTTTACCAGATCCCGGGCACCCTAAGCGGCGCACGCGTTCTCTCGCTCACTGGGAAGTTGATCTTCTAAAACAGCGACGAGACTGTTCGAGGATTATTTTTTTTCGACAGACACCGCAAGGGAGAGCCCAGCGTAGCTCAGGGGTTAAAGGGGCCGCGTGTGAGAACCAGGATTTGAGAGTTTACTCCCGGTCCAGCCCCGGAGTTGCGACAGCTGTTTGTAGTGTAGAGTCCCGAAGGGACGGCCCGATAATAGCCCAGCACGCAGTGCTGGGGTAGCGAGAGTGCGTGGACCAGTCCCGAAGGGACGGCTGAAGGTTGTCCCGGGGGCCCGCCCTATTTTTAGCCGTCCGCCGGGACTTGTTTGCTATCGGCAGGTTCGAGCGCCAATGCCTCGCTTCGTACACCAGCACTCGGATGGCGGGGCTGGCCCCGGTCCCTCTGTAAAAACCCGAAATTCCCTCTCCTTGACAGCTTAGGAGTCCGGGAGTACTCTCCTTATCATCTTAGGAGGGTGCGAGATGGATCAGGCCCAACTCCTCCCAGGGACTCTCGATCTTCTGATTCTGAAGGCGGTTTCGCTAGGGCCTCTTCATGGCTACGGCGTACTGCTGCGCATCGGGCAAATCACTGACAGTGCCTTGCTGGTGGAACAAGGTGCGCTTTACCCGGCGTTGTTTCGCCTGGTGCGCCAGGGACTGCTGAAAGCCAGTTGGGGAGTTTCAGATAACAACCGCCGGGCCAAGTTTTATGAGCTGACGGCTGCTGGCCGGAAGCGATTCCGCGAAGAGACCGAAGGCTGGAATCGCCTGGCCTCAGCCATGACCGCTGCCCTCGCGGCCCGGCCGGAGGAGATATGAACCTCCCCGCTTACCTTCGCTCCATCGCCGCCAGATTCCTTCATCGTTCTGAAGTTGCCGAAGATATGGAAGAAGAGCTTCGCTCCCACATACAATATCGTGCCGACGATCTGGAACGTAGCGGCCTTGATCGCACCCAGGCGGAGCGACAAGCACGCATCGAGTTCGGAGCCCGTGAACGATTCAAAGAGGAATGCCACCAGGCGATGGGCGGCCATTTCTTCGAGACGCTGGTGCAGGATGTCCGGTTCGCTGCCCGCGTGTTGCGCAAGTCCCCCGGTTTCACCTTCGCCGCCGTGGTGACATTGGCGCTGGCTATCGGCGCCAACGCCGTCGTGTTTGGTGTCATGGACGGGCTGCTGCTGCGGCCCCTGAACGTGCCACAGTGGGAAACGCTTTGGGGAACCATGTACGGGACCAATCCCGGCTGGCAGTCATACCCTGACTACGTCGATCTACGCAATCGCAACCACAGCTTCGAGGATTTGGCAGCTTTCAAGTTCGCCTTTAGCGCCATGGATACCGGCAAGGACCTCTCCCTCGCCAACGGCTTTGCGACCAGCGGGAACTACTTCGACGTGCTGCGGATACAACCGTATCTCGGCCACGTCTTCCATGCTTCTGATGAACACGGCCCGAATAGCGCTCCCTTTATCGTGCTTACCTACGGATATTGGCACAGCCGTTTCCATGACGATCGAAGCGTGATTGGCCGTGTGGTCCAGCTGAACAAGCATCCTTTCACCATCATCGGTGTAGCGCCGCCGGGCTTTCAGGGAACCTTGCTGTTCATCTCACCCGATTTCTTTATGCCCATCGTCAACCAGGCACAAGTGGACGGGGAGGATCTGCTGAACGCACGCGGCAGCGACCGCGGCGTTTTCGAGTTGATGGGACATCTAAAGCCGGGCGTCACTGCTGCTCAGGCCACCGCCGACATGAACGCTGTCGCGGCGTATCTGGAAAAAACCTACCCTAAAGAATTCGCTCATCAAAATTCTTCTCTGGCACACGAAGGTCTTACTTCTTTCACCGGTCCTGCGAGCGCATTCGTTGGAGGATTGATGCTGCTCTCCGGCCTGATTTTGCTGGCCGCGTGCGCCAATCTAGGTAGCCTGTTTGCGGCGCACGCGGCCGATCGCTCGCGCGAAGTAGCCCTTCGGCTCGCGCTGGGATCTAGCCGGAATCGCATCCTGCGGCAATTACTGACGGAAGCTGTAATGATTTCGCTCGCTGGCGGCGCCCTCGGGCTACTGGGCAGCATCGCGCTGTTGCGACGTCTGAGTACATGGCAGCCCTTTGATGGCGCTCCCGTGCATTTGCCGGTAAGTCCGGACGCCCGGATCTACGTGGTCGCGCTGGCTTTGGCCCTGGCGAGTGGATTCCTCTTCGGCCTGGTTCCGGTGCGCCAGGTGCTCAGGGCCAACCCTTATGAGATCGTCAAAGCGGGATCGGGCGGCAGGCTTGGGCGCCGGATAACAGTCCGAGAGATGCTGCTGGTGCTGCAGATTGCAATCTGTGCGGTCCTGGTAACGTCTTCCCTGGTCGCGGTGCGTGGACTGATGCGCTCGCTGCATAGCAACTTCGGTTTTGATCCGCAAAACACCATGCTGGTCAGTACCAACCTGACTATGGCGGGTTACACCATTGACCAGGTGCCCGCCATGCAGAAGCGCATGATCGAAGCCATGCAGACGATCCCCGGCGTCGAGCATGCGGGCCTGGTGAATGACTACCCTCCCCTGGTCTATACCGCCGGCAGTAAGGTAAATGTGTTCAGGGATGAAACCGCGGATTTGCGGCTGTCGAATGTAGCCGCCATGCCGTTCCGATATAACGTTTCTACTGGATACTTCGCTGCCGCCGGCACAACGTTGCTGGCAGGCAGGAGTTTTACCTGGCATGACGACAAAAGCGCACCTCCCGTTGCGGTCGTAAACCGCGACTTTGCCGGCAGGATGTTCGGCTCCGTCAGCAACGCGATTGGCCGTTACTACAAGCTGCTGGACGGAACGCGTGTTCAGGTGGTGGGTGTGGTGGAAGACGGCAAATATTCAGTCATTACCGAAGATCACCAGCCGGCAATGTTTCTCTCGTTTCTGCAATCGCCATTGAGTCACGCGTATCTTGTGGTGCGTTCACACCGCAATCCGCAACAACTCGCCGCGGCGATGAGAAGCAAACTACAGGAGCTTGATTCGGGACTGCCTGTTGACACCAAGACGTGGAGCACTTTGCTGGCCGTGGTTATGTTTCCCTCGCGTATGGCGACTATGTCGTTGGGGGTAATGGGCATGATGGGTGCGATGCTGTCGATTACGGGGATCTTTGGCATGGCAGCGTACTCGGTCAGCAAGCGGATGCGGGAGTTTGGCATCCGCGTGGCGCTCGGCGCAAAACGGGCAGGGGTCCTGCAAGCGGCGCTGGGACGAGCCCTCAAATTGCTGGCGATTGGTTCGGCGACAGGATTGTTCCTCGGGGTTCTCGCCACGCGAGTGCTGGCCTCCATCGTGTACCAGGCCACTCCGCGCGACCCAATCGTATTGGCTGGCGTTGTTCTCGCGATGGCGCTACTGGGATTGCTGGCCACGTGGATTCCCGCACGGCGCGCATTGTCGGTGGATCCCATGTTGCTGCTGCGTGAAGAGTGAAGCATAGAGATTGCCGCTCACTACCACGCGATCTGATCAAAGCACTCAGTCCTCTTCGCTTCCCTCTGTGGATACTTTCCATGAAGCCTATGCGAACCCGCCAGACAGCCGGTCGGGAAAAATCCTGGGGCTGACCGTCGTTGCGAGGATCCCAGGTTCAAACGCGAGACCCCCCACGCCAAGCCGGGACAGGCGGGGGCGCCCATCCCCCATCTTTATCGTCTTCGGTTTGGGCTGAGGGGCGGCCGTGGGCTATACCGGCAGGAAGAGCGCACATGAAGCCGCGCTTCATGTTGTCGGGCGCGCGCATCTATTGCACTGCAATCTCCTGGGGGTGCAGACGAGAGCCACGGGGAAACCTCTTGACACCAGGCGGCGGCTAAACTATAAAGCCAAATAACCGGTTAGGTGTTACTGAATAGTCTTCCACGTGCCGCCAGACCGGCTTTCGGGGCCTTCTACATAGACTGTGCTTTGCCTCGGAGGCAGCATGTCCCTGGCGGTGCGTCCATCGCTGTGCGGGTTAGTTTGCAGCTACTCGAAATCCATCCGGAATGGGCCAGGTGAGTTGGCGAAGGGCTGAGGTAAATGAATGAAGGTTGATACTTCGGTCGTACATTCGCTGAGACTTCCACATTCGCAACCGGGCGAACTAGTCCGATTCAGCCGGCAGGAAGTTGGATGGGAGTGGATGAGTTTCGTCGTTCGCCGCCTGCTCCCGGCAGGGACGTTGTCTCTCCAAACGCAGGGCGAAGAAATGGTACTTGTTTTCCTCTCTGGCCGATGCGCGGGTGACTGGGGAGAAGGCAAAGTGCCAATTGGCGGCAGAAAGAGTGTCTTCGAAGGACTACCCTACGCACTCTACCTGCCCTCAGGCAATAGCGTCACCTTAAAAGCGGAAACGCTCTGCGAAATCGCGGAGTGCCGAGTGCCCTCCACGGCTTCCCTGCTGCCCACCCTGATCAGGCCGCAGGATATCTCCAGCAATTTGCGCGGAGGCGAAAATGCATCGCGGCAAATTGTCGACGTCCTCCCTCCCGGCTTCCCAGCGGACAAGTTGGTGGTGGTGGAGGTCTACACGCCGGGAGGCAATTGGTCCAGCTACCCTCCTCACAAGCACGAGGTACACAACCCGCCGGTCGAAGCGGATCTCGACGAGATCTACTACTACCGGATGAAGGGTGCCCATGCGTTTGCATTCCAAAATCTCTACAGCTCCGATCGCACCCGGAGCTCAGTCCTCAAGGTCCACGATGGAGATGCAGTTCTGGTGCGGGATGGATATCATCCGGTCGTGGCAGGCCCCGGATACGATGTGTACTACCTTAACTTTCTAGCTGGGACTTCGCGCTCGATGATGGTGACAGAGGATCCGGAGCATGTATGGCTTCGGTCGAGTTGGAAGCAGACAGACGCGCGTCTCCCGCTGGTGCGGAGTGACGGCTCTTAAATAAGCGCTTATTGATTCTGTGTCTCAACTGACTCGTACGACAGCCAGCGTCGCATCGTCCGTCTGGCATGAGTGTGAAAACCTATCCATCGAGTGCATGATGGCCTCGACCATCTCGCCGGCGGATTCCGCCTCGCTTTCAATTGCTGCCATACGGAGGCCCTCAGTACCCCATTCGCAATGCGCCGGGTTGAGAGATTCAATCACTCCATCTGTATACGCAAGGATCAAGTCGCCCGAACTGAGTTGAACCGAACCCTCCTCATAGATCGAATCCGGAAACATTCCGACAGGCGCGCCCCCGCTCGTAAGCCAGAAAATTGATCCGTCCGCCCGAACCACCATGGGAGGATTGTGCCCGGCATTGACATACTGCAGCGTACGCGTGGCTTCGTCTATAACACCATAGAAGAGGGTCGCGTACCGGGATGCCAGGGAGGAGCCATAAACCTGTCGATTCACCGCCTGGAGCGCCATAGCCAGGTCGCTTCCGGCAAATAAGGTTGCCGTGCGAAGAGACGACTGAACATTCGAGATCATCAACGCGGCGGCGATGCCCTTGCCGGAAGCATCCCCGATGGCCAGTGCCAAGCGATTCCCGGGGATAGTAACGAAATTGTAAAAATCGCCGCCCACCTCGCCCATCTGCCTGCACTGTCCACTGTAGTCCAGCGAATCGATGCCTGGCCCCGAGTGCTGCAGGAATCGCTGCTGCACCTCGAAGGCAGCTACCCATTCCCCGGCGGGTTCCATCACCACTGCGTCCGTCGCCATCTCTCCACCTCTGTACTCATGTCGATCCACAAGACCGGCATTTCGACATGGCACGGACATTTTTTGCAATCGGTGACCCGCCATGTCGAGAACGTGGCAACTGCTCCGACTCCCTTACAAAGGCGCAATAAAATTGGCGCAGAAACGAGAGGAGCAACATAAATGAAGTACATCTTGCTGATGACGGGTACGAAAGAGGGTGTAGAAGCGTATAAGTCCTGGTCCGAGAAGGACATCCAGACGCACTTTGCCCATCTGTTCAAGATCCAGAAGGATTTGAGCAAATCCGGTGAGTTTGTGGCTACTGAAGGCCTGGGCATGCCGCAACAGGCCAAGGTGGTGCGGGCGGGAAACGAGAACACGCCCGTTACCGATGGGGTCTTTCCCGAGGCCAAGGAATTTGTTCTGGGCTACTGGATTGTCGACGTTGAGACTGCGGAACGAGCCTATGAGGTTGCAGCGCTCATCTCGGGCGGACCTGGTCCCGGAGGGACCAGGCTGAACATGCCCATCGAAGTACGCCAGATCATGACCAAAGGTTCAGGGGAATTGCAGTGAGTGATGGGTCGTTGGATTCCCATACCGAGCATCTGTTGCGCGAGCTTGCGCCCCAGGTGCTCGGTGTGGTCGTTCGGCGCTTCCATGACTTCGCCAACGCCGAGGATGCCGTCCAGGAGGCGCTGATCGCCGCGGCGTCTCAGTGGCCCAAAGAAGGCGTGCCGGACAACCCGCGCGCCTGGCTGATCCAGGTCGCTTTGCGCCGCATGACCGATCAGCTGAGAAGCGAACTGGCTCGTCGCCGCCGGGAAACTGCCCTGGCGAGTGAACTTGATTACCTCGCGCCGGTAGCCGAAATCGACACTCAGGTCGAGCAGGATGACACCCTCATTCTGCTCTTCATGTGCTGTCATCCCGCTCTCAGCCGGCCCTCGGCCATTGCTCTTACCTTGCGGGCTGTAGGTGGCTTAACCACGGCAGAAATCGCCAACGCGTTCCTGGTGCCCGAGGCGACCATGGCACAGCGCATCAGCCGCGCGAAACAGAGCATCAAGTCTTCCGGAACGCCCTTCCGCTTGCCCACCGATGAGGAGCGAGCCCAACGGTTGGGCGCGGTGCTGCACGTGCTGTATTTGATCTTCAGCGAGGGATATGTCGCGAGTATCGGACCGCAAGCGCAACGGCTCGAATTATCGGGCGAGGCGATCCGGCTGACGCGGGCCCTTCACCATTTGCTGCCCAAGGATGGCGAGGTTGCCGGATTGCTGGCGCTCATGTTATTGACCAACGCGCGCCGCAAAGCACGAACAGGAGCCAACGAGGAGTTGATCCCGCTCGACAAACAGGATCGGGCCTTGTGGGACCAGGGAGAAATCTCCGAAGGCCTTGCGCTCATCACCGCGACGCTTGCGAAAGGGTCGATCAGTGCTTACCAGTTACAGGCTGCGATTGCCGCGGTTCACAGCGAAGCGGCGAAGGCCGAGGACACTGACTGGCCACAGATCCTGGCGCTGTATGAACTGCTGAAGCACATGTCAAACAATCCCATGGTGATGCTGAATCATGCAATCGCAACCGCCATGGTCCGGGGCCCATCGGAGGGGCTCGGGCTTTTGACTGTACTGGATAAGGACGCCCGGCTCACCGGCCATCATCGTCTCGCTGCGGTTCGTGCTTACCTGCTGGAGATGGCCGGTGACTGTTCAAGCGCAACCGCACACTACCGATTAGCGGCTGAACGGACCACGAGTCTCCCGGAGCGGAATTACCTTCTGACGCAAGTTGCTCGATTGAGCGAGCGTGCATAGGGCTGAGGCCGCCGGGTTCCCCGCCATTAGGCCGTTCCGGTTCCTGGCGCCGGTGTTCCCCTCTCCAGCTCGTGGAGAGCCCTCTTGAGACGAGTCTCTTCGTAGGAATAGCGCCGGGCGTTGAGGAAGTCGTGCTTGGATATCGACGCAACCATCATTCTGATTGCGGTTTGGCGCCGGCTATTGATCTCTGCGATGGTCACAGGGCTACAAGTCGCGTCCGCTGCTTCCGATGGCGGAGGATTGCGGTTCACGGTCAGGATCTTCGCTAGCCACACAGTGCACGCTCCTCTTGCGATGCTGAAAAACTCCCGTACGAAGAAGTTAAAATTTCCATGGCGTTCGGCCGCCCTTTGCTGAAAGACAGAAACCATTTCCTCCGAGAACTGGTCGCGAAAGGCGACAGGATAGAGGAAAAGCAAGCCGCGGTATAAATCGACGACTCTCATTCAGGCTCCCTTGAGGCCCAGCCGCGTAGTCGCGGACTGGAGCAGATGGCGGAGCCGGACAATCTCAGCGTTAAGCTGCGCGCGGCCCCTGGCGGTCAGGCGATACGCCTGCTTTTCCCGCGATGTATCCTCCTGCTCGAAGCGCTCGATCCATCGATCATCGAGCAGCCGGCGAATTGCCCCGTAAAGCGTCCCGGTACTGAGTTGAACACGTCCACCGCTCAGTTCCTCTACATCTTTGAGGAGAGCATAGCCGTGCTTGGGTGCTGACGCGAGACTCGTCAACATCAACACAACTGGTTCACTGAGCGGCTTGGCATCCGTTACGACATGTCGCATAATGACATATCGCACCGCGCACGGTTGATTGTCAAGTAGACCGAAGCCGGACTCGGCCAAAGTGGCCCTCTGTGGCGTGGTTAATCTCGGTCGCGTTTCGCTTTGACAGAGTTTCGCGGTGAAACAACTACCTGTGGGCGCACCGCCACGCTCAAAGCCGAGGGCCTTCCAGTGACAGCGATCGAACCCCCCGGGTCATCACCAATGGCCGGTCTGGCGCGACAACCTCATGAACTTTGCTCCGCAGCTGTTTCAGAAGCAGAGCGTGTCACGATTAGATATCGCCGAGAGACTTTCGAGCGGCCAGCAACAGTTGGCTCGCAAACATCTGGCGGATCGAGTGCTTGTGGCTGGCAACTAAGCGAGCGCTGTGCGTTCTGCAAGTAACCGGCATAACTCGGCCTCGGCCGTATACAAGGAATTTGGTTCGACACACTTCCCCTGGCAACGCAAAGCAGATCGAGCAAAAGACATCAGTCTCCTGGGCCATAGGAAGCTCTCTCATCCTAAGTAGGGTTGGGGGAATCGCCGCTTGTTGATGAGCATACTGGCTGGGCCAGTGAATGGCACAACTCATGCGTAATACAGGGAAGAATTGTAGTAATGCCGAAGTAACTATCGCGCTCGGCTTGGTCGTGGCGCCCGTAAGGAAGTTACAAAGCTCGCGCGTTCCTGGCGTCCCTCAATGTAATTTCGACTGCCATCAGGACGGCCTGATTGGTTTCGGTGACTGCCCTATCACCCAGGAGCTGTTTATACGAATCGCGTAGACGCTCCAAGGCAAAGACCAGATCGTGGTTGCTTTTCATGACACCACGGAACCACTTCTCAAGCTCTCCCTCGACAGAAGTCTCAGGCGTGGCAAATTGCAATATTTTACAAGCGGTTTTTGTTGGCATAACCATCTTTTCTTTGAATGGGTATCAAGGCCGGGGATGACAGAAGAAGTAAATAGCGGCGAGTCCTTTATTCCACTACCGAGTCCCTCCCCCGAAAGAATCGTCACAGAGTTTGGGGAATCGCCGCTTGAAAATGAGCATACCGTTTCGGCCAGAATTTACTACAGTCCTTGCGTAATACGGCGGAGGTCAATAGTAACACCGGGTGGTAATGGGACGGAATACGAACCAGCGACCCTAAGCTATAAGCGGCTTTACAGGCTACGGAAAAGCGCTCCGTACGAAGTCCGCGCGCCGCAAACCGTTCACCCCTGGACACGCGAAGGGTACCTCTCGATTTCGCGACCTGGGATCCTCCTAGGAAAGGCCAGCGGACGGGTGCGTTATGTTCGCCCCACCTGCCCCGGCGTGCCGGTCCGTACATGGGCCGAAGAAGATGGGCGACCTGGATTTCCTGCCAGAGAGCGCCACCAACGTCCGCGCCATTCGCCCGATAACTTTTTCAGTTGTCCTACGGGACTCGATTGCGTCAAGGACCGTGGAGTTTCTCGAAAGCAGCCAACGCCTCGTGCAGCCGATTGAATATCAGCGCGGGGTCGATGATCTCATTCAAACGATGACGCGCAAAGTCCGCTCTTAACCCAAAGGGCATCCGCGCAAAGCCCAGCTGCGTATCGGAACTCTTCAGTTTTTTCTGCAGCCGTTCGATGACCCGCGCAGCCGAGTAATCCAGGTGGGTGATGGACTCCGCGTCCACAATCAACCAGCGGACGGGCGTAGGCGCCTGTCCTGCCAGGAAGCGCACCTCCTCCGAGAAACGGTTAACGTTGGCGTAGAAGAGCTCCGCTTCAAACCGGTACAACACCAACCCGGGTTCCGTCATGGCGCCTGCCGTCACCGGGTTCAACTGCCAAATACCATCCTGTTTGAGGGTCATCACCCCCGTGTGTGGGTGATAGCTATGCTGAACGATGCGCAACAGCGATAGGATCATGGCCAGCACAATCCCTTGTTCAACCCCCGCCGCGACCACCACGACGGCGGCGATGAGCGCCAGGCCGAACTCACCTGGGCTTTCGCGGCGCAGCGCCAGGATCGTTCCGACGTTGATTAGCCGGATGGCGATGACGAAGACCAGGGCGCTGAGCACACAACGGGGAAGGTATTGGATCGGCCGGGTAAGAACCAGCAGAACTACGGCTACGACGGCCGCGGTCGCAAGCTGCGCCACCTGGCTTTGGGCGCCCGCGCCTTCCACCATTGCCGTCTGCGTCGGGCTTCCGTTCACGACGAACGTCCCGCTCAATCCGGCCGCTGCGTTGGCTGCCGAAAGACCGGCCAGATCGGCGTTTTCGTCCAATTGCTCCTCATGGCGCGCCGCATAGACCCGGGCCGTAGCGGCACTCTGGGTGATGATCATCACCGAACACGATGCGGCTACAGAAAGCAATGGGGGAAGATCTCTCCAACTCAATTGGGGAAGCTTGAACTGTGGGAGACCGCCTGCGACCGGTCCGATAATCGCAATCCCATGACCGCTAAAGTTCCACATGGCGCTCGCCGTCATCGCTCCGGCAACCGCGATCAGCGCACCCGGAAGTTTCGGCGCAACGCGGCGAAGCAGGAGCATGGTCACTACAACAACAGCGGAAACGGCCAAGGTCGGCGGATGCACTTGCGGCAGCCTTCTCAGAACTTGAGCGAACTGCGCGATCGTTCCTCGAGCGGAGACGGGAACTCCCAACATCTCTCCCAGCACCGCAATGCCGACCTGAAATCCTACTCCGGTGAGAAAGCCAGTGAGGACGGTCTGGGAGAGGAAGTCGGCGATAAAGCCCAGCTTGAGCAAGCGCGCCAACAGCAGGAACCCAGCCGTCAACAAGGCGACTGCCCCGGCGAGAGCCACATATCGCGGGCTGGCGGCGGGCGCCATTGGAGAGGCTCCACTGGCGAAAATGGCTGCGGTCGCGGAATCTGCAGAAACCACCAGGTAGCGAGAGGAGCCGAAGGCGGCAAAGGCGATTGCCGGCAGCAACAGAGAGTAGAGACCCGTAACCACGGGCATGCCCGCGATCTTGGTGTATCCCAGGGCTTGCGGGATATTCATGGCCGCAAGCGCGAAACCTGCCCAGGCATCGCGCACAGCGGTTGCGACCTTGAATGGCCGCGCGCTTTGAAACAGCTTCAGCAAGGTCGAGGCTCCACCGATGCAACAGACCGCAAATCCGGAGTGTACCCCCACGTCGCACTCACATTGAGCAGATATTCATCGCTTCCGAGGGTCTGAGGTTTGACCTGGGGAAAATAGCCGCCGGCAAGCCACTCATTTATGATTGTCATGCGCATGGCCGCGAGCAATCCGGAGAGGTGGCAGAGTGGTTGAATGCACTCGCCTCGAAAGCGAGCGTACCTGAAAGGGTATCGGGAGTTCGAATCTCCCCCTCTCCGCCATCGTTGAACGTCCTAACAAAAAGACAACCGTCACCCGAAAACACAGACTGCAAGAGTCACCCACCCGGGTGATGGCCTTTGACCCTCAACTCCGGTAAAACTTCGAGCAGTAATCCCGCCAGCTTTGCTTGACGGGGCGTTCCGGGCTTTTCCGGCATACATTACCCCAGTGCTCGCCAACTGTACAGGGGTCATGAATGATCGTTAAGAACGACTTGACGGAGCACATCACCAAGCCTAAGCTGTTTTCTAAAGGCCCCTGTTAGAAACCTTTTGCTAAACTCGCCGTTTCCTCCGACGGTTTTCAGCCTTGGTAATCAGACGAAGTCCTCAACCGGCCAGGTGGTTGTAGACCGAATCTTATGCCCCTGTCTGTTTGTGCGCATAGACACAGGCTAAACGTTACCGAGCCAACCGCGCCTTAACGGTGGAGGTAACGTGGCTCGCGAGAATCGATTCATTCCTACTCTCGATGGGTGGCGTGCATTCGCCGTCATTGGGGTCATCCTGTATCACGGCCGATTGGGGTTCTTCCACGACAATTCAGCGTCTATGAGACTGTCGTCGCACGGTGACCTGGGTGTGAATCTGTTCTTCGCGATCAGTGGCTTTCTGATTTGCGGCTTGCTGCTGAAGGAATATCAGACCGACGGCGACATTAACCTGCGGCGCTTCTACCTAAGGCGCTGTTTCCGTATTCTGCCCCCCTACTACGCTGCCCTCGCCGGACTTTGCATTCTCTCCATCCTGGGGGCCATCCAAATAAATTACTCCACCCTGCCCGGCTGCCTGCTCTTTTACCGCAATTACACTCCCCTCGAGGTAGACCAACAAGGCGGTTGGTACACCTCCCACTTCTGGACCCTGGCCCTGGAGGAACATTTCTACCTCATCTGGCCCATGCTGTTGCTGGCCGTGAAGCCAAAGCGTGCGGGCAAGGTCGCATTCCTTTTGGCGATCGCAGTCTTCGCCTGGCGGGTGCTTGAAAGTCATTTCGAATGGTTTGCCTCGGCTCTTTCACCCGCAGATTTACTGACCCGCACCGACACCATGATGGATGCGCTGCTCTGGGGATGTCTGGCTGCCATCTACTTTCCTGAGATTGTGCGCGTCACTGCGCGCATTCGTTTCTCGCAGCTATGGCTTCCCATCCTGGCCACGTTGCTGGTGATCGAGAAGTTTCACTCTCCAGGGTTGATCGTGTTGCACGCGGTGCTGATGCCTGCGTTGGTGTTGAGCACAGTCCTCCAGCCCGCAAGCCTGCTGGGTCGCGTTCTCGAGTGGCGGCCGTTGCGCTGGCTGGGCACCATCTCCTACAGCCTTTACCTTTGGCAGATGCTATTCCTGCCCGGATTGGCTTCCATGGGGCACGGAGTCTTTCGTTACCTCCAGCAACCGCCGTTGAACCTGCTCGCGATCCTGATCATGGCTTGCTTGAGCCGTTACCTGATCGAAGTGCCCATGACCAGGCTAGGACATCGAGTGAGTGCAAACCTTCCCGGTCCGGATGCGTCTCCGCGGCCCACGCTCACTCCTACCGTTGCTATGCGAGGGGTTTAACTTTGGCCAAGGTAGAACCGTTCCGGATCCGCGAGGCGCGCACGAATGCGGACGAATCAGCACGCGCCCAGTTGACACGGCCTGAACCCCATCTTTTGCGGAACCCGGTAAGCACCTCACACCACCCGCCCGGAGACGAGGGTACGGCTTCTGGCGCATTCGCGCAGAGCGTCTTCGCATCCGCGACCTCGCTTCGTTCCTACTCCGAGGCGAAAACGAATATCTTGTCCGGGCTGACGGTCGCCCTGGCGCTCGTTCCCGAAGCGATTGCGTTTGCGCTGGTAGCCCACGTCAACCCGCTGGTTGGGCTTTATGCGGCATTCATCATGTGCATCATTACCGCATCGTTTGGCGGCCGGCCGGGCATGATCTCGGGAGCGACGGGTTCCACCGCGGTGGTCATGGTCGCGCTTGTGGTCCAGCGTGGTGTCCAATACCTCTTTGCCGCCGTTGTGCTCATGGGTGTTCTCCAGATCGTCTTCGCTCTACTTCGGCTCGGAAAGTTCATCCGTATGGTTCCCCACCCGGTGATGCTCGGCTTCGTCAATGGCCTTGCCATCCTGGTGTTCCGGGCACAGTTCGGGCACTTCAAGATCAGAAACGCCAACGGGACCGAACATTGGATGAGCATTTCTCAGCTGCTGGTGATGGGTGGTCTGATCGCGGCAACCATGCTCATCACCTATCTATTTCCCAAACTCACCCGGGCCTTTCCACCTTCTCTTGCTGCCATCCTGGTGGTCGCAATGCTGGTCATCTTTTGCGGACTACACACCAGGACGGTGGGTGACATGTCTTCCATTCACGGCGCCTTTCCCAAATTTCACGTGCCGGCGGTTCCCTGGACTGTCGATACCTTGTGGATCGTTCTCCCCTACTCGTTCGTACTCGCAGGCGTGGGCCTGATCGAGACACTCCTCACCTTGAACCTCGTGGACGACATAACCGAGACCCGAGGGCGCCCAAACCGCGAGTGCCTTGCCCAGGGAGCGGGCAACGTTGTTTCCGGATTTTTCGGAGCGATGGGTGGTTGCGCGATGATTGGGCAAACCATGATCAACGTCGGTTCGGGCGCCCGAAGGCGACTGTCCGGCATCGCGGCCGCACTGTTTCTGCTCAGTTTTATACTTTTCTGCTCTTCGCTCATCGAGCGCATTCCGATTGCCGCGCTGGTGGGCGTGATGTTCGTGGTGTGCGAGAAGACCTTCGAGTGGGGAACTTTCAAGGTCTTCGGCAAAATACCGAAACATGACGCCCTGGTAATTGCCGCCGTCACCGTCGCGACTGTGTTCACAAACCTGGCTACCGCCGTGATTCTGGGCATCCTCATCGCGGCCCTTGTTTTTGCCTGGCAGCACGCTAAGCAGCTTTCGGTGCAGACGCGCATGGATGAAAGCGGGGCCAAGGTCTACGAACTGACAGGCACGCTTTTCTTCGCATCCATCGCGAGTTTTCACGACCTTTTCGACCCCCGGAAAGACCCGGCAGAAGTAATTGTCGAGTTCAAGCGAGCCAGGGTCATGGACCATTCCGCGATTGAGGCGATTGACCGGTTGGCGCAAAAATACCAGAGTTTCGGTAAACGCCTGCGCCTGCGGCACCTGAGCCCCGACTGCTATGAGCTTTTACAGAAGGCGAGGTGGATGGTCGAAGTGAACCTCTTTGAAGATCCCCGTTATCACGTTGCAGACAATCAGCTGAGCTAGTACAGCGTTTGCCAGGTAGTTTTCTACCAGTGCATCACCTGGCCACCATCGACGTTGATCGTTTGGCCCGTGATTTGACGGCTCTTCGCCGAGGAGAGAAAAACCACCATGTCCGCTATATCCTCCGGCTCCTGCCATCGGCCAAGGGGTGCGACGGCTCGCACCTTTTCGTCCGCCCAGTCATCGTACGACCGTCGCTGGGCCGGCGCCTGCTGATCGTTCCATGCTTTCCAGACGCGTTCGTTCAACGGCGTACGCACCATACCCGGACAAACCACGTTGACGCGAACTCCATGGGGTGCAAGATCCTTCGCCAGGCATTGCGCGAAGTTGATGTTGGCTGCTTTGCTCGCGCTGTAAGGAGGATCTGTCTGGGAACCGATTTGTCCGGCGACGGAGGCGAGAAAAACAAGAGTTCCCTCTTTGCGCGAGATCATGCCGGGTGTGATTGCGTGCGCAGCGTGAACCATGCCCAGCACATTTACCTCAAGGACGCGAGGCCAATCGCTGGGCTCCAGATTCGTAAACGGATAACCGAATTTTCCTGAACCTGAGGCCGCGGCATGAACGGCGTGGCCGATCGGTCCCATCGCGATTTCGGTCTGCCGGACCGCCTCCTGCATGGCGGCAAAGTCGGAGACGTCCACAGCCAAGCCGAGCGAGGGCCCACCGAACTCCCCGGCAAGTGCGGCGGCCGCATCCTTGACCCGGCCGGACTGGTCCCACAAAGCGACGCGGCAACCCTCACGCGCAAAGCCCCGGGCACACGCCCATCCGATACCACTGGCTCCGCCGGTGACGATGACGACCCCCCCACCGAGTTCCAAATCCATCCAACGTTTCCTTTCCCTGGTGGACCGGATCGGCGGGCTGCGGGCACTTACTTTGTCTCGCGACGAGACTATTTGGCCGGGATCCGCGTCAGTTTAGAATCGCTGTGCGGTGGCTAACCTTCGCCATTACAAGGGCTTCGGCCTTGCATCTGAACCCCTGGGTGAGCAACTACACCGGCAACTGGCTAAGCGACCCCCATTTTAGCCTAACCTCATACTGTATGCTGGGCCTCGACCATTGGAAGGAACCCGGCAGACTCATTCTGACGAGGAGCCGATCCGACACCAACACCCCGATGTTCGAGTCGCTGAGGCCAACAGTTTCCCAGGAGAACAACAGGTGAAGGCAGATGCAATCAAAGTTCTGGATGCAAATGAATCGTCTGCGGAGGATGCTCAAGCCAAACCGCGGATACAGTCCGCAGTGCGGACGGTCTCGATTTTGCTAGCGGTTGCCGACAGTCCCAACGGCCTCAAGGCCAAGGAAATCATGGAAAAGCTGGGGCTATCGCGCCAGGTGACTTACCACCTGATTCACACCATGCACGGTACCGGCATCATCAGAAAGAACGACAGCAACCGGTACGTCCTCGGCCTGGCCACGGTTTCGATCGCTGAAGGGTTTAGCCGGCAGTTGGCCCCGCCTGAGCATCTTGCCCGCAGGGTTCGCTCGATTGTCGCCGCGACCGGAGAAACCGCCTACGCAGGTGGCTGGTTGGACGGCGAGATTGTTGCCCTCGCCACCGCCCGCGGCGAATCTCCCGTAGGAGCGGCCCAGGTTCCCCAGGGTTACAGCGGGTACGCCCACGCGCGGGCGGCGGGAAAACTGCTTCTCGCCATGGTCGATGAGGCGACACGCGAAGCCTACCTGGCCAAACATCCTCTGGACGCGAGGACCAGCCGGACCATCACGGATCTCGACCAGCTCAAGACGGAGTTCGAACGAATTCGATCCCAGGGCTATTCGATCGACCACGAGGAGTTCCACGAGGGCCTGCAGTGTCTCGCCGTACCCGTGGAAGGTCTGGGGGGCCGATTCGTGCTGGGAATATCCGTCCCCAAGCAACGCTTTGAGGCAAACTTCGAGCGCTATTTAGGGGCCTTGCTCAACATCGCAAAGATTAATGGTTGATTGATTCTCAGTGATGGCGCGAAACAGCTCGATTTCCGTCTGCACTCTCGGATATCCCTCTGGGCAAGAGCCGACTAAAGAGTCTGGCAGAACCGGCAAATCCGGGGCCGCTCTTCCCTTCCCCTACGGTGTCACCACTTCATACGCGATGATCTTCCACTTCTGGTTCTCTTTTCCCCACAGCAACGTCAGCGCCGCCGGATGATCTCCTGGCGCGCGCAACATAAACAGGACCGCATAGTAATTTCCATAATCCTTCTGCTGGGCCGACCCGTCAGCCGGTGCATAAGGGTTCTTCGACGACCTTTTGTCGCACATAAACGAACCCGCAAGGTAGTCGGGCACCGCAATCAGCGTGTAAGCATGTTCTCCCGCGTGCTCAACCACCTGCAGATCATCGTGCTCCGCACGCACCGGCTCCAGCGCGTCATGCAGGTGCTGCACCCTCCCCAGATCCTTGTCCACCGTGCTCAGTGCCTTGCGAATGTAGGCGGAGTACTCCTCCGTCGTCGCCGGTGGCTTCTCCCCTTCCGCCAGGTAGAAATTCACACAGTCATTGCAACGTGCTGATACATACGTGGCCGCGCGATCAAAATTCTCGTCGACCAGCCACGTATGCAGAAAGTCATGCGACGCCTCCAGCACCGCAGGATCGGCGCTGACGCGCGCTTTCGCCGGTGGCGCCGTCGCCACCCGTTTGCGTTGGCGGGTATCGGGAATCACACCCGGCTTGACCTCCTCCGGCTCAATCTCCCATGCCACCACTCTCCAGTACTTGCCTTCCTTCGTCCACAGCAGGGTGATCGCGTCGCTCTTGCCAGCGGGCGCTTTAAGACGGAAAACCGCCGCGAAGTACTGTCCATACTTCGCAGCTGTCCCCGACACCCGCGAGGAGTCGAAATCGTCAAAAGCCTTCGCTGGATCGCACTCAAAATCGGCGGCCACTCCGTTGGGCACCTGGTAAAGCGAAAACATCGCCGCATCCGGCTGCTTCATGGGCTTGATGTCCCGTGCATCCAGGCTCGCAGGCTGCACCGCAGCCTGCAAACTTGTGACCGTGCCGACCGCCCGGCTGGTTGCAGCCAGGCCGCGCGCGGCCACATACGGAGCCACCCCCGCGTTGATCTCCTTCCCAGCCTGAGGGCCGTACTCCTCCAGACAGGCGAACGAGCGCACCGAAAAGTATGACGCCGACAACTCCGGCTTCTGTTCCACCAACCACGCCTGCAGAAAATCCTGCACCGCATCTTCGAGTTTTCCCTCGGCCTTCCGAGGTATCGGGGGAACATCGCCGGGCAGCAAATCGACCTTCGGGTCTTCCACCGAACCCGGCAGTCCGAACAAACTGCGCCACCAGTCCGGCAGCCCCTGCCAGCGTTGCGTGTGGATCTGCGTGTTGTTTCCTGCCCGTACATCCGAGTTGGCCGCCGTCAGGTGACCGTTGAACAGCCCGCTGGGGAACCCGGACGAGCGGTAGTCAACGTCAATGTCGGCGTGCTTGCCGCCCTTGGCCATTGAGAACTGTATGGACGGCGTGCCATCCTGCCGATAGTTCAGCGGAAAGCCACGGTGATATATCGTATTGTCCCGGTCGCGGAAGAACTCGCTCGACTCCTTCAGCTTTTGCAGTGCGTCCGGCTTCAGCAGCACGTACATACGGAACTGCATATCGCCGCGCGCACGTGGCACTTTGCCGTTGATCGTTTCGATGGCCTGTACCAGGTCCAGCGCTGTGCCCATCGGCTTCCCTGACTTGTCCGTCAGATTCGTGGTCATCAGCGCGTGCGTCACCGCCTCGTACGTGGTGCGCGTCGAAAGTGAGAACTGGTTGTACTCGGTGGGCTGCGAGTGGTCATTGGTCATGCGGTTATATTCCGCATACCACTCGTCGATGAGCTGCTTTTGCGCCGGCCTCAGCTCTTCATACGTCCCGTGGAACTGCGGCGGCGTGCCGGCCGCCTGCCCGGCGAGCGCCCCCACCGGCAGAAAAAGCAGCATCAGCATGCCAATGTAACCGCCCACGTTCGTTCCTCCCGAGCGCACGATTCACTATATTCGCTTTCATGACGAAGCATTTTGCGAGTCCGCTCCCGGCATTGCGAACCGGCAGTGGTCGCGAACAGAGGCTGGGAAGGGAAATTCTTGCCTCCGGCCGAGCAACCAATTTCCAGTCATGTAGCCCTAAGACAAGATGGGCCGCAGCTACACACATCAACCGCACGCAATACTGGAGACGCTCTATGTGGAAAGAAACCGCCGCTACTGAACCACCCAGGACCCCGGCCCCGGCCACCCCCCCGAAACCGGTCACAGAAGACGAATTGCGCACGATATTGGACCGCTTGGAAACAACCCGGGACATTTTTCGCCAGCACCAGGAATTGCGCGATGTTTTATTCCGCCGCGAAGCCGAGACCCAGGCATTGCGGGCCCGCAACGCGGAATTGGAAGAGATGCTGCAAAAATTCTCACCGATGCTGTTGAACATGGCAACCACCATGGGATTGGCGGCAAAAAATGAAAGGGGGGGCGAGGAGGACAGGGGTGAGGCCGACGGACAGTTTCGGTGACGACAGTTTCGGTTACAGACGAACAGGGGCACTTTCCAAAAATAGGCAATCAGTCGCATCGCAACGCCACGATCGGATTGATGCTCGTGGCGGATCTAGCCGGGATAAGGGCGGCGACGATTGCAACCAGCACAAGCAGCAGCGCTACCAGTCCAAACGTAAGCCCCGTCGGTGCATGGGTTCAAGGGCAAAGTCTTCAGAATAAGCAAATCAAGTGTCCCTTGGAGCACATCGGAAGTAGGCGGTACGCTCCCCTCGGCACTCAACAAGAGAATGAAGCCGTCTCCTGTCGAATGTTCGAGGAAATGCCTGACCATAAATCGTCCCATCGTCGGCTACTGCTCTGAATCTGCCCCTGCAGCGCAGAAACACCGAGGATCGAAAATTCCGAGGGACAGTGCCAGATGGGAGATGCGGCAGTGCATGGGTCGACCCTTCTCGCTATGGCACGGCCGCGGCCCTGAAACAAACTTAGCTGGCTTTCTCGATTGGCGAGTTACCCAAAGCAGCGGCATTCACCTCCTTGGCAATCACCGTCAGCTTTTTGTCCGCCCCCTCTTCTTCTTTCAAGGTCTGATCAAGAAGAGTCATGATATCTTTCAGCCCCAGCAGCTTGGCAAACTCGCGAACCCCGCCGTAACCGGCCATCTCATAGTGCTCAACGCGCTGCGCAGCAGTAATCAGGGCAGAGTCGCGAAGATCTCCTTTTTTGGTCTCTCCTAAAACTTCGGAGCCCTCAGAGAGAACGCCTTTCATCCCCTCACAAGTCTTGCCGGTACCTTTCTTTTTGAGCATCTCAAAGATCGTCTCCAGGCGTTCGATCTGGCCATTCGTTTCTTCCAGGTGACTTTGGAAAGCGTCCTTGAGTTTAGGCGAGGTTGCCGCCTTAGCCATTTTCGGGAGAGCCCGTGTTATCTGCTTTTCCGCCGAATAAAGATCCTTTAGCTCGTCCAGGAACAACTCTTGCAAGCTCTCGACACTCATGCGTTTCCTCTGCAGGCGCTACATTCTGCCTTCCGTTGCATAGATGCGAGAAGCCGCATTGGCGAACGGCCGAGCCGGTTAACTTTTTGGCTGACCTCCCGTGGCTCCTCACTGAGAACTTTAATGACAGGCTTTCCCGGCAGGCGACCAAAAGATATTTTAGGGCTGCCGGAAGTACCCACCCACCCGTGTCTGTCCTTGCAGATTCTGCTGCCAAACGTAAAGAAAGTCGTCATCCCTCGACGTTAAGACTGTTCGAAGATCATCAGCAGATGGCAACGCCGTGGGTAGATTTGCGTCGTAGATGATCGAAAATTTATATTCAACAGCCGCCATGGAACGACTGCATCTGAAGACGGCAGGGGTGAAACCAGCAACCGGCCTGCTTCTCCCGGCATGGTTGCCAAGGGGCCGAACGCACCTTGACCGTCGCTGTTACAAAGAGTAGCGTTGTTGCGGGTTATTGGCCATGCACAAAAGATTGTTACGCTTCGTGATTTGGTCATCGGTGACGTTAGCCGTGCTGTTCCAGGCGGCATTCCTGGTGGAACTTCATAGTCCTTTGCCATCGGACATTTCTCTGTGGTCCCTTTCTATCCTCAGCATTGCGTGCGTGGGTGTTGTCCTACTTGCTCAAAGGACCGTGGCTACAACGCAAAGATTAGCTACACGCTCGGAAAGGGTTTACCTACAACGCCATTTTGATGCCGGAGTGGGATACCGGGCTCAGGACGTGTATTGCGTAATCCTTTGCCGCCAGCACATCTCCCCGGTGCATTATCCCCGCACCAAGTGCTTCTACCTGTGCGAAGCCTCGGCAGATCGCGCAGTAGCGACTGGCCACAGTTGAAAACCCCCAATGGCGTGCGATTGGGATCGAACCGAGCAACCTGTCTGCTCGCATGCCGCAAAGAGATGACTCACTCTCTACGTCTCACACGTGGCACGTCGCTTAAGCCCAGGCGCGCCGAAGGCGAAGAAGGTTCAGCTATCTGCACGAATGCTCTGCGCGGTCGTAGTTCCTGTGCCAGCAGAACGAGGTAATGGATCGCTAGCGATGCTCGTTCACAAACGAAGACTCTTCTTTAAGAGGCCAAACGGAAGTAGTGTCGGCGAAGAAAGGCTCAGTTGGGCATCGATGCAGAGACTTCAGATTTTGAAGATCTGCTTCATTGGAGGCTGTTGCAGCGGTCATGAAACAGTACGGACAAATAGCGTCGATCGTGGTATCAGGATTGTTCCGGTAGAAATATTCCTCTGCTTTCATCTTGGGACCTCTTCATTAAGCAGGTATATTAGGACTCGAATTTCGGAGTTTTCAAACGCCATATTGCGCCGGTTTGCCTGGCGCGCCCGCTACCGTTGCTCCGCCGTCTTAGTCATCCCAAACAGCCGTTTGGCCAGCAATGTACGACAGTCATAGGCGAGTTCGACTGGCGAAAGTGGGCCACAAACTCCCCGCTCCGCGAGCGTAAACCGACACGTAAAGCGCCCTTTTCAGAACAGAGGCGGGCGCCCCTACGATCCGCCGCGAAGTTATACCCGGCTAGTCCTGGCGCACGGCGGCCGCCGTGCGGTTTTGGCACCTTCTTTGGTCCGGACTCTTAATCTCATGAGACTAGGGCGGGTCGATCCAGTCTCATGAACTTTGGGAGAAGCTCCTTCATGCTTGCTCTATCTTCGTGCCAAAAACCACTTACTTTTCTGGTGTAGTGCGTCACACAGATACTCGTTTACCGAGCGAGGCTTGAGCGCCGGTAATTTTTGGAGGGATGCGACGGAAAAGCCGTGTCCAAATTAGACTCAAAACATGCCTTCGTTCAGCAACCGCCCTTACATCCGGCAACCGCTCTTTCCCTGCAACGATCCTCTCCTTTTTGTCATCCCGAGCGTAGCCGAGCGGATCTGCGGTGCGCCACTCGTGTGCCCCGCTCCTACCGGTCCACGGCCCGCCCCGGTCCATGGCTCCAAAACTCTCCAGCCGTCCCTGCGGGCCTCGATAGGGTGATGGTCGATCTCACATAGCTCTTCAGCCCGTACGTAAAATGCACCCATACAGGCCGGCTTTAGCCGCGGAGGGCAGCATGTTTCCCTCTATCCAACGTCATCATAAGAAGACCACACTACATGTATGATCCTATTTTTCGCACACTAACTAGCATGCGGTATTCTCCCCGTTTCACTCCATGAAATAGACCGCTTGCAGTTCGACTGGTTCCAAGCCTTTGGGAGTTCGTGCTCGGACTCGCCGGACAGCCCATACGGTCGGGCCGAAACGGAACGAGACAATCCGCTGAATGAGTGACCAGCCTGTGGTGTTGAATCGTAGGGTGCCTCTTCTGGGGTTCTAAGGCTGACCCCGCACGAAACAAGGCGGTGTTGCACCGCCCGCGTTCAAACAGTCGGTAGGCCATCCGGATCGCGGTAGGGACGCTGCGATCTGGAAATCGGCCAGGGGGGACGCTGCCTGGCGCGCCAACCCGGCAAATGACCTGCGCGCCCCTTCATTCGAATCCTGAGATCAACTCTGCCGCGTCATGCAACTGACACGGTACCTTCTTAGCGCGCATCTGCGTGACTAAAGCGTGGATTCCCAAAACGGCACCAGTCTCTGCACGAAGTGGTCCCGAAAGGCTGCCCCAGGAACCGATCGAAGGCCATAATCGTCAGTACATAAGCGAAGAAGGGGTGCTTCACTCTCGCATGGACATCACCCGGCCTAGCACCGGAAACTTCTTTATCCGCCAGGCAACGGCGATTGCCATCGGCACTGTGTCGTTGCTCATGTTGCTTGCCGCGTTCTCTTTCTGGCAACAGGAGAAGGCGAGCGCCGAAGCTAAGCGCTGGCTCGTGCATACCTACGGAGTCATTACACAAATCGGATCGCTGCTCAGCAAACTGCAGGACGCCGAGACCGGTCAGCGTGCCTACCTGCTTACCGGCAGCGAGGAGTATCTCGAGCCTTACCTGGACGCGCTCCGTGAGATGGGACCCGGTAAGGGTTCGTCGCAGCAACTGACCGCATTGGGCCCGGGCGTCGCAGACACCGCCTTGCAGCAGCACCGCTCCATCGCCCAGCAGTTAGCCTATCTCCGCAATCTGACGGCAGATAATCCCGCGCAGCAGAGCAATCTCGACGAGATGGACGACATAGTCAGGAAGCTACTCGACTATCACGCGGCCACGATTGAGGCACGAAGAACTCAGGATCACCGAGCGACGGGACCCCCGGATATTCATCGCGGGAAAGAGCTGATGGATCATGCCCGCGCAACCGCTCGCATCATGGAATCGGAAGAGGGCCATCTTCTGACGCTGCGCAGGGAAACCGAGGAGATCACTACTCGGCAGAACAAACTGATGACGCTTTCCGGTGTCGGTGTGTTTTACGTCGCCATGGTGCTTTCCATCTCGCTCTACCAGGGCAGCCGGAAGCGGGCAGCGGCTCAGATGCTGCGTTACACCCAGGATTTGGAGAACAGTGAAGAAGAACTGAAGACCCAGCAGGAGGAACTCAAAGCCTCCAATGAGGAGATCGAGGCCTCCAACGAAGAGCTGGAAGAAAAGACTAGGGCGCTGGAGGATCAGAATGCGCAAATACAGCAGCAGTCGGAAGAGCTCACCGAGAGCAAGCGGCTGATCGAGGAAAAAGCCAAGGAGGTGGAGCGTGCCAGCAAATATAAATCCGAATTTCTTGCCAACATGTCGCATGAATTGCGCACGCCCCTCAACAGCCTGCTGATCCTGGCCAAGCTGCTGGCCGCCAACGAGCAGGGCAATCTCACCGGCGAACAGGTAGAAGAGGCCCGCATTATTCACAATGGCGGCCTCGAGCTACTTGCCCTCATTAACGATATTCTCGACCTTTCCAAAGTCGAGGCGGGCAAGCTCACGATCATCCCCGACGAGGTCGCGTTGGCCAGCATCGTGGGAAGAATGCAGCAACAGTTCTCGCCTGTCTCCAAAGCCAAGGGGTTGGAGTTCCCAATCAACGTGGGAGACGATCTCCCGGCAACCGTGCATACCGACGCCCAGCGCGTCGAACAGATCCTCAAGAATCTGCTTGCGAACGCTTTCAAGTTTACCGAACGAGGGTCGGTGACACTCGAAGTACAGCGGCCGGATGAACGGATTGCGTTGCAGCGCGGCTCCCTCGATTCCCGGAACGCCATCGCCTTCTCCGTCCGTGATACCGGGATCGGTATTGAGCCTTCCAAGTTCAAGGATATCTTTGAAGCCTTCCAGCAGGAGGATGGCTCCATCGACCGGCATTACGGCGGCACCGGCCTGGGACTGACAATCGCGCGCAAGTTCGCCCATATGCTGGGCGGCGAAATCCATATTGCCAGCCGGAAAGGCGAAGGCAGCTGCTTCACCCTGGTGCTCCCGGTCAACCTGGCGCCTGCCGGAACAGAGGAGACGTCAAAGCCATCGGGATATGCAGCGCCCGAAAGCGCGCGCATAGAACTCAAAGCGATGCCCAGAACGCTGATGGCGCAATTCATCCCCGACGACCGGCACAACCTTGGGAACAAGGACAAAGTCCTGCTGATTATCGAGGATGATCCAGCGTTCGCATCGACCTTAATGAAGATCGCACGCAAACGCAGCTATAAATGTTTGGCGGCCGGCGATGCTAAGACTGGCTTGGTGCTCGCGGTGGAAGAGCCAGTGACCGCCATCCTGCTCGACCTAAAGCTGCCCGACCTCGACGGCATCACCGTGCTTGACCAGCTCAAGCACGATCTTCGTACGCGTCACATCCCGGTGCATATCATCAGCGGCCGCGATGAAGGCACTACCCTGCCCCTGAAAAAGGGCGCCATCGGCTATTTGACTAAGCCCGTCGCAAAAGAAGCGATCGACGGCGCGTTAAGCAAAATCGAATCCCTGCTGCAGTCGGACCTCAAGCACCTCTTGCTGGTGGAAGACGACCAAAACACGCAAATCGCCGTGCAAAGCCTGCTTCGCAAAAAAGATATTCACATCGCCCTTGCGGGAACTGGGGCCGCGGCCCTGGAGCAGCTTGCAGGCGCAAAGTTCGATTGCGTGGTCCTCGACCTGCAGTTGCCGGACATGACCGGCTTCGATTGGTTGGAGCGCATGGAGAATGCGGCTGGGGGTCGCGAGACTCCTCCGGTCATCATCTACACCGCCCGCGAACTCACCGAAGAGGAAAACTCGCGGCTCTCGCGCTACACCGGAAGCATCATCATCAAGGGCGCCAAATCTCCCGAGCGGCTGCTCGACGAGGTAACGCTCTTTCTGCATAGCGTGGAATCAACACTCTCCACCGGCCAGCAGGAGATCATCCGCATGCAGCACAATCCGGATCAGGTGCTGCAAGGCAGAACGCTGCTGCTGGTCGATGACGATCTGCGCAACACTTTCGCCCTGTCAAAGCTGCTGAAACAACACAACATGAATGTTGTCATTGCGGACAATGGGAAAATGGCCCTGGAAAAGCTCCGCGACCATAAGTCCATCGAGCTAATCATCATGGACATAATGATGCCGGTGATGGATGGCTACGAGGCGATGCGCGCGATCCGATCCCAGAGTTCGCTTCGGGACGTGCCGATCATTGCGCTTACGGCGCGCGCTATGCCCGAAGAACAGCAGAAATGCATGGCGGCGGGGGCCAACGACTACCTGCCCAAGCCAGTGGATATTGAACGGCTTCTCACTTTGTTACGTGTCTTGTTGTTCCAACAGGAAGCGCCAGTATGAGCCTGACCATGGTGAGTCCTTATGTGCCCAATTGACTGTGAAGAAATAGAAATCGAGATGCTGCTGCATGGTATACGTACCCGCTACGGGTACGACTTTGCGCATTACTCGCGGGCCTCCCTCAGGCGCCGCTTGGAGCGGGCGCTGGCGCAGACCAGGCTGACGCACTTTAGCGAACTGCTGGATCGCCTGTTCCATGATGAACAATGTTTCGACGACTTTCTCAAGATTATGTCCGTCAGCGTGACCGAAATGTTTCGCGACCCCGAGTTTTACCAGGCGATCCGCAAACATGTCGTTCCATTGCTGAAGACTTATCCGTTCATCAAAATCTGGCATCCGGGCTGTGCAACAGGGGAAGAAGCATACTCCATGGCTCTTCTGCTTCATGAAGAGGGTTTTCTCGACAGAGCACGGATCTATGCGACTGACTTCAACAAGCATTCGCTGGATACTGCCTCAAACGGCGTCTATTCCGCCAGGCAAATGGCGGCTTATGCCGAGAATTATCGGTTGGCCGGCGGCAAGAGTCACTTTCCCGACTACTATAGCGACGGGTACGAACTCGCCAAGTTCAAGGATTTTCTGAAACAGCGCATCACATTTTCCTATCACAACCTGGTGACCGACGGCGTCTTCGGCGAAATGAACATCATCTGCTGTCGCAACGTACTCATCTATTTCGATAAGACGCTGCAGGATCAGGTCTTGAGAAAATTTTCCGAAAGCCTTCGCCACGGCGGTTTCTTGTGCCTCGGCAGCCGCGAGTCGCTCAATTTCACCGCCGTCAAGCCCTCGTTTACCCCGCTGAATAAGATGCAGAGGATCTACCAGAAATGTGGAGTCTAGCATGGGCTATGAAGCCGTCGTGATCGGAGTATCCACAGGTGGCATCGATGCGCTGAAGGTCCTTCTTCCCGCGCTACCCGCATCTTTCCCGCTTCCCATTGCCATTGTGCAACATCGGGATCGGCGATCGGACGGCTTCCTGGCGGATTATCTCAATGCCAGGACCAAAATCGCGGTGAGTGAAGCCGAAGACAAGGAACCCTTCTGCGCCGCACATGCATACCTGGCGCCGGCGGGCTATCATCTGCTGATCGAGTCTGATCGCACCTTGAGCTTGACCGTCGATGAACGTGTCAATTACTCCTGCCCGTCCATCGATGTCTTGTTCGAGAGCGCCGCGAGTGTATTTGCACAGTCGCTAGTCGGCATCGTGCTCACGGGCGCCAATGCCGACGGGGCGCAGGGGCTCAAGGCGATAAAAGCTGGTGGCGGAATTACCGTCGTCCAGGATCCCCAGACGGCGGCGGCCATGGCGATGCCCCATGCCGCGCTCCAGGCAACGCCGGTAGATCATGTGCTCCCTTTGGAGCGGATCGCCCCCTTGCTCATACAATTGAGTGCACGAAGCGAGGTCTATGGCACAGCCAGCTGAGCAGCATGCGACGGAAGCCAATCCTCCCTTGACGCGGCCTAATATCCTCATCGTCGATGACCGATGGGAAAATCTGTTGGCGACGGAGAAGATACTCCGCCATCTGGATGCGGGAATCTTCACCGCCAATTCGGGGAATGAGGCGCTTTCCCTGGTGCTCCGCCACAGATTCGCCGTCGTCCTGCTCGATGTGCAGATGCCGGAGATGGATGGCTTTGAGACTGCCCTGCTGATGCAGGAGCATGAATCCATGCGGGGCGTGCCCATCATCTTCGTCACCGCCATCAGCAAAGAAGAGCGCTACGCGAGCCAGGCGGCCGAGATTGGCGCGGTCGACTATATCTTCAAGCCCATTAACTCCGAGATATTAAAGAGCAAGGTCAAGGTATACGTCGATCTCTATGTACAGCGCGAAGAGCTGCTCAAGATTCACGGAGCTCTGGAGGATACCCAGACACGCCTGCGGACTATTCTCGACAATGTGCTGGACGGCATCATCATGATTGACGGGAGCGGGATAGTCATTTCGATCAATCCCGCAGTGGTCAAAATGTTTGGATACGAAGCCGCCGATATTGTAGGACGAAACATTAAGAGGTTGATGCCCGAGCCAAATCGAGGCAGCCACGACGGCTATTTGGCGCGTTATCAGTCGACGGGCACGACCCGGGCGATCGGCGTGGGCCGTGAGCTGGAGGGTTTGACCAAAGCTGGACTGACCTTTCCCATGGAGTTGACCGTCACGGAAGTCTTGTTTCACGGACAGCGGATGTTTGTGGGGCTGGTCCGCGACATCACGGAGCGCAAGCGGGCCGAGGACATGTCGCGACAGGCGAAAGCTGCCGCTGAGGCGGCCAACCGCACCAAGTCGGATTTCCTGGCCAACATGAGCCACGAAATCCGAACTCCGCTGAACGCTATCCTGGGTATGACCTACCTGGCCCAGCGCGCCAATCCGGCTCCCCGGCAACAAACGTATCTCACCAAAATTGGAATCGCCGGGCAATCTCTGCTTGGCATCGTCAACGACATCCTGGACTTCTCCAAAATCGAAGCCGGCAAGCTGGAAGCGGAGCACATCGTCTTCTCACTCGATGAGGTTCTGCGCAATGTCGTCGACATGGCGGGCCAGAAAACAGAGGAAAAGGGCATTGCGATTGTGTGCACGGTCCCGCGCGAGGTGCCGCGCTCCTTGATCGGCGATCCCTTGAGACTGGGACAGATCCTCATCAACCTGGTCCACAATGCCATCAAGTTCAGCGACAAGGGGGAGGTTGTCGTGCAAGTGATGGTCGAAGGTGAGAGCTCCGGCAAGGTGCGGCTCGTGTTCTCCGTGCTTGATCACGGAATCGGCATGAGTGCGGAACAGGTAGCGAGTCTTTTCCAATCCTTCAACCAGGCCGACTCCTCGTTTACCCGTAGGTACGGCGGAACGGGCCTGGGGCTGGCCATCAGCAAGCAACTCTGCGAGTTGATGGGAGGAACCATCTCGGTGAAAAGTGAGGTCGGAAAGGGCAGCACTTTTCTCTTTTCCCTCGACTTCCCCGTCGCGACTCAAGAACAATTCCTTGCTCGCAAATCGCAGGAGAAGCCCCTGAAACGATCTGTTCTCATTGTGGACGACAGTGAAATGGTTCGAAGGCTGTTGCTTGGCATGGTCCAGTCGAACGGATTTCTTGCCCGGGCCGTTTCCTCCGGCGAGGAGGCGCTGTCGGCACTCGTGCACGGCTCCCAGGTTGGCCAGCCGTTTGATCTGGTTCTGATGGATTGGCGCTTGCCCGGTATGGATGGGATTGAAGCCTCGCGCCGCATCAAGGAGCACCCAACGCTTTCGCCAATCCCCGCGATCGTTATGATTTCGGCCTTCGAATCCGAAGAAGTGTTGCGCGGCTTGAAACAACCCAGGTTCGACGCCTTTCTTGTCAAGCCAATCACGGAAACGGTCCTCATGCGCACCATCATATCGATCATCGGAGAGAACATTGCAGGGCCTGGCTCAGAGCCTCAGCCTGTCGCGGAAAATCTTCGTTCTGATTTGACCGGACGGCGAGTTTTGGTTGTGGAGGACAACGAAATCAATCGGGATCTTGCAAGCGAGTTGCTAGGCGAACTTGGCATTCGGACTGCCGTTGCGATAAATGGCCGCCATGGCGTCGATCAAGTTTTGGCGAAGCCATTCGATCTCGTTCTGATGGACATCCAGATGCCGGTGATGGATGGCTTAGCGGCGACCAGGCTGATCCGCGCCGATGCTCGATTCCATGACCTTCCCATCATTGCCATGACCGCCCATGCCATGAGAGGCGATCGCGAACGAAGCCTCGATTCCGGAATGAACGACCATCTCACCAAGCCGATCGATCCCGCCGCCCTGTCAGCCATACTCTCCCGATGGATGCCCGCCGAACCCCCAGAACCACCAGCCCATGAAGGGCCGACGCTTACTTAAACTCACGTCGGTCTTCATCGGCCAACATTTCTGAACTCCGGAGATCGCCACTTTCTAACGCATCACATAGCCGCCATCGACTGAGATCGACTGGCCGGTGACATAGCTGGCCGCGTCGCTGCAAAGCCAGAGGACGGCATCTGCAATCTCTTCGGGTCGGCCCAATCGCTTCATCGGAACGAAGGTCTTCAGCATCTTGTCCAGCTCTTCTCCCTGACCTTCGGCGATCATCTTGTCGGACATGGGCGTTTGAATCATGCCGGGGCAGACATCGTTGACGCGAATGCCACGCGTCGCGTATTCGAGCGCCGCACTCTTCGTAAACCCGATAACGCCGTGCTTCGCG
The DNA here is from genome assembly GCA_963847155.1 of uncultured Acidobacteriaceae bacterium. Classification (GTDB taxonomy): domain Bacteria; phylum Acidobacteriota; class Terriglobia; order Terriglobales; family Acidobacteriaceae; genus PALSA-350. The sequence goes on along the minus strand of CAWJZH010000002.1, from coordinate 109,477 downwards.
GCATGGTAGATCCCGCGCTGGCTTCCACCGATAAGGCCTCCGAGCGAAGAACAGTTCACGATGGCTCCGCTGCCTTGCTTGCGCATCTGCTGGAGTTCAAACTTCATGCAACTCCATACACCGCGCAGGTTGACACCCATGACACGGTCATAATCGTCCCGCGAAGAGTCGGCGGTTTCGGCGAGAACATTTTGAATGCCTGCGTTGTTATAAGCGGCATCGAGCTGTCCAAACTTGGCAACAGTTTGCTGCACCATAGCCTCAACCTGCGCGTCATCCGAGACGTCACAGTGGACGGCCAGTGTTTTATGGCCTTTGCTTGCGATATCTTTCGCTGCGGTCTGGACTTCCTTTTCATTCCAGTCGGCGAGCACTACAGAAGCTCCCGCTTCTGCGAAGGCCTTCGCCGTTGCAAGGCCGAGCCCCGACGCAGCGCCCGTAACCAGGGCGACCTTGTTTTCAAATGTAATGTTCATTCGTTTCCCCTTGTGTTGATCGAGCGCGCAGTTTGCGTTAGCGATCGATCAGCTTGGCGTGGGTTGCGGGGTAGCGTTCGCCTTCGACCTTGATCGCCGAGGACGCTGCTTCAAGAGTGTGTACATCTTCCGTGGTGAGTTCGATGGAGACAGCGCCGAGATTTTCTTCGAGCCGGGAGAGCTTGGTTGTGCCGGGAATCGGGACTATCCACGGCTTCTTTGCCAGGAGCCAGGCGAGGGCGATTTGTGCAGGTGTGGCGTTCTTCTGCTCCGCGAACTCGGTGACAACGTCGACGAGTGCCTGATTGGCCTTGCGATTTTCCTCGCTGAACCGCGGGACGATGGCGCGGAAGTCGGTGCTGTCGAACTTGGTGGATGCGTCGATCTTGCCGGTGAGGAAGCCTTTGCCTAGCGGGCTGAAGGGAACGAAGCCGATGCCGAGCTCTTCGAGTGTGGGCATGACTGATTGTTCGGGCTCGCGCCAGAACAGGGAGTACTCGCTTTGCAATGCGGTGACGGGCTGCACGGCATGGGCGCGGCGGATGGTCTTTGCACCTGCTTCAGAAAGGCCGAAGTGTTTGACTTTGCCTGCTTGAATGAGTTCCTTGACGGCGCCGGCGGTGTCTTCGATGGGAGTGTTAGGGTCGACCCGATGCTGATAGAGCAGGTCGATGGTGTCGGTCTGCAGACGCTTGAGCGAGCCTTCCACGACCTGCTTGATGTGGTCGGGGCGGCTGTTGGTAGCCGTCCATTTGCCATCATTATTGGGATCGGGCTCAAAGCCGAACTTGGTGGCAATGACGACGTCTTTCGCGGAAGGGAGCAAGGGCTTCGCCGACGACTTCTTCGTTGACGTACGGGCCGTAGACTTCGGCGGTGTCGAAGAAGGTGACCCCGCGCTCGACGGCGGCGCGGATGAGCTTGATGGCTTCGGACTTTTCCGTAGCGGGGCCAAGGCCGAAGCTCAAGCCCATGCAGCCGAGGCCGAGTGCTGAGACTTCGAGGCCGCTCTTTCCTAATGTGCGCTTTTGCATAGAGTCTCCTGTTTCGGTCGTGCACTGTTCGAACATCTACAAGTCTAAGGATGTATTCTCCATGAGACTAGTGGATATCCGGTTCAAACAGTTATGAGTAAAATGCATGAATCATGAAGAACGACTTGGGAGAGCTTTCAGCGTTTGCAACGGTGGCGGAAGAACGTAGCTTTACACGCGCCGCCGCGCGCCTCGGTATTTCGCAATCCGCACTCAGCCATTCGATTCGTGGCCTTGAAAGGAGGTTGGGACTTCAATTGCTTGCGCGAACAACCCGAAGCGTCTCTCCGACTGCGGCGGGAGCGACGCTCCTCCGGGAACTCACGCCCGCATTGGAGCGGATCGAGCGAGCGCTCGCGGATACCCGGAAACAGAGGGAAACGCCATCGGGCCGGATACGGCTCATCATCCCGCGCACAGCGACTAAGACCGTGATTCTGCCGAAGCTGGCTGAGTTTGCTCGTAGTTATCCTGAGATCGTGTTGGAGGTCACGTCCTCCAATGACCCTGTCGATCTGGTCGCGGGACAGTACGACGCAGGTGTACAGCTTGGCGAATTTATTCAGCGCGACATGATAGCGGTCCGGGTCACCAAAGAACTGCGTCTCGGCGTCGTCGGGTCTCCGGAGTATTTCAAACTCAACAGCATCCCGAAACATCCCCAGGACCTCAAGAACCATTCGTGCATCGGATTTCGCTTTAGCAAGGGCCTGTACCGATGGGAATTTGAAAAGGGTCGCAAGTCGCTGACGGTTAGCCCTCAAGGGCCAGCCTCGTTTGATGATCCGGACCTCGTCATCCAGGCCGTCTTGGATGGAGTTGGAATCGGAACAGCGATGGAGGATACTCTTGAGGGCCTGATTGGAGAGGGCCGCTTGGTTCAAGTATTGAGAGAATGGTGCCCGTCATTCCCAGGCTATTTCCTGTACTATCCCAGTCGTCGGAATCAGCCTGCCGCGCTTACCGCGCTTATTCACTCCCTTCGACTAGATTAGCAATCAAATACACACTATTGCGCTCCATCGATCCGCAACTGCCGTTGAGTCACGTACAGACCATGCAGCAAGCCATCTCGGATAGCGAGGCTCCGCGGCTATTTAGCAGTATCGCCCGCAAAGCCTGTTTCCCCTCTATGTTTTCGTGAGCACCACATGCAACGCGTGCTCCGTAGCCATGTGTTCGGTCACAGAAAATCCCAGCGCGGGCAGGTCAATACCGGTCAGCAACGCCTCACCCTGACCCAGTGCGACAGGTCCAAGTGCTAAGTGGAGAGAATCGATCATCCCAGCCCGCAGGTACTGACGCACGGTGGAGGCGCCGCCTCCGATCTTGATGTCTTTGTCACCCGCTGCTTGTTTCGCGAGCGTCAGCGCCTCTTCAATTCCGCCAGTGACAAAGTAGAAGGTCGTCCCGCCTTCCATCACCAGCGGCTCACGCTTGTAGTGCGTCAGAATGAAAGTCGGCGCATGGTAGGGCGGATTGGGACCCCACCAGCCCTTCCACGAGTTGTCCTGCCATGGGCCACGGATCGGACCAAACATGTTGCGGCCAAGAATGAAGGCGCCAAAGTTTTCCATCGATCGCCGTGCGAACATGTCGTCCACATCGGTAGATCCCCCTTCCTTCCCCTGCATGGAGCGGAACGTTCTGGTATGAAAGAACCACTGAAAGATCTCTGGGCCGCGCTTGCCCAGCGGATCGTTCAGGCTCTGCTCTATCCCTGCGCTAAAACCGTCCAACGACACACCAAATCCCGCAACTCGAACCTTTGACATGTATGCTCCTCGCTTTCGAACTTCAGATTAGCTCGTGACTTCAATTGGGTCTATCGCGTGGTGTCCTTGCGCTGTCGCTACGCGCTCTCCTTAACCATTTCGTTCAAATCCGCCACTGGGCGTATTTCGAACGGTCCAATACAGGGTCATCGCCGGGCCGCAAAGTGCCCGTTCTTCAGCAGCTCATCGTCGTACCTGAAACACTCGTCCAACATGGTGTCGCACTCGCTCTCAGACATGTTTTCGAACTTGTCGGGCTGGTAATATCCAAACAGATGTATTCATTGACTGAGTGAGCCATAGCTCATCGTTCTCTTATCGGATAGTCGTTGGGGAGACCGAAAATCGACAGCTCCTCTTATTTTTTTTATATTTCCTCGGAACACGGCATTCGTCCACTCAATGACTTGTCATCCCGACCGGAGGAGTCATGGGCCTGCGGCCCAGCCACGGTAATGAAAACGTCTCGGCCCGGCATCCACACTCTACGGAACCGTTATCCTTTCTTTGTCATCCACTGACATGCCTACGGCAAGTTGAGGGAGAAATGACACGGCAAAAATCGGTGTAGAGGCAAGGCCCGGAGGGCCGATCGCCAAACGTCAGCCCAGCCCGGAAGGGCTGGGAAATCGATCCCGAAGCGGATCCGAGCGCCGTGGGCGCGGCACTAATCCGATCGCCCGCACCGCTTTGTCATTAGGTGCAGCCGACTCGCTGAGGCGAGTCGGGAGAGAGATGAACGGACAGTTGTTATCCCCAAGCCACAGCTCTTATGCTTTGTATCAGGGCACGACTTTAGTCGGGCCGTAAATTGATTGGGGAAGCCGAGCGGATCTGCAGTTCCGCGGACCCTTCGTGGAAATGTTTTTCCACCGGACCGTAGCGGTCTGGAGAGATCTGTGATTTCCTTTCCGTCCTGCGGCGCCGCCGCAACCGTGCTAATTTGGTAGCAATTGAGCACTCCCTCAATCGATCAGAGCGCCGGTTTGCTTGCTGGTCCTTGGATTTGATATTTGTTAGAGTCGCGGGCAGACCCCCTGTGAGATGCGGGGAGTCTCCGGAGGATTGATGTGGCGAAAACACCGTTGATCTTTACGTATTACATTGCCGCCCCCGTGGAGAAGGTCTGGGACGGGTTCGTGTCCAAGGAGGCGAATCAGAAGATATTCATGGGCGCGGACTTCGAGGTGGATTTGAGGCCCGGCGGCGCCATGACCTGGTCGGGCCCGGGCAAAGATGGGAAGCCGACGCGGTATGTAACTGGCCAGGTGTTGCGGGTGGATGCGCCGAAACTACTTGAGTACAAGTTCGGCATGGGTACAGGCGAGACGATGTCACGGGTGAAAGTGGAACTTACGCCGGAGACAGAGGCGGTGAAGGTTACGGTGGTAAATGATGAGTGGGCGGAAGACGATCCGGCATACGCGCAGAATGCGGACGGATGGCCTCGGATTCTTTCGCGCTTGAAAACTCTGCTGGAGACGGGGAAAACGTTTCGACCGCATTGAGGTGTGATGGTAAGTTTCCGCCTTGCCAGACTCCCAAATGACCGCTTGTGAGAAAGCATTGTCCGCAGATGAACACTCATTCCGCAGGCGGTTCCATCTAGTGTAGTGCGTCACACACATAGATGTTTATCGGCCCGCGAATGACGCAGTACGCTAGCGTTCCAAGCTTCCGCCAAAGAGCGTAAAGATCATTGTAACTTCTTGTAGTGCTCACCCCAGGTCTCGCACTCGGGCGAACCGCCACATACTATAAGAAATCGGCAACCCGACAACAACCATGTGCACTAACAATCCCAAAACCAGTTCACGATACGTGTATGGCCCCATTGCGTGCAACGCGGAAAGCGGCAGCACCACCAGGCTCATCACCAACTCGACCGCCGCACCAAAGAACAAACCGCAGACCAGAGGATGCTCGGTTAAGAATCCCAGCTTGCGGCTAACTCCGAAATAGATGGCCGCTGCCGAGCAGGCAATAAAAAAGTGCAGCAGCACACCCAAAATATACGTCCCCGCGCCTCCATGAAACGCCTGTGGCCCCAGCAAGCCGGCAGCGATCGCCAGCGGAATATTCTTGCCGAACAAAATCATGGCCTGCGTCAGGTCCAGGGTTCCTGCGGTCAGACCGCCGGCTGCGATTGCCAAAACACCGTTGCTAGTGCGCTTCTGCGTCAAAGTATCGATCATAGGGAGAACCTAATCAGGATGCTGCCACAACGGTAGAGTGGATCGACGAGCAGTGGCAACTTTGCGATGAGTCGTGCATCACGTACGCCCAAACGGTGCCTGCAGAAGCCCGCGCTCCATATAATAACCCTGTGCCCCAGCTTGCTCTTCAGCGCCGCGTACCTTCTTTTTGGCCGCTCCAAATCGGAGCCTGGACGCTCTATGGATTGGCTACCGCAATCTCCTACATCCCTTTTCGCAACATGCGGGGGCAGGTGGTTTACAAGGCAGCTTTTCTCTGCACTACCTTTTTGGCCAGCTTCCTTGTCCATGCATCGTGTCGATTCCTCTGGCGCAAATCTTTCCGGTTAGCTTCCGCCCTGGTCGTCTCCGTGGTTCTCTCTTACATTTTGGGAGTGGGCTGCACCGTCGTGTCGGCCTTGGTGTCGCTTCATGTTGAACGCTCCAAGGTCCCTCTCAGCTGGAGTTTGGTGGCTGCGGAAGCATTCGAAGCAACCATTGTGCTGATTGCCTGGAGCGCGCTCTACTTTGGCATCAAGCATTACGGCACCGTGGAGGAGCAAAGGGGAAGACTCGTCGCCTCCGAAGCGACTGCACGTGAGGCTCAGCTGCAGGCGCTTCGTTACCAGTTGCAACCTCATTTCCTGTTTAATACCCTCAACGCCATCTCCGCGCTGGTCGTAAGCAAGCAACCCGATCTGGCCACCGAAATGATCGCAAAACTTGCCGCTCTGCTGCGAAACACTCTCAGCTTTCCAGAGACTCATGTCGTGACACTGCGGGAAGAGCTCGCCGTCACCGAAGAGTATCTTTCCATTGAACAGGTTCGTTTCGGACCCCGGCTTGCCGTCTCTCTCAGTGTGAGTGCAAAGGCGTACCAGGCGGAGGTTCCGCGCTTTTTACTGCAGCCGATCGTCGAAAACGCCATCCGTCATGGCATTGCGCGTTGCCCCAATGGAGGCGAGGTCGCCATCAGAGCATCGGCCACTGCCGCGCAGCTCCACATCGAAATAGAGAACGACCGCAGCCAAGGTGCGCAGCAAGCGGGCGAAGAAGGAGACGGGCTTGGCCTGGCGAACACCAGAACGAGGCTGGAAACGCTCTACGGAGCGCAAGGAAGTCTAACCGTCTCTACTTCACCAAGAGACCGATTCTTAGTGTCGATTCAGTTTCCTCTTACCACGACAGGGTTGAGCCATGAACATTCGCGTACTGGTGGTTGACGACGAGCCGCTGGCGCGCGTTGGCATTACCACGCGGCTGGCCGCTTATGCCGATATGCTGGTGGTTGGGGAATGCAGTACAGGCGAGGAGGCCCTTGCCTCCATACCACGGGTCGCACCTGATCTGCTGTTCGTCGACGTGGAGATGCCTGGTATGTCGGGCATCGATCTGCTGCGTGCCTTGCCCGGGAGACCGCCCGCTGCCTCGTCTTTCTTACCGCGCATGAGGAATACGCCCTGGACGCTTTTAACGTCGAGGCGCTCGATTATCTGCTCAAGCCGATTGACGACGCTCGCTTTGCGGCTTGTATCGAGCGCGCACGGCGCATGATTTCTCTCCATCGCCAGGAAGCCAACTTCGAACGGCTCTATGGACTTCTGGCGGCCACGGAAAGGCCGGACAACGGTGGTTTCATCAGGCGTTTCCCCGTGCGCCGGGGAAACGAGTTTACCTTTGTTCAGGCCGCGGATGTTGATTGGATCGAGGGATTGGGAGACTATGCGGGATTGCACGTCGGCGGCAAAACCCACTTGATACGCGAACCGCTTACTTCGCTCGAAGCTCGCCTCGACCGGAAACAATTTGTGAGGATCCACCGTTCCACCATCGTCCAGGTAGAACGCATAGTTCGTATGGAGCCTTCGGTCAATCGAGATGCAGTCCTCACCCTGCGGGATGGCAAGACGCTGCGTCTGAGCAGAACCTACCGCTCACGATTGGAAGAGCTGTTCAGGTAGCACAGCTCTTGCTTCACCGTCCCGCTTCTTCCGGAAACAACGACGTTGCCATTGTTCAGAGCAGATCTACACCCTCGGCGGCGGACACTCGAATCCAATCCGGATCGACCGTGGCCAGATTGGTATCCCAGCACGCCAATATTGCAAAAAAGGTATAATTTTGAGAAATGGCCTGGTCAGTTGAGTTCCTGGACGAATCATGACCGCCCTGAAACGGGCGAAGGAGATTCAATGAAGCGCAAATTGATTTCGGTTGAAGAATCATTCAAACGCTGGAAAAAAGATCCAAAGTATGTGGCCGCCTACGACGCGCTTGACAAGGAGTTTGCTCTCGCCTCGGCTTTGATCAAAGCAAGGAGCGAGGCCGAGATGACGCAAGAACAGGTTGCCGAGGCGATGGGAACTACGCAAGCCGTGGTAGCGCGCCTTGAGAGTGGAAAAGCCCTGCCGTCAACGCGCACGTTGGAGCGCTTTGCCAAAGCCACACGAACCCGCTTGCACATCAGTTTTGAACCGGACCGCGAAGCTGCCCGCTGACAATCCTAGAGCCCTGATGGACCAAACGCGGAAAGCCCCCGGCCCAACATCGAACCCCGTCGATTCGGCGGCGAGAGGAGTTCCTCTCGAACCCACCAACACGCAGAAGTTGTCACGATGTGATTCTGGACAGAGTTTCGGTGATAAATGTCGGTGACAAACTGCAGTGGTGCTATTTAAATTCCCCGCTCGTTTGTCGCCTTGGCGTACATGGGCCGAAAAAGACTGGGCGCAGTCCCTTCGAGCGCTTTTCAAAACAAATGGACGATCGGCTCTAACCGATCGGTCGCTGTTGGACATCAGACGTACCAGGAGCAAGGTGTCTGCGTTAGAACCGATTGCAATATGAGTTCCGTAGGGACGATTGAACTTCAGACGTGTCCGAACTAGATTTTTAAAATGCCTCGGTTTGGGAACCGCTCTCTCCTTGCCACGATCCTCTCCTTTTTGTCATCCCGAGCGCAGCCGAGCGGATCTGCTGTTCTACGGACCACTCCTGGAAACTGGAATAACAAAGGTGAGATTGATATTTCCCAGGAGGGGTGGATGACTGGTGGAGTTGTGGACCGGTAGGAGCGGGGCACACGAATGGCGCACCGCAGATCCGCTCGGCTGCGCTCGGGATGACAAAAAGGAGAGGACCGTGGCAAAGAAAGGGCGGTTGCTGAGCCGAGGCATCGTTTAAATCCAATTTGGGCAGCAGACGATCTACATACAACAAGAATTTATTCCGCCAAGCGCGCTTCAAAGCAATCAACTAGCTACATCCTCAAAAGCCAGTTGCTCCGCTAACTTGGACAGCTCTGATTGAACTAAGCCCGGGACGCAGTCCTGGGTAAAAGTTCGAGGGACGAAAAGTCCCGTAGGGACGACTGGAAGGGGTCCAAAGCACTTCCTTCCAAAACATTCTGCGATTGATAATTCCCCGATCCGACAAATTTTTCAGCCGTCCCTGCGGGACTCGTTGGTTGGTTCTCACGCAGACGCCAACGGCAAACAGCTCGGACCGGTCGGCTCGAAGTTTTTATAGGTCAAAACAAACTCCTGGTGTCCCAAAGCTTCCGATGCGGTTTGCTTGCCTCGCGACGTCGCGATCAACGAATCATAGATCTCCTGGCCTACTTCATCGAGTGCCGCTTTGCCTTCGAGAATACGGCCGGCGTTAATGTCCATGTCATCCGCCATACGACGGAAGGTTTGTGGGTTGGCGCAGATCTTGATCACTGGCGAGATCGCCGAGCCTACAACACTTCCTCTCCCCGTGGAAAATAAAATCAGGTGCGAGCCGCACGCGATCAGCTCTGCGATCTCTGCATTGTCGTTGATGTTGGGAAAGCCAAAGCGAACCGGACCGTCCGGCACTATGTCGAGCAAGTAGAGACCGCCGGCGGGAGGAACATCTCCCGGCTTGAGGATCCCAGAAATTTTCGAGCTGCCGCTCTTGCTGTAAGCACCCATGGATTTTTCTTCCTGGGTAGTGAGGCCGCCCTCTGCATTGCCGAGTGCAAAGCTGCCGTGTCCCAAGGTCGCATAATATTTCGCCGCCTTGGCTACCACCGCGATCAGTTCATCGGCCAACGCATCCGTTACCGCACGTTGCGCCATGATGTGCTCACAGCCAATCAGTTCCCCGGTCTCTTCAAAGATGGCGGTTGCATTTTGACCAGTGAGCAGATCAAAAGCACGGCCGATGGCTGGGTTCGCTGTAATGCCACTCGTAGAGTCCGAGCCTCCACAAACTGTGCCGATCACCAGGTCGTCCACAGCCATCGCAGTCGTGGGAACCGGCTCCATGGCGGATAACGTTGACTCGATCCAGATTCGGCCTTGTTCAATGGTCTTGCGTGTTCCGCCCATCTGCTGAATCACCAGCGTTTCGACGGGTCTCCCACTTTGCCGGATCGCCTCTTCGAGGTCTGCCCGATCAAAGCTCTCGCAGCCCAAAGACACCAGCAACACCGAACCAACATTCGGATGAGTACAGAGGCTTTTCAGCATGCGGGAGGCATAGGCGTTGGGATAACATCCCCCAAAGCCAATCAGGTGTACTCCACGCTCGGGAAAATAGTTCACCATGGCCCGGGCGACGTGATGAGCACATTCCACCAGGTAACATACTACAAGGTAATTGCGGATGCCCTTACGTCCATCGCGGCGGAGATACCCAAACAGATTATGGTCGCCGGGCATCGCTATCCTCCTTGTTGATGATATAGGTAGGCAGGTAATTGCTCTTCATATTATCGAGATGGACAAGCTCACCTGGAGCGATATCTCGCGTGGCCGAACCTATCGAAGCCCCATATTTTATTATGGATTCGTTAGTATCTATGTTGCACGCAGCTATCTTGAATCCCAGTGGGATGTCCTGTATTGTAAGAACGGCATATCCATTGATTAGCAGGGTTGTGCCACCCGTGATGGGGGTTATCGCGGTGCACACATTGTCCTTTGGATTGAGAAACAAAAGACGGCCGTCAGTTACTGGACCTTGTAACATGCTCAGAGTATCCCATACTTGCGAAAAGCTTCGGTGCTCGAACAGCCGGCCTCGATTGCTTTGCGCACTACCTTCTCTCCGCGAGCCTTTTCGAGCGCGCGTGCAACGGCTTCTTCTTCCACTGCGCGAGGTACGGCAACGACGCCGTCCATGTCTGCAAAAATCAGATCTCCGGGTTCGATGTGTACTCCGCCAATTTCGACTGGGCACCGGTAGGCCACGATCTTCGAACGGACCCCCGCATCTTGCGCATAACGGCCACGGCTGAATACCGGCCAGTTCTGCTCCAGTACGCGCACGGTATCGCGATGGTATCCATCAATCACGGCGCCAACAGCGCCACGAACGCGCGCGGTTGCCGTGAGGATCTCGCCCCAGGCGGCGCAATTCTGCGAGCCGCCCGTTGCAACGTAGACTTCGCCCGGAAGGAGTTGATCCAGGGCTTCCGTCATAAGGCCGAACGGATCCTTTTGCTGACCCCAGGTATCAGCAATCTGGACCGGCATCGCCCGCCCAACCACACGCATTCTCTCCTGCATCGGTTGAATTGGCTGAGGCAGGAATTGGTGAGTATGACCCAGGACGTCTAAGACATCGCCGAGGACCGCGGTGTAGAGATTCTCGGTAATGGCGCGGAACAGCTCGATTTCCGTCTGCACTCTAGAACATCCCTCTCCGCAAGAGCCCCACTATAGGAGCCTCGCAGTACCCTGTCAACGCAAGGGCGGGCACCGGATCATCATATAGTTTGCATGGTGTCATATTTAGACGTTTTCCTTGACAAGCCCAGATACGACACATATATAAGGATGCGGCTGAAATCCGAGACTTATTTCGTCGGTTCGTTGTTTGAGGGCTCCGCTCTGTATGAAGTCAAAAATTCGAAATATCTGCGTCTGCTCGTTCATGTCGCTGTGCATAGTCTCCATATTTCGCGGGCAGACTGGGAAAGACCCTGCGAATGTGAACTGGAGCGACTACGGCGGAGGACTGGATTCGATGTCCTACTCCCCACTGCAACAGATCAACAAAAGCAATGTCGACCAGCTGACGCAGGCCTGGTTTTTTCCTGTGCCCGGGACAAGCGCCAGATTCAGCTTTAGCCCCTTGATCGTGGACGGCAAAATGTACGTGCTCGGGCAAGGCGACGAGATCGTTTCGCTCGATGCAGTCACGGGTAAAGAGATTTGGTCTCACCCCACCCAAGGGACACCAACCGACCGAGGCATCAACTACTGGGAAAGCAAAGATCGCAGCGACCGCCGGCTCATCTTCTCCGCCGACAGTTATCTGCAGGAGATCGACGCCAGGACCGGCGCGAGCATCACTACGTTTGGCACTGAAGGCCGGGTCAATTTGCGCGAGGGTCTCGGCCGAGATCCTAAAACCATTCCGCAAATTCAAACCGGAACACCCGGCCATGTGTTCGAGAATATGATCATCCTGGGGTCTGCGACCAGCGAAGCTTATGGTTCCCCTCCGGGCGACATTCGCGCCTTCGACGTGCTGACCGGCAAGGTGATCTGGAGCTTCCACACGCTCCCCCATCCGGGAGAGTTCGGTTATGACACGTGGCCGAAGGACGCGTGGAAGTACGTCGGCGGAGTGAACACCTGGGGCGAATTCGCGATCGACACAAAACGACGGATTGGATATTTCCCTGTGGGTTCGCCCACCTACGACTACTGGGGTGGAGACCGCATCGGCGCCGGATTGTTTGGAGACTGCCTCCTGGCGTTGGACTTGCGAACCGGCAAGCGGCTGTGGCATTACCAGACCGTACATCATGATCTGTGGGACTACGATCCAACAACCGCGCCAAAACTGTTGACCGTGCAGCACGACGGCAAGAAGGTCGATATCGTTGCCCAGGCAACGAAATCAGGCTTTATGTTCGTCTTTGATCGGGTGACGGGAAAGCCCCTTTGGCCGATTGAAGAACGGCCTGTGCCCAAGAGCGATGCGCCGGGCGAGGAGTCATGGCCCACGCAACCGGTTCCCACAAAACCGCCGCCGTTCGCGCGCCAAAGCTTTACGGCGAACGACGTCAATCCCTACCTGGGTGACGAGGATAAAGCACGAATTCTGGAGATACTACGGAACGCCAACAACCATGGCATCTTTACTCCGGGGACCGACAAAAGTGATTCCATTCAGATCCCAGCCGACGACGGCGGCGCCAATTGGGGCAACAGCGCAGCGGATCCAAAAACGGGCATGGTGTATTTGCGCACTGCGGATTCACCCGAGCTGAAATATAAGCTGACGCAGAAACTCCCGTTGATGGTTCCCCCTGGAGCGACTCCTGAGACGCAAGGCCACGTGATCTTTTCTCAGCTGTGCCAGGGATGCCACGGGCCGAACCGCACCGGCGTGATGTCGCCCAAGGATATTGGGATCGACAAATTCAAAAAGATTGTCACCGGCGGCGAAGGCGAGATGCCCGGTTTCTCCGACTTGCCGGCGCACTATCTGGATGCCCTTGCGGCCTATATCTCAAACCCCACGGTCGCTGGCCCCGCACCGGGAAGAGCCGGCGCCGGTGGCGGAATGGAACGGCTGCCACCGCCGCCAGGCATTACACGCTACTTTGGCAATTACGAAAACAGGATTCTGTCCAGCGACGGACTTCCCGCCATCAGCCCACCATGGACCTCTTTGGTCGCCATCGATCTGAATGCTGGGGAGATTCGATGGAGGGTCCCACTGGGTGTGGTACCCGGACTCGCCGCCAAAGGAATTAAAGACACCGGCTCGGCGAAGGTGACGTTAGCCTCAAACAGAACTGCGCCTGTGGTGACAGCGGGTGGGTTGGTCTTCGTGGCCAGCTGGCCCGACCGCACGATTCATGCCTTCGACAAAGACGATGGCAAGCTGCTTTGGGAAAAGGAGCTTGATGCAAATCCCGAAGGGTTGCCATCGGTGTATGAAGTCGGAGGCCGCCAGTACATTGTCTTCTGTGCGTCTGGGCATCCGTCTGAAACTGCGGTCGCAGAAGGGTTCGCCTGGAAAGCAGGAAAGGCGCAGGCACAAGGCTATTACGTGTTTGCCCTGCCAAAATAGCCAGGCGGTGGATTTGCTATGCGCGTTTTAGTGCCGGCTCTGGCTTTGACTGCGACGCTTTGGTGCGCCGGTCTGAGGCTGCTTTCGCAGGATGTCGATTCTGTCGTTAGCTGGCAAGGCCGCGCGCCCATCAGCATCGCCGACCAAATCAAAAATCCAGCGGAGCGCTCTGCTTTTGTCGCTCTCCTTAGCACGAAAGATCCCCAGAAGCTCCTTATGCGTGCGCGTTCGTTTCTTGATACTTATCCGCAGTCCGCATTCCTCGCACCTGTCGCAGAAAAAGCTGCGCGCTCGAGCTTCGACCTTGGAGATCTGCAGCCCGGGCTGGACTATGCGCATTTTTCGCTTTTGCTTTTGCCGGAGAATCCTTTCCTTCTGACTGCCGTGGCAGATGTCCAGGCACGTTTGCAACAGAACGAAGCAGCGATTGCAAGTGCGCGCAACGCGCTCGATTACATGGATCGCTTCGACCGTCCCGCGACCATCTCAGCGCGCGAGTGGCCCGCTTTCAAGCGAAAGCAACAAGCGACGGCGTGGTTCGTCGCCGGTCGAGCACTCGTAAACGAGTCGTTGGAAAAGTCTAGCGGAGGCGCTCGCGGATCTCTTCTTCAACAAGCAATATCCGCTCTCTCCACCGCGCACGACCTTAACCCAGGCGATATGGAGTTTGCCTACTTACTGGGATTGGCCTATCGATATGCGAACGATTGGCCTCACGCTGTCGTGGAATTCTCCGCAGTCGGCCGGAGTGGAAAGGAGTTTGCCACGCAAGCCCAGGAGCAGCTGCGAACAATGTATAACGCAGCGAAGCTCCCTCCGGACACAACGTTCGATGACTTTGTGAGCAATGCGGAACACCAGGTATCGCTGATCGCGAAGCCTACTGGAATCGAGGCCAACGCTTCCACAGTCCACCCAGGGGCCTATGCGGGGTCGGAGAAATGCGCCCGCTGTCACGTCGGCATCTATCTCCGATGGAGTCAAAGCGGGATGGCTAAAATGCTGCGTCCCTATAGTGGAGAAAACATCATCGGAGACTTCGAGAAAAATAACCAGTTCTACGCTGACCACGACGCCGTATACCAAAACGGAAAATCAAAAGACGCGCCGGGCCCTCTCTTCGCGCGCATGGTCGTTCGCAGGGGTCGTCACTTCTTCGAGATCAGGCAGTCCGATGGTTTATGGCACTCCTATCCTGTCGACTACACCATAGGTTCCAAATGGCAGCAGGCGTACGCAACCAAGTTGCCGAATGGGCAAATACATGTTTTTCCCATTCAATACAATGTGCTCGAGAAGAAGTGGTTGAACTACTGGAAAGTGATCGATGCCCCCGGGACAGAGCGCTCCAATCTTAATGACTGGGAGAAGCTTGACGACTCCACAAACTATCAGATGAACTGTGCCGTGTGCCATACCAGTCAGTTGCGCAATGCTCGCGGCGGCGGTTACGACCCGGACCACCTGGTTTTCCGCGAACCGGGAATCGGTTGCGAAATGTGCCACGGACCATCAGCGCAACACGTAGAGACGATGACCGCCGGTAGGCTATACCAAAAGCCGCCGCTCGAACCCCCGGTCGCATTTGACAAGATCAGCAATCGCGATTTCGTTGCCATTTGTAGCCAGTGTCATATGCAGTCCAACCTGCATGCAGCCAACCCTCGAGGCGAACTCAATTATTCGACGAAGGAAACTTTCTTTATCAAGAACGCCTCCTTGCCGCTGGACGAATTTACCCGCGGAGCCTACTTCAAGGACGGGCGATTTCGACAGACGACTTTTATCGTGGAAGCACTGGAGCGCTCGCAATGTTTTCGCAAAGGCCAGGCAAGTTGCGGAACCTGTCACAATCCCCACGTTCACAACGAGTCGGCGAACCCTACTTCACTTAAGTTCCAGGACCAGCCCGACCTGATGTGTACTGGTTGCCATTCACAGTTCCGTGAGGCCGCCAGGGCAACGGCTCACACCCATCATCCCTTAAACACAGAGGCCAGCCGCTGCGTCTCCTGCCATATGCCCCGCATCGTGGATGCGGTGCTATTTCGTGCACGCTCGCATCAGATCGACGATATTCCAAATGCTGCAATGACACTCCGTTTTGGCCAACAGGAGAGCCCGAATGCCTGCTTGCTATGCCACGCCGAAAAGACTCCGCAGTGGGTCCAGAACCAGCTGCAGGAATGGAAGTCAAACGGCAGGATTACCAGGATGCCATAAGCGGGACTGAGTGGTCTTTTCATATCCCTTCCCATTGGGAAAACTTACCAGTTCAAATTGCATGCCCCATGGAGAGAGAAAGTAAATCCAGGTTTGGCCGGCATTTGGTCCGGAAGAGCGTACCGTAGGCGTACCCAGCAACTTGACTCCCTTGGCCGACAGGTAGGCTACCGCAGCATCGAAATCATCGACATAAAAGGCAAGATGATGACCGCCGACGTCGCTGTTTTTTGGCTGGGTTGCATTCTGATCAGGAGATTCGTACTGGAAGATTTCAAAGTTCGATCCATGCTTGCAACGAAAGAATCGTAATCTGCGCATGATTGCACGTGGGTGAACATTGAGGTGAGTTGCCATCCAGTCGTCATCAGATTGAAACGGGCCAAGTTCGAACATGTATTCACAGCCTATGACCTCCACAAAAAAAGTGGTTGCCTGCTCCAGGTCAGGTACGGTGAAGCCGATATGTTCTGTTCCTCGAAGCCCAGGTATGCCAATGGATGAAGTTGTGGATGGAACGGACAAGTGACCTCCGGGATGCTGTTAGATCGGACGAAGTGTATACGAATAAAATGCTATCCTCAACACCGACCGTTAATCTTAGAGGCTCGCGAATGTCGGAAATAACGAAAATACAAATCGCGGAGTGCGGAATATCTCTCCCCTACGTGTTACGCCTGGGCCCGGTGGAGATCCGGACGCGCGACTATCTTTTGCTTCGGGTCGAGACACGAGAGGGCATTTTCGGGGAGGCGATCGGGTATCCACGGGGAACTCCGCTGTTTGAAACACTCAGCAGCATGGCGCGGCGCATTCTGGGCGCAGACGCCGGTATGCGGCGGCGAGTGATGTTCAACCTCGAACAAGCAAATGTTCCCGCCCGTGCCGCCTTGACGCGTGGGCTTAGCCTGCTTGATATCGCGCTCTGGGACATCGCTTGCAAACAAGCGGCTCAGCCCCTCTATCAGTTTCTGGGTGGATTGCGCACAACTGCGGAAGTAACAGTCGTCGCGGGGTACTACGTCGATCAGCGTTCCATCGCCGATGTAGTACAGGAGGTGAGTCGCCTCAAAGACGCTGGCTGCCGCCGGGCAAAGATCATGCTGAAGGGTGATGATGCAAACTTCGATACAGAATACGCGTCTGCGGTGTGCCACAGCATGCCGGGATCCGTTGCCGCAGACGCTCATTGGAGTTGGAATACATTGACTGAGGCCGGGCGAACTTGCCGCGCTCTGGACGGATTAGGCTTGAACTTTCTTGAGGATCCCTTTTCGGCATCGGATGTACAACTCACTCATGAGTTGAGACGCGGTCTGAGCACCCCAATTGCGGCCGGCGAAGATGTATATGGCGCCAGAGTGGTTTCCGATCTGGTGAGCGGAATAGACATTCTGCGCGTCGATGCCACAACCGTTGGAGGAATCACCGGTGCTATCGAAGCAATCAATCTTGCTTTCGGGGCGGGAAGAACTGTCTTTCCCCACGTGTTCCCTCCACTCCACGTCCACCTGGCCTGCGCATTTCCAAATGTGGAGGGAGTCGAATTGATTCCGGAAGAGTCTGGTGCAGATCCTTTACAGCGTATGCTTCGGCATGTTCCGGCTATGACAGATGGGGAGATGACCCCTAGCGCAGAACCTGGCGTGGGAATTTCCATTGACTGGCAAGCGGTGGAGAAACTTTCGCGGCGCAGCGCTGTCATTACAGCAGATACATAGGCTTCATGGCGGATCAAATCACACAACTCAGAAGTGAGAGGTCTGGGGTGGTGGAAGAATTTGCTTCCTCGCCGGATTATTCCCAGCGGCCAGTTCGTTCGCGACCGCGAGTATCTGTAGCGTCTCGGCGTCGTCGGGATCGAGCGAAAGAATATCTCGCAACCGCCGGATTGTCTCCTGGATTCTTCCCATCCTGCACAAGAGAAGCGCCGCGTTGCGCTGAAAGACCACATTGGCAACATCCATATTTGCTGCCTGTTCGTAGCGGTCAAGTGCAGCGGCGAAATTGCCAGTTTTTTCAAACTCAATCCCCGCATTGTTTAGCACGGTAGCCTTCGCTTCGTTATCCGATTCCGCTCGGTTGCTCGAAACCACCTCCTCGAGCTCTTTTTTGTAGCGATCGGCATTTGTCTTATCGCCTTTGCTGTTACAAATCCTGAACAATCGATAGATCGGCTCCCGGTCTTTGGGTCTCAGTCGGTGCGCGGCCTCAAGCTCTTGCAACGCTCGATTCTCGTTTCCGGCATCCTGATAAAGTTTCCCGAGTAACAAATGTGCCAGGCCATCGTCGGGATCCAGAGACACAGCTTTCGTCAGGGCCGCTATGCTCTCTTCGTTGCGATTGAGATAGAAGAGTCCCTCTCCAATGGCCGCGTAAGCCTCTGCCCATTCAGGTTGCAGTTCGAGGACCTTACCGTATGCGTTCACCGTGTCTGCCCATTTTTTCTGGTAATACGCATCTCGAGCCTTTAGCCGCAGAAGTTCCAGGGGAGGCTCTGCTCGCGGACCTTTCTTTGCCAGCTCCAAATCCACATTCTTTTCCGACTCCTCATATTTGCCTGCCCTGGAAAGAACGAGGGCGTAGTTATAGCGAACTCCGGGCAATTGAGGATCTAGTCTAAGCGCCGTCGATAGACGGTCTAAGGCAAGATCAAAATTGTCAAAACTGGCGAAGGCCAGGCCCGCGGACAAGTACGTAGGAGCGTAGTCAGGACGCAACGCGATTGCCTGATCAAACTCGGCCGCCGACTCAACTGGTTTGCCCAACACAGCAAAACAGATTCCCTTCAGGGTGCGTATGTCAGCGGTATTGGAAGCGTCAGGATCGACATGCTGCAGCAAGGCTAAAGCCCCCTGCGCGTCGCCGTTCTGGATTAACTTCTTCGCCTGATTGACCACTACAGAAGAGCCCGGTTGCCGCTGTGCAGTTGGCGTCTGCTGAGCCAGGGTAACGATAGGCCAGGAGGCTTGACCTGTGATTCCGCATATGGCCCACAACATCATCGTCCGGGGGAAATGTCTTGTCCGCGATACGAGCGGATCATGATGCAAAAAAACCATTTACTCCAGCCTTAACATACGTAGATTGGCGGGCTCAGGTGCATTTCAACACTAATTGCCTTGCGCCCCAAAGTGTAAACCTGGGCTCGTTGCGATCCCTCTTCCCCGTCAAAAGTATCAAATAGCTATACGGCAATCGAATAAAGATATTCCTCTTGACAGTTGTCTTCTCGCAGGTCTATAGCCTTGTGCGTTCTAACTACGGAGCTTTCTGAAGCCGCCGAGAGACCAGAACGGATCAGTTGCGCACCTAGGCCGAGGAAACTAAATAGCTTAGGCTCACTCCTGTATACCGTCCTTCCAGCCTTTTGAAGTGCAATCCTACGCCTCTAATCCCCGCTTGTATCATATTCTGACACTTACATCAAAATAAGATATTTTCATTGACAACTGTACCCCGAGACACATATATCAGTGAACCAGTCCAGGGAACGAAGGTTTTCACTACGGAGAAAACAAAATGAGCAAATCTTTTTGGAGAGCCACGTCGATTAGGTATGTACCTTCCGAGAGCAGCCTGTTGGGTCGGGTCTTGGCTATCGGCATGATAATGATTGCATTCGCCACGGTCGCCCCAGCACAAACAGCTACCGGACAATTTAACGGCCACGTCTACGACCAAAATGGCGGCGTTTTACCCGGCACCACCGTAACCCTGGTGGACCCGCAAACGAACCTGAATCGAACTACGCAAACCAATGGTGAAGGTTTGTACGAGTTCCCCTTGATTCCGCCAGGACTGTACAAACTCACAGTGACTCAATCGGGCTTCGACACCGCTACAAGCCCGGAATTGCGGTTGGAGGTAAACCAGGTCGCTACGCAGGATTTTAAGCTGACGGTGGGTTCGGCGACCCAGACAGTCACAGTTACGTCTGCTGCCGAGTTGCTTCAAGCTTCCACTGCTAATCTGGGGGCTGTCGTGGACACCCGCCCAGTTGCGGATTTGCCCCTCAACGGAAGAAGCTTCTCGGCTCTGCTTACGCTCGCGCCCGGGGTAAACCCGGTGAACTACTCACAAAATGGAAGCGTTGGCTACGGCACCGGGTTTGGATCCGCTGGTATTCCCGGTTCAACTTACACGTTTCCATCAACCCAAGGTCAATGGAATCGCGAGAATCTCTACTATCTTGACGGCATTATCAATACGGCCGCGTTTGCCAGCTCCTATGATGTTCCCCCGATCATCGATGACATCCAGGAGTTCAAGATCCAGTCGCATAACGATCAAGCCGAATACGGCGGTGTATTGGGTGGAGTGGTGAATCTTGTCACCAAGTCGGGCACGAATTCATTTCACGGATCGCTTTGGGAATATTTGCGGAACAATGCCTTCGACTCTCGCAATCCATTTACAGACTTTAACGGAAACACTCCAGCAGCTCCAGCTCCCTTCCGCCAAAATGAGTTTGGCGCCGCCGCCGGAGGACCGGTCCTGATCCCGAAGGTCTACAACGGAAGAAATAAGACCTTCTTCTTTGGTGCGTAGGAGAGCTGGAGATATTCCAAAGCGGCGGGAGCCAGCTACATCTCACCAACCGCCGCCGAATTAGAAGGTGACTTCACCAACTCGTCTATCATCACCAGCACCGGAGCTCCCGCACTTCTTTACAATCCCTTTACGACCACGGGCACTGCGGGAAATTACTCGCGGCAACTGCTCGCAGACGGGCATCATGTGCCAACAAACATGATTAACGCGGGTACCCAGGCGTTTTTGAAAGGCTACAGCGATACTCCCAACTTCACGCCAACGACGCCTGGCGGATCTAACACAATTCTCAATTCTGTAGGTCTGAACAACGCCAACGGGTTCACCGGGCGCATCGACCAGAACTTCGGAACAAATAACACGATGTGGTTCCGGTATAGCTTTCTCAACGGAAAAAGCACAGCGCCGAACTCACATCATGCCAGCTCCTCCACGTCCGCAGACAACAGAAACTACGGAGGCGGCTATACTCACGTATTCTCCCCGCACCTGATCCTGGACGCGGCGGCGGGATATTCCGGCAGGTTCAACACCGTGAGCACGACGCTCTTCACTGGTGTTGCCCCTGGCTCAGACGCGGCCTTTACCGCGGTCGAACAAGTCTACGGGCATCCGAACTTCGGCTATACCGCCTCCTCCTCCAGCGCCCAAACGGGGTTGACCCAAGGTTATAACGGCATAGGCGGTGGTGGCCCCGCCGGATCCGAGAGCCACGAATTCAACTTTGCGGTAAATATGACGTGGATCCATGGCAACCATCAAGTGCGCTTCGGTTTCGAAGAACAGATTCCAGAGATGACCCAGGGCCTTTCGGGCGGACATTTTGGCGGCGCCACGTTTACCTACTCTACCCCGGAGACAGCGGATCCAAAAAACGCTTCGTTCACTGGCAACCCACTGGCCAGTGCTCTGCTTGGAGTTCCTGACAATGGCCGCTTCCAGTCAGAGATTAATGCTGTGCGCACGGTCAGTCCCTCGGCTTATATTCAGGATTCCTGGAAGGTGACGCCGCGCTTAACCTTGAACGGAGGACTGCGTTGGGACGGTGAATCATCACCCCATCTGCTGAATGGAACGACGGCCGCAATGCTTGATCCGAACACCGGCAACTGGATTGTCTCTGGTGGCAAGCTGCCTCCGCCCTGCAACGCTGCCAGCGGAGTCTATGCGCCTTGCATCCCGTCGTCGACCCCTGAAAATGACGCAATCCTTGCCGCCCATGTTACGGTGGCGGCGAATCCTAACCTGGGTCCTGATCCCATTTACACCGATTTCGGCCCGCGCTTTGGCTTTGCCTATAAGGCCACGAACACCATCGTAGTGAGAGGCGGATACAGCCTGACCTACGACAACGTTACGGCCTCCATCCAAAGTGTCAGAGACCGGTTGCTCGCCTGGCCGTCCAACTCCTCACTTCCGCTTACCTTCAACGTCATCGGTCAGCCCGTTGTCACCACCGACGATATTATTCCAACGCTAAGCAGCACAAAGGCATTGCCGGCCGTCGCGACGCCCTTCAATCAATTCGGGTGGTACTACGACCCGCATCTGAAGAATCACTACTCTCATCAGTTCAATCTGGAAATTCAAAAACAGGTGAGCTCAAGCCTGGTCGCCACCATGGGATACGTCGGCAGCGTTGACCGGGACCTACCCATCACTGGCATCGCCAACAACTCTCGAGAGCCGGGCGGAGCCGGACTTGATCGTCCGTTCCCGTGGTCCGGAACGGCCATTATGGCTACCTCGCGCGGTGAATCTAACTACAACGCTTTCCAGGCACGCGTTGACAAGAGGTTAACCAATGGCCTTTCCTTCGGTACCGGGTTCACCTGGTCGAAATCATTGGACAATGCCGGCAGCGGCTTCTACGGCGTTGAAGACGGTCCGCTGAGCTATGCGACCTTCCAGAACTACTACGATCCCAGTCAGGATTACGGAGTTTCCGGCAATAACCTTAAATTTCTCTACTACGGTTGGGGTATCTACGAGCTACCGTTCGGTAAAGACAAGCCATACTTGAATCACGGTGTCGCCGCCGCCTTGCTGGGAAGCTGGCAAGCCAACACTAACATCTCCGCGCACTCGGGTGTTCCGTTGGGCTTCCCGGATGCAGGCACCGATCCAGCAAACATCGGAAACACCAGCTTCTTTAATTACGATAGAGCGAACATAACGGCGACCCCAAAGATCGGGCATCCGACGAAAAATTCGTACTTCAACACTTCGGTCTTTGCCCACCCGGTGAATCAGTTTGGTAACTCCGGACGAGGTACCCTAAATTCCTGGAACTACGACAACATCGATTTCTCTCTCATGAAGGCCTTTCCCGTTTGGGAATCGCTCAGTTTCCAATTCCGGGCGGAGTTCTTCAACGTCTTCAACATTCAAAACTATGGCCTGCCCGGAACTACATTTGGCGGCACTGGCTTCGGCGTGACCAGCTCGCTCACCGCGGGCGCCACTCCAAGGCAGATACAGTTCAGCTTAAGGGCGAGCTTCTAGGACCAGCGTTGAGTCGCACTAAGGCCAGGCTGCTTGGAGTCAGAAGGGGGCATTTGACCTGGCCTATGTATCAGGATACGAGGACTTGCACTTAGATATTTGTATTCGGCGCGAAATAACCAAGAGCGGTCGCGGGACAGTATGGTTCTTCTTTTGCGGGAGGTAAATAAGTCTAGATGGTGTCGACAATACGGTTGCTTTTGCAAGTTCCTGCGTTGTGGCGGAAAGCAACGATCAGACGCTAAGCACGATTTTTTAAGATGGCCGTTGGCCAGAGTGGCGAACCATTCAGGTCATATATGCGCATTAGAATGAATGGGTGAGGGCTGATCAAATGACTGCTTCCATTTCTGGGGTTACGACCAGTGTAGACAAGAACGACCAAGCTACATCCGTCGCGCTCCTAAGGGAAATGCTTCGCATTCGAGAGCTTGAGCAACGCTCGCTTGACTTGAGCACAACCACACCCCCTGAAGTGATCGGCTCCGCGCATTTTTGCGCTGGTCAGGAAGCGGTTCCCGTAGGCGCCGTCGCCGGCCTCGCCAAGGATGACCAGATCGTCGCAACTTATCGTGGGCATGGATGGGCGTTAGCGTCCGGCCTCTCACTGACTCGAGGTCTTCGGAGAAATTTGCCAACGCAGCATAGGGGTCAATGGGGGCCGCGGCGGGCTCAGCCTACATGATGGCGCCCGACCGGCGCTTCATCGGCGAAAATTCCATTGTAGGGGCCGGAGTTCCCATCGCTTGCGGCGTCGCTATGGCGAACGTCGCTTCGCAAAACGGAAAAGTGGTGATCGTCTCCATCGGCGATGGGGCATTCAACCAGGGCTCCACCCATGAAGGGCTTGCCTTCGCTGCCGCTCGCAGCCTGCCCGTTCTCATCATCTGCGAAAACAATGGCTGGTCGGAACTCACTCCAACTTCCCTCACCTTCAAAGTGGAGCGCATTGCGCAAAGGGCAAGCGGCTATGGCATTCCTGGAGTCACCATTGATGGTGGCCGATCCACTCATCGTGCGCGACACCGTCAAAGAAGCCGCAAAACGTGCCCGGGAGGGGCGAGGGCCAGGTATTGATCGAGTGTCGTGTGCCCCGCTTGTGGGGCCACTACAACCGCGACATCGAGCACTACCGTCCCAAAGAAGATCGAGACCAGGCGCGCGCGCGCGATCCGATCGTCACTTTTTCCAGCAAACTGATCGCTGCTGGAGTGCTCACCGCCGGCACTTTCCACGAGCTCGAGGCTGACGTGAAGTCCGAAATGGACGATGTACAACAAGCCGTTCTCAGCGCGCCGCGTCCCGATCCTTCC
Organism: uncultured Acidobacteriaceae bacterium; assembly: GCA_963847155.1. Taxonomy (GTDB): domain Bacteria; phylum Acidobacteriota; class Terriglobia; order Terriglobales; family Acidobacteriaceae; genus PALSA-350. The sequence continues at coordinate 85,341 of CAWJZH010000002.1, read as the reverse complement.
ACCGCGAGCACGCATGTGTGGTCTGAAGCTCCACTTCAGCCGGCTTCTTCCTCGGCGCCCAAAACAGAAGAGACCAAGAACCGTCAGCTATATCCAGGCAGTCAACGAAGCATTGTCGCGCGAGTTGGCCACGTCGCCCGGACGTCCTCGTCTATGGCGAAGACGTCGGCCAGGCGGGAGGCATCTTTGGCGCCTCGCGAGGTTTGCAAAAGAACTATGGCGCGGATCGAGTCTTCGACACGCCGATCTCCGAGAGCGCCATCCTCGGCTCAGCAGTGGGCGCGGCCTTGATGGGCATGAAGCCCATCGTCGAAATCATGTGGGGCGACTTCATGCTCGTGGCGCTCGATCAGATCATCAATCAGGCCGCCAATGTCCGCTACATTACCGGCGGCCGATCCGGAGCGCCTATCGTTGTCCGCACCCAGCAGGGCGCAACTCCGGGATCCTGCGCCCAGCATTCGCAATGCCTCGAAGCGCTCCTCGCCCATATTCCAGGCCTGAGAATCGCTGTCCCTGCAACACCACAAGATGCCTACAGTATTCTGCGCACCGCCACCGCTTCGCCCGACCCCTGCGTCCTCTTCGAAGCCCGGGGACTGTATCAGACCACCGGCCCGGTGAACTTCACCGACGTCGATCGAGCCCATCGGAAAATCGCGCCTGCACAAAGCCGGGACGGGATGCCGTGATTGTTACCTGGGGTACCATGCTGCAGGTGGCCCTGGACGCAGCCACCCAGTTGGCAGCCGAGGGAGTCGACGTGGGAGTACTTGACCTCCGCTGGCTCTGTCCTCTGGACAACGATGGCTTGCAGGCTGCGGTCAAGAGCGCGTCCGGCAAAGTGGTTGTTCTGCATGAGGCAAATCGTACAGGCGGGTTCGGCGCCGAAATGGTCGCGCGCCTGCATGAATTTTTCGACAAGGACCTGGCTCTCAGCATCGCGCGGGTCGCGACCCCTGACATGAGAATTCCTGCTTCCCCGGTTCTCCTCCGAGCTCTGCTTCCCTCGGCCACCAAGATTATGGATGAAATTCGTCGTTTGCTTGCAGGCAAGTGATCAATCGATTGCGGAGTGGAAGAAATCACGATGGAGTTTCTGGTGCACATGGAAGTCGCCCGCATAGAAGGCGGCGAGGAAAGAGAAAAGCAGTTGCGTGAACAGGAAGCGGCACGCAGCCGCGAGTTGGCCACACAAGGCCTGCTGGTGCGTCTTTGGCGTGTACCGGGAAGACGGGAGAACTGGGGCATCTGGAAAGCCGCCGACGCTGACCAACTGCACGCTGCGTTTGTCTCCTTACCGCTCTTCTCATATTTGAAGATTACTGTTCATCCCCTGGCATCCCACCCCAACGACCCTATGATGCCGCACACGTCCAATGGATAGCGCCGATCAGACGATCAGCGCACATAAGGAGCGTATGACAAGCGAGGACCTGAGTCTGGCATGACGACCATCGATGAATTATTCAGGCTTGACGGAAAAGTAGCCCTGGTGACCGGAGGATATGGAGGCATCGGCGAAGCCGTTTGCCGCGGCCTCGGCTCTATGGGAGCCAAAATCGCGCTTGCCGGGCACAATGCAGATCGCGGCGCGGCCTGCGCGAAGACCCTGCAGTCTGAAGGCAACGAAGCCTGGGCCTCCGCCTTCGAAGCAACCTCGGTTTCCGATACGCAGCGGATGGTCGATGAGGTAGCCGCTCACTATGGCCGCCTCGACATCCTGGTCAACTGCATCGGCCTCAACCGTGAGGAAAAAGCGGAAGAAGTCACCGAAGAGATGTTCGACTACGTTTGCGATGTAAATCTGAAGAGCGCCATGTTTCAAGCGCAAGCCGCTGCCCGCCATATGATCCGTCAGGGCCAAGGAGGAAAGCAGGTTCACCTCGGTTCTGTGCGCTCCATGCTCGCGCTTCGTGGACGAGGTTATGCCGCGTATTGCGCCGCCAAAGGCGGCCTGATTACTTTGTGCCGGCAGCTCTCGGCCGAGTGGGCGCCCAACTCCATCAATGTCAATGTAGTTGCCCCCACTTTCATCCGGACGGAACAAGTCAGCAAAATGCTGGCTGACAAAACCTTCTACGCGAACCTGGTCGCCCGCATTCCCCTGGGACGAATCGGGGAACCAGCCGACGTGATGAGCGCCGTGCTGTTCCTGGTCACACCTGCCTCCAGCTTCATTACCGGGCAGACGATCTATCTGGACGGCGGCCTGACCGTTACCCAATAACTATTACGCATCGAGAACCTGGGAGGAGTAAGCACTGTGGCTGAAAAGTTAGTTGATTTGAGCATGCCCGTACACAACGAAATGGTCACTTTTCCACGTGTCGTGCGCCCTGCTCTTCTCATGTTCGAAACCTGGCAGGGGTTTGCTGAACGAATTGGCGCGGCGCAGTATGGCGTTAAATCATTGACAGCGCACTACATGGTGGTTATCGGCGACCATATCGGCACCCACGTTGATTCGCTACGCCACATGCGCGAGGATGCGCCGGGTCCGGAAGGCATTCCGCTGGAATACTGCTACGGAGATGGGGTATGCCTCGATTTCCGTCATCTCCCCAAGGGCGCAGGCATCAGCGTTGAGGATGTACAGAAAGCGCTGACCAAGATCCAATACACGTTGAAGCCGCTCGATATCGTGTTGATCCACACTGGCGCCGGGAAGATTCAGGACAGCGAAAAATATCTTACCGACCACGTCGGCATGACCGGTGAAGCAACAAATTGGCTGCTCGACCAGGGTGTCAAGATGACTGGCATCGACGCAGTTACGTATGATCCACCCATTTGGGCGATGTTTGAGCGAAAGAAATTCTGGGAAGCCCATCGCGTGATGCTTACGCGCGAGTACTACCACCTGGAGAATCTGACCAACCTCGACCAGCTTCCAGGCCACGGGTTCAAGCTCAGCCTGTTCCCTATCAAGTGGGTCAACACCACCGGAGCGCCGGTACGAGCGGTCGCGATTCTAAAGGATTAACCCACGATGCAGTTTTTATCCATATCGCAACGCCGGAAAGGTTTCGCGGAAACAGAGTACGCGAACCTGGCAGAGCAGGAGATGGAGCGGGCCCGCGAGTTGTACGCAGAAGGATGGATTCGCCAGATCTGGCACCGTGCCGACACGCCCGGCGCTTGCCTGCTCTGGGAAGCCGATGGCGAAGAGCAGATTCACGAACGGTGGAATACATTTCCCTTTGCCCGCGCCGGCATGACGGAAATGGTGCTGATTCCACTCAAACCTTACGGGGGCTTTCGGCCCGCAAGTCCTCCGAAGACCAGGTCGTAATTGGTATTCCCGTGCTGAAGACGATCCACGAACCCGCACTTACCGTCGCTCTCACGCCCAACCAGGTGCGTGGGTTCTGGGCGGCGTGGGGTGGTTTGGTTCTGGATGGAATGGATTCGTTTATCTATGCGCTGGTGCTGCTACCCGCGATGCGCGATCTTCTGCCTCGTTCCGGCATCGAGCCCACCATCGGCAACCTGGGATTCTACGGCAGCATTTTGTTCTGCGTCTTCCTGGTCGGCTGGGGTTGTGCATTCTTGTGGGGACCGATCGCCGATCGCTTCGGACGGATTCGCGCTCTCATGTTGGCCATCCTTTGCTATTCGGCGTTTACCTTCCTGGGTTGCATCGCGCAAAACATCTGGCAGCTCGGCCTGTTTCGTTTTCTTGCGGGCTTCGGCGTTGGTGGAGAGTTTGTCGGTGCCGCAGTCTTCGTAGCCGAGGAACTGCCGGGCGGACGTCGCGTCTCTGGGGCCGGCTACTTGAACACCGGCTACTATGTCGGCATGTTTCTCGCCGCAACGCTCAACTATCTGATTGGCGCCCGCCTGGGATGGCGGGCTATGTTCGCCGTGGGGCTCGCACCCGCCTTGTTCGTTGCCTACATCCGCTATCACGTCCGTGAGCCCGAGCGCTGGACAAAGCGGCGGGAAAGCATCGGGGTGTGGACCGCACGAGATTCTTTCCTGGCCCTCTTCTCGCCCGAGTACCGCAGGCGCACTACTCTGAATTGCATTTTCGTTCTGGTCTCGATGATTGGGCTTTGGGCAGGATCGGTGTACGTGCCCGGTGCCGCCAGCCAGGTTGCACTTCGCGAAGGCTACAGCAGCGCGAGCGCGGCTCGCATCGCGTCATGGGCCACGATGCTGTTGGCCACCGGCACAATACTTGGCTGCCTGATCATGGCGCCTCTCGCGAATTGGCTCGGCCGCCGCGGAGCGCTGGCCTTTTACTTCACCATCATGGCGGCGTCGATCTCACTGGCTTTTGGCTACGCCTTTTATCCCGGGCACGGTGGCCTGCACGCGTTCATTGCGTGTCTGTTCTTCGTTGGAGTGGGCGGAGGCAGTTTCGCCGTGCAGCTCTTGTGGTTGCCGGAACAATACCGCAGCGAATGCCGGGGCAGCGCCCTTGCCTTTGCGACCTGCATTGGCAGATTTGTCGCTGCTGCCGGCACGTTGATCGTGGGCGCAGGCATCGCGCATTACGGAAGCATCGGTGTACCAGTGGCCTTGACATCGCTGGCATTTGTCTTGGGGTTGTTGCTTATCCCATTTGGTATCGAAACGAAGAATCAACCTCTACCGGTGTGAAGAAGAATCGAGGAGTCAACCATGAATAGGACACTGGAACGCCGCAGCATTCTCAAAACCATGGCCCTTGGGCTGGGCACGATGGCGTTGCCCTCGGCCCTCGCCAAGAAGAAGCCGGCTAAGAAGCTGAAGATCGGCCACACCTGTATTACTTGGGGAACCTTTCCCCGCCCGGGCGACGATGCCACGCTCGAGCCGGCGCTGAAGGACATCTCGGCCGAAGGCTTCTGGTCGTTCGAGACATTTCCCGAGGTCCTGGATAACTGGGATAAGAGAGGTCTGCTGGCTCCCATGATCGCAAAGTACGGAGTGCCGCTGCGCTCCGGCTATATCACGGGTAACCTCATCGATCCCTCGAAGAGAAAAGATGAAATCGACCGCATCGTTCGCTTGTCAAAAGTCGTGCAAAAGTTCAACGGCACGTTTGTCGTTCTCGCTCCTAACAGCGTCAAACGCGATGCTTACAATTTTCAGGAGCACAAGGCCGATATCATCTCCGCGCTGAACGACTATGCCGCGGCCATCACCGATCTGGGCTTGGCAACCGGACTCCATCAACACACAGGCACCTGCATTGAATCGCGGGATGAGGTCTACACCGTGATGGAGGCAGTCAATACGAAGAATCTGAAGTTCGCTCCAGATGTAGGCCAGCTACAGAAGGGCGGAGCGGATGCGGCGAAAGTAGTGAAAGACTTCCTGCCCCTGGTGAAGCACATGCATTTGAAGGACTACAAGGGCTGGCAGTACTACTCCGGATATTGCCCCCTCGGTATGGGTACGGTCGACCTCCCGGCAATTCTGGACATGATGGACGGTGTCGGCCTGATCAACGATGTCATGGTTGAGCTCGATCCCTCCCCGGACGGACCCATGACGCCCTTGCAGACGGTACAGACCACCAAGGCCTATTTGCAGAAGCTCGGATATACCTTTCGCAGCTGACGCCGAATAGGTAAGGTCATTCGACATCAGCTTGCGAACCCGGGGGAAGAACTATATGAAACTACGATTGACAGGTTTACGGTTTAGAGTCGCCGCCGCAGGCACAGGATTGCTGGCGCTGGCGATCATTTATCTGCCCAAATCCATCTCTGCTGGGTCGAAAACCGCGCCTTATTGCTCGTGGAGCGATTATGGCGGCTCGCCCGATTCCATGGAATATTCGGCGCTCAAACAGATCAATAAGAGCAACGTCAGCCAGCTCAAGCTGCAATGGTTCGTCCCAGCCCCCGGGCCTGCCGGCAGATTCTCATTCAACCCTCTGGTGATCGACGGCGTGATGTATGTCGCCGGCAAGGACGATGGGATCTATGCGCTTGACGCGGCAACCGGAAAACAGATCTGGGCTCATCCGGTGCAAGGCGGACAGCCCACCAATCGTGGATTCAACCACTGGATCTCGAAAGACGGAAAAGATCAGCGGCTGATCTTTTCCGTCGACGGATATCTCCAGGAACTCAACATGAAGACCGGCGAGCTGATCACCTCCTTTGGTGACCAGGGACGAGTCGATCTCCGCGCCGGGCTGGATAGGGATCCCGCCACAGTTACAGAAGTCCAAAGCGGCACGCCCGGACGCGTCTTCGAAAATCTGCTGATTCTCGGTTCAGCACCGGGTGAAGCCTACGGTTCTCCTCCCGGAGATATTCGCGCCTACGACGTACTCACCGGAAAGATAGCCTGGATTTTTCATACGGTTCCGCGACCAGGCGAATTCGGATACGACACCTTCCCTCCGGATCAATGGAAACATGCAGGTGGAAACAATGCGTGGGGAGAAATTTCCCTCGACGAGAAGCGCGGTATTGTTTACTTTCCCTCTCGGTTCCCCCACCTACGATTTGTATGGCGCCGATCGCACTGGGACAAACCTCTACGGTGATTGCGTGCTGGCGCTCGATGCACGAACGGGTAAGCGTCTCTGGTACTTCCAGATTGTCCACCACGACCTCTGGGACTATGATCCCACCGCAGGCCCCAAGCTTTTGACCGTGACGCACGACGGCAAGAAAGTAGACGTCGTCGCCCAGGCTACCAAGTTCGGCTTCCTCTATGTATTTGACCGCGTCACCGGCAAGCCGTTGTGGCCGGTTGAAGAGCGGCCGGTGCCGCAAAGCGATATGCCCAACGAGCACTCCTGGCCGACGCAACCCTTCCCTTCTGGTCCGCCTCCGTTTGCCCGGCAGAAGTTCACCGTCGATGACATCAATCCCTATATCGATCCGGAAGATCAGGCGCGCATCCGCGAGATACTTCAGAAAGCCAGCAACGATGGCATCTTCACTCCGCCCGCTTACAACCGGCAGACCATCGAAGTGCCGGGAGAAAATGGCGGCGCCAACCAGGGCAGTACCGCTGCGGATCCCACCACCGGAATGATGTACGTGAAAACGTATGACGCTCCGACCATCCATAACATGACCGAAGCCCCTCCCGTGCGGCGCATGAGCACCACCGAGGGCACACTTGAAGAACGAGGCTACGCACTCTACTCGAAGAACTGCATTGCCTGCCACGGAGCAAACCGGGAGCGGATCACTTATCCCAAGACCATCAACTTCGAAAAATTTACGGCGGTCCTGAGGGCAGGCAATGGCGTGATGCCGGCCTTTTCTGAAACCACTCTAAAACCGGAAGACATACTCGTCGCTGGCTGCTTATCTGAAGGACCCGGTCGCCGGTGAAGGAAATCCTGAGAACCCGCAGGTCAACCGCTGCCGCGCCGCCCCCGCCTCAAGGCCAGACACGTTTCTACGGGCAGTTCGGATTTACCTTCCGCGCCAAGAACGGGTCTGTCGGCTTTCAGTCCTCCCTGGTCGTCTCTCGTTGCCTACGATCTCAATACAGGCACCATCAAGTGGCGCAGGCCGATTGGCACTACGCCCGGCTTGGCAGCAAAAGGCATCAAAGATACGGGAAGCTCAGCCTTTATTAGAAATGGCCCCGTGATCACCGCCGGTGGACTGCTGATTATCGGAACAGGTCCGGACCGGATGATCCACGCTCTCGACAAGGACACCGGCGAGACGTTGTGGGAGACGGAACTCGATGCTAACCCTGATGGAATTCCGGCAGTTTACGAAGTAGCCGGCCGCCAGTACATCGCCTTCTACGGAGCGGTAGATGGCGCTCCGGAAAGCATTGCCTATAAGCCAGGAAAGCCGGGAGCGCAGGGCTACTACGTGTTCGCTTTGCCGCAGGAGGATTCTCATCCTCACTAATCGTTTGATCGCAGAGTATTTCAACTTTCACGGAGTGATGGAATGAAGCTCGAAGGCAAGACCGCCCTGGTGACGGGAGCCGCGCGAGGAATAGGCCGGGGGATAGCAGAGGTGTTTGCCGAACAGGGCGCGGATGTAGCCATCAATGATATCGACATCACTGGCGGCGCCGCCGACGATCTGGTGAGTTGGATTCGCTCCCTGGGCCGCCGGTCCATGGCGGTGCAAGCGGATGTGTCGGACCGCGCCGGGGTGGAATCCATGTTCGAGAAGGTCTGGAAGGACCTTGGACCCATCGACATCCTGGTGAATAACGCCGGCATCGAGACCATCGTTCCCTTCCTCGAAATCACCGACGAGCAGTGGACCCGGGTTACAGATGTAGATCAGCGCGCTCCCTGGCTTTGTTCGCAGGTTTTTTGCCGCCGTGTGATTGCGGAAGGCCGTAAGGCCAACATCGTGAATATCGGTTCCGTCCAGGCGGCCAAGATTCTTCCCGGGCGAACGCATTACGCCCCGGCAAAGTTGGCCATCGAGGCACTCACCCGCAATACGTCCGCCGAAATGACGCCTCAGGGAATTCGCGTGAACTGCGTTCACCCCGGCTTCATCGCTACTGATATGACCGCATGGATTCAAAAAGACCCGGCCATCTTGGCGAGTGTGGTGGCCCAGATCTCGGTCGGGCCGCGCCGGAGAGCCGCGGGACATCGGGAAAGTGGCCGCGTTTTTCGCCTCCGACGAATCGGAGTACATCACCGGTCAGTCGATCCACGTCGATGGCGGTTGGATTTTCAAATAGCTCTTATGTTGTGCAAGAGGTGTGAACTATGAATAGAAATATGCGTCTTCTGGCAGTTGCAACCATGGCGGTGACTAGTATCTCCGCTCAGCTCGCGGTCGCGGCACCGGCTCCTCCACCCGATCTGGGACCGAGCAAATCAGTCCGGCCGAACTCTGCCGCCATTCGCACGTCCGTCGGTCCCCTGCTTGGCTGGCAAGTGGGTATCTCCTCCACTGTATTTGGACCGCTCACTTTCTCTGATGCCGCCGGCTTAGCCGATGCATTGGGACTCGCCGACCATTGAAGGAGACAGCAGGCAAAAAGTCAGCTCCCAGATCGACAAAAATCTGGACTTCCAACTCCCGCCTGACGGCATCGCCGCGGTCAAAGCCAGGCTGGCGGAGTTGCGTCTCAAAATGGTCGCTTACCGGGTAGAGAGCATAGACGAAAGTTCCGCCGCGAAGCTCTTCGCCTTTGCCAAAGAACTGGGCGTAAAGACGATCATTACCAGCAGCCGTGCCCGGCTCGCTTTCCACGGTTGAGAAGCTCGCAGCCGACAACGGGATGGACGTGGCCATCGCCGTCGATGGTGATCCAAAGACCGTCATGAGCGCGATTGGAAATGCCGGTCCGCACATAGGCGTCGGCCTGGATTTCGGCAATCTGATCGAACAAGGCATTAAACCGGTCGATGCCCTGGCGACGGTCAAAGACCGTCTGATGGCGGTGCGCTTACGCGATCGCAACCATCTTGGGCCGAACGGCCGGGATGTCCCGTTCGGAACAGGCGTAGCCGAAGCGCAAAAGTTCTTTCTGGAAGTCGCCAAGCAGGAGCCGCCGCCAATCGAAGATCCGAGCAAATGCGTCAACTGCAGCCGCCCCTATGGAGGCACCAAGCCGCTGTTCATCGCATTGGACGTAGATCCCTGGCAGGTAGCCATCGCCACCGGACCGCAGCCCGGAACATCCCGCGGAGCTTTCGCCGAACTTTGGCGGCAAGCGGAAGAGTTTGAAAGAGTCGTGCGTCCGGCGATGGGATACCGCATTGAGCAGGATGCAAAACTAATTCCGATTACTCCGACTGACCGCATTCCCGCAGAAGTAAAACAGAAGATCGAAGCTGCCTTACCCAAGCAAGCGCTGGTCAACGCCCAAAGCGCCCAGGAAGCTTCTCATCGTGGATGTTGCTCCGGCAGGCGCTTACTATCACGACACCGCGGCGCACGCCAACTTCGCCATCCAGAAAATGGCAGACACGACAGGCGCCTTCCAGGCGATCTTCAGTAACGATCTGAACAATCTCAAGTATCCCAAAATTCTCGATTACGACGCGGTGTTTATGAACAGCGGCGATGGAGAGGTCTTCTCCGATCCCGAAGTTCTCAACGGCCTCATTCGTTTTGTGCACGAGGGCGGCGGTCTCGCAGGTCTCCACGGCGCGAGTTACGCATCCGATGGATGTGCCGGAGTTCGGCGAGCTGATCGGCGCGCAGAGTGGTCCTCATCAAGTCGAGAAGGCGACCCTGAAGGTGGACGACCCCAACAGCCCGCTGACCAAGCAGTTTGCCGGCAGTCCCCTGACTGCAGAACTCGGTGGAAAGGGCTTCGTCTACACCGATGAGTTTTATCATTTCCTGCCCGACGGTCCCTATTCGCGTGACAAACTGCATGTCTTGATCAGCATTGACGCAGAGAAGAGTGACCTCAGCAACTGGCACGTCCGTCCTGACAAGGACTATGGATTGGTTTGGATCAAGAGCTATGGCAAAGGCCGCGTCTTTAATTGCGCCATGGGGCATACGCCGACGCTCTTTGAAACTCCGGCACTGGCGCAAATGATGCTGGGTGCGATCCAATTCGTCCTCGGAGATCTGCCGGCAGACACCACGCCCAGCACGATGCTCAGCAGCAAGTGACCGCCGAACATGTACCATTGAGAGAATGCATGACCTAAAGGGACGAACCGCGCTGGTTACGGGCGGAAGCCGTGGTATTGGTAGCGCCATCGCATTGTCATTGGCGATGGCTGGTGCGGACGTCGTCATCAACTTCCTTACCCGCGCAGCAGAAGCCCACGCTGTCGAATCAAAGATCCTGGGGTTAGGGCGGCGATGCGTCTCAATTCAGGCAGATGTTTCAGTGTCCACTGAGGTCGAGCGTCTTGCTGTTGAAGCGCAAAAGTCGATGGGGACGATCGACGTCCTGGTAAACAACGCGGGCATTGCTCGCCAGCAGCCCTTGGAACAGATCACCGAGCGCGATTGGGATGAGTTAATCGACGTCAACCTAAAGTCCTGTTTTCTGGTCACCCAGGCTTTCCTTCCCTCGATGCGTGTGCGGAAGTGGGGTCGCATCATCAACATCTCGTCAGTAGCCGCGCAGATTGGAGGTGTCGTTGGTCCACACTATGCGGCATCCAAAGCCGGCATGCTTGGCTTGACCTACTACTATGCTCGCTATTTAGCCAAAGATGGAATCACCGCAAATGCCATTGCTCCTGCGCTGATTGAAACCGATATGACCCGCTCGAACGTAAAAGCCAGCACCACAAATATTCCAATAGGCCGCTTCGGGACGGTGGAAGAAGTCGCGGATATCGCAGTCTTACTGGCAACAAATGGATATATAACTGGACAAACGATCAACGCCAACGGCGGCTGGGTCATGAGCTAATCCCGAAACGCAGATCTCTCGGCTCCGCTACCCTAGATTTCCTGTTGATATTGATGGCGTTGGCAAAGTTCATGCGGCTTTCCTTGCTGAAAGCCGCACACGCGGTCGTTCACAGTGCTGCGTAGCAGGAAATCCGGGTACACTCCGGTCGAGATGACAAGTGTTTGTACAAGAAGAATTGCATCTCACGGAGGAATCATCGGGCCTGCGACCCACTCCATGATGAAAAACTTCTCGGTCCGGCAACCACTCTCTATAAGACCGTTGCCCTCTCCTTTGTCATCCCGAGCGTACCGAGGGATCTGCAGTTCCACAGAACTCCCCTGGAAAGGCCGAACCTTATACTCAAACAGAATTGTCATCTCGACCGGAGCGGAGAGATCTGCGGTTTCCACCTCTTACCGACGAGCCCCCTCTCGCCGTTCTGTCCCGAAGGCTGCAAGAAATGCATCGACTACATGAATTTCAAGGTCCTTAGGGCCCTTACCACCTGTCTTGGTGACGACCATGTGGCGATAGATCATGGGCCCGAGGAGCAGCGCGATGGCAATCTCGGGGTCGAGACCCCGGCGAAGGTTTCCCCGCTTCTCTCCGCGTTTGATCATGGTGGTGAGGGCCGTGCGGGCCGGCTCGACAATCCGCGCCCTCCACACGGCGCCCATTGCCCGGTTGCGTGAAGCGTAGGCGATCAAGTACGGCGTCATCTTTTCCCTGAGCGCCTGGCGGTCCGGAGCCGGTTGATACTGCAATTGCGCAATGAGGTCGGCGCGCAAGTCACCGGAGTCAAAGACCGGCGGCTCCTCATCGAGACCGTGGAGATGGCCCATCACCTCCAGGCACAGGGCGTCCTTATCCTGCCAGTGCTTGTAGATGGTGGCCTTGCTCACACCAGACGCCTCGGCGATGGCATCCATGCTGGTAGCATCGATACCCCGCTCTGAGAACAACAGCACGGCCGCATCCAGAACTTTTTTATGAGCCTGCGTGCTTCTGGGTCTCGCCATTTACTTCAGACTTCAATCCTGGTGAACAGATAGGCGCCCGCGCTGAGGAAGACTGCGGCGATGCCGGCCAACAGTGCGACGTCGAACGCCATACTGAAGTGCCAGGTATTAATCAGCGCGCCGCGCAGGCCATCGACTCCGTACGCTAACGGATCGAGTTTGGTAATGATGCTCATCACCAGGGGCAAATTTGCTAACGGAAAGAGCGCCCCCGATAGAAAGAAGATGGGCATCACCAGGAAGTTCATAACTAATTGAAACCCCTGCATGTCCTTGATGAGCGAGCCAATGGCAGTGCCCAGCGCGGCGAAGACGACGGCGATCATCACCACGAACAAAAAGGCGAGCGGGATAGCAAACCAGCTGTGAGGGCGGAAACCGGCGATGAGGCAGATGACCAGGATGAGCGTGCCCTGGATGACAGCCACGGTCGCGCCGCCCAACGTGCGCCCGATCATGATCTGCATGCGGGATACGGGTGCTACCAACGTTTCTTTGAGGAAGCCGAATTGCCGATCCCACAGCATGGCAATGCCGGAGAAGACGGAACTGAAGAGGACCGTCATGCCGACAACCCCCGGGGCCATAAACTGCAGATAGCTGCCATGCCCGGCCTGCTTGAAGACTGGACCGAGCCCGAACCCCAGCGCCAACAGGTAGAGGCATGGCTGACCGAGCGACACCACGATTTGCACCCGCGAGCGCACGTAGCGCTTGAGCTCTCGTAACCACAAAATATAAATCGCGCCCATATAATGATGCCTCCCGGATGATGGTTAGCGACGTTGGAACATCTGCGCCATCTGGCGCAGCCGGTCTTTCGAATCGGCGCCTTCATCGCGCAGTGAGGAGCCTGTAAGCGCAAGGAACGCCGCTTCCAGCGATTCGCTTTTAGTTTGCTCCTTCAACTCCGCCGAAGTGCCCTGGGCCACGATACTTCCATGATCCATGATGGCAATGCGATGAGCGACGCGGTCCGCCTCATCCATGTAGTGCGTAGTGAGAAAGACTGTAGTCTTTTCCGTCTCGTTGAGCCGTTTGACATGGGTCCAGAGCTGGTTGCGGCTCTGCGGGTCGAGCCCGAGCGTAGGTTCGTCGAGAAACAGAATCTTGGGAGTGTGCAGAAAGCCGCGGGCGATTTCAAGCCGCCGCTTCATACCGCCGGAGAACGTCTTGACGTACGCGTCTTTGCGATCCCATAGCTCGAACAGCTTCAGCAATTCCTCAGTGCGCTGCGCCCGAACCTTGCGCGGAACGTGGTAGAGCACACCATGGAGATCCATGTTTTCCCAGGCAGTCTGTTCGTTGTCGAGGCTGGGATCCTGAAACACAATGCCGAAGCGCTGGCGCGCTAGTTTCTGCTTTACCGTGGGATCAAGGCCATCGAGTTCGATGCGGCCGCTGGTGGGCCGCAACAGCGTGGTGAGCATTTTGATGGTTGTGGTTTTCCCGGCTCCGTTCGGCCCGAGAAACGCAAATATCTCTCCCTGTGCGACATCGAAGCTGATGTCGTTAACGGCTGTGAAATCCCCGAACTTTCTCACCAGATGGCTGACGGAAATCATCCCAGGAGATACCTCCTTTTGCAGGACAGCTTGCCTGACAAATAACAATACTGAACGGTTTAGTTATCATTGTCAAGGGTGGCACAAGCCTCATTCTTCAAATAGCCGTTCAACTGGTGGCAGTGCGTGTGTTTAAATTGTCCGCTGTGATGACTCGGCAAAACGGAAGATCCTACGCATGGCGATGACCTCATATCTTTTGAAAAGTACGATTGTCGGGGCCCTGGGAGGCCTCTTGTTTGGCTTTGACACGGCTGTCATAGCCGGTACCACCCAGCAGTTGACGGTGGTCTACCATCTCACTCCCTTCACCCTGGGCCTGACCGTCTTTATCGGTCTGGTCGGCACAGTGATCGGAGCAATGACCGCAGGAGTTCTCGGCCAGCGGATCGGCGGTCGCGAGGCATTGCGCATCATGGCGATTCTGTATACCGTGTCAGCCCTCGGATGCGCCTTTGCCTGGAACTGGCCGGCGCTGATGGTCTTTCGATTTATCGGTGGAATTGGCATTGGCGGATCTTCCGTGCTCGGTCCCGTCTACATCGCGGAACTGGCCCCGGCCAAGTGGCGGGGCAGGATGGTGGGCCTGTTTCAGATCAATGTTGTAGCCGGTATCCTGCTTGCCTACCTCTCCAACTACCTCATCTCCCTTTTGAACCTGGGCGAGCAACAGTGGCGGTGGCAACTCGGGGTCGCGGCCATTCCCTCACTGCTCTTTCTGATCATGCTCTATGGAATTCCCCGCAGTTCGCGCTGGCTGGTCACGAAGAACAAAACCGATGAAGCACTGCAGATCCTCAAAATGATGGGCTCCCCGGACTCTGAAGCCGAACTGCGCGAGATCGTGGATTCTGTACATCTGGAACGAGGTATGGCGGCCGAGCCGTTGTTCAAGCGCGAGTATCGCTTGCCGATCTTTCTCGCCATCAGCATCGGGCTCTTTAACCAACTCGCTGGGATTAATGCCATCCTCTACTACTCGAACTACATCTTCGCCTCGGCCGGGTTCAGCCAGTTGTCCAGTTCCCTGCAGACGGTACTGATTGGATTGATGAACATGCTCGCGACACTGCTGGGTATGTCGCTCATCGATAAGCTGGGGCGAAAGACGCTGCTTCTCATCGGCAGTGTGGGAATGACTCTGTGCCTCTCCGGGGTCGCAGCGGTCTTTTTCACCCATACCCATGCCGAGACCCTGGTTTGGCTGCTGGTCGCCTATATTGCGTTCTTCTCCGTTTCCCAGGGCGCAGTGATCTGGGTGTATATCGCCGAGGTGTTTCCAAACCGCGTCCGCTCCAAAGGGCAAAGCCTGGGGTCGTCTGCGCACTGGATTATGAACGCTATCATCTCGTTGCTTTTCCCGGTGCTCGCAAAATACTCCGGAGGATTGCCCTTCGCTTTCTTTGCGGCCATGACGACCCTGCAGTTCTTTGTCGTGTTGTTCGTCTACCCGGAAACGAAAGGAATCACGCTCGAGCAATTGCAGCGCAAGCTCGGCATTGCCTGACGAAGGCACGGCTCCTCGATTGGAAGACACGCTCCGGCGAATTCTCAGGGAAGAACTGAAAGCCCGGAGATGAGCCTATCCGGATCTCTGATCCAAAGAGTGCCTGGCTCGACAGGTGGCCAATGATGCACGTAAAATCTGATGCACGTAAAATACGTGATGCACGTAAACCGTGTGGAGAAGCCCTCGATATGCCCCCAGTCCGCAAGCAAAACGTTACTGTCAGCCTCAGCCCCCAGATCGTGCAAAAAGCCAAGGTGCTCGCGGCCAGGAACTCCACGTCCATCAGCAGCCTCCTCGCCAGACAAATTGAGGCATTAGTGGACGCGGATGAAGCGTACGATAGCGCGCACCGAGCCGCCCTCGATCTGATGGAGCGGGGTTTTCACCTGGGTGGGATTCATTCCATCGACCGCGACAAATTACATGAACGGTAAGACCTTCGTTGACACCAACGTCTTAATCTACGCTCACGACATCGACGCTAAAGAGAAGCACCGCGTGGCGAAGGAAGCGTTATCTGAACTATGGGCGAATCGAGTTGGATTTCTGAGTGCGCAGGTGCTTCAAGAATTTTATGTCAATGTGACCAGAAAACTCGCAAAGCCGCTATCGAAGAAGAACGCCCGCGCGGTCGTGGACGAGTACAGTATCTGGTGCGTCGCCACGACTGCGGCCGAGATCGCGGTCGCTTTTCGGATCGAGGATGAGGCCCGGATAGGATTCTGGGACGCGTTGATATGCGCCGCGGCTTTGAAAACAGGCGCAGAACGGATTCTTTCTGAGGATTTGAATGCGGGCCAAAAAATCGCCGGCATTCGCGTTATAAATCCTTTTGCGCACCTTAAATCGAAATGAATCTGGCAAGCCTCTCTTAGTAGCCTGTCGCAGAGAAGTCATTACCACGCAAGCAGAATTGTCATCCCCGAGTGGCCCGTGACTTTTTCGTGTTTTCTGTGTTTTCTGTATCCAACCAGGTGTATTTCAAGCCCACGACAAAGGCGTCATCCTGAGAGCCGGTGACTTTTTCGATGTTTCCGTGTTTCTGCATATCCGGCCAGCTGTATTTAAACCCGCGACAAAGCCGTCATCCTGACAGGTTGTGACTTTTTTGATTTCGCACAAAAAAGAGCTGCTGTCGACGTCGCCACCGTCCCAACAACCGCCCTGTCCTTTGGCAACGGTCCTCTCTTTCAGAAACCCTTTCCTTTTTGTCATCCCGACCCGGATTTCCTGCCACGCTGCGCTGGACATGGTTGCGTGTGCGCCTTTCTCGCAAGGAAAGGCGCATGAAGTTCGCCAACGCCACCAATCTCAACAGGAAACCGGGGGAGCGCAGCGAGGGATCTGCAGTGCGCCCTTCGGGGGCCTCGCATGCGCCGGGCCCCACGATATCGTCATCCTGCCTGCCCCGGCGTGCCGTGGGAGCGAAGCGCTTCGCAGATCTATCGCACACAGAGGGCTTTGAGGCGCGTAGTCGAAGAGCCTGTCCTGAGCGAAGCCGAAGGAACCCCGGCGATGCTTGTTGGCAGATGCTCTTGGGAGCTTTCCGGCCGCAAACCACAACGGACGATAAAAAACAGACTACAACCGTAGCGACCATGTCCCGGCTTGCCGTGGAAGCGGAGTAGAGGGAACTGCTCTTTTCCCCCTTACTCCGATTCTTCATCAGTAACGTTTTCTCTGCGACAGTCCACTAGGTAATAGGCGCGGGATTGAACAAGGCAAACTCATTGTGCAGACCCCAATGATCGGCCCACGTCTGTTTGCGGCCGCTCGCCACTTCAAGAATCATGTGGAAGATCTGCTCGCCAACTTGCTGAATGGTGGCTTCGCCAGTGGCGATGCGGCCGGCGTTGATGTCGATCAGGTCGGACCACCTGTCGGCAAGCGCGCTCCGGGAAGCCACCTTGATCACAGGAGCCATGGCCAGCCCATAGGGAGTGCCGCGTCCGGTGGTGAAAACATGCATGTTCATCCCCGCGGCTAACTGCAGAGTTCCACAAACGAAGTCGCTCGCGGGTGTGGCGGCAAAGATAAGTCCCTTGGCCGTGACTCGCTCCCCAGGGCCGAAAACACCGGCTAGTGCGCTGCTGCCTGCTTTTGCCGTCGAGCCCAGGGCTTTTTCGACAATGTTTGTCAGCCCTCCGGTCTTGTTTCCAGGAGTTGGATTGGCACTGCGATCCGCTCCTCCCTGTTGAAGATATTCGTCGTACCAGGCCATCTCGCGAACCAGCGCGCGGGCGACGTCCTGGTTTGCTGCACGGGCGGTCAACAGATGAACGACGTCGCGAACCTCGGTGACTTCTGAAAACATGACAGTCGCGCCCGCGCGCACCAGAAGGTCAGCGGCATAGCCCACCGCCGGATTGGCAGTGACTCCGGAGAATGCATCGCTTCCCCCACATTGCAGGCCCACTACCAGGTCGGCTGCCGGCCGGGTTACGCGGCTTCGAGCATGCAACTGGACCAGCCGCTTTTCCGCCATCTCCATGATGGCGGTGATCATGTCGCCAAAGCTGCGATGCTGCTCATCCTGCAGGCGGATGACGTAGGGCACGCTGGATAGAATGGGAAGGCTGCCGGCAGGCAGCATCTGCGCCGGCTGCAGCTTTTCGCAGCCCAGGCTGACCACCATGGGAGCTCCGCCAAGATTGGGATTCAGGCTGAGATTGCGCAAGGTACGAATGGGAATCTCTGATCCTGGCGCGTTGATCGCAACCCCGCATCCATAGGGATGCGTGATGGCGATGACATCATCGACGTTCGGGTAACGGGGAAGAATCTCGGACCGGATGCGCTTGACCGCATACTCTACGGTGGCCGAAACACATTGCACGGTAGTCGAGATGCCGAGGATGTTTTTGGTTCCCACCGATCCATCTTGGTTGACATAGCCGTCGAAGGAAAATCCCTCGAGCTTCGGCAGCGGGTGGGGGATCGTGGTTGCGAGCGCGAGTTTATCCAGCGGTGGCGGCGCCGGCAAACTCATAACCCCTTCATGCACCCAGCTGCCTTTTGCGATCGGCACTTCTGCATAACCGATCACGACGCCATAGCGCAGAATCGGCTCGCCTGCCGCGATACCGCACAAGGCTACCTTGTGCGCTTCGGGAA
The DNA here is from genome assembly GCA_963847155.1 of uncultured Acidobacteriaceae bacterium. Lineage (GTDB taxonomy): Bacteria > Acidobacteriota > Terriglobia > Terriglobales > Acidobacteriaceae > PALSA-350. Next base: position 66,859 of record CAWJZH010000002.1, on the reverse strand, counting down.
TCGCATCGATGAGCGTCAGGCCGTTGTCGAGTTGCGCCCCCGCGGGAAGCCCGCCTTCATTGACAATGATGGCTACATTGTCGCGCGCGTGGACCTGGATGCACAAAGGCCGCAATCTACCGTTGCTGGACATGTGATTCTTCCGCTTCTATAACACACACACTTTTACCACGGGCGAGATGGTTGCCTCTCGGCGTCTCAGATCCGGTCCGCTTGCGCGAACTTTCTTACGCAGCGAAATCCGATGTTCGAAGCCGAGCTGTCGGGAGTGTTGCAGGTCCGCGCAGCGACGCGATAGCGATTGCAGTAGGATGCATGGCAAAGAAATGATCCCCCCTTCATCACCTTCGCCTCTCCGGTCGACGGCCCCGCCGGATCATGCAGCGCCGACCTGGCGGAGAAGCCGGTATGAAACCAGTCGGCACACCACTCCCACACGTTCCCAGTGACAGAGTATAGCCCGTAGCCATTGGGCGGGAAACTATCGACGGGACAGCTTCCCCGATAGCCGTCCTCGCCCGTGTCGTGGCGGGGAAACTGCCCCTGCCAGATATTGCACAGGTGCTTTCCTTCGGGAGTCAATTCGTCTCCCCAGGGATAGAGCTTCTGTTCGAGCCCACCACGCGCGGCGTACTCCCATTGCGTCTCGGTCGGAAGCGCCTTCAATGCCCATGCTGCGTAGGCTGCAGCATCATTCCACGAAACATGCACGGCTGGATGATTGAGCGTGGCCTCGACATCAGAGCCCGGGCCCAGCGGATGGTTCCAGGTTGCGCCGGGAACCTTGCACCACCACGGCGCCGGCGCAGCTGTATCTTCTACCAGCTCCTCGAAGCGCTCCGGTGGAATGTGCGACCAGAAGACAAAGGACCATCCAAATACTTCCGCCTCAGTGCGAAACTTTGTGGCCGCAACAAAGGCCGCGAAATCAGCATTGGTTACCGGGTACGTATCGATGTCAAACGCCGACAGCGATACCGGCCGCACCGGACCTTCGCCATCGGCGGGAAAGCCGCGCTGGTAATCAGTCCCCATAAGGAAGGTCCCAGCCGGAAGCGAGACCATAGCGCGTTGCGGGTCGAGAACAAGATTTCGGGGTGTGGCCAACGCCGGGCCCGTGTGGATGGCCTTCGATGGCTCCCTGCGCGGGAGCACAACAGGAACCGGGAGTGTCGTCACTAAGCATGCTAGGTATAGAGTTTGGCCGGTACAATTTCCGGCTCGGGTTCACCAGCAGCGACGATCAGCTTCTTTAATTCATCGCGCAGCATGTCTGCCTGCTTGCGGAATTCTTTACGGGCGGCCAGGTTGATAAGCTCGTTTGGGTCTCCGCGCTCGTCGTAGAAAAGATATTCGTGGTATCGGGTGCCGGATTTGTCGGTTTTAGCATTTGCATCTGGGTCCGCTACACAATAGACCCAATCCGCAGTGCGAATGGCTCGCGCAGTCATCGCTTCGCTGATTTGAATCAGCTCCTTGTTGGGCCATTCGTCGCGCGCTTTCTTGTCAGTAAGCAGCGGAAGCAGGCTTTTTCCCTTCATCGACGAGGGAACCTCGACGCCCGCTGCCTCGAGCAAGGTGGGCGTGATATGAAGATTGCCGACGATCTCATCCAGGCGCTGCGACCCATTGAACCCAGGGCCTTCGATAATCAAGGGAATCCGGATCGAGCCGTTGTGCGGGCTGCGTTTGTATTCCTCGTTGCGGGTCATGAACTGGCAGCCGTGATCGCTGATGAAGACGAAGATGGTGTTATCCGCCAGATGCTCCTCCTCCAGAATTCTTCGGATTCTTCCTATGGAAGTGTCGATCGACTCACAGCAGCCGTAATAGTCGGGCAATTGCGATTGCCAGTTTCCCGGAAACGGACGCAGGTCGGGCGGCACAAACGCATCCTGAAAGCGCTCCGCCGCGCCCTTGGGTGCAATAAACCGTTTGGCGTCGTTCTGGAAATGCGGCTCCAATTGCGAGATATAGAGCAGGAACGGCTTGTCGTGAGGCTGGCGAAGAAACTTCTCCGCGCGATCGGTGACAAAGTCGACGCGAAACTCATCTTTGAAGGTGATCTCTTTGCCGTCTCGATCGTAGATCGTGCCCTCGTAGGGGTGGGTGGTGAATTCAAACTCATTGGCGCCCTCCCACAAATCGAGAAAGCCGGCGCGATACTCCGGCTTGGTGTAGCCCCGTCCCTCGGAGCCGGGGGCAAGATGCCATTTGCCCAGCAGGTTCGCAGTGTATCCGGCTTTACGCAGTTCGCCGGCCAGCGTCGGCAGCGAGGGATCGATGGGAAGCGCGTTGTGCCAAACGCCGGTCTCGGTGGCATACCGGCCTGTCAGCATCACGGAACGCGAGGGAGAACATACCGGTTGGTTGGTGACCGCATGCGTGAACAGGGTGCCACGCTCGGCCATGGCATCCAGGTTGGGAGTATTGGTCGAGTTGTTCAGCCGGTTGGCGCCAACAAAATCCCAACGGAACTGGTCGGCCAGATAGAGAATGATATTCGGCTTCCTGGTTGGCGCGGCGGACCCGGCCGGATCTTGTGCCTTGGCGGTGAGCGCCGCTGCGGCGGCGGCTGTTGTTCCCAACATGAACTCGCGTCGATTGGTGGGCAATGCAAACTCCCTTCTCAATATTGAGCCTTAACGAAGGGCTATGGGGATTCCTTACCGGGAGAAATAGCTAGGAACGACAACAACAGAAGCCAGGGCGGCTTCCAAATCTACAGCGCGTGTTGTCGTTTCGCGTGAACATGTATCAGTAGCCTACCGACTAAAAACTAACACACTGGTCTGGCAGGGTCTAGTGGCCTGTCGCAGAGAAGTCATTACCACGCAAACAGAATTGTCATCAAGTGGGTCCCCCGACGAAGCCGTCATCCTGACAGCCTGTGACTTTTTCGATCGATTATCCAATCAGTTGATTTCAAGCCCCCCGCCCCCCAAACAAAGCCGTCATCCTGAGCGAAGCGCTTCGCAGATCTATCGAAGAACAAAGGGATTTATAGCGCGTAGTCGAAGGACCCCGGTAATGCTTTCTTGGCAGATGCGCTTGGGAGCTTTTCAACCGCAAACTGCACCGGAGATAAAAAGTCACAGACTCTGAGCGAAGCGGAGTAGAGGAAACTGCTCTTTTCCCCTTTCTCCGATTCTTTCATCAGTAACGTTTTCTCTGCGACAGTCCACTAGCGAGGGATCCAAAATGAATCGACAGCCGTTTGGCTGGGATATAGTCTTGGCTATCGGAGAGAAAGACGATGAGAGGACACATGACACGCAGAGAGGCTCTCAAATTAGCCACAAGCACTGCTATCTCAGCCGCGGCAACGCCCTTGCTGTCGTCATCGATCGGCGCCCAGGCTCCCGTTGTGGCTTCGTCCGCAGACGAAATTTGTCACATGCGTGCGGTCGATATGGTCGACGCAATCCGCGCCAAGAAGCTCTCTTCGCGCGAAGTCATGCAGGCACACCTTAAGCAGATTGGCCGCGTGAATCCCAAGGTGAATGCGATGGTCACGATGGTTCCCGAAGACCAGTTGATGGCTCAGGCCGCGGTGGCCGATGAGGCACTCGCCAATGGCAAGTGGCTCGGCCCTCTGCATGGTCTCCCGGTTGCCGTGAAAGACCTGCACGAAACCCACGGTATCCGCACTACCTATGGCTCTCCACTGCACAAAGACCACGTGCCGAATTTCGATTGCCGTGTGGTGCAGAGGGAGAAAGAGGCAGGAGCGATCGTCCTGGGTAAGACGAACGTGCCTGAATTCGGCCTTGGCTCGCAGACGTTCAACCCAGTCTTCGGGGCTACACACAATCCTTACGACATAACGAAGACCTGCGGCGGAAGCACGGGCGGGGGCGCGGTGGCCGTGGTGTGCGGCATGGCTCCGTTGGCCGATGGCAGCGATATGGGCGGATCACTGCGCAATCCCCCCAACTTCTGCAACGCGGTGGGTATTCGCACTTCTCCTGGAAGGGTTTCGAACGTCCCTACGAACTTAGGGTGGTTCACGCTTTCGGTTCCCGGGCCGGTGGCTCGTAACGTCACGGATTGCGCATACTTCCTGAGCGTGCTCGCCGGCTATGACCATCACTCGCCCATCTCGATTGAGCAAAGCGGCAGTGAGTTTGCGCAGCCTCTGGGGAATCGAAGCTTCAAGGGAGTGCGGGTGGCCATGTTCAAAGACATGGGATTGCCATGGGATCCTGAAGTAAAGAGCGCCGTGCAGGCGCAGCGCAAGGTGTTTGAATCGCTGGGGTGCATTGTCGAAGATGCCGAACCGGATTTTTCCGGCGCCAATGAATCGTTCGTGGCGTGGCGGCACTGGTCGACTGAGTTAGGCTTTGGTGACTTGCTGGCTGCGCATGGCGATCAACTGAACGAATACATTCACTGGCATGTTGAGGAAGGCCGCAAGCTGACTGGCCCTCAGCTATCTCGTATCGAGTCCAGGCGCAGTGCGCTTTACCAGCGCTTGTGTAACTTCGAGGGGAAGTATGAGTACTTCGTTCTGCCGGTGAACCAGGTGCTTCCCTTTGACGTGAACACTCACTATCCGACGGAGATTGCCGGAGTCAAGATGGAAAACTATATTGCCTGGATGAAGTCGGCTTATTACATCTCGGCTGCAGGAAATCCGGCGATGTCAGTTCCCTGCTCGTTCTCTTCGGGTGGGCTTCCGATCGGGATGCAGATCGTTGGCCGTCATCACGATGATTGGGGTGTGCTGCAATTGGGGTACGCGTTCGAACAGGCGACGAATATCGGACAGCGGCGGCCAGTTGTGGTTTAGCGTTCTGCCCTGGGAGAAACGGCCAATCCAAGAAACACCAGGATGGCTTGATTGAGGCGGACGATATCCTCATCCTTCAGCCGGCCGACGCGTCCGCCCAACTTTGATTTGGGCACTGTCGTGATTTTGTCTACCATCAGACGACAGCTCGCATGTAGCCCGTTCTGTTCGTCCGGTTCGACTGCGAAACGAAACAACGGCGCGTCCGTCTCATTGGTGGCACAGGAGCGTGCCTTGCCAGCGTAGTCTTTGCCAGCGGACACCGTCCAACCAGCGACACCGACACCGAGGCGATCTGCTTCAATGAGGCTGCGATGAATTGGGCGACGTGGACGAGGATTTCGTCCCGGATGCCCCGCCTGAGCGTGGGTTGAAGCAACAGACAGGCGATCCCCAAAGTTATGCGCTGCGCTTACCCTTTGGAATAAGAAAGAGAGCGCAGCCGATCAGCAAAATAAATCTTCTTCCGCTCTCGACGTGACCCAAAAACCGTACTAATGTTGAGGCAGATACTCACACGCCAGCGCCGTCCTGACCCGACCGCTCTGCATGGCGATGCGCCGGCGCGCTCCGCCCGTGCATCGGCCGCCAATCCCACCGGAAAGCATCCGCGCTTATAAGAAGGGTAACCCGGTGCTCGCCAACAGTAACCTGACATCAAGGCGACGAGTTCTCGACTTTGCCCCTGCGGAGGATTAGTACCCGCCGGTCAACGAGGCAAGATGCTCAAATCAATTACATGAGCACCTTGAGCATCTTCATGAAATAAAGGACTTATTTGGCAACGTTGCCAAATCCCAAATCTGACAATTCGACGACAGCATAATTCACCGGGAAGCATCAGCGCTTATGAAAATGACGACCCGGTGTCGCCAACAGTAATAGGGCATCGAAAACAACGGATCAAGTCTTCCGCAGCAATCCCACGCTCCGCGAGGGTCCTGCGCGGACAGGAATCACCACCGCGTAAGCAGGGTACGCCCAGTGCGTTCTCTTGATTGAGCACCTTTGACAACCTGGAAAACACCACACCACCGGTACAGACCCGGGACTAGATAACGAAGACTCGGGTGATAAACGGGACGTTCGCCAATCCGTAGCGTACAGACAATGACATCGTCCCGTTTGTCAACGGACTCTATCCATCGACTTAGTGCGCTTAGTGCGCTTAGTGCGCACGGTTTTTACAAAGTGCCTCAAAGTAAGCGTGCCACCATATCCATCAAATGCCACCAGCGGTCCGGAAATCACTTCGCGAGGGCTTACGGCGCTTAGCGCGCTTAAGGCGCACACTTCCACCCACCCAGCGCTGGGGCCCGTAAGGCGCGCCGGTCCTGCGGGAAGATCGCTTTCTTTTCTCCACTCCAGGCCCTATCCTTCTGGGGACGCTCTCCGCGGCTAATTGGGCGGCTCCGGCGATCACGCAGAAGGACGTAGAATCTGAGGTCATGCCACGAGACGCTCACCAACACGCAGAGGGCGCTGCCCTGGGACATAAGATCCCCGCCAATTCCCGGCGGTGGACGATCGTTTGGCTTCTGTTCGCCGCCTCTCTGATCAACTACCTTGACCGCTCCAGCATCTCCCTCGCTCTGCCCCTCCTTTCCAAAGACCTGGGACTAGGCCCGGAAAGCAAGGGCCTGCTGCTTTCTGCCTTCTTCTGGACCTACGCCCTGATGCAAATCCCGGTGGGCTGGGCCGCCGACCGGGTCAACCTGCGCTGGCTCTACTTTGCCGCGTTCGTGTTGTGGTCCCTCGGACAGGGCCTTACCGGCTTCGCGACCAGCCTCGGCGTGTTGATCATGTTCCGTCTGCTGCTTGGTATCGGGGAGTCCATCTACCTCCCGGGCGGAACCAAAATCGTAAGCATTCTGTTTGGCCCCACCGAGCGGGGACTGCCTTCCGGCCTGTTCGATTTCGGTACGCGCATGGGCCTCGTGATGGGCGGTCTGATCATTCCGTGGCTGCTGGTCCGGCTCGGTTGGCGGTCTTCATTTCGGCTGATTGGTTTTGCCGGATTGTTATGGGTGATCCCGTGGCTTTGGGCTACGAAAGGCCGGCTCGGGCGGCAATCCCGCCCGGTGGTCGCCGCCGGCGGCCGAAGAAAGGCACTGGCGTCGTTGCTGACCAATCGAAATCTGATTGGTATCTGTCTCGGTTTCTTTTGCTTCGATTACTACTGGTACCTGTTTGTCACCTGGCTGCCGGACTACCTCGTCACCGTGCGTCACTTCACCATCCTGCGAGCCGGCTTTTTCTCCGCGATGCCATACTTCGTGTTCGGAGCCAGTGAACCGCTGGGCGGATGGATCGCCGATCGCTTGACCGCCTTCGGCTGGGACGAAACCCGCACTCGCAAGGGAATCGTAACCATCGCCTTTCTCACCGGTTTGCTGCTCATTCCCGCATCGCGGGTGCAAAATGCCAACGCCGCTGTGGCCCTGATTGCCGGCGCTTCCCTGGTGGGTTTGGCCACCGGCAATCTGCTCGTGATCCTGCAATGCTGCGCTCCGCCCGACGATGTCGGTTTGTGGACCGGCTTCGAGAACTTCGCCGGCAACTTGGCCGGTGTCGCGGCCCCACTGCTCACCGGCTTGTTGATCAGCCGTACCGGCTCCTACGCCCCAGGCTTCGCGTTGGCCGCGGCCGTACTGTTCGCCGGAATTTTCTGCTACTGGTTCATCGTCGGAGACTTGCACTCACACCAACAAGCCAAAGGGTGAAATCGAAGGGCGGCCCAGCCTGGCCCGGCGCACCGTGGGGTCTCGCTTTTGAGTCGCCAAATCGCAGAAGAAGCAGCAGCACTTTTCGCATCGAGTGGCCAAGGAGTCCGCAATGCCCATTGAAGCGCGGGTTGTACCGCAGCCGTAAGAGGGCTTTCTTGATCCTGACCTTCTCTGTTCCCTTACGTCCTCTTGATGTTTGATGAGGCGACGATAAAATCCTCTGACGAGAAGACCGACCCGCGAGTAGGGAAGAATCGGTGGATCAGGCAATCGTGAAGCGCTGAGTCCAGGTCAGCGCAACAGTCGCCGATGACCGCAAGACGGTAATCTGCGTCCGCAGCCTCGATAAGAGTGGAAAGGACGACACCACTGGTGGCAATGCCGTAAAGAACTAATGTATGGATGTCATTGGCGCGAAGAATCATAGCGAGATCCGTGCCGGCAAAGGCACTGATTCGGTGCTTGGTTATTACGATTTCATCGTCTTGCGGTGCGATGGTGTCCGGGATCGCTCCAAGCGGCTCCCGGAATAGCCGCTGATGTTGCTCTGAGGATTTTATGGCGCCGAAGAGTACATTTCGGGAACTGATCTCGGGGAGTCCTGACCGAAAACCTAGCTGGATGTGGATTATGGTCATGCCAGTTGCACGAGCATGATTGAGAACACTTGCGACTCGAGCCAGAAAAGCGTCTTTGGCCTCCCGGGTGTAAATGGAAACGATGGCGGCTTGACAATCCATGCTCAAGACGGCCGTGTGGGCCGGATCAATAGTAAGTGTGTCAGCCACATTGAGCTCCTTTCGGCTCAGAGCCGTGCCGATCCACAATTGTAGTTTAGAGTGGCATCCCTCCTTCGCTGGACCGAGGCGTTTTGCATCACCTTAGGTGACATCGGGTTCGGCTAAGACGCCGCCTGCGCCCTCGCCAGGACAGCTACAAGGGCATCAAGATCGGCGGGATTCACGTCACTGACTGCGACGATCTGCAGGTCGCGCGTGGCTGCGGTGTCGATCGAAAATCCTGAACGAACGCCGGGCAGCGTGGCCAAACTGGGGCCGCCGGATCGTTGAGTAACAAAGACAGAGACTTGATGCTTGTGAATCGTGAAGAGGAGCAACGCAGCAGGCTGGCCTTTGAGATACGTCAGGTTTGCGCCCTTGAGGGTCGTATCCGGCGGAAGGGCCTGGGCATCTGGAAGATTGAAGCTGAAAGGCAGGCGGCCCTGGAACCATGGTTTGACGGTGTGGCGATCGGTAGAGATGACCTGCGGCGCCGCGCCGCTCGAGAGAGTGCTGAGATGTTGGTCGAGTAGTTCGGCAGAGAGGCTGTTGGTTTGATGAATTTGTTGCCAACCCACGAGCGACGCGGCCAGCAAAAGGGCTGCGGCAAGGCCTACCCAGGTTAGGCGACGCATGGAGTAAATGCGGGCGGTCGCGGGCGGCTGCTGACGAACCTGGGCGGTGAGGCGGGCAAGGGCCTCAGGGGACGGTGCAAAGCGACGACCGGCGCGCGCAGTGGCAGCCTTTAACTGCGTGGCCGAGAGAACGCGAAGCGCGCACGAATGGCAGCCGGCTAGATGTTGCTCAATCGCCCTCTGCTCAGCGTCCGGCAGTTCGCCGTCAATAAAGGCGCTGAGCGTGTCTGGGTTTAGATGTTCGGTTGCCTGGGTCATAGGGATTCTCCGAGCTGCGGCTGCAATAGTTGGCGCAGTGCACGCCGGGCACGAGAAATGCGTGACATTACGGTTCCGATGGGGATATCGAGGATGAGGGCGATGTCTTTGTACTTCACCTCTTCGACGTCGCACAAAAGCAGCGCTTCGCGCAACGGCCCGTCCAGCTGCTCCAGCGCCCTCTGCAGCGCAGCCTGGTTGTCAAGACGGATGAGATTGTCCTCCGGGGTAGGGCTGGCATCGGTGGTGTCGAGTACCTGGGGATGATCTTCGAGGAAGACAGTCCGGGAGGTAGCGATGCCGGTGCGTGAGGTAAGGAACGTATTGCGCAGGATGCGGATGATCCAGGCTTTGAAGTTGGTGCTTTCCTGAAACGAATCGAAGGCGCGGAGTGCTTTAGAGAACGTTTCCTGTACCAAGTCTTCAGCCTCCGCGTGATTTCGAGTGAGCCAGGACGCGTGATTGTAGAGCGACGGCAAAAGCGGAAGCGCAAGCCGTTCGAAATCTGCGCTGCGGTTGACGGACGCCACGTTATCAGATGCCTCGCGCTGCCTGGAGTCACGGACATGCATGGGCACGCCGAGCAATGCTTCACTACCGGACATCAGTTCCCTAAACCGAATACTAGAGAAATTATTCCACGGATTATTTTGCGCTGCGCTCAGAATAAAAGGCCGCGAAGCCAGTTTTCTGCTGCAGAGGTAGTCACGATGAAGCAGGAGACGGTTATGAAACAGAAGAATGAGGTGGAAACGCCGCAGGAGACGAACGGGGCGAAGGTTGCGGGCGACGGCATCGACCGGCGCAACTTCCTGCAGTGCATGGCATGGGCGGGTACGGGGCTTGTCTGGTCGATGGTTGCCGGCGTACCGACTTCGAAGGTGCTGGCGGATACGACAAATTCAGGCGAAGAAGAAGATGGTAGAGGACTTCTCCTTCGTACAGATCAGCGACAGCCATATCGGCTTCAATAAGGCGGCCAACCAGAATGTGACCGGCACGCTGAAGATCGCGATCGACAAGATCAATGCGGGACGCGCGGGAATGAAGCAACCGGACTTCATGATTCATACCGGCGATATCACGCAAAGCTCCAAGCCGGCGGAGTTCGATACTGCCGTGGAGGTGATCAAGGGCGCCAAGGCCGGACAGGTGTTTTATGTTCCCGGCGAGCATGATTTTTCACTCGACGATGGCGAACAGTACAAGCAGCGGTTTGGCAAAGGGACGCTGGGAAATGGCTGGTACAGCCATGACTACAAGGGAGTTCACTTTGTAGGGCTGAACAATTGCGTGCAGGTGGATGCCATGGGCAACCTGGGCGCGGATCAGCTGGCATGGCTGAAGGCTGATTTGGGCGGGCTGAGTGCTTCGACGCCGGTAGTGGTGTTCGCGCATATTCCGCTGTGGATGGTCTATGAGAAGTGGGGCTGGGGCACGCAGGATGGAGCGACCGCGCTGAGCTATATGAAGCGGTTTGGATCGGTCACGGTCTTGAACGGCCACATTCACCAGATCGTGCAGAAGGTTGAGGGCAATGTCAGCTTTCATACGGCCATGTCGACGGCATTCCCGCAGCCTGCACCGGGATCTGCGCCGGGGCCGGGGCCGATGGCGGTTCCCGCCGGTAAGTTGGAGAGCGTGCTGGGGGTGACCGACGTCAAGGTCGTTCGCGGGCACAATCACCTTGCTGTCGTCGATTCTTCGCTGGCGGAGGCGGTGTGAAGCGCGCCTGGATCCTGGCGGTGCTGACCGTAGCCTCGGTGACGGGGTTGGGATATGTGCACCCGTTTGGCAATCCGCGTGTCGAGCCCGCAAGAGGGCTCGGCACGCTGCTCCAGGGCGCCAACCTGCCTCCGGATGCAAAGGCGGTATTGGTGACCAAGTGCGCGGACTGCCACTCGAGCGAGACGCGGTGGCCAGTCTACTCCCGCGTTGCTCCCGGGTCGTGGCTGATGGAACGGGATATTGTCGAGGCGCGCAAGCATATGGACCTCTCCCGATGGGAGCTGTTGTCGATGGAGCAGCAGCAAGTGCTGTTGGCCAAGATTAGCCATGAGGCAAAGAGCGGGGATATGCCACCGCTTCAGTACGTGGCGCTCCACTGGGGAGCGAAGCTTTCGCAGACAGATGTGCACACGCTTTCGATGTTGAGTAAGAACACGGGCGGCAGTGAGGCCACGGTGGCCGGCGCCGGCGATGCCGGGCGGGGCAAACTCGTATTTGATAAACGTTGCACGGGTTGCCACTCCATGGAAATCAATGGGGAGGGGCCCAGGCTGTCGGGAGTGTATGGAAGAAAGGCGGGCAGCGTGGCGGGTTTTGACTATTCTCAGGGATTGAAGAACTCGGGGCTGACCTGGAACGATACGACGCTGGAGAAGTGGTTGAGTGGTCCGGATTCGGTAGTACCCGATGCCAAGATGGACTTCTATGTACCAAAGGCTGCGGAGCGGCGGGATCTCATTGCCTATTTCAAGCGGTGACCTTCTCCACGATCAGGTTGGCTGCGGCCCATCGTGAAACCGCAGACCCCTCCACAGCGCGCCCCACGGCGCGCCGGGCAGGCGTGGCAGGTCGGCTTCCCCGGGATTTCCTGTCGAGGAAACAGGGGCCAAAGAGCGCGTGTGAGAACTCCATTTGCAGACTCCGTCCCGGAGGGACGGCTGAATTTCAGACGTGTCCAAATTAGATTTTTACGATGCCTCGGTTTAGGAACCGCCCTTTCCTTGCCACGATCCTCTCCTTTTTGTCATCCCGAGCGAAGCCGAGTGGATCTGCGGTTCTACGGACTACTCCTGGAAACGCGGAATACCAAGGGCGAGGTTGATGTTTCGAGGAGGGTTCGGTGGACGACTAGTGGAGGTTGTGGACCGGTAGGAGCGGGGCACACGAATGGCGCACCGCAGATCCGCGCGGCTACGCTCGGGATGACAAAAAGGAGAGGATCGTGGCAAGGGAAAGGGCGGTTGCTGGAGGAAAGGGCGGTTGCTGGAGGAAAGGGCGGTTGCTGGAGGAAAGGGCGGTTGCTGGAGGAAGGGTGGTTGCTGGAGGAAAGAGCAGCCGTCCCTCCGGGACTAGCCCGCCCCAACTCCTGGCTCTCACACACGCTCTAAAGCCCGAGGTATTCTCAATCATTTACGGCCCGACTTCAGTCGTGCCCTGGTACAAAGCATAAGCGCTGTGGCTTGGGAACAATGAGTGTTCGTTCTCTCTCGGTTCGCCTCAGCAAGTCGGCTGCTCCTAATGACAAAGAGGAAGGTGGGTGCTTCCAGTGGGAATTGGTTTGAGGGATCCCAGGTCTCAAACGCGAGACCTGGGGCACCCTTCGGTTTCACCCCCCGATTTCGCAGAGGGCACAAGCCTTGTCATTTCTCGCCCGACTCGCCCTCAGCCAGTCGGCTGTTCCAACGGTTCCAGCTCACTTCGCAGTGACGCTCACAGCGGTCGTTGCCGTGGTCGCGCCGCTGGTGCCCGTCACGGCGACGATGTAGTCTCCGGCAGTTGTGCCTGGATGGGTTGCGCCGGGGCTGATGGGAGCAATGACCCTGCTATCTATGCCGCCGCACCCAGCCGCTCCCGCAATCATAGCGAGCACCAGCAGGCTAAGCAGCATTTGCCATCTCCAGCGGACAGACAGCACAGGAAGAAGGAGAGCCGCCGTGATGACGCTGGCGGCGCCGACAAAGAATTGCTGAAGCGGGTTGTTGAATGCCGCAGCGGACCCGGGCGTGGTGTTGACAACAAGCGTCGCCGTCGTCTCTGCAGTCACGGCGATTGTCGTGGGTGCGGCAATTGCGCAGGTGGGAGGATAAACCGCCATCGCTGGACCGATGACTGTACACGTCAACGCAACGCTGCCAATAAAGCCTCGCTGCGGCGTTACCGTAATGGTCGAACTTGCAGGTACTCCGAGCGGCGCGACGCTGAGGCCCGTGTTGGCCAGCGTGAAATTCGGTGCGGGAGCAGGCGGTGGTGGTGTAACTGTATAAGTTCCGACCGGCCGGTTGCTGAAGCTGGAAGTGCCGGTCTCATCCATGCCTCCCATCGTCATCTCCTTCTCACCATCAAACCCAGCAGCGAACGAAACGTGGAAATAAACTACGACATAGTTGCCGAAGGTTGTCGCAGAAGTGCCAACACCATACACTGTGCATTGACGATTGCTAAGGGGAGTAGCCGATCCTGAGGTGATCGGAGGACCATAAGCAGTCCCGGCGTCATTTACAAGGGAAATGTCAGTCGTGTCGAGATCATAACGCAACTTACAAGCGTTTGCTGCTGTAGTATTGTTGCCTGACCTCTTGAGATTCAAGATAGCAGTTTTAATCTTATTTGTTGTGTCTGAGTATACTGCCGTGAACGTCTGCTCTGAACCACTTCCTGCTGAAGGGAACACAGATAATGGAGATACAGTGGCAGTCACGTTATAGCTTCCGACTGGTGTCAGAACACTTTGATTGTCATCATCCCTCTGACTTTTGGCTGACAAATAGAGTTGCTTGGCGCCTCTGAACGACGCCGTGAACGTCACGAACAGCGTAATAGCCACACTGTTCCCGGAGATACTCACGGTAGATAGGTTAGCGAGCACCGTGCACTGGGCGTTGCTCACAGTTTGATCGGTTCCGGGGATGGCTGTATTGGATAGGAATTCTCCCCCTGCGTCCTGCACCAGGCGAATGACACCTGAGCTGACGCTATAGTTCAGAATGCACTCATTCGTTGACCATCCGCTCTCACTCTCTGGAGCGACGCCGTTCATGATAAACAGAGAAAGCGATTGGATATCCATCGCGCTGTTCGGGCCCGAGTATGTTGCAATGAAGCCCTGCATTGAGCCACTACCGGAAGTTGGGACAATAGATACAGGATTTACGCTTTGTGCACGCACAGTCCCAGAGACACTTAATCCTATAAATAGAACGGCAACCATGCGGCTCAGCCTGGAAGCGGTGCGGGACCAGAGGACGCTCATGAGTACATAGAAACTTTCCATGTCGTCTCGCTGAAAGACGTCACCAGTACAAACTATACGGACAAGACGGAACCCAATCATGCTTAATACCGCTGTTGATATCCATATAGGGAAACTGAGAAAAGGGATATTTATTCCAAGAACAACCCTTGTAACTTTCCTGCGGCTCGCGTGTCTCACGCCTGTACATTCAGAGCGGGAAGGTACAGATCCCTGGTCTTCAACCGTCCATCAGCTTTGAATGCACGCAACTCGCAGGAGGACAAATGAGAATGCTCATCAGCAGATCGTTGATGCCGGGAAGAAGCGCGAATGAAAGTACAACACGGTTACATTTCTTCGCAAACAGTCGAACTATTGTCACATTGGGTAGTCTATGCCTTAGCAGCCTTGTCTCCCCCCTTGCCATGGCGCAAGTCACCCCGTCGGGCAAGGCGCAAATCTCCCGGGAAGCAATGGCCATCCACGTTCGCGCGAAGCGACCGGTTGTAAAGGAAGCACCCAATTTAGAGCCTGTATCGGCGGAAGCGGAGCCCTCCTTCAATTCAGCACAAGGGCCGGGCCCGGGGCCAATTGGGCCGGGACCGGGTTGCAATCTATTCCCAGCACCTGCATCGGTGGGCGCGGCCGTGCCTCTTTCATACTTTGGCCCTCCGCCTTCCACGACGAACCCGAGCCTCGTGGGACCTGTTCAGACCCTGAACACGGGCCCTATTGACACGGCGAAGGGCACAATAACGATTCCTCTGTACAAGGGAAGCCTGAAAGGCACGAACCAGACTGTCTGGTACGTCCTCACTGACACCTCGAACGAAGGTGTAGCTGCGGAACTGGGGCTGAATTTTTCCGCAAAACTCAACTTTGCCTCCAATGCCGCCAGAACCGGTAATCTGGATCTCAATGGAAATATCGTATTCGATAGGGGCACGGTCGACTTTTCGCCTCAGAGAAACATCGTGCCGGGGCCCGCGGGAGCCGAATTTCCCCCTAAATCGTTCGCTCCTGGAGCGGTTGGTGATGCAGACTATAGTCCCTTTGTCAGTATCACTAATGCTGGAGGCGTGATTTACAACGCGCCCATGATAGCGTTCGACGTCGACGCCAGCCAGATTAGCTTTCCCAACGGTAAAGTGGACTACTCGAAGGTGAACGACCAGGTTGTTGCGATCGATCCAGCCAACATGACGGTCACCCTTAATCTGATTAACGGCTTTAGTTTTGGGCGTCCGGTGTGGTATCTCTCCATGGATACGAGCATCCCTCTTGGAGCAGCGATCGAGCACAACACGTACGCTCCGCTGATGGGTAGGCTTCTCCTGGGCGACGACGACACCTTTGGGAGTCCCATTGAGCGCATCTTTCTCGCTACCAACGGACCGGAATCAGGCGGTTGCGACAACCCATTAAGGCAAGGTTTGTCTGCAGACCTGGCTGATTCATTCAGGCCAAACAATGTGCTCGGCGGGATCCCGACAGTGGCTCTCGATTACAGCCCTGCGTGGGACGCCCAGTTGTATACATGGACCGATGACGCAGTCAACAAGGGTTATCGCGGCCAACTCAAAGACGAATTTACCATCCTTACCCTGGTGCAAGACGGTCTGCTCACCGGCTTCCCCCCAGGGGCCCCATTTACCACCTCACACTTCTCCATCAATTGCCCGATTGTTCTGCGTCTCTTCTGAACGATGAAAGGGCCTGCCGATTCAGCCATCAGAATCGGCGGGCCTTTCAACAGTCTCAATCCAAAGCAGCCGCTTATGGAAAACCCCGCCTCGATCTAACTTCGCAATGTATACAACTTGTGCCGGCCCACGACTCTCACCCGGTCCGTCAGTAACGTTTGTTCCTTTCCCCGGGAATAAACTACGCGGCTGCCAGTTTAGAACCAATAGGAGTGGCACTATACATGCTTGACGACATGGAATTCGTTGAGCACCGACAGCCAATCTCCAGTGATTCAATTCATTTGTAACCTTTCTGACTGGATCGTCTCCAACAGACCGTGCGCTGTCATTCGCGAGAGAGTTGACTCTCGTTCAACTCGCGTCGTGTAACTCCGCACAATTTGGCTTGGGCCCAGGCAGCTGCAGATAGATCGGCTAACTCGTGGTCCGTCGATGATCTTGGCTCCATCCAGTGCGAGCACATGACCATCGAAAACACTCAACCAACCGCAACAACGGGACTGCATAACATGAAAAATCAAAAGAAGACAGCAATCTGCCGCCTTGGCCAGTGCAGGCGAATACTCTCTCAACGATTCAGGCCCCTGGTTTTCTCGCTGGCGATTCTACTGTTACTCACCTCGGCAGCTTTAGCGCAGCTAACCACGGCAGACATTCTTGGGACGGTGACGGACCAGACGGGCGCCAGTGTCCCAAATGCCAGCGTTACCCTCATCAACCTGGGAACCAACGATCAACGAACCGTGCAGTCCAACGGCTCTGGCGACTACACTTTCACGCTCCTTCCGGTCGGACATTACTCCATTTCGGTTAAAGCCGGTGGGTTCCAGGAGTCGATCACCAAAGACCTTGGCGTAGAAGCAGGCGATCGTGCCCGTGCCGACGTCCACCTCCAGGTCGGTTCGCAAACCGCCGTCGTCGAGGTAACTGCGACCACGCCTCTGCTGCAGGCTGACAGCGCAACCGTGAGCTCCACAGTCACGGCAAAAGCGGTCCAGGACCTCCCCTTGAACGGTCGTAATTTCGTTCAGCTGGTGCAAATTGTCCCCGGGGCTAACGAGGGTCCAGGTAACGGACTAACCAGCGGCGGCCGCCCCGATGATCGTCGGCAGACCGCGAGCTTCTCAGTAAACGGTCAGGATGACACTCTCAATAACTACACCATCGACGGCATCGACGATAACGAGCGCATCATCGGAACCATCGGCGTGCGCCCCATCGTCGAAGCCATTGACGAGATCACAGTACAAACCAACAACTACACTGCGGAAGCAGGCCGTACCGCCGGCGGTGTGGTCAGTATTGTTACCCGCACCGGCACTAATCAGTTTCACGGCACAGCCTATGAGTTCTTTCGCAACGACATCTTCGATGCGCGCAACGTATTGCAGACTACCGGCAGGAAGCCTGAACTTCGCCAGAACCAGTTTGGCGGGAGTATCGGCGGACCTATCTATAAAAATCGGACCTTCTTTTTTGGCGACTACGAGGGTTTCCGCGAGGTGAATGGTCTTACGTACAGCAAAACAACCCTTACCCAGAACGAGTACAACGACGTCAACAGCTTGAATGGTGGGTCGCCTCAGCTCCTGCTCAATGGCGGAAACGGTACGCAGGGCTTCGCTGTTGACCCAATCGCTCTGGCTTACTTGAAGCTGTACCCCGCTCCGAATGCCGGCGCCGCCGGCGCGTTGTCTAACAACTACATCACCAGCCCGCAACGGACGCAGTTCTCGAACAGCTTCGATGTGCGCGTGGATCATAAGTTCAACGAACACAATCTATTCTTCGCGCGTTACGACTACAACAAAGTCAACACGTTCACTCCTCCGGGTTTAGGAACGAATGCAGCGACCGGACTCCAGATCAGCGGCGGCCAGTTTGATTTCGACGGTCCGGCGACGGATACGGCGCAGCAGTATGGCTTCGGCTTCACGCACATTTTCACGCAGAACCTGCTGGTGGACCTGCGGGCGGCCTTCACCCGAATCAACAATCTTTCCCTGCCCCTCAACTCGACCGGCACGCAAGGCGCCGATGCCATCGTCTCTGGAGGTTTGGGTACGTTTGCGTCGAACCTGAACAGCCAATCCACCAACCTTACTCCGATCAGCTTTCCTGGTCTGAGCGACATTGGCGACGGCTCGTTCGTTCCCTTACAAGACATCGACAACAACTTCCAGTATCTCGGAACCGTAAGCTGGACCAAGGGTAGCCACAACATCAAGTTCGGCGCGAGCCTTCTTCGCCGGCAGGCGCGCAACGTGCAAAGCCCGTACGTGGGTGGTCAATATACCTTCGGCCTGGCTACCGACTCGTCACCTGCGCCGGGTTCCACCATTCAACCCAGTGCGACGCAACAGCGCGACAACGGTATCGCATCCGCTTTGACGGGAGCCTTCAGCGGTGAGCAGCGGCAGGTGGACCTTACGGCGCCCGACTATCGCACCTGGGAGCCGAGCTTCTTCGTCCAGGATTCCTGGAAGGTCACCCCGAAGCTGACCGTGCTCTACGGTGTTCGCTACGATCTCTTCACCCCCTTCACCGAGGCGCACAATCGCATTTCGAACTTCAATTTCTTCCAGGCGCTTAATCTGACTCCCTCAACCGTCACCGGTGCGCTGAAGATAGCCAACGTCAATGGTGTGGATGGTCACGCTGGAATTTCAACCGATTACTCCAACGTGGCGCCGCGCATCGGCTTCGCCTACTCGGCTTTCCCTCGGACGATTATCCGCGGCGGGTTCGGTGTCAGCTACTTCCCGGGTAACTACACCTCTAACACCGATCTGAAGAACGTACCCTTCCTCTCGAACTTTCAGCCTAACTGCCAATCGGCGTTAGCGATTCAGATTGAAACCAACTTTCTCGGCGCCGGCCACAGGGTTGGCAATGGCCAATGCGCTGCCGCTTACGGCTCCTTCGACCAGGGGCTGCCCATTCCCACAGCGCCCAATGTCTCGAACCTGCAGAGCCTCAACCCGCTCTCCTTCAACACGGAGAACCCCAACTTCAAGGCCGCCGTCATTGACCAGTACAACCTGCAAGTCGAGCAGCAGTTCGGTCCCAATGTATTGACCATCGGCTACGTGGGCAACATTGGGCACCACCTTCCACAGGTAATCAACGACATCAACCAACCCGCACCGTACAGTACCAACCCCAATAGCCCTCTCTACCAGCCAGGTACAGCGGTTCGGCCTAATAGCGGACCCCGCAAACTGGACCCTCAGTTCCCTGCAGGCAATCTCAGCGGGGTAGGGTTGGTGCAGAGTGAAGGCATCTCCAACTATAACGGCCTACAAGTCTCTTTGCAGCGGCGCTTCACCAAGGGCTTGGCCTTCGATGCGAACTACACCTGGTCAAAAGCGCTCAGTGACAATACGGGGTACTCGCAGGAAGGTAGCCAGGAGGGCTTCAGCGATGCTGACCCAACGCGGCTTCGGCAGATTGAGTATGGTATCGCGGAGAACGATATCCAGAACCGCTTTGCGCTTTCCTTGAACTACCAGTTTCAGTATGGCAAGAGCTGGACGGGGATAACGAAGGAGGCGCTCACAGGCTGGGAGATCAACACCATCTCGGTGTTTCAGAGCGGTAAGCCTTTCACCATTCTGAACAATGGAGGCAATGCCGGAGCGGGCAACAACGACACCACGACGTTTATCAATCCGGCCACCGGGCAGTCGGTTACTGAGTCCTACGGTGATCGCGCTGTGCCAAATAATGGTGGCGGCAGGGATCGCCCCAACACTCTCTTCGACCCTCGTGGAAACAGATCGAAAGCCGAGTTCTTCAATACGGCCGCCTTCGCCCCTCAGCCTACCGGTGAAGTTGGCAACACGCCGCGCAACTCGCTCTTCGGCCCTGACTTCCGTCACGTGGATCTGTCTCTGTTCAAGAACTTCGCGGTGACCGAGCGCGTGAACCTGCAATTCCGCGCGGAGGCCTACAACATCACCAACACACCCAGCTTCATCTTCCCGCTGGGGGACGGCAGTACTGAACTTGGCAGCACTAACTTCGGAGTGGTTAGTAACTTCGATCCGAACTATACCCCTCGTCTCTACCAGTTCGCCCTGAAGGCGCAGTTCTAAACCAATGCAACATGCGTAGCCCGGCGGTGGAGAGAGATCCTGTCTCCGCCGGCGAGTTGGCGCGTGTGACCTGAGCGGGCAAGATTTCAGGCATGCAACCACAAGAAGGAACCCAAATAAAGATGAACGCGAACCCATCCTTGGCAAGTTATAACCTACTTCTGGCTCCCGCGAGGGAGCGGTTCGAGACAAGCCCGGGCCTCAATACCATTCGGTCGAGCAACGATCCACGATTTCTGGAAGCCTTTCTCCTTTATTTCAGCGCCCTTGGCGCACAGATGACGGAACCGGTGGAGGGGTGGATTCGCCGGGCGGCCGATCGCTGTTCAGTCCTTGGACTCCCAGAGCTTGGGGACTGCATTGACGCGACATGCCCGCGCCGAATCCGGCCATCACCTGATGATGATTGCCGATCTTCGTTCACTGGCGGGTCACTGGAATTCACGACATACGCCGCCAGTAGAAGCCGATGAACTGCTGGGTCTGAGGCCCAGCTACGGAGCGGAGCGCTATTGCCGGGTTCACGAGGAGAACATTGCCGGGAACACGCCCTATGGGCAAATTGCCATTGAGTACGAGATCGAGCAGCTTCCGCTGCGCTATGGAGGATTGTTCCTTTCGCGATGCGTCGAAGTCCTTGGACCGGATATCCTTCACAGTTTAAGTTTTGTGACCGCACACATCGACCTCGATATCGGACATACAAAATTCAATGCACGAGAACTGGCAAAGCTGATCGATCGCATTCCCGAAAGCCTCCCGGCCCTGGTAGCGGCAGGTAGTGCGGCACTGGACGCCTACGCGCAATTTCTCGGTGAATGTGCGGAGCTTGCTGAACATCACTCCCGCGCGTTCCCATCTCTTTCAGAGGCGCCTTCTCAGTTCTTGTCGTGGCAAGTGCGCCGCCCTCTCGAGGACTCGATAACTGGCTCAGAAGGGTCATCGCCTGAATGGTTAGACGAGGTAAGGTCGCTTCGCGGGGCCACTCTGTTTGAGAGTGGCAGACGACCTAAGTTCAAAACCGGCGATGGGTGCTATCAAGACTCTGATCCGATCGACCCGTACGCCTGGCATGTGCTGGCTTATCTCGGCGACCGACTTGTTGGCTGTGTGCGCGTTTATCCCTTGGCAGGGAACCGGCTCCCGTGCCTAACGGAAACGCTGCTTGGCGAGAAGCAGTTCCGGGAAACACTGCTCGGTCTCGGCCGACATCGTGACAATGCGATTGAGATCGGAAGATGGGTGGTCGACCCGGCGCTCCGCGTCCAGAGTAGCCTTGCGCCGGGCATCGGGATACAACTTGCCGCAGCTGCCGGAGCGATCGCGCTTGGGCTCGTGAACCAGTCGGAGGATGCAAATGCAATCGCAATCTTTTCCGCAGGAAGCCGGGATAATCAACACCGGATGCTTTCTCGCATTGGCTTGAGAGAGGTTTCCGGAATAGAGCCTCTGATTTCCGCCGAGTATGACGACGTGATACGAGTGATGTACTGTACCAAGAATCAAGAAATGCCGCCACGCTTTGAGCGCATGATGGACGAGATGGCAAAAGGCATGGGAATCGATCAGATGCTTCGGGTATTAGCATTCGATCGCCGCTAGATTGGAATCGCAAAAACAAGTATCGAGAGATGATCCTGAATTCGGGCAGCGGATCGGGAGTTCTCAACCGCGGAACAGACGTTTATGGCACAGCTGAAGCCGTGCCCCTTCGTCGAGGGCCGGCTTTGCCGGGGGTGAAACACAGCTGGCCGGTCACTCGTCTCCCAACTCGCAACCACGGCTTCGCTGCATGCGGACGAGAACAGCGGAAGGGGGCTTCGCCCCATCTCGTTCAACCCATGTAGTGCGCCGGCTACACCGGCGCAAACACCCCGAATTTCCTGCAAGCTGCCCTGGATACGGCCGCGTGTGCGCCTTTCTTTAACGAAAGGCGCATGAAGTTTGTGGAACCCAATGGACCCAACAGGAAATTCGGGGCCATGGGGCACCCGTCCAGAGGCACGGAAAAAGTATAGGATCTTTGACTTCAGGCGGGGTGCGGAAGCGTCCTACCGCGAGATTGCGGAGATTTTGGAGATCCAATGGGGACAGTTATGTCACGGCTGGCTAGGGCCCGGATGTTGGTTCGCGAGTCTCTCCGTGGCGCCCCTCGACCCGAAGACCTGTCTCATCTGCGCCCTTTTTAAAAGGAAGGAATATTGCCAAAAGGATGGGCCGAATGGATGCTCAGGCGAATCAAAGAGGTATCGCTTTAAGAGATCAGGGTCGCGGGCGTGTCCAAGGTAATGATCCAAATCGTGATATATGATATATGATGAAGAAACCACGGGACGTTTGATGAAAACGTACAAATAGTTCCTTGTCTTGAGGGCGCTCCGAAGGAGCGCATGGGATTTGCCGGAGCGTCAATAATCCGGGCTTTCTGGACTCCGTCGACCGCGGGTGGGAGTATTTGAATGCTGGAGCGAGCTGTGCGTAGGCGACAGTCATTGTCAGAGCCGATTTCTGCTCTGCGCAGGATGGTCGCCCTCATCTCCCACGATCTTCGCCACCCGCTGAGCGCCATCCTGGCAAATGCGGAATTCCTCAGCCAGGCACACATTAGTGAGACGGAAAGGAACGATTTCTATGAGGAAATTCGTTCTGCCGTTGCGGGCATGAATGACCTGCTCTCCTCCTTGTTGGAGTGCTCGACTGGCGGTGACACGCTTCGGCCGGCTATACGAAACATTGTAGAAAGCATTCATCGGCTGATTCGGATGACAAGCGTCAGGCCGGAGTTCCGTCGCATCACCATCCAGCATCATCATGAAGGGATAGCGGTGGGTTGGTTCGATGACAATTGTCTCGAGCGGGTGGTCATTAACCTGGTGCTCAATGCTTGTGAGGCGGTTTCTCCCGACTCGGGACAGATCGTCATTACCACAACAGGGGATCGCGCCTGGTTGCAAATTGGCGTTTGGGATAACGGGCCAGGTATCCCCCCGGCGATTCAGCGGTCCGCATTTGAACCGTTTGTAAGCTACGGCAAGGCCGGAGGCAGTGGCCTGGGGCTTGCGATCGCAAAGAAGATTGTCGAGGATCATGGCGGCGAGATCTACCTTGACGAGAGAAATAAGACCGGCACGATGTTCAGGATCAAGATTCCCTTTGGCATTCCGGAGGGAGCCATTCTGCATGTGAATCCCACCCACGCCAAAGCACGAGTCGAGACGAATAGTGTGTAGTGCCAATGTTCCCTAGCCGGATAGTTCTGGCTAGAAACAGTCGTCCCTCCCTGGTTGGGGAGGGACGGACTATTCTGCAGCTAGACTTTGTAAGCTGAATAGCGTGAAAGCGTGATTCAACGATCTATTTGCTCCCGCCACTCGCCGAACCAGGGGCCATATCGCGTTGTTTCACGGCGGCCTCCAGCTGGACCGATTTAGATACTGCGAAGTTATATATATAGTCCGCGGTCTCGATCGCGCTGAGAAAATGCTGTTCTCCCACCTGGTGGAAACTCACTTTGGGCTTGTCGTCAGAAGCTTGTTCCATCTCGACAGGGCTGATAAACACACTGGTACCCTTGTCATCGCTGGTAAGCATGAGTGTGTCGAATGGTTGCTGCGAAACGCGCTTTACCGTGTAAGCGCCGGCGGGAAGCGTTATTCCGCTGGCCACAAACTCAAAGGGCAGTTTCACAGCAACCTCGGGGCGAATCTCAGCATTGGCAGCCACACTCAACCCAAGCAGAAACGTAACTGCGACTAAATTCCTTGCGTACTTCTTCATGATTCTCCTTTTAACATTTGAGTTATGGTTGTCGATCCGGTGAGTGCGCGCTCGAGCTTTGATTACACAGAAGCAGCAATCAGCATCCGTTTCAACAATCATTCTCACGACCTTGCAATGTTCCGCACCTATCAGAACTACGCCATGCGCCGTTTATTCCAGGGGTCGAACTTTACTTATGAAGCGGTCTAACCAGTAAGTGCTTCCACACGCGCCTGGGCGCCGGGCGATTAGAATAAAATCGCTCGGGATCAGTTCTCATAAGTGAAGGAGATATATCTCAATGAGACTTATCATAGCGGGTGTATTCGCATTCTCCGGTGTAGCCCTGGCCGCAAATGTTGCGCCGGTTAGCTATCACGATGGAACCCTGGTGTCGTTTTCAATACCGGCTTCGGGAGACGACTGTGCTGACAGGTCAGGACAGGCCTGTAGCGACGTTTCCGAGACGCAATATATGGTTAGGTCGGAGGGGATTCTCTATGCCCTCACTCCGGTCAGCAGCGCGAAGAGTAGCATTGCCGAAAAGGCGAGCTTAGGCAGGAACAAATCCCTCCACAAAAGCTCATCGCTCGATCACCAGCAGCCAGGAATACTTCTCCAGCTCCGCGATGATGGCAGACACCTCTTTGTGAAAGTGGGCAATCGGGAGTCCAAGTACACCGCGGTTGAGACACGATAACAATTCATTGTTGGACAACCTGACCATCCCCCAAACCCTGCTTCTGCTGGGAGCAATCCTTCTGCAGGGCCCAACTTTGCTTCGGGCGCAGGTGAATCCTTCGGATGTGCCGGAAGTAAATCCCGCCAGGCCAACCGTCTCAACGCCGGCAACCCTGACGCCAGCCGGATATTTGCAATTTGAAAATGGTGGCCTGTATGCGACTAAGTCCTCCGAATTCAAAAACCGCCTTGGCTTCAATCAAGTGTCCAAGCTGACCCTCGACCAGCGAGTGGAGCTGCTAGCCCTCTTCGAACCTTTCACCCGGAGTACCGGGGCGGAGGTTCCGGGCAACCGGCCAGGCGAGGTCTTCGCGGGTGTGCAGGCGGTTATTCTGCAGGGCAAGGACGAGCGGCCAACGATCTCTGGTCAGTACCTGCGGCGACTGTATGCGAGCCCAGCGCCGGAGCTCGACCTCGGCACCTTCGTGCAGAGCTCGGCGCTACTGTTGAGTGACGACCTTCACGGTTTTCACTTTGACGTGAACGGCCTGATCACAGAGCAGCAGAACGATAAGACCAAGGTGCGGCGAGCGCAGTATGCCGAGACGCTATCGGTCTCGCATCCAATGGGCAAATATACAGTCTCGGGTGAAGTATGGCACTTTGCGCAGCCCTTGACGCACAGCTCTGCAATCGGGAATCTTTGGTCTGTATCGTACCCGGTGCGGAGAAATCTAGTGATCGACGCCGGCTTCGACCACGGCCTCACCAGCAGCTCCACACGCTGGGAGAGCTTTGGCGGTTTCACCTATATTCTTCCTCGTCGACTTTGGCGCCAAAGGAGATGAGTCAGTTCCCTAATATCTCTGCGCCTACTCTACAACCACTTTGCCGGTCATATTCGGATGAATTGAACAAGAGTAGGAGTAGGTCCCGGGCTTGCCGGCCGTGAACGTGAACTTCTCGCCGGCAGCGAGCACTTTGGATTTGAATGCCTGGCCGTCGCTGACTACCGTGTGAGGAATGTCATCGCCGTTCGTCCAGGTGATCTGCGTCCCGGCCTTCACCTTAAGTGCAGCCGGCGAAAAGCTGAAGTTATCGATCTTGACTTCGGCTTTTGCTGCTGCGGCCGAAGCGGCGGCCACTTCCGGTGGGACCGGCTGGAAACTGATTGAAGCTGTCATGACAAAGGACGCCAGGCAAAAAATCCAATCGGTCCTTCTCTTGGTGGTCTTCCTGATCATTTCTGCATCTCCTTTTGTGGGCAAATGTTTACTTGCGCCGTACTGTGCTGAACTTGCGGGTTAGCGTTTTATTCCAGCTGAATTCGCCGTGCGCGACTATTTTCAGAGCGGCGCGAATAAAACGCTGGCCTGGCAGTTTACTGCTATGTGCCGTAGAGGCATAGGCATCGAGCCTCTTGTGGAGTTAGCAAACCCATGTTTGCCGAATCCGCGCGGCGGCTGTCGACATGCCTCGGAGAATGCCGATGGAGAGCATGGGTTATATCCAGGATTGTTCCCTGGTTCGCGAGGCTCAAGGCGGCAGCCAAGCCGCATTTGAGGAATTGGTACATATGTACGATCAAGCGGTTTTACGGCTCGCTTTGCGGCTCACGGGGTCGGCAAGCGACGCTCAGGACATCCATCAAGAGGCATTTCTGAAGGTTTACAAAAAACTGGATGGCTTCCGTTTCGAGTGCTCCTTCAGTACCTGGATCTACCGCATTGTCACCAACATCTGCCTGGATCACCTGCGGAGGAATCGAGCCCTTAAGAAGAATAACGTGATCGAGATCACGGACGACAAATTGCTGAACCAGGTGTCGGACGACAGACCAGGCAATAACCCCGAGCAACAACTATTAGATCGAGAGTTGGAGGCGCACATCTTGAAGGCCTTGCAAAGACTTACGCCGCGAGAGCGCATGGTTTTTGACCTGAGGCATTTTGAGGGCCTCAAGCTGCAAAGCGTGAGCGAGATTCTCAATGCCTCAGAAGGGTCGGTCAAGATGACTTTCTTCCGTGCCACACGGAAACTGCGTTTACAGCTCGATAAGTACACGAAGCGGCACAGATCTTCGCTGAAACAGGAATCACCGGTGAACGTGAGCAGAAAATCAGCCGATACGGATTCGGATGATATGAGAGGATGACCACTGCAGGAGTCTCTGCGCAGCTTATCTTTGGAGGATATGAGGTCGATCTCGTCCCGAATGGCCCTGGCTGGTCTGGACTGCTTCGCACACGGCCCTCGGCGGTGATCACGTGATACGAGCATCCGGCCTTCGGAGTGATCTGTGCAGGGAAATTGTGACTTGATTCCGGTCGCCTGTCATTCTCAGGCGAGCTCGGAGGTCGCGGAGAAAGGATTTTCTGCTGAAACGGCGCCGATGTTTCGTGACTATACCGTTCAGCTCGCGAGAACTTGTTGCACGCTGACGCGCGTCATCAGCGCGCATCTCGCAGGTCGACGTGGTCGATTGAGCTTGCGTGTGCGCTGTATGTGCCTCCACGTCTCCAGGTCCCTCAGTGCTGGACGACGTCCAAGCGCTCTTGCCACCCTTCAGGCCAAGGCGGATCAAGCTCAGCCCAGAGACCGATGCTATCTCTACGCAGAGCTCGTCAGCCAGATGACAGACCTGGCCGGCCACGAGCTTAAGTTCGGGTGACTCCGAGCAGGCCTCGGAAACCCTCAAGCTGGTGCAACGGTATGCAGAGAAGATCCAAATCGGCGTTGGCGATGACAGCAAAAAGCTAAAAAATGCCGAATTGCTCGTGCGGCGCACATCCTTTCGCCTTAAAGACATCCTGGGCGGAGCTTCGCTCGAAGACCGGGAGACTTTGGAGGCAACGCTGAGGCAGTTGAACCAGGTTCAGGCACAGCTTATGACGCAAGTGTTCAAAAAATAGTTGCGACTGCCTTCTTCCGAAGCCGTGATGCTATGGCGCCGGTATTGCAATTGAATGAATGTCGACAAAAACATTTTTTCTCCGCAGTGGAAATAATCTTCGCGCAAACCAGTTTGGAAGGCACGGGTACTTCTTGCTTCGGGCCATGTCCCTTTGAGGTCAACGGATCAGCCAACTTACGTCTCGCACGCGCGTAGGTGACTCGTGTCATTTTGGAGGAACGCTCATGCTCATGCCCCCACGGAGGAAAGTTCTCCTCTGTTCTTGCCTGTTCGCGACACTGACCGCGTTGGGTACCGGCGTGGTTGGAGTCGCAGCAAATTCAGCGACAGAAGCCCCGGCCGGGTTTAACACGCCCAGCTTTAATGGTGCTGCAAGCATTAACAACGGACTCGTTGAACCAGCGGGAGATACGTTCGCTCGAGATCAGCAGGTCTATGAGCATGAGGAAACAGTCGCCGCCGGACTTGGACCTGTATACAACGCAACTTCCTGCGTCGGTTGCCACCAGAATCCGAATAGTGGAGCGGCCAGCCAGATCACAGAACTCCGCGTTGGGCACAACGATGCAAATGGCAATTTCGTAAACCCGACCATCCTTATCAACGACGGACAGAACACGATTACCGGGAGGTCCATCGTGGATGATCGGGCTATCGGCCCGCAAGCCCAGGAGCGCATACCTGCGACGGAAAACATCCGCACGTTACGCGCTACCCTCAACACCCTGGGGGATGGATTTGTGGAAGCCATCGACGACAACACTCTGATCGCCATCGCCGCGGAACAACCGAGTTGAGTGGAGGCAGAGTCCACGGCGAAGTGGTGATGGCTCCGATTTTTGAGGCTCCTGGACAGACCCGAGTCGGGACGCTTCGGGTGGAAGGACCAGCACAGCAGCTTGCTCTCGTTTATTGCCGATGCCTATCTCAATGAAATGGGAGTCACCAGCCGGTTGCGGCCCACTGAGGTTACCCAAGTTCTTAACACCACGACGGGCATTAACGATCAGCCAGATGAACTCGGCATGGCTGACATTGACCACTTTGCCCAGTTTGTGCGGGGAACGATGGTTCCTCCGCGCGACACCGCGCTGGCTGCGACCCCTGCAGCTTTGGCGGGCCAACGAGCTTTCAGGCGGCTTGGTTGTAACGTCTGCCATATGGAAGCCATCACCACGGCTCCCGTAGGAACGGCTATCGATGGTGGCATGTTTACGGTTCCAGAAGCTCTGGGCGACAAAGTTATTCATCCCTTCAGCGACTTCTTGTTGCATGACATTGGAACTGGCGATGGAATTGTCCAGGTTGGGCCGCAAGACACTGCGAACAAGTTAAGAACTGCGCCGCTCTGGGGTTTGCGTACCAAGGCTCGATTTATGCATGACCTGGGATCGTTGTCTCTGACAATGCAATCGCGCGTCACGATGGTGAAGCACACGACGCTGCTGAAGATTTTAGAGAGCTGAGCCCTAAGGAGAGGGAGGCGCTGATTACGTTCTTGAAAACGCTATGAGGCAATCGCAAACGGATCAGCCGAACGACAGCATCAACGGATGTTCTACAAAGGAGAAGTGACATGGGGAAATTTGAAACTCTGATCAAGAAATCCGGCAATCGGCGGACGTTCTTGAAAACCGGAATGGCGGCAGGCGCAGTGACTATGGGTGCAGGCCTTTTGGGCGGAGGCTCATCCGCCTTCGGTCAGGATCAGGATGAAGATGGCGATATCACGAAAGGCGACATCGCCATTCTCAGGTTTCTGAATGCTCTGGAGCAGATCGAGGCCGATCTGTGGATTCAATACTCGGAACTAGGAGGCACGCAGGACAACGAAGTCTCGGGAGTGAATGGAGGAAATCCTCTCTACACAGCCGCACTGACTATTCTCGATGGCGACATGGCCCAGTACATCCATGACAACACCGACGACGAGAAGAGCCACGCCGCTTTCCTGAAGGCTTATCTGGAATCGAAAGGAGCCGAAGCAGTCGACCTCAGCGCCTTTGCCACGATCCCAGGCAGTACGGCGACCGGGTCGACTGGGAAGACACGGCTCACCAACCTCACCAAACTTACCGTGGACACCAGCTTTTGGTCCCAGTACCGCAGCATCACCAACCCCGATTTCGACCCTGGTGCGAAGTTTGTTCAAGCCGTTCCCAGTCTCAATGTGGGGCAGCATACAGCGATCCCGAGAACTGACGCAGATACCGCCGGCAGTTCCATCGGCAGCGACCTCACCACCAGCATCACTACCCATTTGCAGGCAATCGCCTTCACGGCGGGGTTCCACTTTGCGTTTATTGAGGCAGGCGGAACCAGCCTCTATCCGGCTCTCGCCCAAAAAGTGACCAACCTGGAAGTTCTGCGCGTGCTTCTTAGCATCGGCCCAAGCGAGACCATGCACTTTCAAACCTGGCAGGACAAGGCGGGCAATGCCCTTCCCTTGACCGATGTTGACAAGGGCCCAGGCGGAACCGGCGCGACGGTTACGTTTACAACGCTCGCGGACGCCAAGGGAGAGACCGACCCCGAATCCCTCAACGGCGACACCTTGCAGGCCAACCTCATCATGCCCGAGCCAACCCATTTCCTCAGCACAAAGTTTCCGCCGGTCGCGATCATTCGCCCCACGTCCACTAAGAATGGTGGAGCCGTGGCGTCCTTCAAGAGCTTTGTGGATGACGGACTGTTCATCGGCCAGCAGAATCCACAGTTTCTGAAGCTAATGTTCCAGTTGGCGGAGGAGGCGGATGAGGCGCGGCGCCGCAGGTAAGGCGGGCTAACAATGAAAAGCGCCTCGCTCTGAGGCGCTTTTCACCCTTGCTTGACTCAGGGCGCCACGGCACTGATCCCTTTGCGAACTGCGGTTGCGGCTCTCGACATTGCCTGGTTGCAAACAGACCCATAAAGATCTGGGGAAACGAAAACCCGATCCGCCCTGCCATTCGACAGGGCGCTCTGGAGTGGGCGGCGCAAAACGCTGCACCAAGGGGCGAGTGATCGTCGTGGCTGCCATACGGATCAAGCCGGCTGCTACGCATGAGTGTGGGCCTGCTCCGAGTGTGAAATGGCCTGCGTCGGCCCGCGTCACATCCACTTCATGGGGATGGGAAAAGCGCTCCGGGTCGCGGTTTCCGGCAATGAGCCTGAGGACGATTTGCTCGCCTCTGCAAATCGACGAACCATTCAAATTGACATCCTCGGTAGCCGTTCTGGTGAGGGTGCGCGCAAGGCCGGCGTATCGCAGCAGCTCGTCGATGGCTTGCTCCGTTAGTCCGGGTTGTTGGTGCAGCAGGCTCCATTGGTGCGGATGTTGGAGGAGAGCGAACCAGGCATTTCCCAATAGACAGGGTAGGGTTTGCGAGAGAGCAACGAACCCGGAGTCGCGCAGAGTTTCGGGTCCGGAGTGAAAGCAACTCCGCAGCTCTGCGTTTGCGGCCTTGGCGCCGGCGCGCAGAGCGGGGTCGTACGGTTCAGCTGCAGCCGCCGAGACGTGTCGGGCTTTTTCATAGAGACGCGTGCCGTCTTCCCGGGAGATCCCGGTCACGATTGCCGCCAAAGAGAGACAAAGTGGCCGCGCGTAGTCATCCATCAGGTTCACGGGTTCGGTGGTAGGCAAAGCGTCGGCGAGCAACTGGACTTCGGGGGTTATCGTTTCCCGCCATGCGCGTAGTTGCGCCGGGGAAAGAGCGTCGATGGTTTCCGTGCGAATCTTTGATCGCAGGTCGTCGCCGGAGGTGTTTTTGTCGTGAGGGCTGGTGGGGGCGAGAGTCGAGACACGAAACGCTGCCAGTATGTCTGCGTGCTTGCTGAGCACCCAGGCGTTTAGCACGGAGTCGAAATAGGCCGGTTCTACCTCGGGTGGGGATGAGGAATCGAGTTGATCGTGGGTCCAGCTGGGTATTGTCGGATTGTTTCGTTTGGCTGGCATTGCATTTCAGGACTCAGCATATCTTGGTGGCGCAGGGGAGTTGTCACGGATGTGTCATGTTTTGGCTTTATCCGAGCAGGATTATTGCGGTTGACCTGTGGTTACATTCAGGGCCGACACCGGCCTTTGCTAGGAGGATCCCAGGTCTCAGAAGCGAGACCTGGGGCACCCTTCGCTTGTTCAGTCCGGATAGGTTTGACGATCGAAGGATTCAGCGTGTTCAGTCTGGACTGGTTTGAGGATCGAAGGATTTAGCGTGTTCAGTCTGGATAGGTTTCAGGATCAAAGGATTTAGCGTGTTCAGTCTGGATAGGTTTGAGGATCGAAGGATTCAGCGTGTTGAGTCTGGATGGGTTTGAGGGTCGAAGGATTTAGCGTGTTCAGTCTGGACTGGTTTGAGGTCGAAGATTCGCGTTTCCAGTCTGCATTGGTTTGGGGTGACAGGCTACCTTAGCAGGTAGTAACAGACTGCTACGGTTGCGAGTAGCAGTAGGGAGATGATGCGTGGGTCGCTCAGCGCGGTGACAGGTCCTTTGAGAAAGGCTAGCGGGTGATCCCAACAGACCTTCGACACTTCCGCTTCGTCCATGGCGGGCGTCAGCAGGCTGGTCAGTACATAGATCGCGACGCAGGCTACGGCGATGATGGGTCCGGCGAGCATGAATGGAATGCCCAGGCCCTGCACTGGATCGCTAACGAATCCGCCGAAGTCGGTAAGCTGGTTGGAGGGTAAGAACCATTTGCCGGTACTCGGCAGATCGACCAGGAAATAGATGACTCCGATCAGGGAGCCAAGATAAAGAGTCGCCATGGCTGCCTGCTTTGTCCCTCGCTTCCACAGAACGCCGAGCACAAAGACCGTGGTCACTGCCGGAGCAAAGGTCATGGGTATCTTGTTCACGGCTTCGAAGATGGTTCCGAACTGGTCGCCCTGCGTGGACCACAACATGGCCAGCACCATAATCAGGCCGGTGGTGATCCGCCCCACGCGTACTACTTGCGCATCGGTTTCCGTCGGTCTGAGCCGCTTAACCACGTCGATGGAGATAAGGGTGGCGCAGCTATTGAGCGCGGCTGCCATACAACTCATGAGCGCGGCCGCCAGGCTTGCAGCGATCAACCCGCGCACTCCTACCGGGATGAGATATTGAATCAGCTGCGGCAGCATGGTGTTGTAGTCCGGACGGCCCGTGCCGGGCACATCGGCCAAATGGATCGCACCTTTCTGCCAGAGCACGTAGCCGATCACGCCGGGAAACACCATCAGGAATACGGGCGAGAGCTTCAGAAAGCCGGCAAAGAGCGCGCCGTTTTGGCCGTCCCTCAAAGTGCGCGCGCCGAGCACCCGCTGTACGTGGGTTTGGTCGGCACACCAGTACCAGATACCGAGGATGGGATAGCCGAGCACGAACCGCCAGCCAGGAAAATTCGTTGAGATGTCCCTGGCCATCGATCACCGGCTGCAGCATGTGCAGTTGTCCGGGGGCGACGGCTTGTCGCAGGGTCTCCAGATCATGCACGCCTACTCGCGGCAGGGCGAGCACTCCCATGATGGTGATGAGTGTGGCGCCGCCCAGCAGCAGCACGACCTGGATACTCTCCGTCATCACCACTGCCTTGAGACCACCCAGGGCGGCATAGGTAACCGTGAAGAGCGAGAGTACAAGGATGGTGGCAAACATCGGTACGCCGAGCAAAGTCTCAAAGACCTTTGCGGCCGCGAACAAGCTGATGCCGATGTGGATGAGAAGGGCGCCGAGGATGCCAATCACTGCCAGGAAAGTACGCGCCGCAGGGCAATAACGGCGCTCCATGAATTCCGGCAGCGTGGCTACCCCGGAGTTGATGTAGAACGGGGCAAACATCAGCGCCAGCAGGATGAGGATGAAGCACGCCATCCACTCGAAGTTGCCGATGACCAAACCGTCTCTTGCACCACCCGCCGCGTAGCCGACCAGGTGGATGGTCGAAATGTTCGATGTGAACACGGCCGCACCGACGGTGAACCAGCCGAGTGATTTATTGGCCAGGAAGTATTGCTGAGAAGACGCATCGCGGCGATAGCCAACCTTGATACCGAAGGCGGTGATGCCTACCAGGTACACAGCTATGACGATGGCGTCGATCGGAGCGATGGCCATGCCTTAGGGCTGGATCTGCACTTTCAGAGCCGCGGACTTATCTGCGGCAAGGTGCAAGGCTTTCACCGAATCCTCGAGAGCAAAGACGTTGTTGATCAAAGAGCTTACGTGGATGCGTCCGGCGGCTACCAGGCTGATGGCTTCATCGAAAGTGTCACCGTAGCGCATCGAGCCGCGGAAATTGATTTCGCGCACCATCAGCTGGTTCACGGGTATGGGAATGTCCGCAGTGCCCACAGTGCCGATTTGTACGATGGTGCCGCCAGGGCGCACCAGGTCAAACGCTGCACGCAGGGCCGGCGGTGCTCCCGATGCCTCAAAGACCGTGTCGAAGCCCAGACCGGTCAGTTCCTGTACCTGGTGGCGCAAATCGTGCGCAGTGGGATCCAGGGCCACATCCGCGCCCAGTTCGATTGCCTTGTTGCGACGAGGCGCAACGATATCGCTGACCGCGACCGGCACCGCACCAAAGGCGCGCGCCGTCATGGCTACGAGCAGGCCTATGGTTCCTCCGCCGGTCACCAGCACTCGCTTGCCCGAGACGGTTCCGGCACGCTTGACCGCGTGCAGGGCGACGGAAAGAGGCTCCATCATGGCGCCGATGCCATCGTCCATGTCGTCAGGCAGCAGATGACATTGATCCGCGCGGACGGAAACGAATTCCGCCAGTGCTCCATCAGTAGGCGGGGTGGTGCTGGCGCTCCCCAGCATGATGGTCTTGCGGCAGAGATTGATTTGGCCGCCTTTGCAGTAGGCGCAAAAGCCGCAGGCACGGGCTGGGTTTACGGTCACGCGCTGGCCCACTTTCACGGCGTCGACGCCAGGCGCGACCGCGGCCACTTCGGCAGTTAGTTCGTGACCGAGAATGAACGGGCGGTCGGGAACGAAGGTGGCGTTGTATCCGTGTTCGTAGTAGTGCAGGTCAGTACCGCAGATACCCACGCGGCGCGGGCGCAACAGCACCATGCCGGAATGTAGTTCGGGTTGACGATAGGGCTCGATGCGGATGTCTCGAGCACCATGGAGGACGGCGGCTTTCATGGCTGTTCCTCGGCAGGGATCTGGTAGAAGCGAGCGCAGTTGTCCCCGAGAATTGCGTTTTGCGATTCTTTTGGCACGTAATCCATCACGATCTTCATCATAGGCGCATATTCTGCCGACAACGTGCAGACCGGCCAGTCGGAACCAATCATGAGGCGGGTGGGGCCGAATGCTTCAAAGACGATGTCGAGGTAGGGGTGGAAATCGACAGGCTGCCATTGCTTCCAATTCGTCTCCGTCACCATGCCGGAAAGTTTACAGAACACGTTGGGGAATGTTGCCAGTTGGTGCAGGTCTTCTTTCCATGGGGAGAGTAATTGCTGGGCGATTTTTGGCTTCGCGAGGTGATCGAGGACAAAGGGTTGATGCGGAAATTCTTTTACCAGCTGAGACGCTACTTTGAGGTGTTTGGGAAAGAGCAGGAGATCGTAGGTCAAGTTGAAGTCGAGCAGCTGCGCGATGCCGCGGCGAAAGTCCGGCCGCAACAGGAAGTTGTCGTCGGGTTCGTCATGGACTATATGGCGGACGCCGACTAGTTTGGGATGCTGGGCGAATCTTTGCAGCTGTTCGCTGAGTCTCTCGGAGCGCAGATCCACCCAGCCGACGACACCCTTGATGAAGGGGTACTGTTCTGCTAGTTCCAGGAGCCAACGGGTCTCTTCGAGGTTTTGCCGGGCTTGTACGGCGATGCAGCCGTCGAATTGAATACTGTCAAGCAATGGCTTCAGATCGCCGGGGAGGAAGTCTTGCTTGAGAGCTTGCATCTGGTCCGTCATCCAGGTGTGCTCGGTGGGGCTGTAACGCCAGAAGTGCTGGTGGGAATCGAGTCGCATGGTTTGGATGGCTCTCAAATGATCAACGAATAGGTGGGGGTTGGCAAGGTGCCGATGGAATTTGCTAAGGGTTCGGCGAAAAGCGATTGAAGGGCTTCGCCCATCGTTTTCGGCCCATGTACGCCCCACGGCACGCCGGGGCAGGTTTGGCGAACAGGGGGCACCCGTCCAGTCCCTTCTGGTTTCCCTGTTCCGTACAGTCCCCGTCCGTCCCTTCTGGTTTCTCTGATTCCTTCCGGTCCCCGTTCATTGCCTTGGGTATGATTGGGACGATTTAGAAAAGGGAGATGAGATGAAGGTTGTTGTTTTTGTTTTGCTGGGCGTGCTTTCGATTGCGCTTTTCAGCCAACAAAGTCAGCCCATCCGCGTTGGGATGATTATCGGTGTTAAGCCCGACAAGATCTCGGCCTATGAAGCGCTTCATGCGGCGTCAAACCAGGGCGTGCGGGATTTACTCGACAAATATCATATGCACAACTTCTCCATCTACATCCACAAGATGGATGAGACTCACTACTACCTGTTCGCCTACTACGAGTACACCGGGAGCAACTACATACAGGATATGGATACGCTAGCCAGGGAACCTCGCAATATCGAGTGGCTGAGCAAGACAGACGCGATGCAGATTCCGTTCGCTGGCGAAAAATCGTGGACCAAGATGCAGGAGGTGTTTCACAATCCTTGACAATCGCGGCGCACCCATTTATCTAACTGGTGGGTGAAGGAGTTCGCCCTGAGCGGTGAAAGCCGCTTGCAACCGCTGTTCTGCCTCATAGGCTCGACAGATGATGACTCCTGACGGGAAGCCGTCGCGGAGTCATGTCCGGCGAGGCCGTTCTCTTCAGCAATTAATCTGTGGAGGGTGAAGTTGCAGAAATACCTTCTTATTGCCATCGGGGGTGCTCTGGGCTCCGTGACCCGGTATCTGGTCGGGTCCGCGGTCTTCAACCGGATGGGGACTCGGTTCCCTTACGGCACCTTCGTCATCAACCTTACGGCTTGCCTGATCATCGGGTTCTTTCTGGCTGCGGCCGGGCGGCGCGCCGAGGTGAATCCCGCGTTGCGGTTCCTGATCCCGATCGGCTTCGTGGGTGCTTATAGTACGTTCTCCACCTTTGAATGGGAGACCTTTGTCCATCTGCGGACAGGGGATTTTCTGGTTGCCGCCCTCTATGTGTCGCTTAGCATTCTGCTCGGCCTGCTGGCGGTGTGGCTTGGAGTCGTGCTGGCGCGGCTTGCGTTCTGAATTCCTTACCCTTCTCCAATGACCGGTTCCAGGTGGAGATCACCCGGGTTTCCCGCTCGTAGCCCGAGGGTACTCACCGATCCTGTTCCCAGGGCAAACAGACGGCCTCCGCGTGGCTCGAGACCTAACCAGGTAACGGCCAGAATCCTCAGGATATGGGCATGCGCAAATAACGCAACATCGCCGCCGGCCTGCATGGCTCGGTCGATCACCTTCTGGGCTCGTGCAGCGACATGCTGGACGGGTTCCCCCTCAGGAACAGGAGAGTCCCAAATAGACCAGTCGGGTTGGTCTTTTCGAATGTCGGCGGTGGTGCGGCCTTCGAAGATACCGTAGTCCCACTCGCGCAGGTTCTCTTCAATCTGCGCCACATCGGCGTAGCCTGCGATGCGGCAGGTTTCGCGCGCACGCTGCAGCGGGCTGGTCAGCACCAGGCTGAATTTACGCTGAGCGAGATAGTCGTGAATTTTCGCTGCACGCTGTTTTCCTCGCTCGGTCAGCGGGATGTCGGTTCTGCTGGTATGGGCGCCGGAGAGGCTCCACTCGGTCTCTCCGTGACGTATCAACCACAGTTTCATATTCTCGTCGCTGGGCGGATTCAATTCATTTTCCTTTCATCTGGGGTCTGCCGATGGCTTTTCGAGCCCACCTTGCAGGGTGAAATTCTGGAGCGCAATTGCATTCTGCCAGATGCGATCGAGAGAGTCGATGTAGTGGACTTCGAGTTCGAACAGCGTGCGCTGCGACACGATGACCTGAGGATACGCCTGGGCCATGTTCCGGTATTTATCCAGGTAAAGCTCATAGGCCCGGCGGGCTCGCGGTAGCAGAGCGGTACGATAGCGCTCCGCCTCTTGCTTGGCGGAAAGATAGTTTTGTGCCAGGGTCTCGGCCCGTTGCCGTAAAGATAATTGGGTGCGGGTGATCTCCTGCCGGGCCTGGTTCAACTCCGCTTCCGCAGCCTGTTTGTTGCCCTGGTTGCGGTTCCAAAGGGGCAGCTCGATGCCGACACTGGCGAAACTCTGCGCTCCGGTTTTCTTGCCTGGAACTTCGGCAAGCGCCTCCAGATTTTGTTGCTCCCCTGCGCGTAGTTGAAGATCGGGCACGACTTCACGATGGGCATCCTTTAATCTGGCTTCCGCGACGGCGACTTGTTGTTGCGCCTGCTTTACGGTGGGCGCCTGCTGGACCATCGCGTCTATCATTGGGGCCGGATCTATCTCGGGTGGCGC
Organism: uncultured Acidobacteriaceae bacterium; assembly: GCA_963847155.1. GTDB lineage: Bacteria > Acidobacteriota > Terriglobia > Terriglobales > Acidobacteriaceae > PALSA-350. Next base: position 29,122 of record CAWJZH010000002.1, on the reverse strand, counting down.
GGTGAGGTCGGCATCCAAGGGGGCGACTTCGGTGGTGGGGCTGCCGGCGAGCGCGGCCAATGACTTGAACCTTTGCAGGAAGAGACGCTGGGCGACCGTATAGTCGATGGCTGCCTGCTCCGCCTCGACCTCGGCCTGCAGCACGTCGGGTGCGTCCGCCTGGCCCACATTGGCCAACTGATGCGCGGTTTCGACAGCATCGTTAGCTAAGCCCAGAAGCCGGCCGCGGACCACGACCAATTGCTGAGCGGTCAGGGCGTCGTAGAACAGCTGCGCAACGTCGTTGTGCACGCGCGCCAGTTGGGCGTCCGCTGCGATTTGATCGGACTGCTTCTGCTGCTCATAAATGTTCCGGCGCAGGCCTAGCTTGCCACCGAGAACGATAGTTTGCGCAACAAAACCGCCCTGTTCCCCGCCCCCATAGGAGCCGCCGCGAATCTGTTCGCCTTCATAGCCGACTGAGGGATTGGGGTAGAGCGCGGCCTGTTTTGCTTGCGCTTCGGAACGACGGACGATCGCCGCCGCTTGCTGCAAGGTCGGATTAGTTTTGTCCGCCATGGCGAGAAAGTCTTCCAGCTTGCGCGGTGCGCGCGAGGCAACACCCGCGAGCAGCTGGGGCGCGGGCGTGGGCGGTTTTTCCATCGACATTCCCGGCATTTGCCCTGACATCTGCATTGCCGGCTGCTGGGCAACAAGTGGGGCGGCGCACAGCCATAGTACGGGCGCGAATCTCTTGTACATCGTCTTCTCCCTGGTTAGGAAATGCTCTGCAATAACGATGCGTAAGGATCGTTGGGCCTTTGCGCCTGCTTCATGCGCGCCACCACCTCGTCGTATTTATCCGGCGGCAGCACGCGTAGGAAAGTCATCATGCCCATCGATGTAGCCGCTCCAGCCGGGACGAAGGCCGTAGTTCTCCGGCTTGTCGACCATCTGGTCCATGGCCATGGCGGGACCTTCCATGTAAGCGTCCTGGGGGAAGCCGGGCACTGAGTTGGCGTTGGCCGTGACGTCGACGGCCATGTTGGCCATTCCTGGCATGGAATGCATCGCGTTGCTGGCGACCAGGGGTCCGTTGGTGGTAGCCATGTCCGCAGTGCTTCCGAAACCCATGCCGCGGCCCAGGCTGGTTCCATAGTCGTCGCCGGTGGGTGCGCCCGGGGTGCCTTGCAGCATGCCCATGCCGGTGTTCATGTCTACTCCGGCGGGCTGACCGGGCCGGCGGGTCATGGTGCCCACGTTGGAGGACATTTGATTCATCATGTGGTGCGGCAGGTGGCAATGCAGCATCCAGTCGCCGATGCGGTCGGCGGTGATTTCTATGTCCCGCGCCTGCGCCACGCCTACCAGGACCGTGGTTCCGGGCCACCAGGCGGTTTCTGGAATGCGGCCTCCTTCGGTGCCCGTGACCTGGAACGTGTATCCGTGAATATGCAAGGGGTGATGGTCCATGCCCAGGTTCACAAAGCGAATGCGGACGCGGTCGCCCTGGCGAACGATCAGCGGAGTGGATGCTGGGCCAGCTTTGCCGTTGAGCAGCAGCCAGTTGTATTCCATGTTCATGGTGTTGGGCACGGTGTTGTTGGGCAGGATGGCGTATTCCTGCAGGTGGAGCAGGAAGTCCTTGTCGCAGCGCGGGTGGTACGGGGTGCGGGGATGCATGATGAACCCGCCGAGCATGCCTGCCATTTCCTGCATGGCCATGTGGGAGTGGTAGAAGTAGGTGCCCGTCTGGTGAATATCGAATTCGTAGATGAAACGGCCGCCTGGCCTTACCGGTTCCTGGCTAATCCCGGGCATGCCGTCGTTGCCGATCATGTCTTCAAAGCCATGCCAGTGGATGGAGCTTGCCTCGGGCAAGTGGTTGTCGAAGATTACGCGGACGTGATCGCCCTGGTTGACCTGGATGGTCGGGCCCGGAGCGCTGCCGTTGAATCCCCAGACGTCGATGGTTTTGTCTGGGTGGATTTTCTGGCGGAGGACTTCCGCGACCAGGTTGTAGACCTTGGTGGAACCGTCCATGGTGTAAGTAAGATCGCCAACATCTGTGGTTACTACGGCTATTTGAGACGCTGATGATGGCATGGCGTGAACATGGGGAGGTGCGGTTTGCGGATGCGCCGGGGTGGTGGGCGGCGGCGTTGGCATGGGCATCTGCATCTGCATGGTCTGGGCCGATAGGCCGCGCGCGGCGAAGAAACCGGAGCAGACGCCCAGGGCACGGCCCAGGAAGGTACGTCGGGTACTCATAGTGACTCCTGATAGAACGATGAACGAATAGAGGACAGAGGGACCGGCGGACGCAGAATTCCCTCAGGGGAAAAGGATAGGAAGAGAGAGGCCTAGACGCGCAGAGGGGTGAGGAGAGGCGGGTCGCCTATGGTACTTCGCTGGGGCGGGAAGGCGGTTGTGCGGGCGGCGAGGGTCAAGACAGGGAGCAGGGTCGTGGGCTGCACGTCCGCATGGATTGTGGTCTGGGGCGTGTTTCTTTGATGGCTGTTAGCCAGGAGATCGGTCACACAGAAGGCTGTGGCAGTGGAGGGGCAGGTTTGGCCTGTGATGCCCATTGTTGATGGGTGCATCGGGTGGCAGTGGGTCATTGCTGCGGACGCGCCGTTCGGTTGCTGATGTTGGAGACACTGCGCGCCGCAGACGAAAGAGGCGGCCTGGGTTACCAGCAGGGCGAACATCAGCACCACGATGGATGCGGGTTGATGGCGTCGCGGTGATGACTGCGATGAGCGGGTCACTTCAGCTCTAGGATACGCCTTGGTAAAGGGCTGTGGAGGGCTTCCCCCGGATTTGCCGGTTTGGGACCGGAATTCGGTGGGAGGAAGAAGTCCAGTTCCCTGTGGGTCGTTGAAGGGTAAGAGTCCGGGGTTGAGTGAGGTGGTATCCCGGCTTCATTGGTCAGTGAAAGGTCTTACCGGCAGCAGGATCAGGGCGGTCGTGGCCAAGTGATAGAGCAACATGCGCTCCGCCAATGGAATGGAGGTCAGCAGGACGGCCATAACGGTCTTCCATGTCGCGCTTCGCAAAGCATTGCCGGCCATTTCTTTTCCTCCCTTGGCGCCTGATGACTGAGACCGAAAGATTCGCGGAAAGTCGCCCGAGTCTTTTTTGAATCATCAGTGTTGCGTTCATCGGCACATCCGGGCCGGCGTTCCATAACACTCTGGGATAATGAAAGCAGGGGCTTCTCCCGCCTGCTCGCCTAATGACCACCTTGAACACAAATCAGTTGGAGACCCCGCCCAAACTTCACGGGTTTGAACCGCTTGGGGTGCCGCTTTTTCGGGATTTATGGCTCGCTTCCATCGTTTCCAACCTGGGCGGATGGATGCAGGATACGGCGGGCACGTGGCTGATGACCGTGCTCACGACCTCGCCTCTGCTCATTGCCCTGATGCAGACGGCGGCGAGTCTTCCCGTGGTCATCCTGGGCCTGCTGGCGGGGGCAACGGCCGATATTTTCGATCGCCGCCGGCTGCTCATTTTCTGGCAGGCGTGGATGCTCACGGCGGTTGCCATCCTTAGCGTGCTCACGTTCTTTGACGTGATCTCTCCCTGGATTCTGCTGATTCTCACCTTCCTGCTGAACATTGGCGCGGCCATGAACAGCCCGGCATGGCAGGCGATTGTGCCGGAAGTGATTCCGCGGGCGCAGCTCCCGGATGCTGTCTCGCTCAACTCGGCCGGATTCAACCTGGCCCGTGCCCTGGGGCCGGCCCTGGGCGGCCTGATGGTGGCCCTTTTCGCCCGGGCCACGACCGGAGCGGCCTCGGTGTTTCTGCTCAATTCCCTTTCGTTCGTGGGCGTGATCCTGGTTCTGTATCGCTGGCACCGCAAGCCGGCGTTCAAGAGCGCGCTTCCGTCCGAGCGTATCCGGGGGTCCGTGCGGGCAGGGATTCGCTACCTTCGGTACGCTCCCATGCTGCAGGCGGCCTTCATGCGAACGCTCATCTTCACCCTTTTTGTGAGCGCCGTGTGGGCCCTGCTGGCCATCGTGGCCCGTAACGACATGCGGCAGGGCGCTATGGGGTACGGGATCCTGAATGGCAGCATGGGGCTTGGCGCGGTGATTGGCGCCACCAGTTTGCCTCGTGTGCGCAGGGTCCTGAACGCGGACGCGATCATCGCCACAGCAAGTGGTGTGTTTGTCGCTACTTTGGCGGTTCTGGCCCTGATCAAGAGCCCCTGGTTCATTATTCCTATGCTGATTGCCGGCGGGTTTGCCTGGACCAGCGCCATGTCTACTCTCAACCTCGCGGTGCAGATATCCGTTCCAGCATGGGTGCAGGCTCGGGCGCTGGGCGCTTACCAGATGATCTTTGCCGGCGGCATGGCTCTGGGCGGGGTGGTATGGGGCTTTATCGCGGAACACGTTTCCACGTCGAAGTCGCTGCTGTGCGCGTCCGCCGGGCTGGCGATCACCCTCCCTTTATCTCTTCGTTTTCATGTGCTCCGCGGAGTGCCGCCGGATCTCAGTCCCCATCGCTACACCCTGCCGGCTCCCGCCCTAGACTCAGAGCGCGAAGACAGCGATGGGCCGGTCAGGGTTTCTGTCGATTACCAAATTGACCCGCGTGACTATGCCAGCTTCACCCAAGCGGTCCATCGGCTGCGAGACGTGCGCTTGCGTGACGGCGCGATTCGCTGGGGCGTCTACCAGGACGCCTCGGACCCCGGGCATATCAACGAGACGTTTGTGACCGAGTCGTGGCTGGAATACTTGCGCCAGAGGGAGCGCTTCACCGCATCCGATCGGCAGATCCTGGATCGGGTATGGAGCTTCCATCGAGGGAAAGAGCCACCTCGGATTTCGCATATGTTCTATGCCAAAGAAGTCAGTGATCCGCAGTCCACGGATTGAAGGTTTTCAGCAGTTGAACAGCGCGGGGAAAAGCTATCTGCGGTGCCGGAAATCCCTTCTTCACATTGGGCGGCGTTCGTCTTTCTCCGCGCGATTCGCCAGGAACGATAGAAGAAGAGGTACCTCAGGGGCTAAAGCCCTCACCAGCGGGGGCATTTATGGCACGGCTGAAGCCGTGCCCTTCGTTTAGAGTGATTTGCCCAGGACAGAAGTGCCTCACGGGCTAAACAGGCTGCGGAAAATGGTCGAATAGAGAGCGAAGACCGTACCCTCGGCGGCTAAAGCCGGACGTAATTACAGTCACTACGGACGGCCTAAAGGCCGTCCCCTTCAACGAATTTAGTCTTCCGCAGTCTCTAAAGCCGGACGTGTTCTCAAATCCTGTGCGGCCCGACTGAGGTCGTGCCCTGATACAAATCCGAGTTTTATTCGCGGCCTGTGAAGACCTACTTCCCGTTTTCAGCAGTTGAGGCCGGCTTTGATTAGAGTGTCCTTGAGGCCTTTCATGCTGACTCGTGTGGAGGCTTCCGGTGTGCCTGCACCGCGCCAATGGGTTTCGAGACTGACGGCGTAGTGATAGCCATCTTTGGCGAAGGCGCGGAATTGGCCTACCCAGTCGACCACCCCCGCTCCCACGGGCGCCCACTCATACTTTTTCCCTGCGGGGCGGACCACGTCTTTTGCATGGCAATGACCGATGCGCTCGAAAGGCAGCAGGCGGTAGCCGTCCGGATAGGGAGTGCTGTCGAGCGCTGCAGCGTTACCGGGATCCCAGTTGAGCATGAAGTTTTTGTTGGGGATCGCCTTGAGGACGGCGGCCGACTCCTCGTCCCGTGGCGGTGTTGCAAGCCATTTCATTTTCCAGCAGCAGGATCAGGTTGCTCTTAGCGCAGGTCTCAGCGGCCGCGCGCAACTTTTCGTTGATCGCGGCACGGTAGGGCGCCTGGTTCTCCAGCCGCCAGAAGTCGAAGCAGCGGATGCGATCGGTCTTGAATTGCTTTGACAGTTCCATGCAGTGTTCCAGCAACTGATCCTGTTGCTTGAAGTCAAAGCCTGCGTGGAACTGGTCGCGTTTTGGGCTCTCTTTGGAGAGCGGCGCCCCGGGCCAATCTACTTTAAAGAGTGGGCTGGCAATGTCGGTGACGCGAAGTTGATATTTTTCTAAAATGCGCTGCGATTCCGCGATCTCTTTGGCGTCAAGTTCGGTTACGTTCTTGTTCCACATGGAGCGCAGTTCGATCCAGTGCAAGCCGAAGTCTTTGGTGGCAATCTCACAGGCTCGGCCGAAATCGGGTGTTATTTCGTCATTGATGACGGAAAGCTTGAAGGGGCAGCTGCCGGCAAAGGCTTGCGCTGCTTTGCCCAGTTGAGTCATCGCGCCTGCGGCGGTCAGCGATGCCATGAATGCACGGCGTGATGAAAACATATTGGCCCTTCCCTTCGGGGACGAGATCACGATAACGAGAAGCCACTCATGGTTGCAAGTTTGCCCCTAGGGAAGATTGATTTCCTGGTGGAGCGGCAAATCCTTCGACGACCCGCCGACCATGAAGGTGTATCCACCAGGCAACTGCTTCCAGCCGTTCGGTGCTCTCGTCGTAGATGGACAGTTCCCGCGGATTAATGGGAAGGCTCACTTCCCTGCTCTCGCCAGGGTTCAGCCGCACCTTGCTGAACGCCGCAAGCCGCTTGGGTGGTTCGCCCGCGGCCGCCGGAAGAGCCACGTAGACTTGCGCCACTTCTGCCCCTGCGCGCGCACCTGTGTTTTTCAGGGTGAAGGTGACCGTGGGCTCCTTGCCGCCCTCGACCTTCAGCCCTGAATATTCGTACGTGGTATAGGAAAGACCGAAGCCGAAAGGAAAGAGCACCGGCTTGTTTTCCGCGTCGTACCACTTGTATCCGACCTTCAGGCCCTCGGTGTAATGCACGCTGAAGGTGGGCTTGGCATCTTCCGGTTTCAGCTTTGGCCAGCGCCTTCTCCCACATCGGGTGGCTTCACCAACTCAGGATGCGGCAGATCGGCTTCGCTGCGAGGAAACGTCATGGGCAGCTTCGCGCTCGGGTTCACCTTGCCGAAGAGGACGTTCGCCACCGCTTCATCGCCCTTGCTGCCGGCGTACCAGGCCTCGAGCACGCCGCCTACCTTATCCAGCCACGGCATCAGCACCGCTGTGCCGGTCTCCAGCACCACCACCGTCCGCGGATTCGCCGCAGCCACCTGCGCAATCAACGCGTCCTGGTTCTCTGGCAGAGAGAGATTGGGCAAATCTGTTCCTTCGCTCATCCACTCATATGCAAACACGATCGCCACATCCGACTTTCCCGCGAGCGCAGCGGCAGAGGCCGGATCCGCTCCCGAATCGAATGCAACCCTGGCGCCAGGAGCTGCGGCACGCACCGCTTTAAGAGGCGAAGTGGGGAACCACACATGCGCCTGCCAGGGATGCGCCGGCTCACCAGCGGGATCCACCTGCGCCGACCCGCCGCCGGAGATCATGCCGGTATCCGCGTGCGGTCCAATCACAGCGATGGAGTGCACCGTGTTGGGATCGAGCGGCAGGAGACCACTCGTGTTCTTGAGCAGAACGATACTTTGCTCGGAGAGATGGCGCGCGGTCGCCAAGCCGCCCTCTACATCGACAACGCTCTTCTGCGCGGGGAAATCGAAGAGTCCGGCCTGAAACATGGAACGCAAAATACGGCGCGCGTGATCATCGATTTGCGCCATGGGTACTTTGCCTGCCTCGACCGCCTGCTTCAGTTTCGGGCCGAAGAAGTCGTCCATGGGCTCCTCGTGGTCCAACCCCGCAGCCGAGGCTTTGATCGTGCTGTGGGTACCGCCCCAATCGGAAAGGACAAAGCCTTTGAACTGCCAATCCTGCTTGAGCACATCGGTCAGGGTGTATTTGTTCTGGCAGGCGTAATCGCCGTTGATGGCGTTGTAGGAGCACATGACTGCGGCCGGATCGCCGATGCTGATGCCGATATGGAAGGCGAGGAGATCCGTCTCCTGCATGGCCCGCTTACTGATGATCACATCGACTTCATCGCGGCCGTTTTCCTGATCGTTCAGCACGTAGTGCTTGATGTCGCCGATCACATGCTGGGCCTGCTCGCACTTGATGCGGTTGCCTACCAGCGTGCCTGCCAGCAGCGGATCTTCGCCCTGATACTCAAAGGTTCTTCCGTTGCGTGGCTCGCGGGTCAGATTCACCCCACCGCCCGAGCGTCATGTTGTAGCCCTGGGCGCGGAGTTCCCTTCCGATCAGCGCGCCGTATTCGCATGCTCCCTCGGGATCCCAGGTGGCAGCGGCGGCGATGTTGGAGGGCAACGCTGTGGAGTAGCGGCCATTTTGGGCGCTCATGCGGACCCCGTAGGCTGCGTCGCTCATCTCGACTTGCGGAATGCCCAGGCGGGGAATCCCGAGGATGAAGCCGGCGCCTTGATTGCCGAGGTAGGTTTTCGGCATGGGCCGCGACCAACCCGGCATGCCCTGGCCGTGCATGAGCTGGATTTTCTCGTCCAGGGTCATCTCTTTGAGCACCAGGTCAGCACGCTGGTCGAGGGAGAGCTGGGTGTTCATCCATGCCCATTCAGGGTGCTGCTGGGCAGGTCCGTCCGAATTCGCCGCGGATGCGGCGCCAAGTGCTACAAAAAGGCCCAGAATTGCAGCAAAAGAGACGCTGCGGAAGGTAGTCATCTTAGATTCGTTCAACTTGCTGCCACCCATTTCCCGATTATTGCTTGCCGCCGGCTAACGTTTTGATAAAGCGGTGATAAAACTCCACTCCGCGGTAATAGGAGTCTACCCCTACGCGCTCATCCTTGCCGTGCTCCCGCACATCATCGATGTCGATCGCAATCCCGTTGATCCCATACGTGGGCAGGCCAGCCTCGGAGGTGTATTTGCCGTCCGACGCCCCGGTTTCCATGACCGGCACCACAGGAATACCCGGGCCACATCTCGTGCCACCACCTTGGTCAAAGGCTGCATCACTTCGGGCTGCAGATCGGTGGGAGGCACTGCCTTGGCGGTTCAGGAGCTGTATCCATCACTTCACCCGCTCCTTGACGTAGCGGACGCTGACCTTGGGGTCATGGATGATCGTGATGAGCTGCTGGCGAATCTCTTCGCGGGAATACGCTGGGAAGGATCCTGCAATTCACGTTCGCAGACGCGGATTGCGGCAAGGCGTTGTTGGCATGTCCGCCGGAGAGGCGGGTGGCCACACAGGTGGTACGCATGGTCGCGTTGTATTTCGGGATCTCCGACAGTTGCTTCATGGCCTGCGGCGAGGGCGGGTTCTTCAGAATACCCTTCATATCGGCAGCGGTCTGACCGGACTCGAGCGTGCTCATGCGCGAAAAGTAGGCGCGCGTGACCGGGTTCAGCTCAAATGGGAAGGTGTAGGCCTGCAGACGGGTAAGCGCATCGGCCACGTGATAAATCGCATTGTCGGGTCCGGGCAGAGAACTGTGGCCGCCGGGGTTGGTAGCGGTGAGCTGGTAGTCGCCGTACAGCTTCTCCGTGGCCTCTACGTTGAAGGTGACCGGTTTGCCATGCTCCAGGTCGACTCCCCCGGCGTCGGAATTGAGCACGAAGGCCGCGTTGATGAGGTCCCGGTGGTTCTTCAGCAGCCAGTCGACACCGTTAGATTTGCCTCCCTCCTCATCGGCGGTAAGTGCGAGGATGAGGTCGCGATCCGGCTTGAATCCTGACTTCTTCAGCCGGATGAAGGTGGTCACCAGGACGGCGTCGCTCTCCTTCATGTCCTGGGTACCGCGGCCGTAGAAGTAGCCATCCTTCTCGATAAATTTGAATGGGTCGGTGGTCCAGTCGGAGCGTAGGGCCTCCACCACATCGAGGTGGCCAATCAACAGGATGGGCTTCGCGGCGCCCGGTGCCGTGAATGCGCGCCACCAGGTTGCCCTTGCGATCGTTCGGGCCCGAGGACCACCACATCCTGCTTGGGAAAGCCAGCGTCGAGCAGGCGCTTCGCCATCGCATTGGCCGCAACCGTCGTGCTGCCAACCGAATCGGTGGTGTTGATCTCTATCAGCTGCTGAAAAATATCCCGGGAAAGCTGTTTGGTCTGTGGGTCAAGCTGGGCCAAGGCGGGAAGCGTTACCAGCGAGAGCAGCAGACGAACCGAGTCAGAAAGCGGAGCCGTCGGCTCCGGCAACAACCAAGGGCATTGGATTCCTCATGATGAGCAATGATAAACACGCACGGTAGTATAGAACTTCGACGCTGAGGCCGCTCCGTAGATCTCCAGCAACAGGGAAAGGGACCAAACCATTGAGGGGAAATTCGGGTGCTGTACTTTTTCTTGCCTGGGCCCTGCTGGCCCCTCTCTCCATCGTGGCACAGGCTGCCAAAGACCTGATCACTTTGGACGAGTTCATGAACGCTACCGACGTCAAGGAGGTAAAGTTATCTCCCGACGGCTCGGCCGCGATTATCGCCACCGAGGCTCCCGATTGGCAGCACAACCGCTTTCGGCAGCGATCTGTGGATATGGAAGCAGAAGACGGGCGAGACGGTCCCCTTAACCCGCTCCGGGCATGCGCGTGCTCCGCAGTGGTCTCCTGACGGCAGGTACATCGCCTTCCTTTCCGATCTTCCTCTGCCCGATGGCACGGACAAAGACAGTGACGATGTTCCGGAACGGCTGTGGCTGATTTCCGCGGATTCGGGAGAATCGTTTCCCCTCTACAAGGAGAAGCTGGAGCTCATGCCGTCGCCTGGTCCGCGGATGGATCGCAGATCTTCTTCTCTTGTACCTCGCCTCTTTCGAAAGACGCAGAAGAAGCCGAGAAAGCTGCAATGGAAAGATGTGATTCGCTGGCGCGAGCACGAGCGCGGCGATCTGCTGCTCGCTTTGCCCACGGCGGACGCAATTGCCGCCGCCCAAAAGACCGTCACCGCTTCACGCGGCAGAGATCGCCGGCACCGCTGTGCCCCTGCCGCCGCTGGCAAAGACGATCAGCCACAGTGACGATGAGATTAAGGAGATAGCTCCCAGGCCCGACGGAACGCAAATCGCGTGGGTCACCAATTCCGTCTCTCATCGACTGGAAGATCCAAAGCACAACGAGATTTACCTGCTGAGCGCCGCGGGAGGAGAAGCCCGGCGGCTCACCAGCAACCAGGCACTCGAAGACAACCTTCACTGGAGCCCCGACGGCAGCAAGCTTTTCTTTCATGTGGGCTCAGCGCGGGTGCACTGGACGGACCCTACCGCGATGTACAAGGAAGGTTATATGCGATTGATCCCGCGAATCGCCGCGGTGAAGAGACTGGGAGAGACGTTCTACCGGATCCTTTGAAGACTTCACCGTGACAGCCGAGCGGCCGGGTTATCGCCTCCGGACTCAAAGGGACCCAGCGGCAGTTGTATGCAGTAGACGGATCGAAGGCTGTTCCGCTTGCCAGGGCTACCCGGCGCCTATGCCGGGGTAAATGCCGGGCTGCATACTTCCGGATTCCTCGTAAAGCACTCTACGCTGACCACCCCCACCCAGGTCTTTCTCGCTGGAGATGCCGCGCACCCCGAACAGGCGAAGGCGATCAGCAACTTCAATCCGATTTTTGCCGAGCGAGCTCAGTCGGAATGGAAGCCCTACCAGTGGAAGGCGGATGATGGCACCACGGTCGAAGGAGTGCTCATTTATCCGCCTCACCGTATGGGCGAAAAACATCTGCGAATGTTGACCCTTATTCACGGCGGCCCGGCTGACGCTGACGGAGATTCGTTTGGGGCCGATTGGTACGATTGGGCAACTCTCGCTGCGGCCAATGGCTGGCTGGTCTTTCGCCCGAACTATCGCGGATCTAGCGGCTATGGCGACGATTTCATGCTGGAGATTGCTCCGCACCTGGTCTCCCGTCCAGGCAAGGACATACTGGAAGGCATAGACGCACTGGTAAAAGATGGTATCGCCGATCCTGATCGCCTCACCATCGGTGGGTACAGTTACGGTGGCTATATGACGAATTGGCTCATTACTCAGACCACACGATTCAAAGCAGCGGTCACCGGGGCCGGGGCGGTGGAACATGCAGCCAACTGGGGCAATGACGATACCACCTATGATGATGTGTGGTATCTCGGCGGTGCGTTGCCGTGGCAGAATCCCGAGCATCTATCAGAGCGAAGCTGCCCTGTTCCAGATGAACAAAGTCACGACGCCTACGCACATCGTAGGCGGCAACGCCGATGTGCGGGTGAGTTACCTGGAAGATGTGCTACTGGAGCGAGCGCTGCAACAGCTAAACGTGCCGCACAGCCTGTTGGTGTTTCCTGGTGAAGGACACTCTCTGGGTAAGAATCCCTGGCACGGCTACATCAAGGTGCGAGAAGAGCTGCAGTGGCTGGAGAAATACGGTGGGTCGAACGTGCACTGAGCGCGCTCTCGTCGACACTTGTCTGCCATACAAGAAATTCACCGCATCTTTTCCGAACATCCTGCGGTCCCTATGTGCTTTCTTGTACATCCAATTGCACAAGGCGATAGTTTGTCTGCCTAGCGGCAGCAGGTGCGGTCTCCGCGCCGACGCGGCTATGTGCGTGTGTGATGGTTTGCCCCTTATGGAAGATTTATCCCACCTTTACGGTTTCCTTAGGGTCTTGCGATCGTAATAGAGGGATGACATTCAGCATAGGGCGACTTTCCACTCATTATGCGGGCCAGGTCCGGCGAAAAGGACGCATCGACCCTACACCTGCAAAATGAGAGGCCTCATGGAAAGCAAATTGTGCAAGATCAGTACACTGTTCGCAGCACTCGGTTGCGCATCTATCTATCCATCCTGCGTGGCGCAAACCACCGGAAACGCCGCACACGGCGCCTCCCTTCAGACTACTTTGGAGTACGCCTCGGCGGCGCCGACGGACGGCGGCCCAACAGCACCATCGGCCGGACCCCCTGCAGCCGCCGCTGACTCGACACCGGAAGTAAGAACGGAACTAGCCCCTGGCTCGGCTGTATCGGGCACCGATATACGTCCTGCACTCACCAGGGAACTTGAGGCGATGAAGCAGCGCATCGCGGAGCTCGAAGCTGAGATTCGATCCAGCGGGGCCACTGCATCCGACGCCGCAACTGCGTTGCAGGGTGCGAAGGTGAACTTGGGAACATCCGAAGCACTGCAATCGGGGACGCGCCAGTCGGCGCCCCTCGTGGCGACACCAGCCACCACCTCCGATCTGCCTGCGGAAGTGACCACAAAGAGCCTTCCTTTTGCCTACGCCGATTGGACGTGGCTCAATGGCAACGCGCGCACGAAAGATACGCCACTAGCCACCAAATACTTCACCCCCGAGTTCCGCGCAGACGTCAATTACATCCTCGACTTCAATCATCCCAAAGATGACTCCATGGGAGGGTCGACCGAATCTTTCCGTTCCGATGAATTCCAGGTTGAGCAGCTAAGCTTCGGTGGCGATCTCCGCATCAACAATGTCCGCGGACGATTTCTGACTATGTACGGGATGTTCGCAACGACTACGCCACGTAATGACGCGAGCCCGGGCCGCGGACAATGGGACCTCGCCAATGCATACCGTTATGTTTCGGAGGCCTGGGGAGGATATCATTGGGATGTTCAGCATGGATTAAACCTGGATGCAGGCATCTTTGTTTCCTACATCGGCTTATTCAGCTATTACAACTTTGATAATTGGGCCTATCAGCCCTCCTTTGTATCTTCGAATACGCCGTGGTTCTTCAACGGCGTACGCGTGCAGTGGTTTCCGACAGACAAGTTGAAAATTGAGCCTTGGTTCATCAATGGCTGGCAGTCCTATGGCAGGCCGAACGGCAAGCCCGGTCTGGGCGGGCAGATTCTCTATCGTCCAAAGCCCTGGTTGTCCCTGGTATTTAACAACTATGGATTGGGTGAGGATGCGGCAGGCATCCCCAATCGTTCGCGGCTGCACACCGACGACAGCGTCGAGATCAAGTACTACGACAAACCCGAGAGGTTCATGGATAAAGCAGCCTTTAGCCTTACGGGAGATCTGGGATGCGAATTCGGGGGCGGGGTGAGCTGCACGGGCAAGGGCGGCAATCCCAAGCAGGCGTTCCTCGGCTACATGTTCTACAACCGGCTTTGGTTCAAGAAGGATCTCTATGGACTGACCATTGGCGGCGGGCAGATGGCCAACCCCGGCCGGTACCTGGTTCTGTTACCGCCGATCAACGGAGCAACGGCGATCACGGGCACGCCCTACTTCACGGAGAATCCAGGGCAGCCTTACCACTCCTACGACTTGACGACGACCTTCGATTACATGCCTAACCAGTTCATCACCTTCCGAGCCGAAATGGGATATAGGCATGCAGACGTGCCGTATTGGACGGGTCGAGGCGGCATTACTCCACCGGGAGGTAACAACGGTTCACCCGCTAACTTCACCTGCGCGACTGGCGCCACCGCCGGAACCAATGTATTGGCAGACGCTGAGGCCGCTTGTGGCGGGGGTACCAACAGTGTCTGGTTCCCTGATCTGCGCACGGGCCAAATCGCAGCGACGGGTGCGATCCTGGTTAAGTTCTGACTTGGATGAAATCGATACGTTCCCAACGTGATCGAGGTTTCAGGCTTCGCCGAAAGTCATAAAGAAACCATAAGAACCGGGCCGTCCCTTACGCCGTCTTTATACCCACCATTGTCGACTAGTTAAGAGGCCGGGAGAGTCCTCCCGGCTTTACTGGAGACCTGTCATGTTCATACATAGGGGCCTGTTATCACTTCGTTCTTCTCATGTAACAATCACGCCTCTGTATCGCGAGACTAAGCTTAGCCCGACACGGGACTGGGCGCGAGCGGCAGTGCTTCTGGCGGCCGCCCTTCTCTTCACTGTAGCGGGCAATGCACAATCCACATTTGGGAGCATTCGCGGGACGGTACAAGATATCTCTGGAGCACTCATCCCTGGAGCAACCGTGTCGGTTCACTCGGTGGATGAGAGCTTTGACCGTCAGGCGACGACAGGTGACTCAGGTGAATTCGCTGTCGAAAACCTGAAGCCAGGTCACTACAATGTCACTGTTCACCACGATGGATTTGCAGATGGAGTCATCGCCTCCGCCACGCTAGAGGCGCGTCAGGAGCTTCGCCTGCCCGTGACCCTTTCGATTGCAACTGACGCCACAGTCATTCAGGTGACGGCAGACAGCGACCTGATCAATACGGAAAGCGGGACGATCAGTGATTCTAAAGACAATCAGCTCATCACACAGCTTCCGCTGAACAATCGCGCAACCACGACCAGTCCGTTGGGTGCGCTCGCGTTGTCCCCCAATGTGCAGCAGGACAGTTCAGGGAATATCGCCCTGAGCGGCTCCAGTTCATCCATGGTTAACTTCTCGGTAGACGGTATCTCGACGGTAAATGTGCGCCAGAATGGTGCTTTGCAGGATGCGTATCCTTCTCAGGAGGGAATTTCGGCGGTTAAGGTGACCGCGTTCAACAATAGTGCGGAGTTTTCGCAGGTAGGCGACGTCACATTTACCACCAAAAGCGGAACCAACCAATACCATGGCAGCCTGTTCGAATATCTACAGAACAGCGCTCTCGACGCAAACCCTTATGGGTTTAATGGGAAGGCGCCAAAACATTTCAATACCTTTGGTGGATCGCTCGGCGGCAACTTGAGCATTCCCCACATCTACAACGGGAAGGACAAGACGTTCTTCTTCGTCGACTACGAAGGCAACCGCCGCACGACCGCCGTGGCGCAACAATTCCTGGTGCCCACCCAGGCGGAACGAGATGGCAACCTCACTGCTCTCAACGGACCGGTGATTCCTCAGGGAAGCATCAGCGCCACCGCTCAAGCGCTGCTGAAGTACTACCCGTTGCCGAATGTCGTTGGCCAGCAGAACTACAACTTCGAGAACTTTCAATCGACGCCTGGGCGGACGGATGGCGCAGATATTCGCATCGACCACAACATCAGCGCAAACCAGTCAGTATATGCGCGGTTCAGCCGCAAGAACATTACGGCAGACTATGCCAACCCACTTCTCCCGAACGACGTGGACAGCATACATAACCGCAGCCTGCTGGTTTCCTATACCTACGCCGTTACGCCCAAACTTTTGAATGAGTTCCGCTTTGGATTCACGAATGTGACGACAAGTGTGGGCTTTCCCATTGAAGGAGCCGCTGCGCTCGCGCAGCTCGACTTGACAGGCGTGAACATCAGCCAGCACCCTACGACGCACGCGTTCCCGACCTTTAACTTCAGCGCCGGCACTGGCTTTACCCCGATCGGAAGGGATAAAACCGGAGTAACGCAATCGCGGACCACGCAGTTCACTGATAATGTCACCCTCACTCGGGGCAGCCATACCATAAAAGCCGGTATCGATGCGCGCCGCGTGCGGTACTTTGACGTCGAGTTGTTCCTACCTTCCGATGATTTCGGCCAGTTCACCTTCCAACCCACGTTCACCGGAAACTCCTTTGGAGATTTCCTTCAAGGCACTCCAACGACACTGTTTTTTGCCGTCTCAAGTCCTGACGTCGGGGGTACTGCCTGGCAGTACAGCTTGTTCGCACAGGATGAGTTTCAGCTGAACAGTAAGCTGACTCTCAGCTATGGACTGCGCTGGCAGATCCTGCCAGGTTTCCACGAGGATGGCGGCAACCTGGCGAACTTCGACCAGAGAAACAACTCTATCGTCGTGCCTGACGAACTCTCCTCGTATTTGGCCAAGCAGAATCTGCAAAGTTCAAATCTCGCGTTTCAGCAGTCGTTCAATGCTTGCAATCTTGGCCAAGCCGCGCTCCCTTGCACGAATTATGCAACCGCGAGCCAGGATCATTTGCCGCAGGGACTGCGCAACACCTACAAGGGTAACTTTCAACCACGCGTTTCGGTGGCCTATCGTCCGTTTAATGACACAAAGACAGTTATCCGTGCCGGGTTCGGCATTTACACCATGACAAATCTTGGGCCCCTATCGTTTAACAACAGCGGAAATCCGACATCCAATCTGCACACGTATACCAATTCCGCAACCGCCGCGGGTACACCACTCATCCAATTCCCTAACACGGCGCCTCCCACCCAAGGTGTGCAGTATGGCGGTGGCGGCCTCGATCAGGGGGTTGATCCCAATTACCGCGATCCGCAATCCAACCAGTGGAACGTCACTGTAGAGCGGCAGCTCAGCAGCAACGACAGTTTGCGTGTGAGCTACGTCGGGTTGCACAGCTATCGGCTGAGTATTACCGAGGACTTGAACCAGATTCCCGCGAGCACAACGCCTTACCAGACAACACCTGGCAGTCCGTATGTCGATCCGCGTGCTCCTTACCACAACTGGTTTTCGCTCTACAGTACATTCAATGCCGGCAAAGCGAACTACACCGGACTTGAGGTGGAAGCGACACACCGGACCTCGCACGGGCTGTACTTCGATGCGAATTACACGCTGGCAAAGAACCAGGCGGATAATCAGGGAGACACACCGACCGCATACGCCGGTGAAGTCAACTATGGCATTCCCATCGCTGACAGGTTCCATGTTGCCAGTGATTACGGCAACGTGGAAGGCACGCGCCGCCAGCGCTTCCTGCTCACCGGAATTTACCAGCTTCCCCTCGGGCAGGGCCGCGCATTCCTGAATGGCGGCGGTTGGAAAAACGTAATTCTGGGCGGATGGGACATCAACAACGTGACCCTGCTCGAAACCGGCCCATGGCTCACACCCAGCATCAGCGGTTCACTTGATCAATCGAATACAAATGTCGTGAACCGCGGTGCAACGCTCCGCCCCGATGTGATTTCGAAGAATTATTACAGCGGCCAATCGAGGGCACACTACTTCAACCTGTCCGCATTTTCTCCCACCCCGGCAGGGGCCGGCCGTTTCGGCAATGCAGGAGTCGGAGCCCTTCAGGGGCCTGGCACGGCAGCTGTTTCGTTAGGGCTTGCGAAGAATTTCGCGATAACGGAGCAGGTGAAGCTGCGCTTCGAATCCACATTCACCAACGTTCTCAATCACACTAATTTCGCGCCTCCGGCAACGCAGATCGATAACACTGCCACGTTCGGCGTCCTCAGTGCTCCTCAGACCGCGGAGAATGCGGGAAACCGGACCGGGCAAGTTGCACTAAGACTCGACTTCTAGATTGATATCGATTTACATCGGGCCGGGGCAATTGCTACGGCCCGGTTTTATTTGATCGCACGCAGAGCGGAAAGCTTACCGCAGGATTGATAAAGAATCCGTAAAGATCTGCCGGACCGCATCACACCGGTATTTGGCCGCTCACTCCACGCAATCTTTAGGCCGTCTTTACGAAATCTTTATGCGCAGTCCCATTTACTCGATCAAGAACAGCTACGCGGGCGATTGCCAGTTCACATTTCCTACCCTGAGGCGTGATTTTGCACTTGATCCGGCGACTGTATCTGAGCATACCCTTGTTCCTCCTGGTGACCGCTCAATGCCTTGCGGCAAACGAACCCCGTACGGACAACACTGCGCCGGGCCAAACGACTAGCGGGGATCCACAGGCAAATGCGCCCACGGATGCTCCCCTGCCCGCCGATGGAGACGCAGCCACTTCGACGAAACCTGCTCCGCAGCGAGGCTTCTTTACTCGCTTGGGACATGCTTATCTGGACGATTGGACAGTCGACTCCAATGGCTCTCCGGCTGCCCCCGAGCCGGCCCGGCGGGGAACCCCACGCCCCCTGAACTCGCCTCCTTTTCCCTCGGCAGACTGGCCGATGGGCGGCACAGTTGTGATCGGTGCTCCGGATTACAGCACCTACATCCTGATGCAGGCCATCAACGAGAACAAGAGCCGTGTCAAGATGTACGGCTGGTTCGATATCGGTGGAGACGCCAGCACATCGAACAAGGGCAGGTACGCTAACAACGAAACCGCCTATGACGTGATCCCGAACTCTTTCCAACTCAACCAGGTTGCGCTCTACATCGAGCGTTTGCCGAATACTGTGCAGACGGATCACTTGGATTGGGGGTTTCGTTTCACAAACCTGTATGGCCTGGACTATCGCTACACTACCGCCAAGGGGATCTTTAGCCAGCAATTGCTGAAAAGCAACAATACCTATGGCTACGACCCGGTCATGTACTACGTGGATCTCTATATCCCCCACATAGGTCAGGGAACCGATATTCGGATAGGCCGATATATCTCCCTGCCTGATATCGAAGCCCAGCTAGCTCCCAATAACTACACTTATAGCCACTCCATCCTCTATACCTACGATTGCTACACCCAGCATGGGGTGAACGTTACCACCAAGTTTAGCGACCATTGGACAGGGCAGGCAGGCGTTTCCGGCGGGTGTGAGTCCGCACCCTGGATACCCAATGCCAAGTTGACCGGCGATGCATGCGCGGCCTATACCTGGCACGATGGCGGAGATAACCTGTACGCCTGCGCAAACTCCATCAACTCGGGCAAATACGCTTACAACAACTTATCAGCCTACTATCTGACTCACTATCACAAAATCAATGCCACGTGGCACGAAGACACGGAGGCCTGGTATCAGTTCGAAAGAGATGTGCCCAACTTATGTTTTGGTCTCGACCCATGTA
The DNA here is from genome assembly GCA_963847155.1 of uncultured Acidobacteriaceae bacterium. Classification (GTDB taxonomy): domain Bacteria; phylum Acidobacteriota; class Terriglobia; order Terriglobales; family Acidobacteriaceae; genus PALSA-350. The sequence goes on along the minus strand of CAWJZH010000002.1, from coordinate 9,650 downwards.
TCAGCTACGGGGCCAACGCGAACATCGGCGCAAACGCCGGCGAAATCACCGGCCCCTCGCTGATTGCGGGCGCTAATGGCGCCCAGTGCAATCCGCTGGCGACCCATTGCTACGCGCCGGATTACGCCATCGTCAACTACCTGGAGCATGAGTTCAATCATCATCACGCTCACTAAATATCCGCAACGAGTTCTTTGACGACCTGAGAGGGCAGCGGACGGGCAACAAGACCCGTTACAGCGAACACCTGGTAGGGTTCAACTTCTGGTTGGGGAGTTCCGTTACCTTCCGTCCTGAGTTGCGGTTCGAGCATTCGTACGATGTGCCCGCCTATGACTCGCCCTCGGTCAACGGCGTCAGCGGCGCTCCGACCAAGAAGAGCCAGCTGACCCTGGCCGGCGATGTGATCTGGCATTTTTAGGGACGGCCTGTTGGATTCGGGCGGCGGCCTGGGCGAAAGATAGTCCGCCTCTGGAGGGGTTGAGCATGATTGGGGTTGGGATGCGAGCAGGTCTTGTGTAAAGTAAGCAAAACAGGGACGTGAACGGGCTGTTACTGGATGGATCGGTTCTCTCTGAAGGGCTCAACGGAGGATGACAGATTGATCAGACGATTTGGTTCGATTTCTGTGCTGGTTCGTGCGCTTGCGCTGGGGCTCATGGTATGGGTCGGCGGGAGCGTTGCCACGGCGCAGATGCCGGGGACCGCTGCTCCAGCAACTACGTCCCAGGCGGACCGGCTGGCTGCGCTGGAAAAGAGTTCTGCGGACCAGGCAGCGGCGATTGCCGCGGCGCAAACGGCCGGCGATAACAGCTGGATGCTGGTGAGCTCGGCGCTGGTTCTGCTGATGAGCGGGCCCGGCCTGGCCCTGTTTTATGGCGGCCTGGTGCGCAGAAAGAACGTTCTGGGCACCATGATGCAGACCTTCGCCATGATGGCGGTCATCACCGTGCTCTGGGCGCTGGTGACTTACTCGCTGGCGTTTGGCGAGGGCAATGCGTTCATTGGCGGTCTGCACAACATCTTTCTCCGTGGGGTAGGGCTGGCGCCGGATCCCAAGTACGCCGCTACGATCCCGCTGCAGACCTTCATGGTCTTCCAGTTGATGTTTGCCATTATTACCCCGGCACTGATCACCGGCGCCTTCGCCGAGCGCATGAAATTTTCGGGCATGCTGGCCTTCATGGTGCTATGGGCGATTTTTGTCTACAGCCCGATGGCGCATATGGTCTGGGGCAAGGGCGGATTGCTCAACGCTTCCCTGGGCGGACGCTTTCCCTGCCTGGATTTTGCCGGCGGCACGGTGGTCCACGTCACCTCAGGCGTGTCGGCGCTGGTCACCGCGTTGTACCTGGGCAAACGGCTCGACTACCCGCGCGAGCCGATGCCGCCGCACTCCGTGGTCCTGAGCTTTATCGGGGCTTGTTTGCTGTGGGTAGGGTGGTTCGGATTTAATGCCGGCTCGGCTCTGAACGCCGGCACGCTGGCAACCTCTGCGTTCATCGCCACCCACTTCGGGGCAGCGGCCGCGGCCATTGGCTGGAGCGCTGCGGAATGGATTACGGGGCGGCCGGGCTACCGCCCTGGGTGCGATCTCGGGAGCAGTAGCCGGCCTGGTCGCGATCACCCCCGCCTCCGGCTTCGTAACCCCCATGTCCGCGTTGTGGATCGGCCTGATCGCAGGCGTATTCTGCTACTTCATGGTGGTCAAGGTTAAGTCTATTTTCGGCTATGACGATTCGCTCGATGCCTTCGGTGTGCACGGGGCCGGCGGGACCATCGGGGCGTTGTTGACCGGCATCTTTGCCACCAGCGCCATCAATCCCATCCTGGGGGCGGGAAAGGCCACTGGCTTGCTGGAAGGCAACAAGGGTCAGATATTGAATCAGTTGGTTGCCGTGGCGATTGCGTGGACGTTATCGATCGTGGGAACGCTGGTGATCCTATTCGTCGTGGATAAGGTTGTTGGACTCAGGGTGAACGAAGAGGACGAGCGCACCGGGCTGGACTTGTCACAACACGGCGAAGAAGGTTACGACTTCGCGAACTAGAGCACCTTCGAGCAATCGAGGAAGGACTAAGGAATGCAGAAGATAGAAGCAGTGATACAGCCATCGAAGCTGGACGCTGTGAAGGATGCGCTGGTCGAAATCGGCATCTCTGGCATGACGATTTCCGACGTTCGTGGGCATGGCCGGCAAAAAGGCCACACCGAGATCTACCGTGGGCGGGAGTATTCCGTCGATTTGCTGCCCAAGGTTAAGTTGGAATTGGTGGTATCGGACGAATTGCTCGACAAGGCCGTGAAGACCATCGTCAAGGCTGCGCAAACGGGCAAGATTGGCGACGGAAAGATCTTTGTAACGCGGGTTGACGAAGCCGTCCGAATACGCAACGACGAACGCGGCGACATCGTGCTCTAACCCAATCCGTTCTCTCCGGCCCCAAGTTACACGCTTTGGAACAAGATTCCCTGAGGAGAACCATGTCAGACGCACTTCGCAGCTTCATCGAGATACCTTACGCCGAACTGGAAGAACGCAACCTGGCGGCCAAGGACCAGCGTAAACGCCACGTGCCGGCCGGGCAGATCCGCGAGGAGCGGCTGAAGTATCTCACCGACGAGAAGCACATCAAGGCGGTCACTGTGCTCTTCAGCGACCTCGAAGGCCGGCTGCATATGCTCGACTACGACAAGAAGTTCATCATCAAGAGTGACGACAATCTCACCTTCGATGGCAGTTCGATCCGCGGCTTTACCGCCCAGAGAGAGAGCGACCTGCGCCTGGGCATCGATTGGGGATCGTTCTATTGGGTGCCCTCCGACGTCTTCGGCCCGGGGAAGACGCTGGTCTTTGGCGACGTGATCGCGAAGGACGGCAAGCCCTTTCCTGCCGACATTCGCGGCGTGCTCAAGGGCTATGCCAATGACCTCTACGAGCAGAAGGGTTACACCCTGAATGCGGCCAACGAAATTGAGGGATTTCTCTTCAAGGGCACCGATGCGGAACGGCACTATCACGAGACGCAAAGTTTCGAGTACGTCAATACCGGCGGCTACTATCATTCGCTCCCTGGCGACCCGCTGCGCACCTTCATCGATACCTGCGCCGAAGTACAGCGTGCCATGGGATTCGAAAACGAGAAGGACCACCCGGAAGTTGCGCCTTCTCAGTTTGAGATCAACTACAGCTATAGCGATGTGGTGACCGCCGCCGATCAGATCCAGCTTTACAAGCTGATCTGCCGCCAGGTAGCTACCACCATGGGCATGACGGCCTCATTTCTGCCCAAGCCTGTGGTCGGAGTGAATGGCAGCGGCATGCACACCAATGTCTCCATCAGTGAAAAAGGTAAGAACCTTTTCTGGGACGAACAGGGTGAAGAACAGCTCAGCAAGCTGGGTTGGGAATTCATCGATCGTATTCTGACCCATGGCAATGACATCTGCCTGCTGCTGAATGCGAGCGTGAATGCCTATCGCCGCCTTGATCCGCACTTCGAGGCGCCCGAACCAGATCATCGCTTCGGCCACGGATCGCGGCTCCATGGTGCGCATTCCCATCGGCAACGAGAAGAGCATGCGGGTGGAGGTCCGCTCCGTCAGCCCGGACGCTAACCCTTACCTCGTGCTCTATTCGGTATTCAAGACGGGCATCGAGGGCGAAACCGCCAAGATCGAAAATCTGCGTAAGGCCAAGCGCTTCCTGCCCGACAACATCTACACCGCGCTCGAAAACTTCAAAGCAGCCAAGTGGACTGACTACCCTGCTGGGAGCCGACGTGAAGGAGCGGTATGCGGATTTGAAGCAAGCGTCCGCCGACCGCTGCCCACGCTTGCTGGGAACGTTTGTGAAGGCGCCCGAAGTGCAATACCACCACGATGTTTATAACCAGTATCTCTGGAACAAGTTTTAGCGAACGGTCGGAGTCAAGAACGAAGCCCTCTTCCCGGGACGGGTACGCCATATGCGCTGGCGAGTCACTCCCGTGGGGACGGCTGAAAATAAGCCGCAACGCAATCCTGGACAACCTTCAGCCGTCCCTCCGGGACTCGATCATGTTTCACTTCGTACCCAGAACTAGCGTCCTGGGCTATTTTCAACCAGATCTGTCCAAATTAGCGGAGCAACTGGCTTTTTAGGATGTAACTTTGTTGATTGCTTTGAAGCGCGCTTGGCGGAATAAATTCTGGTTGCATGTAGATCGTCTGCTGCCCAAATTGGATTTAAACGATGCCTCGGCTCAGCAATCGCTCTTTCCTTGCCACGGTCCTCTCCTTTTTGTCATCCCGAGCGCAGCCGAGCGGATCTGCGGTGCGCCATTCGTGTGCCCCGCTCCTACCGGTCCACAACTCCACCAGTAATCCACCCCTCCTGGGAAAACATCAATCTCCGCCTTTGTTATTCCAGGTTTCCAGGAGTGGTCCGTAGAACAGCAGATCCGCTCGGCGGCGCTCGGGATGACAAAAAGGAGAGGATCGTGGCACGGAAAGAGGGGTTCCTAAACCGAGGCATTTCAAAAATCTAATTTGGACACGTCTGATTTCCAACCGTCCCTGCGGGACTGACTCGAAAAGCGAGCATGGGGCACCCGTCCGATTACCTTCAGCTTTTTGCTGGGCTCGTAGCGGTTGCCGGTAACGAAATATCCAACCGCTTGATCTCTCCCACGATCGGCCCGTAGCTCACAATCGCGCACAAGGCGGTCGCACCCACAAAGATCAGCACTTCATCAAACGACCCAGTCTTCTTCACCAGATATCCGATGATGATGGGCGTCGTGATACCAGCCAGATTTCCGATCAGGTTGAAGAGGGCTCCGTTCAGCCCTACCATGCCCTTCGGCGAAGTGTCGGAGATCACCGTCCATCCCAAAGACCCAAATCCCTTGCCAAAAAACGACAGCGACATGAGAAAAAGCATGACCGCCTGGGCCGGAGCATAGTTACACCCAATCATGGTTACCGACAGCAACATGCCCGCCATGATCGGCGCTTTGCGCGCAAAACTAAGCGAATAGCCAGCGCGCAGCAGCTTATCGGAAACCACGCCGCCAAGAATTCCGCCCGTCCCGCCGCAAAGAGCCGGCAACGCCGCGGCAAAGCCAACCTTCATGATCGACAGATGCCGAGCCTGCGACAGATACACCGGAAACCATGTCAGAAAGAACCACGTCAACGTGGTGATGCAATACTGGCCCAAGGTAGATACCGACCAGCATGCGATGGCTTAACAGCTCCTTGACCGCGGCCCAGGTAAGCAGGCTTCCCCTGGCCTTGACCACACGATCGGCATTCACCAATCCGCCGCCCTGCTCAATGAACTCAATCTCAGCGGAGGAGATACGAGGGTGGTCCTTGACCTCATAAATACTCTTGACCCAAATGAACGCAAAGACAAACCCCAACCCGCCCATGAACCAGAAGCAACTCCTCCAGCCAGCCGCGTGGGTAATCCAACCCAGAATCGGAGCGAAAATCATTAGCGCAAAATACTGCGAAGAATTGAAAATCGCGGAAGCCCGTCCGCGCTCATTGGCGGGAAACCATGACGCCACGATGCGGCCATTTCCGGGAAAGACGGGAGCCTGCGCAAAGCCGGCGATCAGCCGCAAGATGAAGATCACGGTAAAAGCAGCCGTCGCAGCCAGGTACCCGGCAAAGCCCGTGAGCAAGGCGCATACAGACCACGCAACGATCCCGATGCCATAGACCCTCTTCGATCCAAAGCGGTCGAGCAACACCCCGGACGGCAACTGTCCCAGGACATAGGCCCAGCTGAACCCGGAAAAGAGATAACCCAGCTTCACTGGGTCGAGAAGGATATCTTTGCCCATCGCAGTTCCGGCGATGGAGAGCGCTACCCGGTCCCCGTAACTGAAACAGCTTACGGCGAACAAGATGGAGATAATCAGGTAGCGGACGTGACTCTTTTTGGCTTCTGCCAAGGTCAGGACCGCCCCGCGATCAACTTGGTCAGTTCCTGCAGTTCGGCTTCGGTAAGGTCGGTGAGCGGCGAACGCACCGGACCCGCGGGCCGGCCTATGGCCTTCATGCCGGCTTTTACAATCGAGACTGCGTACCCTTTGCGGCGGTTGCGGATTTGAATGTAGGGCAGGACGAAGTCTCGCAAGCTGGCAGAATACCGCGGCATGATCGCGGCGGCGCACGGCGGCATAGAATTCAAGCGCGAAATTGGGCAGGAAATTGAAGATCGCCGATGAATACGTGGTGACCCCCAGCTCCAGATACGGAAGCGCGAAAGTCTCCGCCGTCGGGAGGCCCCCGATATAGGTGAGCCGGTCCCCCAAGCTGGCGTAGATCCGGGTCATCCGCTCGATGTCGCCGACACCATCCTTAAAGCCCACCAGGTTCGGGCATCGGTGACACAAACGTTCGAGAGTGATGTCATCGAGAATGGCGTTGTCACGGTTGTACATGATGACGCCGAGCTTGGTGGAGGCACATACCGCCTCGACGTGGGCGGCCAACCCAGACTGTTCGGCGCCCACCAGGTAGGGCGGTAAAAGCAGGATTCCGTCCGCACCCGCCTCCTCCGCGGTCCTGGCTAATTCTTTCGCCATGGCGGTGCCATAGCCGCAACCGGCGACCAGTGGCGCTTGCCGCGCGGTTTGGGCGACAGCGGCGCGGACCACTGCGCAGAACTCGGTCGGCGAGAGAGAAAAGAACTCGCCTGTACCGCCGGCCGCGAACAAGCCGGCGGGCTTGTATGACAGCAGCCACGCAATGTGTTCCTGATAAGGCTTGGGCTTGAACTCCAGGTTCTCGCCAAAATGCGTCACGGGAAAGGAAAGCAGGCCGTCTCCGACCTTCTTCGCCATCTCTCCTGGATCCATCGTCTTCATCGACATTCCCTACTTCCTGGAACCCGATGCTTTTTGAGAAAGGTCTCAAGCAAGGTGTTAAACCTGTCCGCATCATCCACGAACAGGCAATGGCCGGCATCTTCGAAGACTTCCGCCTGCGAGCCGGGGACTGAGAGAACGGATGAGTTCCGCCGCAGGAGCGGTTGTTTTCCGTCATGACAGCCGAGCACCGGGATGTTGAGTTTGGGCAGCACGGGCCGAAGGTCGTTCTTCACCGCAAACTCGGCCAGCATGGCAACCGCAGAATTAGTCGGCGTCTTTAACGAAGCTGCGGTCACGCTTTCGAGATACGGTTCCGTCTGTGGCTTGTGATACATGCCGCGCACGAAGGTAGCCGCGAACTGCTTCCGGTCCGCCTGAAAATTGTGCAGCATCGTGTACCGGCGGTCACGTTCCTCTTGGGTGGAGGGAGTGTAGACGTTCATATCGACCAAGACCAGGCGCGCTCAATTGATTTGTTCCGAACATCTCGACAAAGGTCAGGGCTTCATGCACGGCCAACGACCAGCCGACCATCACTACCGGGGCCCCGCCGAGATGATCGATCAGCTCTTTGTAGTCCTGCGCTCGTCTCCCGGGATAGTTTCCCTCCGCGGGTTTGTCCGACGCTCCCTGCGAACGGGGATCCACCGCGACCACGTGGTAGCTCTTGCTGAAATATTCAATCTGCGGCTGCCAGATTTCTGCCGGCATGGTCCAACCGGGAACGAACAGGATGGTGGAACCGGCTCCACTCTCCAGGTAGTGGAGCTTGACGCCGTCACTGGTGATGAAGGAACCATCTTTCACGAGGCTGCTCCGTGCAGAACGGGGGAAACCAGGAGCAGGGATAGAAAAAGCAAAACATAATGGGTGGCCTGCACAGTGTATCTTCCTATCCTTCTCACGCACATATCGAATCCACTGACTGAATCAACGCCCGAATGTAGCCGTAGCAAAAAGCAAACGACTGCAGGCCGTTGGGGTCGTTGGGCGCCACAGGAACATGGTCCGGCATCAGCATATAGGGATAGCCGACCTCTTTGTACACCTGGATGGCCTTTACAAAGTTAACGTCCCCCTCATCGGGATAAACCTCTAGAAATTCGTTACGATGGCCGCGAATATTGCGAAAGTGCACGTTGAAAATCTTGTTGCGGGAACCAAAATAACGGATGACGTCGTAGATTTGGGTGCCAGGATCGGTGAGCATTTCAGAGACTGTGCCCTGGCAAAAATTCAATCCATGGTACGGGCTCTCGCGGATGGTGATGAACTTCTTCAGGCCGTCGACCGTGCCCAGCACCCGGTTCACGCCCTGGTAGCCTTCCGGTGGCATGCCGGGGTCATGAGGGTGACAGGCCATGCGAATCTTGTATTCATTCGCAACCGGAATCACCCGGTCGAGGAAGTAGGTGATGCGTTCCCAGAACATATCGGCATCCACATGGCCGGCCCGCGTGAGCGGAGGATTGGGATGGGCTTCGGAGAGTTTCCACGTACTGTACATGGCATCGCCGCGGCCCGGCGTGCGTCCGGTGCGGACCACTCCCAGGATGCTCATGTTGTATTTTATCGAGGGAATACCCGCCTGGGCGCAATTCTTGATCATGGTTTGCAGGGATTCGATATCCCGGTCCCGTTCCGGACTCTGCGCCAGCATGATCGCCGGATGTTTTTCCTTGTCGATGTGACTGGACTCCAGAAATGGAGGCGCGGTGCAATCAATGCTGATGCCGCACTTGCCCGCCAGGTCAACCATGCGATTGAGCTCTTCCACGGTCGCGTATAGGCGGTCGCCTTCAATCTGCGGATATCCGCAAATATTCCGCACACTATAGCGAGCCAGGTATTTCAGGTGGGTTTCGTTGGTGGGCGCAGTTTGATCCCCCACCTTCATCAGCGCCGGCTTGGCGAGAACAACCTTGGGCGCGGCTTCGGCCAACCTGTTTGCCGCTAATAGTCCCACTGCACCGGTTGAGGCGATAAACTTTCTGCGATTCATGATTGACCTTCTATACGTTGTCCATGCTGGATAGGACTCTTAGTTCTCCGAGAAATATAGTTGAAGATCATTCCTCAAGCGAACTATAGTAAGCATTGATTGATACAGGTTGCGTATTGATTTATGACCTGAAACAACTTCACTGCTTCGCGGTTCTTGGCGAGGAACTCCACTTTGGCCGCGCAGCCAAACGTCTGAACATGACCCAACCCCCGCTGAGCCGGCAGATCCAGATGCTGGAGCATGCTCTGAAAGTCCAGTTGCTGTTGCGGACCAGCCGCTCGGTGCGGCTTACTCCAGCGGGCCGCGCCTTCCTCCCCGACGCTCGGCGCATCCTGGCACTCACAGAGGCGCGGTGAGCGCGGCACAGCGCATCTCCAAAGGCGAGTGCGGCTTGATCAGGATTGGCTTTACCGCTGGGTCGAGCTATAGTTTCCTGCCTCGTCTGCTGGCCCATGCCAAACTTGAGTTCAAGGACGTGGGCATGGTCCTCAACGAGATGGTCACCATGCAGCAGATGGAAGCACTCCATGACGGAGGATCGACTTCGGGCTGGTGCGCCCCCCTTTAGACCAGAGAGCTGTGGAATCGGTCTGCGTGGGCAACGAGCCGCTCCTGCTCGCCGTGTCGTGTCACCACCGGCTCGCATCGGGCCCGCACCGTCCATGAAGGATTTGGCGGGCGAGCCGTTCATCACCTACTCCCCGGTCGAAGGACGATACTTCTACGAATTGATCGAAAGTATGTTTCGCAAGGCAGGGGTTTCGGTTAAATACGT
>CAWJZH010000001.1:0-19657 GCA_963847155.1 uncultured Acidobacteriaceae bacterium | reverse complement strand
TGATGGCTAGACTCGCCGAGCTGCCGAAGCCGTACAATCCCACGCGCTCTCCTGGTTCCACCCCAGCTACGCGCAGGCTGCGAAAGCCGATGATGCCGGCACACAGCAGGGGAGCGACCTGCACGTTGTCTAACCCAGCAGGCAGAGGAAACGCGAAGTCCGTCCGCACCAGGGCATACTCCGCGTAGCCTCCATTCACCGTGTATCCAGTAAACGCCGGCTGGTCGCAGAGATTCTCCATGCCGTGGTGACAGTACCAGCAACTCCCGTCCACCCCGCCGATCCAGGAGACCCCGGCCCGGCTTCCCAACGGCAGCTCTGCCGTCGCACCGCCAGCAACTTCGCCCACAATCTGGTGACCGGGGATGAGCTGCGGGCGAATTGGCGGCAAATCTCCTTCGGCAATATGCAGGTCGGTCCGGCAAACCCCACACGCAAGAACTCGCAGCAGCAAATATCCGGGCTGCGGTTCCGGACGGGGAACCTCCTCAATTTGCAGGAATGTTTCGGGCGCCGTGCGATGAGAGACAAGGACGGCGGCCTTCATGAAGTATCGCTTCCCTGCCCACTTGGATGCGCATAGCCAAGCAACAGTACCATCGCGCCACTTCATCATAGCTGGGGGCCTGAGGCCCAGAATGCTGGAGTGTTAAGAAAGCGCACTGGGTACTGACGGACGCGGGGCTTTGCGAGACAATCGGTACTGCGTCGACTGCTTATACGACAGATGCGTGAGGAAGTAGAGCCTTGAATAAGATCAATCCCAAGGCCGGGCAACTGGCCACCGCCGCCGATCTCGTTGATGTACAGAAGCTAATTGCCGCCTACTTTGCGGAGAAGCCCGACCCCAAGGTGCCCGAGCAGCGCGTTGCCTTTGGCACGTCCGGACACCGGGGCTCATCCTTCGACCGGTCTTTCAATGAGTGGCACATCCTGGCGATTACCCAGGCAATCTGCTTGTATCGCAAGCAACAGAAAATCGATGGACCACTCTTTCTCGGCATCGACACGCACGCACTTTCCCGCCCCGCGATGGATAGCGCCGTCGAAGTGCTGGCTGCGAACCAGGTCGAGCTGATGCTGGCGGCAAAGGACGAGTACACGCCGACCCCCGCGGTCTCGCATGCGATCCTCACCTACAATCGCGGCCGCAAAACCGGCCTGGCCGACGGTATCGTGGTCACCCCGTCGCATAATCCGCCAGACTCCGGAGGATTCAAGTACAACCCTCCTCATGGCGGCCCAGCGGGAAGCGACACCACGTCCTGGATTCAGAACAAGGCGAACGAGTTTCTGGCCGCGAAGCTCGAGGGCGTCCAGCGCTGGCCGCTGGAGAAGGCTCTCGCTGCTCCGACGACGCATGAGCATGACTACATCGATGCTTACGTCGCTGACCTGGGAAACATCATCGACATGGACGCCATCCGCAGTTCCGGGATTCGCTTCGGTGTTCATCCCCTGGGCGGCGCGGGCGTGCATTACTGGGGACCGATTGCGGAGCGCTACAAGCTGAATCTCAACCTGGTGAGTGACGAAGTCGATCCTACGTTTCGTTTTATGACGCTGGACTGGGATGGCAAGATTCGCATGGATCCGTCTTCGAAATATGCGATGCAGTCGCTGATCGCTTTGAAGGATAAATTCGATGTTGCCATGGCCTGCGATACGGATCATGACCGTCACGGTATCGTGACCCGCAGCCGGGGCTTGATGCCCGCCAATCACTACCTTGCGACCAGCATCTACTACCTCTTCGGGCACCGTCCCCAGTGGGGACAGAATGTTGCGGTAGGGAAGACGGCGGTAAGCAGCAGCATGATCGATCGCGTGACTGCGGGGCTGGGCCGGGAATTGTTCGAAGTACCCGTGGGGTTCAAGTACTTCGTGGATGGCCTGTTGGAGGGCAAGTTGGGATTTGTTGGCGAAGAGAGCGCCGGCGCATCGTTCCTGCGTCGCGACGGCACAGTGTGGACGACCGATAAGGACGGAATCATCGCGGCGCTGTTGGCAGCGGAGATGACGGCCACGGTAAAGAAAGACCCGGGCGAAATCTATCACGAGCTCACGCAGAAGTACGGCGACCCGTTCTATGACCGGACGGACGCTCATGCAACCACGCAGCAGAAAGCGATGCTGGCGCAGATGAGCAAAGAGAGCATCCAGAGTCCGACGCTGGCGGGTGAGAAGATCAAGACCATCCTGACGCACGCGCCCGGCGATGGCCAAGCCATCGGCGGGGTGAAAGTCATCGCTGAGAGCGGGTGGTTCGCGGCACGGCCTTCTGGGACGGAAGAGATTTACAAGATCTATGCCGAAAGCTTTCGCAGCCAGCAACACCTGGAACAGATCGAAGAGGAAGCACAGACGATCGTAGGCCAGGCGCTGAACGCCGCGGTGGTACAGAAGGCGTAAAACATTTTCAGGAAAGGTCCGTAGAACCGCAGGTCCCTCTGGCTCCGCTCGGGATGACAAAGGAGAGGGCTGAGGCAGGGGAGAGGGTGGTTGCTAAAAGAAAAGGCGATTCCAAAGGAGGAGGCATCGTCTCCATGCTCGAACAACCGCCCTATCCCTTGGCAACGGTCCTCTCCATTCAACCACCTTCCCCTTTTTGTCATCCCGAGCGCAGCCGAGGGATCTGCGGTTCTACGGACCTTCCGTGGAAATGTTTTCGACCGCGGTTTGCTCAAGAAAACGCGAACAGCTTTTTCGCGTTGAGGCCCTGTATGTTGGCTCGTTCGGCAGCGGACGCTGAGTCAAGCATCAGGTCAAGCACCTGAACGGCCCGCTGAAACTCTGTCGTGTTTACCCCTAATTCACCCCAGAGGATTTTGTCGGGACCGAATGCCTGGTAAATGCGTTTGACCAATGGCTTTGCATCCTGATGGGGAAACGGCTGTTTCGATGCGGAGGCCACACCCGTGGTGGTGTATTTCATGTAGACGCGCGGGATCTGGGCCAGCTTGAGAACCTGCTCATATTCTTCCGGCGTCCCTTGTCCCGGGCGTGCTAAGTGATCAATGATGACGGGGGTCTGGGGAAATTTGCTCGCCAGCTCGCCAATGGCCGCCGCGTAATGCGGGATGCAGTGGACCTGGATCGCCAGCCCTAGTTCCTGTGCGGCACGCCAGGTGACGGCCATCTGTGGGTTCTTCAAATCGCGATCTCGGATGAGACCACTGGTCGTGGAAGGGGTTCCAGCCTCGTGCGTCTCGTGAATTCTTAACGCTACGATTCGTCCCGGATTCCTCTTGACCAGCGCCCGCATTCGTTTTGGTGTTTCCGGATCGATGGGATCAAAGAGGCAAGTCCCCTTGAAAAAACCCGGCGACGGTTCGCGCGCAAACGAATACTCGAGGTAGCGGTGATCATCCTGGTAGGGTTCGGGGTGAACGATGACGGCATGATCGATGTGCGCCTCTTGAGCGAACTTCACATACTCTTCCACCGGCTCGGGTTTAGGCGGATAGGAAGCGCTGTTGTAAGGAAACCTGGGATCGCCGGCAAACAGGTGGATATGTGTCTCGATCAATACTCCCTCGTGACCGGGATATCCACTCAGCAGTGCATTTGCCATCCGTTCAGCAGTCCATCCATGTGCAGCCGCGAGCGCTCCCAGCATCCACTCTCGTCGAGAAATCATAGAGCCTCATTAGAACCCGAATCGCAGGCCGACGCAAAAACCTTCAAAAGTAATATGGGTTCCAACTTGGCAACAACACGGAGCACAGGATGGGATCTTTCTACCGGAGATCAGGTGAGTCTGCCACCCAGGACAGCGGCTTTTTGTATCAGGGGAAGATTGCGGCGTTGCGGGGCAAGTATATTTTCGGGGACATCACCACTGGACGCATATGGTATGTCAACTATGACGACATGCTGGCCGCCGATGATGGCAATCCGCGTACGATGGCCGCCATGCATGAAGTGCAAATAGTGTGGAATAAGCGGCAGTACAGTACGATGGCGTCGATCACGGAGATTGCTTACCACACCCGCGGAGGTAAAGCGGCAGGGCTACCCGGTCAGGCGGTGATTTCCGGGGGCCGCTCCGATATGCGCTTCTTCATGGACCGCGAAGGTGAACTCTACATCCTGAGCAAAGGCGATGGGGATGATTCGCGCAGTGGTTGGTGCCACAAGTCAGTAGATTTACCCAGAACCGCCCCAGGGGAAAGACAACGTAGGTTGGTTGGCGAATCGTTTCATTTTCACGGTCAACTTCGCACCCGCGCCAGGCGCCAACCTCACGGCGAATGACCGGTCATTCACCGGTTGTGTCCGCGTGCCGTCAGAAACAGAGAGAACGTTGTGTTCGCCGTAGGCTCCCGCTTGCACCGTCACCAATCGCGAGTTGCTGTCATTGACGTTAATCAGCGTAACAGTAACGCTGTCGTCCGTCATCGTGTCGATCAGGGCGGCGACGTCTTCCGGAATACCGGCACGCTGACGGTCCGGATCGAAGTAGCGCAGGCGACAGTGAAGCAAGGCTCCTCCTTGCGCCGGCGACGTTGGCGCCCACCCCGGATGCTGAATGTATAGCCCGCCTTCCATTAACTGAGTCAATGCTGCGACACTAGCTGGGTTGAAGTCCATGACACTATCGGCTAGCCGGGTATCCGGAGTAGTGCGGTCCACGCGGATCGACTCGCCAGACTTGCGGATATGGGAGAGCGACAATTGGAGGGCCTTCACCGGGAAGTTAGGATTTTTGCCTTCCAGGAACGAATACCACGGCGTCTCTTCGCAGCGGGCGCGATCCTCCGGCTTCATCGAGAGGTAATAGATCTCAAGGAAATTGAGATTGTAATCTCCCGGTTTGTAACTGTACCACCCCTGGTCGCCATACATGCGAGGTGTTGAGGCGACACCGTCGATGACTTTGCGCTGCTCGTTGATCCTGTCGGCTTGTTTCCGCCAGACATTCAGATAGTGGTCATCACCGCATGACACGAGGTAGGCGTTCATAAAGCCGACGAACGACCACGGCACACGATTGCGGTCCTGGCGTTTACCCGTCATGGGCACAACAGGACTAAAGCCCCAGCCGTAGACACCGCCATACCACTTGCCGTCAGTCGCGCCGCCGATCTTCCCGTCCAAGCCGATATTGCTGGGAAGGATGTTGTTGTTTTTACCGGCGCGTTCGGCCCACGCATCGACGTATTCGAGCAGCCAGTTCTTGTATTTGGCTTCGTGGTCGAGCATGTACGCATTCAATGCCAGACCGGTGGTATTCAAATTCAGAGGATTATCGCCGACTGTGTCGGTATAGTCGACGAAGTGCGCGAGCATCTGCTGATAGCCGTTCTCTCCATGCTGCAGAGTGCCGCCAACGAAACGGTTTTCGGTTTCTATAGGGTCACCCGTCCAGTCGAGTGCTGTGGCCTTGCGCATCAGAGGTCCACGGCTCCCGTTGAACATGCTCTTGATGATCCGGTGCTCCGGGTCATAATTCGGCGCCCCGGGATCCTCGTTCATGTAGAAACCGATGAAGCGTTTGGTGCGGCTGCGGTAGCGGAGGTCATACGGGTCGGATAAACCCATCAGGTTGAAGACAGTCAGACCTTCGGCATTGTGCTGCCAATCCATCATGACAGGGAATTCTTTGTAATACATCCCGTCTTTGGCAAAGGGCACATCCGTGGTTTTAGCCAGAGTGTATTGCCGTACGTGACCTTCGTAGGCTTTTCTGTACATGTCGCGGATGCGGGCGGAAGCGCCCAGGGCGTGAAGGTGCGGCCAGTCGTTCACATTCTCGATGGCATCATCCGGACCATCGTCGCCGCCCCACCGGGGCACGCACAAGAGGAAACCCCTCTCGTCGAAATAGCGGTCAAAAAATGCTTCGCACGCCGCGGTGTGGGCATGAAGCACCTGGCGTTCGAGCAGCGCCCATTCCGGCGGGTCCATCGGCGTGGCAATCTCCAGAACGGGTTGCGACGCCAATGCCGCTGAAGGTCGAACTGCTGTATAGGCCCAAGCTGCCGCTGTGCCGAGAAGAAAAGAACGCCGCGACCTGATCATCAGAAGCTGATACGGCCGGCGAGTTGTACCTGTCGCGGGCCTATGGCGCCATCACCGTTGATTTCACCAAATGTACCGTTCGTCTGCTCGCCTTCGGTCGTAAATACGGCAGTGTTATCCACGCTGTTGAAAGACGGATGATTGAAGAGGTTGTAGAACTCCCCTCTCAACTGCAGAGTCACTCTTTCCTTGATGATGAAGTTCTTGAACAGCGACACGTTGTAGTTGTCAGTACCCGGTCCGCGGAAGACCACCTTGCCCGCGTTCCCGACAAAGTTTGAATATTGACCGTTGCTGCCCGGAGTATTCACCGGTGGCAAACTGACCGCACTGGTGTTGAAATATTCCAGCACCCCACGCTGTCCGTGAGGCAGAACCGCATTGCCGGTGATCAGGGCACGTGGTCCATCCGAACCCCCCGTGAGGTCGACGCCGCCAGTATCCAGGATGATCCCTTGAGGCGCCCCACTGATATAGGAAATGATGGACGAAAGTTGCCAGTTGTCGAACATATTGCGAATGATCACGTTGTCAACCAGGCTGCTGGCCTTGGGTATGTTCCACAGAAAATTGATCACGGCGGATTGACTGCGGTCGTAGCCTGCAAGACCATAGGCGTAGGCGTGTCGGGGAGCGAAGGTCGGCAGGCCGTCCGGGGTGCCCGATGCGCAGGTTGTGAAGCAGGTTGAGGTGCTGGTATCGGTGTAGTCCAGCGCCTTCGACCACACGTAGTTCGCGCCAATAGAAAAGCCCTGCGTAAACCGCCGCGTAAACGAAACCTGTAGAGAGTTGTAGTTCGACCCTCCCCCAAATTCGATGAACGGGATGCTTCCTAAGCCGGTGTAGGGGCGCAGAAAATTATCCGACAGGGGCGTGCCTGGCGAGGTTGGGTCCTGGTTTGCGGCCATAAACCGCACTCCCGGAGCGATTGCGTTGCGGTCGTAAGCCTGCCCGAGATGCCGTCCCAGGTTCCCGACGTACGCGATATCGAGCACACTGGAAAAGCCCAGGGCGTGCTGAACTCCCAAGCTGTAGTTGTAGAAAAGCGGCCATTGCCCGTTGCGCTGCACCGCCTGGTTCAGGTTCGATGGGAAGATGACGCTGTTGTCGGTAGAGCTGAAAAGCTGGCTCACCGTGCCAAAGGGATGGATCGGATTCTCCTGGTTGGGTGGATTGGTGGTTAACGCTCCTGCTTGCGGAGAGGGCGAACGCACGTTGTAATAAATGCCGGCGCCGCCGCGAAAGGAGGTTTTGCCATCTCCATAGATGTCCCATGCGAATCCGAACCGTGGTCCAACTTTCAGGCCTTGACCCTGCACCGGATTGGTTTTATTGAGGGTCACCATGCCGTCGAAAGCATTTCCCGATCCTGGAACGACCGCTCCGATCAAGACTTGGTTTACCTGGTTTCCGTTTCTAGGGTCTACGCCTACCTTCACGCCGCCAACCTTCGCCGGGTGGTACAAAACCGGTGTCTGCGCGGGGTCGTAGGTTGTGGGAACAAAGTTTGCTCCGGAGTGCAGCTGCTGCGGCAGGTCGTAACTGAAACGCAGTCCATAATTGAGGGTGAGGCCACGCGCAACCTTCCAGGTGTCCTGGCCATACCACTCCAGGATGCGCGTGAAAGGATCGGAATCGGGAGCACTTGTGCTTTCTGAATATTGCAGAAAGTTGCCCAGTAAGGCGTTGGCGTAAGTATTGCCGGTATCCAGCGGATTTTGCGTACTCACACTGAAATTGTAGAGACCGGCAAAATTCCCCGCGACATGGCGTTGCACGAACCGGTCGATGTGGAAGTATATGCCGCCCTTCAAAATATGATTTGTCCACACTTTTGTTATCTCGTCCGTCGCTCCATAGGAGCTCGCTTGCGAGCTGATGGGAAATCTGGTGCCGGTCGAACCCTGGAAGCCGATTTTCGGCAGCTTGCTCAACCCCCCGCCGCCAAAGATGAGCCCTGGAATCAGGTCGAGCGGATTCAACTCCGGTCGGAACTGTGGCAAGCTGATGCCGAGTGCGCTCTTCTGTACCGCCTTCAACTCACCCTGCCCATTCGGGAACTGCTGATTCTCCGACCACGCGGAATAACCAATCGTCGCTTCGTTCACCAGCGTCGGGCTGGCGATATAGGTCAGGTCCACAATCACGTTAGGACTGCTGTTGACATAGTTGACGGGAAAGTTGGTAAGGTAGTTCATCGGCGTGTCGGCCGCTGCATTTCCCGTCGACTTTACAGACATGTTCAGACCGCGGAAATAGGCGCGCCACTTTTCAGAGATGTTGTAGTCCAGCCGCAGTACTTGCTGATTCACCGGATTATGCTCAGTCAGGTTCAGAATGTAGTTGGTTTGACCAGATGGATCTACATATCCGGGAGTAGGCAGCGGGAGCAAATTGATTAGCTTCACCATGTTGGCGTCTATCTGTGCCGAAGGGACGGTGTTGTTGGGGAAACAACCCGGATCGCCGGTTTGCTTGCATTTTAATCCCTGAGCTGTTTTTTGCGGGTCGGCCACGGGGGTAGAAAACATACCCTGCCGCTCCTGCGCGGTGGGTACCCTAAGCCGGAGGGGATTGCCGTCGCCCGGGTGAACCGTGGGCCAGATCTCCTGCGAGAAGAAGAAGAAGAGCTTATCCCGATTGTGATTGAAACCCGTCTTGGGAATCAGGACCGGTCCTCCGATGTTATACCCGACGGTGTTAAAGCGATTGATCCCTTTCGGTTGTTCCGTTCCGTTCCAGTAAGCGCTATTGAAGTAATCGTTTGCGTTGAATTCCTCGTGCCGCTTGAAGTAGTACGCGGTCCCGTGAAAATCTCTTGTACCCGACTTGCTAACCGCATTGATGGCTGCGCCGGACGTTCCTCCGGTTTCAGCCTGGAAGTTATTGGACAGGACCTTAACTTCAGCGATCGCGTCGGTATTCAAGGGCGTCTGCACCTGGTTGATGGCGTTCGCGTTGGTATTGCCGTACACCCCATCGATGCTCACCGTACTGTACTCGCTTCGTTGTCCATTGACTGTGTCCATGCCGTAGATACCCAGTTGATCCTGTCCAACCGTACCGGTTCCGACCACTCCCGGAAGCAAGCGGACGAAATTGAGAAAGTTGCGTGCCGGGTCGCTGAGCGTCTGGAGTTGTTTCTGATCGATGAGTGCGGAGCGTTCGCCGCTCTCGGTCTGGACCGGCGTTACATCGGCGACCACGTTGATGGATTGCGTGGTCGCGCCGATTTCCATTTGCAGTGTCCCGGCCGACAATTGATCCGACGCGTTTACCACGATGCCGCGTTTTGAGAAGCTCTTGAATCCCTGAAGAACCACCGACAAATCGTAGGTGCCTGGCTGCACGGAAGGGAATACAAATTCTCCTTCCCCACCGGTGTTCACCGAGCGCGGTCCTGCGTTCAGTTGATTCACCAGCGTGACTTCAGCGTTCACGATCGGTTGCCCGTTCGGGTCGACGACTCTTCCATTGATCTGGCCACTGGTGATTTGAGCGAAGCATGGCTGGAAAGTTAACAACGAGCCGACAATGGATGCGGCTGCAATACAAACAAAACGGCTATTCATAACTCTCTCCACTATCTGGCCACTCTTATGTGGCGGTAATTTCTGAGCGTCCACCGAGCTGCGTCTCTTGGCCGGAGAGAAATATAGTCCAAAGATCACGCTTTGTTCGAACTATAGTTTGCATGGATTGATACAGAAGGCGCATAGATGTACCCCTTGCCTTTCAACTTTCGAGAGTTGACCCTTCGATCGAGTTATCACCGGAGATAGAAACTGCAACCGATTTGTAAGCACTCACAGTGGAGCGCAGATCTTAAGGTTCGCTTAAGGTTCGGCTGATGGGCCGCGACCCTTACTTGTCACTCCCACCAAGCTCGATATGTAAATCAATGCGCGTCCAGTATCAATCCATGCAAACTATAGTTCGAACAAAGCTTGATCTTTGGACTATAGTTCTCTGGGTCATGGCTGGCAAAGGCCGATCTATGTCTAACGTCAGATAACAAGAGCGTGGAGAATTCGAAATGCGAATAGCAAAGTTCGCTGTCACCCTAATCTTGCTCGCGAGCTTTCAGCCTATTGTGGCGCAGTCCAGCTGGGAGGTTGTCAAAACATTCCCCATCGGGGGTCAAGGCGCGTGGGACTACCTCACCGTAGATTCACAGACGCACCGACTCTTTGTTCCGAGAAGCACGCACACCATGGTGATAGACGCCGAATCGGGCAAGGTTCTCGGGGATATTCCTGGGCAGAAGATTGCTCATGGAGTCGCGCTCGTCCCTCGGCTCGGTCGCGGTTTTATCAGTGACGGCGGCGGGGATGGAGGAATCGTAGTCTTCGACCTGAAAAGCTACGCTGTGTTGGGTACCATCGCCGCGAAGCCCGATGCGGATGGCATCATCTACGACCCCAGCATAGATCGGGTCCTGGTGGTTTCAGGAGACAAAGGTGTCTTAATGTCGTTCAAGCCGGACATCGATCCCTCGAGTGGGAAGATGGAGGAGCCCATTGAATTGGGTGGAGCGCCGGAGTTTCTCGCCTCCGATGGGGCCGGTAAGCTCTATATCAATCTTGAGGACAAGGATCAAGTGGCCGTCGTGGACATCAAAGCGAGGCAGGTAGTAGCACGCTGGCCCGTAACCCCGGGCGGTGCTCCTGTCGGCATGGCGATCGATACGAAACGGAAGCAATTGCTGATCGGCTGCCGCAAGCCGCAGAAGCTCATTGTGATGAGCACTGCTGATGGTAAAGTTTTGTCGGCCTTGCCGCTTGGTGCCGGGGTCGACGCCACCAAGTTCGAGCAGAACCATGCGTTCGCCAGTTGCCGCGACGGCTCTCTTTCCGTAGCTGCGGAGAAATCTCCGGGAGTGTACGAGATTGTGCAGGTCGTGAAGACGCCCACGGGGGCAAGAACCATGGGAGTCGACACGACAACGCACAAAATCTACCTGCCAACCGCCGAATTTGAAGCGGCTAAGTCTGGAGGATCTGGGAGGCCCGCGATGAAGCCGGACAGCTTCATGATTGTTGTGGTGGCACAACACGGTGCGCCTTAGTGAATGACCCGATGTCGAGGCCGCGCAGGAAACCGTCACGGTGCGATGGCAAACCGCCTGCGTGCGAGATCGCGAAATGCGCCTAACGCCGGATTGTCATTTTCGCTGTGCCACACCAGAAACAGTTGTGCGAAAACCGGGGGCCCAGCCAATTCCCGTAGGACCGCGCCTTCGAAATGTAACTTGTTAGCGCTTTCAGGTACGAGAGAAATTCCGATGCCCGCGCTCACCAGCGCGAGGATGGAATGAACCTGGCTAATGTGCTGGACGTATTTAGCCGAGACCCCTGCCTTGCGAAACATACCTTCGATCAATTCGTAGAAGTATCGTCCTTCGACCGGGGAGTAGGTGATGAACGGCTCGCCCGCCAAATCCTTCATCGACGGTGCGGGGCCCGATGCGAGCCGGTGGTGACACGACACGGCGAGCAGGAGCGGCTCGTTGCCCACGCAGACCGATTCCACACCTCTCTGGTCTAAAGGGGGGCGCACCAGCCCGAAGTCGATCCTCCGGTCATGGAGTGCTTCCATCTGCTGCATGGTGACCATCTCGTTGAGGACCATGCCCACGTCCTTGAACTCAAGTTTGGCTTGGGCCAGCAGACGAGGCAGAAAACTATAGCTCGACCCAGCGGTAAAGCCAATCCTGATCAAGCCGCACTCGCCTTTGGAGATGCGCTGTGCCGCGCTCACCGCGCCTTCTGTGAGTGCCAGGATGCGCCGAGCGTCGGGGAGGAAGGCGCGGCCCGCTGGAGTAAGCCGCACCGAGCGGCTGGTCCGCAACAGCAACTGGACTTTCAGAGCATGCTCCAGCATCTGGATCTGCCGGCTCAGCGGGGGTTGGGTCATGTTCAGACGTTTGGCTGCACGGCCAAAGTGGAGTTCCTCGCCGAGAACCGCGAAGCAGTGAAGTTGTTTCAGGTCATAAATCAATACGCAACCTGTATCAATCAATGCTTACTATAGTTCGCTTGAGGAATGATCTTCAACTATATTTCTCGGAGAACTAAGAGTCCTATCCAGCATGGACAACGTATAGAAGGTCAATCATGAATCGCAGAAAGTTTATCGCCTCAACCGGTGCAGTGGGACTATTAGCGGCAAACAGGTTGGCCGAAGCCGCGCCCAAGGTTGTTCTCGCCAAGCCGGCGCTGATGAAGGTGGGCGATCAAACTGCGCCCACGAACGAAACCCACCTGAAATACCTGGCTCGCTATAGTGTGCGGAATATCTGTGGATATCCGCAGATTGAAGGTGATCGCCTATACGCGACCGTGGAAGAGCTCAATCGTATGGTTGACCTGGCGGGCAAGTGCGGCATCAGCATTGATTGCACCGCGCCTCCATTTCTGGAGTCCAGTCACATCGACAAAGAAAAACATCCGGCGATCATGCTGGCGCAGAGTCCAGAACGGGACCGGGATATCGAATCCCTGCAAACCATGATCAAGAATTGCGCCCAGGCGGGTATTCCCTCGATTAAATACAACATGAGCATCCTGGGAGTGGTCCGCACCGGACGCACACCGGGCCGGGGCGATGCGATGTACAGCACATGGAAACTATCCGAAGCCCATCCCAATCCACCGCTCACGCGGGCCGGCCAGGTGGATGCCGATATGTTCTGGGAACGCATCACCTACTTCCTCGAGCGGGTGATCCCGGTTGCGAATGAATACAAAATTCGCATGGCCTGTCACCCTCATGACCCCGGCATGCCACCGGAAGGCTACCAGGGCGTGAATCGGGTGCTGGGCACAGTCGATGGCCTGAAGAAGTTCATCACCATTCACGAGAGCCCGTACCATGGCCTGAATTTTTGCCAGGGCACAGTCTCTGAAATGCTTGCGGACCCGAGCACCGAAATCTACGATGTCATCCGCTATTTTGGCTCCCGCAACAAGATCTTCAACGTGCATTTCCGCAATATTCGCGGCCATCGTAACGAATTTCTAGAGGTTTATCCCGATGAGGGGGACGTTAACTTTGTAAAAGCCATCAAGGTGTACAAAGAGGTCGGTTACCCCTATATGCTGATGCCGGACCATGTTCCGGTGGCGCCCAACGACCCCAACGGCCTGCAGTCGTTTGCTTTTTGCTACGGCTACATTCGGGCGTTGATTCAGTCAGTCGATTCGATGTGTGCGTGAGAAGGATAGGAAGATACACTGTGCAGGCCACCCATTATGTTTTGCTTTTTCTATCCCTGCTGCTGGTTTCCCCCGCTCTGCACGGTGCAGCCTCGGTGAAAGATGGCTCTTTCACCACCAGCGATGGCGTCAAGCTCCACTACCTGGAGAGTGGCGCCGGTTCCACCATCCTTTTCGTTCCCGGATGGACCATGCCGGCAGAAATCTGGCAGCCGCAGATTGAGTATTTCAGCAAGGCGTATCACGTAGTTGCCGTGGATCCACGTTCTCAAGGGGCGTCGGACAAACCCGCGGAAGGGAACTATCCAAGCAGGCGCGCACAGGACTATCGGGAACTGATCGATCACCTCGGAGGAGCACCGGTAGTCCTGGTGGGCTGGTCGCTCGCCGTGCATGAAGCCCTCACCTATGTCGAGATGTTCGGAACGGATAAGTTGAGCGCGCTCGTGCTTGTCGATCTGAACGTCTACACCCCGTCCACGCAAGAGGAACGTGATCGTCGCTGCACGATGCTGCACAATTTTCAGGCGGACCGAAAGCAGTTCGCTGCAACCTTCGTGCGCGGCATGTACCACAAGCCGCAGACGGAACCGTATCTCGAAAGCGTAATCGCAGCTTCGTTAAAGACTCCCACTAATTCTGCTGTGGCCATGCTGGCCGAGTACGCAGTGAAGAACGACCTGCGGTCTGCGCTGCCCAAACTGAACATTCCGGTGCTGGCTGCCATGACTGAGAACAACCGCTCCTCGGCGGAACTCATCACCTCTGTAGTCCCCGGCTCGCAGGCGGAAGTCTTCGAAGATGCCGGCCATTGCCTGTTCGTGGATGATGCGGACAGGTTCGACACCGTGCTTGCGACGTTTCTGCAAAAAGCATCCCCGGGTTCCAGGAAGTAGGAGAATGTCGATGAAGACGATGGATCCAGGAGAGATGGCAAAGAAGGTCGGCGACGGCCTGCTTTCCTTTCCCGTGACGCACTTTGGCGAGAACCTGGAGTTCAGGCCCAAGCCTTATCAGGAACACATTGAGTGGCTGCTGTCATACAAGCCCGCCGGCTTGTTCGCGGCCGGCGGTACCGGCGAGTTCTTTTCTCTCTCGCCGACCGAGTTCTGCGCCGTGGTCCGCGCCGCTGTAGCCCAAACGGCGCGGCAGGCCCCCCTGGTCGCCGGGTGCGGCTATGGCACCGCCATGGCCAAAGAATTAGCCAGGACCGCGGAGGAGGCGGGTGCGGATGGCATCCTGCTTTTACCGCCCTACCTGGTAGGCGCCGAACAGTCTGGGCTGGCCGCCCACGTCGAGGCGGTATGTGCCTCCACCAAGCTCGGGGTCATCATGTACAACCGTGACAACGCCATTCTCGATGACATCACTCTCGAACGTTTGTGTCACCGATGCCCGAACCTGGTGGGCTTTAAGGATGGTGTCGGTGACATCGAGCGGATGACTCGGATTTACGCCCGCTTGGGGGATCGGCTTACCTATATCGGGGGCCTCCCGACGGCGGAGACTTTCGCGCTTCCGTATCTGGAGCTGGGGGTCACAACGTATTCATCGGCGATCTTCAATTTCCTGCCCAATTTCGCGCTTGAATTCTATGCCGCAGTGCGCCGCCGCGATCACGCCACGGTATTCTCCAGCTTGCGAGACTTCGTCCTGCCATACATTCAAATCCGGAACCGCCGCAAAGGGTACGCAGTCTCGATTGTAAAAGCCGGCATGAAGGCCGTAGGCCGGACCGCGGGTCCGGTGCGTTCGCCGCTCACCGACCTTACCGAAGCCGAACTGCAGGAACTGACCAAGTTGATCGCGGGGCGGTCCTGACCTTGGCAGAAGCCAAAAAGAGTCACGTCCGCTACCTGATTATTTCCATCTTGTTCGCCGTAAGCTGTTTCAGTTACGGGGACCGTGTAGCGCTCTCCATCGCCGGAACTGCGATGGGCAAAGACATCCTTCTCGATCCAGTGAAGTTGGGGTATCTCTTTTCGGGGTTCAGCTGGGCCTATGTCCTGGGACAGCTGCCGTCCGGGGTGTTGCTCGATCGCTTTGGGTCGAAGAGGGTCTATGGCATTGGTATCGTTGCGTGGTCTGTATGCGCCTTGCTCACGGGCTTTGCCGGGTACCTGGCTGCGACGGCTGCTTTTACCGTGATCTTCATCTTGCGGCTGATCGCCGGCTTTGCGCAGGCTCCCGTCTTTCCCGGAAACGGCCGCATTGTGGCGTCATGGTTTCCCGCCAATGAGCGCGGACGGGCTTCCGCGATTTTCAATTCTTCGCAGTATTTTGCGCTAATGATTTTCGCTCCGATTTTAGGTTGGATTACCCACGCGGCTGGCTGGAAGAGTTGCTTCTGGTTCATGGGCGGGTTGGGGTTCGTCTTTGCGTTCATTTGGATCAAGAGTATTTATGAGGTCAAGGACCACCCTCGTATCTCCTCCGCTGAGATTGAGTTCATTGAGCAGGGCGGCGGATTGGTGAATGCCGATCGTGTGGTTAAGGCCAGGGGAAGCCTGCTTACCTGGGGCGCGGTCAAGGAGCTGTTAAGTCATCGCATGCTGGTCGGTATTTACCTTGGGCAGTATTGCATCACCACGTTGACGTGGTTCTTTCTGACATGGTTTCCTGTGTATCTGTCGCAGGCTCGGCATCTGTCAATCATGAAGGTTGGCTTTGCCGCGGCGTTGCCGGCTCTTTGCGGCGGGACGGGGGGAATTCTTGGCGGTGTGGTTTCCGATAAGCTGCTGCGCGCTGGCTATTCGCTTAGTTTTGCGCGCAAAGCGCCGATCATGGCGGGCATGTTGCTGTCAGTAACCATGATTGGGTGTAACTATGCTCCGGCCCAGGCGGTCATGCTTTTTCTCATGTCGTTGTCGTTTTTTGGCAAGGGATTTGGGTCTTTGGGATGGACGGTGATCTCCGACACTTCGCCGAAGGGCATGGTAGGGCTGAACGGAGCCCTCTTCAACCTGATCGGAAATCTAGCTGGTATCACGACGCCCATCATCATCGGATATTTGGTGAAGAAGACTGGGTCCTTTGATGAAGTGCTGATCTTTGTGGGGGCGACGGCTCTGTGCGCGATTGTGAGTTACGGGCCGATCGTGGGAGAGATCAAGCGGTTGGATATTTCGTTACCGGCAACCGCTGCGAGCCCAGCAAAAAGCTGAAGGTAATCGGACGGGTGCCCCATGCTCGCTTTTCGAGTCAGTCCCGCAGGGACGGTTGGAAATCAGACGTGTCCAAATTAAATTTTTGAAATGCCTCGGTTTAGGAACCCCTCTTTCCGTGCCACGATCCTCTCCTTTTTGTCATCCCGAGCGCCGGCGAGCGGATCTGCTGTTCTACGGACCACTCCTGGAAACCTGGAATAACAAAGGCGGAGATTGATGTTTTCCCAGGAGGGGTGGATTACTGGTGGAGTTGTGGACCGGTAGGAGCGGGGCACACGAATGGCGCACCGCAGATCCGCTCGGCTGCGCTCGGGATGACAAAAAGGAGAGGACCGTGGCAAGGAAAGAGCGATTGCTGAGCCGAGGCATCGTTTAAATCCAATTTGGGCAGCAGACGATCTACATGCAACCAGAATTTATTTCGCCAAGCGCGCTTCAAAGCAATCAACAAAGTTACATCCTAAAAAGCCAGTTGCTCCGCGAATTTGGACAGATCTGGTTGAAAATAGCCCAGGACGCTAGTTCTGGGTACGAAGTGAAACATGATCGAGTCCCGGAGGGACGGCTGAAGGTTGTCCAGGATTGCGTTGCGGCTTATTTTCAGCCGTCCCTACGGGACTGACTCGCCAGCGCATATGGTGTACCCGTCCCGGGAAGAGGGCTTCGTTCTTGACTCCGACTGTTCGCTAAAACTTGTTCCAGAGATACTGGTTATAAACATCGTGGTGGTATTGCACTTCGGGCGCCTTCACGAATGTGCCCAACAAGCGGGGGCAGTGATCGGCGGAGGCTTGCTTCAAATCTGCGTAGCGCTCCCTTACGTCGGCTCCCAGCAGGGAGTCAGTCCACTTGGCTGCTTTGAAGTTTTCGAGCGAGGTGTAGATGTTGTCGGGCAGGTAGCGCTTGGCCTTACGTAGGTTTTCGATCTTGGCGGTTTCGCCCTCAATCCCGGTTTTGAATACCGAATAGAGGACGAGGTAGGGGTTAGCATCCGGGCTGACGGAGCGGACTTCCACGCGCATGCTCTTCTCGTTGCCGATGGGAATGCGCACCATGGAGCCGCGATCCGTGGCCGACGCGATGATCTGGTTCGGGGCCTCGAAGTGCGGATCAAGGCGGCGATAGGCATTCACGCTTGCATTCAGCAGCAGGCAGACGTCATTGCCGTGGGTCAGAATACGATCTATAAATTCCCAACCAAGCTTGCTGAGCTGTTCTTCACCCTGTTCGTCCCAGAAAAGGTTCTTACCTTTTTCACTAATCGAGACATTAGTGTGCATGCCGCTTCCATTCACTCCGACCACAGGCTTGGGCAGAAATGAGGCCGTCATGCCCATGGTGGTAGCTATCTGGCGACAGACCAGCTTGTAAAGCTGGATCTGATCGGCGGCGGTCACCACATCGCTATAGCTGTAGTTGATCTCAAACTGAGAAGGCGCAACTTCCGGGTGGTCCTTCTCGTTTTCGAATCCCATGGCACGCTGTACTTCGGCGCAGGTATCGATGAAGGTGCGCAGCGGGTCGCCAGGGAGCGAATGATAGTAGCCGCCGGTGTTGACGTACTCGAAACTTTGCGTCTCGTGATAGTGCCGTTCCGCATCGGTGCCCTTGAAGAGAAATCCCTCAATTTCGTTGGCCGCATTCAGGGTGTAACCCTTCTGCTCGTAGAGGTCGTTGGCATACCCCTTGAGCACGCCGCGAATGTCGGCAGGAAAGGGCTTGCCGTCTTTGGCGATGACGTTGCCGAAGACCAGCGTCTTCCCTGGGCCGAAGACGTCGGAGGGTACCCAATAGAACGATCCCAATCGATGCCCAGGCGGAGGTCACTCTCTCTCTGGGCGGTAAAGCCGCGGATCGACTGCCGTCGAAGGTGAGATTGTCGTCGCTCTTGATGATGAACTTCTTGTCGTAGTCGAGCATATGCAGCCGGCCTTCGAGGTCGCTGAAGAGCACTGTGACCGCCTTGATGTGCTTCTCGTCGGTGAGATACTTCAGCCGCTCCTCGCGGATCTGCCCGGCCGGCACGTGGCGTTTACGCTGGTCCTTGGCCGCCAGGTTGCGTTCTTCCAGTTCGGCGTAGGGTATCTCGATGAAGCTGCGAAGTGCTTCTGACATGGTTCTCCTCAGGGAATCTTGTTCCAAAGCGTGTAACTTGGGGCCGGAGAGAACGAATTGGGTTAGAGCACGATGTCCCCGCGTTCGTCATTGCGTATTCGGACGGCCTCGTCAACCCGCGTTACAAAGATCTTTCCGTCGCCAATCTTTCCCGTTTGCGCAGCCTTGACGATGGTTTTCAGGGCCTTGTCGAGCAATTCGTCCGATACCACCAATTCCAACTTGACCTTGGGTAGTAAATCGACGGAGATCCCCGCCCACGGTAGATCTCGGTATGGCCTTTTTGCCGGCCATGCCCGCGAATGTTGGAAATCGTCATGCCAGAGATGCCGATTTCGACCAGCGCATCCTTCACAGCGTCCAGCTTTGATGGCTGTATCACTGCTTCTATCTTCTGCATTCCTTAGTCCTTCCTGATCGCTCAGAGGTGGTCTAGTTCGCGAAGTCGTAACCTTCTTCGCCGTGTTGTGACAAGTCCAGCCCGGTGCGCTCGTCCTCTTCGTTCACCCTGAGTCCGACGACCTTATCCACCACGAATAAGATCACCAGCGTTCCCACTATCGATAACGTCCACGCAATCGCTACGGCAACCAACTGGTTCAATATCTGACTCTTGTTGCCTTCGAGCAGGCCAGTGGCCTTTCCCGCCCCCAGAATGGGGTTGATGGCGCTGGTGGCGAAGACGCCGGTCAACAACGCCCCGATGGTCCCGCCGGCCCCGTGCACACCGAAGGCATCGAGCGAATCGTCATAGCCGAAAAGAGACTTAACCTTGACCACCATGAAGTAGCAGAATACGCCTGCGATCAGGCCGATCCACAAAGCGGACATGGGGGTTACGAAGCCGGAGGCGGGCGTGATCGCGACCAGGCCGGCTACCGCTCCCGAGATCGCACCTAGGGCGGTAACCCGGCCGCCCCGTAATCCATTCTGCAGCGCTCCAGCCGATGGCCGCGGCTGCTGCCCCGAAGTGGGTGGCAATGAACGCAGAGGTTGCGAGGGTGCCGGCGTTCAGAGCCGAACCGGCGTTAAATCCGAACCACCCTACCCACAGCAAACAAGCCCCGATAAAACTTAGGACCACGGAGTGCGGCGGCATCGGCTCGCGCGGATAGTCCAGCCGTTTGCCCAGGT